>CP026603.1 GCA_003288255.1 Clostridiaceae bacterium 14S0207 | reverse complement strand
TTATTTCTCACCTTTTTAATGTTAAAATATATTTACTTAATTAACTATATTTTAACATTATTCAAAAAATTTTTCAATATTAAATTTTTTTGAATTTAAATAAATGTTGAATTTAAATAAAATGTATATTAGAAAAAATTATATAGTATATAATATATATTGAATTTTCATTGATTTCAAAGTACAATATAATCAAGTATATTACAGTTGTTTACAATAAAATAAGAGATATTTCAAGATGAGTGCATATAAAGCAAAAACTCTTGGATCCAGAAGTTTGGCCGCTTCATCCAAGAGTTACCATCTTGAAAAATCTTTCCAAATAAAATAAAAAAGTTCTAATTTAGCATAGAAATTTTCTAAATTCATAGGAAAGTTTTCTTTATATCTATTAAAATATATATTAATTCTAATATATTTATTGCTTATAGTCAATAATAAATAGTTTTAAAGATGTAGAGTATAAAGCTTTCCTGTTTAAAGAACTTTTTAGATAGGAGGGCTTTTTGTATTCACAGCAGCTTAAATTACAAGATTATATAGAAGATGTTTTAAGAGATATAAATAATAGCGATATAAAAGTTACTGCAGATGGAAGTAGAGTTTCAATGGCCAGGGCTCAAATAAATGAAATTCATAAAAATGATGATGGGTATGTTACTGTTGCTGTTAAAGATAAAGGTGCATGGTACCAATACCATTATAAAAGGGAAGAGCTTGAAGAAAATGTAGACAAGCTTCTAAGTATTAAAGACATTAATTTATATATGTCTCCTAATAGTTTTTATAAGCCTTCTAGGAGAATTGAGAATGTACGAAAATTAAATAGTTTATTTATAGATGTAGATCATTATAATATAAAAAAACTTAGAGATCTTTCACCTGAGCAAATAATTTTTCTTTTAGATGATGAGTATTTTAAAAGAAAAGTTCCAGATGCTAGTTTAATTGTAATTACAGGAAGAGGGCTTGCAATTTACTGGCTTATAGAACCTGTTCCTTATAAGGTACTTCCTCTTTGGAATGCAGTTCAAAAATTCTTATTACAAGAATTACAAGATGTAGGGGCAGACCCTAAATCAATAGATGCAGCAAGGGTTATGAGGATTTCAGGGTCCATAAATCAAAAGAGTAAAAAACCTGTAGAGCTTTTAATTTATAATGCAGAATATAAATACTCTCTTCGTGAAATTCAAGAAGAGTATATGCCAAGTCTTACCCCTTATGTTGAAAATCCATGTTATAAAAGAAGGGGTAGAAAACCTAAGATAGTTAAAATGTTTAATGTATACTCTCTTCATTATGCAAGGCTTTGTGATATAGTAACCCTTCAAGATGTAAGGGGTGGCCTATGTAGGAGTGAAGATGGTACCTTAAGCGAAACAGGTCAAAGGGAAATAATGTGCTTTTTATATAGATATTATTCTTGTTGCTTTACACAAGATACAGAAAAGGCATTACAGGACACTTTAGAGTTTAACAAAGGATTTGTATTACCTTTAGATGAAAAAACTGTTAGAAGTCAAACTAGACAGGCAGAAAAGGCATATGAAGAATGGCTTTTAAATGATTTCAATTTAAAGGGCAGAATTTTAACTAAAGAAGAAATGGAAAAGGTTAAAAAGAAAAAAGAGATATATAAATTCTTAGGATATAACTATACAAATAAATCTCTTATAGCTCTATTAGTTATTTTAGAAGAGGAAATGAGAAAGCTACAAACTATAATTAGTGAGAAAGAAGTTAAAAGAAGAAATAATGAGCAACACAAATTAAAAAGAAGAAATGAAAAAGGACTTACTAAAAAGCAACAAGAGCTTTTAGATAGATTAGAAGTAATAAAGAAACTAAAAGAAGAAGGACTTACTAAAAAGGATATTGCAGAGGAACTTAAGGTTAGTATAGAAACAGTAAAAAGAGCTTATAGGAAAATAAAAGATTAATTTCCATATTGTGTGGGGGTCAAAAATAGTCCTATTAAATTATAGGGCGGAGCCTGGAGTTCTTTTTTCCTTAGTCTTTGTTTTCTTCTAGTTGTATGCCTAACCATGGCTTACTTAATAAAGAAACTAAAAGAAGAGGGATACAAGCACACAGAAATTGCACAAATGCTTAATATAAGTGTTAGAGCAGTACAAAGAGCATATGGGAAATTAAAGTTCAAGTAAAAAAATAGAATAACTGTAAAAAAATAACCCGACAAAAAACATTCACTATTAAATTATAGGGCGGAGCTTGTTGTTTTTCTTTTCCTGGTTTCTAGTGTATATACTGAATTATTGAACAAACTAAATTCAATAAAATAAAGGGAGGTTTTCTTATGAATTATGGTTTATTAAGTCCTAAAGTAGATTTTGTATTTAAAAAGATATTTGGTAATGAAAAGCATCCAGAGATTTTAATATCATTCTTAAATGCAGTAATGAAGCCTGTAAATCCTATAAAGAAAGTTAAAATAAACAATTCAGATATAGAAAAAGAACATATAGAAGATAAATATAGTAGATTAGATATAAAAGCAACAACTGATACTGGCGAACAAATAAATATAGAAATTCAGGTTAAAAATGAATATAACATGATAAGAAGAAGCCTTTATTATTGGAGCAAGATGTACGAAGGTCAAATTAATGAAGGTGACAATTATAATAAGTTATCAAAAACAGTATGTATAAATATACTAGATTTTAAATATCTAAAAAATGATAGATTCCATAATGGATATAGATTAAAGGAAATCACTACAAATGAGGAATTAACAGATGTTGAAGAAATTCATTTTATAGAACTTCCTAAGATGAGGGAATCTAATGAAAATGAAGAAGTTACAGATATGCTAGACGCATGGATTAAGTTTATAAATAATCCTTCAAGTAAGATTGTACAAAAACTTGAAATGGACGTAGAAGAAATAAAACAAGCAAAGGAAGAATTAATTAGATTAAGTGGAGATAAAAAAGAAGTAGAGCTATATGAAAAAAGAAAATTTGCAATACTAGATAGAGTTAGTGACCTTGAAAATGCTGAACAAAAGGGATTAAAAAAAGGTAAAATAGAAGTTGCTAAAAACTTATTAGATATATTAGATGTTGAAACAATTGCTATTAAAACAGGATTATCTATAGAGGAGATTAAGAATTTGAAAAAAGGATTATAGATGATTTAAATTATTAAGATGAATAAGTTATAAAAGGCTAGTTTAAAATTTAAAACTAGTCTTTTTTATGGGCTTAAAAGTTTTTATATGGTATTATAAATGTATATATTTTGTGTAATCTTATACATCAAGTTTTGTAACTTTTATGTTTATTAATTTGTAACAAAATTTGATACAAAAATATTATGAAAGAGGTGAGTATAACATGGGTAGAATAATAAGTATAGCTAATAATAAAGGGGAGTTGGTAAGACTACATCAACTTTAAATTTAGGAGTTGCTTTAAGTAAATTAGATAAAAAAGTTCTTATAATTGATTTAGATCCTCAATCTAGTTTAAGTTTATATTTTGGAATAGAACCCTTAGATGTTAATTATACGATTTATAATGTATTGACCCAAAATATGAAGCCAGAGGAAGTGATCTGTCATACTGATATAAAAAATTTAGATTTACTTCCATCAAATATTGAACTTTCAAAAGCAGAGTTAATTATGATAAGTAAAATAGGACGAGAATTTATTCTTAAAAATAAACTTGAAGATTTAAAAAATATGTATGACTATATTTTAATAGATAATTCTCCAAGCCTTGGGCTTTTAACTATAAATAGTTTAATGGCAAGCGATTATATTATAGCTCCAACAGATGCTACATATTTAGCCATGAGAGGCCTTGAAATATTAATTGAAACTGTAAATGAAATAAAGAAATTCAATAATGATTTAGAATTTTTAGGGGTAATAGTTACAATGTTTGATATTCGAACTACTCATCATAATGAGGTTTTAAAAGAGTTAAAAAATAGATATCCTGTATTTAATAGTATCATAAAAAGAAGTATAAAATTTCCGGATAGTTGTCTAAGCTATTTCAGTATATTTGATTATGCTGGTAATAGTTTTCAGGGATCTAGAGCTTATATGGAAATTGCAGAGGAGGTAATAGCTCATGAGTAAAAAGAGAGTTAGTTTAAATGATAGATTAAATAAACCTATAACAACTGCTGTATCAGCATTTACAACAAATAGTGATGTAAATAATGTAATAGAAAATGATACAAATAAAGATATAAAAAACGATACAAAAATTGATACAGATTTTGTTGCAAAAAATGAAACAAAAATAGCACAAACAAAAAATATAAAACTAGGAAATACAACCTTTAAGAGCACTTATACTAATTGTGATAATCTAAAACGTTCTGCATATACTTTAAGAGAAGATACTATTGAAAAAATAAATAAATGTTCAAAGATTTCTGGAATGAAAAAGGCAGAGTTTGTTGATTTAATTTTGAATAGTATTTTAACAGATATATTGAATAAAATAAATAAGTAAATAAATTATTTATAGAAGATAATTATACAAATAAATCTCTTATAGTTCTATTAGTTATTCAAGAGGAAGAGATGAGAAAGAGGGTAAAAGAAGAAATGAATTTAGAATTAAGCGAAAATGAGAAGGTAATGGAGTTCGTTTCATTTTGTATAGAGAATTTTAAGGTGAAATTTAATATGAAGGGTAAGGATGTAGCAAATCTATTTTATAAAAGTGGTGTGATAGATTTTCTTATTGAAAGTTATGAATTACTTCATACTCAAGGAGCAGAATATATTATATCTGAAATACAACTTTTTTTAGAGAATAGGGGTTATAAGTTATGATACTTTATCATGGAAGTAGTGTAATTGTACAAAATCCTATGATTATAAGATCAAATAGAACCTTAGATTTTGGATATGGATTTTATACAACTTCAAGCAGGGAACAGGCATTGAAATGGGCTAAAATTAAGCAAAGAAGAGAGAATTTAGAAAAAGGTTTTATAAGTATTTATGAAATAGATGAGGATTTAATTAAAGAATCAGAACTAGATATTAAAATATTTAAAGGTGCAAGTAAGTCCTGGCTTGAATTTGTTTTAGAAAATAGAATGAAAGAAGGATTTACTCATGAATATGATATAGTAAAAGGTTCTGTTGCAGATGATAGAGTTTATACGTGTTTAAATGCCTTTGAAAATAAATTTATGGATTTTGAAACGGCAATTAAGGAACTTAAAACATATAAATTAGATGACCAAATTTCTTTTCATACAAAGAGAGCCTTAGAATATTTAAAGTTTTTACATTATGAGGAGGTGTAATTATGACATTGCCTAAAATAACACAGGATAATGTACATTTGTTTATACCATTAAAAGCAGCAATGGTTTCTGAAAGATTTGCGAGGAAACATGGAGTTTCTGAAAAAGATGCTTTATTAAAGTTTTATAATTCAAGAACTTATGATAATTTAGAGCGTGAAGATACTAAGTTATGGTATGAAGGTGTAAATTATCTTTACATGGAATTAGAAAATGAGAAAAAAGAAAATTAAAGTATATAGGTTATATAAAAGTATAACAAAAATATAACCTTTGAATTTACAAGGGTTATAAAAGGATAAAATGCTTATACATTTTTACTTATCCGCTCCAAGTATTCACGTAAAGCCCCTATCATACAAAGATATCATATAGTATTCCCTTTGTGTCATAGGGGCTTTTTAAAAGGAATGTTTGGACAAGCGTATCAGTTAAAAGACACTCATAAGCTAGTCCAAACAAAATAGAAAAAATAGACCTAGAGAAAACTCTAGGTCTTTCTTAATTCAAATATTGGGAAAAATTAATGTTTTGGATTTGAAAAGTTTAGTAGTTAATTTTATTTAAATTATAACATATCGTAATTTAAAATCATTATTATAAGAAATATATAAGAGAGTTACTTATACTAGTATACCTAATTTATCATTTAATTTTTACGTTACGAACTTTTTTATTAATAATGATTTTGGCGTTAAACCCCATCACCCAAAAAGAGTTCCTTGTTTTATCTTAGAAAGCTATAGCTCTATGTGTCTTTCAATGCTTCAAGCCACCTATAGCATAAGTTTTCTTAAGATTCTACAAGTCCTTTTTTGGGTACCCGATGGAACGCTTCGCCCAGTGGACATGCCTATATTCATGCTTAACTCAGGAATTCGTAACGGCATTCATATAGGTCAAGTCCACTGGGCTTAAAAACAAGGGTGGACAAGCCTTTCCATACTTATGACTTTATATTTTCGCCTGTTGTGTGGCAAAAATCGTAGCCACACAAATGCAGTCTTTCATATAAGCCAACGTATTCCAAGGCTTGTCCACCCTAGGTGTTATATTAACAACTGAAAAAATGGAAGGAGTTACACGAAGTGTGACAAGGTGTCCATTTTTGAAAGCGTTAGACATAATAAAAAACCTAGCTTTTAGCCAGGTTTTTTATTATAAATTATAAAGTTTTAAAATCAAAACTTTCAATTTCTGTCTTAACAAGATCTGCTTGAACTTTCTTAACTAAAGAAGCTGCTTTATATGCAAAAACATCTTTTGCAATAATGGTATCCATTACTTCAGCAACTTGCTCTTCTGAAAGATCGCCTTTTACATTTGGTACTTTAATATTTACCTTTCTATCAGCTTCGCTCTTGAAGGTCATAACTAAGTCTTTTATTTCCATAGATTATCTCTCCTTTCTTAAATTATTTAAAGAGAAAAATGGATTTTATTCATCTCCCTTTAAAAGTTCAGACTCATCACATCTTAAATAACCATGAGTAGGGGCAGCCATAACACTAGACATAGCATGTGCAACATCATAAAGATCTTCATTTTTAGCTGATGCTTTAATGTTGCCATAATCTCTAGTCTTTACAATCTCTTCACCTGTCTTTTCATTATAGCCATCTGTATACTCAATTTTTAATTTAGTTTTAATAACTACATTTTCTATTGCCATTCTTATCAACTCCTTTCAACTGTATATATGAACTTCAAAGGTTTTTTTGAAAAAAATCTAACAAGTTTTTGTCTTAGTAATAGTTTTTTAAAATTGGAGAATTTATTAGAGAATATAAAACTTTTTTCAACTATAAATTTAATATGTATAAGACTAAAAAAGTAATAAAAAATAAAATATTGAAAATATTCAGAATATAATGTATTGTTAAGTAGGGGATGAAAGGGGATTTATATTTATGAAGAAAAATATTTTTAAATGTATGGCAAGTTTATTAGTTGTTTTAAGTTTGTTTAGTAGTGCATCAATAGTACATGCAGGATCACATGTACAAAAAGTTCTTAAGAGCTATGAACGAGTATGGCAAATGTCACCTGCTGATCATCAAGTTTCTAGTTATGATAGGTTTCATGAATATGAGAATATTTATTTTAGAAAGGGTTTTAGATATAGAGAAACACATAAAGATATAACTACTTTTAAAGATCACCTATTATGCATTGTATCTGTATATCTATATACAAGAGAGTATATAACATATTAAGAATAGGTTAATAAAATAAAAATCCCCATTTGCAGTTCATGTTAATACTGTTTAGAAAGGTATTAAAGATATATTTTGCATCTCTATATGGGGATGCAAAATATGGGGATGCAAAATATATACTAGTATGAATAAGTTTTTATTAGTTTTGTTCACTGATTTTGTGAGGTAATATATATTTTAGATGAAGATGAAGATGTTATATTTCATATTTGGAGAGAAATTAATGTTTATATAACTTAACAGAACGCATTTACATATAAGGAGGTGTAATATGGATATTTTAAATGTTGAAAATATTAATAAATGTTATAAACAAAAAATATTAAATAATATTAGTTTTAGTATTGTACAAGGAGAAGTTGTTGGATTAGTTGGGCCTAATGGCGTTGGAAAAACAACATTAATGAAAATAATTTCAAAGTTATTACAAGAGGATTCAGGAGAGATTAAAATTTGTGGGGTGTCTAATCGAGATAATAGAAAAAAGTACTTGAGTAACTTTTCAAGTATCATTGAAACACCAGCTTTATATGAAATGCTTACAGGATATGATAATATTAACTTTATAAGAAAGTTAAATAATGTTTCAAAAGAAAACATGATGAAGGCTTTAAAGTTTATAAATATAGGTGATAAGATATATGATAAAGTTAAAAATTATTCATTAGGAATGAAGCAAAGATTGGCTTTAGGTATAGCTCTTCTTACTAGTCCTAAGCTATTGATATTAGATGAGCCTACCAATGGATTAGATCCCCATGGAGTTATGGAATTTAGGGAATTATTAATAAGTTTAGCACAAGAAAAACATATAGCTATTCTTATATCATCACATATTTTATCTGACTTAGATAAAATATGCTCAAAGTTATTATTTCTTAAATCTGGGGAAATTATAGAATTTGATTTAAATAACATAAAATCAAATAATCAAAAAATAATACTTACGGTTGAAAATCCTAATAATGTAATATTAAATATAAAAGAAATAGAAGGTGTAGATGATGTTGAAATAGCAGATAATAATAAGATATATATAACTTTAAATATAAATAAAAAACCTCAGTTTATGGAAGAGATTTATAGAAGAAAGATAAAATATAGTGATATCGAAATTGTTAATGATAGCATGGAAAATCTGTATAAGGGAGTTTACGGAGGAAAATAAATGTTAACTTTAGTAGCTTTTGAGATGAAAAAGTTTTTAAATAGAAAAAAGAATCTAGTTATAATATTACTATTCATGTCTATATTATTCATTTTTGTTGGATTAAATGCCTCAATTGAAAGCCAGATGAAAGTTAGTGAAATTTCTAGTATAGAAGATCAAATTAAGTCAATTGAGAATGCACTTATAGGAATAGACGATGAAATTGAAAAATTACCTAATAATAATGATATAGTATATATTAAGAAAAGTTATACTGAAGATATGGAAACTTTAAAGAAGCAGAAAGAGGCATATAAGGAGAATGATGCATTTACTTATTTAAAATTTAAGTTAAAACTAGATAAGAAATTATTATCAGATATACAAAGTCAAAAAGTAATATCAGGAAAAGATCCAGAAGAAATAAAGATGGATATAAAGATAAATAGTATTTTATTGAAAAAGAAGATACAGCCAATATATGATAAAGTATCTATGAAAGGATATAATTTTATCAAGATAGTTCTAAATAGTCCATTAACTTTGACAATGATGATAGTAGTAATTATGTTAAGTGCCGATATTATCTCAAGTGAAATCGAATTTAATACATATAAATTATTATATACTCAGCCAATAAGTAAAAATTCAATATTATTTAGTAAAGCAATCGCTGTAACAATAGTTGTGAATGTAATTATTTTTTCAATAATTACTTTATTCTTTTTTATCTTGGGAATAAAGAACGGGTTTGGAGATTTAAATTATCCTACACAGTTTTTTGTTAATGGGAAATTACAATTTGTAACCATAGGTGAATATATAGTATTTGAATTAATAATGTTATTATTAGTTAATACCTTTATATGTATTTTATCAACCTTTATTTCCATATTCTGTAGTAATATTGGCACATCAATATCTATAACATTAATTATATCAGTATCTTTATATATGATTATCAATCAAGGGTTTATTAGCAAAATAGCACCTTTAATTCCAATTACATATATTGATATATCCAATATTTTACAAGGAAATATGATTAAAATCTCTCAAAATATAAATGTTTTTAATGGAATTAAGGTTTTATGTATATCAATATTGATGTTATTATTTACAGGTATTGTTTTTTTTCAGAAAGAATGTATTTTAAAAGTTAAAAAAGATACAAGTAAAATATAATATTTATACAGTTAATAATCTTTTTAGGGGGAAATTAAATGAGTAAAAAGAACATTTTAAAATATATTGCAAGTGTATTAGTTACAGTTACTATATTTAGTAGTGGAGCAATAGTTGTTAATGCAGGGACACATACACAAAGAGTTGTGAGCCGTTATCTAAGGGTAAAACAAAAAGTAGGTGTAGGCGCACCAATTAACTATGAGACTGGTCATGAATATATAAATATTTATTTTAGAAATGGATATAGGTATTCTCAAATAGAAAAAAATATTACAACTAATAAGGATAAACTATTAGGTTTTTTAAGTATAATTGAATGCCAAAGAAATTATACAACATATTAAATCAATACTATGTGGTTTATAATGAAAAAAAGTTTGTTATGTATCTGGCAAGAATTTCAATTATATTTTTAAAAAGTCATAATTATTCTTAGGCAATGTTCCTATCGTAAATTTTATATTACCATTAGTTAATATTGGTAATACAAAAAAATAAATTTAAGGTAAAGTCTAAATTTTAACATTATATTTTTAAATTGATAGCTTCAGCGTAAACCATCAAGTTTATGAGGCGCCTCCAAATATTAGATACAAAAGTCTAATATTATGGGGGCATTTTAATGAAAAATATTAACTAGAACTAAAATCGCCAATAGTTCACCAATATTTATCTTGCAAGGTATTTTTTTATAAAGACAGCTGATGTGTTTTTATTTTCTTGAGGAATAATAAGTTTAAACAAATAATCATCTTTTTGATGTTAATTTTATAGAATAACTAAAAGTTATTCTATATTTTCAATACTTGATTAGGATATATTAAGTCCGATATAAGTCCATTTTTCAGTTTTAAACTTTGTACTGTTGTATTAAACCTTCTTGAAATACCCCATAGAGTGTCACCTTTTTTTACTTTGTAGGTTTTATTAGCTGTACTATTACTAGGTTTATTTAAGGCTAGTTTAATATTATATAGGGGATAGAGTACACCAGGACAATTAGTGGAATTAATTTCTTTATGTCCTTTAACAGACCCTACGGTATATTTACCGAGTAGGTATTTGCATACATCAATAATTGCTTTTCTTTGAGCCTCTGGCATAACTTCTTTCATAAAGTTACCTTGGGCACATATTCCAATGCTTGTATTATTGTTGCCATAGGCATGAGCTCCGATAGCTCCTTCTGGTCTACCACGATATATTCTTCCGTTCTTATTAACTACAAAATGGTAACCAATACCTGCCCAGCCTAAAGTATTTTTATGATAATTATGTGCATCATAAACAGTCCATGTAGGGTGTTCCATATGATGCAACACTATAAGATTTGTTTTCTTCCTATAGGAAAGATTTCTAAACTTTAAATTGGTTTCTATAATATTAATTTTTATCACTCCTTTTTATTTTTTCCTCTTAAAAACCATAATTAAATAACTTATTATGGTTTTTAAATAAAAATATCTTGAAAATCATCTTCCAAAGCATTAATATAATTGTTTTTTCCTTTAATATAGAAAGCACCACAACATTCTTTAAGTGGTACTTCAAAGAGGTTTTTAGAGTTATATATAAGTTCCATACAATGAATAATTGTATCTTTAGATACATTGGTCTTTACATGGGGAATATATATATTAACTTTTTTATCATTGGTATTTTTAAAGTTTAAAACTAGGCATTTACTCATTCTCTTCATTCTCCTTAATATAGATATAATCAACTTTTAGCTTGATTTTTGTGTTATTAGGATATGGTAAAAAATTTTCATTTATAAAATTTGCAATCTTAGTAATTTCATTATCAGGGGCTTTTTCGCTAATACCATAGATATAAAAATTTTTAAAAATATCATTGCCTTTGTGGTCTACGCCTAGTTTGAATTTAAATGCAAGTCTTGTTTTATTAACTAATTTTTTATAAGCCATTTTAAATCTTTACTACTGCATTTTTAACGTCTTTCACGTCTTTTTTTATCTCATGCATGGTATCTAGTTTGGCACTTAGACTAGATATAATGTTTTGGTAATTTTCTTCTCTTTTTTCCTGCTTTAGATCTCTTCGCTCCTGGGCTTTTAGGATATAAAATATTAATCCTACACTTAGAGCTGCCCAGATACCTTGGGATGAAGCAAGTTTGAAAAGTTCATTTTCCATAAGATCACCTCCTACACTTATATATGAAGAAGGAGAGAGTTTTTTAAAAAGAAAAACCCCTAGGGTGGACAAGCCTTTGACGAGTGTAAATTTGTGAGAGACTGCATTTGTGTGGCTAAACTCCTTGCCACACAACAGGCGGAAACAAATTTATAATGAGGATAAGGCTTGTCCACCCTTGTTTTGGAGGCCAGTGGACTTGTCTTGTAGCATAGCCCTTACGAGTGCGGGAGTAGTGAGCTATAGCTAGGAGCATGTCCACTGGCCGACCTTTGGACCTGCCTTGAAAGTATGTGGGGGCGGGTGGGATACTGAAAAGGCAAGTCCAAAGACCCCACGCCAACGGGTACCACAAAAAGGACTTGAAGGGCTTAAGCAAACTTAGGCTACAAGGGGCTTGAAGCAGTGAAAGACACTTATAGCCTTTAGTTTTCTTAGCAATACAAGGAACTATTTTGGGGTGTTGGGGTTTCGTGGCAGAGAAAAGATCTTTAAAGAAAAGTGCTAAATTAGGTATAGCAATAACAGTAATATCACCATGGAATTATATAAAAATAAAATAAATTATATAAATGACAAATACGACAAGAATAGAAAAATTAGTTTTTTACATGGAGTAAGGACGGTTTTTAGAAATGGAAAAATGAAAAGAAACAAAAAATTAATTTATATTAGATTGTAAAAAATAAAAAAGTTCAAAAAGGTCGCAAAAAACATTTATAAAAATATAAAAGCATAAGGTTTCCTTATGCTTTAGGACACGCTCTTTAGAGCGGATATATAAAAATGGACTAGCTTTATATAGAGAAGAAAATAAAGTGTCTCTTCTAAACTTTATTTCTATGTAAAGCCTGTCCACTTTATCCTTGGAGCTACCTATGACACTAGGGGAATACTATTTTATTATAACCTTGTGTGATAGGTAGCGTTACGTGAATACATGGAGCGGATACGTAAAAATAGGCTAGCCTTAGATAAACTATGAAATCCTTTTTAGATAAATCTAAGTTCTATTTTTTCAGTGTGTTTATTATAACCTTGTGTGATAGGTAGCGTTACGTGAATACATGGAGCGGATACGTAAAAATAGGCTAGCCTTAGATAAACTATGAAATCCTTTTTAGATAAATCTAAGTTCTATTTTTTCAGTGTGTTTATTTTAGGATTTAAGACTTTTTTATGTAAGTGCTAGTATATTTTATCCTTGATGTTTTATAAAGCGTAAAGGGGGTTGTTATGCTTTATAAATTTATAATAACTTAAATAAGATTCCTTAATTTTTTAAAAGCTTTATCTTTTAGATAAATAATTCTATTGTATTTAATATCTAGAGTACATGCTATTTCCTTGTAGCTCTCTTCATTTATATAATGTCTTTCTAATATTTCACGTTCTATGGAATTAAGTTTATCCAAAGCTTTATATAATTTTTTCACCTCATCATAGGCTATAATTTCATCTTCTAAGGTAAATGCGTAATAATCTTTTCGCTCTAGTATATCTTTATCTTGAAATTCCCTAAAATGTTTTATTTCATCTTTTAGTAGTGCCTTAAAATTTAAATCTATTGCAGCTAAGAAATATCCATTATAAGAATTACTATTAGGTTTATACATATGTATTGCTTTAATAACGGAAAGATAGCCATGTTGTACTAGATCTTCAAAGTTGTACTCAGGAATATGATAAGTTCTAGCTTTTTTAAAAATATAAAATTTATATTTTTTAATAATTAGGTTTATAGATTTTTTATCTCCTGTTTTAGCTTTCAGAATAATTTCCTCCAACAAAACACCACCTTTAAAAACTTTAACACTTTAAAGTTATAAAATAACATATAAGTATATGATACCACTATTTGTAAAAAAGTTCATTAGTATAGATTGAATAAATTAATAAATATAATTTATTAATTATAAAAAAGAAATTAAATTTTAAAAAAACTATATTACAATTTTATCTATATATGTAAATTTAAAGGGAAAAATGTAGATAGGCATAAGAACCGTTATGCGTAGTGAAGGTAAATTATGTATATACGAACATTATATATATTAAAAAATGAAGCTAAAGATATGATTTATAACAATTTATAATCTGTAACTTTAGCTTTATTTTTTATAGAGGTTTACATAAATAAAAATTTTTAATCTCTTTAATATATAAATTATTTACAAATTAAGGAGGTGGGATAAATGGATGAGATTTTTAATATGGCAATGTCTCAAGGGGTATGGGCTGCATTAAGCGTAGTATTAATTTTTTACATACTAAAAGCACAAGAAAATAGGGATGCACGACAGGAAGAAAGAGAAAAAAACTATCAATCTATAATAGCAGAAATTACTCATAAGTTAGGTGTTGTTTTAGAGGTTAAAGAACAATTACATGAAATAAAAGAAAAATTATTAGAGAAAAAATAAATTTTTTATATTTACAAAATTAGATTTAAATTCTCTTTAATAGTATAAGTTTTAAAAATTTAAAAATTAAAAGGAGAGAATAAGATATGTCATTAAAAAGAGGAGACAAAGGGAATCAAGTAAGGGACTTACAAAAACAATTAATAGCTTTAAGACGTCTAGCAGAGAATGGAGCAGATGGAATTTTTGGAGGTGCTACAGAAAAGGCTGTAAGAGATTTTCAAAAATCTATGGGATTAGAAGTAGATGGTATAGTTGGACCAGGAACATTAAATGCCTTAAGGTTAGCTGCACCAGGGGCTTATGTTTCAAGTTGTGGTTCTATTGTATTAAAATTAAATAGTAGAGGAGAAGACGTAAAAAATCTACAAAAGAGTCTAATAGAATTAGGATATACATGTGGATCTTATGGAGCTGATGGAGTATTTGGTGCTGGCACAGAGACGGCTGTAAAACAATTCCAATCAGAGCATAGATTAAATCCAGATGGTATAGTAGGAGCTGAAACTTGGACTATATTGAATGGTGCGCCTAGACCACATCAAAAAACAAATAAAGGTTCTGGGACGTTAAGTAAAAATAGTAGAGGAGATATGGTAAAAAATCTACAGAGAAGATTAATACAATTAGGATATACATGTGGATCTTATGGAGCTGATGGAGTATTTGGCGCTGGCACAGAAACGGCTGTAAAACAATTCCAATCAGAGCATGGATTACAAGCTGATGGTATAGTAGGTACAAATACTTGGGCTAAGTTAAATAATACATCTACAAAACCACATCAAAAACCAAGTAATCCTAAAATGTCTATAAGTGAATTTTTAAGAAGACAAAGTATTTTAGGATTTGCTAAGGCTTTTAATTTTAAATTTGCACAAGTTGATAAAGAAGTTGCTATTATGAAAACAACAACTATGTCTATCACTTCAAAGGTTTCTACAAAAGCACAGATAAAAGGTCAATCAGGAATTTTTACTATCAATATAGATAAAGGGAAAATTGCAAGTATAGAGGGCACTAATGCACTGCATACAGCTGAATACAATCTAGTAAAACCACTTTTATCAGCTGTATCGCATGAATTGGGTAAATTGGGCAAAGTTACGCTAAATGGTAAAGCATATTATGATGTTAAAAATAAAATTGCATATATTGAGCTGGAAATGGAAACACCAGTTAACGATTTTTATACTGCCACTCAAACATTACAAATTTGCAATAATAGAGGATCTGATAATAAAGATTCTTCTTTTTCAAGTATCTGGGATTATATAAAAGCTGGTAAATATGCGTGTGCAACTTTATTAATTATTATTCTTATAATAGAAATATTTGTTTTAAAGTTTCCCATTCCAATTCCAATTCCAGCATAAAAAAGTAACCAATTGGTTACTTTTTTATTTATTCTTAAATTTATTGATTTAAAAATATGTTATTTTAATTTTTAATAATGTCTAAAAGTTTTTTACCTATATCTTCATATGATTTGTCATATAATTTACTTGAAATTATTGATTTATATAAAGTTTTTCCATTATGATCTACATACATATATTCAAGTCTATCTTTATTAATTTTTGAACAATAAATAAGATCTCCATAATCAATATTTATATCTTCGAATCCTGGGTTTATTATATATTTACCTTTCTTATTTATAATGGCTGTTCCAGAATGTACTTTTACAAAGGCAAGATTATGTCTAAAAGGAGTTGCAAAATCAAACTTAGGTGGAATAACAAAATCACCTTTTTTATCAATAAAACCTACCTTATTATTTAATTGAACAATTACCAAACCATCTTCAAAAAATGGAGGCATTTGATCACTATATTCAAATTTAGGTGGAATAACAAATGTACCTTTTTTATTAATAAATCCTATCTTATTATTTAAAGATGCCATAGCCAGATTTTCAGAAAAATTGGAGTTAAGTTCGTATTTCGGTTGGATTGCAAACTTTCCATTTTTATCAATATAACCACCTTTTTTATCTTTTTCAATAGCTGCAAGCCCATCTTTAAATGTACTACTAGAGTCAAATTCTAACTTAGTTATTAACTTTCCTTGTGTATCAATAAATCCCCATTTATCATTTTTACAAACACATGCCAAGCCTTCTGAAAAATCATCTATATCTTCCAATTCAAAATTAGTTATAGGTTTCATTTCTTTATTAATAAAAGTCCATTTATTATTTTTACATACTCTACAAAATCCATTAGAAAAACCTATTATATTATCAAATTCAAAATCGGTTTTTAAATTTCCTTTCGTATCAATAAGTGCCCATTTTTTATTTTTACATACTGAAGCAAAACCTTCTGAGAATTTAGTTATTTCATCAAATTTAAAATCAGTTAAAAGCTTTCCTTCTTTGTTAATAAAACTCCATTTACTATTTTTCTGTACATTAGCTATTCCATGTGAGAATTCATGTGCAAAATCATATTTAAAATCACTTATCAATTTTCCTTCTGTATTAATAAAAGTCCACTTTTTATTTTTTCTCACAGCAGCAAACCCTTCACTAAAGCTAAAAACGTTATCAAAATCAATATCTTTACATATAATAGATCCTTTTGTATTTATAAAATTAAATTTTCCCTTATTATATATAAGAGCTAATCCTTCTTTGAATTTGCCCACATAATCATATTTACAATCTACTACTTTTTTTCCTTCCTTATTTATATAACCATATAGAAGTTTACCGTTTTTTTCCTCTGAAATAGGATATAAAATCTCAGATTTATCCTCTTTTGATGTTTTAGATGATGTAGAATTACAGCCTACAAATGTACTTAATAAAAATATTGTTGATAAAATTACTAAAATAATGTATTGAAGTTTTTTCATAGTATATCCCCCTTATGTTTAATATAATATCCATTTTTCAAAATTTAGGATAATAGTTTAAGTAAATATATAATATCATTATTTTTTGTAAGAAAAAATATAAAAATCTAAATTTTTCTTCAAAAAGTTTGGAAAGTTTAATGTTTTTTTTGATTTAATTTTAAAAAATTTTAAATTATTTAAAATTAAATGTTTACAAATTATTAAGAAATTTATCTTTAGTAAGTAAATGATACTAAGGATAAGGGGATATGTATATGAGTTTACATGAATTAATCTTAAAATGTAGGGGAAAAGACGAAAGTTCATTATTAGAGTTAATAGATAGATTTAAACCAATAATATTAAAGTATAAATGGGATAGTAAATACATTGATATGGAAAGTGAGTTAAACCTATTTTTATTAGAATTAGTTGAAAAGATACCAATAGAAAAAGAAAAGTTTAAGGAAGATAAATATATAATTAGTTATATAAAAACATCTTTAAAAAATAAGTACATAGAAGTAAATAAGAAAAATTATTATAAGGATAAAGTTAATATAGATCAGATTTTAAATTTAAGTTGTTTCTATAATGATATTGATGCTATTGTTATGAGAACTATATTAAGAAGATTAACTCCAAATGAAAGAAATATTATAATTTTAAAATTTTACAAAATGTACAGTGATGTAGAGATTGCCGAAATGTTTAATATATCTCGTCAGGCTATTAATAGAACTAAAAGAAGAGCTTTAAAAAAGCTTAAGGATATGCTAACCATTGAAGATGAAATAAGTGCGTAGATATAGAGAAGGAAATTGATTTAGTAATTAGTACTTTTTCAATTTCTTTTTTTATGTTTATATATTTTAAATATTTATGTTTACATATTTACTTTTAAATTATCTTTAATAATATAGAGTTTTTTATTTTAAAAATTAAAATGAGGTGAATATAAATATGTTATTAAAAAAGGAAGTAGAGGGGAAGAGGTAAAAAATCTTCAACAAAAGTTAATATCATTAGGATATAATGTGGGGTCATATGGAGCAGATGGAGTATTTGGTCAAGGAACGTATGATGCTGTAGTTAAATTTCAAAAAGCAAAAGGAGTAAGTGCCGATGGGATAGTAGGTGACAATACATGGAAGGCATTAAATGGTTCAAATTTATTAAGACAAGGAAGTAGAGGAGAAGAAGTAAGAAAACTTCAACAAAAATTAATATCATTAGGATATAGTGTAGGATTATATGGAGTAGACGGAGTATTTGGTCAAGGAACGCATGATGCTATAGTGAGATTCCAAGGAGCAAAAGGACTAAGTGCAGACGGAATAGTAGGACCAAATACATGGGCAGCGTTAAATTGTTCAAGTGGTTCAGGTTTATTAAAACAAGGAAGTAGAGGAGAAGAAGTAAGAAAACTTCAACAAAGACTAATATCATTAGGATATAGTGTAGGATCATATGGAGCGGATGGAGTATTTGGGCAAGGAACGCATGATGCTATAGTGAGATTCCAAGGAGCAAAAGGACTAAGTGCAGACGGAATAGTAGGACCAAATACATGGGCAGCGTTAAATTGTTCAGCTTCTCCTGTAGATTTTGATGTAATTAATGGAGATGACATTGAAAGATTTGTTGCAGTTGCAAAGAAAGAGCTTTCTAAAGGGTTTCATGAGTATAATGGTAATAATATAACACCATATGGAGAATGGTATGGAATGAATGGTCAAGCTTGGTGTGCTATGTTTGTATCTTGGTGTGCTAATAAGGCTCATATTCTAGGAAGTATAGTACCTAGATATTCATATTGTCCTTCAGGAGTAAATTGGTATAGGGAACGCAATAGATACAAAAGTAGGACATCCGGATATGTTCCTAAGATTGGTGATGTTATATTCTTCTGGAGAGAACAAGAAGTAGGGCACACGGGCATTGTAACTAACTGTAATGGCAGTACTGTTTATACAATAGAAGGTAATGCGGATAATGCAGTAAGGGCAAGACAATATAATTTAAGTGATGCTCAGATTCATGGTTATGGATTAAATGGTGGATTTTCTCCACTTGCAAGCATAAAGACAACAGGTACTGATAAAAGTGTCAACTATGTATTTTATGCTACAAGTACAGAAAGCGCAGATGGAATTAAAGGCCATTCTTTTGAAACACAAGCTAAAATAAAGGCCAATAAGTATGAAAAACAATATCCAGGATCAAAGTCTATATTAAAACCAATAACATCTGCTAAAGAATTTGAAAAACATTGGAATTCTATGGGTATAAATGGTGAAAAAATTTGTGCTGTAGAACTTATATTTCATGGCATAGCTGTAGGTTCACCACATTGTGGTTTTGGTATGTTAAAAATGACAGATCTTACTGGAGTTTTTGCTAGTAATACTCTTAAAAGCATAGTTTCATTAGGTGCTGGAGAATCAGAAATCACATGGGAAATTGATAAAAGTGATGTAGCCATTCCTAATCTATCAAGAAAAACAATGGATTATCTTTATTTTAGTGCTTGTAATTCAGCGAATCCTGATATTAAAAATGTAGCCCAGGCATTTAATAAAATTGTTAATGCTTCCTCTATCATAGGCTGGGATGGGGGTACCATATTTAATTTTGATAAAGGAGAGGATGAAAAAGGAGCGGATGGAAATGAAATATTAAACAAGTTAGGTATTCCAACACAACAACATACATGGTATTTCCATGTATCTAAGGAATTTCTTATACCTAAGAGAAAAAGATTAGGTAAAGTTAAAATTAAATAAACTTCATTGAGTTTTTTTATTATAAAAGCACTTAAACTCGAGACCTAACCACATAATTAATGTAGGTATGAACAAAAGAATAAATAAAACTAGATTATATATTAATAATGGTGATTTTTCAAGTATTTTATGTAAATAGGGACTAATAAAAATATATGGTACCCATACATATATATCTTCAAAATAAGTTTTAAAAATTATTTGACCTATAATAAGCACTATATAACAGACAAAAACTGATAAAAAGTTTTTAAATTTAGATTTTTGTTTGGTTAATGTCATACCAAATATAAAATATAAAATTATACATATAGTCTTAATTATAAATTCAAAGTTATGACCTTCTTCAATAAGAGTACTAAATTCTTTAGGTTTATTATAAATAATAATTGAAGAACTAAATTCATATAATTCATGACTAAATAGGCATGCTATAAGAATGGCAAATATGCTAATTATAGTTTGAACTAAAAATGATATTAGATTATTTTTTATAATAATTGGAGTGCGTTTTGAATGTATTATATATGTAAGTAAGATAAAAATAAATATGTAGATTAATTTTTTTTCTAACATTGAAAACCTCCTTTTAGTGGATATTTATTCATATATTAATTAACTTAAAATTTTAAAATTCATTATTTTAATTTTCAGAGCTAATATGTAAATTATTTATCGGTATAACATTTCAAATACTTGACTTTTTATTTAAGAAGAATTAAAAGATAGTTGGTTATATAAATATAAGGTGGTTTGAAAATAAAAACATTACAAGGTAGATTAAAAAATTACACATTAATATACATCTATTTTTCTTGATAAGGTTATAGTTTAAGAGAATATAATTAGAGGTGACACTAAATAGTATCACTTCTTTTTTTATACTTGTTTCCGGTTAAAAAGCTTAGAATCCTACTTTTTGTTATAATGAAAGCTAGAATACAACATAGAGTAAAACTTACAGTAAAGCATATAAAGACTACCAAGAAAGAATTCATGTTTCTAAAATACAACTTACTTAACAAAAGATAAATTATAGGTTCATGGAACAAATAAATTATAAAATTATTCTTATCTATAAATTTAACCTTTGAATTATGTATAAGGTTAGGTTTCTTTTCTAATATATGAATAACCCCTAAGTAGCAGAAAGCAATTCCCAAAACAGGCACCATGATTCTAAATCCTAAATTAAACATTCTCCAAGAAAAATAAGGATAGGGATTTCTTAAACACTTTCTCATAAATACAAAACATATAAAATGAGTTATGAAAAATGTTACAAATGGATATTTTAATTTATTTATATAGGTTAAAATTTGTTGTTTATGTCCTTCAAAATAATAACCTAAATAAAAATATACTATATGAAAACAAGTTCTGCTAATTTGGTATTGATTAGTTATTTTAGGTGATCTATAGTATAAAAAAGCAAAAATAAGTATATTGGTTATAAAAGGATTTGAATCAAACCATTTCTCAAAAATCCTAAAGAGTATAAATACATTAAAAAGCATAACTACATACCAAAGTCCGCCAGGAATTTGAACTCTTATAATTTGGTTAAATAGAGCATGAAAATAAGTTATACCTGGATGTGTACATATATTAAGATACATTCTTATAGGTACTAAATAAAAACATCCTACAAAAATATATGGAATTAAAAGTCTTTTTGATTTATTTAATAAAAAACCTCCCAAATTATCATATTTTTTTAAAGTTTTTCTGCAAAAATAATAGACTCCTCCAGAAATAAATAAAAATAAAGGCATATGAAAACTATATACATATCTTGTAAGTCTTCGGAAAAAATCGGATTTTACAGTACATTCATATACCCAGCCAGTTGTATATCCATGGGTTGCATGAGCTAATATAACTAAAAGAATCCCTATAACCCTTAACATAGTATAATCTTCAAGTTTAGCCTGCTTCCTTTCTATAATCATAAATAATCTCTCCTTTAAATTAGCTCACGAATTGCTATTGATGTTAACATAAATTTAATAATCTTATTTTACCATCCTTTTCTTTCTCATAAAACCAATTTTTAAATTTTTTACTTGAGCAATTTAGTTTAAAGCCATCCTGTATATAAACAAACTATAAATTTTTATAGTAAATACAAAATAATTAATTTATTTTAAAATTAAATGTTTACAATATCGATTTAAATCTATCTTTAAAGATGTAATTAATTTTAAAATACTAGGAGGTATTATTTTATGTTAAACTTTGATAGTAGAGAAAATACTATGAATAATCTTTTATCACAATTAGGAGATACTCCAAAACTAACTTTAAAAGGATTTTTGCCTATGCAAACTTTAAGCAAAAAATATAAACATTTACAATGTTTATCGTATAATAATGACAATGTAGTTGCAGGGGTATTTTGTATATGGGGTGGAGATAATAGTACAGATCCTCATGCAATAATAGCAACATATGATACAAGAGATTGGCATATGAAGCATTGGGCTAAACTACCTTTAAATCATGGTAATGATATAACATATGATCATGTACGTAAAATGTGGATTATAGCTGAAATGGATAAAAAGAAAAACTATAGGTCAGTAGTTTTCGTAAATGATAATTTAGAAATAGTTAAGATTCAGAAACTAGATTTCCCATGTTATTCTATATGTTATAATTACGATAAAAATGAATTTGGAATTGCTAGTGATACAGGTATAGTAGTAACTAATTCGGATTTTAAAATGATTAAAATAATTCCATATTGTAGTGATTCTAATAAGTTTTGTTTACAAACAGTAGAATATGCTGATGGTTTTTATTATGAAAATAGAGATAATCGAATTTTTGTATATATTGAGAATATAGGTAGACATGTTAAAACATTAAAATTTATTAATTATGAACAAGAAGCATTATGTTATTTAAATGATGGGACTTTTTTATTAAGTGCTGTTTCAAATAAAAGTGATGATTTAATATCAATAGCTCATATTTATGAAATGGATATAAAAAGTACTGATAATGGAAAAGAATTAATACCTGGTAAAAAAATAAATGGGTATACACAACAGAATGTATATTATACTAATGAGGTTTGTATTGAAAATAATCAAGTTGATTTAACTTGTGCTGAAAAATATAGAAATACAGCAAGATATGGTAATAATTCAAACAATCCTTTTAATGTTACAAGAAAGATATTAGGTAGGGATGCCAATGCCTTACAGAACATAGAGGTAACTGATAATGGTAGGTGTTTAACTATTCATTCTGTTTTTGATAGTTTTCAAAATGATAATGGTCAATTACAAACTGAAAGAATATATTTTAACGATTTAGCAAAAAAAAGAGGGATAACAGCTCGTACCTCCTTTGATAGTAATGGATACCATATAAGATTGTATAAAAATAATCAAAATATTAATATGAGAGAAGAAAGTGGAATTCAATTTAAATTTTCTTTAAGATATGCTATTAAAGCATTAACAACCGTAGTAAGATAATAATTATTATATGGTTTAGAGTGTCCAGTTTGCCGACACTCTATTATTTTTCCTGTAAAGCACTAGTGGTAATGAATATATTAAATAAAAGATGATTAGTATCAAGAATATAAATTTAAATTAATGTTTTTTAAATTAGATGTGGTTTTAAAATTTGAATTTATAGCTATTCAAAAGGGAAAAGCTTTTTTATATAGAATGTTATACTTATACAAAACTTATGCAAAAGTTATATATAAGTATAAGGTGGGAAGAGTATGAAAACATTTAGTGAATTAGCCATTGAAGATCAAGTTAAATTCATAAATAGAGAACTTAAAAGAGATAAAAAAACAAGTGTAACTAAACTATGTAAAAATTTAAATATAAATAAAAGTACCTTTATAACCAGATGTAATAAAAATAATTTTAAGTATAATTTTGATTCAAGACAATATGAAAAAGAAGATATAGATAAAGAAGTTATGCAAAAGCATAACAAAAGTATAATAGAAAACTTAGATGAGAAAGAAGAAAATAAAATAAAAAATATACAAAAAAATAATGAGTGTATAAGTAAAGATATACAATTGC
This sequence comes from Clostridiaceae bacterium 14S0207, assembly GCA_003288255.1. Classification (GTDB taxonomy): domain Bacteria; phylum Bacillota; class Clostridia; order Clostridiales; family Clostridiaceae; genus Hathewaya; species Hathewaya limosa. The sequence goes on along the minus strand of CP026603.1, from coordinate 3,794 downwards.
AAAATGAAAATATAACAAAAGTAAAACAAAAGCATAACAAAAGTATAAGTGAAGAAATGTTAGATAATATAAAAGAATTGCTTGAAATGAAAGAGCAGTTAAAGGAAGTTATACAAGAGTATAACAAAAGCAAAAGTATTGTTGATATAGAACTTCCAAAACTTGAATTAGATAAAGGTAAATTTAAAGGAGAACCCACAAATAGGTTAATAAAGGTTTATAAAAATATAAATGATAATTGGATTAAATTCTGCAAAGAAGAGTATAGCGAATTTAAGATGCAAGACCTTTACAGTATGGCATTAATGGAGTTTATGGAAAGGTATTCAAAGAAGAATTAAATGATTAATTAAATTATTGATATCATATAATTTTAAATAATAAATAATTGGAAATATAAAAATAGCTATTTTTATATTTCCAATTAGTAATATAATTAAATATACGTTTTAATTCAAAAATTTTTCAAAACTATACAATATATGGTTATGAGGTGAAATTATATTATTGCCTAAGTGAGCTATACCATTTAAGATCATCTGTAGTTATTGTTGTATTTTGTGGATACTTAAATTTATAAATAGGTTTATTATTATTGTCGTAACAAACTCCATTCAATTTATTCCATGGTATAGGTTTTTTCCAATGAAAAATAATAATATCATTATTTTTTTTAATGTCTTTTCTTATTCTATCATTTTCTGGACCTATTTTGATGTATGTTATATTTTTATCTTTTGGCAAAACTGCATAAAATGTATAGTTATGGTCATCTAACCATCCAATTGTTTTCACAGAATCTGAAGTATTTTTATAAAAGCAGGAATTAGATATCTTCCATAATAATCCATATCTTTTAACAGCTATGGTTTTAAAACCAGAGGACTCTTTTATAAGATATATATTTCCCCAGGTACATTCTAAAGTTTTAAATATATTAGCTTCTTTTTTTATATTACTTTTAATAGTTTTTAATGGTGTAAATCTAAATCCATATAAATAACTAACTAATGTGATAGCAACAATTAAAAATAGTGTTTTAATAAAAAAACTTTTTCTATCATTTTTCATTCTATAAATAACCTCCTGTTAAAAGAAGTAAGCAAGATTATTTTTTAATCTTGCTTATTTCTTTTAATATGCTATTTCATTGTATGATTTAGAAACACTTGCTGATGCTTTATATATTGTACTTCCTACATAAAAATCAGCTTGGTCATTAACAGAAATTCTTAATAGGTTTTGATTCATAACTGATGCACCTACCCTTTGGTGAGTTGTAGCAAGATAAGGGCCATTAACTTTTCCAGATGTCCATGTAGATTCATGTTTGTTTTTACTTATTGATAGTCCAGGTGGTAAACTAATGCTTATTCCTGCACTTGATATAGTAAACGATTCATGTAATACTATTCCGTTACATTTATTCCAACCATCTGTCCAATTACCTACATTTGTTCCACCACCTACGGCTAATCTTACGTATCGAGGATAAGATGTAGCAATATAATCTATAGTATTATTACAATTAGCATTAGAATTTTGTTTACTGCGACCTTCAAAAATAAATGTACGAGAATATCTCTTTGATTTTGATCTACTCATTCTAGTTAAGTTCTTTTTATTGATATTCTGTTTTTCAACACCCAAAATTTTATTTAGTGTCTGTGGAGCTATTTCGTCTTCAGATGAAATTAAAATTTTACCGTTATCATCATATTTTTTTATAGTACATTCTTTTCCACTAGTATTTAGTACCTTTTCTTTACTAATTAATTTAGGTAAATGTTTTGTATTGTTACTACAATTTGATGCAAATACCCCCATAGGTAAGGAACATAGCATTATTGTGGAACAAATTGTTAGAAGTATTTTTTTACTTTTCATATTTTCCCCCTTTAAAAAACATAAAATTATATAATCATTAGACACTAAAAACTTTTTTCAAGATTTCAATTTTTAAAAAAATCTAATGTTAATATGCATATTTTTTAATTTAATTTTGAAATTATGTAAATTGAATAATAAGTGCTTTCCCAAGATACAGGACTTTCATTATTATATGAGAATAAAGACACAGCAGTTTTGTTTCCATATACAGTTTTTAAAATAGAATTTTTATCTATTTTTGTAAAGCAATTATAATCATTTAGTATTTTAAATGCGTTATAAATATAGATTAATTTTAATTTATAGTCAGTGCCTTTTAGGTTATCGTTTAAATTTTTTATAATATATTCTAAATTATATGTTTCATCATTTTTATCATTTAATAATGATGATATTTTGAGTTCGATACACTTTTGTAAAAATCTATCGTGAGATTTTGTGTTTCTAATTTTTTGTTTTAGTGTAAATAAAGAATTATTTATTGTAGAATTTTTACCTTCTGTAAGGTGTTCAATTGTATCAAGTAGAAATATTATTTTAAAGTAATCTGAATCGAATAGTTCTTTAGAGTTTTTTAATATGCTTTCTACTTTTAGTAAATATTTATTTATATTACCTTTAATATCAATTTTTATATTATTTTGCTTGCATAATGGAAGTAAATAACATAAGGTATATTCATCACGTTTAAATAACGTATTAAAATTATTACTTAAATAATTTTTTATATTAGTTGAATTTTTACTATTATTAAATTGTTTATCAATTTGATATGCATAATAAGTATCTTTAATATTTGATTCTATATGTTCTGGTGATATAAAACCCGAATAAGGAATTCTATTCTTAAGAATACCATTTATTAAGTTTGGATTTAGATTTATCTCAATATTACGTAAATTGAGATATTTTAAAATCATATATGTTGGTAGAACATTAGGGTCTTCTTGATCTGTTAGTGAATAGATACCATTTTCATTTTTAAGAGTATTAAAGTAGTTATCAAGATTTTGTAAGTATTTTAATGTTTTTAAATCTTTATTTAAATAAAGATTTAATTCTAGTAAATCATTTATATAAATTACTGGAATAGAGATGTTATTTTTATTTAATTCTTTTTCTATTAAAATGTTATACTTAGTTACTTGAGATTTTATCTTTTGCATAAAATTAGTAATATCTAAGTTTATGTTATTACTGATCTTAATTAGTAATAACAAATTAGAACAATTATTTAAAGATATATCTTTATTTAAGTTAATTTCAAGCATACTTTTGACCCACTTTTTTATGTAAATAATATTTTTAGGTTCTTTGTTAATATATTTTAAGATTTCTGTAGCATAATAATTAGATATATATTTTAATGAGTTATTATCTTTACTTATAGCTTCATTAAAATTAGTAGCTAAGTTATATGTACCATCAATATCACATATCTTATCTAAATATTTTAAAATATTTGAACAAAATATATCATCAATTTTAAAATTTTTTTGTTTCAATATTTGAATAAAAAAATACAGGTTTGATAGTATATCTTCGTTATCTTTATTCATATATTGATTGTTTAGAGTATCTTTTGACCACTTGATGATTTCTTCATATCCTTTATTTGAAAGAGGATGTTTTAAAAGGTCCAGAATCTGTAATGAATAATATGTGTTATATAAGTCTGGAACTATACCTAATTCATTTGGAATAGGATGATATCCACCATCTAAATTTCTTGTCAATAAAAGGGTGCTTTTTAAGTTATTAATATCTTCATGGGTTATATGTTGTTTTTTTGTAATGTTTCTATCATATTTTAAACTATATAAAAAACTTAAAATGATTAATAGTGTAATTAATGTAACCGAACAAATTAATGTAATAGATAGTCTTTTATTCTTTATCAACAT
>CP026602.1 GCA_003288255.1 Clostridiaceae bacterium 14S0207 | reverse complement strand
TATTTTCACTTCCTTTGTACTTGTTAATAACATTATAATGTTTATTACAAAGAATTTCAAGTCATTTATAAATATTTTTTATTTTAAAATGTTATTTACAAACATTTTAAAATATGATATTATATTTATGTAAGGAGGTTAAAACATGAATAATGATGTAGGGCTTAGACTTAAACAATTAAGGAAAAAATTAAATTTAACTCAAGAACAATTAGGCAATAAACTTTGTGTTAGTCGTTCTAATATTGGAAATATAGAAGTTGGTAATGTTACATTATCAGAACGAAATACAAAAGATATTTGTGAATTGTTTAATGTAAACAAAAATTGGTTGTTACATGGTGACGGAGAAATGTTTGTAACAATTGATGAGGATAAAGAACTTTTAGAGTTTGTTATAAGAGTTTTAGGAAATAAAAATGACTTTATAAAAAATACATTTTTAACACTTGCTAGATTAGATGAAGATGAATGGCAAGTAGTTGAAAAAATAATTAAAAGTTTACAAAAGAAATAAGATCAATTAAAAGAAAGACTAATTAAAGTCTTTCTTTTTTATTATCTTTTCTATGAAAAATAATATTAATTCTAGCTTTCTATTTTCTTCTATACTATCTATTAAGTTTATTATCTTTTCTTTCATTTGTTAACATCCCCTTTGTATTTATTTTAACATTGCTATGTATCGCTGACAGCGATATATTAATATAAAAAGTTACATTTTTTGAGCGTTTTTAAATAGTTTTTTTAATATAAATTAACTAAGGAGAAAAAATGTATAAATATAGAATTGAATTTAATTTAAAAGAAATTAGATTGAAGAAGAATCTAACACAAAAACAATTAGCAAGATATAGTAATTTAAGCCAAAGTCATATTTCTGATTTAGAAAACAATGTTAAAAGTCCCACGCTAGTTACAGTATGCAAATTAGCTAATGCATTACAGATTAATCCTCTTAACTTAATTAGAATAGTTAGGAAATAATACATCCCCCCTTTTTAGCTATAGAACAAAAGAAAACTATAGCTATGTCTAAATTTTGCTTAAACATTTTCTTTTTTTGGCTTTATTGGGTGTATTTTGTTATTATGTAATTAAAATAATTTTGCACATGGGGGTATGCATAAATGTTTAATATATTAAAAAAACTATTTAAAAGTAATAAAACTGATATAGTTAAGGAAGTAGCTTTTCCTAATACAGATATACCAGAAGAATTTGAATTAAAATTTGAGTTTAATAGAGTAAAAATTGCTGGGGTACAATATGCTAATCCAAACAAGGATGAATTAGTTAGAAAGGATGTTTTAGACCTAGTGTTTGAGCATAAAAATAGACACGATAAGAAAGCTATTAAGATTATGCAAGGCAATATTAAGTTAGGCTATATACCCAAACATAGCATTACACAAAGTCTAATACATAAGTTCTATGAAAATAAAGATATTGTTGTAGTTAATTTAAATAGATTTAATCCCAAAAGTATTACTATGGACCTAAAATTCTATGGAAGTGTTAAAAGAAATTATGTATGCATAGATACAACTCTAAATATAAATAAGAAATCATATAAAGAAAATTTAGAGTTGGTTGAGGAGGGTGATCTATATGATATTACATATGATGAAGATAAGAATAAATTTATTGTTGACGCATATGGAGAATATATAGGAGAATTGAAATCTAAAGATAGCAAACAACTAGACAAGTATAATAATGATATACAATGTTATATTAATTATATAGATAGTTATTATGACAATGAGGACGTAGTTATAGAAGAAATTGGAGTTACTATACTGTATATAGATAACAAATAAAAAAACCCTCATGCATACAACAAAAAAATAATAATAACTAGAATAAAAGCGTTAGCTTTTCAGCAACTTCTTTTATTATTATTTATAATAATATAGAAAGTTTAAAATGGCTCAACTATGCTATTTAAAAGCTAACAATATGTACCTAATAAGATAGGTATACTTAAGAGGTATTGGTTGTAAGGTATGCTTTTATAATTAAATAAGTGTGTAAAAATACATAAAATAAGAGTTAGATTTACTTTTCTAACTCTTTTATTAATGTGTGTAATTGTGTGTATTCTAACTCTATAATTTTAAAATTGCTTGAATAGAATTTACGATCTAATACTATTCTTTTTAGAATAAGTATAGTTGGGAAAATATTATCTCCGTATTTGCTGTATTTATTTTGAAAATAGTTGCTATCGTAAATATCTTGAAGCTTCTGAAAAGAAGTATAATGAGTATGATCTACTTCTATTAATAAGAAATATAAATAATTTTTTAATGTAAATTCTATAAAAGCATCTGCTCTGTAATTACTACGTTCTGTATTTATCGTATATTCTCTTTTAAATTCTCTTATATTAGCATTATTATATATTAGCTCTGCAAGTACATCTAAGACTTTTAAATCGTGTACAGATAGTTTCTTATGCATATAGTATATAACTTCTGTAGTACAATCTTTTCTATATCTCTTTAAATATTTATTCTTATACAATAATCTTAAACGTTTCCTTGCTTGTTGGTATGCTTCTTTATTATCTTTATAGAAGATTTTAGCACAGATATTTATAGTAATAGACTTATATTTCTCTATAAACTTTAATATTTCTCTATCTCTATTTTTAATATACATTAGCTTACTCTAACTTTATTAATTGCTTTCTTCTTCGTATTCGTCATTTGTGACGAACGTGGGATTAATTTAACTTTGTTTGTACTCTTCTTTTCTTCTTTCTTTATTATAAATTTATTATAATTTCTATTGGTACTATAATCATATTTATCTTTTATTAAGCTATAAATCATCTTATCGTTTATATAAAGCGACTGGAATGGTATTCTATTAGAACCATACATGAATAGCCCCTCTCTATGCTTTAGATTTGCTAATTCCTCCGTATCGGCTACTACAAGACTACTAGCGTTGTTATTTTGTGTAAATCCTATTTTTACGCATAAACCAGATTTAAGGCTTGGGTCTAATATAGTTGTATCAGGTCGCTGAATACCTATAATTAAAAATATACCTACCTTTCTGAATTTTCTAACCATATGGCGGATTAAATTATAAGCCTTACACTTTAAACTATATTGTTTTTCAAGTTTACTTGAAGGGAAATAGTCTGCGAATTCATCTAATACTAATAAAATCGTACTCATTCTTTTATCTACATTCTTAGAGTTATATTCCTTAACATTTTTACAGTTGTTGGTTGCGAATATGGATAATCTCTTATTATAAATGTGGTGTAGATGTTCGAATAACATATAAGATTCTTCTATGGTCCTTGCGTACCCTCTTACATTAGAACAACGTTGAAATATATCATAATCGTTCATGTTAGATAAGTCTGAAAAGTATATTTCTAAATCTCTACTACTAAAATTATTAATACTATTAGCCAGGGCCATTCTTATAATTTCAGATTTACCACTTCCTGTAGTTCCTGATACAAGTACGTGAGGATATTTAAATAAATCTATCTTTAATTCTTGAAAAGTATGTGATAAACCAAAATATATTTCCATACTATTTTCTAATTTAATTGCTTTAAATCGTGTCTGATCTGTAAGAGTTTTAGTTATAAATGTTATAGTAGCAGTTTTTAAATTATCGTTCTCTTGAATTAAGACACGTTTGCCTGAAGCATTTTTAAAGTGTTCTTGTGCTTTAAGTAATTTAGAAAAAGTAGTTACATACAAAGATACTATTACATCTATTTTATTATCTTCTACTATTATATCTATAATCTTAAAATCTAAGTTCTCCATGTCGGCAACATCTTCTATAATCTTCTTAATTTTATATTTAAGACTTGTTTTATATTTTACATATAATCCTATCGTTGTTGCAGCAATAACCTCTGTAATCATTTCTTACACTTCTCTTTTTTAGTGCTAGTAACTAAAGTTGTAACTAACCATAAGCCTATAGTTGACACTAAAAACTGTTGACTACTAAAATCTCTAAAGAAATTAATTATATATTTATCTAAACAAAATAAATCTAAATTCATTTTAAATCCTCCGTATAATTTCTTATTTAATGGTTAATAATATAAGTAAGGTAAAAAGGAAAAGAAGAAAAATAAGTTTGTGGTAGGACTTATTTAAGTATCTTCTTAACCTTCAAAATAGTTATTTATGATCTCTAAACATTGAATCTGGAACTGGGAACGGAACTAATTTATATTCTGTCCTAGTCCTTACTTTGGCTTTAGATTTAACTAAAGCTTGTTGTTTTTTATAATACTCTTCTCTTAATTGATTTTTATGTTCTAATCTTAGTTTGGTTGCTATATAGAACATAGAAATTTTAAATAAAGGAATAAGTATTAACGTAATACAAAAGGGAATTACTTTATTATCTAAATTCTGAAATAAGAATAAATTAGCATATGCTACTATGCTAAGAATAATAATAAAGTACATTCCTTTTTTACTTTTCTTCTTTTGGTTGTTAATAGTCTTTTGCATATCTAAACACCTCTTATGTTATATTTATTCAAAGCTTATTTAAGCTTATAAACCTTGTCCTTATACTTTAAATAGAACTCTATACATTCTTTAATAAAAGCACTTCTATCATGCTTGTTTAAAACTTCTAGTAATAATTTAGTATCTCTTTCAGTTTCTTTAAAAGAAATATTAATTCTCTTACTCATTTAATCACCTCACATTGCTTATATTACATAGTATGTAATAAGTATCAAAAGTGTGCTTAAATAGAGAAAGATTTTTTATATAAGCCGTTACGTTTACAAATTCTGTGGTTTTCAGATTTTGTAAATGTAATGGAATAGTGGTTTCATAAATTGGTGTCATAAGTATGTTCATTATTATATAGACTTATGAATATGTTTTATTTCTATTAAAATAAATAACTCTATCTAAGCACATATATTATATAGATATATTAAAAGCTTTAGATATATTTATTCCGACACGCTCATGGCTTATCTAAAAAAATGTATTTGGCTTATCTAAAACAGTATTTGGCTTATCATAACAATTATCATAATATATATACTAAAATACTATTATATAAGGTATTAAAAACTATCATTTTTCATAAAAAAATAGCTTATTAATAGTAAACCTACTAAAAATAAGCACAACAAATACACTTGTATAAAATTGCTTAAAAAACAAGTGTGAATTTATATATTAAATTTTAAAAAATACTATTCTTCTTGTATTCCAAAAACTAATCTCTTTTCGATATTTTCAAAATCATAAGTTCTTTGTTCATAGTCACAGAAGGTAGAGCGTTTTTTGTAATTAGATGCATAACTATTAGCTTTCTTTTGTAAGTTTTCAGCTACCTTTTTATCTTCTTTATTCTTTTCTATAACCTTTTGAATTTTTTGAGTTAGATATGATAAATCATAATGATTATTATGATATTTACCCATTCTTTGAACCTTTATTAATCCTTTTTGTTTTAAGGATTGAATATATCTGTTTATAGAACGGATTGATCTATCCATTTGTAGTGCAATAACGCCCTGACTTGGTTTACATACTTTTTTAGAATTGTGTCCAAATAGGATTAAAAGACAAGTTGTTTCTGCTGGTGTTAATTTAGCTTTTAAGCATTCTTCGATTGGAAAATTTTGAACATAAGTTACGTTATATTTTTCTCTTTCTTTACTAAATTTTTTTAATAAGTCCTCTTTCTTTATATACATGATTTCCCTCCTAAATTTTATAAGGAAAATCATTTTTTACTATTTACAAATTAATTAATAACATATATAATGTATGTATCAATTAAATAAATTAATTTACGTAAGTAAATTTAAATGATTAAAAATTTAATGATTTTTAATGATTTTCCTTTAAATAAGAGTTGTAACCGTCCAAAGTATGCAGCTCTTATTTTTTTATTTTTATTTATATTAAATGTGTATATTTCTGCATTAATATGTAAAACTTAATACAATTATATATCTTATTTACTTAGTTGTAAATAAGATATTTTTTTTAGTAAACATTTATATAAATGTTTACTTTTATTATTTTATTTGTAAACTTTTAATTACAGGTAAACTTTTATATAATTTCTTACTAATTTATCTATATCTTTTTTTATAATAGGATTATTTTTAAGTAACTCTTTTTCTTTAGAGGTTATTCTTATACTAATTACCTTATCTTTAGCATTTTCTATTTTTTTCTTCCCATTAGAGCAATACCTCCCTTTATTTGTTTACTTTTATTGGAAATAGTTGTAAACTTATACTATCATATAAGATTAATGTTTACAAATATAATTTTAATGATGAAATCTCATAAATATTATTTAAAACTTATGTAATTTTTATTTAATAATGATTTAATTATACAATAAAATTTAAATAAAATCAACATTATATATATAAAAAATCAACTTTTTTATTTAAAACTTATGTAATTTTTATTTTAGTTTTAAATAAAAATTACTTGACTTTTAAATAAGAGTTATGTAAAATGTACTTGTAAACCAAAAAAACACGCTTTAAAAATAGGGGGAAATGAATATGTGTAAAAAAAATATTAATGAATTAATAATTTCTTTGGATGTTGGAAAGTATGAAACTAAAGCTATAGGAAGAGATGTTAAAGGGTCTTGTAAAGATATAAAAAAGTATCATTTAGAACTAAATATTATAATGTTGCTAATGGAGAAATTGATTTAGCAGGAAATTCTTATAGGATCCAATACGAGGGAAAAGAATATATAGTAGGTGAGCAAGGAATAGAAGATTCAAACGAAACTTCTAAAACTAACTTATTACATAAACTAAGTGCTTATGCTGCAATTAGTAATTATATAGAGGAAGATACAGATAATGAAATCAATGTAGTATTAGCATGTCCTTTATCTGTCCTAAAAATAAAAAATGCAAAAGAGGAATATAAAAACTATATAGCAAATGATAATAAAGAAGTAAATATAAATATCAATAGCAAAGAATATAGGTTTACAATTAAAGACATTACAATTAAAGCAGAGGGTTCAGGTATTCTTTATACTAATCCTGATTTATTTATAAATAGAAATGTAGGAGTTATAGATTTTGGCGGTTTAAATATGGGTTTTAGTGAATACAGAAATGGAGTATGTAATGCAAATGATAGGTTTATAGAAGAATATGGAGTTAAAAAGTTAACACAAATGGTTCAAGATGTTTTAAGTGAATTAGAAAATGGCAATCTTGCATCATATGCAGAAGCTGAAAAAGTGTTGGAAGTTGGTTACAGAACAGAATTAGGTCAGATTGATATAATAAGTAGTGAAAAGGTAAAAGAAACTAAACAAAAGTTTTTAGAAGATGCATTAAAAGTAATAAGAGCTAGAGGATATGGTTTAAAAAAATTAGATGGATTAATTTTTGTTGGTGGAACTACTCAAAAAATTAAAGAACAAATAATGGGAATTTTTCCTAATGCCACAATTCCAGCTGATTCTAAATGGACTACTTGTGAAGGATTATATAAAATTGCAGCAGCAAAATACTTAAAATAGGAGAATTATTATGGAATTTAAACCAATAACAATTAGTTTTAGTAATTACAATTCTGATGTTGCAGAATTGTTAATTGAAAAGAAAAAAGATAAGAGATTTAAACAAAATGATTATGTGTGTGAGTGTATACGTTTTTTCGAGAAATATAAAGATAAGGTGATTGAAACTTTAGGAACACCAGCCCAATCAGTTCAACAGAATATTGATATGAATGCTTTAAAAGAAATGATTGAAGATACTATTGATAAGAAAATAAAAGACATTAATATTAATAAAAATGAAACTAAAAAGAATAATCTTGAAGATAATTTAAATTTTGATATAGGATCTTTAGATGACGATTAAGGGAATGTTTATACATTTCCTTTTTACTACTAAATAAATGGAGTGTTTTTATGAGTAAATTAAAAGAGAAAGAAATTGATTATATAGTTGAAACTTATAAAGAACTTAAAAGTATTAGAAAAACAGCTAAAAAAACAGGGTTTAGTTATACTACTGTAAACAGGTATGTAATAGATATTAGCAGTCTTGATCCTAGGTCACGTTATTTCAAAAATACAGTATTAAAAATAGACCTAAATTCTGGGGAGGTAATAGGAAAGTATTTTAAACCTGCTCATGCCGCTAAAGAGCTTGGCATTAATCCTGCTGAAATATGTAGATGTTTAAAAGGAGAATTAAAGCAAGCTGGTGGCTTTAGTTGGCGTTGGGAAAAAGATATTACTTAAACGTAACTAGCAGAAGTCTCCCATCTTCTATAAGTGGGAGATGAATGCGTAAATATAACTTGCTTCTATTATTTTTTTTATGTTAAAATATAATCAGTAGTAAATAATAGTAAGAGGTGATAACAATACAATTAGATACAAATAATCATTAATAAAGAAGTAAAAAACTTAGGACTTAGAGAATGGATATGCCCACAATGTGGGACACACCATGATAGAGATGTAAATGCAGGAATAAATCTACTGAAATTAGCTATATAATTTTGGTAATACTGAGGTTGGTTCAGCCTTTAGAGCGTGGGTAAACTTATATCGTTAGATATATTGACCACGAAGCCACCATCTTCTATAAGTGGTGGTAGTTCACAACCTAATGTTAATATAGGAATTATTTTAAATCAAATAATAAAAAACGTAGATAATTAATATCTACGTTTTTTTAACACGTTGTGTTAAAGTTCAACAACTTTCTTTTAAAAAGAAAGTTAGTCCGCCATGCGGTATAGTTCAATAAAATTTTTGTTATAAATTTTAAATTTATAATAAAACAAATTTAAATACACCATGTGTTGAAGTTAAAATAAATTAGTAACTATAAAAAGCAAAATTTTAAAGTTTACTAAATTTAAATACACCATGTGTTATAGTTCAAATAAATTAGGCTTTTAAAATAAACTTTTTAAATTAACCAAATTTAAATACACCACGTGTTAAATTAGATAGTATATGTTTTAAAAAAAAGCCAATAAAAAATGACTATTTTCATATTAAAAAACATTAAATGTTATTTATTAACCAGTTCATATACTATCTAATAAAGATATAGTAATAATATACTATATCTTTATTATTGTCAATATTTAAAATATATATACACTTTAGTATATATATTTTAAATATAAATCACCTTCTTTATGACAATTTTTATTCCAGTAAGCTTCACATTCAGGCAAATGTACTAACCATGTTTTGCCTAGTTTTTGAGTATTTAATAATCTTTCCTGTTGTGCCGCCTGTTTAATTGTTGTATCTTTAATGCCTAACTTTTTAGCCACTACTGAAATAGGCATCATTTCATTCGTCATATAAAGTTGCCTTCTCAATAAAAGGTTATCAAGTTCATTTTCGATAGAAGAAAACGGCTTGTGTGGCTGAATTCCAAACCTTAAATCCCTTATGTCATTTTCATTTATTTCTTTTTCTAAGTCTACGATCAATGAAAGTAGAGTTTCATTTTCAACTAGCTTATAAGCATGTTGCTTCAAATTAGCAATTGCTTTACTGTAGGTGCAAGTTAATGCACCACCCTGTAAAACTCTTTCCATATCTCTCATAGTCATCACTCTTAATGTAGTATTTCTTTCTACATATCGTATTAATAGAATGTGTGCTTTCGCTAGATCGCACACTATTCTTTCATATTTTTTTAGTATATCCATTTTTAAATCCTCCTAAAATTTAAAATCATATAAATGTTTGCCAGTCTTATTACCATATATTTGGATTATTCTTCTAAAACGCTTTTCTACTAATTTATCTAATAATTCTTTTTGGCTTTCTAAGATTTCTTTTTCTTCTTTTGTGAATTTAAATAAATGTGGATTTTCTTTATAACAAATTAAACCTCTAAATATTTTTAAACATTTACTTAAAAGATCTTCTTTAAAATAAAACTTCCATATAGCAATTATGCGAGAGCTATCTTCTGTTCTGGATATATAGTTTCTGTATATAGAAACTAATTTACAAATATCATCTTTAACTTTTGAAAGTTTTGTAAATTCTTCTATTATGTCCATTGTTTTTAACATATCTTCTCTTAGATCAGTTGCATATTTTATTTGTTTTTCAGTGCCTTTTAATTCTACCATTTCATTTTCTCCTTTTTCTTTTAGAAGATAAGATAAACATAATCCAAGTTGAAATTTATAATTAACCTCTGCATATTGGTTTTTTATTTCCTTTGTCATTTTATGAGCTTTTTTAATAGTTTCACTTGTTATTTTCATTTATCTATCCTCCAAATAATATTTAGTCGGTATCGACTATATTTATATTATATATGCGATATCGACTAAAGTCAATAGTGTTTTTGAAAAAAATATTAAAAAAATAAGGGTAATTTCCACTTTATTAGAAATTACCCAGAAAAGAAACCTTATAAGATTTCTTCTCTTTCTTTTATTAATTTTTTAAGTTCTTGTAAATCTTCTAAGGTAGCTTTTTTTCTTATAAAACTTCTAGCACTAGAACGACTTTTAAGATAGCTTGAATACTCTTTATTCTTATTTTCCCAAGCTTTATTATATTTTGCTTGGTCATATTTTTTAGAATCCATGATTTATTCTCCTCTTAATAATTTTATTATTAATAAGATTATTGCTATAACACTTATTAATAATGCTATTGTTTGCAATATTGTTATACTTTTAAAATTAACTGTGCTAATCCACAATGATGTTGATATTAAAAATAATAAGTTGTTGGAAATTTTTTTATCTTTCATTTTTTTAAAAGGTGCTATATAATATTATTAGGGTTTGGGGAAGTTTCCTTCCCCTATGTTAGTTATTTGCGTTTCTTCTTTTTGGAGGAACGCTTTTTCTTTTTGGGTTTTAATTCTTTTATTAAACTTATTATTGTCAATAACCCAACTATTATTTGTATTATACATTGTATTGTTTGTAGCACCTTTTCCCTCACCTCCTAATTATATTATACTACACGTAGTATATAAAATCAATAGTTTTTTTGTAAAAAAATTTATTTTTTATTGTTTTTTTCTACAAAATGATAAAAAAATAAGGGTAACTTCTAGCTTTTTACTAGAAATTACCCTTATTTATAAGAAGAGTGGTTTATTTTTTAAATAATTCCTTCCATGTGTTTCTGCCACATATTCCATCTACATCTAATCCTTTTCTTTTTTGAAACTGTTTTAATTCCTCATATGTTCTGTCTTGAAAATGTCCATTTGCAGTAATTCCTTTAGCACCTTTCGCAATTAATCTTTCTTGAATAATTTTTGAAATATTTCCATGTGCATTTCTGTGAACTGTGATACATTTATTTAGAGTATCATTTCCAAACCAACCATCTTCTTTTATTCCTGCATGAAATTGAACATTTAACTCATGTTGAAGTCTTTTTACTACATCTCCATTGACACATAATTTCCAAAGTGGAGTAGAAGAAGATGAGTTTGAAGAACGTGAAACTGATGATGTTGGAGTAACTAAAGAGCTTGTTCCTAGTACACCATTTACTATAGCTTTAGCAATTCCACTCATACCATATTTATTTAAAATATTAACATCTTGTTGACTATCTATAAAACAAACTTCTATATAAATAGTTTTAGCCTTAGTTCTTCTAGTGAGTGCTAAGCTTTGATTTTTTATTCCTCTGTTTTTAAATCCTAATTTATTTAGTTCCTTTAAAACTCTATCTGCTTCTACTAAATACTTTCCTTTGTATGTGTAAACTTCACTTCCATAACCACCAGCACACTTATTAAAATGAACTACTATATTAAGGTCTGCATTTATACTATTGCATAAATCTACTTGTTTATTTAAACTTTCTGAAAGTGTACTAGCATGCTCTACTCTACACATATGAGTTTTATGTCCTCTATTTCTTAACTCTTTATCTATTTCTACTCCTAGTTGCCTAGTTAGAACTTCTTCTTTTAATCCACAAATTCCTCTAGCTCCTATATCTCCACCTGTAAGTGTATGACCTGTATTTATATTAAATGTACTCATAAAAACCTCCTAAATTTTTATTTTGTTTGTAAAAAAAAGAACAGGTTTATTCCTGTTCTTTTCTATCTTTACTAAAATAAAAAGCTATAATCATTGTATAGATTGTTATAAACTCTGTTGTTAACTTATTCATTATTGATAAAATAGCAAATACTATAGTCATTATTACTGCTATTAACCATCTAGCACTTGTTATTTTTCTTAATATTCTTTCCATATACTTACCCCCTATTTAAAAATATTGTGTTGAATTGCATAAAAAAAGAAGCTTACTAAAGCTCCTACACTTAATCCTATATACCATTTCAGAATTGATACTAATTGCTTAATTTGATCGCATAAAGTTTCTATTTTTACATCAACTCTACTTTGATTTTGTTCTAATTTATCTATCCTGTCAGCATGATTATTTAACCTTTTATCATGCACATTTAACTTATCTTGAATTAATTCTTCGTTCATATTACACCTTCCTTATTTTTAAAAATAGGCAATAAAAAAAGACTTATAAAAGTCTTTCTATTGCTCTTGTATTTTATTGTGCTATATATTCTTCTCCTGTAATAGTCTTAAATTCATCTGCTTTTAGATCATTGTATTTTACTGCTTCTTTTAACATACTTAATTCTATTGCTTGATAATCCCAGCACATCTTCCAAAAATCAAAACTTTTACTTTTCATACTAATTACCTTCTTTCTTCAAATTTAATCTAATTTCTGCTACTTGTTGCATTAAATTCTTAGCAATTAAATCTTTCTTTTTATTTTCTAATTTAAGGTTAGCTATTTCTTTTAAAAGTAATTCTTCTTTTGTTACTTTAATTTCAAACTCTCCACCTTCTACTGAAAAACTATCCCAATTTTTAATATTTGAAAAAGTACAATATAATTGTTCATTTTTAAAACATGATATACTATTTTTTAATTTTTCTATTTTAGTGAAATTTAACTCTTTAACTTCTTGTTTTTTCCGTCTTTTCTTTTTTCTTTTGGTTCTTCTTTTAATCTTTTTCCATTAATTAATAAAAACATAATATAACTCCTTTCTATTATTCATATTCATTTTTTCCTGTCTTAAAAATATTTCCTGCTTTCCCAATGCTAGTTTTATTTTTACAGTTTTCAAATAATGGGGCTGATGCCAAAAATACATTGCTTGCAAAAGAACAAATTGCAGGATCACAATTAATGATATTTCCTTCTTCGAATGTTGCTATTGTTCCATTTACGGCATAAAAACCTGAACTAAAATTTGTTCCTTCGTCTTTCGTTCCTCGCAAAATACATTTTTTAAAACACACATTAGATTGTAAAGCGTAAATCATGGCGTAATTATATTTTGTTTTTATTATTTCAACCTCATCTAAAGCAATAGATCCTCTTGTAATATTAAACTGCTGACAATGTATTTTAACGTTTTTAGCTTCTAAATACCCTTCTTCTATATACCAAGTGTTCGTTCCATATTCACTTTTAATTGTATGTCCATTTCCATTTATTTTTATTTTTGTTCTTTCTAAAAAAATCGTGTCTGCATGACTATCTGTACGCAAATCAATATTACAATATGTCCCAAAATGATTACATACTCTTTTACAATGTTTAGCTGCTGCATTAAAAGTCTTAAAAACATGATTATCATTAGGAAAATTAGAACATACATCATTTCCTTCTTTTTCATCAACATAAAAAGTAAAATATGTTTGAGCATCATTATATTTTATAAACTCTTTAGATGTTTGCATATATTTCTTATTTAATTTTTCTTCTAGATTTTTTTGACTATCTATTAAATCTTTTTTAGTTGTTAAAACAATCGTTGGATCTACTTTTAAAGTAATAGTATCTACATTAGTAACTTCTAATATAGTTTTTATAATTAAATCTTTTGTACTTCCATCTGCAATTTTGGGTTTATAAGTTTGAGGATATTTTGCTATAACAACTAAATCTCCTTCTGAATCTTCTATACCAACCTCTCTTATTGTAAATCCTCCTATATTGCTTGGTATAACACTTTCTAGTATTATCCAATTAGGATTATCTTTATCTATAGATATATTACCTATTCCACCTTCCCACACTTTATTTCTCAATTTTGTTTGAGTTTCTGTAGGTTCATAATAACTTCCGTTACTATCTCCTACTAATAATTTTGTGAATTTAACTTTTGTTTGTAAAGCCGTTGCATTAGCTATTTTTGCTTTACCCACATCTGTAAGTAATGTATAAAATTGTTCCATTTAATTACCTCTCTTTCTAGGATATACGATTATATTTTCTAAACCCGTATTATCTCCTAATGCTAATTTTATTTGTCCTTTTAATTCTATTTGTTTTGGATTATAAGGGTATACTGTAATAGTTTCTGCATATCTTGTTATAGTTCCAATTCTAATTTTATTTTTGGTAGTAGAAGTTAATCTATAGTTAGCTGCTAAATGTGCTGGTTTAATTTCTTCTATATTTTTATATAAACTATCTAAATTAAAAGGATAACCTTTGTAGCTTTCTAAATTAATATAAAAAGCATAATTAGGGTTATCTTCTATAACATTTGCTATATCTGCATAAGATTGTGCGATTTCTTCTATAACCTTTTTAGTTGTAGTTCCTTGCCCTCGTAATTTAGCAAAAATGTTGCTTCTACGTTCTTGAATAGATTTAGAATTATCTGTTTCTATTTTTAAAAATTCTTCCCAATAATCTAATCCCCAAGTTGCAGTAGATACAAAGCATTGTGCTGTTAAATCTTTTATATCTAACTTAATTTTATTTAGTTCTTTATCTTGTGCTTTATAAATCTGCTCTACATCTTTAATTTTAGATATAAAAAAAGGCACATAGTCTTTAAGTAACACTATCTGCCACCACGCTTTCTAATATAGCTATTGTATCTTCTTGTAATTCTATATCTTTATTATAACTATTTATTTTTAATTCTTTATAATCTATTACATTATCTATATTAAGTATACAATTAGCTATTTTATTATATCTAACTATATTAGATTTTAAACTAATAGTAGCTAAATAATCTTTAATATTTTTAATTACTTCTTTTTTAATATCTTCTATATTAGTATTCTTATTTAAAATTAGCTTACATTCTACTTTTATATTAGTTTCATTAACGCCTGTAACTGTTACTGTAGCACCAATAGGTCTTTTCTTTTCTATGTTATCCTTAACATTTTTAATAATTTCTTCATTGGGACATCTACCACTAGAATTTACTAATATTACTTTTACTGTTCCAGCACCAGCCCATAAAGGTTTTACAATACAATTGCCTACGCCATTTACCTCTAAACTCCAATTCATGTAATCATAAATGTTCCCACTTGTAGAAGGCGTTCTAACTTTAATTAAAAATCTATTATATAAACTTTTATCATCTTCTGTATCTCTACCATTTACAACGCTTTCTTTATTATAAATCTTATCTATTCCAACCAAAGCAATTGGAATTTCTATAATAGTATTAGATTTTACGTTAAATTCTGTTCCTTCTTCTAAAGCTTGGATTGGAATATCTACCGTTCCATTTTCCAATATTTTAGCATCTTCTAATGTTTTATATTGTAGATTTAACTTTGTTTGGACTATTGTTCCTTTAGAAATTTCTGTTTCTTTTATACCTTCTATAGTAATAGTTCCTGTTGCTTGTTTGCCTTGCTTTCTATATACTCCATGCTCTGCACATCTTAATTCTAGTTCTTCACTATAATTGTTTTCATAAGCATTTTGCACAAAAACTTTATTAAGTATTTCTTCTAAATCTTCTCTAGTATCTTCTAATTCATATGCAGTAGGTGCTAAAGCATCATGTACTAAAGTACCTTCCATTGTAGATACATCATTCTCAACATAGTCTTTCATTCTTTTAAGAATCTCGTCTGAACTCTCTTTATACACTAGCTTTCACCTCCCCGTATATAGTTTTAACCTTTATATTAGTTTTTAATTTGCTACCTTCAAACTCTACGCTTACATTATCTAGTGATTTTATGTAAGGATTAGCTAATAAACATTCTTCTAAATATCTACTAACTTCACTATCTACAAGTTCTTTAGAATAGCCTTTCCCTACAAGTGTTTCTAATTCATTTCCATAATTATTAGTATATATTTTATATTTATATTTATTTGTTTGTAATACCTTCCATATCCAAATTTTTAAAGCTTCATCTTTTTCTAATATTATATTTTCTCCCTGTTCATTAGTAATTAATTCTCCTGTTTCATAATCTAGTTTATATTCTTTAAAAATTGGTAACTCTTCTTTAATATCTTCTATTTCTGTTTCTTCTACTATTTCTACTTCATTTATGGACAAATTTGAATCGTTTGGGAATATACTCATAGCTACACCACCTTTGCTAAAACAATATATTTTTGACCATTTTCAATTGATGTTACAGCTACGGTATCATTTATTAATAAATTTTTAATATCTACATTTACTAACAAATTTTCTCTATATAGTATTAAATCACCAATTTTAATTCTTAAAGGATCAGAAGATAGAATAATTCCTAGTAAAATTAAATTTGGTTGTGGAGAATTGTCTTTTATTATATTTAACAAATCGGCATAAGGATTATTTTTCATTCTTCTTCACCTTCTTCTTTTTAATCTTAATTTTATTTTTTGATTTATATTGTTTTAATTTCTTTTTCTCTAATGATTTTCTTTGCCTTTCTTTTCTCTTAGCTTCTCTTATTTTTTTCTTCTCTAATGCCTTCTTTTTCTTATCTGCTCTTATAGATTCTTTTTTTATCTTAGTATCAAATTTAACTGTATCATCACTATCTTTTGTGTCCATTTTCTTATAATAAGATAAAGTTAAATCCGTTGTGTAAGTTCCTGTACTCATATCCCAAGTATGGCTATCTTCTATAATATACATTAATACATTCCTTAAACTTTCTATATCTCTTATATTAACTTTAGCTGCATAACCTGTTCTATAATCCCAATTACCAAGCACCGTACAAGTTACCTCTTTCTCTAATCCTTTTAACATATTTCTAGCAATAACTGTACTGTCTTTATCTTTTTCTTTAACTATGTTGTCCTGTATAATTCCATATCTTGTTATGCTTTTTTTATCTTCAACCAAGCTTTTATAGTTGTTTTTATCATCATAAATTTTTACTCTGTTTATTACATTTTGCATACTGTCCTTATATTCGAAATTTATTAAGTTTGGTTCAGTATCTTTATTAATCGTATGATTGGTTAATTTGCTCCCTAACTCTACTACATTAACTTTTGTACCACTCATACAAATAAAATATTTCTTTTTTGTTTGCTTGGAAACTTGTGTATATAATTCCATTATTGCATCATATACAGTTTTTTGAGCAATCAACCATCTAAGTTTTATATTGCTCTCTACTATTTTATTTGCTTGTATTCCTATTTCTTTTAATATCTGTCTTACTGCTCTATCTGCAGTAGTGTTAGAGAAATTATAAGTAACTTTATTCTTATTAAGATACCAGCCATAATCGAACGCAGTAAAACTTAGTGTATCATTAGAATTTATACTACGATCTATAACGATTCCTCTGAAAATTTCTTTATTATCTAAAGTTACCCATATTTTCGTACTTGCACCTATCTGAAAATGAGGTTGGTATGTGTCTTCGATAGGATATAACATAGTACATTCTAGCTTTCTTGATACTTCTGTTATACTCCTACTAAGATTTACGCTCTGTAGCATATTAGTTATTTCTGTTACTCTACCATCATAATTTTTAAAAATTCTTAGCATTATATCACCAACTTTTTTGAACCTACTAGCTTATGTTCTTTAAAACTAATTGTAAAATACACATCCCTCGAACCATCTTTTTCTCCATAATTAAAACTTGTTATAGAACACGCTAAATTAAGAGTTGTAGAAGTTGCTATAAATCTACATATCTGTTTAGTATCTTTTAATTTTTCTATCAGATTTATATAATCATAAGGGTTATTTTTGGGGGTACATTGACAAAAACTATAATGTTGTGCTGGGAAAAAACCACTTACACTAAAATCCTTTAAATTAGGACTTCCTAATAAGTTTATTTCTCCAAAGTTAAGCAACATAACTGACTTATCGGAATTAGAACTGTTCACACTATACTGTTCAAATCCTATAGGAAATTGTATATCTTCTATTTTATTTTTTAACCAAAACTCTATAATAAACACCTCCTAAATAAAACAAGGTACTTATTAATCTAAGCACCTTGTGGCATATTTGACCTTTGTATTTGTAGTTTTTGTACTATTTTATTAGCAATTTTGTCTATATCGCTTTCTTCTCTAACAGTCATATTTTGTATAGTTATATTAATTCCTGTGCTTGATTTTCTTTCTAATTGTTGTGTTTCATGTTTTGTTAGAACTCGTTCTCCCTCATGGAGTTCCGCCATGTAACCGTCGAACGGTACTCTATTTAATCCAACTGCGTGTGATCCATCTTTCTTAACTCCACTTAGATTTCCATGTTTAATAAGACTTATAGTTCCTGTTATTGGGTGTTTTAACCATTCTTTAACACCGTTCCAAGCTTCTTTTACCTTAGCTATACCATCATGGAAAGCACTATCTAATAAATTTATAACTGCTTGTACGGGAGCAGTTAACAATGAAACTAATCCATCCCACCATGATTTTAACATATCAATAGCACCACTAAAAATTTGCTTAATACCTTCCCAAGCCTGTTTCCAATTACCTGAAAAAACACCAACAATAAAATTAATAATACCTTCAAATGTTTTTATTAAACCTCCGATAATACCTCCTATTGTGCTTACAACTGCACTAATTACAGTACAAATTATATTAAATGCCATGCAAAAACCAGCTACAAAAACAACTGTAACAAATTTTAAAATTGGTCTTAATACAGGCATTAGAGATTTAATAATCTTAGCTATAGTTTTTATTAAGGATTTTAATGGTGGTAATATTTTAGATTTTAAGCTTTTAACTGCTTTCCCTATTTCTTTAATTCCTTTACCTAAAGCAGTTCTAACAAATTTAAAAAATTTCTTTAAATCTTTACCACTTATTCCTGTAAATTTAGAAATAGCTTTCCCAACTTTTTTTATAACTTTACTTATCTTATCCCAATTTTTTATAAGTAATATTGCTGCAATTGCTATAGCTGCTATAACTGCTATAGCAATATGTCCAGGGGACATAAACCAAGATAGTACGCCTCCAGCTTTTTTAACATTATTTGTAAGCTTACTTATTTTTGTTATAGTATTACTTATGCCTACTGTTGCTTTACCTACACCAAAAATAACAGGTCCCACACTGGGACATAAACCAAGATAGTACGCCTCCAGCTTTTTTAACATTATTTGTAAGCTTACTTATTTTTGTTATAGTATTACTTATGCCTACTGTTGCTTTACCTACACCAAAAATAACAGGTCCCACACTAGCTGCTATTAATCCAAACTTTACTATTATTTCTTGTTGTTTTGGTGTTAATTTACTTATTTTATCTGTAACTTTATTTATTACATTTCCTAATGTTTCCATAGTAGGTGTTAATGCTCCACCCACACCTAGTAAACTATTGTTAGCACGATTTAAACTTTGTCTAAACTTTTCAGCGGGTGTTTGCATTTTATCATAAGCATCTTGTACGGCAGTTGTATTAGTTCCCATTTGTTTCATAGCTTCATTATACTTGTTAATTCCTTGGTCGCTTGTAAGCATTAATATAGAGTTTAATCCTTCTACACTTCCAAACATTTGAGACATAGCACCAATAGGACTGTCTGACATCTTAGCTAATCTCTCAAATTCTTTAGATAAACCTTTGCTTTGTTTTTTTAATTCCTTATATTCCTTAGAGTTCTTCTTTCCCGCCCTTTCCATATTAGCCATTTTGTATGCAATTTCCGTTGAACGATTAGAAACTCTTTTAAATTCTGGACTTGCATTAGCTAATCCTTTTTTAACATCTTTAAGAAAGCCTATCCAACCTTTACTTTTTAAGGCACTAACACTAAAATCTATACCTAATTGTTCCGCCGCCTCTGATGCTTCTTTGCTAGGTTTAATTATATTAGACATTGCAGCTTTAATTGCAGTAACAGATTCGGCAGTATCTAATCCTTGTGCAGTAGTAACGGCTAAACTAGAAAACAATTCTTCTGTTTTTACTCCTAAATTTGCTGCAACCGGTGTAACTTTACCCATGCTCCTAGACAATTCTCCAAATGTTGTTTTACCTAAATTTTGAGTTATAAGCATTTGATTAGCTATTTTATTTGCTTTATCTGCTTCCATTCCATAAGCATTTAACACATTTGTAAGTCCATTTACTGCTGTAGCCGTATCAGTGAAACCACCTTTAGCAGCTTTGGTTGCTACTCCTAAAAATTCTGTAACCTTACCTGTATCTACACTAGCACTTAAAGCTTGATACTCTGCTTCGGCTAGTTCATTTACACTTAATCCAGTTTGATTTGATAGATCAATTACACCTTTGTTAAGTGTATCCATAGATACTTTTGTTGTATCTGCAATTGTAGAAACCTTTGCCATTCCATCTTGAAAATCGTTTGAAGCTTTTATAGCCATGGCACCGATTCCAACTAATGGAGCAGTAACATGTGTTGTAAGTGTTTTGCCTATATTTTCAGTATTTTTGCCGACTTTTCGCATATCACTTGCAACGTACTTACTTTGTTTTTGGAAATCTGATAAGCCTTTACTTATATTTTTTAATTGGCCAGAAAATTGATCTTTTAATTGAAGGACGGCATCTATAACATGTGCTATTCTAGTACCTCCTTTCCAGTAGAAAATAAAAACACCTACAGTTAAGTAGGTGTTTTCTTCACTATTTACTATTTAATTTTTTTAATTCTTTTTCTATACTGTCTAGCTTTCTAAGAATTAACCAATTTTGTTCAACTTGTGCTTGTGCTAAATTTATCTTAGCACTATCTTCAGCTTTAGATCCTAGCGATACTAAGCTAGTTCCAGCTAAATTATATAATATTAATCTAGCCTGTTCCTTTTCTTCTAAGCTTAATCCTTCTAAACCTAACTGTTCCATTTTAGCATTAAGCTTTTCTAATTTCTTTTGTTCCTTATCTTCTTTATTTCCGAATAGTCCCATATAATATACCCCCAAAATTACATTTATAGATATATTATATAGAATTCTCTTGCTCTTTTCTACTATCTTCTATTTCTTGTCTAGCAAAAGCAGCTAATATTTTCTTTTCCCCTAATTTCATTAAATAAAAAGAAGATGGTGTAATATTCTTGTACTTAAATAAATAGTACATTAAACTTACTTCTCCATCTTCTCTTATTAGTTTTTTATATCTTCTATTTCCTCTTCATCTTTTTCATATCCATTAAGTTCGTTTATAATATTATACAATTCGTCTACTTCTCCAGGAAGTAATATTAAATTTACTAAGTCTTTAAAAGAAGGTACATTATAATGTTTTAATAAATCTTGATTTTTAAATACATCCGGACATCCTTCTATAACTGTATTTAATTTCATTTCACCTGTATTTAATTCCTTTAATTCTCCTTTTTTATTTAACTCCAACATTTCTGTTTGTATTCTAGCAATTTTTTCATTATTTACTGCCTTGCATGGAAAAGTAAATTCTTGCCCTCCCAACTTTCCTAATTTTAATTTTACTTCTTTCTCCGGTGCTTTTATTGCTCCCATATCTAACGCTAATAATCTTTCTACTGTATTCATTCTTTATTCCTCCTAATATTTTATTTATTATATTAAATCTATAGGCTCCCAATCTGCATATGCGAACGGAACACTTTGCTCTCCATTTTTACCAGCTTCCCAATCAACTAATGTTAGTTCGTCAAATGTACATTCTTTAAGCCAAATACGTTCTACACCAAATGCATCAGGGTCTTTTAATACACTTTTTATTTCAACTACTGTTTGTTTGCCTTTTTTTAGATTATCACTCATAAGCTTAATAAAATAACTAGATACTTTATTAAACTTTATAGTACCTTTTCCACTTCGTCCAACTATTTTCCTATGATCTCCTAAGTCACCACACATTTTTACATCACTATATTTCAATGATACTTTTGCTTGTAAACTAGTTACCTCAGCAATTTTTTCTCCATTTATAAAACATTCTCCCCAAGTTCCATTTATAACGTTTTGTGCTTTATATTCTTGTGCCATTTTTAATCACTCCTTTCTACATATCTATATTAAATTCTAAATCTTCCATAGCATCTAATATTTTAACTTTACCTTTTACGAAAACATTAGAACCACAAGTATTCTCTTCTATATCTTGTGGTTTGGCATTAGATAAATCTATGCCTTTTTTCTTCCAGTATAATTTCATAGATTCTATATCGACTTTTGAAGTATTTAACCCTTTTGCTAAAATCTTTGCTTTTTCTAATTCTTCAAAATATCCTGTTATACTCATACAAAATTCAACTTGATTTTCATATGAATTTGGATATTTACCTGTGTAGTTGCCTTCAAATGTTTTTCTTATATCTCTATCAATCATATCCATTATAGATACTATTTTAATTTTCTTATAATCTTCACTTATACCTTCTCTAGTAGTAACAAGGCTATTTACACCACGCCCTATTTTACATTTTTCTCCGTCATTAATTAAAATTAATTCCCCAGCATCTATTCGTTTATTTGCTTCAGATTTTTTTATATGTGGGACATCTGTAACTTCATTTAAAACAAAGTAAGTACAACTAATGTTTAATGGTGTTCCAGCTAATATTCCAGCTATTCTTGAACAATATTGAGTATTTGTATAAGTTTTGTCTTTTACTTTTATATTAGTTGTAGTTAAATTTATAATTCCCTCATGGTCTGCTTTAATGTTTGGAAGTATCGCTTGGACTTTACAATTATCTTGTCTTAGTCCTTTTATCCATGTTGCTACTTTTTCCTTCTCTTCCTCTTTAATACAAGGTACTGCTAGATAATCCCACAACTCTGCTTCTAGCATATCCATACCTTCTTCTATTTTCTGTTCATCTTTTAAAACGCATAGAATTATTTTGTTTGGTATGTTGTACCCGCCTTTAAAAGCTAGGGTTATCTGTTCCGTATTTTCTTCTGTGAATCCTTCTGGAACTTCTTTTATGCTTTCTAAATAATGTATGCCTAAATTTTTAGTATCTCTTAGTATAAGTGCTACTGTTCCTTTTGAACTTCTTTGAATTGCACTTTTAGCAAGACTTCTAAAAACAATATCTATTTTAGGTAATCCCATATCATCACTCCATTTCTATTTCTAATTCTTTCATTGGAGGATATTGTTTTTCTTCTAAACTATCCAACCAATTCAAGTTAAATCTAAAACTTAATACTCCTTCTATATCTTCATTTCTCACGCTTTTAGGCACAAGCTTTCTATCTTTAATTTGTATATAAGGAAATACTTTTTTCTTTAGTATTTCTGACATTTTAAGATTATCTAACTGTGTCTGCTCTTTACTAAAATAATTAATTTCTATCATATAACTATTTTCTAAAGTGTTAGATTTTAATAAATCTGTACCAGTTATAGGCAAAATCTGTACAAAAAA
Source organism: Clostridiaceae bacterium 14S0207 (assembly GCA_003288255.1). Taxonomy (GTDB): domain Bacteria; phylum Bacillota; class Clostridia; order Clostridiales; family Clostridiaceae; genus Hathewaya; species Hathewaya limosa. The sequence continues at coordinate 15,160 of CP026602.1, read as the reverse complement.
AGAAGGTCTTTTAAAACCTTCCTTGGTACTATTATCTCTTGTTTTAATTCCTGTATCTTTTAATAAAAGATTTATAGATGTTTTTATATCTAACATATCAATCATGTTTTATATCCAACCTTAGTTTTTTTATAAGTTCTTTCGCTATAACATCTACATTCGATTTAGAATCACATTTATTAAGCTTATTACATTTGTCTATTAATATATCTAATTGCTTGTTTACTTCTTCAAATCCTTTTAGTTTAACATTAACAGTTAGTGTGTTCTTTTCATTGTTAAAATTACAAGAATTAATTATAAATTTTTTTAATTCTTTATAATTCTCTTCTTTCATTAACTCATTGTCTAGCATGTCATTATGATTAAATTCACATAAAAAACATTCTGTATTTGTATAAAGACTAGGTTTTCCTACAATACCAACGTTTTGACCTTTGTTAAAGAATTTTTTAATATCTTGTATTAAGCTATCACTATTTTTGTAATTCTTAGCATAAAGTTTCATATTATCACCTACTTTAATATCTTTTTTATTTCCTTCTTTAGCATTTTAGGAAACTCTTCTTCCATTTCTTCCATAGATCTCTCTACCATATGTTTGCCTTGAACAAATCCTATTTCTTTACCATTCTTAGTTACTAATCTGTGTCCTCTTTCAACTAAATGGAAATTAGGACGTGTATTAGTCATTTTAATGTTCATTCCATCAGATTCAAATTCTATAGGTAGAATTTTATAGGAGCTGTTTATATGTTTTCTTCCTGTTTTTCCATTGTGTTTCTCTTTGGATAATTTTCTAGCTTTATTCATACCTTTTTTTAAAACTTTTTCAGAAACGTCAGGAACTTTTCTTTCAGCTTCTTTGAACTCTTCCATTATTTCATCCAAGCCATTAAATTTAAATTCTATATCACTCATTCTCTTCACCTTCAAAGGCTTCATTCTCTGCAAATTTCTCTTCTACAAATAAAGTAATGAATGGAGGGTTTATATCTAATATGTCTTTTATATTAAATAATTTATTCCTATATTTAATGAACATAGACTGATTAATTTCTAAGTTTGTTCTTAATATTATCTTATAAATCAACTTTTGTTGAATCTTCTTGTTTTCTATATATTCTTTGCCTTTTGCTAATGAAGTTATAAAAGCATATACTTTTTTAATTTCTACTAATCGTTGTTCAGTATCTCCTACCTCATTTTCAATTTCTTTAAATTCTAATATAGATATTCTTTTATTAAAAGTAAGTGCTAGATTATTCATTGTTTGTTTTTTGCTTAGCACTCCAAATCACCGCACTTTCTAACTGTAGCCTTAGAATATCTTCTCTAAAATTAACAAGGAAATATTCTGTTGCATTATTATAACTATATCTGCAATAGTCTAATAAAAGAGTTTTAGCCAGTATATTATTAGAATAATCTAATTCTATACCAGCTAATTTATTTAGATACTGTTTTCCATTTTGTAGAAGTCTTTCTAATATATCTTCGTTATCATCTTCACGCAAATATTCTTTTAATTCATCAAGCATTAGATCACCTTATTCTATTATTTTGCCTTAGTAGCTTTTGGTGGTTCGGTTTCTAGGCTGCTAATATCAAAGACTAGGAAACTCTCATTATCCTTTGGTTTACCATTTCCATATTGTTTGCTTAAATATACTCTTTCATCTTCTAGGAAGTGGTATTGATCACTATATTCAATCTTTTGGCTAGAACCAATTCCCATAAAATAATCCTTAGCCATACCAACTATCATTTTGCCTTTTGGTACTGCAACGGATTTAATTATTTCTCCAGGGATAGGCATAACTCCATATACATAAGTACCTTGTGAAGTTAAAAATGTAGTTTGTCCAAATATTTTTTCCCAATAATCAACTGGATTTACTACCATAATAATGCCTGTTACATTTCTAGTACCGTTCTTAGTAAGCGGAGCCATAACGTTTTTACCTAGAGTTACTGGGGCAAAATCTGTTAATTTAACTGCATCCTTATCCGCATAAACTCCTTCGCTTACAGGCTTACTTAAATCTTTTAACATTCCTATTGGTTGGTCTTTTCCTGTTCCTGCTACAATAGCTAATTCTAAAGCTATTGCCATAGATTCAGTAAGCATTGCTCTAACGAATTTATCTAGCCATTGTGGTCCTAAATCTAACATACTCTTAGTAACAGGAATATAAGCACTTAATTTAAATAAGTCTGTTTTCTCTTTCTTAAATCCATTATCAAGTTTCTTTTTAATTTCATCTGCTAAAGGTCCCCACCATGCTGCTTCAACTTCTTTGGTTCTAGTAATCCATTCCGTAATTCCTGTAGTATTAATAAAGTCTATTCTACTTAATAGAGGATGTTCTTTTTCTAAATCTTCAAAAACTCTATCTATAATAGTTTTTGGCATTAATTCCTCAACGCCCTTAAATCCACCTTTGCTTATTACCTCATTGTAGTATTTTGTTTCTTCACTTGTTAAAGGATTTAATCCTCTTTTATTCATAATAGCATTATCATTTAAATTTTCATTAATACTATTTTTAGCTTGTTTCATAATATTATTTTCTATATCTGTAGCCATGCATGCTATTGCTCCAGCCAAATCTTCTGTATTACCTGTTTCTATTGCATTTTTAATCTTTTCTTGTGTTTCAGCTTGTATTTTATTATTTAAATCTAAATTGTTCATATTATTGTATTCCTCCTATATTCTTTAATAAATTTTGTATTGCTATTTTATTCTTATTTTCCACCACTTTAGGCTCTGTTGGTGTTGTTGTCTGTGGTTCTTTAACCTTATTCATATATTTATTTAATATAGAATTTTTAATATCTTCTTGTGTCGGTTCTTCCGGATCCTGTTCTTCATCTAGTATTTCATCACAAAAGCCTAGACTTTTACATTCATCTGCGGTAAACCAGCTAGATTCTTTTATTAAAGCTTTTAGTTCTTCTTCTGTACCTATAAATCTACTCTTATAAGATGCTAAGACTGCATTGTCCATTTTATCTAAATCATTAGCAACTTTTCTTAAGTCATCAGCGTTCCCGTCAGTTATTGTCCATGCTTTGTGTATCATCATCATGCTGTTAGATAGCATAATAACCTTATCTGCACCAGTACAAATAACACTACCACCAGATGCTGCTAAAGCATCAATAATAATTGTTACATGGCCTTTATATTGTTTAAGTAGATTACATATTGCTATAGATTCAAATACATCTCCTCCTGGAGAATTAATGTGTATATTTACATCTTTATTATTTAAATTTTCAAGCATATTTTTAACTCCATTAGAATTAATACAATCTTCTTCATTTTCCCACCAATATGCTTTCCTTATAGTTCCATACAAGTACATTTCAGCTACATCAGAATTAACTGAATTATTTATTTGTAACTTAGTTTTAATTTGTGGAATTTTTATATTATCCATATCTAGCTACCTCCTTCACTTATTTTTTCATAGTTCTTAGTCATATATCTTTCATTTGCATATGACTTATTTACTGTTTCTTTTCCTAATGCTCTTAAACTATCATTGATAGTGTAAGCCCCTATCCTAGTAAGCACATCCAAAGCATTAGCTATATCTTTTAATGTTGTTACTCTTATTCTGCTTGTATCTAATTTCGTATAAGTTCTATTTAGATAATCAGATTTTCTATAGAATTTCATATTTATTTCATCAGAAATAAGTTTTGCAAGTGGATTTATACAAAACATAAGTAAATTATTAATAGCCTGTTCTGTATCAGCTACATTCCCTTTAATCAATTGTGGATGTACATTAAAAGCAATCCCTACAAAATCAAATATATCATCAATATAAGAACGTACATCTCTTACTTCTCCAACTGACTTACCCTTATTATTAATTCCTAATTCATCATAGGTTAGTCCATTTGTTAATGGTAGGATAACGTCATTTTCACTTTGGAAAAATGTTTTAAACTTATTATTCATAATATCAGTTAAATCATCTTGTGCTTTGGTTGTTTGAGGATAAGATGTAGGAACATTTAATACCCCTCGCCTTGTCTTACTTTTTATATAGCTTAATTGTCCAGCTTTAATAAGCTTTGCATATCCAATATATAAACCATCAATAAGCTTTTTTATATTAGAATTATTTAAAGTAAGATGGAATACTTCACTTTCTTTAAAAGTATCTTTTAAAGTATAATTATCAATTTGAATATTGCTATATAGATTATCTTTTAAAGCAAATTCAGTAGTATCAAAACTATCTGCTATATAGAAGTTATTATTTATCTGCACTATAAGCACTTCATTTTCTATAAATAGTTTATATGTTGCTTTCTTCCAAAACTCACTAGAACTTAAATTTTGATTGGGTTTTATATTAAACAAATAATAGTTGTCTTTTCTTACTTCCTTGCCATTTTCAAATGTTAAAAATTCTGACCTACTAATACAATTTGCTATTAAATTTATACAACTTTCTATAGCTAATTGCTTATAAAATAATTCTCCTTCTAATGATCCATACTCTCCATCCAAAGCAACTATTTTATTCTTACTAAATAGATTTAAAAACCAACTACTTATCCCAATTTCTCACCTCCTTCCTAATAAGTATGAACATCCAAACTTATATAGCTTGTTTGTTCTTTTAAATCCTCGTCTTTACTAAGTGCGTGTATAAGTGCAAAGAATCCATCAGTTTTCCTTGTTTTAGGCTCTATTTTCTTATAAGTAATATTACCTTTCTTGTCCAACTCCTGGTATGTGTTGTTTATATACCAACGCATTGTTGGATTATCTCCCATAACTATTTGTTCCTCTGCAAAAACAGATTCTATAAGCGGTGCTACTTTTGCATGAGTTATAGGACCACTACGAACTTCTTTAAGTGGTAATCCAACTTCATCAAATTTTGATTTTAGCAACTGTATTCTATAACTATCTGCAAATATATTTACAATGTTGTATTTCTTTTGTTGTTCCAGGAACCAATCTGCTATTATATCTGGAGTAATACTATCTCCTTGAACAATTGTTATAAGTCCCTTTTCAACCATCTCTTGTACTGGAAATTTAATAGGTCTACTTGTAATTTCTAAAGCCTTATGACATACAAAAGTATGCTCTATCCAATACCTTAAACCACCATATTTAAACAATAGTCCACAACTAGCAAAGTCTGTAACCATAGCATAATCTAGTGCTCCTAAACATTGCATACCTTGTAATTTTTCGTAAGGTATTTCTCTATTAGTTTTCAAAATCTTTTCCCAAGGAACGGCTGTAGTAAATGCGTCTTGTGCTGGAAGATTCATTCTCTTAGTCATAAAGTCTAATGCTACATGAGGTTGATATTGCATTTTCACATAAGACTTATCCATTTCTTTTTTTAAGTTGGGAAAATACGGTAAACTTGGATTAGCTTTTACCCAATTATTAGGATCATCAACTTCTGTTTTATCATCCAATTTATAAATCAATGGAAGTAATCCTAAGTCTTTTATCTTACCATCTAGTACATCTTTAGCTATTTGTAACTGTTCATCTAAAACGCCACCACGAACATAACCATTTGTAGTAATATAAAAAACTCTACTATGCTTTCTTTTACCAAATCCACTTGTAAAAACTTTTATAGTATCATAATTTTCATATTCATGTATTTCATCAAAAATAAGGCAAGCACTACGCTTACCATCTTTGGTTTTAGCATTAGATGTATTGTATTTAATATAAGAATTAGTTTTGGTATTAATTATTTCTTGTTTATTCTTATAAAAGAAGTGTTTAGACTTCTTCCAGGTATTCTCCAAAACCTCATATATATCACCAAATGAAGTCATTGCCTGTTCTTCACTATTGGCTATAATATCTACGTTATAGCCTTTCACACCATGATAATGTGTACTAAGATACCATGCTACTGGACTTATAAAACCATTTTTACCATTACCTCTCCCCATCATTATTAAATATTCATCAAATACTACCATGTCGGTGCTTTTATAATAACAATGAATTAAAGCAAAAATAAAAAGCTCCCAATCTAATAACTTTACTTGAAAGTATCGTTCGGTAAGCTCTACTGCCTTATCAATCATATCTGATTTTATAATTACATCATCATTATTTAATTTTTCTTCTACATAGTACATAGCTTTTTTTAATTCTTTTGAGGATGGTATTTTATTATTAAGTATTTTATCCATATAAGAATCTATATACTTATTAAATCTACATTTCATTTACATCTTCCTCTAAAGGTTCTTTTGGTGATGGTTTTAATCCTAAATCAGATAAAATTTTTAGCATTTGAGTACTTGTTTGATTTAAATCTCTTATAGAATCGTTTCTTTTTATACTAAATTGTTTACCATTACTCCATTCTATAGATACACCTTTAGTTTTTATATCTTCTATAAGCTTATTTTTAATATCCCATAATTCCATATAATCATTGACTAAATCTTCAAAGTGCTTTCCATATGTTCCATTTTCTTTTAGCTGATTTAATAAGTCTTGTTGAATCTGTTTTGCTAATCCTTGCAACTCTTGCAACTTTGCACCCTTTTTTGGGTTCGGTTTCCTCTGCCAGTTAAGTCTACGCTTCCAACTTTTAACTGTATTGATAGATACATTATATTTATCTGCTATATCTTTATACTTCATCCCAGTAACGTAGTCTTTGTAAGCATTTTCCTTTAAAATCAAACTTTGTTTTTCATCCAAAATCACCACCTCATTTCAGAATTTTTTTGGAGGTTGCACACTCTTTTAAACGTAGTTGCATACCCCCTCTCGTGTGAAGATTTTAAAAAAATATCTTTTGTCGTGTCCCCCACCGGTCTTAGGGTTCTGCGGGAAAATCCAAATATTTGCCCCGGGGGTAGATATACCAAGGCTTACCACCGTTCCTTATTCTTAAATTTAGGCTTATTAGTGCTATGCAACTTCTCCGGATGCACTATATTATGTCATGTGTAGCATAGACTTATTAGGTTACTGTTTGTTAATGCTAAGTCCGGTCTATCTCTTAGATGTTTAATGTGATGGACACACTCTCCTCTGCCAACTCTTCCTTCTTGCTTACATAGTTGGCACTCTTTGTTATCTCTTTTGAGTATATCTCTTCTCTTCTTTAACCATCTATAATCTTTATAGAATACACTTACATTCCCTCTTCTGATCTCTTCTAATAATCTTTCCATTCCCAAACACCTTTTAAATTCTATTTTGAAAACAATTTCTAAACCTAAAATAAATTCTAAAAGCTAAATATTTTTAAAGACCAAATATTTTTTAAAGGTTATTTTAATTCTCGTCAATCAAATTAACTATTAATGTATTTTGGGTTTCAATTACAAAATATTCCTGTTTAATTTCATCTATATATTTTTTTGATAATCTCTTCTTATCTAGTTCTATAACAGGATTTAAAGACTGTATTGCTTCCTTTATTTCGCCATTGATATATCTCATCTGTTCATTTTCAATTGCCTTTATAACTTCATTTCTCTTTATTAATCGTGGTTGTAATTCTCCATATTGATATTTTTTTTCTAGCATTTCTTACACCTCTTTATTTTCTTATAAGATAAACATATCTAATATTCTGTTAAACTCATTCTGTACTTTCTAAGCTTTGTATTTATATAGCTTACATTAGTTTTTAATTTTATTAGTTTTACACCTGCTATTTATGTTAAACTGTATACCTAAAAAAAGAAATTAGATACTAAAATTCCTTCTAGCCTTGTTCATCTGATCTTGTATTATTCCAATATATTTTAGCGTTATTGAAGGATCACTATGATTAAACATCTTCATCAACGTTGCTACATCTTTTGTTTGTTTGTAGTAATGATAACCAAATGTTTTACGCATAGTATGAGTTCCTAGGTTATCTATTCCAAAATCTTTTCCAACCTCTTTTATAATCTTATAAGCTTGTTGTCTTGTAATAGCTTTATTAACTCCTTCTCTACTTTTAATTAAGTATTCATCTAGTTCTTTATCGCTACAATACCACTTGTATTCCTTTTCAAGAAGCTTATTAATTTCTATAATGTTTTGCTTAGATGTTTTCTTCTCTCTGATATAAATAAATCTTTTATCTTTAACATCTTTAACTTTTAATCTAAGAATATCTGAAATTCTAAGTCCTGTGTAAACTCCAGTTATAAATAAAATATAATTTCGTGAATCAATTCTTTTAAGATATTCTTGTATATCTCTTACCTTTTGTGTGTCCCTAATAGGCTCTACAAAGTTCATTACATCACCTTCACCTTCCTTTCTATTCTCCTAGTTTATGCCATGACACGATATAATTTATATTATGCACAATGAACATATGTGCTATTTATTAACATTGTATGAACAACCAAAGCAATAAAAAAGGACTAAGTTTTTAGCTTAATCCTTATCTAAAATATTATTTTTGTCTTATTGCTCCGTGATGTCTTTCATAACTATCATGTCGCATTAAACTACTTACATAGGAAAATGATAATTTTTCACTCTTATTCTTTTTCTTGTTCTTTACTTTCTTTTCCGATACATTTACTAATTTCTTATACATTTGAGGTTGTTTATCTTTTAAGATATCTCCTATCTCCATTTTAATTTCTCCTTGCATGTATAGAATCTCTTAGTCTTTTACTAAGTATGAATATAAAAAATGCACCTACCATCTAAAGTAAGTGCTTGTCTAAAATTTCCCTTATTACCATAGTAACATATAAGATTCGGTAGTTTCGGTGCAATTATAAATTATTTAAATATTTATCATGTATTTCTTTTCTAGGATAGCTTTCATGCACTTTCCCTATCCTCAATGCAATTGCTTGCCAACTTAAGTTATCTATATATCTATATTGAAACACTCTACGTGTTCTTGAATTAGGAATAGTATTTATAAACTCTTCTATTTGAAGTTTAATATCTATACATTTATTTTTTCTTTTTAACAAAAGAGTTTCTAGTTTAACTAATCTTTTGTTTTTTATTTCATCTTTAGATATATTATATCCTTCTATAGTAAAACTTCTTTTGGTATATGGGAAATATGAACTAGAACCAGTTACTTTATCTCTTTCTATTTCACTTTTATGATTTTCTAGTTTTTTAATTCTATTTTCCAATTCATTTATTTCTATTTTTAAATCGTTATACTGCTTAAGTATTTCTTTAATTTCTAACTTTTCTTCTAACTTTATATTTTCTATGTTAATCACCTTCTTATGAATTTAACTCCATTTTAATTTTTGCCCACAATTTGGACAATACTGATAATACAACTCTTCTTCCTCTAAATCACCTACAATTTCCTTACAACTAGGACATAACATACAAATTTCAATATCATATTCTCCCATAAAATTCATTCCTCTATTAATTGATTCTATTTCAACCTCTTGTGGAACTGACTTTACTTCATACTTATTTGCTTTTTCTATTTCTATTTTTTTATAATTATTATCTATGTTAATCACCTCATTACCTTTTCTAATATTCAAGCATTTCTATTACCAAACTTCCTCTATCAAATTTATGTTTTTAAGCGCATTAATTCTTTTTTCTAAAACTTTAATACTAAATTGTATTTGTTCTTTTGCACATTTTTCACTACAAGTTGGTATTGGTAGCATAGAATTAATATTATTTATAAAATAAACTTTTGAACCATCTTCTTTTATCACACCGCAATTTACGCATTTATATCCCATTTATATTTTTCCTTTATACATTTAATTTTAACTGTGTTCCTTTTAAATCCTTAAAATTTATATTTAAATCTATAGGTTTGGATGTTGTCTTTTCTATCTTTAATTCTCTATACTTCCAACCTTTAGACTTTTTTGTTTCTCCTTCAAATACCCTATACATTTATCTCTCTCCTTCTTTCTAACACATAAGGTACTAGCACTTATATTAAATGCTTTTGCTATTTTCTTATCTTGCCAGCCTAGTTTTTTTAATCTGTCATATTCCAACCAATTAACGTCTAGCCTGTTTATATACAATTTATTACTTCCTTTCTTGTTTAGTATTAAATTCTTCATTTAACCATATAATTTGATCTTTATGTCTTTCTTCCCACCCATTCAAATTAATTCCATATGTTTCTTCTATTTGATCAATTATCATTTCAAAGCTTTGTTGTTCAGCCGTTTTATTCTCTTTACACGCCTTATTAAATATTTCATATTTCTTCATTTTTATGCTCCCTTCAATTCTAGTATTCTATTACTCTAGTACACTATAGATATAAACTTACGCACTAAAAAGCTTATATCTATAGTGTTGTATATTTATTTTTCTATATAGTTCATTACATGTTTTACTATCATGTCTATACTTCCATCACCATTTCTTTTAATTTGGAATCTAGTTAAATCTTTATAAGCTTCTTCACTTAAATAAATATCTATATCTGAATCTATTTTTAATCTAATTCTCTTAAGCTTTTTTTCTAACCATGCTTTATCAACTGAAATATTTTCTTCTATACCAGTATCTTTTATATAATTTATATAATGATTTGCCTTTTCTTTTTCTTCTCCAAACAATTCTTTAGAAAATTCGTTTATATCTATGTTTTCTTCTTCCTTTAATGTTTCTTTTACTTTTCTTCTTATTTTCTCTGCCTTGTCCGCATTATCACTAAAATTTTCTCTAGTCCATTGTTCCGTAGCCTGTAAGAAACCTTTGGTCATATCTCTTTCATTAGTTAAAATTTCACATCCTAAATAACTTTCCAAGAAATAATTAGTACCATAATCTTCTTTTTCCTTTTCCTTAGAACTCTTTTTCTTATCCAAAATCATAAGTTCTACGCCATCTTCATTCGGAACTGGCTTTATAAATGCAGCCTTTTGTATTATTTGAGAACTTGCTGGTAATCCTGTTACTTGAGGAACTATATTAATTCCAACTTTATTTTCTATAACTTTAACAGTATGCATATAATTTTGAACATAATCCATTTTTAAAATTCCTAACATTGGACCATATTCTGTAGAAATTGATACTATTAATAGATCACAAGAAGGTACATTACCTTTTGATTTCATAATTGCAAACATCTGTCTTGCAAGTTCCTTAGAAACTTCTAAGATATTATTGTGACCTGATAAATACTCTCTTGAAACTTCTTTTATAACTCCAGCATTTTCTTTAAATCTTGCATACTTTAATCCTTCATCTTTTAAAACTTTACTTATATGCTTATACAAAAACCAATATGTGTCTTCTGTTAAAGCTAATCCAAATTCATTCAATATAGGTTCATCAGAATTGTTATCTAATATGTGAATTACTGCTTCATTGATATTAATTTCTTTTATATAATCCATTTAATCCTCTCCTTATCTATATAAACATCTTTATAAATGCTTTTCTGTCTACATGCAATTTAATACATGCTTTTTCCAAACAATCGCTAATAATATCTGTACTTTTCCTACAAGTTCTATCTTCCATGACAAATTTTCTAGTTAGGTCTATTACTTGTTCTTTTATATCCATTGCTTTTAATTACTCCTCTCTTCCTTAATCTTGTAAATCTATGTGCTACATTTGAAGGAGATATATTATATATCTCTGCTACTTCTTTTAATTGTAATGTTTCTCTCAGCTTTAGCATGTCTAATTCATCTTGTTGTGTTATCCAATGAATATTTTGTTCTTTTCCATCTAAAATTTCAAAACTCTGTTCAACTGTTGCACCTCGCAAAATAGCTATTGCAAATGCACACCAATTTTCATTCACCTTAATTTCTCTCCTTTCTTAGTTATTCAATAATCTCGATTCCTTCAAGAATTATAGTTGAATTAACTATGTCATATTCTTCATATTCATAACTTGCACGTTTCCAGTAGAACACTAGAGCAGTTAATAAATCCTTTTTTCTATATAATAAATAAGGATACTTTCTAGATGTTATTTCCACATCCTTATTCCATTCTCTAAATGAAGTTATCTTTTCTCCAAAATCTGTTTTATCAACTATATCACCACCAACATCATTAACTGCATTTTTTACTGCTGCATTAAATACTTCTATCGCCTTATTGTAATTTTTACAGTATTTAACGTTGCCTTCATATCCCATTAAATCTGATTCATATATTTTAAAAGCTTTCACTTCTATTTCTCTCCTTTCTTTTTTTCTTGCTTATAGTATTTATTCTATTTCTATCCATTCATCATTTATAATGCTGTAACAAGTTGGTTCAAGCTTATGTTGTTTAATCCAATTGAAGAAAACTTCATTTAATTTTTCTTCTAATTCTTTTTGTTGTTGTGATGTTACATCTTCTAAGAATTCTTCTGCAACTTCACCAACTTCATTATATACTTGGTAATATGCATCTTCTAAAATACTATCAATATCAAGTGTAGGTACACCTACAGGTATTTGTCTACCTATTCTAAACATTGCTAACCCATCTTCCTTAGCCATTTTCATACCTTCTTTAATAACTTCTTCTCTTGTATCTCCTTCAATATCACTATTCCATATTTCGCTATCTGTATCAGTTATTTCTGCTATCCATTCTTCACAGCTTTTATTTTTCATTTTAAAATCCCCTTCCATATTTAATTCTCCTTTCTTATCCTAATTATCATAATTGCACTTTGTAAATCTTCTACCTTTATTGCTCCATAAAGATTCTTAGTTATCTTTAGTTTCTCCTTAAAGTTTCTGTATGGTATCACTTCTACATCTACTAGAGTTTTTATCATGCCTTAAAATGGTATATCATCACTTTCTATAGGTGTTACTTCATTAGGTATATCTTCTTTGGTTTCATTTTCTGAAACGCCTTGTTTATTTCCTAAAAACTCTACTTCTTCAGCAATTATTTCTGTAACATAATGTCTAGTGCCGTCCTTTTCATAGCTTCTAGTTTCTATCCTTCCAGCTATTCCAACTTGTCCGCCCTTTGCCATGTAATTAGCAGTATTTTCAGCCATTTTACCCCAAACAACTATAGGAATAAAATCAGCTTCGGGTTGACCTTCTTTTTTATATTTTCTATTTACTGCTAATATGAATTTACATACTGCCGTACCACCACCCGGAGTATATGCTAATTCCGGGTCCTTAGTAAGTCTACCGACTAATGTGACTTTATTCATGTTGCACCTTCTTCCTATAATTTAAATATGTCATATATAGAAACTTGAAAATTTCTACCTGTTTTTTTATTTAACCATTTACAAGCATTTTGAGCTATTTTAAAGCTTTTATATTTCTTTGCTTTAAATTGATTTGAACATACACAGGGATATATATCCCCTTGGTATTGATATGTTTTGCCTTCGTAAAAATCAACATGATAGTTTTCTTTTTCGATTAGTATAAACATTCCTTACCTCCTATCTATTTCTTAATTTCCAATTTCTTTTATTAGCTTTCTTTTGTTTTGCTACTTTTCTCTTTTGTAGATCAGCATACGTTTTAAGTGCTAAAATTTGATATTTATTGGTGTAAACGGTAGCTTAGCTATCTCTGCTCTAACTTCTCCAGCAACAGCTTGTCTGACATTTTCTTTTGAAAGTAACTTACTTTCTATTGCTTTTCTATCCAAACAACTTGTCTTTTCTAACAAGTCTAATTTTGTTTCTATTCTTTTTAAAGTAGTTTTGTTACATTCTTCTATATTACTTATTGCTCTACAACCAACTACTATAGTTGCTATATTAGATATAGCTAATAATATCGCTAATGTTTTCATACTTAATCCTCCTAAAATTTTTTATTATGCATGTAAGGTCTGTTCTTATTCTTCTCCATCTTTTTAACTATTTCTTCTTCTAAATCTATCTCTAATGCACCAGCCAAATCTGCTAATCTGATTGCTACATCTGCTAGTTCCTCTCTGAAATTGTCCATGTCACCTTTTCTTAAACCTTCCATAGCCTCTGAAATTTCTGAAACTATTAGAAGTAGGTTTTGACTTATGAAAGCGTTTTCTAATGTATCGCATATTTCATCTTGTTCTTTTGTATTTTCTATAACTTGTATAATTCTGTTGTTATAAAAATACTCCCAAAATCCTTTCTCTATAGCATTTTGATATGCCTTTTGCACCAACTCATTTATCTCCATTCTTTCCTCCTTATTTATTCCCAGCCAAGTAATTTGTTTTCTATGCTTTCTAAATCGTAACTACGTTGCTCATAGTCACAAAAGCTACTAGGCTTTTTATTACTATAGCTAGGTTTATTTATTTTCTTAGGCTTGTTTATATCCTCTAAGCTTGGATATCCTTCTTTTGCCCAATTTTGTAATATCCCATTTACATATGACATTTTACATTTATCCAAGCTTATTGCTTTCTCTACTGCTAGTTTTGTATATTCATAGCCATGTTTTTCTACAGCCAACTTAATGGAACTTAAACTTATTGTTCCTATAGAAGATGTTAATTCTTCTATATACTTTATTAACTCTAGTGATTGAGAGTGAGTGTCTTTATTCTCTCTCTCTTTATTTACTTTAATATCATTATTTACTTCTAAATCATTAATTACTTTAAGATCATTATTTATTAGTGGAGGATTTTCCGAAATAGGTTTTTGCCGTTTTCGGTTTTCTCCATTTTCGGATTTCCCGCTTTCGGGTTTTCCGTTTTCGGATAAATTATCATTAGGAGCATTTTGAGGTACTTCATATATCTCGTAATCATATCCTCCTAATAACTTTCCTTTTTTATCTCTTTTGAAGTTCCGCTTAATATATCCATTCTTTTCTAACTCTTTTATTGCACTTAGTAAACTATCTTTTCCATCTTTACAATTTTGAAGTATTTCTGCTTGATAAAATTCCCAATGATCTGGTCTGCTAAGAAAATATGCCATTAATCCTTTAGCCTTTAAACTTATATTTGCATTATATATGCAATGTTTATTTAGCATTATATAAGGATTTCCTTTATCCTTAATAACTCTGTAAATAGACATTTTACACCTCCTAGAAGGTCTACTTGCTTAATAGACCTTCATTATTCTGCCTGTGCTACATTTGTTGTATTAGTCTTTTGTATAAACATTCCCTCAATTATTCCACTTACATATAATTGATCTTTTTCTTCTAGTTTAGTAAAATTTTTAATCATATCCATAAAAATTTCTTGCTTATTTTTCAT
>CP026601.1 GCA_003288255.1 Clostridiaceae bacterium 14S0207 | reverse complement strand
TTTTATTCCTCCATGTTAGTTCTAGATTTAAATAATATCCATAGCTAATTTATTATTATTTTTATGTTATCACCATATTGATATTTCCACAATATGACTAAGAATAATAATTCTAAATATTATGAAAATAATGCGGTAAACCTTATTTTAAGTGAGTTTATTTTTGTATTTAAGAAGGGGAATATACAAACACAGAAGTTTTAAAGAAAGTTATTAGCGAATTATACTAACAACAATTAGACTGAATACATGAGAGAATAATTTTTAGAATAAAAAAAGAAGGACCTAGAAAAATCTCTAGGTACTTCTTAATTTAAGGTGGAAAAAGTTATGTAAGTCCCCGTATTCTATTGGAATGTTTGAAAGTTAATCATATATATTATAACAGTTAAATTACAGTTAATATTTAAATAAAATGTAAATTTTAAGAAAATATTTTCTGAAAAAGAAATTAAACACTAATAGTTTGAGTATATTCAATATCTTTCATATTCTCGTGGGTAATTTTAAAGAAAATACAATCTTTCTTAGTTTTAATAATTTCTTGTTCAATTTTCAATAATAGATTTTTAGTTTCAATGTCTAATCCAGCTTCTATTTCGTCTAAAATTATAACTGAAGCTGATTTATATTTTAGCAATAATTTAATCATTAATAACTTTTTTCGTTGTCCGCCTGAAAGACAATGACCGTTCTCAGATATTTTAGAAATATCTTTATCAAGTTGTACTACTTCTTGTAAATGCTTTAATTGGTCATGAGAAATTTTAGCTCCTGATATAGCTTCTAAATAACTTTTTATCTCATCATTTAATAAGATCTCATCTTGATCTATATATAAAATCTCATTTTTTAAGGAATCTATTGAAATATCTTTAGTTGATAATCCATTTAAAAGAACATCACCGTTTTTAGGATATAACAATCCTTTTACTAATTTTACAAAGGTGGATTTACCTCCACCATTTGACCCTGTAACCTTAACTACATCACCTTTTTTAATTACAACACTTTTATTATTAATAATTTTAGAGGAGGTACCCTTATAATAAAAATCAACATTTTTAAATTCTATTGTTTCTATATTGGTAATATTTTTCGTAGCGGCACATTGATTCAAGGTAAGTATGTCATTGATGTTTTCAAAGGAAGGCATCATTTTAACTAAGGAATATATATATGATTCAATTTTTTGACTAGTGTCTAAAACCATATCAGAGACAAATAAATAAAATACTAAATTTCCTGCAGAAGAATCACCCATAGTCATAGATAGAATGGCTGCTAAGGACATTGAAGTTACCTGATGAAAGTCTGTAACAAGATTTCTAAGGAAAACAAGCATATTATCTGCTTTGATAGAGGTGTTAATAAAGTTCCATAAACTTTTTTTCATTTTACAAAGAAAGTAATTATCTAAATCATTAGTCTTTGATAGTTCTAGACTATCTACATATTCATTTAAAGTTTTATTATCCTCTTTCATTTTAAGGTTTACCTTCATAGATGCATTTGCAATAGGTTTACGTGAAAGCATTGAAATTAAAAAACCTACAATTGAAGCTATTAATAATACTGATGTTAATTTTAAATTTATATATGCTGAAATACATAAAAAAACTATTATTAAAAACTATTTGCTATTATTTGAATGCTATAACATGCAATAGAACTAAAAATATTTAATGTATCCATGTATAAGATATTTTTTAGTTTTT
The DNA here is from genome assembly GCA_003288255.1 of Clostridiaceae bacterium 14S0207. GTDB lineage: Bacteria > Bacillota > Clostridia > Clostridiales > Clostridiaceae > Hathewaya > Hathewaya limosa. The sequence continues at coordinate 133,333 of CP026601.1, read as the reverse complement.
CTTTTCCTATCATAATCAGATCTTCATAATTGGCTAAATTAATAGATTTATATAGATCAGTTCTTATATCATCAATTATTTTTCCACCTAATTTATCTAGAAACTTCATCCATGCTACATCAAGAAAATTAGATATAATTAAAATTAATGCATAGCTTATAATACATAATACTAGAAATGAAATTGATTGCTTAGAACTTACAGAATCAATGATCCATCTCATTGATATTGGTAATAAAGCTTGTATTCCTATAATAAAAAAGATAAATATAAGGCTTTTTAAAAATAAACTTTTATTATTAATAATAGTGTTTTTTATAAATTTTAAAAAGTTATTCATGATTTAGTTCCTTTCAAGAGTTTAAAGGATACTCTAAATTTTTGGGATATTTTTTATTTTATATTATATAAACTGTAAAAGTATCCTTTATCATTCATCAATTGATGAAAAGTTCCTCTTTCTTCTATAATTCCATTTCTTAAGGCTATGATTTCATCACATTTTAATAGAATATTTTTATTTAATTTATGTGTAATTATTATACAAGTTAGTTCTTTTATATTTATTATTTTTTCTTCTATACTATATGCCGTTTCATTATCTAAACTTGAAGTTGCCTCATCTAAAATTACTATTGGGGTAGATTTTATTAAAGCTCTTGCTATAGCTATTCTTTGCTTTTCTCCTCCTGAGAAGTTTTCACCATTTTCTCCAACAGAACTTTTTAATCCATTATCTAATTTATTAACTAACAAATTAAGTCCTGATTTTTCAATACTTTCTTGTAACATTTCATTTGAATAATTATTATAAAGTTTTATATTATTCTCTATAGAATCATCAAACATAAATACATTTTGATTTGTAACAGATATTAGGTTGTTTAAATCTTCTATTGAAATATTATTTATATCTACATTATCAATACTTATACTACCTTTAAAGTTGTTATATAGTTTTAAAAGTAATTTTATTAATGTACTCTTACCACTGCCGCTATTTCCTACTAAAACATACTTTTTCCCTTTTTCCATAGTTAAATTTATGTTTTTTAATATTTCTCTTTTTCCATCATAAGAAAAGTTAACATTACTAAATTTTATATTACTACTGAATGTATCTATATGAGTATAATTTTGATTTATTATTTTAGTGGTTTTTAGCTTTTTGAATTTATCATCTATAGCTTTTACTGATTTAAGATTAGTAATAATTTCAGAAATAGATTGTAATGGCATGGCTATATATACCATTAACTGAGTTGCAGCAATCATAAGCCCTGGGGTAAATTTATGTGTAATTACTAAATAAGCTCCCACTACTAAGGTAGATAAATACATAATAGTACTTAATCCATAAGAAAGTGCTTCAATAAAATAATTAAATGTAATGGACTTACATTTTGCTTTTTCTACTCGGTTATTTTCAAATTTATATGTTTCCTTTACTTTATCTTCAACACCGAAACTCTTTATAACTTCAAACCCTGAAAAAATATCTTTTATGCTAACATTATATTTTCCATTTGTATCAGAATAGACTTTATTATAGTGGGAAATTTTATTACCAAATATAAATGGTATGCTTATAGGGAATAATCCTAATACAAAAATAATAATTGCTAATAAAGGATCTAACATTATCATAGATATGCCAGAAAATAAGAAAGCAAAAATCTGATAATAAATGACACAGATATTCCTAAAAAAATATTCCTCATAAAGTCTAATATCATTATTTAATAGTGATATATATTCACCACTATTACTTCTATTAAAGTCAGAGCTGTTTTTATAAAGAATTTCATTAAATAGATCTTGTTTTAGTTCAATAACAGATTCCTTTATAAGCGTTGCTCTAATTGCCCTATATGAAAAATACAGTATGGATTCTACAAGGATATATATAATACAAATTAAGATTAATTTTTTAAACTTATTTATATCTCCAGAAGTAGCTGTGTTCACTATTATCTTCATAACAAAAGCCAATCCTACACTAGATAAAGCACTTATAGGCGCAGTAATAAGAAAGAGTATTAACATTTTTTTGTTTTTTAATAAGTACTTCATATGTTTCTCCTTAATATGAAATTTATGTCTAATTAACATATTAATATTAGTATACTACTAAAAATAAAGTAATAGATAGAATATTTTTAATATTTAGAATGAAATTTGATTAAGCAATACTTTTGTTTTATTAGTGAGAATATTCTAAAAATTATAGTATAATATGTTTAATAATGATTTGATTTAACGGGGGCGATTATAATAGGAATTGAAGATATTATTATAAATAATTATATTAAGTTTATATCAATGATTATAATAAGTATAATTATTGATCTTTTGATTCTTAAGAAGATACAACAAAAGAAAAGACCTAAAGATAGTATTCTAGGATTTCAGATAAGTATTATAGGAATATTTTTATTTTATATATAGCTTGTTGAATAACTAATTTTTACAAATATCAAAGATCATTTATGCGATAGCATGTATTTAGTAATTTTAAGTGTGTATTAGTAATTTTTAAAAATTTAAAAGATAAGTGCGTTAGCACTATAAAAACTATAGATTCCAAGGATATTTTCTAGAACTTATTTTGCTGTTAACCTTATTAAATTCGTCTATAAGATATGATAAAAGAACCCACTTAACATGGCGTTCATACCGTTTTTGTCCGTAAAGTCTAGGGTTTTCTAGATTATAGAGTCCTTTAAGTATAGAAAATAATTGTTCAATTTTTAGCCTATTTTTATATAAATTTTTACCTATTGGTGATTGTATAAAAAGAGCATTTTTATATCTTGATTGATCTTTAAAAGATTCTATACTCTTTGCTTTACGCATATTTACATCTGTTAATAAGTTATATTGTAGAGTTTTAGAAACTTTAAACCATTGATAGTCATCATAGGCAGCATCAGCAAGTACAATAAATGGATTATAAGTTTTAAGTTCATATAACAATTCAAGAACTTGATTGTCATATACATTTGCAGTAGTTATAGAAAAAGATAATGGCAATATATTATCACATACACAAGCGGCACAATGTAACTTATATCCTTTGTATTTTCCAAGACGAGTTCCTTTTCCATACCTAGCTTCGCTATCATATAATGAGCTTCTTAATGCAGTACCGTCAATAGCACAAATTCTAGTTGAAGGGTTGATAAGTTCAATAAGCATAGCATAAATACCATAGTATACGTGTTTTTCTAGAGCTATCGCTAGAATGATCAGGAACTTCTTTTAAACCTATAATCTTTTGAAATACAATATCTTGCTTAATTTTATATTCAAGCTCTCTAAGACTAAAAATACTATTATTTACACCATATATCATGCATGCAACAATTTGTTGATCTGAATATTTAGGTGGTCTACCCTTAGTTTTTTTAGTGTTAATGCCAAGTTTATCAAATGCAAGATTAATAGCTTGAAAAATTTTAAAATAAATATTTTCGCTTTGTATATTTAATGTTATAATCATATCTGAGTCATCCTTTGTATGTGTTTATTTTTTTAGGCGAAAATATTATACTACAAAGTGATGACTTATTTATATTTTTTGATATTTTTATTTATTCAACAACCTAATATAGTATATAACAGAGAGTTTTATACTATGTATGCAGATATAATACCATTCTTTATCAGTGTATATTTAATTGTAACAGGAGTAGTATTTAATATTTATAATTACATAAATCAGTAAAGATACAGGCTATAGATTATGTAATAAAATTGCTTAATTAAATGAATATATAAAGAACTATAGACAGAAAAAAAACCTAGCTTTTAAAATGTATCCTATGAAGTAGACAATTTAAAAAAAGTCTATTTCATAGGATTTTTTTATGTATAATAGAATAAAAGAATTTTTTAAACGTGAGGTTATGAAAATGAGTAAAAAATTATTTACTAAAGACGAAGTTAAAATCTTATCTAAAAATAAGTATGTTAAGAAAGTAAGTTCAAAAGGAATTACTTATACTGATGAATTTAAGAAAATTTTTATAACAGAAAATGAATTGGGTAAATTTCCGAGACAAATATTCGAAGAATGTGGATTTGATATAGAAATTTTAGGTATGCAAAGAGTAGAATCAGCGGGCAAAAGATGGAGAAGTTCTTATAAAACTGGCGGAGCCATTGCGCTTCAAGATACTAGAAGACTTAATACTGGCAGACCAAGTGAAAAAGAATTATCTTTAGCAGAAAAATATGCTCGTCTCGAGGCTAAAGTTGAGTTGCTTCAAGCTGAAAATGAATTATTAAAAAAGTTAGATATGTTAGAAAGGAAGGTGTTAAAGAAAAAATAAAATTATTATCTAGAGAAAAATTTATTGTTATTAAACAAGTAATTGAAAAATATAAACTTAAAAATTTAGTAACTTATTTGTGTAAAGTTGTAGGAGTATCTAGATCTGGGTATTATAAGTTTTTTTCTAAAAACGCTAAAAATACAAGAATTCAAAGAGACAGTCTAGATGAAATCTCTAAGGAAAACATTTTGAAGGCATTTAATTTTAAAAATCATAAAAAAGGTGCTAGACAAATTAAAATGGTTTTACAAAATCAATTTGATATAATTTATAATCTAAAACGCATTAGAAGAATAATGAAAAAATATAATATTATTTGTCCAATTCGGAAAGCCAATCCTTATCGAAGAATGATGAAGGCTACAAAAGCGCATACTGTTGTGCCCAATTTGCTAAATAGAAAATTTAAGCAAAAAACTCCTGGAAAAATTCTTTTAACAGATATTACATATCTAACCTATAAAAATAACCAAAGGGCTTATCTATCAACTATTAAGGATTCATCTACCAATGAGATATTAGCGTACAATGTCTCCGACAACCTTAAACTTGATATAGTTATAGATACTCTAAAAAAACTTAAATCAAATTCTAATATTAAACTTCATAGCGAAGCTTATATTCATTCAGATCAAGGCGTACATTATACAAGTCCTAAAGTTCAAAAAGTGATCCGCGAACTTGGATTAGGACAATCAATGTCTAGACGTGGTAACTGCTGGGATAATGCTCCGCAGGAATCATTCTTTGGGCATTTTAAAGACGAAGTAGATTTAAAAAAATATGAAAATCTAAATCAATTAAAAATAGAAATAGATAACTACATGAACTATTACAATAACTACAGATACCAATGGAACTTAAATAAGATGACTCCTGTTCAATACAGAAATCATCTTATCATATAGTCTTTTTTAAAACGTCCTTGACAAAGGGTACATTTTATTTTAGTCAGGTTTTTTATTATAAATTATAAAGTTTTAAAATCAAAACTTTCAATTTCTGTCTTAACAAGATCTGCTTGAACTTTCTTAACTAGGGAAGCTGCTTTATATGCAAAAACATCTTTATCAATAATGGTATCCATTACTTCAGCAACTTGCTCTTCTGAAAGATCGCCTTTTACATTTGGAACTTTAATATTTACCTTTCTATCAGCTTCGCTCTTGAATGTCATAACTAAGTCTTTTATTTCCATAGATTATCTCTCCTTTCTTAAATTATTTAAAGAGAAAAACGGATTTTATTCATCTCCCTTTAAAAGTTCGGACTCATCACATCTTAAATAACCATGAGTAGGGGCAGCCATAAGTTTAGACATAGCATGTGCAACATCATAAAGATCTTCATTTTTAGCTGATGCTTTAATGTTGCTATAATCTCTAGTCTTTACAATCTCTTCACCTGTCTTTTCATTATAGCCATCTGTGTACTCAATTTTTAATTTAGTTTTAATAACTACATTTTCTATTGCCATTCTTATCAACTCCTTTCAACTGTATATATGCACTAGAAAGGAGTTTTTGAAAAAATTTTTAAATTTATATTTTCAATACTTGATTAGGGTATATTAAGTCCGATACAAGTCCATTTTTCAGTTTTAAACATTGTACTGTTGTATTAAATCTTCTTGAAATACCCCATAGAGTATCACCTTTTCTCACCGTTAAACCTACTCAAAATCTTTGGTATGAAGCAGGTTTAAAAAGTTCATTTCCCATAAGATTACCTTCTACACTTATATGTGAAGAAGGAGAGAGTTTTTAAAAAGAAAAATTGATTAGTATTTGGTTTTCTTAGCAATAAAAATAAAAAAGCATAAGATTTTCTTATGCTTTGAGACATGCTCTTTAGAGTATATATATAAGTACTAGCTTTTATATAGATAGACATAATAAAGTGAATTAGACTCATTTTTAATTAATGAGTCTCGTCCACGGCTGGAGTTTTAAAGCTATTTTCAATTTGTTTTGCAATAGAATCATAGCTTTCTCTTTTATTTTTAGGATAACTAAAAGTAAATGAATTTATAGATTGTTTTCCTACTACGGTTTTAGTATGATACACCATATCTTTATAAGTCCAAGAAATTAAGAAATAATTATCTTGTATAATTTTTTCTTGTATAGATTGTTCTTTTATATTTTTTAGTTTTTCATTATAAAGTGATTTAGCAGTATCATTTAATACATTATTATAACCAGTTGCAGTTATAGAAGCTTTTCCTAAAGTCATTTTAACTCCATCATTATTAGTTGAGGTTTCACTTAAAGTAAAGTTTTTTGGATAATTTATAGAAAATTCAAATCGTGGGTTTGTATAATTAGACATTTCCTGATTATTATTTGAATTTATACAGTTTTCTTTTTGTTTTGTTTGATGAACGGCTACAGTTTTTGTATTATTCTCTGTATTATTATTTTTAGATTTTACAACAACTGTTTTTGTATTGCTTTCTTTATTAGTAGTATCTTCAGATTTTGCAGCAACTGTTTTTGTATTATTTTCTGTATCAGTAGTATTTTCAGATTTTGCAGCAACTGTTTTTTCTATAGTATCATTGGTTCCTATACTTTTATTATTTGCGTTGCCACATCCCATTAATCCTATTGATAAAATTGTAGTAATTATAAGTAATTTTGATTTCACAATATATTCCATCTTTCTTAAATTATATAAATATCATACAGATTATAACTTAAATATAAAATTGTTTCAATGCAAGATATATAAAAGACAGAAAAAAGACAGAAAAGGGAAAGAAAATTTTAATTAAACAACAAATTGAAAAAATTAAAAAGAAAGATAAAATATAAATTTAGGTTATATTATCTATTATTTAAAATCTCAATACTTTAGGAGTATTAGGGTTTTTCGTTATTAAAAAAGTTTTAAAATGAAAAAATCTTTCAACTATAAATTTTATTATTTTATATAAGGCTTTAAAAATTTAATAAATAAACTTAAAAGTAAAATAAGTAGAATATTGAAAATATTATGAGAATGTTATATTGTTAAATGAAGGATAAAAACTATAGATTACGAGGAAGAAGAAAATGTTAATTATTGATAAGTGTTCAGATGTATTTAATGAATTTAAGAGTTTTGGTAAGGAAGTTGATATGTATATATTAATGCATACCATTGGCGGGATATTTTTTTCATATAACATAATTTTACCGGTATTTATGAATAAATTAGGTGTAACTATATCAGATATAGGAACTTTTTTTAGTATTGCTGCATTGGCAGATTTAATTTTTACATATTTATTAAGAAAGAGTTTTGATACAATATCTCCTAATAAGTGTATGGCTTTAGATTGGCTTACGGAAAGCTGGCCTGTTCTAATCTTCGCATTAGCAAGTACTAAGATGCAATTCTTTATTGGTGCAATAGCACAAAAAATAACTAATGTTTTAAACCCTGCATATAGAGTATATGAAAATGCGATTTTTAAAGAAGATAAAAGAAGTAAAATATATACGTATCATTTGTTTATTCCGGAAATTGCCACAGTTATTATTTTCCCTATACTAGGATATATATTAACCTATAAATTTAATAGTATTTTAGCTTATAGGATTGTTTTTCTTATATTTGGAATTGGATTTTTATTTGTATCATTAATTCCTTATAAATTTTTAAAATGGGTTAATCCTACAAGATCTAAACATAGTAATACTAAGCTTAGTATATCAAAAGGATTATATTTAATAGCTAGTGCAGAAATTTTAGTTGTAGTTTCAGGAGAACTTACCTCTACCTTTATAACAACTTATTTTATATTAGATAAGATTAAAGGTAATTTAATGCAAATTTTATTGTTAGAGGTTTTAATGTCTATTGTAACTATAATTACTGGAATGTTATGCAAGGATATAGATAAAAAAATTAAAAATGAAAATGTGTGCCAAATTGGAATATTAACTTTTATAATCTACACATTATTAATGTTTTTTGCTAAAAACTTTAAGGTAGTTTTATTAGCTAATGTTATAAATACTATAGGTCACACTTTATGGTTTCCTAGTCAAACCACTATATTAATGGATTTTATTCCAGAAAAAGAAAGAGGAGAGTTTTTTGCCACTATAAGTAGTATATCAAAGTTAGTATACGTAATTTTATCAGTTTTATGTGGATTTATAATTCAAAGTTTCGGTTTTGGGGTAATATTTAGCATGGCCTTATTTATGTATGTCATAATATTTATTATTTATAAGTTCTTAATAAAAAATAAGGAAAAAATGAAGCAGTTGAGATTAAAAAATTAAAAGGCATCTATGTGTAATGATTCTACTAAGGTTTGTTTATAAACAGTAGAAGTTCTATCTATTAAAGAGTTCAATGGGTTTATACAGGCAATTTCAACTGTATGGGTTAAATAAAAGGAGTAACTTATGAATACATTTATAGAAAATATATTAAAAAATAAAGAAAATCCATATTCGGAAAATATAAAAAAAGAACTTGAAAATTTAGATATAGAGACAATTAAAGAATCTGATTTATCTGTATTGGATTCAACCTTTACAGAAGAAATTAATCTGCTTTTTTGCTTGGAATATAAATTATTAATAGAAAAGGATCCAAAAAAATTAGCTTATTTAAACTATTTAATTTCTTACTATATTTTTATAATTTTAACACCTCCATTTTCACAAGAGCTTGCTATGAAATATAGTGAAAATGCAATAAAATTAGACTATAAAAATGAATATTTAGAATGGTTAAAGTATGTAAAACAAGGAAATTAAACTAAGGTTTAAAAAGTTCATAAGGAATATTTAATTTACAAATTTTTTTATTGGTTTTTGTGGCGATTTTAAAGTATTATAAATTAAAGCCCAGCAAAATTTTTTGCTGGGCTTTGTTAATATTGTGAACTATACGTATATAATTTTAGGTTGAATTGATAAAAAAAATAGTATAATTATCGTTATAATCAAAAAATTCAAAATAATCATTAAATTTTAAGGGGGAGAATATAAGGTTTTATTTAAAAAGGTACATAACAAATAAGTAAAAATATTAAAAGTTAAATAAAAGTATAAATTATTTAGTTTATATTATAAACACTTTAAAATACCAAATGAAGTAGATACTAGTTTTAGAAAGGTAATTTGAATATAGGTGAAAAATATGAAAGAAAACAATAGTTCAACTAATAGAAACATAAGATATTTACTTAAAGAAGCCATTAATAAAGATAAGATGTTTATTATATTATTATTATCATCTACGGCAATAAATACGATTATACCATGTGTATCTGTATTTATACCTAAATTTATAATAGATTATATTGGACATGAAAATAAATTTAATGATATAAGTTTTAAATTAATAGAATTATTTCTGATCTTTTGTATATTAAAGTTTGTCTCATGTTTTTTACAGGGAGTTATAAGTAAGAGAATAATGAAAATAAGAATACAATTTGTTATAAATCTACAAAAAAGATGTTTAGATATGGATTATCCATTTACTGAAAATCCAGATATATTAAATGAGAATTTAAATGCATGGAAAGCATGTCAAGGTGGACAAATAGGTATAGAAAGTGTTTATAATACAATATTTAATGTTTCTAATAATATAGTAGTTACAATTTTATTTCTGTATTTGATTTTCAATTTAAGTATAGGAATGTTCATGATAATATTTATAAGTTTTATAGTATCATATACATATCATTTTAGGGCTAAAAAATTTCAACATGATAATATAACTAATATATCAAAGTTAGATAGAAAAAATGACTATATAGGAGATTTAATGAGTAATTTTGCTTATGGAAAAGAAATGAGAATATATAATTTAAAAGAGTTCATGGCAAATAAATTTAATAAATTGGTAAATGATAGAGTAAAAGTTGAAAAGAAAATTAAGACAAAATTTATGAATTCAAATATAATAGACTCTATTTTTATATTCATTAAAGATGGTGTAGGATTAGTATATTTAACATATAGTGTATTAAATAATAAAATGTCTATTGGTGAATTTACTATGTATTTTTCAATTTTAAGCTATATTAATATTATGTCAGGTAGTATTATTGAAGATTTTGCACATATAAGAGCACAAAATTTATATATTAATGACTATATAGATTTTATGAAAAAATATGATTGTAGAGAAGTAACTACGGAGGGATATGATATTCCAATCATAGATAAATTAGAGTTTGAGTTTAAGAATGTTTCATTTAAGTACCCATTTACTGATAGGTATATATATGAAGATTTAAATCTAAAAATATGTGCTGGTGAAAAATTAGCAGTTGTTGGTGTTAATGGTTCTGGTAAAACCACATTAATAAAACTACTTACAAGATTATATGAACCTACATCAGGGGAGATTTTACTTAATGGAATAAATATTAAGAAATTTAACAAAAAAGAATACTTCAAAATATTCTCAGTTGTATTTCAAGATTCAAAATTATATCCCTTTACAATAAAAGAAAATATATCATCACAAGAAGAAGGAAATGAAAAAAAAGTACTAGATTCATTAGAAAAAGCAGATATGATAGAAAAGATAAATAAATTGCATAAAGGAATTGACACAAGTGTATTTAAGCATATAGATGAGCAGGGTATAGAGTTTTCAGGAGGGGAAAATCAAAAATTAACCCTAGCAAGAGCTCTATATAAAGATGGTAATATGATTATATTAGATGAACCTACTGCAGCACTAGATCCAATTGCAGAAAATGAATTATATAACAATTTTAATAATTTAATTAACGGTAAAACAGCTATATATATTTCACATAGATTAGCTAGTACAAGCTTCTGTGACAAAATTGCTTTATTTGAAAATGGAAAAATAATTGAATATGGGAACCATAGTGAATTAATGGCTCAAAAAGGACAGTATTATAAAATTTTTAAAACTCAAGCTTCTTATTATAAAACTGATGAGAAAGAGGTACAAGAGTATGAATATATTTAAAAATAAAGATTGTTTTAAAGAAAATTTTTCAACAATGAAATATATACTGAAAATAGCTAATGAACTTGATAAATACTATATAAGTACAATGGTTATACTTTCTATTCTTAAAGCTATATCTCCATTTATAAATTTGTTTTTTATAAAATTGATTATTAATGAATTAACTAATAATAGAAATGTTAATAATTTAATTACTGAAATAATTATATGCTTAATATTAAATTTAATAGTTAATATTAGTATAAAAATTATAAATAGAATACTTGAAATAAAAAATTTAAAGTTTTTTAAAGCTATCGATATAAGAATAGGAAAGAAATCATTGGATATTGAGTTTGAAATGGTTGAAGATCCTATAATTTTAGATTTAAAAGAACAAGCTATTTTTCCTATTGAAAATGAAGCTGCATTGGAGAATACTATAGAAAATTTCGCAGAGATTTTAACAGAAATAATATTTAGTATATTTGCTATTATTACATTATGTACTGTTAATATATTTTTTATAGTTATAATTAGTATTACAATCCTAGTAACAAAGTTTTTACTAAATAAGATTCAAGGTAATGAATATAAAGTGTATCAAGATGTAATACCATTAAGTAGAAAATTTTCTTACTTTGCAAAATTAACATCTGATTTTTCTATTGCAAAGGATGTTAAATTATATAATATAGGTGGATTAATAATAAATAAAGTATCTTTATTCTTAAATAGAACAATAGATTATTTGGGTAATATGGAAATATACACGACTAAAATCAATGGAATCATAAAATTTATAGAAGAATTTCAAATAGGAATCATATATTTATTCTTAGCATATAACGCATATAATAGGAAAATAAGTATTTCTGATTTTGTTTTTTATGCATCAATTGTGACAAACTTAATGTCTTATTTAGATCAATTACTAAACAAATATTTGGAAGTAGATCAATTTTTAAGATATTTACTTAATTTTGTGAAATATGATAAGCTACATACTAGTCTTGATGGGAATTTAGTAAATAGAAGTTATGAAAATTATAACATTGAATTTAAAAATGTATATTTTAAATATCCAAGAGCTACTGAATATACTCTTAAGAATATAAACATTTCAATAAGTGCTGGAGAAAACTTATCTATTGTAGGGTTAAATGGAGCTGGAAAAACCACCTTTATAAAGTTACTTTCAAAATTATATAAACCTACAAGAGGTGAAATAATGTTAAATGGAGTAAATATTGAACAATATAGTAAAAAAGAATATATGAAATTATTGTCAGTAGTATTCCAAGATTATAAGTTGTTTCCTATATCAATAAAAGAAAATATTATTTTAGATAATGAAAAATCTACAGATAACAAAGAAATCTTATCTATTCTTAAAGAAATTGGATTATACAATGATGTTAAAAAACTTAAATTAGGATTAGATACACCGATATACAAAATATTTGATAAAGATGGTATTGAACTTTCTGGTGGTCAATCTCAAAAAGTTGCTATAGCTAGAGCAATAGCTAAAGATTCACCAATAGTAATCTTAGATGAACCAACTGCAGCCTTAGACCCAATTTCAGAGTCTGAGATATATATGAATTTTAGTAAATTAGTTAAAGATAAAATTTCCATATTTATATCTCATAGATTATCTAGTTGTAAATTTTGTGATAAAATTGCAGTATTTAAAGATGGTGAAATTATTCAATATGGGAATCATGAAGAACTATTAAACCAATTACGAAGTTTATATGAAGAAATGTACAATACACAAGCAAAGTATTATAGTGCTTGCAACTTAAACTGATGCTATAGGAAGTAATTATAATATGGCGTATTCCTAGGTTTTTGTGATAGGTTCCAAACTTAAATGAGTTTGGAATCTATCATATGAGATGTACCTTAAAATTTCTACTGGTCTTTATATATCAATTCTTTATACTGTTTTTATTAATGTACGGTTTAAATAAAAGAATATATTTTTTATGATTTAAGCTCTAAGATACTGGAAGATTATCGTTTAGTATATTTAATATTTTATATGCAGCTTTTCCATCTCCAAATAAGTCCTTATATTCATTAGTAGGAGTAAAACTATGAATAGCATTAAGAATTTTGGACTTACTTGAACCAACAATTTTATTCCAACCAATTTCAACAGTTTCTTTCCATTCAGTTTCATCTCTTAATGTTATACAGGGTTTTTTCATCAAAAAAGCTTCCTTTTGTATTCCACCACTATCAGTTACAATTTTTTCAGCATGCATTTCAAGATTTATCATATCCAAATATCCTACTCCATTTAAAACTTGAATATTTGTGTTTAGTTGAATTCCATACTGCTCTAAATATTTTTTAGTTCTCGGATGTATAGGGAATACTACTGTTTTGCCACATTCATTTAATACCTCTATTACATTTTTCAATCTATTTATATCATTAGTATTTTCAGCACGGTGTATTGTAGAAAGTATAAAGTTATCATTCTTTAAGTTTAGTTCCTCTACAATTTTTGATTTTTTCAAAGCAAGGTCTTTAAATAGTAATGTAGCATCATACATTACATCACCAACATTAAAAACATTTTTTGTTATTCCTTCATGAGATAAATTTTCTGTTCCAGTGTCTGTAGGAGTAAATAAAAAGTTTGAAATGTGATCAGTTAATATTCTATTTTGTTCCTCTGGCATACGCATATTAAAACTTCTAAGTCCTGCCTCTACATGTGCTAAAGGAATTAAAAGTTTACTAGCACAAAGAGCTCCAGATAAAGTTGAATTTGTGTCTCCATAGACTAAAACTAAATCTGGTTTTTCATTAATATATATTTCTTCAAGTTTTATTAGCATTTGTCCAGTTTGATTTCCATGATTACCTGAGCCAACACATAGATTATATTTAGGTTTAGGAATACCAAGTTCCTTAAAAAATATATCTGACATATTCTCATCATAATGTTGTCCTGTATGAATTAATATTTCTTCATGTTCTGTTCTTAATACATTTGATACAGCGGCAGATTTAATAAATTGAGGTCTTGCCCCTACAACAGTTAGAATCTTCATTTTAATCCTTCTCCTTTATGTATTAAAGATAAAATTGTTATTTTTTTTAATAGAATAAAAGTATATTGTTGTATAAAAACAAATTTATAGTTTAAAAAAATGTTTTAACAAATCTTTATTAACTGTTTAGTATTAATTGTAATTTATAAATATTAATTACACAATAGCTATAAATAAGAAATTTAACATGGACAATTTTAAGCATAGCATTTATACTACTTTTATATTTTGTATAATTAAATAGATATTTTAAAAGTTCCATATATAGACAGTGCATAATGACCTAGGATGTATAGAATTTATAAATATTATAGTTTAGAAGATATATTTATATTTAAAGTAATAAGATATAATTTTAATGGAAAATTTTAGATTGCATACTGATTTTATAATATGTGTAGGATATAGAAATAAAAATATAAAGTTAATTAAGATAAAATTTAATAAAAGCTATATAACGGAAAATGTTGAAAATGATATTCTTTATCATTTATAATGTTTTTATTAAGGGTTGCATCTAATGTAACAAGGCTGAACTTGTAGCATATCCTCTATGCCAAATAAATCATCTGTTTATTAAAAGGAATGTGGTATTAAAGATGTTAAATTAGGTGTTGGATATGCATATAAACCTATAGGAATTCATTATAATAAGAAATTTATAAAATAGAAAGGAGAGCTTATGAATTTAAAGAGTAAATTAGTAGGAAAATTCAGCATAGCTATTATTTTAATAATAAATCTATTTTCTTATAAGATAGCAATGCT
The DNA here is from genome assembly GCA_003288255.1 of Clostridiaceae bacterium 14S0207. GTDB lineage: Bacteria > Bacillota > Clostridia > Clostridiales > Clostridiaceae > Hathewaya > Hathewaya limosa. The sequence goes on along the minus strand of CP026601.1, from coordinate 118,206 downwards.
TATAAATGAATTATCTTTATTAACCTATAATTTTCAAGCAGTATATCCAGAAAGTGGTGTATTGTGTACTAGTATTTCTATAAATTTTATATCCTTGATATTATGTATTATTATAATTTTAAAAATGAAATCTTTATATAAAAAATAGAAAATCCATTTAAGGGTTTTCTATTATTATTTCATAATGAAATTTGGTTTGTATCATATGAAGATGAATTTAAGTTATATAAAATGGACTTAGAAGGAAAAAATTTAGTTTTGATAGATTAATAGTTAAACTTTTATTACAACACTAGAATATGATATTCTTTTTGAGGGATATTTGAATTAGTTTCTGAGATTTTTGACATAATGTAGAAATAATGCTACATTTATCTTATTACTATAATAAGGTAGGGGATGTACTGTGGAATTTATTGAAGGATTTTTTCCGCTTTTATTTCTAAATTATCTATTGTATTCATGGTCCATAAAGTATAATTTAATTCCAATGATTATAGAAATCATGTTTTTATATTTTATACAACGTAAAAATCTATTAAAAACTACAATTAATATTTTTCTATGTCAAGGAATTATTTTAACATTAACAGGTTATACATATGAAATAATCAGATATAAAAGTGTATTAATTGAAGATATTGTATATATAGTATTATTAACTATTATATTGATACTCATTAATTACTTTGTATATACAGATGAATTTAAAAAAAATTTTACTAAACAACTTGTCACATTATTATGTGGTACATTACTAAACTTAATAATTCTTTTATTACTGATGATTAAATTTCCTAAAGTATTGAGATTTTAAGTAATAGATAATAAAAAAACAATGGGAAAAGGAATGTTTGGACAAGCGTACCAGTTAAAAGACACTCATAAGATAGTTCAAACAAAATAGAAAAAATAGACCTAGAGTTTTGTCTAGGTTTTTTTAATTGAAGTATTGAGAAAATTCGTGATAAAATAAATTATGTATATAATAATGTAACTTTTAATTTTAATCTAAGTTTAGTGTTATACAATCAATGAGAGTAAGGGGTATTTAAGTTGAAGACTATAGAAAAAATAATTCTTATATATTTCTTAATAATTATTACTGGAGGATGTATGGATGGCATTATAGATAAATTAAACATGCCTTATGTGTTTCAAGTGTTTTCTCAAACAATAGCAGTATTTCTTCAAATAATAATTATTATAAAATTAATTAAAGTATTTAGATTGAATAAAAAAGGAATATTTATATTATTTGGTTTAAGTATTATATTCATGCTTTTACTTAGTTTTGATATAGAAAGTTTTTTATCATATAGAGACATAGGGCTTTGGGGTACTATATATCCAGAGAATATTAACCTTTTTTTAGAACTTGCAAATTTACCACTTGTTAGCCTATTTGAGATAATAAAACAATATGGAATTTTAAAATTTAAGTTTTTTATAATACCTATTTATACATTTATAGTTATGATGATAGCTTTAAATAGAGAGCATAGGAAAGCTTAAGGTATTTAAAGGTTTATAATTAGAGAATTTATGATAATTTAGAGTAGGTTATAGTATAAGATAAATCCTAAAGGAGAAACGTTTATGAACAATGGCTTAAATAAAAACTTGAAATATCCTTTGATTTTTTGTGCAATTGCATTATTAATTTATGAATGTATTTTTGGTGCACTTGATCTTTATATAGGTTGTGTGATCTTGTTAAGTGTATTAGTGATTATGGATAATAACATAAATAAAAAATCCAAATATCTTTTTATTTTCTGTGCAATTGCATTATTAATTTATAAAGTTATTTTTAGTATACTGCCTGATTTTTACATAGATTGTATAATTTGTATAATTGCTTTAATAAGTATTTGGGGTAAATTGAGAAAACCATATTTAAAAGTACTTGTTACAATATTTGCTTTGTTAAGTTTATTTATATACTGTTTGAAATGTCCTCAAGTATATAAATGGACCCTACATGCTAAAAATAATATTAATATAAAGATAGTAGGAAAGTTATATTCTAATTATTTACAACATGAAACCGACGCTTATTTTTATAAAGATAAAGAATTAATTGGAGTTAAGACAACAGATTATATTTGTGGTGAAAAATGTGATATAGACAAGATTGTACAAGTTAAAAAAATTAATGAAGATGTATTGTATATAATTGATGAGAGAATTATATTAGTTCAAAATACAAAAACAAATAAATTTGAGTTATATTCATCATTGTCTAAGTATATGAATCATTTTAATAATGTCTAATTTCCTTTTAGTTATGAATATGGATTTAGAGATTATATCCAAGGCAACTGTACTTACAATAGATGAAATTAAAAATCTAAAAAAGGATTATAAACTGCAATCACTGCAGTCTATAATCCTTTCTTATATTGTTTTTAAATTTTACCCTATATTATTTCTTCTCAATTCTTTACCATCATTTTTGATCTAAACACATGATTTTCTCTTACTTTGCTAAATTTACCACTTTCAACTATTGAACCATCATCCATTAATATTACTTCATCGAACTTGTCTAGATTCATACCCAGATTATGTGTAACCATTATAATTGTCTTGTCCTCTAACTCAAACAATATATCAATGACCTTCTTTAAGGTTCCAGCATCCATGGCTGAAAAAGGCTCATCCATAATTAAAACATCGTTTCCACTTACTAAAGATCTTATAAATGATGTAAGCTGTTTTTCACCACCACTTAAGTCACTGCAGTTTTCCTTATGTTTTATCTTATCTAGTATACTATTACTATAGTTATTCAGAATTTCACTAAAAGAACTGCGTGAATATGAGCCAAATACCGTAACATTATTTTCAAAACTTTCTCTGTATACATGTTCCTGCTGGCTTATACACATTACAATATCATCAATATTCAAACTTGCAATATTACATCCATCTATACTTATTTCGCCACTATCAGGCCTTTCATATTTCATAAGTAAATTTATCATAGTAGATTTTCCTGAACCACTATGACCAATAATGGCATATTTCTTTCCTTTTTCAAAACAACAACATATGTTGTTCAAGTTAAAATTATCGTAGGAAAGACATACATTCTTCATAGTTATTTTGTCTTTGAAGTTAGAAAGTTTATGCAGATTTTTCTGTTGCTGTCTATTGATGTTTATAGCTTCTATAAATTTTTCCTTTACCGTTCTCCTAGAATTTATGAAATCTATTTTGTTTAAAGCTTCTTGAAGTGGACCTATGAAATATGCAGAATAACTGAAAACAGCAATTACCATACCAGCAGTTAAATCCCCTCGTATAAGTAATAAAGCTACAATAATAAACACCATGAGCTCCATAATCTTTATTCCAAAAACTTCCATAGACATTGAAAATATACCAAACAAACCTCTTTTAATTTTTGCCGCAGTCATTTTATCTACAGCTTTATTATGTTGTTGTAGAACAAATCTTCTGGTATTATTGTTTATAAGCTTAATACCTTCTAGATAATCCTTTACAGAGATGGTATATTGACCAGTAGCTTCCATAGACATATTTCCAAGCTGTCCATTTCTCTTTTTAAATATCTTTGGAATAAAAATTACTATTACTGACATGACAAAAATAGATAAGGCAACTCTCCAGTCAATGCACAAATACATTACAACTGCATATATACATATCTTTATTACTACATTTATAAGACTAATTACTGGTTGCATATATTCTTCTACAATAACATCAATATTATTTGTTTCTATAGATATATATTCTCCTACATTTTTGTTTCTAAACCATCTATAATCTGTTTCAACCAGTGAATCAAAAAAATCTGTCTGAATCATACTTCTCATTGATGACTTCCAGCTCTCCTCCATTATACTGGACAAATATGAAAATATACATATTGCTGCCACACATAATGCAAACAGCATTACCATATTAAAAAGAGTATTGTTTGAATATTCAGAACTAAATAATTTATCTACAAGCTTCTTTTCAAAATTTGGTACCAGAGCTATACTTATAGCAGCAAATATGCCAAATAAGATTTCAGCACTTATTAAACCTTTTATCTTCCAAATATATTTTTTCATTTTTTCCTGTATCCCCTGTATTTTTTATTTATTCATTGCCAACTTATGATTAAACACATAATTTTCTCTGACCTTGTGAAACATTCCCTTTTCAACTATTGAACCTTCATCCATTAATATTACTTCATCAAACTTCTCTAGGTTCATATCCAGATTATGTGTAACCATTATAATTGTCTTGTCCTCTAATTCAAACAATATATCCATGACTTTCTTTAAGGTTCCAGCATCCATGGCTGAAAAAGGCTCATCCATAATTAAAACATGGTTTCCACTTACTAAAGATCTTATAAATGATGTAAGCTGTTTTTCACCACCACTTAAGTCACTGCAGTTTTCCTTATGTTTTATCTTATCTATTATACTATTGTCATATTTGTTCAACACTTCACTAAAAGAACTGCGTGAATATGAGCCAAATACCGTAACATTATTTTCAAAACTTTCTCTGTATATATGCTCCTGCTGGCTTATGCACATTACAATATCATCAATATTCAAATTTGCAATACTACATCCATCTATACTTATTTCGCCACTATCAGGTATTTCGTATTTCATAAGTAAATTTATCATAGTAGATTTTCCTGAACCACTATGACCAATAATGGCATACTTCTTTCCTTTTTTAAAACTGCAACATATATTGTTCAAGTTAAAATTATCGTAGGAAAGACATACATTCTTCATAGTTATTTTGTCCTTAAACTTTGAGATTTCAGTGGGTTTAAGGTTATTTTGGTTGATATAGTTTATATAGCTTGAAAATCTATTCTTTACCTCTTTTGTAGAATTTAAAGTTGTTATATCATATAGAAAATCCTCAAAAGGCCCTATAAAACAATAGGAATATGAAAATATAGCCAATGCAGTTCCTACGCTTATTTCTCTTTTTATTATAAGTATGCCTACAAGCAAAAATACAATTATCTCCATAAATTTCGTTCCAGAATCATATATCAATGTTGTAAAAGCCTTAAAAATGCCAAAGTTTTTTATAGCTTCAGAAGTTCTGCATACACTACTTTTATGCTGTTTCTTTATTTTTTCACGAGTATTATCATTTATAAGTTTAAAACCCTCTAAATAATCTTTAACCTGTGATGTGTACCGGCCCTGTTGTTCCACATGTTTTTTTCTTACTTTTGCCAATGGCTTTTGAAATAATTTAGGTATAATACATATTACTATTGACATGGAAAACATAATAATAGCTATTTTCCAGTTAATATAAAAACATATTGAAAATGCATATATGCATATTATACTTATGGGTCTGAATAAATCTATTAAAGGCTGAAAATAATCTCCTATAAGTATAGCTATATCCGTATTCTGCATAGATATATACTCACCTATATTTTTCTTCTTAAACATGTTATAACCCATTTTTGAAAATGATTTAAAGAGATCCTTCTGCATATGCTCTCTCATTTTATTAATACGGAGTATGGTATACCTTGAACTTAACCAAGAACAGAGACAATACACAACAATACAAATTGTCACAACAAATATTATATGAATAAAACTGTTTTGTACATTATTTCCTTCTTGCATTTTATCTAAAAGCAGTTTTTGCATATATGGAACTGCTGCTATGGAAAGAGTAGCCAAAATTTCAAATATGTATTGCAAGATTATATAATCTTTTACATTACTTATATACTTTTTCATGACAAATGTGCTCCTAACTATATTTTGTTATGTGTTTTCATATAAATCTTTTCTAACTTTGGTGCTTTCACATGCAAAGTAGGAGGGTTTATACATATCTTTATCTTCTAAAGAAGCCTTTTTCTATTAAGATTATCATATTCACTTATTTTGTCAATATATAATATTATTGGTTAATACTATTATATTTAACATATTATAAAAAATATATATTTTTTAATGTATATCTATTTCATAATATTTTATATATTGTAATTTTGTATTGCTAAATTAAATGGTATACTTAAAAAATAATACATTTTTGTTTAGGGGGATATATTTATGTCAGATAAGGAATCTAATCCAATTAAAAGAGTATCATATAAATTAACTACTGTTGATAGAGAAAAAAATAATTTGTCTGTTCCCATTAAAGGAATAGAAACTGATTTCTACAATCCAATTAAAAGAGTAGAAGATAAGCCATTAACTAAAGAGAATAAACCAATATTACCATATGATATATATTCTCCAAAATCAATTGAAGAATATGCAAAGAAATTAATAGAAAAAAGCACTAGAGATATATTACCAGCTGAATATAAGCATTATAAGGGTAAAGGTGGTTTAGGACAGTTATTAGAGAAATATTATTTTCTTTATGAACCTAATAGTGTAAATGGTCCTGATTTTAAAGAAGCTGGAGTAGAGTTGAAATCTTCTCCTATAAAAAAGAACAAAAAAGGAAATGACTTTTCTGCAAAAGAAAGATTAGTGTTAAATATAATTAATTATATTGATATTTGTGATGAAGAATTTGAATCTAGTACTTTTTTAAATAAGAATAAATTAATATTATTAGTTTTATATCTTTATGAAAAAGGTATAGATAAATTAGATTATCTTTTTAAATTTGCTCAATTAGTTGAAATTCCTAAAGAAGACTTAAAGATAATAAAGGAAGATTGGAAAACTATAGTAAATAAAATAAGAAATGGAGAAGCTCATAAGTTATCTGAAAGTGATACTAACTATTTAGCTGCGTGTACTAAGGGTGCTAATAAAAATAGCCTAAGATCTCAACCTTATTCTACTGAACCAGCTAAACAGAGAGCGTTTTCATTTAAAGTTTCATATATGACATATTTACTAAATAATTATATAATTCCAGGTAAAAAAACATATAATGACTCTATTATAAAAGATATAAGTCAACTAGAGGATAAAACATTCGAAGAGTTTGTAATAGAACAAATTAATATTAATAAGGCGAAGGACATTGATACTTTGGCAAATTTATATGGGGTTGAATGTAATAAAAAGAGTAAAAATTATGCTTCTATGGTGGCACTTGCAATGTTAGGTGTTAAAACAAAAAATTCCCAAGAATTTGAAAAAGCTAATATAAAGGTTAAGTCTATTAGAGTAAATTCAAATGGAAGCATAGATCAAAGTATGTCATTTCCAGCATTTAAGTTTACTGAAATTGTTCAAGAAGAGTGGGAAACTTCTAAGTTAAGAGAAATGTTTCTTAATACTAGGTATTTATTTGTTATATATAAATTCGATGATGAAGGAATTTTAAGACTTGAAAAGGGTATGTTTTGGAGTATTCCGTATGATGATTTAGAAATTCATGTTAAAGATGTGTGGGAAAAAACTGTTAATGCCATAAATAATGGTATTAAAATTATACCTAGGGGAAATAAAAGGGAAAATAATCTGCCAAAATCAAAGGATAATAAGGTAGCTCATGTAAGACCACATGGTAGAGATAAAGAAGATACATATCTTCTTCCTAATGGCGAAGAGTTTACAAAACAATGTTTTTGGCTTAATAAAAGTTATTTAATAGATCAAATTAGTTAAAAGTAGGTGATTAAATGGCAGAGAATATTTAAATGGAAAGGGATTAAATAAAGATAACGTATATCAATATGCAGAACAAATAAGAAGTAATAATTAGAATGGAAAGATAGTAATACAGAATGAAAATGAATGTTACTTTTATTATTTTAATAGTGAAAAATACTGTTAAAGGCCAATAAATATAGTGATTATAAAAGAAATTTTAGAAAAGATTGCTAATCAAGTGTATATAGTTATAAAAAATAAAGTTAGTATACTGAAAAAAATTATTGTACTTACAACTTAGTTTTAATATAATTATTAGTTGAAGCATATTTAGAGTTTATTAACAAAATATAATAAATAATGACTAATAATAAGAGAAGTTGGTGAAGTTATGACACTATCTAAAAGTGTTGTTGAGTTATTTGCAGGAGTAGGTGGATTTCACCTAGGACTAAGTAAAGCAGGAAATTGGGAGGTTATTTGGGCTAATCAATGGGAACCTAGCAGAACTAGGCAAGATGCATATGAATGTTATGTATCACATTTTCCTAATACATGTTCCGTAAATATAGATATAGCTCAAGTTAATAATAATCCAGAGCGATATAATATACCAAATCACTCACTGTTAGTGGGCGGTTTTCCTTGCCAAGATTATTCAGTGGCAAGCACAGGTGCTAGAGGAATTCAAGGTAAAAAAGGTGTTTTGTGGTGGGAAATTAAAAAGATATTAGAAAGAAAAAGACCACCGTTTGTACTTTTGGAGAATGTAGATAGATTACTAAAATCCCCTACAAATCAAAGAGGAAGAGATTTTGGAATTATGTTATCTTGTTTTAGAGATTTAGGTTATAACGTTGAATGGAGAGTTATAAATGCTGCAGATTACGGATTTGCTCAAAGAAGAAGACGTATATTTATTTTTGCATATAATAATTCAACAACACACTTTAAAACAGTACAAAATAAAATAAAAAAATATGGAATAGAACAGTATTTTAAAAATCAAAGTTTCTTTAGTAGTGAATTTAAGGTAGAAGAGATTTCTACCCAGGCTAACATATCTATAGAAGAAGATTTATTACATATATCAGATAATTTTTCATTTGGATTTTTAGAAGCGGGTATTTTAAATGAGAAAGAAATAAATACATATAAAGTCATTCCCAATAAGGAAGAAACTACAACATTATCAGAAATTTTACAGTCTAATGTTGATGAAAAATATTACCTAGGCGAAGATTTATCAAAGTGGCAATATATGAAAGGTGCTAAAGCTGAACCAAGAAGAAGTAGTACAGGACATGAATACATGTATAGGGAAGGAGCATTAGCTTTTCCAGATAATTTAGATATTCCCGCAAGGACTATGCTGACAAGTGAGGCTAGTAAGAATAGAAGTACACATGTAGTTAGGGATCCTGAAACAGGAAGATTAAGAGTTTTAACGCCAGTAGAATGTGAGAGATTAAACTGTTTTGATGATGAATGGACTAATACAGGTATGTCAGAAAGATTTAGGTATTTTTGCATGGGTAATGCTTTAGTTGTTGGATTAATTGAAAGAATGGGATTAAGGTTAAATTCTATTTTTGAAAATGAGTAAAAATAAAATAACTTTAACAACTGAAAAAATGGAAGGAGTCACATGAAGTGTGACAAGGTGTCCATTTTTGAAGGCGTTAGGAATAGAAAAACCTAGCTAAAAGCTAGGCTTTTTTATTATAAAGTTTTAAAATCAAAACTTTCAATTTCTGTCTTAACAAGATCTGCTTGTACTTTCTTAACTAGGGAAGCTGCTTTATATGCGAAAACATCTTTATCAATAATGGTATCCATTACTTCAGCAACTTTTTCTTCTGAAAGATCGCCTTTTACATTTGGTACTTTAATATTTACCTTTCTATCAGCTTCGCTCTTGAAGGTCATAACTAAGTCTTTTATTTCCATAGATTATCTCTCCTTTCTTAAATTATTTAAAGAGAAAAATGGATTTTATTCATCTCCCTTTAAAAGTTCAGACTCATCACATCTTAAATAACCATGAGTAGGGGCAGCCATAACACTAGACATAGCATGTGCAACATCATAAAGATCTTCATTTTTAGCTGATGCTTTAATGTTGCCATAATCTCTAGTCTTTATAATTTCTTCACCTGTTTTTTCATTATAGCCATCTGTGTACTCAATTTTTAATTTAGTTTTAATAACTACATTTTCTATTGCCATTCTTATCAACTCCTTTCAACTGTATATATGAACTTCAAAGGTTTTTTTGAAAAAAATTTTAAAGTTTATATTTTTAATACTTGATTAGGGTATATTAAGTCTGATACAAGGCCGTTTTTTTGTTTTAAATTTTGTACTGTTGTATTAAACCTTCTTGAAATTGCCCATAGAGTATCACCTTTTTTCACCGTATAGGTTTTAGTAGATGTGGTGCTATTACTGGGTTTGTTTAAGGCTAGCTTAATATTATATAGGGGGTAGAGCACACCAGGACAATTAGTGGAATTAACTTCTTTATGTCCTTTAACAGACCCTACGGTATATTTACCGAGTAGGTATTTGCATAGAGCAATAATTGCTTTTCTTTGAGCCTCTGGCATAACTTCTTTCATAAAGTTACCTTGGGCACATATTCCAATGCTTGTATTATTGTTGCCATAGGCATGAGCTCCAATAGCTCCTTCTGGTCTACCACGATATATTCTTCCGTTCTTATTAACTACAAAATGGTAACCAATACCTGCCCAGCCTAAAGTATTTTTATGATAATTATGTGCATCATAAACGGTCCATGTAGGGTGTTCCATATGATGCAACACTATAAGATTTGTTTTTTTCCTATAGGAAAGATTTCTAAACTTTAAATTGGTTTCTATAATATTAATTTTCCTCACTCCTTCATAATCTATAATCTTTTATCTATCATTTATCATCTGAGTTCGCTTATTACTGCATTTTTAACGTCTTTCACGTCTTTTTTTATCTCATATACTGTATCTAACTTGGAACTTAGGCTAGATATAATGTTTTGGTAATTTTCTTCTCTCTTCTCCTGCTTTAGATCTCTTCGTTCCTGAGCTTTTAGAATATAGAATATTAATCCTACACTTATATATGAAGAAGGAGAGAGTATTTTATTTTTTGAATATGTTTATTTTAGGAAATATATGTAAATATTTATGACGTCATAAACTTTATTAATCCTATAACAAATACGATTTTTTTAATCTTAGGACAATTTAGACCACAATATATAATAGTTGGTATATAGTAAAAGAATTATATAACTTAGCAGAACAAAACATTATTAAAGGGGAGAAAGGATGTTATCGAATTGTATACTTAACAAAGAAGGGGTATTAATTGGATATATTTACTTACGGATTTAACAAATATAGTTTTATAAATATTTTTGGAAATATATTATTATTAGCCCCATTACCAATACTTCTATATTTTAATGACTTTTTAAATAAAGTAAATAGCTTAAAAAAAGTTATACTTATTTGCTTTAGTATTTCTTTAGAAATAGAAATACTTCAATATTTACAATGTTATTTTAATATAGCATTCATACCTCGAGGTTCAGATATATTAGATTTAATTTTTAATGTGTTTGGTGGCATTATTGGATATTTTATCATGAATATATATATTAAATTAAAAATTTATATAAAAAATAACAAGGTTTAATATAGCCTTGTTATTTTTTAAAGTAATGAGGTGTAATAATCAAATTGAAAAAGTTTTTAAATAAACACAAAAAGCTTAGGCATTAACACCTAAGCTTTTTATATTTTTATTTATTATTTTTCTATTTTCATTCATTTTATAGTACATCTTAAAACACATTAAAAGTATTATTAATGTATTGGCCATTAATATATAAATATAGTATCATTTTCTATAAGTAAAATCATTACAAGACATATAATTGAAATTAAAAGTTGAATATATCCTATGATAAAAGAATTTGACTTAAATAATTCTAAATATTGTGAAAATTACTGCGATAATATATAATATTTGTTATATAGTAGCAAACATAAGTTTATTAATTTATATTTTTAATCTAATAAAGGATGGAAATCAATGAAAAAAGAATATTTAATTAAATTATTAAAACCATTACTACCAAAATATATTATTGCTGTTTTTATAGGGTTACTACTTAATGTTTTTATAGTAGGATCAACCTTTATATCAAAATTTCTTTTAGATAATGTATTACCATCAAAAGATATGTCCGCATTAGTAATATTTGTATTGAGTTATCTTGCTTTTTATATATTAAAAAATATAATATCATTTTTAAAAGAATTTTTATTTTCAAAATTTGGATATAAAATTCTTTATGATATAAGAGATAACATATTTTCATCTATTATTATGAAGTTTGACTTTACTTCTTTTTCATCACAAAAGCAAGGATATATTATAACTCTATTTAGAGATTGGATAAATTCTATTAGTTGGTTTTTATCTAATATCCTTTTAAATACAATTACAGAATGTATTTTACTTGTAATAGGTGTAATAATTTTAGGGAAAACAAATATAAAAATGCTCTGTATTACCATTATGATTTTACCAATCTATGGTCTTCTTTATTTTTTCTTTAACTCTAAAATAAGAAAAACTAGAATGGCAATGATGGATAAAGATGCTGAAGTTACACAAAACCTTAAAGAATCTTTAGACAGTATTAAAGAGATACGAATTTTTAATACAGAAAATATATTTATTAAAAAATATAATCTGATTCAGCAGGATTTTAGCAAATATGGTATTAGGTATTCTGTTGTCCTTTCAATCTATGATAGTTTAGCAAATGTTATAAGTGTTTTAGGTAATATTGTAGTTCTATATTATGGAGGAATAGAAGTTTTTAAAGGTACAATGACAATAGGAACATTAATATCTCTAAATTTACTTGTTTCCTTATTATATAGTCCAATAGAAAGAATTATTAATTTTAATAGATTACTACAAGTATTTAAAATTGAATTTGATAAACTTAATAAATTTATGAAAGATAATGTCTCTAATACTAATCCAAAATTAAATACTAATTATGTATCTTATTACGATTATCATAAGGAGAATAAAGATATTCTCTTAAAGTTAGACAAAGTATCTTTTAAATATGAGGAGTTACAAATACTAAAAAACATAGATTTAACTATAAAAAAGGGTTGCACATATGCAGTTGTTGGTGAAAATGGTTGTGGGAAATCAACCTTAATTAATATAATAACAGGTTTATTAGTTCCTAGTAGTGGAAACATCTTTATTAATGGTATGAATATACATGAAGACCTATGTAAATTTAGAGCTCAAATAGGGTATGTTCCACAAGATACGTTTTTATTAAATGATTCTATTATAAATAACATTACATTTGGAAGAAAAAATCATTCAAAATACAGTATAGAAGAACTATTAAACATATGCACTATAAATAATATTATGGGAAAAGATTCATTTGATTTAAACACAACTATTGGTGAAAAAGGTAATAAACTATCTGGAGGTCAAAAGCAAAAAGTTGCTTTATGTAGAGCATTATATACTAATCCCAAATTACTTATTATTGATGAAGGTACTTGTAACACCGATTCAGATTCAGAAAATAGAATTATTGAAAATATCAAAAAAGCCTTTCCTGAAATATCAATACTATTAGTCTCTCACAGATTATCAACTATTAAATTAGCTGATGAAATTCTTGTTCTAAAAGACTGTGCAATTATTGAAAAAGGCGTTATAGAAGATTTGCATAAGGATAGTTCTTATTTCTATAAGATGTTTTCAACTGAAGAATAATATACTTATGTAAAAACTGTAAATTTAATGAACTTTTTTCATTATAAAAAATTTAAGTGTAATACATTTAAAGAAGGGGATGAAAATATAAAGTGGATAAGAGTATAATATGTAAAAATATCAGTAAATCCTTTGATAATAATATAGTTTTAAAGGATATAAATTTAACTATAAATAAAGGAGAGTTCGTAGTTATAGGAGGAGAAAATGCATCGGGAAAAAGTACGTTAATGAAAATTTTAATTGGCTTACTAATTCCTAATAAGGGGTCTGTAAATGTTTTAGGATTAGATACAATAAAATATTGGAAAAAGATTTCAACTAGAATAGGAGTAGTTTTGAATAATGAGAGAACTTTATATTGGAAGTTAACTGCAGAAGAAAACTTAGATGTTTTTGGGAAGATATATGGAGTAAAAAATAAGGTGCTTAAGGAACGAATAAAGTATTTGTTAAAGCAAGTTGGCTTAGAAAATCAAGATAAAAAGCTGGTGGAAAATTATTCTACGGGAATGAAAAGAAAGTTAATGTTATGCAAAGCTTTGATTCATGACCCTGAAATTATATTTGCAGATGAAATATTAAATGGATTAGATTCTCAAGCCTGTTTAGAAATAATGACAATTTTACATGAGTTAAATCAAAGGGGAAAGACTATAGTTTTAATAAGTCATATACTACATACGCTGCCTGATGATTCTAGAATAGTATTAATGAAAAAGAGGAGCATTATCTTAGATAAACCATTAAAGAGTTTAGATGTAGAAAAAATGATTAATATTAAATATAGCTTAAATGGAGTTAAATATGAAAAGAAGGTTAGTGAAAAAGATTTTAAAGAAAATATTTTGAAAATAATAGACCTACAAGCAGAAGATATAAAAATAGAAAATGAAAATATTTATGATACAACAAGGAGAAAGTTATCATGAAGTCTATAATTACTATTTTTATTAAAGAATTAAAAATCCAAATGAGATATAGAATGATTTGGATAAATCTTAGTTTAACACCTTTCTTTATGATAGCTCCATACGTTTTTACAGCTAAAGGAATAGATATGAACTTTGAATCTATGGTTTTAATAGGAAGTATTTTATGGTATTGGTTAAATCAATTCTTTTTCTGCATAGGAGATTGTTTTAACGAGGAAAGGGAAACAGGCACATTTGTTAGTATAGCATTAAGTCCTATATCATTAATTCAATATCTAATTGGAAAAGGATTATTTGAGTTTTTTAAGTGTCTATGTATAACTGTAATTACAATGCTGATATTTACTATGGTTGGCATTGGTAAGGCTAACAATATAAAAATGCTTCTAGTTTATTTAACAAACGGAATATATATGTTTACATTCTCTATATTCTTTTCTTCTATGACTTTATATTTTAAAAAACTATCTTCTGTAAACTTTTTAATTCAACAATTAATAGGGGTATTGTCTGGTACTACGGTAAATGTAGACAAGTATTCTAGATATGTAAGAGTTATTTCTAATGTAATTCCTTTAACTTTTTCTATTAAAATAGGAAGAAATTTATTTTATGGTAAGAGGTTTGCACAAATTTTCCCAGACTTTTTAAAATTAAATGGAATAAGTATAATATATTTAATTTTGGGATTAGTTCTTTTAAAAAAGGTGGAGAATAATTTAAGAAACAAAGGAGAATGGGAAGTATGGTAAGGATTATAGGAATATTTAAAGCAAATTTTTATACAGCTAAGAGGTATAAAATTGACTGGGCAGGATCATTGTTATATCCTTTGTTTAATATATTACCTGCTGTTTTGCTCATTTTTTATAGTGGAAGCACTGGAATTTCAAGTTTTTTAGGATTACCCACTACGAACATAGAAACATATATAAAATATTTAATGATAGGAACTGTATATTGGGGATATGTAGAAGTATTATGGTCCACTATATTTATGTTAAGAAGTTATATGAAATCTGGTCAGTTTGAAGATATATTTTTAAGTCCTATAAAATGTATTGAAAATATATTAGGATGGGCCGTTTTAGGCATAATTAGAACTACCATTGAATCATTGCCATTAATTATCTTAGTAATTATTATAAGTTATAAAAGTCTAACATTAATGAATATTGCTATAGTATTAGGAATATTTTTAATGTCTATAATAGCATCCTTTGGTATGACATTCTTTATATTTGGCTTAACTTTAATAATTAAAGAAGGGGATCAACTAGCTTCCTTTATTGGAAATTCGGCTCCCTTTTTAGGCGGACTTTATTTTCCTATTATGTTACTACCTAGTCCATTAAGATATATATCTTTTATTTTTCCTTTTACATGGGGAGTTGATATATTAAGAGGTACATTATTAAATATTAATACAATTTTTAGTATAAGACATGAATTTATAATTTTGGTTATACTTTCTATAGGATATCTTATAATAGGAAAAGTAGCATATTATATGTTAGAAAAAAAGGCAAGAAATGTTGGAGTACATGGTTTCTAAACACGTGCTACTCATTTATTATGATATGGAGATAGATATGAATTAAATAAAAGTATTAAATTAGAAAATAATTAAAATAAGTTATGTTATTTTATTAAGGGTATAATTAAATAAAAGTGTTATTAAGGAGGTTATGAGATGAAAATAAAAATAGATAATAAAGAAATAAGTGAAAAGATGATTTTAAATTTCTGTTATGGGTTATCCTTAGTAGCTTGTAGTTCTTTATTTATTCTTAAAATAGTCCTCAACACTAGAATAAGTTGGTTTTTAATAATATTTTGTTTGGTTTCTTCCTTATATTTTTACAAGCTAGCTAACAATAATTAGAGGTATAATTATAATTGTTTTTCACAAAATCTAAATTTTTTCTAAAAAATATCTAATTTATAGATGATCAATACTGTTCTAAACACAGAGAAAATAAAAGGATTAAATTATTATTTAGGATATTATTAAGAGAAAAAACACTGCTTTTAATCTAAGATTGGTGATTTCACGATAATTATTAACATAAAATTAATTTTTAGTATATGCTAAAAATATACTTTATTAAATTATATGAAATATCAACAGGGGGAAAGGTTACATGGAAGACAAGAAGAGTTTTAATATCTCAATCACTTCAAATGATAAACAAAGTTATATAGACTTGTTCTGTAAAAAATCTAATATAATAAAAGCATTAAAAAAAAGGATACTTATTAGAATATTATTATATTATTTATTTCTTATAATCTATATATTTGTTTTACCAAATTTAATATTAAAATATATAGATTCTCCATTATTTTCAATATCAACATTTAATATAGGTAGATACAGAATGATTTTAATAGGTTTATTCATTTATACTACAATCATATCAGGTGTATTGGATTTATGTAAACTAAAGTTAATCAAGAATAATATTAAAAATGTATTAAAGGGAAAAAATTCAATTAATTATTATGGGATAGATATGGGCGTTTGTAGCGTGAATAATCTTACAGATGAATACATATTAAGTTTTGATTCAGATAAAATTACTATAGAAACAGAATTTTATCAAAGGAGTATCACTTGGGAAAATGTTAAAGATATAGTGAAAGTTAAAGATTATCTATATATTTTTCAAAGCCCTAGAAAACTTTTCTTTTTAATACCCTTAAATAAAGATAACAAAGATAGATTACTTAAAATAGTATCAGAAAACTCTAACGTTGAATTAAGGGAAGTGAATTAGGAATGTATGAATTTAAAATTGATATAGATTCTAGTAGATATTTATCTAAAAAAATTAAATTACTAAAGTTAAAAAAAATCATACTATATATTTTTGTAATTACATTAACAGTTATCGTAGGTACATTTATAGTTACAGAATATTTGAATGATTACACTTTTTCTTCTTTAAAAATTAACGAACTTGCATTAATTTTAGAAGAATCAAATAAAATTATACATGTAGCTTATACTAATTATATAAAATGGAGTTGTATATTAGGCATAGTTATTTTAGGAATTATAATAATGCAATTAAATAAAAATTTTAGAAAATATGTAGATCTTGAATTAAATAAAAAGCAAGTTGCTTATTTTATTGAAAATACATTTCATGTAGATATTAAAGATCAAGGATTATATATTAAAGATAGTATAAAAGATACTATTTATTACTGGAATATGATAGAAGGCTATTATGAGTCAGATAAATATATATATATTGCGGATAAGTTAAATAATATTATTGCAGTAATTCCAGTTAATAAGAAAGAAATAGATAAGTCTGAGTTAATAGATAAGCTACAACAACATACTACTAAAATTACAAAACTAAATAAAAAATATAAGTGTATAAAAAAATCTTTAGAGTAAAATCTAAAGATTTTTTTGAATTATTAGCAAAACAAATTACAACCTATATATTTCTTGACAAAAATCGACAAGAATAGTATATTTTTAAATAGAAAAACTTATAAAATTATTATTTAGGATGAACTTATGGAAATTGATGTGATAAATAAATTAAATTAGGAAATGAGGTGAACATAATAGTAGAAATAAATATAGGAATTATATTAATAGGGTAAATAAAGGGACCATAAGTTTTAAACTTTAGGAATGGAGTAACATTATGATTATTTGGAGTGGATTTGGAATTTTAACGCCTATAATTGCTGTTTTTAATTTGGTTTTAGTTGAATATTCAGTTAATCATATATTTAATAATTCAATTTATTATGAGCAGCATGGATGGCCTAAATTTATAGCACTTGCTATTTCAGGGGTATTAAGTTTTTTAGTAGGACGTGCTTTAAATAAAAAACAAAAAGTATACATAGATAAGGAAACAGGAAAGGATGTAGTAATAAAGAAAAGAAACTCATTCTTTTTTATTAATATGGAATATTGGGGAATTATTTTTCCTGTAATAGGATTAATAATTTGGATTACAGGCAATTAAAAAATAGGCACCTATTCAATATGAATAAGTGCTTTTTAGTTTTTTATTAAATTATATAAAAATAAATATGCACTAGTAAAATAATTTATTAAAGGTTCTTAACTTAGGAAGAATTTTTTAAAAGGTTTTTTAATATGTTTATCTGTTTTTTGTTAACTTCTTGTAGCAAAGAAAAAGAAATTATACTTCCGAAGGAAGTTAATAAGGTATCAAGTGTATGTTATCTTTGAATTTACTATTGCCTAAAAGTTAGCTATATGTTATTATATTTAATAATTAAATAATATGATGCTTATTCTTATCCCCGGGTAAGAATCTTATAAAGCACTGAATCTTATTCCATTAGGGCCTTTTTAAGGAGGAATTAGATTTAGTGCTTTTATGTTTAATAAGGGAGTTTAAGTATTATGTTAAAATCTAAAATTTAATATATAGTGAGGTAATCTAATGAATTGGAATCTTAAAAAATTTAAGGAACTTAATGTGGAAGAAATATATAAAATCTTAACATTAAGAAATGAAATATTTATTGTGGAGCAAGAGTGTGCATATCTTGATTGTGATGATAAAGATTTAAATTCGTATCATTTATTTTCTGAAGAAAATGGAGAAATAATTGCATACCTAAGAATTTTAGAAAAAGGAGTTTCTTATGATGAAATATCAATAGGAAGGGTAGCAGTTAAGAAAAATTATCGTGGTAAAGGAATTTCAAGAGAAATGCTGTTAAAAGCCATTGATTTTGTAGAGAATAACTTGAATGAAGATACTATAAAAATTCAAGCACAAGCATATTTACTTAATTTTTATAGTAGTCTTGGCTTTAAAGCAGTTTCAGAGGAATATCTAGAAGATAATATTCCACATATAGATATGTTATATAAAAAGTAAAGATAAAAATTTGTTAGGAAGATTAAATTAAGGTAAATAATATTAAAATATTACGAATTAAAGTCCAGCAAACTTATTGTTGGACTTTATATTGTAAACATTAGATACGAAATTAACGAACTAAAGTATACACTTATAACATCTATACTTTTCTTTAATTTTAAAGCCTGCAGTTAATGCTGCATTCAATTCATCTGGGCAATCTTCATCAATAAAAAATAAAATTTCTCTTAATGAACCAAATTCATTATATAATTGCATTAGCGTTTCATTAATTAAAATGTTCTCAATACCTTTATTTGCATATTCTTTATCGACAAATAAACCAAAAATCTCTCCTATATCTTTGAAAGCCTTTGTGAAAATACTTCCACATATGGTTCCATTCTCTCTAAATGCAAATATACGAAAGATATCTATATCCTTTTTTAGATTATTGCTGTTATAATACATTTCCAATGGTATGGCATATTTATCATGAAACGCAGCATATTCTTCAAAATTACTATATGTAATCTTTTCCACTTGATTATGGCTTTCATTTTCATGTGACTCTAAATTATATAGTGTGGTAACAATACTGGATTCAATTAGTTCAGTATTGTTTTTCATAAAATATTCATTTGCATTTTTATTAGTAGAGGGGATACCTATGAATAATTCATATCCTGGCAATTGCTTACTTATATAACTAATAAATTCATCTGCAATTTGGTCATAATCTCCGCTTATTAAAAGTCCTAATGTTTGTGCATACTTTTCATCAGATTTCCAAAAATAAGTACAAACCCCGTATAACACATCCTGGTGATAATATGCTATTATATTACGATTTTCCAAATTGATGTCCTTTTCAAACTCTTCTTTAAGCTCCTTTATTGAATTTATTCTCGGATAACTGGCACGCAAATTATCTTGACTTAATTCCCATGCAAAATTTATTATTTCCTCCACTCTATCAATTGTTTTTATCATTGTTTATATCTCCTATAATATTAAAATTTTTATTTAACTTCTTCATATTTAATATGTAATTTCTTATGATTGAGACTTACTTAATATAAATATAATACATGATTAAAAATAAAATTCAACACTATTTTTAAAATATTTTTAATATTAAGAAAATAATTTAGAAGTAATAATATATAAAAAAGTTTATATTTAAGAGTTTCTTAAGAAATCTATAGTAATATTTAATTTATAACTTGTGTAGTTAGTGCGAAATATTCGTTTAATGCAACATATAAAAAACGTAAATCAACTTAATAACCAGTAAATTTATGAAATAGATTATAGAGAAATAATTTTAATATATTACAAAACAAAGTCCAGCAAAATTATTGCTGGACTTTGTTAATATCATACACTATAAAATTATTAACTTAAATGTTTTTTATTTATTAGTGGGATTTAAGGCAGTAACCATACATGTACTTACACCTATAATAATCCCACATAGGATGGTATACACTATTGATGGTATATCTATAACATATATTCCTAAAATTCCTATAACTAATATACTTATCATTGAGCAACATCCACAAAAGCATGCTTTCCACTTCTGGTTAATATGTAATTTTAAACTTAGTTTATTTGTAACTCTATACTTTTTGTCAATCTTTAAATAAAGAATTTGACTTATTCCCATTGTTAATATCATAGGTATTAATCTATATAATAAATCATTCATAATTTTTCCTCCATAAAAATTAGATATGTAGTCCATGATTTTGAGTGTGTTTCTTACAGAAAATTTTAGCATATTATGAATAACTAAACAAGTTGATTATATAATATAAGCATATTAGTCTTCTAAGTTATTGGAATTAAAATAGGTTCTTTAAAATGATTCTTATAATGTTATCCAGTACCTTTTTTTCATATCTTTTCTTGTCTTGATTTTTCATTTATAATGATAATTAATAATATTATAAATAAGAAATTGAGAAATTATAGGTATTTTTTATCAAATATATTTAAATAAAAAGGAGAGATAATATGGAGAAAACTCGCAGAGTAATTGTTATTATGTTTTCTATTATATATCTTATATTGATAATACT
Source organism: Clostridiaceae bacterium 14S0207 (assembly GCA_003288255.1). Classification (GTDB taxonomy): domain Bacteria; phylum Bacillota; class Clostridia; order Clostridiales; family Clostridiaceae; genus Hathewaya; species Hathewaya limosa. The sequence continues at coordinate 96,874 of CP026601.1, read as the reverse complement.
AAGGGTGAATATTCCACGTGTTTTATATATTTTTCTAGGTGCAATACTACTTGTAAATCAAGCAATTGATGAGTGGAATAAATACTTACAAACCAAAAAAAAGTTTTATTTAGTTATTCCTATAATATCAGTAATAATACTTATCTTTGTAATATTTCAATGTGTAATTACTGAAGGTTTTGTGAAATTCCATACTTAGACGTAATAGCCATTAGTGTTATTTATTTAAACCATATCATTACTTGGATATTATTTTTAATTTTTATAATTGGAAAAACTTAGAGAGTGTTTTCATCTGCTAAAATGTTTTAAGGCTAAGAAAAGATTAAGAACTTTTAAATTCTCTTTCACCTTAGCCTTATTTTTTATAAAAATGAACAGAAACTTTGAAGTTTAGTTTTGTAGCAGGGGAACTCTCCTTATAAGTTACCAAATTGACTTTTGATACTTTCTATAGATAGTTCTTATAATGTTATCCAATACCTTTTTACTATACTTCCGTCCTCATCAGCTAGTTCGTTTTCAAAGGCCCCGCCATTTGCAATAATAGTTTTAGCTGAAGCAATATTATCTTTATCACAGGTTATTAGAACCTTGAAAATCCCCATATCTTTACACTTTTCAAGGGCTAATTTTAACATTTTAGTTGCATAACCTTTTCTTCTCTCACTAGGTCTAACTCCATAACCTATATGTCCTGCAAATTTAAGCAATGGTTCATTTAAATAATGTCTTATACTAATTGCTCCTAATATTTTATTATCTTCATTTACCAAAAAGAAAGTATTAGAAGGAACTAAATTAGACGGACATGTTTCATCTTTTTTGTGAGATTCTACTCTTTCTAACCAAGAACTATAATCAGGTTCTTTTCGTTTTATAGAGCCAGGATATATATGTCCTTTGCTTGATTCCCATTCCTCCATCATTTCAATGTATGCATCTTTGTGTTCCATTGAGGGAATCGCTAAATAAACTTTTTTCAACTTTGAATCACCCCTTTAAAATTTCTTAGTTTAACATATTCTTTTAATTATAGGTAATTTTAAATATCATTTCAATAAAATAAACATTTAATTTTTATTTATACAAATAAGGTAATGTATAGTAAAATGGAATTAATAAATAATTTTAAAGTTAATAGTCACCATTAAAATATTTATCTAAAAGTATTCTGTGACTATTAGGTATATTACTAGGCAGATCTTCATAATTAAAAAATTCTAATTCTCTAGTTTCTATATTATCAATTTTTAATTCTCCACTAAAACTCTTTGTTATATATCCAATACTTATAAAATATGCTTTATCCTCATTGGGAAAGTGTATATAACAATTTTCACCTGATGTTGTTCCAAGTAGGTGTAAATCTTTAATATCTAGTCCTGTTTCTTCTTTTGCTTCTCTTATTGCAGTTTCTTCAAGGGATTCACCTAGTTCCGTAATTCCTCCAATTAATCCCCATTTAAATGGATAGGTTCCTCTTTTCTGAAGCAGAACCTGATTATTTTCATTTATTATTAAAACATTTACTCCCGTAAGATTTATTACATCATGACCAATTTTATTACGTAAGTATTTTACATAGTCCATTTTCTCACTCATTTCTATTTTATATAATATATAAGTTTAAAAAATCTTGGTTATCTATATTTTAAATCTTCTAATTTTAAAAAATAAATATATATTAATATTGTTTTATAACTCAAAGAAAACAAATATTTATAGGAAGACCTTTGTTTTATTGATTAATTAATAATATAATAAGTATATTAGCATTTTTTTATTAAAATTCCAATATATACATAGTAAATAATATAAATTTTATTTTTCAAAAGTTGGTGATTTTGATAAAAATAAAACTTATATAATAACTAATACTGAATTATTAAAAAAAGAGCAGAGAAAGGAGATGAAGGGCTCAACAATTATATAATATAAAATATTGTATTTTTAAGAATGGTGGGTTAATAATGGTAACAAAGGTTAATACATTAAACATACTAAAAAAAATCTTATTATGTTTTTGGTGGCAAGATATTGAAAAGTCTCACTTTTTACCACGAATTCTTTGTTTATTTGTTTCTGTTGCTTTAAGTCTTTGTATTTATGCATGGATGTACGAAGCTAATATAAATATAATATTTAAGTTAATTATAAGTATTTATTTAATAGTTAATATTTTATTGTTTTGGCCTGCACATATTTTGTTATCTGAAAAAAATATGTTTATTGGCGAAGTATTTTATGTTTTTAAAAAGATTTCTGTTCTTTTTTCATTTATCGTTCTTTTTAAATATTTTATGAAAAAAGAACAACTTGATTATGATAAAAATCAAGCTGATTATGATAATAATTAAATTATTATCATAAGTGCAGGAATACTTAATTTCAAAAGATCGGGTTTGTATCTTCATATCGAATAAAAAATATTGAAAATTGTGAAACAAAGTATGATAATAATAAATGATATTTAAATTAAGCTCATAGTTTATGTTAATTATGGGCTTAGTTTATTTGTAACTAAATTTACTTTAATAGGAGGGGTTATGTCGTATATCAACGCAAAAAAGTTAGAAAAAGTTTATCACGTTAGAGGTACTTCAGAAAAGGTTAAAGCAATAAAGGGCATTGACTTAAACATAGATAAAGGAGAAATAGTTGGTTTATTAGGATTAAATGGAGCAGGTAAAACAACTTTAATAAAGATAATATGTGGTATAATTAAGCCTTCCTCAGGTGAACTTACAATAGGTAAGTATATTCCTTATGATAGAAAACGAGAGTTTTTACAGAAACTTGGATTAGTTATGGGTCAAAGAACTCAATTATGGTGGGATATAAGTCCACTTGATAGTTTTAAGATTGAAAAAGAGATTTATAAGATTTCTAATAATGATTTTAATAACAGATTAGAATATATGACTTCATTATTAGATATAAAAGAAAAATTGCATACACCTGTACGCCAGTTATCACTTGGTCAAAGAATGAAAATGGAATTAATTCTTTGTCTGATTCATGAACCATCTTTATTGTTATTAGATGAGCCAACCTTGGGACTTGATATAATAAGCCAAGTAGCTTTAAGACAGTTTATATATGAATATAACAAGAAAATAGGAAATACCGTAATTATAACAAGCCATAATATGAAGGACATAGAAGAAATTTGTGATAGGATTATTATCTTAGATCAAGGCTCTATAATATTTAATGATTCAAAAGATCAGCTTTATGAAAGATATAAGGATATAAATGTACTATGTATAAAAACAAATGAAAAGTTAGATCTATGTGGATATGAATTTATAACCAATGAAACTTATGAAAGTCAAATCATAGTAGAAAAGGCTTCTATAGAAAAATGTCTTTCTGACATTAAAGCAAAGAATAAAATAGACAAGTATTCTATAAATGATATTAATTTAGAAATTATAATTAGAATGATGTATAAGAATTCTTCCACCCAAGAAGGTGTTCAATATGAAAATATTTAAAAGAATTTTATTAAATACCTTTAGAGAAAGAAAAGTATATATGTTTAATACAGTTATGTCTGTGCTATTAGGCTTTATCCCTGTTCTAATAATGATATTTTTATGGAATAAAATATACGAAAGTGGACTTAAGATAGATAATTTTAATAAAAATAGTATAATTACATATTTCTTTTGGGTTTATATAGTGTCTAATATTACAGAGGCATCTACTATAGCTAGAAAAATTAGTGAAGATATAAGAAGTGGATCTATAAATAATGTATTAATAAAGCCTATTAATCATCTAAGATATACTTTTTTATTATATTTGTGTGAGAAAATAGTTGATACTATAATAATAGTCATTCCATCAATTATCTTTGCACTGCTAGCTAGAGACTATATATCAATAGACCCTGAAAAAATAGCACCATTTTTATTAGTTTTAATATTAGGATGTATACTTAATTTTTTAATATACTATATAATTGGACTAAGTTCTTTCTGGAGCGTAAACAACAATGGAATAATCCAACTCTGGAAAAACCTAATCTCTATAGTTTCAGGAAATAAGTTTCCAATAACATTTCTACCTATGTTTTTTCAGAACATACTTATAGTATTACCTTTTGAATATACAGTATATTTGCCTATATCAATACTATTAGGTAAATCACTAAGTATTACTATTATTATAATTGAACTTTTCTGGATAATCTTCATGTATATACTATCAAAGATAATATGGAAAAATGGGGTAGCATTAAATGAAGGAGTTGGGATGTAATGTTATATAGTAGATTATTAAAGACTAATTTTCGTCGTGAGATGGTATATAAAAGTAACTTTTTAACCTTTATGATTGTAAATATTGTAGGCTATTTAGGAGATGTTTTATTTTATATATTAATATATAATTTTATGACTTCTATAAATGGATGGACAAAATATCATATGTTAGGTTTAATTGCAACAGTTTGGATAATAGACAGTCTAAATGGTGGTATATTTCACATGAATATGATTAGAATTCCAAGATATGTACAAAACTATGATCTAGATTTTCTACTTATTAAACCAGTAAACACAAGATGGTATATGTCAACGAAATTCGTAAGTTATGGATTATTATTGGGAATTCCCTTTGGAGCAGTACTTTTAATATATAGTATGGTAAAACTAGGAACAAGCATATCTTTCTTTAAGATTATATTATACGTGGTAGCTTTATTTTTAGGAACTTTAATTATGCATGATATATTCTTTATACTTATTATAATATCTATAAAACATGTTAAAGTAGATGCATTAATAGATGTTTTTTGGAGTATATTAGATGTGGGTAAATATCCTGAATTTATATATCCATCAAAAATTAGGAAAATATTTGTATTTGTAGCACCAGCAATAGTTATATATAATTATCCTATTAATATATTAGTTAGTAAATTTAATATATTAAACCTAGGCATATTGTTTGGTATAGCAATAGTATTTACTATTATTGCTGAATTTACATGGAAGTATTTCTTAAAATATTATTATCAGTAGAGTTCATATTGTTATACACATTTTAAATATATAAAGACATTGTTAAAATAAAAAGGATTATAAACTGCAGTGATTGCAGTCTATAATCCTTTTTATTCAGCATTTTTAAGGTCACTAACTCTATCTAGTATTGCAAATTTTCTTTGTTCATATAGCTCTACTTCTTTTTGAGTATTCATAGGAATCCTCCTTTAAGTTCTATTATTATCTTGATATTACGGTATTTTATTAGTGGTGTCAATAATTAATGAGTAATGGACGTAGAATATTAGCTATCCTAACTTAATATAGAAATCAATTTTAAATATGAAGTATTATGTATAGTTAGTGTAAAATTACTTTAGGATATTTTTGAACAAAAATAGCAGAAGTACAATGTATATGGTTTATGAAATATATATACATTAAAAAATATATATTTTTTATAATATGTTAAATATAATAGTATTAACCAATAATATTATATATTGACAAAATAAGTGAATATGATAATCTTAATAGAAACAGGCTTATTTAGAAGATAAAGATATGTATAAACCCTCCTACTTGGCATGTGAAAGCACCAAAGTTAGAAAAGATTTATATGAAAACACATAACAAAATATAGTTAGGAGCACATTTGTAATGAAAAAGTATATAAGTAATGTAAAAGATTATATAATCCTGCAATACATATTTGAAATTTTGGCTACTCTTTCCATAGCAGCAGTTCCATATATGCAAAAACTGCTTTTAGATAAAATGCAAGAAGGAAATAATGTACAAAACAGTTTTATTCATATAATATTTGTTGTGACAATTTGTATTGTTGTGTATTGTCTCTGTTCTTGGTTAAGTTCAAGGTATACCATACTCCGTATTAATAAAATGAGAGAGCATATGCAGAAGGATCTCTTTAAATCATTTTCAAAAATGGGTTATAACATGTTTAAGAAGAAAAATATAGGTGAGTATATATCTATGCAGAATACGGATATAGCTATACTTATAGGAGATTATTTTCAGCCTTTAATAGATTTATTCAGACCCATAAGTATAATATGCATATATGCATTTTCAATATGTTTTTATATTAACTGGAAAATAGCTATTATTATGTTTTCCATGTCAATAGTAATATGTATTATACCTAAATTATTTCAAAAGCCATTGGCAAAAGTAAGAAAAAAACATGTGGAACAACAGGGCCGGTACACATCACAGGTTAAAGATTATTTAGAGGGTTTTAAACTTATAAATGATAATACTCGTGAAAAAATAAAGAAACAGCATAAAAGTAGTGTATGCAGAACTTCTGAAGCTATAAAAAACTTTGGCATTTTTAAGGCTTTTACAACATTGATATATGATTCTGGAACGAAATTTATGGAGATAATTGTATTTTTGCTTGTAGGCATACTTATAATAAAAAGAGAAATAAGCGTAGGAACTGCATTGGCTATATTTTCATATTCCTATTGTTTTATAGGGCCTTTTGAGGATTTTCTATATGATATAACAACTTTAAATTCTACAAAAGAGGTAAAGAATAGATTTTCAAGCTATATAAACTATATCAACCAAAATAACCTTAAACCCACTGAAATCTCAAAGTTTAAGGACAAAATAACTATGAAGAATGTATGTCTTTCCTACGATAATTTTAACTTGAACAATATATGTTGCAGTTTTAAAAAAGGAAAGAAGTATGCCATTATTGGTCATAGTGGTTCAGGAAAATCTACTATGATAAATTTACTTATGAAATACGAAATACCTGATAGTGGCGAAATAAGTATAGATGGATGTAGTATTGCAAATTTGAATATTGATGATATTGTAATGTGCATAAGCCAGCAGGAGCATATATACAGAGAAAGTTTTGAAAATAATGTTACGGTATTTGGCTCATATTCACGCAGTTCTTTTAGTGAAGTGTTGAACAAATATGACAATAGTATAATAGATAAGATAAAACATAAGGAAAACTGCAGTGACTTAAGTGGTGGTGAAAAACAGCTTACATCATTTATAAGATCTTTAGTAAGTGGAAACCATGTTTTAATTATGGATGAGCCTTTTTCAGCCATGGATGCTGGAACCTTAAAGAAAGTCATGGATATATTGTTTGAATTAGAGGACAAGACAATTATAATGGTTACACATAATCTGGATATGAACCTAGAGAAGTTTGATGAAGTAATATTAATGGATGAAGGTTCAATAGTTGAAAAGGGAATGTTTCACAAGGTCAGAGAAAATTATGTGTTTAATCATAAGTTGGCAATGAATAAATAAAAAATACAGGGGATACAGGAAAAAATGAAAAAATATATTTGGAAGATAAAAGGTTTAATAAGTGCTGAAATCTTATTTGGCATATTTGCTGCTATAAGTATAGCTCTGGTACCAAATTTTGAAAAGAAGCTTGTAGATAAATTATTTAGTTCTGAATATTCAAACAATACTCTTTTTAATATGGTAATGCTGTTTGCATTATGTGTGGCAGCAATATGTATATTTTCATATTTGTCCAGTATAATGGAGGAGAGCTGGAAGTCATCAATGAGAAGTATGATTCAGACAGATTTTTTTGATTCACTGGTTGAAACAGATTATAGATGGTTTAGAAACAAAAATGTAGGAGAATATATATCTATAGAAACAAATAATATTGATGTTATTGTAGAAGAATATATGCAACCAGTAATTAGTCTTATAAATGTAGTAATAAAGATATGTATATATGCAGTTGTAATGTATTTGTGCATTGACTGGAGAGTTGCCTTATCTATTTTTGTCATGTCAGTAATAGTAATTTTTATTCCAAAGATATTTAAAAAGAGAAATGGACAGCTTGGAAATATGTCTATGGAAGCTACTGGTCAATATACCATCTCTGTAAAGGATTATCTAGAAGGTATTAAGCTTATAAACAATAATACCAGAAGATTTGTTCTACAACAACATAATAAAGCTGTAGATAAAATGACTGCGGCAAAAATTAAAAGAGGTTTGTTTGGTATATTTTCAATGTCTATGGAAGTTTTTGGAATAAAGATTATGGAGCTCATGGTGTTTATTATTGTAGCTTTATTACTTATACGAGGGGATTTAACTGCTGGTATGGTAATTGCTGTTTTCAGTTATTCTGCATATTTCATAGGTCCACTTCAAGAAGCTTTAAACAAAATAGATTTCATAAATTCTAGGAGAACGGTAAAGGAAAAATTTATAGAAGCTATAAACATCAATAGACAGCAACAGAAAAATCTGCATAAACTTTCTAACTTTAAAGACAAAATAACTATGAAGAATGTATGTCTTTCCTACGATAATTTTAAATTGAATAACATATGTTGTTGTTTTGAAAAAGGAAAGAAATATGCAATTATTGGTCATAGTGGTTCAGGAAAATCTACTATGATAAATTTACTTATGAAATATGAAATGCCTGATAGTGGTGAAATAAGTATAGATGGATGTAATATTGCAAGTTTGAATATTGATGATATTGTAATGTGTATAAGTCAAAAAGAGCATATATACAGAGAAAGTTTTGAAAATAATGTTACGGTATTTGGCTCATATTCACGCAGTTCTTTTAGTGAAATTCTGAATAACTATAGTAATAGTATACTAGATAAGATAAAACATAAGGAAAATTGCAGTGACTTAAGCGGTGGTGAAAAACAGCTTACATCATTTATAAGATCTTTAGTAAGTGGAAACGATGTTTTAATTATGGATGAGCCTTTTTCAGCCATGGATGCTGGAACCTTAAAGAAGGTCATTGATATATTGTTTGAGTTAGAGGACAAGACAATTATAATGGTTACACATAATCTGGGTATGAATCTAGACAAGTTCGATGAAGTAATATTAATGGATGATGGTTCAATAGTTGAAAATGATAAATTTAACAAAGTAAGAGAAAATCATGTGTTTAGATCAAAAATGATGGTAAAGAATTGAGAAGAAATAATATAGGGTAAAATTTAAAAACAATATAAGAAAGGATTATAGACTGCAGTGATTGCAGTCTATAATCCTTTCTTTAGATTTTTAATTTCATCTATTGTAAGTCCTGTTGCCTTGGATATAACTTCTAAATCCATATTCATAACTAAAAGGTTCTTAGCAGCTGCAACCATACCTTCCATTTTCCCTTGTTGCAACCCTTTCTTTAATCCTTGTTGTAATCCTTTTTGTTCAGCATTTTCAAGGTCACTAACTCTATCTAGTATTGCAAATTTTCTTTGCTCATATAGCTCTACTTCTTTTTTATCTCCACTTAATCTAATTAATTCTTCTTTAGCTTGCTTTATTTCTTCTACGTCCATTTCAAGTTTTTGTACAATCTTACTTGAAGGATTATTTATAAACTTAATCCATGCTTCTAACATATCTGTAACTTCTTCATTTTCATTAGATTCCCTCATCTTAGGAAGTTCTATAAAATGAATTTCTTCAACATCTGTTAATTCCTCATTTGTAGTGATTTCCTTTAATCTATATCCATTATGGAATCTATCATTTTTTAGATATTTAAAATCTAGTATATTTATACATACTGTTTTTGATAACTTATTATAATTGTCACCTTCATTAATTTGACCTTCGTACATCTTACTCCAATAATAAAGGCTTCTTCTTATCATGTTATATTCATTTTTAACCTGAATTTCTATATTTATTTGTTCACCAGTATCAGTTGTTGCTTTTATATCTAATCTACTATATTTATCTTCTATATGTTCTTTTTCTATATCTGAATTGTTTATTTTAACTTTCTTTATAGGATTTACAGGCTTCATTACTGCATTTAAGAATGATATTAAAATCTCTGGATGTTTCTCATTACCAAATATCTTTTTAAACACAAAGTCTACTTTAGGACTTAATAAACCATAATTCATAAGAAAACCTCCTTTAAGTTCTATTATTATCTTGATATTACGGTATTTTATTAGTGGTGTCAATAATTAATGAGTAATGGACGTAGAATATTAGCTATCCTAACTTAATATAGAAATCAATTTTAAACATGAAGTAATAATTATGTATATTTATATTCCATTATGTTAGAATTAATAATAGTAAATAATGAAAGTTTATCTCCACAAGAAGAAATGATCCAAGATTTAATTTCTATAATTCATGTATTTAGTTGCCGTATATATGGATTAAGAAAATATAAGAAAAAAATTAAGGAGGATGATGAAATTGTTAAGAGCATACAAAGTGGAGATAAAACCAACTCAAAACAGATTTTAAAGATTCATAAAACTATTGGTGTTAGTAGATTTATATATAATTTTTATATAGCTTATAATAAAGAAATTTATGAAAAAGAAAAATCAAGATGTTAAAGCTTATTTTCCAAAAAATAATAAAACTGATTGGACTACTGAAAGACATAGAGTTAAAATACCTACTCTTGGTTGGATGAGATTAAAAGAGTTTGGGTATATACCAACTAATGCAAAAGTTAAAAGTGGTACAGTAAGTGAAAAAGCTAACAGATACTATGTATCAATATTAGTTGAAGAAATAGATAAAGAAATTTTTAAACCTATAAATAAAGGTATTGGGATTGACTTAGGAATAAAAGATTTTGCAATATGTTCAAATGGAGATAAATTTAAAAATATAAACAAAGAATCAAGAGTTAGAAAAGTAGAGAAGAAATTAAAAAGAGAACAAAGAAAACTTTCAAGAAAATATGAAAGTTTAAAAATAAGAAATAAAAATATAAAAGGAGGTAAAGCTACTAGGCAAAATATCCAAAAACAAATAGTCAAAGTACAGAAAATTCATCAAAAACTTACTAATATAAGGACTGACTATATTAATAAAGTAGTGAATAACATAGTAAAAACCAAGCCATGTTATATAACGATTGAAGATTTAAATGTAAGTGGAATGATGAAAAATAAACATTTAGCTAAAGCAGTAGCACAACAAAAATTTTATGAATTTAGAACTAAATTAAGTTCTAAATGTAATCAAAATAATATTGAACTTAGAGTAGTTGATAGATTCTATCCATCAAGTAAAACTTGTAGTTGTTGTGGGGCTATTAAGAAAGATTTAAAGCTATCAGATAGAGTTTACAAATGTTCATGTGGATTCACTATTGATAGAGATTTAAATGCAAGTATTAATTTATCAAATGTTAAAAAATATAAGATAGCTTAATTAAACAAGTTCTTATATATGTACCGAAGGCTAATTTGGGAATTAACGACTGTGGAGTGCTATACAAACTGTAGTAGCTTAGGCAAAGCAGAGTACGTTGAAACAGTAATAATCTCGATATGGATATATTTGTCCATATTTTGAGTAGCAGATTATAATGAGTGGGATCTTAGATAAATATGATGAATCAATTAACTTAACTTATAATTATACATATAGAATGCTTACGCATTTAAAAAATATAAGAGATAACTATTTAAAATTAGAAAATGCAGATGACATAACATTAGAAGTTTATAGGGATTCTATAATAAAAAAATATGAAACTTTAGAGGATTTAGTATGGAAGTTACTTTCTAAAATTTTTAAAGCTGATGGACTTGAAATAAATAATCCAAGAGGTTGCTATAAACAGGCTTTCAAAGAAGGATTAATAGAAGATATGGTTATTTGGAATGATATATTACTTGCAAGAAATTCAACTGCACATATATATGATGAAGATGATTACGAAGCTATAAAAAATGACATAATAGAAAGATACTTAGGAGCTATAGAAAATCTTTTAAATAAAATATCAATGGAGAAGTTATAAGATGTATGGAATAGAGGAAAAAGTATACAAAAACTTAACTTCATATTTTGAAACCAATAAATATATAAAAAAGGTTGTGCTATTTGGTTCAAGAGCAAAGGATAACTATAATTATAATTCTGATATAGATCTTGCAATTTTATGTGATAAAAAATATAAAGGTACTGTAGCACAAGATTTAGATGAGATTGTAGGGATATATTCCTTAGATATTGTTTTTTTAGATAGTATGAATGCAGAAATAAAATTACAGATAGAGATATATGGAATAGAAATTTATAGGGAATTATAATAAGTAAGGATTATAAACTGCAGTGATTTCAGTCTATAATCCTTTTTTTAGATTTTTAATTTCATCTATTGTAAGTCCTGCTACTTCGAATGGAGTATATCAAGCTTATTTATATATAAATTATCTGAATATTATAAACGATTTTCTTGACATCATTGTGCTTGATGTGTATACTGTGATGTATAAACATACACAGTTTGGGGTGATACATTGAATATTGTTCTTTCAAATACGTCTGAAAAACCTTTATATAAACAAATTAAAGATCAAATAAAGTCAGCAATATTAAAAGGTGAACTAAAAAATCAAGAGTTGTTACCATCTATACGTAATTTTTCAACAGATCTCAAAGTCAGTGTCTTAACAATCCGTCGAGTTTATGATGAATTGGAAAAAGAGGGGTTTGTCAAAAGTCAAGCAGGTAAAGGAACTTTTGTATTAGCTGGAAATACTGATCTAATGCAAGATACAAAAAGACTAATAGTTGAGGATAAAATGTTTGATATGGTATCTACAGCCAAAAGCATGGGAATTAGTAAAAAAGAGCTTGTGGATATGATGGATATTATATATTAGGAGGGGTAAGTCATGGCAGATGTCTTAAACGTATGCGGTATTTCAAAAACATTTAAAAATTTTGCACTTAACAACGTATCTTTTAATATTCAGGAAAATTGCATTACTGGATTTCTTGGGAAAAATGGTGCTGGGAAAACTACATTAATAAAGATTTTGTTAGGTTTATTAAAAAAAGATAGTGGAGAAATCACATTCTTTTCAAACAAATATGGAAAGGATGAAGCTTCTATAAAGAATAAGATAGGAGTTGTATTAGATGATGGATTTTTTTATGAAAATCTAACTTTAAATGATATGAAAAACGTAATTGCTAATTGTTATAATACTTGGGATCAGAGAGCTTATGAAAAATATCTAAAAAAATTCAACTTAGATTCCAAACAAGTTATATCAACTTTATCAAAAGGAATGAAGCTTAAATATTCTTTAGCTCTAGCTTTATCCCATGGAGCGGATTTTCTTATTATGGATGAACCAACTTCTGGTCTTGATCCAAAAATACGAAAAGAATTAATGGATATATTAAATGAATTTGTTCAAGAAGAAGGAAAGAGTGTCTTTTTCTCAACACATATTACTAGTGATTTAGAACGTTGTGCAGATGAAATCATAATTATTGATAATGGAAAGGTTATAGAACAATTAGGAAAGGATGATTTAATAGAATCCTATCGTTTAATAAAAGGTTCCTTAGATGATCTTGAAAAAATAAAGGAAGTTCCTTTTAAAATACTTAATCAATCGAGATATGGTTTCACAGGTATTACAAAAAATTTTCATAAAATACAATCACTAAATTCAAATATTATTATAGAAAAAAGCAATTTAGAGGATATATTTTTGGCACTAGTAGGGGAGGAATAGCCGTGAACGAAATTTATAATTTATTTAAGAAAGATTTTTTATTAATAAAGAAATATTTATTAACCATTTTCTTATTTATTGTCATAGCTCCTATATTTATTTCATATAGCACACCTCTATTTCAAAAAAACGGAAATATCCTTTATGGTATTTTAGTATTAATGATAACATTTATGGTATATCATTCAATATCCTTAGAGGAAATGAAACAAAAAGGTCAAGTTTACTTGAAAATAACACCTATGAAATGTAGTAGGGTTGTTATGGCCAAATATGTTGTTGTTAACTTTACTTTTATAGTAACTACAATTTTATTTTTAATATTATCCAAAGTTCCAATTACATGTGTAGGTAAAATAGATATAAAAGTCATACTGCTATATTTTGTATTAATAGAAATATTTTTTGGAATTTATATTCCTATGACATTTAAATTTGGTTATGTTAAGTTGCAAATAATTAGTGCAGGTATAATTTTTATAGCTCCATTCTTAACGGCTTTTATTATAAATCATTTTAGAGATAATTTACAGTTAATATCTAATATTAAGAATAGCTCCACATTATTGATTGCAGGTTTATCATTATTAATGATATGTGTATCTATTAGTTTTGGTATTGTAGTCTCAAACAAAATTATTAAAAATAAAGAATACTAGGATGGTGATTAAATGGCACAAAATACACAAGGGATTTTTATTTTTGGGGTTACTGCAATAGCTTCAATAGTATATTCTGCATATCAGTTTATTGTTTATATTATAAATAGAAAACTAATAAGCTATACAACAGGATTAATCGTTGATACAAAAACCGTTGTACCAGAACCCATGAAAAAAAACAATTCCAGACTGGCTATTGTAAAGTTTAGGGTAGATAGCAAATATTATATATCTTCAAATAGAGTTCAAGTCCCTATGTCTGCTCAAATAGGAGATGAAATAAAAATTGCTTATTTTAAGGACAATCCTAGTGAATTATTTACCACTAGTTTAAAAGGTGCAAGCATATTTTTTATTATTGGGATTATATGCATAGCTATTATGTTTTATCTTATATGTAGTAATTAAAAATGTAATGGTTTTACTTCATATATCAACTTACACAATTTTTACAGTAGTTAATGGCTTTATAAAACCATATACCTTAAAACAGCTAATACAACACATTAAGTTTTATTAGCTATTTTTATAATATCCTTCATATGAAGCTTATTCAATTTTTTATTAATTATTGTTATGTTTTTTTAGAACTGTATTTTCCAGATTGTTGCACTTATAATTTACAGGTTATCCTTAACATATTTTCTTACATCCTTAGGATATAGACCTTTATATCGTTTAAATAACGTTGTAAATCTGTTTGGAGATTTGTAGCCTACAGCTTTTGCTACATCCCTTATTTTAAGATTTGTTGTAAGGAGTAGATTTTCAGCTATATTTATTCTTTTTCTCTGTATAAATTCTGTAATTGTCATATTATATTTTTGCTTAAAAGTTTGCTTTAATTTTGTTCCACTCATCATACAAATTTTTTCTAAAAATTCCTGTGGAATATCAAAAGCATAATGATCACTGATATATTTTGCAACATTTTCCATAGATTTTGTATCATTTTCAGGTATAGTCTTTTCTTTTATTTTTTTCTCATAGGAATCAAGTGTAATGCCAAGCCATTCCTTTGCTTTTGCTTCAAAAAAAAGTTCTGCTGCTATTCCATCAAGTTTACATTCAAGAATTTCTTTAGCAAGTTTTCCGATCAATTTTGTTGCACTGTTTTGAGTTTCAAGAAAAAATTTTAATACATCATCTTTTTTAATATTCATTCTGTTCACAACGTATTCTTCAATAAGAGATTCTTTGAATTTTAAACCAACACTTCTATAGATGCTATTACCATGTAAGACATATCTTTGATTTAAATTACTTGTTTCCATAATAAGCATAGAAGTAGGTTCTATACTCTGATAGGGATTAAGCCATTCTCCACTTCCAGAAATAATATAATTTGATATTAAGAATATATACTCAGTCATATTGGGAATATTGGTTACAACATATTCTTTTTTTATAAAAAAAGAATGAATATCTATTATAAAATTTTTACCAATATAAATCCAGCAATATCCATTATAAAATTCATTATCATCATAAAAGGTTTTACCAGCCGGACTGAATTTATTTATATTTACACATTCCAAAGAAGTGTACTTTTTTATAATATCTTCAAAATACATATAGCACCTCCTTAATAATCACTGGATTAGACAATCACTTGATTAGACATTTTTAAGCTAGATCCATTGTAGCACATTTATATAGATGATACTATATAAACGTAGGTTATATATTGATTAATTTATATTATATGGTTTAAAAGGTAAAAATATCTTGTCCCACCTTAATATTTTAAGCTAAGTATTATTTTAGGAGGTAGTTATGAACGTATACGAAAAACTTTTTGCGTATATACCTGAAAAAAAGTATTTAAGTTTTGTTGCAATGTTTGTTTCCGCTATATCCGCAATTTCCGTAGTGCTAGGATATTATTATGTTTATAAGTTTTTGGAAACGCTTATAGTAATAAGTAATCTTAGTTTGGCAAAGACATTTGCAATAAAAACAACTTTTGCATTTATAGTTGGTTCACTATTTTATTTCCTATCAGCATATTTCTCTCATATCTTAGGTTTTGGACTTGAGACAAACCTTAGAAAGAAAGGAATTGACGGATTATCTAATGCAAGTTTTAGATTTTTTGATCTTAATTCTTCAGGAGCTATAAGAAAGATTATTGATGACAATGCTGCTCAGACTCATACTGCTGTGGCACATCTAATTCCTGACAGTTCTCGTGCTTTTATCATTCCAATACTTTCAATTATTTTAGGATTTATTGTAAGTTTAAGAGTTGGAATAACTCTTGTCTTAGTTACATTCATCGGAATTATCTTTTTCAAAAGAATGATGAGTGGAAATGATTTTATGGAACGTTACCAGAAAGCTCTTGAACTTTTAAGTTCCGAATCCGTTGAATATGTACGTGGTATGCAGGTTGTTAAGATTTTTGGTGCAGACGTTTCATCATTTAAATCACTTCATAAAGCTATTAATGATTATTCAAAGTGTGCCTATGAGTATTCCATAAGTTGTAAGAAAGACTACGTTCCATACCAATGGATTTTCTTTAGTCTTATGGCAATATTACTTATTCCTGTAACCATTTTTAAATCTATTCAGATAAGTCCTTTGATTTTAACTGTGGACCTTATTATGACTCTGTTTTTAAGTGGAGTAATATTTAATTCCATGCAGAAAATGATGTGGGCTGGTAAAAACATTTTTGATGCAAGCTATGCAGTAACTACTCTTGAAAAAATGTTTAATGATATGGGAAAAGACAGTCTTGTTTTTGGAAATGATACCTATATTCCAAGTTATGATATTGAGTTTGATAATGTAAGTTTTGGATATAAAGAAAATCCTGTTCTTAAAAACTTTAATCTTAAAATTAAGGAAGGCAAATCCTATGCACTTGTAGGAACTTCAGGAAGTGGTAAAAGTACTATAGCAAAGCTTCTTTCAGGTTTTTACAAAGTTGATAATGGTAGTATAAAAATAGGAGGAAAACCTATTGAAAACTACACCAAGGAAACTATTACAGAAAATATTTCTTTTATATTTCAAAACACAAAGCTTTTTAAAAAATCTATCTATGAAAATGTAGCACTGGCAAGAAAAAGTGCTAAGCGAGAAGAAGTTTTAAAGGCACTTGAAATAGCTGGATGCGCTTCCATACTGGATAAATTTCCTGAAAGAGAAAATACAATTATTGGTAGTAAGGGAGTTTATCTATCCGGTGGAGAGAAACAGAGAATTGCCATTGCAAGAGCTATTTTAAAAGACTCAAAGATTATAATTATGGATGAAGCAAGTGCTTCTATAGATCCTGATAATGAATACGAATTACAAAGGGCATTTAAAAATCTAATGAGAGATAAAACAGTTATAATGATTGCTCATAGGCTTTCAAGCATTAAAGATGTAGATGAAATCCTCGTTCTTGAAAATGGAAAAGTTGTTGAACGTGGTACAGACGAAAAACTTATGATAAGTAATGGCAAGTATAGAAATTTACAAGATCTTTATCATAGAGCTAATGAATGGAGGGTTATATCATGAAAAATTTTTACAAACAAAAATTTGCCATAACAGATAACGGCGCAAAAGATTTGGTTAAATCAACTTTCCTTTGCTTTATGATATTTTGCATGAATATGCTTCCTGTTATGCTTATGATGTTTTTCCTTGAGGGTATTCTTACAGGTAATCTGAAAAGTTCTGCCATTTATATAGGACTTGCTATTGCTGTTTCAATACTTATATATATTTTTCTTAGACTTGAATATGATGCAATGTTTAACGCCACATATAAGGAATCGGCAAATCTTAGAACAGGAATTGCAGAAAGTCTCTCAAGGCTTCCTCTTTCTTATTTTTCAAAGCATGATTTATCTGATCTTTCACAGACAATTATGTCTGATGTTGAAGGCATAGAACATGCTATGAGCCATGCTATTCCTAAAGTATACGGTTTTTATATTTTTTTCCCCATTATTTCCATTATGATGCTTATGGGAAATGTAAAACTTGCTCTTGCTGTAATTATTCCTATTGTTCTAAGTTTTACATTTATCTATATTTCAAAGAAAGTTCAGATTAAAGGACATAAAAAGTACTATAACATTCTTAGAGAAAATTCCGAGAGTTTTCAAGAGGGAATCGAGCTTCAACAGGAAATTCAAAGTTTTAATCTATCTTCGGATATAAAGAAAAATTTGTATAAAGAAATGGAAGAAAGCGAAAAGGTTCATATAAAAGAAAACAACAAACTTATACGAATTTTAGGATTCTCATCTGCCTTTGGCTTTATAAGTATTGCTAGTTGTATTCTTGTAGGTATTATGCTTCTTATGAATGGAGAAATAAATATTATTTATCTTATCGGTTATCTTCTTGCCGCTATCAAAATCAAGGATATGGTGGATGGTATAGAAGAATTACTTGGAGAAATCTTCTATCTTGATCCTAAGATAAAAAGAATCAAAGATATAAGAAAATTTAAAACTCAAAAAGGAAAAGATACGAAACTTAAAAACTTTGATATTCAACTTGAAAATGTTTCTTTTTCTTATGACAAGGATACTCCTATACTAAAAGATGTAAGCTTTGTAGCAAAACAGGGACAAGTTACTGCTATTGTAGGGGCAAGTGGATGTGGTAAAACTAGTATCCTAAGACTTGTCTCAAGACTCTATGACTATGATACAGGGAAAATTATGATTTGTGGAAAAGACATAAAAGAAATTTCTACGGATTCTCTTTTTGATAATATTTCTATTGTATTCCAGGACGTAACCTTATTTAATTCATCAGTTATGGAAAATATAAGGATAGGAAATAAAAATGCTACAGATGCAGAAGTAAAAGAAGCCGCTAAGCTTGCAGGGTGTACTGATTTTATTAAGAAAATGGAAAATGGCTATGATACTCTTATTGGAGAAAATGGAGCAGAACTTTCTGGTGGTGAGAGACAGAGACTTTCAATTGCAAGAGCATTTCTTAAAGATGCACCAATACTTCTTCTTGATGAAATAGCTGCAAGTCTTGATGTAGATAATGAAGAAAAGATACAGGAAAGCTTAAACAAACTAATAAAAAATAAAACTGTTATCATAATTTCACATAGATTAAAATCCATAGAAAATGTAGATAAAATTGTAGTTATTGATAATGGCAAAGTTGAAAAAGAAGGAACTCATATAGAACTTTTAAATAAATCAAAAGTATACTCAAACCTAATAGAAAAAACCCAAAAAGCAGAAAGCTTCGTATATTAATTGTAGAGATATTTAAGAATATGTACTAGCTATTTTTATATATAAAGCTTACAGATTGATAATAAAGAAGTTTTTCTTATTCTATGAGCTTACTATGTAATAAGCCTTATATTTTGTATGAACTTTAGGATTAGATAATTAATAAATAAGATATAATGTGTAGAATATAAAGTTACTCAACCATAAGGTACAATATGGTTGAGTATTTTTTATGTTTAAATGATTTACCAAGTAATTCATATAAGGTATAATAATTACTAATTAATATAAAATTCAGATTAATTTTGGTAAAGCTAACTGTTAAATAGTAATTTATGGGGGGAATAAATGAATGTTATTAGAGGATATCAAACAAGAATTGAACTTGAATCATTTAGAAGTTAAAGACAATAATTATGAAGATATATTTAATTTATATAAAGGTAATGAAGAGTATGCAAGACTATCTAATAATTATCCCATCACTATGGAAAATGTAAAAAGAGATGTTGAGGATACACCACCTTTCACAGATATTACTCACAAGCATTTTATAAGTATATACAATATTCATAATGAGTTAGTTGCAGTATTGGATATTATCGATGGATATAGTTTTCAAGATAAGAATAATAAAAATGCAATTTGGATTGGATTGTTAGAAATTAACATAAATAAGCATAATACAGGGATAGGAAATCTAATTGTTAATACTTTATTTGATGTATGTAAAAAAAATAGCAAAACGATACTTCAATTGGGTGTAATAAAAGAAAATACTAAGGCTTTAGATTTTTGGAAGAAAGTTGGATTTAAAGTTTTTACCCAAAAAAACAATGGTGAGTTTGATTTGTTTTTAATGGAGAAATCCATTTCATAAAATTCCAAATTCTATGCCAGAACAAATTAATCGTGTACTAAATGAGAACGATGTATCATTTTTATTAGATTTAACACATGCAAAAATTACTGATGTATATAAGGAATACAGGGAGAAAGTTATGAAATGGTTATTCATTCTTTAAAAAATTAATTAAAGAAAATACAAAATATTTGTACCTAGTATAGATACTATATAATGTTTGCAGAAGATATGGCTTTGGGTATCAAAACTTATTCAAAGCCAAAGAAAATAATAAAATTACTTTAAATGCTATAGAAGAATGAGTAGGGTTATGTTAACTCGCTTTCACAGTGAGGATAGACTTTTCAATTTGAAAATCTATTTCCATTTCACCTCACTTGTGATTTTAGTAGCGATAAATTCTAATCCAATGACCTATTTAAGATACTGTAGTAAGTTCGCTTATGTCATTGTATATAGGGGATTTAAATCTTTTATTATCTTCCTCTGTTTCTATAGCATTTTCTATATGTACTAATAACTTTTCTAAAAGATACTTATCATTTATATCATTGTCCTTTTTTTCTAACTCAACATAAGATCCTTCCGTTGCTATAGTAATTATTTCTGCATTATTTACTAAATAGTTAAAAATAGACATGTCCACAGCATTAATAGCTTTTTTAGTATGAAAGCAATCTAAATCAATATCTAAAATAAATTTCTTGTTTATTCTATTGGAAACAAAAAAACCAGGTATAAAACTATTTATCTTATTTAATTTAAACAATAGTTCCGTTCCTTCTATTACATTATCATATACATCAATTTGGCACTTATCGCTATGTAAACTTTTTTTACATTTGCTAGTGCAACAAGGATCTATATAGTATATTTTACTATTGCCATAATCTCTGCAAATACCTGCATTCAGTAGGCTAAATACTACTGCATCTGATATCATACCTGTTTGTAATGCAAAATCTATATGCTCATCATTTGAAAGCTTATCTAATGATGATGAAATTGTACTTGATTCATTTATATCTGCAGTTGCAATCAATTGCTCTCTTACAGTTCTCCATTCTACGCCACCAACCTTACAAGAATGTCTGTAAAATGCACTACGGGTATCCATATGGTGGTCAAAAGTTAATAATACTGGTGCAGTTTCATTATTAGAAGCATATTCTGACCATGGAATTATAACTTCGTGATGATTTTCTACAATATAAACTTTCTTTCCTTTTACTACTTTTTCAGTTACTTTATCTGTTTTCAACAATAATCACTCCTTTAAAAACACTCTGCAAGTTTCGACATTATATAACATACCACATTCTTAATAAAAGGAAAAGTGTCGTTTAGGATATAATTATGTTGTTAAAAAGTTCTTATTATCTCAGTTGGTTTTAATTGAATCTCAATCTTAATATATTACTCATTGAACATATAAATTGAGTAAAAAATCTGGTGATATAAAGAGAACTTTTACCAAAGATTATGAAAGCACTGTTCCAGGTGAATATACAAAAGACGGAAAACCACATTGTTATTTGTACATTGCCATTCAGTAGAATAAATGGTTTAATATTACTATACATTACAAATATGAAATTTACATGGAGGAAGTTAATTATGGGTGGACATTCAGTTGATGATAGTTTAAAGGCTTGGGAAGCCAATGCTCAGTTTTGGGATAATCGTATGGGAGATGACTCTAATGAATTTCATAGAGAAGTTATCAGACCAAAAGTAAGTGAACTTCTTGATATTAAGGAAAATGACTTTATACTTGATATTGCCTGTGGAAATGGTAATTACTCTGCTTATATTGCAGAGAAAGGCGCAGATGTTGTTGCTTTTGATTACAGTCCTAAAATGATAACCTTAGCGAAAAAAAGACAACAAAAATATAAAGATAAAATTGAATTCCATGTTATAGATGCAACTAATGAACAAGAACTTCATTCACTAAAAAAGGATAGATCATATACTAAAGCTGTTTCCAATATGGCTATAATGGATATCATTGATATTACCGTTTTATTTAAGTGTGTCAATGACTTGCTTACGGAAAATGGTGTTTTTGTATTTGCTACACAACATCCTTGTTTTGTGACATTAACTGATAAGTATTTAACTGCTCATAGTTATAAGGGGGAGGCTATTACAGGTCAACCTCAATTACAATGTTATTATCATCGTTCATTACAAGATATTTTTAATCTATGCTTTGAAAGTGGGTTTATAATAGATGGCTTTTATGAAGAATGTTATGGGGTTGGTGAAAAACCAGACGTGATAATTGTTCGAGCAAGAAAGTATAAAAAGTAAATCTTTGAAAAGAATATGGGGAGATTATTAATTATGATAGTAAATAACTTAGAAACAAATAGATTAATTATTAAAAGCACTAAGAAAAAAGATACTACATTTTGTTTAGATATATGGTTGGATGATGAAATGGGGAAATATCTATCAGACCCGCCTCGTGATAAAGCAGATGATACATATCTCAAATGGAAAGAAAATGTAGAAATTTATGATGGGTGTTTTTACTTTATTGCAGTTTCAAAGGAAACAGGCGATTACATTGGAACATGTAGCACAGTGCCAAGTGATGACAAAAAACATTGGGATTTAGGATATGCTATTCATAAAAAATATTGGCGTCAAGGCTATGCTACAGAAATGATAAAAGCACTCATTGATTTTTGCTATATAAATGGTGGTAGAAAAATTACAGCTAGTGTAGCAAAACAAAATCCAGGTTCAAATGCTGTATTAAGAAAACTTAATTTTTATATTGAAAAAGAAGGTAGTTTTAAAAAACATGGAACTGATATTATATATGATAACTATACTTACAGACTTGATTTGAAATAATCATGAATTATCTATATTAAGATTAAAAATAAGATTACTAAATAGCAAGTTATAAGATATCTTTAATCTATGCTTTGAAAGATGTAATAATTGTTCCAGAAAAAAGTATAAAAAGTAAATTTTTATTTATATATTAGTTAAAAACCTTTAATTTACTTCTATAGTGAATTAAAATATTTAAATAGGTAAAAATAAACTAAGTATAAAACAAATGAGGTAAAATTATGAATAAACTTATGGAACAAGCTAGATTAATAAAAAATGATATTATAAATTATAGAAGAACTATTCATAGTAATCCAGAAGTTGGATCTAAACTGACTAAAACTAAAACCTTTGTAATGGATAAGTTAAGGGAGTTTGGATATGACCCTAAAGAAATATGTGAAAGTGGTATAGTTGCAACAATTAAAGGAAATAAGCCAGGGAAAACTTTTTTACTAAGAGCAGATATGGATGCATTACCAATGAAGGAAGTTACTGAGTGTGATTTTAAATCAACTAATGGATATATGCATTCATGCGGACATGATATGCATACTGCAATGCTTTTAGGTGCAGCTAAGCTACTAAAACAAAATGAAGATCAAATAGAAGGTACTGTTAAATTAGTATTTCAACCAGATGAAGAAGGATTTACAGGTGCTAAGAATATGATTAAAGCAGGTGTTCTTGAAAATCCTAAAGTTGATGCAGCAATGGCAATGCATGTACATTCTGGTACACCTTCAAACATAATATTATGCGGATTAGGCACTAGTATAGCAGGATGTACTAGATTTAGAATAATTGTAAATGGATTTGGATGCCATGGGGCTATGCCTGAAACTGGAGTAGATCCTATTAATATAGCTTCACACATATATATATCCTTACAGGAAATAATAAGTAGAGAAATATCAGCTACTAAACCTGCCGTTGTAACAATAGGTAAATTTGTTGGAGGAGATGCACCAAATATAATACCAAGTGAGGTTATTATGGAAGGTACTATTAGAAGTCTAGATAAAGAAGTAGG
Organism: Clostridiaceae bacterium 14S0207; assembly: GCA_003288255.1. Lineage (GTDB taxonomy): Bacteria > Bacillota > Clostridia > Clostridiales > Clostridiaceae > Hathewaya > Hathewaya limosa. The sequence goes on along the minus strand of CP026601.1, from coordinate 72,702 downwards.
ACAATTTATATTTGAAAGAATGAATGATATTGTTACATCCACTGCTAAAATGTTTAGAGGAGAAGCTAAGTTAATAGAGTTATCTTCAGTCCCTCCATTAAGTAACGATGATAATTTAGCTCACGAGATCACTAATTACATGAAAGACTTAGTAGGTGAGAAATCAGTTATATTATTTGAATCTGGAGGAATGGGATCAGAAGATTTCGCTTCTTATTCATATGAAGTTCCAAGTCTATATGTTATGTTAGGTGCTGGCACTAAGCAAGAAAACCTTTTATTTGGAGAACCTATGCATAGTGAGAAAGTTGTGTTTAATGAAGATATATTGCCTACTGGAGCAGCTATACATGCATATAGTGCTATTATGTGGTTAAAAAATAATAAATAAACTAGTTTTTCTTCAGGAGGTACTTTATATGAAGGATAAAGAAAATAATTTATATAATATCTTTTTAAGTTACTCGTATAGTGAATTAAAAGCTCTGTTTAAAAATGCTAAAACCAAAGAAGAACAAGACTTTTATATGATTTTATCAAATTTGGTATTACAGAAAGAACAAGCAAAGTTACTAGGTAAATAGTAGGTAACTTACATAAGTTTTGCATATTACTTTGATATACCTTTTGAAGAGACCTTAAATCGTCATAAACAAAAACCTAATTGCCACGAATTTGGAGAAAAAGAAATAAGAAAATGTTGGAATGAAAAAGATTTATTGGATATCATTCCTGAAACATATATACACAAAGATCTAAGCTTAAATGAAATAGTAGATATAGTTTATACTGATGTTATAAAATAAAAATCATAAGCTATATTTTAGAACAACGTTGAAAATATCTAAATTTTTAAGAGAAGTGTAATTTTCACTTCCCTTAGTTCACTTTTTATTAATATTGTCTGCTTAATAAAAATACTATGACTTAATTATATATTATATTTACTTTAAAATATGGGATATGAGTACAATTAAAATACCTATGATAATGCCAATATCTACTGCAATACTTTTATCTCCATGCTTCTTTTTAAGCAACGTGAGGATTTGTCCTATTATAACAAAAAACAATGCTATCCCTATAGCTATTTTACTAAAAGATGAACTAAATGGAACATCAGTAATAAGAACTATAGATATTGGAATTAAGATAATTAACGAAGCAATTACATATAATATCCTATTTAGATTGTCATTTTTTATATATAATATAAAATCCAATTTATTAAATTTCATTTCACTCTACTCCTTTCAATATAATTTACTCTTATTACGCATCTTTTCTACTAAGTATGTACTAAATTATAGCCTTACTATATGATACTTATAATATTAATTCCAATATAATGTGTAAGACTAAACAAATATCACCTCTCTTTCTTTAGAATCTGTTATTTTTGTATAAGCATGGACTACTACATTGCAAACCATAAGATTCTTCATTTTAACAACTTCCTTATGAATTTCAAATAGTTGTAGTCACTTGAATCAGTAAATACTATGTTATAATTTTACTATATAAATACAGAAAGGAGATATGTTTTTTTAGTGTCTAAGAAATTCTTTACACTTGAATAGTTCTGAATATTCAAAATAACAAATGTAAATTCAAAAGTAAGAAGGTAAACTAAGTACACTCTTAAAAAGTTTAATAAGGTCATAACAGGGGAATTTTAAGTATATGTCTATATTTTAGATCAAGCTGTTAAACTGATCGTTAAAACATTCTTTAGTACCGTTCAATTTAAATTTTTAAATAATTTACTAGGATTCAGGGCATTTTTAAACAAAACAAATTTACTTTGGAATATTGATCAAATATTATTAATGATACCTAATATACTTATAATAATATTTTTAGGATATATCATAGATCTAAAAGATATTTATCTAGCATTAGGTTGGTTCAGTTTAGTAATATTCTGTATTAAAACTTTACAATGTAAGGGAACCCGTAGACAAGAAAAGATATTTATAAAACACTATTTTAAGTTCATAAAATACATGATTATCATATTTATACCAGGATTAATATTTATTTATTCCTATATGTACTACAAACCTAAACATTTTTCATCTTTTTTTATAATGACATCAGTACATGCCATTTTTAATCTAATAGCATTATTAGCATCTTAATATACTATCCTTTAATATATTATCTAATTGTATTTCCTAAAAATCATGTAAAATAAACTAGTTGAAAGCATTGGAATACAACACTATAATTATAATGCATTTTCAAATATCTTTAAAATTTAAAAACCAATCTTCTATGAGTAGAATTAATTTAAGTACTAATCTTCAAGCGTTACAAAATGATTAACTTTAAAATATTCATGGTAGATTTGTAATAACAAATGCTAACATAGCAAATGGTTATACTACAATAATAGGGGGTGCTTGTTATGATGATAGAATTCAAAAACATACGCATTACAAGTAAACATATTATGATAGTTGTATCAACTATATCAATAATATCAACTATACTTCTTGCTTATTTTAAATTATTTAATAACCAAGATAATACAGATTTAACTATGCTTATTTTTTCTTTATTAATAAGTGTATCAAGTTTATATTTAATCAATAAATAAATCTTTTATTTATCAATATCAATATACATAATGCTGTTAAGAACATTCTTAACAGCATTACTATTTATTTTTTATATAAGACTCATTTTTACCTTTTTAAAACTTTAAAAAAGCATAAGTCATATAAGGATAGATCCTAAAACAAGATTACTATTATGAATATTTTAAATATTATAGTAAATATAATATTATCTGTGCTATACTTAGTTTAAAATGTATAAAATTAACTGCTATAAATGAGAAAAAGCTCATTATAATTAATTGTAGTTATAAGAATTTAATTACTATTTACAATTAGGGGTGATAAATTTGGAAGAATGCAACAGATATAAAAAAGAGCTTTTAAAAAAGTATAAAACTAGTATTATAAGAAATTCATTTATTGTGCTAGCATCAGTAATCTTAGAAATATTAGCACCTATAATATTTAAAGGGATTTTTGCAAAACATGAAAATGCCATTGAGTTTAATAATTCAATAATATGGTTTTTGATTATTTTTACATTATCCTATGTAGTAAGAATACTCTCTATATGGATTAGCTCTAAATTTAGCTTAAAGTTTAGAATTGAGGAAACAGAAGAATTATATAAAAAAATGTTTAAAGTTAAATATAAAAAACTGAATTCCTTTACACCAGTATATTTAGTGGACAGGCTTAGTAACTCAATTAATGTTATTTCAGATTTAATTGTACAAAACATTCCTAAGTTAATAGTATCAATAATAGCCATATGTACAATTTTTATATTAATATTTAAAGTTAATAAAGGTCTATTTATCTTAAATCTACTTTTAATGATAGCTTATTACTTCGGTAAAAAGAGATTAACCTATAAATTAGGTGTAAAATCACAACATATGCAAAAGCTTTGCTCCGAAAACTTTAAAAATGTATTAGCCGTTACATCTAATGTAGATTATATAAAACAGTCAGGGGATAACACCTGGTTAATTTCCTTAATTAAAGGATATGTAAAAAATATTGAAAATGAAATTTATAGTGTCAATAAATATGCACAGTATATCTCCAGTGTAATAGAGTATTTAATTAACTTAATTCAAAGTCTAACCTACATATATTTAGTTTATCTATATATGGATCATAAAATTTTAATGTCAGACTTAATATATATAAACTTAATAAACTCAATCTTCTTTGCAAAGCTTCAAGAACTCGCAAAAATAAACGTTGATTTAAGAGACTTAAAAGGTGCTCTTAACTTTATTGAGAATGAATTAATTGCTAATGAAGAAGAAACTGGTTCAATTTTAATTGATGAAATAAATAATATTTCAGCTAAGAATATTAAACTAGGATACGAAAAGGAACTAATTAAAGAGGGGAATTTCTCTAATAATAAAGGAGATATAGTATATATTAAAGGGAAATCAGGAGTTGGAAAATCAACACTTACTAAAACCTTTAATAAGATGTTAGAATCAAACTTTATTAAAATTAATGGTATAGATTTAAAAGAATTAAATAACGATTCCCTAAGAAACAGAATATCAATATTATCTCAAAATATATTTATGCTTCCTATAAGTATTAAAGATAACATTTTATTAGGTAGGGAAGTTAGTGAAGATAAATTTAACCATATAATTAATAAGCCATTTATGAAGAAGTTTTTAGAGTTAGATGATAAGTTAGACACCATAATAAATGAAAATGGAAGTAATTTATCTGGTGGAGATAAGCAAAAGATAGCCTTAGCAAGGATATTAATTGATGATCCTGATATAATAATTCTAGATGAATCAACTAACTCAATAGATGAATCTACCGCTAAGGAAATATTAGATGACGTTATGGAAACCTTTAGTGATAAAATAATTTATATTATTTCTCATGATAATTATGCTTATAAATATTGTAATAATACTCTTGAAATAAATGAAAAAAATTTAAGTCAGTATAACCTAGTCAATAAAGAACTTTAAACATAAAAAAGTAACCAATTAGGTTCTAGTATTGCATTTATGTAATAATTAAATACGTGACAAAAATCTAAAGGCAACTGATAGAAGTATATTTTCTATCGGTTGCCTTTAGATAACATTGGAAGATTTTATATATATATTAGAATTTTATACTAGACTTAAAATGTAATCCTAGTCTAAGATTTTAATACATATTATTTGAACACTATATTATATCTTGTAAAAGTTTATTTTAAATCTTTTTTAATACACTTATTCCAGTACTAATTCCAAATAATAACATAAAAAAACCAATGAATTTTAAGAAAAGTAAAACACCAGAACAATCGATTATAATTACTAAAAATGCTATACCAATTATCATTGTAAATAAAGATAAAAACATTTGTTTGATAGTAGGCAGCTTGTTCAGAACATCTTTATTTATGATCATAAAAAAGATAAATATCATCAAAGTACTAAGAAGTAAGGAAACCCAACTCATAAAAAACATTCCTTTCAGGGAAAATATTTATTTCAAATTCAGAATAATTGTAAAATTAATATATCATAAGGTATATCTAAATCGCAAGTTAATAATTAAAAAAATCACCTAAAAAACGTAGAACCTTTAAAAGAATTAAAAAAAATGTAATTTGCTATTGAATTTCTCACATCTGTTAGTATTAAATTAAAAGTTAAATGAGCTAAGAATATACTATAATCTGAAAATGTTAATTATAAATTACACTATGAAAACTACCATTATATAAAAATAATGCTTTAAATAACTGATAAAAGGTGGGGTACTATTGAAAAATCTTACGGGTATAAAAAAATTGAGACCTTATTTGAATAAAAGAATAGGATTATTAATTTTTATATTTATTTTGGCCATAGTAACTGCTATTCTCAATGTACTGCCTATTCAAATCATTGGAATTATTACAGATCTACTATGTAAAACTAAAATAACACCATTAAAACAATATATTATAAATATTACAGGAACCTCTATAGTAAACTTTATATTTCTTTTTCTTTTAATTTATGTAGTACAAGGGGTACTAGGAACACTATACGGCTATATAGTATCAGATTTAAATAATAAAATAATAAGTGAAGTTAGAGCTGATGCTTATTCCTGGATTTTAAATAACAATAAATTTCATGAGCAATTTAAAATTGGAGATACAATTTCAAGGTTAACTAATGATATTGAAGCCATAACTAGAACTGTAGCAGACCCTTTAAATGGACTTCTAGTAGACTTATTAACCCTTATAGTCAGTTTGTACATTTTTCTATTATGGGATGTAAGACTTGCCTTAATTTCTCTATTAGGAATTCCTATTATATACTTTATGTCTAAATGGATTGCTACTGAAAATCACAATATAACTGTAAAAGAAAGAGAAAGAATAGGAGATATAAGTGAATATCTGTCTGATGTACTCATAAACTTTCCCCTAATTAAGTCATACAAAACAGATATAAAAGAAAAAGCTATATTTAACAATATAAATAAGGATATATACTCCTACAGAAAAAACGTATTAAAAAAGTTTAATATTTATTGGCCTGTTATCTATATAATTAACGGCTTAGGCACTGCTATAGTTGTCTATATAGTATATTTATCAGTTCTTAAAGGGAACTTATCAGCAGGGGATGTAATAGTAGCTTATACTTACATAACTAAAATATATAGGCCTATTGTTTTACTAAGTAGATTTGGTAATGATATAAGTATGGCAGACGCAAGTATAACTAGAGTATTTCAGTTAGAAAATCTATTTATAAATGAAAAGGAGAATAGTTTTATTTATAAGCCTCTAACTAAACTAAAAGCCTTAGAACTAGAACTTAAAAATTTAACTATTGCTAATAAACAAACTTTAGTTGTAAAAGACATTAATTTAATGGTAAAAGCTAATACCTTAATTACTATTTACGGTGAAAGCGGTAAAGGTAAAAGTAGCATAATAAATAGCTTAGTGGGCTTTACCAATATTGTATCTGGACAAATTCTTATAAATAATATTGATTGCACAAATAAGCTTTCTCTAAGAAGATCCTTAATAAGGGTCTGTTTTCAAAATCCTCATATATTTAAACGAAAGTTAGATGAAAATATATACTACAACGCAGAGGAACATGTTAATTCTAAAATATTCAAAAAAGCTTATAATAATTTAGGCATGCTTAAATTATGTAATGAAAAAGGACAAAACAGTAATTTAGGTGGCATCAATAATAGTCTATCTGGTGGTGAAAAGAAAAGGTTAGCTATATGTAGAACCTTAAATAAATATTCTCCCATATATGTTTTTGATGAACCTACTTCTGAATTAGATGATGAAAATAGGCATAAAGTTAAATTTATATTAGAAGATTTAAAAAAAGAAGCTACTGTAATTGTAGTAACTCATGATAAAAGTTTAATGGACATTTCTAATGAAATTTATTATATAGAACAAAATCAATTAAAAAAATATCTAGGGTAAAATATTAAATTCTTTCTTTGATAAAATTAGATGTTACCTAAAAAAGCTTAGGTATTAAAATACCTAAGCTTGTACATTCTTTCATTTACCTCTCAAAAATATTAACACTCCAAAAGGTTAATTATTCTATCTGCTTGATTTGCTAAATCTTTACTATGAGTAACCATCAGTACAGTCTTTCTATACTGTTTACTTAAATCCTTAATTAGATTAAATACTATTTCAGCAGATACAGAATCTAAAGATCCAGTTGGCTCATCTGCAAGAATAATATCTCCAGGCTTAAGTATTGTTCTTGCCAGTGCTACTCTTTGTTGTTCTCCCCTGATAGTGTATTAACTTTTTCATCTTTTAATTCTTCTAACTTTACCTTTTTTAATATTTCTATTATTTTTTTATCCTTTTCCTTATCAGTAGTATTTAAGAATTTCATTGCCAATAAAAGATTTTGATATATTGTCATATCATTAATTAAAGCAAATGATTGAAATAGGTAATTAATTGTATTTCGTCTTAAAATTGTAGCTTCTTTACTTTCTATTTTGGGAATTTCTTTTCCTTTTATCTTAATCTTCCCTGTATCCTTTGCTTCTAAAAGACCTATCATATTTAAGAGAGTGGATTTACCACAACCACTTGGTCCAACAATTGCAATAAACTCCCCGTCTTCAACGGATAAATTTAAATTCTTAAATATATACCTTTTCCCAAACTTCTTTGTAACATTTAATACTTCTATTGCTTTTGTCATAATTTCACTCTCCTTTAAATGCTATAAGTATATTTTTAATCTCACATCTACTCATATATTTTGAAAAAATAACTATCTGAGTAACTGCCAATATACCCATTACTATAGCCCCAAATTTAGAACCTATAATAAGCATAATAATTAATTCTATACATATAACAGAAACAAGCATAATAATTGGTATTCGATACAAATCAATAAATCCATATCCTAAAAATTTCTTAACATTAATTTTTTCTTGATTTGCAATTCTAAAAACTGTTGCAAGAGAAATTAATATCCCTAGAAGAATAAACATTAATATTAAAAATACCATTCCAAACCATGCAATTGAAGTTAACAATTCTTTTTGTAATCCATCAATATATTTTTGTACACTTGCAAATTCAACATTATTATCGTTTAATTTATACTTTTTAAGTATATTCTTTTTTAAATATTTTTCCGCTATACCTTTATTTTTAAATTTTATATATCCATTAAATCCAGATGCTTTAAGACTTTCTGATTCAAAAAAAGTCATATTTTCAGGTGTGCATATATAAATAACAGGATCATTTATTATATTTTCATATGCTGAATCCGTATTCCATGTAAACATATTATCTTTAGGAGTATATTCTATAAATTTCACTTTTTTTTCTTTATTAAATACTGTACTTATGTCTCCCTCATGTGGTCTTCTAGTTGATGATTCTTTAAGCCAATTTTGTAAACTAACTTTTTCATTTTTGGAATATGATTTTGGTATCAAATAAACTCTTGTTCCAGATTTAGCGTCATTTAAAATATTACTATCAATATTTAAGTTTATATATTTTATGTAATTTTCACAACATGCAAAATACCAGAACGGCTTTTCAGGAATACTTTTATATACTTTATTTGCTTTCCAAACATAAAGTTGATCATTATCGTAATATTCTGTTTTTATCAAATAAACTCCATCATCCTCATATATATCTTTATACCAATCATAAAAACTTTGATCAAGTTCTTTTGAGTTTCCTGTAATTGAGCTATTATCATTTCCAACTGAAATACTTCTTAAAACTTGAAACTCTGATACATCATTCCATACTTTTGAAAGTCTTATATTCTCTGATATACCTTTTAAAGGAGAATCTACATAAACTCCACAAAACATAATTCCAACACTTACTCCTATATAAGCTAATATACCGAAAACATATAATATATTTTTAGGTATTCTTCCTCTAATTGCACTAATTGGAGTAATTGACATTTGAATTATAGCAGGAATTAAAAGTTCTATTAATACCAATATAACATTTATAACCGCAACTAATGCGAAATAACTAATAAATAATCCTGTTATTTTGCTCCAACCAGAAATTAAAATTCCTATGACAATTTCAATTGGAATATTTATAATTGAATACCAAATAAATACCCCTAAAGTTTCCCTACAATATGCTGCTCTTGACCAACCTAAAAGCGAAAGCTTGCCACTTTTATTTATATTTCTTATAGTCACAATTAAAAAATATACTATATTTAAAATCATTTGAAAAATAATAAATACACAAATTATTATTTTTGGGAAACTGTCATCAATATAAGAACCTTGCATTTTTTTTGTCAAATTATCAATAGGTACATTACATTCTGAAGCTAATCCTTTTAAGAAAGAATCTTTATCATTATTATTTAAGCCAATTATAATATAATCTCCATTGATAGTATCACTTTCTTCTATTAACTGATTTAATTTTTTAAATATTGTTTTCCCACCAAACCTAAATGAAGGAATTTCACCTATGCTATAAATACTAGCTTTATCTATACCAAGAGTACTTTCATCTATTTTAGATAAAATAAGTTTATTAAGATTATCTTTATCAATAATTTTTTTATTATAAAATTCAAATAGAAGATCTTTATTTTTAACATCACCATATACGCCAAAAGTATAACCTGAAAATGCATCTTTACCGTTTGATGACTGATCTTTTCTAACTATAAAAAGTTTTTTTTGTTCTGCCTCATCATATAAAAACTTTTCAATATTATTTTTATATTTCTTAGGTGTATTTTTAATATATACATTAAGCGAATTTTCTTTTTCTAAATAATTATTCCATTGTTTTTGATAACTGCTATTCATCATAAAAGTAGTAAGTAGAGCAAGTAAAATACCCTGCATTACTATTAATATAATTCCAGTATACCTAGACCTTCCAATAATAGAAACCTTTTTCATTATCTACAATTTCAATAAGCCATAGCTTTATTTGACCTAATAAAATAAACAATCTCGGCCATCGCTGGAATAGCAGTCATAAAATACAGCGAAGGGCATATTCCTGTTAAAATCCTTCTTTTCATAAATATATCACCTTCCTAAATAAAAATATTAACCTTATTTTAAAAATATTTAATCACCGTTTTTATTTCATCTTTCATATCTCTTGATATTATTATACAACCACTTTCTAATAATTTATGTATATATTTCTTAAGAAACTCTTAAATAAAAATTGAAAAAATAATAAAATTCATACCAATTAGGTTACTTTTTTATTATATCTGTGCAAAATTTTGAAAAAAGTGTTGTGTCTAACATTGTGTCATAGTGTACTATAAAATAAGGTTGGAGGTGCAATGATAATGAAAACAGTAAAACAGGTTTCGGATTTAACAGGAATAAGTGTGCGTATGCTACATTACTATGATAAAATCGGACTATTAAAACCCAGTAAACTCACAGAAGCAGGTTATAGACTTTATGATAATGAAGCTCTTGAAATCTTGCAACAGATCTTATTTTTTAAAGAATTCGATATTCCTTTGAAAAAAATTAAAGAAATCATGGTTAGTCCATACTTTGATAAAATGGAAGCACTAAAAAATCAAAAGAAGTTACTTATTTTAAAACAAAAAAGATTAAATGATTTAATAGGACTTATAGATAAAACATTAAAAGGAGAAAGTACAATGAGCTTTAAAGAATTTGATATGAGTGAGTATTTTAATGCATTAGAGAAGTTTAAAAACGAAAATGAAGATAAAGTAATTAAATACTATGGTAGTGTAGACAAGTATAATGAATTTATTAAAATATGTAAGTCAAAGGAAGATGAAATTGCTAAAACTGCCATAAAACAATATGGAAGCATCGAAAAATATGTTAAAGCTATGAAAAATAACCTTAATAGCGATGTTCTAAACTTGTCAGAACAATATGATAAGTTTAAAAAAGATTGCTTGGAAGATAAACATCCTAAATTAAAGGTACTATATAAAGACCTTGTAGCTGACTTAAGTAAAGATCCTTCCTCAAAGGAAATTCAAAAAATTGCTGAAGAAATAACAGCTATAGCTAAAAAAGATTATGATGTTTTCAAAACAGATACTGGAAACGATTGTTGGTATTACATGATACAACTTTATTTATTAATTCCTGATTGGATAAAGGAAGTTGATAAAAAATACGGTAAGGGTGCTTCTAAATACATTGGAGAAGCTTTAAAAAAGATTGTTTAGGAGATAAACTACCTAAATTGATAATATTATATAAGGAGCTTGCATCTGATTTAAGTAAAGATCCTTGTTCAAGTGAAATTCAGAAAATTGTTGGAGAAATAGCAAAGGAGACCAATAAACAGCTTCAAACTTTAAAAATAGATCAGGGAGAAAACTATTGGCAATATACAGCAGAACTTTATTTATCAAATTCTAATTACATAAAAGCAAATGATAAGAATTATGGCAATGGAGCATCTAAATTCATGGGAGAAGCATTAAAATTTTATTCCCAAACTAATAACTAAAAAGCCATACTATTTATAAACTTCCTTATTTATTAATTTACACCGTGCTTAATACTATGAAATTATAAAACAATTATGTACTTTTAAGATATGACACTTAGAAAAATTTATATTATAAGATGTAATTCTAGTATTTTAAGATAAAAATAAAAGAATTTAAATGTAGTTCTAGTATTATTAAAATAGCTTATTAGACACCAATAAATAGGGGTAGACAGAATGCATAGCTTATTAGAAAACTCTTTATGTTGCATAATACTTGCTTTTGCAATGTTTTTACCAATATTTATAATAGGACCTACGTTTTGCTTTATATTGTTTATCATAACTTTCTTTACCTTAGGAACTGTGCTTTATAAAAATACTATTTTCTATGAAAAGTATATAGCTAAATTTAGCAAAAATTATTATTATGAATACCTAGGTAAAGATATTACATCTAAACAACTAATGCAACATAAATATACTTTTATATATTATTATTGGGGAGTTAAGGGATTTTTAAGTTTTCTAAATTATTTCCAGTTTGAATACGTTAACTTTTGCCTTTTTAATAATCTTTTTCTACTATTTTTAAATTCTATAATTGGACTTATCTTATATAAGAAATTTCAAAATTCTATTCAATACAATATTTCTTGTGTAATATATATTTTTTTATTGATTTTAAGTCTATGAATAACATCATAGATTTATAATAAATATATTAAAATCCTTTTTTTATACTAAATTGCTCATATTAAAAAATAACAAGGTTAATGACCTTGTTATTTTTTAGTCTAAAAAGAATAATTCTTCAACGGTTACCTCTTTTCAATTAAATTTATAGCTCCTTTACAAGTGATTTTCTCTAACTATTACTTTAACTTTTGTATTTGATAAAAGCCCTATATTAGCTTTAACAATTATTGGTACTTTAGTGATTTTAGGAACTATAATAACTTTGATTATTAATAGCAAATTTCAAAGATCCTTTAAATATAACTAGAAATTTTTTCAGAAGAAAAGTAATTAAATATATGAACTACAAACTCCAGTGTCGCAAAAGACATTTATGTTTGTGGTTCTACCAATTTATTCATATAAGGATAGAAAAATCTAAGTTCATCTTTTTTCATAGCTCTATTTTAAGTTTTAAGAGCGTTTTTTATGTACTTGAATGTAATTGATCATAAATAATATAAGTTTCCTTAAATAGCCTTTTAACGCCTTTAGTATATAAACTTACTTTTTTTATTCAAAATTCTTAGTTTTTTATGAGATTTCTCTCTAAATAAACAGTAATTTCGAAAATTTACAATTATATTAAGAATATTGAAAATATTTTTTAACTTTGGTATTGTTTAGTAGTATAGAAAAAATAAAGGAGGGAGCTATGCGTATTTTAGAAATTAAAATCTCAATAAATCCTATAGACAAAATGTATTAAATAATGTAAGCTTTAATATTGAAGAAGGGGAAATTGTTGGATTAGTGGGACCTAATGGTGTAGGTAAAACAACACTAATGAAAATAATTTCAAGATTATTAAAGGCTGATTCAGGTGAAGTTAAAGTTTGCAACATATCAAATAAGGATAATCGAAAAGAATATTTAAAGAACTTTTCTTGTATAATAGAAACTCCTGCTTTATATGAATCACTTACTGGATATGACAACATAGACTTTATAAGAAAAATAAACAAAGTTTCAAAGGAAGATATGGACAAAACCTTAAAATTTGTAGGTATAGGCAAAAAAATTTATGAGAGAGTTAAAAATTATTCCTTAGGAATGAAACAAAGGCTAGCTTTAGGTATAGCCTTACTTACAGAACCCAAACTATTAATTTTAGATGAGCCTACTAATGGTTTAGATCCTACAGGAGTTATAGAGTTTAGAGAATTATTAATTTCACTAGCTAAGAAAAAAAACATAAGTATCCTTATATCTTCTCACATATTATCAGACTTAGATAAAGTATGCTCCAAGGTTTTGTTTCTTAAAGATGAAAAGGTTATAGAATCTAATATAAACACCCCTAAAGAAGAAATTCAAAATATATTATTAACCGTTGAATCTTCTAAGGATATACTTTTAAAAATAAGAGAAATAGACTTTATAAATAATGCAGATATAATTGAAAATAATAAGATTTCAATATTAATAGATAAGAAAAAAACATCAAAATTCTTAGAGGAACTTTATAATAAAAAAATTGTATACAGTGATATTGAAATTATTAAAGATAGTATGGAAAATCTTTATACTCAGGTTTATGGAGGAAAATAGATGCTAAATTTAACTTTATTTGAAATGAAAAAGTTTTTACATAAAAAAAGAATTTAATTATAATTGCATTCTTTATAATAATAATGGCTGTTTGGGTAGGATTAAATGCTAGTATAGAAAATCAGTTAAAAAGCTCTGAAATTCCTAGTATAGAAGACCGTATGGAATCCATTAAAAATGCACTTAAAGGTATAGATAATGAAATAGAAAAATTACCTAATAATATGGATCTAGTAAATATAAAGAAAGACTATAAAGAAGAAATACAAGTTTTAACAAAAGAAAAAATAGCCTATACAAATAACGATTTTTCAACTTATTTGAATTGTAAATTAAAACTAGATAAAAAATTACTCTCACAGATACAAAGTGGAAAGGTAATATCAGGAAAAAATATAGAAGAATTAAGAAATGACATAGAAATAAATAGTATTTTATTAGAAAAACATATAGAACCAATATATGAAAATACATCAATGAAGGCATATAATTTTATGAAACTGGCTTTAGGTAGTCATTTGCCCTTAATAATTGTAATCCTAATAATTATGTTAAGTGCTGATATTATATCTAAGGAATTTGAATGTAATACCTATAAACTATTGTTTACTCAACCTATAAATAAAAATTCGATTTTGTTTAGTAAAATAATTTCTTTAATTCTTATGATAAATATCATCATATTTTCAATCCTAGGCATATTTTTCTTAATTTTAGGTGTGAAAAACGGCTTTGGTTCTCCTAATTATCCAACGAAATTTTTACTAAATGGAACTATACAATATATAGATGTAGCACAGTATATAGGTACTGAGTTATTACTATTATTAATGATTAGTATATTTACCTGTATATTTTCAACCTTTGTTTCAATGTTGTGTAAAAATACAGGAACTTCAATTTCAATAAGTATTATTATTACTGTAGGATTATATACCCTTGTAAACAAAGGATTATTTAACTCAATTGCTCATTTAATTCCTGTTACATACATTGATATATCTGAAATATTACTTGGAAGTAGGGCATTAGCCTTTAAAAATTCTAGTATTACTACCTATAATAGTTTTATCATATTATTCATTGCAACAATATTAGTTGTAGTTTTAAGTGCTATTAAATTTGATAAAAGACTTACACCTAAAAAATAACTAATGGTTTTCTATTATAGTTTCTCAATGTTTTAAGAATAAATAGAAAGGACAAGTTTATACTTGTCCTTTCTATTTATAAGGAGTAACAACTGGCTTTCCATCTGAATTAAGAAGTACTGATAGTCCTCCTGCAACTCCATTGCTAATATATAAATAATTAACTCCTGTTTCAGTATCTACAATAACCCTAAAGATTTCTGATATTCCTTCTATTATTTTAACTTCAAACCTTTTCATACGTTCCATCTTTTCACCTCATAGATTTATATAGAATATATATATTAGGAATTTAAACTTTATATAACTAGAAACTTATCTTAAATACTGCTTATAAACTAAAAAAAGTATGTGAAACTATTAAGTTAGTTCCACATACTTATTTTTTTCTTATTAATAATATCCCAGTTTACCATCTCTTTTAGCCTTATTTTCGAATATTTTAAATACCATAATACCTATGGTAAGCCATATTAATGATGTTACTATTAAAATACATAATTTACTTAATGAAATATTACCATAAGTAATAGACTCTCTAACCAAATCATTTCCTAAGGTAAGAGGAATTAACTTCTTTATAACAACCTTATTACTTGTTTTAGCAACTGTATCGCATGAAAATAGAAAGAATATTTGAAGAAAAAGTACTATCTTACCTATCTTTTTTTCTTTTAAAGCTATTCCACCTAAAATTAGACCAATTCCATACATTCCGATTAAAGTTATTAATAATATTATTATTGAAGTAATATTAAAAGCTATTGAAACATCTAAAAATACTTTTGATATAATTAAAATTATCGCTATTATTAATACTTCCAATATAAAGGATTGAACAAAAGTAGCTACATTAAGGACTTCTATAGGAATTATTGACATATATTTATGTTCTAATGTACCTGAAGTAGCCTCACAGACAACAGTGCTGCTCATTGTATTCATGGCCATATTAGAAAAATTCCAAAGGATATATCCTATTAGCATTAATTCTCTACTTCCCGCTTTTCCATTAGAATATATTGATTTTAAACTAGAACCAGAATTCATAACTATTAAACTAAAATATAAAAGTAGCATATTTATTACTTCAGACAAAAAGTTCATTCTATAATTCCAAGCTTCTTCAAATCCTATTCTTAATTCTTCCATAAATCCTCTTAAATAGATCATATTAAACTCCTTTCCTAACTACACCTAGGTATCTATTTCGTATTTCATCTAATGATAGGTCTTTATTTATTATATTATCTTGAATTTCTCCATTATTAATTAATATGTATCTATGGCTTATCTCCTTAGTAAACTCTAGATCATGAGATGTTAGTAACACGTATGTTCCTAAATTTTCTTTTATTAAATTTAACAAACTTACTAAGTCGCTTTTAGCCTCAATATCAAGACCATTAGATGGTTCATCTAATATAAGTATTTTAGGTTCTATCAAAATAGAGGTTAGTATTGATACTTTTTGTTTTTGTCCTAAAGATAAATCACATACACGTTTATTTAACAAATTTTTTATTTTAAACATTTCATCATATTTATCAATATTTTCATTTATTATCTTTCTGCTTTTGCCTTTAAGAGCTCCAAAATAATAAAAATTACTTATAACTTTTGCCCTCCAATATATATTTCTAGCTCCATCTAGTATTAATTCTGTTTCATTTTTATATGGATTATTTCCATTTTTAATTTCTAATTCATCAATAGTTATACTTCCATTATCAAAAATAATTAATCCTGCTAAACACTTTGTTAGTGTTGTCTTTCCTGCTCCATTAGGTCCTAATAAACAAACTACTTCATTTTCATCTATGTCAAATGTAACTTTATTTAGGGCAACTTTACCCGTTTTTTTATAGATCTTAGTTATATCTTTAAATTCTATCATTAATATCACAACCTTTATATAAAATATATTGTTAATACTAAATACCATTCCATCAATAACATAACTACTTAATATATAAGTAAAGTTATCTTCTGATTATTGAATTTATTCTGAAAATTTTATGTATTAATTGGCAATTTCTTTTTTATCTTATTATATTCACAAAAAGAACCAAAGTCAAATTATTATATAATACCTATGATTTTAAATAATTTAAATTATATGGTAATAAGTAAAATAGTTCCGTATCTATATTTGTTGAAGTTAAAAAATTTAATTTACACAAGATACTAGAAAAGGCCTAAAAATTAAATATAGAAATCTTAAAGAAAGTTTATATATTGCTAATACCTTATTTTATATAGGATTAAAGCATTAGCAATATTATTTTTATCCTAAATTACTCATTAAATAAACTTCCTTCTTTTCTTCCTCTGTAATTCCAATATATCTTAAGGTTTCACGTTTTGATGAATGATTAAAGATCTGCATTAAAAGCTCTAGGGATACCCCTTTATTATAAGCATGATATCCAAAAGTTTTACGAAGACTATGAGTTCCAAGTTCTCCTTCTACTATGTTTCCATTTTCATCCTTTTTAACAAGACCAACAGCCTCACCTGCATTATTTAAAATATACCAAGCATGTTGACGAGTAATTGGTTTGTTTCCACCTTTTCTACTTTTAAATATGTATTCATCTAAGGATTCTGGTTTTACTTCCTTTATATAAGTTTCCAAAACTTTTTTTATAATAGGTCCTATATAAAATCTATTTGACTTTGAAGTTTTCTTTTCTGTAATTAAACAAGAATCCTTTATTTTAAAATCTGGATAAACAAGATCTTCAAATTTTAACTTTAAAATATCGCTAATCCTAAGTCCTACATTTATTCCAAAAATAAACAATAATTCATTTCTTGTACTTTGACCCTTTAAATAAGTTCTCATAGATTTTATTAATTTCATATCTCGAATTGGTTCAACGGTTTTCATATTTTTTACCTTTCTAACATATTTAAGTTAATTTTCTAATAAAAGTATTTTACCAACACTATATTACATTTCATATATATAATTAGCAATGTGTCACATTGAATTTAAAATTTTTAGGATGTCTAAAAAAACATCCCTGAAAGTCGCATTCTACCGTAAATTGAATCTTATAAAACTGGGTTATGTAAGATTCGTATTCCATTATATAGAAAAATTTACAATAACTATTTTTTTGCTTTTAAAAGTTATTACTTAAGTAGAATAACAGATTTTTGAAAAATATCAAAAACATTTTTTACCATTAACTTCAAAAAGAAAGTGCCAGTTTAATTCTTAATAATCTTAATTTTTAAAATATTATTTATATTATAAATATTCTAATATATAATATAGTTAATACCTTATTTTTCCAAAATATATTTTCATAATATTAAATTAAATCATAACTTTTTATTTTATCATAATTTAACATTATTGTAATTTTAAGTTATAATAACATTAAAAGGTTTTAAAAGGAGGATTTGTATGGAGGAGTTAATAAAAAGAGCAAAAGAAGGAGATCGATTAGCTATAATTTATATTATTGAAAAATATAAACTCTTTGTTATAAAATGTGCTTCTAAATATAATGTTCCCGCATATGACTTTGAAGATTTAGTACAGCATGGATATCTTTCCATTATTAAAGCAATACATATGTATAAATGTAACAGTAATTCTTATAATGGATATATTCTGAATGCTATAACTTTAAATTTTAAAGCACTTTTAAAAGGGGAGATAAAACATTTTAGAGAAATGCCTGATGAAGACATAATGGAAAAAGGGGATTATTATGATTTTACCTTAGAAGATGAAATCATAGCTTATGAAGAAGTTAAAAAACTTTATAGTATATTAGATACCTTAGAAAACTTAGAAAGAGAAATTATAAAAAGACACTATATTAATGAAGAAAGTTTTATAGACATTGCTAGTGATCTAGATATAAACTACAATAGAACCATGTATTTAAAGAAAAGAGGTCTTCTGAAATTAAGACATAACTTACTAGATATAAGCACCTAAACTTAGGTGCTTTTTTGTATTACAAATGTAATATGAAAGTATATCTTTAATCCAATTATTATAAAAAATAATACGTTACACCCTAGACCATATAAGATAATTATATAAAAGACCCACAGCCGCAATTCTTTTATCCATATCTGGACCTACAGTTGACTCCCAATCAAAATGAGGAAAAGTTTGATTATATATTTTAAATGAACCTATTTCTATATTATTTTTGTATGCTTTGGTTAAAAGAACTAAAGGATCACCTTTAAAAAAATAACTTTCCTTATCTAAAGATATAGAAAAATTATAATTTGTATCTATTAATTTTCTACCTTTTAAAGAACCAATTTCTGTGTCATTTTCTATTAGTACGGAATGATCTTTAGCAACAGTTCTTATTTTTAAATCATTAATTCCATTGTGTCCTTTTAAAACAAAATTTACAGGATTATACCAAGGTCTTATAGCTAAAAGCAAAAAACGTGACAACAAACTTTTACTTGTTGTATATAAAATTTCACCATTGTTATTGTCCTTTCTGATTTCTATTTTATTTGCTAAAACCCCTGATGTTATAAGCACATACTTATTCAAAGTAATACACTCCTTATATACTAATATTTAAAATTTATCTATAAAAAAATGATTTTTAAGAATCTTTTTTATAGATACTTTTAATAATTCCTTATAATACATTTTTGAACTTTAAATGGTCAAATTCTTATTTAGAATATTTCTTTAATATTGGCTTAGTAACTTGAAAAATACTAGCTCCAAATAAAACACCAGTAATCATATAAATGAATACATTAAAAATTATTGTGCAAATATTTATGGGATAAGTAATACTACATATACTTAATATGAATCCCCAAGTAATTATTCCCTTAATAACAATATATTTAGTCTTTATATCATTTAAAGTATATTGTTTTTTTGTCAAATTAATATAAAAATCATACTTTAATTTGCCAGCAATTAGACCTATAAAACCACACAATATAAGCTTTATTCCAATTAATAAACACATCTTATATAAGTTACCACTTGAACTTTTATATATAAACTCATTTAAACATGATAATAAAAATACCTCGGGTAAGTATCTTAATATAACATTTTCTATTAGAACATATCTAAGACAGCTAATACTATTTATCTTTAACATATGCTTTTCAAAATTTTGTTCCATAAATCCTCCTTACTATAAATATATACAGTGTTTTTCAAGAATTTTATATATTCATATTACTATTATTTTAAATAAATGTATAGAGTTATGGCAATATTCAAACTAATTTTCAACCTACTAAAAATCGCTATGAACCTAAATTTATATATATGAATGGTAACTTTTTCTTGTAATTTATTTAGTTTTTTGTATAATAAATGTAATATTAATAAATTACAAGGGGGAACTTTATGAATCATTTAGGCACTGTACAAATAGAAACTAATCGACTTATTTTAAGAAAATTTAAAGTAACAGATTCCATGGATATGTTTAAAAATTGGGGAAGTGATACTAATGTAAATAAATATTTATCTTGGCCTACTCACAAGAATATTAAGGATGCAGAAAATATTATTAATCTATGGATGTCTCAATATGAAGACAATAGTACTTATAACTGGGTAATAGAACTAAAAGATATAAGTGAAACAATTGGTACTATATCAATTGTTAACTTAGATAATGTAAATGAATCCTGTGAAGCTGGCTATTGCCTTTCAAGTAAATATTGGAACAAAGGTATTACAACAGAGGCTTTTAAAGCTATAATAAAATTCCTATTCGAAGAAGT
The DNA here is from genome assembly GCA_003288255.1 of Clostridiaceae bacterium 14S0207. Lineage (GTDB taxonomy): Bacteria > Bacillota > Clostridia > Clostridiales > Clostridiaceae > Hathewaya > Hathewaya limosa. The sequence continues at coordinate 51,943 of CP026601.1, read as the reverse complement.
AGGGATAAATAGAATTTGTGCGAAACATGACATTAATAATGTAGCTTCTGGAAAAGTAATGAGAAAATGTGGAATGGTTTATGAAGGAACTTTAAGAGAAGTTCAATTTAGAAATAATAAGTTTTGTAGTTTAGCTGTGTACTCAATTTTAAAGAAAGAATGGTTTAGTAATATTTAAAAAATTTAAGTAATTATATGTATTATCAATATCATTTTAAAATAGAATCATATATGTAGTAAATTATTAATGTATCTTGATGCTACTTATTTAAAAAATATTTGTAGCAATATTTCTTAAAATTTAAAAATTTTCCAATAAACGTATATGGATTTTAAATAAGATTTATTAGAATCTTAACTTCTTTAATTCTAAAATCTGTAACAAAATTAGAAGTAACTACACAATGGGACCATAAGCTTTTACTTGCTACATGAGAAAAATTATAACTTAATCCTTGCATCTTTTTCGCTTGTATCTTAGGATTTACAGTATCATCTATAGCCAAAAATCCTACGGATTTGGGTTTTATGATTTTATCAAAGTGTAGATTTAAATAACTAATACGATTTTTATCAATAAGACTATCGTCCCATTTTGAATGGCTTAAAAATCTATATATAGAACTACTATTTTTAGCGGTTAATACAGTTTTGGAAATCTTTAATAAAGATTTTGATCCAGATAAATTTATAAGTCCATTAGCAATAATAGTTAAATTATGAAACTGAGATTTGCTCATTCCATAACTTATATCATTAAAATAGTTGCAAGGTTCCTTATTAATAGATAAAATGTTACTTGGCATATTTATACCTCCCCGTATTTAATTTGTGTGGTAACTTTTTATAACACAGGGACAATAAATATGCCATATTTATTTTTTTACATTTTTGCCAATTTAGCTTTTTATTTTGCAGAAGTTAAGTTATTAAGTTTATTTATATAAAAACATAATATTAATTTAATGATAATCCAAAACTTGCAACAAAACATTGTCTAAGAATAATCCTAATTTTTTAAAGATATAACCTAATGACTTGCCACCTTCATAAAATATGTTTTTTAACACTAAAGAGCATAATAAAACTATTTTTAAAATTCTTACTCAATTAAAACTAAATATACATAAACATAATACTTATTTTAATTAATAAAGTTAGTAAAAGAATATGTTGTTGTGATTTTTATATACATATTAACAAGGACACTATTTTACAAATTATTATGTTACATAACTATTTAAAAAATTATCCTTAAAAAGAAAATATATACATAAAACAAGAGTTATATTATAATTTGTGGTATATTAGTTATTATTTACAACAAAAGGAGGATTGAAATGAATAAAGAAATTTTTTTAAAAGTAATGTCTTATATTTTACCTATAGTTTTACTTATTGTAACCGTAGTAAATCATATTTATAGACTTAGTGGGAAAGAGTTTTTATTAAAGCCTTCTTTTGTTGCTATCTTTTGTATAATATTTTATTTATTCATGAATCATCTAACAAAAGATACTTCTAAATTTGATAAAGTGAAAAAATTAAACCTACTTTCATTTCTTTTATATTCATTATTTGAACTTGTTGTATTGATATTATCATAAAAACTTTAAAATAAAGCATTATCTTTATGGAAAATTAATCTATAATTTACCTTATGAGGAATTAAAAGATAAGGAAGAATTTAAAGTATTGCAAAATGCAATAAACCCATAAATACAAAAAGTTTTTATATCACCTCAATTATATTAATTTAAGTCTATAATGTATTACACCCATATTATAAATATAATATGGGTGTAATACATTTAATATTTATTTATTAAGAATTTCTAATTCTGATGTAACAGGTAAATTTTCTTTTATAACAGCAATTACTTTATCATAATCACTCTTTTTAAAATAGAAACTTTGTTCCATAAAGCCGCCAAATAACTTAACTTTTATATTCTTTGAACTTATTACAGAAACCTTTTTAATTTCATTCCATAATATAATTTGCTTATATTTATACATTGAAACAAAACCCTTTGAAGAAATTCCTTCCTTAACACATGAACTTATGAACGTAAGAATTCCCAATACTCCGATTATATAATGACCCCAATTCTGTGCATAAGTATACATGATCCACCCAAGAACAATAACACTAGTTAACATAGTAAAAAGTTCAACATATCTTTTCTTTGTAGGTATTTTTAATGTTTTTATATATCTTAGCTGTTGCAGAATAATCATAACAAGAATTATTGGAATTATAATATTAATAATTTTCACTGTATTCCTCCTATTTTATACATATAATAAACTTGTCTATTTATAATGCTTTCTACGAAGTAACTTTAAATCTTTCTAAATCTTTTAATCCGTCATATACTTCTACTCTAGTAAAATTACTTTTTTCTAAATCCTCATCACTTTTATCAAGTAATGAATTATAAAATTGAAGTGCTATTTCGTATATTTCAGGTGAATTATTACTTTTTAGTTCATAAAAAATTAGATCTTCTGCTTTATTAAAATTTCCTTCATGAAATAATTTATTAAACATTATTTTAAAGACATCTGTAGAATCCATATTATCCACTTTAACTCTTACACTAGTTTCCTCTCTTTTATTTAAAACGGTTTTTGTAATTTGCTTAACCAAATCTTTAATAAGTCTTTCAATATCCAAAACATCATCCCATGACATTATGTATATATACTAATTACATTAGAACATATTTTAATTACGCCCATTATAACATAGTTTGTCTAAATACAATATAATTTTTCTAAAAAATTTATTTATATAGACTTTATTGAAAAACCATAAGCATCAGTTAAAGCTTATTTCATAATAATGTATTTAATGTTATAATAGATTTGTAAGTGATATAAATAAACACATTTCAAAGTATGATCCACACATATTACAAGTATAATATATATGTATTACTAATTAAGGAGGACATAATGTTTAAAAAACATAAATTAGATAATTTTCAATATGCATTAATTATAATTTTTTTATTAGCCACATTACTTATTCCCATTTTATATGTAGCTAATGTTAGTTCCTATTTAACCTCAAAGTTTGCTTGGTTTTATGTTATTTTTGCATTACTTATAATTGGATTTTTTGCTTTTATCCTAATATTTAATCTTATAAAATTTAGACATGCTATTAACCTTAAAAAAAGAACTTTGAGCTTTATTAAAGGGTTTTTTTTAATATTTATTCTTTGTTTTTTACTTAAACACTTTAAAGGAACTTGGAACTTACTAAGTAGTATAGAGGAATCACTATTTATATCTTTAATTATGACTTTTTCAGATTTAATGATTTTTAAAGATCATATTAAAGATGAATATGAATAGAAACTAAGATTAATAAAAAGACCTTTCGGCTGTTGATAAACATAGTTTGTCAATAGCCTTGTTACTTTTATTACGAAAATCATTTCTATTATTTTTGTACAATATGTATTTATACCAATAAACTCTTTAGCCCATTAGATCTAACTACAAAGAGAAAATATTTACTAAAAGCAAGTCCATTATAAAGGCGTGCCATATAAATAGGCTCGCCTAACTTTTTAAATTTCATAACTATTTTAACTTTATTATAAACTTATTGTCTTATAAAACTAAAACATTGGTTGTCCTTACCATGAAAAGGAAAAACCTGTATATTGGCACCATTGTTAGTATTAGAACCATATAAATCTAATACCATTGGATTTAAATAATCTCCTACATAATTAGCTAGTGTATAGTAGTCATTACAATTATAGTGAAGATACCATCTTTGTCCCATATCTATCGGATTATTAGTTCCATAATCCGATACAATTACATTTACCCCCGCTGCTTTGTTTGTACTAATTCTAGCTAACACTTTATTTCTATATGCTACACTTCTAATTACAAAGGCTCTATTCGTAGAGTCAAATTCTACAGTCCATTTTTGATTATCTGCATTAGATTTATCCCATATTCTCACATTATATGATCCATCATTACCATTAACATCTAAAACTTTATTATTATTCACCTTACTTGCTATTACCCATTCCCCTGTTAATAGCTCTTTTATCCTTTGATTCCAGTTCATCTGTTAAACTTCATCCCTTCGTTTTTATATTTAATACACTATATATACTATGAAAAACAAAAATTTTGGTGAATTTTGATTTATTATGTTTTATATTATAAAAAGAAACCTATCCTTTGTGACTAAATATATTGATTAGTTTATTATGATATAATTTAAAATACATTAAATTAGTAAAAAGGTGGGTTTTATTATGATATGTACAGAATGTTATAGTCCTAATCCAAGGGTAACCCCTATTTTAAAACCAAAACAATGTCTAGAAAATCATACTCAGTATATCTGTTCAACTTGTGGCAGATGTATTTGCATTGAAAAAGATCCTAAACGAAATGTTTATAGATGGAATTTTCCTTTTAAAACCCTAGAAATAGCTAAACTATATTTAAAAACAGCAGAAGTAAGTTGCAAGGATACTTGTGGAATTTATGAAATTATAGGAAATAATAATAGGATTTCTTATAAAATATTTCATACAGAAGGGGATTTAAAGATGTATTTATTAAAAAATAAGGACAAGTTATGTAAAAGCAATAGACCTATTTATATATCAGAAAAATACATTGAAAGCCCTAATGCTGAAATACGTAAACTAACTAAAACTGAAATAGAAGTTTATCTTACAGAACAAAAGCAAATATAACTTCTCTAGTTTTAATGTGGTTCTGTATTTTTGCAGCATAATCATTCTAAATAACTTTGGCTATGTTTTAATAAGGACCTAAGTAATATTACTTAAGTCCTTTTATATTTAATATTTTATTAAGATTTGTTGCAATAATAATTATATTCGTCATAATAAAAAATAATATAATACCTATTCTAATTTCGCATTTATTAATATATTTAATTATTTCTTTTTTATTTGAATGTAAATCATAATCCTTTTTATAAAAATTTTGAAAATCTTTATGGCTAAGATACATCATAACAGCAAATAATAAATATGTAACTACTTTCATTAAATGTATGTTCAATACTACTTACCTCCTTTATAAATAGTCTTAATAAAGCTCTTGAACAATATTTTAGAGAATTTTTATCCTTAGCTATTCAGCAGTATAGTTCAGAATTTAAGTTACAAGTAATTTATATATAAACTCATATATTTATTCAAAGTTCAATTAAATTATTACATATGTTAGAAAAATATGTAATCAATATTATTTATTCTGACTTTAATTTTGATTAGAACTATAATAAATACCACTACAATTAGATAATAAGAATAATTTTATATTTTACTAGTTTTTTATTTTTTAGAAATAAGTCTTATTTTTATTTTTTAGAAATAAGTCTTATTTTTATTTAGAAATAAATGTTTCCCAAACAATTTTTTCTTTTTTATCTAGGTACATACAATGTAATTTATTTTTTTCTTCCTTTTCGCAATATAATAAATTTTTATCTTCATGTTTTATAAGACGAAACTCTGGTTTTAATATGTAGTTTCCTTTTTTGTCTATAAGACCAGTTCTAATTTTTTTTGAATTCATAGAAGGGTATACTACCGCAGTACCATTATAAAAAATAGATACTGCTTCATATTGAGGTTTAACTATAAAAATACCTTTTTTATTTATATAACCCATTTTATTATTGACCTTAACGGAAGCTAATCCTTCATTAAAATGTGGAGAATTTGCATCTTCATCTATTTTAAAATTGCATATAAAGTTTCCTGATTTATTTATAAATCCAGTTTTTTTATTTAATTTAGCAAAGGCAACATCCTCTTTAAATCCATTAACTTTATCAAATTTAGGTTCAATTACTATTTTTCCTTTATTGTTAACAAAGCCCCATTTATTATTTTTACAAATAGCTGCCAATTCCTCAGATAATTTACATGTTTGATCAAATTCAAAAGCAGTTATAGGTTTCATTTCTTTATTAATAAAAGCCCACTTTTTATTCTTATATACAGGTGCTATTCCATCTGAAAAACCTTTCGCAAAATCAAAGATAAAATCACATTTAGATTTACCTGTTTTATCAATAAAACCCCATTTATTATTTTTACAAACACATGCTAATCCTTCATTGAAGCTTAAGTCAGTAAAATCAAATTGATCTTTAATTACTAATTTTCCTGTAGTATCGATGAAACCAAATTTGTTATTTTTACGTACTGAAGCTAAGCCCTCTTTAAAATTCCAACTGAAATCCAATCCAGGAGAGTCGGTAATAATCTTTCCTTTTGAATTAACAAAATACTGTTTTCCGTTATTAATAATTGTTCCCATGCCGTTAATAAAAGTTAAAGTATTATCATATTTACAATCTACTACTTTTTTTCCTTCCTTATCTATATAACCATATAGTATTTTACCGTTTTTTTCTTCTGAAATAGGATATAAAATCTCTGATTCATCTTCTTTTGATGTTTTAGATGATGTAGAATTACAGCCTACGAATGTACTTAATAAAAATATTGCTACTAAAGTTGCTAGAATAATGTATCGAATTTTTTTCATAGTATATCCCCTTTATGTTTAGTATACATTCATAATTTTTGTAATATTAAAAAATAAATTATATAAATATATTATCATTATTCTTTAATAAAAAACATAACCAAATAGCTTTAATTCTTTATTTTAATTTAATATTATAAAATAAAAATAATGGGTTCTTTAACTTTAATAATATAAAAAATAAGACTTATAAAAATTTTAAAACAAAAACTAGTAATAAATATATTACTAGTTTTTTACATTTAAGAATTAGTTTAGATTTACATTATTTATTTGTGTTTTTTGAATAAAATTTTTCCCAAACAATTTTTTGTTTTTTATTTAAATACATAGAATGCATTTTACTATTTTCTTTTTTTACACAATATATTAGGTCTTTGCCTGTATAATCTATATATAAGTACTCAGGTTTTAATACATAATTGCCTTGTTTATCTATAAGGCCTTCTGTTTTTTTATATGGGGAGGCTATAGCCATATCATTAATAAAATTATATCCTATTTTATATTGGGGTTTGATTATAAATTCTCCTTTTTTATCCATATACCCAATTTTATTATTAACTTTTATAGCAGCTAATTCATCTTTAAAATGTGGAGGTACTGCATTTTCATCCATTTTAAAACTGCATACGAAGTTTCCAGATTTATTTATAAATCCAGTTTTTTTATTTAATTTAGCAAAGGCAAAACCTTCTTTAAATGCATTAACTTTATCAAATTTAGGTTCAATTACTATTTTTCCTTTATTGTTAACAAAGCCCCATTTATTATTTTTACAAATAGCTGCCAATCCCTCAGATGATTTACGGGCTTGATCAAATTCAAAAGCAGTTATAGGTTTCATTTCTTTATTAATAAAAGCCCACTTTTTATTCTTATATACAGGTGCTATTCCATCTGAAAATCTTTCAGCAAAATCAAATGTAAAATCACATTTAAATTTTCCTTGTTTATCCATATAGGACCATTTATTATTCTTGCAAACTGGTGCTAAGTCTTCATGAAAACCTTCAAGAACATCATCAAATTGATAATCAAATATAACTTTACCTGTTTTATCTATAAAACCATATTTATTATTGTTACGTACAGCAGCTAAACCTTCCTTAAAGTTATAGACTGATTGAAATTCTATATTTGGAGTAATAAGTTTTCCGTTTATATTAATAAAAGAAAATTTATTATTAAGTACTATTATTGACATACCATTAACAGATTTAAAAGCATTATCATATTTACAATCTACTACTTTCTTTCCTACCTTATTTATAAAACCATATAAAAATTTACCGTTTTTTTCTTTTAAAATAGGATATAAAATCTCTGATTCATCTTCTTTTGATGTTTTAGATTATGTAGAATTACAGCCTACGAATGTACTTAATGAAAATATTGCTACTAAAGTTGCTAGAATAATGGATTGAAGTTTTTTCATAGTATATCCCCTTTATGTTTAGTATATATTCATATTTTTGTAATATTAAAAAATAAATTATATAAATATATTATCATTATTCTTTAATAAAAAATATAATTTACTTAGGGAAAGAACCTATCTATTTTTTTAAAAATAAAATACATACATTTTGGCAGATAAACTTTTTTAATCTATAATTCTAAAATAGAATATTCATATCCTAACAATCTTATAAACTTATACATATCATCTATGGAAATAAACATTGTCTTTGTATTGTCATTAGGATGAAAGGTAATAAATTTCTCTGAGAGCATTTCCTTATCTAAGTAAATTCTTATATCATGCTCCACATTATTAATTAATCCAAACAATGATACAGCTCCAGGTACTAAGCCCATTTTTTCCATTAACCTTTTAGGTGAACAAAAACTTATACTTTTTTCATCTAAGATCTTTTCAAGCTTTTTAATATCTAATCTTTTCTTATCATCCATAATTATTAAATAATATGTAGTCTTCTTTCTATTAGATAAAAAAAGTGTTTTTGTACGTACACCTTCCCTACCTTCAATATACCTATCTGCATCCTCTGTAGTCTCTGCCGGTGGATGTTCAACAATATCATAGGAAATTCCCATTTTCTTCAATGTTTTGTATACCACTTCACAAGATTCCATAATAACCTCCAGTTTTTAATGTATAGTATCATTATATCATCTACTAATATATTAACTGTATAATTAATGCTTATAATCTATAAAATTTTTAAGTATCAATTTAAAACCTTATAAAAAGTCTTAAAATACAAATCTTTTTACAGTTATTTAAAGGAAATTTATATCTATAATAGAAGATAATATAAAATACATATGTATTTTATTTGTATTATATTTTTATTCTAGGGGGATGAGTATGGATAGAAGAAATTTTGATAAATTAGATGTAAATTCCCAAGTTGAATATGTAAACAAAAAATTAGGAAAAGGGGAGTCCCTAAGAAAAATATCAGATGATCTAAAAATACAAAGGAAAACCATAAGATTAAGATTTAGAAAGAATAATTATGAATTTAATAAAGAAAAAATAAATATATTTATAATATAGTCATGGGAAGTAATATTAATAAAGAGAAAGAAACTCCTAAGTTAAATATAGAAACTAATACTACTGAAACTCAAAACACTTATAATACAAATGTAATACAGAAAGAACCCTTGGAAAATAAGGAAAATACACTTGTATTACAAGATAATATAAAAAATGATTTATTTGAAATCATTAATGCAAAGGAAGATATTTTTAAACTTATTAACTGGTTTCATAAAATAGAAAGCGAAGAAAAAATTATAGAAGTTCCAGAACTCAAAATAGATAAAGCAAAGTTTTCTGGTGACGTAAAAGTTACAACTATTAGAATTTACTCAGGAATAAAAGATAAATTCCAAGAGTTTATAAAAAAGTTTCCTGAGTTTAAATCCCAAGACATATATACAGAAGCTCTATTAGAGTTTATAGAAAAGTATGATAAATAAATCTTATAAAGAGTTCAAAACACACTATAGAACTAACCATAACAAACATTACTTAAATATTAAAATTAGCTTTGGTACATAAATAACTGCTTTAAAAAACATTCCTTAAAGTTATTTATTGTACCTTTTTTTATAATTTTACATAATTTTTTAAATATTTTCTGAAAACGGGGTTTATTTTGTTGAAGTATATGTTAAAATAAACATAAGTGGTAATTTTTATACAAAAGGGGGATTAGAAATGAAAAGAAATTTAATTTCTAAGTTATTAATTACAAGTATGATAACTACAACTTCATTATTTTCTTTACCTATAATTACTCATGCAGGAACTATAGCACCATCAACTGATATTGAGGAACCAATAGTAGCTCAACATTTCCAAGGTACCACAAGAACTGCTTATAATTGGACTGTTCATAATCTAGGTGTAAGTGGATTTGAGAACGCACAAATCAAAGGACCTCTAAAAAATGGATGTTTTGATACTGAAGGTTGGTTTGCTTCACATAAAACTTTTACTATAAGATGGAATGGTGCACCTTCAAGATCTCATTTCTTTGTAAGAGCAGATGGACAAGAATCTCATAATAGACATACAATTGTTTATGGCAATGCAACTTGTTATGGAAGATCAGGAAAAAGTGATATAAAAATTCCCGATAATAAAGGTGGCTTGTACAAACTCTATGTATGTGATAAAAGTGGTAAAGATACAAATATAGGTTCCATAACTGTAGACAGTAGATAAGAATATATGATCTTTAAATTTATTTAAGGTATGGTAATATTGCCATACCTTAAATCTTTATTATAAAATCTAAGATCTATCCTTTAAATGTTTATGAACAATCTTATAAATTATAAAAAATATTAATACTAATAATCCTATATTTATAATAACTATGGAATTATTAATGTTCATATATAAAAATTTTTAGTAAGTGTTTTTATTTTTATATTAAAAATTTCACATATAATTAATTTAAGTAAATAAAATCTATTAGGAAAAAGAAAATATAGTAAATTTAATAATATACTTGAAAATAGTATAATAAAATTTAAAATTAGTATATTTATGTTCTCTTTAACTTTTTTATTAGAATACTTTGATAAAAATATCGTAAATATTACTATACCTAGATATACAATTAAATTATTAAAATTAAATACATACAACGTAGTAATGTTTATATCTCCTCTATTATGAAATAGCATATATATATAACATAAAACTAGCATTAATATTTTTTCAAGGAAAAAAAAAGAAAAACCTACTAAGACTATATTTTTAACTCTATCTTTTTTTCTTCTAAAAGTCCTAGTTGCACATATATAATTTAAAAGTAAAGTAAGCGCAATTATACAAAAATATATTATATTAAACTTTTTCACTCTTTTCAGTAGTAAGGCTCCAATAAAATTCATAAAGATATATGTAGTAATTAGTATTAAATTAGTTCTGATAAAATAAGAAAGATTAAAACCATTTACTTGTTTATCATTAGAAAAATTATACTTGTTTTTAAAATATCCTGATTCCTCAAATTCTTCTATGGCCTTTTGTATAGCTTCTCCTTCTAAAAAACCTTTATTTATATATTCACATTTTAAGCTTTTCAATTGTTTCATTAATTCTTTTTTTAATTTTTCTTGTTCCTTATGTTTAAGATTAGTCTCTTTTAATAAACTCACTACATATTCATTAAATTCATGCACATCTTAACCCCCTTAGCCTTTTCTCCAGACCTTAGTTTTTTATATTTATATTCATTATATATTCTTGTAATATTTTTCTAATATTTTTATAAAATTTTTCTTTATATTTGAAAAAAAAGTATTCTATTACAATATTATAAAATAATGTGTAATATATTTCAATATATGAATATTTTATTTAAATAAGAATTTTAATACCATTATATCTATAAAAATATATTGCATTTGTATTATGTTTGTATTCTTAAATTAAAATAAATTCCATAAAATAGATAACCTTTAAAATCTTTTCTATAGACTATTTCTCTATTTATTATAAATTCACTAATACAAGGATTAACTGAGTAATAAAATCAGCAAAAATATTATATTCGTCTAGATTATTTTCATATTCATTTAATATGGTAAAATATAATAAAACTTAATTATTTTTGGGGAGATATTTTGGACTTTAATTCTATAAATCAATTTATACGTGGCATTGAACTTAGACGAGATAAAATAGATTCTTTTTCGAAATATCCTTTCTGTATTCCTGTTATAAAAAACTTAAATTATTTAAACTTACATCCTAATGTTACATTTATAGTTGGAGAAAATGGTTCTGGAAAATCTACCATTTTAGAATCTATTGCTGTAGCTTATGGTTTTAATCCTGAGGGCGGTACTAAAAACTTTAATTTCTCCTCTGTAGATACTCATTCATCTTTACATAACTATATTAAAATTATTAAAGGTGTTAGAAAACCTAAGGATGGTTTCTTTCTAAGAGCTGAGAGTTTTTATAATGTAGAAAGTACTATAGATGAATTAAATTTCGATGGAAGTCCTAGTTTCATTCAAGGTTATGGTGGAAAATCCTTACATGAGCGATCTCATGGTGAAGCTTTTTTAGCTTTAATCTTAAACAGATTTAATGGTAATAGTGTTTTCATATTAGATGAGCCTGAAGCTGCGCTATCCCCTTTAAGACAGATGACCTTAATTAGTAGAATACATCAATTAGCCTTAAAAGGATCTCAATTCATAATTGCAACACATTCTCCTATAATCATGGCCTATCCAAATGCAAGTATTTATGAAATTAGGGAAGGAAATCTTCAATTAGTTAATTATACGGATACTGAAAGTTATAAAATCACAAGCTCTTTTATAAATAACACTAATAATATGTTGGATATCCTATTAAATAATAAGGAATAAAAGGACATACAAACATAATACAAATGTATTATATAAAAAACACCAAGTATCTATTTAATTATATACTTGGTGTTTTAATTATTTTAAATTCTAGATTTCCCTTACTAATATTGAAATTTTAAAAAATACAGAAATAAGAATGATATATATTAAGCATTTTGCTATCATTGTAACATCTAAAAAAAATACACTACATCCAATAATAAATAATATTATAAAGGTACTTGTAAGAATAACTTTATTTTTTATAGATGGATTATCTAATTTTTTTATCTTCCCCCAAAAAACTTTATTAAATAAGTTCTTTAAATCCTTTGATATTCTCATTATATTAATTACTTTATGTATTACGTATATTGCTATAGGAATAAAGAATACTATAAAAAATATTACAAGTGCATTATGAATTACATCTATTGATTTAAATATTATATCCATTTTCACTTACCCCTTTGTATTTATAATAATTTAAATACCTACTACAAGTTTATATTGAAATTATAGTAATATCAAGATTATATTGTTAATTTAAATAAGTGTATTCATATTTATTTAAATTAACCCATTTTCTTAATTTATTTTTAAAAACTTTATTGATTAATTACTTTTTATTATTTAATGTATTCTGAGTAAATCTCATTTTATTTTTAATTTTGATCCTTCTTATTTTAAATCTATCATTAACACAAATTATATTTTTGTTTTTTATTTTAATTATACCCAAAAAGGAAGATAAGTATACATTATAGCCACTTAAAATAGTAATATTTACGTTTTATTATTTGATTTTACTATATAGTCTCAGTAATACCTATTAAAATATAGAATTAAAACTTAAATTAAATCTATTTTTTACTATTCTCATTCCTTTTTTGGTACCTTTAAAACATATTTTTATAAGAAAATTTATATAATATATTATTAAACTCCCTATAGATATTTTAAAAATTATTGTTTTTAAGTAAACTTTAATTAAGATCTAAGTGTTTTTCTCTTTAAATTTAGCTAAAACTCATAAAAAATCAGTATTAAAATTTTATATGTACCCAAAAAGGAATATAAACTGATTTTTTATCCTTAAACTGGAAAGTTTTTTGATCTTAATTCTAAATGTACCTTAAAAGGAATGTAAATTTTACTTTTATTTCTCGTACTATTAAGATTCATGTAAAATAAACTTATTTTTTACGATATTTTTTAATTTATACCTTATTTTAACTTCTTACATTCCTTTTTTGGTACCTTTACTTTATTTTATTCCTCACATGCATAGTTAAATTGCTGCTGAAGTAGCTTAGATTCATACTCTTTTAGCTTTTCTACCGTAAGATTAGATTCAATATTAGTAAAACTAGATTCCTTTTTATTAAGTTTCCAATTTTGTTTTAAACCATTAATCAATGCTCCAACATAATTATCTATAACTTTTCCCTCAGACCAGTTATCTATAACTTTTTTTTCATATTTTATATAATCAAAACAACTCATATCTAAATCAAAGGTATCGATTCCTGATAAAGCAGCATCAAAGATTCTATTAGCTTCATAAGGCGTTATAGAAATGTTTTTAAATAGATCCTTTAATGTATAAAATGCAGATAGCTCTTGACTTGTCATATCCGTTTCACATATTTTAATTTGTTCAATTTGTTCACCTGAAGCTAGAGCTTTTTCTTTAACTTTTATAGTAAATACAAGTTTTTCAACGGCCCTTTTAACTTTAATCTCTTCAAAATCTACTGTAATATCACTGCTTTTATTTATAAGCTTTATAGATGGATTTAATATTTTTTGTTTAAAACTTGAATAACGACTATAACATTTATCCTCAATAGCCAATATATATCGAAGTTCTTCAAAGGTAAATAGTCTTCTACCTAGACTTGCATATTGCTTCAAAAGTTCGTAAATTCTATATGTATATGTGCTGCGTATATGAGATGATATATCAAATTCTAATGGTGTAAATTTCTTTGAAAATACAAGTAGTTCCATAATTAAATCTGGGTGAAATTGAAGAAAAACAGACTTTCTATTCTCATCATATTTGCATGTTATAACCCATCTTTTTTTAATTAAGTTATCATTTTCATCATATAAAATAACACTGCGATTATATAGCTTATTAGTTATCTTTGATAGATCTTCATATAAATTATTACTTTTTATATTAAAAGACTTTTTAAATTCAAAAACATTAATTTCTATTAAATCAAACATATTAACCATTATCATCTTTCTCATTTCTTCTGGAGTTAAATTTGAATTAATAAAAATAGGTTTTAGCTTTCTAGCACCAAGCCATATTAATCTTTGCTCATTTAAACTTAAATAATAACTTCCTTCAATTAAGGTATTAGATTTATAAATTATACTTTTAGAAAATTTAACTTCATCTTTATTTTTTAAGTTATCCACAGCTTTTTTTCTCCTTAATTTTTTGCTTCCTTTTAGGATACATATAAATTTTTTTTGCTTCCTTTTAGGGTACATTTTATTCCTTTTAAGGTACATTTACAACTTTCATTTTCCTTTTAGGGTACCTTTATTCCTTTTAAGGTACCTTCATCTGCCCTCATCCCTTTATTTTCAATGCCTCCCATGTCAATAAAATATATATTTAAAATATATGTTTTAAATTATAAAAATAATAATACGACAATGTTATTATTTTTAGTAAAATTTTCTAGTTTTAATATTAAAAATTACGTTCTTTAAGTGAAAAAAATAGAGTATAATGCATTTAGAAATAAGAACCAATTTTAGGTATTATTATTTCAAATATACTTATTAGATAAATATCTAATAATACAGGGGTTGTCTTTAGGAGGATTTCTATGAAAAATAGAAAATTTAAGTATTTATTTATTACTTTCAATTTACATGTTTTTGCCACAATACTAGTATTATTATTTTCTAAGGTCTATTATCATTTAGATAAGCTTACAGGTTCACATTTTACTAATCCTAATGAATACATTTATAAATGTCCTATAATAATAATTGTAATATCTTTGATTATTAACTTAATATTTATATTCCAAACAGATCAGAATTAAAAAGTTCTGGTCTGTTTTTTATTTTCTCTAAGTAAGGTACTTTTACTTATACCTGTAATTCTTTCTGTTTCATTGTAACTATACTTCCCACCATTTACAGAAAGAAGTTTTAGAGCTTCTTGTATTTTTTCATTACTATATTTTTTAGGTCTACCTTCTTTATAGTTAGGTAAATTTCTTGCTAAAGCTTTTCCAGTTTGTATTTTTTCCATTTTTATTGTTTTGTTAAATTGGATTATAGAAGTAATAGCTTTTAAAATAGGCTCAGATTCCTTTCTGTAGTCAATTAAACCTATATCGAGTATAATGATACCTATTTTTCCTTTTATAAGCTGTAAAATGAATTTATAAGCAGAATTTAGATTATGAGATAACCTATCTAGCTTAGTTACAACTAATATATCTCCTTCAACTAAACTTATTTTTAGTTCATTAAGTCTAATTCGAGGTTCCTTAAGTACATATTTTTCTTCAATAACTTTAGTACAGCCATTACAAAATAACATTCCTATTTGCTCATTTAGTTTATGTTCTAAATTTTCATCATAAATATTTACACTGGCATATCCATAAATCATTATACTTTTGATACCACCTTTGAATATAACTTTTGACACCACTAAATATATTGATTATACAGTTTTATTACATAAGTGTCAAAAATTACAAGAGTTATGACACCAAAAAAAGTAAATAGTATAGTTTTTTAAACCATTTATTTTAAGTATAATCTTAAGTTTATATTTAAAACAAAGTGTCATTACTATAAATTTATTTAAAAAGTCTATCAATAGAAATCTATTGAAAAACCAATAAAAAACAGACGCACATTAAAACTTCGTTTAGTATTCAATAGAAATCTAATGGAATTTTATTAAATTTCTATTGAATGTATTTTTTTAATTTACTTTTTAACAGAAAGCCAATAGAAAATAAATAGATTTCCAATAGAAAGCAACTTAACAAAAGAACTTAAAAATTAATCAATAGGTTTCTATTAAAAAACTATTAGATATCTATTGAAAGATTTAGAAAAAATTTCAACACAAGAAAAATCAATAGAAATCTATTGAAAAAACAATAGAAAATCAATAAAAACACAAAAATAAATTAATACAATTTAAATCTTTAATAGAAAACCATTGAAAAACTATTGAAAAGTAATAAAAATTATTGTATAATTATTCCAGGATGGATTTTACGAGAAAATTATTAAAAATGAAATATAAACCCAAAGTAGGAGGAGTTTAAAATGGAAAATGATGTACAAATAATAGGTATGGACCTTGGTAGGGGTTACACCAAAGCTTATAGTGAATATAATGAGCAAAAGAAAAGTTGTTTATTTAAAAGTGTTATAGGGCTTGGTAGAAATTTAGATTTTTCTTTATATGATCAACCTATTTTTATAGAACACAATAAGGAAAGTTACTTTGCTGGAATGCTTGCAGAAAAAGAAGGGTATACTCCAACTAGAAACAGTAAAGATAGTAAAACAACAACTACAGCAGAAAAGCTTTTATATGCTGCTTTAAATGAAGTTGCCATAGCCGATAAGGTTAAATTAATGTTAGGTGTTCCTTATAAAATATTTAAAAAATCAACTTTAAGTGAAGTTACAGAAAAATATAAAGATAAAGAAATTACAATTAAGGATAAAATTAATGGTGGATATAAAAATATTAAAATAGTAGACGTTAAGATCTTCCGTGAAGGTGACGCTGCACTTATGTGGGAAGTTAAAGATAAATGTGCTACTGAAAAACCTACAGGAATTGTATCAGTAGGTTTTAGAACAACTGAAATTAGTTACTTTGATAAGGGCTTAAAGTTTAATGATAAAAGATCTAAAACTATAGAACTTGGTAATAGAAGTGCCTTAGAGTTTGTCCAAAATAAATTAGAAGACGAAAACATAATGAAGGATTTAAACGAAATAGATACATCTAATGACTACGAGGTTTTAAAGAAAAATGCTTATGAATCTTTAAGTGAAAGAATAAGCCAAGAAATCGAAGATAACTGGATCAACCTTGATGAAATGGATGTATATATATCAGGAGGTACAGCTTTAAACATGGAATTTGATAAGGATTTTAAACTTGTAGATGATCCTCAAATGGCAACTGCTAAAGGCTTATATCTAGTAGGAACTAGAATTTTTAAGTAGAAAAGGTGATAGTCCATGAAGAAAACTATTAGTTTTAATCTAGAAGAAGATATTATAGAAAAGATAGAGGAATATCAGATTAAAAATAAATTAAGTTCAAGAAGTGCAGCACTTGAGAGAATGATATTAAAATTTGATGATTCCCATATGGATAAGTCTTATATAGAAGAAATGATTAAAAAACTTATGAATGAGTGTAGTGTTACAAGTAATGAATCTTCAATTGAGGAATCTCCTAAAAAGGTTGAGGATGTAATAAATAAAGACCTAGATAATAGCATTCAAGATGCCTTTTTAGATATGCCAGAATAAATTAAAGATATCTTTAATACCATAGAAAGGAGGAACCTATGAGTAAATTATATCTTATGAATAAAGATATACCAGTATTAATATTTAGTGATGAATTAGATATAGATGGGAAATATCCTATTATACAAATATTTGATAAAAAAGCAATTCCATATATACTAAAACATAATATAGGTGATTTGAATACATGGTTTAAAAGTAGGGTAATTCCTACTAATAGAAACCATTTAGAAAAGTTAATAGAATCCTTAGATTTTAAAGAAAATCCAAGTGCACTTGATTATCTAAAGTTAAATAACGGATTTAGCTTAAATGATAGTTATTGGATAAAGCCTTTAGAGGGCAAGGATACATATCCTTTGGATCTATGTTGGACTAAATATAACTTATATGACAATAACTTTCAAGAAGCTTTAGGTCTTATAACCTTCTTTGGTAATAATACAAGTCTAGGCGGTACAGTAAACACTCCAAAGGTATCTTCACCTGAACTTACAACTCAAGGAGTTATGAATAAGGCATGGAGAAGAATAGATAATAAACTTTTATTGTATAAAAGAGGCAATATAGGAGCCGCTAATTTAGATAAAGAACATTTTGCAGAAGCTATAGTAAGTGAGTTGGGAAGAATTTTAAAGGTAAATTGCATACCATATCTGACTGATAAATGGCATAATCAAAATTGCTCAGTGTGTGAGATCTTTACAAGCAAGGATAAGGGATATTTACCTGTTAGGTATTTTTTAGAATCTATAGAACCTAATAAAAATAAATGGAAGTTTACCAGTGTTATAAGTTGGATACCTAATGAATTTAGACAAGACTTTTTAGATATGATAGTTTTTGATTATATAATAGAAAATAGAGATAGGCATCTAGGAAACTTTGGATTTATTATAGATAATGACTCCCAAGAGCTACTATGTTTTGCTCCATTATTTGACCATGGATATTCTTTAATGTCCAGTGCTATGCCTGATGACTTTAATAGGGATTTAGTAGAGTATTCAGAACCTCATCCAAGTTTTGTATCAAAGAATAATGTTTTAGCAAAGTATGTTATAGAGAATTATAAATCACGATATAAGCATTGGACTAAAATTTTAAGATTAAAATTAGATACTATAAATTGGTTTCACTGTCCTGAATGGTATAAAGAAGGTATAAAAAAACTGATTTTAAGTAGATGTGATGTTATAGATTCCTTATAAAGAAATAGAGAGCAGTTGTATTTGCAGATACAACTGCTTTTTTCTATGAGTGCCTTGATATTTTCCGTAATTTTTATAAATGTATTAAGTTAATTATAGTATACTTACAAAAGTAGGTATATATTGAATAATTGTATAATTTAATGTACTATGTATTTATATGGATAATTTAAAATTATAAATATGGAGGATATAGGATGTTTTTAGAACTATTAGTAGAGTCATTAAAAGGAATTATACTTTTTTTTATAATAAAATATGCTGTTAAATCAGCTATTGAAGATACAAAGTAAGATATAGTTATTCTTTATTCTAGTTAGATATATCAAAAACTACAGTTATTTTTTCTGCGAATGCCCTGATATTTTAGATAAATATACTTATATAGATTAAATAAAGTAAAGATATATAATGATAATAGTATATAAAGTTGTTATAAATTTTTTTAAAAGTAAGATATATCAATGGTTACAGACATTATCTTTTTTTCTGTTCCTTGATATTTTTTTTCTATTTCCTGTTATTTATCTTTTGTTCCCTGATATTCTTAAGTATATTTTATTTAGGTTAATGTTTCATAGAAGTTAGATGTATCAATGCTTATATGGTTTTTTATGATATTTTTAAATAAGCTTAGATTTTTCTATAGTATAAAAACAGTATAATATATAGTATAAATATAGTGTTGTTGTAAACATTTTTTCAAGGACAGTTGTACCAATGGCTACAGCTATTTTTTTTCTGTGAACTCCTTGATATTTTCTACGAACTCCTTGTTTTTTTCTGTGAACTCCCTGATATTTTCTGTGAACTCCTTGATATTTTCTACGAACTCCTTGATATTTTCGTTGAACTCCTTGATAATATATGATAGGATTTTTATATAAGTTTACATACTTAAAATAAATTTATATAATTTGTGTACAAATTATATAACACTAGAAAAATCAATGATAAAGGGTGTGAATATTCTGTGGACAAGGGTGTGGATAACAAACCTAAAATGCTAAAATCGGCTACTATTGCAGATGTAAATATAGTAGAACAACCCTTATTTATATCTAGTAAAAAAGAAGTTGAAACCATTGAAAGTTTAGTTAGAACGAAAGATTTAAGTGAAGAAGTGGAAGATGTATTAAGAAGAATTGTAGAAGATTTAAATAAAGGAAATCCTAAGTTAAATGCTATGCAGTTTCCTGTAGTTTATAGGATGTGGTATGATAGTAAAGGCATTAAAAGAGAACTTTTAATAGCAAATTCTATGCCAAATCTCCAAAGTTTAGATGTTTGGAATAGTTTAATAGGATTATATTTAGAAAAACTTGGACCTATATCCTTCGATAACATGAAACAATGTTATAAGATAGATTCAGATGAACTTAAATTTACTTTAAATGAGTTATTAGATTATATGGGAAAATCCCATGGAGGAGATGCTATTAAAAAATTAAAAGAAGAAATATCAAGACTAAGGAATGCTCAATATTATAGTTTTACTAATGGTGTTATTTATGATAAAAAGAATCAAGAGTATGTAATAAATAACGTAGATATGTTTTCGTTGTTAACGGATGTTAGATTTAGATCTAAGAAGAAAAAGAAAGATGAAGTATACAATGATAATAGATGTACTGTAAACTTTAACAAAATTATAATAAATAACATTAGATATCAGTTCTTTAAATATTTTAATAAAGAGAAATATTATAATCTGCCTTCTAGGGGATTTTACAGAAGACTTTATTTATATGTCCAAGGAAATCAATACATAGGAGATAAAAAAGCTCAATACATTAAGAGAAGTTTTAAAGTTTTATCCCAAAAACTTCCCATATATCCATATCAACCTTCAAAAATTAAGGAGAAACTACTAAAACCATTAAAGAGTTTAAGAGACATAGATGTAATAAAAGACTTTCTTTTTTCTGATGAGTTTCCAAATAATGATCAAGAACCACAATTATACATATTATTTTCAATTTCCAAAGAGGACTTTTTAAGGGAAGTAAATAAAAAGATAGGGAAAACATCGAAGGATAGTAAAAAAGCTCTTAAAAAGGCTAATAAAGGGCAAAATGACCTATTTATACCTGAGGACATGCATGCATATTTAGTTAATATAGTAGGATTTAGTGAAAATAAGGCAGAAAGTGTTCTAAAGGAACATGATATATGGGAAATTACTAAATATGTTTTATGGCTTCAAGAACAGGCTAATGATAATAAAATTAAGACAAGCTTTGGAGCAGTTCTAAATTGGGCATTAACTTCTGGTTTTCTTAATTTAGATGAAACTCATAAACATATAATAAAAATTGTGGAAAGTGCTAAAAAGAAACAAAGTAAAACAGCGGAAGAATTAAATATGGAAATAGATAATGCCTATGAAAAATATCTAGAAAAGGCTATTAAAAAATATAAAAAAGAAGATCAATTTGGATATGAAATTATTCATAATTCTATTCTACAACAATTAAATGTGGAGTATGAAAGCAAAATTAGAGAATTTGGAATTATATTAAATCAAGATATTTCAGATGATGAGAGAGAAAAGGTTATAGAAAAGCAGGAAGAATGGTTTCAACTTAAAGAAAAGCAAGTTAAATCCAAGTTATTTAAATACTTCTTATATAACAATCTTGCAATGGCTTTAGGACTGGATAATAGGGAAGATTTCAAGATAAAGTATTTAAAGAAAAATTCATAGTATAAAAAACATGAACTTTAAAAAAACAAGAAATAAAAGAGTAATTTTTTACCCTTTTATTTCTTGTTTTTTATATTTAGGATACCTTTAAAATTTCATTTTAACTTTAGGATTTTTAAATTTTGAAATATAAGGATGAAACTAAACACAGTTTCTATTAATATCATCATAATTGCAAGAATATAGGGTTGAAAGTTTATACCGACTATGAGTGCTAGAATTGGTATTAAAATTGAGAAGATGAAGTATGCCTTAAATTTGTATAACCATCCATAATATTATAAAATTAATTCATTGAAACCTTTATGATTTTTTCAAAGATGAAGAAAGTGTAACGAATAATCCAATTAAAAGTCCAGATATTATATTATGTATCATCTGAGAAACATTTAACTTATTACTAAAATGTGAAAGTATAACAAGTAGAAAGGAATATGCAAACATAATAATATTCTTCTTAGCAGAAGAAAGCTTTATCTTACTTAGTTTTTCTTTTAATACAAAGGTTCCAATTACATATGTTATCAGGGCAATTATTATAATAAATATATACTTCATGTTTTGTCCCCCTAAACTAAATTTATGTTTAAATTATATCATAATATATAGTTAATATTAAATATTTAACTATATAAACAAATATATTACAAATGTATTTATAAAATAAAATTAATTCATTGAAACCTTTATGATGTTTTTAAAGATGAATAAACTATTCCAAATAATGCAAATAAAAATCCAAATATTATCTGATTTAAGGGTTTATAAAGAATTAACTTATTATTTAATTTTAAAAGTCCATAAAGAACAATGAAATTTACAACAACAATAATTACTTTTTTAGAAGGGGAAACCTTTAGTTTACTTAGTTTTTCTTTTAATAAAAATTTATGAAGTACATATGCCAAAATATAACCTATCAAGCAGTGGATAAATAAATATAGAAAATTCATATCTTATCCTCCTAAATTAAATTTATCTTTAAATTATATCATAATATATAGTTAATATGGAATATTTAATTATTTAAGCAAATATATGATAAATTCCTTTATTTATAGGTGTTTAATTTTTTTTAAGCTAAAGTTTTTTATATGATTTTTCACTAACTCAATAGTTATAGTAATAATACTTTCATAATTATTTATATGGTTCTATTATAAGAAATTCTATAGGGTGTAGTCGAATTTTAAAATAGTCTTAAGTTAAGAAGACATGTAATTAAAATTATATGTTTTTTGGTGTAATTAATACTATGAACCTAAATTATGTATAATTTGAATAAAAAATACTTTTTATATTTACCTTTTGTTTATTACATTACATTTATCTACATATTATTAGGATTAGTAGCAAAATTAGTTTTATAGAATATACTATATTATTACAACTCTTAGAGGTAAGGTGAGTAATTTGAATGAATGTTTAATTAAAGAAGATATTATGAATAATATATGTTTGGACTATAAAATTCCACGTATATGCTTATGTGAATATGGTTATTTTTTAAGTAAAGCTAATGTTGTAGGTGTTGGATTCGGTTATAAACAAATAAATGGTATAGATACAGATATTAAATGTATATCAGTATTCGTAGAAAAAAAAGTTCCCTCAAATGAATTAAGTTCATTTGATAGAATACCACCATGTTATAAAGGAATTCCAACAGATGTATATGAATCAGGTCCATTTGAACAGCAAGCATTAAATCAAAGAGTCAGACCCGTGGTTGGTGGATATAGTGTTAGCAATGAGTCATTTCCTAGAACTGGAACAGCAGGATGTCTAGTAAGTGATGGAGTAAATAGATATATACTTGGTAATAATCATATTTTAGCTTCATCAAATAGAGCAGCAATTGGATCATCTATACTTCAACCTAGTATTGGAGATGGAGGAAGACCAGGTATAGATGCAGTAGCTACTTTAACTAAATTTATTCCATTAAATTTTGCAGGTCAAAATAACTTTGTAGATTCAGCTATAGCTATGTTAAATTCACCTAATATTGCAGTTCCTGAGATAGCTATTGTGGGACCACCTAAAGGAATAGGTTCGGCCTCTTTGTCTCAAAATGTAATGAAGGTAGGTAGAACTTCAGAAAAAACTATGGCAAAAATAACCCAACTGCATGCTGTTATATTGTTAAGAGTATCATCTACTATGAAATATATTATGGTAGATCAGATAATTACTAGTAAAATGAGCGAAGAAGGCGATTCTGGTGCTATATTATTAGATGAAAATATAAATGCAGTAGGTCAATTAGTAGGAGGAGCTACAAATAAAAGTATATTTACACCTATTAATACTGTTCTAAATGCATTAAATGTATCTTTAGTTACAGGTTAATAATTAAGAGGAGTGAAAGCTTTTTATTTAGATTAAAAAATAGACAATAATGTGAATACAAATCAGTTAAATAGATATTATTAAAAAGACAAGTAATTAAGCATGACTATCTTCTATTATATTTTAATATAGTAAACCAGTAATAAAAATTTTATTACTGGTTTTTTACTTTGTACATATTTACATAATAATAAAAAAATAGTATTATCTAATTGATGTCAGAATATTATGACTATGTGTCGAAATATAGAAAATATAACTGATAAGTAAATTTAAAACAAGTTAAATAGAATAAGTTAAGTATTAAAGTGAGGAAGTTCATATGAATATCAAAAGTAAAACCTATAATCAACTAGAATATATAAAAATACCCCTGAAAATTTCACCTATGTTAGCTATAGGTGAGATTGTACTTAGAACATTAATTGGATTTCTTCCCAGTATACAGGTGGTCACAACTAAAAAGTTTATTGATATGGCCATTGAGGTTTTTAAAAATGGAGATATGGTTAGGATTTATAAACCCCTAATTACAATTCTTTTAGTTCTTATATTTTCTTTTTTAGCCCAATCTATTTTATCTTTTTTAAACTAGAAATTAATATTTGTTTAAATAAGAAATTTTTACCTGAAGTTATAAAAAAGCAGGGTATCTTAGAGTACAAGTATATTGAAAATGATGAATCTTGGAAGTTAATATCAAGAATTCGATGTACTATAGTAGAAAGTATACAAAATGGTTTTGAAAATTTACTTGATATAGTAGAAGTTACTATAAAAGTAGGAAGCATTTTTATATTAATAGGAAGTAAGGATTTAAGGGCAGCTATAGTTATTTTTGTTTTTTCACTATGTTTAATTTTGTTAGCTTTTAAAAGCGGGAAGGTTAATTATGATGCTTATATAGAAGCTGAAAAATATGGACGTAAGGCAGATTACTTAAAAAACATATTATGCTCAAAGGAGTCTTATTTAGAAAGATTTTTATTTGGGTATACAAGGGCTATAGACAAATTATGGGGAGTATCATACGAAAAGGAATGTAAAATTAAATATAAGGCAGATAAACGAATTTTTATTAAGACAAAGCTTGCTAGTATAATTATTGCAATTTTATCTATGATAAATTCATGCATATTACTGTTTCCAGTGGTAGAAGGGAAAATTACTGTAGGAATGTATATAGGACTTGTTATTGCAACTTTAAACTTAGTAGAAGGGATGGCATGGGAGTTAACAGCTATAATTAAAAATTATCCTAAGTATAAATTATATCTAAAAGATTTTTCTACATTTTCTAAAATGAAAGATGTAAAAGGAGCAGATAAACTTAAGGATTTATCCATAAGAAATATGCCATTTGAAAGTATAGAATTTAAAAATGTATCTTTTGCTTATCCTGGAACTTCTCATAAGGTCTTAAATAACTTTTCTATGTATGTAGAAAAGAACAAGCATTATGCTATAGTTGGAAAAAATGGAGTAGGGAAGTCTACTTTTATAAAACTTCTAACAGGGTTGTATGATGATTATGAAGGTGAAATTTTAATTAATGGCAAAAATATCAAAACTTTTACTTATGAGCAATTGAAAGCTTATTTTTCTATTGTATATCAGGACTTTGCAAAATATTTTATAAGTATTAAGGATAATGTGTTATTAGGAAATTGTAAAGAAATATCTCATAGTATCATACAAGATCAAATAGTACAAAATGCTTTAATAGATATGGACATGGAATATAGTGTAAGTTTATTAGAAGATGGTATTTATACTTCTTTAGGAAACTTAGACAAAAATGGATTAGAATTATCAGGGGGACAATGGCAGAAAGTCGCTCTTGCAAGAACTCTTATAAGTAATGCATCATTTTATATTTTAGACGAACCAACTGCTGTATTAGATCCAATTAGTGAGAATAGATTATATAAATTATTTAGCAAAGCAAGTATAGGAAAGCCTATGTTTCTAATTACACATAGATTAGGTGCGGCTAGAATATGTGATGAGATATTTGTAATAGATAAAGGGTCTGTTGTAGAGCATGGTACTCATAAAGAATTAATTAATAAAAAAGGAGTATATGCAGAAATGTTTGAATCACAAAGGGGTGGTACAATGAAAAAGTATAAAGACTTTATTATATATATTTTTAAGAAGATTTTTCCTAAAGTATTTTCAGTAGCCCCTATGCTATTTATATTCAATCATATGTTATTTTTACTTAATGGAATTTTATATATGTTAACTACCTTAAGTATGCAACTTTTATTTGATAAGGTGATTTATCTATCCTTAAATAAACAAGGGTTAAAGGAAGCTATTCTAGCCTTAAATATGCTTCTAGCTATAAAAATAGGTGTTGAGCTTATAAGTGGACTTGCTAATTTTCTAGCTCAGGTTTATAGCCCTAAAATTACTAAAAAATTATATCATATAATTAATTTAAAAATATCTAAATTAGATCCTATTTGTTTCGAGAATCCAGATACTTTAGATGTGATTAATAAGGCTTATTTAGGTACATGCTGTGCACTTAAATACATACATACAATAATGAATTGCTTTTTATTTTATTTTCCGTATTTTTTATTTATGGGAATATATCTGTTTAAATTAAATAAAATCTTAGTTATATCTTTAATTTTATTATTTGTACCAAGTGTTTATACAGCCTCTGTAAGAAGAAGGTTTTTTTCAGGTTTGGAAGACAGATTGATACCTCTTAGAAGAAAGGTAGATTATTACAGTGAATGCATAGTAGGGAGAAAATACACTAAAGAAACTAGAATTTTAGGTGTTCATAGTTATTTTATGAATCTACTAAAAGATTCTATTGCCAATATGAATAAATTAAAACGATCCACTACCATAAAACTAAACCTAGTAGAGCTTAGTACCAAGTTAATATCACTTCTAGCATATTTAGGAGTTTTTTTTCTTACATTCTATGCTTTAATGAATGAGGAAATCACTGTAGGTGCTTTTGCAGCTATTTTTGCATCTATCGATAATATGTTTAGTTTAATGGATGAATATGTTTATTATAAATTTCAGTATTATTCAGAGAATATCGGAAAGATAGAAAACTTTTTAAGATTTTTTCAACTTCCAGAAAGAGATTATAAAAAGAAAGATATAAAAGTTAAAAGAGAAAATATAAAATTAAAAAATGTATGCTTTTCTTATCCAGGGTCAAATAAAAATATACTTTATGATATTAATTTAGAAATAAATAAGGGGGAAACCCTAGCTATAGTAGGTGAAAATGGCGCAGGAAAGTCTACCTTGGTTAAATTAATTATAGGAATGTACCTTCCAACTAAAGGAGCAGTTTTATTTCAAGGGGAAGATTCAAAAGATTTTACTATGGAGAATATTTTTAACAATGTTAGTGCTGTTTTTCAGGATTTTCAAAAGTATCGGCTTACCTTAAAAGATAATATTGAAATTAGTGATTGTAATAATAGAAAAGATAATAAGAATAGATTAGAGTTTGCCTTAGAAGGTTCAGGTATTAATGTGAATCACAAGGATTTTAATTTAGGATATAACACTGTGTTATCTAGAGAATTTTCAGGAGTAGATCTATCAGAAGGTCAATGGCAAAGAATCGCCGTAGCAAGGGGATTTTATAGAACTTCTGATTTTATAGTCTTAGATGAGCCAACAGCAGCAATTGATCCAATATCAGAAGAAAAAATATATAAGCAATTTAATGAGGCATGTTCGGATAAAACAGCTATTATAGTAACTCATAGATTAGGTTCTATTAAATTTGCAGATCGTATTGTAGTTATGAAGGATGGTAAAATTTTAGATGTTGGAACTCATACAGAGCTTTTAGAAAGATGCGATTTCTATAAAATTATGTGGAGATTACAGGTTAAACTTTATGATAAGTCAGGTGAATATGAATGTAATACAAATGTATTCTAATAAAAAATACAGGCATATTTTATATTAAATGCAGTAAAATAAATACATTACCACATATTGATAATATAAGAAGAATTGAAAATTATGAGTAATATAAAACTATTAAATGAGTTTTAAAAAGGATAGTTGTATAAATTATAGACTTTTTTAGAAAAAAATTTTATATTTAAATTGATTCATAGGTTAGTATATAATATAAGCAAGTAAACATAGAATTTAATGAAATTAAGGAGGTGATTCTATTGCCAGAAATAAGTTTATTTTTTGGAATTAGAGTTACTATAAATTATAATGATCATGTGCCACCACATTTTCATGCAGAATATAATGGGAATAAAGTTTTAGTAGATATTATAAATTGTAAGGTTTTAAAGGGATATCTACCTAAAAGACAATTAAAGCTAATATTAGCTTGGACTGAAATTCATAAAGATGAATTAATGCAAAACTGGGAACTTGCAAGAAATCAGCAACCATTATATAGAATTGCACCACTTTCTTAAGGAGGAATTTTTAAATGGAATATATGCCAGAAGTAATTCAAGTAATTCCAACTGATGATTTTAAAGTATATGTTTATTTTGATGATGGTTCTATTCATTTATATGATGCTAAGGAACTAATTTTAAAAGGAATTTTTAAAGTATTACAAGACATTAATATATTTAAAGAAAAATGTACCGTATTAAATGGGACTTTAGCATGGAGTTTAGATGATAGTTATGATGAATCAACTTGTTTAGATATTGATCCTTTTGTAATTTATGAAGATTATCCAGAAGTTTCGGAGCCTATGGAGTTATTCAAGAATAATAAAGATGAATACAATTGTAATACAGATAAAAATACAGGTAATTAAGATTGCCTGTCTTTTTTTGTTAGATAATTATATTGTATATAAAAAGGATATAGCATATATTATTAAGAAAAATAAGGTAAAATAGTTATAATACAAGTGTAATACAAATATAGTAAAATTTTTAGAGGTATTTATATTTTTTCTATAATAAGTTTTATTGTATATAATCTTATTATATGTAGGATTAAATTATACAATAGTAAGTTTTAGAGAAAACTATAAAGGGAAATTAAATTTAACGAGCAAA
Source organism: Clostridiaceae bacterium 14S0207 (assembly GCA_003288255.1). Classification (GTDB taxonomy): domain Bacteria; phylum Bacillota; class Clostridia; order Clostridiales; family Clostridiaceae; genus Hathewaya; species Hathewaya limosa. Next base: position 22,631 of record CP026601.1, on the reverse strand, counting down.
TCATGGATAAAGATTATAATTATGATAAATTCTTAAAAACATTAAAAGAAACTAAAGGATTACATAATTCATTAAATGAAATATTAAAATATGATTTTATATATAATTCAAATAAAATAGAAGGAAGTACCTTTACAACTGATGCATTACAAATGCTTATGGAAAAGAATATAGTAACTGGAACACATACCTTAGATGATGTTCGGGAAACAGTAAATTCTTTTTATACATTTGATTTAGTAATTGAAAGTATAGATAGAGAACTTACTTTAGACATTTTAAAAGAATGGCATAGTTCTTTAATGTATCGTACAAGATTATATGATATGGAACTAACAGGAGTATTTAAAAAATACCCTAATAAGATACTAGGAGCAAATTCTGATACGGCAAATCCTTGGGAAGTTGAGGATAGATTAAACTTAATAATAAATACATTTAATTCGTTAAAATCAGCTACATTACAGGATATAGCAAGATTTCATTTAGAATTTGAGCGTATTCATCCATTTCAAGATGGTAATGGCAGAATAGGACGATTTGTATTTTTAAAACAAGTATTAGATAATAGATTTCCATTGCAATATATGAATGGAGAAAGTTCTATGGAATATAAAAAAGCATTAGGTGAATCTACTAGTGATAATATAGAGCCACTAGTGAATTATTTAAAAGTACAAAAGGATTCTATTAGCGAGAATAAAAATATGTTTTAATAAGAAAAAAAGTCACTTAAAATGTGACTTTTTTATTTTATATAGTACTTTTCTGCAAGGTTATATTTTCAAGATTTAATAGGGTAGTGCAGTTCTTTAATAGAGCTGGTCTATGTGTTATTAAAATTACGGTTTTATGTTCAGTTAAGCTTTCTAAACTCTTTTGAATAGCTTCTTATAATTTGCAATCTAGGGCTGAAGTTGGTTCATCTAAAATTAAGATTTCTGGATTTCTTAATAAGGCTCTAGCCATACATATTCTCTGCTTTTGCCCAACGGATAAAGTATTAAGGGATATTTTATCTAAGGAATTATTTATATCAGAAATTTGTATATCCTTAATTATTTTATCTATAAAAGATCTTGGAATATTAGAACCTAATGTTAGATTTTCTTCTAAAGTACCTTCAAAAATAAAAGGAAGTTGTTCTTGTATTGCAAGGACAGAGTAAAAAGAGTTAAGATCCACTTCGCGTATATCAATATCATTAATTAGAATCTTCCCACTTGTTGGATAATACATTCCTAATAATAACTTTAAAAATGTACTTTTACCACAGCCACTTTTTCCAACGATTCCAATATGATCTCCCTTGTTTATTTTAAAGTTAAAATCTTTTAGCACATAGTTTTTATCCTTGTATGCAAAGGATACATCAACAAATTCTAAGGATTCAAAGGAATTTATAGTTTTTTTATTGGCATTCTTTGATGAGCTATCTAAATCTAAAAAACTTATAATTCTATCACCAATAGCCAAGGATGATTGAAGGCCTAAGTTATAATCTGATAGATTAGATAAAGGTTCATATATATTTGAGATGTACGTAAAAAAGGCTATAAGAGTACCAAGAGAAAGTTGGTTTTCGTTAATTAAGATGCTGCCATAAATTAAGATTAATATTGGTAACAATGAAATAATTAAGTTATTTAAACTAGAACCTAAACTATTATAAAATAAATTTTTACTTAAAAATTTAAAATGATTTTTCAACTTTTTTTCGAAAATTTCAGTCATAAATGTGTTAATTTTAAAGGTTTTTATAGTATTTATACCTTGTAATTTTTCTTCAGCATCCTTCATTACGAATCCAAAGTTTTCACGTTCTGAACGACTTGTCTTTCTTATTTTCTTATTAAAATAATGAAATCCTAGCATGTAGACAGGTAATATTAGCAAGGTTAAAAAGGTTAATTTTTTACTTAGTGTAAAAAGAACACAGACTATTATTATAAAGTTTAATACATTGGAGAAAAGCATAGGTGGTCCTATAATAATATTTTGAGCCACTATACTTGTATCATCCATAATTAAAGCGAGAATTTCGCCAGTACTTTTAGAGTCAAAGAAGTATTTAGGCTTTTTTAAAGTAGCTTCAAACATTTTTAATCTAAGAAAATTTACTGATTCAAGTCTTAACTTATGCCATATATAATGATTAAAGTTTCCTATGAAGACATTAATTATAGTAAGTAGTAATAAAGAATAGGTAATGTTTAATAAAGAATTTATATTGTTATTGTGTGTAATAGTATCTACCAGATCTTTAATTAAAAAAGGTATATAGGCAGATAAACAAATTTCAGTGGTGATTACTATACATAAAAGTAATTGTTTTTTCCTGAAATTCTTAAATATAGAATTTAATTTTTTTAGCTTCATAAATTTATTAGATTACCTCCATATGTAATTTAGTGAGTTATTTTTTGAAAATTTCGAATAATAAATAGTTTCTACAAAAATATACAAAATCCTTTATATTAGGAAAATTAAAGTTGTACAAAGTTTGAAGAAAATATGGAAATTCACTGAGAAAGAATCAAATTTTTTAAATAATTATCAATAATTCCATAAGGGGTATTATTTAAACAATACCTTGTAATGCGAGGTATGTTATTTTATAATAGTCTCATAGGAGGTGTTGTATGGATATAGAGATATTTAAAGGATCTATAGACATATTAGTTCTATGTATTTTAAATGGTAAAATATCATACGGCTATGAAATAAGCAGAGAAATCAAAGAAAAAAGTAATGATACTTATGTAATTGGGGAAGGAACCTTATATACTTGTTTAAAAAGATTAGAAAACAAAAAGTTGATTGAATCTTTCTGGCAAGTTAAAGAGGATAGAAATAGAAAATACTATAATATTACGAAAGGGGGAAGGGAGTATTTAGAGGAAAAAATCTTAGGGATTAAAAACTTTAATGTTTTATTGGATAAGTTAATGGGGGTATAAGCGGTGAGGGAATTTGAAATTTATATAACAAATTTATTAAAAAAGACTAATCTTCCAGTTGGGGAACGGGAAGAGTTAAAAATGGAACTAATACAGCATTTAAATGATTCTAAATATGATTATATGAATGAAGGATTATCAGAAAAACAAGCTATACAAAAGGCCATAGAGAACTTTAACAAAAGAGACTTTTTAACAGAAATAAATGGTTTTGTAGATAGTAAAAAGTTTAATGATTTTAATCTTAACTATTTTATAAAAATGAATTTAACTTTATTTATTAGTTATTTACTTATGATAGTTGTAAGTGTTGCACTAATAAAGAATACCATAGGATTTAATCTAAGTTATTTCTTTATAATGACTGTTATATTATTTTTAAACTATGAATGTGCCATTATGAATTTTCAAAGTAAAAAAGATATTATTAAAAATATGGGAATAGTGGCTTTTTCCTTCTTTTTTATTCAAAAGTTATTTATGATTATTTTAGCTTTTATGCATAAATTATTATTTGATAAAAGGACTGTACATATAGATTATATTCGCATATCTAAGCTTAATAATTTAGTTGTCTATTTAAGTATCTTAGTAGTTACAATGCTACTGGCTAGATATGTTGATAGGGATGTAAAAAAGAAGGTAACACTATCAATCTTAGATATAGGTATATTATGTTTCAGTATATTATTAAATATAGTATATTTTCTTTTCCCAGATAGATTCTATTTACTTAATTTTACTATAAGCAAACTTCTAAATATAAACGTAAAAAGTTTTAGTAAGAATATTTTATATATGAATATTAATAACTCAATAGTTATTATTAATATTGGATTGTTAATGCTATTATTTTTTATAGTTTATAAGCTTTATCTTAGAATTATAAAAACTAGAATTCAGCACTTATAGTTTTGGTAATGAAGCAAGAAAAAGTAAATACTTGTGTTTAACTATTTATACATGTTAGGGAGCTATGCTCCCTTTTAAATTTTAATTATTTATATCTATTTTCTAAAAAATGAGAATAATTACAAATAATTTTCTTTATATTCTGAATAAATATCGTGTATAATAAAAGAAATTAGGGGGTGTATGTATGAAAAAAAAGAGAAATAAATTTGTTGTTATGCTTTGTATTATATGTTGTATTATAGGGGGTTATAAATTATATCCTCGTATTTTTAAGGAAAAAGGTAATTTGTATTCATTGAAGATGAGTAAAGAGTTTAAGGATTGTCATTATGATGGGATTCAGGTTTTTGGAAGGAAGACAAGGGAAGTGAAGGAAGTCCGTAATGAAGCCTTTAATGATTGTGAAAAACAAAGTAAGGAAATTTTAGATTATTTAAATACATTTAAGCTTATAGAGGTAAGTAGCAAAAAAGCCTTCGAAAATGAAAAGCAAAATGAAAAACCTGAAATTTCTTATATTATTTTTGTTCAATGCAATGAAGAATGTAAAAAAGATCCTGACCATTGTAAGGTAGTAACAATACATTTTTATAATAATTCTACTTTAGAAATTACTGCTTCATATAAAGATCATACAACTAAATATTTTAAGATAGATAATGGTAAAATTGATTTTAATTATATTAATAAAATTTTAAGTAGTATAAAGAAAAGTTAGATACTTAATTATATATTTTTGATAATTAAGTAAATATGGGGTGAAAACATGAAGAAAAAGAGAAATAAATTTGTTGTATTAATTCTAGTTATATGTTGTATTATAGGTGCATACAAATTATATCCCTATGTTTTTAGAGAAAAGGGAAATTTATATTCATTGAAGATGAGTAAATATTATAATGGATTCGATTTTGACACTATAATACTTTCTAAGTTAAAAAAAGGAAAAATTAAAGATGTATGGTACGAAGAATGCATTAAAGAAAGCAAGGAAGTTAGAGATTACTTAAATAAATTTCAACTTGTAGAAATAGGAAGAGAAGAAGCTTTTAAAAAAGAAAGTGAATTTGAAAAACAAGGATTAAAAAAGGATACAATTAGAGAAATTATTTTTCATCAAAGTTTGGACATGTGTAAGCATGATCATGATTTTAGTAGATTTTTAAAATTAGATTTCTTATCTGATTCAACTTTAGAAATTTGTTCTTATTGTGATGATATTATGGGACATAAGACTGATAGTAAACGAAGATATTATAAAATAAAAGATGGAAAGATTGATTTTGAGCATATTTATAAGCTTTTAAGGAGTGTAAAGAATGTAAATATCTAAAGTATACAATATTTTTTTGGTTAATGTGAAGATAATTAAAAATACGAGGTGAGTATATGAAAAAAACAGAAATAAAGTTATTATTATTGCTTTAGTTGTTTGTTGCATTATAGGTGGTTATAAAGTATATCCTTATGTTTTTAAAGAAAAGGGTAGTTTATATTCATTGAGAATGATCAAGAGTTATACTGACTGCAATTATGGCAAAATACAGGTTTCAAAAAACGGATCAAAGGACGAGAAAGAAGAAAATACTCAAAACTATAATAATGATAATGAAGAAAGTAAAAAAATTTTAGATTACTTAAATAAGTTCAAACTTAAAGAGATTGGTAATGAAGAAGCTTCTAAAAATGAAAAAAGCGAAGTCTTTTGTATTACATTCTATCAATGTTATGATGAACATAAAAACCAATTAAAAAGTAGTAAAAAATTAATAATAACTTTTTATAATAACAATATGATGCAAGTAACCACCTCTGATAAATATAAGTCATCTAAATATTATAAAATAACTGAAGGTAATGTTGATTTTAAGTATATTAATAAGATTTTAAGTAATACAGAAAAAATATAATAGTTGAGGTATTGAGTTAACTTTAATAAGAATAAAAAGCCTGGCTAAGGCCAAGCTTTTTTATTATATAAATTTAAAATTTGAACCGCATATGCTATAACTTTTTTTATTATAGCAATAACATTATTCTCTATTTTTTAATACTTCCATAAAAGTAATTTTTCTTACTTTAAATTTTAATATAGTAAATATAAAATAGAAAACCAACAGTATAAACAAAATTAATATTACATAGAAGCTTGGCTTAATGTAAGTTGCCATTCCTGATCCCATTGTAGCATTTAATAAAGGAATCATGCTCCTCATTAGTAAAGCTGAAAGGGGAACAAATACTATTATATCCAATAAGACAACATATTTTAAATTGTCTAAATACATTCCTTCCACTTCTTTATTTGTATAACCAAGGATTTTCATAAGAGAAATATTAGATGTTGCATGCTCAATAATTGTTTTTACTAGCAAATACATTGTAATTATAAAGGTAACAACACCGACCCCTAAAAATAGTGGTAAATATGCTTCTGCTGATTTTAGCCAACTTTTTGCGGTTTCATAGATTGTATTTTTTGTTATTGTATTTATTAACATTGTATCTTTAATATCTGTTTTTTCATTAGAAAACAATGTGTTATAGTAAGTATCATCAACTTTAAAATATTTTCTCATTGCATCAATATCCATAAAGAAGTATATTCCATTTTTAAATGGAACAATTCCAGCTACAGTAAATGTATAATCTCGACTATTTAAGTGATCTGTAAATGTTATCTTGTCGCCAATACTATACCCATACTTTACTACAGCTGAATCTGATACATAGACTAAGTTATGGTCGTTTTTTAAATCAGAAGCAAAATCAAAATATTTACTTTTAGAATTAATTCCTTGGAGAACAACATCCATATCTGCTTTAGCTTGTTTACAATATATTGTAAATGGTTTTGTGTAGCTAACTTCTGTATTGTCTGGTTGTTTTTCTAAAGGGTTTTGTAATAAATACATATAGTTATATTTCATATCTACTGTAACTTTATCTGCATAGTTTTCAATAGTGCTATATAGTGATAGACCTAGCATCATAAAAATGATTGCAAAGCCAATTCCCATAAATAAGGTTATATAGCTACGTTTCTCACGTAAAAATTGTGTCTTTTTAAAAATTCTTTCAAAGCTTTTACCTTTTACTTTTGGGAGATTTATATTTTCTGTATACTTTTCAGGATGCATCATTTGAAGGGGTTTCATTGACAACTTTTTATTTAAAACTAAAAAATTAATTATAACTGTTAAAATTAAAGGCATTATAATACCATAAGCTAATAAGCTTGGGGATACGCTTGGTATAAGAAGGGGATATGAATAATTTGAAGCCATAAACCAAGTAACACCGTTGATCCCTAATATAGTACCCGCAATAGAACCCAACATAACAATTAATATAGGCAAAATCATATAATGATATATTAGTTCCTTTTTATTAATACCTAAAGAAAATAAAGTTCCTATAGAAACACTATCTTTTTTAATATTATTAACTGCAAAAACCGTTAGAATATAAGCAATAATAGTAGATAAAAGTATTCCAGCTATTACTGCATAGGATAGCATAGGTTCATTATATTGAATTATTCCAGTTATTCTAGAATTTCTACTTTTTTCTGTGAAAAATTTTAAAACAGGAAGATCGTACTTCATAGTTTTATCTAAATATTTTTCTACACCATTATAGACCTTTTGTACACCTGTTTCTAAGTTGCTATTATAAAGTTTTGAAGCATTTAATATATTTTCAAATCCATTTTCAATATTTGAACGAGTACTTTGAATTTTTTCTAATTGACTTTTAATATAAGTATCTGTAATTGAATCTTTGTCACATTGAATTTCGCACAACATGTCCTTTACTTTGGAATCTGTTATAGTTCCATGATTAACATAAGCATAATTATAAACAAGTTTATTTTTAAGCTTTTTATCCTTTATTAAATCTTTAAAGGTTTCTGTATTTACAAAACCAATCCCAAACTTTTCATCTGTTCCAACATCTGAAATATTTTGTACACGATGCGCATAATCAGGTACTGTACAAGTTCCCATAACCTGATAGTTAGAGTTTCCAACCTTAATTGTATCTCCAGTTTTATATTTAAAATTATCTGCAAAGGTATATTCTAAATTAATTTCATTACTTTGTTTTGCTAATTTACCACTTTTCAACTGAATCTTATTAATTGTATCTCTATTTTTAAATATACGTATAGTTTTTCCTTCTTCTGATTCCATGTCCATATAGAACATTTTTTCTACTGTGACTGACTTGTCCTTTAATTTTTTTAAGTCCTTATTAGTTAAGGGAACATATGTGGTAAATTCACCATTTTCAACATTATTGACATCCCAATTGTTTTCTACTGTTTTTCTTGCTGTATAGGTAGTTCCACCAAAAGCAACAACCAAAAAACTGCTCATAACAACTAATAAAAATATAGCTATATAATTTATAGTGTTTTTATAAAAAATTCGTTTTATTCTTTTATTTAATACCATATATTATTCCACCTTTACCACTTAATTTGAGAAGCAGAAAGAATATTTTTATTAGTATAATCCTGAACTATTTTGCCATCACGTAAAATAATCACTTTATGAGCCATATTTTTTATTGCTTCGTTATGTGTAACCATAAGTATTGTTGTACCATATTTTTTATTAACCTTCTCTAATAAAGCCAATATTTCATAGGAGGTTTTTGAATCTAAAGCACCTGTAGGTTCATCACATAAAAGTAGCTTAGGATTCTTTATTAATGCACGTGCAATTGCACATCTTTGTTGTTGTCCTCCTGATAATTGAGATGGATATTTATTTTTGTGATCTGTTAATCCTAAGACATCTATCAAATCATCTAGATTTAATGGATCTTTCGTTAAGTTTTCACATACTCTTATATTTTCACGAACTGTTAAATCTGGTATTAAGTTATAGAACTGAAAAATAAATCCCAAATTTTTTCTTCTATACATAGTAAGAGCATCAGCTTTTTGTGAGAGTACATCTATGCCATCCACTATTACTTGTCCTTTATCCGCAGTTTCTAATCCCCCTATAATGTTTAAAAAAGTTGATTTCCCGGAACCACTTGGACCTAATATTGTACATATTCTTCCTTCCTCAATTTCTGTGTTAATATCCTTTAATATTTTTACACTATTATCATTAGTTCCATAACTTTTGCAAAGACCATTAATTTTTATATACATGATATTTCTCCTTTCTACTATATAAAATCTGTCTCCATTTCTACACTTAAAATTTCTTCCGAATTATAAGGAAGAAGAATTTCTGTATAAGTGCTATTTTCTAAAAGACATTGTTTTAATTCCGGTATATTATTTTTAACAAGCTCCATTGCCCAAAAAACTCCTGATGAAAGATTTGATTCTAATGTTCTTTTTACTGTTAATGCTGCTATTTTCCCACAAAATGTATTACTATCTTCTAATTCAATAACATAGCGTTTTCGTATATAAGTTCCTGCTTTAGAACCGAATACATCATATACAAGAGTTGACCATTGTTTTTGGTCAAAAATACTAGAGATCTCTTTTAACTTATCTTGTGCTTCTAAAATGGCAGTATTAATGTCAAATTGGGTAAATGATTGATAGGATTCTTGTATCATATCTATCATTAATTTATCAGGAACTGCATTGTACCAATGTAGTTCTTCAATTTTCAATTCTTTACATACTTCTAATAATTCTGTACTAATATAAGGTTTTATAAAAACATTTTCTTTCATACCCGGTATATAATATTGTTTATTAGATTTAATATTATCTTTTATAATTTTTGCATTTTGTATATACGTATTTGGATAACCTGAATTTCCAATGGAATTTATCATTAGATCTGCAAATGCTATTTTGGAAAGATTTTGTCTACCTCCTTGAAAGCAATACATTTTTTCTATGTGGTTAAAATCATTAGCTATAAGAAATGGAATCATTCCAGAACTTCCAGGTACATAACCACTTCCCAAAATATATATCCCATTTTTTTTAAATTTTACTGTTTTATCGTTTAAAATAACATCTGAAACATCAATATAAATAGCTCCTTCTTCTAGTGCTATGTTGGCAATTTTTTCTTTGATTTTATAAGAGGGTCCAGCACAATTTAGTACGGCATCACATCCCTTACAAAATTCTCTGAGACTGCTTAATTGAAATAAGTTTGTTTTTTTCCATGAAAATCCTGGAACTCCAAGTAGCTTATCAGGTTGTTTCCTTTGACCCCCTTTAACATTGTATCCTTTTAAAAGTTCTTTACAAGCAGCATATCCAATTATTCCACCACAACCTAAAACACCTATTAATCTTTTCATTAATTTTCCTTTCTATCTGGTGTATTTAAAAGTTCTGCTACTGGAAGAACATTCTGTTTTTTCATACATGTTATATGATTTCCGTGTAGGCTATGTTTTGTTATATTTCCTAAAATATATTTATAGGTAATATAGTCCTGATTTTTAGGGGAGTCCAAAAGAATAATTTTATTCGTTCTATTACATTCAAAAGAATATACATCTCCTATATAATTTTCTGGTGAATATTCAATAAAAGAATTAACACTTTTTTGAAATATATTATAAAGTTTACAAAACTCTGCTTTTGAAAAATTGTCTACTAAAGGTAAAGTATTATTTTTTAAGGTATCATAGATTTTATTTAATCTTTCATTTTCAGTCACATGAATTAAATCTATATATGCATTTTTTTTGCCTAAAATGTTATTAAGTCCTTCTAATAATTGATCATCTGTAATTGATACTCCATACTCCTTAATTACTTTATAGAGTATATCAGTTGATATACTATGTCCGCAGGATGTTAAATCTGCACCTACTATAAATGCAAAACCTCTCTCAAAAAGTAGTTTTGAATAAATTTGTGATACAAATTTTTTTGAATCAATAAGTATTACTTTTACTTGTTTAATTCCACGTTGTTTCAAAATCCTTGCTGTTTCTAGAGCAATGGCACCCCCAAAGCAGTGACCTGTTAATTCTAACAAGCCTGTTAAATTCATACTTTCTAATTTATTAGCACATTGTAAAGCTATAGTTTGTATTGCCATTTTATCTTGTAAAATAGTATATTTTTCATAATCAGTAAAACTAAAACCTATAATCCTCTTTTGGGTATTTTTTTGTTTCATAAGTTCTAAAAGATCATTATAAATTGTTAATCTTCCTGTTCCATCACTAAATAAAACTACAGTATTATTAGATGTATAACTATCATTTAATTCAGTCATAAAAACAAAATCATTAGATGATGTATGCTTAAAATCGGCAATTGCTGTAGCAAATTTATATATAGTATTATTTTGTAGCATTAAGCGCATTAAGGTTTCCCATTCAATATTTTTTGTTTCTTTTATACTATTTTTCATTTCTCCAACTGTTTGTGCTAGAAGGAGGGAGTCTCCACCTATTTCAAAAAAGTTATCGTGACGTCCAATAGGTTTCTCTAAATTCAGTACTTTTTGCCAGATATTAACGATGCCTTGTTCCAATTTTCCTTGTGGAATATTTTCTTTTGAAAGCACAGTATGATTTTGTATTTCCGCTATCTTTTTTAATCTTTTTTTATCTATTTTTCCATTATCAGTCTTTGGTAGTTCAAGTAACATACTAATTTCTTTTGGTATCATATAATAGGGAAGTCTATCTTTTAAATATTTTTTTACATCACTATCAGAGACAGTTATTCTATCTTCATTAAATCGTGCTATAAATACTTTCTGATGACAACAAGAAAGAAAATGATTAGGTTTTGGATATTCAAAAAGAAGTTCTGCCTGTCCATATTTAAAGTTACGATACCAATGATTGAGTTGAAAAAATATTTCTTCTTTCTCACTTCTTTCATCTGTAGCATCTACACGGTATAAAAAGCCCATAGAGGTTAATAACGAATTTAATTCTTTTATTGCATCAATAATACAAAGATAGCCGTTAGGAACTGTAATTGCTTTTAATGTATCAAAAGCCTCATAACCATTAACTGCTACGTGTAAAACATTTGCACACAGGATAATATCCATTGAACCTGCATTGATATTTTGTAATTTATAGTCTTTGTTAATATCAAATATTTTATAATGTATCCATGGATACTTGGCGTATTTTTCTTTTGCTTTATTAAGAAAAAATGTAGATACATCTGTAAAATAATATTCTACATTTTTCCCATTAAGATGTGGTAAAATTTCATCGCTTGTACCACCAGTTCCTGCACCAATTTCTAGAATTCTAAGAGTATGCTCAGGATGATTCTTTAATGATCTATCAACAATATAAAGTATTCCTTGTACTATTGTGTGATTCATAATTTCTGAAAAAACATTGTCATGATAAACCCTAAAGGCAGTTTCTGTTGATGCTTTAGGGAATAAGATTTCTTGTGCTTTTTTGGTTCCATCAATCACTAACTTAATATTCTTTACAGATTCTTCGAAATAACTTTGTGATATTTTACAGCCCATCTTTTCTATATAATCTGATTTCAAAACTTTTTGTGCTTGTTCAAGCTTCTTATTAATTGATATATTTTTCCCGCAATAACTTAGGTTTTCCTGATTTATACAATCAATATATCCTGCCGTATATAATGCATTTAACCATCTTTTTATTAATTTAAAATATTCTGGTCGTGCATTTATCTTTTTACATATTTCTGGATAATTATAAACTTTGTCTGGTATATTAAAAATGCCATTTTCCCTTAAAAATTCAAGAATCTGAAGCAAGGCCATGTCTTCCGCACTTTTCATGTAGTATTGAAATTGTTCTTCATCAATATCTTTAGTTAACATATTGGTAAATTTCAATAGTTTACTTTGTAAATTTTCAGCTTCTTCTTTATAAATTTCTTTTTTACCCTTATGTGCAGGTACTGCAAATCCATGTAATTGATATTCTTGAGGTATATTTCCTTTTACTATAACAGCTGCATTTTCAATTAATTTATTTTGTTGCATTACTGCCTCAATTTCATTAAGTTCAATTCTGTTACCATGAATTTTTACTTGAGAATCTTCTCGACCTAAAAATTCTATTACTCCATCTGGACGATATCTACCTATGTCACCGGTTTTATAAATTCGTTCTTTTGTAACAGGATGAATAAGAAATTTATTTTTTGTTAATTCAGGTTCATTTAAATAGGCTTCTGCAAGGCCAGTTCCTCCAATATATAGTTCTCCCTCAGTCCAATCAGGTACTTCGTGTAATCTGCTATTATACACATGGAATGTTTGATTTGCCAAGGGTTTTCCATAGGGAATACTTTTATACGTAGTGTCTTCTTCTTGTATTTCATGATAGATAGACCATATGGATGCCTCTGTTGCCCCACCGAGACTAATTACACGAATATCATTAATTAAATTTTTCAATTTATTATATAGTTCTACTGGTATCCAATCTCCTGAAAGTAAAGCTATTCTTAAATAAAAATCTTCCTTTTTATTAAATGTGTTCAAATAAGAAATTAACTGTTGCATTAAAGCCGGAACAGTATTCCAAATTGTTACTGGATATTTTTTTATTAACATTCCAATTTCATCTATATTTTGCTTTTCTGTTGGAATTAACAAACATCCACCAGCTGAAAGCATTCCAAAAATATCATAAACAGATAAATCAAATGATATATTGGATATACCAATTGCCATATCTTTTGAAGTAACATGAAATCTATGATTAATATCATCTATTGTATTCATAGCTGATTTATGACTAATAATAACTCCCTTTGGTGTTCCTGTACTGCCAGAGGTAAAAATTATATAGGCTAGTTTATTATAATCAATGTTTTTTTCATCCGGTACTTCTATATTTATTATTTCTGAAAGCATACTAACCGTTAGAATTGTTAATTCCTGATTTTTAAATGTTTCTTGAAAATCATTATCTACAATAACGTAACGAATCCTTGCTTGTTCTAATATTTTATCCATGCGATTTTTGGGTTGTTCTCTATATATTGGAACATACACACCCCCAGCCAGCAATGTTCCTAAAATAGCTGCTATTTGCTCAAAACTTTTCTTCATGATAATACCAACTAAATCTCCATTACAAAAATTACGTTTCTCCAATGCTATTTTATAGCGATAGGCTTCATCATATAGTTTTTGATAAGAATATGAATGATCCATAAAGATTACAGCAGTATTTTGGGGAGCTTTTTTAACATTTTTAAGAAAATCGTCTATTAAACTTTTATGATTATAGTGTATTTTAGTATTATTTACTATTCTACGTATTTCTCTCATTTTACTTGGAATGTCTAAATATTGTGGTTTGTTCCATAGGGTTTTATTTTCAGATAGTCCATAAATCATTTCAATATATGTTTCAAATAATTGTTCTGCAATATCCGCCACGAATACATTTTTTCTTATATCCCAACAAATTTCAAGACCATCTTTACAAGCTCTGATTTGACAATCCACAAACACTTGAGGTGTTTGACTTGCCCTATAAAAGATATCTATATTATCATTGTGGAGGTTATTTATTCCTAAAGTACTAGTAAAAACGTATGGTATTATTACATTTGTGCCTTGTACCTTGCTTAATTCTCTTAAAACTTCAATACCAGTATAAGTTCCATGTTCAAGATCCTCCCAAAGTCTCTTTTGAATATTTCTAGCTCTTTCTATAAAAGAATTACCATCATTTTTATACACTGATAATATTTCTATTGATGTGAAGTCTCCAACAATTTTATCAACTTGATCATTAGATTTATTTCGTTCCATTTTAGTTAAACTTATGGAAAAATCTTGATTTTTTGACCACAAAGCTAATACATCTGTATAAAGAGTCAAAAGAACGCAAGTTTCTGTTAGTTGATTTTGTTTTGCATATTCTTTTACATCATCCCAAATAGCTTGATTAATTACAGTTCTTTTATGTAAAAACTCTATATCTTCCGATGTATTTGATATGTTATTTTTTGGCAATTTAGGCGGTAAAGGCATTTGTGTAATTTTACTTAACCAATATTTTTTATCAATATCATATTTTTGAGCAATATCTGGATCGTTTTTGCGTTTTTCATTATACATAACAACATCTCGATAGGTGATATCAAGTTGACTTAAAGTATTTCCTTGATAACATTCAAGTAATTCTCTTAATATTATTCCTATACTTATAGAATCAGCAATTAGCATGGATATAGAAAAATGAAGCATAGCTTCTTCTTTTTGTTCTGTAATTGCTAACTCAAACATTGGCCATTGATTTGCTTGGAATATTCTTTTAGACATATCATTTCGAACTTTAATAACTATATATTGAAAGTTCTCTCTTTTATCTACATTATATCTAAGAATATTTGGTGAATAATCTAGATGTTTATATACTTGTTGATATCCATCAGACCTGATGATTGTACGAAGCATATCATGACGGCTAACTATAGATTTCCAAGCAACTAATAATTGATTATATTTCATATTTTTTAGTGGTATTTCAAGATAAATATGACAGTCTGTTCCACCATATTCATAAGCATTTGTCATTCCAACTAAATAAGAAGACTGAATATCTGTTAATGGAAATTTATTATATCTAGTTTTTTCATCATGTTGGATTTCTTTTATCTTTGCTTGGTTTAACCATTCTAACAATTCAGTTTTATATTTTTTCATTTCTGCTTTTATTTTATCATTCATTATTCCTGGAACTGCAGAATAATGAAGGTTTTTCTCATTATCACTCCAAAGTCGAATTCCCATTTGACTATATGTTTTTATTAAATTTGATACTTTCATATTATCTATCCTTTCATGATATATTAGAAGAATGTTATATATAAGATTTATACTAAATTATTCCATGGTCATCATATTTTGATAGTTCTTTATTTTTTTTAGTTAATAATATTGCTGCTGTTTCAATTGTGTTATGCTGATATAAATCTGCAATTGTTATGCTATGCCCTTCTTTTTGTAAAGTTGAAATAAGTTGAGCAGCTTTTAAAGAATCTCCTCCAGCACTAATAAAGTTTTCATCAGTACTAATAACATTACGTTCTAATATCTTACACCATAACTCATACAAATATTGTTCCATTTCTGTTTTAGGTTTCTTTTGAGTATCTACTTTTTTTTCAGGTGCTTTTAATTGAGTTTTATCTATTTTTCCATTAGATGTTATTGGAAATGTTTTCATAAAAATAATTTCAGCTGGTAGCATATATTCAGGTAGCTGTTCTTTCAATTTATTTTGGAAGTCTATCTTATCAATATCAGAGGCTTCTACAAATAAAACTATTGATGTTTTAGATTTATTTACCTTGACAACAGCTTTATTTACTTTAGGATATTTTTCTGCACAAGATTCAATATCACCTTTTTCAATTCGATATCCCCTAATTTTTATTTGGTCATCCATACGCCCTAATATTGATATATATCCTTCGGGTTCCATAATTCCGTAATCTCCAGTATGATATATTCTTCCTAGCTTAGAATTGTATACAAACGATTTATTTGTACGATCTTTATCATTTATATATCCTTCTGCTACTCCTATACCGCCTATACAGATTTCTCCTTTTACAGAGGTTGGACATAATTCTTCATTTTTATCTAGTACATAAATTCTTTGATTGGGTAGGGGATAACCATAGGGTACACTTCTCCAATTATCCTTTACTTTGTCAATAGGATAATATATAGACCATATAGAAGCTTCTGTTGCACCGCCTAAACTATATAATTTAGCATTTGGAAATACGGAGTTTAATTGTTCAGGTAATGATAATGGGATCCAATCACCACTCATCATAATACTTCTTACAGATTGTATTTTTGATTCAGTATTAATAAGTGGAAGTAACATGGCAAAAACTGATGGAACAGAATTCCAGATTGTTATATTTTGTTTTTTCAATATCTCAATAAGCTTTTCTGGGTTATTCATCTCATTTGCAATAATTAATTCTGCACCTGCATTTAATGTTCCAAAAATATCATATACAGATAAATCAAATGCAAATGAAGAAATACCAATGGTTTTATCGTTAAGGTTAATTTGATTTATTTTATTAATTGATAAGATTGTATTCATTGCTGCAGCATGTGTAACTGAAACACCTTTTGGATCTCCTGTACTCCCAGATGTAAAAATTACATAAGCAGTTATATCTATAGGTATATTTTTTTTAGGAAATGAATAATTTTTATTTAATATTTCTGTTGATAATTCAAACGGTTTTAAAGTTTTCTTGATATTGCATTTTTCTATAATAAAAAGTTTTCTTTTTTCTGGAAACATTTTATTGATTGGAATATATGCTGCACCAGTTTTTAAAATTCCAAGGATATTTACAATTGTAGAAATATCACGTTGAGTTTCAACGCCAATAAAGTCTCCATAACCGATATCTTCATTATCTAATGTTTTCGCAACCTTATTTGATAGCATATCTAATTCTTTATAAGTTAGATGCTTGTCTATAAACGTAATTGCTTTTTTGTTTGGGTGGGAATCCACAGATTCATAAAATAAATCAAGTAAATTTTTATCTTTATAATTTTCTTTTGTATTATTAAAATTTTGCCATTTAATTATTTCTTTTTCATCTATAGGTACTTCTATATAATTTTCTAAACTTTCACTAGACTGTATTAATATTTTTTTCATCTGATTACTCATTTTTTTTATTATATCTGGTTTTATTTCATGATCTAGGTAATCAAAAGTAATTTGTAACATTCCATTATTTTCTTCAACTTGGCAATCTAAAATTACCTGAGGGGTTCTACTAATACTTTTTACGATCTTTCCTAATTTATTGATAGAGCTATATAAGGAATCATCTTTAAAAAGCATACTTGTAAAAACAACTGGCATTATTATTGGAGTTCCTCTATAAGCGGACAATTCTCTTATTACCTCAACACCATGAAATTCACTATGCAAATAAGAATTCATAAATCCCTTCATAATCCCTTTAACATCATCTATAAATTTTTCTGATTCACAGCATTTTTTATATACAGGAAGAAGTAGGGTTTGAGTAAAATCACCTATTATATTTTCCATTTTATATTTACTACGTTCTGTAACAGTTACATTGATTGTAAACTCTTTGTTACTGCTCCAATATCTAAGTACTTTTGCATAAGCAGTTAAAACTAGGGCTGTCTTAGAGATATTTTGGCCTTTTATATTTTCTTTTATTTTTCCCCAGGTAGTGGACTTAATACATAAAATTTCACGTCTCATATGCCATTGTTTAATATTTTTATTCTTCATTTGCTTTGGTAGTTCAGGAGCATCTGGGATAAATGGTATTTTTGATATCCAATATTTTTTATCTCTTTCATACTTCTTTTTTTGTTTATTTCCAAATAAATGTTCTTGTATATAATCTATATAGGTTTTATTTAAAACTGGCAATTTAAATTGTCCATTTGAAGAATAAAGCTGAGTAATTTCTTTTGCTAATATCATTAAACTGCTTCCATCGGCTATAAGTAAGTCAAAACTAACCAATAAATATTTTTGTTCATTTAATACTAAATATTCAAAAGCAAATAAAGGCCATTTATTTGATATGAAAGTTTTTTCACATGCCTCCTTATAGCTGCGTTCAAATATCTTTTTTTCTTCTTTTACATTTAGATTAGTGTACTGTTGAATTTTTATTTTATAGTAGGGGACTTGTTCCAGTATTTCTTGAGTTTCAGAATTTAAGATGATTGCTCTCATCATTGGTTGATGTTTTATTACCTGATTTAGAGCTAGTTCAAATTTTTTAGGATCTAATTCTGTTAAAAAAGCATATGTAATTTGAGCAGATGTTCCACCAAAGATAAAATTTTTATTTTTACCTAAATAATATGCTTTTTGTATATCTGAGAGTCCAAACCGATTTTTATTTTCTTTTTTAGAATCTTCCATTTTTATACCTTTCTAATATTATTAAGATAAACTTTGTTAATTATTGATTATTAACAGTTACACTCAATTGATAGTCATTATCAATTAAAGAACTGAATAGGGTCCATGATTTTAATTTCACTTCATTTTTATATATTTTTTTATTTTTTACCTCAAAACTTTTTAAGTCCATTAGTAATCCATTTCCTAGTGCTTTCGCATAAGATTCTTTTGCAGTCCATACTTTGTAAAAAAGGTTTATATCATTAGTTTGCTGTATTGCATTGCTTTCAGAAGGATGAAAGTGTTTTGCTATTTCGTTAAAATTAGATAATCTTCTTTTTTTCTCAATATCAATTCCTACAGTCTGTTGATATGTGAATGCCAATGCTATATATTTGCCTGAATGGGAAATATTATATTGTAAGTGTTGTTTATTATTTATTACTAAGTAGGGTTTTCCATATTTAGTTCTATTTATTTGTACATTGTATACCGAACATTTTAAATAACGACTTGCCAGATATTTTGTTAAAATATTACTTGCTTTTCCTCTCATTCTATCTTCTATTAATGAATATCTTTCTAGTTGTCTTTGTTCTTGAGTACTCATACAGTGTGTGTACATTGTTAAGAAGTTAGATATTTTTTGCCATTCGATAATCCATATATGAACATGTTTTTTTTCTAAATCAATAATTTTTCCTAATTGATCTTCCTGATAATAATTAAATACTATATATTTTTTCATTAACTACTTTTTAGTATTTTAGTAATTTTACTTAAAACTTTTTCTTCTTGATTTTTTAGAAAAAAATGTCCACCTTCAAAAGCTTCATAGTCAAAGTTACTTTTGGTATATTCTTTCCACTTTGAAATAGTTTCATAGTTTGCATCTTCATCTTCTTTCCCATAAAATGATGTAATTGGACAAGAAAGCATTTCAATTTTATCATTATAATAAGTTTCATCTAAAATAAAGTCAGCCCTTAGCATTGGTAAAAAGAAATTAAATAAGTCTTCATTTTGGATAATTTCTTTTGGTGTTACACCAAAACTTGCTATTTTATTCTTGAATTTTTTGTCTGATAAATGAGAGATCGGATTTGTTTCAGGAATATGTGGCACACGACTACTTGAAACTATTAAATGATTAACTGTTATATTATGAGATTCTAATATTTTAGCTGCTTCATAAGCTATTTTAGCTCCCATACTGTGGCCAAAAATAAATATTTTATTATTTTTAAGTTGGATTATGTGGTTATTTAATTCTTTCAATAATTCTTTCATATGTGTATAAGGGGCTTCTATAATACGATCTTCTCTTCCAGGTAATTGAATTGAACATACAGTTACATCATTTTGAAGCTTTTTAATCCAATTACTATAAATCGAAGATCCTCCCCCAGCATAAGGAAAACATAAAAGGATATTTTTGCCTGATTGTATGTTCTCTATGTTTTTAATCAAATTCATGTTCATATCTTGTAGCTCCTAATTTGTAGTATAACTTATCTAAAGTTATACAAAAATTTTTAATGTTATATTATCTATTAATTTTTATTAATACACAATATAAGATATACCATATTTACAAAATTATCTCAATACACTATTTTAAAATTTTAATGTAATAATACGGAATATTAGGTTATTGGTAATATCTTATAATAAATTATAATTTTAATTCTTTTTTAATCATTACTCATGAACATTATAAGAGTCATTCTGTAAAGGTCGTATAATCTAGAGTGAAAAAAAAGCCTAGCTAAACGCTGGACTTTTTATTTGAAAAGTATATTGAAGAAATAATCATGATAAAATACTAGGTATATAATTTATTATAAGAGCCGTATTAATCAAAATCTTAAATTATAAATATAAAGAAATACTATATATAGATTAAATTGATCTTAGAACACTTTATTTTTGTATTACAATGATATAAATATAACTAATAAATTATACCTTTAATGATAAATAATTACTTTTGAAAAGTCAACTTTTCTTGTTCTTAATATTATACAATATAAGGCATCCAAAAAATGCTATGATTCCACTTATATAAAGTAAAAGGCATATTATCATAGATAAATATGAATTATCGCTTGAAGGATTTATAATTGAACTTAAAAAACTACATATATATAAACCTAAAAAACTTACTAATATTGATACCAAGAGTGCTTTTATAGTATTTTTATCCATTGTTTTAATCTCCTTTTAATTACACTTTTTCATTTCCTTAAATTCTTCTGTATTACAAATGTATTCGAATGGTCCTTTTTGAAGGATCTTACCATTATCCATAAGAATGACTTCATCAAATTTGTTCAAGTCATTTGAAAGCTTATGAGTAACCATAATAATAGTTTTATTATCCATATTTAAAAGAGTATTTTCTAATATTTCAGTTGTTTTTACATCAGTAGATGCAAAAGGTTCATCCATAAGAAGTATTTCTGTATTACTTGCAAGCATTCGTATAATTGCTAAAACTTGCTTTTCACCTCCACTTAATTTTTGTGAATTAGATTTAGATTTTACAACGTCAACTATATTCATTTTAAGACTATTTGTAATTTTATCTACCTCCGAATCCTTGTAAGAAGAAAATACAGTGGCATTATTTATAAAATTAGTAGAAAATATATGTTCATTTTGATTTACACAGTACATAATATTAGCTGTATCTAGGGAGTTTATATCTTCTCCATCAATTAATATCTTTCCTGAATTTGGTTTCATATAGGACATAAGCATACTAATTAAAGTAGACTTTCCAGAACCACTATGTCCAATAAGTGCATATTTTTTTCCTTTTTCAAACTTACAATTAACTTTTTTTAATGAGAAGTTTTTATAATCAAAAGTTACATTTTCAAATAATATATCTTTATTAAAGTCTTCTTTTACAATTAGATTACTTTTAGGAACATCTTTTAAATAAGAAAGAACTTTCTCCTTTGTTCCTTTTAGGGAACTTAGAGAGTTAAAATCATACATCATATCATTAATTGGTCCTATAAAACTATTTATATAACCAAAGGTTGCAACACAGGTACCAAGGGTTATTTCGCCCTTATATAGTAAAACTGCCGCAATTATAAAAGCAATTGCACTTACAAGATTTAATCCCAAGGCTTCTAAAGCCATTGATATGGATTTAAATTTTCCATATGCAAATCTTTTATTTTTAGTACTTGTCAAAATTTCTTCATGTTCTCTATTTATATTTTTTCTAGTTCTACTTTGAATAACCTTAAATCCTTCAAGAAAGTCTTTGGTTTTTGTTACATAAACACCCATTTCATTTAAATAAGTATTTCTTTTAATAGCTAAAGGTTTTGATGATATTTTAGGAATTGCTATAGTAAGGGTAGATCCTATAAGAATTACTGTTGATATTCTCCAATCTACGTTTACAAATAAAAAAATACCAAAGATTAAAATTTTATTAGCGGCTTGTACCATGTCAATTAAAGGTGTTAAATAATCTTGATCAAGAGCTGTTATATCGTTTCCTTGAATTGAAATATATTCTCCCACATCCTTTGATGAGAATTTTTCATAGCTGTAGTTAAAAATTGATTTAAAGAAATCTCTTTTTAAAGACTGCTCAAAATTTAGAGTAGCTTTCCAAGTAAAAATCATTGAAAGATATTCGAAAACTACAGAAGCAAGCATTGATATAACATAAGCCATTATAATCATAGAAAGTGATTTAATTCTACCATTTTGGCTTGTTACTAAATCAAATAGTTGTTTTTGTAGGGCAGGTATAGCTGCAATTGATAAAGTCATAATTCCATCACATAAAATTCTCATAAATATAAAGAATTTTATTTCGTAAAAGTATTTTTTCAA
>CP026600.1 GCA_003288255.1 Clostridiaceae bacterium 14S0207 | reverse complement strand
TTCATCATTTAAATTTATATTTTTTCTTTCAGTATTTTCTTTTGTTTTTAAAGGGTCATTTTCCATAACATCTGATGTGCTAATAAGAAATTGTATCTCGTATTGTTTTGATGTAATCATTTTAATGGCATTACTTATTAAATCCTTATATCTAGTTTCTAATATTTCTTTTGTAAAATTATTAGGAACACGCAATTTTATAGAATTTTGGTGCAAACTTAAAGGAGTAATACTTTTTATCCATGTGTTAAAGCTTACTTCTGTTAATTCACCTTTAATGATATTTATAGTTTTTTCCCAAATTTGATTAAGTTGGATCTCCATTTTGTATCCTCCAGTACAAATAATTCGTTCTGAAAAGTTATATTTAAGTTATATTAAAGTGGCTCTCTTAACTCAGATTACTATTAGATTATAGAGATAACTGAATTGTAAGTGCTGTATAGTATATAAGTTTAGTTATTAATTTTCATTACACTGCATTAATTATATTGAAAATAACTTTGCAGAATAAAACAATTTATTAATAAATAAAAAGAAATTTTTTTGATAAACTTATGTAATAAACATTGTATTAACATAAAATAAACAAAAAAAGCTATGTTATTTAAATTTGTTGACAACATCATATTAAAATATTCACATGTTAGTAAAAATGTTTATAAATTAATGATATAATAAATTATCAACAAATATAAAAAAAAATTATCAACACCGTATTTTTGAATAAACTTATTAAAAATAGGTGAAAATATACAGCGTATTTAGAAAAGTATATATAGTATAACAAGTTATGCACATATTTGTCCACAACCTGTGCATAACTTTAAATTTTATTAATTTATCAACAACTCATATTAAATATATCAAAATGAGCAAGGGGATTCAAGAAGTTATCCACAAAAAGTTGATATATTTAAATAAATTTATTAACAAATATATTCCTGTAATAGTTATCTTGACATTATTAAAAGCTAAATATATAATTTAATAGTAATACCCTAAAATCAGTTAGATTGTTTAAAACGTTAGTTTCTATGGCAATAGATTACATATATTTAGACAGTAAACTTATTATTTTTTATGTAGAAACTATATTGTTATTTAAGGTAAAAGGGAAAAACAGATTAATTTCAGTTAATCTCCCGATAAAATTCTAAAAAAGTAGAAGGGGGTGGATCGCATGAAAATGACATTCCAACCAAAAAAGAGACAAAGAAAAAAAGAGCATGGTTTCAGAAAGAGAATGAATTCTGCATCAGGAAGAAACGTTCTTAAGAGAAGAAGAAGAAAAGGTAGAAAAAGATTAACAGCATAAGGGCCGCTTTTGTGGCCTTTTTCTGCAGATGCAGAAAAATTTGTAGGGAGTTAGAAGCATGAACGAAATAAAAAAATACAAAATCAGAAAAAATTCTGAGTTTAGAATTGTATATAAAAGAGGAAAGTCTTTTTCTAATAAACTTTTAGTTCTATATGTAAAAAGAAATGGTACTAACTTTAATCGCCTTGGCATATCAGTAAGTAAAAAGGTGGGAAAAAGTGTAATTAGAAGTAGAGTTAAAAGATTAATCAGAGAAAGTTATAGACTTAATTCAAGTAACTTAAAAACGGGTCATGATTTTGTAGTAATTGCTAGAATTTCTTCCAAAGGACAAAAATATGATGACATAGAAAGAGCTTTGATAGATTTATTTAACAAGGCAGGATTGAAATAATATATGAAAAGAATTCTTATTTTTCTTATTAAATTGTATAGAAAATATATATCACCTTTAAAACCAGCTTGTTGCAGATTTTACCCTACATGTTCTCAATATGCTATTGAAGCTATTGAAAAATATGGAGCTTTAAAAGGTGGATTTATGGCAATAAAGAGAATTTTAAGATGTAATCCTTTTAATAAAGGCGGGTATGACCCCGTGAAATAAATTCTAGGAGGGACTTTTTCGGTGAGTTTTTTAGTAGAACAGATAGCTAAATTTTTTGAGTTTATACATAAGTTTGTTTCTGCTGGTGTTCATGATGTAGGATTATCTTATGGTTTAACTATAATAGCTATAACAATTTTAATAAAACTTATACTATTACCATTAAACTATAAGTCTACTAAATCTATGATTAAGAGTTCAGAAATTGCACCAGAAATGAAAAAAATTCAAAATAAATACAAAAACAATCCACAAAAAGCAAATGAAGAAGTTATGAAGTTATATAAGGAAAAAGGCGTAAATCCTATGTCAGGGTGTTTACCTCTTCTAATCCAACTTCCTATCTTGTATGCGCTTTATGGTGTTTTTAATAGTTTAACAGGTATTCAAGGTGCCGGGTTCCTATGGCTAAAGGATTTAGCTCAACCAGATAAGTTATACATTCTGCCTTTACTAGCAGGTGCTACTACTTATTTAACTAGTAAAGTTACACCTACACCAGCAGTAGATGAGGCTGCAAAAAAACAGACAACTACTATGAATATAACAATGACTATTATGATTACAGTCATGACAGTTCCACTAAAATCTGCATTAGGAGTTTACTGGGTAACTAGTAACATAATTCAGATTTTACAGAACCTCTTAATAATTAAGATGATTAAAAAAGAAGATAATTAAAATTTTAAGTTTGCTTTCAAAAGGTAGTATTAATAAGGAAGGCAGGTGTTTATAGTGAAAACCTTAGAGATTACTGGAAAAAATGTAGAAGAAGCTATAGAAAAGGCTTTGATACAATTAGATACAACAAAAGATAAAGTAGAAATTGAAGTAATAGAAAAAGGTTGTAAAGGTTTTTTAAACATACTAGGAACTAAACTTGCTAAAATTAAGGTTACGCTTAAAAAGGATTTTCAAAAAGAGGCAAGAGAGTTTTTAGAAAATGTATTAAAGTCTATGAATATTGAAGCCACAATAGATATAAAAGAGACAGAAGATAATCTATATATCAATCTTAATGGAAATGACATGGGAATACTAATAGGTTACAGAGGAGAGACACTAGATGCACTACAATATTTAGTGAGTCTTTCTGTAAACAAAGGTATGGAAGAAGGATATAAGAGAATAACTTTAGATACTGAAGGGTATAGAAAGAAAAGAGAAGAGACTTTAATAAGGCTTGCCGATAAATTAGCTAAAAAAGTTAAAAATTATGGGAAAACAGTTAAATTAGAGCCTATGAATCCTTATGAGAGAAGAATAATACACTCTGAACTTCAAGATAATCCTTATGTTAAAACTTATAGTGAAGGTGACGAACCTTTTAGAAGAGTTGTTATTGAATTAAAAAAGAAAGCATAAAAGTTAAGGCTGTTGACAAATAAGTCAGCAGCCTTTGTTAATAATATAGATATTTTTTATAAAAAATGAATTAAAATTTATATTTTGGGCAAATAAAGATACTAGTATATTTAATAAATCCATAACAATTACCATTTATATATTAATATATATATGATAAAATCATATAGATATTTTGTTTTCACTATTTTTATGAAAGGATAGAGAATATGAAAGAATTTGATACTATTGCTGCTGTTGCTACAAGTATGGGTGAGGGTGGTATATCAATTATAAGATTATCTGGCGGTAAAGCTATAGATATAATAGATAAGATTTTTAGAGGAAAAAATAATAGAAGTATTAAAGATATAAAAACTTATACCATGAGATATGGATATATAGTAGATGGTGAAGGGAAGGACCTAGATGAAGTTATAGTTACTTATATGAAAGGGCCTAGGAGCTTTACAGCAGAAGATACTATAGAAATTAATTGTCATGGTGGAGTTGTAGTTACTAATAGTATATTAAAAGAGGTAATAAAGGCAGGAGCTAGGTTAGCAGAGCCTGGAGAATTTACTAAAAGGGCATTTTTAAATGGAAGAATTGATTTAAGTCAGGCAGAAGCTGTAATTGATATAATTCAAGCTAAAACTGAGTTAAGTGCAAAATCTGCGGTTATGCAATCTGAGGGTAAAATTTCCAAGGAAATATCTGAGCTTAGAGATAGATTATTAGGGGTTATAGCACATATTGAAGCTACAGTTGATTACCCAGAAGACGATCTAGAAGAGGTAACTAATGAACAAGCAACAAAAGATTTGACTGAAATTTTACAAAAAATAGATGAACTTCTTGAATACGCTGAAGAGGGTAAAATTATACGAGAAGGTCTAAAACTTGTAATTGTAGGTAAGCCTAATGTAGGTAAATCATCTCTTCTAAATGCATTATTAAGAGAAAAGAGAGCTATAGTAACTGATGTTCCAGGTACTACAAGAGATGTAATTGAAGAATATATTAATTTAAGTGGTGTTCCAGTACAAATAGTTGACACTGCAGGAATAAGAGAAACAGAAGACATAGTAGAGAAAATTGGAGTAGAGAAGTCTAAGGAAAAGATAGAAGAGGCTGATCTAATTGTATTCATGATGGATTTAAGCAGAGAGATTGATGAAGAAGATATGGAAATCTTTAATCACATAAAAGATAAGAATTATGTTGTGTTATTAAATAAGTCAGATTTAGATTCTAAAGTAAAAGAGGATGTTTTAGACCTTTTACCGAAAGAAAAAGTCTATAAAATTTCAGCTAAAACAGGAGAAGGAATAGACACTTTAAAAAATATTATTAAATATATGTTTTTTAAAGGGGAAATAAATTCTGATGATATATTTATAACTAATAATAGACACAAAGAGGCATTAATAAGAGCAAAAGAGAACTTAGAAAGTTCATTAGATACATTAAGAACAGTATTTGCTATCGATTTAGCATCTATAGATTTAAGAAATGCATGGAGTAACTTAGGAGAAATAACAGGGGATACTCTAGAAGAGGATATTATACATAAAATATTCTCTAAATTTTGTTTAGGAAAGTAGGTGTACATATGTATATAGGAGGAGAATTTGATGTTGTTGTAATTGGTGCAGGTCATGCAGGTTGTGAGGCAGCACTTGCAGCAGCTAGATTAGGGTGTAAGACATTAATGTGTACTATAAATTTGGATAGTATAGCTATGATGCCATGTAATCCTAATGTTGGTGGAACTGCTAAAGGGCATCTAGTAAGAGAAATAGATGCTCTTGGCGGAGAGATGGGTATTAACATTGATAAAACATTTATTCAATCAAGAATGCTTAACACTTCAAAAGGGCCAGCAGTACATTCATTAAGAGCTCAGGCGGATAAAAGAAAGTATTCTGAGAGTATGAAAAAAGTAATAGAAAAACAGGAAAATTTAGTATTAAGACAATTAGAAGTTATAAAGATTGATATAGAGAATAATAAAGTTAAAGGGGTTCTAACTAAAAATGGAGCTTACTTTAATACCAAAACAGTAGTAATGACAACTGGTACATATTTAAAATCAAAAATAATTATAGGTGATGTTCAATACGAAGAAGGACCATCGGGTTTAAGTTCTGCCAAATTTCTTTCAGATAGTTTACAAGAGGCGGGAATTGAATTGAGAAGGTTTAAAACAGGTACACCGTGTAGGATAAATAGACGTTCGGTAGATTTTTCTAAGATGGTAATTCAAGAAGGGGATAAACAAGTAGTTCCATTCTCATTCTTAAATGAAGAATTAGAAAAGGAACAAGTACCTTGTTATTTAACTTATACCAATGATGAAACCCATTCAGTAATAAGAAATAATATACATAGGAGCCCATTATATAATGGCTCAATAAAGAGCACAGGTCCAAGATATTGTCCATCTATAGAAGACAAAGTAATGAGATTTCCTGATAAACTACAACATCAAATTTTTGTTGAACCTGAAGGATTAGATACAGAGGAAATGTATGTTCAAGGTATGTCAAGTTCATTACCAGAAGATGTACAGTTAGCAATGTTAAAAACTGTACCAGGTCTTGAAAATGTAGAGGTTATGAGAACTGGATATGCTATAGAATATGATTGTATAAATCCGACTCAGTTAAAGTTATCTTTAGAATTTAAAAATATAAGCGGATTATTTTCTGGTGGACAAATTAATGGAAGTTCTGGATATGAAGAGGCTGCATGTCAAGGACTTATAGCTGGTCTAAATGCCGCTAGGAAAGTACTAAATAAGGAACCATTAATATTGAATAGATCAGATGCTTATATAGGGGTTTTAATAGATGATTTAGTTACTAAAGGAACAAATGAACCATATAGAATGATGACTTCACGTTCTGAATATAGGCTAATATTAAGACAGGATAATGCAGATTTAAGATTGACAGACATGGGATATGACTGTGGATTAGTTTCAGAAGAACGATATGCTAGATTTAAAAAGAGAAGAGAGCAAATTAAATCAGAAATTCAAAGACTTAAATCTATACAGATAACTGGAAAGAAAGAGGTTGTAGAATTCCTAGAAAGCAAAGGATCTACAACACTTAAAAAACCTATAAGCTTATATGAATTAATAAAGAGACCAGAGTTAGATTATTTTATTATAAAAGATTTAGATATAGAAAGGCCGAATTTGCCATATAATGTTCAAGAACAAGTAAATATTATGTCTAAATATGAAGGATATATAGATAAACAATTAGAACAGGTAAATCAATTTAAAAAATTTGAAAAGAGAAAGTTACCAGAGAACATTAATTATAGTGATGTTAAAGGACTTAGAATAGAAGCTATCCAAAAATTAAATAATATAAGACCTGATAATATAGGTCAAGCTTCTAGAATTTCTGGGGTTTCTCCTGCGGATGTATCAGTATTACTTATATATTTAGAACAATTAAATAGAAAATAATTTTAATAAAAAATGCCACGTTTAAGTAATACAAACTAAACGTGGCATAATACACTTAATATATTTTATACAATTCAGAAGATTGAAAAATATATTAAGTACTAAGAAAGGAAGGACTATATGCAATATTTTGATATTTTAAAACAAGCTTGTGAAGATGTAGGATTAGAATTTGACGAGAAAAAGTATAATCAGTTTATATGTTATAAAGATTTAATAAAGGAATGGAATAAAAAGGTCAATCTAACTTCTATTACTGAAGATGAGGAGATTATAAAGAAGCATTTTATTGATTCTATAAAAATATTTAAATGTGAAGAAATAAAAAAAGCTAAAACTATAATAGATATAGGAACAGGGGGAGGATTTCCAGGTATACCAATGAAAATTGTAAATCCTGATTGTAAAATGGTTTTATTAGATTCCTTAAATAAAAGAATTAATTTTTTAAATATAGTTATAGATGATTTAGGACTTCAAGATATATCTACTATACATGGAAGGGCCGAGGATTTTGCAATTAAGTCCGAATATAGGGAGAAATTTGATATTGTTGTATCAAGGGCAGTTGCTAATTTAGCTGTACTTAGCGAATTCTGTCTACCTTATGTAAACGTAGATAAACATTTTGTTGCACTTAAAGGACCAGCAGTTGATGATGAATTATCTGAAGGAAAAAAGGCAATTACAACTTTAGGTGGAAAAGTTGAAAAGGTTATTCCTGTAGAAATAGAGGGTAGTGATTTAAATCATAATCTAGTTGTAATTAAAAAAATAAAGAATACACCTAAACAATATCCAAGAAAAGCAGGAACGGCAAATAAAAAACCTATAAAATAAAGTGAAAATTAAGTTTTTATATTGCCAAATTTTAGTATAAAGTATAAAATATAAGTATATGTATAAGGTAAGAGATATTTTATGGAGTTATTTGTAAATAATTAGAAAACGCAAATTTAGTTTATTAATTAAACTAAAAATTTATTTTATAATAAGGGATTAATCATTGGAAGGAGGGGGGTCCCTACGATTTGTAGGGAAAATACATATGGATAATAGTATATGTTATATTCCAGTTGAAAATATAGTTCCTAATATATATCAACCAAGACAAGTTTTTAATGATGAGTCTATAAAGGAATTGGCTCAATCAATAAAGGCTTATGGAATTCTTCAACCTTTAACTGTAAGAAGATTAGGGGATTATAGTTTTGAATTAGTTGCAGGGGAAAGACGTTATAGGGCAGCTAAATTAGTTGGACTAAAAGAAGTACCAACCTTGGTTATAAATGTTGACGATAAGGAATCAGCCGTATTAGCTTTATTAGAAAATTTGCAAAGAGAAGATTTAAATTTTTTAGAAGAAGCAGAGGCATATCAAAATTTAATAAAAGATCATTCATATACACAAGAACAATTAGCGGAAGTAATAGGAAAAAAACAATCCACCATTGCTAATAAACTTAGAGTTTTAAGACTAGATAAAGAATTAAGGAAAATTTTAATAGAAAACAATTTAACAGAGAGACATGCAAGGGCATTGTTAAAGTTGCCAGATAAACAGTTGCAGTTAAAAGTCTTACAGAGGGTTGTTAAAGATGGATTAAATGTTAAAAAAACTGAGGAACTTATAGACAGGGAATTACTAAAGTTGGCTCATGAAGAGATTGCAGCAGATAGTAAGAAAAAAATAAAAAGTATTTTTAGTCCTAGAGTATATATGAATACAATAAAACAGGTATTTGATAAATATGGTATAAGTGCTAAATATACGTCTAAAGATCTTGATGATGCTATTCAAGTTACTGTTATTATTCCTAAGAAAGATTCTAAGTAATATAAAATTTAATAAAAACTTTTTGATGGCTATGTCTTATATAATTGGACCAATTATTTAAAGTTCAATTATTTATATAGATATAGCCTTATTTTAAATTAATGTTTCACGTGAAACATTAATTTAAGTTTTATTTTGATTTTTATCTTTTAATATTTTCTTTTAAACTATATAATAAAAATATAGGATGTTTATTAGAATAATATAAATTGAATTAATTTTTATAAATGATGTTATAGAAAGACCATTTTAGGATTAATTAAAAAAGGTAGGGGTGATTGAGTGAAAACGATATGTATTTTTAATCAAAAAGGTGGAGTTGGAAAAACAACTACTAATATAAATTTGTGTACTTTTTTAGCATTAGAGGGTTATAGCGTATTAACTATAGATATAGATCCTCAAGGAAATACTACAAGCGGCTTAGGTATAGACAAGAGTAATATAGAAAAATCTATGTATGATGTATTGACTACAGACATATCTTTAAATGATATTATTATAGAAAGCGATTTGGTTGAAAACCTTTTTATAGCACCATCTACCATGGAATTAGCAGGAGCAGAGGTAGAACTTATAGATGCACAAAATAGAGAAACTATATTGAAAAATAAATTAGAAGAAATAAAAGGTAATTATGATTTTATTTTTATGGATTGTCCTCCATCACTTGGCGTATTAACAATTAACGCATTAACAGCAGCTAATAGCGTATTAATACCAATTCAATGTGAATTTTATGCATTAGAAGGAGTAGGCCAATTAATGAATACATTTAATTTAGTAAAAATGGGTCTTAACACTAAATTAGATATTGAAGGCGTAATTATGACTATGTACGATAATAGGACAAGACTTTGCAATGAAGTTTCTCAAGAAGTAAGAGAATTTTTTAATGACAAGGTTTATGAAAATGTTATAAATAGGAATATTAGATTAGCAGAAGCACCAAGCTATGGATTACCTATAGCACTTTATGATGGTAATTGTAAAGGTGCTAAGGCATTTAAGAAGGTTACTGAAGAGTTTATAAAGAGGCAAAAGGAGGTTTTAAAGGTTGAGTAAAAAATATGGACTAGGAAAAGGGTTAGGAGCATTAATTCCCCAAACACCTAATAATACACAAGAGAAGGAAAGCCAAACATCATCTGTAAATAAAGTGTGGATTAATTTAATTAAGCCTAATCCTGAGCAACCAAGAAAAAGCTTTGATGACGAAAAAATAAGTGAATTATCTAAATCAATTAAGGAAAATGGAATAATACAACCATTAATTTTAAAAAGATTAGAAAATAAAACTTACATAATAATAGCTGGAGAAAGAAGATGGAGAGCTGCAAGATTAGCTAATTTAAAAGAAGTTCCCGCTGTTATATTAGAGGATATAGGAAATGATGAAGTCTTAAAATTATCTCTTATTGAAAATATTCAAAGAGAAGATTTAAACCCTATCGAGGAAGCTTTAGCTTATGATAAACTTATACAAGACTTAAAAATAACCCAACAACAATTAAGTGAAAAGATGGGAAAATCAAGAACAGCGATAGCTAATTCTCTAAGGTTATTAAATCTAGATAAAACAGTAAAGGAATATTTAGTAGATGGGGTTATTTCGGAAGGTCATGGTAGAGCATTACTAGGATTAAATGATGCTAATCTTCAAAATGAAATTGCTAAAAAAATTATAGATGAAAATCTATCAGTTAGACAGGTAGAGTTACTTGTTAAGCATATAAATGAAAATAGGGATAATAAAAGAAAGACATTACCTAAAGTATCTCCATTTATCAAAGATATCCAAAATAGGCTTCAAGATTACTTTGGAACAAAGGTAGAGGTAAATACTAAAGGAAAAGAAAAAGGAAAAATACAAATAGAATATTATTCTCAGGAAGAACTTCAAAGAATATTAGATATGTTAAACATATAAATGTTTCACGTGAAACATTTATAAAGTATATATAAACAACAGGAAAGGAAGAGTTAGACTTGGAATTTTTAAAGAACTTTGCGACATCAAATATGGAGTTAATATTAATAGCAATAGGTGCAATTATACTTTTACAATTTATATTCTTTATTATAGTTTTAGTAAAAACAAATAAACTAGAGAAAAGATATAGAAAGATGATGAGAGGGGTAAACAATAAAAATTTAGAAGGACTTATTGTTGATTATTTAGAGAAGATAGAGGATGCTAAGGGATCTATGGATTCTGTTGCAAGTAGATTTGGTGAATTTGATGATAGATTAAATAGATGTATCCAAAAAACAGCAATAAAGAGATATCAGGCCTTTGATGATGTTGGAGCAGATTTAAGTTATTCAATAGCATTATTGGATAGTGAAAACGATGGTATAATTATAACTGGTATATATGGTAGAAATGAAAGCACATCTTATGCTAAACCTATTGATAAAGGAATTTCAAGATATGATTTATCAGAGGAAGAAGAAGAAGTTTTAGAAGAAGCTATAAATAATTATAAAAGCAAAGAAAAAAGTAAAGATGGAGAAAAATAAAGAAGCGATTAATAAGTTTATTTATTTTTTTATGAGAAAAACATAATATAACAAAAAAATATATAACTACAATTGTAGTTATATATTTTTTTTGTTATATACTACTTAAAGATCTTTTTCTACCACCTATGGTTTTTATAATAGAATGATATATTCCAGAGGAAATTTTTTCAGCTAGTTCCATTACTGTGTATAATCTAGTATTTTGTAATACCATAAATTCTAAAGAGCCAGAAATATTAACTATTCCTGTTACACTTAAATTTCCTACTTTAGGGAGAGGTTTATTAAGAGCAGCACCTGGAGAAAGTGCTTTCTCTTGAATTACTATACTACCTATATTATTTATATTTCCTAAACATGCATCTACTGCAATTATATAAGGATTTTTAAATGTAGATTTGATATTTTGTAATGTATCTTCTATATTTTTAGCATGAACAGGATTTTCTAGATTTCCATAGATATATAAATTTTCTCGAGATAAAAATTTAAGTTTTTCTCCAACTAGGGGACCTAGGCTATCTCCAGTGGATCTATCAGTTCCTATACACAAAATTATTATTGGACGTTGATTTTTTAAAATAGGGAGAATGTAATCGCTTAACTTATCCCTTAGTTGATAGATACAATTATTATCTGTACAAGCAATAACAGTTTTATTCATGGTATAGCACCTCCTAATAATAGATATTATTGACAAATATTTGAATAATATACATACTAAATAAAAATGTATAAAATAATAAAAAAGAGATGTTTCATTATAAAAATAAAATTTTTATAATGAAACATCTCTTAAGTAGTAGGTATATAATAAATTTTAATCTATAACCTAGTTATAATTTGGTTTATACTATTTATAGCATATTTTACATCATTAAGGTCATTAAAAATACCAAAGCTAAATCTTATAGTTCCTATTGGATAAGAACCTATAGTTTCATGTGCAAGAGGTGCGCAATGTAATCCTGTCCTTGTGCTTATACCAAATTCTCTATCTAAACAAAATCCTAATTCAGAGTTATCTATCTTAGATGAATTTATAGAAACAGTGGAAGTTCTACAGGAGGCATTCTTTAATCCATATACCTCTATAGAATCCATATTGCACATGGCATCTATAAATTCTTTTGTAAGTTCTTCTTCTTTTTCTTTAATATTGTTAAGTCCAAAATTGTTTATAAAACTTAAACCTGCTAGCAAACCAGCAATTCCAGGAGTATTCATAGTTCCACTTTCAAACTTATCTGGTAAAAAATCTGGTTGAATAATACTAGAAGATAAACTTCCAGTTCCGCCTTCTAGTAAAGGAGAAACTTCATTATTCATTTTATCATCAATTAGGAAACCACCAATTCCTTGAGGTCCTAATAAACTTTTATGACCAGTAAATGCAAGTGCATTACAATTTAATTTATTGAAATCTAATGATAATACTCCAGCTGTTTGTGCCGTATCAATTATAAAGAAAATATTTTTCTCTTTACATATAGCACCTATTTCTTCTAGTGGTTGAATTGTTCCTACTATATTTGAAGCATGTGATAATACAACTAATCGTGTATTTGGTTTTATAGAGTTTTTAAAATCTTCTACAGAAAGTAAACCTTCTTTTGAACATTTAATTATAGTAAGATCTATAATACCATTTTCTTTTAATGAATTAAGAGGACGAAGAGTAGCATTATGATCCATTGAAGAAGTAATAACATGATCTCCTTTTTTTATTAATCCTTTTATTAAAATATTTAATGAAGTAGTAATGTTTTGAGTAAAGATAACATTTTCTTGTTTATTGAAATTAAAAAATTTCATTAAGGCATCTCTACATTGAAAGACTAATTGTCCTCCTTTAAATGATGAAGTAGAACTTCCACGGCCAGGATTAGATCCTAGAAATGCCATATAGTTTGTAACGGCATTAATAACTTCATGAGGTTTTGGAAAAGTTGTAGCCGCATTATCAAGATATAAGTTCATTAAATTCACATCCTTATTATAATATTTTTGTAAATTTTATAAGCCCCCAGATTACAAAACCAATACCAATTATTAATATTGTAATGTTTAGAAATACGGATAATATATTACAGTTTTTCTTTTCTTTTAAAACTTTTAAACCTTTATAGGCTAGTAGGTTTAGAATACTAAACCAAAGTAGCATACCTAAGAGAATACAAGCAATAAAAGTTATATAATATAAGGTACCAAATTTGTACCAATCCATAAATAAAGTACCACTTAAGGTAATCCATAATGTTGGAGTTAAGGGATTTGTAAAGGTTATTAGATAACCCCTTAAAAAACCAATATGTAGCAATTTATTTTTCGTATAGATGCCGTCACACCCATTGTTTTTTTGAATACATGTAGTTTTTTTATAAGAAAAAAGTGCTATTATAATTAAAACTAAACCTGCAATAATCCAAAATAAGGGTTCAGTGTACTTGCTTTTATAAAACAGATTTTTAAAGCCTAAGTTTATAAGTAAAATATAAGTTAAATCAGCAAATACGGCACCAATGGCGACTTCCATTCCAGCTTTTAAATTTATAGCAACTGTTCTATTAATAGACTCTATTACTGCTGGTCCTAATGGTATGCCAAGGATAATTCCAGTAATAAGACCTACTGAAATGGCCTTTAAAAGTAAAATTAAATTATTCATAAAAGTATTACCTCGAGCCCATATATTTGATATAATGAGTATAGATATTTCCAATAAATATTATAGATTAAAATTATATAAAAGTACAATTTCAATCTATGCTATATAATAATTATAAAGTATAAGATGAAAGGGGTGAAGAGTGTTTCTGAAATATTTATATTTTAGATACACTAAAATTATGAAGGAATTAGATTGTAGAGGTTTAAATTGCCCAATACCAGTTGTTAATACAAAAAAATACTTTGATTCAATTGAAGAAGGAGAAGCACAAATTATAGTTGATAATGAAGTTGCAAAAAACAATTTACTAAAATTCGCAAATACTAATAATTTTGATACAAAGGCTGAAGAAAAAAATGGAGACTTTTATATTAATATGACAAAAACTAAGGGTTGCTGTTGTATAGAAGAAGTAAAAAATGAGAAGTTTACCATAGCTGTAGGAAAAGATAAGTTAGGTGATGGCGATGATGTTTTAGGAAAAACTCTTATAAAGAGCTACATGTTTGCATTATCAGAAGCAGCTATACTTCCAACAGATATGTTATTTTTCAATGATGGGGTTAAACTTACTATAGAAGAATCAGATGTATTGGAAAGTCTAAAAGTATTACAAGAAAAAGGTGTAAAAATACAGGTTTGTGGTACATGTTTAGACTTCTATCAATTAAAGGATAAATTAGCTATTGGAGAAATAAGTAATATGTATTTAATAGTAGAAACCATGAATTCTTCAGATAAGATAATAAATCTATAATAGGTGGTTACATATGAAAAATTATATTATTACCTTTAAAAATACTCATGATGCTATAAAGGCTGAAGCAGAATCTAAAGCTAATGAAATAAAAGTTACTGTAATACCAACCCCAACTTTTATTACTAAAAGTTGTGGAATTAGTTTAAGGATGGGTGAAGAGTTTTTAGAGGCATTCAAGTCACTTGAAGATAAAATTGAGTATAAGAAAGTTTATGAACAAAGTGGTTCAGAATATATAGAACTATCTTAATAAATAAAAGATCTTCTTTAGGATATTATTAATAAACTAAGGAAGATTTTTTGTATTAAATTATTTTAATAATAATATATACTTTAGTATAATATATCTATAGTTTAAATAAAGTAAATTTTTTATACATAAATAAATTGTGTAAATTTAGTAATTAAGGGCAAAATATAATTATAGAGGTGAATTTATGAAGGATATAAATATTAGTGATTTAGTACAAATGAAAAAAACTCATCCTTGTGGAAGTGATAAATGGGAAGTTATAAGAGTTGGTGCCGATGTTAAAATTAAGTGTAAAGGTTGTAACAGGATAATTATGTTATCAAGAACAGAATTTGAAAAAAAAGTAAAGAAAATCTTAAATGATTAATAAAAAGTACTTGATTTTTTTGCATATAAAGAGTAAAATTAATTAATGGATTTCCCTGCTGTATTTATTATAATACAGCCGTTAGTCCGAAGGGAGGAGGTGAATATAATGAGAGCATATGAAGTAATGTTCATATTAAAACCATCATTAGACGAAGAAGCTGTTAAAGCTAACGTAGAAAAATTCAAAGGTATAATTGAAAACAATGGTGGAGAAATCGAAAACGTTGATTTATGGGGTAAGAGAAAGCTTGCTTATCCAATTGATAAGGTTAACGAAGGACACTATGTATTAATTAACTTCAAATCTAATCCAGAGTTACCAAAAGAATTATCAAGAAATTTAAAGATTTCTGATGCTGTTATGAGAGATATGATCGTTAAAAACGAAAAATAATATATTTTGATATAGGTGGTGTTTTTAGTTGAATAAAGTAACATTGGTCGGAAGACTTACAAAAGATCCTGAGTTAAGATTTACACCAGGAGCTGGAACGGCCGTTACCACCTTTACACTAGCAGTAAACAGGAAGTTTAAAAGAGAAGGTCAACCGGATGCGGATTTTATTCCTATAGTAGTTTGGGGTAGAATGGCTGAGGTAACTGCTAATTACATGAGTAAAGGTAGACTAATTGGTATTAGCGGAAGAATAGAGACTAGAAGCTACGAGGCTAAGGATGGTACTAGACGATATGTTACCGAAGTAATTGCCGAAGACGTAGAGTTTTTAGGAAGTAAACAGTCAGCTGAAAATGATGGAGCATATGATTTCCAAAACAGTAATAACGGTGGCGGAGCTCCAGAACCAGATTATGGAAATGATGTTACCCCTATAGAAAATGAAGACATACCATTTTAATGTGGTAGAATAAGGAGGGAAGAAGATGGCTGGTCAAAAAAGACAAGGTGCAAGAAGAAAAAAGAGAAAAGTTTGTGCATTTTGTGTAGACAAAGCACAATACATAGATTATAAAGATATAAATGTACTTAAAAAGTATATAACAGAAAGAGGAAAGATTCTTCCAAGAAGAATTTCTGGAAACTGTGCAAAACATCAAAGAATGTTAACTTTAGCAATAAAGAAATCAAGAAACGTTGCTTTATTACCATTCACAATAGAATAATCAAGTATTCAAAGCAGTACCTTTTGGGTGCTGCTTTATTTTTTTGTTTAAAATAAATTATGCTTAAGTTACCTACAGAAATACTATTATTAAATATAATAATATCTAATTTTATTAAGATATAAATATTATCATATTCAAATATCGAGTAAATAAAGAATATTTTGGAAAAACATTATAACTTATATTGCATATATATTTAAAAATCAATACAATATAGTTAATGATAAAATTAATACAGTACTAATTTATTTTTAATTAAATGTATTAATCAATAAGGGGATGTGAAAAATGAGAAGAGAAGATTTTAATATTATGGCCAATGTAAATGCTATAGAAAAATTAAAAGCAGAACTTATTTGTGTTATCGGGGATTTATTTAAACTTTTATGTAAGGGAAGTAACATAGCACAAGATGCTATATTAAATTGTATTTCTGGGGCAATAATTATATTATATGTATTAGCTAGTAGATTAGGATATTCTCATTTATCCGTAGATGAATGTATGAAACAAAAACTTAAAACTGGTATAATAGAAGGAGATGAAATTGAAAAAGATAACAAAGATCTAAGTAAATTATATACACATCTAAAAGAAAGAGAATATGGAGGAAGAAATGGTAAAAAGAATATGGAGTAGCAACAAAAATGTAGAGTCATTCGTAGTAATTTTTCTGTCAATGTTAGTTATGTTCATTTCTGCTGCAAGTATTGATATTAATTTATTAGGAATTTTTTTATTACCAATACCTATTATGTTACTTTGTTTAAAATTTAGTTGGAAAATTTCTGTATTAATAATTGGTATTTCAAGTGTAATAAATATTTTTACTTATGGTGTATCAGGTACACTATCGGCCATATTGGTAACAGCAATAATCGGAATAACCTTTGCGTATTGTATAGAAAATGAATTTAGTAGTGTAAATATAGTAAAAACAGTAATAGCTATAAGTTTTGTGCTATTAATACTAAACGTTTTACTTTATACTTCAATAAATAATGTTAGTATTGTAGAGCATCTAAATAAGATAGTTAAATTACTTAAAGATGAGATAGATAATATGATAATTACTTATAAACAAGTAGGAGTAGGTAATAGTAACATAGATATATTAGTAAATTTTAAAGATTTTATTGATGTAAAAGTGGTTTTAGGCATAATTCCTACAATGATATTAGGATATTGTATAGTATTTAATACTATAAATTATGTTATAATAGAAAAACTCTTAAGAAATTCTAATATAAAACCAATAAAAAAGGTGGGATTTAGACACTTTTATATTAGTAATTTATTAGGAGCCTTATTGGTTGGATTAGTTTCTATTGCCGTTATATTAAATGTTAAGAAATTTGCTATTGGAGAGTTTCTAGAATTAAGTCTTATTAGTATTACAGATATC
Organism: Clostridiaceae bacterium 14S0207; assembly: GCA_003288255.1. Taxonomy (GTDB): domain Bacteria; phylum Bacillota; class Clostridia; order Clostridiales; family Clostridiaceae; genus Hathewaya; species Hathewaya limosa. The sequence continues at coordinate 2,931,775 of CP026600.1, read as the reverse complement.
ATAATGATTATTAATGGAATGGCGACTATAACATATCTTTTAAGAAAAAAACTAAAAAAATCAAGAGGATTAGTAATTGTTATATTACTTTTATTAATTAATTTAGGATTTCAGCAAATATTATTTTATATAGGTTTTACTGAGATGTTATTTGATTTTAGAAGATTGGATCCATATAGCCTTAGAAAAAAGAAAAAGGAGGTTTAATATGGATAATAGAGAGAACAAATTTACTCCTACTAATAAAATGTATATGTTATTAATCGCCATTTTTATAGGAGTTTTGTTTTACTATAAACATAGGATAGAGGCAAGTGTATTTTTTATAATATATGTTCTTTTAATAGTGTATAACTTTAAGAGCAACAAGAAGAGAGAAAATCAATGGAAGAATTTTGTTGAAAATTTTTCTGAGAAAATGGATATAGCAAACAGTAGTACCTTTGTTAATTTACCATTTCCATTAGTTATGGTAGATTTTAATGGAAATATTCTGTGGTATAATAGAAACTTTTGTGACATAGTAGATGACAAAGAGTATTTAGGATCAAATATAAAAGAGGTAAACAAAGAATTAAATGTTAAATTCATACTAGACGGAAGAAAATCTAAATTTTATGATATTATTATAAATAATAATTATTTTGATGTATTTTCTACTGTTGTATATGCAGATAGTTATAAACGAGAAAAGGATGCTGTGACTTTATTTTATTTTTATGAGGTCACCCAAAAACATAATCTAAAGGTAAATATTGAGGAAAATAAATATAGCATAATGCTAATTGAGGTAGATAACTTAAATGATGTTTTAAAGACAACTTCTGAAGACCAATCACCATTATTAGCAGCAGATATAGAAAGAAATATCAATAGTTATGCTCAAAGTTTAAATGCAATGATTAAAAAGTATTCCTCTAATAAATATGTATTAACTGTGCAAGATAAGTTAATTCAAAGAGAAATGGAAAAAAAATTTGAAATACTTGATATTATAAGAGAATTAAATTATGGAAATAAGTTAACTGTTACGTTAAGTGTTGGAGTTGGAAGAGGTGGAGAAAATCCACATGATAATTATAGGTTCGCCGAATCAGCTAAGGAGTTAGCATTAGGAAGAGGTGGTGACCAGGTAGTCGTAAAGACCCAAGATAATTTATCTTTTTTTGGTGGAAGAAGTAAAGAGGTGGAAAAAAGGACTAAGGTTAAGGCAAGAATAATTGCCCATGCATTATTAGAGCTAATTAATGAAAGTGATAAAATAATAATTATGGGCCACAAAAATATAGATGTAGACTGTTTAGGTGCTGCAGTAGGGTTATACAATGTAATAAGTCAGTTAAATAAAAGTTGTAATATAGTTTTAGAAAATACAAGTCTAGTTATTAAAGATATTAAAAAAGAGCTCATGGAAGATATAAAATATAGAGAAGCTTTTATTAATACTGAAAAGGCATTAGAAAAAGTCACTGAGAAAACTCTAGTAATTCTTGTAGATGTTCATAATGAAGGACATGTAGAAAGTATGAATTTAATAAGAAAAAGTGATAGAATAGTAATAATAGACCATCATAGGAAGGCTCCTGATTATATTCAAGATACATTACTTAGTTATGTTGAAACCTATGCATCATCTACATCAGAACTTGTAACTGAGATGTTGCCATATTTATTAGATAAAATAAATATGACGAAAACAGAGGCAATGGTAATGTTAGCAGGAATATATATTGATACTAAGAATTTTTATTTTAAAACAGGGGTAAGAACCTTTGAGGCTGCTGCTGTGTTAAAAAAATTAGGTGCAGATACTATAACTATTAAAAAAATGTTTAAAGAAGATTATGAAATATACTTAAAAAAGCTAGAAATAATTAAAACAGTAGAAATGTACGAGGATATAGCAATTGCCGTATGTCCTGAGGACTTACAAGATAATGTTATAGCAGCTCAAGTTGCAGACGAATTTTTAAACATAAAAGGTGTTGAAGCTTCTTTTGTTTTTGTTAAAATAAAAGAAAGTGTATTTATAAGTGGACGTTCTTTAGATAAAGTTAATGTCCAAATGATATTAGAACAGGTAGGTGGCGGTGGACATATGACTATAGCTGGTGCTAAACTTAATAATATTAATATTGAAGAAGCCGTAAACCTAGTTAAGGATGCTATAGAGAAATATTTAAGGGAAGGTGAATAACATGAAGGTTATATTATTAAAAGATGTTAAAGGTAAAGGTAAGAAAGGGCAGGTTGTAAATGTATCTGATGGATATGCAAGAAATTTCTTGTTTCCTAAGAATTTAGCTGAGGAAGCTACAAATTCTAGTTTAAATATTTTAAATAAGAAAAATGAAATAGAAAGAAAGCAAAAGCTAGCTGAAGTAGAAGAGGCACAAAGACAAGCAGAAAACTTAAAGAATAAAGAAATAACTATAAAAGCTAAATCAGGCGAAAATGGAAAATTATTTGGAGCTATTACTAATAAAGATATATCAGTTGAGTTAAAGAAAAAATTTAATATTGATGTTGATAAAAAGAAAATCGTTATGGAAACTATAAAATTAGCAGGAACTTATGATATTGAGGTTAAACTTTATGCAGAAGTTTCAGCTAAAATGAAAGTAGTGGTTCTTAGCGAGTAATTATGAAGTTACTGAAGGGAGGATCACTAAGCAGATTTTAAGGCAAGGGGGAACCCTTGCAATTTGCTATAGTGTAAAATGAAGTGAGTAGAAATAAAATAAAGAATTTTGCAGAAAGCATAGAGAAACAGGATTTATCGTTAGATGTGCAATTGGAGTTACTTTATCATATTGCTAATAAAATATTAACCGAAGGTGGAGTACAATCTAGAATAGTTAAATTTAGTCTTAGAAAACACATTGAAAGTAATGATATTTTTAAAAAGGCATATGCTTTAAATAAAATTATAAGCAATGGAAAATGTTCTAACTCTATTCCGAATGAAAAGAATATAGAGCGTTATTTAGATAAGATAAATGATTCTTTAGTGGATGAAGTTGCAAAACGATATGTTAATAATAAATTAGAAGCAGAGGTTGAGCAAGCAATAGTTGAAAAGCAGGATAAATATGTTGATGAAGTAAAATTGGGTATTATAAGAAAACGCAAGGGCCCTGAAAATGCTAAAACAATTAAAAAATACGAAGAGCTTGTTAACTTAGATAAAAAACAATTAATAAATAATATACAATCTAAATTAAGACCTCAAAGTTTTAAAGAAATAGTAGGTCAGGAAAGAGCAATTAAAGCATTATTATCTAAAATAGCTTCACCATATCCTCAACATATTATTCTATATGGACCTCCAGGTGTAGGAAAAACTACAGCTGCTAGGATTGCTTTAGAAGAAGCTAAAAAATTAGCTTATACACCTTATGATGGTGATTCTAAATTTGTAGAGGTAGATGGAACAACATTAAGATGGGATCCAAGAGAGATAACAAATCCACTTTTAGGATCAGTTCATGATCCGATATATCAAGGAAGTAAAAGAGAATTTTCTGAAATAGGTGTTCCAGAACCTAAGCCAGGATTAGTTACAGAGGCACATAGTGGAATATTATTCATTGATGAAATTGGAGAGTTAGATACTATTCTTCAAAATAAGTTATTAAAAGTATTAGAGGATAAAAGGGTAGAATTCTCATCTTCTTACTATGACCCAGATGATGAAAATGTACCTAAGTATGTAAAATACCTATTTGAACATGGGGCTCCAGCGGATTTTGTTTTAATTGGGGCAACAACTAGAGAGCCTAAAGAAATAAATCCAGCTTTAAGGTCAAGATGTACAGAAGTGTATTTTGAACCCTTAACTAACATTGACATTGAGAAAATAGTTATAAATGCAGCGGAAAAAATAAATGTTGAGTTAGAGGAAGGGGTAGCCAGAGCTATTAGTAATTATACTATAGAAGGTAGAAAAGCAGTAAATATACTATCAGATGTTTATGCTTATGTATTACATGATAAAGGTTTAAATCCAAAGGAAACTATTAAAATTACAATGGAAGATTTAGATCAAGTAATATCTATTAGTAGACTAAATGCTTTAGATAAGGTATTAGATAAGGATAAAAAGGAGATAGGGCATATTTATGGCCTAGGTGTATTAGGATATATAGGTTCTACTTTAGAAATTGAGGCTGTAGCCTTCGAAACAGAAAATGGTAAGGGAACAGTTAGATTTAATGATACAGCGGGTTCTATGGCTAAAGATTCCGTGTTTAATGCAGCTACAGTTATAAGGAAAATAACTAATAAGGACATAAAGGACTATGACATACATGTAAACGTAGTTGGTGGGGCTAAAATAGATGGACCATCTGCAGGTGCTGCAATTACAACTTGTATAATTAGTGCAATATTAGGCAAACCTATCAGACAGGATGTGGCTATTACCGGAGAAATATCATTAAGAGGAAATGTTAAACCGGTTGGTGGAATCTTTGAAAAGATATATGGAGCAAGACGAAAAGGTATTAATCTTGTAATTGTACCAAAAGATAATGAAAAAGAAGTTCCAATGGGTCTTAATGACATAGAAGTTAAATCAGTAGGAAATATAGAAGAAATAATGAATATAGTGTTTTAGATAAATCTATTTTACCCCCCATCTTTTTTAGATGGGGGAAATTAGCTTAAAGGAGGCTTGTAATGGAGAATACTTTAAAAACTCTTCCTTTTAATGTAGAAGCAGAACAGTCAGTTTTAGGATCCATGCTGAAAGATAAAAGTGCAATAGCTCAAGCAATAGAAGTATTAAAAGGCGATGATTTTTACAAAGATAATCATAAAAATATTTTTAATACTATTTTAGAACTGTATCAAAGAGATATACCGATTGATATGATAACTTTATTGGAAGAATTAAAGTCTACATCTAAAATAGAAGATTGTGGAGGAATCAGTTATATTACAGCAGTAAGTAGTTCGGTTATATCTACTGCTAATGTTACATCGTACATTAAGATAGTAAAAGATAAATCTATATTACGAAAATTAATAAGAACATCTACAGAAATAATAGAAGAATGTTATGAGAATCAAAATGATGTAGAATCAGTAATGGATAGTGCAGAAAGTAAGATATTTAATATTGCCGAAAATAGAAGTACTAGTGATTTTGAACCTATGAGTTCTGTACTTGAGAGAGGCTTTTTACATATAGAAAATATATTTAATAATAAAGGTCAAATTAATGGAGTTTCTTCAGGATTTTCTGAGTTAGATAGTAAAACATCAGGATTTCAAAAGGGAGACATGATATTAATTGCCGCTAGACCTTCCATGGGTAAAACAACATTTGCACTAAATATAGCAGAGTATGCTGCCTTAAGAGGGGGAAAAAGTGTGGCTATATTTTCGCTAGAAATGTCAAAAGAACAATTAGCATATAAGCTACTTTGTTCAGAAGCTAATGTTGATATGCTAAAGCTTAGAAGAGGTGATTTAGAAGATAAAGATTGGGTAAATATAGCCAAGGCATCAGGTCCGTTATCAACGGCTAAAATATACATAGATGATACAGCAGGAACCTCAGTTATGGAAATGAGATCTAAATGTAGAAAGCTAAAAATGGAATATGGAATAGATTTGATAGTAATAGATTATCTTCAATTAATGTCTGGTAGTTTAAAAAGTGAAAGTAGACAACAAGAGGTATCAGAAATTTCTAGATCTATAAAGGCTTTAGCAAAGGAGATGGAATGCCCAGTAATAGCTTTATCACAGTTATCACGTGCACCAGAGCAAAGAGCAGATCATAGACCAATGCTTTCAGATCTTAGAGAATCAGGATCTATTGAGCAGGATGCAGACCTTGTTATGTTTTTATATAGAGATGAATATTATAACAAAGAAACTGAAGAAAAAAATGTAGCAGAATGTATTATTGCAAAACAAAGAAATGGTCCTGTTGGTACAGTTAAACTGGCATGGCTTGGTCAATACAGTAAGTTTGGAAATTTAGATGTTACACATCAATAAATAAAAATCAAAGGAGTTCATCTAAAATGAAAAAATAATTTTCATATAGGGCGAACTCCTTTTTTATATAAGGTACAAATAGTTAGTTTATATTTATTTCATATCTTTGATCTGTAAAATTGTATTAATATCTTTATCACCTCTACCAGATAAGTTTACTATAATTATTTTGTTTTTATCCATTTTAGGTGCTATTTTCATAGCATATGCTATTGCATGGGAACTTTCTAGGGCTGGTATAATTCCTTCTATTTTGCAAAGAAAATCAAATGCTTCAAGAGCCTCCTTATCAGTAACACTAGTATATTTAACTCGTTTATTATAATTTAGATGCGCATGTTCGGGGCCGACACCAGGATAATCAAGTCCGGATGAAATAGAATAAGATGGCATTAAGTCACCAGTTTGATCTATTAGGAAATAAGATTTCATACCATGAAATGTAGCTATGGAGTTTTTATAAAGGGCAGAACTATGCTTGCCAGTTTCAATACCTAGCCCTCCGGATTCTACTCCTACAATTTGCACAGAGGTATCTTTTAGAAAATCTGAAAATAGTCCTATAGCATTACTTCCTCCCCCAACACAAGCTATTAAAAGGTCGGGCAATCTTTTTTCAATATCTAGAATTTGTTTTTTAGCTTCTTCTCCTATTATTTTTTGAAATTCCTTAACTATACATGGATACGGGTGGGGACCAACTGCAGATCCCATTACATAAAAAGTATCTTTAGAAGAATTTATAAAGGCTTTTAATGCTTCATCAACAGCATCTTTTAGGGTCTTTGTGCCGGTAGTTACTGGTTTTACTTCTGCTCCTAAAAGCTTTATTTTAAAAACATTAAGTGCTTGTTTTTTTATATCCTCTTCCCCCATATATATGGTACATTTCATTCCAAATAAGGCTGCACCAGTAGCAGTAGCAACACCGTGTTGTCCGGCACCAGTTTCAGCGATCAACTCTGATTTATTCATACGCTTAGCTAATAATATTTGACCTATAACATTATTAATTTTGTGGGCTCCTGTATGATTAAGATCCTCTCTTTTTAGATAAATTTTAGCTCCACCTAATTTTTTAGTCATTCTTTCAGCATAATAAAGGGGGGAAGGTCTTCCAACATATTGATTTAGATAATACATATATTCCTCTTTAAAAGTTTTATTCTCTTTAAATTTTAAAAATGTCCTTTCAAGTTCATCTAAAACTTTTTTTGATTGATCCGGAACGTATTGACCACCAAATTCACCAAAATTACCATTTAACATAATAAAATAACCTCCTTAAATTTAATTATATATAAAAAAAAGCTACTTCATCTCCAGTATTGGGACGAAGTAGCCGTGGTGCCACCCAAAATTTTAATACAAAATAGATAGTTATCAAAAAATAAAAAAAGTACTTTCCATTCTAGGAAAATACTATATTGCCACCTACAGTGTATTACTTTAAATCAGATACAAAGAATTATGATCTTGATATCTTACCCCTATAACGTGAGGGCACGACTTAAGCTACTTTCTTTATAAAGATTTCACTCAGTATCTCATGGAGCCATTCCTTTAAAACTTTAATATCGGACCTTTCACCGTACGCCGACTCGCTGAAGTAAAATTTTTAAAGTACTATTTCCAATCAGTGACTTTAGCATTAATAATTAAGTTAAATATATTTTATGAAAATTCTAATAAGAGGTCAATAGTAAAAATAAATAAATTATTAATAATTTAAAGTTTAGGTTTAAAGTGATGTAAAAGATGTATTATATGTAAATATAGGGTTTAATTTATTGATAAAACATCAATATATATTTATTATAAACTTATAGTATAAGGTAACTAGAATGTTTGTTGTTTATTAAAATAAATAAAAAAACATAAGCTTAATATATCATTAAAAGAGGAGGATTAAAATTAAAAGAGATGATAAATATAGTTAATTGCTTATCTCAATGTATGCTTTTTAAAGGACTTCAAAAAGAAGAAATAAGAAGTATGATGGATAAGATAAACTTTACTAAGCATAATTACTCAAAAGGTGAGGTTGTTGTATTAGAAGGAGATGATATATCTTCTATAGGAATAATCACTGAGGGAGAGTTGGAGATGCAGAAAAGTTATCCTTCAGGTAAGAAAATTCTTATAAGTAAAATAAACAAGTTTGGAATTTTTGGAGAAATAAACATTTTTTCAAATATGGAAAGTTATACATCAAGCATAATATCAGTTACAGAATCAGAAGTTATTTTTATTGAAAAAAGAGAAATATTAAAATTGTGCAAAGTTAATGAGATTTTTTTAAACAGATTAATGATGTTACTATCTGACAAGATATTAGTTTTAAGTAAAAGATTAAAAGAACTTTCATATGCAACAATAAGAGAAAAATTAGCGGATTTTATTTTAGAAGAATATAAGAGACAAGAGAAGTTAATTATAGATGTAAGACAAAAAAGGAACGACATGGCAGAATACTTTGGAGTAACAAGACCTTCAGTTTCCAGAGAATTAATTAAGATGAAACTTGAAGGATTAATAGATTTTAATAAAAAAACTATTACGATTAAGAATCTAGAAAAGTTAGAGGATATATTGGTTTAATAAAAATGTGTTCTAAAGGTAAATAAGATGATATCTTTAGAACACAAACTTTATAAAAGATTTTTAACATATATAGGAGTATAGGTAAGTTTATTATTGATTCTACTACTTTCCATAATAGATATTTGTTTAACTTCTATATCTAGGTGATCAATTAAAATTTCATTTAAAGGATTACAGTTTTCCTTAAATATAGTTTCTCTAGAAAGAGTTATATGGGGTCTATATTTCCTATTTTCCCTTTTAAAACCCCTAAGAGCTAGGTTGTCTTCAAGAGAATTGTATAGAAGTTGTAAAGAATTATCCAATTGCTTTATTCCAATCCATACAATGCTTTTTTGTTCTCTTTTAAATTCGCCTATATTATCTAATTTTAAATTAAAACTATTGTTTATACAAGCAACATAATCTAAAGATTCCTTTACTTTTTTTAAAGAATATCTATCCACTTCTCCTATAAATTTTAATGTTAGATGAAAATTTTCTTTGCAGGGGAAATTGCCTTTAATGCAATAATTTTTTAAGTGCATTTGAAGAGAACTTAAATAATGTTTCATCTTAGGTTGAAATTCTATAGCATAAAAAACTCTCATAAATATTTATCACTCCTAAAATTATATTAATAAACCTGGAATACAAAAAACTTTAAGTAATAAGACTCATCAGAGTTCCAAAGTATTGGATGGTCTGCAGATTGAGTTCTAAATTCTACCTGACGTAAAGTTCTACATGCATCATGTGCAGCTTCATGAATAGTTTGCTTTAAAAGGTCCTCTGCCATATAGTGTGAACAAGAACAAGTTACAAAATACCCACCAGGTTTAACCATTTTTAGGCCTCTAAGATTTATTTCTTTATATCCTCTTTTTGCCCCAGAAATAGTATTTTTTGATTTTGTAAATGCTGGAGGGTCTAATATAACAACATCAAATTCTTTTCCTTCTCTAGCCCAGGTTGGTAAAACATCAAAAGCATTATGACATTCAAATTTTACCGTGTGTTGTAGATTATTAAGCTCAGCATTTTTTGTGGCACAATCTATAGCATGTTGAGATACATCTACACCTAGAACTGATTTTGCTCCAGCTACTCCTGCATTTAATGCGAAAGACCCGGTATGAGTAAAACAATCCAAGACATCCGCATCTTTACATATTCTGTGTATAGCTTTTCTATTTTCTTTTTGATCTAAGAAGAAACCAGTTTTTTGGCCATTAGCTAGATCAACAATATATTTAACTTCATTTTCTATAATCATGACATTAGTATCAAATGGTTCAGTTAAAAAACCTGTTTTTTGTTCTAAGCCTTCTAGTTCCCTAGTTGCGATGTCACTTCTTTCGTAAACGCCTTTTGCGTTATATTCTTCTACTAAAAGTTTAACTATTAAATCCCTGTATTTATCCATACCTAGAGTTGAAATTTGAATTACATAGTAATCTTCAAATTTATCTACGGTAAGTCCAGGTAAAAAATCTGCTTCACCAAATATAAATCTACAACTTGAGGTGTCTATTACCTTTTTCCTATAATTCCATGCCATTTTAAATCTTTTTTTGAAAAAATCATAATTTATATCTTCATCAAAGTCTCTAGTCATTATCCTAATAGCCATTTTAGATGCATCATTTATATAACCTTTTCCTATAAAATTGCCACTAAAATCATATACCTCTACAATATCACCATTAGTATATTCGCCATCATAGCCTTCGATTTCATTTGTGAAAATCCACGGATGTCCATTTACTACTTGTTTATGTTTTCCTTTATATAAGCAAAATTTTGAAACCAATTTTAATCATCTCCCTTTAATAATTTACTTTTGAATTATATCATAAAAGAATAATTGTTTTTTAAAAAGAATTTTAGGTTAAAATTGTTTGAATATTGAATAATAATATAAGTAAATAGTACCTTTCTATGATATAATCTGTATAAAAAGTAAAGTATTTAGTAAATAAAATATATTTTATTTAATGGGAGACAAAGATATTATGAATTATAATGAAAATAATCTAAATATAGATAGTGATTTTCCTATAAGAATTACAAAACAAAATTCAGAGGAAATAGACTTAATTATATTAATTGGAAATAGGTGTTTAAATTTAGAACAAGATAAGAATATTTCATTTATTAAATCTAGAATACAATTTCCACAGATAAAAAGTATTTTAATTAGAATTTGTACGGCCAAAGATAACAATGTGGCTACACTACATTTTTTACAGGATTCTAGTCTTCATTCATCTATAGTTAATTTTGAAATTGACTATCTAGATAAAATTATAATTGTAAAGGAAAAGGAAAAGTTTGTTCAAATGAAAATAAAATAAATTTTTAATAGGAGTGTATTTATGAATATTAGGAGTGTAATTATTAAAGAGGTAAGTAATAATACAGTAAGAAAGCAACAACGAAACTTAATTTTAGAAATACACAACGGATTTAATAGAATAAATTTTATAATCACAAAGGATAATTTAACCTATGAAGATTTAGAAAATATCAACAAGGATCTAGAGGGGTTTAACGTACGAGGAATTTTTTATGCCAGAAATTGCTGTAAAAATTCACCTATAATTATTTTAGATAGTAATAGAGAGCAAGATAAAGAAGAGATAGGTCAATTAATACATGATTCTCTAAAGTTAATCGGGGATGATATAAGAAAAGTATTGTAATTAAAGTTTAGTTTATAAGTTAGGAGAATATTTACATGCCAAAAATACTGAACAACATAGAAGAAAGGATTTACAAAAAGGCGGGTAAATTATTTTGTGAATTTGGATATGATATAGTGGACATGAGGGCTATAGCTAGAGAATGTGATATAGCAGTAGGAACCTTATATAATTATTATTCTAGTAAAAAGGATCTTTATTTAAAAATTGTTCGTAATAGTTGGGATAAAACATTTTTTAAGTTATCTAAGATAGTTAATGAAGAAAAAAAATTAGAAGAGAGAGTATGTAATTTTATAATCGTATTGTATGATGATATGAGTGATAGAAGAGGCATAGGTATAGATATTAGAAAAGCAGAAGGAAAAAAAGAAAACAAAATTGCAGATTTTGAGAAAAATTTGCTAGACGAGCTAACAAATTTAATAAAGAAACTTTTTAAAGGACAGGAGATGTCAGATTGTAATGTATGTGAAAAATTAGCATATACATTATTATTTCAAACCATAATATTTGAGAACTTTTTTAAAAAAGAGAGAAAAAACAATATTCAATTCTTATACAAAACAGTAATGACATTTATTGCTGTGTAATAAATCTTAGGTGTTATTTGTTTTTTAGTTTTATATAATTTTTAAGTAAAAGATATACTATATAAATTATATCATGCAAACAAAAAACTACCGTAATAAAAGTTTATTACGGTAGTTTTTTGTTTAACACTAAATTTATTTCATTTCAGGATTCATATCTTTTTTTCTTTTTGGTTGTTTACTTGACTTGCAATCTGATGTTTTGCAATCTTCCATCTTATTTTTTTTCATTTGTTTTTCGCTTTTCATTTAATTTACCTCCAATAATTTGTATAAATAAGTTTAATTATAGTATTATCAAAAAGTTTTATAATATTCATAAGGTAATAATTCTACTAAAAAGTTAATCATATGAAAAATTTTTTAAAAATTAATAGAATTGTAACTTAATATGAAGAACTATATAATATATAATAGTATAAGTAAAAGAAAATAATAAAATAAGATTTTATATTGTGACTTCAAGGTTAATGAAACTTAAAAAAGGAGAGGATATATTTTGTCTAAGAAGAAGAAAGCTATTCTGCTTACGTTAGTTATAATCTTTGCAATAGTAATATCCGGCGGACTATATTTATGGCAAAAATATAACCAGATATATGTAGGAGATAATCAGAATAAAACACAAGATAGAGATCCTAATAAGTATAAAGGTGTTGATGGGATATCTAATATATTATTAATCGGAATTGATACAAGAGGTACAGGGGATCCAAGTCACTCAGATGCTTTAACTATATTAACTATTGATAATGTTCATGGAAAAATCAAGTTAACATCTTTAATGCGAGATGCCTTCGTAGATATACCAGGACATGGAAAACAGAAATTAACTCATGCCTATGGTTATGGTGGTATCGAACTTTTAAGAAAAACTATAGAAGAAAACTTTAATGTTAGATTAGACAATTATGCTACTATAGATTTTGATGGTTTTAAGGAACTAATCAATGGTGTAGGTGGTGTAGAACTAGAAGTAAAAAATGAAGCTGAAGTGAAGGAATTAAATAGATGTATAGATCTTGAGATTGAAGATAATTCTAAGTTATCTAAAAAAGATGCCATATACATACAAAAACCAGGAAAGCAACTTTTAAATGGACAACAAGCACTAGCTTTTTCAAGAATGAGACATGTTGGAAATGGAACTTATGATAGGGCAAGAAGACAAAGAGAAGTTATACAACAGTTAATATCTAAACTTCCTCAAACTTCAAAGATGAAATATCCTTCAATTGCAGATAAATTATTACCTTATTTAAAAACAAATATAAGTATAGCTGATGCATTAAAATTTGCATATACAATTGTAGATATAAGTTCAAAACAAGATAGTAATTTTGATGTACAAAAGTTACAAATACCAACAGATAAGTTAAGTGAAGGGTTAATTTTAAATAGAAAAGTAGGTTGGGTTCATATAATGGATTTAAAAGACAATAAAAAGGTTTTACATGATTTCATATTTGAAGATATTCCGTATGATGAAAATAAGTATCCTCAATTTAAATATGAAGGTGAAAGACAAGGAAATAGCAATTCTGGGAATGATGTAAATGTGGATAGAAATGAAAGTGATAGAAAATATCAAGATAATATTGATACTAAAAAGTCAACAAAGAAGAAATACAATGATAATGATGATAATAATAATAATTATGTTCCAGAATCAAGACCAGAATCAAGACCACAACCAAAACCAGAGTCAAAACCAGAGCCAAAACCAGAGCCAAAACCAGAGCCAAAACCGGAACCAAAACCAGAACTAAAGCCAGAACCAAAGCCAGAACCAAAGCCGGAACCAAAGCCGGAACCAAAGCCTGATCCGCAACCAGAACAAAAACCGGATCAGCAACCAGCACCCCAAGGAAATTAAATTCTAAACATAAAAGAGTTATCATGTGCAATTTGATAACTCTTTTTATTTTAGTTTGTATAATTATCATATAAGGGTTAAAATAATTATAATAAGTAATAATTTTTAAGGAGATAAATTCTATGGTAGAAAGCAAAACAACTATAAGTGAGCTAAAAAAAGGTGATAAAGTACAGGGAGTTTTTTTTGTTAAGAACTGTACTTGTAGGTTAACTAATGGGAGCAATGCTAAGTTTTTAGATATTAATTTAATGGATAAAACAGGGGTTGTGAATGCTAAACTTTGGGATTGTAGGTCAGGTCAAGATAATGTTATAAAAGAAAACATGCTAGTTAATGTGAAGGGAAATATAGTTGAATGGAAAGGTAAATTACAATTTAAAATAGATGCAATTGATCCAATATCAGAGGAACAAGAAGTTCATGCAGAGGATTTTATACCTGTAGCACCCATAGATCCTAAGGTTATGTTTGAAGAAGTATTGGAATTTAAAAATAAAATAAAGAATTTAGATATAAAAAATATAGTTGAATATATATTAGATCAAGTGGATGTAGCTATAATGTATTATCCAGCTGCAAAATCAAATCATCACTCTATACGTTCAGGATTACTATATCATACAACAACAATGTTAAAGGCAGGAGAAGCACTAAGTAGAATATATACATTTATAAATACTGATTTATTATATGCAGGTATTATACTGCATGACATTGCTAAAATTGGAGAAATGAGTTCTAGTAAATTAGGAATTGTAGATGAGTATACCATTGAAGGACAATTATTAGGACATATAATAATGGGGGTTAGACAGGTAGAAGTAGCTGCAGGAAAGGTGGCAGCAGATAAAGAAGTATCTATGTTACTTCAACATATGATTTTATCACATCATTATGAAGCGGAGTATGGAAGTCCTAAGAAACCGATGATTCCAGAGGCAGAATTATTACATCATCTAGATATAATGGATGCTAGAATGTACGATATGCAAAAAGCTATAAGTGAAACAGAAGAGGGAAAATTCTCAGAAAAAATTTGGTCCTTAGATAATTTAAGTATTTATAGAAGTAAACTAAAAAAGGAGCAATAAATATGAAAGGTATAATTGATAGATTTGAAGGAGAATTTGCTATCATAGAACTAGAGGATAGAAATATTATTACTTTAAAGAAATCAGAACTTCCTAAGGATGCAAAAGAACAGATGGTTATAAATATAATTAATAAAGAAATATTTATTGATAAAGATGAAACTTTAAAAAAACAAAAAGAAATAGAAAAGTTGCTAGAAGATTTATGGAGATAATAAAACCCAGATTTTAAAATTTGGGTTTTATTTTTTTATTAACCTTATTTTTCCTTATTTTCGTATTTTCTAAGCTCAATGTATTTGGTTAAATAGCTAATAAATGCTATCAAGGTAGCTATTAAAGAAGCATATAACATATATAATCCTATTTTATTATTAAAATATAAAATAGATATTGAAACGTAAAATAAAAATGTAGCTAATTTGCCAAATATATTAGAAGGAACTACAGTGTCTTTATTATATAAAAAGAAACCACCGCATATCATTGAAATTTCCTTAATAATAACAATAATAGGTAACCATAGAGGAATATAGCTTTTTATACCCAAACAAAGTAAAACCGTAATTAACATAAGTTTATCTGCTAAAGGATCTAGAACTGTTCCCAATTTAGTTATTAAGTTAAATTTTCTTGCTATATATCCATCCAACACATCTGTTATACCTGAGATTAAGAATATTATTATTGCATATATTAAAGAATTTGTATATGCAGAAAAGAATAAGAATATAAATAAAGGTATTAACCCCAAGCGAATTATAGATAAAATGTTAGGTATATTCATCAGTTTACCTCCTTTAAAAACAATCATAATATTATAAAGTACATTTATATATTATATATGAAAATTATAACATTAAAAGTGCTAAAAAAGGATATATTTAAAGGATATAAATTATTAAATACAACATAACGAATATTAATAAAAAATTTACTATAAATATTCGTGATTGCTCTTGATGCTTAGGATTAGGTTTGATAGTATAATAAGCGGTGGTTATTTAAAATCAAAAAATTTTTTATTTTAAAATTAAATATACGAATGTTGTAGGAGGTAGTTGTAATGCAATATGATGTTATTATTGTTGGAGCAGGTGCTAGTGGGATTTTTACAGCTTATGAACTTACAAGAAAAAGTAAAAATTTAAAAGTTTTAATTATAGAGAAAGGCCATAGTATAGAAAAAAGACATTGTCCTATAGATGGTGATAGGATAAAGAATTGTATTCATTGTGATATATGCAATATAATGAATGGCTATGGTGGAGCAGGAACACTATCAGATGGAAAGTATAATATTACGAATAATTTTGGTGGGGAATTATATAAATATGTAGGAGAAAAACATGCTTTAGAGCTTATGAATTATGTAGATTCCATACTTTGTAGTTTGGGTGGTAGTGATGCAAGGTTATACTCTACTACAAATTCTGAATTAAAAAGAAAGGCAATTCAATATGATTTACATTTATTAGATGCAAAGGTTAGACATCTAGGAACAGATAGAAATGTAAAAATATTAACTAGAATGTATAATGAATTAAAAAATAAGGTTAATATAATTTTTGACACAGAAGTTATAGATGTTATTAAGAATGAGGAAAAAAGCATATTTAAAGTTATAACTAAAAATGATATATATATAGGTGAAAAATTAATCTTGGCTACGGGTCGTTCAGGATCTAAATGGACTTCAGGCTTATGTGATAAATTAGATATAAAAACTGAAAGTAATAGAGTTGATATAGGAGTGCGCATAGAATTACCAGCGGATGTATTTGAACATATAACAAGTGATGTTTATGAGAGTAAGATAGTATATAGAACAAAAAGTCATTCTGATCTTGTTAGAACATTTTGTATGAATCCTCATGGAGAGGTTGTTAGCGAGAATACAAATGGAATAATAACTGTAAATGGACATAGTTATTCTAATCCTGAATTGCATACTGAAAACACAAATTTTGCTTTATTAGTATCTAATAAATTTACAGAACCGTTTAAAAATAGTAATGAATATGGTGAATCAATAGCAAGACTTAGTAATATGTTGGGTGGAGGAGTTTTGGTTCAAAGATTTGGAGATTTAATTAAGGGACATAGAAGTACAGAGAGGACTTTAAATAAAAGTTTTACAAGACCCACTTTAAAGGCTACCCCTGGAGATTTAAGTTTAGTTCTACCAAAAAGACAATTAGATGATATTATAGAAATGATTTATGCACTAGATAAAATTGCACCAGGTACCGCTAATGAAGATACCTTATTATATGGAGTAGAAGTGAAATTTTATAATTGTGCAGTACAAGTAGATAAAAATTTAGAGACAAGCATTAAAGATTTATATGTTTTAGGCGATTGTTCAGGAGTAACACATTCATTATCTCAAGCTGCCGCAAGTGGAATATATGTTGCTCAAAATTTATTAAAACAATATTAATATTTTAGTAAATAAAAAAGTTTACCAAGACATGTTACAAGGTAAGCTTTTTTATTTAAAACACTACAATTACGAACAATATATAAAAAAAATATAATATAATTCGTTTTATATATTGATATTTGTTTAATATTCTGATAAGATTAAAAGGTATGTATTACATAAATAAAGTTTATTGAGAACATAATTAATATATAAAATAAGAAATCTTTTATGATGAAAGAGAGGAATGCAATATGGCAGCTTTTATAGTACTTGGAGCTCAATGGGGTGACGAAGGAAAAGGAAAGATGACTGATTACTTAGCAGAAGAGGCAGAAGTAGTAGTTAGATTTCAAGGTGGAAATAATGCAGGACACACAGTAGTTGTTGGTGAAAAGGAATATAAATTACATTTAGTACCATCAGGTATATTGTATGAAGATAAAATTAATATTCTTGGAAATGGTGTAGTTATTGATCCAGAAGCTTTATTCACAGAAATAGATTATTTAAAAGGATTAGGAGTAGATGTAACTCCAGAAAGACTTTTAATTAGTGATAGAGCTCAAGTTATCATGCCTTATCATAAATTATTAGATGGCGCTAAAGAAAAGTGGAGAGGAAAAAATGATATAGGGACTACAGGTAAAGGTATAGGTCCTTGTTACACAGATAAAGTTGAAAGAAGTGGAATAAGAATCTGTGATGTCATTGATCCAAAGGTATTAAAAGAAAAATTAGAAGCTAATTTAGAAATTAAAAATAAGATGATTGTAGATATATTTGGTGGTACTGCATTAGACTTTAATGAAGTTTATGAACAGTATGTTGAATTCGGAAGAAGATTAAAACCATTTGTAAAAGAAACTTCAGTTGAGATTTATAATGCCGTTAAAAAGGATAAAAATGTTTTATTTGAGGGTGCCCAAGGTATGCTTCTAGATATAGATTACGGAACATATCCATATGTAACATCATCAAATACTGTAGCTGGCGGAGTATGTACAGGAGCTGGTGTAGGACCTACAATGATTACTAATGCAGTAGGTATTGGTAAGGCTTATACAACAAGAGTAGGTAAAGGACCATTCCCAACAGAATTATTTGATGAAATGGGAGAACATATAAGAACAGTAGGACATGAATATGGAGTTACTACAGGAAGAGCTAGAAGATGTGGTTGGTTAGATATTGTAATATTAAAAACTACAGCTAGAGTTTGTGGACTTACTAGCTTTGCAATAACTAAAATGGATACATTAGCTGGAATAGATAAAGTTAAAATGTGTGTAGGATATGAGTTAGATGGAAAAGTTATAGATTACTTCCCAGCTAGCCTTGATGATTTAGCGAAATGTAAGCCGATTTATGAAGAGTTCGAAGGTTGGGATGAAAGCATTGCAGATGCAAGAAGTTATGATGAAATCCCAGAAAATGCTAAGAAATACTTAAAGAGAATAGAAGAATTAACAGATACTAAGATTTCTATAGTTTCAGTAGGACCAAAAAGAGATCAAACTATGAGAATATCAGAAATTTAATAAATTAATTAAAATATAAAGAGTTGACATTTAATTTGTTAACTCTTTATATTTTTAAGGTTAATATATATGCCTTTATTAATTAATATTATCTATACTAAAAATATGTAAAAAGAGTTATAATAAAAAAGAATTTAATAAATTAAATAGTTTATGGTTAAAGGAGAGAAAAACATGAAAATAAATAAAGATATGACTATCGGAGAAATCGTTAGGGAATATCCAGAAACAATAGAAGTATTAATGGGATTTGGTATGGGATGTGTTGGTTGTCCATCAGCTCAAGCTGAAACAATTGAAGAGGCAGCTATGGTTCATGGAATGGACTTAGATGAATTAATCAAGGCTTTAAATGCTAGTGTAGAGAAATAGTTATATAGTAGAATGTATATAAAGTTATAATACCTTATATACATTCTTATTTTATTTTAAAGATAAATGGATTGATCTAGCGGCTGTGTTACCAGATGACCAAGCCCATTGTAAGTTAAAACCACCACAATCTCCATCTACATCTAGTACTTCACCAGCAATATATAAACCAGGAATGATTTTTGATTCTAATGTTATGTTGTTGACCTCGGTAGTGTCAATTCCACCGGCAGTAACCTGTGCTTCTCTAAATGAATTTGTACCTGATACCTCAAAATTCCAATTTTTTAAGTTTTTAAATATAGAACATTTTTCATCCCATTCCAAATAGTATGCTTCCTTGTGTATATCAGTTATACCACATTCTTTTAAGAAAGTAGGAATTAGTTTTTTATTGATTATACCTAAAAATGAATTATGAATACTTCTATAACCAAACATTCCCCAATGATTTTCTAAAAACTCTTTTAGTGAATCTAGTGATAAATTAGGAAACATATCAATAGATAAAGAAACTTTATGATTGCTATTGGTATATAAAGATGCTATTCTACTTAATTGTAAAATTGGTGGGCCAGATATTCCGTAATCAGTAAATAAAATTTCACCAGAGGTTTTTTTATAGGATTTATCATCAACCCATATTTCACAAGAACCCTGAAATTTGATCCCAGATAAAGCTTTTAATTTATTATGGTGAAGTTTAATTTGAACCAAGGAAGGTATAGGGTCTATAATTTTATGACCTAAAGTTTTAGCAAGTATATATCCACTACCATCGGAACCGGTACCAATATAAGATTTGCCTCCAGTACATAATAAAACCTTTTTACATACAAACTTTTCTTCAACTTCATTATTGGTATGTAGTACAAATTGTTTATTTTTAACGTCTATGGATTTAACTTTACATTCAAAATAAATAGGTATTTGCCTTTCCTCTACAGAAAGTTTTAAGATATCTACAACTGAAGAAGATTGTAGTGATAAGGGAAACATTTTATTATTTTCTAAGGTACAAGTAGGAAGTCCAATGGAATTAAAAAAGTTGATAGTTTGTTCTACAGAAAATTGATTAAGTATTTGTTTTGGGAAATTTTTATTGCTACTATGATACCTTGAAATATCTATATTTGCATTTGTTATGTTACATCTTCCATTACCAGTGGTTAAAATTTTTCTTCCAATTCTATCTGTACCTTCTAAAATAGCCACATCTAAACCAAGATCCTTAGCTGTAATTGCAGCTATTAAACCAGAGGCACCACCACCTACAATTATTAAGTCTTTAATCATTAAAAATCTACCATCCTTAAATTTAAAATTTGAATAATTTTTTTGATTTCTATAGTATATAGTATACACTAAAAGAAAAGTAATAAATAAAAATTTAGGTTCATGAATTAAAAAATATAAATAATCATATAAAAATATAGGGAAATTGTATTGAATTTAATAATTAAGCAAAATAAAATTATAAATGCCTTAATATAATTAAGCTTAGAGTTATCAAGGCATTAGAGGTAATATTATATAATTAGTTATTAAAAAAATAAAATTAAAGTAAAAAATATGTTGACATAAGGGAGATTTTTCGGTATTATATACCTTGTCGGACGGAGCGGAAAGCAAGTTTGATAAATGCAACAAAACAAGTTTACTAAAGAAAAGAAGCCAATATGGCTCCTTGGTCAAGCGGTTAAGACACCACCCTTTCACGGTGGTAACAGGGGTTCGATTCCCCTAGGAGTCACCATTTATTTATGGGCGCATAGCTCAGCTGGGAGAGCATCTGCCTTACAAGCAGAGGGTCACAGGTTCGATCCCTGTTGTGCCCACCATAAACTAACCTATAATGGTGAGTAAACTCAAAACATTAAAAAATGTTGCAAAAACTAAAAAAGTGTGTTAAGATATTAGAGACTGTTAAAATTTAATATGGCTCCTTGGTCAAGCGGTTAAGACACCACCCTTTCACGGTGGTAACAGGGGTTCGATTCCCCTAGGAGTCACCATTTACTTTTATGGGCGCATAGCTCAGCTGGGAGAGCATCTGCCTTACAAGCAGAGGGTCACAGGTTCGATCCCTGTTGTGCCCACCATAAAAGTGGCCCAGTGGCTCAGCTGGTTAGAGTGCCGGCCTGTCACGCCGGAGGTCGAGGGTTCGATCCCCTTCTGGGTCGCCATTTTTGCTGGCATGGCTCAATTGGCAGAGCAGCTGACTTGTAATCAGCAGGTTGTAGGTTCGATTCCTATTGCCAGCTCCAAATTTTCTTTAATGCACTTTTAAAAGTGATAATATACTTTTTAAAACTTAATATGGCTCCTTGGTCAAGCGGTTAAGACACCACCCTTTCACGGTGGTAACAGGGGTTCGATTCCCCTAGGAGTCACCATTTATTTTTATGGGCGCATAGCTCAGCTGGGAGAGCATCTGCCTTACAAGCAGAGGGTCACAGGTTCGATCCCTGTTGTGCCCACCATAAAAGTGGCCCAGTGGCTCAGTTGGTTAGAGTGCCGGCCTGTCACGCCGGAGGTCGAGGGTTCGAACCCCTTCTGGGTCGCCATTTTTTAAAATTACACTTTTAAAAGTGATAATATACTTTTTAAAACTTAATATGGCTCCTTGGTCAAGCGGTTAAGACACCACCCTTTCACGGTGGTAACAGGGGTTCGATTCCCCTAGGAGTCACCATTTACTTTTATGGGCGCATAGCTCAGCTGGGAGAGCATCTGCCTTACAAGCAGAGGGTCACAGGTTCGATCCCTGTTGTGCCCACCATAAAAGTGGCCCAGTGGCTCAGCTGGTTAGAGTGCCGGCCTGTCACGCCGGAGGTCGAGGGTTCGATCCCCTTCTGGGTCGCCATTTTTTGCTGGCATGGCTCAATTGGCAGAGCAGCTGACTTGTAATCAGCAGGTTGTAGGTTCAATTCCTATTGCCAGCTCCAAAATCCTAAACAATTTTGTTTAGGATTTTTCGTTTTATGTAAAATATAAAGATAAAACAATAGCCATTTACTTGAATATGTGTAAATGGCTATTGTTTTATAATGAAAGAGGATTTTTTCTTAAGTTTAACTTTACTCTTATATCTTCACCATAAAATTTACATAATGTAAAATTACCTAACAATCTAGAAGTTAATCTTTCTGTATAGTTTTGAAGGATACTTTCTAAGGGCAAGTTAGATGAAATAAGCATACTTTTATTTTTTAATAGTCTTTTATTTATTATGTTAAATAGTTCAGTTCTACTAATATCATTTAATGGTTCTGTACCTAAATCATCTATTATTAATAAGTCACAATTCAAAAGTATATCTTCTAATTCATAATTGTCTTTAAATCGTATTTCTTTAAGTTCCTTTACTAAATCATCTGAGGTTCTATATACTACGAAATGTCCTCTATCCATAAGTTCTTTGGCTATACAATAGGATAAAAAAGTTTTGCCTATCCCAGAATTTCCATAAAAAAATAAATTTTCTTTAGAGTGAGGAAAGTTATTTATAAAATTTTTAACCTTAAATAGAATTTGTTGCATATTTTTTCTTGGGGTAAGAGGTTCCTTACCAATTCTAAAATCATCATATAAATCTAAACTAAAACTTGAGAAATTATGTGTTTTTAATATATCTTTTAAATCAGAATTGGAATAATGAAGTTTTACTATATTTTTTTTATAACATTCACATTTTGTTGTTCCTATGTAACCAGTATCCTTACATTTGCTGCATTGATATTTTATTAAAAGATAGTCCATAGGATATCCTTTAGAAACTAATAACTCAGATTTTTTCATTTTTAAATCAGTTATTTGATCTTGTAGTCCTTTAAGGTATGAGTCTCTATGTTCTATCTGTTTAAGAGTATTTATAGATACATCTATACACAATTTAGCTATTTTATTATCAATTTGTATAACCTCAGGTAAAGTTTTTGAAATTTCTTTTCTACGCTGTTCTAATTGAGTTTTTGCATTCTTTTGAAGATCGTCATATATCTTTGCAATTTCAGAATTGTATTTCTTAATCATTATTATCCCATCCTAATAATTTTTTCTCTAATTCTTCAAAATTATAAGTTCTTTGCTCATAGTTTCCAAAGGCACCTTTGCTTACAGTTTTAGCATTTTTATTATAGTTGGATGTTCTTTTTCTTTGTTTTTCTATGTCCTCTAATGATTTTATACCATCTTTAAACCAACTATTTAAAATCCCATCTATATATTTAAAATCGCATTTATTAATTCTTTGGAAGCATATATCACATGCATTATAAATAATTTCTAAAGGAAAATTATAAGTGGTTATCCATTTAGTTATAAGTTGTTCTTGAGGTTTCATAATTTCAGTATTTTGGAAACCTAAGTAAGTTAATATTTTTTTTATCTTAACCCATCGGTCTTCACGAGCTTTAATAACACTCTGAGCGTCATCTATACTACGTACATTTTTATCATGCCATGATATAGCAACTTTTTCAATGTATCTACAATCAGTCTTTCCTTTGGATACACAATATTGTATAAGAAGTAAAATAATTTCAGGAGAAAAATTAAAATCTTTTTGCCAACTAAGATACATTGTCATTTCTTTAGAAGACAGAGGTCTTCCAAGAAACTTTTCTATATCTTGTAACATTTCCTTTATAGAATTGTTATCTAATTCTTGTAACAAGTTTATAGATTCTTCTTCTACATTTGATTCAACTAAATCTAGAAATTCTATTGAGTAATTGCCCTTATTATCTAAGGCAGTCATTTTTATTACACCTTCAGCATTCCAATAATTCCAGGCATTTAAAATGTCTGATTGTAATAGGTTTAATTTGCTAGCAATTATATCAGAAGATGCGCCAATTTCACCACTCATAGAATATTTTAATCCTAAGAGATAGATTTTAACATATTCTCCACGAGCTTTTGCCATATACTTATCTATAAATATATTATTAACACAAGTGTACTTTATATTTTTATTGTTGAACATAAAGGTATTCATTTAATCATCCTTTTTATTTAAATTTTATTAATTTAATTATAATATATAAATTATGTGTTTAAAATTTATTGATTTAGTTATTTTTATCAAATATTTATTAAATAATCCTGATGTGTAGTGTATAAATATATATTATATAATAACCACAACATAATTTCAAATAACTGGAAATAAAATGTAAGTTAAACATATAGTTTATATATTAACTTGATATAGAAATAGACGATAATAATATAATAGTAATGTTTATAATAAGAATTTAAAGAGGAGAAGATATTATGGCCTTTGATGTTTTTTTAAATGTGTTATATAAGGTAGGCCTATATGGTACTATTATAACATTAATTATAGGTATTGGTATTTTAATTTTAAAATATGAAACATTTCAAGGAATTTCAAAGCTACTATGTAGGCTTTTTATCGTAGTTTGGGTAGCATATGTAATTACTGCTACAATTTCTATATTTACAACTAAAATTCCTGATAATAAGGCTGATAATGCACAAAAAAATTCAGCTTATCATGATACAGTAGATTTTAAAATAAATACATAAGAACAACATCCTTTAATGAAGAAAAAGTATCTTTTATTAAAGGATGTTTTATTATACTTAATAAACCTACAATTTTTAAATTAAATTAATTTTTTATCCATTTTATTTTGTCTATGTACAAATTAAAAATCATTCCAATAGTTATTAGTATTCCTGCTAATAATTTTGTAGTAGAAAAATTACCATCAGAAATAAATTCTAGAACCATACTAGTATATAGTTGACCTATAAACATAAATAATGTAGCATATACTACTGGAATTTTAGGCACAACTATATTGGAAAGAGCAATAATAAGCACTCCAAATAAGCCACCTAGGTATGTCCAAAAGGGAATTCCTTTAAGTATATGTAAGTTACCTGTAAGGCTAAATTTAGGGGTGAATATACATATTATAACCAAACAACTGAAAGCGATTATGTAGTTTATAAGAGAGCTATGTAATATTCCTATTCTATTTGCAAGGTTAGAATTAACAACTAAACTAATTACTATTAATGCCCCAGTGAGCAAACATGTAAAAATAGCTGCAGACATAAGTAGTCCACTACAAGAGTTATTTGATGTTCCTTTAGCAAATATGTAAGTTATTATACCTATAAGAACCAATAAAAATCCAGGAAATTTATTTTTATTAAAAGGAATTTTTTCTAATCCAAATAGCCCAAAGTTATCTATTAGGGAAGATGTAACGGATTGTCCTAATAATGAAAGCGCGGTATTAAGTGATATACCTAGTATAGGTAAACAAAAGTTGTTTGACAATACAACAAAAATTGAGAATATGCCACCTAAAAAGAAGTATAGTGGTATATTTTTTAGCACCATTTTTTTTTCCTTTGAAAAACTTACAAAGATTATAGCGGATAAAAGTCCAACTAAATTTATTATAAGAGTAGATAACAGCATACCTGAACTATTAGCAAGTGTTACATTAAAATAAATCATAGTTGCTAGCATTCCACCTATGATTAATGCGAAGAAATTATACATTATTTTTTTCCTCCAAATTTATCTTTTGAAAAATAGTAGGTTTAAGAGTCATAAATAATATTTTATAATATTTATTTATTAAAACAAAGTAAATTATATCTAATTATATAAATGTAACTGATTTTTTACAAAAAAATAAAAAAAGGACATACAGAGAGGGATCTATTCACTGTATGTCATATATTGGTTTTATTTTGATTTTATGTTGATATCTTATAGTTGGTTATATAATTTCACATTAATAACATGTTATCCATAAGTTATTCATAGGTTATCAACAAGTTATCAACATTTATTAATTTAATTTTAACAGATTTTTGTTGTTCATTCAATACTTAAATAAAAATGTTTTAAAATTTTCTATTTATAATATAAATAATATAAGTAACTTTTAGCATGATTAGGAGAATGAGTATGAGTGGAATAACAGGTATACCGTTATATTTAAATTCTAGAATGGTAAGTAATCTTTTTACTATATTAATTGCACAATTTTCTATAACAGAGACAGAAAGTATAAAAAAACAAGTAACATTAGGTGTAAATACTCCATTAAGTGAAATTATAAAAGGACAATATATTCAAGGAGATGTATCATTACAAGTACTTAATGAACTGTCACAGTCACAAACCTTAGAATTTCAAATTAAAGAAATTAGCGTATTTATTAATTTAATGAAAATACTAAATGAACATAATTTACTTAAACAATGTAACCCTAATAATAATGACAAGATTCCCAAAATTAATAAAGGTGATTATGTGCAGTTAAATTGTGAACTTTCGGAAGATCCTTTGATTAAATGGTTTAAAGATATGGAGGGAACAGTAAATCATATGTCTTATGTAAATCCAGAAAAAGCAGATAAGTTAAATCAAACTTGTTTTATGCAGGGGGTTAAAAATGCATTAGATAAATATAATGATAGTCCATCAACAAATGTTATTATGAAAAATTGTTATAATGGAAATACGGGAGCATATTTAAAATTAGAGAAGGAATGTTTTCAAGAAAATATGAATCATATTTTTGAAGGACCTGTTACGGTTGTAGGTAAGGTAGCTAATAGTGTACAAGGTAAGCAAATGAATAATTGTGATTTATATTATAATAATTTTTTTAAATATATGAATGAAAAGTCTTTAAATAATGTTTTTGATGAATTAAAAAATATGGCACCAAATGTAAGCATACCAAATATTCCGGAAACCTTATTGTTTTATGATCTTATACAGGTGTTATTAAATATAATTCCATTAGCCATATTAGTTTAAATAAAAATATAAATTAAGATAAGAATTTAGAGGTAATATGGTATTTTATATTTAATGTTGTTTAAATGTTATTAAATGGTTTATAATAGTAATAAGCATATGACCGATTAATGATAAGTTGAAATTTTAATAGAATATAATAAAAATAACTAACTTGTTTATGGTAAAAATTTGTATAAATTGGAGGTGACATTTAGTTTAGGAAAGATTCTAAACTATTTAATATGAAAAATATAAAACGAAATGATTTTTGCTGGTGTGGAAGTGGATTAAAATATAAAAAATGCCACATGGAACAAGATGAAATGCTTAAAAAGTTAAGCAGAGAATTAGGATGCAAAATCCCAAAAGATATAATAAAAACGAAAGAACAAATTGAAGGCATAAGAAAAAGTGGAGTTATAACACATGATATCTTAGATTTAGTAGGAGATAAAATAAAACCAGGGGTTAGTACGGAGGAACTGAATACTTTCGTACATGAGTATACTATAGGACATGGAGCAGTACCGGCACCATTAGGTTATTGTGGATATCCTAAGAGTGTATGTATTTCTATAAATGATGTTGTATGTCATGGAATACCCGATGAAAACACTATTTTAAAAGATGGAGATATTGTTAATGTAGATGTTACAACTATATTAGATGGTTATTATGCTGATGCTAGTAGGATGTATATAGTTGGAGAGGCTACAGATGAAGCTAAAAATTTAGTAAATGATACATTAGAGGCTTTAAATAAAGGGATTGAACAGGTAAAACCTTTTAATACAGTAGGACATATAGGAGAAGCCATCCAAAATTTTGCCGCGGAAAAAGGATATTCAGTTGTTTATGAGTACGGTGGACATGGTGTTGGAGTTAAATTTCATGAAGAACCATTTGTATCACATGTAGGTAGATCAGGTGAAGGAATGATATTATTACCTGGTATGGTATTTACAATTGAGCCTATGCTTAATTTAGGTAGAGCTGAAACAAGAGTTTTAGAAGATGATTGGACTGCTGTTACAATAGATGGTTCATTATCAGCTCAATGGGAACATACAATAGTGGTTACAGAAACAGGATATGAAATATTAACTTAGATTATAAAAGGCACGGTAAAGGACTGTGCCTTTTATATATTAAAGTTTTAGTTTACCTATTATGATTAAAATAGGAGAGAATATTATGGTTGATATAAATGAGCAGATAATAAATAAAAGATTCAAAATATTAAAACAAATACAAGAGAAACATTATTATTCTAGTGTTCTAATAGAGGATATTTTAAATAATAATAAAGTTCAAAGATTAACTATAATAAAGGAAAAAAATATAACAAAACAGCTTAAAAGTTTTTATAAAGAAAAAATTTTTACCCTACTTATGGTAGAAACTGAAAATATAGTAAAAATATATCATTATAACAATATAATCGAAGTAAATGATAAATGTTTAAACACTCCAGATTTATTTTATATATGTGAAAATTATGAGGAACAAAATTTTGATAAATTAAAAACTTATTCTGATAATGAAGTTTTATATCTATTTATTGAATTACTCCAGTCTGTTAATTATCTTCATATTAAAGGGATTGCTCATAATGGAATATGTTTTAAAAATATTAGCTTATGTATTATAAATAAAAGACCTAAACTAATCTTAAGAGATATTATTACAAGTAAATTAAATAAGGAGGAAATGGATTACAAAGTTGAGGTTGAATTGTTTGATAAGTGTAATGAAAAAAGGAATAATATGTTTCAAAAAGATATACATGCTTTAGGCATATTATTATATAGTCTTATAATTAGAGAATTTAATGTTAATATATTAAAACAGGTTATAATCAATTGCAAACCGTATAAGGGTTACAAGGATACAAACACGTATTTTTTCACCAAATTATGTCACATATGTATGAAAATGATTGGCGTAAATAGACCAATATACAATAATGTAAGTGAAATAATAGTTGATATAAATAATAGTTTAAATTTAAATTTTTCTAAGTTTAGAAAAGAAGAACTCGAAAAACTAAATTCAATATGTAAGTTAGTTGGGAGAGAAAGAGAAATCAAGTATGTGAAAGAATTTTTTCAGCAATTTAAAAAAGGGAAAGCTGATAAAAATATATGTTTAATTCATGGAGAAAAAGGAATAGGAAAAACTAAATTATTAAATGGTATAAAAAGAAAATTAATAATAAATGGAGAAATTGTATATGATAATTTAGAGTTTAAGTCAGCCTGTAATAATGGAAAAGATGCATATCTTTCTTTTATTATAAAGCAAATATTAAAACAATGTGATTTAGAGATCATAAAAAAGTATAGAAAAGAGTTAGAGAAGCTTTTTTATATAACAGATAATTGTTTGGATAAGGAAATACTTTTGCAGGAAAAAGAGAAGTTTAGGATAGTTAATAGAATAGGAGCTTTTATTAATGAAGCCTATAAATTTAAGAAGGTAATGATCATATTAGACGATTTTCATAAAACTAATGAATTTACCAGATATGCAATAAAGTATATATCTTCATCTAGTGATAGAATATTTTTTGTTTTGGCATCTACAGATGATGATAAATTACATGCTCAGGTTTTAAAATCTATTTCTTGTGATAAATATTTTAAGGTGAATTATGTAAAAATAAGAGAATTATCAGATACAGACATAGAAAGTATTATATATAACAAGCTTTTTATAGTTAATGGGAATATAGCAAAAGTGAAAAGTATAAATTCTATTGCTAAAGGAAATCCACTTATAGCTGAGGAAATCATAAAGGAATTATATATAAAGAAAAAAATAGTTATAAGTAAAAATGGAGACTGGGAGTTTAATTATAAGGATTCGGAACTTGTTATACCTTTAGATGTAAAAAAAATCATAATTAGCAAAATAAATACTCTTAGTAACGAAGAGAAGGATATATTAAGTAAAATAAGTCTCTTTTATAAACCTATATCTTATTCAAATTTAATGTATATTTTAAATTTTAATAAACCTGAATTTGAAAATATAATAGAGCGATTAAAAGAAAAAGGAATAATACATGTTATAGAAACTAACAAGGATATTTTATTTAATTTTTATAATAGGTTTTTAAAAGATATTTTTTATTATAGTTTATCTTTTAAACGTAGAGAAATCAGTCATAAAGTTATAGTTAAAGCTTTAGAAAAGCTATTTTACAAGGATGATGTTAGTGTATTAGATGAATTAATTTTTCAGTTAGAACAACTAAAAGATAGAGCAAAACTTACTCAGTATTATATGGAAAAGAGTTTAATATTAATCAATAAAAAAAGAAACAATGAGGCA
The DNA here is from genome assembly GCA_003288255.1 of Clostridiaceae bacterium 14S0207. Taxonomy (GTDB): domain Bacteria; phylum Bacillota; class Clostridia; order Clostridiales; family Clostridiaceae; genus Hathewaya; species Hathewaya limosa. Next base: position 2,901,431 of record CP026600.1, on the reverse strand, counting down.
TTAGTATATTTGAAAAAAAGTGTTGGTTTGTATAAGAGGGATGAGGTTGATGGTAGAAAAGCAGAAATATATTATAATATGGGAAAAATATATATTGAGAAAGGTGAATTTTCTAAGGCTGAGAGATGTTTAAAAAATGCATTTAATATTTCAAGAAAAACAAAAGATAATAATTATAATATAATGATATTAACCAATTTAATGAAGATATATGTTATTAATGAAAATTGTAGTAGTATGAAGTCTATTATATCTTCTTTAGAAGAGTATATGAAAAGTTGTAAAGATACTAGAAGAAATGTTCAATTTTTATATCAAAAGGGTCTTTATTATTCTTTTAAAAATGAATATAAAACAAGTTTGGAAGTATGTAATAAGGCATTAGAATTAAGTGAAGATAATTTTAATGACTTAAAGGGAGAAATTTATAATTTACGTGGATATACGTATATGGAATTATCAATGGTAGAGGAGGCAATATACAGTTTAAAGATAAGCATAAATTATAGTAGGTTAGGTAGAAATTACAGAGCTTTACATAAAGCATATACGAATTTAGGAGTAATATATGGTGATTTTCTGCAAGATTATACAAAAGCAATACAATGTATAAGAATGGCTGAATATGTAGTTTTAAATAGTAGTTCAATTGTATCCGAAATTAGAACTAAAAGTAACTTAGGATCACTATATTTACTTACTCATCAATATGGACATGCATTAAAAAATATAAAAGATGCACTAAATCTAATCAAGGATAAACAAACATATGAATATGTTTATTGTAATATTATCTGTTGTAGGGTTAGTATAAGAAATGGGGACTATAGAGAAGCATATAATAGTTTTAGGGAAATAAGTTTATATACAACAAAGGAAATGAGTTTAGGTAAATCAAGAAATAGGGTTGAAGAATATCTTGCAATAATAGAGTTTAATTTATTATTCGGACAATTTGAACAAGCTATAGAATTTATAGATATATTTAGACAAATAGTAAATGAAGATAAATCTATATTAAAGTTATATTCTCAGGTATATGAGCAGTGTATAGGAATAATTAATAATAAAAATACGGAAAAATGTATTAGAAATGTTTGCGATATTTTAAATAAAAATATTATAGTAAATAATAAGATTGATATTGTTATTTTCATATGTGTCTTATTAATAAATAATAAACAATATGGGGTAATGAAAAACTTTATCAGAGAAAATAAAGAAATACTTTTTTATAATAAGGTTCCTACATTAGTAAACATAAAAATGAATTTTTTAAGTAGCTTTTTATATGATGACTTAGATGAGAGAGAGTATATACTAAAAAATGTACTTATGATGTGTAAAAAAAATAATTTTAAACAATTGTTTTATAAAGTAGCTATAGAACTTGCCAATATTTATAATGAAAAAAGCGAATATGAAAAGGCTGTTGTTTGTTATTTCTTAGCGTATAAAAACGTAAGAAAATTATTATCGGATATACCTAAAAAATATATGAATTCATATGTTTTTGCAAATAATTTACAGGAAAGTTATGATAATTTTATTAGATTAACAATAAAAATAGAAGGTAAAACAAACATAAGAAAAAATTTATATGAGTTATTGCAAATGGAAGGGGAGCAGTATAAACCTGAATTAAAAGATTATAAATTTATAATGGCAGCTAGGGATATTTATAATTTTTATCCTGATTTAAAAATCAAGAATTTAAATGATATATTTCAATATATTCAGGATGATGATTATGAAAATTTAAACATCATAAATAAATTTATAGCATATATAACTTTGGCTACAAGAAGTATGATCGTCTGTAATAATGGAAGTGGGTTTAAAGTTATTACAAGTAATAGCTCGGATATGACTTTAGATGAATTAAGTGAAGAGTTATTAAATAAATGTAGAAGTAGAAAGAGTATAGAATTTGATATAAAGAAAGATTTGGTTAGAATATGTATGCCAATAATATCTCCAGAAAAATATAAAGAAAAGAATCTAAAGTATGATAGAAGAAAAAATAGTTCAAATATAAGTTCCCTATTAGGTTATGTATTTATAGAGATTGATTGTATATTAAAGTCATTCTTACCAAAGGAAACTAGAAAATGGACTAAAATAAATAACTTACTTTATATTATTTTAGATAAAATAAATTTGAAAAAAGGAGCTTTTTATGATCGACTTACAGGAGCATTAACAAGAAAATATTTAGATATGAGTTTACAAGATATAGTGGAGAATTCTTCAATCTATAACTATAAGTTTTCTGTGTTGATGATAGATTTTGATCATTTTAAGCACATAAATGATTTTTATGGTCACCAAGTAGGAGACAAGGTTTTGGCTCAATGTGGTAACATTATAAAAAATAGTCTTCGCAAAGATGATATTTTGGGGAGATATGGGGGAGAAGAATTATTAGTAGTTTTACCAGGTGTAGATAAAAATTCAGCGTATGAGGTTGGAGAAAAGTTAAGGAAATGTATAGAGAATAGCATATTAGTTGAAGAAAAAGGAAAAATAACAGTAAGTATGGGAGTAGCTTCATATCCAGAACATAGTATTAATGTATGTGAATTAATAGATAAGGCAGATAAGGCATTATATTTGGCAAAGGAAAGAGGAAGAAATTGTGTTGTAACTTGGGATGATAGTTTTAATAATACAGTAAAATGTACAAATTCATTATCTAGGTTTATATCTAAAAGTTTCTTCCAAGATGATAATCCTATATTTAATATGTTGGAGTTATTAGAATTAGTAAAGAAAGATATAGACATTAAATTTAAAATTAACAACATATTAGAAAAAATGATTGATCTTACGAAAAGTGATAAGGGATATTTATTTATAATAAAGAATAAACAAATTATAGAAGAGTATGGACTAAGTGCTACAATGCCACAAACTATTAGTGAATTTGTGTTTAATGAAAGCATTGTTATTAAAGTTATAGAGAACAGGAAGGGAACTTTCTTAATAGATTGGGATTTCATTGAACAATATAATGAAAATACAAATATACCTAGTTGGAATTCTCTAATTGTTATTCCTATAATATATGCTGAAAATGTTATAGGAATAATTTATTTAAGTGTCCCTATAAGTAAAAAAGAATTTGATTGTTCAGATTTTAATATGATTGAGTTATTAAGTAGTGTTATAACGCCAATAATAATGGATGCTGTACAAATAGTATAGTTGAAATATAACACAAAATATAAATAAAAAAATAATATATAAGGAGAGATCTTAATGTTCTTTAGGGAGCTGATTTATTTGAAAAATAAGAAGAAAAAAAGTTTTTCTATAGCTAATGAACAGAACTATATTTTAGAACCTAAAGATAGATCCTCCTTATTTTTTCGAAAACCAGATGTAATTTTTAGGTTAAAGAATAACAAAGAGGATTATGTTAATTATAGTTCTTTTAGAATGAGTATAAATGGTAAAGTAATGTCGGGAATAATAACAAGTAATGGCATAGAATATAAACCTAGAAAGGATTTAAAGAGAGGAGTGTATAGAGTTTCGGTTAAATATTTGATGGGAAATAAGGAACAAAGTATAGATTGGCAATTTAATATAATAGAACATGAAAATTATAAGTGTTATTTAGGAGTACCTCATAGTCATACAGCCTATTCTGGAGGGAAGGGAATACCAAGTGATGCTTATGAAATGGCTAAAAAAGAAGGGGTAAGTTTTTTAATAATAACAGAACATTATAGAGCTTTAAAAAATCGAGCAAGTGGTAAGGTTGGAACAAAATTTTCGCATCTTAAAAAGATAAAGGAACTAGATGTATTTAATTCAATACAATATGAAAAAAAGCTATTTTTAAAAAAGAATAAAAGATTCTTACCAATGTGTGGCTGTGAACTTAGTACAAAGTTTTATGGGCATGTAAATATACTTAATTTGCCTAAATATAAAAATATAAATTTAAAAGATATAGATAAGTTTTATGATTATGTAAAGGATGAAAATATAGTAGGAAGTCTAAACCATCCCAATAAATCAATACGGGAAGTAAAACCCTATAAGGATTTAGATAAATATGTATGTCTTATAGAGATTTGCAATGGAAGTTTAAGTGGTAAATATAATAGATATGAAGAGACCGTGTATTCACTTTTAGATAAAGGATGGATTTTAGGTGTTTTAAATTCACAGGATAATCATAAGGAAAATTGGGGAAAAGATGATAATTTAACAGGAGTTTTGATGAGTAAGTTAAAGGAAGATCATCTTATTAATGCACTAAAAAATAGAAGAACATATTCTACAGAAAGTCCTTCTTTATGCTTAAAGTTTTCTATAAATGATTATCCAATGGGAAGTATTCTAAATATAAAAAAGGATGATACCATAAATATGGAGATATTTTTAGAAGATAAGAAAAATAAGATTAAGGAAGTTCAAATTATAACTAATAATAGAGAATGTATTTTTAGAGATCCTGTAAATAAAAAATCATATAAAAGTAATATAAAATATAAATTAAAAAAGGAAAAAGGGTGGATTTTGTTAAAAGTAATTTTAGAACATAATAGATTAGCTTTTAGTTCACCCGTATTTTACTAAATAAAAAAGCTTCAATGTTTTAAAATGACCCTTTGTCAAGGACGTTTTAAAAAAAGACTATATGATAAGATGATTTCTGTATTGAACAGGAGTCATCTTATTTAAGTTCCATTGATATCTGTAGTTATTGTAATAGTTCATGTAGTTATCTATTTCTATTTTTAATTGATTTAGATTTTCATATTTTTTTAAATCTACTTCGTCTTTAAAATGCCCAAAGAATGATTCCTGCGGAGCATTATCCCAGCAGTTACCACGTCTAGACATTGATTGTCCTAATCCAAGTTCGCGGATCACTTTTTGAACTTTAGAACTTGTATAATGTACGCCTTGATCTGAATGAATATAAGCTTCGTCATGAAGTTTAATATTAGAATTTAATTTAAGTTTTTTTAGAGTATCTATAACTATATCAAGTTTAAGGTTGTCGGAGACATTGTACGCTAATATCTCATTGATAAATGAATCCTTAATAGTTGATAGATAAGCCCTTTGGTTATTTTTATAGGTTAGATATGTAATATCTGTTAAAAGAACTTTTCCAGGAGTTTTTTGCTTAAATTTTCTATTTAGCAAATTGGGCACAACAGTATGCGCTTTTGTAGCATTCATCATTCTTCGATAAGGATTGGCTTTCCGAATTGGACAAATAATATTATATTTTTTCATTATTCTTCTAATGCGTTTTAGATTATAAATTATATCAAATTGATTTTGTAAAACCATTTTAATTTGTCTAGCACCTTTTTTATGATTTTTAAAATTAAATGCGTTCAAAATGTTTTCCTTAGAAATTTCATCTAGACTTTCTCTTTGAATTCTTGTATTTTTAGCGTTTTTAGAAAAAAACTTATAATACCCAGATCTAGATACTCCTACAACTTTACACAAATAAGTTACTAAATTTTTAAGTTTATATTTTTCAATTACTTGTTTAATAACAATAAATTTTTCTCTAGATAATAATTTTATTTTTTCTTTAACACCTTCCTTTCTAACATATCTAACTTTTTTAATAATTCATTTTCAGCTTGAAGCAACTCAACTTTAGCCTCGAGACGAGCATATTTTTCTGCTAAAGATAATTCTTTTTCACCTGGTCTGCCAGTATTAAGTCTTCTAGTATCTTGAAGCGCAATGGCTCCGCCGTTTTTATAAGAACTTCTCCATCTTTTGCCCGCTGATCCTACTCTTTGCATACCTAAAATTTCTATATCAAATCCACATTCTTCGAATATTTGTCTCGGAAATTTACCCAATTCATTTTCTGTTATAAAAATTTTTTTAAACTCATCAGTATAAGTAATTCCTTTTGAACTTACTTTTTTAACATACTTATTTTCAGATAAGATTTTAACTTCGTCTTTAGTAAATAATTTTTTACTCATTTTCATAACCTCACGTTTAAAAAATTCTTTTATTCTATTATACATAAAAAAATCCTATGAAATAGACTTTTTTTAAATTGTCTACTTCATAGGATACATTTTATTTTAAATTGAAGCTTTTTTATTTATATATTTAACATATCTTTTATACAAATTTGTGTAAGATCTTTTTTGCAAAGAGTAGATTTTTTACAACAAGTTGCCGCAAATCCTACAGCTAGAACTTTCATTCCACCTTCCATAGCAGCCTGAACGCCAGCTTTAGCATCTTCTATAACTAGGCAGTCTTTAGGATCTATTCTTAGTTTTTTAGCAGCTTTTAAAAATACTTCAGGGTTAGGTTTACTATGAGATATTTGGTTTCCATCAATAATGACATCAAAGGTTTCATAAAGTCCTATATATTGAAGTATAGCAGGTGAATTTTTACTAGAAGAACCAATAGCGATTTTTATATTGTTTAATTTTAAGGCTTCTATTAAATCTTTAACCCCAGGTAATATATCTTTAGGAGTTAAGGTTTTTATAAGTTTCTTATAATAATTATTTTTTCTTTCAGCTAATTCTTTTTTTTCTTCTTTGGGGTAAGTTTCAGAGCTTTTTTCTAGAAGAATGTTTAGGCTATCCATTCTACTAATTCCCCTAAGTCTTTGGTTTATTTCTTTATCAAAGTAGATTCCTTCATCATCAGATAATTGTTTCCATGCTTTATAGTGAAAGTGATCAGTAGTAACAATGACACCATCTAAATCAAAAATAACAGCCTTTATAGTCATAAAGCACTACCCCCTATTTTGTAATAATAACATTATGTCCTTTAAAGTTTATGTTAAGTTTATCAAGATTTCCTTTAAGTATTTTAGTCTTTATTTCTGTTTCCTCTAAAGCAATTTCTAACAATTGACCTCTATAATAAATTTTAAACTTAATTTTTGTCCAATTATCAGGAAACGAAGGGTTAAAACAAAGGATTCCATTTTTATTAATACTCATACCAGCGAATCCCAAAATAACTGATTGCCATGTGCCACCAGCTGAAGCAGCATGAATTCCTTCTCTAGTATTACCTTGATTATTATTTAAGTCAACTAGAGCAGAACGTTTCAAATATTTATAGGCCATAGAATTATTCCCAACTTTTAACCCCATAATGGAAAATACGCTAGGACTTAGTGAAGAACGTTGAGATGTTCTTTTTTCATAGTAATCATAATTTATTTTTTTTGATTTCTCATCAAAATCTTCTTCTAATAGAAACATAAGCATAATAACATCAGCTTGCTTATTTATGGAAGTGTTATGTATTCCATAGGATAGAGCTTCTTTAGGGATAATTGGCATGTTATTTTTATCATATTGATTAATAGTAAAATCCTTTAATTTAAAATACCCTTCAAACTGTTCTATGAGTTTACTGTTTTCACTAAAAGGAATATAGAGCTTATGATGTACATTTTCCCAGTTTGCTAATTCATCTTTAATTAATGATATTTTATTTGTAAGATTCATATAAGCTGAGAAATAATTTTCTTTTAACATATTAAGTATTTCAAGTGCCTTTTTAATATTCCATTTAGCCATATAATTTGTATAAAAATTATTATCAACTGGTTCATGCCATTCATCAGGACCTGTTACAGCTAATATTTCATATCTATCTAAAACTTTATTATAAGTACATCTAGATACCCAGAATCGTGCTGTTTCAAGTAATATTTCTGCACCATATTTAAGTATAAAATCTATATCATTTGTTAATTTGTAATAATTATAAATACCAAAGGCTATGTCAGCAGTAACATGATGCTCATATTTTGCTACATAGCATCTGTAACATGAGCCATCTGGTTCAATAGTCCAATCAGGACATTGTTCTGTACCATCATCGGCAGATTCCCAAGGATATTTAGCGCCTTTATATCCATTTAATTTAGCATTTTCTCTAGCACTATCTAATAGGTTATATCTATATTTTAATAATGCTTTTGCTGTTTCAGGATCAGTAAATATAAAGAATGGTAACATAAAAATTTCTGTATCCCAATAAGCATGTCCGCCATATTCCTCCCCATGAAGAAGCTTTGCACCTAAACTTACATGTTCGTCAAACTTATTAGATGTACTCATTAAATGAAAAATATTAAATTTAAGCGCTTTATCTATAAGGTTATCACCTTCAATTTCTACATTAGCAACATACCACATATTTTCATATATTTTAATATGATTTTTAAGTTCTTGATCTATACCTGTAATAATGAAATCAGAAAGCTCCTTTTCTACATTTAGCTTAATATCGGTGCTTGGAATATCTCGTTCTGTATATATGGATGCAAATTTATCAATTACTATAGTTTCATTTTCTTTAACATCAAAATCCATGAATTCAAGTGAAACCTCACCAAAACTTGAGTATCTTCTATTTTTTATAATATTTTGTGTATCACTATTTTTATATACCTTAACCACAGAACCAGTACCAATGTGTAAGTTATGATCTTTAGTAGAAGTTTCTATATAACATCCTTTATTATTTAAATTAGATACTTCCAATGTTTTTAAATGTTTTACTCTAAATCTTGGGAAATCTTTAAAGTTTAGTATTGCTCCATCTATTATATTTTCCATTTCTATGACACCAGAATAATTTAATGGAGTGATAAAGAATTTTATAGCAGCCCTATGAAGATTATTTTTGCTTATAAATCTATATCCTTCTATCAATGTTTCACGACCATTGGCGTCCCTTAACTTAAGTTTTTTAAATAAAGTGGATTTTTTCATATCTAAAACTCGTAGAAACTCCAAAATTTCACAGTCTTCAATTCCTAATAAATTTCTTTCTACATAGAGTTTTAAAGGAAGCCAGTTAGGTGTATTAGCAAGTTCCCTCATAAAAGCCTCTGATTTATCATATACACCAGCTATATAAGTACAAGGTAAAGAAATCTTGGTTTCTTCTTCATATGAGGCTCTCGTACACATATATCCATTAGTTAATGCAAAGTTTGTTTCATATATTAAATTATCTTTAGGAACATATTTGTTTTGGATAATAAGCCAATTGTCATCACTTATCAAATGTTTTATATTCTCAGAAAACCTATCCTTTATCATTTAAAATTCTCCTTTTACCACAATTCAAATTAAAAATATTATACTATATTTAATATTAAAAAATGAATAGATCAAGGTGAAATAATTTTATAATTTAAAATTTTTAGAAAAAATATACAATTTTATTCTTAGATATGATAATATCTAAAGTAAGAGTTTTGGTGTAAAAATAAGAGTAGAAGTAAATAATAATAATTGAACTATTCTTTCCTAATTCATAATTTTGGTATAAAATAAGATAAATATAATTGTGTATAAAAGATAAGTTTGTATATACGAAAGGAGCTAAGGGAAATGGAATTTTTACTAAACAATACGTATCATGGGTTTAAATTAATAGAAGAAAGACAAATAGAAGAATTAAAGGGTGTAGGAAGAATTTTTGAACATGAAAAAAGTGGTGCAAGACTATTTTCTATACAAAATGAAGATGATAATAAAATTTTTACAGTTTCTTTTAGAACACCACCTTATGATAATACAGGAGTTCCTCACATATTAGAACACTCAGTTTTATGTGGATCTAGAAAATTTCCAACAAAAGAGCCTTTTGTAGAATTAATAAAAGGATCTTTAAATACATTTTTAAATGCATTTACTTTCTCAGATAAAACAATGTATCCTGTTGGAAGTACTAATGATAAGGATTTTATGAACTTAATGAATGTATATTTGGATGCTGTATTCTATCCAAATCTTCATAATACACCAGAAATATTAATGCAAGAAGGTTGGCATTATGAAATAGAGAATAAAGAAGAACCTCTAACATATAAAGGTGTTGTATATAATGAGATGCAAGGGGCGTTCTCTTCACCAGAAGGAATCCTATTTAGAAAAATACAAGAATCATTATTTAAAGATACTATATATTCTAATGAATCTGGTGGTGATCCAGAATTTATTCCAAACTTAACTCAAGAACAATTTGTTGCATTCCATAAAAAATATTATCATCCAAGTAATAGTTATATAACTTTATATGGTAATGGGGATTTAGACAATCAATTAAAGTTTATTGACGATGAATATCTAAAAGACTTTGATAAAATGGTTGTAGATTCAAAAATTGATTTACAAAAACCTTATATGGAAAGGAAAGAAGTTGAAGTACCTTATTCATTGTCAGCAGAAGAAGATGAAAAAGATAAAACTTTCTTAAGCTTAAACTTTGTAGCAGGAACTTCAAAAGATGATATAGATCACTTAGGAATGGATATATTAGAATATCTATTATTAGAAAATCCAGCATCACCACTTAAAAATGCTTTAATATCTTCAAAAATCGGAAAAGATGTGTTTGGATTTTTTGATAGTTCTATTATCCAACCTGTGTTTAGCGTAGTTATTAAAAATTCAAATCCAGAAAAGAAAGACGAGTTCGAGAAAATTGTTTTTGATACATTACAAAAATTAGTTAATGAAGGCATTGATAAGAAGTTAATAGAAGCGTGCATTAATATTACAGAATTCAAATTAAGAGAAGGAGAATCAGGATATCCAAAAGGATTATTAAATGCAATGGTTGCCATGGATAGCTGGTTATATGATGGAGATCCTTTCTTATTTATTCAATATGATAGATTAATAAAAACTATAAGAGAAAAAGCTGAAAATGGATACTTTGAACAATTAATAAAAAAATATCTTTTAAACAATGCTCATAGTACATTATTAGTTTTAAAACCTGAAAAAGGTTTGGGGGATAAAAAACAAAAAGAATTAGTGGAGAAACTTAAAACTATAAAAGACTCTCTAAGTGATGAAGAATTAGATAAAATAATAGAAAATACAGCTAGATTGAAAAAAAGACAGAATACACCAGACAGTGAAGAAGCACTTAAAACAATTCCATTATTATCAATAGATGATATAGAAAAAAATGCAACAAAACTTGATACAGAAGTTAAGGATGTTAATGGGGTTAAGATACTTAAAACTAATACATTTACAAATAAAATAGCATATATAATGCCCGTATTTGATATAGGTGCCTTAGAAAAGGATTTAGTTCCTTATGCCAGCTTATTAGGATATATCCTAGGTAAAGTTAGTACAGAAAACAAAAACTTTATGGAACTTGCAAATGAAATAAATATTAATACAGGTGGTATAGATTTTGGTGCAGAGGCTTATGTTGACAATAAAGATGTAGATAAATATTATAGAAAATTCTCTATAAGAGCAAAAGCTTTAACAGATAAAGTTCCAGAACTTATGAAGATTTTAAGTGAAGTAATAACTTCTTCTAAGTTTGATGAATATAGCAGATTGCATGAACTTATAAGAGAATTAAAATCAAGAATAGAGATGAGTATCCTAGATAGAGGTCATACTGTAGCATTTAATAGATTAATTTCTTACTTCTCACCAGCTGGAGCATATATGGAAGAGGTAATAGGAATAAGTTTCTATAAATTCTTAGCTGAATTAGATAAAAATTTTGATACTAAGAAAGAAGAAATTAAAAATAATCTAGAAAAAGCAAGTGGAATTATTTTTAATAAAAACAATTTGATTATAGGTGTAGTTGGAGAGAATCCAGAATTTAATGCAGCAGAACAAAGTTTAAGTGAATTAACAGATTCATTAAGTCATCAGGTTTTACAAGAAGTTAAGTATGATTTTAAAGTTGAACCTAAGAATGAAGGATTATTAACTCCAGCTAATGTTCAATATGTAGCTAAGGGATTTAATATAAATAAACTAGGATTCAATTATTCAGGTACATTAATTGTAGCTAAAACTATAATTAGTTTAGATTATTTATGGAATAAAGTTAGAGTTCAGGGTGGAGCATATGGATGTTCTACAAGACTTTCAAGAGGTGGAAATGCTGGATTCTCATCTTATAGAGATCCTAATATAGAATATACCCTAGATGTATATAACAATACAGAAAAATATTTAAAGAACTTTGAAGCATCTGAAAGAGAAATGACTAAATATATAATTGGAACTATAAGTAACTTAGATTATCCATTATCACCAGCGATGAAAGGTGAAAAAGCATTATCACAATATATTAAAGGTTTAAAGTTTGATCAGATTCAAAAAGAAAGAGAAGAAGTTTTAAGCACTAATGTTGATAAGATAAGAGAACTAAGCAAGTTATTCGAGGAATTAATGAAACAAAACTTCTACTGTGTATTAGGTAATGAGAATAAAATTAAAGAAAATAAAGAGTTATTTAATAACCTAGTAACTTTATTTGAATAATTTTTTCAAATAAAGTTGTGTTAAAGTAAAAACTAAGATACATAAATATTTTGTATCTTAGTTTTTTATTTTATATAGTATTAAAATCTTCTGGTTTGTTTTTTATATATCCATAATAATATAGAATATCATCAGCTATTCTCTCAGATGCCTTGCCATCACCATAAGGATTAACGGAATTAGACATTTGGGTATATTCACCTTCATCAGTTAATAAAAGTTTAGCCGTATCTATTATGATTTCTTTATCTGTACCAACAACCTTAACAGTACCAGCAGCAACTGCCTCAGGTCTTTCCGTAGTATCTCTAAGAACTAATACAGGTTTTCCAAGATGTGGTGCTTCTTCTTGAATTCCACCTGAATCAGTCATTATTAAATAACATTTATTCATTAAGTTATGAGTTTCTTTTAGAGCCAATGGTGGTAATAAATTTACATTTTTAGTGTTACCTAAAATCTTATGAGCAGTTTCTTTAACCAATGGGTTAAGATGAACTAAATAAACAATTTCTACGTTATCCATTGTTTCAGCTATATTTTTTAAAGAATAACATATATTTTCTAATGGTTCTCCCCAATTTTCTCTTCTATGAGCTGTTACCATTATCACTTTTTTATTTATAAAATCTATAGAATTTAATTCTTTATTTTCAAATGTATAATTTTGTTCAACAGTTGTTTGCATAGCATCAATAACAGTATTGCCTGTTATAAATATATTATTATCTTTTATTCCTTCTTTTAACAAGTTATCATTGGAGGTTTTAGTAGGAGCAAAATGTAGGTCTGCAATATGCCCAGTTAAAACTCTGTTAGCTTCTTCAGGAAATGGAGAATATTTGTTATATGTTCTAAGCCCAGCTTCTACATGTCCTACAGCTATTTTATTATAAAATGCAGAAAGACTAGCTGCAAAGGTTGTAGTTGTATCTCCATGTACAAGTACTAACTGAGGTTCCTCTTTTATAAATATATCATTAAGTCCATTCAATACATTTGTTGTTATTGAACATAGAGTTTGTTTATTTTTCATTATATTTAAATCATAATCTGGTGTAAGGTTAAAGACCTCTAATACTTGATCTAACATCTCTCTATGTTGAGCGGTTACACATACTTTACAATCGAATTCATCTCTTTTTTTTAGTTCATTGACAAGAGGACACATTTTAATAGCTTCAGGTCTAGTACCAAAGATAGCCATTACTTTAATCTTATACATTGAATCACATCCTTATAATATTTATAAAGCATTTAAAAAGTATTATATGAAAATAATGTTACCTTATATAAGGTATATTATCAATATTAAATGCTAACTTGTTTTTCATAATATTAAGGACGGATATGATATCATATCCGTATTTTTTAATAGAAATATATTTTTTAATACTAATTTTCTTTATTTTAGGAAAGTAGATATAAATAGTATTAATATTCTGTATAATAGACTTAGCAGTAGTCATGGAGGGTTCAATAACAATAAAATAACTATATACAGTCTTATTTGCATATAAAATGATATTTTAGGATGGTGAATGATATGAGAAATAATGTTATCCGTATAAAAGATGTTACTAAAGGTTTTAAAGGACAAATTATTTTGGATAATATAAATTTAGAAGTAAGCAAAGGAGATGTTATTGGAATAATTGGTAAAAATGGTTGTGGTAAGACTACTTTGCTTAGAATAATTTTAGGACTTATACACATTGATAAAGGTGAGGTTATGGTATTTAATGAAAAGATTTTAAGTGGTATGTTAGGAAACTTACCTAGGAATGTGTCAGCTTTAATTGAAACACCTAAATTTTTACCTCAATTTTCTGGGCTTGATAATTTAGCTATGATAGCTTTAATAAAAAGTATAGTTGATAAGGAACATATAAAAGAAGTTATGACTAGGGTGGGTTTAGATCCTAATAGTAAGATACATGTAGAGAAGTATTCTCTTGGTATGCGTCAAAGATTAGGTATAGCACAGGCAATAATGGAAGATCCAGAAATAATTCTTTTTGATGAACCTACAAATGCACTAGATGATGAGGGTGTTCAAATGTTTTTCAATATTGTAAAGAAGTTTTCAAAGAGAGGTACTACTTTCATTATTGTTTCACATAATAAAGAAGACATAAGTTATTTGTGTAATAAGGTATATAAAATAAGTAACAAAACACTTAATATTGAAGAAGGAGTTAATAAAGAGGAGATCTTATAATGATTAAATATAGTATAATTACATATTTTAAGGTTAGATGGAAAAAGTGGATTAAAGTAACGTTAATATTATTTTTTATATTTATTTTATTAAGGCGTATTATACCAGATGTCTTTAATGTACCTAGTGGAGGTAAACTTAAAATATGGGATTTTGTATTTAGTTGTTTATCTGAACCTATAATTTTTATATTAGTGATTCCTATATTATATGTATATTTAATCTCAGATATAATTATTAGTGATTGTAAAGCAGGATATATAAATTTTATACTATCTAGGTCAAACAATAGAGTAGAATATTTTCTTTCCAAGGTAATAATTATACTTTTAACATCTAACTTGTTTATTTTACTTTGTCTTATAATATTAGTTTCCATAGGAATGCTATATAGAATGCCCTTTGCAGGTGGTAATTATAATATAGTGTATATAGCTATTAAATCAGGTGAAGGTGTTTTAGGTCTTTTAGCTAAGCAATATGGATTAATGGTATTAGAATTACAGTTTATGGGTACTTTCATGATAATAATGTCCTTGGTCTTAAGGCATTCAATTTATAACTACATAATACTATTTCTTTTTATAGTAGAATCTCATCATACAATATTTAATAGTCATAAGAGACTTCCTATATCTGTGCTTTCTCAATCTTCTATTTATTTTCATATACCTTATCATAAGTATGTGGTAATTAAGGATGTTTCAGATGTACCCAATATATTCACCGTGCAATATTCAACGATTTTTTTAGTTGTTTTAATTAGTATATGTATTGCTATGGGATGTATACGGGCTAAAAAAATGTGTTTAAGTTCAGAGGAGTAAAGAATGAAGGGGTTAATTTTTAATGAATTAGGTTTATGTTTAAAAAAAAGAAATTTATATTTATTTTTTATGATTCAACTAGTAATAATTCTAAGCATAGTTAATGTTTACAATAATTCTAAAGAAGGAATTATAGAGGTTACTAGAATAGATGGATTTTTAGGAGTGTGTGGTGGAAGTAATAGGATATTTTTATTAGGACCATATGTACAGTGGATTTTGAAGGTTAGTATTATATTTATAATATGTGAAGATGTTATGGGATTCAAAGAAGGATTTGATGCTATGATGTTGACTAGAGTAGAATCTAAAATAAAATGGTGGTTAGGTAAGGTTATAACAATATTTATTATAGTTTTAAGTTATAGTATTCTAATTTGTATCGAAGGAGACATTCTTTCTATGATTGTCCTTGGAAAAGCAAATTATATAAGTCAATATACTAGATGTTATTATCCTAATATATTAAATTTTAACAACTCATTTTTAATGTTAAAGTTTACTGTATTTATCATTTTAACTACAGGTGTTTTTGCAGTAGTTACTTTAATAAATAGTATAGGAATATTATTTAATAGTAATAGAAGCCATCTATTTATAATGATACTTTTACTAATATTAGAAGTAGCCTATAATAGTAAACTTATATCAAGGATGTTTTCACCTATAAGTTTTGCATCAACTTTAGATTTAAATGGGGGACTGAAAGAATATGTTTCTCAAATTATGTTCAATATTTTTATTAGTTTTATAAGCATATTAACTAGTATTTTTTTACTATTAAAAAAGGATTTAAAATAGTAAATGTGAGGAGAATAGATCATATGTATAAACGTTTCTTAAAAATAGAATTTAAACGAACATTTTTTAGCCATAGAATGTTAATGGCTTTAGTAATGTTTATGAGCATATTTATTTATATATCAACTAGGTATAAATTAAATGTACCTATCAATCCTAGTTATTCAAAAAATCAGATTTTAGAGCAATCTAATTGTTTTATAAATTTCTTAAATACTATGGGAAATCCATTAGAAAGTTTTATGTGTTTAGTTTTCCCTCTAATTATATTATTAGTAGTAGGAGATTCTTTATTTCTAGATTATAAAACTAGTTTTTTAAAATTCTCCATTACTAGAATCAACTATAAAAAATATATTTTTTATAAAACTACAGCGATAGCATCAATAGCATTTGTATTTTCACTAGTATTTCAAATATTAGCTTTTATATATAGTGTAATCTCTACTCCATTTTATTTGCCAACTAAGATGTCCATAATAGAAGAAATAGCACCTAAGTGTAATGGAGAATTATTTGTAAGAAGCCCTTTTGCTTATATAGGCTTAACAATGATAATACTATCTCTAATAGCTACGGTTATATCCGTAGTAGGTGTACTAACATCTAGTATTTCTAAGAATTCATTTTCTGTTATTGGAGCACCTTGGTTAATATATATACTAGGGTCAGAGATTATTTATATTATAGGTCCAGATTTATTAGATGCTATGCAATACATAAATCCTATGAATATGATGGGACCTGTATTGTTTATGGAATCAACCAAATTAATTTATGTTGTAATCTATTGGATGGTGTTATTAGTAGGAATATCAGCGATTTCGTATAGGCTTGCTTTAAGAAAGTTTAACTTAGGGTTATAATAACTTTAGGGATATGTTGTATAAATGTTTTAGGAGGCGTCAGTTATATGAAAGCTGAAATTTTATGTGTTGGCACTGAGATATTATTAGGAGATATATTAAATACAAATGCTCAGTATTTATCTAAAAAGTTAGCATCACTTGGAATAAATGTGTATCATCAAACAGTAGTGGGGGATAACAATGAAAGACTAAAAGAAGCTTATAAGCTAGCATTTAGTAGAGCAGATATAGTTATTTCTACAGGAGGGCTTGGGCCTACCAAGGATGATTTAACAAAGGAAATAGGAAGTAGCTTTTTTAATAAAAAGTTAGTTTTACATGAAGAAAGCTTAAAAAGAATAGAAGAACATTTTAATAGACTAAAAAGAGATATGGCAGAAAATAATAGAAAACAGGCGTATATGCCTGAGGATTGTATTGTTCTTAGAAATGATCATGGAACAGCACCAGGGTGTATCATAGAAGATGATAAAAAGATGCTCATTTTAATGCCTGGTCCACCAAGGGAAATGAGACCAATGTTTGAAGAATTCGTTATGCCTTATCTTAGAAAGTTTTCACACGAAATTCTTTATTCTAAGGTTATAAGAGTTTTTGGAATTGGTGAAAGTAGAGCAGAGTATACAATTAGAGATATTATAGACAAACAAACAAATCCAACGGTTGCTCCATATGCTAAGGATTGTGAAGTTACATTTAGAATGACAGCTAGGTGTAAGGATGAGACTGAGGGTGAAGTATTAATAGCACCTATGGAGAAAGAAATTAGAAATAGATTAGGCAATAATGTATATGGTGAAGGACAAGATACCATTGATAAAGTTGTGGCTAAAAAACTTGTAGATAAAAATTTATCTATAGCGGTAGCAGAATCATGCACAGGGGGAATGGTTACTTCGTTATTAGTTGGGTATCCAGGAATTTCTAGAATTTTAAAAGAAGGACTTGTTACTTATACAGAAGAGTCTAAAATAAATAGATTAGGTGTTAATGGAGAAACAATAAAAAAATATACTGTTGTAAGCTCACAGGTGGCAGAAGAAATGGCGGAAGGCGTAGCTAGAACATCAGGATCAGATATAGGAATTTCTACAACTGGAATTGCAGGACCAGGAGGAGGAACTGAGGAACAGCCTGTAGGTCTTGTATATATTGGAGTCTATTACAAAGGAAAGATTAGCAGTAAAGAACTTAACTTAACAGGAGATAGAAATCTAATTAGAAAAAAAGCTTCCATGTATCTTTTAGATATGCTTAGAAGGGAATTAATAAAAGAAGATTAACAAATGTAAAATTATAAAACAGACTATATTTTATTTTTAAATGTAGTCTGTTTTTTTATTATAGTTGAAAAAAACGAATACATACAATATCTAAACTTTCTTTTTATTAGCTTTAGGGAGAGTAAGGTCTTTAACATATACCATCCCATGATTTTGAAGTTCTTTTGGCATATCTAATTCAGTAGAGCTAAGTTTTAATAGGGAGTATATATCTTTTATGGTTAAATCATTTCTATGTTCATATAGTAAAGCACAAATACCGGCGTAATATGCACCAGCACAGGCAGAACAATTTATTTTCACATAATTTGTGGAAAGGTGAGGGGCATATAATTTTATGTTATCTTTTTCAGGGATATAATTGATGTTCATAAATAATGTATATATATTACAACAAGGAGCTAAAAAATCAGGTTTTCTTTTTCTATAACATGGACCACAAGAAGAAAATTTGAACATTTCTGATGGCTTTATTGAAGAAAGTCCACCAACACATATAATGTTATTAAGTGTTGAAATTCCTTTTATTGTATTTTTTGAACCTTCATTACTACCAGATGGTACAATCAAGGTTACTCCTTTATTAGCCAATACATTAAATGATTCTTGAAATAAAGTTAGGATAAATTTGTTATTTTCAAAAAGTTCAAATGGTAAATAGATAACTTTTATATTAAAATTTATTAAATCTTTTTCTAATAAGTAAAGGGAATATAATATATCACTTATATAACCTTTGCCATTTTTATTGAATGCTTTTATGGAATAAAAATTGCATCTAGGTGCTACACCTTTAATATTTCCTTCTGAACAAAAGCCGTTTCCACCAATAATTCCACCCACAAATGTTCCCATACCATTGTCATCATAAGCATGTGAAAAACCATTAATGAGGTCTATACATTTTATAATTCTATTTTCAGGTTTAATAAGGTCTTTGTTAGGATAAAGACCTGTACTAATAAGGCCTATAGTAATATTTTTACCATTTAATTCAAAGTTATTGTTTGTATCAATTACTTTTGAAAGGTATAAATTTTCTTTTTCTAAATTAATTTCAGTTACATCGCAGGGGATGGAAAATGCAAAAGTGTCAAAATCTATATAAGATACTTGAGGATATTCGATTAATCTTTCAATTAGTCGTCTATTAATGAGAGCGCAAGTACAATTTAGGCTAGGAATGGTTCGTATAATTTCGCATTTTGAATTAGATATTTTTTTTTCAATGCGTTCAAGCAATGTACTACATTTTATAATGACCCTATATTTTTCGTATAAATAATTATCAAGTGCATATTTCAAGTTGGGGCTGAGTTTATTTTTAAAATTAAACATAATTTCCTCCATACTAATTAAAAAGGCTACCTCATATATAGTATAGTTTTTATATTAGAAATGTTAAAAGAATTATGATAAAATTTAAATTAATAGTTATAATATTTATGTTAATGAAAGGATAGTGTTCTCAATGCCTTTAATTGATTTTAAATGTAATGATTGTGAAAAGGAATTTTTTGAAATAGTAAAAAATTCTAATGAAGAGGTAAAATGTCCAGAATGTAATAGCGTTAATGTAAAAAGATTATATAAGGGAAAGTTTTATGGTAAGTGTGAAGGAAAGTGTAATGGAAATTGTGGAGGATGTTCTGGATGTCACTAAATTAAAAGGAGATAGTTATATTCCTATCTCCTTACTATGTAATAAAACTATTATTTAAGGTTAAAGTCTTCCTTACACATAGTAAAGAATGCCTTAGCCGTAGGACTTAATGTTCTTCGAGAATTTGTTACTAAATAAATATCTCTTTTTAAACTTAAGTCTCTTATTTTACTGCATGATAGATTAATATCAAAAGCAAAATTTTTAAATACATTTGAAGAAACAATGGAAACACCCATACCAGTTTTTACAAACTGGATTAATGTGTCAAGATTATTAACTTCACATAGAACATTAAGTTTGTTTATATCTAATTTTTCACTAATTAGTGATTCAAAAGTGGCCCTAGTTGCAGAGCTCTTTTCTCTAAAAATAAATTTATATTTTAATAGATTTTTTAATTCTATTTCTGAAGGTAAATTTAAATTAGAATGAGATATTAATATTAATTCATCTTCTAATAATTTATAAGTTGTAATCTTATCATGATTTATGGAACTGCCAACTATACCGATTTCACAGTCAAGATTCATAATAGCTTTTATAATTTTGCCTGAATTTTGTTCATTTACATTGAATGTAACATCAGGATATTTAACACTAAACTTTTGCATAAGTTTTGGCACAATAGAATTACAAGGAGTAGTGCTAGCAGAAAGATTTAATTTACCAGAAATGTTACTATTAAAGTCAGATAATGCAACTATAGCATGATTTCTAGTATTTATAATATCAACAGCATAATCTAAAAAGGATTCACCTGCAGGAGTTAGGTTTACTTCTTTAGATGTTCTATCGAAAAGTTGTATGCTTAGTTCTTTTTCCAAACTTGCAATATGAGAACTAATAGTTGGTTGTGATAAAAATATAGTATTTGCTGCTTTAGAAAAACTTTTAAACTTGGCTACACTAACAAAAGCTTCTATTTGTTTAAAATCCATAATTATCCCCCTAAAAGTATTATCCAATTATATTATGAGGTTAATTATAGAAAATATCAATAGGCTTTAGTTATAAAAGCTATAATTATTTGAAAATTTGCACTTGACAAAAATAAAAATATGGAAGATTATTTACTTAAATTAAACTATCTATTTACATTTAAAAATAATTATCCCAATTAACATCATTATTATCCCGATATATTTGTTTATTCCAAATGCTATTTTTTCTGTGTTAAATAAAGCAAGGGCGTCTATAATAGCGGCTGTTAACAATTGAGCAATTAAAATTATGGAGATAGAACAGGTAGGACCTAGTTTATTAATACCGAGCATTACAGTAACAGTTATTAATGTTCCTATTATACCTCCTGTTAAGTATAATTTATTTAAGGAACCTATTTCTTTGAAACTTCCGTTTTTTAAGAAAAAAAATAAAATTAATGTGGAAACAAGTGCAACACCTTGAACAATTAAATTTGTTTCCCATAGACCTATTTTTTTACTAGCATTAGTATTAAATACACCTTGAATACTCATTAAGAAGCCTGCTAGTATTGAAAAAATTATTCCCATAAAGGAACCTCCTTATTTTAAAAAATTTTAACGGTGTATTTAGTATTTCCCTAAAAAGCAATAATATTTAACACATCTTCACAAAGTAATGTAAAAAAATATTAAATAAAATAGTTCAATAATAATTTTATAATTTATTATAAGGGGAATTTAGGGGGGGACAACTGAATGAAAAAGGTTATAAACAAAACAAATTACAAAATGACTTTGAACAAAAAAATTACTATCTTAGCTATTTTATTAATAGCAATTCCACTTGCAATCTCTACGTTTAATTTTTGTTGTAGATTTAGAAATGATTTAAGAAAGAATTTAGCAGATAATAACATGGTAATTATTGAACAGTTGCAATATAACGTAGATACTTTTATTAAATCTTATGAGGATGATATAAGAACAATTTCCCAAGATTTATTTATTAAAAATAATGTTAATAAGAAAGAAAAAAAAGTAGAAATTGAAAAAAGTTTTGAAAATTATGTGAAAAACCATAAGGAAGTGGAGTTTTTGTACATAGGAACTAAGGATGATAGAATGTTAAGTTATCCTAGTAGTGATGATTTAGGGACAGATTATAAACCAACCCAAACAAGCACATATAAAAAGCCAGTGCAAAAAAGTGGAATTTCATGGTCTAGACCTTATCCCGATAAAGGAACAGGGGTTTATGTTGCAACAGTATCAATACCATTATATAGTGAAAAAAGTGAGTTGCTTGGAGTAGTATTTATGGATATAAACTTAAGTAAACTTTCTAGTATTGTAGATAAAATACGTTTTGGAAAAAATGGATATGGATTTATATTGAGTAATCAAAATAAAATACTAGCACATAAAGACAAAAAAATGTTAGGTAAAGAATTTGATATTAAGGAAGTTACAAAAGAAGTTAGAAAAGTTAAAGGCAGTGTACTATACAACAAAAAGGATAATATCGGCAGTGCTGAGAAATTAGCTACATTTGTGAAAATTAAATCTTTAGGTTGGACATTGGTAGGAGTTTCTTATTTTGATGATTTAAATAAGCAATGTGCTAATATATTCATGCAAAATTTAATTTTAGCAGCAGTATGTTTGGCAATTGCAATATTTATAGCTATATATTTTTCAAGGATACTTAAGAAAAATATAGACTTATTGCTTAAATCAATTAAATCAGGAGAAACAGGAGATCTTACAACAACATGTGATATAAAAAGTAAAGATGAATTTGGGTTAATAGCATATAACTTTAATAAGATGATAAGTTCTTTAAATAAGCTATTTAAACAAATTAAAAATGTTTCAGTTGAGATTGGTGGTGACTCTAGTATGTTAGCGGCAAATACGGAAGAAAGTAAAGCCACTTTTGATGGGATAAATGGAGCAATTGTTGAAATTGCAAATGGAGCTAATGATCAAGCTGAACAAACAGATAATGTATTAAATATATCAAATACTTTTGGACAGAAAGTAAATTCAATATCCCAAGAAAGTAGGGATATTAATGACAATATAGAAGAAATTGTGTCTATAAATAAAGATACAACAGGGTTTATGAAAAGTTTAGAGGAGAATACTCATAACAACAGGCAAATAATAGATAAGGTGGGAGCAACTATATCAGATTTAGATAGTAGTATAGGCGATATTGGTAGCATTCTAGAGACCATTAATTCAATTTCAGAACAGACTAATTTACTTGCACTAAATGCATCTATAGAAGCAGCAAGAGCAGGAGAAGCTGGAAAGGGATTCGCTGTTGTTGCAGATGAAATTAGAAAGTTGGCTGAAGGCTCTAAAAATGCTACGGAGAATATAAAAAATATAATAGTTAATATTAAGGAAGAAAGTAATAAAACCGTTGAAATCGTTAAGATTTTAAGTGAAACATCATTAATTCAAGATAAATCTGTAGATAATGTAAATAATGCTTTCAATAATATATCTGATGAGGTTGAGGTTATTTCATGTAAAATAAAAGTAATTAGCGAAAATATAATGGAACTTACAGAACTTAAAAACGATATTTTGAAAAATATGGAAAATATATCAACGGTATCACAGGAAACAGCATCTTCTACTGAAGAGATTACAGCATCAGTTGAACAACAAAGTTGTACTATTTCAGAAATAGCTAATGCTACAGAGAAATTAAGTAATTTAGCTAAAAATTTAGAGAATGAGATAAATAAATTTAAACTAGACTAACAAAAAAGACTATGAACTTACTCAGTTCATAGTTTTTTTTAATGAATATTTTTATCTAAAAAATCTTTTATGACAATATAAAACAAATGAGTTGGAAAAGTAACAAAAAGGATTAGAATGCTATTGTTAATTCATTACCAAAATGTTATTATGTAAAAAGATTACAATAAATTAATGAAATATAAAGTTAATTTAAAAGAATCTAAAAATACAATACAATACAAAATACAATACAAATAATAAGGACAAAAGGGGGAAAGCTTTATGAAAGGTAAGAAAAAGTATAAAAGGACGTTGAATAGGAAGATTATATTTCTATCAATTATACTAATATCAGTACCATTGATTATTTCTACTTTTAGTGCGTGCATTAAGGGAAATATTTCTTTAAAAGACAATCTAAAAAAAGATAATTCTCTTTTAATGGAGCAGCTACAAAATAATATACAAAATTTTGTTAATTCCAATGAAGAAAATTTAGATGAATTTAGTAAAGATCCTTTTATTGTAAACAACTTAAATAAAAAAAATATGGAAAAATCAATAGTAGCAGACTTTCAAAATTACATAGAAAGTCATAAGAATGTAACCTATCTATATATAGGAACAAAAGATAATAGGATGATCAGTTATCCATTGAGTGATGATTTAGGTCAAGATTATAAACCAACAGAAACAAAATCATATAAAAGAGCTGTTAAGGAGAATAAGATTATATGGTCTAAACCTTATAAGGACAGAGGAACAGGACAATATGTAATAACAGTATCAAAACCTATATATGATAGTAAGAACACATTATTAGGTGTAGTATCTATGGATTTAAGTTTGGAAAATATCTCTACAGTTGTACAGAAGATTAACATAGGCGAAAAAGGTTATGCGTTTATATTAAGTGATGATAATACTGTTATTGCACATAAACATAAAGACATGTTATCTAAAAAATTTAATGTAGAGAAAGTTAATAAAGAGATAGCTTCGAAGGATAAAGGAAGTATAGTTTATAATTTAAAAGATAATATAGGGTCTAATGAAAAACTTGCTACATTTACAAAGATAAAATCACTTGGTTGGACGCTTATAGGTAACGTTTACTTTGATGAAATTCAAAGGCAAAGTAGATCAATATTAATACAAAATTTTATTATAGCCATAATTTGTTTAACAGTAGCCATTGCCATTGCTGTATATGCCTCTAAAAAATTTAATATGACAATTAATAAATTACTTGAGTCTATTAATGCGGGCGGAAATGGGGACCTTACTGTAAAATGTAACATTGAAAGTGAAGATGAATTTGGGCTAATAGCACACAATTTCAACAATATGGTACAATCCTTGGGCAATTTATTTAAAGAAGTAAAAGATATATCAGGGCAACTTGCAGAAAAGTCTGGTCTTCTAGTTTCAAATGCAGAGGAAACAGATGCTACTTCAGACGGAATAAATGGAGCAATTATAGAAATAGCTAAAGGGTCAAATGAGCAGGCAGAAGAAACAGAGAATATTTTAAAAGTTGCTACAGAATTTGGAGCACAAGTAAATTGTATAGCTTCAGATAGTGAAGAAATCAATATTAATACTAAAAAGATTGTTAATATCAACAAAGAAACTATGGAGATTGTAAAAATATTAGAAGAAAATACTGAAGACAATGTAGATACAATACATGATGTGGGAGTTAGTATAAAGGGATTAGATAATAAAGTAAGCGATATTGGAGAAATATTAGATACTATCAATTCAATATCAGAACAAACTAATTTACTTGCATTAAATGCATCTATAGAAGCTGCCCGAGCAGGGGAGGCAGGAAAAGGATTTGCTGTAGTAGCTGATGAAATTAGAAAACTTGCTGAAGGATCTAAACAAGCTACGGAGCATATAAAATACATTATTAATAGTATTCAACAAAATAGTAGTAAAACAGTACAAGTTGTAGATAAGTTAAAAGAAACATCTTCTATTCAACATAGTTCGGTTAAAAATGTAAATATAGCTTTCAAACATATATCAACAGAAGTGGATATGATATCATCTAAAATAAAGGCTGTTACAGGAAGTATACAGGAATTAGATGAGGCTAAAAATACTCTATTGGATAGTATAGAAAATATTTCGGCAGTATCTCAGCAAACAGCATCATCAACAGAAGAAATTACAGCATCTATAGAACAACAAAGTTCAGCTATTTCTCAAATTGCTAATGCTGCAGATAAGTTAACCCAATTATCTATAGTTTTAGAAAAAGAGACAGACAAGTTTAAATTAAACTAAAATTAAAGGATATGAATTTTTATATAAAATTCATATCCTTTTTATTTATTAATTATTTTATTAGAACTCGGCGTTCTTTGGAGTTCTTGGGAATGGTATTACGTCTCTGATGTTATTTACACCAGTTAAGTACATAATAGCTCTTTCGAATCCTAGACCAAATCCAGCATGTTTAGTTTCTCCATACTTTCTAAGATCTAAGTACCACCAATAATCTTCTTTATTAAGTCCTAATTCTTCTATTCTTGATTCTAGAACGGAAAGTCTTTCTTCTCTTTGACTACCACCGATAAGTTCACCTATACCAGGAACTAATAGGTCTGCAGCAGCAACAGTTTTATTATCATCATTCATTCTCATGTAGAATGCTTTAATTTCTTTTGGATAGTCAGTAACAAATACTGGTTTTTTGTATATTTTTTCTGTTAAATATCTTTCATGCTCAGTTTGAAGATCTATTCCCCATTCTACTGGATAATCAAATTTTTCACCACATTCTTGAAGTAATTTAACAGCTTCTGTGTAACTTATTCTAATAAAGTCAGAACTTAAAACAAGATTTAATCTATCTAATAAGCCCTTGTCTACGAAGTTGTTAAAGAATTTCATTTCTTCGGGAGCATTTTCAATAACGAATTTAATTATATATTTAACCATATCTTCTGCAACATCCATATAATCTTTAAGATCTGCAAAAGCCATTTCAGGTTCTATCATCCAGAACTCACTTGCATGTCTAGTTGTGTTAGAATTTTCAGCTCTAAAAGTTGGACCAAATGTATATATGTTTCTGTGAGATAAAGCAAAGATTTCACCTTCTAATTGTCCACTTACTGTTAAGTTAGCTTCTTTTCCAAAGAAATCCTTAGAATAATCAACTTTACCATCTTCTGTTTTTGGAACATTGTTAAGATCTAGAGTAGTTAATTGGAACATTTCGCCTGCACCTTCACAATCACTACCAGTGATTAGTGGAGTGTTAACATATACAAATCCTCTTTCAAAGAAGAAGTTATGAATAGCATATGCAGCCAGAGAACGCACTCTAAATACTGCAGAATACAAATTTGTTCTTGGTCTTAAATGAGCTATTGTTCTTAAGTATTCAACAGAATGTCTTTTCTTTTGTAGTGGATAATCATTAGAAGAAAGACCTTCGATTACTATTTCTTCAGCTTTAATTTCAAAAGGTTGTTTAGAGCCTGGTGTTTCAACTACTGTTCCAGTTATAGATAAAGAAGAACATATAGGTAGTTTTATAACTTCCTTAAAGTTTGATATGCTTTCATCTATAACTATTTGAACGTTTTTAAAAAAACTACCATCGTTTATTTCCATAAAAGCAAATGATTTAGAATCTCTAATTGTTCTAACCCATCCAGAAATTTTAACCTTTTTGCCTACATAAGAATCAGTTTCTCTATAAAGTTTTTTAACTAATATTGATTCCATATTATTACCTCCTAATAGATAATTTAAATAATAAATTGTTCTTAATAATTATTTTTTGTGGTTAATAATAAAAAAACCTTTCAATCCCTAGTTATGGGACGAAAGGTATATTCCGTGGTACCACCCAAGTTGAGATAAAATCTCCACTTAATGCTGTGTAAAATTACAGTTTCCATAAAATAACGGTATGGTTCCGACTAAGCCTACTATGCATTAAGCAGTTCGGTTAGTAACTCAGAGATGTTCTTTGATAGAGGCTTCGTATTAGGCTTACACCATCCCTAATTCGCTTTGACTACTTCCAATATCTACTCTTCTCATCATCGTTCTTAAAAATATTAATCATAATTATATTTTAACCATTTTTATATATAAAAATCAAGAAGTACACTAAAAGTTTTTAAGTGGGAAACTTTTTATAACGCAATCTTTTTTATTACCATTTAGCTTCCAAAGCTCTATTCTATTTATTTTTGCCACACTTAAATAGTCTGCAGGAAGTAAATTTTTATTTACAGTAAGTAAGGATTGGCTTGAAGCTTTTTTTACGTTATAATTGGTGTTCGCCATAGGAATTTTTAAACTAGAACTTAAATTTTCACAGGTCATGGAGTTTAGATTAAAACCATGAAGTGATAATATTTCTAGTATGTTTCTTGAAATTCTAGATATATAACCTTTTTCGTCTATTATTAGACCTACCTGTTTATGATCATTATTCACATATATAGAATTGGTTATTTCTACCTTAAATTTTTTGTATGGGTTAAGTATTTTAGATACAACCATATCTAGTTTTTCAAGATTTGGATTTACCATAGTACTTAAAGGAATATAAATAGAAGGATTACTTTTATATAAGCGATATCTTCTACATACCTGTTTCTGGATACTTTCTATTCTATTGTGAGATTCCTCATCAAATAGAGCAACTAATTGATATTTCATTATAACCTCCAAATATAAATACAATTATATCCTTACTTAAATACTAATATAAGGTTTTTTACACAGAATTTCAATATAAAAAGATGAAAATGATATAAAATTAATAATTATCACTAAAATCTTCAATAATAAATTTCATTAAATTACCATTTATGAAATTAAAGTTGTATAAAAAAGTATATTAAAAGTCCCTTAAGTTATGATATAATAAAAGTTATGATATCGAATAAAATTTGAGAATTATACTTTTTAAAATAGAAGAAATATATTAATAAGATAAGGATGGTTAGGAAATGGAGAAACTTGTTATAAATGGAGGTAAAAAGATTTACGGTGATGTTGAAATAAGTGGTGCAAAGAATGCAGCAGTTGCTATTCTACCTTCATCTGTACTTGCCAGCAAAGGTGTTTCTGTAATTGAAAATGTTCCAGATATTGAAGATGTTCATTGTAGTTTAAAGATTTTAGAAAGTTTAGGATGTAAAGTTAGTAAGAATAAAAATACAGTAACTATAGATAGTACAAATATTACAACAGTATATGCAAACACTGAAGATGTTCGTAAAATGAGGGCATCATATTATATATTAGGTGCTTTATTAAGTAGATTTAAAGAGGCTAGTGCAGATCTTCCAGGTGGATGTCCTATAGGGGTAAGACCTATAGATCAACATATAAAAGGATTCGAGGCATTAGGTGCAACAGTAGAAATTAATGGTGGCACAGTTAAGGTCAAAGCAGATAAGTTAGTTGGAACTAATATATTTTTTGATGTTGTAAGTGTAGGAGCAACAATGAATGTAATGATGGCTGCAACTTTAGCAGAAGGTGTTACAGTTATGGAGAATGTTGCAAAAGAACCTCATGTAGTTGACCTAGCTAACTATTTAAATTCTATGGGTGCCAATATAAAAGGTGCAGGAACTGATGTTATAAGAGTAACAGGAGTAAAAGAACTTAAGGGTTGTAACTATAGTGTAATTCCAGATCAAATTGAAGCTGGTACATATATGATCGCAGCTGCGGCATGCGGCGGAGAAGTAAGAGTTAAAAATGTAATTCCAAAACACTTGGATGCAATAACTGCAAAATTAGTAGAAATGGGTGTGGAAGTATTAGAAGAAGACGATTCAGTAGTAGTTAAGTCAAATTGTGGACTTAAGGCTGTAAATGTAAAAACTTTACCATATCCAGGATTCCCAACAGATATTCAACAACCAATGAGTAGTTTACTTTGTATTGCTGATGGCAAAAGTATAGTTAATGAAAGTATATGGGAATCAAGATTCAAGCATGTAGCAGAATTAAATAAAATGGGTGCTAAAGTTGATGTTAATGGAAGAACTGCAGTTATTGAAGGTGTGCCTTCATTAAAAGGTGCTAAAGTAGTAGCAACTGATCTTAGAGCTGGGGCAGCCATGGTTGTTGCTGGCTTAATCGCTGACGGTATTACTGAAATTACTGGTATTGAACATATAGATAGGGGATATCCTCATATAGAAGATAAGTTTATAAGCCTTGGAGCAGATATAAGAAGAGAAAATATATAGTGTCAGTTGAAGGGTTTAATAGAAAAGGAGTTTGTTATGATATTTTGTCCTTTATATAGTGGAAGTAGTGGAAACAGCATATTTATTGGGTCAGAAACCACAAAAATACTTATAGATGCAGGATTGGCAGGTAAAAAGATAGATAGTGCTTTAGAGTATATTGGAGAAAATACCAAAGATGTTAAAGGTATATTTATAACCCATGAGCATTCTGATCATATAAAGGGTGCTGGGATATTATCTAGAAAATACAACATACCCATATTTGCCAATAAGGAAACGTGGGAAAGCATGAAAGATAAACTGGGAAAAGTTAAAGAAGAGAATGTTAAAATTATGGAAACTGACTCAGTTGCTATAGGAGATCTATGTATACAAAGTTATAAAACTTCTCATGATGCTATATCTCCAGTAGGGTATAATATATACAATAAAAATAAAAAGATTTCTATTGCTACAGATTTAGGATATTTTTCGAATGGCGTGAAAAATTCTATTGAAGATGCAGATGTAATATTGTTAGAAAGCAATCATGATGTTGAAATGTTGAAATTTGGACCATACCCTTACCCTCTTAAAAGAAGGGTTCTTAGTGATGTAGGACATTTATCTAATGATGCTTGTGGCGAGGCAATAGTGAGTATACTAAAAAATAAAATGAAAAAGATTTTTTTAGGTCATTTAAGTAAAACTAATAATTATCCTGATTTAGCATATAAAACTGTAGAGAATATTTTAAATGATAATGGGATAAAAATAGGTAAAGACTTAACTTTAGCCATGACTCATAGAGATCATCCTAGTGAAGTAACAATATTTTAAGGAGAGGTAATTATGACTAAAAAAATGATAGTTATGTCAGTATGCTCTTTATCAATAATTTCTGCATTAATTTTTGGTGGATGTGAGAAGAAAGATAATCTGGCTAGCAATTCCAAAGAGAAAATAGAAAGACTACAAACAAAGGAGCAAAAAGAAAACTCAATAGGTATAGAATTATATTTTGATGGGTCTAAAGATGGAAAAACATCAGAACTATCAAAAGAAGATAGAATATTAAATAGTGATGAGGTATTAGGAGAGGTTATCCTTCAAGAATTAATTAAGGGACCAACAGTAAAGAGCAATCTTAAACCCGTAATACCTAAAGATACTAGACTTATTAGTTTTACTATAAGAGATAAAATAGCAACTATTAACTTTAGTAATAAAATTTTAGTTACTATGACACCTGAGAAAGAGGAGACTTGTCTTAAAGCAATAGCAAGTTCCTTAACTCAACTTCCTTCTGTAGAGAAGGTAAAGATACAGGTGGAAAATAAAAACATTGACACACTTGGTGGAAATTTTGATATTTCTGAGACATTTAATAAAAATGAAGTTAATTTAAAAAAAATTGGTAAATAGATAATTAATGAATAATATAGATATATGATGTAAAATGTATATAATATATTTATATATGGTTGAAAAAACTATGTATTTTTATTATAATTCATTAATATAAAGCATATTTGAAAAAATACTAAACAAAGGGGTATAAAAGAATGAGTTTATATAAAGAATGGACTGATTCAGTAGTTGAATTCGTAAAGACTAAAGGAGAAGGCGCTTTTTGGAAGCAATATGGAGAGGTAGAAATTAAATTCTACACAAATTTATTAGGAAATCATACTAAAACTTTAGAAGGTAAGGTTGAAGATTTAGCTGCTAAATTTGATATAGAATTAATAAAATTTATAGGAATTCTAGACGGGCTTAATGAAAGCTTTGTAAAAGAATTAGACCTAGAATCCGTGGAAAAAGATACAGAAATAAACGTTGAAATAGACTTTGAAAAATTATACTTCAATATGTTAGATGCTAAGGCAGACTACTTATTTGGATTACCACAATGGGAAGGGATTTTCTCAAGAGAAAAGAGAAAAGATATCCAAAAAGAATATAGAGATTCTAAGACAATAGTTAAAGAAGTTAGAATCGGAAGAAATGATCCATGTCCATGTGGAAGTGGTAAAAAATATAAGAAATGCTGTGGTAAATAATTCAAGCATTTAATTGAATGTGATACTTATAAGCTCTTTGCATAAAATTTGCAGAGAGCTTTTTTAACTATGAATTCAATTTAAAATATATACACAAATAGTATGTATTAGGTGTTTTTTAGCTTAATGATTTAGCAAATAAGATTAAAAAAATATATACGAGGTTAAAAAAATGAATATAACACTAATAACTGTAGGAAAAATAAAAGAAAAGTTTCTAAAAGATGCAATAGCAGAGTATTCAAAGAGATTGAGTAAGTATTGCAAAGTAAACATAGTAGAAGTTCCAGACGAAAAAACTCCAGATAATGCATCGGAAAAAGAAGAGTTAGCTATTAAAGAAAAAGAAGGAGATTTAATTTTAAAACATATAAAAGATAATATGTATGTGGTGGCATTAGATCTAAAGGGAGAAAATTTAACTTCACCAGAATTTGCAGAATTTATAAGAAAGTTAGGGGTAAAAGGTGAAAGTAATATAACATTTGTAATAGGTGGATCTTTAGGAATCTCTGAAAAGGTATTAAAGAGAGCAAATTATAAATTATGTTTTTCAAAAATGACATTTCCACATCAATTATTTAGAGTTATGTTATTAGAACAGATATATAGAGGATTTAGAATAATAAAAGGGGAACCGTATCATAAGTAAATGAGGTTTTTACTAATATTGGATAAAATGCTTTATCTATAGATGGATAGAGCTTTTTATATTTTCAAATTATTAATAAATGTATATTATGTTATAAAGGAATATGATACTATAATAGATATTATTCTTAAAAAAATTAGGTTTATTATGATACTAAGTATTTTAATATAAGAATAGGAGGGTCTTTTTTGAAAATAAAAGATATGAAATTTATAGATTTATTTGCTGGAATAGGTGGGTTTCGACAAGCATTAGAATCTTATGGTGGAAAGTGTGTATTTTCATCAGAAAAGGATAAATATGCAATAGAAACATACGAAGCAAATTATGGAGAAAAACCTAGTGGAGATATAACAAAAATAAAGAGTGAAGAGATACCAAGTCATGATATACTTTGTGCAGGTTTCCCATGTCAGCCATTTAGTATAAGTGGTAAACAAAAGGGGTTTGATGATGATAGAGGAATACACTTTTTTGAAATACATAGAATTGTACAATATCATAAACCTAAGATTTTATTTCTTGAAAATGTAGCTAACTTAAAAAAGCATAATGATAGTCAAACAATAGAACTTATGAAACAAATGCTAGAAGAACTTGGATATATAGTTAATATGCAAGTTTTAAATGCAAGTGATTATAATGTTCCACAAAGTAGAAAAAGAATATACTTTGTATGCTTTAATAGAGAAAAGTTACCAATATATAATTTTCAATATCCTAAACCAATACAATGCACTACATATTTAAAGGACATATTGGAAGATGATAGTATGACTGAATCATGTAGGATAATTAGAGACGATATAGTATTAAAAGATATAGAGATAACTAGGTGTGAGGCAAAGCCAATAAGAATTGGTACAATAAATAAAGGTGGTCAAGGAGATAGGATTTATAGTCCATTAGGTCATGCTATAACATTATCAGCAGAAGGTGGTGGTTCTGGAGCTAAAACAGGAGCATATCTTATTAATGGTCATGTAAGAAAATTATCCCCAAGAGAGTGTGCAAGAGTACAAGGATTCCCAGAAAATTTTATTATAGCAGAAAAGACAAATCAAGCTTATAAGCAATTTGGTAATAGTGTAGCATTACCAGTATTAAAGTACATTGTTGGTTGTATAAATGAAGCTATTCAACAAGAAGCATATGTAGAGTGTGCAATTGAAAAAGAGAGTAAATAAATACTCTCTTTTTTATAAACTATTAAGATAGTTATTAAATTTCTCTAAACCGATATCTTCATTAAGAGTGAATTTTAATGAAAGTTCAAACATTATATTTGGGTTATTAGTATTACTTCTCTTTTTCACTCTATAAGTAGAGCCAGATTCAGCAGCTAAAAATATATCAAAATCTTCACATGTAATATACTGAGAAGATGTTTCTTTAATTTCCTCATTAAGAGTTACATAAAGTTTATTATTTTTTTCATCTGTATCGGTTATATAAATAGATTTATTTGATAAAGATTCATCTATTTTAGGTAGATGAGAGTCTCTATATTTTTTAGGTAAATCACTTGTGCCACTTCTTTTTCTTCTTAAAACAGCAGATATTGAAAAGTAGTTTTTTAATTCAGCACATTTAAAAATTGCTTTATGTCCAGTTCTTATATCTCCAGTAATAAAAAAAGCACTTTTCTTTACATTTGTATAATGTTCTACTATTCTGGAGTAAAGGATGTCCTCATCTAAATCTATTTTTATAGAGGATGTAGACACGTTATTATATTCTTGGAAATTATCATTAATATAATCAATAATACTTTGAGTAAATATGTTATTTGGAGCTACTGATGCTTGAGAAAAAACAAATTTATCATTTTCAATCAAAACTACTATTTGTCCAGCTTGAGAATTAGGCATTTTTGCTTCTATACTAGCAAGTTCAACACCATTTTTACTAATAGTAATATCAGTTTCAGTACTGTCTGTACTTCCTTTTCTTATAAAATTAAAGCCTAAGTTATTAAACTTAGAATTTAAAAAATTGGTACATTCAATTTCAAAGCGTTCCCAATCAGGAGTAAATGAGTTACTTTTTTTCATACTTAACAACCTCCTATTTATAGCTTGTACATAAATTATATCAAATTAAGTCTAAAATTGGAATAAAATATGAAGTATAATAAGTATATTAAGTTTTTGGAGGGATAATAATAAGTGAATTTAAATAGAAGTATAACATCATCAGTGTATGTAGTTAGTAATAATAAGGTTTTATTACATAAACATAAAAAATATAATACACTTTTCCCGTTAGGTGGGAAATTGAATCAAGATGAAGTACCTCATGAAACTGCTATTAGAGAAGTTTATGAGGAATCAGGACTTAAAGTTGAATTGTTTAATAGAGATACTGAATTAAGTTTAGGAAGAGTAGTACAATTACATAATCCAATGCATACTCTTCTTGAAAATATAGATTTTATATATTTTGCAAGAGCATTAACTATTGAAGTTAAGCCACAAAAGGGAGAAAGCAAAGAATTATATTGGTTTACTAAAGAAGAAATTGAGAGTAATGATAATATAAAACCTCATGTTAAGGCAATGGCATTGGATGCATTGCGTATCTTAAGCAGTATATAAATATATATTATAATATTGAATGAGATATATTATGATGGAGGTTATGTAGGTCTATGGATAAAAATAAAGAACGTATTGCTATTACTAAATTTCTTCAATGGAACGATAGAAATGGTTCTTATACAGATGAAAATTGTGACTTAGAAGAAATTCCAAGAATGACGTATGAGGATGCAGTAAAATATTTCTTTGGTGTTATGAATGATGATTTTTATTATAAGATAACAGATAATATTTTTGAAATCACATATGTAGAAGCAATAAAATATGCTAAAGAAAAAGGTTTTTATGATATAACAATCCAAAAATTAAATTCATTAGTTAGTGAGGATAACCCAACAGTAGAGCTTTATAGAAGTTTAATATAAAAGAAAAATTACTCCTACTTGTATATTAAGTATACAGGTAGGAGTAATTTTTATTATAAAGGAGGCAATATAAATGATAGAAATAGCATATTCAAGAGAAAAAGGAATTTTAAAAAATATACCACAGGAGGTACAAGAAACTATTGAAGAGATACTACAAATACTAGATTCAGAATATGGAGCTAATAGAAACAGATATGAAGATGCTGGAGGTTATGTAGTAGTTGTAGAAAAAATAGAAAACTTTAAAGAAATAATGGATAAAGCATATATTGATTGTAATGAAGTTATTGCAGAATATGTAGACAAGATAGTATGCAATAATGGGGAAGTTTATACTAATAGCTTGATAATCTGCAATAACGATTATTCCATATCTCTTATAATTCCAATTGAATTAACACCACAAAACTTAAAAAATTATATGATTGATTAGAAGCCTTAATTGCCAATATAACGGTAGTTAAGGTTTTTATTATTTATAGGGTATAGGAGGTTGCGATGACAAGGAAAGTAATAAAAGATACTAAGTATTGTCAGATATTGAGTCAAGGGAAACTGACTGATGCAGAATATACTTATTGTATTGAAAAGATATTTATTAAAGCTATTAAGACGGATGAAATCCGTTTTAGCCTTTATAAAGATACTATAAGGTCAGCAGAAAGATATATTCCACGTTCATTAGATGTAACAGAAGAACAATTATTGCAATTAATTAAAGAATCAATAACGGCAGGAGTATTCTCAAAGGAATTTATAAAGAATTTATCTCAAATTTTAAATAAGAAATAGGGGGAACATAGAAAATGTTTAAAAATAAGAGTAATCATTATATTACAAGAGGAGTAAATGAGGAAATAGATATTAGATTACAACTTCTAATGTGGAGTATAATTGATAATCTTAATGAGAAAGGAAATGTTGAAGTAGATTATTTACAAGTATTTAAATTAAGAAAAGAAGGAGATTTAATAATAATTGAACATAGTGAAGAAGAGCCAAAGTACAAAGCTATTTATTCATTGGCATTAGAAGATGTTGAGCTAGATAGAAAGATGAAAATATATGTTATGGATAATGGAGAGTATTCAAATATTCTTCTTTGTGAGGAGTATT
The DNA here is from genome assembly GCA_003288255.1 of Clostridiaceae bacterium 14S0207. Classification (GTDB taxonomy): domain Bacteria; phylum Bacillota; class Clostridia; order Clostridiales; family Clostridiaceae; genus Hathewaya; species Hathewaya limosa. The sequence continues at coordinate 2,864,732 of CP026600.1, read as the reverse complement.
AAGGAGGATTAAATGATGAAAGAATTAAGTAAAGAAAAGTATTTTAACTATGATAGTAAGGAACTTTTAGGAGTAATGAGATTTGATTTCTATGATGGAAGATTAGCTAACCAATGGAATCTAAAAGATTTAATAATAAAGTTAAACAACAAGGAGGAAATAGATTTAAAGAAGCTACAACAAGGATTAAATTACATTCAATTTGATTTACTTAACAGCTATAAAGAGGTTGTAGAGCTATGTGGAGGCACAGGCTATGATAATGAAACTCTTTTATATATGGACTTTGAAGTAGCAAAGTATGTAATTAAATTAATTCCAGTAAGGGATACATATTCTTATTTTTACATATATTTAAGGAGAGAAGTAAATGGATATACTAAAAATAATTAAGATAATTGGAATTATTCTTCAACTCATAGCAAGTGGTTTATCTGAATCAGAAGCAATTGAAAGTGCATCAGCTAAATTTGGAGTATCTCAAAGCTTAATAAGAAGGTTCATGAAGGAAAACTAAATAAAGTCTCACTAAATACTTATTGATTTTTCAATAAGTATTTAGCGTATTTAATGCAGTTTAGTAAAGAGTGATAGCTTATTTTTTTAGAAAATATCGTCACAATAGGTGTATCAATAGTGACAATATTTTCATATTTAAAAGGGGCATATTTATAAATGATATAATTAAATATAATGTAATTTATATGACATAAGAAAGGTAGAGAAAAGTAATATGATAAAAAAAGAAAGTAACAAAGCTGAAGAAGTAAAAAAGGTATATCCATTAAGTGAATTAGTAGAAGAAATATATCTTGTTAATAAGGAAACATCAAAAAATTATGATGCTTGTTATAAGGAGTTACAAAGAATAGATAAGGTGCTAAGAGGTACTAGTGACTATTTTATGACCAAAGGAATATTAGAAGACTATAAAGAAAAATATATTTTAACCATAAAAGAAATAGTAAATGAAAATGAACTAAAAAAAATAATTCTTAAAATAGGTTCTAATAAGAATTTAACAGAGCAAGAGCATAAAAAGTATACTGAATTTATGTTGAAAAATATAAATGACGAAAACGTTAAAGAAAAAGTTAATGATATGGAATTAATAAGACAAAAGATAGATAAAATAAATAGTAAGGTAAACTACATCATTAATGTAATTCCGAATTACTTCGATGTTGAATCTACAGATTTAATGAAAATTGTACTGGATGAATATGAGAAACAAATTGATGAATTACATAAAACGATACAAAAACGTTGTGAAGAGTTAGATGAGATTGATGATATAAGATATAAAGAAAAATTAATCCAAACCTTAACGGCATATGGTAGCAATAATATAAAAAATATAAAAAGCAAGGACAAAAAAAGCTAAGATTTTATGTCTTAGCTTTTCTTTTTTTACGATGATAATATCTTAATTGTAGCAAAGATAAAAACATCTAGGAGGAATTAAAGTGATTAATAAAAATTATGGAGAACTAAAAGAAGAATATGTTAAAGGGATTAAAGCTTTAGAAAAGATTAATGTACCAATTGAAGTAAGGATGATTAAGACTAAAAATGGGACAAGAAGTGGTTACTATGATGATAAGAACCAGCTTTTAAATGACATTATCAAATATGATGGAGAAGATAACATCTTCTTTACATTAAATGTTTTTTCAGAAGAACTAATGGCAAGAGCTAAGAATAGATTAGCAGATTATGCTAAACATACAACATCTGATTCAGAGATAATAAGAAGAGCATTGCTTCTTATAGATGTAGACCCAAAGAGACCAGCAGGGATTTCATCTACAGATGAAGAACTTGAGTCAGCAAATGTTGTAGCCAAGTCAGTAATAGAATATTTAACAAGTGAAGGATTTCCACAGCCTATAGTAGCATGTAGTGGTAATGGATACCATGTACTATATAAGCTAGATTTACCTAATACTAAGGAAGTAACTCAGATGATAAAGGATTTTCTTATTGTGTTAGATAAGAAGTTTAGTACTGATAAAGCTCAAATAGATAAGACAACCTATAACCCTGCTAGAATAACTAAGTTATATGGAACTAGGGCTTGTAAAGGTGAGAATACTGAAACAAGACCTCATAGAAGGTCACGAATAATAGATATTCCAGAAGAGTTTAATGTTTTAGAAGAAAGATTAATTAAGAAAGTAGCAGAGCTTATACCAAAGAAAGAAGTTAAAGTTAAAAAGCAAAGCAATAAAACTAATGTAATAAGTTGCTTTGATGCTAAAGAGTGGCTAGAAAAGCATGAAATAGAAATAAGTCATACAGAAGAAAAGGAGTATGGATTATGCCATGTTCTAAAAGTATGTCCTTGGAATCCTAATCATACTGATGAATCTGCATCAGTAACACAACTTTATGAGGGTGGAATTAGTGCTAAATGTCATCATGACAGTTGTTCAGAAAACAATTGGGAGTCACTTAAAGAGATGTATGAGCCGAAGGCTTCAAGGGAAAATACAGAATATTACGATGATATAAAAGCTGATGATGAATCCAAAAGGAGTCAAGCTGATGTATTGATAGACCTTGCATTAGAAAATAATGATGTGTTTTTTCATAACTCATTAGAAGAAACATTCGTTGCAGTAGATAAAGGTAACTTTTATGAAGTTTATGGCATAGAAGATAAGAAGTATCAAATGCTTTTAAGAAAAAGGTATTATGATAACACTCAAAAAGCTCCATCTAAAGATAATATTAATCAAGCAATTGGAGTGTTAGAAGCTAAAGCTTTATATGAAGGTGAGGAGATAGAAGTGGCTAAAAGATGTACAAGCGTAGAAAATACTATCTACTATGACATTGGAGATAAGGATTCAACCATCATTAAGATAGATGAAAATGGGTGGGCAATTGATGATAGTAAGCAAATTCTATTTATAAGAAGAAACAATATGAAAGAACAAGTGATACCAGAGCAATATGAGGATTTAGTAGGTTTACTAGATAGACATTTTAGGTTTAAAGACGAAGAAGATAAAACTCTTCATACAGTAAGTCTAGTAACTAGATTAATACCATATATTCCTCATCCAATTGAAGTAATTCATGGGGAGAAAGGAGCTTCTAAAACCACTACCATGAAGATGAATAGAAGCTTAATTGACCCAGCTTCAAGAGATATAATTTCAATACCTAAAGCTATACAAGATTTAGCAATAGCATTATTTAATAACTATATGCCTTGTTTTGATAACCTAGATAGTATTTCATCAGAGAAAAGTGACCTATTCTGCATTGCTTCAACAGGTGGTGGCTACAGTAAAAGAAAGTTATATACAGATGATGATGAGAAAATAATCAACTTTAAAAGTCGTATAACCTTAAATGGGATTAATGTTATGGCTACAAGAGCTGATTTACTTGATAGATGTATAGTTTTAGCATTAGAAAGAATTCCAGAAGATGAAAGAAAAGAAGAATCTAGGGTATGGGAGGACTTCAATGCTGATAAGCCTAAAATACTAGGAGCTATGTTAACAACATTATCAAAAGCTATGAAGATATACCCAACAGTAACATTATATAAGTTGGGTAGAATGGCTGACTTTACTAGATGGGGTTATGCTGTGGCAGAAGCTTGTGGAATTGGTGGAGAAGTGTTTTTAAAAGCATATTTAAATAATCAGAAGAAAGCTAACCAAGAAGCAGTTGAAGCTAATCCAGTAGCTACTGCATTAATTAAGTACATGGACGAGGTAAAGAACTTTAGTGGAACTGTAAGGACATTATTAACAGTACTGAATGAAGTTGCAGAAGCAGAGCAGATTGATACAACATCTAAGTTATGGGCTAAAGAACCTAATGTACTAAGCAGGAGATTAAATGAAATAAAATCTAACCTTGAACTAGAAGGGATTTACTATGATGTAAAGCATAAAAATCAAGGTAAAGTCATTGATATAGTTAAGGTAGCTTAGATTTATATAATAATGACATTATCGAGGTGATACTTCGATAATGTTGATAAATTCAAGATAAAAAGGAGCAAGTTAAGATGAAAGCATTAAAAGAACTAACAGATAAGAAGATAGGATTATATATAAGAAAAGAAGGAAGTGGAGAAAATCTGGCAACAGGATATGGGAGATTACAATGGTTGAGATATGAGATTGAGGAACATGAGGGTAGAATAGAAAATTATATTGATAACGCCAATAGTTTAGAAGAGTTAAAGAAATTAGCTTGTGACGTTATTGATGGAAAGATTGATGTAGTTTTAATATGGTCAATAGATGAGCTAATAAATGTAATAGGTATGATTCTTATGTTGAATTGTTCATTAAGAGAAATTCCTATAATAAGCTTCTGTGAATCATCAGAACGTGTAGCTTATGTAGTTCAGCATCAAGATGAACTTATAGAAGAAGTTTTTTAAAAAAGAAAATCTTATGAAGGAGATAGAAAAATGACTAATGATAAAAAGATAAGTGAAGTTGTAGACATAATTTCAGAAATGATAATTAAGTACATTGAAGATTGTAGAGAAACTAAAAATGATAGTGAACTAGAAGAACTAGCAGCTATATAGCCATTTATAACGGAAAATATCGTCTATATTGAAGTAGCGAAGTGATGATAATGACGGTATTTTCTTTATAAAAAATGTAATAAAGTAGGAAGATAAGTATATATTATATTTTTGCTACAAGGAATATAAATTGAAGATAATGGAGGAATAAAGATGGGATTTATAACTTTAGATAATGATGTAACTATGGGAAAAACAAGAAAGAGGGTAGCAATTTATTGTAGAGTTTCAACCATTGAACAAGCAGAAGAAGGCTATAGTATAGATGAACAGCAAAGGTTACTAATGGAATGGTGTAAAAAGATGGATTACACTGTATATAAGTGTTATTCAGATAGAGGAATTAGTGGTAAGGATATTAAGAACAGACCAGATTTAAAGCAATTACTTAATGATGCTGAAGATAAGCAATTCGACATGGTAATTTCGTGGAAGATTAACCGTATAAGTAGAAAGTTAGCTGATGTTTTAAAAATAGTTGATGTTTTAGAGCAGAATAATATAACTTTTAAATCTTATTCAGAACCATTTGAAACTGATACACCAGCAGGTAAAATGCAGTTTCAAATGATGGCATTAATAGGTGAATTTGAAAGAGGTACAATAGCACAAAACGTTAAAATGGGAATGTGTGCCAAAGCGAAAAGTGGAGAATGGTGTGGGGGTACTGTTTTAGGATATGATTTAGTAGCAGTAGAAAGCTCAGAAGGAGCTAAAAGAAGAAAAACTAAACTAGCTATTAATGAAAAAGAAGCAGAAACAGTAAGATTTATTTTTAATGAATATGGTAATGGCAAAGGCTATAAGGCAATTACTAATCAACTAAATAAGCTAGGACATAAAACTAAGAAGGGAAACAACTTCTCAGTAGGTTCAATAAAAGATATTATAACTAATCCAGTATATATAGGTAAGGTTAGATACAATGTAAGACAGAACTGGTCTGAAAAAAGAAGAAGAAATATTAATGCTAATCCTATAATAACTGATGGAGTGCATGAAGCTATTATAGATGAGAAACTATGGGACAAGGTTCAAGCAATTCTAGAAAATAAGAAAGGGAAACCTTCAAGAGTACATGATGGAGAATTTCCATTGACAGGAATACTAAGATGTCCTAAGTGTGGAGCTGGTATGGTAATATCAAGAACCACTAATAAATTAGCAGATGGTACTAAGAAGAGCATAGCTTACTATGCTTGTGGAAATTGGAAAAATAAAGGTACAGCAGTGTGTACCAGTAATTCAATAAGAGTAGAAAAAGCTAATGAGTACGTATTTAATAAGCTTTCAGAGTTACTTTCTAATGATAAGATGGTTAAAACCATAGTAAGCAATGTTAATAGAGAGAGAATAAGAAAGGTCAATCCAGCTAAGAAGGATTTAACAAGAATAGATAAAGAGTTAGAAAAGCTAGATAAGAAAAAAGGGAAGCTATTTGAAGCCTATGAAGATGAAATAATAACTAAAGAAGAGTTTCAATCAAGGAAGGATGAGTTAACTGAAAGAGTTAAGAATCTAGAAGAAGAAAAAGCCCCGTTACTAGTTACTCTATCAGATAATATTAAAGAAGAGTTACCTTATGAATTCATTAAGAGCATACTTGAAAATTTCAGTAAGGTTTTAACAGAAAGCACAAGTAGGGAGCAACAGAAGAAGTTGTTACACATGATAATTTCAGAAATAACTGTTAATGAACTAAGGGATATTGATTCAATTAAGATTAACATTAATGATAACTTGGTTAACTATTTAAGCAAGGAAGAAGGAGTATCTATAAAGGGTACTCCTTCTTCTTTTACCTTAAGAAGTGTTGATATAAATACGTTGAATTTAGATATTGCCATATAGTTATTGACTAGTTTTATAAGTGTATTATAATTAATAGTATGTAAGAAAATTATGGAATAAAACTAATTAATCTTATAATAAATAGTTAAAGGGAAATATGTTATTAACTAGAAAGAAGTCAGGGAGAAGTTTATGAGTGATAACAGTATAATAATTAAAGAAATTGATACTCCAGTTACTGGATTTGAGTCTTTCGAAGGTTTTTTAATGAATTTTGGATTACCTCATGAAAATGTAATAGCAGAGCTTGAAGAAAGAAGAGTAATAATGGATAACCTTCCAAGGTTTTTAGACTCATTATCTCCAGAAGTAAAGAAGAATGCTCATTATTTATCAAAGTTTGTAGCAGGTACTGCTATTGGTTTATTTGATGCCTCTTTAAATTATGTATGGAATGAGGTCATAATAAGTCTTAGGGAAAAGGTTGGTGTTTATGGAATCGAAATATTCTTTGATTCAGCTGTTGGAGAGAAAGTAAGAGACAATTATAAAAGTAAGGAAGATTTAGCAGGTCTAAAAGATAAGGTTCTATTAGATACTTGTAGAAAATTAGAGTTAATATCAGATTTAGTGTATAAAAAGTTATCTCATATACTTATGATGAGAAATGACATAGGAGCATCACATCCTAACACTTATAGCATTAATAGCTTTGAATTATTAGGGTGGCTAAAAACGTGTATAAACGATGTTTTAATGGACAAACCATCTAATGCTTCAATCGAAATTAAAAGCATAGTTGATAATTTGAAAACTAATAAAGATGAAATTGATAGTGATAGTTTAGAATTATTTAAAATAAAGATAAGAGACTTATCAAGTGTAATGAGTGGCAATTTATTGGTTGCAATTTTTGGACTATTTACTGCTAAAGCAACTGAGAAAACTATTAAAGAAAATATTTTAAAATTAGCACCATTAGTATGGGAAAACTGTACAGATGATGTTAAGTATAAATTAGGAGAAAAGTTAGATGGATATAGACTTAAGTTAGACCAAGAAAGATTAAAGGCTGGAGAGTTATTTTTTGATATATGTAATGGGAAGAGATATTATACCTCTGATTCAAGAGTAATTAAATTAAGTAGTTTAGCAGAATCATTAGAAGAAACTCATTTAGCGTGGGATAATTTTTATCATGAATCACCAATAGCTCAAGAAATAATGAGTTATATAGAAAAAGATTCGGATATTCCAATAGAAAGAGAAGATAACTTAATTAAAGTATTTCTTAAGTGTAGAATAGGTAATGGAAAATGGTATAATCAAGGAGTATCACCAGGAGCTAAACCTTATTATGATAAATTTTTCAAGTTACTAAATAAAAATCAGGTAAAGAAATTATTAGGTATGTTAGAATCATCAGAAATAAGAAGTTTGGTTTTAAATGATATAGGTGCAGAACAGTGTATAGAGCTTCTTAACTTGTTAAAAACTCCATTAATTGGAGATAGACTAAATGAAATTATAGATTATCTTATTAAAAATAAAAAGAATTTATATAGTGCTTTCAAAACAGCCGATTATAAAGACCTAATCAAGGCTATATAATGTGAGTCTAGTAAGGGATAAGGAGAAGGAAATCAGTAAGGATACCGTCTCCTTATTTTATTATAAAAAACCTCACTTACTGCCGATACGGAGAACCGTACCATAAGTAAAAAATATATATTTGATTTGATAGTAACGTTTTGATAAAATTTAATTATAAATAATTAAATTTTAGATTAAGTTTTCTAGGGTTTGGTAGGTTATAACTAGCAGCTCCGAGAGAAAATAGACAGATGACTGTGTAAACGGAAGGATAAAAGCCTAGGAGATATTTAATAATGTTTCTGGGGCTTTTTTATTATTTAGGAGGTAGATTTAAATGAAAAAGTTTATTATTGAAGATTGTTTTTGGAGTTTGTTTCCTAATGCTAAGATTGGAATTATTACTTGCTGTGGTTTGGATAATTCTATAAAAGATCAAGACAAATATAAGGATATTATTTATAATTCAGAAAAGGAAGCTTTAAAGTATTTAGAGAACGCAGAATTTAGTAGTAATGAAGTTATAAAAGTATGGAGAGATGCATTTAAAAAATTTAAAACAAAAAAAGGGGCAAGGGCATCAATTGAATCATTGTTAAAGAGGATCCATAAAGAAAATCATTTAGGTACAATTAATCCATTAGTTGATATTTATAATTCTATCTCATTAAAGTATGCATTACCATGTGGGGGAGAAGATATTGATAAGTTTGCTGGTGATATAAAATTAACTAAAGCAATAGGAAATGAGGATTTTATTACATTAGGTACTGATAAAAGTGAGCCGCCCTATGAAGGTGAAATAGTATATAAGGATGATGAAGGTGCTATTTGTAGGTGTTGGAATTGGCGTGAGTCAGTAAGAACAATGCTTACTGAAAATACAAAAAATGCTTTTTTGTGTATTGAATTAATTGATGAAACAAGATTCAAGGAATTTCAAAATGCCTTAAATGATTTGGCTAATATGGTAGAGAAGAACTTAGGTGGTACAGTAAAGATTTCAATACTTGATATTAATAATAAGGAAGTTTTAATAGAAGTTTAAGGTATAGTGATTAATTTAAATAAATATAAAAGATAGTAATTTCAAGTAGCTAAAATTACTATCTTTTTATTTTTATGAGGGTTTATTTAAAGTAATCAATATTTTCTTTTATGGTATTACTCATTTCAGTTAATGATGAAGATAAATTAGACAGAGAAGATAAACTTTCTGATTGAGTTTTTAATTTTTTATCCATACATTCAAAGGATTGCACAGTTTCATATATATAACTAACGACTGTATTTAAAGATTCAGTACTTTCCTCTATACCAGCTGTTTGTTCTTCCATTATGCCTATAATTTCTTCCACAGAAGTTTGACAAGTTATAGCCTTATCTTTAATTTCATTCATAAGATTAGTAGTTAGTGATGTATCGTCCACAAGGTTTTTAAATTTACCACTCATATTATTTATAATATCTGAAGTAGTTGTTATCTCTAATTTAATATTAGATAGTAGTTTGTTTATATCTTGTGAAGATGCTGAACTTAACTGGGCTAATTTTTTTATTTCTTCAGCGACTACTGAAAAACCTTTGCCAGATTCTCCAGCGTGGGCAGCTTCAATTGCGGCATTAAGAGCTAATAAATTAGTTTGTTTAGCGATATTATTAATAATTTCAGTAAGTGAATTAACTTTAGTAGAAATAGCAGATAACTCCTTCATTTTCATAGTTACCGTTGATAAATCATTTACAGAATCATTAAGAATGTTTTGTGTATTATTAGCATGAGATGATCCGTGTTCTGCAGCTGTAGTTGAAACATGAACTATATTATTTAGGTTTTCTAAGTTAACGGATACATTATCAATACCTTTAGAGAACTCTTCTAATATGGTTAAATTTTCGCTTAATGAATTTAAGTTAGAGTTCATTTTATCATTGACATCAGTCATCATATTAGAAATAGATACTTGGGTATCTTGATTAGTATCTACCATTAAATATAACTTACTTGAGTAGTCATTTAAGTCCTTAATATTTTTTTGTAATTGGTTTATAATTAGTTTGATTTTATATGAGAAGTTTATAAAACCTTTTCCAAGCTCAGAAAATTCATTATCAGTATGTATTATATCATCATTAATATGTATGTTTAAATTACCTTCAGATAATTCTTTAAGACTTTCGGATAAAGCGGTAATTGGGTTAGTTATCTTATTGGTAAATCTTTTTACTAGTACAACTGATATAAGTAAAATAAAAATTAATATTAATATGCCAATTAAGATATAAGTTATAATACTATTAGTTATAGATGAATAGGGCATTGCTATAATTAAGTTTAATTGAGAATCTTTAAAAGACTTATAATTAACTAATGCAGTATTATTGTATAATTTAAATTTACCATTACCAGACTTATTATTCATTAAGTTTTTTACAGGAGTTAATTCTGATAAATTAACAATTGTTTTATTATTTGATTTTCCTTTTTGTGTAGGATTTATAAGTATAGAACTTTCCTTGTTAGTTAATAATAATGAACCTTTATTGTCTAATAGTCCAAATGAACAGTTTAAATCCTTAGTTGTAGATATTAAAATTTCACTTAAACTATTAATTTCAAAAATAGAAGAAACAGTTCCAATTATATTCCCATTGTTAATTATTGGAGTACAATAAATTATAATTGATTCACCAGTGATTTTAGAGGTTATAACCGAAGAGAAATTTCCCTTTCCCTGAATGGCTTTTTTAAAATAATCTCTATTAGAAATATTTATATTTCCTATGTTAGGGTATTTCGCTATTTGCATTCCCGTACTGTTTGTGATAAATGCCCTTTTTACAAATAAATTAGTAGATACTAAATTTTCAATCATTTTTTGATTATTTATATTACCTGAATTTTGAGATGTAGCTAAATCTTTTGAAAGAAGATCAGTAGAACTTCTAACAGAATCAATAGCTTTGAGAATTAAGCTTTGTGAACTTGTAGAAGTTTCATTTAGATATTCAATGTTGGTTTTTATCATATACTTAACATGTAAAAATATAAACATGAAAGTAGATAATGTAAGTGATATAGATAATAATATTATGGATTTTGTTAATAAATCTTTTTTAAAACTTTTTTTCAATATATTCCACTCCCTATAAAATTGTATGTTTAATTATCGTTTTAACGCTATACAAGTTTAACATACAAAAGTGGAATAAATAAGAAAATAAAACAGATAACAGATCATAAGTGATAATTTTTACAAGTATTTATGATTAACCAAGTAAAAATTAAGATGTTTTTGGGGTTTTTTGTTGACATTAGCCTTAGATGAAAGTTTAGAATTATATTAGAAGTAAGAGTACTAGGGGGATGGATATATGGGTAAGAGTTATAATATTAGTGAAGTGGCTAAGATGTTCAATATAACTACTAATAAAGTTAGATTTTATGAAAGGAAAGGGTTATTATTTCCTACAAGGGACTGTGATAATGAATATAGAAAGTTTAATGAAGAAGATATAATTAGGTTACAATCTATATTATTGTATAGATCAATAGGATTAAGTATTAAGGATATTAAAAGTATATTAAGTAGTACTGAAAAAGAAAATTATTTAACTCATTTTAATAATCAATGGCAATTAGTTAATAATGAGATTCATAGACTTAGTATTATAAGAAAGTCATTAGAGAATGTGATAGATAAGCTTTATGAAGAAACAACAGAGTGTAAAATAGATAGTGGAATATTAGATATAGTAAGTAAAAGTAATGAACTAAATAATATCAAAAATAATTGGCAAGATAAGTGGAATTTCAATAGTTGGGCAAAAACATATGATAAAGCTGTTATAGAGGATAGAGGAGAACTAAAGATATATAAAAATTACAGTTTAATATTACAGACTGTATATAATTTAGTTTATAACTCTGAATTTAAAAACCCAGTTATACTAGAAATAGGAGTAGGTACAGGAAATTTAGCAAGTAAGTTTCTAAATGGGAAATTCGATATAATAGGGATAGATCAATCTAGGGAAATGTTATTGGTAGCAAAACAAAAACATCCTAAGTTAAAAGTCAGATTAGGTGAGTTTCTAAAGATACCATATTACAATAAATGTTTTGAGGTTATTGTTTCAACATATGCATTTCATCATTTAAATGAAAAAGAAAAGGTTATAGCAATACAAGAAATGTTGAGGGTATTAAAGGATAATGGATTGATAGTTATTGGAGATTTGATGTTTAAAAGTAAGGATGATGAAAAGAAAATTTTAAGTGAATTATCTAAAGAACAAGTAGAAGTAATAAAAGATGAATATTATTCATATATTGATTTTCTACAAAAAGAGTTTAAAAGATATGATAAAAATTTAGAATATAAACATATAGATAAATTAAATTATATAATAAAGGTAAAGTAATAATTAGTAGAATGATTCGAGTTTTTCTTGACGTAAAGTTTATTACGATGCATATTAGAGGGATGAAATACTTAGATGATATAGTAATATTTTTTGTAACTATGAATAATAGAGATAATTATATTGGATGGTATTGGCATAAATTATAATTAAAGAGATGTAAGAAACATATTAAACGAGGTAATAACAGGGGAATTTACCTTATTTTTATTTTAGATGTTTTATTGAAAATAAGCAATATGAAAAATAATTTATTGAGGGATAAAAATTATATATGAAAATTGATGGCAATTTTTTATGAAAGGTTAACAAACCATTGAATGGTTATGATTATAGATCATTGTAGTTGGTTATATGAAAAATCAAATGATTATTACACTAAGAATATAGAAATTTAAAAAAATTTATTTTAAAAAAGTATATATAGAACAAAAATATATTATTTTACGAATTTGTAAATTTTAAAATTTGGGTATTACACGAGGCAAAAAATTTATGCTATACTGAAAAAACTAGTAAGTTATATGAAATATTTTAATGATTTGTTGTGCACAACTTGTTTCTAAACTTATGAAAAATGGAGGAATAGTATGAACAATTGTATGCCGAGAAATAAAAAGGAAGGACTACTGTATGGTATTATTATTTGCGCAATGACAGCATTAACTATGGCTACTATTAATATTTCTATTAATATGGGAGAAATATCAAAGGAAGCTATTATTATATCAATAAAGGCTTTTCCAATAGTTTTTATAATAGCCTTACTACTTGAAAATTTTATTGTAGGAAAAGTAGCAGATAAGTTAGTAAATATTTTTATACAACCAACAGATAGCCTTAATGCACATATCTTATTTAGAACATTTTTCACTGTTATTGGTATGTCTATTATTATGACAAATGTAGGAGGAATCTTAGCCAATGGTTTTAATATAGATGTTATTAAAGAGTTTCCAGTTTGTTGGCCACGTAATTTTTGTATCGTCATATTTTTGGAGTTAATAATAGTACAACCTATAGCTAGAATAATTATGAAAAAAATACATGAAAGACAAGATAGGTCATAATAAAATTTTAAAAAAATACTTATTCAATATTAAAATGAATAATTAGTTATAAATTGTAAAATCATAAACTTATTATAATATTGTTTTAAAATTGATAAAAAGACATAATTCTATAGGAGTAAGTTTATGAAAAAGATACTAAGTGATTATAAAGAAATTATTAAAAAATTACCTTTGAAAGATAAATACACAAGAGAAGAGTTGTTAACATCAGATTTTTTGATTGATAAACAAGATAAGATGGAAATATATTATGCACCACATAATGAATATATAAATCAAAGGGCACGTATTTTTATAATTGGAATAACTCCAGGTTTTCAACAGATGAATATGGCCATGGCTACTGCTAGAAAAGAATTGGAGTTAAATGAGAACATTAAGGTTATACAATATAAATGTAAGGTTGCAGGAAGATTTAGTGGTAGTTTAAGGGAAAATATAATATCTATGTTAAATGAAATAGAACTTAATAAGATTTTAGATATTAATAGTTGTGAGGAATTGTTTTCCAATAAAGATTATTTATTACACACGGTGTCCCTAATTCCTTATTCTGTATTTATTAATAAACAAAACTATACTGGACATACACCTAAACTTTTAAAGAATGAGTTTTTGATGCAGTATGTTTATGATAACTTTGTTAATGAACTACAAAGCATAAAAGATCATAAAAAACTATTATTAATACCATTAGGTAAGGCTGTGGAAGAGGTATTATGTAAGTTACAATCAGATGGAGTTATAGATAGTAAGCAAATACTAAGGGGTTTTCCACACCCCTCTGGAGCCAATGTAAATAGGATATCTCAACTTCAACAAAATAAAGATAGTATGATTAAATTTCTTCGTATGTATTTTGGGTAAATATTACATAATTAGAATTAAAAATATTAAAACTAAAATAAAATCAGAAATTTATTTTATTATTATTTAAAATTCATGTATAATATTTGAGAAAAAGATTTAAGAACAAAGGAGAAATTTAAAATATGAGTAGCTTACCAAATTGTCCAAAGTGTAATTCACAATATACTTATGAGGATGGCAATTTTTTTGTTTGTCCAGAATGTGCATATGAGTGGAATTTACAGTCAGAAAATCAAAATAATGAAGATGAATTAATTGTTAAAGATTCAAATGGAAATCTTTTAAGTGATGGAGATTCTGTAACAATAATTAAAGATCTTAAGGTAAAAGGATGTTCATCTGCATTAAAGAAAGGTACTAAAGTAAAGAATATACGTTTAGTTGAAGGTGATCATAACATTGATTGTAAAATTGATGGATTTGGTGCTATGAAACTGAAATCAGAGTTTGTTAAAAAATTATAATTTAATATAAAAAAGATTATGTAGTTTATATAATTAGTTATGATAATTTTATAATAAAAACATTGAAATTCTCGTTTATAAGATTAATTTCTTTAGGCGAGAATTTTTTATTAGTTAAATTCAATGTTTAATAATGTAGAGAAATTTTTAAATGAATAAAATTTCTAAGTTTTTAATGCTAAATTCAACAAAAAGATAGAAAACATCTTAAAACAATTTTAGTATTATTTTAAGATAAATTTTATATTATAAGTATGTATATTAGGTATTAAAAACTGTATATTAAGTAATCTATGTTGTAATAAAAATAATATATTTTATAATTAACTTACCTAGGAAAATAAAATATAAAATATTCACTGGTGGAGATAGTATGATTAATATTGCAATATGTGATGATAATAAAAATGTTATAAGTAGAATGAAGGAGTGTCTAGAAGAATATAAAAATGACAAATGTTTAATAGTGACTTATGAATGTGGAGAAGAGTTATTACAAGAACAAAAGATCTTTGATATTATATTTTTAGATATTGATATGCAAGGATTAGATGGCATTGAAACTGCAAAACATATAAGGAAATATGATAAGAATGTAAAGATAATATATGTTACAAACTTTACTGAGTATACAAATTTGGCTTTTGAAGTTCATGCTTTTGGATATTTAAGTAAGCCTATTGTAAAGGAAAAAATATATTCTCAATTAGATGAGGCTACGCAGT
The DNA here is from genome assembly GCA_003288255.1 of Clostridiaceae bacterium 14S0207. Taxonomy (GTDB): domain Bacteria; phylum Bacillota; class Clostridia; order Clostridiales; family Clostridiaceae; genus Hathewaya; species Hathewaya limosa. The sequence goes on along the minus strand of CP026600.1, from coordinate 2,849,224 downwards.
ATTTTAATAATAAAAAGGAAAATAACTTAATTGAGTTTGTAACAAATGAAGGGATCATACGATTGGCTCCAAGTGATATATATTATTTTGAATATGTAAATAGAAAAGTAAAAATTAAAACTCTAAATAAAACATATATAACAAAACAAAAGATATCTTCTATCGCTGTTGATATGGAATGTTTCGGGTTTTTAGTACCGCATAAGAGTTTTACTGTAAACTTATTTTATATTAAGGCAATAAAGGGATATAATCTTTTAATGTTGGATGGAAGTATTGTTCCTCTTTCTCAAAAAAGATCAGTTGAATTTAGAGAAACATTTAATATATTCTTGGAAAATCATATTTGGAAATAAATAATTGGGGGATTTCAGTATGATTGATACAATTACAATTTTAGGAAATTTAATAATGTTTATATTAGGGTTATTTTCGACATATATAATATTAAATTTTATGAGTAAGTTTGAAAGAAATATATATTATAGTGAATATGCTTATATATTTGTTTATTTAATATTTACTCTTATAATCTTTATTTCAAAAATGTTTTGTAGTAATACATTAAATTTAATTATCAGTATAATTATAACTATTGTTATTGGTCATTTTTTTTATAATAATAAGAAAATCTTTATCTTATATTATAGTATTTATATTATAGTGCTGATAGTTTTTCAAGTAGGTGCAAGTTATTTGTTTCAAATAATCTGTACTTGTGCAAATATAAATTTTTATAGTTTAGATATATTTTTAATAACAACAAGTATAGTTACACAGTTTTCTAATCTAAGTGCTTCAAGGTTATTTTTAATATGGTATAAAAATAAAAAAATTAAAATGATTAGCATGATACAATATTTAAATTTTCTTATTTTACCTATATTTAGTATTTTCTATATAACTGTACTTATGATGTATATCCAAGTATATTTATCTATTGAAGATACAATTTTATTACTAATAAGTATAACCTCAATTATTATTTTAAATATATTTATTACTAATATTTTTGAATCTATATCAAAGAATAATGAGCTGAAAAATAAGATATTACTTTATGAACAACAATGTAAGATGCAATACGAATATTATAGTAATCTAGATAGTAAGTATAGAAGTTCTAGAAAAATAATTCATGACATGAAAAATCATCTACAGACTATAGAAGAATTATATAAGTTTAACCAAAATGAAAAAGCTCAACAGTACTCTAAAAATATGTACAAGTTATTTGATAAGTTTGTACAAAAATATTATACGAGTAATAGAGTACTTAATATCATTATTAACGATAAGGCTCAAAGAGCAGAGGTGTTTTGTATAGATTTTAATTGTAAAATAGGAGAAGTAACTTTAGAGTTTGTTGAAGATATTGACTTAACTACTATATTTTCAAATCTTTTAGATAATGCAATAGAAGGTACAAAAAATGTATTTAATGATAAATATATATGTTTAAAAGTTGATAAATTTAATGATTTTATAGTAATTAATATTACTAATTCTATAAATAGTAAACCTATAAAAAGTAAGGAGATATTTAAATCAACTAAAAAAAATCATGAGGCTATTGGATTAATTAATGTAAAAATGGCATTGGAAAAATATAAGGGTGACATGAGAATAGATTATAGTGATAAAGTATTTAAAGTAAATATAGTTATTCCTATGTGTTAATAAATACTTCTCTTAGTATAGGAGTTGATATTGTGAAGTGTTTAGCTTTAATTATATGTTTTATTATAAATATCTTTATTTGTTTTGGAATACCCATAGGATATCTTATATATCTTATATTAACTAAAAAGCAAAGAGTAAAATATTTTCTTTGTGGAATGTTGGTGTTTTTAATATCCCAAGTTTTTTTGAGAATACCTATTATTCAAAAACTCTTACCTAAAATGAATTGGTATCTTATAATGAATAGTATTTATCCTATTATATACTGTGTTTTTTTGGGAATAACCGCTGGCTTATTTGAAGAGATAGGTAGATTTTTAGGTCTTAAGGTATTTAGAAAAAATAATTTAAGCTGGGAGGATGGAGTTGCATTTGGAATAGGTCATGGAGGAATAGAGGCCATAATGTTTGGGGGAATTGCCAATTTGCAAAATTTAATTATAGTAATTTATTCAAGTAATGTTTCTAGTTCTATAATGAATGAGAATTCTATTAGAACAACGATTGAAAGCTTAAATAGTATGATTATATTATTAGACAGTATTGAACGATTAAGTGCAATAATTATACATGTTGTATTAAGCTTGTTAGTGCTATATGGAATTCAAAAAAATAATAAGAAATATTTAATCCAGGCTATATTAGTCCATGGAATTATAGATTCTGTTGTTGGAATCCTATCTAATTTGGGGGTTAATATATATTTAATAGAAATTTGGTGTTTAGTGTGTTCTATGCTATTATTAATTTTTGCAATAAAATTTAAATATTTATTTAAAGGGGATTTAGTTAAAAATGAAAAAATTATATAAGTTTATTATAGGAATATTATTTATGTGTATGTTAGGTGGATGTGGTGCTTCAAAGTTAAGTGATAATTACAATGAAAATAAGTTACAAGAGTCATCAGAAAAGTTAATAGACTGTTTTAATAATGAAAAATACGATAATATTGTGGATGGAATGGATGATAGTTTAAAAAAGCAGGTTTCAAGCGATCAACTAAAAGAGGCATGGTCTAACTTTAAGAAGGTGGGCAAGTATAAATCCATATCAAAAATAATCTTCCAAGAGAAAAATAGTATTGCTATAGTTGTAGTTATTGCACAATATGAAAATAGCAACGTTCAATTTACGTTATCTTATAATAAAGATATGAAACTAGTAGGTATTTATTTTAAATAATTAATATATCTATGAAGCGAAAAAAAACTAATTTAATAATAAGTATAATGAAAGTAAGGAGTATTATAAATAAAAGATTCCTTACTTTTTTTATTTATTGTATATATATTAGTATAAGTTTTTATGGATATGAGTATTCATATTATAAAAAGAATCCTTGAATAAAAATAACACAGTGAGATTAAAATATAATCAAATAAGTATAAGTAATATTTAAAATATTACTTAAATATATTTATACAAGTTTAGAAATAGGAGGAAAGGTTATGACTAAATTTAGGTGGAATGAAATACCTTATCCAGGAGAGAAATTTGGTCCTATAGGTGAGGGAGAAGATGCAGGAAGTTGGCCATTGAAGTTTTTTAGAAGAGATAAGGATGACTTTTATGATTTGAAAGGTAATAAAGTAGCATTTAAAATTAAAACCCCATCAGATACAATGGATTTTAGAGTTACACAGTTAAATGAAGTAAAAGAAGCATTAAGAGAATTAACAGATAAACAAAGGGCATTAGCGTCATATTGGAATTCAGAAAATGTAGTACTTCTTCATTTCAAAAATGTATATACTTTGTTAAAGACATATAAAGTTCCATCAATGGATTCTGCTAGGATTCTATCAATTATGGGTGATGCATTTAATGATGCTATGTCTATATGTTATTATTTTAAATACAAATTTCAGATACCTAGACCAGTTCAATTAGACCCCAGCTTAAAGACATATTTGAATACCAGTTATGATCCTAGCTATCCTGTTGGACATGGGGTTATAGCTGGTATGGCTGAAGTTGTGTTATCATACTTTTTCCCAGCAGAAAGTGAAAAGTTAAGAAAAATAGCTGTATATTCATCAATATCTAGAGTTTACGGGGGAATTCATTATCCAATAGATGTTGAACAAGGGTTAAGTTTAGGAAGAAATATAGGATGTGTAATAGTTAATACTATAAAAGATCAAGGAACAGATCAGGGAAATAATATAAATAACATTTATAAGGAATATAAAGATGCAAAGTTACAGTTAGTAGAGATGTAATATTAAAATTTAAAGGTGAGGAAGTTATGTTAAATAGCTTCCTCATATATTACTTTAGTACATACGTTCTATATCTAAATTTAATAAAATGTTGGCAATAATTTAATAAAAATTTTAGTTGAAAATTTTTATTATTGTAGATATTTTAAATACAGAAGACTATAATAAGAATGATACAGCAAGTATGAGATAGAAAATTATTTTACAGTAGATAGTAAATAATACTACATTATGATATTTATTATATCATAATGTATAAGTCTTAAAAGCATATATTTATCTTAATTATATATTAAAAAGGATATTAGATGATAGAAAATATATATAATTTTAAAAGGTACTAGTTAATAAAAAAATATATAAATAAGTTATATTGTCCTTAAGTATAAATTATAATATAGTATAGAATGGAACATATAAATGTATTATAAATTATAATATATATGGAGTAAAAGATCTGGGTAAAAAGGATATTAAAAATACGATGAAATTAACTAATAGATATAGTAGAAGAAGTGTTAATTAATGACAAAAAATATTAAATTTAAGAATATAGAATGGGAGATTAATCACTATGAAAAAACAAATAAAAACACAGAGGAAAGTTATTATTGGCATTAGCGCTTCTATTGTTGTATTACTTGGAATATATTTAGGCATATCAATGTATTTTAGCAATCATTTTTATTTTGGTACAAAGATTAATAATGTTGATGTTTCAGGTAAGACAGTAGATGAAGTAGAAAAACAATTTTCTTCTGCAGTTAATGCGTATACCTTAGACCTAAAAGGAAGGAATAATTTAAATCAGCAAATTAAATCATCCGATATTGGGTTAAAGTATGATGCAAAAGGAAAAATTCAAGATATAAAAGATGAGCAAAATCCTTTTGCGTGGATAGTAGCATTTTCTCAAAATAGAGATTTTCAGGATTCAAAATTAGTTTCTTATGATAAGAATAAATTAAAAGAACATATAGATAATTTATCTTATTTTAAAGAAAAAAATATAGTTAAACCACAAAGTGCCAAACTAGAATATACTAATGATGGCTATAAGATTGTAGATGAGGTTTATGGAAGTAAAGTAAATAAAGAAATCTTAACAAAAAATATTGAAAATGCAATTATTAATAAAAAAACTAACATTAATTTAGAATCTGCTAAATGTTATGAGAATCCTAAGTATACTGCAAAGTCAAAAGAGATTAGTGAGGCTAAGAATATTCTTGATAAATATGTATCAACTAAAATTACTTATGCAGTTGGAGATGTTACAAAAGTTTTAGATGGATCAACTATAAATAAATGGCTTGAAACTGATGAAAATTTAAATGTTAATATTAATAATGATAGGGTTAGAGAATTTGTATGGTCATTAGCTAGAACATATAATACTAGTGGCAAAACTAGAAATTTTAGTACATCAGTAGGTAGAGAGGTACAAGTACCAGGGGGAGACTATGGTTGGGTAGTCAATCGTTATGAAGAGTGTAAAGATATAATTTCATCTATAAAAAATGGACAAACAATAACAAGAAAACCAAAGTATGCTCAAACAGCAGTATCTCATGGAGCAAATGACATTGGGAACACATATGTAGAAATTAACCTAACAAGACAACACATGTGGTTTTACAAAAATGGTTCTCTTATTACAGAAGGGGATGTTGTTACAGGAAATGTAAGTAATAACAATGGTACACCAGCAGGAACTTATAAATTAAAATATAAAGAAAAAAATGCTACATTAAAAGGTGAAAATTATAGTACAAAAGTTGAGTTTTGGATGCCATTCAATGGAGGCATTGGTATTCATGATGCTAGTTGGAGAGATAAGTTTGGTGGAGAAATATATAAAACAGGTGGTTCACATGGTTGTATAAACTCACCACATAGAGTGGCAAGTGCAATATTTAATAACATAGAATCAGGCACACCTGTAGTATGCTATTTTGAGTAATTTAAAAAGGAATAATAATATATATTAAAATAATTTTTAGAAGAAGTTCTCGGTAATAGATAAAAATATTACCGAGAATTTTTTTATCTAATTAGAGTAGTATATAAGGCTATCATTTAAAAATATAATCATTATCATGTTAAATCTTCATTTTAAGCACACTTCTTAAAAGAATATAATAAAGACAGTAGATATAAAGACTTATTTTAAAAAGATATTATTAGGATAAAATATGAAAGAATAAATTCTTGACATTAAATAGCTTTTATTAAAAGGAGGAAACTTACATGAAAGATATTTTAATTATAGGAGCAGGGGTAGTAGGATGTTCCATAGCTAGAGAATTATCAAAGTATGATTTAGATATAGTTGTAGTTGAAAAGAATGAAGATGTTGCAGAGGAAGTTTCAAAGGCTAATAGTGGTATAATCCATGGAGGATTTAATGAAAAAAAAGGAACGTTAAAAGCTAAACTTAACTTACAAGGCAATAGTATGATCCAAAAATTATCAAGGGAATTAGACTTTAGATTTAAACGAAATGGTGCCTTAGTTCTAGCATTTGATAATAAAGAAATGGATACTATTTATAGGTTAAAGGAAGATGGTGAATCTTTAGGGGTTAAGGGGTTAGAGATACTTAATAAAGAACAAGTATTACATTTAGAGAATAATGTAAATTCAAATATAATAGGTGCTTTATATATTAAAAGTTCAGGAATTGTGAATCCATATGAAATGACCCTAGCATTGGGGGAAAATGCTGTAGAAAACGGAGTAGAATTTATTTTAGGTGAGGAAGTTATAAACATTGAAAAAGAAAATCATGGGTACAAGGTATGTCTTAAAGATGGAAAAAGTATTTATAGTAGTGTAATTATAAATGCTGCCGGATTACAGGGTGCATTTATTAATAACTTAGTAAATGAGAAAAAGTATAAAATAAATCGTACAAAAGGAGAATACTGTTTATTTGATAAGGTAGCTGGTACATTGTGTAAAAAAACTTTATTTCAAGTACCTAATGAATTAAGTAAGGGAGTATTAATTACTCCTACAATAGAAGGGAACCTTTTAGTAGGACCTAATGCTAAAGCTGGTGAAGACATTTCAACTTCTAGAGAAGGAATAGATGAAATTTTACACAAAGGTAGGATAAGTATAGAGGATATGCCTACAAATAGAATTTTGAATACATTTAGTGGGATTAGACCTAAAATAGAAGGTGAAGATTTTATTATAGAAGAAGTTAAAGGCGTTGATAATTTTATTAATGTAATAGGAATTGATTCTCCAGGCTTAACAGCTGCTCCTGCAATAGCAAAATATGTAGTAGAACTTCTATCTAAAAGAATTGAGCTTATAAAAAAGGCTGATTTTAAGGCAAATAGAAAAGCAATTATCAAGTTTTCAGAACTTAATATAAAAGAAAAAAATGAGTTAATTTCTAAAAATCCTTCCTATGGAAAAATAGTTTGTAAGTGCGAATTAGTAACTGAGGGAGAAATAATAGATTCTATTAATAGACCTTTAGGGGCTAGAACATTAGATGGAATAAAGAGAAGAACTAGGGCTATGATGGGAGGTTGTCAGGGAATAGGATGTATGATACCAATAAGCAAAATTTTAAGTAAAGAATTAGGAGTAGATATAAGCCAAATAAACAAAAATAGCAAAGATTCTGTAGCAATCGGATTTAGGGAGGACTAATAATGAAACAATATGATTTAATTATTATTGGTGGAGGAGCAGCAGGACTTTTATGTGCTATAGAGGGAAAAAGAACAGGGATTAAAGATATTTTATTAATTGAAAAAGATAGCATTTTAGGTGGAGCTTTAACTTTAGGAGATTATAATATAAGTGAAAAAGAATATATAACAGGAAAAGAATATAGAAAACAATTATTAGAACAACTAAATAATATAGATATAAAGTTAAATACTATGGCTTTAAAGGTTGAAGAACATAAACAGGTATTACTTATAAGTGAAGAGTATGGATTAGAAAAAATAGAAGGTAGAAATATCATTTTAACAAATGGCGCAAAGGATACTGGAAGAAAAGTCGTGAATATGGTTGGAGATAGATGTAGTGGAATTTTTACTGTTGGTATGGCTAAAAAGATTTTGAATATGAAGGATATACTTTTAGGAAGGAATATTTTTATATTTAATAATGATACTTTGTATATGATTCAAAAGGAATTAAAAGAACACGGCCTAAATATAGTTGGTATGACAGTCAAAGACCAAAACAAAGAGTCTTTTGGATTAAAAAGTAACATATATGAAGGTTATGATATAATATCTATCAGGGGAAAGGGAAGAATTGAAAAGGTAATATTACGTAAAGATAATATAGAAAAAGTTATAGAATGTGATACTTTAATTTTTGCAAATTCTATGGTTTCAGATGGATTAGTAGCTATGCGAAGTAATATAGAATTAAATCCTATGACAACAGGACCTAAAGTGAATGATAGATATATGACTTCTAAAGAAGGAATTTTTGCATGTGGTAATGGGATTTATATACACAATTCTATAGAGGAAATTGAAGAGGAATGTAAACAAATTATACATCAGTTAAAATAATTAAAAAGTTAAATTTTATAAAAAAGTGGACTTTACGGAGTTCACTTTTTTGTAATTATATAAATAATTTTAGGATAATAGATAGATCATTAATTGAGAATTTTATATGTCTTATACATAGGAAAAATATAAGAATAAAGAAGGGGCTCAAGGGAAATTATAGATGTATTATTAAATTTATATAAGGAGTATTTATGAATAATCAATATAAAATAGTTATGATGGTCACTTCAAGATGTTGCAAAAGCAATGAAAGCAGATGTTGTAAAAATGAAAAATGGAGATTATTTAATATTAAGGGTTTAATGTAACTCGTAAAAGTTTATCATAAGTTAATAAAAGATAATAACTAGGTTTAATTTATAAAATTAAACCTAGTTATTATATGCTATAATTTATATTAAGAATATTTAAATATAGTAAAAATTGATTAGGGGAACAACACAATATGAAGAAAAAATTTGATTTATTAAATGATGATTTAAAGAAGTTGTTTATCAGATACTTAATACCATCTGTTTTATCATCCATAGCCATTGCCATGTATATATTTGTAGATACTATGTTTATAGGTCTTGGAGTAGGGAGTAGTGGTCTTGCGGCATTAAATATTTCTTTGCCCGTTTTTACAATTTCATCTTCTTTGGCATTAATATTAGGAATTGGAGGGGCAACCACATTATCTATATGTGTAGGACAAGGTAAGAAAGAAGAGGGTTCTAAGATATTTACTATTTCAATGTTAATAGCGACTATATTAGGAATAAGTATTTCTATATTAGGTAATGTTTTTTCAAAACAAATATGTTTGTTTTTAGGAGCATCCCAAACAATTTTACCTTTAGTCAATGAATATCTTTCAATCTTGATTAGTTTTACTTGGGCGTTTTTAATTGCAGGAGTATCAGGGTGTTTTATTAGAAATGATAAGAATCCTAAGTTGGTTATGAGGGCAACAATAATTGCTAATATCAGTAATGTTGTATTAGATTATGTATTTATATTTATTTTCCATTGGGGAATGAAAGGGGCTGTTCTTGCTACTGTTATTTCACCAATAATAAATATATTACTTTTAAGTATACATTTTAAATCAAAGAATAATACTCTTTCCTTTAAAAAGGTAAAAGTAGAATTTGCTATTATAATGAGGATTATAAAGAATGGTTTTGGAACATTTATACAGGATGTATGTCATGGCGTAATATTATTTTTATTCAATAAGACTTTAATGACATTGGGGGGAGAAATTTACGTTTCATCTTATGGAATAATAGTTAATGTAGCATATGTAGGTACTTGTATATTTGCAGGTATAGCACAAAGTATACAACCTATTATTAGTGTAAATTTTGGAGCTAAAAAAATAAAGAGAGTATATACAGCATTAAAATATGCATTAAGTACATCAGTTATTGTGGGATTAACATTATACGTAGTGGTTTTAATTTTCCCAGAGTATATAATATCTTTATTTACTACAGGTGATAAAGAACTAGTTGATATAACTATTAAAGGGATGAGAATATATTTCCTTTCATATGCATTTTGTTCTATAAATATGGTTGTATTGTATTTTCTACAATCTATAGAAAGAGCTAAAGAGTCTATAGCAATTTCATTAAGTTCTGGAATTGTATTTTCAAGCTCGGGATTGTTTATATTAGTATATTTGTTCAATATACTAGGTGTGTGGTTTACTGTTCCTTTTGCAGAAGGGATCACGTGTGTTATTTCTATAATATTTGTAATGCAGTCTAGAAAAAGATTAATAGTTTTTAAAGAATAGAATTTTAAAATTAGAATTACTTAGGATTTTATATCTTAGGTAATTTTTATTATAAGTTATTATTAAGATAAAAGTTGTGTATTGACAATTTTAAAAACAGAAATTATTATATACTGAAATGAATATTTTGAATTTTTAGAACAAATAAGGAGGTATGAAATGCAAGAAAAAATTGACTTGTTAAAGGATGATATAAATAAATTATTTATTAAATATTTAACTTCATCTGTATTAGCAGCTATAGCTATTTCTATGTATATATTTGTGGACACTATGTTTATAGGTATTGGAGTTGGCAGTGATGGTATTGCTGCTCTAAACATAGCTATGCCTATTTTTACTGTATCCTCATCAATATCTTTAATGTTAGGTATTGGAGGGGCAAGCACTGCATCGGTGTTTATTGGAAGGGGGCAGAGAGATAAAAGTGTAAAAGTTTTTAATATTTCCATTTACATATGTATTATTTTAGGAATAATTATATCTATATTTGGAAACATATTTTCAAAACAAATTTGTGTTATATTGGGAGCATCTACAAAAATTCTTCCTTTAGTTAATGAATATTTGTCTATCTTAATTAGTTTCAGTTGGGCATTTATACTTTCGGTAGTATTAGGTTCATTTATTAGAAACGACAAAGATCCTAAGTTAGTTATGATAGCCACAGTTATTGGAAATATAACTAATGTTATTTTAGATTATGTATTTATCTTTATTTTTCATTGGGGAATGAAAGGGGCGGTCATTGCAACGGTTATTTCACCAATAGTTAATTTAGTTATTTTATGTATCCATTTTACCAAAAAATACAATACTTTAGTTTTAAAAAAGATAAGTATAAGGTTTAGTTTAATTTTAAGGATCTTTAAAAATGGATTTGGAACCTTTATTTTAGAAGTTTGTAGAGGAACGCTTTTGTTTATGTTTAATAAAACTTTAATGAATTTAGGTGGAGAAATATATGTATCAGCCTATGGAATAATAACTAATATAGCTTATGTAGGAACTTGTATTTTTGCTGGTATAGCACAATGTATTCAACCAATTGTTAGTGTTAATTTTGGTGGCAAAAAGACAGATAGGGTATATGAAGCATTGAAATATGCTTTATTTACTGCAATTTCTCTAGCAATATTTTGTTATGGGTTATTACTAATATTCCCCAAAGATATAGTAGGTATATTTACTAAAGGAAATACAGAACTTATTAATATATGTGTAAAAGGAATTAGGTTATACTTTTTAGGGTATGTATTTTGTGCTTCAAATGTCGTAAGCCTATATTTTCTGCAGTCTATTGAAAAGGCCAAGGCTTCAATTTTTTTATCCTTGAGTTCAGGAATAATTTTTTCAAGTTTAGGATTATTAATTTTGGTTCCATTATTAAATGTTTCAGGAGTATGGCTTACTGTGCCTTTTGCAGAGGGAATTACTTTTATTATATCAATTATATTAGTAAAGAAATATAAAAAGTCTTTACTTTTAAACAAAGAAAAAATAAATTGTTAATTATATGTTAGTATATTTATTTTTAAAATTACTTTCTTAGTTTTAAGAATTTAGATATTAAGTTAGTGAGATAATAACTTAAGTTAAATTAATTAAGTCGGGTGGTAATAATATGATAGATATATGTTTATTAGGTACTGGTGGAAATATGCCTATGCCGTACAGGTTTTTAGCCTCAAGTATTATAAGCTATTTAGGAAGAAAAATATTAATAGATGCAGGTGAAGGAACACAGGTGGCAATGAGAATTTTAGGAAGAGGTTTTAAATCATTAGATGTAATTTGCATTACTCATTGTCATGGAGATCATATTATAGGGTTAACAGGATTACTATCTACTATTGGAAATAGTGGAAGGTTAGATCCTATAACTATTATTGGTCCTGAGGGAATCAAAAAAGTTGTTGAAGGATTAAATGTTATTAATCCATATTTACCATATCAACTTAATATTATAGAAAACCCTAGTATGGATATTTTCATGAAAGTAGATAAAAATGGAATAATAATATGTGAAAATGAAAAAGATTCAAATATAGTAATATCAACTATGAAGCTAGAACATTCAAGTCACTGTATAGGATATAGTTTTTATTACAAACGTAATCCTAAATTTAATGTTGAAAAAGCCACAAATAATAACGTGCCCAAAGTTATTTGGAATAGGCTACAAAAAGGAGAAACTATTGAACTAGAAGATAGGATATATACTCCGAATTTGGTATTAGGTGAAGAGAGAAATGGAATAAAAATATCTTATATAACAGATACAAGACCAATAAAGGAAGCTAAGAAATTTATAGAAAATAGTAATTTATTTATATGTGAGGGTACGTATGGTAATGACGATGACATAGAAAAAGCAATAAAAAATAAGCATATGACATTTAGAGAAGCAGCAACTTTAGCAAAAGAGTCAAGCGTTGATAGACTAGTTTTAACTCATTTCAGTCCAGCCATGACAAATCCAGAAGAATATGCTAAGAATTGTTTGGAGGTTCATGAAAATTCGATTATAGGAAATGATGGTATGATTATATCCTTAAATTTTCAAGAATAATATATAACTTTACTCGTTGATTTTATAGAAGTACAGGAGTACAATGAAGTTGATAATTAGGAAAAATTCAAATATTCAGAGGATATTCTTTGAATATTTGTCTATTAAAAAATAATAACCTAACAAAAAAGATTTATCTAATTTGAAAGGAAGTTAAAAATATGAATTATAAACTTTAGAACTTTTAAGGTTATTTTTATATTACTTTCCGGTGGGAAAGTTTTTTTATTATTACAGTAAAGGAGTGAGGTCGTTGAAAAAGATAGCTGTTATAAGTGCAATATTAGAGGAACCTAAAATATGTCAAAACCAATTTAATAATGTTATATCAGAATTTAAAGGAATGGTAAGAGGTAGAATGGGAGTACCTTTTCAAGAGGAAGAGGTTTCAGTGATTTCTATAATTGTTGTAGGTGACCTAGATGAGATAAATAGCTTAACAGGAAAGTTAGGAAACATAGAACATGTTTCAGTAAAAACATCTATATCAAAAAAGGAACTTTAAAATATGAAAAGACTTATTGATAAACTATATAAAAATAATTACCTTGAAGAAGAAGAAATTTTATATATATTAAACAACCTTAATGAAGAAAGCACAGTATATTTAAAAAGTAAGGCATTAGATACAAGACTTAAAGTTTATGGTGATAAAGTATTTATGCGTGGTCTTATAGAGTTCACTAATTATTGTAAGCGTAATTGTATATATTGTGGTATAAGCTGCAAAAATCAACATGCCGATAGATATAGACTTTTAGTAGAAGAGATACTTGAAGCTTGTCATGAGGGGTATAGTTTGGGGTATAGAACTTTTGTGCTTCAAGGAGGTGAAGATCCTTACTACACAGATGATAAAATAGTTAAAATAATTAACACTATAAAAAGAAAATATCCAGAGGTAGCTATTACATTATCTATAGGAGAAAAATCTTATGACAGTTATAAAAAATTTTATGATGCCGGAGCTGATAGATATCTTTTAAGACATGAAACGGCAAATAAGGATTTATATGAAAGTTTGCATCTAGGATACAGTATGGAAAATAGGCAACAATGTCTTTGGAATTTAAAAAAAATAGGTTATCAAGTAGGGGCAGGGTTTATGTTGGGGCTTCCAGGACAAACCAATTTAGATTATGTTAAAGATCTATTGTTTTTAAAAAAACTTGAGCCACATATGGTAGGTATAGGTCCATTTATTCCCCATAAAGATACTGTATTGGGAAAAGCACAAGGAGGAACTGTTGAGAAAACTACAATAATGTTAGCTTTAATAAGATTACTATTGCCAGATGTGTTGTTACCAGCAACAACGGCATTAGGAACTATAGATCCATTTGGAAGGGAGAAAGGATTAAAGGCTGGGGCCAACGTAGTTATGCCTAATTTATCACCCATATCGGTTAGAAAAAAATATGCACTTTATGATGGGAAAGTATGTACAGGAGATGAGGCTGCAGAGTGTCGTAAATGCATAGAACAAAGAATAAAAAAAGCAGGATTTTCTCTTGATATGTCAAGAGGAGATAATATAAATTGGAAGCATTTATGATGAATTGACTTACTTTATATAACAAATATGGACATAAATAAATGAAAAAGTTTTATATATTGGGAGGGTCTTATGAATAATACACCTAATGCTAATAGAAAACAAATTGGTATATATGGGAAACGTAATGCAGGTAAATCTTCACTTGTAAATTTAATAACAGGACAAGAAGTAGCTTTAGTGTCTGATGTTAAAGGTACGACAACTGATCCAGTTTTTAAAACAATGGAACTCATACCATTTGGCCCAGTTAGGTTTATTGATACTGCAGGACTAGATGATGAAGGAGTTTTAGGTGAACTGAGAGTAAAAAAAACATTTGAATTGATTCAAATAACCGACTTGGCACTTTATGTTATGGATGTCAATGATATAGATGAAAAATCTTTTAAAGATACGGTTAATAAATTTAAACAGTTTAACATTCCATACATAGTTATTTTTAATAAAATTGATACTTTAAATGAAAAAGAATTAAAAAAGTTAAAAGAAAGATTTCCTAAGGAAGTTTTCATTTCTACAAAAAAACAAGAAGGCGTTGATTTATTAAGAGAAGAAATAATAAAACAACTTAAAAATGCAGAAGAAGAGCCAAGGATAATGGAAGGATTATTATCGTATAATAGCAAGGTTATATTAGTAGTTCCTATAGATTCTGAAGCTCCCAAGGGAAGACTCATCTTACCCCAAGTACAGGTTATAAGGGATTGTTTAGATCATGGTATTAAAAGTTATGTAGTGCGTGATACAGAATTAGAATCTGCTATAAAGGATATTAAAGATATAGATTTGGTAATTACAGATTCCCAGGCTTTTAAAAGAGTAAATAAAATTGTTCCACAAAACATAAGTTTAACTAGTTTTTCTATATTATTTGCACGTCATAAAGGAGAAATAAATGCTTTTGTGAAGGGTGTTTCAAAAATAAAAGAATTAAAAGAAGGATCAAAAATTCTTATGATGGAAAGTTGTACACATAATACTTCACATGAAGATATAGGAAGAGTAAAAATTCCACAATTAATAAACAAATTTGTGGATAAAAAACTTAACTTCGAATTTAGAACAGGTAATGACTTTCCACAGGATATTGAAAAATATGACTTGGTTATTCATTGTGGCGCCTGTATGATGACTAGAAAAACTATTTTAAATAGAATACAAGTATGTAAAGAAAAAGATGTACCTATAACTAATTATGGTATAATCATAGCTTATCTAACTGGAATTTTAGATAGAGCTGTAGAAATTTTTAAATAGGTATTAAAGTAATATAAGGGCATATAAGATAATGAAAAAGGAGATAAGTATATTCTTATCTTCTTTTTTTTACATAAATCATTCTAAATTTTATAATAAGAATAAATTTCTATTATAGTATTTAATGTCATAGGATATGATGCGTCTAAATTAAAACCTATTTTAATAATAGAGATAATAATAAAGCTATGCTTAATGGAGATTTTGTTAAGGCATCGGCTATTACGTGGTTAACTACTTTTGGAAGACATATATTAAATATTTCATATGATAGTATATTGATAAATATAAAAAAAGTTAAGGGAAGTTGTTCAGATGAAAATAATTATGAGGTTTCCGTTATTCCATCTGTAGAAGATAATAAAAAGATTTGTTTTTTAAAAACTTTTGCATCTAAGGTTTTAGAAAAAGAGGCTTACTCTTGTGCTAAAGGTTTTTTAGTTACAAAAGAGGGAATTAAATTAGGGTTTGATAAGAATAGACCTTGTGAATTTTCACAGAACTGCAGTTATATGAGGGTTCATAATAATCCTAAAAAAGTTATTACTAATGTTTCAAATTAAAATTAATATATATTTAAGGGGGAAGTTTTATGTTACAAAACATAAATAGAGATCATATAAAAGGAATAGTAGTAGGTGTTGGAGTGTGTGCAGCAGGTTATTACATATATAAGAAAAATCAAACACAAATAGATGGATTTCTAAAAAATCAAGGAATAAATGTTTCTAAAGGGTCTTCAAAAGATTATAATAATATGACATTGGAAGAATTAATGGAAACTAAGGAACTAATAGAAGATATAATTGCTGAAAAGGAATTAACTATGGGAGAACATGTTCAATTTAATGAGGCAATAACTGAATAACAAAAATCATAAGCTATTTAATATTATCCTTAAAACAAGGTATATTAAATAGCTTTATTTTTTTATGGATTTTAATAGAATATTATGATATTATTAATAAAGATTATCCAATAATACAATATATTATTAGATAGGAGTTTAAATTCACTGAATATAATATCAAGTAAAAATATTTATTATTTGATATATTATAATATATACATTTGATTAATAATATATTTATAAATATATCAAGTCGGTGTTAATGTTTATAAATTTAGTAGGGATATATGGAGGTATAATATGTTTTTTAAAAAAGAAAGTAAAGGAAATCTAAAAGAAGTAAAAAGGGCTATAGAAAATAAAGATGTTAAGGCACTTGAAAAAATGTCTGAAAATCTTGTTGGGGGAATGGAAGATACATTTATTAATATAGGAAAAACTATGTTAAAAACTAAATCGGCAATTAAAAAAACAGTTAAAAATATTATAGGACTTTCTAGTAGAATAAGTATGTTTCATACCCATTTAGATTATTATTCATATGACTTAAATGATACATCAGATAAATTAAAGGATGAAAGTGAAAACTTATTAGCTGCAATACAACAATCAACGGCTAGTATAGGAGAAGTATCATCTGCAATATCACAAAATGCTTCAGCTTTAGAAAATGTTTCTTCAAATAGTAGTAAGGTATCTCAAACTTTAGATAAGAGTGAACAAAGCTTAAAAAAAGTCACTGATCTAAACCAAGAATTATCTCTTAATGGAGAGGTTATGAGAGATAATATGAAAGAAATGAGTACTGTAGTAAAAGACATGAAGAATATT
Source organism: Clostridiaceae bacterium 14S0207 (assembly GCA_003288255.1). GTDB lineage: Bacteria > Bacillota > Clostridia > Clostridiales > Clostridiaceae > Hathewaya > Hathewaya limosa. Next base: position 2,831,900 of record CP026600.1, on the reverse strand, counting down.
GTTGATGGCATTAACAACATAACTTCTAATACATCTATATTAGCATTGAATGCCAGTATAGAGGCTGCTAGAGCTGGAGAATATGGCAAAGGCTTTGCCGTTGTTGCTAATGAAGTTAAAAAACTAGCTGAAGATACAAGTGAACAGTTGAAGTTTATAGAAAGATTTATGGACAAAATCGAACAAGCTTCCGAAAAATGTAATGACAGTATAAATAACTCCCTAGTATCAATTAATGAAATGACAGAGTACACAGTAGATATGACTAATTCATTTGTGGATAGTAAACAGTCAATAACTGAAATTATATCAGGTATGCAAGAGATTTCTAGTAATATGGAGGAGGTAAATGCCATAGGACAGGAAATGTCATCTGCAATGAATGTTTTAACAGATGGGGCACAAGGTTTAGCTGACATGGGGGAAAGTCTTTATTCTACAGCTAAAGCTATTAGAAAAATGGGAAGCGATTTAGAAAAAGTAGACTCTGAAGTTTCTAATATGACTATGTTAACTAATGAAATTAATAGTGAAGATATGTTTAAATTGGCTAATAATGATTTTATAGAAGCTATGCAAAATGCTATAGATGCTCATGAAGAATGGGTAGATGGAGTTAAAACAATGGTTTCACAGATGTCCATAAAACCTCTTCAATTAAATGGAGAGAAATGTGGATTTGGTCATTTTTATAATGCAGTTAAACCTAAAAATGAAGAAATTCTAACCATATGGAATGAAATTGGAGAGCCACATAAAGAATTGCATAAATTAGGACATAAAATTGTAAATGCTGTAAAAAATAAAAATGAGAGTGAAGCAATGCGATATGCACAAGAAGCAGAAAATATATCTATAGGAATAATTAAACAGTTTAGTGCTATAGAAAAAATAGCAACTAATTTAGATAAAGAAGGAAAATCAGTTTTTTAATATAGATTTTTAAGAAGTTAATATAAATAAAGTTCCCTTTAATATTATAAGTACGCAAGTGTATTTGATATAAAGGGAACTTTATTTATATCTATGTTTATTTTTTGGTTAATTTTAAAGAATGTTTAGGACATTTATAGATGCAATTAGAACAATATATGCAATCTTCAGATTCTATGTGAGAATTCTTGTTTTTACTTGGTTCTATATTCATAGGACATACTTTTTTACATAGATTACAAGATAAGCAAGATGAATCTACGGTTATTACAGTTTTTTTTCCTTTGACCTTAGTTATCCATCCAGCAATAGTTCCCATAGGACAGAAGTTACACCAAGTTCTACGGTTATTAAATAAAGCCAAAATTACACCTACAATTGTGGTAATAACTATTATTCTATAAAAAACTTTACCTATTCCATATAAATTGCCCCAATTTAGTACTATTCCAATAATAAAATTGGCAAATATAAATACTACCATAAAAATTCTTAAAAATTTACTTTTAAAAAATGGATGAACATTGTTATTAGGAGATAGTTTACTCATTATTTTATCGAAGAAACTTCCCCTAGGACAGAAGTTTCCACACCAAAAACGTCCCATACCTAAAATGGCTAAAATTATAGGAGCTAGCATACAAACTATAGCAATTATACTAAATCTAAAATCAAATAAAGATAAAATGAGGAAAGTAAAAAATATTACATAACCATAATTTTTGAAAAATTTCATATAAGACCTCCATATATTTATATATCGTAATATTATAATATACAAATAAATGGCGTTGGTCAATGGAAACTTATAAATTGTTATAAATTTAAAGTAAACGTTATCTTGTGGAAATGTAAATTTAAATATTCTTTAAGATTATTTTAAGAAATTAAGCTTAGAATAATATATAAAGAAATAATAAAAAATAAAAAGGAGTAATATATGAACAACAATACAAAATGCGAAGAAAACTCCTATGAAAAGGTAGAGAATATAAAAGGACTTACAGATATAGAGGTAGAAGAAAGAGTAAAAGAAGGGAAGGTTAATGTTATTCCAAAGGCACCATCTCGTACTACATGGCAGATAATAAGGGCAAATTTATTTACTGTATTTAATGCTTTAAATGCTGTTTTAGCCTTAATTGTTATAATAGCTGGTTCACCTAAAAATTCTATTTTTGCGGGAGTTATAATAACTAATACTTTAATAGGTATTTTTCAAGAGTTAAGGGCTAGAAAAATTATAGAAAAACTTTCTGTATTTAGTTCAGCAACATTGAAAGTTATGAGAAATGGAATTGAAAAAGATATAGCTATAGAAGAGCTAGTTATAGATGATATAATGATTTTACAAACAGGATCACAGGTTTTATGTGATGCTATAGTTTTAGAAAATAATGAATTAGAAGTAGATGAATCTTTACTAACCGGCGAAGCAGATCCTATTTTAAAAAAAGGACATAATAATTTATTATCAGGAAGTTTTGTAGTTGGTGGTAAAGGGTATGCTAAAGCTATTAAAGTTGGTTCTGATACATATGCTGGTAAGCTTGCAAATGAGGCAAAAAAGTTTAAAAAAATTAATTCAGAGTTACAGAGAGCAATAAATAAGATATTTGGAGTGATTATAAAGTTTGTAATTCCAATAAGTATTTTACTTTTTACAACCCAACTTATGTTTACGGGAACTTCATGGAGGGATGCGGTTATAGGTGCCGTATCAGGAGTAATAGGAATGGTTCCAGAGGGACTAGTGCTTTTAACTAGTGCAACATTTGTTGTAGCCATAATAAGACTTTCTAAATGGAATACACTTGTACAAGAATTACCGGCTACAGAGGTGTTGGCAAGGGTAGATACCTTATGTTTAGATAAAACAGGAACAATAACAGAAGGTAAATTAAAACTTACAGATGTAATAACATTTAATAATAATAATATGGAAGATATAGAAGAAGTATTATCGTCTATATGCAAAGTTTTTTCTAATACAAATCCAACTCAGAGTGCCATTGCAGATAGGTTTAATAAAGATACTAATCTAAGAGTAATAAACAAAATAGCATTTTCATCCGCACGAAAATGGAGTGCTGTAGAATTTAAGAAAAAAGGTACTTGGATTTTAGGGGCTCCAGAAATGATTCTAAAAAATAGATATACTGAAATAAAAGAAGCGGTAGAACAAGAGGCCATCAAGGGAAGACGAGTATTATTGTTAGCAAAATTTAATGGTGAATCATTAACAAAGGAGTTAAAAGGTGAATTAGAAATTGCGGCTTTAATCCTTATAGAAGATATTATTAGGGAAGATGCACCAGAGGTTTTAAGATATTTTAACAATCAGGGTGTGGTTTTAAAAATTATTTCAGGTGATAATCCAATAACGGTATCAGCAGTGGCTAAAAATGCAGGTGTTAAAAATGCAGATAAATATATAGATGCTACGAATTTACCAGACAATATTGAAGAATTATCAAGGATAGTGGAGAACATTACGGTATTTGGGAGAGTTACACCACATCAAAAGAAAAACATAGTAAATGCACTTCAAAAAAGTGAGCATGTAGTTGCTATGACAGGTGACGGGGTTAATGATGTTTTGGCATTAAAAGAAGCAGATTGTGGTATAGCAATGGCTAATGGATCAGATGCTACAAGGGCGGTAGCACAACTAGTTTTATTGGATTCCAATTTTAGTGCATTACCACAAGTAGTTATGGAGGGCAGAAGACTTATAAATAATTTAGAAAGGGTATCAGAGTTGTTTTTATCTAAAACAGTATATTCTATAATTCTTTCATTTATTTTTGCAATTATATTTCTTCCGTTTCCTATTTTACCAATTCAGTTAAGTTTAATAGGATCTTTAACTATAGGAATACCTTCATTTTTCTTAGCATTAGGATCAAATAAGGAACGTGTAAAAAAAGGATTTTTAAATAGAGTATTACAATTTGCTTTGCCGAATGGTATTGTATTAGCAATGAGTACTTTAATAATGTATTTAATAGCATATTTGACAGGACTTCAAAGAACTCAGTGCATGACTTTATCAGTATTGGTATTAGGAGGAATAAGTTTAGTAGTTGTTAATAAGGTGGCTAGGCCTCTTAATCTCTTTAAGATTCTACTTATAATTGCTATGAGTACACTTTTTGCAGTAGCATTTTTAACCCCAACAGGTAAAGATATATTTAGTCTATATAATTGTGGAATTGCATATAATAGTATTGCGTTTTTGATAATATTATTATCTTTGCCGATTATAGGGTTTGTATCTAAGATAGTTAAAAAATGTTTAGAACTTAAAATTATATCTAAAATGAAAAGAAAATTTTTTCATAAAGAAGCCAAATAATATTTGGCCTCTTTTTTTATTTTTAAAGATTATACTTCCTTATTTACATAAAATGGTATATTATATAAATATATGAAAGATAAATAAGGGGGAGAACTATGAAACGTAAATACATAAAGAGTTGTTTAATGTTAAGTTTGACCATTGTATTATTTTTTTCAGCTTGCATGAATTCTAAAGGAAATGTTAAAGAAACAGCAAAGGAAACTTTAGCACCTATAGAAGAAAAGGAGAAACAAGAAAATTTAAAATCCAAAGAAGAAAAAAAAGAAGTTATAGAAACACCTAAAGATATAAGTATAGTTGCAGCAGGAAATACAATTTATCATATGCCTCAAGTTAGGGCCGCATATAATGGTAAAAGGTATGATTTTAACGATAATTTTAAGTATATAAGTTCTTTTGTCAAAGAGTCAGATTTATCACTTTTAACTGTAGAAACCAATTTTTATAAGAAGGATAAATATTCTGGGTATCCTAATTTTAATACTCCACCAGAGGCATTAAGATCTATAAAAAATAGTGGATTTGATATAGTGAATTTTGCTAGTAATCATGTTATAGATAAAGGAGAGAATGGGTTTAGGGAATCGTTACAGGAAATAAAAAAGGCTGGATTAGAGTTTACGGGAGTGCAGAAGCAGGAAAATCAAAAAAAATATACTATAAAAAATATAAATGGGATTAAAGTTGGAATAATTTCTTATGTTTATGAAACAGAAAAAATAAATGGAAGAAAAACTATAAATGGAATATTGATGCCTAAGAAATGTGAAGGTTTAATAAATACCTTTGATTATAGTAATCTAGAAAAATTTTATGAAGATATTAAATGTAATATAGATAAGATGAAGGAAGAAAAAGTAGATTATATTATGGCTTTACTACATTGGGGAGATGAATATTCAAGAAGGCCTAATGAATATCAAAAAAACATGAGTAAAAAGTTAAATGAAATGGGAGTTGATGCGATAATAGGTGGACATCCCCATGTTATTCAGCCATATGAAACAATAGAAAATAAATCTACCGGACATAAAACTTTCGTAACTTATTCTCTTGGTAACCTGATATCAAATCAGTGTTATGAAAGTTTAAATAATAGATTTACTGAAGATGGATATATGGTGAAATTGAATATAAAAAAACAAGATGGAAAAACCTATTTAAAAGATTTTGATATAGTACCAACATGGGTGTTTAGAAAGCCAAATAGTGGGGGAGGATATAAATATAAGGTTTTGCCAGTAGATGATGTTATTCAAAATAAGAACAAGTATAATCTAAACAATCATTTTTTTAAAAAAGCGCAGATGTCATTGAAAGATACTAAAGGACTTTTAAAAATGAAATAATAACCCTAAGTATATGAATTACTTAGGGTCATCATCACTAAAATTATTATTAAGAATAGTGCTATAAGTAAATGATAGCATAAAGAAAATTAATGCAAATATAGTAAGAAATAAAGTAGTTTCAAAAAAACAACTTTCCGTATATCTTAAAATTAATTTAACTAACTTACTAGAGGCATGAGTTTTGCCTAGAGTTAAAATAGGTTGTAATAAAGCATCGGTTAACCTAGTTGACAATAAGTAACTTATAATGGGGATAAGCAGATAACTTATAGTGTGTATATATTTTTTATTAAGTTTTAATACCCTTATCATCATAAGACACCCTCTTAAATTTATACTATAAATCTTTTATTCCATAATAAAATTATAATAAATATACCTTAAAAAAACCTTAAGAAATATATAAATTAAGATAAAATTATACTTATTAATAAAAGATTAAATAATGGATAATATGATAAAAAAGGATTTCATTGTATAATATAAAATGTATATGTTAAGTTAAATAAAACTAAGGAGGATTATACGTTGAAAAAAATAAAAAAAATTGTTAGTAGTATTGTTATTGCTACACTACCATTTGGGTTATTTGGATGTAGTACTTCAAGTGCTAATTTAGAAAAACCAGATAACACATTAATTGCTATTAAAAAGAATGCTGCTAAAGAAGGTACTAATGATATATATATGAAATATGAAAAAGATAGTGGGTTTAAAAAGATTATAGATAAGGCTGTATTAGATAATCAATTTTCAAATCTTCAATATTTTACTGATAGCAGGGCGTTAGTATACCAAGATTCTGAAAAAAATGTTTTTATGTTTGAGGAAGGTAAAGCAAAAACAGAAATAGCTAAATCACCATCGGAAACTATAATAAACAATAAAAAGGATATAGCATATATTGACAAAAATAAAAATCTCTATTTAAAACCATATGGAAAGGAAAAAGTACAAATTGCTTCTAATGTAGGAATGGCAAGATTAAATCCTGATAGTAATCAATTAGTATATACAAATGACAAAGCAGAGTTATTTTTAACTAATAATGGTGATAAAACGGGGAAAAAGATAGGAACAGGAATTAAGGCACTTAGTTTTACTGAATGCAAAGACAAGATATTGATAACAAAAGAAGATAAAGCTGTTTATATAAAAGAGCTTAAAGAAAATGGAAAAGAAGAAAAGTTAGGTAATGTAATGAATAATCTTTTTATTAGAATGTATAAGGATGGAGGAGTTACTTACTTTAAAAATATAAAAGAAAAAGATAAAAAGTATTTTAGTGATTTATATTATAAGCCATCTGGCAAGGAAGAAGTAAAAATAGCTTCAAATGTTAATGCATCTCCTTATGACTTTCAAGTTGTTAATGGAGTTGCTTATTATATGAACAATGAAAATAAATTTTTCTCTACAAAACTAGCAACAAAAGAAACCAAAGAACTAGGAAAAGATATAGTTAACTTTATGGTTGATGAAAAGGGTAATACAGCTTATCTAAATAATAAAGATAACCTTACTGTTAAAGTGGAAGGCAAAGAAAATAAAAATATGAAAGCCAATAATCAAGTTTATACATTATTCAATGGTAAGATATATCTTTTAGGTAAAGATAAAGTATTAAAAATTGATGATAAAGTTATAGCTAAAAATGTTGAGTTTATTCAGATAGATAAAGGTGATATTGCATATTATACTACAGATAATAAGTTATACTTGTTAAAGGGTGAAAATAAATCTCCAACTAAAGTCTTAGATAGTATAAAAGAATATGATGCAATATTTTATGCAGGTAATCCTTTATATGTAAAACAGTAATAATTATAAAAAATAAAGATACTTTAATTTAGAGTATCTTTATTTTTTAAAAATTTTTAAATAATACATTAAAGATATGTTGATAAATTTAGATTATATATTAGAATAAGTATAACTAATTTAAACAGAGAGGAAATGTTAAAGTGGATATAAATAATATAATTGAAAAATTGCCTAAAGTGGAATTACATTGTCACTTAGATGGAAGTGTGAGACCTGAAACTATCTTTGAAATGTTAAAAGATCAAAAGATTGCTTTACCTGTAAAAACTTTAGAAGAGTTTGAAAGATATGTTAAGGTTATAGGTAAATGCGAATCCTTAAAAGAATACTTAACTAAATTTAAGTATTCTATAATGGTTATGCAAGATAAAAAGAATATTTATAGAATAACACTTGAATTATTAGAGGATTGTAAAAAACAAGGAGTTAAATATATAGAAATTAGATTTGCACCATACTTTCATTTAGAAAAGGGACTTACAATGGATGAAGTTATAGAGACGGTATTAGAAGCCATGAAAGCAGGAGAAGAAAGATATGGGGTAATAAGTAATTTAATTTTATGTGCTATGAGACATGAAAGTGTAGATAAAAACATAGAATTAGTAAATACAGCTAAAAAGTATATTAATAAAGGGGTAGTGGCTATTGATTTAGCTGGTAATGAGCATGATTTTCCACCAGAATTACATAAAAGGGTTTTTGATTTAGCAAAGGAATATGGATTTCATATTACTATACATGCAGGAGAAACTGGTATAGAGCAAAATATAATAAAATCAATAGAACTTTTACATGCTGAAAGAATAGGACATGGAGTTTTTGCATATAAAAACCCAGAAATTGTTCAGTTTTTAATAAATAACAATGTTCCTTTAGAAGTTTGTGTTACAAGTAATTATAATACAGAGGCTATTGAGCAGCTAAAATTCCATCCTATAAAAAGTTATCTTGAGAAAGGTATAAAAGTGACAGTAAATACTGATAATCAAACTGTATCTAATGTTACATTAAATGATGAGTTTAATATATTAGTAAAAGAATTAAAATTTAATGTTGAGGATATTAAAAAAGTACTTTTTAATTCTATTGAAGCTTCTTTTGCAAATGAGGGTCAAAAAGCCTTACTTAAAAATGAACTTATAAAAACAATAAAAAATCTTAATATTTAAATTCTATAGGAGGAGAAAAATGGGTTTATTTAGCGGACTGATGGGGCACGCCTCAGAAGTATCTAGTGAAGACATACAACAAGAATATATTAGAATATTAGCCAACAATGAAATTGTTGAAAGAGCATACAAGTTAATAAGAGATGTAATGATTTTTACAAACAAAAGGTTAATATTAATAGATAAACAAGGTGTAACTGCAAAAAAAATAGAATATTTATCTATACCGTATAGAAGCATAGAAAGATTTTCAGTAGAAACAGTGGGGCATTTTGACCTAGATGCTGAATTAAATATATGGGTAAGGGGAATGGAAGAACCTATTACAAAGGAATTTAACAGTAGTTTAGATATTTATGAGGTTCAAAGTGTTTTAGCTAAATATATTTAAAAATATAAGCACTATATAGAATGTAAGTAAAAACTTATTCTATATAGTGCTTTCTATTTATTTCTTTATGCTTGGTATAAAGAAGCCTATGAATCCACCTATTATACTAGGTATAATCCAACCAATACCAAAAGAGTAAAGTGGGATCATCTTAATTATGTTGGTAATTAGCCCTAAGGATAAACCTAAAGTATCTAATACCTGAATAACACTAATTAGTAAGGCTGCAGTTATAGATCCTATATAAACATTACAGTTTGATTTAATAAATTTATCAAAGAATGATACAAATATTAATACTATGGTTACGGGATATAATATCATTAATAATGGTTGTGAAAACTTTAAAATCGTATTTAAACCTAAGTTAGCGATTATAAAACTAAAGATACATACGATTCTTAAGATATTTTTATAATTTAATTTAGGATAAAGTTTAGAAAAATAATCACTAAAAGATGAAGCAAGGCCAATAGAAGTGGTTAAACAAGCAAAGGTTATAATTAAGCCTAATAAAAGTATGCCACTTTTTCCAAACATACAACTCATAACTTTAACTAAAAGTTGCCCACCATCATTTATTCTACCAAGAGAAACACTTGAAGCGCCAATATAACCTAAAGAAAAATAAACTAGCATTAATGCAATAGAAGCGATTATACCACTTATTATTGTATTTTTTGCTATATCTTTTGGAGATGTAATATTATATTGTTTAACTGCATTAATAACTACGATTGAAATAACTAAGGCACCAACAACATCTAGAGTCTGATAACCTTCTACAAATCCTTTAAAAAATGGTATTGTATTATAGTCTCCAACAGGAGCACCAAATGAACCAATAGGAGATAATATGGCCTTAATGGCTATAAAACCTATCATTAATAATAATAATGGAGTTATTATTTTGCCAATACGATCAACTAATTTAGATGGATTCAAAGCCAAAAAATATGTAATTATAAAAAATATTGCTGTAAATATAATACCGAATATCCAAGAATTCATACCTTGAGGGACTAAAGGTAATAAGCTCATTTCATAAGAAACAGCACCAGTTCGAGGTATAACACAAAGAGGGCCTATTGCAAGATAAACTATAATTCCAAATATAGAAGCAAATTTTGTAGAAACTTTAGTACTTATTTCATGAAAGCTTTCACCATTTAATGCTATTGCTAAAATTGTTATTAATGAAAGACCTACATCAGCTATTATAAAACCGATTATTGCAGTCCACATATTAGTTCCGGCTAATTGACCAAGTAATGGAGGAAAAATCATATTTCCAGCACCGAAAAAAATGGCAAATAACAATAATCCAATAGAAAGTATCTCAGAAAATTTTAAAGATTTTTTCATAATGTTCTCCTTTTCTTATAGTATGATCATATCTATAAAAGATATTAAAAAAAATGTCAAATACTTAGAAATTTATTAGTGATTTTATTATTCTAAATGAAATAAAAATATAAATCAATAAAAAATTTACTTTAATACATAGAAAAAAATAGTATAATTAAAAATAATAATATAAAAATGTTAAATTAATAAAAAAATTAAAAAAAATAACTATATAGTTTTACCCCGACAAAACAAAACTATATATAAATATAAAAAAAATTAAAATAAAAATGTAAAATTCTATAAAGATAATATATACATTTCTAATTTTTATTTAATATTTATTTTTAAGTAATATTAAAAATAAAAAGTATGAGAGAAAAAAATAAATATTAGAAAAAAAGAAAAAATTCTAGAAAAATCTAAATTAAAGCATTATAATGTAGATAATTAATTAACAATGTTTTTATTTTGAGGGGAGTTGTTAAATGTGTTAAGAAAAAAAATGCTAAAATTACTTTGTATGACAACTGTAACTACAGGATTATTAGTAGGAACATCTATTATGAGTGCATCAGCATGTACAACTGTAGTAGCAGGAAAGAATGCAACTGTAGATGGATCAACTATTAATGCACGTAATGAAGATATGAGCACAGCTTGGACTAAAAGATTTATAGTACATCCTCACAAGGTTAATAAGGAAGGAGATATGTATATATCAAAAGCGAATGGATTTACATATCCACTCCCAAAAGAGAGCTTTAAATATACAGCTACTCCAGAATGGGATACATCAGATGGAGACTTTGAAGAAGCTGGAATTAATGAATATGAAGTTGCAGTAAGTTCTACTGAAAGTGCAACAGCAAATGATAAGGCACAAGCGGCAGATCCTTTAGTAGAAAACGGAATAGATGAGGATTCTGTTAATTCAATAATACTACCAAGAGTTAAAACAGCGCGTGAAGGGGTTAAACTTCTAGGTAAAATAGTTGAAGAAAAAGGGGCAACTGAAGCCTATGGAGTTATAATTTCAGATCCTAATGAGGTTTGGTATGTAGAAACAGGTTCAGGGCATCAATGGGTAGCCCAAAGGGTTCCAGATGATTGTTATGCTGTTATTCCTAACATATTGGTTATAGATAAAGTTAACCTAGAGGATACTAATAACTTTATGGGATCAAAAAATCTAATAAAGTTTGCAGAAGAAAAAGGTCTGTATGATCCTAAGAAGGATGGAGAATTTAGCTTTAAAAAGGCTTATGGAACTGATAGCAAAAAAGATTACAAATATAACTACCCAAGAACTTGGTTAGGTCAGAAAATTTTAAGCCCATCTGTTAAACAAGAAATAGGAAGAAATGATTATAAATTGTTTATGAAACCTGATAAGAAAATTTCTGTTGAGGATGTAGCTAAGGTATTAAGAGCCCATTATGAAGGTACAGAATATGATTGCTATGGAAAATACAAAAATGAATATAGAACAATTAATGCAGAACATACAATGGAATCACATATACTTCAATGTAGATCGAATCTACCTAAGGGAGTAGGAGGAGTGCATTGGATAGCATTAGGTGTACCAGAAACAAGTGTGTATGTACCTTTTTATTCAGGAATAACAGAAACACCAAAGGCATATCAAATAGGTACGAATACACCAGATTATAAATCAGCATATTGGACATATAGAAGAACTGGAGTTTTAACAAAACCATATTATCACGATTATTTAGGTAGAATAACAAAACCTATATTAAGGGCAGAGGAACAAATGATAACTAAAAAGCTATATGAAACAGATAATTATGTAGCAGAACTTTATAATAAAGACCCAAAAGCTGCCGAAGAATATATGACAAAGTATTGTGATAGAATTGCAAACTATTGTATAGAAAAAACTCAAGATTTAAATAAGAAATTAATTAAAGAAACTACTAAGAAGACAAATGTTAATCATAATAAAGATTTATAATTAGATTAATAAGAGTTTTATCTATATAGGGGGTAAAATTAAAATGAATAAAAAAAATGTTAAGAAGGTTACAGGTGGAATATTAGCAGGAATTACAATGTTTACAGGTATTGGGGTTACGCCAGTTTGGGCTCAAGGTAATTCAGATACTATATATAATAATGGATTTAAGGCAATGCAAAAAGCCAAAAATGAATGTACTCAAGAGTATATAAATAAAGCTAGATTAGCAATAAAAGAGATGACAAATCATGAAGAATTACAGTTTGCAGTTGGTGAATTTTCAAAACAAGTAGATGTAGCTCAACAAAAGTTATTTCAAAAATTCTATAATATATTATATATACAAGAAAAAGGAAAAATCACTTTAAAAAAATCATTAACACAAGAAGAAGTTAACAAAGCTAGAGGACTTGTAAAATCATTTGCAACCTATGAAGGAAATAAGGCATACATTTCATCTTGGAGTTCTGCAGTAGATAACTTCCAACAAAAAATTTATAATGATTCTGCTGCGAAAGTTATACAAGAAGTTAATAACTTACCAAGTCCATGTTATACTGAATTAAAAGATGAAGAGGTTGTTAATAAGGCAACAGAAAACTTTAATGCATTATCAAAAGAAGTACAAGCTTTAGTTACTAATTATAGTAAGTTAAAGCAATCACAAGATGTTATTAAGGCATATAAAGAGGCAAAAAATTCTGTTGAAAATGATTTTGAAGTGGCAGAAAAAGTGTTTAATGAAATTAAATCACTTCCATCAAAAGAAAATATAAAGATATCAGACAAGGATGCCATATCAAAGGCAAGAAAAGATTATGATAAATTAACAAATGCTCAGAAATCTTTAGTCGGAGATATAACAAAACTAATAGATCTAGAAGAATCAGTAAATAATTTAAAATAGGTTTTAGGATATTAATTAATAGTATACTTTTACTTGATTTATTCTTTAGGGGGTAAGTAAAAGTATACTATTTTTATTACTAAAAATAAGTTATTAAGAAACAGTTAATTAATAATAGCAACTTCATTAATCAGTTCTGTTAATAATTCTTTTACAGTGATAATTTTATTGGTTTTATAAGCATTACTTCCACAGAATATAAGTCCATTATCTATATCACCGTTTACTGCATTTATTAATGCTTCTGTAATACAGTAAGGTATGGTATTAGGATCACAATGATTAAGACAAGAGTAACATGAAGTTATTTTTTTGTTTTGCTTAGATATATTATTTATAAAGTTATTAGCAATAGCTCGTCCTGGCATACCAACAGGGCTTTTTATAATCTGTATATCTTCCTTATTACAGCTAATATAAGCTTGTTTAAAATTTATATGGGCATCACATTCCTCAGTGGTAACAAATCTAGTACCTAATTGCACACCTGAAGCACCGAGATTAATAGCTTTATAAATATCTTTACCATCATATATTCCACCAGCAACAATAAGAGGTATATCTTGATTATACTTTTTCTTGAATATAGTTATGGTTTTTAGTATTTTTTTTATCTCATGTTCAAATGTTAACATGCTATTCGCTAATTCATCTTCTTTAAACCCTAGATGTCCACCAGCCTTAGGACCCTCTACAATTATTGCATCTGCAGTTCTATTATAGTGCTTATCCCACATCCTAAGTAAAACAGAAGTGGCTTTTTCAGAAGATACAATAGGTATAATTTTTACGGGAGAGTTTTGGCATAACTTGGGTAAGGTTATAGGTAATCCTGCTCCTGATATTATAGCTTGTGCCCCTGACTCTATTGAGGTTTTGACTAATTCATCATAATTTTTTGCAGCACACATTATATTTACTCCAATAATTCCTTTACCGCAGGCTTTTTTTAGAGCTGTTTTTATATGATATTTTAATGCTCTTAGGTTTGCATTTAGTATATTTTTTCTAAAATCTATTTCTTTAAATCCTATTTGTGCGGCGGAGATTACACCAAAGCCTCCGTTTAGAGCTACAGATGAAGCTAAGTTGCTTAAGGAAACCCCTATTCCCATTCCGCCTTGAATGATTGGTAATTTTGCTTCTAAGCTTCCTAATTTTAATGGTTTTAAATTCAATTTTATTACCTCTCTTTACTAAAAAAATAGTTTGATTATCAAAGCAATTTTTAATAATTATAACATATTTTAAGGGCTTAGACCATATTATTATGAAAATTATCTAATAAAAAAGATGCAGAATTAAAATCATTCTGCATCTCGTAAATTATTAAAATAAAAAATGGGCAATTAAAGATATTATTGGTAAAGTTATTAAGGTACGTTCTAAGAAGATTATTATAAGATCTTTCATAGATACAGGAATTTCTGAACCGATTAATAAACCACCAACTTCGGACATGTATATTAATTGAGTTACTGAAACACATGCAATTACAAAACGAGTTAACTCACTATTTATAGTACTTCCTATAACAGTTGGTAAAAACATATCGGCAAAACCAACTACTAATGTTTGAGAAGCATGAGCAGCTTCTGGAATTTGTAAAAGTTTTAATAATGGTATAAATGGTATACCAAGCCAACGGAATATAGGTGTATATTGAGCTAAGATTAATGCTATTGAACCTATAGTCATAACTACAGGGGCTACACCTATCCACATATCTAAAACATTTTCAATTCCTTCTTGTAAAATTTTTATAAGACTAGTATTTTTTGATGCTCTTTCTATAGCCTGGTCTACTCCCCAACTAAAAGCAGTATGTCCTTCTGGAATAGCTTCTTTTACTTGTTGAGTTTTATTTAGGTGAAAAGTATCAGCTTTTTTAGATAATGGCGGTATACGAGGCATTATTATAGCAGCAAAAATACCAGCAAATAATATAGTTAAATAAAAAGGTACAAACATATGGGCTAATTTTACTTGAGATAGAACAACTAAACTAAATGTTATTGATACAAAAGAAAAAGTAGTTCCAATAACAGCAGCCTCACGTTTTGAATAATAACCATCCTCATATTGTTTACTAGTTAATAGAACGCCAATTGTACCATCACCAAGCCAAGAGGCAATACAATCTACGGAAGAACGTCCAGGTAAGGTAAATATTGGACGCATAACTTTAGTTAATAAAGCACCGAAAAATTCTAAAAGGCCAAAATTTAAAAGTAAAGGTAAGAACATACCTGCAAATAAGAAAACACAAAATAGTATTGGAAGTAAATCAAATAATAGTAAGCCACCAGTATCATTTGAAGAAATCCATTGAGGACCAACTTTAAAGAAGGTACAAACAGCAAAAGCTGAACCTAGGATTCTCATGGTAAACCAAACAGGTGTTACATTAAGTAATTTATTTAAAAAAGAGTTATTTACTATAAAGTTAGGTTTAAATAATTTTGATATTACACTACCTATAAGAGAAATACAGATAATAATAGTCATTATAAGTGGTAGGTAAGTAGAAATTAAGTTTAGTAAATAATTTGATAAAAAGGCTACAGGAATAGTAAGTTTTCCACCTAATTTCATAGGTATCATAAAAAATAATACGCCTATAAGCGAAGGAATTAAAAATTTTAGGATTTCAATAGCGGTATATTTTTTCTTGGGTATATCTAACATGTTTTTTCCTCCTAATATGAGCTAGTACTTTGTTAATAAAAATACAAAACATAATAATAAAACATTAATAAACACTAAAAATATACAAAAATTATAATTAACTTAATTATATAACTAATAATGTTATTAAATCAATTAAACAAACTCTAAAAAATACAGTAGATCTTATAAGAGATGTCGATTAACAAATAATAATTAATTATTTCTAAGAATTAGTACGAATTTTGTAAAAGAAACAGAGTGCAATAAATTAATATGCAAATAGTATTAATATATTAATACTATTTTAATACTTTTTTAAAAAAAATCAAGATATTTATGCAATAAACTTGAATAAATATTCACCAATTAAATTACCTTATACTATATAATTAAAATACTAATTGTTAAAAATTATACTAATTGGAAATCAGAAAATTTAAATTAAAATAGCGAATATAGTTTTAAAGTTATATTCGCTATTTTAAGTATTATTTTTTTATATTTAAGAAGTGAATTGAGCAATCTAATAAGGCCCCAATAGTACCCGCAATAATATCACACATAGTATCCCAAAGACTATTAAGTTGAGAATTTAAACCTAGAAGTTGGTCACCGGAAAATTCAAATATTTCCCACATGCCAGCACAGGCTACGGCAAAGAAAAATGCAAAAAGTATTTTTAAATATGGGTTTAAAGATTTATTTATATCTTGAGAATTCAAGGATAAGAGAATCTGAAAACCTAATTCAGCTAGTACTAGGCCTGACATTGAATGTAATAATATATCCCACCAATAAAAACGACTATAAAATCCACCAATTTGACCTAAATACATAGAACAAAAAATAAATAAATCGCAAAAAAAATACAACAAATTGTTTATTTTAACTTTAGAACGTTTTAATACTTGATTTGCAGTTAGAACTGTTAAGAGTGTAAGGATTGTGGAAAATAATTTTTGCGAATTAAAAAATATGATGTAATATACAAAAAGAATTATACCTAATATGAATAGGAAGTTTTCAAATATATTTTTAAAGGAAAAATTACTGTTTTTAATATCTTTCAAAAAAACACCTCCCTTTTAGTTAACTTAAACATCATATATAATAAATATTATGTTTAAAAGTTTGATTATAATTCAATTTTTAAATTAATATGTTGATATATTAAAATTTAATAAATACGGAGGATAAAGATGGAGAATACATTATTGAGAGATGACATCAGGAAATTATTTTTTAGGTATATAATACCATCCATTATAGGTGTTTTAGTTAATTCTTTATATGTAATTGTTGATGGTGTTTTTATTGGTAATGGAGTAGGAGCGGTGGGCTTGGCTAGTGTAAATATAGATTATCCAGCCATATGTTTCAATATTGGAATTGGATTATTATTAGGTATAGGAGCGGCTACTGTAATTTCTATTAAATTAGGTGGGGATAAAAAAGAAGAGGCTAAGAAGGTGTTAGGAACTTCTATATTTTTAATGATAATTATAGGGACTGTAATTACTATAGTAGGACTTATATTTTTGGAACCTTTGATGAGGTTCTTTGGTGCAGAGGGGAATGTTCTTAAACTAACTAAAGAATATACTACAATAATGTTTTTGTTTACTACATTTCATATTTTATCATCAGGATTAAATCCTATTGTTAGAGCGGATGGAAATCCTAAATTGTCTATGGGGGTATTGGTTGCAGGTGCCTTAATAAATATATTTTTAGACTGGCTTTTTGTTATGAAATTAAATATGGGTATAAGAGGAGCAGCAACAGCAACAGTTATAGGGATAAGCCTATCAGCTAGTTATCTTTTATATTATTTCTTTAGTGATAGAGCAAATATAAAAATAAATTTTTCTTATTTAAGGATAAATAATA
Source organism: Clostridiaceae bacterium 14S0207 (assembly GCA_003288255.1). Classification (GTDB taxonomy): domain Bacteria; phylum Bacillota; class Clostridia; order Clostridiales; family Clostridiaceae; genus Hathewaya; species Hathewaya limosa. Next base: position 2,814,066 of record CP026600.1, on the reverse strand, counting down.
ATACATTAAAATCAATAATGACATCAGGAGTTGTTTCTTTTTTAACTCAAACTTCATTAGGGATTATGTATTTAATTCAAGATAAACTTTTATTAAAATATGGGACAATTATTGATGTATCTATTTTTGCTATTGTTGCATATATTTCTGTGATTTTTATTCAGATACTTTTAGGAATTGCACAAGGAATACAACCTATAGTTGGGTATAATTATGGAGCTGGTGAGTTTGAGAGAACTAAACAAACATTAAAGTTAACTATAATTGTGAATTTAGTTCTTGGAATACTAGGATTTATATTGGTATGTATATTTAATAAACAATTAGTTTTGGTTTTTAACAATAATCCTCAGGTGGTTAAGATAGCCAGTAAAAGGTTAATAATATATTTAAGTTCTTTACCAGTATTAGGAATAGTAGTTATTATGTCAAGTTATTATCAAGCTACTAAAAACGATATTTTTGCAAATATATTATCAATTGCTAGGTGGTATGCTTTTTTAATTCCATTATCATATATTTTATCAAAGTTTTTAAGAGCCGAAGGTATTTTCTGGGCTCAACCTATTTCTGATTATTTATCTTTAATATTAGTTGCGATTTTATACATAGTAGAAAAAAGGCTCAAAATTAATAATTAGTTAATGGGTTAATTAAAAGAAAGGAGATAAAAATGGCACTCTTGAATAATGGGCTTATAAATGATTATTGTGACATTTCAACCTATAAAAATGGTCTAAAATATTATGAACAGGATTATGTTGTTGATTTGTCTTATGAAAATGAAGGTGATAGAAGTATAGCTATAAAGTCAATGGTTCTTTCTTCTAATGGATATAGTGAATATCTAACAAAATTTACTGTTCATGATAAAAGTTGCGATATAAGTGATTATAAGTGTACGTGTGAACAGTTTGCTAAGAAAAATAAGGTGTGTAAACATATAGTTGCATCTTATTTAAAATTTATAAATGAAGTAAATTTAAATGAATCTTCTTATTTAGATGAAATACTAAGAGTCTATAAGAAACCTTTTAATTTTGAACAGAACATAAAAAAGCATGAATTAAATTTAGATATAACTTTGTTTAATACATCTATAGGAGAAATACAGAATTTTGTTCAGTTAAAAGTAGGCGTAGATAAGTTATACATTGTTAAAAGTATGAGGGATTTTTTAAAGGCATATTATTTTAAGCAACCATTATTTTTTGGAAAAAATTTTACCTTAGATTTTAAAAAAGCCAAGTTCTCTAAAAATGATAGTGAGATATTGGACTTATTTGTTCAAATACTAGAAATAGAAGAAAGTCTTACATCCTCACATTCTAGTATTATAAGTAGTAATAAACAGTTAGTTAATGGTAAAAAAGTTTATCTGATAGATAGTGACTTAAAAAGATTTCTAAAACTCATAGGAAATAAAAGTTTTATACTAGTTTTGCCTATAGGAGAGTACCAAAATGTTAGGTATATAGAAAATTGTAAAATAGAATTTTCTATAGAAAAAGAAGGTAATAATATTCTTTTATATCATAAAGATAATAATTTAGCTTATCCTTTGACTAGGGATGTAAGTTATTTTTATTATAATGGAAATGTATGTAGTTTAAGAGGACATAAAAGGGAATTATATGAAGCTCTTTATAAATCTATCATTGAAAGTAAAGGGTGTAAACTTACAATAGATGAAAGTCATAAAGGGGATTTTGCATCTTTTGTATTTCCTAAACTAAAGTCCTTTTCTGAGATAGAAATTAAGGACGATTTAGTACAAGAATTTTATAAGGAAGAATTAAAAACAGAAATTTATTTAGATAAAGAAGGGGAAAGCGTCAGTCTAAAAATTATATTTATTTATGGAGATATAGAAATAAATCCTTGTGAAGATGAAAATCTTTCAAGTGATAAAGGAATATTAATTAGAGATGCTGAGCAAGAGCTAGAAATTTTAAATTTAATTAATATGTATGATTTTAAACAGAGAAAAAGGGACTTTATACTAAGTAATGAAGAAAATATAGTTAATTTTTTGGTAAAAGGATTAGAGATTTTTCAAAATAGATTTCAGGTATTTTATTCTGATAGTTTTAAGAGTATTAGGGTACATGATTCTAAAAGTTACAAGTGCAGTTTAAGAATTAATAAAGAAGATATGTTAGAGTTTTCATTTGACATAAAGAATGTAGATAAGAATGAGCTTATAAATATATTTGAGGCTTTACGAGAAAAAAAGAAATATTATAAGCTTAGTAATGGAGATATTGTACTTTTAAATGAAAAATTCTTAAAGAGTGTAGGAGATATTATAGAGTATTTAGATATTAGTCCGGAGGAATATACTAAAGAAGTCATAAAATTGCCGAAATATAATTCCTTATATATAGAACAAAAGCTTAACGATTTAGATACATATATTAGTAAGAATAAAGAGTTTATTAATGTTGTATCTAGTTTAAAAGAAGTAAAGGATATGGATTATGCTATTCCAATAGAATTAGATGATATATTACGATCTTATCAGAAAATAGGATTTAAATGGTTTAAAACATTATCAGAATATGGTTTTGGTGGAATATTGGCAGATGAGATGGGACTTGGTAAAACTCTTCAAACCATAGCTTTTCTAACTTCAGAACGAGGAATGGGAACGTCTCTAATAATTTGCCCTACATCTTTAGTTTACAATTGGAAAGAAGAGATTGAGAAGTTTTCCAATAAGCTAAAAGTATTAATTTTTAATGGCAATAAGAAAGATAGAAAAAAAGAAGTTAAAAATTTTAAAAATTATGATGTAGTTATAACATCTTATCCTTTGGTTAGAAGAGATATAGAACTTTATAGACAATTTAACTTTTTATATTGTATTTTAGATGAGGCACAACAAATTAAAAATCCAGTTTCACAGAATGCACTAAGTATAAAGGAAATCCAAGCTAAAAATAAATTTGCATTAACTGGAACTCCAATTGAAAATAATTTATCCGAGTTATGGTCTATTTTTGATTTTATAATGCCTGCATATCTTTTAAATCATAATAAATTTTATAGTAGATATGAAGTACCGATTTGCAAGGATAAAAATGAAGATACTAATAAAGAATTAGGAGATAAAATAAGACCTTTTATTTTAAGAAGATTAAAAAAAGATGTTATTAAGGAATTACCACCCAAGATATATAATAATATTTTAGTTGAGATGAGCGATGAACAGAAAAGATTATATATGTCTTATGTACAAGGATTAAAAAATGAGATACAAGAGGAAGTAGAATTAAAAGGTATAAATCAAAGTAGGTTTAAAATTTTAAGCGGATTAACTAGATTGAGACAAATATGTTGTGACCCATCTGTATTTATAGAAAATTATATAGGTGGAAGTGGAAAGCTTGAATCTTTTTATGAACTTGTAGAAAACTGTTTAGAAGAAGGACATAAGGTTTTAGTGTTCTCACAATTTACCTCTGTTTTAAAAAATATAGCATATGGATTAAAGAATATAGGAATAAGATATTTATATTTAGATGGAGCTATAAAATCAGAAGATAGAATGAGATTGGTAAGAAAATTTAATGAAGAATGCAGTGAAGTATTTTTAATTTCATTAAAGGCCGGAGGTTCTGGATTAAACTTAACTTCTGCTGATGTTGTTATTCACTTTGATCCTTGGTGGAATCCGGCGGTAGAAGAGCAGGCAACGGATAGAGCACACAGAATAGGGCAAAAAAATACAGTGCAAGTTATAAAATTAGTATCAAGAGGAACTATTGAAGAAAAAATTTTAAATTTACAAGAAAAGAAAAAGAAAATTATTGAAAATGTTATAGGTGATGAAGGATTAACAGAAAATCTTATTAGTTATATGACTATTGAAGAAATAATGGAGTTATTTACCCTATAATTGAAAATTGACAAACAAAATATTGTAGAATATAATAAAAACCGTAAAAAAACCCTAGCAATATAAGAAGAAGTTTTTTAGTATAAAAACATATCAAGATAAGTTATATTCGACTTAATAGGAAAAAATCCTGATTCAGGTAAATTGTGTAACGTTGAGTTTATTAAGCCTTAGCATTGTTGTTAAGGCTTTTTTACATGGAGGCTAAAGGATTGATCATGTTAGGTTATATATGTTTTTTATAGTTAAAGTTTATAGAATTATATAATAATATTTTAAGTATAAATATTATGTATAAATTTTTAGACATTATGAATGTTTTTAGAAGTTGATAGGGGATATTATAATAGAAGGAGGAGGATTAGCTTGGAAGAAAATAATAAAAATTTTACTACTGAAGGATCTACTGGTAGACTTTACCATACTTTACATGGTTTAAAGTTAAGAGTGCTTTTACAAGGAATTTTGGTAGGAATATTTTCAGGTCTTGTAGTTGTTGCTTATAGAGTATTACTTGGAAAAGCAGAATCTTTTACAGGTAATATGTATAAATTTTTAGCATGTCATAAGATGTATATTCCTTTAGGCGTGGTAGCACTTATAATTGCAGGATATGTTGTAGGAATATTAGTCGAAAAACAACCTATGATAAGTGGTAGTGGAATACCTCAAGTAGAAGGAATATTAACAGGATATTTTGAAGTATCTCCAATTAAAATTCTTATAAATAAATTTGTCGGTGGGGTAATAGCTGTTGGCTCAGGATTATCATTAGGAAGAGAAGGCCCATCAATTCAATTAGGAGCCAGTTGTGGACAGATAGTATCTAGAATCTTTAAAAGACCAAAATTAGAGGGTAGATTTTTACTTACTAGTGGTGCGAGTGCAGGTTTAGCTGCTGCATTTAATGCCCCTTTTTCAGGCGTTATATTTGCATTAGAGGAAGTGCATAAAAATTTCTCACCTGTCGTATTGCTTTCAGCTATGTCTGCATCAGTAACAGCGGACTTTATAACTAAACAATTTTTAGGAAGAAAACCTTTATTTGATATGGTGGGGGCAAAGCCTTTAGCAATGATACCTTTTAAATATTATGGACTATTAATTATTTTAGGTATTATATTAGGATTGGCAGGTGCATTTTATAATTTTGTTCTTTTAAAAACTCAAGATTTATATGGAAAAATTAGTTCAACTAGAATAAGAATGATAGTACCATTCTTATTTGCTATATTATTTGGACTATTATGTCCAGAGGTTTTAGCTGGTGGACACGGAATAATACAGGGGTTATTAAGAGAGCAGATTGTATTAAAGATGGCAGTTATCTTTTTAGTATTAAAATTTATATTTTCAATGATTAGTTTTTGTTCAGGTTCCCCAGGTGGAATATTATTTCCGTTATTAGTTTTGGGTGGATTAATTGGAACTATATTTGGAGAAGTGGCTGTTAAGATATTAGGAATTAATCCTCAATATTTAACTACATTTACAATATTATCTATGGCAGGGATGTTTACTTCAATTGTAAGAGCACCTATAACTGGAATTATGTTAATCTGCGAAATGAGTGGTTCTTTTACTCATTTATTGACAGTTACAATAGTGTGTGCAGTAGCTTACTTAGTTGCAGATCTAATAGGTAGTACACCTATTTATGAATCTTTACTTGATAGAAATATAGAAAAGGCTAATGGAATACCTCATAATAAGGAAAAAGAGAAAATTTTCATAAGATATATAGTTCATCAAGGATCAGCTATTGAAGGAATGTTATTAAAGGATGTAAAAATTTCTCATGATGTTTTAATAGTCTCAATAGAAAGAGGTGAACATGAGATACTTCCTAAAGGAGATACAAAATTATTAAGGGGTGATTCCCTTTTAATATTAGTTGATGTTGATAAAGAAACGGTGATAAGAAATCAACTAGAAGAATTATGTCAAAAAATTAAATGTGAGTAATTAAATATAAAAAGGACTATATTATTTTAGAAAAGCTATTTCCAATTTAATATAGTCTTTTTTATTTATTGGTTTTCAACTAAATGAAGATTAAAATCTAAAGGTGTTGGACCTGAATTATTATCTGATTTTAATAAAATTGTTTTTTCATAGGAATACAGTCCCATATCTTCTTTAAAAACACGAGTTTCTTTATAAGTATTACTAGGATAGTTAGGAATATTATTTATTATGGTTTCAATTTTTATTAAAGTTTTATTATCAGAATCCTTAAATACATTTACTATAGTACTAGTAGCTGTATAAGTTTTCTTATCAATAATTAAGTTTTCACACCAAGAGTTACCAACCTTTATAGGACCTTTAATCAATGTTTGAGATGATGCTATAGGTTGCCAATGATATATAGGAGAATTTTTAGTAAAAACTTTAATGTCATTGTTTGAAATTTCATAGTTGTATTCTACTGTAGAATTTTGGTTGCCTTTTTCACTCATATTATTTAGGGCTCCCTTAAGTATAATATTAGTTTTTCCAGAACTTTTTAAAACTTTATTTACTGTAATAGTCTCCATAAATTCTGCTGTACCTGAGTAATTTAAAACTTTTCCTTCTAAATTCGGAAGAAACTTTGTTAGGGGAAAAGTTGTATCCTTTATTTCTGTAGTATTATTAGGAGACTCGGTAGTAGATTTCGTGTCTGATTTTTTTGTGTTATTTGAAGTATTAGGTTGGCATTCATTTTTAACATTATTTTTATCAGTAGCCTTTTTAGTTGATATATTTGCATTAGCTGAATCAGAACCAGAAGGATTTTTATAACTGAATGAGTTTTTTATATAAAAATAAAATATAATGCTTGTTAAAATAAGTATAATCAATATTAATATGGTAATTATAGTATATGTATGTGTTCTAGAGTTCTTCATATATCTCCTTCTTTCTATTGTAAAATAAATTTTCTTAAGTAAAATTATAAAATAAAAAGTTATAGAATTAGTTACAAAGTAGTTAAGATATTTTTTTGAATTTTAAGCACACCTTAGTTCCTATATTTTCAATACTATCTATAACAAGTTGACCACTATGTAAATTCATAATTTCCTTACATACAGCAAGACCTATACCACTTCCGGCTTGAGTAAGTGAGCCTTTAAAAAATTTATCTGTTACTTTAGGTAGATCTTCTTTAGATATTCCTATGCCTTCATCTATTACATATATTAATACAAAATTATTTTCAGATTTAGCAACTATACGTATAGTTGTATTGGGATTAGAAAACTTCATGGAGTTATGAATTAAATTTATAAAAATTTGTTTCAATCTATTACTATCTGCTAGTATAAACATTTCTTCATCTGGTAGTGCAATGTCTAACTTTATATGTGCTTGTTCTAATTTGGTTTTAAAAAAAACAGAAATATCCTTAATTAAATCATTTATGCAGGTTTCTTTTAAGTCAAGTTTAATTTTTCTAGATTCCAATTTTGAGAAATCTAAGAGGTCTTCTACTAACATAGATAATCTATCAGTTTCTTTAGCAATAATGGATATACCTTCTTTAGCATCCTCGGTATTATCTAGTTCACCAGTTATTATAAGTTCACTCCAACCTTTAATAGCGGTTAAAGGAGTTCTTAATTCATGAGATATGGACGATATAAACTCATTTTTTAATTGTTCATTTTTTGTTATTTCATCAGCCATATAATTAAGAGTATTGCCTAGAGTACCCAGTTCATTCTTATCTTTTATAACAATTCTCTGAGAAAAATCACCAGTAGCCATTTTTTTTGCTATAAGTATAATTTTTTCAATAGGTACAAGAATTTTTTTTACTAATAAAGAACTAAATAAAAAGGATGCTAAAAGTGCCATACTTATAATTAGGATAGAAAATTTTATTATATAATTAATATTTTCTTCTATATTATCTATACATGTTGAGTACCTAATATAAGCCCATACCTCATTATTAGTATCATAAAGTGGTAATGACATTGATAAGGTAGTTTCATAGTCATTTCTTTGTATTATTTCAGGTTTATTTTTAGCAGCTAGCACTACATCTTCATATGATATGGGTGCATCATTACTAAAACCATTAGAATCTATAAGAAGATGAAAGTTCTTATCTAGTAATTCAACATAGAATGGTTGGTTTTTAGATTCATTTTCTAATATGTAGCATATTTTTTCTTCCTCTGATTCTTTATTTATATATTTATTATACAATGTTGCTGAAAAAGAAAGTTTACTACTAAGCTCTCTTTTGGCACTTTCCACATAATAAGTTTTTATAAAAATAATAAATATAGTTTCTAATAAAATAAGTAAGGTTATGATAATTACGGCATTTTGAATATATATTCTATTTTTTAAACTAATCATTTTTATTACTCCAAATGTACCCATATCCCCAAGAGGTTATTATGTATTTAGGATTGGAGGCATTAGTTTCTATTTTTTGACGAAGTCTTCTTATATTTACATCAACAGTTTTTGTATCACCAACATAATTTTTTCCCCATACATAATCTAAGATAGCATCTCTACTAATGGATTTGTCAGGATTCTTCATTAAAAATTCAATGATTGAGAATTCCGTTGGGGTAAGAGGAATTTCTTGTTTGTCTTTAGTTAATAATTTTTTATCTAAATTTAGTGTAAATGGGCCACTACTAATTGAGGAGATATCGTTGTTATGATTAATTCGTCTTAAGATAGCCTCTATTCTGGCAACCAGTTCTGAAAGGCTAAAAGGTTTTACTATATAGTCATCTGCACCAGATTTTAGACCTAATATCTTATCTTGTTCTTGACCTTTAGCTGTTAACAGTATTATCCCGATATTAGGATGGAAGGCTCTAATGTTTTTACATACTTGTATTCCGTCTATGTCTGGAAGCATTATATCTAGCAGTGCAACAGAAAAACTATCATCAATTTTATCAAGAGCCTCTGTTCCAGTTCCTACATCCGTAACTTCATAACCTAAATTCTTTAGTTTTATTTTAATGAAACTTCTAATAGATAATTCATCTTCTAAAATTAATATTTTTATTGACATATTGTAACCCCCATATTTATTTAATTATAGATTGAAATAAGCTTTTTAAATGACTTAAAGAAATCTTACTTAAATTACAAAGTTCTTCATTTATTACACATATATAAATTTTATTATCAGTCTTTTCTAAGATAGCATAAGAATTCTTATCAAGAGATTGTTCTAAACTTGACCAATCATGAGTACTATAAACCTTTATTGAAAATAATAGGTTTTCTTTATTTGTATAATCATTGATAAAGAAATCAGACCTATTTAATGCTAGGGTTTCTTTAACATTTTCAAGTACTGCAAATTTTTCGGTCCAAGATAAAGGTATTTCCATTTTATAATTAAATTGTTTATTGTAGTATTCTTTATATTCCTTTTTTAAGCCATTTTTCCCATCCCACTGATACCAATAACAGAAGTTATATGGATATTGAGGATCCCTAGAAAGATTAAAAGCACCTATTGATCCAATTTCATATATTCCATCATTATTTATGTCCTTTATTAAATCTATAGAAAAGTTAAGTGATGATTGAACAGGCTTAAGTTTTTCAGGAGCTTTAGATTTATCGTGTATTGATTCGTTTCCTAAAACATCAATTAATTTATTATGAGATAATATAAATAAATCAGTATACATAAAGGTATTATCTATATTTCTTGTAACAAAAATTCCATTATGGTTTGATGAGGCCCTTCCTAATGAAAATTTAATATCCGCTGAAGGTGTATTAAAGTTAAAACTACTTGTAAGTTTACATTTATTCTGAGAAAATTCAAAGACTTGCAAGGAATGAAAATAGTTTTTATTAGTACTATTGTCTGCGTCTTTCAAAACAACTAATTCATTTTTTTTGTTGTTATTTAGATCACATATATCATAATTTAAGTAAGGTAAATGACCGATTGATTCAAAAAAACCACGATGATAAGAATAAATATATAAAGTTTTATTACTCTTTTCAGAAGTTTTCACACCTATAGCTAGTTCGGCCTTGCCATCTCCAGTTAAATCTTCAAGCATTATTTTATCAATGTTTTTACAAGAAAAAGTAATGTTGTTTAAAATTTCCCATTTGTTGTGACTTTGTTTTAGAATCATAACACCATAATTAAAATAATTATTTTCTTTTTTATATAGAAGGATTAACTCGTCTTTGCCATCTTTATCTAAATCAAAGTGCCGAATAGCCCTTTTGTCAGTATCACCTAGAGGAATAGTTAGTGATTTATCTTCTTTAGTTAGTAATTCAGTAATCTTGTTTATACTTTCTCCATTTATATATGTTGATGGTTTACTCATGAGATTGCTTGGAGTTTCAAACAATGAACAACCACCAAAGAAAAATGAAAAAAGTATAATTATAAATAGGAATAATTTTTTCATTACATACCTCGCAAAATAATTAAAATTTTAATAGAGCTTTAACATAATTTTATTATATCAAAAGATAAAAAATTAAGAAGTTTCTACAAAAATATAAAGTAAAAGCAAGAATCTATTGATAAAAAACTAAAAAAAAATGATATATAAATTTTTTTAATAGTAAAACAAATTTGAATTTATATGATATAATGCAAGAGTAATAACTATTATTAATCTAAGGGTGACAATATGAATAAGATCTATGACAGGGGAAAAAACTTAACTACAATTAAAAAAACTATATTAATATCATTAATTATGGCACTATTATCTGAGATTCACTTGTATTTTTTGTTACCTAATTTCAGAGTTTCAGTTGCTATAATTCTATTTCCAGTCTCTTTATATTACTTTAATAATTTAAGTACTATATTTACAGCATCATTAACTTCTATATTCGTATATATAACAAGATTAATAACATCTTTCTTTACAAATCACTTTCTATCTAACTTACCATTAGCCTATTTCCCTGAAATATTTTTTTATGTATTTTATGGAGTTTTTTATTGGGTATTTAACGAGAAAAACGAACGATTTGAACCAGGTAAAATGTTTAGAATACTAATATTATGCGATTATCTCGCAAATGTAATGGAAATATTAATAGGACAACCTGATAAAGTATTCAATTTCCATTTACATGCAGGACTTTTAGCCGTAGCATTATTAAGATCAGGCGCAAGTATAATTATTATTTCGGTTATAAAGTTTTATAAATTACTTTTATTGAAAGAAGAACATGCAGAGAGGTATAGAAGATTATTAGTATTAAGTTCACAATTAAAATCAGAAGTTTTTTGGATGGAAAAGAATATGCATCATATTGAAAAAACAATGACAGAAGCATATAAATTATTTGAAAATATAAATTCTGATGAAAAACAAGATACATGGTCACAATCAGCTTTGACTATAGCAAAGGATATCCATGAAATAAAAAAAGAATATGCCTTAGTTGTTAGAGGTGTAATGGACATAACGGAAAGTAAGTTTAAAAATGAGGGGATGTATTTGCAAGATATGTTAGATATCTTGAAGAAGAGTATTAATGATGATGCTAATATAAAAAGTAAGAATGTATCGTTATATTTTTCTTATGATGAAAATTTTTACACAACAAAACATTATTATTTAATGTCCATATTTAGGAATCTTATGAATAATTCTATAGATGCCTTAGAAGAGGGTAAGGAAGGAAATAGTATTTATTTTAAGCAAAGATCCGAAGGGGATAAATTGATATTTACTATTGAGGATACAGGATGTGGTATAGAAAAGGAAGATATTGATTGTATATTTTCACCAGGATATTCAACAAAAATAAATTATGACACAGGTGAAATAAATAGGGGAATTGGGTTAAGCTTAGTTAAAGAGATTATTGAGGAAGTACTTAATGGACAAGTTGAAGTAACATCTACAATAAATAAAGGAACTAAGTTTTGTATAAGTTTATTTAAGGAGGTTCTATAAAAGAAAATGAAAATTTATATAGTAGAAGATGATATAAACGTAGTAAAAATTTTAAAAATAATCATAAAAAACAAGGCATTAGGAGAAGTAATAGGATATAGTAGTGATGGAGCAGATGGAATTAAAAAGATTAGTACTTTAAAACCAGATATTGCTATAGTAGATTTATTGATGCCAGAAAAAGATGGTATTAGCTTAGTAGGAGAATGTAAAGGATTAGTTCCAGAAACTCAATTTATAATGATGTCTCAAGTGACAAATAAAGAAATGATATCTAAAGCTTATGAAAGTGGAGTTGAATTTTATATAAATAAACCAGTAAATGCTATTGAAGTAGAAAAGGTCTTAAAAAATGTAATTCAATCTATAGAAATGAACAGAACATTAAATAGAATACAAAATATTTTTCAGGATAAAGACAATGTTACTGTTACAGTTGCTAAAAAGGAAGTTAAACAATCTAATCATGAAGAAAAAATACATATTAGAAAATTAAAACTGTTAATGCAGCGCATTGGAATAATGGGAGAAATTGGTAGTGAGGATATAATAAGAATAATTGATTATTTGATTTCAAAAGGAGAGACTATGTCTAACTATGCAATGAAAGACTTATGTGCTATGTTATCAGATAATCCTAAGTCTATTGAACAAAGAATTAGAAGAACGGCCAATGTAGGAATGATTAATTTAGCTAATTTAGGAATTGAAGATTATATGAATGAAATTTTCATAGAGTATTCCAATGGATTGTATAATTTTCAACAAGTGAAAAGAGAAATGGATTATATAAGAGGAAAAAGTAAAATAAGAGGGAAAATTAGTATAAAAAAGTTCATGAATGGACTTATTTTTTACTGCGAAAGATAGGCTATTCTAATAAATTAAAATTTTTTGAAAATTTTTTACGGTAAATTTGATACTCAATGAAACTTTGTGTAAATTATATAATATACTTTAGTTACTATTTTAAAAAAAATTGTGATTTTTTCAACAATCACAATTTTTTTGGTAAATTAAAACAATAAATTTCTCTAATGTATTTAAGAAATCTATTATTAATAAAGTAACTATTTATTAAAATACAATACATGCTGCAACATGTTATTGTAAAAGTATAACAATTTAACACAGATGTTATCATACCATAATAATACAAAAAAGTAAAGAGTCATTCAATACCTTATAAAGTGGTTACTAATTGAAATTTTTAATAGAAAGTACGATAAGGATTTCTTAGGGCAATAGGGAAAAGTAAAACTGGAGGGGTTATATGTTTACTATTATAAAAGGGATAGGTTTACTTATTTTTACGCTTGCATTATTCTCTTTATTCAGTTTGAAAATGCCTAAAGGCCAGAAAGCTATGTCAGGTCTTGCTGATGCAGCTGTAGCAACTTTTTTAGTAGAAGCAATTCACACATATATTAGTGGAAACTTGCTTCATGTTAATTTCCTAGGATCTGTTGGAGGGGCTTCCGGAACCATGGGAGGTGTTGCAGCAGTTATTCTAGTTTGTCTTAACATGGAGGTAAGTCCAGTTTATGCAGTAGCAGCTGGGGTTGCAGTTTCAGGATATGGAATATTACCAGGATTCATAGCTGGGTACCTTGTTGGATTTATAGCACCTATTATGGAAAAGAAATTACCAGAAGGTTTGAATGTTATTTTGGGGGCATTAGTTTTAGCACCACTTGCTAGAATTATTGCATTAGGTGTAGATCCATTAGTAAATGCCACTTTACTTAATATTGGTGGAATGATCTCAGTAGCAGCAGAACAATCACCTTTAGTTATGGGCTTTTTACTAGGTGGAATAATGAAGATGATTTGTACTTCACCATTAAGTTCAATGGCCTTAACAGCTATGCTAGGATTAAAAGGTCTTGCAATGGGTATTGCAGCCATAGCTTGTGTTGGTGGATCATTTACAAATGGAATGGTATTTCATAGATTAAAATATGGTAATAAGAGTAATGTTATAGCAATAATGTTAGAGCCATTGACTCAAGCACCTATAGTAACATCACATCCAATACCAATCTATTGTTCTAATTTCTTCGGTGGTGGATTTGCAGGACTTGCAGCAGCGCATTTTAAAATTATTAATAATGCACCAGGTACAGCATCACCTATACCAGGATTATTAGCACCATTTGGGTTTAACAATCCTAAGAATGTAATATTTGCACTTGTGTTTGCAGTTATAGGTGGTTTAGTAGCAGGTTATGTAGGAAGTTCTATATTTAAGAAAATCGGTGAAAAACCAAATCAAAATCAAAAGCAAAATGTTGCTTAATTAATTGTAAAATATAGAATATATTAATATATAGTAGTAAAATTTCATTAATTTGAAATAAATAAATGAATTTTATTAGACATTTCTAAGGTTTTTTTGTTATGATAACATAAGATGAAACTAGATTAGTATTTTATACAATCTAGTTTTAACTTATATAATAAAAAAGGAGAACTTTTAATGGATAATAAAGTTTTAGCCAAGGTAAATGGAATAGAAATAACAGAAAATGATGTTAATCTTTTAATGAGAAGTTTAGATCCTCAAGTTGCTATGCAATTTTACTCACCTGAGGGTAAAGCGCAATTACTTGATGAACTTGTAAATCAAGAATTATTTTATTGTGATGCTATAGATAACAATCTTGAAGAAGATGAAGAATTTAAAGCAGAAATAGAAAGAATGAAAAGAATAGGCTTAAAGCAATATGCTTTAAGAAAAGTTTTAAATACTGCTAAAGTGACTGAAGATGAAGTGGAAAAATTCTATAAAGAACATAGAGAAAATTTCTTAGAAGAAGAAAGTGTTTCAGCTAGTCACATATTAGTTAAAACAGAAGAAGAAGCTAAAGAATTATTAGAAAAAATTAAATCAGGAGTTTCTTTTGAAGATGTTGCGAAAGAACATTCAACTTGTCCATCAAGTTCAAGAGGTGGGGAGTTAGGTAACTTTACAAGAGGAAAAATGGTTCCAGAGTTTGAAGAAGCTGCATTTTCTATGAAAGTAGGAGATGTTAGTAAAGCTCCTGTTAAAACTCAATTTGGTTTCCATTTAATAAAGGTTACAGATAAACAACCAGCAGGAATTAAAGCTTTTGATGAAGTTAAACAAGAAATATTTAATACTGTACTTTCTTTAAAACAACAAGAAAAATATTTAGAAAAAAGTAAAGAGCTTAAAGAAAAGTATAAAGTTGAGATAACAGAATAAGATTTAAGAAAATAGGTTATTAGATAACACAAGTTTTTTTATTACAAAAAACTTGTGTTATTTTTTTATTAATGTACACAATAATGTTAGAATGTTAAAAGGAGTGAGTTAGAAGTGTTTATAGGAACAGGAACTATAACCATGAGAGCTAATTGGTGTCATTCATTAAAAGAGAAAAGAATGGTGGTTAGAAGTATCATTGATAAAACTAAACACAAATTTAATATATCTATTGCAGAGGTGGAGGATCAAGATCTTCATAATTCTATTGTAATAGGATTTGCATGTATTAATTCTGATAAAAACGTAGTAAATAGTATAGTGAATAAAGTAATAAACTATATAGAAGATAATACGGAAGCGGAGATATTAAATGTAGAAATAGAAGTAATTTGAAACCTGATGAAAGAAAATAAATTGTTTATAAATATAGTAAATAGTTAATTGTCTGTTTACTTGAATATTCAATAAATAAGGTATATAATTTGCATAGAGTGTAATTTAGGGAGTTAAAAAGTTAAGAGTTATGTTAAGGAATGAGGGGGAAGATCAATGTTGAAGAGAATTAAGGTAAATTTAGAAGCTATAGAAATGATGAATTATTTCTGGCAAGCTGCTAGTGATAAAGAAAACGTATCAGAAGAATTCTTTCACGAGGTAGGAGCTATGCCTGCTATGACTTGTATATATGATGATGAGTTTAATGAAGAGTCAGTTAGAAGAACATTAAGTGCTATAAAAAATAGGGAACCATTTACAGGTAATAAAAAGGAGAAAAGATTCTGGAATTATAACATGTGGATTATGGAAGACATGGAATATAAAGATCTAATGATTCAACCAGTAAAGAAATTAAATTTTGATGCATTGGTTGAAAAACTACAAAATGTTGACGGTGCTGATAAATATGAAGAATTAGAAGTTATTTTCTCACCAATGAATTTAGATGAATATATTATAGATAAAAACAGATTATTAATAAACTTCTTTATGGTAAAACCAAGTGATATCGAGGGTGATAATACTATTTATATAAAAGATGTAGAAGTTTATAAATATGTAGAAGAAAAATTAAATGAACTTTTAGCTAAATAGAAAAGAATTTTATGAAAGGTCTGTTCATCTTATATTTTGAGTAGATCTTTTATTTTACTATAAATTTTGGAGGTAGATTAAATGAAAATAGGTATGCCTAAAAATGGAAATGGGATAAACCAACATTTTGGAAAAAGTAAAAGTTTTGCCATTGCTACGGTAGAAGAAAATAAATTAGTAGGAATAAAAGAAATATCGGCAGAAACACTTCAACATAATCATGGAGGACTTTCTAGTTTACTTTGTGATGAAGGTGTTACAGTTGTTATTACAGGAGGAATTGGTCCTGGTGCATATAACGCATTAAAAGAAAAAGGACTTGAAGTAATAAGAGGTGCACATGGAGAAATTGAAGATGTGGTTAAACAATATATAAATAGAAGCTTAAAAGACAGAGAAGTATTATGTAATCATCATGATGGACATCATGAAGGTCATAAAGAATAAGAAAATGGCTATCTCATTTTGGAGATAGCCATTTTCTTATTCTTCTTCATTAGGTTTTTCATTTTCAGTTTCACAATTTGAATCTGTGTTTATTGGATTATGTTCAAGTCCACAGTTTGGACAAAATCTAGAGTCTTCTTTTAAATTATGACCACACTTAGTACAAGTATCAAACTTTTTTAGGTCTTGAACTCTTTGTTCTAGTATTTTTATTTTAAATTGTTTTTCTCTTATGTCCTCGCAGATTTCCACTACATCGGGATCTACATATATATTATTAGTATGTTTTTCGTAAATGGTTTTTCCAATAGAAGTATATAGTTCTTTAATTTTTGTTTCTTCAGATGATATACATGAATTAAGTTTAGAAAGTTCAACTAATTCACTAGATTTTTTAGCTACTGTATTAGCACCTTCCTTAGTAACTTTAACAACGTTTTCCGCTACATCCTTAGCTGAAATAGATATTTTTGATAAGGTATCTTTTAAAGAATCTTTGTTAAATATTGCCACATAATCAACCCCCTCTTAGTATTTTAAATATTATAACATATAGTTATATACATAATACTCCTTACCATTTAAATTTAAAATAAATTTAAAAATGTTAATCTATTAGTAATAAGTTCTTTTATTTTTTATGGGTTGTATTATAATAATTATTATGTGTATTCTATAAATATAACTAGTAGCTTATAATATATTTATAAGATATCAAAATAGGAAATATATTTATATATTTTTAGGTATGGTGGTGATGAAGGTTGGAAGAAAGGAATAGAGGAATAGGCTTTTTTGATTCTGGACTAGGAGGACTTAGTGTATTAAGAGAAGCTATAAAAATAATGCCTAATGAAGATTATATATACTTTGGAGATTCAAGAAATGCTCCTTATGGAATAAAATCTGTACAAGAAGTAAGAGATTTGACCTTTAAGGCTGTGGAATTTCTTTTAAATAGAGGGGTAAAGGCTATAGTTATTGCATGTAATACTGCGACAAGTGCTGCAATAAATGAACTAAGGGAAGTTTATAAAGATATACCTATAGTTGGAATAGAGCCAGCAGTAAAGCCAGCAGTTTTATTAAAACCACAAGGGAAAGTAATAATTATGGCTACACCAGTTACCTTGAGACAAAAAAAGTTTAAGGATTTGTATGAACATTATAAGAGTGATACAAGGATAGAACCATTACCTTGTCCAGAGCTTGTGGAGTTTATAGAAAAAGGGCAAATAGATGGTGATGAGGTAAAAGGGTATTTAAAAAATAAGTTAAAGCAGTTTGACTTAGATGATATAGGAGCTATAGTTTTAGGATGTACACATTTTCCGTTTGTAAGCAAAGTTATAAAAGAGGTAGTAGGAGAAGAAGTGCCTATTATTGATGGTGGATATGGCACAGCAAAACAGTTGAGAAGGCTTATGGAGGAAAAAGATATAGTAAGTAATAAATTAGAAAATGGACATATAGAAATTTGCAATTCTTTAGGGAAAGAAGAAATTATAACACTTAGTAAGCAGTTGTTAAGTATGAAATAAAAAGTTAAATTTAAATAACTATAACACATCTTTATACTTTTGAATAAGTTACAGTAAAACAACTTTTAGAAATAAGGTGAGAAAGTATGAAGGTGTTTTTATTTTCAAAAGAAAACTCAGAAGAAAAAAATAAAAAAGTTAATAAACTTAAATTAAGTGGTAAAAGTCAAATTAAAAGTGTAACAATTAGTAATCCTAAAAAAAGTTCATCCTTATATATAATTCATGGTTTAAAGATAAGGAATAAAAATAATAATGTACACTCTTTAAAACGCATAGGATTATATGGAAATAATAATAATAATGATTTTAAGGAACAAAAAAAAGAAGAACCTAATATTTATTTTAATAACATGAATCAAGAAAATCATGTTGATAAATTACAGTTAAAAGAAGTCAAAATTAGGGAAAATAATAATATTAGTAATCTAGAATTATTAGATGAACAATTCGTTATAATATTACCAGGTGGAAGTATAGCGGTTGAGTTTAATAATGAACTAGAAGAATTAGATGGTGAAATAAGTATAGAGAAAACAAAAATATAGTATTATAGGTCGTCTCTTTAAGAGACGACTTTCTTTTTAATTACAGTAAATAGGAGTTTTAACTTTTAATCATTGTGTTATAATTATAACTGAATATAACTTAAAGAAGATAAGGAGTGTATAAAAATGCAAAATCCTATAGTAACAATAAAAATGGAAAACGATAAAGTGATGAAAATAGAATTATATCCAGAGGTGGCACCTAATACAGTTAAAAATTTTATAAGCCTTGTAAAAAAAGGTTTTTATAATGGACTTATATTTCATAGAGTAATACCAGGATTTATGATTCAAGGAGGATGTCCTGAAAAGAATGGTATGGGAGACCCAGGATACTCTATTAAAGGTGAATTTACATCAAATGGTTTTAAAAATGATTTAAAACATACAACAGGTGTAATTTCTATGGCTAGAACTCAGGTTCCAGATTCTGCAGGAAGCCAATTCTTTATTATGGTAGCTGATTCACCACATTTAGATGGACAATATGCATCATTTGGTAAGGTAATAGAAGGAATAGAAGTAGCAAAGGAAATAGTAAAGGTTAGAAGAAATATGATGGATAAACCAAAGGAAGATCAAGTTATGCAAGAAGTAACTGTAGATACTTTTGGTGTTGAATACGAAGAACCAGAAAAAATTTCTTAAAGGAGAGTTTAAGGTGAGTAGAAGATCAATTATAGTTTTTGGATTTAATGATGTTGAAAAAAGTAAGTTGAAGGCAATAGCTAATAAATATAGATCGGAAACAATAATAATTGAAAATAATATGATGAACCTTAAAATGGAAGAAATTGTTCATGGATTAAAGTTAAATAAATCTATGATAGAAGGTAAGAAAGAAAATTTAATTAATGAAAAAGTAATTTTGTTTAATGATTTTAAAGAGGAAGATTTAAATAAGATTATTGGTGATATAAGAGTATGTAAAGATTTAAATTGTATTTTAGCTGTTGTAACTCCTACATCTATTAATTGGACATTTGAGTATTTGGTATATCATTTAATAGAGGAGAGGGAATGGTTTAAAAATAATAATCAATAAATTAAAATAAACCACTTGGGGTGAGAAGTATGCAAAATAGAATGGCAAGTAAATTAGTTGAATTAAGAAATAAAAGAGGGTTAAGTCAAAAACAATTAGCTAAAAAATTAGGACTTTCTGAAGGGTTTATAAAAGATGTAGAGTTAGGTAGAAAGATATTAAATGAGAATATTATAGCTAAAATTTCAAAGCTTTTTAATGAAGACTTAGATTCAGGATTTATTAGTGCAGAGGATGAGGCTGAAGAATTAAGAAAGCATGTTGAAACCCCAGAAAAAGCATTAAGTAAAGCTAAAGATGTTTGGACTAATGCTTTTAGTTCTGTTATAAAAAAAGTGCCAATCTATGATTATAATATGAATAAGCCATTAGGATCTATAGATATGCCTATAGTCTCTAATAAGGTTGATGGGCATAATCCGGATAAGGTTATGTTTTTAAAAATAGAAGACGATAGTATGCTTGGTATGCGAATTAATGAAGGTGATTTGGCATTCTCAATCATTAATTCTAACATTGAAAATAATGGCATCTATTTCTTACAACATGGAGAAGAACGAGTTGTAAGACAAGTAAAATTATTAGATAGTAATAAGGTATTACTTATAAGCCAAAGAGGAACATTACGAACAGAAACAGTTTCAAAAAAAAATATAAAAATTTTAGCTAGGTTATTATGGTTTAGAATCAATTTATAAATAAAATTATGATATGAATTTAGAGAGAGTTACTTAAAATAATTTGAAACATTATTTTAAGTATAGCTCTCTTTTTTTGTTTAGCTATCTCTTGTTTTTATATCAAAATATTTAATTAATCATATTATATTATGAAATTAATTTTTAAGGTGATAAAAATAGAAAATACAGAAGGAATATTAAATTTATTAAAATTTGTTCCTAATGATATAAAAACAAAAATTCTTTCTTATAACAAAATAGAGAATTTAGAAAACATAGAAGTAGTAGTTTTAATTAATGGAGATAGCAATAGTGTTTTACGGCAGGTTAAAACCTTTGATGGAAATTTTGAGTATTTAGGATATGGATTTGGAATAGTGACAGTTCCCATAGGGAAGTTAGAAGAAATATCTAATATAAAAGAAATTGTATATATGGAATTACCTAAGACACTTTATACAAGTTATGCACCTAGTAATTCGGCATCTTGTGTAGATGAAGTACAAAGTAAATATAAATTAACGGGAAAAGGAGTTTTAGTTGGACTTATAGATTCGGGTATAGACTATACTCATCCAGCTTTTATAGATGAACAGGGAAATACAAGAATAAAGTATATTTATGATCTTGATAAAAAACAAGATTGGAATGAGGAAGAAATTAATAAAGCTATAAAATCACCTAATCCGTATGCTATTGTGCCAGAGAGAGATCAACTTGGGCATGGTACGCATGTAACAGGAATAGCATGTGCAGGTGGTAAAATAGATAAAAAGTTTTATGGTGTTGCATATGAAAGTAATATAGCTATGGTTAAGATGACAAGGGAAGGCAAAATTAGCTATGCTAAAAGTACTCAATTAATGAGGGGAATTAGATATCTTATAGATAAAAGCAAGGAACTTAATTTACCATTGGTATTAAATCTAAGTTTTAGTACAAATGATGGAGCTCATGATGGGAAAAGTCTATTAGAACTTTATATACAAACTATAATAGGGTTAGAAAGGTTGACATTTGTTATTGCTGCAGGAAATGAGGGATCAACAGATCATCATGTAGGTGGAAAATTAGATACTGAAAATATAATATCATTTAATATTGCAAAGGGTGAAAATATAATTACACTTCAATTATATAAAAGTTTTACGGATGATATAAGTATAGAAATTAGAAATCCAATGGGGAGGACATCAGGAGTTATAAATATATATGAAAAAGGATATTCTAATGGCAACTTAGGAAGTGATAGCTATTACATTTATAATTCAGGACCTACTCCTTTCAATATAAACGGAGAAATTTTAATAGTACTCCAAAGTGCTAGTGGTGAGCTAACTTCTGGTATATGGGACTTAAGGTTAATAAATGTAGAAAGTCTAATAGGAGAATATGATATATGGTTACCTATTGCAGAAGGTTTAAATATTCAAACAAAATTTTTAAACCCAAATCCGTATAACACATTAGGAATACCAGCAACTGTTTATAATGCAGTATCTGTAGGAAGTTATAACTTTTTGACTAATACGATATCATCGTTTTCGGGAAGAGGAAAAAGAAATAGTAGTGTAATAAAGCCAGATATAGTATCACCTGGCGAAAAAATAGAATCATCTATACCGGGAGGAGGATTTGATAGTTTATCAGGAACATCTATGGCAACTCCTGAAGTTACTGGTGCAGTAGCATTATTAACAGAATGGGGTTTAGTTAAAGGAAATGATCCTTATCTTTATGGAGAAAGATTAAAATATTATTTATTGAAAGGTGCCAGACGTAATAGGAGCGATATAATATATCCAAATCCCAGTTGGGGATATGGCTCATTATGTCTTAATAATGCTTTTAATATATGGTTGGAGGAGGGAAATGTTAGAATGAATAAGGATTATAATAGATTAGATAAAACTAGAGAATATTGTGGAAGTCAGTATATAGATGAGGGTTATCATAATTATATTGTTGAATATGATGGAGATATAGAAACAGTGTTAAATAAAACAGGGTATGCTTGTGGTTTTATTCTAGATGATAATTATGCTGTTATTTCTGTGAAAGATGGATATAAGGACAAGTTATTAGTAGATGTTCCAGAGATAGTTTATTTAGAGCGAAATACTTTATATACATTAAATGATGTATCACCAATGCAAAGTGCAAATATTTATAAATTTCATGATAATCCATTCTTAACCTTAAGAGGAAATGGTGTATTAGTGGGGATTGTGGATACAGGAATTGATTATTTAGATTTAGATTTTATGTATGAGGATGATACTACAAGAATTGTGGGGATATGGGATCAAACAATTCCTGATACTAAAAATCCTCAAGAATTAGGGTCATATTATACAAGTGAAAATATAAATGAGGCTATAAAGAGTAAAAAAGAAGGAAAAAATCCTTATGATATAGTTCCTTCTAAGGACCAGGTTGGACATGGAACATCTGTAGCTGGGGTAATAGGATCAAGAGGAAGATTAGCACCTGTTGGAGCTGCACCAGATTGTGAATTGGTTATTGTTAAATTAAGAACAACAAAGCACAATTCTTTTAAGGAAGAGAATCCTAGTAATAATCTAGGGGTTTATAGTAGTACAGATATTATTTTAGGTATAAGATACTTATATTCTATAGGAAAAAAAATGAATATGCCAATTGTTATATATATACCGCTTGGAACTAATATGGGAGGACATGATGGATCATCTATATTAGAAAGATATATAGATGATATATCTAAAACTAGAGGAGTTGCAGTAGTAACATCTACAGGAAATGAAGGTGATAGTGCAACCCATACAAGCGGTAGATTTCAACAAAGTGGTGAAATTAAAAGTGTGGAATTAAAAGTAGATGAAAAAGAAAGAAGTTTAAGTTTTGAGGTTTGGGCTAATAAGCCAGACAAAATTTCTATAGGATTAGTTTCACCTAGTGGAGAAGTAATAGAAAAGATTCCTGCCAAATTAAAAGAACAAGAAGAAATAAAGTTTGTTTTTGAGGGGAGTATAGCTACAATAAATTATTATTTCCCAGAAGAAAGTACAGGGGATGAATTAATAATAGTTAAAATAACAAATATTAAAGGAGGAATATGGCAAATAAGGCTTACAGGTGATTTAATTATAGATGGTAAATTTGATATTTGGTTACCTCAAAGACCATTAATTAAAGCTGATACTAGGTTTTTAAAACCTGATCCAGATATAACACTTACAATTCCTTCTACAGGTAAAAATATTTTGACTACATCAACATATGATCAAAATAATGATACCATTGTTCCTTTTTCAGGAAATGGATATACAAGAGATGGAAGGATAAAGCCAGATTTAACAAGTGGGGGAGTAAATGTTTTAACTACTGGATTAAATAATAAGGAAGTAACTGTATCAGGTGGGAGTGTTTCAGGAGCAGTATTTGCAGGTGCAGTAGCATTATTATTACAATGGGGAATAGTAGACAAGAATGATGAAACTATGTATTCTACTAAAATAAAAACTTATCTAATAAGGGGAACTAAAAAAAGAACGGGAGATATGTATCCTAATAGACAATGGGGATATGGAAGATTAGATTTAAATGGAGTATTTGAAAATATAAGATCTCTAGATAGAGGTTCCAGAATGACAAAGAAAAATACATTAAAGGTAGTATTGCCTAAAGATATTTATAAATACTTATAAAAAATATCACTATTATAAAGTTTAATCATATACTATTTATGAACAAAACTTTATAGGAGAGAATAACATGGCGTCTACAGGAAGATTAAAAGTTCAAGTTTTAAAAAGTGATTCTTTAGCTCCAATAGAACAAGCAAAAGTAACTGTTACAAAAGTGCCAGAACCTGGAGAACAAACTAAGCAAGCTGAAATTTCAACGAATATATCAGGAGAAACTAATGAAATAGAGCTTCCTGCTCCACCGATAGAGAACTCTATGAAACCATCTTCAAATTTACCATATAGTTTATATGATATAAAAATAGAGCAATCTGGATATAATCCATTAAGAATAAAAGGTGTTCAAATTTTCCCAGAAGAGCTCGCTATACAAAATAGTAATTTACAAAAAACAAATACAGGAGTAACGAGGCAAGGAGAACAGATAATAACAATTGATCCTAATAGATTAGTTGGAAATTATCCACCTAAAATTCCAGAAAACCCAGAAAAACCATTACCACCACCACCAAGTGGATTTGTCGTACTTCCAGAACCTGTAGTACCAGAGTTTGTTGTGGTACATCAAGGATTACCTGATGATCCATCTGCACCTAATTATACAGTTAAATTTAATGACTATATAAAAAATGTAGCATCTTCTGAGATTTTTTCAACTTGGCCAGAAACTACAATTAGAGCTAATGTATATTGCATATTATCTTTTACTTTGAACAGAATATATACTGAATGGTATAGAGGAAAAGGAAAAAATTTCGATGTTACTAGCTCAACAGCTTATGACCATGCATTTATGTATGGAAGAAATATTTATAAAAGTATTAGTGTTGTTGTAGATGAGATATTTTCAACATATATAAGAAGATTTGGTGCAAAACAACCATTACTTACGCAATATTGTGATGGAGTAAAAGTTCAATGTCCAGGATGGCTCACTCAATGGGGAAGCAAATATTTGGGAGATGATGGCAAGGCACCATATGAGATATTAACTAATTTTTATGGAACAGATATAGAATTAGTAAGGGCTAATAAGGTATCAGGGATTCCAAAATCTTATCCTGGATATACGTTAGGAATAGGAAGTTCGGGAGCACCTGTTAGAACAGTACAGAGTTATTTGAACAGAATAGCTGATAATTTTCCTGCTATACCAAAGGTTAAGGTAGACGGAATTTATGGAGAAGGTACAGGTAGAGCTGTAAAAGTTTTCCAACAAGTATTTAATTTACCGATGACAGGAACAGTTGATTATTCTACTTGGTATAAGATTTCAGATATTTATGTTGGAGTAACTAAAATTGCAGAGTTAAGAAATGATACAAGAGGACTTAAAAGAACATTTATACCTCATACACCATATAAAAATGTATATGACATACCCAAAGTTGAATATATAGATGATGAAGAATAAATTTAAAAAAGTCGCTCTTTCATAAGAACGACTTTTTTGTTTTATGTGCGCCCAGCATGGGCGCAATCTATAGGGTGAAAGTCCCGAGCGCCGAAGGTGATATAGGCGTTAGCCAATGACAAGGGTGTCCATTGCGAGATGGAATCTGAAGGAAGTCGGAGGGCAAAATTCCGGTCTGAGGAATACGAATCACATAAGAGGCTGATTATAGCTGGATGAGTTTGCATAACAAAACAAAGTCCGTATCACCCGAAAGCTACTACAGTATATGTGGCAGATATATGGAATGAAAGATTGCGTTCTTACCTGGGGAGGTCTGATAGATATATCATTAAAGGATGAATTTCCTACATGATAACTTACATAGTGATATGTAACTGAACTATCAGAAGTCAGCAGAGGTCATAGTACCACACTATGTGCACGTAGTGCGGGAAGGACTGAACATTAGGAGGTTTTCAGCTTTGAATAATTCAAATAAATTACAAGGAAAGCAGACAACTCAATACAGAGGTCGCCTCGTGGAAGGAGAAGTGGAACTTCAAGATAAGCGAGGGGCGCAGAGTAATAATTTGGCGTTAGCAAAGAGAGAAAGAGAAAACAATGTAATAGATGATACTGATAACTTACTTGAAATGATTTTAGCTAGAGAAAATATGCTAAAAGCCATGAAAAGAGTAGTTGCTAATAAAGGAAGCCATGGTATTGATGGTATGAAAACCGATGAATTTCGAGAATTTATCATTAAGAATTGGATAACAATTAAGCAAAAGTTATTAGAGGGAAGGTATAAACCTTCACCCGTTAGGAGAGTGGAAATACCAAAACCTGACGGTGGAACTAGATTACTTGGAATTCCTACTGTACTTGATAGATTAATACAACAGGCAATAGCACAAGAACTTAATAAAATTTATGACCCTACCTTTTCAGATAATAGCTATGGATTTAGACCAAATAAAAGTGCTAAACAGGCTATATTAAAATCAAAGGAATATATTAACGAAGGTTATAAGTGGGTTGTTGATATAGACTTAGAAAAGTTCTTTGATAAAGTTAATCATGATATATTAATGGAAAGACTATCAAGAAAAATTAAAGATAAAAGAGTATTAAGGCTAATTAGAGAGTATCTTAAATCTGGAATAATGATAAATGGATTGAAGGTAAAATCTGATAAGGGTATACCGCAAGGTGGTCCACTAAGCCCACTCCTTGCTAATATCATGCTTGATGAAGTAGATAAAGAACTTGAGAAAAGAGGTCATAGATTTTGTCGATTTGCAGATGATTGTAATATATATGTAAAAAGCAAAAAGGCAGGAATAAGAGTTATGGCAAGTACAAGAAGAGTACTTGAAGATGTATTAAAACTTAGAGTTAATGAAAATAAAAGTGCGGTAGATTTTGTGACGAGAAGAAAATTTCTTGGTTTTTCATTCTATTTTGTAAAAGGCGGAGCCAATATAAGGATACATGAAAAGTCATATAAAAGATTCATAAACAAAATAAGAAAATTAACAAATCGTAATAAAGGTATAAGTATAGAATATAGAATTTACATGATTAACCAATTAACGATTGGATGGATTAATTATTTTGGAGTAGCGAAAGCTAACGCTAAAATACAAAAAATAGATAGTTGGATAAGAAGAAGGTTAAGAAGTTGTATTTGGAAACAATGGAAAAAGGTTAAAACTAGAGGACGAAACCTCATAAAACTAGGTCTTCCGACCCATAAAGCATGGGAGTACGCAAATACAAGAAAAGGCTATTGGAGAATATCCAAAAGCCCAGTTCTTGACACAATCTTAAACAACAAATATATTGAAAACCTTGGTTACAGAAGTATATCTAAAGGATATCAGCTAATACATAATTCTTAATGAACCGCCGTATACCGAACGGTACGTACGGTGGTGTGAGAGGACGCTAAATAAAATAATTATTTAGCTCCTACTCGATATTGTAGTATATATTAACATATTTTTAATAAATTAGGTCATACATTAAGTAAAGATGAAAATTAGCTTAATTTAATCTTAAACCTGTGTACAAATATACAGTAATAATATAAAATTGAACTTAGTGAATAAAAAATAGAAGATAGAAAAGGTAAGATGAGCATGAGTACATTTGATGAAATAAAAAATATATTAATACATGATTGGAAAACACTTATTAAAAGAGGAATTATTTTAATAAGTGTACCTATAATTAATATATTGTATCTTATATTAAATACACCAAGAGAACATACGACTATTTTAAAGATGTCCATAGATAGTTACATTCCTTTTATGAAGATATTTATAATTCCATATGTTATATGGTATGTTTATGTTGCGGGGTTTTTAGCATTTTTATGTATATTGGATGAAAAACAATATTTTAGGACAGTATTTAGTTTAAATCTAGGAATGCTTATAAGTTATTTTGTATTTTTTATCTTTCCTACGCATGTACCTAGACCAGAGGTTATAGGAACAGATATATTAAGTAACATGGTATTATGGATTTATAAAACAGATAATCCATATAATTGTTTTCCTAGTATACATGTTTTGAATACATTAATAATTAATTATTTTGTATGTGTATCTGATAAATTTTCTAAAAACGTTAAGATTATGGCAACTATAGTGGGAGTTAGTATAATACTATCTACTTTATTTATAAAACAACATTATTTTGCTGATGTAATAGGTGGAGTAATCTTAGCATTTATATTATGTTTTATATTTAAACATACAAATTTTCATATATATTTAAAAAATAAAGAACTTAAAAAGAATAAAAATAAAAAAGAGATTTTTGAAGCAAAAAATAAAGAAATAGATGAAAAAGAGCACTAATTATTTGTGCTCTTTTTCATTTTTTATACTCCATTTAAATCAAAGTTAGGAACAAAATTTGTAGAATTTGTTCCACATTCTTGGATAAAAGCATGTTCAATTCCTAAGGATAAACAATAATTTATAAGACTGTCATAAAGTTTAGGATTAAGAGGATTACTTAATTCTTTATACTCCAATGATTTATACATTGGAGTATATTGATTCATTAAGCTTATATATACATTATGACCAAATGTATTAAATATAAAATCTATTATCTTCTTAGAATCAAATAAAAGGTTTGGGAGCATTAGGTGTCTTATTATAACTCCCTTTTCAATTAAACCATCTTTATTGAATTTTACGGGTCCTACACTTTTATACATTTCCTTTAAGGCCTTTGATGCAACACTAAAATAATTTGGTGCATTAGAATATTTAAGAGCATATTTATTATCAAAGTATTTTAAGTCAGGTAAATAAACATCAATAAAATTATTTAATAATTTAATGGTTTCTATGTTTTCATACCCATTAGAATTATATAATATAGGAATATTTAAACCTTTAGACTTAGCTATTTTTAGCGCTTCAATGATTTGAAGAGCATAATGCGTAGGAGTTACTAAATTTATATTATGTGCACCTTTAGCCTGTTGTTCCAAGAAAATATCACTTAATCGATCAATTGAAATTTCTTTTCCAAATCCTTCTTGACTAATTTTATGATTTTGACAAAACACACATTTTAGGTTGCAATTTGAAAAGAATATGGTTCCTGAGCCCCTCGGACCAGAAAT
Source organism: Clostridiaceae bacterium 14S0207 (assembly GCA_003288255.1). Taxonomy (GTDB): domain Bacteria; phylum Bacillota; class Clostridia; order Clostridiales; family Clostridiaceae; genus Hathewaya; species Hathewaya limosa. The sequence continues at coordinate 2,784,909 of CP026600.1, read as the reverse complement.
GCAAGGCTCTTCCCATTGATATAATGATACTTTAGCTATTTTTATTTTGTGGGAAGAATTACATACACCTAAGTTAATGTTATTAAATCTATTTACTTGGCAAGCCCTAGGGCAAATTGAACATTTTTCTAAATATTTTTCATAATTCATATAAATAGTGCCTTCCTTAATATTAAATAAAATTATTTAAGTTAATTTTATCAACATTTAAATAAAATTTCAAAAGTAACTTTAACAATTCATTTTTTTATAAAAGAAAACACACTGAATGATAAAGATTGAACTAACTATACCAAACCCAGGATATAAAAAGCGTATTAAATTTTTAAAACCTATTTGGGAAATGGGAATGGCTATAGCCATAACTAAAAATACTCCAATGTTATAATTTAATTTATATTTTTGTTCTAATGCTTTAGAAACACTATATATATTGGATACTTCAGTAGAGAACATTTCACACCATATAATGCATAATAGGATTCCTTGTACAACAAGGCCAAATGGCTTAGCTATATATAAAAGAGGAATATCATAGTTAAATATCCCAGGGATATTTAAAGATAACATTAAATTAATTATGGCGCATACTATGGTTAAACCTATAGAGCCTAAAATGATTCCATTCTTCATAACACATTTATTTGAGTTTTCCTTGCTCAATGGTACTAAAACACCACAACAACATAGTATATTAAATCCACCATATAAAATAGATGAAATTAGCCATTGGCCAGAGATTAGCTGTGGTTTACAAGGCTTTAAGGCTAACAAGGTATTTATATTTATTTCTTTGCTAAAAAAAGTAATATATAAAGAGAATATAAACAGTATAACAATAATCAAAGAGGGTACAATAAAAGAATTAATAATTACTAGACCTTTAGTATTTTTCAATAGGGTACAAATAGAGATTATGGTCATAAGAATTAATCCGATATATTTAGGAATTTTGAAATATTGATGTAATAAAGCTCCACTTCCAGCTAAGATAATGGCAGAGGAACATACTAAAAAGGAAGCCGTCATTAAATCGGTGAATTTACCCAAATATCCAGGGCTTACAAGGCTTATAAGTTGGTCATATGAATTTAAGTTATATTTTATACTTATTTCAGAAATTATAGGACATATGCCAACATAAATTAAAAGACAAATAAAGATTCCTATAAAACTTTTAAATCCATATGTAGTAAAGAATTGAGTAATTTCTTGACCAGAGGCTAATCCAGCACCTACAACGGTGCCTATAAAAACAGCTGCAATTTGCAAAGTCTGACCGGTATTCTTTTTCAAAACAAATTCCTCCCTAAAATATATATTTTTATTACAAGTATATTAAGTTGTTAACTAAATAATGAATTTATTAATTAAATTTTGTTTTATGGAAAAAATAAATATATGAATTTTAGTGAAAGGGGAAATAAGAGTGAGAAAAGGAAGAGTTTTAATTATATTTTTCTTAATTATAAGTTTAGTTTTATCAGGATGTAATAATGCAAAAGAAATGGCTAAGGAGAAAGAAAATAACTTTGAAATTAAGTCAGCATTAAAAATAGTTAATAATTATATAGGATATTTACAAAAAGATGATTATACCAATGCTAAAAAACTTTATACTAAAGAATTAAGTTCTAAATCTAAGAAAGTGGAAGATGGGGAGTTAAAAATAAAAGGATTTACAATAAATAATGTTAATGAAATAGGCAGAAGTGCCCTAGTTGAATTAAAAGTTGCTAGATGTAGTGAAAAATATGCACAAGCATTTTTGGATAATTTGGCTATAAAAGTCACTAAAGAGGGATCAGAATATAAAATTAGTGATATTAAATATTCACCTGAAAAAGAGGGATTTATTGAATCTGGAAAAGTAAGACAAAGGAATAAGACTAATGTAAAAACTGACTTAATTTTAGAAAAAGGCAGTATACCAACATACTTTTTTCCTAAAGTAGATGCAGGAAATATTCATAAAGTATTAGTTAGCAAAGAAGAATTTGGAAGATTACAATTTAATTATAATGCGGATAAGATAGCTATTAGTACAAAAGGAAAAATGCCTTTTATTGGAATAATTATTATAGATGATAGTTTAGCTGTTCAAGGGCCATCATCAGGTGCAGGTAGTACTCCGCCATCAGGTGGAACAACTGGAGGTCAAAGCTCTTCGGGTATGAAAGAAATTCCAATAGGAAAAGAAATTATATCTTTAGATGTACTTAAGGATAAAAATATAGATTTTCTAGTATTTTCACAAGATGATGAATTTGTATTATGTCAATATAGTGATAGTAATAATGGAAAATTTATACGAGTATATAATACGGGAGAAGGATCTTTAATACCAGTTAATCTAGAAAGTATTTTTCCAGTAGATAAGGTTAATATATTATTTAATGGTTTTGATAAGGAAACTCTAAATTTTCAAGTTGTTAAAAGAAATGAAAAAGATAATGTAGATGGAAATATTATAGGAAACTGGAGTTTAGATTTGAAGGAATTTAAATTAACCAAAATTTAGGTAATATAAAGGTTTCAAAACAAGTTTTGTTTTGAAACCTTTAATTTATGTGCGCCCAGCATGGGCGCAATCTATAGGGTGAAAGTCCCGAGCGCCGAAGGTGATATAGGCGTTAGCCAATGACAAGGGTGTCCATTGCGAGATGGAATCTGAAGGAAGTCGGAGGGCAAAATTCCGGTCTGAGGAATACGAATCACATAAGAGGCTGATTATAGCTGGATGAGTTTGCATAACAAAACAAAGTCCGTATCACCCGAAAGCTACTACAGTATATGTGGCAGATATATGGAATGAAAGATTGCGTTCTTACCTGGGGAGGTCTGATAGATATATCATTAAAGGATGAATTTCCTACATGATAACTTACATAGTGATATGTAACTGAACTATCAGAAGTCAGCAGAGGTCATAGTACCACACTATGTGCACGTAGTGCGGGAAGGACTGAACATTAGGAGGTTTTCAGCTTTGAATAATTCAAATAAATTACAAGGAAAGCAGACAACTCAATACAGAGGTCGCCTCGTGGAAGGAGAAGTGGAACTTCAAGATAAGCGAGGGGCGCAGAGTAATAATTTGGCGTTAGCAAAGAGAGAAAGAGAAAACAATGTAATAGATGATACTGATAACTTACTTGAAATGATTTTAGCTAGAGAAAATATGCTAAAAGCCATGAAAAGAGTAGTTGCTAATAAAGGAAGCCATGGTATTGATGGTATGAAAACCGATGAATTTCGAGAATTTATCATTAAGAATTGGATAACAATTAAGCAAAAGTTATTAGAGGGAAGATATAAACCTTCACCCGTTAGGAGAGTGGAAATACCAAAACCTGACGGTGGAACTAGATTACTTGGAATTCCTACTGTACTTGATAGATTAATACAACAGGCAATAGCACAAGAACTTAATAAAATTTATGACCCTACCTTTTCAGATAATAGCTATGGATTTAGACCAAATAAAAGTGCTAAACAGGCTATATTAAAATCAAAGGAATATATTAACGAAGGTTATAAGTGGGTTGTTGATATAGACTTAGAAAAGTTCTTTGATAAAGTTAATCATGATATATTAATGGAAAGACTATCAAGAAAAATTAAAGATAAAAGAGTATTAAGGCTAATTAGAGAGTATCTTAAATCTGGAATAATGATAAATGGATTGAAGGTAAAATCTGATAAGGGTATACCGCAAGGTGGTCCACTAAGCCCACTCCTTGCTAATATCATGCTTGATGAAGTAGATAAAGAACTTGAGAAAAGAGGTCATAGATTTTGTCGATTTGCAGATGATTGTAATATATATGTAAAAAGCAAAAAGGCAGGAATAAGAGTTATGGCAAGTACAAGAAGAGTACTTGAAGATGTATTAAAACTTAGAGTTAATGAAAATAAAAGTGCGGTAGATTTTGTGACGAGAAGAAAATTTCTTGGTTTTTCATTCTATTTTGTAAAAGGCGGAGCCAATATAAGGATACATGAAAAGTCATATAAAAGATTCATAAACAAAATAAGAAAATTAACAAATCGTAATAAAGGTATAAGTATAGAATATAGAATTTACATGATTAACCAATTAACGATTGGATGGATTAATTATTTTGGAGTAGCGAAAGCTAACGCTAAAATACAAAAAATAGATAGTTGGATAAGAAGAAGGTTAAGAAGTTGTATTTGGAAACAATGGAAAAAGGTTAAAACTAGAGGACGAAACCTCATAAAACTAGGTCTTCCGACCCATAAAGCATGGGAGTACGCAAATACAAGAAAAGGCTATTGGAGAATATCCAAAAGCCCAGTTCTTGACACAATCTTAAACAACAAATATATTGAAAACCTTGGTTACAGAAGTATATCTAAAGGATATCAGCTAATACATAATTCTTAATGAACCGCCGTATACCGAACGGTACGTACGGTGGTGTGAGAGGACGCTAAATAAAATAATTATTTAGCTCCTACTCGATATAAATAAATGTTTTGAAGTTATTTATAAAGAGGGATAAAATATAATCATATTAATAAATATACAAAAGATTTGAAAGGAAGTATGTAATGCAAAAAAAATGGGGCGATAAGAGATATCGTAGTTTAAATTATTTTTTAAGAGAAAAATTCGGAGAAAAAGTTTTTAAGATCTCACTTGATGCAGGCTTTTCTTGTCCTAATAGAGATGGGACTATAGGAAAAGGAGGATGTGTATTTTGTAGTGCAAGAGGATCTGGGGATTTTGCAGGAAACAGAAATTTTTCCATTAGTACTCAATTTAAAGATATAAAAGCAATTATGAATAAAAAATGGAAAAGCGGAAAATACATAGCTTATTTTCAAGCATATACAAATACTTATGCACCCATAGAAGTGTTAGATAAAAGATATAATGAAGCTATACAAAATGAAGGAGTTGTGGCATTAGCTATAGCAACTAGACCAGATTGTCTTGAAGATAATGTAGTGGAGCTTTTAGATAAATATAATAAAAAACTTTATACATGGGTTGAATTAGGACTTCAAACTTCTAATGAAAATACGGCAAAAATTATTAATAGGGGATATGAACTTAAAGTTTTTGAAGATGCTGTTAGAAAACTAAGAGAAAAAAATATTGATGTAGTAGTGCATGTTATTTTGGGACTTCCAGGTGAAACAGCTGAAGATATGCTTAATACTATAAAGTATTTATCCAAAATGGATATTCAAGGAATTAAACTTCATTTACTTCATCTTATGGAGAATACTCAACTAGTAAAGTTATATGAGCAAGGAAAGCTTAAGTTTATGGAACGGGATGAGTATATAGATATAATATGTAAATCTGTAGCGTTGTTACCTCAATCTATAGTTATACATAGACTAACCGGAGATGCACCAAGAAAATCATTAATAGGACCTATGTGGAGCTTAAAAAAGTGGGAAATATTAAATGCTATAGATAGAAGGTTTATAGAAGAAGATATTTACCAAGGCAAGGATTTTAAAGATTAATAATATATATAATTAGGGGATGAATCGTAATGAATATTGATTTAATGATTTCGGCTGATCATATTAATGCAGATAAATTACAGGGAAAGACAGTAATAGTAATTGATGTATTAAGAGCTACATCTGTTATAGTTACGGCTATTAAGAAAGGATGTAAAGAGGTTATACCCGTTTTATCTACAGAGGAAGCTTTTGATTTATGTAAAAAGGATAGAGCATTATACATTTTAGGCGGAGAAAGAAATGCATTAAAAATAGAGGGATTTAATTGTTCTAATTCTCCATTGGACTATACAGAAGAGGTTATAAAGAATAAGACATTTATAATAACCACTAGTAATGGAACAAGAGCAATTAAAGGTAGCGAGAGAGCGAGAAATATTTTAATAGGGGCAATGATTAATGCAGAAGCCGTGGCTAAAAAAGTCTGTGCTATAAATAATGATTTGGTTATTGTTAATTCAGGAACAAATGGTGAATTTTCAATGGATGATTTTATCTGTGGGGGATATATAATATCTAAAATAAAAGAAATTAATAAAAAGATTAACTTAACTGATATAGCAAAAACATCTTATATGGTCTATGAAAATCATAAGGATATAATAAGTTTCATAAAAGATGCTACACACTATAATAGGTTAACAAGATTAAATCTTGAAGATGATTTAGAATATTGTATACAAAAAGATATTATTGATATAGTTCCCGAATATAAGGATGGAAAAATTAAATAATATTAATTAGTATGGTAAAAGGCCAACATTTGTTTGTTGGCTTTTGTTTAACAAAAGTTTAGAGTAACAATTTCTAAGTATTTAAATTTAGTTTATTTATACACTCTTCTAAAATCCAACCTCTAGAATTTATATTATTGGATTCTATTTTTAATGATATTTCATACCAAGTCAAATCTTGAACTTCCGCTATGGCTAATAAATTAATCTCAATACCTTGTTCTAAAATATTTATAATAGGTGAATTTTCTAAAGGACATAAATATATATAACATTTTTGATTTATAATTGCATGTGAAAATTCTGGATTAGAAAAGTTAATTGTAAGGTTAGAAAAATTATCTGTGTTTTCCAATAGAGTAGATTTAAGTTTTAAGTTTTGTGAATTGCTAAGGGTAAGCTGATTTTTTAAATTATAAATGGCATTTTCATATGTATAGTACATATAAATCAAAGCACATATGAGAATTATAATCAACAAAATGGTAAAAATCATAAAAATACCTCCATTAAAATTAGTATAGGATGTCTATTTTTTAATAAACATCCTATTTTTTATGTCTATATAATTATATTAATGAAAGTTTAAATTAATTACATGGTTAAAGATTAAATCATGTGAAGTAATTCATCGTAATTATGAATATATTTGCTAGCTATAGTTGTGATCTCTTTTTCCTCATTTTTAGAAAACTCATCATAAACAGCAATAACTTTCATACCAGCAGAATGGGCGCCTTTAACAGCTAAAAGAATATCTTCAAAGACTATACAATTTTCTGGATTTACACCTAATCTATTTGCAGCAAGAAGATAGACATCAGGAAAATTCTTGCCACGAGGCACTTCATCAGTAGTAGTTATACAATCAAAGTAGTTAGCTATATCATTTAATTTTAAACTAGCATTTGCTAAGTCTCTTCGGTTGCTAGTTGCTAGGGCAATTTTTATATTGTTATTTTTTAAGAACTGTAAAAACTTTTTTGCACCAGGTTTCAAAGATATATTAGTTGAATATTCTTGTAAAGCCATCTGTATCCAATGAGATTCTATTTCTTCTGGCGTGTATGGCAGGTTAAATCTAGTTTTGAAGTATTTAGCACAATCCTTAAAACATAGATGGTTCAGGTTTTCTTTAAGATCTTCAGGTACTTGTAAATTATGCTTTTTTAAGTACTCTACATCGATTTTACTCCATAACCACATAGAATCTATAAGAGTTCCATCTAAATCAAAAATTGCTCCTTTAATATCTTTAAACATAAGGAATTCCTCCTAAAATAATTTTGAATTACATAATGAAATAAATACATATAGAACAAATACTTCCAATGAGCATTCCTATAAATACATCTGTTGGATAATGAACACCAGTATACATTCTAGATATGCCAACAAGCATTGCAAGTGGTATAAGTAATATATCGATGAAAGATAAGGAAAGACTTAACATTACAGCTATAGAAAAAGCCATGGCTGTATGACCAGAAGGAAAAGAGTAAGGATCTATATGAATTTTTCGAATATGTAAATTTTTAAGTTTTAAAAAAGGTCGTTTTCTGTTTACTAGTTTTTTTATAAGAAAAACTAAGATACTAGACAATACTAAAGATAAAGAGCATTTACGGCCCAGACTTCTCAAGCTTTTTAGGGGTATGGTTGAAAGGGTTAAACAAAATAAATAAGTAAAAGGAATAGAACCTAAATAGGTTATTTTTGGCAGTATAGAGTCCAAAAATTTAGATTTTATATTATGATTAAAAAACCTTAAAATTTTTTCATCAGTTGTCTTTAAATGATGTAAAACTGAATTCAAAGTTTTCCCTCCTTAACTTGAGAAATATTAATTAATTTTAGATTATTATATAATAGGTATAGATATTTTTCAAAAGATATAATTGTGGATAAAAGAGTATATTAAGTTTCATATAAGAGAAGAAATGTGAATAAAGTTAGAAAAATGTGGATTTATTAAAAAAGTATTTTATAGATGTGGATAATTAATAAAAAAATATATAGATATAATATAAATAAAAAAAGAACCACAAAATGTGATTCTTTTGGTCGGGGTGACAGGGATTGAACCTGCGACCTCATGGTCCCAAACCACGCGCGCTCCCATCTGCGCTACACCCCGAAATACAAATAATATTATACAAGACAGCTTGGATACTGTCAAGAAAGTTTATTAATTTATATAAAAAATATAGCAGTTAGTTTTAACTGCTATATTTTTTATAATTAATTTTTTTTATCATCAAATCCCTTTGTTGGTACTGTTGATACTATAAATCCTACAAGTAATGATAAAATTGCAGGAGTAATAATATTTATATACATTAAATATCTAGTTTTATATAAAATAAAAGTAGTAACACTAGTTATTACAAGTGATATTATAAATAATAATATAACGAATTTTGCAAAGGAGCTCATGAATTTCTCATAGATTTTATGACGTTTAGGACCACTAATAATGCTTCTGAATATGTAATAAGAGATTAGAATTAGGCCTAAGTTTACTAATGCAGATATTAAAAAATTTTTCAATTAGTCTCACATCCTTTAAGTAAAATAAAGTTAATTTACTTATAGTTTTGTACAATATTTTAAAAATTATCCTATAAAAAAACTTACAGTTATAAAATTAATAAAAATTTTATAACCATAAGTTTTTAGTCAGACTACTTTAAAAAATCTTCTCCTATTTTGAATACATCTCCAGCACCTACAGTTATTATTACATCTCCATCTGTACAGTGTTTTTTTAGATAATCAGTTATTTCATTAAAGTCTTTTATATAAGTACAATTTACACCAGCTTTTTTAATTCCTTCTGCTAATTGTTCAGAACTTACAAGTCCAGTATCTTTTTCCCTAGCAGCATAGATATCTGTAATAATTAAATTTTCTACTCCAGAGAAACAATTACAGAATTCATTAAATAATGTATAGGTTCTTGTATAAGTATGTGGTTGAAAGATATAATATAAGTTTTTGTGAGGATATTTGTCTGCAGTTTTTATAGTAGATTTAATTTCTGTTGGGTGATGGGCATAATCATCTATAACAGATATACCATCTTTAATACCTTTAACTTCAAATCTTCTATGAGTTCCTCTAAAATCAAACAAACCATTTATTATAGCATCTTTAGGAATTTTTAAGCTTAAAGAAGCACATATAGTAGCTAGTGAATTTAGTATATTATGTTGTCCAGGTACACTAAGATTTACTTGGAATAATTTTTCTTCACCATCATAGACATTAAAGGTAGAAGTTGCGTTATCGTTGAAGATAATGTCTTTAGCCCTTATTCTTCCATTATTAATACCAAAAGTTATTACATTACATTTAGCAGTATCTATAATTTCCATAAGATTTTTATCTTCTGCATTTGCTACAAGATATCCATCCGTTGGTATTAAATTTATAAATTTTGCGAAAGCTTGTTTAATATGATTTAAATCCTTATAGTAGTCTAAATGATCTGCGTCTACATTTAATATTATTCCTACATAAGGGTGAAATTTAAGAAAAGATTCTTTGTATTCACAAGCTTCAGTTATAAAATAATCACTTTTACCTACACGAATATTACCGTTTATAACATCTAGTTCTCCACCGACTAAAATTGTTGGATCTAGGTTTCCACTTAATGCTATATGGGACATCATAGATGTAGTTGTAGTTTTGCCATGAGTACCAGCAACAGCTACGTTATATTTATGATCTTTCATTATTTGACCTAAAAATTCAGCTCTGTCATACATTGTTAAATTTAAATTTTTTGCATGCATAAGTTCAGGATTATCTTGAGCTATGGCAGCAGTATAGACAACTATGTCAGTATTATCTACATTTTCACTTTTGTGACCTATATAAATAGTTGCACCCAAATCTTCTAATTTTTTTGTTATATGACTTTCTTTCATATCCGAACCAGAAACGGAATAACCGTTTTTAAGTAAAATTTCTGCTAGCCCACTCATACTTATACCACCTATGCCTATGAAATGAACTTTCTTTTTAATATCATTTATAAAGTTTAAAGACATTTTTATCACTCCTTGTAAAAAGAAAATTTTATTTAAAAACTTACCTGTTTTGGGCAAAAATATAAAATTTCTTTCTAATATAAAATATTTTTTAGATTATTACATTATAATTATATACAAAACTATTGAAAATCAACACAAAAAATGGATTTTAAAAAAAATTATTTAAATATTTCTCTATTTTATGGTTAAAACTCTTTATATGTTGTAAAATATACTATAAAATCATGAATGTTTTTAGAGGTAAATAAATAATAATTCGTAAAATTTTTTTCTAAAGGTGATGTTAATGGCAGAGAAGTTTACAAGAAATCAAAGAATCGGAGCAATAACAAAAGTGTTGGTAGAAAACCCTAATAGGGTAATAAATTTAAATACATTTACAAGTTCGCTGAATGCTGCAAAATCTACAATCAGTGAAGATATAGTTATCGTAAGAGAATGTTTATCTAAGTTGTTCATGGGAAAAATAGAAACAATATCAGGGGCTTCAGGTGGTATAAAATATATACCAGACACTAGTAATATAGAAAAAGAAAATTTTATGTCAGAAATATGTTCACTTTTAAGTGATCACGAAAGAATTATTCCAGGAAATTTTTTATATATGACCGATTTATTATATGATCCTAGAATTATAAGTAAAGCTGGGGCTATTTTAGCATCTAAGTTTAATGAATTAGGTGTTGATTGTGTCATTACAGTAGAAACTAAAGGTATACCTTTAGCATATGAAGTTGCAAAGTGTTTAGGTGTTAAACTTGTTATAGTTAGGCATGATACAAAAATTACAGAAGGAACTACTGTAAGTATTAATTATGTATCAGGATCATCAAAGAGAATACAAACTATGACTCTTGCAAGAAAGGCTATAGATAGACATAGTAAGTGTATATTTATAGATGATTTTATGAAGGGCGGGGGAACTGCAACAGGAATTATAAATTTATTAAAAGAGTTTGAATGTGAGCTTTTAGGTATAGGTGTATTTATAGAAGATATCGAGACAAAAGAAAAATTAGTTAAAGATTATATATCCTTGTTACAATTTGAGGGTATAAATAAAGAAGGAAATGCAGTAATATATCCATCAAATAAAAATTAGAAGTGAAATTTTATTTAATATTGGTAAAAAAAATGTCAATATTAAAAAAGATTGAGAATTTTTTAAAAATTAAGAAGGAATTCTGTGAATCATGGAGAATTATTATATAAAGTAACTGTTTTGGAGGTGCACCTATGCAAATTACAGACGTAAGAATAAGAAAGATTTCTACTGATAGCAAGATGAAGGCAATAGTTTCAGTTACATTTGATGGAGAGTTTGTAGTACATGATATTAAGGTTATAGAAGGTAAAAATGGACTTTTCATCGCTATGCCTAGCAGAAAAACACCAAATGGAGAGTTTAAAGATATAACTCATCCTATAAATACTGATACAAGACAAAAGATACAGGATGCAATTTTGTCAGAATACGAAAGAGTGAAAAGCCAAATAAGTGCAGATGAAAACACTTTATCAGAGGAAATAGGAGAATAATAAAAATTTGTAGTTTTAATAAAAGGAGTTCATTAGGCTCCTTTTTATTTTTGTAAGTTTTCAAATAAGATGATAATTTTAAAAAAAATGTAACTTACTGAAAAAAATCTTGATAAGGTTGAAAAACTTAATCTTTTCAAATATAATTATAAAGGGAATTTTATATTTGAAAATAAATATATACGAGGTGTTGAATTTGGATAAATGTGCTATTATCCTAGCTGCAGGTAAAGGTACAAGAATGAAATCAAAACTACCAAAGGTATTACATAAAGCTTGCGGTAAAGAGATGATTAATCTTGTTATAGATACAATAAAGTCTACAGGAATTGAAAACATAAACTTAGTTATAGGTTATGGTGCAGAACAAGTTAAGGAAAGTACAAAAAGCAGAAATGTTACTTATTCACTTCAAGAAGAACAGTTAGGTACTGGGCATGCAGTAATGTGTTGTAATGAATTTTTAACGGGTAAAAAAGGAACTGTTGCAATATTTGTAGGTGATGGTTTATTAATTACCGAAGAAATGGTAGAAAAATTATTTAAATTCCATGAAGATGGAGAATATAAAGCTACCATAATAACTTCAGTACTAGAAAATCCATCTAAATATGGAAGAATAATAAGAAACGAAAAATCTGAAGTGGAAAAGATAGTTGAATTTAAGGATTGCACAAAAGAAGAAGCTAAAGTTAAAGAAGTTAATTCAGGAATGTATTGTTTTGATATAGAGGCTTTATTAGATAATTTAAATAAATTATCTAATAATAATGCACAAAATGAATATTATTTAACAGATATAATTGAAATATTTAAAAATAAAAAATTTAAAATAGGAGCTTTTGAAGTTCCAGTAGAAGAAACAACTGCTGTTAATTCCAGAGTGGAATTAAGTATGGCAGAAGCAATTTTAAGAAAAAGAATTAATAAAAAACATATGAAAAATGGGGTAACAATAATTGATCCAAGTACTACTTATATTGGAACAGATGTAGAAATTGGATCAGATACAATTATATATCCTGGCAATGTACTAGAGGGAAAAACTATTATAAAGGAAGGATGTATGTTATATCCTAACTCAAGAATTAAAGATAGTGTTGTTGAAGCAGGGGTTACTATTCAAAGTTCTGTAATATTGGAAAGTTATATTGGCCAAAATACTACGGTTGGACCTTTTGCATATATTAGACCTGATAGTAACATTGGTAAAAATGCCAGAATTGGTGATTTTGTTGAGATCAAAAAGTCCACAATAGGAGATAATACTAAGGTATCACATTTAACATATATAGGAGATGCCGAAGTGGGTTCTGGTTGCAATTTTGGTTGCGGAACAGTAGTAGTAAATTATGACGGAAAAGAAAAACATAAGACAATTATAGGAAACCACGTATTTGTTGGATGTAATGCTAATTTAGTATCACCTGTTGAGCTTAAAGAAAACTCATATATAGCAGCGGGATCTACAATTACTAAGGAAGTTCCAGAAGGAGCATTAGCAGTTGCAAGGTCAAGACAAACTAACATAGCTGATTGGGTAGAAAAAAAGGGGCTAAAGAAATAATTTTTAGGAGGTCTACATAATGCAGTTTAATGGGAAAAATATTAAAATCTTCACAGGAAACGCAAACAAAAGATTAGCACAAGATATTGCTGATAGACTTGGAATATCTTTAGGACATTCAGGAGTAACTACTTTCAGTGATGGGGAAATTTCAGTAAACATTAATGAGACTGTTAGAGGTACTGACGTATTTGTTATTCAATCAACAAATGCTCCAGTAAATGATAATTTAATGGAGCTATTAATAATGGTTGACGCATTAAAAAGAGCATCTGCTGGTAGGATAACAGCAGTAATACCATACTATGGTTACGCTAGACAAGACAGAAAGGCAAAATCAAGAGATCCAATTACAGCTAAATTAGTTGCAGATATTTTAACAGCATCAGGTATTGATAGAGTATTGACTATGGATTTACATGCAGCACAAATTCAAGGATACTTTAATATACCAGTAGATAATTTAATGGGATGCCCAATTCTTGCAAATTATTTCATAGAAAATGGTTTTAAAGATAGAGATGATGTAGTTGTAGTTTCACCAGACTTAGGTAGTGTTGCAAGATCAAGAAAATTTGCTGACAAGTTACACGCACCAATAGCGATCATTGATAAGCGAAGACCAAAGGCTAATGTATCAGAAGTTATGAATATAATTGGGGAAGTTAAAGACAAAGTATGTATTATGATAGATGATATGATAGATACTGCAGGTACAATAACAAACGGTGCAGCTGCACTTAAAAAAATGGGTGCAAAAGATGTATATGCTTGCTGTAGTCATGGCGTATTATCAGGACCAGCTATAGAAAGACTTGAAAATTCAGTTATAAAAGAAGTTGTTATGTTACATACAATTGATTTACCAGAAGAAAAAAGAATTTCTAAGTTTAAGATATTACCAGTAGCACCAATATTTGCGGATGCTATAGGTAGAATTCATGATGATGTTTCTATAAGTACATTATTTGAAGATTAATTTTCATTTTAAATAAGAACATGTTGTAGTATAACTATAACATGTTTTTATTTTTACATATAATCAATTAATTAGGAAAAAATATTATTGTACATGGTAAATATTTTGTAACATTTAAGTAAAACTGAAAAAATAAAAACTTAAATATGATAAATTATAAATATAAATATAAAGGGAGGGTATTAATGTGGAAGGAGCAATAGCAAGAATTTTAATTGTAGATGATGATGAAAATATATGCGAAGTTATAAAAATGTATTTAGAAAATTCAGGATATGAAACAGCTGTAGTTCATAATGGAAAGGATGCTATAGAGAAATTTGGTTCATATAAGCCAGATTTAATGGTATTAGATATAATGTTACCATATGTTGATGGTATAGACGTTTTAAAAACTATAAGAAAAGATAGTGAGACACCAGTAATACTTTTAACAGCTAAAGGAGAAACCTTTGATAAGGTATTAGGTTTAGAATTAGGTGCTGATGATTATATGGTTAAGCCATTTGAACCTAAAGAACTTATAGCTAGAATTAAAGCTGTTTTAAGAAGATATAATGTTGAAGGTGTAAATAAAGAAGTATTATCTTTTGAAGATTTAGTTATAGATATAAATTCTTATAATGTTATATATAAAGGTACAGAACTTAAGATGCCGCCTAAGGAGTTTGAACTTTTATATTTCTTAGCCCTAAATAAAAATAAAGTATTTACAAGAGAACAACTTTTATGTGAAGTTTGGGGGTATGATTATCCAGGGGATTCAAGAACTGTCGATGTTCATATAAAAAGATTAAGAGAAAAACTTCAAGGAGCGGGAAGTTGGCAAATTGAAACTGTTTGGGGTGTTGGATATAAGTTTGAGGTGAAATAGATGAGAAAAAAGGGTCTTTTCACTAAGATGTTAGCTACTTATACATTAATAATTTCATTAAGTTTTGTGATTTTAGCTGCGTTTCTATCATTTTGGTTTGAAAATTATTATTTTGAACAAAGAACGAAACAATTAGAAAGCCAAGCACCTATACTAAGTCAGCTAGCTGTAAGGTATATAAGAAATGATATAACTCCAGAAGCCGTAGAGGAAACTTTACACTTTGTAGGAAACTATTTAAATGCAGATATTTGGCTTGTTGATAGTTGGGGATATATATATTCTGTTTCGGAATATTCTCATAAAAAATTAATAGGAACTCAGTTATTTATAAATGATGTAAAAGATTTGAAACATAATAAAATTTTAGATAAAAAAAGTAGCTATGGAGAGGTGTATGAAACCTTAGTTCATAGTATTGAAATTCCAGTAATTACTCATGATAGAAAATTTTTAGGAGCCATAGTTATGAATACTCCTATGAATCAAATTACTGATCCTTTAAATAGATTTTATGAGATAATATGGATATCCGCAGTTTTTGCCATTATTATATCTTGTTTTGTAATATATGCATTTTCACAAAGAATTATTTTAACTCCTTTGGGAGAAATAAATGATGTTGCTAGAAAAATCTCTAAGGGAGAAGTAGATAAAAGGGTAACAATAAGAACTAACGATGAGATAGGAGAACTTGCTAGTTCATTTAATTATATGGCAGATTTTTTGGAGAAAATAGAAGACAATAGAAGACAATTTATTTCTAATGTGTCTCATGAAATAAGATCCCCTATTACTTCAATTAAAGGATTTATAGGAGGAATAATAGATGGTGTTATTCCAAAAGAAAAAGAAACCTATTATTTAAAATTAGCCCATGAGGAAATTCAAAGATTAACTAGGTTGGTTAATGAACTCTTAGATATATCAGCATTACAAGATGGTAAGTTTAAACTTATAATAGAAGATATTGATATAAATGAGATTATCAGAATAACTGTACTAAAGTTTGAAACAAGAATAAAAGAAAAAAACTTAACTGTAGATGTATATTTTGATAGTGATAAATTAATGGTACGAGCAGATAAAGATAGAATTATACAGGTACTAACTAACTTACTTGATAATGCTATAAAATATTCTGAACAAGATGCTGAAATTAAGATAAATGCTAAGTCTAAATCTAAACAAGCTATTATTTCTGTGTATAATGATTCTAAGCCGATACCTGATGAAGAACTAAAAAAATTATGGGAAAGATTTTATAAGAGAGATAAATCAAGAACATCTAAAATGAGCACAGGTCTAGGGCTTTCTATAGTTAGAGAAATATTATCACAATTGGATCAAGAGATATGGGTGGAAAACGAAGATAAGGGAGTTTGTTTTACATTCACATTAGATAAATCTAAATAAATTTGTTAATACATAATCTAAACAGGAAGTGGTAGAATGCGGTTAAAAACAGGCTTAAATCTAAAAAAAGCTAAAATAAAAGAAGTGAGAAAGCAAAATATAGAATTTAGAAAAAGTAACACTAATAAATGTATAAAATATTTTAGTAATGTTACAATTATTATTACTCTTACCGTTTCTTCAAGTATTTTAATTATATCGTATTTTAAAACTCACGTAGATTATAATACTAACATTAGAGAAATAAGAAGTGAAAGCTTAGGACAAAAATCAATGAAATATAAATTTTCACCTGATGCTAGTATGGTAAGTAAGTATAACTCTAACTATGATAAATTTTTTAATTCTATGTTAGATAAGTCTGTTATTATAGAAAGTAAAAATGTGAAGGAATTGGGGTTAATTTTAAAATCAAACGGATATATAATTACAAGGGCCAATGATCTTCCAGATAAAAATAATATCTTGGTTAGTTTAAGTAATGGACAACGAATTAAAGGAGAATTTATTGGGGAAGATAGTCTAACTGGAATAGCTGTTATTAAGATAAATAAGGAGAATTTGAAGACTATAAGTTTTAGAAATATTGAGAAGTGTACTCTAGCTGGGAACATTATAATTTTAGAAGGTGATGAACAGCATAAGGGAAACTTTTTAGGAAATATGTTATCTATAGAAAAAAGATTATTTAGCAATTTAAATATTAAAGGTAATAAAAAATTTTTAGTTAATTTTATTCAGACAGGTATATCTAATAATAAGAACCTCAAAGGTGGAACAATTATCTGCGATGAAGATGGAAAAGTATTAGGTATAAATTTTCAAGGACAGGATAATAGTGCATTAAAGGATTGTAGTTATAATGCGTTGCACCCTTATGAAATTGAAGAAGTTGTGAATAATATATTGAATTCGAAGTTTAATGCAATAAAGTCTTTAGGTATTGTTGGTAAAAATGCTATACCGACTGGTTATGAAGGTGTAGAAGGAGTATATATCCGAAAGGTTTTACAACATAGTATAAGTGAAAAAGAAAATATTAGACCTACAGATATTATAACTGGTGTAAATAATATTACAGTAAGAAATATGGATGATTTAGGGGAACTTATTAGTATTTATAATAAGAAAGATAGTAAGTTAGTTTTAAGGATATGGAGAAATGGAGAGATTATTTACAGTGATATAAGTGTAGGTAGTTGAAGTAATTATAAAAATAATTTAAAATTAATAATTAGCATGCAATAATTGCATGCTAATTATTTTTGATATTAAGATGGATTAAAACCTTAATATAGGTACTGTAGTGAATAATGGTTTGAAATAGGAGGAAATTATGTATTTAGTAGTAGGATTAGGCAATATAGGTGACGAATATAAAAATACAAGACACAATGCCGGATTTGATGCAATAGATGTGTTAGCGGAAGAGTATAAAATTAATATTGATAGGGTAAAATTTAAAGGAACCTATGGAGAAATAAGGATAGGATGTGAAAAAATTATATTATTAAAACCTTCTACATATATGAATTTGAGTGGAGATAGTGTGCAAGCA
The DNA here is from genome assembly GCA_003288255.1 of Clostridiaceae bacterium 14S0207. Taxonomy (GTDB): domain Bacteria; phylum Bacillota; class Clostridia; order Clostridiales; family Clostridiaceae; genus Hathewaya; species Hathewaya limosa. The sequence goes on along the minus strand of CP026600.1, from coordinate 2,766,670 downwards.
GTGGTTGATTATTATGATATTCCTACAGAGAAAGTTATAGTGTTATATGATGATATTAGCTTAAATGAAGGAAAAGTTAGAGTTAGAGCTAAAGGAAGTGCAGGAGGACATAATGGAATCAAGGATATAATAAAGAAATTAGGTACACAAGATTTCCTAAGGATAAAAATAGGAGTTGGTCAACCTAAAAATGATTTAGTTGCGCATGTTTTGGGTAAGTTTGGAAAAGAGGAGAGAGCAAAAGTAGAAGAAGTTTTAAAAATATGCCCTCAAATTGTAGAGATGATAATTAAGTCAGGAGTAACGGAAACCATGAATAAATTTAATGGATTTTCTGTTGATGAATAAGAGCGTTAATATGTTATAAGTTTAAAATAAGAGGTGTTATATAATGAGGCTTAAAGGATTAATGAAGCCCTTATTGGAAAATGAACGATTTTCTGAAATTAAAAAAAATATGACAGAAAAAAGTTATCCAATAGGGGTTTATGGTATATCTGAATCGTCAAAAGCTTATTTAACAAATGCTATATACAACACAGTTAATAAGTCTATTTTAATTGTAACTCATAATGATATTGAAGCAAGAAATTTATATGAGGATTTAAACTTTTTTCTTCCAAATGTATATTATTTGCCTACTAGGGAACTAGTGTTTTATAACATAGATGCCATTTCTGGCGACTTGAGATGGGAACGATTAAAAGTTATTAGAGAAATGTTACGAGAAGAAAAAAAGATAGTAATTACTACTGTGGATGCATTAGTGGCTGTTTATACTCCTTTAGAAATGTTTAAAGAAAATATTTTTAAATTATCTGTGGGAGATACAGTAGATACAAAAAAATTAAGCGAGAGATTAGTTCAGAGCGGATATGAAAGAACACTTACGGTGGAACAAAAAGGACAATTTTCCATAAGAGGAGGAATTATAGATATATATCCTCCTATTGCAAATATGCCTTATAGAATAGAGCTTTTTGATGATGAAATTGATTCAATTAGAAATTTTAGTGCACAAACTCAAAGAAGTATAGACAAGTGTTTTACTATTGAGATTTTTCCAGCCAAAGAAATTATATTGTACAAGAAAAATCTGGAAAATGGATATAATAATATTAAAACACAATTAGAAACAACCGTAGAAAAATTTAACAAAAATAATAAGTATGAAGAAGCAGAAAAAATATTAAGTATAATAAACACTAACCTAGAAGCTTTAAAAGAGAAATGGACATTTGAAACTATAGATAGTTATATTCCTTATTTTTATGAAAAGACTTCTACATTCTTTGAATACTTTAAGGATGTATTTATAGTAATGGATGACCCACAAAGGTGTTCAGGTAAGCTTGATAGTATTTACATGGAGTTTAATGAAAATTTTGATAATTTCTTAAATAGAGGTAATCTTCTTCCTAAACAAGGTGAGCTGATTATAAGTAAGGAAATTTTAAAAGAATATATTCTTTCTAGAGAATTATTAACTATAAGTGGTATTACCAAGACATTAAAAGAATTCAAGCCTGAATCTATAGTATCTTTTTCTGAAATAACTTTAAATGAATATCATGGTCAGTTAGATCTACTAATAGAGGGAATAAAGGAAAAGAAAAAGTTAGGATATAAAATCTTACTGCTTTCTGGTACCAAAAGTAGAGGTGAAAGATTAATTCAAACTTTGAGAGATAAAGGTGTAGAAAGTGTTTATAAGGATATTGTAGATGAAATTGCTTATGGAGAAGTTGTAGTAACATATGGAAGTCAGTTAAGAAGTTATGAATATCCAGAATTAAAGCTTTGTGTTATTTCAGATAAAGGAGTTTTTGGAGAATCTAAGAGAAAAGCAAAACATAAAACCAATCAAAAAGGTGTAGCTAAGATAAAAAGTTTTACAGAATTAAAATTAGGAGATTATGTAGTTCATGTAAATCATGGTATTGGTGTATATAAGGGAATAAAACAACTAGAAGTAGGTGGACATAAGAAAGATTACTTACAAGTTTCTTATGGTGGAAATGATCTTCTATATGTACCTGTTGACCAATTGGATTTAGTTCAAAAGTATATTGGTTCTGAAGGAAAAACTCCAAAGATATCAAAGTTAAGTAGTGCAGAATGGAGTAAAACTAAAAGAAAAGTTAAAAAGTCTATAGAAGATATTGCAGAAGATCTAGTTAAGCTTTATGCGGCTAGAAGCATACTAAAAGGTCATCAGTATACAAAGGATACTGTATGGCAGAAGCAATTTGAAGATGAATTTCCATTTCAGGAGACTCCAGATCAATTAACAGCAATAGAAGAGATAAAAGGGGACATGGAGTCTAAAAAGACCATGGATAGATTGCTTTGTGGAGATGTAGGATACGGAAAAACTGAGGTAGCATTAAGGGCAGCATTTAAGGCAGTTATGGATGGAAAACAGGTTGCCGTGCTGGTTCCTACAACAATATTAGCAAAACAACATTATAATAATTTTATTAAAAGATTTTCAAGTTTCCCTGTAAATATTGATATGGTATGTAGATTTAGAACTGCAGCAGAACAAAGGAAATCATTACAAGCATTAAAAGAAGGAAATTTAGATGTAATAATAGGAACGCATAGATTATTACAAAAAGATGTAGTATTTAAAGATTTAGGACTTCTAATTGTTGATGAAGAACAAAGATTTGGAGTAAAGCATAAAGAAAAAATTAAAGACTTAAAGAAAAGCGTAGATGTTTTAACCCTATCTGCGACTCCGATACCGAGAACATTGCATATGTCTTTAACAGGGGTTAGAGATATAAGTGTAATTGAAACACCACCAGAAGAAAGATATCCGATTCAAACTTATGTTGTAGAATTTAATGAACAATTAATAAGAGATGCTATTATGAGAGAGATAGCACGTAATGGACAGGTATTTTTTGTATATAATAGAGTAGAAACTATAAGAGATATGAGTGTATATCTATCTAATCTTATACCAGAGGCAAGAATTGCTATAGCACATGGTCAAATGACTGAAAGAGAATTAGAGAATGTAATGATTGACTTTATGGAAAGAAAATATGATATTTTATTATGTACAACTATTATAGAAACAGGTATAGACATACAAAATGCTAATACTATGATTATATATGATTCAGATAAAATGGGATTATCTCAACTTTATCAATTAAGAGGAAGAGTAGGACGTTCTAATAGGATAGCATATGCATATTTTACTTATATGAAAGATAAAGTACTAACAGAGGTTGCAGAAAAAAGATTAAAGGCAATAAAAGAATTTACAGAGCTTGGTTCAGGTTTTAAGATCGCTATGAGAGATTTAGAGATCAGAGGAGCGGGAAATATGATGGGTTCTTCTCAACATGGACATATGTCTTCTGTAGGATATGATCTATATTGTAGGATGCTAGAAGAAACAATAGCTAAAATAAGAGGAGATATAGAAGAGGAAGCATTTGAAACAACAATTGAAATTAAGATTGATGCATATATACCAAGTGGATATATAAAAGATGAGACTCAGAAGATAGAAGTATACAAAAAAATTGCATCTATATCTTCAGATGAAGAATTAGTTGAAATTGAAGATGAAATAGAAGATAGGTTCTCAGATATACCACCTTCAGTGAGAAATCTCATTAATATAGCATATTTAAAGAGTATTGCAAATGAATTAGGAATAGTAGAAATAAAAGAAGTAAAAGAAAAATTAGATATTAAATTTATAAATAAGGAAAAATTAAGTAGGGAATTAATTAAGAAGATTTTATCTGATTATAGGGGAGAGCTAGCGGTTAAATTAGGTGATGAGCCAGTCTTATACTATAATTTAAAAAATATAAAGAAAGAAAATCTTTTAGAAAGGCTTATTGAACTTTTTAAAGAGTTTTTAACTATAGTTTAAAAATTAAAGTAGTTATGATAAAATCATTTTATGTAAAATTCTAAAAATAAAAAAATAAAATGGAAATGTGAGGTACTTAAAGTGAAGAATACAAAACGATTAACTTGTGCTATTATGGCCTTAACAATGATGGCTAGTTTAAGTGGATGTAAAATGATCGAAAAAACTCCTAAGGCTGTTGCAAAAGAGATTGTAGCTAAGGTGGATGGCAATAAAATAACAAGAGGACAACTTGATGAACAGCTTGCTTATATGACTGAACCTCTAAAACAAAAATATGGTGATAATTATGAAAAAAATGAAGAGGCTAAGGAAATTTTAAAAGAGGGTAGAGCTAAGCTAACAGAAATTTTAGTAACTAATATGGTTATAAAAAGTAAAGCTGATGATCTAAAAATCAAAGTCGATGAAAAAGAATTACAAAAAAGAATTGATGAAACTAAAAAACAAATAAGAGAAAAATTTAAAACAGATGCAGAGTATAAGAAAGCTCTAGAAAAAGAAAAATTAACTGAAGAGAAATTGCAAACAAGAATAAAGGAAAATGCAGAAATATCAATGCTGTCTGATAAAGTGTATGAAAAGATTACAAAAGATATAAAGGTGGATGAAAAAGAATTAAAAGACTATTATACATCTAATTTAAATGATTTTACTGAAAAACCAAATGGAATTAAGGCAGCACAAATAGTAGTAAAAACAGAAAAAGAAGCTAAGGAAATTAAAAAACAATTAGATAAAGGTGCAGATTTTGCTAAGATGGCTAAAGAGAAGAGCATAGATCAATCTAGCAAGGAAAAGGGTGGAGAACTTGGCTTTTTACAGTATAAACAAGTAACGCAAATACCATTTTTATTACCAGCTATGTCTATGAAAGTAGGTCAAATTAGTGAACCCTCTCAGGATGAAAGAGGTTGGCATATAATTAAATTAATGGAAAAAACAGATTATCCACCAAAGAAATTTGAAGAAGTAAAAGATAGAATTAAAGATAAGGTTTTAATTGATAAGAAAATGAAAGCTTGGAAAGATTCTATGGAGAAGTGGAAAAAAGAGAAAAACGTTAAAATATATGAAAATAAATTTGAATAATAATACATGTAATATGTGAGGTTTTAAGGTCATCATAGAAAAAAATGTCTTACTATGAAAATTTGATTTAAATATGTGCATAAAATTACATAATTATAAAGATAATAATAACACAAGGATATTTTATGCAACACATGTTTAAAGGAGGAAAACAAATGAAGGCAACAGGTATAGTAAGACGTATAGATGATTTAGGCAGAGTAGTTATACCAAAGGAGATTAGAAGAACTTTAAGAATAAGAGAAGGAGATCCATTAGAAATATTTACTGATAGAGATGGTGGTGTAATCTTAAAGAAATATTCTCCAATAGAAGAACTTAGCGATTTTTCTAAAGAATATGCAGAGTCATTACAACAAACCATAGGAGGAACTGTAATTATAACAGATAAAGATGGAATAATTTCAGTTAGTGGTGGTTCTAAAAAGGAATATATAGATAAAAAGGTAAGTTCCGAATTAGAAACTATTATGGAAGAAAGAAAGGCTGTTATACTTGGTAAAAACTCACAAGAAGTTATTCCAGTATATGAAGATGATGAAGAAACAAAATATAAGTATCAAGTTGTTGCTCCAATTATAGCAGAAGGAGATACTATTGGAAACGTTTTAATCATTACAGATGAAGATAAAGATAGTTTCGGAGAATTAGAATTAAAGTTAGCTGAAACAGCTGCTAATTTCTTAGGTAAGCAAATGGAGTAAAAATGTTTTATACATAAATGACAGTGATGAAAATCCTGTCATTTATTTTTTTGTCTTAAAGTAATAATTCCTCAAACCTAAAAATAATATTAATTAAAGCAAAACATTTGCGTTAAACTATGGATTAACAGGAGGGGAAAATTATGAAAAGGCAAAATCTCATTAAGGGAACACTAATCCTTGGATTAGCTGGTATCTTAGCAAGATTTTTAGGGTTATTTTTTAGGATACCTATGCAGATATTAATTGGTGATGAAGGAATGGGATATTATCAGATGTCGTATCCTCTTTATTTAACATTTATAGCAGTATCTTCAGGAATACCTATAGCAGTATCAAAAATAATATCAGAAATGAATGCTAATAACGACAGGGGAGGAATATTTAAAGTTTTAAGGTCCAGTTTTCTTATAATGATACCCGTGGCTTTAGGATTTTCATTTATACTTATTTGTTTTTCTAAAAATATAATTAACAGTCTAAAATGGGACATGAAAGCATATTATGCTTTTATAGCTACGGCATTAGCACCTGTTTTTGTTATAATCATGGGAATTTTAAGGGGTTTCTTTCAAGGATTACATAATATGAATCCTACAGCTATATCTCAAATTTTAGAGCAAATTGGAAGGGTTGTAGGGGGAGTAGGGATTGCATATATATTGTTCCCATTAGGAATAGAGTATGCTGCTGGAGGAGCGGCATTAGGAGCTGTAATAGGTTCTATAATAGGACTCGTTTATTTAATAATTAAATATTTAAAGGTAACGAAATGTTTTAATAACTCAATAAGTACAAATTCTAAAGGAATAGTTGGTACTATATTAAGAAATGCTGTTCCATTCTCATTCGGAGCAGTTATAGGAACTATAATGGGGTTGGTAGATTCAATTTTAGTTCCTAGTCAATTATTAAGGGCAGGATATTCGACTAAACAAGCAGCTATATTGTATGGTCAGCTTACAGGAAAGGCATCAACATTATCTCATGTACCACTTGCTTTATCTGTAGCATTATGTACCTCTATAGTTCCTATAGTAGCAGAAGCTTATATAAAACAAAGAAGATTAGATCTTAAAAATAAGGTTGAAGGAGCTATAAAATTATCAAGTGTAATATCAATTCCTTCCGCCATGGGGTTGTATTTTTTAGCTTATCCTATAATGAATCTTATTTTTAAGGGAGATGTAGGAGGATATGAAATTCTTAAATATATGTCTTTATCACTTCCGTTTATAGTATTAACTCAATGTAGTACAACTTTGTTACAGGCTATGAATAATTTTTATGCACCTGTTAAGAATTTAGCCATAGGATGTATAGCTAAGGTTATAATAACTTATGTTTTGGTCCCTTTACCAGGTATTAATATATACGGTGCTGTAATAGGATCTACTTTAGGGTATATTATAGCATGTATACTAAATTTAATTTTAATTAGAAAAAAACTTAATATGTCTATTAATTTTTATGAATCTACAATTAAGCCAGGATTTGCATCAGTATTCATGTCTATTGCAGTAATAATTTCTTATAGATATATATGTATATTAACTTCAAGTAGCAATTTAGCTTGTTTAGGAGCAATTTTAATAGGGGTCATAATATATTCTATATTTATAATAGTTTTTAATATTTTTTCCTATAAAGAAATAAAACGTAAATTTAGAACACCTTAGAATTTTAAAGTTATTTAAAATGTGCTAAAATATCTAAAGTATAATAATTTCAGTGCAAGGCTTAACTAATAGTAAGTAATATGTTAAAGCTATATAGGAAGGAGTGTGGTAAGCAAATGATTAAAATTTTAGGATTGGGTCCAGGAGATAAAGATTCTTTAACGTTAGGGACAATAGAAAACTTGAAAAACTGTGAAAATGTTTTTTTAAGAACGGAAAAACATCCAACAGTAGAATACTTAAGAGAATTGGGCATAAAATTTGCAACTTATGATAATGCTTATGAAACAAATGAGAGTTTTGATGATGTTTATAAATCAATTGCAGAAGATATAATATCAAAGGCGAAGCATTTTGAAGAGATTGTTTATGCTGTACCAGGACATCCATTAGTTGCAGAGAAGTCGGTAATTTTATTAATTGATCTTTGTAAAAAAGAAAATGTAGAATATGAGATACTTCCAGCAGTTAGTTTTTTAGAAGCTATCATGGGATGTTTAAAAATAGATCCTATTGAAGGTATGCAAGTTGTCGATGCCTTTGAAATGAAAAACTCTGTTCTAAATAATAAAATAGGTATAGTAATAACACAAGTTTATAATAACTTAATTGCATCAGAAGTTAAATTGGCACTTTCTGAGTATTACAATGATGAGGAAGAAATATATTTTGTAAGAGGTGCTGGTATAAAAGGTGTAGAAAGTATAAGAAAAATAAAAATTTATGAGTTAGATAGACAAGAGGATATTGATTACTTAACCTCTTTATATATTCCTAAAGGGACAAAAGCTTTAAGAAATTTTTATGACTTGGTAAATATTATGGATGTTTTAAGAGGAGAAGAAGGATGTCCTTGGGATTTAGAACAAGACCATAAAACATTAAAAAAATGCTTAATTGAGGAATGTTATGAAGTTTTAGAGGCTATAGATGAAGATGATGAAAATAAATTAATTGAAGAACTAGGGGATGTATTGTTACAAGTTGTATTTCATGCTAAAATAGGAAAAGATGAGGGATTCTTTAATATTTATGATATAACAGAAATTATTTGTGAAAAGATGATTTCTAGACATCCTCATATTTTTGGAAAAATTAAACTTGACACTACACAAGAAGTATTAGATAATTGGGAGAGTATAAAAAAGAAGGAAAATAACTTTGAAAATTATACGCAAATATTAGAACATATTCCAAAAAATTTGCCAGCTTTAATGAGAGCGGAGAAAGTTCAAAAGAAAGCTGCTAAGGTAGGATTCGATTGGAAAAATGTAGAACCAGCCTTAGACAAAGTAAAAGAAGAATATTTTGAGGTAAAAGAGGTATATAATTCTAATAATAGGGAAAAAATAATAGATGAATTAGGAGATTTAATTTTTGCTACAGTAAATGTATGCAGATTTTTAAATATAGATCCTGAGGAAGCTGTTACCCATACAACCAATAAGTTTATTAAAAGATTTAGTTTTATTGAAACTAAGGCTCAGGAACAAGGTCTATCCTTAGAAAATATGACTTTAGAGGAAATGGATGGGTTGTGGAAACAAGCAAAAAATAAAAATGACTAGCTTATAACTAAATTTGTTATAAAAATAATAAAAAAAGAAGGATTTTTTGAATTCTTGAAGAATAAGCTATTTTATGTATACTCATGTTATAGAGTATGCTTTAATTTAAGGAGGTAACTAAGGTGAATAAAGCGGAATTAATTACTGTTATGAGTGAGAAATCTAAGTTAACTAAGAAAGATGCTGAAGCTGCATTAAAAGCATTTATAGAAGCAGTAGAAGAATCATTAGAAAAAGAAGAAAAAGTACAATTAATAGGATTTGGAACTTTCGAAACTAGAAAAAGAGCTGAAAGAATAGGTAGAAATCCAAGAACTAAGGAAGAAATCACAATTCCAGCATCAGTAGTTCCAGTATTTAAGGCTGGTAAAGAGTTCAAAGAAAGAGTAAATAAGTAGTTAGAGATAACTAATAAAGCCTAGATAAATATCTAGGTTTTTTCTTTATTAAAATCTAGATTTTTTATAAAGTTAAAATTCGAAAATTATAATAAAGGGGAATAATTTATGCGTTTAGATAAATATTTAAAGGTATCAAGAATAATAAAAAGAAGGACAAAGGCAAAGGAAATTTGTGATGGTGGTAGAGTTTTAATAAATAACAAACCTGCAAAAGCTAGTACAAGTATAAAGGAAAATGATATCATAGAAATAGTATTTGCTAAAGATACACTTAAAGCAAGAATAGTTAATGTAACTGAGCATGCTAGAAAAGAAGAAGCAAAAGATATGTATGAAATCATATCTGGTGCAGATGCTGAAGAATAAAAAATGAAAAAGAGCCTTATTAATTTATAGGCTCTTTTTCATTTTTTATTTTACATAATGTTTTTTTATCATTTTATTGAATTAAGTGCATATATATATAAAAAGAAGGGTGTATAAGCAGTATTTGATTTTAGAAGGAGGATAATATAAATATTATGGAATCTAAAAAAGAAATGAATGTAGAAGAAAAGAAAAGTAATTTAACTTTACAAAATAGAAAGAAGTTACAGGTTTCTGGAGTACAAGAGGTAATTAGTTTTAATGAAGAAGAGATAATACTTAGTACAAGTTTAGGTGGTTTAAACATCAAAGGTCAAAATCTAAAAATGAATAAGTTGGATGTAAATAATGGAGAATTAAACATAACAGGAACTATTAATTCTTGCATATATAGGAGTAATAAAAAACCAGAAAAAAAAGATACTATACTAAGTAGATTATTTAGGTAGGCAATAAAATGTTATTTCCTATAGGGTATCAAATAAGTTTATTCATTTTTAGTTTAATGGCTGGATTTATTACAGGATTATTTTTTGACATATATAGATTAATAAGGGGTGTGGAAAAACCAGGTAATATAATTACTGTGATAGAAGATATACTTTTTTGGATTTTAACATCGATTTTAGTATTTATATTTTTGTTGTACACTAACTACGCTTATGTTAGTATATATATATATTTATTAATATTTATTGGAATAGTTATATATTTAAGATTTTTAAGTAATTTTTGTTTATTGATAATTTATAATTTTAGTAAATATATCTTTAAGTTCTTTAGAATTTTAATTAAGTATATGTTATTTCCACTTGAGTTATTAATATATAACGTAAAAAAAGTTTTTAATAAAGACTAAAGTATTATGAATTTACCAAATGTGAAAGGTATGATATACTATGAAAAGATTTATTAATAAAAAAAGATATTAATTTTTTTATCGATAGTATATATAGGATATGTACTAATTTCACAACAAGTTATTATGCATAAGCAAAAAAATGAAATTAGTAAATGGAATACTGAATTAGGCAAGGTTAAAATGGAAAATCAAAAGTTAAAAGATGAGGTCACAATATCAGGAAAAGAAATTTACTTAGAAAAATTAGCTAGAGAAAAACTTGGATTAGTAAAAAAAGGTGAAGAAACAATAATAGATAAGAAAAAATAAAAAAAATACATAAATATTTTATTTTAAGGAGGATACATTTTCAATGTCTTTACAACCAGGAAACATTTTAGAAGGCAAAGTGGTTAACATCACAAAATTTGGAGCGTTCGTAGAAGTGGAGGGCAAGATAGGGCTTTTACATATATCTGAAATATCTAAAACTTTTGTAAAGGATATAAGTAAACATTTAAAAGAAAATGATGTAGTAAAAGTGAAAGTAATTTCAGTAGATAATGATGGTAAAATAAGTTTGTCAATGAAGCAGTTAGAAGAAAATAAGCCTAAAAGAACTCATGTACCACAAGAAATCGATTGGGAAAAAGAAAAAAACAAGGCTCATCACCATAACTTTGAAGATAACCTTTCTAAATTTTTAAAAGAAAGTGAAGAAAGATTAAAAGATACTAAGAGTTATAAACTTGCTAAAGGTCAAGGAAGTATTAAAAAAAAGACAAAATAATTATTAGTTTAAAATAAAGAAGGCACATTTTTAAAGAATATGCTTTGGAAATGTAAAAAAGCTAGGGTATGAAAACGTTAATAACCCTAGCTTTTCTATTACCTTTTTAAAAAAAATAAATTTTTTTGTGTAAATGTGTTGACATGTGTACCATATTAATATATAATAACACTTGTCGCTGATGAAAAACAGCGAAATAAAATATGCTGGAGTGGCGGAACTGGCAGACGCACAGGACTTAAAATCCTGCGGTGCTAACACACCGTACCGGTTCGATTCCGGTCTTCAGCACCAAATTTAAAAACTTGTTGACAGGTTTTTAAATAAGATATATAATCAATTTCATAAAATGAAAGCATGTAAATGCTGGAGTGGCGGAACTGGCAGACGCACAGGACTTAAAATCCTGCGGTGCTAACACACCGTACCGGTTCGATTCCGGTCTTCAGCACCAATGTCGCGGGGTGGAGCAGCTGGTAGCTCGTCGGGCTCATAACCCGAAGGTCGTAGGTTCAAGTCCTATCCCCGCAACCACATGGCGGAATAGCTCAGTTGGCTAGAGCATTCGGTTCATACCCGAAGTGTCGTAGGTTCAAATCCTATTTCCGCTACCATTTTAATCCTTACATGTTAATAATTTAAGCTGGAGTGGCGGAACTGGCAGACGCACAGGACTTAAAATCCTGCGGTGCTAACACACCGTACCGGTTCGATTCCGGTCTTCAGCACCAAATGCCGCGGGGTGGAGCAGCTGGTAGCTCGTCGGGCTCATAACCCGAAGGTCGTAGGTTCAAGTCCTATCCCCGCAACCAACATGGCGGAATAGCTCAGTTGGCTAGAGCATTCGGTTCATACCCGAAGTGTCGTAGGTTCAAATCCTATTTCCGCTACCAAATAGAGTGTAACTGTTGAATAAATTCAACAGTTTTTTTTATGTCTTTATATATTCTAGTCTTAATAAAATCTACAAATAATCTGTTAAATTCTTTAAGTTTTACTCAGTTATTATCATTTTAAAAGTTAAAATTTTAAATCTAAAATAGAATTTCATACAATATGGTAAAAAAATACAAATATACTCTTAAAATGTCTTATAAAAAATAAAATATAATTCCACCTTATGACAATTATTTCCAGCTCAAACTGATATAATGATTTCGTAATTTTATAAAGGGTGGTGGATTAATTATGCAATATGGTATACAAGTTTTACCTTATAAAAGGGTTAAAAAAGAAAAGGAGGAAGAAAGGGAAAATAGTAAGATAAATATAGGTTTCATAAAACAGGCAATGTTATATAGTTTGGTTTGTCTGCTAATTAGTAGAGTTAAACTTATAAATGGTATGGCCCCATTTGGGATTGCTATGTTGATGGTATTTTCATTATATATTAATAAACAGATGTTTTTAGTGGCTTCTATAGGAAGTATGCTAGGTTATTTTTCATTAATGCCTAAAATTCAAAGTGTTGGAAATTATCTAATTTGTATTGGTGGTTTATTAATTTTAAACTATTTTATAAATAAGGAATCAAGAAAGAAAAAAGTTATAGCTATGTTTTTTATGATTTTTATTGAATTTATAGCTACTAAAATAATATTTAGTAAAATGAATCTTTCTCTTAGTGTTTTTTATGCTGTTATGGAAGGGTTATGCATTATTCCATTATATTATATTATGAACAAAGGTATTTTATGTTTTAAAAGTATAGATAATAAAAAATTATTTGACAATGAAGAAACTATTAGCATGGGAATAGTAATATCGTTAATTTTGGCAGGAACGTGGGGAGTCAGTTTTAAATCAATATCATTGATGAATATATTGGGACTTTATTTTGTATGTGTAGTTGGATTTACTTGTGGAAGTTCTGTCGGTGGGGGAGTTGGGGTTGTTTTAGGGTCTATAGTTGGAATGACATCTTTATCTATGCCAGTATATATAGCGGTTTTTGGAGTATGTGGTTTAATTTCAGGAGTTTTTAGAGATACAGGAAAATATTTTTCGGGCATTGCGTATGCTATTACATTTTTTATAATGCAAATTTATTTAGGAGTTGATTCTAGCTTTTTGGGATTTGAACTTTTAGCTTCTATGGCGTTATTTATGATAACTCCTAAAAAAATTTATAATAGAATTTGTTTAGAATTTAATGTTCAGGAAAAAAAGGAAGACTTAAATGATGGGTACATGCATAAAATAAGAGGGCTTTATGATGAAAGGTTAAATAAATTTTCTAATCTATTATTTAATATATCATATACCTTAGATTCTTTAGTGGATAATGAGAAACTTGAGATGAAAGGGAAAAGTTCGGCTCTGGTTGAAAATTTGGCGGATAGAGTATGTTGTAATTGTAATATGAAAAGTATTTGTTGGAAACAAGAAATGCATTATACCTATTCTGCATTTATGGAGCTTATACAAAATTATCAAGAGAATAATTTTCAGGTTCCTTATGAAATAGAAAGAAAATGCGTTAATAGAACTGCCTTAATGAAAAATACAGAGGATATAGTGAATAAATATATTATTCATGAGATGAAAAGAAGTAGTTTATGTGAGGGAAGGGAGCTACTTTCAAAACAGATAAAAAATATGGGTGAAACCGTTAAAAATATAGGAGGTGAGATACAAGATAATATATATATAAATATAGAATTAGAAAATAAGTTAAAGAGAATTTTAGATAAAAATAGAGTTAAATACAAAGATATTTTGTGTATTAAAGATGAAAGAAAAAGAGATATTGTAAAACTTATATTAAATTCGTGTGGGGGTAAAAAATATTGTAGTAAGGATGCTTTAGCATATGTAAATCAAGCAACAGGATATCCTATGTATGTTTGTGGAGATTCATGTCTTATAGACAAAGCGAATGGTACATGTAATGTTACTTATGAAAAAATACCCAAATTTCAAGTAAGTTCTTATGTAGCGATTAAATGTAAAGATGGAGAAAAATGTAGTGGTGATAGTTATAGTGCAAATAAATTAGATGATGGAACATATACGGCTATTATTAGTGATGGTATGGGCTCAGGACCTCAAGCTAGTAGGGAAAGTAAAGCATCTGTACAGCTTATAAATGAGTTTTGCAAAAATGGTTTTAGTAAGATAACGGCTATTAATGCTATAAATTCTATAATGAGTATGAAATTTTCTGAAACAGAGAAGTTTTCTACTTTAGATTTGTGTAATATAGATTTATATACAGGTAGGGTGGAATTCATGAAGGTTGGAGCAGTAGATAGCTTTTTGAAAAAAGCTAATGACGTAGAAGTAATAAAGTCTAAAAGTTTACCAATAGGAGTCTTGGATACTGCTGATATAGAAATAGAGGAGAGGAAGGTTGATAATGGAGATATTATAGTCATGGTTAGTGATGGAGTTTTAGATTATAATGATGATTCTATCTTAAATGAAAAATTTATTAAGGAGTGTTTAAAGAGTATTAAAAGCAATGAACCGAAAGAAATTGCATGTGAAGTATTGAATAAGGCATTAAAACTTAGAGAATATAAAGTTAAAGATGATATGACAGTATTAGCATGTAAGGTTTATGGGGTTTATTAATATTATTTATACCTTAAGTTCATTAACATAAATTTAATTAATTGGTATTGCACTAATATATATTAAAAAATATAATTAACTTTAATTAATAAAATAATAAAGATGCTAGGAGTTGTGGTTACTAATGATAGATAAAGTTTTAAATTATATTGAAAAGTATAATATGATACAAAAGGGAGATAAAATTTTAGTAGCATTGTCGGGGGGGCCTGATTCTGTATGCCTATTACATGTTTTATATAGTTTAAGAAAAACATTGAATATAGAATTGTATGCAGCTCATGTTAATCATTGTTTGAGAGGCAAGGATGCAGATGATGATGAACAATATGTAAAGGATTTATGTAATGGACTTGGTATAAGAGTATTTACTCAAAAATTTAATGTAGAAAAATATGGAGAGGAAAAAGGCCTTTCTTGTGAAATGGCAGGAAGAGAAGTGAGATATAACTATTTTAATGAGCTAAGGAAAAAATACAATATACAAAAGATTGCCTTAGCTCATAATGCTAATGATCAAGCAGAAACTTTGTTAATGAGGATTATGAGAGGTACTGGGGTAGAAGGACTTTGTGGAATTAGACCTGTAAGAGATGAAATTTATATTAGACCTATCTTAGGAAGAACAAGAAAAGAAATTGAATCATATTGTGAAAATATAGGTTTAAAACCTAGAATAGATAAAACAAATTTAGAGTGTATATATAGTCGTAATAAGGTAAGGTTAGAGATAATACCTTATATGGAAGAGAATTTTAATAAAGATGTGGTGGCAGCTTTAAATAGACTTGGTGAAATAATGCAAGGAGAAAACGAACTTTTAAAAGAAATTTCTAAAGAATGTTACGAAAAATATTGTTATAAAGAACAAAATAGGGTTATAATAAGAAAGGAGGCATTCCATAATGAAAATGAAAATCTATTAGCGCGAGTTATTAGAAATGCTTTATATAAGCTTAAAGGTAATATGTATAACTTTGAAAAAAACCATATTAGTAGTGTTATAGAAATTGGACGTAACAGTACAGGAACACGAACAATACTTCCGAATGATGTGGTGGCGTACAATAATTATGGAGATGTCTATCTTTATTCAAAAGAAGATTTTGAAAATAGTTTTGGTAATAATTCTAACTGCAAACAGAAAGAAATATTTTTAAGAGATGGTAATGTTGTTTGTATCTCAGATATTAAAATTTCTCTGGAAATAATTCCGAAAGAAGAAGTAAACTTAACAGAAAGTAGTACATACACTAAATTTTTTAATTATGACAATATTAATGGAGATAAAAAACTTAGATACAGACAAGAAGGAGATATGTTTAATCCATTAGGGATGAAGGGAAATAAAAGTCTTAAAAAGATGTTTGTAGATATGAAAGTACCAAGAGAAAAAAGAAATGAAGTTCCTTTAGTTTGTTTTGGAGAAGATATAGCATGGATAGTAGGCTATAGAGTAAGTGAAAAATATAAAGTAACGGATAAGACAAAACAAGTGCTAAAAATAAAGATAGAGAGGGGAAAAAGTTAGATGTTACAAGATATTCAAGAAATTCTTTATTCAGAAGAACAGTTAAGAGGGAGAATTAAGGAACTAGGTGAGCAAATAAGTAGAGATTATAAAGGCAAGGAGTTGCTTTTAGTAGGTATTTTAAAAGGATCTGTAATGTTTATGTCAGATTTATTAAAAGAAATCACTATCCCTTGTCAAATGGATTTTATGGCCGTATCAAGTTATGGTATGTCTAGTACATCATCTGGGATCGTTAGGGTTTTGAAGGATTTGGATTATGAAATAAAAGGTAAAAATGTATTGGTTATAGAAGATATAATAGATTCAGGTACTACTTTAAAGTACTTAATGAAATATTTAAAATCTAGAAATCCAGAAAGTGTAGAGATAGCTTGTCTTTTAAATAAGCCTGATAGAAGAAAAGTAGAATTAGATGTTAGGTATTTAGGATATGATGTACCGGACTACTTTTTAGTGGGTTATGGATTAGACTATGCTGAAATGTATAGAAATCTACCTTTTATAGGAATTTTAAAAGAAAGAGTCTACACGAAATAAAAAAGTTTATATCAAATTTAAATAAAAAGGATTAAAAACTAAATAATGTAGTATAATTAAAGTAATACATAGTTTATTAATGTTAAAGCTAAGAAAGTCGTATATATAGAATATTTTTCAATGAATTATTATTGAGAAAATAAGTTAAAATATATACGACTTTGAAGTTTTAGCAAAGCATTAATAAATAATTAATATTAATGTTATTGTAAATAAAAATTTCATATGATAAAATTTTATAGTAACTAAATAGAGAGGGGGGCCTGTTTTAATGAAAAAATTATCAAGTGCAACGGTCTGGATAATTGTTTTTGTATTGGCTATGGTGGCAGGTATGCTAGTGCTTGACTCCACGAAGTCTAGTGGAACTATGAGATATGATCAATTTGTTAAAGTATTAGATGAAAATAAAATAAAAACTGCCAATATACAACAAGAAGGAAGTTTGGCTATAATCTCTGGTCAACTTAAAAGTGATAACAAAAGTAAATATGAAGTAGTAATATCAACTAGATTACTAGATGAAATTATAGATAAAGGTAAATTAGAAGGTGTTAATTTACAATATTTAAAACCTGAAAGTTTCCCAGCATGGGTTCAATATTTACCAACACTATTGTTCATATTAATGCTTGTTTTCTTTTTCTTTATGTTTATGCAGCAATCACAAGGCGGTGGCGGTGGTCGTGGAGTTATGAATTTTGGAAAGAGTAAAGCAAGAATGGCCACACCGGATAAAAAGAAAATAGGATTTAAAGATGTTGCAGGCGCAGAGGAAGAAAAAGATGAATTAGCAGAAGTAGTTGATTTTCTTAAACAACCTAAGAAATACATTGAAATGGGAGCAAGAATACCAAAAGGAATTCTACTTGTAGGACCTCCAGGAACAGGTAAAACTTTACTTGCAAAAGCAGTAGCAGGTGAAGCAGGAGTACCATTCTTTAGTATATCAGGATCTGATTTCGTAGAGATGTTTGTGGGTGTTGGAGCTTCAAGGGTAAGAGACCTATTTGAGCAAGCAAAGAAAAATGCACCATGTATAGTCTTTATAGATGAGATTGATGCAGTAGGAAGACAAAGAGGAGCAGGTGTTGGTGGAGGACATGATGAAAGAGAACAAACATTAAACCAACTTCTAGTTGAAATGGATGGTTTTTCTGCTAACGAAGGAATTATAATGGTTGCAGCTACAAATAGACCGGACATTTTAGATCCAGCCTTATTAAGACCAGGTAGATTTGATAGACAAATTTTAGTCGGAGCTCCTGATGTTAAAGGAAGAGAAGAAATTTTAAAAATTCATTCAAGAAATAAGCGTCTTGAAGATTGTATAGATTTAAAAGTACTTGCTAAGAGAACACCAGGATTTACAGGTGCAGATCTTGAAAATTTAATGAATGAATCAGCTTTGTTAACAGTAAGAGCTAATAAAAAGGCTATAGGTATGGATGAGTTAGAAGAAGCTATTACAAGAGTAATCGCTGGTCCAGAAAAGAAAAGCAGGGTTATTAGCGAAGATGATAGAAGACTTACAGCATACCATGAAGCTGGTCATGCGGTTGTTATGAGATACTTAAAACATGCAGATCCTGTTCATGAAATTAGTATTATTCCAAGAGGTATGGCAGGCGGATATACTATGAATCTGCCAGAGGAAGACAGAAGTTACACATCTAAGTCTAAATTATTAGATGAAATGGTAGGATTACTTGGTGGAAGAGTTGCAGAAAAACTTATAATTGGAGATATTAGTACAGGAGCTAAAAATGATATAGATAGAATGAGTTCTATAGCTAGAAAAATGGTTACCGAATATGGTATGTCTAATGAACTAGGACCTCTTTCATACGGAACTACTCATGGAGAGGTATTCTTGGGTAGAGATTTAGGACATGAAAGAAATTATAGTGAAGAAGTTGCATCTAGAATAGATAAAGAAGTATCTCAATTAAGTTTTAATGCTTATGATAGAGCTGAGAAAATTTTAACAGAAAAAATAGATAAACTTCATGCTGTAGCAGGAGCTCTTCTAGAAAGAGAAAGACTTACAGGCGAAGAGTTTGAACTTTTAATAAAAGGTGAACAATTACCACCGAAGGAAGAAAAAAAAGAAAAACTTAAGACAGAAGAAGTTAAAGATAATGTAGAAACATTATCAAATGAAGAGACAGTTTTAGAAAAAACTGAGGTTGAAGAAATAAAGAGTGTTGATGAATCTAAAAAGATAGAAGATCAACAAATTGAAGACGAACCAAAACAAGAAAAGTAAGAAAAAATAAATGAAACAAAAAAGGATAGTCATTTTCTAAAGGACTATCCTTTTTATATAAAATTTTAAGGGGGTCACTCTTATGAAAACCGATATTGAAATAGCGCAAGAAGCAAAAATGCAACATATATCAACTATAGCTAACAAGTTAGGACTTACAGAAGATAATATAGATTTTTACGGGAAGTACAAATGTAAAATAAATTTAGATGTTTTAAGCAAAAAATCTAATGCAAAAGGAAATTTAGTTTTAGTTACAGCTATTAATCCAACTCCAGCTGGTGAGGGAAAATCCACTGTAACTATAGGATTAAGTCAAGCACTTAATAAATTACATAAGAATTCAGTTGCTGTATTAAGGGAACCATCGTTAGGACCTGTATTTGGAATTAAAGGTGGAGCGGCAGGAGGCGGATATGCCCAAGTAGTCCCAATGGAAGACATAAATCTTCATTTTACAGGAGATATGCATGCTATAACAGCAGCTAACAATCTCTTAAGTGCAGCTATAGATAATCATATTCACCAAGGAAATTCTCTTAAAATAGATAGTAGGAGAATCAAATTTAAAAGAGTAATGGATATGAATGATAGGGCTTTAAGAAGTGTAGTAGTTGGTTTGGGTGGTAAACCTAATGGATTTGTTAGGGAAGATGAATTTATGATAACTGTTGCATCAGAGATTATGGCTATACTATGTTTAGCTAATGATCTTATGGATTTAAAAGAAAGAATGGGTAATATTCTAGTAGCGTATAATTTAGATGGAGAACCAGTATATTGTAAAGATTTAAAAGTAAATGGTGCTATGACTTTACTTATGAGAGATGCGATAAAACCTAATTTAGTTCAAACCTTAGAAAATACACCTGCTATTATTCATGGAGGACCTTTTGCTAATATTGCTCATGGTTGTAATAGTTTAATAGCTACAAAAATGGGATTAAAACTTTCAGATTATGTTGTAACTGAAGCAGGATTTGGAGCGGATTTAGGAGCAGAGAAATTTTTTAATATAAAATGCCGATATGGTGAATTAAAACCTAATTGTGTTGTATTAGTAGCTACTGTTAGGGCATTAAAACATCATGGAGGTATTAAGAAGGATCAACTTAATGAAGAAAATATAGAAGCATTATCTAAGGGAATACAAAATCTTGAAAAGCATATAGAAAATATTAAGAAGTTTGGAGTTCCAGTAATAGTTGCCATAAATAAATTTATTAGTGATACAGAAAATGAAATTAATTTTATTAAAGAGTTTTGCGATAAACTAGGTGTAAAAATAGCTTTATCAGATGTTTGGGCAAAAGGTGGAGATGGTGGTATAGAACTTGCGGAAAAAGTTGTTGATACTATTGAAAAACAGCAATGTAATTTTAAACCATTATATGAAGTTAATTTAAACATTAAAGAAAAAATAAATATAATAGCCAAGGAAATATATGGAGCTGATGGTGTAGATTTTGATAAAAATGCTTTAAAGGACATAAAGGAAATTGAATCTTTAAGATTAGATAAACTACCAATTTGCATGGCAAAAACTCAAAATTCATTGTCAGATAACCCTGCTCTTTTATCAAGACCAAAAGATTTTAATATATCTATAAGAGAAGTTAAAATATCTAGTGGTGCAGGATTTATCGTTGTTTTAACAGGTAATATTATGACAATGCCAGGTCTTCCTAAGATTCCAGCAGCTAACAATATGGATATCTTAGAGGATGGATCTATTATAGGATTATTCTAATAAGTATTTAATAAGAATATATTGATTTTTAATCCTAAAAAGACGTAAGTTTATAAAATTATTGGAAATGCTTATCTACTTGACAAATAGGGTGGAGTTGTTACAATTAAATTATTGATTTAGATGAAATAACATAATAAAAGCAGCTATAAGCTGCTTTTGTTATGTTAATATACATATAAGTGGCAAGGTGGGTGCATAAAGTGATTTTAGTAATGGATATAGGAAATACTAATATAGTATTAGGAGTCTATGAGGGGGATGAATTAGTAGGATATTGGAGGTTATCAACAGATCCACATAAAACATCAGATGAATATGGTATTCAAGTTATGAAGCTTTTTGAATTTAATAATATACATATAAAAGATATAGAAGGGCTAATTGTCTCTTCGGTAGTTCCAAATATAATGTATACTATAGAGCATATGATTAGAAAATATATTGAGGTAAAGCCAATTATAGTAGGACCAGGTGTGAAAACGGGAATAAATATAAAGTATGATAATCCTAAAGAAGTAGGGGCTGATAGAATTGTAAATGCAGTTTCTGCTTATGATAAATATAAATCATCGCTTATTCTTATTGACTTTGGTACTGCAACCACTTTTTGTTCTATTACAGAAAAGGGAGATTACTTGGGGGGAGTTATATGCCCAGGAATTAAAATTTCAACACAGGCCCTAATAGAAAGGGCAGCTAAACTTCCAGAAGTTAATTTAGAAAAACCTAAAAGTATAATATGCAAAAATACGATAACAAGTATGCAAGCGGGTATTCTTTATGGATATGTTGGGCAAGTAGAATTTATAGTTAATAAAATGAAAGAAGAAATGATGGCTTTAGGTGAAAAAGAACCTATGGTTATAGCAACCGGAGGTTTAGCTAGTTTAATAAATGAAGAAGCTAAAAGTATAGATAAAATAGAACCTTTCTTAACATTAGATGGTCTTAGAATTATATATAATAAAAATAAGGAGTAATGCATTTTATGAAAATAGGAAACCTGGAATTTGAAAATTCTACGTTTTTAGCACCTATGGCTGGAGTTACAGAGGTAGCCTACAGAGAAATATGTACAGAGTTAGGGTGTGGACTTACATATACTGAAATGGTAAGTGCAAAGGGATTGTATTATGGAAGTGAAAATACAGAGGCATTAATGAAAGTATCACCAAAGTGTAAGGCTTCAGCAATACAGATTTTTGGAAGTGATCCCGAGATTATGGCTAATGTTTGTGAAAAGTTTTTAAATAATAATGATAACTTTTCTATAATAGATATTAATATGGGATGTCCAGTACCTAAAATAGTTAAAAATGGTGATGGATCTGCATTAATGAAAAATCCTAAGTTAGCAGGTAATATTATAAGAAAGATTAAGAGTGTTACATCAAAACCTGTTACTGCAAAGTTCAGAAAAGGCTTTGATGAAGATAATATAAATGCTGTAGAGTTTGCAAAAGAATTAGAGGATGCAGGTGTAGATGCAATTACTGTTCATGGCAGGACTAGAAAACAAATGTATGAGGGGAAAGCTGATTATAATATTATTAGAAAAGTAAAAGAGGCAGTTTCTATACCGGTTCTAGGGAATGGTGATGTTTTTAGCGTGGAAGATGCCATGAGGTTAAAACAAGAAACAAACTGTGATGGTATAATGGTTGCTAGAGGAGCTATGGGAAACCCTTGGATATTTGAACAAATAAATAGTGCAATAAAAGGGGAAAATATAAAATATCCAACAGATAGAGAAAAGGTAGAAATGTGTATAAAACATTATAAACTTACTCTAAACTATGAAAATGAATATAAGGCTGTTAGAGAAATGAGAAAACATGTAGCTTGGTATATAAAAGGAATCAAAAATTGTACAGATATAAAAAATGAAATAAATACAAAAAATAACTCAGATGAAGTTATAGATATATTATCAAACTATGCAAGTATGTTATAATATAGTAATACGTGTAATCCAGAGTGTTTTATAATGTTGACTTTAATATTACTCTGTTTTATAATTAGTTAAATAGTTAAGAACAATATATTTTTTAGAAATAGATACAAAAAATGTAAGAAGTATTTATATAAAGGAGCGAAATAAATGAGTGATTCAAAGAAATATATGATGACACCAGAAGGAATAGAAAAGTTAGAAGATGAATTAGAATTTTTAAAAACTGTTAAAAGAAGAGAAATAACAGAAAAAATAAAAGTAGCTCTTTCTTTTGGAGATTTAAGTGAAAATGCCGAATATGATGAAGCTAAAAATGAGCAGGCATTCTTAGAAGCAAGAATAGCAAATATAGAAAATACTCTTAGAAATGCAATAGTAATAGATGAAACAGACTTAAAAGATAATACAGTAAACTTAGGGTGTGTTGTTAAAGTTAAAGATTATACATTTGATGAAGAGGTTGATTTTAAAATAGTAGGATCTGCAGAAGCTGAACCTATGGAATATAAAATATCTAATGAATCACCAGTTGGAAGTGCATTAATGGGTAGAAAAGTTGGTGATGTAGTAGAAGTAGCTATTCCTGATGGAATGAGCAAATATGAAATTTTAGAAGTTAAGAGAGGATAGGAGGACTTGTAATGGCAGAAGAAAAGCAATTAACAAAGGAAGAATTAAAAGAACAAAAGTTAGCTAAAAAAGAAGAACAAGAATATAATGAACAAATGGCTCAAAGGGTTGAAAAATTAAAAGAACTTCAAGAACAAGGAAAAGATCCATTTGATGTTTATACAGTAGAGGTTACTCATTCTTCTAAAGAAGTTAAAGATAACTTTGAGGAATTGGAAGGAAAAGATGTTACTGTGGCAGGTAGACTTATGTCTAAAAGAGTACATGGTAAAGCTGGTTTTTCAGATCTTCATGATAGATATGGTAAACTTCAAATGTACATCAAGTTAGATGATGTTGGAGAAGAAAAATTAAAGGAATTTAAAACATTTAATGTAGGAGATCTTTTAGCAGTTACAGGTTCAGTATTTAAAACTAAGACTGGTGAAGTTTCTATACATATAAAGGACTTCCAATTAACTTGTAAGTCAATAAGACCTCTTCCAGAGAAGTGGCATGGATTAAAAGACCCAGATTTAAGATATAGACACAGAGAAGTAGATGTTATAATGAATCCTAAAGTTAAACAAACTTTAGAAAATAGAAGTTCTATAATGAGATATATAAGAGAATATCTAGATAATAGAGGATTTATGGAAGTAGAAACTCCTATACTTTCTCCTATAGCTAGTGGTGCTGCAGCAAGACCATTTATGACTCACCATAATGCATTAGATATAGATATGTATCTAAGAATAGCAACAGAATTATATTTAAAAAGATTAATCGTTGCAGGATTTGAAAAAGTGTATGATATGGGTAAAAACTTCAGAAATGAAGGAATAGATGTTAGACATAATCCAGAATTTACAATGATAGAGTTATATGAAGCATATGCTGATTATAATGATATGATGGAAATTACTGAGAATATGATAGCTTATGTTGCTGAAAAAGTTTTAGGAACAACTAAGATTAGCTACGAAGGAACTGAAATTGATTTAACTCCACCATGGAGAAGAGTTACTATGGAAGATGCAGTTAAAGAATATTCAGGTGTTGATTTTACTCAAATTAAAACAGATGAAGAAGCTCAAGCAATAGCTGTGGAAAAACATTTAGAATTCAAGAAAGATATCAAATTCTGTACAAAGGGTGATATTTTAAATGCATTATTTGAAGAATATGCAGAAGATAAAATGATTCAACCAACATTTATATGTGATTATCCAGTTGAAATTTCTCCTTTAACTAAGAAGAAAAGAGGAAATTCTGAGTATACTGAAAGATTTGAAGGGTTTATTTTCGGTAGAGAAGTTTGTAATTCATATTCAGAATTAAATGATCCAATCGTTCAGAGAGAAAGATTTATGCAACAGCTTAAAGAAAGAGAACTAGGTGATGATGAAGCATACTTAATAGATGAAGACTTCATGTATGCACTAGAAGTTGGTATGCCTCCAACTGGTGGATTAGGAATAGGAATCGATAGAATAATAATGTTCTTAACAGATTCTTCTTCAATAAGGGATGTTATACCTTTCCCAACAATGAAGCCAGAACAAAAATAATTTGGCGCATAATGGTTAATTACAATGGATGCCTAGAATTTAGGCATCCATTTATAAAATTATAGAGTTTTTGGAAAATAAGTAAAATTTACATACATTTATAAGAAGTGGAGGAATAAGTATGGCAGTACAGAAAACTATGGATAAGATAGTAGCATTGTGTAAGACAAGAGGATTTATATTTGCAGGGTCTGAAATATATGGAGGTCTTGCAAATGCATGGGATTATGGTCCATTAGGAGTTGAATTTAAAAATAATGTAAAAAAAGCATGGTGGAAAAAATTTGTTCAAGAAAGTCCATATAATGTAGGATTAGATTGTGCTATATTAATGAATCCTGAAACTTGGGTAGCATCAGGACATTTAGGTAATTTTTCAGATCCATTAATGGACTGTAAGGATTGTAAGGCTAGATT
This sequence comes from Clostridiaceae bacterium 14S0207, assembly GCA_003288255.1. Taxonomy (GTDB): domain Bacteria; phylum Bacillota; class Clostridia; order Clostridiales; family Clostridiaceae; genus Hathewaya; species Hathewaya limosa. Next base: position 2,741,105 of record CP026600.1, on the reverse strand, counting down.
TAGAGCTGACAAAATAATAGAAGATTATATGACAGCTCAAGGTGCTGAAGTTGCTAGTGCTGATGGATGGAGCAATGAAGAATATGAAAAATATATAGAAGAACATGATATAGTTTGTCCTAAATGTGGTAAAAAGAATTTTACTACAATAAGAAAATTTAATCTTATGTTCAAAACATTCCAAGGTATTACAGAAGATAGCAAATCAGAAATATATCTAAGACCAGAAACAGCACAAGGTATATTTGTAAACTTTAAATCAGTTCAAAGAAGCACAAGAAAAAAAGTACCTTTTGGGATTGCTCAAATAGGTAAATCATTTAGAAATGAAATAACACCAGGTAACTTTACATTTAGAACAAGAGAATTCGAACAAATGGAACTTGAATTTTTCTGTAAACCAGGAACAGACTTAGAATGGTTTGCATATTGGAAAGAATATTGCTTAAACTTCTTATTTAATCTAGGAATGACTAAAGAAAATATAAGATATAGAGATCATGGTGAGGAAGAATTATCATTCTATAGTAATGCTACTTCAGATATAGAATATCTATTCCCATTTGGATGGGGTGAATTATGGGGTGTAGCGGATAGAACTGACTATGATTTAAAGAAGCATAGTGAACATTCAGGAACAGATATGACTTATATGGATCCTGTAACAAATGAAAAATACATTCCTTATTGTATAGAGCCATCTTTAGGTGCTGATAGGGTAGCACTTGCATTTTTAGTTGATGCATATGATGAAGAAGAGCTAGAAAATGATGATGTAAGAACAGTTTTACACTTACATCCAGCATTAGCACCATTTAAAGCTGCTATTCTTCCACTTTCAAAAAAACTTTCAGATAAAGCAAACGAAGTTTATTCAATGCTTGCTAAAAAATTCAATGTAGAATATGATGAAACAGGAAGTATAGGTAAGAGGTATAGAAGACAAGATGAAATTGGGACTCCTTATTGTATAACAGTGGATTTTGAAACATTAGAAGATAATCAAGTAACTGTAAGAGATAGGGATACTATGGATCAGGTAAGAATTAATATAGATGATTTAACAAAATTCATAGAAGAAAAAATTGAATTTTAGATAAAATAAAGAGATGTAGAAATTTTATGCTACATCTCTTTATTTTATTATTTTACAAAAAATTTAAATATATTAATAAATATCATAAAATAAAAAAATAACCGGATTTTCGAAATCCGGTTTAAAGGGGTTAATCATGGGGTTGCTATCTTATTTGTGATAATTATGGGGATATGTCAATGATTAACCTATACTTGGGGAATTATCTATATCATTTCTTTACGGCACATATATATATTAACATAATAAGTCGAAATTTGCAATATTAAGTCAAAAAATATTTTTTATATTTTTAAATTAAATTTGATTATATATCTATACGATTGCAAATGTCTTATAGAAGCATAAGATTTAATTGGTATAATGATTACATTTTATATAAATATGAGTATAATATAAATGAAACATTGTTTTCAGCAATGGCAATTTTGGAGGCGGTTAGATGAAAAAAGATTTTATGGAATTTAAAACATTTATTAAGGATAAACAAGTCGGAGTTGTAGGGATAGGTATTAGTAATATACCTCTTATATATTTTTTATTAGATTTGGGTGCTAAGGTTACTGCTCTAGATAAAAAAACAGAAGATAAACTAGATAAAAAATTACTTGAAGATTTTAATGGTAGGGGAGTAAAGTTAGTCTTAGGAGAAGAATATTTAAATGATTTAACTTATTTTGATGTTATCTTTAAAACTCCTTCTATGAGAATAGATAATCCAGCTTTGGTTAAGGCAAAGGAAGCAGGGGCATATATAACATCTGAAATGGAAGAGTTCGTTAGATATTGTCCGGCTAAAATTTATGCTGTAACAGGAAGTGATGGAAAGACCACTACAACTACATTAATATATAATATGTTAAAAGAGCAAGGGTTTAAAACATGGGTAGGAGGTAATATTGGTACACCTCTATTTTCAAAAATTGAAGAGGTCAAAAAAGATCATCGAGTTGTGTTGGAACTTTCAAGTTTTCAACTTATGACTATGAATGTATCACCAGAAATTGCTATAGTTACAAACTTAAGTCCTAATCATTTAGATATGCATAAGGGTATGGAAGAATATATAAATGCTAAGAAAAATATATTTAAATACCAAAATGATAATGATTTACTTATTTTAAATAGGGAAAATGATATAACTTATTCTTTCTTAGGGGAACAAAAAGGAAGAGTAAAATTCTTTAGTAGTAAAAGAAAAATAGAAGATGGTTCATATTATGAAGAAGGGATATTGTATGTTAATGGAGAAGAAATCTGTAAAAGGGATGAAATAATTATTAGAGGAATGCACAATGTAGAAAATTATTTAGCGGCATTTTTAGCAGTACACTCTGAAGTTTCTAAGGAAAATATGAAAAAAGTTGCAACAACTTTTAAAGGGGTAGAGCACAGATGTCAATTCATACGTGAATTAAGGGGAGTTAAATACTATAATGATTCTATTGCATCAAGCCCTACTAGAACATTAGCTACAATTTCTTCGTTTGATCATCCTGTTATATTAATAGCTGGAGGATACGATAAGAATATACCATTTGAACCCTTAGCAGAGCAAGGATATAAAAATATAAAAAGTTTAATATTATTAGGAAATACAAAAGATAAAATCAAACAAGTTTTTGAAAACGTAATAGAAAAAAAGAAAATTCAAATGACTATATATATGGTTGAAACTCTTGAAGAAGCAGCTAATAAGGGAAAAGATATAGCTGAAAGTGGAGATTGTGTATTATTATCACCATCATGTGCAAGTTTTGATATGTTTCCTAACTTTGAAGTAAGGGGAAATGTTTTTAGAGAGGTAGTTGAAAATTTAAAATAAGAATTAACTTTATAGAGACTATATATAACAGATAAAACAAAGGTTATTTTTAACTAAAAAAGATAACCTTTGTTTTATACAATTCACAGAATACCCTATTAATAATAGAAAAAAAGAGGTACTCTAAATAATCTTAATATAAACTTTACCATGTGTATCGGTATAAGAAAATATAAGAAATAACAACAAAATAAACGTAAGAAAAATATAATCTAGTATAATAAAGATAAGTAATATAATTATATGATCTGTATATGATATTATATTTCTTGTTGCTACAGTAAAGTAGCATCACAACAAAAATAAATTGAAAAATATTTAAAAAATGTTGTTGACAAGTTTAAAAAAAAATGATATGATAAATGAGTCGCTTGGTAAAAGTGATGAAATAGAATGATCTTTGAAAATTAAACAGAGTATGATAAACAACTCGTATTCTTTTGAAATAAAAATTAAATGCTTAGCAAGTAATGCTTAAGTCAGAACAAACTTTTTAAATTGAGAGTTTGATCCTGGCTCAGGACGAACGCTGGCGGCGTGCTTAACACATGCAAGTCGAGCGATGAAGCTTCCTTCGGGAAGTAGATTAGCGGCGGACGGGTGAGTAACACGTGGGTAACCTGCCTCAAAGAGGGGGATAGCCTTCCGAAAGGAAGATTAATACCGCATAACATCATTTCAATGCATGTTGAAATGATTAAAGGAGTAATCCGCTTTGAGATGGACCCGCGGCGCATTAGCTAGTTGGTGAGGTAACGGCTCACCAAGGCGACGATGCGTAGCCGACCTGAGAGGGTGATCGGCCACATTGGGACTGAGACACGGCCCAGACTCCTACGGGAGGCAGCAGTGGGGAATATTGCGCAATGGGGGAAACCCTGACGCAGCAACGCCGCGTGAGTGATGACGGTCTTCGGATTGTAAAGCTCTGTTTTCAGGGACGATAATGACGGTACCTGAGGAGGAAGCCACGGCTAACTACGTGCCAGCAGCCGCGGTAATACGTAGGTGGCGAGCGTTGTCCGGATTTATTGGGCGTAAAGCATGCGTAGGCGGATACTTAAGTGGGATGTGAAATCCCGGGGCTCAACCCCGGTGCTGCATTCCAAACTGGATATCTAGAGTACAGGAGAGGAAAGCGGAATTCCTAGTGTAGCGGTGAAATGCGTAGAGATTAGGAAGAACACCAGTGGCGAAGGCGGCTTTCTGGACTGTAACTGACGCTGAGGCATGAAAGCGTGGGTAGCAAACAGGATTAGATACCCTGGTAGTCCACGCCGTAAACGATGAGTACTAGGTGTCGGGGTTTCAATACTTCGGTGCCGCAGTTAACACATTAAGTACTCCGCCTGGGAAGTACGATCGCAAGATTAAAACTCAAAGGAATTGACGGGGGCCCGCACAAGTAGCGGAGCATGTGGTTTAATTCGAAGCAACGCGAAGAACCTTACCTGGGCTTGACATCCCAAGAATCCTGTGGAAACACGGGAGTGCCCTTCGGGGAACTTGGTGACAGGTGGTGCATGGTTGTCGTCAGCTCGTGTCGTGAGATGTTGGGTTAAGTCCCGCAACGAGCGCAACCCTTGTTGTTAGTTGCTACCATTAAGTTGAGCACTCTAGCAAGACTGCCTGGGTAACCAGGAGGAAGGTGGGGATGACGTCAAATCATCATGCCCCTTATGTCCAGGGCTACACACGTGCTACAATGGTTGGTACAAAGAGAAGCAAGACCGTGAGGTGGAGCAAATCTCATAAAACCAATCTCAGTTCGGATTGTAGGCTGAAACTCGCCTACATGAAGCTGGAGTTACTAGTAATCGCGAATCAGAATGTCGCGGTGAATGCGTTCCCGGGCCTTGTACACACCGCCCGTCACACCATGAGAGTTGGTAACACCCGAAGTCCGTGAGGTAACCGCAAGGAGCCAGCGGCCGAAGGTGGGATTGATGATTGGGGTGAAGTCGTAACAAGGTAGCCGTAGGAGAACCTGCGGCTGGATCACCTCCTTTCTAAGGAGAATTCTATAAGACGATGTTCTTATAGTAGCGAGTATCTACTCTGTTTAATTTTGAGAGTTCAATCTCAAAGTATTGTGGGGGTATAGCTCAGTTGGGAGAGCACCTGCCTTGCACGCAGGGGGTCAAGGGTTCGAATCCCTTTATCTCCACCACATGTGGGTCTATAGCTCAGCTGGTTAGAGCGCACGCCTGATAAGCGTGAGGTCGATGGTTCGAGTCCATTTAGACCCACCAATATTGTTCTTTGAAAATTGTATAATGAATATATAAATAAATTTAGTACTGATTAACAAATCAGTTACTCATGATAGGTCAAGTTAGAAAGGGCGCATGGCGAATGCCTTGGCACCAGGAGCCGATGAAGGACGTGATAAGCTGCGATAAGCTGTGGGTAGCCGCACATAGGTTGTGATCCACAGATTTCCGAATGAGGGAACTCACATACCTTAACGGTATGTATCTTAAACTGAATAAATAGGTTTAGGAGGGTAAACCCGGGGAACTGAAACATCTAAGTACCCGGAGGAAGAGAAAGAAAAATCGATTTTCTAAGTAGCGGCGAGCGAAAGGGAAAGAGCCCAAACCAGAGATTTATCTCTGGGGTTGCGGACAGACAATAACGATTAAACTATTTTAGCTGAAGAGGTTTGGAAAGACCCACCGTAGGAGGTAATAGTCCTGTAAGCGAAAGAACAGTTTAATTAAGTCTGATCCAGAGTACCACGAGACACGTGAAACCTTGTGGGAAGCAGGGAGGACCACCTCCCAAGGCTAAATACTACCTGGTGACCGATAGTGAAGAAGTACCGTGAGGGAAAGGTGAAAAGAACCCCGGGAGGGGAGTGAAATAGAACCTGAAACCGTGTGCCTACAATCGGTCGGAGCACTTTATATGTGTGACGGCGTACTTTTTGTAGAACGGGCCAACGAGTTACGGTATGTAGCAAGGTTAAGTACCGCAGGTACGAAGCCGAAGAGAAATCGAGTCTGAATAGGGCGCATAGTTGCATATCGTAGACCCGAAACCGGGTGACCTATCCATGGCCAGGATGAAGCGGAAGTAAAATTCCGTGGAGGTCCGAACCACGTTGGTGTTGAAAAACCATGGGATGAGCTGTGGATAGCGGAGAAATTCCAATCGAACCCGGAGATAGCTGGTTCTCCTCGAAATAGCTTTAGGGCTAGCGTCAGGCAAATGAGTAGCGGAGGTAGAGCACTGAATGAGCTAGGGGGCTTCACCGCTTACCGAACTCTATCAAACTCCGAATGCCGTTTACTTTTACCCTGGCAGTCAGACTGCGAATGATAAGATCCGTAGTCAAAAGGGAAAGAGCCCAGACCATCAGCTAAGGTCCCAAAGTATAAGTTAAGTGGTAAAGGATGTGGGATTTCTAAGACAACTAGGATGTTGGCTCAGAAGCAGCCATTCATTTAAAGAGTGCGTAATAGCTCACTAGTCAAGAGATCCTGCGCCGAAAATGTTCGGGGCTAAAACTTATCACCGAAGCTATGGATGTACGTAAGTACATGGTAGAGGAGCTTCCTGTATGGGCAGAAGTCGTACCGAAAGGAGCGGTGGACTGTACAGGAGTGAGAATGTTGGCATGAGTAGCGAGAAATAAGTGAGAATCTTATTGGCCGAAAACCTAAGGTTTCCTGAGGAAGGCTCGTCCTCTCAGGGTTAGTCGGGACCTAAGCCCAGGCCGAAAGGCGTAGGCGATGGACAATTGGTTGATATTCCAATACTGCCAAACTTCGTTTGACAAATGGGGTGACGCAAAAGGATAGGATGTGCGCACTGTTGGAGTGTGCGTCTAAGCACTTAGGCAGACTAAACAGGAAAATCCGTTTAGTTGTTAATGCTGAGGTGTTATGGGGAGCGAAATTTAAGTAGCGAAGTATCTGATTCCATGTTGCCAAGAAAAGCCTCTATGGAGAAGTTTGGTACCCGTACCGCAAACCGACACAGGTAGGTGAGGAGAGAATCCTAAGGCCGGCGGAAGAATTGTTGTTAAGGAACTAGGCAAATTGACCCCGTAACTTCGGGAGAAGGGGTGCCTATAGAAATATAGGTCGCAGAGAATAGGCTCAGGCAACTGTTTAACAAAAACACAGGTCTCTGCTAAAGCGTAAGCTGATGTATAGGGGCTGACACCTGCCCGGTGCTGGAAGGTTAAGGGGATTTGTAAGCGTAAGCGAAGCAATGAACTTAAGCCCCAGTAAACGGCGGCCGTAACTATAACGGTCCTAAGGTAGCGAAATTCCTTGTCGGGTAAGTTCCGACCCGCACGAATGGTGTAATGATCTGAGCACTGTCTCAACAACAAATCCGGTGAAATTGTAGTGCAAGTGAAGATGCTTGCTACCCGCAGTTGGACGGAAAGACCCCGTAGAGCTTTACTGCAATTTAGCATTGAACTTCGGTATTATCTGTACAGGATAGGTGGGAGACTAGGAAATAGCTTCGTCAGGGGCTATGGAGTCATCCTTGGGATACCACCCTGATATTATTGGAGTTCTAACGAAAGGCCATGAAACTGGTCGTCGGACATTGCTAGGTGGGCAGTTTGACTGGGGCGGTCGCCTCCTAAAATGTAACGGAGGCGCCCAAAGGTTCCCTCAGCGCGGTCGGAAATCGCGCGAAGAGTGCAAAGGCAGAAGGGAGCCTGACTGCGACACATACAGGTGGAGCAGGGACGAAAGTCGGGCTTAGTGATCCGGTGGTACCTCGTGGGAGGGCCATCGCTTAACGGATAAAAGCTACCTCGGGGATAACAGGCTGATCTCCCCCAAGAGTCCACATCGACGGGGAGGTTTGGCACCTCGATGTCGGCTCGTCGCATCCTGGAGCTGAAGTCGGTTCCAAGGGTTGGGCTGTTCGCCCATTAAAGCGGCACGCGAGCTGGGTTCAGAACGTCGTGAGACAGTTCGGTCCCTATCCGCTGCGGGCGCAGGAAATTTGAGAGGAGCTGTCCTTAGTACGAGAGGACCGGGATGGACTGACCTCTGGTGCACCAGTTGTCACGCCAGTGGCACAGCTGGGTAGCTATGTCGGGAAGGGATAAACACTGAAAGCATCTAAGTGTGAAGCCCACCTCAAGATTAGATTTCCCATGATTAATTCAGTAAGACCCCTTGAAGAACACAAGGTTGATAGGTGAGAGGTGTAAGCGTGGTAACATGTTCAGCTGACTCATACTAATAGGTCGAGGACTTGACCAAATAAATATTCATTATACAATTTTGAGAGAACAATCTCTCATGTATACCGTCTAACAACAATAAATAATGTAAATCTGGTGACAATGGCGTAAAGGTAACACTCCTTTCCATACCGAACAGGCAAGTTAAGCTTTACAGCGCTGATGGTACTGCAGGGGCAGCCTTGTGGGAGAGTAAGACGTCGCCAGGTGAAAACAATGGATCATTAGCTCAGTTGGTTAGAGCAACCGGCTCATAACCGGTAGGTCTGGGGTTCGAGTCCCTGATGATCCACCATATTTTGGGGGTATAGCTCAGTTGGGAGAGCACCTGCCTTGCACGCAGGGGGTCAAGGGTTCGAATCCCTTTATCTCCACCAAAAGCACTGAAAAATTCAGTGCTTTTTTTAGGTTTAAATTAAATAAATTTTTATCTAGAGTTATTTTTATTCACAAATAAACTGCGAAAGCATAAATATTCTGTGGATAATCTAGAGTTATTTGTGTATAATTTTAAAATATAAGATATTTATTTTAATAAGTTTGTGTTAAGGAGAGAAAAGCTATGGATTATAGTAAAATTGAATTTTCAAAAGTTATAGATAGAATAAATGAGTTATATAAAAAAAGTAAAAATGAAGGATTAACAGAAGAAGAGAAAAAGGAACAAAAAGAAATAAGAGAATATTATTTAAGTGTCATACGAGGTAATTTTAAGGCACAATTGTCACAAGTTAAAAAAGTATCTTCACAGCGAGAATCACAAATAAAAAATTAGGGATCTTATTATATATAAGATCCCTAATTTTTTATAATGTAATTAGCTTGTTGAATAACTAATTTTTACAAATATCAAAGATCATTTATGCGATAGCATGTATTTAGTAATTTTAAGTGTGTATTAGTAATTTTTAAAAATTTAAAAGATAAGTACGTTAGCACTATAAAAATTATAAATTCCAAGGATATTTTCTAGAGTTTATCCTACTATTAACTTTATTGAGTTCGTCTATAAGATAGGATAAAAGAACCCACTTAATGTGATGTTCATAGCGGTTTTGACCGTAGAGTCTAGGGTTTTCTAGGTTATATAATCCTTTAAGTATAGAGAATAATTGTTCTATTTTTAGCCTATTTTTATATAAATTTTTACCTATTGGTGATTGTATAAAAAGAGCATTTTTATATCTTGATTGATCTTTAAAAGATTCTATACTCTTTGATTTACGCATATTTACATCTGTTAATAAGTTATATTGTAGGGTTTTAGAAACTTTAAACCATTAAGAGTCATCATAGGCAGCATCAGCAAGTACAATAAATGGAGTATAAGTTTTAAGTTCATATAACAATTCAAGAACTTAATTGTCATATACATTTGCAGTAGTTATAGAAAAAGATAATGGCAATATATTATCACATACACAAGCGGCACAATGTAACTTATATCCTTTGTATTTTCCAAGACGAGTACCTTTTCCATACCTAGCTTCGCTATCATATAATGAGCTTCTTAATGCAGTACCGTCAATAGCACAAATTCTAGTTGAAGGGTTGATAAGTTCAATAAGCATAGCATAAATACCATAGTATACGTGTTTTTCTAGAGCTATCGCTCTTAAAGAAAATGTAGAATGATCAGGAACTTCTTTTAAACCTATAATCTTTTGAAATACAATATCTTGCTTAATTTTATATTCAAGCTCTCTAAGACTAAAAATACTATTATTTACACCATATATCATGCATGCAACAATTTGTTGATCTGAATATTTAGGTGGTCTACCCTTAGTTTTTTTAGTGTTAATGCCAAGTTTATCAAATGCAAGATTAATAGCTTGAAAAATTTTAAAATAAATATTTCCGCTTTGTATATTTAATGTTATAATCATATCTGAGTTATCCTTTGTATGTGTTTATTTTTTTAGGCGAAAATATTATACTACAAAGTGATGACTTATTTATATTTTTTGATATTTTTATTTATTCAACAACCTAGTAATATATACCTTACCAAGTGTATCTATAATAGAATTATTAAGAAAGAAAGAGTAAGTTTAAAAAATATGCATATAAATTAATTAAATAGCTAGTAGTATCCATATATAAATATCATTATATGATATTATATATCTTGTCGCTGCGGCAACGCAGTAAAACAACAAAACAAATTAAAAAATGTTTAAAAAGTTGTTGACAAAGAAAAACAAATTTGATATTATAAGTAAGTCGCTTGGTGAGAGCGGTTAAAAGTGAGAAATTGATCTTTGAAAATTAAACAGAGTATGATAAACAACTCGTATTCTTTTGAAATAAAAATTAAATGCTTAGCAAGTAATGCTTAAGTCAGAACAAACTTTTTAAATTGAGAGTTTGATCCTGGCTCAGGACGAACGCTGGCGGCGTGCTTAACACATGCAAGTCGAGCGATGAAGCTTCCTTTGGGAAGTGGATTAGCGGCGGACGGGTGAGTAACACGTGGGTAACCTGCCTCAAAGAGGGGGATAGCCTTCCGAAAGGAAGATTAATACCGCATAATATCATTTTAATGCATGTTGAAATGAGTAAAGGAGTAATCCGCTTTGAGATGGACCCGCGGCGCATTAGCTAGTTGGTGAGGTAACGGCTTACCAAGGCGACGATGCGTAGCCGACCTGAGAGGGTGATCGGCCACATTGGGACTGAGACACGGCCCAGACTCCTACGGGAGGCAGCAGTGGGGAATATTGCGCAATGGGGGAAACCCTGACGCAGCAACGCCGCGTGAGTGATGACGGTCTTCGGATTGTAAAGCTCTGTTTTCAGGGACGATAATGACGGTACCTGAGGAGGAAGCCACGGCTAACTACGTGCCAGCAGCCGCGGTAATACGTAGGTGGCGAGCGTTGTCCGGATTTATTGGGCGTAAAGCATGCGTAGGCGGATACTTAAGTGGGATGTGAAATCCCGGGGCTCAACCCCGGTGCTGCATTCCAAACTGGGTATCTAGAGTACAGGAGAGGAAAGCGGAATTCCTAGTGTAGCGGTGAAATGCGTAGAGATTAGGAAGAACACCAGTGGCGAAGGCGGCTTTCTGGACTGTAACTGACGCTGAGGCATGAAAGCGTGGGTAGCAAACAGGATTAGATACCCTGGTAGTCCACGCCGTAAACGATGAGTACTAGGTGTCGGGGTTTCAATACTTCGGTGCCGCAGTTAACACATTAAGTACTCCGCCTGGGAAGTACGATCGCAAGATTAAAACTCAAAGGAATTGACGGGGGCCCGCACAAGTAGCGGAGCATGTGGTTTAATTCGAAGCAACGCGAAGAACCTTACCTGGGCTTGACATCCCAAGAATCCTGTGGAAACACGGGAGTGCCCTTTGGGGAACTTGGTGACAGGTGGTGCATGGTTGTCGTCAGCTCGTGTCGTGAGATGTTGGGTTAAGTCCCGCAACGAGCGCAACCCTTGTTGTTAGTTGCTACCATTAAGTTGAGCACTCTAGCAAGACTGCCTGGGTAACCAGGAGGAAGGTGGGGATGACGTCAAATCATCATGCCCCTTATGTCCAGGGCTACACACGTGCTACAATGGTTGGTACAAAGAGAAGCAAGACCGTGAGGTGGAGCAAATCTCATAAAACCAATCTCAGTTCGGATTGTAGGCTGAAACTCGCCTACATGAAGCTGGAGTTACTAGTAATCGCGAATCAGAATGTCGCGGTGAATGCGTTCCCGGGCCTTGTACACACCGCCCGTCACACCATGAGAGTTGGTAACACCCGAAGTCCGTGAGGTAACCGCAAGGAGCCAGCGGCCGAAGGTGGGATCGATGATTGGGGTGAAGTCGTAACAAGGTAGCCGTAGGAGAACCTGCGGCTGGATCACCTCCTTTCTAAGGAGAATTCTATAAGACGATGTTCTTATAGTAGCGAGTATCTACTCTGTTTAATTTTGAAGGATTAATATTCTTCAATGATTGTTCTTTGAAAATTGTATAATGAATATATAAATAAATTTAGTACTGATTAACAAATCAGTTACTCATGATAGGTCAAGTTAGAAAGGGCGCATGGCGAATGCCTTGGCACCAGGAGCCGATGAAGGACGTGATAAGCTGCGATAAGCTGTGGGTAGCCGCACATAGGTTGTGATCCACAGATTTCCGAATGAGGGAACTCACATACCTTAACGGTATGTATCTTAAACTGAATAAATAGGTTTAGGAGGGTAAACCCGGGGAACTGAAACATCTAAGTACCCGGAGGAAGAGAAAGAAAAATCGATTTTCTAAGTAGCGGCGAGCGAAAGGGAAAGAGCCCAAACCAGAGATTTATCTCTGGGGTTGCGGACAGACAATAACGATTAAACTATTTTAGCTGAAGAGGTTTGGAAAGACCCACCGTAGGAGGTAATAGTCCTGTAAGCGAAAGAACAGTTTAATTAAGTCTGATCCAGAGTACCACGAGACACGTGAAACCTTGTGGGAAGCAGGGAGGACCACCTCCCAAGGCTAAATACTACCTGGTGACCGATAGTGAAGAAGTACCGTGAGGGAAAGGTGAAAAGAACCCCGGGAGGGGAGTGAAATAGAACCTGAAACCGTGTGCCTACAATCGGTCGGAGCACTTTATATGTGTGACGGCGTACTTTTTGTAGAACGGGCCAACGAGTTACGGTATGTAGCAAGGTTAAGTACCGCAGGTACGAAGCCGAAGAGAAATCGAGTCTGAATAGGGCGCATAGTTGCATATCGTAGACCCGAAACCGGGTGACCTATCCATGGCCAGGATGAAGCGGAAGTAAAATTCCGTGGAGGTCCGAACCACGTTGGTGTTGAAAAACCATGGGATGAGCTGTGGATAGCGGAGAAATTCCAATCGAACCCGGAGATAGCTGGTTCTCCTCGAAATAGCTTTAGGGCTAGCGTCAGGCAAATGAGTAGCGGAGGTAGAGCACTGAATGAGCTAGGGGGCTTCACCGCTTACCGAACTCTATCAAACTCCGAATGCCGTTTACTTTTACCCTGGCAGTCAGACTGCGAATGATAAGATCCGTAGTCAAAAGGGAAAGAGCCCAGACCATCAGCTAAGGTCCCAAAGTATAAGTTAAGTGGTAAAGGATGTGGGATTTCTAAGACAACTAGGATGTTGGCTCAGAAGCAGCCATTCATTTAAAGAGTGCGTAATAGCTCACTAGTCAAGAGATCCTGCGCCGAAAATGTTCGGGGCTAAAACTTATCACCGAAGCTATGGATGTACGTAAGTACATGGTAGAGGAGCTTCCTGTATGGGCAGAAGTCGTACCGAAAGGAGCGGTGGACTGTACAGGAGTGAGAATGTTGGCATGAGTAGCGAGAAATAAGTGAGAATCTTATTGGCCGAAAACCTAAGGTTTCCTGAGGAAGGCTCGTCCTCTCAGGGTTAGTCGGGACCTAAGCCCAGGCCGAAAGGCGTAGGCGATGGACAATTGGTTGATATTCCAATACTGCCAAACTTCGTTTGACAAATGGGGTGACGCAAAAGGATAGGATGTGCGCACTGTTGGAGTGTGCGTCTAAGCACTTAGGCAGACTAAACAGGAAAATCCGTTTAGTTGTTAATGCTGAGGTGTTATGGGGAGCGAAATTTAAGTAGCGAAGTATCTGATTCCATGTTGCCAAGAAAAGCCTCTATGGAGAAGTTTGGTACCCGTACCGCAAACCGACACAGGTAGGTGAGGAGAGAATCCTAAGGCCGGCGGAAGAATTGTTGTTAAGGAACTAGGCAAATTGACCCCGTAACTTCGGGAGAAGGGGTGCCTATAGAAATATAGGTCGCAGAGAATAGGCTCAGGCAACTGTTTAACAAAAACACAGGTCTCTGCTAAAGCGTAAGCTGATGTATAGGGGCTGACACCTGCCCGGTGCTGGAAGGTTAAGGGGATTTGTAAGCGTAAGCGAAGCAATGAACTTAAGCCCCAGTAAACGGCGGCCGTAACTATAACGGTCCTAAGGTAGCGAAATTCCTTGTCGGGTAAGTTCCGACCCGCACGAATGGTGTAATGATCTGAGCACTGTCTCAACAACAAATCCGGTGAAATTGTAGTGCAAGTGAAGATGCTTGCTACCCGCAGTTGGACGGAAAGACCCCGTAGAGCTTTACTGCAATTTAGCATTGAACTTCGGTATTATCTGTACAGGATAGGTGGGAGACTAGGAAATAGCTTCGTCAGGGGCTATGGAGTCATCCTTGGGATACCACCCTGATATTATTGGAGTTCTAACGAAAGGCCATGAAACTGGTCGTCGGACATTGCTAGGTGGGCAGTTTGACTGGGGCGGTCGCCTCCTAAAATGTAACGGAGGCGCCCAAAGGTTCCCTCAGCGCGGTCGGAAATCGCGCGAAGAGTGCAAAGGCAGAAGGGAGCCTGACTGCGACACATACAGGTGGAGCAGGGACGAAAGTCGGGCTTAGTGATCCGGTGGTACCTCGTGGGAGGGCCATCGCTTAACGGATAAAAGCTACCTCGGGGATAACAGGCTGATCTCCCCCAAGAGTCCACATCGACGGGGAGGTTTGGCACCTCGATGTCGGCTCGTCGCATCCTGGAGCTGAAGTCGGTTCCAAGGGTTGGGCTGTTCGCCCATTAAAGCGGCACGCGAGCTGGGTTCAGAACGTCGTGAGACAGTTCGGTCCCTATCCGCTGCGGGCGCAGGAAATTTGAGAGGAGCTGTCCTTAGTACGAGAGGACCGGGATGGACTGACCTCTGGTGCACCAGTTGTCACGCCAGTGGCACAGCTGGGTAGCTATGTCGGGAAGGGATAAACACTGAAAGCATCTAAGTGTGAAGCCCACCTCAAGATTAGATTTCCCATGATTAATTCAGTAAGACCCCTTGAAGAACACAAGGTTGATAGGTGAGAGGTGTAAGCGTGGTAACATGTTCAGCTGACTCATACTAATAGGTCGAGGACTTGACCAAATAAATATTCATTATACAATTTTGAGAGAACAATCTCTCATGTATACCGTCTAACAACAATAAATAATGTAAATCTGGTGACAATGGCGTAAAGGTAACACTCCTTTCCATACCGAACAGGCAAGTTAAGCTTTACAGCGCTGATGGTACTGCAGGGGCAGCCTTGTGGGAGAGTAAGACGTCGCCAGGTTATATATGCGGGAATAGCTCAGTTGATAGAGCGCCACCTTGCCAAGGTGGAGGTCGCGGGTTTGAGCCCCGTTTCCCGCTCCATAAAAGCATCGAAGAATTGATGCTTTTATTTTTTTACCTAAAAACAAAGTAAGTTTGTTGAAGAATGTATATTTATGTGATATTATTAAAAATACAAGAGAGTTAATTATAAAATTTAATATACAAGTAAATTTAGGTTCTGCAATAGATTAAAAGGGAAAATGGTTAAAAGCCACTACAGCCCCCGCTACTGTAATAGAGGATGAAACTCATAATAACCACTGTAGGTCATAAGATTTATGGGAAGGATGAGGAGTAAGATAATTCTAGAGTCAGGAGACCTACCTAAATTTTTAAGTGATCTTCGGAGGGAAGAGTGATACTTAATCGATACAACTTATAGTAGGTAGAAATACATTATTATAAAAGTTATTAGATATAATTTTATTCATTTCTGAATATTTTACCAAGTATAAAATCCCTAGTCCGAATAAGAGACTAGGGATTTTTTATAAATTTTAAGAGGGAGTCCTTAATATGCTTTTAATTGACAAATATGCATATACTAACAGGTTAAAAGACCTTAATCCCATGACAAAATTTCTTTTTTCTTTGAGTATTTTAATATTTAGCTTATCAAATAAAAATATTTTTGTTTTTGGAGGAATTTTAATTTTTTTATCTTTACTTACGATGTATGTAGTAAGGATTTCATTAAAAAAGTATTTAAAACTTTTAAGTATTCCATTTATTTTTTTAATGGTTAGTATAATTACTATGATTTTTTCAATTGCTACTACTAAAGATGTATTTCTATTTCATTTAAAATTAGGTTCTTATTATGTGGGAATTACAAAGTTAGGGATGGAACAGGGAATGTTATTGTTTTGCAGAGCATTAAGTAGTTTAGCATCAACTTATTTTTTTGCACTTACAATTCCTATGAATCAACTAATTCAGGTTTTTAAAACTTTGAGATTATCTAAAACTTTTATAGAAATAATGATTTTAATATATAGATTTATTTTTATATTTTTAGAAGAATCAAGGGAATTATATGTGGCACAAGATTTAAGATTTGGTTATAAAGGACTTAGAAATTCTTATAAATCAACAGCTTTGTTAATAAGAATATTATTTATTAGAGTAATGAGTAGATATGAGGAATTAAACATTTCTTTAGAGACTAAACTTTATAATGGAGAATTTTATATTTAATTTATAATGGACTTAAGCTAATTTTGATTAAAAAAATTTAATAAGTAATTGTAGGTGAGAAGATGCTTAAATTAGAAAATGTAGGCTATGTTTATGAGGATAATACAGTTGCTCTTAAAAATGTAAATATGGATCTAAGTAAAGGGAATGTTATAGGATTAATAGGATCCAATGGTGCAGGAAAATCCACTTTATTTCTAAATATGGTTGGGATTTTAAGACCTAAGGAAGGAAAAGTTTTATTTAACAATGAAAAGATAAAATATAAAAAAGATTATTTATATAAGTTTAGAAGTAAAGTTGGAGTAGTTTTTCAAGATCCAGATAAACAAATATTTTATTCATCTGTATATGATGATGTTGCCTTTGCACTGAGAAATTTAGGTGTAAAAGAAGAACAGGTTAAGATCAAGGTAGAAAAGGCTCTAAAGGAATCAGGAGCATGGGAATTTAAAGATAAACCTGTTCATTTTTTAAGTCATGGGCAAAAAAAAAGGGTTGCTATGGCTGGCGTTTTGGCTATGGATTGTGAAATAATATTATTTGATGAACCTACGGCAGGATTGGATCCCAATATGACTAATTCAGTAAGGGAGATGATTTTATCTCTAGCTGCATTAGGTAAGAAGATAATTATTTCAAGTCATAATATGGACCTTATTTATGAAATTTGTGATTATATTTATGTTTTAAATAAGGGGCAGGTTATAGGTGAAGGTGATGTTGTAAAGATATTTACACAAGAACAACTTTTACAAAAAGCTAATTTAGATGAGCCATGGCTTTTAAAGGTACATAAAAATATGAATCTACCACTTTTTAAAAAAGAAGAAGATTTATATGAGTATTGGAGGAAGAATTATGAGAATTGCTGTAATAGGAGTGAATCATAATGATGCTTCTGTTGAAATAAGAGAAAAGGTTGCTTTCTGTGAAACTAAAAAAATTGAAACAGTAAATACTTTATTAGATTTAGGAATAAGTGAAACAATTATTTTATCTACTTGTAATAGAAGTGAAATATATATTGTATCTAAGGATTTAGATAAACATATCGAAGAAACAAAAAATTTCTATAAGGAGTTTTTTCAAGTAGAAGATATAGAAAATTATTTATTTGTAAAAAAAGATCATGAAGCTATTTTGCATATATATAATGTTGCTGCAGGATTAGATTCTATAGTAATTGGGGAAGATCAAATTTTAGGTCAGGTTAAGGAAGCTCTTCAATCTGCAATGGAGGTTGGCTGTAGTAAAAAAATATTAAACAAATTGTTTAGAGAAGCAGTTACTGCGGCTAAACAAATAAAATCAACTTTAGGAATTTCTGAAATTCCTTTATCGACAAGTTATATTGCTATAAAAAATTTGAAAGAAGAGTTAGGTACTTTAAAAAATAAAAACATTTTAGTTATTGGGGCTGGCAAGATAAGTTCACTTGCTTTAAAGTATTTTGAGGAAGAAGAAGTTGGCACAGTGTATATGACTAATAGAACTATGCATAAAATAGAGGATATTTGTACAGAGTGTAAGAAACTTCACATAGAAGCTATAGATTTTAAAGAAAGATATAAAATAATTAAAAATGTTGATGTGGTTTTTACGGCAACTAGTGCTACACATCTTATTCTAAAAAAAGATATGATGCCTGAAATAGATCATGAATTACATATTATTGACTTAGCAGTCCCAAGGGATGTTGAAATAAGTATAAAAGAAAATAAATTAATTAAAGTATATGACATAGATGATCTAAAAAAACTTTCAGATGAAAATTTAAAGAAAAGAGAGATTCTATCTGAAAATGCATCAGGAATAATAGAAAATAGTATAAAAGATTTTTATGAATGGATGAAAGGTATTAAGTTTGATCCAGTAATAAAATCATTAAATGAACGTTGTAGGGAAATAGAAGAAGATACCTTTGATTATATAAATAGAAAACTAGAATTAGATTGTAGAGAAAAAAAGATAATAGAAAAAATGATAAAATCTTCTTTAAAAAGACTAATAAGAGAACCTATTAATAATTTAAAAGACTTAAATAAAGAAGAGAACGTGGAACAATATATAGAAATGATGAATAAGTTATTTAATTTTTAATATAAAAATATTTTAAGATGAAATATTAAACTTTGGGAAGTGTTATATTTGTATTATCCATTAATGATAGAACTTAGTAATAGACAGGTTTGTATTATAGGCGGTGGAAAAGTTGCTTTTAGAAAGGTAAAAAAGTTTTTAGAATACCAAGCAAAGGTAAGGGTAATAAGTACAGAGTTTATAGAAGAATTTTATAATCTTGAAAAGAGGTTTAAAGGAAAAATTATTTTAATTAAAGAAAATTTTTGTGAAGAATTGATTAAAGATGAATTTATTGTAGTAGGTGCGACTAATAATAAAGAAGTAAACAGAAGTATTGGAGAGTATTGTAAAGAAAAGCATTTACTTTGTAATATAGTGGATAGTAAAGAGTTATCTAGTTTTATAGTTCCTTCTACTATAAAACGAGGGGAACTAATAATGTCTGTTTCTACATTAGGAAATAGTCCTTCATTTTGTTCTAAAATAAGAAAAGAATTAGAAGAAAGATATACTAAAGAATTAGAAGAGTTAGTGTATTTATTAGGAGATGCAAGAAAATTGGTACTAAAAAATGTAGAAGATGAGAAAGAGAAGAAACATATATTAAATTCTATGGCAGATATGGATATTACTGAGTTAAAACAATACATTTCTAAATTAACTAATAAAGAAAAAAATAGATGATTTATAGTATATATGTATAATTATTTAATAATCTGAAAGAGTAAAGGGTGACATTATGAAAATAGTTGTTGGTTCTAGAGGAAGTAAACTTGCCTTAACACAAACAAATTGGGTAATTGATCAGCTTAAAAAGGGTAATCCAGAAGTTGAATTTGAAGTAAAAATTATAAAAACTAAGGGTGATAGAATACAACATATAGCATTAGATAAAATTGGTGACAAAGGATTGTTTGTAAAAGAAATAGAGGAACAATTATTAAATGGTGATATAGATATGGCAGTTCATAGTATGAAAGATATGCCATCTGTACTTCCAGAGGGATTAAAATTTTCTTACATTCCTAAAAGAGAAGATATAAGGGATGTTATAGTTTTAAAAGAAGGTTATAATTCTTTAGAGGATTTACCTAAAGGTGCTGTAATAGGGTCAGGTAGTAAAAGAAGAAAGTATCAACTTTTACAATATAGAAAAGATTTAAATATAGTTCCTATTAGAGGAAATGTAGATACGAGAATTAAGAAGATAGAAACTGAAAATCTTGATGGTGTTATTTTAGCAGCCGCTGGACTAAATAGGTTAGGACTTACAGAAACTTTAAAATATAAAGTCTGTTCTATTTCTACAGATATTTTATTACCTGCTCCTGCACAAGGTGCATTGGCTTTAGAAATAAGGGAAGATAGAAATGATATACATGAGGTTATAAAATCACTATCTCATAAGGAAACAGAGATCGCTGTAGAAGGGGAAAGAGCATTTTTAGATGGTATAAATGGTAGTTGTCATATTCCAGTGGGCGCTAAGGGAATAATAGAAGGTAATAAGTTTATCTTAATTGGATTACTTGGTAGTGAAGATGGAGATAAAATTATAAGAAAAACTATTGAAGGTACAATAGATAAAGCGAAAGAATTAGGATATGAACTTGCAAAATTAATTCTAAAGGAGATTAACTAAGATGAAGGGTAAGGTATTTTTGGTAGGAGCAGGTCCAGGAGATTATAAATTATTAACTTTAAAAGCACTTGAATGTTTAAAAGAGGCTGATGTTATAGTATATGATAGACTTGCGAATGATATAATTTTAAAGGATGCTAAACCAGAGTGCGAATTTATTTATGTAGGTAAAAAATCAAAATATCATACAAAAACTCAAGATGAAATAAATGAAATAATTGCACAAAAAGCTTTACAAGGTAAAATTGTAACAAGACTTAAGGGTGGAGATCCTTATGTATTCGGTAGGGGTGGAGAAGAAGGAGAATTTTTACTTGAAAAAGGTGTAGATTTTGAAGTTGTTCCTGGAATTACATCAGCTATAGGTGGACTGTGTTATGCGGGAATTCCGATAACACACAGAGATTTTGCATCTTCATTTCATGTAATTACAGGTCATTTAAAAGAAGAAGAAAGAGAATTAAATTGGAATGTACTAGCGAAATTAGATGGAACACTTGTATTTTTAATGGGTGTTGCAAATCTTAAAAAAATTGCTGAAAATTTAATTAAAGAAGGTAAAGATTCTAAAACACCAGCAGCTCTTGTAAATTGGGGAGCTAGGCCATATCAAAGAGTTGTTACAGGAACATTAGAAAATATATATGATGTAGCTATGGAAGCTAATATTGGATCTCCAAGTTTAATTGTTGTAGGTGGAGTAGTTGGATTAAGAAATAAGCTTAATTTCTATGAACAAAAACCATTATTCAGTAAAAATGTGGTTATAACAAGAGCTAGAGCACAAAGTAGTAAGTTAGTAGAGAAAGTAAATGATTTAGGTGGAAATCCTATAGAGGTACCATCAATTAAAATAAATGAAATAACTCCTAATGAAGAATTAGAAAAAGCTATTATAAATATTAATGAATATAATTATTTAGTATTTACTAGTGAAAATGCGGTAGAAATATTCTTTAAAAAATTGGGAGAATTAAATAAAGATGTTAGAGTATTAGCTAATTGTAAAATAGCTGTTATTGGTAATGCTACAGCAAATTTATTAAAGAAAAAGGGAATTATAGCAGATCTAGTACCTGAAAAGTTTGTAGCAGAAAGCCTTTTAGAGTTACTAAAGGAACATATAAAAGAAACTGATAAAATTTTAATTCCAAGAGCTAAAGAGGCTAGAAAAGTTTTAGTAGATGGCTTGAAAGAACTATGTTTAGTTAATGAAATAAAAATTTATGAAACAGTTAAAGAAAATAGTCAAAGAGAGAGTATAATAGAATTGTTAGAAAAAGATCCAAAAGCTCTTATTACTTTTACTAGTTCATCTACAGTAAAGAATTTTATAGAGATACTAGGAGAAGAAAATTTAAATCTTTTAAACGATGTAAGGTTAGTCTCTATAGGACCAGTTACTTCTAAGACTATAGAAAGTTTTGGACTAAAAGTGTACAAGGAAGCAAGGGAATATACTATAGATGGTGTAGTTAAGGAACTAATAGAAGCATAAAAGCTGATAAATTAATTTGTATTTGTGGAGGGGTAAAAATGTCATTGACTAAGAGACCTAGAAGACTTAGAACTAATGCAAGTATTAGAGGTATGATAAGAGAAACTAAACTTCATGTAGAAGATTTAATCTATCCTTTATTTGTAGAAGAAGGAGAAAGTTTAAAGGAAGAGATTTCTTCTATGAAGGGAGTTTATCGTTTTTCCGTAGATAGAGTAAATGAGGAAATAAAAGAGTTAATAGATTTAGGTATTAAGTATGTTATTTTGTTTGGAATCCCTAATGAAAAAGATGAGTGTGGAAGTGGGGCTTATTGTTCTTGTGGGATAGTACAAAAAGCTGTTAGGGAAATAAAGTCTAAATATCCTGAAATGTATGTTATAACAGATATTTGTATGTGTGAATATACTTCACATGGACATTGTGGTATTTTAACAAAAGAGGGATATGTAAATAATGATGAGACCTTAAAATACTTAGGTAAAATTGCAGTAAGTCATGCAGAAGCAGGAGCGGATATGGTAGCACCGTCTGATATGATGGATGGTAGAATAGAATATATTAGAGGATGTTTAGATGAGACAGGATATGTAAATCTTCCAATTATGGCTTATAGTGCAAAATATGCATCAGCTTTTTATGGGCCTTTTAGAGATGCAGCAGATTCAGCACCTTCTTTTGGGGATAGAAAGTCATATCAAATGGATCCGGCAAATATTAATGAAGGCTTAAGAGAAGTTGAGTTAGATATTGAAGAAGGCGCAGATATCGTTATGGTAAAACCAGCTTTAGCTTACTTAGATGTAATAAGAGAGGTTAAAAATAATTATAATATGCCTATAGCAGCTTATAATGTAAGTGGAGAATACTCTATGATTAAATTGGCTGTGGAAAATGGATTATTAAATGAATCTGCTATTATGGAATCATTAATTTCTATAAAAAGAGCAGGGGCAGATATAATAATTACTTATTTTGCAAAAGAAGTAGCAAAAAAATTAAAGTAGTAGAGGAGTATAAGCATGCAAGGATTAGAAACTAAGAAATCAGAAGCTATATTTGAAGAGGCTAAAAAATATATACCAGGTGGAGTTAACAGTCCTGTTAGAGCTTTTAAATCAGTGGGTTTAAGTCCTATATTTGTAGAAAGAGCAAAAGGATCTAGAATATATGATGTAGATGGAAATGAATATATAGATTATATTTGTTCTTGGGGTCCATTAATTCTGGGACATAGTAATGAAGATTTAATGGAAGGTTTTGAAGATATACTGAAAAAGGGAACTAGTTATGGAGTTCCAACTGAAATAGAAGTTAAAATGGCTAAGTTCATAGTTGAAGCTTATCCATCAATAGATATGGTTAGAATGGTTAATTCAGGAACTGAGGCTACTATGAGTGCATTGAGAGTAGCTAGGGGATATACAAAAAGAAATAAGATTGTTAAATTTGAAGGTTGCTATCATGGTCATTCTGATGCTTTACTTGTTAAATCAGGATCTGGCACAATAACATTTGGTGTTCCAACAAGTCCAGGAGTACCAGCAGATACAGTAAAAGATACTTTAGTGTGCACATATAATGATATGAAATCAGTAGAAAGCATATTTAGAGAATATGGAAATGATATTGCTGCTATAATAGTAGAACCAGTTGGTGGTAATATGGGGGTTGTCCCAGCAACAAAAGAGTTTTTACAGGGCTTAAGAAGAATAACAAAAGAATACGGTTCGGTATTAATATTTGATGAAGTTATTACGGGATTTAGAGTAGCATTTGGTGGTGCACAAGAGGTATATGATATAGAACCAGATATGACTTGTTTTGGAAAAATCATAGGTGCGGGATTACCAGTAGGTGCTTATGGTGGTAAAAAAGAAATAATGGAAATGGTATCACCAGTAGGACCAGTGTATCAAGCAGGAACATTATCAGGGAATCCATTAGCCATGTTTATGGGATATAAAAATTTAACTATACTAAAAGAAAAGCCAGAAGTATATGATAAACTAGAAAAATTAGCTATAAAATTTGAAGCTGAAATGAATAAAGTTATAAAAGAATTAGATGTAGAGGTTACAGTTATAAGATTTAAGGCCATGATGTGTGTATTCTTTGCAAAAGGAGAATTTAAAAATTATAGTGATGTAACTAAGTGTGATACAGAAAAATATGCTGTATTCTTTAAAGAAATGCTAAGAGGTGGTATATTATTTCCACCAGCTCAATTTGAAGGATTATTCTTATCAGCAGCACATACAGAAGAGGATATCGAGAATACTATAGAGGTATTTAAAAATGCCTTAAAGGTTGCTTTTAATAAATAAATTAAAATTAATAAGCATGGGTACATAAAAACATTAAAAGTTTTGTGTATACATGCTTTTTTATTTAGATCAAATAGAGAGATGAACAAAAGCTATTAAATTATTATGAACATATATCATATGATAATATATAAATAATAATTACAAGTTGAAGGTGAGAAAAATATGCTGAAAATAGGTTTAGTACTTTCAGGTGGAGGAGGCAAAGGTGCTTATGAAATAGGTGTTTGGAAAGCTTTAAAAGAATTAGGAATAGATGAATTTATTACAGCTGTTTCAGGAACATCAATAGGTGCTTTAAATGCCGTTTTATTTTTACAAGGTAATTATGAATTAGCAGAAAGTGTTTGGTTAAATTTATCTAAAGACAAAATAATGCCAATAGATAATAAAGAACTCGCTATTAAAGGATTAGCAATGTTTATAGGAAATAAGAATTTAAATCTAATAAAAAAACTTTATCCTAAGGTTTTAGAACAAGGCAATATATCTAGAGAAGGATTAAAAGAAATAATGGACAAGTATATAGATTTTGATTCTGTATTAAGATCAAGTAAAAGCTGTTATGCAACCTGTAGTGAAGTACCAGAATTAAAATCTAAATATTTTAAAATAAATAATTATGACAAAGAAAATGTCAGAGATATATTATTGGCAACATCAGCTTTGCCCATGATTTATGAAAGTAAAGAGATAGAGAATAGAAGATATATAGATGGGGGAATATCAGATAATATTCCGATTCAACCACTATATGGAGAAGGTTGTGATGTAATAATAGTAGTTCATTTAGGGAAGGAGATACCGATTGATAGAAGTATCTATCCTAATACACAAATAATAGAGATATTTCCTAGTTGTGAACAAGGTGGAATGTTATCTGGAGTTTTAGATTTTACACAAGAGGGTGCAAGACGGAGAATATTATATGGCTATGAAGATACCATGAATTTATTAAATCCCATACTTAATATAGCATATTATAGATTTAAAATAGAATTAGAGGAAGAGAAAAATTTACTAAGGTGTAATGAAAAAAAGAAGGTAAATTTTTTTAGAAAAGTCTTTAGAAAAAAAGAAGAGAATATATTTGTAGATAGAAAGAAAAATTGAAAATATGTATATACAAACAATAAAGAAAATAAAAAGATTAAAATATAAAATTTAAGAAAACAGTTAAATGTAAAATAAATTATATACCTTTAACTGTTTTTTTATGTAAATTTCAAGTCTATTATCATAATAATTGGAGTAAATAATACTAATCAAGTATAAAAAGGGTAATATACTTTACCCAGTGTATCAATACGTATAAATTAAAGTAAAAGACCAAAAATCGTAGTAATTTAAATATAATTTATTGTAATCAGTATAAATCAATATAGATGTATGCTTTTTTATGATATTATATATCTTGTCGCTGCGGCAACGCAGTAAAACAACAAAACAAATTAAAAAATGTTTAAAAAGTTGTTGACAAAGAAAAAGAAATTTGATATTATAAGTAAGTCGCTTGGTGAGAGCGGTTGAAAGTGAGAAATTGATCTTTGAAAATTAAACAGAGTATGATAAACAACTCGTATTCTTTTGAAATAAAAATTAAATGCTTAGCAAGTAATGCTTAAGTCAGAACAAACTTTTTAAATTGAGAGTTTGATCCTGGCTCAGGACGAACGCTGGCGGCGTGCTTAACACATGCAAGTCGAGCGATGAAGCTTCCTTCGGGAAGTAGATTAGCGGCGGACGGGTGAGTAACACGTGGGTAACCTGCCTCAAAGAGGGGGATAGCCTTCCGAAAGGAAGATTAATACCGCATAATATCATTTTAATGCATGTTGAAATGATTAAAGGAGTAATCCGCTTTGAGATGGACCCGCGGCGCATTAGCTAGTTGGTGAGGTAACGGCTCACCAAGGCGACGATGCGTAGCCGACCTGAGAGGGTGATCGGCCACATTGGGACTGAGACACGGCCCAGACTCCTACGGGAGGCAGCAGTGGGGAATATTGCGCAATGGGGGAAACCCTGACGCAGCAACGCCGCGTGAGTGATGACGGTCTTCGGATTGTAAAGCTCTGTTTTCAGGGACGATAATGACGGTACCTGAGGAGGAAGCCACGGCTAACTACGTGCCAGCAGCCGCGGTAATACGTAGGTGGCGAGCGTTGTCCGGATTTATTGGGCGTAAAGCATGCGTAGGCGGATACTTAAGTGGGATGTGAAATCCCGGGGCTCAACCCCGGTGCTGCATTCCAAACTGGGTATCTAGAGTACAGGAGAGGAAAGCGGAATTCCTAGTGTAGCGGTGAAATGCGTAGAGATTAGGAAGAACACCAGTGGCGAAGGCGGCTTTCTGGACTGTAACTGACGCTGAGGCATGAAAGCGTGGGTAGCAAACAGGATTAGATACCCTGGTAGTCCACGCCGTAAACGATGAGTACTAGGTGTCGGGGTTTCAATACTTCGGTGCCGCAGTTAACACATTAAGTACTCCGCCTGGGAAGTACGATCGCAAGATTAAAACTCAAAGGAATTGACGGGGGCCCGCACAAGTAGCGGAGCATGTGGTTTAATTCGAAGCAACGCGAAGAACCTTACCTGGGCTTGACATCCCAAGAATCCTGTGGAAACACGGGAGTGCCCTTCGGGGAACTTGGTGACAGGTGGTGCATGGTTGTCGTCAGCTCGTGTCGTGAGATGTTGGGTTAAGTCCCGCAACGAGCGCAACCCTTGTTGTTAGTTGCTACCATTAAGTTGAGCACTCTAGCAAGACTGCCTGGGTAACCAGGAGGAAGGTGGGGATGACGTCAAATCATCATGCCCCTTATGTCCAGGGCTACACACGTGCT
Source organism: Clostridiaceae bacterium 14S0207 (assembly GCA_003288255.1). Lineage (GTDB taxonomy): Bacteria > Bacillota > Clostridia > Clostridiales > Clostridiaceae > Hathewaya > Hathewaya limosa. Next base: position 2,714,189 of record CP026600.1, on the reverse strand, counting down.
ACAATGGTTGGTACAAAGAGAAGCAAGACCGTGAGGTGGAGCAAATCTCATAAAACCAATCTCAGTTCGGATTGTAGGCTGAAACTCGCCTACATGAAGCTGGAGTTACTAGTAATCGCGAATCAGAATGTCGCGGTGAATGCGTTCCCGGGCCTTGTACACACCGCCCGTCACACCATGAGAGTTGGTAACACCCGAAGTCCGTGAGGTAACCGCAAGGAGCCAGCGGCCGAAGGTGGGATCGATGATTGGGGTGAAGTCGTAACAAGGTAGCCGTAGGAGAACCTGCGGCTGGATCACCTCCTTTCTAAGGAGAATTCTATAAGACGATGTTCTTATAGTAGCGAGTATCTACTCTGTTTAATTTTGAAGGATTAATATTCTTCAATGATTGTTCTTTGAAAATTGTATAATGAATATATAAATAAATTTAGTACTGATTAACAAATCAGTTACTCATGATAGGTCAAGTTAGAAAGGGCGCATGGCGAATGCCTTGGCACCAGGAGCCGATGAAGGACGTGATAAGCTGCGATAAGCTGTGGGTAGCCGCACATAGGTTGTGATCCACAGATTTCCGAATGAGGGAACTCACATACCTTAACGGTATGTATCTTAAACTGAATAAATAGGTTTAGGAGGGTAAACCCGGGGAACTGAAACATCTAAGTACCCGGAGGAAGAGAAAGAAAAATCGATTTTCTAAGTAGCGGCGAGCGAAAGGGAAAGAGCCCAAACCAGAGATTTATCTCTGGGGTTGCGGACAGACAATAACGATTAAACTATTTTAGCTGAAGAGGTTTGGAAAGACCCACCGTAGGAGGTAATAGTCCTGTAAGCGAAAGAACAGTTTAATTAAGTCTGATCCAGAGTACCACGAGACACGTGAAACCTTGTGGGAAGCAGGGAGGACCACCTCCCAAGGCTAAATACTACCTGGTGACCGATAGTGAAGAAGTACCGTGAGGGAAAGGTGAAAAGAACCCCGGGAGGGGAGTGAAATAGAACCTGAAACCGTGTGCCTACAATCGGTCGGAGCACTTTATATGTGTGACGGCGTACTTTTTGTAGAACGGGCCAACGAGTTACGGTATGTAGCAAGGTTAAGTACCGCAGGTACGAAGCCGAAGAGAAATCGAGTCTGAATAGGGCGCATAGTTGCATATCGTAGACCCGAAACCGGGTGACCTATCCATGGCCAGGATGAAGCGGAAGTAAAATTCCGTGGAGGTCCGAACCACGTTGGTGTTGAAAAACCATGGGATGAGCTGTGGATAGCGGAGAAATTCCAATCGAACCCGGAGATAGCTGGTTCTCCTCGAAATAGCTTTAGGGCTAGCGTCAGGCAAATGAGTAGCGGAGGTAGAGCACTGAATGAGCTAGGGGGCTTCACCGCTTACCGAACTCTATCAAACTCCGAATGCCGTTTACTTTTACCCTGGCAGTCAGACTGCGAATGATAAGATCCGTAGTCAAAAGGGAAAGAGCCCAGACCATCAGCTAAGGTCCCAAAGTATAAGTTAAGTGGTAAAGGATGTGGGATTTCTAAGACAACTAGGATGTTGGCTCAGAAGCAGCCATTCATTTAAAGAGTGCGTAATAGCTCACTAGTCAAGAGATCCTGCGCCGAAAATGTTCGGGGCTAAAACTTATCACCGAAGCTATGGATGTACGTAAGTACATGGTAGAGGAGCTTCCTGTATGGGCAGAAGTCGTACCGAAAGGAGCGGTGGACTGTACAGGAGTGAGAATGTTGGCATGAGTAGCGAGAAATAAGTGAGAATCTTATTGGCCGAAAACCTAAGGTTTCCTGAGGAAGGCTCGTCCTCTCAGGGTTAGTCGGGACCTAAGCCCAGGCCGAAAGGCGTAGGCGATGGACAATTGGTTGATATTCCAATACTGCCAAACTTCGTTTGACAAATGGGGTGATGCAAAAGGATAGGATGTGCGCACTGTTGGAGTGTGCGTCTAAGCACTTAGGCAGACTAAACAGGAAAATCCGTTTAGTTGTTAATGCTGAGGTGTTATGGGGAGCGAAATTTAAGTAGCGAAGTATCTGATTCCATGTTGCCAAGAAAAGCCTCTATGGAGAAGTTTGGTACCCGTACCGCAAACCGACACAGGTAGGTGAGGAGAGAATCCTAAGGCCGGCGGAAGAATTGTTGTTAAGGAACTAGGCAAATTGACCCCGTAACTTCGGGAGAAGGGGTGCCTATAGAAATATAGGTCGCAGAGAATAGGCTCAGGCAACTGTTTAACAAAAACACAGGTCTCTGCTAAAGCGTAAGCTGATGTATAGGGGCTGACACCTGCCCGGTGCTGGAAGGTTAAGGGGATTTGTAAGCGTAAGCGAAGCAATGAACTTAAGCCCCAGTAAACGGCGGCCGTAACTATAACGGTCCTAAGGTAGCGAAATTCCTTGTCGGGTAAGTTCCGACCCGCACGAATGGTGTAATGATCTGAGCACTGTCTCAACAACAAATCCGGTGAAATTGTAGTGCAAGTGAAGATGCTTGCTACCCGCAGTTGGACGGAAAGACCCCGTAGAGCTTTACTGCAATTTAGCATTGAACTTCGGTATTATCTGTACAGGATAGGTGGGAGACTAGGAAATAGCTTCGTCAGGGGCTATGGAGTCATCCTTGGGATACCACCCTGATATTATTGGAGTTCTAACGAAAGGCCATGAAACTGGTCGTCGGACATTGCTAGGTGGGCAGTTTGACTGGGGCGGTCGCCTCCTAAAATGTAACGGAGGCGCCCAAAGGTTCCCTCAGCGCGGTCGGAAATCGCGCGAAGAGTGCAAAGGCAGAAGGGAGCCTGACTGCGACACATACAGGTGGAGCAGGGACGAAAGTCGGGCTTAGTGATCCGGTGGTACCTCGTGGGAGGGCCATCGCTTAACGGATAAAAGCTACCTCGGGGATAACAGGCTGATCTCCCCCAAGAGTCCACATCGACGGGGAGGTTTGGCACCTCGATGTCGGCTCGTCGCATCCTGGAGCTGAAGTCGGTTCCAAGGGTTGGGCTGTTCGCCCATTAAAGCGGCACGCGAGCTGGGTTCAGAACGTCGTGAGACAGTTCGGTCCCTATCCGCTGCGGGCGCAGGAAATTTGAGAGGAGCTGTCCTTAGTACGAGAGGACCGGGATGGACTGACCTCTGGTGCACCAGTTGTCACGCCAGTGGCACAGCTGGGTAGCTATGTCGGGAAGGGATAAACACTGAAAGCATCTAAGTGTGAAGCCCACCTCAAGATTAGATTTCCCATGATTAATTCAGTAAGACCCCTTGAAGAACACAAGGTTGATAGGTGAGAGGTGTAAGCGTGGCAACATGTTCAGCTGACTCATACTAATAGGTCGAGGACTTGACCAAATAAATATTCATTATACAATTTTGAGAGAGCAATCTCTTAAAAATTAATAAGTGTTAAAGAAATCCGGTGACAATGGCGTAAAGGTAACACCCCTTTCCATACCGAACAGGTAGGTTAAGCTTTACAGCGCTGATGGTACTGCAGGGGCAGCCTTGTGGGAGAGTAAGACGTCGCCGGGTGAAAACACGTTCCGCGATAGCTCAACGGTGGAGCACTCGGCTGTTAACCGATAGGTTGAAGGTTCGAATCCTTTTCGCGGAGCCATTTTATTTTTTGATAAATTGAATATTTAAATAAAATCAAAACCTAGTTTACTTAACTAGGTTTTTTTATTATATATTTTAAGAAAAAAATTACTTATAACCCTAAGAAAATCTAGAATATTGATTAAAAACAACAATAAACTAAGAATAAGAAATAAAATTTATAATTGCACTAGAAGATTGAATTAAAAAAATCTATATACTTAATTTATGTAAACCAATATCACATGTAATAAGAAAATAATGCTGAATATATAGTTATTGTAAAAGCTGTATAAAAAAAGATTGAAATTCTACAAAACACATAAATATTGTCTAAGAATAAAAGTAGAAATGTAAAATAGTTTTAAGGAAGACCTACTTAATTATAATATGGTGTAACAAAATCTATAAGTAGGTCAGGTGATAGTATGATTTATTTAAAAATGAAGTGTTCTAAATAAAAGTTATGAAGCTTAATGTAAAAAAGAATGACTATTTATTTTACATTAAGTTTTAGGTTTAATTTTTATATGAGATTTAAATCTAATTAATTGAAAAATGTTGCTTATTTTTATAGATAGTTTTAGATATTTTTATTTTGTGTATATGAATCAATTAAAGATAAAATAGTTAAATTAATAACATATACTTTACCAAGTGTATCTATAATAGAAAAAAAGATAAAAAAGAAGAAAAATGTAATAAATACAGTTTAATTTAAATAAAAAGGGGTAAAATTAATTATATAAATATCATTATATGATATTATATATCTTGTCGCTGCGGCAACGCAGTAAAACAACAAAACAAATTAAAAAATGTTTAAAAAGTTGTTGACAAAGAAAAACAAATTTGATATTATAAGTAAGTCGCTTGGTGAGAGCGGTTGAAAGTGAGAAATTGATCTTTGAAAATTAAACAGAGTATGATAAACAACTCGTATTCTTTTGAAATAAAAATTAAATGCTTAGCAAGTAATGCTTAAGTCAGAACAAACTTTTTAAATTGAGAGTTTGATCCTGGCTCAGGACGAACGCTGGCGGCGTGCTTAACACATGCAAGTCGAGCGATGAAGCTTCCTTCGGGAAGTAGATTAGCGGCGGACGGGTGAGTAACACGTGGGTAACCTGCCTCAAAGAGGGGGATAGCCTTCCGAAAGGAAGATTAATACCGCATAATATCATTTTAATGCATGTTGAAATGATTAAAGGAGTAATCCGCTTTGAGATGGACCCGCGGCGCATTAGCTAGTTGGTGAGGTAACGGCTCACCAAGGCGACGATGCGTAGCCGACCTGAGAGGGTGATCGGCCACATTGGGACTGAGACACGGCCCAGACTCCTACGGGAGGCAGCAGTGGGGAATATTGCGCAATGGGGGAAACCCTGACGCAGCAACGCCGCGTGAGTGATGACGGTCTTCGGATTGTAAAGCTCTGTTTTCAGGGACGATAATGACGGTACCTGAGGAGGAAGCCACGGCTAACTACGTGCCAGCAGCCGCGGTAATACGTAGGTGGCGAGCGTTGTCCGGATTTATTGGGCGTAAAGCATGCGTAGGCGGATACTTAAGTGGGATGTGAAATCCCGGGGCTCAACCCCGGTGCTGCATTCCAAACTGGGTATCTAGAGTACAGGAGAGGAAAGCGGAATTCCTAGTGTAGCGGTGAAATGCGTAGAGATTAGGAAGAACACCAGTGGCGAAGGCGGCTTTCTGGACTGTAACTGACGCTGAGGCATGAAAGCGTGGGTAGCAAACAGGATTAGATACCCTGGTAGTCCACGCCGTAAACGATGAGTACTAGGTGTCGGGGTTTCAATACTTCGGTGCCGCAGTTAACACATTAAGTACTCCGCCTGGGAAGTACGATCGCAAGATTAAAACTCAAAGGAATTGACGGGGGCCCGCACAAGTAGCGGAGCATGTGGTTTAATTCGAAGCAACGCGAAGAACCTTACCTGGGCTTGACATCCCAAGAATCCTGTGGAAACACGGGAGTGCCCTTCGGGGAACTTGGTGACAGGTGGTGCATGGTTGTCGTCAGCTCGTGTCGTGAGATGTTGGGTTAAGTCCCGCAACGAGCGCAACCCTTGTTGTTAGTTGCTACCATTAAGTTGAGCACTCTAGCAAGACTGCCTGGGTAACCAGGAGGAAGGTGGGGATGACGTCAAATCATCATGCCCCTTATGTCCAGGGCTACACACGTGCTACAATGGTTGGTACAAAGAGAAGCAAGACCGTGAGGTGGAGCAAATCTCATAAAACCAATCTCAGTTCGGATTGTAGGCTGAAACTCGCCTACATGAAGCTGGAGTTACTAGTAATCGCGAATCAGAATGTCGCGGTGAATGCGTTCCCGGGCCTTGTACACACCGCCCGTCACACCATGAGAGTTGGTAACACCCGAAGTCCGTGAGGTAACCGCAAGGAGCCAGCGGCCGAAGGTGGGATCGATGATTGGGGTGAAGTCGTAACAAGGTAGCCGTAGGAGAACCTGCGGCTGGATCACCTCCTTTCTAAGGAGAATTCTATAAGACGATGTTCTTATAGTAGCGAGTATCTACTCTGTTTAATTTTGAAGGATTAATATTCTTCAATGATTGTTCTTTGAAAATTGTATAATGAATATATAAATAAATTTAGTACTGATTAACAAATCAGTTACTCATGATAGGTCAAGTTAGAAAGGGCGCATGGCGAATGCCTTGGCACCAGGAGCCGATGAAGGACGTGATAAGCTGCGATAAGCTGTGGGTAGCCGCACATAGGTTGTGATCCACAGATTTCCGAATGAGGGAACTCACATACCTTAACGGTATGTATCTTAAACTGAATAAATAGGTTTAGGAGGGTAAACCCGGGGAACTGAAACATCTAAGTACCCGGAGGAAGAGAAAGAAAAATCGATTTTCTAAGTAGCGGCGAGCGAAAGGGAAAGAGCCCAAACCAGAGATTTATCTCTGGGGTTGCGGACAGACAATAACGATTAAACTATTTTAGCTGAAGAGGTTTGGAAAGACCCACCGTAGGAGGTAATAGTCCTGTAAGCGAAAGAACAGTTTAATTAAGTCTGATCCAGAGTACCACGAGACACGTGAAACCTTGTGGGAAGCAGGGAGGACCACCTCCCAAGGCTAAATACTACCTGGTGACCGATAGTGAAGAAGTACCGTGAGGGAAAGGTGAAAAGAACCCCGGGAGGGGAGTGAAATAGAACCTGAAACCGTGTGCCTACAATCGGTCGGAGCACTTTATATGTGTGACGGCGTACTTTTTGTAGAACGGGCCAACGAGTTACGGTATGTAGCAAGGTTAAGTACCGCAGGTACGAAGCCGAAGAGAAATCGAGTCTGAATAGGGCGCATAGTTGCATATCGTAGACCCGAAACCGGGTGACCTATCCATGGCCAGGATGAAGCGGAAGTAAAATTCCGTGGAGGTCCGAACCACGTTGGTGTTGAAAAACCATGGGATGAGCTGTGGATAGCGGAGAAATTCCAATCGAACCCGGAGATAGCTGGTTCTCCTCGAAATAGCTTTAGGGCTAGCGTCAGGCAAATGAGTAGCGGAGGTAGAGCACTGAATGAGCTAGGGGGCTTCACCGCTTACCGAACTCTATCAAACTCCGAATGCCGTTTACTTTTACCCTGGCAGTCAGACTGCGAATGATAAGATCCGTAGTCAAAAGGGAAAGAGCCCAGACCATCAGCTAAGGTCCCAAAGTATAAGTTAAGTGGTAAAGGATGTGGGATTTCTAAGACAACTAGGATGTTGGCTCAGAAGCAGCCATTCATTTAAAGAGTGCGTAATAGCTCACTAGTCAAGAGATCCTGCGCCGAAAATGTTCGGGGCTAAAACTTATCACCGAAGCTATGGATGTACGTAAGTACATGGTAGAGGAGCTTCCTGTATGGGCAGAAGTCGTACCGAAAGGAGCGGTGGACTGTACAGGAGTGAGAATGTTGGCATGAGTAGCGAGAAATAAGTGAGAATCTTATTGGCCGAAAACCTAAGGTTTCCTGAGGAAGGCTCGTCCTCTCAGGGTTAGTCGGGACCTAAGCCCAGGCCGAAAGGCGTAGGCGATGGACAATTGGTTGATATTCCAATACTGCCAAACTTCGTTTGACAAATGGGGTGACGCAAAAGGATAGGATGTGCGCACTGTTGGAGTGTGCGTCTAAGCACTTAGGCAGACTAAACAGGAAAATCCGTTTAGTTGTTAATGCTGAGGTGTTATGGGGAGCGAAATTTAAGTAGCGAAGTATCTGATTCCATGTTGCCAAGAAAAGCCTCTATGGAGAAGTTTGGTACCCGTACCGCAAACCGACACAGGTAGGTGAGGAGAGAATCCTAAGGCCGGCGGAAGAATTGTTGTTAAGGAACTAGGCAAATTGACCCCGTAACTTCGGGAGAAGGGGTGCCTATAGAAATATAGGTCGCAGAGAATAGGCTCAGGCAACTGTTTAACAAAAACACAGGTCTCTGCTAAAGCGTAAGCTGATGTATAGGGGCTGACACCTGCCCGGTGCTGGAAGGTTAAGGGGATTTGTAAGCGTAAGCGAAGCAATGAACTTAAGCCCCAGTAAACGGCGGCCGTAACTATAACGGTCCTAAGGTAGCGAAATTCCTTGTCGGGTAAGTTCCGACCCGCACGAATGGTGTAATGATCTGAGCACTGTCTCAACAACAAATCCGGTGAAATTGTAGTGCAAGTGAAGATGCTTGCTACCCGCAGTTGGACGGAAAGACCCCGTAGAGCTTTACTGCAATTTAGCATTGAACTTCGGTATTATCTGTACAGGATAGGTGGGAGACTAGGAAATAGCTTCGTCAGGGGCTATGGAGTCATCCTTGGGATACCACCCTGATATTATTGGAGTTCTAACGAAAGGCCATGAAACTGGTCGTCGGACATTGCTAGGTGGGCAGTTTGACTGGGGCGGTCGCCTCCTAAAATGTAACGGAGGCGCCCAAAGGTTCCCTCAGCGCGGTCGGAAATCGCGCGAAGAGTGCAAAGGCAGAAGGGAGCCTGACTGCGACACATACAGGTGGAGCAGGGACGAAAGTCGGGCTTAGTGATCCGGTGGTACCTCGTGGGAGGGCCATCGCTTAACGGATAAAAGCTACCTCGGGGATAACAGGCTGATCTCCCCCAAGAGTCCACATCGACGGGGAGGTTTGGCACCTCGATGTCGGCTCGTCGCATCCTGGAGCTGAAGTCGGTTCCAAGGGTTGGGCTGTTCGCCCATTAAAGCGGCACGCGAGCTGGGTTCAGAACGTCGTGAGACAGTTCGGTCCCTATCCGCTGCGGGCGCAGGAAATTTGAGAGGAGCTTTCCTTAGTACGAGAGGACCGGGATGGACTGACCTCTGGTGCACCAGTTGTCACGCCAGTGGCACAGCTGGGTAGCTATGTCGGGAAGGGATAAACACTGAAAGCATCTAAGTGTGAAGCCCACCTCAAGATTAGATTTCCCATGATTAATTCAGTAAGACCCCTTGAAGAACACAAGGTTGATAGGTGAGAGGTGTAAGCGTGGTAACATGTTCAGCTGACTCATACTAATAGGTCGAGGACTTGACCAAATAAATATTCATTATACAATTTTGAGAGAGCAATCTCTTAAAAATTAATAAGTGTTAAAGAAATCCGGTGACAATGGCGTAAAGGTAACACCCCTTTCCATACCGAACAGGTAGGTTAAGCTTTACAGCGCTGATGGTACTGCAGGGGCAGCCTTGTGGGAGAGTAAGACGTCGCCGGGTAAAAACACGTTCCGCGATAGCTCAACGGTGGAGCACTCGGCTGTTAACCGATAGGTTGAAGGTTCGAATCCTTTTCGCGGAGCCATTTTATTTTTTGATAAATTGAATATTTAAATAAAATCAAAACCTAGTTTACTTAACTAGGTTTTTTTATTATTTATTTAAGGTAAAAAATTACTTATAATCCTAACAAAACCTAGAATATTTCTTAAAAAAAAACAAATAATAATCACATAAAATTTATGGAGGTGTTTAGTTATGGCTAAAAAAGATCAACAGGCTTCATGGGAAAAGAAAAGATATAAATCAAGTCCTAAAAATGATGTAGAACCTGTACCAGAGATACAAAATAAAACTACTAATAAGAAAAAATTTAAGTTTAAATAGAAAGGTTGGTGAAATCCGTTAAATAGTAGTAATAACTAACGGATAAAAGTATGTCACAATATTCTCTAGATATTTCAGGAAAAATAGATTTAAGTGATTATAGTATAATAGATGATTATATGAAAGTTATAGGCAACAATGATAAAATAAGAATATCTATAGATAATCAACAAAATAAAGAAAGTGGAGTTATATGTAGTATGCTAGAAAATGCAGATTTTCATATTCAATCTAAAGGAGGAGAGAATAATGGAAAATACTACATCCAAGCGATTAAAGAAAGATAAATCTAGTTATTATAATATATCTAAAATAAATCAAGCTTATGGATCAGATACTTTTATTCATAATATAGAAGAAAAAGGTATGTCATTAGATGACTTTGTGGATAATTATCCTAGTTTTTATTTCCCATGGGGAAAAAGTACTTATGTACAAGAAACAATAAATGAAAGAAGTGATATAAGGATACGTAAACTACAAAGTTAAAACTCCCCTAAGATATTATTAGGGAAGTTTTATAATAATTATAGTTGTTTGTTAAGAGTAAAGAAAAATTTAACTCCAGTTTTAGTATTTTTTAAATCAAAGTCACTTTCATGTAGTATGAGAATATTTTTGACTATTGACAATCCAAGTCCAGTACCACCAAGGTATTTATTTCTTGATTTATCTACCCTATAAAATTTTTCCCATATAAAATCTAATTCTTTTTGGGGTATTTGATCCCCTTGATTTTCTACGTCTATGATTACTTTATTTTTTAGAGAATTATGATTTTGTATGGTAATAAAAATAGTTGTATTTTCATCTGAATATTTTATTGCATTATTTATTATGTTTTCTAGGACACTTTCTATTTTAAAAATATCACCTAACACAATAGTTTCTTTTTGTATATTAAATTGTAAATAAAATATTCTATTACTTTCAGTATTTTTATATTTTTTATATATCTTATCTATAAGATCAAATAATAAGAATGGTTTAATATTTAAAGAAAACGTACCTGATTCCAATTTGGAAAGTTCTAGCATATTCATAACTAAGGTATTCATTTTCTTTGTTTCATCTATAATTACATCTAAATAAAATTCCTTGTCAACTTCATCAACTATTCCATCTTTTAGACCCTCACTATAACCTTCAATTAAACTAATAGGTGTTTTTAATTCATGAGAAACACCTGCTATAAATTCTTTTCTTAATTTTTCTAAAGCACGTTCTTTTTCTATATCTGCTTTTAATTCTTCATTGGCTTTATTTAATTTTTTTAAAGTACTATCTAGGGTATTAGATAAAAAGTTTAGGTTATTAGATAAAGTACCTATTTCATCATCAGATTTTATAGCACATTTTTCAGAAAAATCTAGAGATGCCATTTTAGTAGCTATTTTATTTACTTCTATTAGTGGTTTTGAAATTATTTTAGAGTAAAATAAAGATAAAACAGCTATTATAATGATAACTATTAAATAAGCATATAAATAGTAAATCTTTATTACTGAAGATGCTTCACCAATAGGCTGTAATGTAGAGATTACAAACAAAATATCTGTAATTTCATCGTCAACTACTATAGGTGATACTACTACTAAGTTATTAGTATTTAAAATCGGATTTTTGAAATTAAAATGAACTGTTTTTTTGGATAAAATTACATCAAAGTAACTTTTTTCATAAGAAACCCAGTTTTTAATAGCCATTATAATAACATCTTTACTATCTACTTCGTAATTATGCTTAATGGGTTGTTTAATATATTTTATAACTCCACTTTTATTCAGAAAAGCAATTTGTGCATTATTTTCATCCTCAAATTTATAAGCATATTCATATAAATCCTTATTTGGAGTTTGATCAGATATATATGTTTGTTTTAATTTTTCAACGCTTTGAGTTAAATTTTTGGTTTTCTGTTTATAATAGAATTTTTCAAAAAAAAGACTTTCAGTAAACATAAATAAAGTAACTAGAGCAAGTAATAGAACAGTGGTTACTATGAAAAGCTTAAAAGTTATGCTTTTTCTATTCATTTGGAACTTCAAACTTATACCCCATTCCTCTTACTGTAGAAATTAGGTGTGATTTATTTTCTAATTTCTCACGAAGTCTTTTAATATGAGTGTCTACAGTTCTATAATCTCCAGTATAATCAATTCCCCAAATATTATCCAATAAGGAATCTCGTGTAAGTACTATACCTTTATTATTAATAAAATATATTAAAAGATTATACTCTTTTGGTGACAAATTGATAGGTTTATTATTAATAGTTACATCTCTAGACAAAAGGTTTATATGAATTCCGCAAATATTAATAGAATCTTTATTTGCACCTAAAGATCCATCAACACGTTTCAAAAGAGTTTTACATCTAGCTACTAGAACCTTAGGACTAAAAGGTTTAGTTACATATTCATCCGCGCCTAATTCAAAACCTAATATTTTATCTTCATCTTCCGATTTTGCTGTTAAGAAAATGATGGGTATGCTAGAATTTTTTCGTATATATTTACATACTGAAAAACCATCTAATTTGGGCATCATTATATCTAATATGATAAGATCAGGTTTATTAACATTAAACATATTTAATGCAATTTCACCATTTTCTGCTTCCATAGTATTAAAACCTTCCTTTTTGAAATAGTCTTTTAAAAGTTTTCTCATTCTTATTTCATCTTCAACAATCATTATAGTTTTATCCATAGTAACACCACCTTAATTTGTTTAGTATTAGTATAGTATAAAAATATTATAACAAAAAGTAGTATATAAAGTTAATTATTAGAGTTTGACAATTAAGATTTACTATATTAAACTAATTAAGTATTTAAATTTTGAAAATTTAGACAAATAACAAAGATAAGGAGGGGGAGGGCGATGATTAAAAGATTTATATCATATTATAAACCGCATAGAAGATTATTTATTTTTGATTTAATTTGTGCTTTTCTTATGGCATCTTTAGATTTAGTTTTCCCAATGGTTACGAGAGAAATATTAAATAATACCTTACCTAATAAAAATACAAGGCAATTATATATTTTTGTAATAATTTTGATAGTGATATATCTAGTTCAATATATGTGTAGTTATTTTATGCAATATTGGGGACATGTTGTTGGAGTAAGAATGCAATATGATATGAGAAAAGATATATTTTATCATTTACAGACATTATCATTTAGTTTCTTTGATGAAAATAAAACTGGACATATTATGTCTAGAATAATAAATGACTTAATGGAAGTTTCAGAACTTGCCCATCATGGCCCCGAAGATTTATTTATTTCTATAGTTATGATTATAGGTTCATTTATTTCTTTATGTACCATAAATGTTCAACTAACATTAATTATATTTTCATTTATTCCATTTTTAATCTGGTTTACTTTGGTTAAAAGAAAAAAATTAGGAGAAGTATTTGGTGAGGTAAGAAAAAAAGTTGCTGATGTTAATTCAAGGCTTGAAAATAGTATTTCAGGAATTAGAGTTTCTAAATCTTTTACTAATGAGAAATATGAAATAGAGAAATTTGATAAATATAATAAAGAGTTTAAAGAAGTTAGATCTTATGCTTATAAGTACATGGCTGAGTTTTTTTCAGGAATAAAGTTAATAATTGATTTGTTACAAGTAATAACAATAGGGCTGGAGGTTATTTTTATATTAGAGGAAAGGTATCTATGCCAGATATAGTAGCTTATTTATTATATATAAACTTCTTTATGCAACCTATAAGAAGACTAGCAAATTTTATAGAGCAATATCAATCAGGTATGGCGGGATTTAGAAGATTCGATGAAATTATGAATGTGAAACCTAATATAGTAGACAAAGAAGATGCAATAACATTAGAAAATGTAGAGGGAAATATTCAATTTAAAAATGTATCTTTTTCATATGATGATACTACTATACTGGACAATCTAAGTATTGGTGTACCTAGAGGAAAATGTTTAGCATTAGTTGGTACTTCAGGAGGAGGAAAAACAACAATTTGTCACTTAATACCTAGATTTTATGAAGTGGAAAAGGGGAAGATTTTACTTGATGGAGTGGATATAAGAGACATTAAATTAAACTCTTTACGAAAAAATATAGGCATAGTTCAACAAGAAGTATTTTTATTTACAGGTACGATTAAAGAAAATATTTTATATGGAAATCCGGAGGCTAAAGAAGATCAGGTGATACAGGCTGCTAAAAATGCTAATATTCATGAATATATAATATCTTTGAAAGATGGATATGAAACTAATGTAGGAGAAAAAGGATTGAAATTATCAGGAGGACAAAAACAAAGGATAGCTATTGCAAGAGTATTTCTAAAAAATCCGCCTATATTAATTTTAGATGAAGCTACATCTGCTTTAGATAATGAAACGGAAATTGCAATCCAAAGCTCTTTGGAACAATTATCCAATGGAAGGACTACCTTAATTGTAGCTCATATATTATCAACGGTGAAAAATGCCGATAATATATTAGTTTTAACTAAAAAAGGCATAGAGGAGGAAGGAAATCACGAAAAACTAATGAAACATAAAGGAATTTATGCTAAACTATATAATGCACAGTTTAAAGGAAATAATAATTATGACCTTTAGGAATAAAATTCAATAAGTTGACATTCTCTCTAAAATTTACAATTTTTGCAAAAAGATAATAGTAAAGTAAGAGGAAAACACAATATTACATAGAATAGTAATATATGGAATAAAATGCAAATACAAAAAACAACTTAATTTAAAGAAACAAATTAAGTAGATGTTAGGGGGAAAAGCTATGATAAAAAGCAAAAGCTGTTTAGAAGATTTATTAAAAGAAATGAAAAGTTTTACATATTATAAAGAAGAGAGTCAAATAGATGTGCAACTTAAAGATATAAATGGGGTTACAATAAGATGTAATACTCCTAGTTGTATCGAAATAAATATGTTAGACTATGATAAAGCTATTTCATTTTTATACAAAGACAGAAAGTACATAAATCAAAGTGTCTTTTGCTAACTAGCTCAAATAATAAACACACTATAACATTATAGTGTGTTTATTATTTTACATATAAATAAATTAATATTTGATTTGTTTCCAATTTGTAAAGAAAAATTTTAATCTCCCAAGTAGTTTTTTTATTAAAATATGTATATTAGGATTAATATACATAGGTTTGGATATAATATGAAATAAAATTGATTCTATTATTTTCATTAATTTAATATTAAATGTTTAGGAGGGAAAAAATGGGATGATGTTTAGTAGGTTTACAGAAAGAGCACAAAAGGTTCTTATTTATGCACAGGAATCAGCACAGGAATTAAGACATGGTTATGTAGGAACAGAGCATGTTCTATTAGGTATAGTAAAAGAGGATTCAGGAATAGCTAAAAGTATATTGAATGATATGGGAATTAATACGGATAAAATTAAAAACTCAATTTTACAATTTGAAGGAGAAGGAGATTTAGAATTCTTAACTTCGCAGGTACCATTAACACCTAGAACAAAAAGGTTACTAGAGATGAGTTTAGTGGAAGCATCAAATTTAAGACATACTTATGTGGCACCAGAACATATATTGGTTTCTTTAATTAGAGAAGGTGAAGGTGTTGCATATAATATATTATTGAATTTAGGTGCAGATATAGAAAAATTAAGGAAAAATATAGTAGATACTCTTCAAGGATACAAAACTACGGTTACAACAAACAATAAGAAAAAATCATCCATGAAAACTCCAACGCTAGATAAGTATGGAAGAGAATTAACAATATTAGCATCAGAGGGTAAAATAGACCCAGTTATAGGAAGGGAAAATGAAACTCAAAGAGTTTTAGAAATATTGTGTAGAAGAATAAAAAATAATCCATGTCTTATCGGTGAACCAGGTGTAGGAAAAACTGCTATAATAGAAGGATTAGCTCAAAAAATTGCAGAAGGTAATATTCCAGAGATATTAGTTAATAAAAGAGTAGTTACATTGGATTTATCATCTATGATTGCAGGATCTAAGTATAGAGGAGAATTTGAAGAAAGATTAAAAAAGGTTATGGATGAAATAGAGAAGTCAGGAGATGTTATTTTATTTATAGATGAGATGCATACAATAATAGGTGCTGGAGGTGCTGAAGGGGCTATAGATGCCTCTAATATTTTAAAACCTGCATTGGCAAGAGGCAAGATTCAATGTATTGGTGCAACAACTATTGATGAGTATAGAAGGCATATAGAAAAAGATAGTGCTTTAGAAAGAAGATTTCAACCTATTATGGTAGGAGAACCAAGTAAAGAAGAAACTCTTCTAATATTAAAGGGATTAAGAGATAAATATGAAGCACATCATAGAGCTAAGATTACAGACGGAGCATTAGAGGCTGCAGTAACATTGGCCGATAGATATATAACAGATAGATTTTTCCCAGATAAAGCTATAGATTTAATTGATGAGGCTGGAGCAAAAGTTAGAATTCAAAGTTTAGTGACACCTCCAAGTGTTAAAATATTGGAGGAAAGATTGCAAAACATAAATAAGGAAAAATTAGATGCTATAGCTGTTCAAGATTTTGAAAAAGCAGCCCATTTTAGAGATAAAGAAAATGAAATAAAGAATAGATTAGAAGATACTACAATTAATTGGAATAATCAGAAGGAAAGTAAGAATATTATAGTAGAAGAGAAACATATAGCAAATGTAGTTTCTAGTTGGACGCAGATTCCAATAGAAAAACTTACAGAGCAAGAAGCTGAAAAGTTATTAAATCTAGAACAAATATTGCATAAAAGGGTTGTAGGTCAAGAAGAAGCGGTAAATGCTATTTCAAGGGCAGTTAGAAGAGCGAGAGTAGGATTAAAAGATCCTAAAAGACCTATTGGATCCTTTATATTTTTAGGACCAACAGGAGTTGGAAAAACTGAATTATCGAAGGCATTGGCTGGAGCTATATTTGGAGATGAAAATAGCATTATAAGAATAGATATGACTGAATATATGGAGAAACATACAGTTTCTAGATTAATAGGATCACCTCCGGGATATATAGGGTTTGAAGAAGGTGGGCAGTTAACAGAGAAAGTAAGAACAAAGCCTTATTCGGTAGTATTGTTTGATGAAGTAGAAAAAGCTAATCCAGAGGTTTTAAATATCTTATTGCAAATTCTGGAAGATGGTAGATTAACAGATGGAAAGGGAAGGGTAATAGATTTTAAAAATACTATTATTATTATGACATCTAATGTAGGAGCATCTATAATTAAAAAACAAAATAGTTTAGGTTTTTCTTCAAATGAATTAAAACAACAATCAGAATATGAAAAAATGAAAGAAAATATGATACAGGCTTTAAAGAAAAATTTTAGACCTGAGTTTTTAAATAGAATAGATGATATTATAGTATTTAAACATTTGGAAGAAAATGATTTAGAACAAATAATAAAACTAATGTTAAATGATGTTGTTAACAGACTTATTGAAAAAGAAATTTATCTTCAATTTAATGAAGATGTTAAAACTTATTTAGTTAAAGAGGGATTAGATTTACAATACGGAGCAAGACCACTTAGAAGGATTATTACTAAAATAATAGAAGACAAACTTTCAGAAGAAATTTTATTAGGAAATGTAAAAAGAGGAAATGAAGTTTTAGTATCTATTGAGAATGAAAAATTAGTGTTTAATAATATCAAATTAGTGGATAAAACTATGGAAGAAGTTTTGAAAATTGATGATTAATATGATACTATTTACTTAATAAGAGTCCTCCATCTTTTATTTTAGATGGAGGATAAATTTGATTAATATATTAAAAAGTTATAGAAATTGTTACATATAAAGTATATAATTTATTTTAGTCTTAAAAAGTTATTTAGGAGAACTTTGATATGGCAAAATTGAAAACAGTTTTTGTGTGTCAAGAATGTGGATATGAGACTTTAAAATGGTTTGGAAAATGTCCACAATGTAATAGGTGGAATACTATAGTTGAAGAAACTGTTCAAAAAAAGGATAGTGGAAAAACAAAAACAATTAAGGAAATTAATAACAAGCCAAAGAGTATTGTTAATATAAAGTCTGGAGAATATGAAAGATATAATACAAATATAAAAGAGTTAAATAGGGTTTTAGGTGGGGGACTAGTGAAAGGGTCATTAACACTTATTTCTGGTGATCCTGGAATAGGCAAGTCTACATTATTATTGCAAACAGCTGGAAATATAGCTAAAGAATATGGCAAGGTACTATATATATCAGGAGAAGAATCAGAGGAACAAATAAAAATGAGAGCAGATAGATTAGGTATAATTAATGAAAATCTATTTGTTTTATCGGAAACTAATATAGATGATGTAGAAATTCATATAGAAAATCTAAAGCCCATTTTTGTTATAATTGACTCTATACAAACCTTATTTAAAGATAGTCTTAGTTCAGCACCAGGAAGTGTGTCACAAGTTAGAGAATGCTCCAACAACCTTATGCGTATAGGAAAAAGTATGGGAATTCCATTGTTCATCGTGGCACATGTTACAAAGCAAGGAGAACTAGCGGGACCAAGAGTATTGGAACATATGGTAGATACGGTACTTCATTTTGAAGGAGAAAGAACTCAAGAATATAGGATTCTTAGAACTATAAAAAATCGTTTTGGAACGACTAGTGAGATAGGTGTTTTTGAAATGAGAGGAGAAGGGCTTATAGAAATAATTAATCCTTCAAAGGCTTTTTTAGAGGATACTAGTTATCAGAAGGAAGGTTCCACAGTAATAGGGATCATAGAAGGAAGTAGACCTGTTTTGGTAGAAATACAGGCACTAGTTAGTGAAACAAAAGCAGTGATGCCTAGAAGAACAGCAGTTGGTGTTGATACAGGAAGGTTAAGTTTGATATTAGCCGTACTAGAAAAAAAATTAAAGATTCCTTTTTATAATTCAGATGTTTATGTAAATGTAGTTGGTGGGTTAAATCTAGAGGGAACTTATGGTGATTTAGGTATTGCTATAGCTCTTATATCAAGTGTAAAGAATAAACCAATAGCTTTGGACAAGGTACTTATAGTTGGAGAAGTAGGATTAACAGGGGAGATTCGATCTGTTGCTTATATAGAAAAATTAGTTAACGAAGGTAGAAAGTTAGGGTTTACTAATTTTATAATTCCACAAAAAAGTAATATTACCATAAGTGATAATATTACTAATATTAATATTGAGTATGTAAGTTCTTTAAAAAAATGTATTAGTAAAGTTTTTTAATAAAGGGTGAATTATTGTGAGATTAAAAAAAGATAAGGAATTAATGGATATATTAAAATTAATGGCCCCAGGAACTCAGCTTAGGGAAGGATTAGAAAATATTTTACGTGCAAAAACAGGTGGGTTAATTGTTATAGGTGATAGTGAGAATGTTTTAAAGACTGTTGATGGTGGATTTAATATAAATGCAGATTATTCACCAGCATATGTCTATGAACTTGCTAAAATGGATGGGGCTATTGTTATAAGTTCGGATTTAAAAAGAATTTTATATGCTAATACGCAGCTTATGCCTGATGCATCACTTCAAACTTGTGAAACAGGAACTAGGCATAGAACAGCTAATAGAATGGCTAAACAAACAGGATGTATTTTAGTTGCAATTTCTCAAAGAAGAAATATTATAACCGTGTATAAAGGTGATCTAAAATATATACTAAGGGATAGTAGTGTTATTTTAGCTAAAGCCAATCAAGCAATTCAAACTCTGGAAAAATATGTATCAGTTTTGGATAGAATAATGATTAATCTAAATCTTTTAGAGTTTCAAGATTTAGTTACATTATTTGATGTAGTAACAGCAATTCAGAGAACAGAAATGGTTATGAGAATTGTTGAAGAGATGCAAAGATATATTTGTGAGCTTGGAAATGAAGGTAGACTTATTTCAATGCAGCTTAATGAGCTTGTAAAGGATGTAGAAGAAGAAGGAATACTTTTAATTAGAGATTATTGTGAAAAAGATTTAGATTTCAATAGTATATATGAAGATCTACAGAAGTTTTCTTCAGAAGATTTAATTAATCTAGATTATATAAGTAAAACCCTAGGATATAATGGTGTACCGTTAGTGGATACTTTAATTTCTCCAAGAGGGTATAGAATGCTGAATAAAGTTCCTAGACTTCCATCAAGTGTTATTGAAAATGTAGTTAAACATTTTCATGAACTTCAAAGAGTTATGGAAGCTTCTTATGAGCAATTAGATAATGTTGAAGGAATTGGCGAAGCAAGAGCTAATGCAATTAAAAATGGATTAAAAAGACTAAGAGAACAGTTCTTATTAGATAAATAAGTGTTATACGTAAATATTTTAATATATGAATATTCCCCATCTTCATATTAAATGAGATGGGGAATATTTAATATATATTATCTTAATGTATATTTTCCAAGAGTTAATAGCTTATTATTTTCATGTAATAAAACATCATAAACATTTATATCTAATAAGTTGCATAGGCATGTTAAGTAAAATAAATGATTACCTATTTCAGATTCTATAATATCTTGACATTGCTTGCAAGGTTTACCTTCAAGGTGAGAACTTACAAGGTCCTTTAATGTATCTAAATTTACATCTTGCTTAGGATCTTTTTCAAGTTGTTTAGTTGCATCTATTTTTAAACATCCACAAGAAGTTACAGACTTACATACAGACCTATTAATTCTAGCTTCTGATTCTTGTAATTTTGTTAATATATCTAAAATACTTCTATGCCTTATGAGACACTCATTCACAGAATTTTGAAAATCATCAAAAATGATATCTTTCAATAAAATCAGCTCCCCTATATATTTAATATAGTTATTTAAAAATAATAATACTTAACTCTTGCCTATATAATAAATTAAATTCTATTTTTTTTATAGGGGGTTAAAATAGAAATATATGTATATATAAAAGAAATACAAAAAAAGTAAATTTAAAGAAATTAAATGACAAATATTAAGGTATAATTAATATAGTATTAAATATGCCTTAATAAGTTATTAGGAAGAATAGTTTTTATTGCAATAATGCTAGTATTAATATATATTAAAATAAAGCATATTAAAAGAAAAATATGTTAATAATCTAAAAGGGAGGTGATATAAGTTGCTAAAGAAAATTTTAAGAGTTTTATTTACTTTAATAGGAGGTACTATAGGGTATCTTCTTGCAAGTGGATTTTTGACTTTAAATATTGTTAATAAAATAAAAAGTTTAGCACTTATAGCTAATAATTCAATTTATAAACTTATTTTTGTTATTATAATAACTTTATTATTTGCACTATTAGTATTTATGATTTCTCCTGTTTTGGTAAAATACGTTATTACTGGAATGGAGCACGTAGAGAAGTCGTT
Source organism: Clostridiaceae bacterium 14S0207 (assembly GCA_003288255.1). Classification (GTDB taxonomy): domain Bacteria; phylum Bacillota; class Clostridia; order Clostridiales; family Clostridiaceae; genus Hathewaya; species Hathewaya limosa. The sequence goes on along the minus strand of CP026600.1, from coordinate 2,693,030 downwards.
ACAAAAGAGACCGGTAGGAGAATTATTATTTGGAACAATAGGAGCTATTATAGGATTAATTATCTCTGCGTTATTCCTAAATCAATTTAATAAAAATTCTATTTTAGGTACTATACTTACAATAATTATAACCGTTATAGTAGTTGTTGTTTGTACAGACATTGGAATCAGAAAAAAAGACGACTTATATGGATTCTTTTCCAATTTAAAAAGAACAGGTGGAAATATAAAAGATAAAAAGAATAAAGGAAAGGCTACCCCTAAAGTATTAGATACTTCCGTAATTATAGATGGAAGAATTTTAGATATTTGCCAAACAGGATTTATAGAAGGTACTTTGATAATACCTAATTTTGTTTTAGAAGAATTAAGACATATTGCTGATTCCTCAGATGACCTAAAAAGAACTAGAGGTAGAAGAGGATTAGATATTTTAAATAAAATTCAAAGTGAACTTAAAATCCCTGTTGAAATAAGTGAGGTAGATTTTAAAGAAATAAGTGAAGTGGACAGTAAATTATTAAAGTTAGCTCAACACCTCAATGGTAAGGTAATAACTAACGATTTTAATTTAAATAAGGTTGCTCAATTTCAAGGAGTTGAAGTCTTAAATATAAATGAACTTGCTAATGCAATTAAACCGATTGTTTTACCAGGAGAGGAAATGACAATTCAGGTTGTTAAAGAGGGTAAAGAATCAGGCCAAGGAATTGGATATTTAGATGATGGAACTATGATAGTTGTAGAAGGAGCTAAAAGACATCTAGGTGAAGTAATGGATGTTCAGGTTACATCTGTGCTTCAAACTGCTGCAGGTAGAATGATTTTTGCCAAGAGAAAAAGTAGTATAGAAGGGGTTTAACATGAGTAATTATGCTATTGTTTTAGCTGCAGGTAAAGGTAAAAGAATGAAAGCTGATATGAATAAACAATTTCTAACTATTAAAAATAAACCTATTTTATATTATACATTAAGGCAAATTTCAAATTGTAAGGAAATTGATCATATAGTATTAATAGCAAGTAAGGAAGAAATAGAATATTGTAAGACTAATATAGTTAAAAAATATAAATTTAAAAAGATTGAAAATGTAATTGAAGGTGGTACTGAAAGACAAGAGTCAGTATTAAAAGGTTTATTATATTTACAGGATAAAAACTGTGATATAGTGTGTATTCATGATGGAGCAAGACCCTTTATAAAATCTTATGTTATTGAAAAGGGGATTGAATATGCAAAACTTTATGGTGCGACATCCTGCGGTGTGCCACCTAAAGATACTATAAAGATTAGGAAATCTAATAGATTTTCAGAAAAAACACTAAATAGAGATTACTTGTTTTGTGTTCAAACTCCACAAACCTTTAACTATGATCTAATATTAAAGGCTCATTTATATATACATAGGAATAAGATAGTAGTAACAGATGATACGGCAGTTGTAGAGTGCTTAAATCATAGAGTATTTTTATATAATGGAGATTACAATAATATAAAAATAACAACACCAGAAGATATGATTTTGGGAGAAAGAATTTTAGAAGAAATAGAAAAAGAACTTTAATAGTTTTATTGATATATTTTGAAGTAATATATATTTCTAAAGGTTTTTTATATGTAATTTCTATGATATACTAAATTAGAATTAAATGATCAAATTAATATGGAAATCCAATATTCTCAAAATAGATGTAGAATATATAGTATAGAGGAGGGAATACTTTGAAGATATTTAATACTCTTACAAGAAAAAAGGAAGAGTTTGTACCTATTGAAGAAGGAAAGGTAAAAATGTACGTATGTGGACCTACAGTATATGATTTTTTTCATATAGGTAATGGTAGAACCTTTACTATTTTTGATACTGTAAGAAGATACCTAGAATATAAAGGATATGAAGTTACATTTATACAGAATTTTACAGATATAGATGATAAAATGATAAAAAGGGCTAATGAAGAACATATAACTGTAAAAGAATTAGGCGATAGATTTATAAGTGAGTACTATCAAGATGCTGATAATTTAAATATAAAAAGAGCCAGTGAAAATCCTAGGGCTACGGAATTTATGAATGAAATAATTGCATTTGTACAGGAATTAATAAACAGAGGATTTGCTTATGAAGTGGATGGTGATGTTTATTTTGATACTAAAAAATTTGCGGCTTATGGAAAGCTATCTGGTCAAAACCTAGAAGATTTACAGGCAGGGGCTAGAATAAGTGTTGATGAAAGAAAAAAAGATCCAATGGATTTTGCAATATGGAAAAGTGCAAAACCTGGAGAACCATCATGGAAATGTCCATGGGGAGAAGGTAGACCAGGATGGCATATAGAATGTTCTTGTATGGCTCAAAAGATCTTAGGTGAAACAATAGATATACATGGTGGAGGTATGGATCTTGCATTTCCACATCATGAAAATGAAGTAGCACAAAGTGAAGCTAGAACAGGAAAGCCATTTGCAAATTATTGGATGCATTCTGCATATTTAAATATAAATAATAAAAAGATGTCTAAGTCTTTGAATAATTTCTTAACTGTTAGAGATGTTATAGAAAAATTTGATGCAGATGTAATTAGATTTTTTATGCTTCAAGCACATTATAGAAGTCAGTTAAATTATAGTGTTGAATTATTAGATGCTGCTAAATCATCAGTTGAGCGAATGTATAATTCTATAGGAAACTTAGAAAGTCTTCTAGATGAAGTTAAGACTGAGGGGTTAATGAAAGAAGAAAAAGAACTTCTAAAAGAAATAAATTCTTTTAAAGAGAAGTTCATAGAAAAAATGGATGATGACTTTAATACTGCAGATGCTATATCTGTAATTTTTGATTTAATAAAGGAAGTCAACTTAAAGGTTAATGCAAATTCTTCAAAAGAATTAGTTAAATCAGCTTTAGACCTAATAAGGGAATTAGGAGAAGTTTTAGGTATTCTTCAAAAATCTACAAAGGGAAGCCTAGAAGAAGAAGTTGAAGCACTAATTGAGCAGAGACAACAGGCCAGAAAAGATAAAAACTGGGCTTTGGCGGACAAAATAAGAGATGATTTAAAAGCTAAAGGCATTACATTAGAAGATACACCACAAGGCATTAGATGGAAAAAAATATAAAAGTTAAAATGACTATATGCTAGATACCATGCATATAGTTTTTTTTGTAGAAATTTTATTCGATATTTAAAGTATTATTTAGATAAACATAAGAAATTATAAAATATTTCAATGAGAACGGTTCTCAAGAAATAAAAAGATAGTGAAAATCATTTTCAATTAGAGAAATTGTATGATATACTTTTATTTGTTAGCAAGGATAAACATATTATCGCGGCGGAAATTATTAAAAAACATAAAGGAGGCCAACTATGGCAAGATATACGGGTCCTAGATTTAAACAGTGTAGAAGACTAGGTGTCAATGTGTGTGGACATCCAAAAGCTATGAACAGAGCTACCAAAGAAAATAGTAGAGCAGCCAAAAAACTTTCAGACTTTGGTAAACAATTATTAGAAAAACAAAAAATTAGGGCATATTACGGAGTACTTGAGAAGCAATTTAAAAGATATGTGGACAAGGCGATGAAAAGTAGAGAAATTACAGGTGATGCCCTTCTTAAATCTTTAGAATGTAGATTAGATAATATGGTATATAGAATTGGATTTGCAAATTCTATTCGTCAAGCAAGACAGATGGTTAATCATGGACATATCCTTGTAAATGATAGAAGAGTTAATATACCTTCTTATTCAATAAGTGTAGGGGATAGAATAACCCTAAGAGAAAAATCAAGAAAAAACGATATGTTTAAAATTAACTTTGAAGAAATTTGCGGTTTTGATTTACCATATATAGAGAAAGATTTAAATACTTTTACAGGAACTTTAAGTAGAATGCCTGAAAGAAGTGAAATCCCTGTTGATGCCAATGAACAGCTAGTTGTTGAGTTATACTCTAAATAATGTTTTATAATAATTATTACTAGTGATTTTAGAATATCCATTAGCTAATTTATAAAAACACTATCTTAATAAATTAATTTATATCAAATGCCATTAAATATAAGTTAATTACAACCTACATCGATCTCCTCATAATAGAGGGGATTTTTTTATGTATTTTTATATAAGAATCTTATATAAAGAAAGTATACAGTGTAAAAATTATCAAATGTGAAAATATGTATATATCTAAAATCCTATTTGTAGTTTTAAGGGTATATAGGCAACTATCATACTATACTATATCTTGACATAAGGAGCAAAATAAACTATTGTATGAATTAAGTCTAGTATAAAAAACATGCTATAATATTAGGAGTATTACATATGGAAATAGATTTTTTAAACAAAAAAATTAGTAAAAAAGAAGCAATAAATATTAATCCTTTAGTTTTAGCTTACATAGGCGATGCTGTTTATGAAGTCATTATTAGAAATTATCTTATACAAAAAAATATGAATATGAATGTACATAAATTACATGTTAAGGCTACAGGGTATGTTAAAGCTAAGGCTCAAAGTGAATATATGAAGGTTTTATTAGATGAATTAAATGAAGAAGAGATGGCAATATTTAAAAGAGGACGTAATAGTAAATCATATACAAGTCCTAAACACGCAGAAATTGGTGATTATAGAATAGCTACAGGCTTTGAGGCTCTGATTGGATACTTATATATGGTAGGTGAGAATGAACGTATAAATCAATTATTAAATTTGATAATTGAAGACTAATAAATTAAGAGGTTGAAATATATGAAAGATAAAAGAAATATTAAGGATAAAAAAGGATTTAAAAATCACGAAGAATTTAAACAGAAAAAGAATTTTAAAGATAGAAAAGAAACTTGTGATTTTAATTTTAATCAAGGTATGGATAATGTAGTAGAAGGTAGAAATGCTATTATGGAACTTTTGAAAAGTGATAAAAGTGTTGAGTCATTACTTGTTATGAAAGGTGAAATTAATGGTTCATTAAAATCTATAATTAAAATAGCAAGAGATAAGAAGGTCGTAATAAAAGAAGTTGACAGAAAAAAATTAGATTCAATGTCTCAAACTAATTCACATCAAGGGGTTATAGCTATAACAACGCCTTTTGAGTATTGCTCTGTTGAAGATATTCTTAAATATGCTAAAGAAAAAGGAGAAGATCCTTTTATTATAATACTAGATGAACTAGAAGATCCTCATAATTTCGGTTCTATTATTAGAACAGCAGAAGTATGCGGAGTACATGGTATTATAATTCCAAAAAGAAGAAATGTAGGGGTTACACCAGTAGTATATAAAACTTCTGTTGGAGCAGTGGAACATATGAATATTGCCAAGGTGACTAATATAAATACATGTATAGATCAATTAAAAGAACAAGGTCTATGGATATATGGGGCAGATATGCATGGAAGATCTTATTGCTATGAGGCTAATTTTAAAGGGGCAGTAGCTTTGATTATTGGTAGTGAAGGAAAAGGTATGGCTAAATACACTAAAGAAAAGTGTGATGTTTTAGTAAAAATTCCTATGGTTGGAGAAATAAATTCATTAAATGCTTCCGTAGCTGGGGGAATTGTTATGTATGAAGTACTAAAACAAAGATTTAGCCAAAAATAAGTTTAAAAGTGAAAATAGTTTTTGTAGATGGATACAATGTTATAAATAGTTGGCCTAATTTAGCTTCTATTAAAGAACATAATTTTGAAGGTGCAAGACAAAAATTAATAGACATACTTCAAAATTATGTTTCTTTTAAAGGATATAAAGTTTTTTTGGTGTTTGATGCTCATATGGTAAAAGGTGCCCTTGAAAATAAAGAAAGAATTGGTGATCTTATAGTGGTTTTTACTAAATATGGAGAAACTGCAGATAGTTTTATTGAAAGATCAGTTAATAAAATAGGAAGAAAATCTGATGTGTGTGTAGTGACATCTGATTCATTAGAACAGCAATTAGTATTTCAAAGAGGAGCCACTAGAAAGTCATCTTTAGAGTTTTTTCACGAGATACAAAACATGAACCATGGAATTACTAGAAGAATAAACTCAAATTATGCAGATGGAAGAAATTTGATAGAAGATCTTGTTGACAAGAATATACTGAATACCTTAGACAAAATGCGTAGAAACGGTTGAAGTCCCTTCATTAAGTAGTGTATAATCATAAAAGAATTGTGTGTTGGTCTTGGAGGGATAAAAGTGGATAATAGGTTTAGTTGTACTGAAAATTTTATTGATGATAAAAAATTTCAAGGAATGTTAGATGAAGAAATAGTTGTTGAAGCTAAAAATGGAAATGTAGAGGCTCAGGACTATTTGATTAATAAGTATGAAACTTTCGTAAAATGCAAATCTAAATCCTATTTTTTAATAGGGGCAGACAAAGAAGATATATATCAAGAGGGTATGATAGGCTTATATAAGGCTATAAGAGATTTCAAGGCTGATAAATTATCTTCATTTAAAGCCTTCGCAGAACTTTGTGTTACTAGACAAATAATAACTGCAATAAAAACAGCCACAAGACAAAAGCATATACCTCTAAATACATATGTATCTTTAAATAAACCAATATACGATGAAGAATCAGATAGAACGTTAATTGATGTTCTATCAAGTTTAAAAGTTACTAATCCAGAAGAATTAATTATAAGTAGGGAAGAAGTAAGTGCCATAGAAAAAGAAATCAGTAAAGTACTATCAGATTTAGAATTAGAGGTATTAAATTCCTACTTAGATGGAAAGTCTTATCAAGAAATAGCTTGTGATTTAGATAGGCATGCAAAATCAATAGATAATGCACTTCAAAGGGTTAAAAGAAAACTAGAAAAATGTTTATCTAAAAGATAAATTCCATATTGACAACATAGTTTAAAAAGGGTAAAATTAATAATTAGTTGTGATGTAATTTAACATTTACATAAAATGATTTTGGTGTGTCTAAAAAAATGTAAAATGGCTAAATGTTTAAAGGTTATAATGGTGATGAAATAAGCCCATGTAGCTCAGTAGGCAGAGCGTCACCTTGGTAAGGTGGAGGTCACCGGTTCAATCCCGGTCTTGGGCTCCAAGCTTTTTTTATTTTTTTATATACAACACACCAGGATGAGTTTATTAAACAAAAAAATTATTACTTAAAGTATTTTTTTATATAAAGGAGGAAAAAATAATGGCAAAAGCTAAATTTGAAAGAAAAAAACCACACGTAAATATAGGAACAATAGGACACGTAGACCATGGTAAGACTACATTAACAGCAGCGATTACAATGGTATTATCTAAAAAGGGATTCGCAGAAGCATCAAAATATGATGAAATCGATAAAGCACCAGAAGAAAAAGAAAGAGGAATCACAATCAATACTTCACACGTTGAGTATGAAACAGACAACAGACACTATGCACACGTTGACTGTCCAGGACACGCTGACTATGTAAAGAACATGATTACAGGAGCAGCACAAATGGATGGAGCTATCTTAGTTGTATCAGCAGCAGATGGTCCAATGCCACAAACAAGAGAACATATCCTATTAGCATCAAGAGTAGGAGTACAACACATAGTAGTATTCTTAAACAAAGCTGATATGGTAGATGATCCAGAATTACTAGAATTAGTAGAGATGGAAGTAAGAGAATTATTAAGTGAGTATGGATTTGATGGAGATGCAGCTCCAATAGTATCAGGATCAGCATTAGAAGCAATCAACAACTTAGAAGATGATTCAAAAACTCAATGTATCTTAGACTTAATGGAAGAGATCGATAACTACATTCCAACACCAGAAAGAGATACAGATAAAGATTTCTTAATGCCAATCGAAGACGTATTCACAATTACAGGAAGAGGAACAGTTGTAACTGGAAGAGTTGAAAGAGGTATATTAAAAGTTGGAGACGAAATCGAAATCGTAGGATTAGCAGATGAGTCAAAGAAAGTAGTATGTACAGGAGTAGAAATGTTCAGAAAGTTACTAGACCAAGCAATGGCTGGAGATAACATCGGAGCATTATTAAGAGGAGTACAAAGAACAGATGTTCAAAGAGGTCAAGTACTTGCAAAAACAGGATCAGTAAAACCTCATAAGAAATTCGTAGGTCAAGTATACGTATTAAAGAAAGAAGAAGGTGGAAGACACACTCCATTCTTTAACGGATATAGACCACAATTCTACTTCAGAACAACAGACGTAACAGGATCAATCCAATTACCAGACGGAGTAGAAATGGTAATGCCTGGGGACCACATTGATATGAATGTTGAGTTAATCACAAAAGTAGCAATGGAAGAAGGATTAAGATTCGCAATAAGAGAAGGCGGAAGAACAGTAGGATCAGGAGTTGTTACTACTATAATCGAGTAGTCTTTGTAAATTAAATAGAGGAACTCTTCATCTTCAAGGATGGGGATGAAGAGTTTTTATTTATATATAAAGTATATAACAATATATAAGATACAGAAAAATTCATGATTATATAAACTTTAAAAATACTATACTTTGTATTAGTAGATTTAGTTTTTAGGAGATAAATATCATAGAACTATACTTTGTTGACATGAGTGTTAAGTTATGATAAATTATTTAAGTAACCTAACATGCAGTTAAGAAAAAGAAACGCAATTTGCTTAAGGGTAGGAGGTGCAGCAAATGAGAGTTAAAGTTACATTAGCTTGTTCAGAGTGCAAACAAAGAAACTACAGCTCAATGAAGAATAAAAAGAACAACCCTGAGAGAATAGAAATAAATAAGTATTGCAAATTCTGTCATAAGCATACACTACACAAAGAAACAAAATAGTTAGAAACTTTTCTTTGAATATTTTTGGGGATGTGAATAAAATGTCTAATAAAGAAATAAAAGAAACTAATGGTTCCTACAACAAAAAAGGTCTAGGAAGTTTTTTTAGAGGGCTAAAGGCAGAATTTAAAAGAATTACGTGGCCCCAAAAAAAAGATATTAAAAAAGCTACTGCAGCAGTTGTTGGCTTTTGTGTGTTATACATGGCACTTGTTGGTGTCTTAGACGCTGTATTTGTAAATGTATATCAGATGATTTTTAAATAGTTTATTAGATATTCAAAGGAGGTAGGGACATTTATTTTAATTTATAAAAGTCCCTTTAGATATGGATGAAAATAAAGTAAGATGGTATGTAGTTCATACATACTCAGGTTATGAAAATAAAGTAAAAGCTAATATAGAAAAAGTAGTTGAAAATAGAAATCTACAAAAGTATATCTATGATATCCAAGTTCCGATGGAAGAACAAATAGAAGTAAAAGATGGTAAGAAAAAAAGTACTTTGAAAAAAGTTTTTCCAGGCTACGTTATGGTTAAAATGATTATGAACGAAGACTCTTGGTATGTTGTTAGAAATACTAGAGGAGTAACAGGATTCGTAGGTCCAGAACCTAACAAACCAGTTCCGTTAAGTGATGAGGAAGCAAAATCAATGGGAATATGTGAAAATGTAGTCGAAGTTGATTTTGAAGTTGGTGATAGTGTTCAGATAATAGAAGGGGCTTTTGAAGGTCACGTTGCTCAAATACAAGAAATAAACTTAGAGAAACAAATTATTAAAGGATTTGTTAATTTGTTTAATAGGGAAACCCCTGTTGAACTTCAATTTAATCAAATAAAAAATTTAGAATAATGTACTTATGTAAGACTTATGTCTTAAATAAGTGGGAGGATGAAAATCCGCATTACCACAATTCAGGAGGTGTAAACTCATGGCAAAAAAAGTTACAGGAATAATTAAACTTCAACTTCCTGCTGGAAAGGCTACACCAGCACCACCAGTTGGTCCAGCATTAGGACAACATGGTGTTAATATCATGGCTTTCACAAAGGAGTTTAACGCTAAAACTGCTAATCAAGCAGGTATGATCATACCTGTTGTTATAACAGTATATCAAGATAGATCATTTAGCTTCATATTAAAAACTCCACCGGCTGCTGTACTAATTAAAAAAGCTGCTGGTTTAGAAAGTGGTTCAGCTCAACCTAACAAAACTAAGGTAGCTAAAATCACTAGTGCTCAAGTTAAAGAAATAGCTGAGTTAAAGATGCCAGATTTAAATGCTGCATCAGTAGAAAGCGCAATGAGAATGATTGCTGGAACAGCAAGAAGCATGGGCGTAGAAGTAGTTGAATAATTAAAAGAAAAGTAATTTTTAATTCGATAATCGTGGGAGGTTATATACCGTTAGTACCACAAAGGAGGATAGAAACTATGCCAAATAAAGGTAAGAATTACATAGAAAGTGCAAAGTTAGTAGACAGAAACACTTTATATACACCATCAGAAGCTTTAGAATTAACTGTTAAAACTTCTAAGGCTAAATTTGATGAAACTATCGAACTTGCAGTAAAACTTGGAGTAGACCCAAGACATGCTGATCAACAAGTTAGAGGAGCAGTTGTACTTCCTCATGGAACAGGTAAAACTGTTAGAGTTTTAGTTTTTGCTAAAGGTGAAAAAGCTAAAGAAGCTCAAGCTGCAGGTGCAGATTATGTAGGTGCAGAAGAATTAATAGAAAAAATTCAAAAAGAAAATTGGTTTGAATTTGATGTAGTTGTAGCTACTCCAGATATGATGGGATTAGTTGGTAGAATCGGTAGAGTTCTTGGACCTAAAGGTTTAATGCCAAACCCAAAATCAGGAACAGTTACTTTTGATGTAGCAAAAGCTTTAAGCGAAATTAAAGCTGGTAAAGTTGAATATAGAGTTGATAAAACTTCTATAGTTCACGTGCCAATCGGAAAGAAATCTTTTGGAGCTGAAAAGTTACAAGATAACTTCAAAGCTTTAATGGAAGCTGTTGTAAAAGCTAAGCCAGCTGCAGCTAAAGGTCAATATTTAAAATCAGTATCAGTTTCTAGTACAATGGGACCTGGTGTAAAGGTTAATCCAGTAAAAGTTCTTGAGTAATTTTTATAAAAAATAAAAATTTTTCTTGACTAACATGTATAAAATTGATATAATAGTTTTATTAAAATGAATAATAAGTTAGTTCCGTAGACCGTAGGTGCTGAAAAGCGTAAGATTATGTCGCCTACCGAGGAAGACGTATATATATTGTATATAATAGTCTCTTCGTGTGTTTACGGAGAGACTTTAATTTTATATAGCAAACTGTGAGGAGGTGGCACACAGTGTTAAGCAAAAACAGACAATTAAAAGAAGCAAAGGTTCAAGAAATAAAAGAAAAGCTAGAAAAAGCTCAAGCAATCATCCTTGCAGATTATCAAGGATTAAATGTTGAAGAAGACACTGAGCTTAGAAAGCAATTAAGAGAATCAGGTGTTGAATATAAGGTATATAAAAATACTTTAACTACATTAGCTTTGAAAGAATTAGGAATTGAAGGTTTAGATGAATATTTAAACGGACCAGTTTCAATTGCAATAAGCTATGAAGATCCAACAGCACCAGCAAGAATATTAAATAATTTTGCTAAAGATCATAAGAAATTAGAGCTAAAAGCAGGTATTGTTCAAGGTGAAGTATTCGATATAAACAGAATAAAAGAACTTGCATCAATCCCATCAAAGGAAGTTTTACTTGCAAAACTTCTTGGAAGCTTCAAAGCTCCATTATCAAATCTTGCATACTTATTAAATGCAATTAAAGAGAAAAAAGAAAGCGAAACAGCTGAATAGTTGGTTCTAGAAATTTTGGAGGTGTTTTAACAATGACAAGAGAAGAAATGATTCAAGCTATAAAAGAAATGAGCGTTATGGAATTAAACGAATTAGTTAAAGCTTGCGAAGAAGAATTCGGAGTAAGCGCTGCTGCACCAGTAGCAGTAGCAGGAGCTGCAGGAGCTGCAGGAGCTGCAGAAGAAAAGAACGAGTTTGAAGTTGTATTAGCAAACTCTGGTTCTCAAAAAATTAAAGTAATCAAAGTTGTTAGAGAAATAACTGGATTAGGATTAAAAGAAGCTAAGGACATCGTTGATGGTGCACCTAAGACATTAAAAGAAGGCATAGCTAAAGACGAAGCTGAAAAAATGAAAGCTCAATTAGAAGAAGTTGGAGCTACTGTTGAATTAAAATAATAAATAGGCCAAAAGGGCACTTTGTAAAAAGTGCCCTTTTTTAAAATCTCTTTATTTGACATATTAAAATTTACGTGATAGAATAAATAATTGCATTGATTTATTATAGTACGGTAAAATAACAATTAAAAAGATACTCAAATAAGACAAAATAGTGCATAGTTGAATTAATTACATTATTTTGGATATAATAAAGAGAGTTAGACAAAAATAAAAGTTTTAACACAAAAAATGAAGATTTTTTGCCTATTTTACTTTAAACAAGGAGTGAAAGCCCATGGTACATCCTGTCCAAGTTGGTAAAAGAACCAGAATGAGCTTCTCAAAGGTTAAAGACGTTACACAAATGCCTAACTTAATAGAAGTTCAGCTTAATTCTTACAAATGGTTTTTAGATGAAGGATTAAAGGAAGTTTTTGAAGATATTAATCCTATACAAGACTATACTGGAAATTTAGTTTTAGAATTCGTAGATTATACTTTAGAAGAAGCAAATGTAAAGTATCATGTAGAAGAATGTAAAGAGAGAGATACTAACTATGCTGCACCATTAAAAGTTAAGGTAAGACTACGTAATAATGAAACTGGTGAAATAAAAGAACAAGAAGTGTTTATGGGAGATTTCCCTCTAATGACAGAGCAAGGAACTTTCATCATAAACGGTGCAGAAAGAGTAATAGTAAGTCAGTTAGTAAGATCACCAGGAGCATACTATAGTAATGTAGTAGATAAAACAGGAAAAAAATTATATTCTTCCACTGTTATACCTAATAGAGGTGCATGGCTTGAATATGAAACAGATTCTAATGGAGTTATTTACGTTAGAATAGACAAAACTAGAAAACTACCTATTACTATCCTTGCAAGGGCTATGGGATATGGTAGTGATGCCGAACTTGTATCATTCTTTGGAGAAGAAGAAAGATTAAAAGTTACTATAGAAAAAGATAGTACAAAAACTGAAGAAGAAGCCTTATTGGAAATCTATAAAAGATTAAGACCAGGTGAACCACCTACTGTAGATAGTGCTAAATCTTTAATTGATTCTTTATTCTTTGATGCAAAAAGATATGATTTATCAAGAGTTGGAAGATATAAATTTAATAAAAAATTAGCAGTTAGCACAAGAATAGCGAATCAAATAGCAGGTGAAAATATAGTTGATCCTACTACTGGAGAAATTTTAGTAGAAGAAGGAGAAAAGATCTCAAGAGAATTAGCTCTTAAGATGCAAAATTTAGGTATAAACAAAGTTGAAATCAGGATAGAAGATAAAAACATCAGAGTTATAGGAAATAACTTTGTTGATATTAAAGCATTTGTTAAATTTGATATATCAGATTTAAAAATAAAAGAATTAGTACATTACCCAACATTAAAAGCAATTTTAGAAAATTATACAGATGAAGAACAAATTAAAGAAGAAATTAAAAAGAATATAAGCAGATTAATACCTAAACATATAGTTAAAGATGATATTTTAGCTACAATAAGCTATGAATTAGGTTTACCATATGGAATAGGGGAAAATGATGATATAGATCATTTAGGAAACAGAAGATTAAGATCAGTTGGTGAATTATTACAAAATCAATTTAGAATTGGCCTTTCTAGAATGGAAAGAGTCGTAAAAGAGAGAATGACCATACAAGATCAAGAAGGTATAACACCACAAGGTTTAATTAATATTAGACCTGTAACTGCAGCAATAAAAGAATTCTTTGGAAGTTCTCAGTTATCTCAATTCATGGATCAAACAAATCCATTATCTGAGTTAACTCATAAAAGAAGATTATCAGCTTTAGGGCCTGGTGGTTTATCAAGAGAAAGAGCAGGCTTTGAAGTAAGAGACGTTCACTATTCTCACTATGGAAGAATGTGTCCTATAGAAACACCAGAAGGACCAAACATAGGGCTTATTAACTCATTAGCTACTTATGCTAAAGTTAATGAATATGGATTTATAGAAACAGCGTATAGAATAGTCAAAGATGGTAGAGCTACTGATGAAATAAGATATTTCACAGCAGATGAAGAAGATGGATTTTTAGTTGCAGAAGCAAGTGAGCCACTTGATGAAAATGGATACTTTATAGATAAAAAAGTAACAGTTAGAGATAAAGAAGATGTACTTATAGTTCCAAGGGAAGAAGTAGATCTAATGGACGTATCTCCTAGACAAATAGTTTCTGTTGCTACAGGAATGATACCATTCCTTGAAAATGATGACGCCAGCCGTGCCCTAATGGGATCAAACATGCAACGTCAGGCAGTACCATTATTAAAACCAAGTGCTCCTATTGTAGGAACTGGTATAGAACATAAGGCAGCAGTTGATTCAGGGGTATTACCTAAGTCAAAACATGCCGGTGTTGTTGAATATGTAAGTGCCAATGAGGTTAGAGTTAGAAAAGATTCAGACGGAACAATAGATACATACAAACTGTTGAAGTTTAAGAGATCTAACCAAGGTACTTGTATAAATCAAAGACCAATAGTTGAAAAAGGTGAAAGAGTGGAAGTTGGTTCAGTATTAGCAGATGGACCATCTACAGATCTTGGAGAAATTGCATTAGGTAAAAATATAATCATAGGATTTATAACTTGGGAAGGTTATAACTATGAGGATGCGATGTTAGTTTCTGAAGAGTTAGTAAGAGATGACATATTCACATCTATCCATATAGAAGAGTATGAAGCAGAGGCTAGAGATACTAAGCTAGGACCTGAAGAAATAACTCGTGATATTCCTAATGTAAGTGATGATGCTATTAAGGACCTTGATGAAAGAGGAATAATTAGAATAGGTGCTGAAGTTAGATCAGGAGATATTCTTGTTGGTAAAGTTACACCAAAAGGTGAAACTGAATTAACAGCTGAGGAAAGATTATTAAGAGCAATATTTGGTGAGAAGGCTAGAGAAGTTAGAGATACATCACTTAGAGTTCCTCATGGAGCAACTGGTATTATTGTAGATGTAAAAGTATTTACAAGAGAAAATGGCGATGAACTTCCACCAGGAGTAAATAGATTAGTAAGATGTTATATTGCTGAGAAGAGAAAAATCTCTGTAGGAGATAAAATGGCAGGAAGACATGGTAACAAAGGGGTTATCTCAAGGGTATTACCAGTTGAAGATATGCCTTTCTTACCAGATG
Organism: Clostridiaceae bacterium 14S0207; assembly: GCA_003288255.1. GTDB lineage: Bacteria > Bacillota > Clostridia > Clostridiales > Clostridiaceae > Hathewaya > Hathewaya limosa. The sequence goes on along the minus strand of CP026600.1, from coordinate 2,677,808 downwards.
GAAGACCTGTTCAAATATGTCTTAACCCATTAGGGGTACCTTCTCGTATGAACATTGGGCAGGTACTTGAGGTTCACCTTGGATGGGCAGCTCATCAATTAGGATGGCATATAGCTACTCCAGTATTTGATGGTGCTACAGAATCAGATATAGAAGAACATCTTATAAAAGCAGGATTTAATAAAGACGGTAAAACAGTATTATATGATGGAAGAACTGGAGAAGCATTTGATAATAGAGTTACAGTAGGTATAATGTATATCTTAAAACTTCACCACTTGGTTGATGATAAGATTCACGCAAGATCTACAGGACCTTACTCATTAGTAACTCAGCAACCATTAGGTGGTAAAGCTCAATTCGGAGGCCAAAGATTTGGTGAGATGGAAGTTTGGGCTCTAGAAGCTTATGGAGCTGCGTATACTCTACAAGAAATATTAACTGTTAAATCAGATGATGTAGTTGGAAGAGTAAAAACTTATGAAGCTATTGTTAAAGGTGAAAATATTCCAGAACCAGGAGTACCAGAATCGTTTAAAGTTCTTATAAAAGAACTTCAAGCATTATGTTTAGATGTAAAGGTTCTTGATGATTCATATGGAGAAATTCAATTAAAAGAATTTGCAGAAGAGGAAGAAACTAAAGAATTAGATGTAAATATCGAAGGAGTAGAGGATTCAAATTATACTCCAGTAACAGAGGAAAAAATAGAAGAAAATGTAGAAGTTGAAGAAGAAGTCTTTGAAGAAGATGAAGATGACTTTGGAGCATATGAAAATTTAACTTTTGATAGTTTTGAGAATGATTTAGACTTAAATGATATAAATGATGAACACTAGTCTGAAGGGAGGATGTACCCTTGTTTGAATTAAATAATTTTGATGCCATACAAATAGGTTTAGCTTCACCAGAACAAATAAGAGAGTGGTCTAGAGGTGAGGTTAAAAAGCCAGAAACAATTAATTATAGGACTTTAAAGCCAGAAAAAGATGGTCTTTTTTGCGAAAAGATATTTGGACCAATTAAAGATTGGGAATGTCATTGTGGAAAGTATAAGAGAGTTAGATATAAGGGCATAGTTTGTGACAGATGCGGTGTTGAAGTAACTAAATCTAAAGTAAGACGTGAGAGAATGGGGCATATTGAACTTGCTGCCCCTGTATCTCATATTTGGTATTTTAAAGGTATACCATCAAGAATGGGATTAATCCTTGAAATGTCACCAAGAGCTTTAGAAAAAGTGCTATACTTTGCTTCTTATGTAGTAATCGACTCAAAGGAAACTCCACTTGTAAAGAAACAATTATTAAGTGAAAAAGAATATAGAGAAGCAGTAGAAAAATACGGATATGATAGTTTTGAAGCTGGAATAGGTGCTGAAGCTATAAAGATTTTATTACAAGAAATTGATTTAGATGCTTTAGTAGTAGAATTAAAAGAAGAATTAAAGACTAATACAGGACAAAAGAGAATAAGAACTATAAGAAGATTAGAGGTTGCTGAATCTTTTAGAAATTCTAGTAATAAACCTGAATGGATGATAGTTGATGTTATCCCTGTTATTCCACCAGATTTAAGACCAATGGTTCAATTAGATGGTGGAAGATTTGCAACATCTGACTTAAACGATTTATATAGAAGAGTTATTAATAGAAATAACAGACTTAAGAAGCTATTATCATTAGGTGCACCAGATATAATCGTTAGAAACGAGAAAAGAATGCTACAAGAGGCAGTAGATGCATTAATAGATAATGGTAGAAGAGGAAGACCTGTAACAGGGCCAGGAAATAGACCATTAAAATCATTATCAGATATGTTAAAAGGTAAGCAAGGTAGATTTAGACAAAACTTACTTGGTAAACGTGTCGATTATTCAGGACGTTCAGTTATTGTTGTAGGTCCTGAGTTAAAAATGTATCAATGTGGTCTTCCAAAGGAAATGGCTCTTGAATTATTCAAACCATTTGTAATGAAAAAGTTAGTTGAAAGAGGCATTGCTCATAATATTAAGAGTGCTAAGAGAATGGTTGAAAGAGTTATGGCACAAGTATGGGATGTACTAGAAGAAGTTATTCAAGATCATCCAGTTATGCTTAACCGTGCTCCGACTCTACACAGACTTGGAATTCAAGCGTTCCAACCAATCCTTGTAGAAGGTAGAGCAATAAAACTTCATCCATTAGTATGTACAGCATATAATGCCGACTTTGATGGTGACCAAATGGCGGTTCACGTACCATTATCGGTTGAGGCTCAAGCAGAAGCTAGATTCTTAATGTTAGCGGCTCATAATATATTAAAACCATCTGATGGTAAGCCAGTATGTGTACCTACACAGGATATGATTTTAGGATCTTATTATCTGACTATGGAGAAAGATGGAGGAAGAGGAGAAGGTAGATCGTTCTCATCTCCAGAAGAAGTTTATATGGCATATCAATGCAAAGACATTGATATACATTCTAAGATTAAAGTAAAAGTGATTAAGGAAATTGATGGTGAAAAAATTACAGGTATGATAGAAACTACACCTGGTAAGCTTATCTTTAATGAATCTATTCCTCAAAATTTAGGGTTTATTGATAGAAGTAAACCAGAAAATTTATTTAAATTAGAAATAGACTTCTTAATTACTAAAAAATCATTAGGAAAAATTATAGATAAGTGTTATTTAAAATATGGACCAACTCAAACATCTATAATGTTAGATAAAATAAAAGCTACAGGATACCATTATTCAACTATAGGGGCTATTACAATATCTGTATCAGATATGATAGTTCCAGAAGCTAAGAAAATATTACTTGCTGATACAGATAAAGCAGTAGAAAGCATAGAAAAGATGTATAGAAGAGGATTCATATCTGAAGATGAAAGATATGAAAGAGTTATAGATAAATGGACTAAAACAACAGAAGATGTTGCCAATGCCTTAATGGATAATTTTGATAAGTTTAACCCTATCTTCATGATGGCAGATTCAGGTGCCAGAGGTTCTAAGAGTCAGATTAAACAGCTTGCAGGTATGAGAGGACTTATGGCTAATCCATCAGGTAAAATTATCGAGCTTCCTATCAGATCATCATTTAGAGAAGGACTTGACGTATTAGAGTATTTCATTTCTACCCATGGAGCTAGAAAAGGAAACGCCGATACTGCACTTAAAACAGCTGACTCAGGTTACTTAACAAGAAGACTTGTTGATGTAAGCCAAGATGTTATTATAAGAGAAGATGACTGTGGAACTACAGAAGGATACCTTGTTAAAGAAATCAAAGAAGGAAATGAAATGATTGAAACTTTAACAGAAAGATTAACTGGTAGATATACATCAGAAGATATAATTAATCCAAGTACTGGAGAGATTATTGTTAAACAAAATGAATATATGGATGTAGAGTTAGCATCAAAGGTAGAAAAAGCAGGAGTTAAAACTGTTAAGATTAGATCAGTATTTACATGTAAATCCAAATTTGGTGTATGTTCTAAATGTTATGGTATGAATATGGCTACAGGAGATAAAATTAATATAGGTGAAGCAGTTGGTATTACAGCCGCTCAATCTATCGGTGAGCCAGGTACACAGCTTACAATGAGAACATTCCACACTGGTGGAGTTGCCGGTGCTGATATAACTCAAGGTCTTCCTAGAGTTGAGGAATTATTTGAGGCAAGAAAACCAAAAGGATTAGCTATTGTAACAGAGGTAGCAGGAACTGTTAAGATAGAAGAAACTAAGAAAAAGAGAACAGTTATTGTAATATCTGATGACGGTGAAGAAGTAAGCTATGATATTCCATTTGGTTCAAGATTAGGAGTTAACATCAAGGCTGGAGCTAGAATTGAAGCTGGAGATGAAATCACTCAAGGTTCAGTTAATCCACATGATATCCTAAGAATTAAGGGAGTTGAAGGAGTTAAGAATTATCTATTATCAGAGGTTCAAAAGGTATATAGACTTCAAGGTGTTGATATTAATGATAAGCACTTAGAGGTCGTTGTAAGACAAATGACTAGAAAGATCAAAATTGAGGAGTCAGGAGATACATCGTTATTACCAGGTTCGTTAATAGATATTTTTGAATTTGAGGAAGAAAATGAAAAAGCAATAGCTAATGGTGGAATGCCAGCAGAAGGTAAGATTACTTTATTAGGTATTACAAAGGCAGCTCTTGCAACAGATTCATTCTTATCAGCGGCTTCATTCCAAGAAACTACAAGAGTTCTTACAGAGGCAGCTATTAAAGGAAAAATAGATCCGCTAGTTGGATTAAAAGAAAATGTTATTCTTGGTAAGTTAATACCAGCTGGAACAGGAATGACTAGATATAGAACTTTAAAAATCAGTACTGAAGATAAACAAAACGAAGAAGTTGTTCAAGAACAATAGTTAAAGCTTAATAATAATTTATTGACATCAGTTGACTAAAATGATAAAATACTCATTGTTGTAGACTATCGATAAATGTCTACAACAATGTTATTTAATAAATATGATAAGCATAATTAATCCTGGGAGGGAGAAGTTATGTTAGACAACAAATCAAATAAGATTGTAGGAGTTAAGCAGTCTGTAAAACTTCTAAAAAGTTTACAAAATTATGCTAATTTAAAGATTTATGTAGCTAACGATGCAGAAATCGGAGTTATTAAACCACTTGTAGAATTAGCCAAATGTAAACAATTGGAAGTGAATTACGTTGCTACTATGAAAGAATTAGGGCAGTTATGTGAAATAGATGTAGGAGCTGCAGCAGCTTTAATATTAGAATAAGTAATGTATATTAACTATTTATTTTGATAATTGAGGCTGTTAAGTATTTTGAAATAAAACAGCATAATGAAAAATTAAAATTTATACTTAGGAAAATATGAGGAGGTGTGCGTATGCCAACAATTAACCAATTAGTAAGAAAAGGTAGATCAAGCGTATCAAGTAAATCAGCTTCACCAGCTTTAAAGGAGTGTCCTCAAAAGAGAGGTGTATGTACAGTAGTTAAAACTACTACACCAAAGAAACCTAACTCAGCTTTAAGAAAAGTAGCAAGAGTTAGATTAACTAACGGATATGAAGTAACATCTTATATCCCAGGTGAAGGACATAACTTACAAGAGCACAGTGTTGTATTAATCAGAGGGGGAAGAGTAAAAGATCTTCCTGGTGTTAGATATCACATAATAAGAGGTGCATTAGACTCTGCAGGAGTTAATGAAAGAATGCAATCAAGATCTAAATACGGAACTAAAAAACCTAAGAAAAAATAGTTTTATAAAATTATGATGCTGTAGCTTCACATTTATGGAATTAACGGGCTCATGTGTATAAATATTTAAAATGTCTGTTTGGTAGAGAAATCTTCAAATACATATAACGATATTTTAAGTATCGAGTACCTATGATCTAAATTGTAAATGTTTAAGGAGGGAAGTAAAGTGCCAAGAAAAGGGACTATTCAAAAAAGAGAAGTATTACCAGATCCAATGTATAATAGCAAGGTAGTTACAAAGCTAATCAATTCTATCATGTATGATGGTAAAAAAGGTATAGCTCAAAAAATATGCTATGATGCATTTGCAATTTTAGCAGAAAAAACAGGAAAAGAAGCAATAGAAGTTTTTGAAACTGCTATGGAAAATATAATGCCATTATTAGAAGTAAAGGCTAGAAGAATTGGTGGAGCAACATACCAAGTTCCAATCGAAGTAAGACCAGACAGAAGACAAACTTTAGGTATCAGATGGCTATTAATTGCTGCTAGAAAAAGAAGCGAAAGAGGCATGTGCGAGAAACTTGCTGCTGAATTATTAGATGCTTCAAACAATACTGGAGCAGCTGTTAAGAAGAGAGAAGATACTCATAAAATGGCTGAAGCTAATAAGGCATTTGCACATTACAGATATTAATATAATTAAAACTGTTTTGAGTTTTCTCAAAACAGTTTTCTAAAATTTATAAAGTAAGACGTTGAGAGGAGGAAGAAATTTGGCTAGACAATTTCCTTTAAAAAAAGTTCGTAATATTGGTATAATGGCTCATATCGATGCTGGTAAAACAACAACAACAGAGCGTATACTTTTCTACACAGGAAGAACTCATAAAATAGGTGAAACACATGATGGTGCAGCTACAATGGACTGGATGGTTCAAGAACAAGAAAGAGGTATAACAATTACTTCTGCTGCAACAACTTGTCAATGGAAAGGTCACGAAATAAACATTATAGATACACCAGGTCACGTAGATTTTACAGTAGAGGTTGAGAGATCATTAAGAGTTCTTGACGGTGCTGTAGGTGTATTCTGTGCAAAAGGTGGAGTTGAACCACAATCTGAAACTGTATGGAGACAGGCAGATAAGTATTCAGTTCCTAGGGTTGCATATATAAATAAAATGGATATATTAGGTGCTGATTTCTATAGAGCAGTTAAAATGATGAGAGAAAGACTTCACGCTAATGCAGTACCTATTCAATTACCAATAGGTAAAGAAGAAAACTTTGAAGGTATCATTGATTTAATAACAATGAAAGCTGAAATATATAAAGATGATTTAGGTAAAGTATTTGAAGAATCAGATATTCCTGCAGATATGAAAGATATGGCAGAAGAATATAGATCATCAATGGTAGAAGCTATAGCTGAATTAGATGAAGAATTAATGATGAAATACCTTGATGGTGAAGAAGTAACAGAAGAAGAATTAAAGGCAACTTTAAGAAAAGGCGTAATTGCTAATGAAATAGTTCCTGTAATTTGTGGTTCTTCATACAAAAACAAAGGTGTTCAAATGATGATAGATGCAGCAGTTGAGTATTTACCATCACCATTAGATATTCCTGCTATAAAAGGAACAGATTTAGAAGGTAATGAAACTGAGAGACCTGCTGATGACAATGAACCATTAGCAGCATTAGCATTTAAAATAGCTACTGACCCATTTGTTGGAAGATTAGCATTTACAAGAGTTTACTCAGGTGTTATGACTAGTGGTACTTATGTACTTAACTCTAACAAAGGTAGAAAAGAAAGAATTGGTAGACTTGTTAAAATGCACTCTAATCATAGAGAAGATGTTGAGGAATTACGTGCTGGTGAATTAGGAGCTATAATAGGATTAAAGAACACTATAACAGGTGATACTTTATGTTCAGAAGATTCTCCAGTTGTGTTAGAAAGTATGGAATTCCCAGAACCAGTTATTTCTGTTGCTATAGAACCAAAAACTAAAGTTGGTACAGAAAAAATGGGTATAGCTCTAGCAAAACTTGCTGAAGAAGATCCAACATTTAAGACTTTCACTGATCAAGAAACAGGTCAAACAATCATCGCTGGTATGGGTGAATTACACTTAGAAATCATCGTTGATAGATTGCAAAGAGAATTCAAAGTTGAATGTAATGTTGGTAAGCCACAAGTTGCTTATAAAGAAACAATTGGTTCAGCTGTTAAAGCTGAAGGTAAGTTTGTTAGACAATCAGGTGGACGTGGACAATACGGACATTGTTGGATTGAACTTATACCAACTGAAGAAGAATACAGCTTTGAAAATGCTGTTGTTGGAGGATCTATTCCAAAAGAGTATATCCAACCAATTGATAATGGTATAAGAGAAGCATCTCAAAGTGGGGTTGTTGCTGGATACCCAGTTATAAACTTCAAAGTAAGATTATTTGATGGTTCATACCATGATGTTGACTCATCAGAAATGGCCTTCAAAATTGCAGGATCTATGGCATTTAAAAATGCTATGGCAAAAGCAAAACCAGTTCTTCTAGAGCCTATAATGAAAGTTGAAGTAGTTATTCCAGAAGAATATATGGGAGACGTTATGGGTGACGTTAACTCAAGAAGAGGAAGAATAGAAGGAATGGAAGCTCAAGCAGGAGCTCAAATAATAAAAGCTATGGTTCCATTATCAGAAATGTTCGGATATGCAACTACATTAAGATCTAGAACTCAAGGTAGAGGAAACTACAGCATGGAATTTGCAGCTTACGAGCCAGTTCCAAAAAATATTATGGAACAAATTGCAGGAAGTAGAGAAAAATAATAATTAGTAATTATTGGTAAACACCAAGTAATTATAATTCCATTATAAAAGGTTTATTATAAAGGAGGAAAAAATAATGGCAAAAGCTAAATTTGAAAGAAAAAAACCACACGTAAATATAGGAACAATAGGACACGTAGACCATGGTAAGACTACATTAACAGCAGCGATTACAATGGTATTATCTAAAAAGGGATTCGCAGAAGCATCAAAATATGATGAAATCGATAAAGCACCAGAAGAAAAAGAAAGAGGAATCACAATCAATACTTCACACGTTGAGTATGAAACAGACAACAGACACTATGCACACGTTGACTGTCCAGGACACGCTGACTATGTAAAGAACATGATTACAGGAGCAGCACAAATGGATGGAGCTATCTTAGTTGTATCAGCAGCAGATGGTCCAATGCCACAAACAAGAGAACATATCCTATTAGCATCAAGAGTAGGAGTACAACACATAGTAGTATTCTTAAACAAAGCTGATATGGTAGATGATCCAGAATTACTAGAATTAGTAGAGATGGAAGTAAGAGAATTATTAAGTGAGTATGGATTTGATGGAGATGCAGCTCCAATAGTATCAGGATCAGCATTAGAAGCAATCAACAACTTAGAAGATGATTCAAAAACTCAATGTATCTTAGACTTAATGGAAGAGATCGATAACTACATTCCAACACCAGAAAGAGATACAGATAAAGATTTCTTAATGCCAATCGAAGACGTATTCACAATTACAGGAAGAGGAACAGTTGTAACTGGAAGAGTTGAAAGAGGTATATTAAAAGTTGGAGACGAAATCGAAATCGTAGGATTAGCAGATGAGTCAAAGAAAGTAGTATGTACAGGAGTAGAAATGTTCAGAAAGTTACTAGACCAAGCAATGGCTGGAGATAACATCGGAGCATTATTAAGAGGAGTACAAAGAACAGATGTTCAAAGAGGTCAAGTACTTGCAAAAACAGGATCAGTAAAACCTCATAAGAAATTCGTAGGTCAAGTATACGTATTAAAGAAAGAAGAAGGTGGAAGACACACTCCATTCTTTAACGGATATAGACCACAATTCTACTTCAGAACAACAGACGTAACAGGATCAATCCAATTACCAGACGGAGTAGAAATGGTAATGCCTGGGGACCACATTGATATGAATGTTGAGTTAATCACAAAAGTAGCAATGGAAGAAGGATTAAGATTCGCAATAAGAGAAGGCGGAAGAACAGTAGGATCAGGAGTTGTTACTACTATAATCGAGTAGTCTTTATAAATTAAAATACAAAGTAAATATTGGCCAATATTACTAGTATGTTAAGGGGAGGAGTAATCCTCCCTTAATAATCTGAATGATGATTATTAAAAAAGAAAAAAAGTTCAAACAAACAAAAAAGAAAAAAGTTCAAACAACAAAAAAAGAAAATAAATCTATGAGTTCAATACATAAAAGTTAAAGAAAAAAACAAAATCTATGTTTAAAAAATACTTGTCAAATGCTAAAAAATATTGTATACTAAAGAAGTTGTATTGTGAATTTGCAATACAATTGATGTTAAATATTAAAAGACAAGAAGGTAGAGTGTTATAAGCTAAACCTTTGCTTTTTAAAATATGCAACACCCGGAACAGTTTATAACTGATATCCGTTGAAATATAACGAAATTAGAAAAGGAGGGGAATTCAATGGCAACTCAAAAAATAAGAATTAGATTAAAAGCTTATGATCACAATCTTTTAGATCAATCAGCAGAAAAGATTGTTGAAACAGCTAAAAACACTGGAGCAGGTGTGGCAGGTCCAATACCATTACCAACAGAGAAAGATGTTGTAACTATATTAAGAGCTCCTCATAAGTACAAAGATTCTAGAGAACAATTTGAAATAAGAACTCATAAGAGATTATTAGATATAATCAGTCCTTCACAAAAGACTGTAGATGCTCTAATGAGAGTTGATTTACCAGCAGGAGTAGATATCGAAATAAAACTTTAATTTCGATAAAGTAATATTAAGACCACTAATGTGATCCGCTGATATTAATAGGAGGTGCTTTAAATGAAAAAAGCAATATTAGGTAGAAAATTAGGTATGACTCAAATCTTCGATGAGAGAGGAAGAGTAATACCAGTAACAGTTGTTGAAGCAGGCCCATGTGCTATAATTCAAAAGAAAACTGTTGAAAATGATGGTTATGATTCAATCAAGGTTGGATTTGATGAAAAAAGAGAAACTTTATTCAACAAACCAATGCTTGGAGAATTTAAAAAGGCAGGGGTATCTCCAAGAAGATTCGTTAAAGAATTCAGATTAGAAGATACAAGTGCTTACGAAGTAGGTCAAGAAATCAAAGCTGACGTATTTGCAGTAGGCGATAAAGTAGATGTAACTGGAATTTCTAAAGGTAAAGGATATCAAGGTGCTGTTAAAAGATGGCATAATCATATCGGACCAAAGAGCCACGGTTCTAAATTCCATAGAGCACCAGGTTCACAAGGAGCTTGTTCAGATCCTTCAAGAACATTCAAAAACAGAAGAATGCCAGGACATATGGGACACGTTAAATCAACAGTGTTAAACCTAGAGGTTGCTATGGTTATTCCTGAAAAGAATGTTATTCTTGTAAAAGGTGGAGTACCAGGAGCTAAAAAAGGTTACGTAATAATAAAGAATACAGTTAAGTAAGAGTTTTAGAGAAAGGAGGAGGTTATATGCCAACAATAGCTGTTTATAATAGAGAAGCCCAAAAAGTTGGGGAAATGCAATTAAATGATAATGTGTTCGGTATTGAAGTTAATAGTGAAGTTATGCATCAAGTAGTAGTTGCTCAACTTGCTAACAAGAGACAAGGAACTCAATCAGCTAAAACTAGAGCTGAAGTTAGAGGCGGCGGAATAAAGCCATGGAGACAAAAGGGTACAGGTAGAGCAAGACAAGGTTCTATAAGAGCTCCACAATGGATTCATGGAGGTATAGTTTTCGCACCAAAGCCAAGAGACTATAGAATGTCAGTTCCTAAAAAAGTAAGAAGATTAGCTATAAAATCAGCTTTATCTTCAAAGGTTGTTGAAAATAATATGATAGTTTTAGAAAGCTTAGAGTTAGAAGTGCCTAAAACTAAAGAAGTGGTTAAAATGTTAAGTGCTTTCGAAGCAAAGAAAACATTAATTTTAACTGAAGTAAACAATGAAAATGTTTACAAATCAGCTAGAAACATTGAAGGGGTAGAAGTACTTCCAGTTAACAATATCAATGTATATGACCTATTAAAATACGATAAAGTCATGGTGACTAAGAACGCCATTGAAAAAATTGAGGAGGTGTATGCATAATGAAGCTAGTAAGCCATGATGTAATTAGAAGACCAGTTATAACAGAAAAAAGTATGGCAGCAATGGCTGACAAGAAATACACCTTTGTAGTAGATATCCATGCTAATAAATCTCAAATAAAAAGAGCAGTAGAAGAAATCTTTGGCGTAAAAGTTGAAGAAGTTAATACTGTAAGATATATTGGTAAGAAAAAAAGAGTTGGTGTTCACGAAGGTAAGAGAGCCGATTATAAAAAAGCTATCGTGAAACTTACAGAGGAAAGTAAAGCAATTGAATTCTTCGAAGGAATTTAATTGTACTTATAAAAGCATGTATTGGCGTTAAGCCAGAAAAGCTATCAAAAGGAGGGAAAACAACATGGCAATTAAGAGTTTTAATCCTACAACACCTTCAAGAAGACATATGACTATGCCTAGCTTTGAAGAAGTTACAACAAATCAACCTGAGAAAAGCCTGTTAGTATCTTTAAAGAAAACAGGCGGAAGAAATACTCAAGGTAAAATAACAGTTCGTCATCGTGGAGGCGGAGCTAAAAGAAAATATAGAATTATCGATTTCAAAAGAAATAAAGATAATGTTCCAGCAAAAGTTGCAACAATAGAATATGATCCAAATAGATCAGCATATATAGCATTAGTTGTATACGCTGATGGAGAAAAGAGATACATATTAGCTCCTGTTGGCTTAAATGTTGGAGACGTAATTGTATCAGGAACTGAAGCTGATATTAAGCCTGGTAATACATTACCACTTTTAAATATACCAGTTGGTACTGTTATTCATAATATTGAATTAACAGCAGGTAAAGGTGGTCAGATGGTTAGATCTGCAGGTGCTTCTGCACAACTTATGGCTAAGGAAGGAAAATATGCATTATTAAGACTTCCAAGTGGTGAGTTAAGAAACGTAAGAATCGAGTGTAGAGCAACAATAGGTACAGTTTCTAACTTAACTCATGATATTGTAAATATTGGTAAAGCTGGTAGAAAGAGAAACATGGGTATAAGACCACACGTAAGAGGTTCTGTTATGAACCCTAACGACCACCCACACGGAGGAGGAGAAGGAAAATGTCCAGTTGGACGTCCATCACCAGTTACTCCATGGGGTAAACCAACACTTGGATATAAAACTAGAAAGAATAAAAAATATTCTGATAGACTTATTGTTAAGAGAAGAAAATAGTAGAAGAGAATATTAATTCTCTTCGCCTATTCTATAAATAGGAGGGAGGCAGACCATGAGTAGATCAATCAAAAAAGGGCCTTTCGTACAAGAAGCTCTTATAAAAAGAATCCTTGAAATGAATAAAGCTGGGGAAAAGAAAGTTGTTAAAACTTGGTCAAGAAGTTCAACAATCTTCCCACAAATGGTAGGGCATACAATTGCAGTACACGATGGAAGAAAACATGTTCCAGTATATGTTAGTGAGGACATGGTAGGACACAAGTTAGGTGAGTTTGTTATGACAAGAACTTACAAAGGTCACGTAGATAAAGAAAAATCATCAAAAGTTAAGAAATAGTCCAGAAAGGAGGCAACAATAAATGGAAGCTAAAGCTATAGCTAGACATATAAGAATGTCTTCAAGAAAAGTTGGCATAGTATTAGATTTAATAAGAGGTAAAGACGTTAGAGAAGCAGAAGCAATACTAAAGTATACTCCTAAGGACGCAGCTGTAGTAGTTGAGAAAGTTTTAAAATCAGCTATTGCAAATGCAGAACATAATTACAATTTAGATGTAAACAGATTATACGTTGCTGAAGCTTACGCATGTCAAGGCACAACTCTAAAAAGATTTAGACCACGTGCACAAGGTAGAGCGTATAGAATAAGAAAAAGAACTAGTCATATTACTCTAGTAGTTAAAGAGAGAAACTAAAAAGAAGGAGGGAAATGTAGTGGGTCAAAAAGTACATCCTCACGGAATAAGAGTAGGCGTAATTAAAGATTGGGATTCAAAATGGTACGCAGACAAAAAGAACTTTGCTGATTACTTAGTTGAAGATAATGCAATAAGAGAATTTGTAAAAGAAAAACACTACAATGCTGGTATTTCTAAGATAGAAGTTGAAAGAACAGCAAAAAAAGTTAAATTAAATATATTCACAGCTAAACCAGGAATGATAATTGGTAAAGGTGGAGCTGGTATAGAAGAATTAAAGAAAGAATTAGCTGGTATAGTAACAACTGATAAAAATGTTTTAATTAACATTGTAGAAGTTAAAAATCCAGAATCAAATGCTCAATTAATGGCTGAAAATATAGCACTTCAATTAGAAAAGAGAATATCTTTCAGAAGAGCTATGAAACAAACAATTCAAAGAGCTATGAGATTAGGGATTAAAGGTGTTAAAACTTCTTGTTCAGGAAGACTTGGTGGAGCTGAAATAGCAAGAGGAGAAGCTTACCATGAAGGAACAATTCCACTACAAACTTTAAGAGCTGATATAGATTACGGATTTGCAGAAGCAGATACAATCTATGGAAAAATTGGAGTTAAGGTTTGGGTTTATAGAGGAGAAGTTCTTCCAGTAAGAAAAGAAGAAAAAGCAAGAGCTTAATAAACCACATATCACGGTTCAGGAAGGAGGAATCACATATGTTAATGCCTAAAAGAGTAAAACACCGTAAGGTTCAACGCGGTAGAATGAAAGGTAAGGCAACTAGAGGAAACTTTATTGCATATGGTGAATATGGATTACAGGCTACAGAATGCGGTTGGATAACTAGCAACCAAATAGAAGCAGCCAGAATAGCTATAAATAGACACGTTAAAAGAGGGGGAAAAGTTTGGATAAAAATTTTCCCAGACAAACCAGTAACTGAGAAACCAGCTGAAACACGTATGGGTTCTGGTAAAGGTTCACCAGAATACTGGGTTGCAGTAATTAAACCAGGTAGAGTTTTATTTGAAATTTCAGGAGTATCTGAAGAATTAGCTAGAGAAGCTATGAGACTTGCATCTCACAAACTACCTGTTAAAACTAAGTTTGTAAGTAGAGAAGACTTTAAAGAAATAGGTGGTGAAAACAATGAAGGCTAGGGAATTACAAGAGTTGAGAAATCAAAGTTCTCAAGAGTTAGCTGGTAAAATCAAAGATTTAAAAGAAGAGCTTTTCAACTTAAGATTTCAACTAGCAACTGGGCAATTAGAAAACCCTATGAGAATTAGACAAGTGAAGAGATCAATAGCTCAGATAAAGACAGTTTTAAGAGAAAGTGAATTAAAGAACCTAGAGCAGTAGTAGCTGAAGGGAGGTAAGTTTTGTGGAAAGAAATCTAAGAAAAACAAGAATTGGAAGAGTTGTTTCTGATAAGATGGATAAGACAATCGTTGTTGCTGTTGAAACAAAAGTTCGTCATCCACTATACGGAAAAACAATGAACAGAACTACAAAATTTAAAGCTCATGATGAAAATAATGAAGCAAGATTAAATGATAAAGTTCTAATCATGGAAACAAGACCATTATCAAAAGATAAAAGATGGAGACTTGTTAAGGTAATGGAAAGAGCAAAATAGGTTACTAAATTTTCCTTACAGTTTGAAAGGAGGTTATTTACATGATACAACAGCAAACTAGACTAAAAGTTGCAGATAATTCTGGTGCTAAAGAAATTATGTGCATAAGAGTGTTGGGCGGTTCAAAAAGACAATACGGAAATATCGGTGACGTTATAGTTGCAAGTGTAAAGAGTGCAACACCAGGCGGAGTTGTTAAAAAAGGTGAAGTTGTTAAAGCTGTAATAGTAAGATCTGTTAAAGGCTTAAGAAGAGCAGATGGATCATACATAAAATTTGATGAAAACGCAGCTGTTATAATTAAAGATGATAAACAACCAAAAGGAACACGTATTTTTGGACCAGTTGCTAGAGAATTAAGAGACAAAGAATTCAATAAAATTATCTCATTAGCACCTGAAGTTCTATAATTCAAGATAGGAGGTGGCTAAGTTGGCAAATAAAATTCATGTTAGAAGAAAAGATACGGTAGTAGTTATATCTGGAAAAGATAAAGGTAAGGTAGGCGAAGTTTTAGCTGTTATACCTAAAAAAGGCAGAGTTTTAGTTGAGGGTGTTAACATCGTAACTAAACACGAAAAGCCAAATAGACAAAATATGCAAGGTGGAATTCAAAAGGTAGAAGCTCCAATAAATAGCTCTAAGGTTATGTTATATTGCACTAAGTGTAATAAAGCTACAAGAATCAGTCATAAGATTCTTGAAGATGGAACAAAAGTTAGAGTATGTAAAAAATGTGGAGAAACATTCTAAGCTTTGGAAGGAGGTTTAAAAAATAATGATGCCAAGACTTCAAGAAAAGTATAATAAAGAAGTAGTTCCAGCTTTAATGGAAAAGTTCGGGTATAAAAATATTATGGAAGTTCCGAAGCTTGAAAAGGTAGTAATCAACATGGGTGTTGGTGAAGCTAAAGAAAATTCTAAAAACTTAGAATCAGCTTTAGCAGACCTTGAGTTAATCACAGGTCAAAAACCAATAGCAACAAGAGCTAAGAAATCTGTTGCTAACTTCAAGCTAAGAGAGAACATGCCAATTGGATGTAAAGTTACATTAAGAAAACAAAAAATGTATCAATTCATGGATAAATTAATGAATATAGCATTCCCAAGAGTTAGAGACTTCAGAGGTATCTCTGATAAATCTTTTGATGGTAGAGGAAATTACGCTGTAGGAATAAAAGAACAATTAATTTTCCCTGAAATTGAATATGATAAGATCGATAAAGTTAGAGGAATGGATGTTATTGTAGTTACAACTGCTAAGACTGATGAAGAGGCAAGGGAATTACTAAGATTATTAGGTATGCCTTTTGTCAAATAAGGAGGGAAGATTGTGGCACGTAAAGCATTAATAGTTAAGTGGGAAAGAGAACCAAAGTTCTCAACAAGAGCTTATACAAGATGCAGATTATGTGGAAGACCACATGCTGTACTTAAAAAGTACGGAATTTGCCGTATATGTTTTAGAGAATTAGCTTACAAAGGTCAAATACCTGGATGCAAAAAAGCAAGCTGGTAATAGATTGATTTAGTATGAAAGGAGGCAAATAATATGGGAATGACAGATCCTATTGCAGATTTACTTACACGTATTAGAAATGCTAATATAGTTGGGCACGAAGTTGTAGAAGTACCATCATCAAAAATTAAGAAAGCTTTAGTTGACATAATGTTAAATGAAGGTTACTTAAAAAATATAGAAGAATACAATGATGGGTCAGTGCCAATGTTAAGACTTACTATGAAATATGGTAAGGATAAGCAAAGAGTTATAACTGGACTTAAGAGAATATCTAAGCCAGGTTTAAGAGTATATACATCTAAGGAAGAAATTCCACAAGTATTAAGCGGATTAGGCATCGCTATAATTTCAACTTCTAGAGGAATAATGGCCGATAGAGAAGCGAGAAAATTAGGCGTTGGTGGAGAGGTTATCTGCTACATTTGGTAGTTTAAAGAATAGGAGGTGTGTTTATGTCAAGAGTAGGAAGACTTCCAATAGCTATTCCTAACGGGGTTACAGTTACAGTATCACCTAGCAATGAGGTAACTGTAAAGGGACCTAAAGGTGAATTAACTAGACAAATGCATAAAGATATAAAAATTACTGTTGAGGACAACAATATAGTTGTTACAAGACCAAGTGAAAATAAATTACATAGAGCTTTACATGGAACAATTAGAGCTTTAGTAAACAATATGGTAATCGGAGTAACAGAAGGATACCAAAAGACACTTGAATTAATTGGTGTTGGTTATAGAGCAGAACTTAAGGGCAAGAAATTAGTAATGAACTTAGGTTACTCTCATCCTGTTGAAATTGATATGGTTGAAGGAATAACTTTTGAAACTCCTGAAACAACTAAAGTAGTTGTTAAGGGTATTGATAAAGAATTAGTTGGAGCAGTATCAGCTGATATAAGACGTTGGAGAAAACCTGAACCATACCAAGGAAAAGGTATTAAGTATAGCAATGAAGTTATAAGACGTAAAGAAGGTAAAACTGGTAAAAAATAATAGTTAACAATAGGTAGAAAGGAGTGAACTACTTATGGCTAATAAGAATGAAAGACTAGCTGCTAGAGTTAGACGTCATAAGAGGGTACGTTCTAAAATTTCTGGTACTAATGAAAGACCAAGACTTTGTGTATTCAGAAGTGCTAAGAATATTTACGCTCAAGTTATAGACGATGTTGCTGGAATAACATTAGCTTCAGCATCTTCATTAGATAAAGATTTCTCTTTAAAAATTGGTAGCAACAAAGAAGCTGCTAAATTAGTTGGAGAAACAATAGCTAAAAAAGCTTTAGAAAAAGGAATCAAAGAAGTCGTTTTTGATAGAGGCGGTAACATATACCACGGAAGAGTTAAAGAACTAGCTGAAGGAGCTAGAGAAGCAGGACTTCAATTCTAGAAAAAAGGAGGGGAATGTATGAGAATAGATGCAACTCAATTAGAACTTAAAGAAAAAGTTGTTAGCATAAACAGAGTAGCTAAAGTTGTTAAAGGTGGTAGAAACTTCAGATTTAGTGCTTTAGTTGTTGTTGGAGACGAAAATGGGCATGTTGGAGTTGGAACAGGAAAAGCTGTAGAAATACCAGATGCTATAAGAAAAGCAATCGAAGATGCTAGAAAGCATTTAGTAAGTGTTGCTATAGTTGAAAACACAATTCCTCATAGAATTTATGGTGAGTTCGGAACAGGAAAAATATTATTAATGCCAGCTACAGAAGGTACAGGAGTTATTGCTGGAGGTCCAGCAAGAGCCGTACTTGAACTTGCAGGATTAAAAGACGTTAGAGCTAAATCATTAGGTTCTAACAACCCAAGAAATATGGTTAAGGCTACTATTAATGGGTTATCAAATTTAAGAACAGCTGAACAGGTTGCTGAATTAAGAGGCAAATCTGTTGAAGAGATCTTAGGATAGGAGGGATTCCCTTGGCAAAACTAAGAATAACTTTGAAAAGAAGTTTAATAGGTAGAAAAAAAGACCAAATAGCTACAGTAAATGCTTTAGGTCTAAAGAAAATAAATGATGTTGTAGAACACAATGATAATCCTCAAATAAGAGGAATGGTTAATAAAGTAAATTATCTCCTACAAGTAGAAGAAGCATAATTTTAAATTAGTATAGGAGGAGGTGCACATTATGAAGTTACATGAATTAAGACCTGCAGAAGGATCTAAGAAAAACAGTAAAAGAGTTGGTAGAGGTACTGGTTCTGGCTGGGGTAAAACAGCTGGAAGAGGAGAAAATGGTCAAAATTCTAGATCAGGTGGTGGAGTAAGACCTGGTTTTGAAGGAGGTCAATTACCTCTATATAGAAGACTACCAAAAAGAGGTTTCACAAATATTTTTTCTTCAGAAATAGTTAGCATTAACGTTGATAGACTTAACGTTTTTGAAAACGGAACAGAAGTAACTCCAGAATTATTACTTGAAAAGAAAATAATCAGAAAGTTAAATGATGGAGTTAAAATATTAGGAAACGGAACTTTAGAAAAGTCATTAACAGTAAAGGCAAATAAATTCTCAAAAGCTGCAGCTGAAAAGATAGAAAAAGCTGGAGGAAAAGTTGAGGTGATTTAGGATGCTATCTACCCTACGTAATGCCTGGAAAGTTCCTGAATTAAAAAAGAGAATGATATTTACATTTTTTATGATTGTCCTTTTCAGGATGGGAAATTTTATTCCTGTTCCTGGAATTGACAGTGCTCATGTAAGTTCGTTGGCACAATCCAAGAACTTATTTAACTTCTATGATTTAATCTCAGGAGGAGCATTTAGTAATTCTAGTATTTTTGCTATGGGAGTAACCCCATATATTAATGCGTCCATCATTATACAGCTATTAACAGTTGCTATACCTAAACTTGAACAACTTTCAAAGGAAGGTCATGAAGGACGTCAAAAAATACAAAATTACACAAGATATTCTGCTATAGCTTTCGGATTTTTAGAGGCTTTTGGTATGTATGCTATAATGCAAAGAACTGGTGCAATTCTTGATACATCTAAGTTTAATATGTTTTTAATCATATTAACTATGAATACAGCATCAGTGTTCTTAGTATGGTTAGGAGAGCAAATTACTACTAAAGGAATAGGAAATGGGATTTCAGTAATAATATTTATAAATATTATTTCAAGAGTTCCAAATTCTTTAGCTAAGATCTTTAAAGCTGGTAGTCTTGGAAATGTAACATCTGTATCTATCATTCTTTTATTATTAGTATCTGCTGCAATGCTGCTATTAGTAATTGTGGTAAACTTGAGTGAGAGAAGAATACCTGTACAATATGCTGGTAAGGCTGTTGGTGGAAAGATGTTTAAAGGTCAATCAACACATATTCCAATCAATATAAGTTCTTCAGCAGTTATCTCAATTATTTTCGCTATGTCAGTAATGAGATTCCCTGCAACAATAGCGGAGTTTATGCCAAAATCAGGATTCGCTAAACTTGTGATGAATAGTCCTTATAGCATATTTAAAGAAAGTACATGGCAGTATTCAGTAGTGTATGCAATATTAATAGTATTGTTTACTATTTTCTATACTGAAATAACATTTAAGCCGGATGAAATGTCAGAAAACATGCATAAGTCATCAGGATTTATCCCAGGAATTAGACCTGGTGAACCTACTACTAGATATCTTGAAGATGTGTTAACTAAAGCATCGATTCTAGGAGGTGTTTTTGCTTCAATAATAGCGATTTTCCCTATAATTGTAGCAAATCATACTGCTTTTGGACAGTTATCATTAGGAGGAACAGCCCTTCTTATTGTAGTGGGAGTTGCAGTTGAAACTATGAGACAACTTGAATCACAGCTAGTAATGAGACATTATGAAGGATTTTTAAAATAAAAGGTCGGAGATGATTCAATTGAAGATAATTTTATTAGGTCCTCCGGGAGCTGGTAAAGGCACACAGGCTAAATCAATTAGTAATAAATATTCTATACCACATATATCAACAGGTGATATATTTAGGCAGAATATAAGTGAGAAAACTCCACTTGGAGTAGAAGCTAAAAAATACATTGATAGTGGGGCATTAGTTCCAGATGAATTAACTATAAGCATAGTTGAGGATAGGATAACTAGAGATGATTGCAAGCAAGGTTTCTTACTTGATGGTTTTCCTAGAACAGTAAAGCAAGCTGAAGCTTTAGAAAAGGCATTAGGTGATAAAGGCGAAAGAATAGACGTTGCTTTATTGATTGATGTTCCAAGAGAAGAAATTCTTGAAAGAATGACTGGAAGAAGAGTATGCCCAGCTTGTGGTGCTAGTTATCATGTTAAATTTAACCCACCAAAGGTAGATTCAAAATGTGATCTATGTGGCGCTGAGGTTATTCAAAGAGCTGATGACGCTATAAGCACTGTGAACAATAGATTAGATACTTACGAGAACCAAACAAAACCATTAGTTGACTTCTACACAGGGAAAGGCCAGTTAGCTGCAGTTGATGGTACAAAAGCAATTGCTTCTGTTTTTGATGAAATTTGTAAGGTTTTAGAATCTACAAAATAGATTTATTTAGTAAGTGTTGCTAGACAAGGTAAAGTTAAGAACAAAAGGTAATGTCCCAATCTATTGGATAAACTCTACACTTCCTAAATATCTCGATATGAAGGATAAAAGTATTTTGAGGCTTATTTGTGGGAAAATAGTAATAAGTTCTTTGGTTTGAACAAAAATAGAGGTGAAAAGTATTGGAAACTGATAATCCCTTAGGTCAAGTAGTTTACTCTAAGGTAGGCAGAGACAGAGACGAATATTATATAATTGTTGGAATATTAAATGAGGATTACGTTTATATTTCGGATGGTAAACTACGAAAAGTTGAAAAACCAAAGAAAAAGAAACGTAAACATCTAATTTTTACAGGAACTTATTCAGAAGAAATTAAGGAAGCCATTTTAAATGGCAAGTATGTAAGCAATCCTAGAATAAAGGATTTTTTAGATACTATGTATGCCAATAAGGAGGTTTGATTACCTTATGTCAAAAGATGATGTAATTGAAATGCAAGGTGTTGTTACCGATTCTTTACCTAATGCAACATTTGAAGTTGAATTAGAAAGTGGTCACAAAATCTTAGCACATATTTCTGGAAAGCTAAGAATGAATTTTATAAGAATATTACCAGGTGATAAAGTTAAAGTAGAACTATCTCCTTATGATTTGACTCGTGGTAGAATTGTATGGAGAGAAAAATAGTAAGGAGGGTTAAAAGATGAAAGTTAGACCATCTGTAAAGCCTATTTGCGAAAAGTGCAAAGTTATTAAAAGAAAAGGAAGAGTAATGGTTATCTGTGAAAATCCTAAGCACAAACAAAAACAAGGCTAATATATAAAAAATATTAAATTTAATATTTTCTTTTGTTATAATAATAAAAGCTAAAAATACTTTAGGAGCGGCTGCTAGTAGAGTTTATACTCTCTATTATCCTAAAAGTTTTATATAAAATAATACACACAAAATTTTACCTTACGCACTAAAAAAACGAAATATAACCTAGGAGGTGTAAATAGTATATGGCAAGAATAGCAGGTGTTGACCTACCAAGAGAAAAAAGAGTTGAAATTGGTTTAACATATATATTTGGAATTGGATTACCAACTGCTCAAAAAATCTTAAAAGAAACAGGAGTTAATCCTGATATAAGAATAAAAGATTTATCAGAAGATGAAGTTGGAGCTTTAAGAGATTATATAAACAAGCATTTCACTGTTGAAGGTGACTTAAGAAGAAAAGTTGCCTTAGACATAAAGAGATTAACAGAAATCGGATCTTACAGAGGAATTAGACACAGAAGAGGTCTTCCAGTAAGAGGTCAAAAAACTAAAACTAATGCAAGAACAAGAAAAGGTCCTAAGAAGACTATTGCTAATAAGAAGAAATAGTAAAAGATAGGAGGGATGATCGTGGCACCAAAAAAAGTTAAAAAGTCAAGAAGAAGAAAAGAAAGAAAAAATATTGAGCATGGTTGTGCACATATTAAATCAACTTTCAATAACTCAATTGTTACATTAACAGACCGTGCAGGTAACTGTTTATCATGGGCAAGTGCAGGTGGATTAGGATTTAAAGGTTCAAGAAAAGGAACTCCATTTGCTGCTCAAATGGCTGCTGAAACAGCTGCAGGTGTTGCAATGGAACACGGTTTAAAGAGTATAGAAGTATACGTTAAAGGACCAGGAGCTGGTAGAGAATCTGCTATAAGATCATTACAAGCTGCAGGATTAGAAATCACTTTAATTAAAGATGTTACCCCAATACCACACAATGGTTGTAGACCACCAAAAAGAAGAAGAGTATAGTTACTTATAATAGATGTAGGAGGTGTAATTTTTAATGGCAAGATATACAGGAGCTGTTTGTAGACTTTGTAGAAGAGAAGGCATGAAACTTTTCCTTAAGGGAGATAGATGTTACTCTGACAAATGTTCTGTTGCAAGAAGAGGTTATGCACCAGGACAACATGGTCAAAGCAAAAAGAAATTATCTAACTATGGATTACAATTAAGAGAAAAGCAAAAAGCTAAGAGAATATATGGAGTACTTGAAAAGCAATTTAGAAAGTACTATGAAAAAGCTGAAAAGCAAAGAGGAATCACAGGTGAAAACCTACTAAGATTACTAGAAATGAGATTAGACAGTGTTGTTTACAAATTAGGATACGGAAATTCTAGAAAAGAAGCTAGACAATTAGTAACTCATGGACATTTCTTAGTAAATGGTAAAAAAGTTAATATTCCATCATATAACTTAAAAGCTAATGATGTAATATCAGTATGTGAGAAGAGCAGAGGAACTGAGTTATTTAAAATATTTAACGAAAATCCTAAGACTCTTCCAAGCTGGATAGAAGCTAATGCAGCAAACTTTGAAGCTAAAGTAGTTGCAATTCCAACTAGAGAAGATATAGATGTTCCAGTAAATGAAACTCTAATCGTTGAGTTATACAGCAAATAATAGATTGATATAAATCAGTTGCCCTCAAAAGAGGTTTAAGTTGATAAACGAAGGAGGGTTATATAGTTGTTGGAAATAGAAAAGCCAAAAATTGAGTGTGTTGAAACAAACGAAGAAGGTTCATATGGTAAATTTGTCATAGAACCTTTGGAAAGAGGATATGGGATTACTTTAGGTAACTCATTAAGAAGAATACTTCTTTCATCATTACCAGGTGCAGCAGCTAATAGTATTAAAATTGATGGAGTTCTACATGAATTTTCTACTGTAAAAGGTGTAAAAGAAGATGTTGCTCAATTAATTCTTAATATTAAAGAATTAGCCGTTAAGATGTATGGAGAAGGATCTACAACTCTTTATATAGATGCACAAGGTCCTGGTGAGGTTACTGCTGGTGACATTAAAACTAGTGGTAATGTTGAAATTGTAAATAAAGATTTACATATTGCAACTTTAGATGACGATGGTAAGTTGTATATGGAAATTAACGTTAATAAAGGTAGAGGATATGTTTCTCAAGCTAAGAATAAGTCTGAGGATCTTCCAATATCAGTTATACCTGTTGATTCTATATACACTCCAGTTAAAAGAGTTAATTATATTGTAGAAAATACAAGAGTTGGTCAAATTACTGATTATGATAAATTAACTTTAGAAGTATGGACTAATGGAACAATTAGACCAGAGGAAGCTATAAGTTTATCAGCAAAAATTCTTATTGAACACTTCAAGCTTTTCATGACATTAACAGATCATGCAGATGATATGGAAATAATGGTTGAAAAAGAAGAAGATAAGAAGGAAAAAGTTCTAGAGATGACTATTGAAGAACTTGACCTTTCAGTAAGAAGTTATAACTGCTTAAAGAGAGCTGGAATAAATACAGTACAAGAATTAACTGAAAGATCTATGGAAGATATGATGAAGGTTAGAAATCTTGGTAAAAAGTCTCTTGAGGAAGTTCAACATAAGTTAAAAGAACTAAACTTAGGCTTGAAAAAAAGTGAGGATTAAGGAGGTAGAGTGATGGCAGGATACCGCAAGTTAGGACGTCCAACAGATCAAAGAAGAGCTATGTTAAGAAACTTAGTAACTAGTTTGTTGAAACATGGCAAAATCGAAACAACTGAAACAAGAGCTAAGGAAACTAGAAAATTAGCAGAAAAAATGATTACACTTGCTAAAAAAGGTGACCTTCATTCTAGAAGACAAGTACTTTCTTTTGTAACAGAAACAAAAGTAGTTGACGAATTATTCGCTAACATAGCACCAAAGTATGCTGAAAGAAACGGCGGATATACAAGAATCTACAAAGTAGGTCCAAGAAGAGGCGACGCTGCTGAAGTAGTAGTATTAGAATTAGTTTAAGCTTATATATAAGGGGATTAAGTGTAACTTACTTAGTCCCCATTTTAATATAATCTTTTTATGTCTGAGGTAAAAAAATGAGCAGAGAAAAAGATGTTATAATTAAGTGTGAAGATTTAGTCTATAATTATGATGATATAGATGGTAATAAGGTAAAAGCTCTTAAGGGAGTTAATTTAGAAGTGTATGAAGGTGAGTTTTTAACTATACTTGGACATAATGGTTCAGGAAAGTCTACTCTAGCAAAAATTTTAAATGGAATATTAAGTCCACAAAAGGGAACAGTTCAAGTATATGGATTAGATGCATTAAATGAAAAAAATATTTGGGATATTAGAAAAAATGTAGGAATGGTTTTCCAAAATCCAGATAATCAAATAGTAGCCACGATTGTTGAAGAAGATGTAGCTTTTGGTCCAGAAAATTTAGGGTTTCCATCTGAACTTATTAGAAAAAAGGTAGATAATGCTTTAAAGATAGTAGATATGTATGAATATAGGAAACATTCTCCTAGTTTATTATCAGGGGGACAAAAACAAAGAGTAGCTATAGCAGGAATCTTAGCTATGGATACGAAGTGCATAATATTTGATGAATCTACAGCTATGTTAGATCCAATGGGAAGAAAAGAAGTAATTAATACAGCTTTAAAATTAAATAAAGAGTTTGGAAAAACTATTATTTTAATAACACATTATATGGAGGAAGTTATTAACGCAGATAGAGTTATAATATTAAATAATGGTGAAGTCTCTATGCAGGGAACTCCAAAACAAGTATTTTCACAGGTAAGCACACTAAAAAGCCTAGGATTAGATGTACCCGAAGTAACAGAACTTAGTTACGAACTTAGGAAAATTGGGGTTAACATAGAGGAAGATATAATTAGTATTGATGAGATGGTGAATGCATTATGTTTATTAAAATAGATAAGTTATCATACATTTATATGCAAGGTACACCTTTTGAAAAAAGAGCATTAGACAATGTTAACATTGAAATTGAAAAGGGCGAATTTACCGCTATTATAGGTCATACAGGCTCCGGAAAGTCCACTTTAATACAGTTATTCAATGGACTTTTAAAACCTAGTGAAGGAACAGTGTTTTTGGAACATAAAGATATATATTCAGAAAATGTTAATTTATCTGAAATTAGAAAAGAAATTGGTTTAGTATTTCAGTATCCAGAATATCAGTTATTTGAAGAAACTGTTGAAAAAGATATAGCATTTGGACCACAAAATTTAGGCTTGGATGAAAAAGAGATAAGTAATAGAGTAAAAATGGCTATGAAGATGGTTGGGCTTAGTTATGAAATGTTTAAAGAAAAGTGCCCATTTAATTTAAGTGGAGGCCAAAAAAGGAGAGTAGCTATAGCAGGAATTTTAGCTATGAAGCCTAAGGTTTTAATATTGGATGAGCCTACTGCTGGGTTAGACCCTAAAGGAAGGGAAGATATTCTACGAACAATTAAAGAACTTCATGATAAGTATAATATGAATATTATACTTGTATCTCATAGCATGGAAGATGTTGCAAAGTATGCACAAAAAGTAATAGTTATGAGTAAAGGAAAGTGTGTTTTATACGGAGAACCAAGAGATATTTTTAAGCAGGTAGAACTTTTAGAAGGGATTGGATTATCAGTTCCGAGAATAAGTTATTTGATATATGAGTTAAATAAAAAAGGATTTAATATAAATCCTGAAATTTATTCTATTGATGAATTAAAGGAAGAATTAGTTAAAGTTTTAAACCTTACAAGTAAGGGGGAGCTTTAGATGTTTAAGGATATAACAATAGGACAATACATACCAGGGGATTCTTTTATACATAAATTAGATCCAAGGGTAAAAATAGTTTCTTCTATTCTATTTATGGTACATTTATTTTTAGTAAATAAGTTACTTACTTATGTAATAGTAGGTGCTTTTTTAGGAATAATTATTTGTATATCTAAACTTAAGCTTAAATATATTTATAAGGGATTAAAACCTATATTTATCCTCTTGATCTTTACATCAGTATTGAATATTTTTATGACCAATGGGGGAGAACTATTATTCAAGTGGAAATGTATAACCATATACTCTCAAGGAGTACAAATGGCAATTTTTATGGCTATAAGACTTCTATTTTTAATAGTAGGAACATCTTTATTGACTCTTACTACATCTCCTATTGAACTTACAGATGGATTAGAAAGTTTATTTTCACCATTAAAAAAAATTAATTTTCCGGCTCATGAATTAGCAATGATTATGACCATTGCATTAAGATTTATACC
Organism: Clostridiaceae bacterium 14S0207; assembly: GCA_003288255.1. Classification (GTDB taxonomy): domain Bacteria; phylum Bacillota; class Clostridia; order Clostridiales; family Clostridiaceae; genus Hathewaya; species Hathewaya limosa. The sequence goes on along the minus strand of CP026600.1, from coordinate 2,650,746 downwards.
TACTTTAATAGATGAAACTGATAAAATAATGAAAGCACAAATGTCAAGAGGTGCAGATTTTTCATCAGGAAATTTAATAAAAAGAGCTAAAAGTTTGTTACCAATATTAGTACCGTTATTTGTAAATTCTTTCAAAAGGGCGGATGAATTAGGTATAGCAATGGAAGCACGCTGCTATAGAGGTGGAGAAGGTAGAACAAGAATGAAGAGATTAAGATATAATAAGTCTGATTGTATGGCTTTTATAATTTTTATTATATATTTAGTTTTTATTATTAGTTTTAGATTTATATAGATGAGGTAGTCCTATGAGAAATATAATGCTCATAATTGAATATGATGGAACTCAATATTCAGGATGGCAAAGACAGAACCATGTTTTAAGTGTAGAAGAAGCAGTTGAAAAAACAATTATAAAAGTTTTAAATGAAGAAATTAAGGTTTTGGGATGTAGTAGGACAGATAAAGGTGTTCATGCTATGGGATATGTGCTAAATTTTTTTACTAATAGTAAAATACCTGCACATGGAATCAAATATGCCTTAAACAATAAATTACCAAGAGATATCGTAGTTTTAGATGCACAAGAGGCAGATGAGGAGTTTCATGCAAGATATAGTTCTATAGGTAAGACATATGTATATACTATATTAAATCGTGAAATACCTCCAGCTATAGGTAAAAATTACGTATTTCATTATAAATATAAGTTAAATATAGAGCTTATGAAAGAAGGGGCGAAATACCTTATAGGTACTCATGATTTTGAGGCGTTTAAAAATAAAGGTGGTTCAGTTAAAACTTCTGTAAGAACTATAAAAGAAATCAAAATAGAAAAAGAACATGAGTATATAAAAATTTATATTACGGCAGACGGTTTTTTATACAATATGGCTAGAATAATAGTGGGTACTTTAGTTAATGTAGGTGGAGGCATAATAATACCTGAGAAGGTAAAAGAAATTATAGAATCTAAAGATAGACAAAAGGCCGGTAAAACGGCACCACCACAAGGATTATCCTTGCTTAAGGTATATTATTAGGTTAAAAAAATATTTTATAATATATCCTTAATTATGTTGACACGCCCGGATGAATGTATTATAATAAATAAAGTTGTTATGTGTATATAGATCCACTAGCCCCGGGTCTTTTGCATAGATATATTTCATGTGAAATTCAGGGAGGGAAAAAAATGAAATCATACATAGCTAAAAAAGAAGAAGTTCAAAGAGAATGGTATGTAGTAGACTTAGAAGGTCAAACATTAGGAAGAGCAGCTAGCCAAATAGCTACAATATTAAGAGGAAAGCATAAACCAACATATACTCCACACGTTGATACTGGAGATTTTGTTATCGTTGTTAATGCTGATAAAGTTGTTTTAACAGGTAATAAATTAGATCAAAAGATGTTAAGACATCACTCTTTATATCCAGGCGGATTAAAAGAAATCTCTTACAGAGATGCTTTAGTAAGAAAGCCTGAATTTGTATTCCAAGAAGCTGTTAGAAGAATGCTTCCAAAGGGAAAATTAGGTCGTCAAATGCTTAAAAAGTTAAAAGTATATAGCGGTCCAGAGCACGAAAATGCAGCTCAAAATCCACAAAAATTAGAGTTAAGATACTAATTATTAACTGAAGGGAGGAAGTATTATGGCAAAAGTACAATATTTTGGAACAGGAAGAAGAAAAACATCAGTTGCTAGAGTAAGATTAGTACCTGGTCAAGGTGAAGTTAAAATAAATAAAAGAGATATAAATGAATATTTCGGATTAGACACATTAAAGGTTATAATTAACCAACCATTAGAATTAACAGGTACAAAAGAAAAGTTTGATGTACTAGTTAATGTACACGGTGGAGGAATTTCAGGTCAAGCAGGAGCTATCAGACATGGTATCTCAAGAGCTTTAATTAAAGCTGACGAAAACTTAAGATCTGAATTAAAGAAGGCTGGATTCTTAACTAGAGATTCAAGAATGAAAGAAAGAAAGAAATATGGTCTTAAAAAAGCAAGAAGAGCTCCACAATTCTCAAAGAGATAGTTTTGCTCAGAACGGATATATTGCAATGGAAGGAAGGGGAATTTACCTCTTCTTTTTTTATATTTTAAAATATGAACAAAATATGAACAACATTAAAATACATGTTAAAAAAAAGAGCATTGTATTAACAAAACAATTTAAATTATGTATTATTTAAAAGGATGTGAAATTAAGTTTTAAATACCATAAGCCATAAACAGGAGGGATTTTATGAGCGAAGGGCTTTTAATGGCCATTAAATTATTTGGAGGATTAGGATTGTTTCTATATGGAATGAAACTAATGGGAGATGGCCTTCAAAATGCAACAGGTGAGAAACTAAAGAAAATTTTTGAGAAAATCACCTCTAATCCGGTTAAAGGAGTACTTACAGGAGCTTTAGTAACAGCTATTATACAAAGTAGTAGTGCTACAACCGTAATGGTTGTTGGATTCGTTAATGCACAACTTATGAATTTATATCAGGCAACAGCAGTAATTATGGGAGCAAATATTGGAACAACAGTAACAGCACTTATTGTAACTCTAAATATAGATAATTTTGTCCCTATTTTTATTGGTGTTGGAGCATTAATTGTTTTATTTACGGAAGCAAAAAAAGGAAAAGAAGTAGGAAATATAATTTTAGGATTTGGTATTTTATTTTTAGGAATGAACTTAATGAAAGTGGCAATGGAGCCGCTACAAGCATCACCTATATTTCAACAAATACTTATTAAATTAGATGGTAACATATTTTTAGGAATTTTAGCAGGTTTAGCTATAACCGCAGTTTTACAAAGTTCATCTGCAACAACAGCAATTTTAGTATCTATGGCGGCTACGGGAGTAGTAAAGATAACTATGGTTATTCCTGTTTTATTTGGTTGTAATATGGGTACCTGTGTAACAGCGCTTTTATCAAGTATAGGTACTTCAAAGACTGCTAAAAAGGCTGCAATAATACATCTATTATTTAATGTTATTGGAACTGTAATTTTTATACCGTTATTTACACCATTAACATGGATAGTAACTAAGGTACCTATATTTGGAGCAAGTGATGTTCCAAGTCAAATAGCACATGCACACATAATTTTTAATATAGTAAATACAATTCTTTTATTACCATTTATAAAAGTTTTGGTTAAAATGGCCAATAGGATAATAAAAGGTGAAGATGAGACTGAAAAATATGGAACCCAATTTATTGATGATAGATTATTAGAAACACCTGTAATAGCCGTAGGGCAAACAGTTAAAGAAATTTCAAGAATGGCTACTAAGGCGAGGAAAAGCTTGGATATTGCTATGGAAGCTTTCGCAAAGAATGATGACAAGTTAGTACAAAAGGTCTACAAAAATGAGAAGTTGATTAATCTATTAGAGGATGAAATAACTAATTTTTTAGTTAAGTTATCAAAATCAGAGTTAGCCGATAAAGAAAAAGATATAGTGACTTCTATGTTCCATGTAGTAAATGATATAGAACGTATAGGGGATCATGCTGAAAATATAGCGGATCTTGCTGGAGAAAAAATGCTTAAGAGATTAAATTTTTCAAAGGAAGCTGAAGAAGAATTAAAGCAATTGTTCCAAAAAACTCTTTCAAGTTTAGACACAAGTATAAAGGCATTTGAAGAAAAAAATATTTATAAAGCACAAGAAGTAAGAACTATAGAAGAAAGTGTAGATGCACTTGAAAAACAATTAAGAAGTTCACATATTATAAGATTAAATCAAGAAAAATGTAGTGCCACTGTAGGAACAGTATTTTTAGATCTTATAAGTAATTTAGAGAGAATTAGTGACCACTCAAATAACATAGCAGATACAGTTATAGAACATTTAGGTTATTAAAATTAGAGCTATTAAAGCAAGTGAATTATTTTTTATTGTAAGTAAATTAATTTAAATAATTTATAAAAAATATAAAGTATAAGTAAGAAATAATTAATGGTTTATAAATAAGAAATAGTTAATAAATAAATTAACCTGTAAAACAATAAGGGCAATTGCTATTAGTTTTATAGGTTATTTTTTTTACTATAAAGAATATATTTATTAGTGAATAAATCATATAGGGGGAAATATGAGAATAGTAAATAAAAAATTGATTTTTTCACTAACAGTTGTATTATTCGCTTTTTTAGGAATCCTAGGAGTAAATTACAATTTAAAAGTTCAACAAACAAGTAAAAATAACACACCTAAAGTTATTCTTATTGATCCAGGACATGGAGGTATGGATGGAGGAGCAGTATCATCAAGAGGAACTATAGAAAAACATATAACATTACCTATATCTAAATATACTAAAGAAAATTTGGAAAAGAGTGGATTTAAGGTGTATATGACAAGGGAAGAAGATAAGGGACTTTATGAAAACAAGGGAACAGTAAGAAATAAAAAAAATCAAGACTTAACTGCTAGATGTAAAATGAAAAAGGAATTAAATTGTGATATGTTTGTTAGTGTACATTTAAACAAATTTCCACAAGAAAAGTATAAAGGAGCTCAAGTTTGGTATTCTAAACATCCAAAAAGTAAAGAATTGGCACATATTTTACAGACCAATTTAAAAAATGATTTAGATAAATCAAATAATAGAGTTGAAAAGGGTGCAAAGGATCAGTTTAAAGTACTTAGAGTAAATGATGATATGCCTTCAGTAATTGTTGAATGTGGATTTATTTCTAATTATGAGGAAGAAAAATTGTTAAAAACAGAAGAATATCAAAAAAAAGTGGCACAATGCATATGTAAATCTATAAACGAGTACTTTAAAAATAATTAATGGACTTTTAAATAAGTCCATTTTTGCTTTTTAAATACATTTTTAGTTTTAGATATAACTAAAAAATAATAATGATTTTTGTAAGTATATATAAATAAGAAATATTTACATAATATTTTTGTAAGAAATATAAGGAATAATTAAATATAGAATATACAAAAAAATTACATCAAATTACACGAGAGTCTTATAAAAAAACAAAAATATTACAAAATATGGTTAATGATTAAAAAAAGAGTATTCAAATTGCGTTCAAATATTTAGAATTAAGACAGTTAAAAAAAATCAATTTATTTTTTGAAAATTATTGATATATATATATGGGTGTGTTATTATTAAGTTGTCTTATGGACTAATCCATTAGTCCATTGAGTTGGGAGGGATTATGATAGAAATTAGAATAAATAAAAAAAGTGGAGTTCCTCTTTACTTGCAGGTTAAGAAGCAAATTATTGATCAAATAAGATCAGGTAAGATTAGAGTTGGTAATAAGATGCCAACGGAGAGGGAATTATCCCAAAGTTTAAATGTTAGTAGAAATACAGTAAGTACAGCATATAACGAATTAGAACAAGATGGGATAATAAAATCATATCAAGGAAAAGGCACATTTGTAATAGAAGAAGTAGCATCGTGGAAAGATAAAGATCTAAAGGATAAAATAGTAAAGGTTTTAGATATAGCCTTAGAAGAGGCCTTAGAAAATGGTATGAGTACACAAGAATTTGTAGAATTAGTAAATGAAAGAGTAAATGAAAAGAATGAATTGATGGAAAAAATGTTATTTGTATATGTTGAATGCAATATAGAACAGGCTAAAATGTTTAGCGATGAATTAAGTAAAAATGGAAATATGAAGGTAATGCCCCTTACAATTTCCCAGCTTCAAAAAATGGATAAGGATACTCAGAGCATATTGAAAAAGTGTCAGGTAATAATATCAACTTTCAATCATGTAAATGAGGTTACTGAGTTAACAAAAGGACTTAATAAACATATTTTTGGAGTAGCGATTACGCCAGACTTAGGAACTATAGTTAAAATTGCACGATATCAAAGTGGAACAAAATTTGGATGTGTATGCATTTCAGAAGAGTTTATGTTTAAAATAAAAAGAGCTCTTGAAAATGCTGGGTTAGATACTATGAACGTAAAATATACGAATACTTATGATATAGAAAGCTTAGAAAAATTTATTAAAGGTGTAGATGTTATTATAGTTTCTCCAGGTAGGAGGAAAGATGTAATAACTGTAAATAAGGATACAAAAGATGTGATTGAATTTTTATATACATTAGATGACGGCTCGGTTAAAGCAATAAAATCAAAATTAATTGAGATAAAGAGTAATAATTAAATAACGGTTTATTCAATGGGGAAAAGCATCATAACAATATGATGTTTTAAATAAATATTTAGTTAAAACTATCTTAAATAACAATAGCTTAAAATAATTATTAATTTATTAGGAGGCCAAGTTAACATGGAAAAGAAAAATGGCAAAACTGTAGTAATTGGGGTTATTGGTTCTGATTGTCATGCTGTTGGGAATAAAATAATTGATTATGCTATGACAGATGCAGGATTCAATGTAATTAATGTAGGAGTTTTATCTCCACAAGAAGATTTTATTAATGCGGCTGTGGAAACAAATGCAGATGCTATAGTCGTATCATCTCTTTATGGACAAGGTGAAATAGACTGTAGGGGATTAAGAGAAAAATGTGAAGAAGCAGGGTTAAAGGATATTTTACTATATGTAGGTGGAAACATAGTTGTTGGAAAACAAGATTGGGATTCTGTTCATGAAAGATTTAAAAAGATGGGATATGACAAAATATATGGACCAGGAACACCAATTGAAATTACAATAAAAGACTTAAAGAAAGATTTAAAAATAGAAGATTAGTAAACTAATATAAATTTTAAATATTAGTTTGGGGCACATAAATTATTTCAGAGGTGAAAGAAGTGGATGCATACCTATTATTAGATTTTGGTAGTACTTATACCAAGTTAACTGCTGTAGATATAGAAAATGAAGAGATCATAGCTACAGCAAAGGATATTACAACAATTGAAGATGACATAATGATAGGATTTAATAAAGCGTATGAAAAGTTACAAGAACAATTTCAAGGTAAGGAAGTTAATTTTGTAAGAAAGTTAGCTTGTTCATCTGCTGCAGGTGGTTTAAAGATGGTTGCAATAGGATTAGTTCCAGATTTAACAGCAGAAGCTGCCAAAAGAGCTGCCTTAGGCGCAGGGGCAAGAATAATTAATGTTTATAGTTTCGAACTAACAGAAAATGAAATTAATGAGATTAAAATTTCAAATTTAGATATTATTCTATTGGCTGGTGGAACAGATGGTGGAAATAAAGAATGTATAATTCATAACGCTAAGATGATTGCAAATTCTGGATTAAAAGTTCCAGTAGTAGTTGCTGGTAATAAGGTAGCTAACGATGAAATTGCAAGAATTTTCAATGCTGCTGGAATATTCTACAGCATAACTAAAAATGTTATGCCTCAATTAAATGAATTAAATGTTGAACCAGCGAGAGAAGAAATTAGAAAAATATTCATGGGCAACATAGTAAAGGCAAAGGGATTAGGAAATGCTGAAGATTTTGTTAGTGGTATATTAATGCCAACACCAGCAGCAGTACTGAAGGCAGCAGAGGCATTAAGTTTAGGTACAGATGAAGAAGAAGGAATAGGTGATTTAGTTGTAGTAGACATAGGTGGTGCAACTACTGATATACACTCACTAGCTGATGGAGAACCTTCTAAACCAGGAGTTACGGTAAGAGGATTAGAAGAACCTTTTGCTAAAAGAACTGTTGAAGGAGATTTAGGAATGAGATATTCAGCAGTATCTCTTTTAGAAGCTGCTGGAACAAGAAAATTAAGAAGATATTTAAATGATAAAGAAAGAAAAATAAATGTAGCCGAAAACTGCAATTATAGAAGTGAACATATAAAGATGGTTCCAAAAACAGATGAAGAAATTTTCTTTGATGAAGCTATGGCAAAGGTAGCAACTGAACTTGCCATGGAAAGACATGTTGGAACTGTAGAATCAATATATACGCCATGTGGGCCTATATATACACAATTTGGGAAGGATTTAATGCCAGTAAAATATATGATCGGAACAGGGGGAGTTTTAGTTCATAGTAAAAATCCAGGAGATATATTAAATGCAGGTACATTTAAAATGGAAGATGCAACGCACCTAAAACCTCAAAAACCTGAATTTTTATTAGATAAAACTTATATCTTATCATCAATGGGATTGTTAGCACAAGAATTGCCTGATTTAGCTGTTAGATTAATGAAAAAATATTTAGTTAAAGCATAACTTAATTTGAGGGGGTAAGAGCCGTGGATTTAAAAAATAAAAAATGGACTAAAGATGAGTTCTTTGAAATTAGAAAAGAAGTTTTAGGACAATGGGAAACAGGAAAAGAGATAGAAAATATTGAAGATGGTATAAAATATTGTTCAGAGGTACCAGAACATAAAAACTTTGGTAAAAAATTAATAAAGGCCAAAGAAGCTGGTATCACATTAGCTCAACCAAGAGCAGGGGTTGCATTAGTTGATAAGCATATTGAATTATTAACACATCTTCAAGATGAAGGTGGAGCAGATTTACTACCAAGTACAATAGATAGTTATTCAAGACTAAATAGATATGATGAATGTCAAGTTGGTATAGATGAAAGTGAAAAAGCAGGAAGATCATTACTTAATGGTTTCCCAGCAGTAAACCATGGTATTAAGGGATGTAGAAGAGTTTTAGAAGCTGTTAATATTCCAGTTGAGGCAAGACACGGTACACCAGATGCTAGACTTCTAAGTGAAATTATACATGCTTCTGGTTGGACTTCAAATGAAGGTGGAGGAATTTCTTATAATATCCCTTATGCTAAAAATGCATCTTTAGAAAAGAGTATTAGAGATTGGCAATATTGTGATAGATTAGTTGGGGAATATGAAGCTGCAGGAGTTACAATTAACAGAGAACCATTTGGACCATTAACAGGTACATTAGTACCACCAAGTACTTCAAATGCAGTTGCAATTATAGAAGCATTACTTGCAGCAGAACAAGGTGTTAAAAACATTACAGTTGGATATGGACAATGCGGTAATATAATACAAGACGTAGCAGCAATAAGATCATTAGAAGAACAATGCTATGAATATTTAAAAGCAGCAGGACACGAAGATGTTTACCTAACTACAGTATTCCATCAATGGATGGGTGGATTCCCTTCAGATGAAGCTAAAGCTTTTGGTGTAATATCTACAGGTTCAGCAGCAGCAGCACTTGCTGGAGCAACTAAAGTTATAGTTAAAACACCACATGAAGCTATTGGTATTCCAACAAAAGAGGCTAATGCTCAAGGCATTAAAGCTACAAAAATGACATTGAACTTATTAAGAGGACAAAAAATGCCAATGTCTAAGGAATTAGAAACAGAAATAGCTTTAATAAAGGCAGAAACTAAATGTATGATGGATGAATTATTTAGACTTGGAAAAGGTGACTTAGCAGTAGGTGTAATCGCAGGATTTAAAGCAGGAGTAGTAGATATTCCATTTGCACCAAGTAAATGGAACTATGGTAAAATGATGCCTGCTAGAGATAACAATGGAGCTGTAAGATATCTAAAATTTGGAAATATTCCATTTACTCAAGAAATAAAAGATTACAACACTAAGTTATTACAAGAAAGAGGAAAATTTGAAGGTAGAGAAGTAGGATTCCAAATGACAGTTGATGATATATTTGCTGTAGGAAAAGGAGTTCTAGTTGGAAGACCAGAAAAAAATAAATTTGTATGTTAACTTTCGTAGATAATATAAATTTACGGAAGGCTTTCCAAATAAATAAAAATAAATTTTTAAATTTAAAAAGATGGGGGCTTATTTAAATGAAAATTGTAGATGTTGTATGTTCAGCAGGAAGAACAGGTTTCTATTTTGATGACCAAAGAGCTATAAAAAAAGGTGCAGGTCATGATGGTTTTACTTATGTTGGAGAACCTGTAACAGAAGGATTTACTTCAATAAGACAATCAGGTGAATCAATTTCAGTTATGTTAATACTTGAAGATGGACAAGTTGCTTTTGGGGACTGTGCAGCAGTTCAATATTCAGGTGCAGGGGGAAGAGATCCACTATTCTTAGCTAAAGACTTCATTCCAGTAATAGAAAAAGAAATAGCTCCAAAATTAATAGGAAGAGAATTAACAAGCTTTAAAGAATTAGCAGAAGAATTTGATACAATGCAAATTAACGGTAAAAGATTACACACAGCAATAAGATATGGTATAACTCAAGCTATATTAGATGCTGTATCAAAATCAAGAAAAATAACTTTAGCAGAAGTTATCAAAGATGAATATGAAACTGGTAAAGAAATTAAGAGAATACCTATCTTTACTCAATCTGGAGATAACAGATATGAAAATGCTGATAAAATGATAATTAAAGGTGCAGACGTTATGCCGCATGCTTTAATTAATAATGTGGAAGAAAAATTAGGTAAAGATGGTTCTAAACTTTTAGAATATGTTAAATGGTTAAGAGATAGAGTTAAAGCTTTAAGACAATGCGAATGCTATAGCCCAGTATTTCACATTGATGTTTATGGAACAATAGGTGCTGCTTTTAATTGTGATACAAAGAAAATGGGAGATTACTTAGAAAAATTAGCAGAAGCTGCTAAACCATTCAAATTAAGAATAGAAGGTCCTATGGACGTTGAAGATAGACAAAAACAAATGGAAGCTTTAAGAGATTTAACTGCAGAAGTTAATAAGAGAGGTATTAATGTAGAATTAGTTGCTGATGAATGGTGTAATACATTTGATGATGTTAAATTTTTTGCAGATAATAAAGCTGGACATATGTTACAAATTAAAACTCCAGACCTAGGTGGAGTAAACAATATAGCAAAAGCTATTTTATATTGTAATGAAAAAGGTGTAGGTTCTTACTGTGGAGGAACTTGTAACGAAACTAATAGATCAGCAGAAGTAACAACAAACATAGCTATGGCATGTGGAGCTACTCAATGCTTAGCTAAACCAGGAATGGGTGTTGACGAAGGATACATGATCGTTAACAATGAAATGAATAGAGTTGTTGCTCTTGTAAATAGAAGAAATAAATAGTTGATAATGACTTATATGTAATATAAAAAGGCAGTTTATTATAAACTGCCTTTTATCCAATAATTCCATAGTATAAATTGGAGGAAATAATAATGAGAGAAATTAATGTGTCTGAAATTACAAATACCATAAAGGAATTATGTATAAAAGCAAATTATTATTTAGCAGAAGATGTTAAAGATAGAATAAAAACTACACATAAAGAAGAAACTTGGGATACAGCTAAAGGAATATTAGACAAAATTATTACAAACTTCAATATAGCGCACGATGAGGATAGACCAATATGTCAAGATACAGGAATGGCTTGCGTATTTGTTGAAATTGGACAAGAAGTTCATATAGTAGGTGGAGGTTTAGAAGAGGCTATTAATAAAGGTGTGGCACAAGGATATACAGAAGGATATTTAAGAAAATCAGTAGTAAAAGATCCAATAAATAGAGTAAATACAAATGATAATACACCGGCTATAATATATTATAATATAGTACCAGGAGATAAATTTAAGCTTACAGTTGCACCAAAAGGATTTGGTTCAGAAAATATGAGTCAAATCAAAATGTTAAAACCAGCAGATGGTCTTGAAGGTGTAAAAGAATTTATCTTAAAAGTTGTAAAAGATGCAGGTCCAAATCCATGTCCACCAATTGTGGTTGGGGTAGGAATTGGAGGAACATTTGATAGAGCAGCTAATATGGCTAAAAAAGCATTAACAAGATCCTTAGATGAAAAGAATCCAGATGAATTTTATGCAAACTTAGAGGCGGAATTGTTAGAAAAGATAAACAATTTAGGAATTGGTCCTCAAGGTTTTGGTGGAAAAACTACGGCTCTTGCTGTGAATATAGAACACTATCCAACTCATATTGCAGGTCTTCCAGTAGCAGTTAATATTAATTGCCACGTAGCAAGACATGCAGCACGAGAACTATAATAAAGGGTTTGGAGGAATATAGAAATGGAAAAGAGAATAACAACTCCTTTAACAGCAGAAAAAGTTAAAGACCTAAAAGCAGGTGATACCGTTTTAATATCAGGGGTTATATATACATCAAGAGATGCAGCACATAAAAGATTAGTAGATTTATTAGATGAAGGAAAAGAACTTCCTATAGATATTAAAGATGCGATTATATACTATGTTGGACCAACACCAGCAAAACCAGGTCAAGCATTTGGCTCAGGTGGACCAACTACTAGTTATAGAATGGACCCATATGCACCAAGACTTTTAGATGAAGGTTTAAAAGGAATGATAGGTAAAGGCTTAAGATCAAAAGAAGTAATTGAGTCCATGAAAAAAAATACAGCAGTTTATTTTGGAGCTATAGGTGGAGCAGCTGCATTAATAGGAAAATCAGTACAAGAAGCTGAAATAGTAACATATGAGGATTTAGGTGCAGAAGCATTGAGAAGATTAGTTGTAAAGGATTTTCCTGCTGTTGTAGTAATTGATAGTGAAGGAAATAATCTATATGAGGAAGGCCAAAAGGCTTACCTAGACTCTATAAAATAAAATTTGAGGTGAGACTTATGGAAATACTAAAACCAGCTAAGGCGGGCACAATGGAATCAAATGATATATATATTATGGTTATGCCTAATGAAAATGGCATAAAACTAGAACTTGAGAGTATAGTTATGAAACAATTTGGTGAAGAAATCGAAAGAGTTATAAGACAAACCCTAAAAGAATTAGATGTTAAAGACGCTATAGTAAGGGCTCAAGATAAGGGTGCTTTAAATTATACAATTAAGTCTAGAGTTGAAACAGCAGTAAAAAGGGCTAGTATGTAAGGGGTGACTATTGATATGAAAAGATTAAGAAGAACTATGTTATTCATGCCAGGAAATAATCCAGGGATGTTACAAAGTGCAGATATATTAGGAGCAGATTCTATAATATTAGACCTAGAAGACGCTGTTAGTTTAACAGAAAAAGATGCAGCAAGAATTTTAGTTAGAGAAGCAATAAAGAGCCTTCATTATAAAGGTGTAGAAGTAGTAGTGAGAATTAATCCATTAGATACAGAGTATGCAATGGATGATATAGAAAATATAGCGAAAGTAAAACCAGATACTATTTTGGTTCCTAAAGTTACAGAGGATGCTATAGTAAAGGTAGACAAAGAACTTACAAGAATAGAAAAAGAACAAGGATTTGAAGAAGGAAGTATTAGACTATTTGGACTAGTAGAAACAGCTTATGGTGTTGAAAATGTTTACAACATAATAAAATCTTCAAACAGAGTTGAAGGGATATTATTAGGTGGAGAAGACTTAACATCAGATTTAGGAGTTAAAAGAACAAAACAAGGTGATGAAATTCTTTATGCAAGAAATAAAGTATCAATGGCTTGTAGAGCATTAAGAGTTGATTCTATAGATACACCATTTACAGATACTAATGATTTTGAAGGATTAAGAAAAGACACAGAAAAAGCTAAAAACTTAGGCTTTACAGGAAAGGCATCTATAAATCCAAGACAAATAGATACAATTCATTCAGTATTTGCTCCAGCAGCAGCAGAAATTAAACATGCTCAAAGAGTTATGGATGCTATGGAAGAAGCTAAAAGTGAAGGTAAAGGAGTATTCTCACTAGACGGAAAAATGGTTGATGCTCCAGTTATAAATAGAGCAAAAACTACTCTTGAATTAGCAAAAATTCTAGGACTTATCTAATTAAGTTGTATACTAAAATAGTAAGTGAGGGATATATCATGAAAAATGTTCTTGGAAGAGAATTACCTGAAGTTATAGACGGGTATGGAAAGGTAAAACCTTTTGAAGGAGCTTTTGTTCATGTTGGCGAATGTGAAAAGAGAGTTCTAAAAATAAAAGCTACAAAACCAGGAGAAGACAAATTAGTTAATTCTCTTGATGAATTATTAAATAAATTAGAATTAAAGAATGGTATGACAATAGCATTTCACCATCATTTAAGAAATGGTGACTATGTTTTAAATATGGTAGTAGAAGCTTTAGCTAAAAGAGAAATTAAAAATCTTACCATAGCAGCTAGCTCTATATTCCCAGTACATGCTCCACTAGTAAAATATATGGAAGATGGAACAGTTACAGGCTTATATGCAGCTTATATGTCAGGACCAGTTGCTATAGCTGTATCAGAAGGTAAGTTAAAAACACCAGCAGTAATGCATACACATGGCGGAAGAGCAAGACTTATGGAAAGTGGCGATTTACATGTGGACATTGCTTTCTTAGCAGCTCCTACAGCAGATGAATATGGAAATATTAATGGAGTAGAAGGTCCATCAGCGTGTGGATCATTAGGATATGCAGAAGCAGATGCTGAATTTGCAGATACAGTGATTGCTATAACAGATAACTTAGTGCCATATCCTGCATGTCCAATAGAAATAACACAAAGTTGTGTGGATTATGTGTTAAAAATTGATAGTATTGGAGATCCAGCAGGAATAGTTTCAGGAACAACTCAAGTTACAAAAGATCCAATAGGATTGAAAATAGCTAAAATGGCATCTGATGCAATGGTGGCTTCTGGATTAGTTAAAGACGGATTATCATTCCAAACAGGAGCAGGGGGAATCTCTCTAGCAGTTGCGTCAGAACTTAAAGAATACATGAAAAAAGAACAAATTCAAGGAAGTTTTGCAGCTGGTGGAATAACTGGTTATATGGTAGAAATGTTAGAGGAAGGACTATTTAGAAATATATTTGACGTTCAATGTTTCGACCTTAAAGCAGTTAAATCAATAAAAGATAACCCAAAACATATGAGTATGTCATCTTCAATGTATGGAAATGCTCTAAATAAAGGGGCAGTTGTAAATAAACTAGACATAATGATTTTAGGAGCAACAGAAATTGATACTGATTTTAATGTAAACGTAACTACAGCATCAGATGGAACAATAATGGGAGGTTCTGGTGGACATAGTGATACTGCAGCTGGTTCTAAATTAGCTATAGTAGTTACAAAACTAGTTAAATCAAGAACTCCAATAATTAAAAATAGAGTAACTACAGTAACAACACCAGGTGAAAGTATAGACATGGTTGTAACTGAAAGAGGTATTGCAATTAACCCAAGAAGAAAAGACTTAATAGAAAAATTAAAAGATACTAGACTTCCAATTATGACTATAGAGGAATTAAAGGATCTAGCTGAAAATATGACAGGTAAACCTAAAGAATTAGAGTTTACAGATGAGGTTGTAGCAGTAGTGGAATACAGAGATGGAACAGTTATAGACGTAGTTAGAAAAGCAAAGTAAATAATATTAAAATGAAAAATTAAAGTGCGTAAAACAAAATTTTTTAATGTGTGTTAAAAAGTTACAATTTAAACAATAAAATAATTCATGAATTAGAAAAAGATTGTGTTTTTGGCCAGAACACGATCTTTTTTTATTTAGTATGTATTTTATAAAAATAAATATATTTAAGATAGAGAATTCAATAGTATATTACTATTAAATAACACATTAAATAAAAAATATTGAAAATAATCAAGATATACTGTAAGATTTAAAATAAGTTTGTAAAATTTAAATTTTAGAGGGGAATATAAGGGAATATGGATAATTTTATAACTAGGTTTTTTGATAAATCTAAAATACAAAAAATAAAAAACAAATGGGGAAAAGAAAATAAACAAAAAAGAAATTTCAAGCAAATTAGTGGATTGTTTAGTAAATTAAAGAAGTATGAAGAAATTGACTTTTTCATAGATGACCAAACCTTTGAAGATTTAAATATGAAAGACATTTTTTCAAAAATTGATAGAACCAATACAACAGTAGGTCAACAGGTTTTATATAATATTTTAAGAACACCATTATTAGATGAAGAAAAATTAAGATTAAGAGACAAATACATAGAGTTTTTTCAAAATAATCCTAAAGAAAGAGAAAAGGTGGAATTAGAATTATTTAAAATAGGAAAAAGTAATAGTGAAGTTTTCGATTTAATTTGGGATGATTTAGATGGAGATAAGAATAGAAAATATTTGTTTTATATTTTACCGTGTATTTCTATAGCTTTAATAGGAAGTATATTTGTAGTAGGCTTCTCAAAAGTTATGCTTCCATTGGTTTTAGATTTTGTACTTAATACATATTTTCATTTTAAAACCCAAACAGTTATAGGTGCTTATGTAAATTCTATTAAATATCTAGGAGCTATTATAAAGGGTGCAGGGAAAATAGGAAATTTAAATATAGATGAATTAAAAGAATATGGTAAAATTCTAAAAGAAAATTCTAATGCTTGTAAAGAGATAACAAAAAAGTCAGGATTATTAGGTGAATCTAATTTAGGGGAATTGGCAGATTCGATTCGTCAATATATAAATGTATTATTTCTAGTAGAAGAAAGAGCATATTTTAGAGTAATAGGTAAACTTAAAGACAAAAAAGAAGAATTAAAAAAGATATATCTAACATTAGGTGAAGTAGATTCATTGATTTCAGTAGCATCGTATAGAGAGCAATTACAGGAATATTGCAAGCCAGAACTTATAAACGAAGGTAAATTTATAGAAGCTAAAAACTTAAAACATCCATTGGTTGAAAATGCTATTGGAAATAATGTACACATGAATAATAAAGGAATAATATTAACAGGATCAAACATGTCAGGTAAATCAACTTTTTTAAGAACTATAGGAGTTAATTCAGTATTGGCTCAAAGTATTTTAACATGCACAGCCGATGAGTATAAAGCCTCATATTTTCATATTTTAAGCTCAATAAGTCCATCAGATAATTTAGTAAGCGGAAAAAGTTATTATTTTGGAGAAGTAGAAGCTTTATTAAGAATAATTAAAAAGTGTAATGAAGAAGTTCCAACATTGGCATTAATAGATGAGATATTTAGAGGTACTAATCCAGTAGAAAGAATTAGTGCAGCATTAGAAATACTAAAATATTTAGATAAAAATAATTGTCTAGTAACAGTAGCGACACATGACTTGGAACTTACAAAACTTCTGGTAAATGAATATAATTCCTATTATTTTAGAGAAGAGGTAGAGGGAGATAAACTTATATTTGATTATTTAATTAAAAAAGGAGTGTCACCTACCAGAAATGCTATAAGAATCTTGAAATACATAGGTTATCCACAAGAAATTGTTGAAAATGCAGAAAAAAGGATACTAAATTGTGACTAAATTTAAGGTAACACTTGATTTCTCCTAAATATACTATATACTATAATTAATTTACACTACAGGAGGGATTATGGGCATGAAATTAAATATATGTGTAGATATAGATGGAACCATTACGGATCCTTACTATTGGTTAAAATATGTTAATCCATATTTTCATACAAATTTAAGGTCAGAAGATATAGTAAAATTTGATATTTGTAGGATATTAAATATTGATGATGAAACATATAATGAATTTTACGACGAATTAGGAGAACAAATTCATTTAGATAATATACCTAGAGATTTTGCTGTACAAGTTTTAAATAAACTTGCTGAAGAGCATAATATATATTATATAACTGCAAGACCTGATAAATATAGGCAAGTTACTGAAAAATGGCTTTGTGAAAATGGATTACCTAAAGTACCAGTATATATGATGGGGCATCATAATAAAGCTGAACAAGCTAAGGAACTAAAATGTGATATATTTATAGAAGATAGATATAGAAATTCTGTATTTTTAGCAAAAGAAGGCATTAAAGTATTAATGTTAGATACTAATTATAATAGATATCCACTAATTGATAATATAACTAGAGTGCTAGGTTGGGAAGATATTCAAAAAGAAGTTAAAAAAATTAGTAATAAATAAAATTAAGTTTAAATATTATATAAGTAAAAGTAACTTACAGATGTAATTAATGCTGTAAGTTATTTTTTTTGTAGCCAATATATTTTTATTTAATAATATATATTATAAGTATTTTTATAAGAAGGTGGAATTTTTTAATGATATATTTAGATAATGCAGCTACAAGTTTTCCAAAACCTAATAAAATAGGAAAAGAAATAAAAAACTGTATAGATCATTATGCAGGAAATCCAGGAAGAGGAAGTTATGATATTGCTAATTTGGCGGGAGATAAAGTAGCAGAATGTAGAGAACTATTAAGTAAATTATTTAATATAGATAGTCCTATGAATATAGTTTTTACAAGTAATGCAACTGAAGGATTGAATGAAGCTATAATAGGAATATTGAGATCAGGAGATCATGTAATTACAACAGCTTTGGAGCATAATTCGGTATTACGACCACTTAAATATTTAGAGTCAAAAGGAGTAGAAACAACCATAGTTCCTATAAATCATGAAGGAGAACTTAATTTAGTTGATATAAAAAGTAGCTTAAAAAAAAGTACAAAAATGATAATAATAAATCATGTATCTAATGTGTTAGGTACTATACAAAATATACATTCTATAGGCGAATTATGTAAAGAAAAAGGATTAATATTTATGGTAGATGCATCTCAAAGTGCAGGAAAATTAAATATAGATGTAAAAAAAGATAGTATAAATATACTTGCTTTCCCTGGGCATAAAGGATTATTAGGACCACAAGGGGTAGGAGGACTTTATATAGATCCTAAAATTCAAGATGAAATAAGACCGATTAAGTTTGGTGGAACAGGAAGTAAATCTCTAGATTTAAATCAACCTAGTTTTTTTCCAGATATATTAGAAAGTGGCACCATGAATGTACCTTCAATTGCAGGGTTATGTGAGGGAATAAAGTTTTTAAAAAATGAAGGAATAGAAAAAATTTATAAAAAAGAAGAGAAACTTATGCATTATTTAATTGAAGAATTAAATAAACTTCACTATGTTAAAATATATGGTAAATTAAAAGCACCAAGAGCAGGAGTTCTTTCAATTAATATAGATTATTTGGATCCATCAGATGTAGGATATTTTTTAAATAAAAGAGGAATAGCTGTAAGGACTGGATTTCATTGTGCAGGAATGATTCATAAATATTTAAAAACAGAGCAGATGGGAACTGTTAGAATAAGTCCTGGATATTTTAATACTTTTAATGATATAGAAACTATTGTTGAGGCAATTAAAGATATATATGAAGAAGAATTTACATCATAATAAAATATAAAGTAAAAAAGAGTATCAAAAGGTGATGTTTTAATCACCTTTCAAGATACTCTTTTTTAGTATATATTTATAGGCTAAGTTATTATCATTAGTAATGTACTTTTTATTTTAAAGGTGCTGGTATAATTTCATTTCCTGTACTTGGTTTTATATTATTTGTCGATGTAGGGGATGGTTGATTACTTGCACCACAATTGAATACAGTAAAGTCAATAGGTGGATATAATTGGCTTGCAGGTGTATTTGTACATTGATTACAAGGACAAACATCAGGTGATACAGTGCCTCCAGAACAAGCTCTTCCTTGTTCGAAGAAACCGTAAAATGGAATTAACATTTGCACATTTAACTCACATTTTATTACTAATGTATAGCATAATGTAAAATAAACAGTTGCATTAACCAATTGAGCGTTATCAGTAGGTGTAGTAACAAAGTAAGCTGATGAAGAAACTAAATCAGGCAAAATTTCTAATTTAAAAATAGGTTCATCAGTTGCAGGATCATTACCAGTTGATACTGAAATTTGGGATGATGAATCAGGGCAATTTAAAGTAACAGATTCACTTAATCCTGTAAGGCTAATTGGCATAGAAATATTTGTATTACCTTGCAATACATCGGCAATAAAAGAAATATTATACGTTACTGTAACTAATTTCTGAGCAGAAGAAATTTGTGTAGCAGACACATTCGTTATAGATGCTGTAAAATTTCTGAATTCACGAAAATTTAAAGGTGTATTTATAGGAATATTATTCAAGACTCCGTTAAGACCAACAACTGTTTGTTGTGTAGGAGGACAAACAGGAGGGTTTAATTGAAGTCTAGGATCTCTAGAATCCATTAAACATTTTTTTAATAAACATTGGTCATAAATTAAGGGTGTTTGTATAGCAACAATTTGTTCATATTGAGCAAATCCATCGTATTGTGGAAAGTCTGTTATATTAACAGGACATTTAATTTCACTAAGAGGCATAACAGCCATAATATCAATTCCTCCTTAAAGTATAATTTAAAAATTGCCTAATAACATAATATGTTTTTTATAGGAATTGGTTCAATAAAATCATATTTTTTTGTTTATAGTAGTATAATCTATAGAGAATTAATTAAGTTGGTGAAATTAATGAGAGAAATAAATATAAGTAAGATAGTTAAAGAAGACAAAGAATATAATTTTTTATTAGATAATTTAAATAATTTATATTATGAAGTACTAGATAAAAGTGAGGAAAAACAACATATAATCCATAAAGAAGTTATAGATAATAATGTAAGTGAATTTAGTATTTTTGCTGAAGATGAAGAAAGTATATATATATTATTCAAGAGATATGATGAATTAAGATGTGCATTTTTAAATAATGATAATATGAATACAGGAAAGTTATATTGTTGCAAAGATAATGATTTTGATATAAGTGAAGCAAGTATGTTTATATTACATAATAATATACATGTCTTCGCTATTTTAAAAAATTTATCTTCTTCAGCTGGGAGTGTTATAATTCATTATTTATATAAAGACGGAAAAGTAGAGAGTAATATAATATGTTCTTTAGATAATCAAAGTGGTAAAGAACATAATTATAAGTACATTTTAGAGAATAATAGTGTTAAAATATTTTATTCTACTATGGAAGAAAATAAAGAGATAATTTGTCTTAGATGTTTTAGAGATGGAAAATGGAGTGAAGAAAGAAAACTATTTATATTAGTAGGAAAAATAAGTGACATAGATGTAAGATATAGACACGATAAATTGTATTTAAGTATTATATATAGTAATTCATCTATAAATGTATTAAAGATAATGATACTAGATCATAAATTGAGTTTGAAAAATCAAAGAACATATTATAGTACAGATGACTTAAAAAATTTGAATTTTATAGATAGCGATGACAATATGTTTATTGTGTGGGAAGAGGGAAAAAATAATCTAATAACCTCTTCAATAATAGATGAAGAGGTTATTAGAACATATGTATTAAGTGAGAATAATTTAAAATTATTTATTTGTAGTGTAAGTTATATAGAAAGCAACATGATAAAAAGATTTAAAAGTATAGGATATGAGAGTAATAATAGCAAAAAATTAATTAATATAACAGATATTATAGAAGGAAATAAAAAAAATGAAAAAGACATATTTCAATATAGTAATAATATATTGAAAATCTTAGGAAGTGAGCGAAAAAGAGAGGCAAATATTATAAAACAACTAAAGTTTAAAATACAAAACTTACAGAAAGATATTTTAAATAGACAAGAAAAGTTAGAAGAATTAGATTTAAAATATAATAATAATAGTAAGGTTAAACAGCTAAAAGCAAATTATGAAAAAGGTATTTCAAGTTTAACAAAAGTAAAGGCAAAATTAGAAAAAGAAATAGAAGAAATATCTAATAAAAATAAAGAATTAAAAGAGAGTAATGTAGGTTTAAATGAGAAAATAGAAAAGTTAAAAAATGAAAATATTAATTTAGCATATGCAATAAATAATCAGAAAGAAGAATATAAGAAAAAATACTCTAGTTTACAATTAGAATTCAATAAAAAGGATGCAGATAAAACTTTAAAATTAAATCAAAAAGAAGAGGAATTAAGAAAGCGTATAAATCTACAAGAATGTTTAAGTAAGGATAAAGAAATTGAAATAAAAAAATCTAAAACCTTAGAAGGAAAGTTAAAAGAACAAGTAGGAAAATATGAGGAATTACTAGTACAAATGAGGAAGTTCAATAAAGAAAACATTGAAAATCAACAAGTTATACATGAATATAAATCAGTAGTAGAAAAACTTAATCTAAATATAGAACAATTGGAAGAGGAAAATCATAGATTAGTAGCGAAGGTTAAAGAAACTAATTTTAATATAAACAAACTAAAAGAACTTGAACAATTTCATAGGTTGTATGAAGACAATATAAAAAAATTAGAAGATGAAAAACAACTACTAAAAACTGATTTAAATGCAATAATTCATTTGAACGATATTAAATTAAATGATTATAAAGTTAAGTTAGAAGAAAAAGAGAGGTTGTTAAGAGAAGAAAAAGTAAGAAATAGAGGAGTACTTAGTAAATTGTTTAGTAAGGAGTAAAAATTACTAGGTAGTCTATACGAGTAAATTAGAAGAGATAGGAGAGAACTTTATGGATGAAGAAAAATATATAGCAGTTTTTGCATCTTATTCTCATACGGCATTACTTTATAACAAATTACAAGAATTAAATATAGATTCTGAAATTATATCGACTCCTTATAAGTTAACTGTAGGTTGTTCTAAATCTGTAGTTTTCGATGCTAAAAATTTAGGAAAAGTAACTAATGCGATTAGGATAAATAATCTGTTGTGTAGAGGAATATTTGAAAAAGTTATATATAAAAATGATATAACTTATATCTTAATATAAAATTAAAGATAATATATATAATAGTGTAAGTAACTTGTAATATAATAGATTACAAGTTACTTTATTTTGTAAGCTTTTTAATAATTTAATTTGTAGCATAAGGTACATAAAACGCATATCTTATCATTGTAGAATACAATTCTACAAATTAAATCTTGGAGTTGGTGTCATTTTGATGCAAAATATTAATTCAATTAAAGACGCTTATGTATATCAAGGAAATCCTTATAGTACTTTTGAGAATTCTCCAGTATTATATGTAGGAAATAATAATGCTATAGGGACTTCTTATAAAAGCTTTTTATATTTTGATGTAAGCCAAATTCCTGCAAATAATTTTATTCAAAGTGCAGATTTAAAATTATATGTTCTTCAGAAAACAATAGCTGGTTCGGTAACAGTCAATATTTATAGATTAGGTGGATCTTTTGATCCTGCATTTTTAACTTGGAGTTCTTCACAAAATATTCCTACTATAGCTACTACAGATACACTTCTGGTAACTAATAATGATGAATATGTTACAGCAGATATAACAGATATCGTTCAAGGTTGGGTGAATGGAACACAACAAAATAATGGAATAATGATTTCAATAGATAACCAAGTAAATGGATATATCCAATTTGCAAGCAATAATAATCCATTAATATCATGTTATCCTGTTTTAGAAATTAATTCAGGCAGTTCCCAATTAGAACAAGATCAAATAACCTCAGGAAACTTTAATATAATAACTTCAACTTCTACAGTAGAAGGTAGTAAAATAGCAACAACACATGCAATAACTAATAATGGAACTCAACCTTATAATAAAGCACTTGCAGTTATTCAATTAAATTATAATAACCAATGGTATGATGAAAAAGGTAAAGCTATTTACCCCGGTACTAAAGGGGTTATTTCAACTTGGGCTGCAAGAAATCAAGAGCAACTTGCTATAATAAGTGCTAAGTCACCTACCTTATATTCATTTATACCATCAGCTACTGGAGGAAGTTATAATCTAGGTCAAAACCTTCAAGTTAATACTAGTAATAGTGCTTTAACTGAAAGTTTTAATAATCAAGTAGGTTTATTATTTAGTGAGAATCCAGTGGGAGCACCTGCATTAAATATAAGTCCTACAACAGGTACCGTAACAATTCCAGCCGGATTTGATTTAACTAATGCAGTTACTAGAACTATAGAAGTTGTTCCAGAAGATATAAATGATTGTTGTAATAATCAAAGCTTAACTTTTAGCAATGTTATAAGTAATAGTGCAAATAATGCACAGATAAATGCTGCATTAACAGCTGCAGGAGTAGGAGATGTTGCTAATATTATAACAGCAAGTAATGTTTCCACAGCTCCTAATGCTATAGAAGTAGCAAATGGATATGCTAATTTCTTATCAGGAATAAGTAATACAATTTATGAAGATATGCTAATAAATTCTGATAAGAATCTAGAAGGATTAAATGTAAGTGTATATTATTATAGTGAAAATACTGGCAATTATCAACAAGTAGCTAGTAATGTTCCATTGTCAGGAAATTCAATATATCTATCACAAATTATAGGACAACAACCAGTAACTTTATTATCTAAGAATAATATAAATGATCGCTATAAGATTCTAGTAAATCCAACTTCCACAGCTACTGGAAGTTATCAACTTTCTATTAATACTATTGCAGGAACTTTAAGTGGAAACACAATTAATCCAGCCAATGTTAAGTATCTAACTAGAAATCCAATTGTAACCTTAAATGTTCAATAATTAATAAGAACCGTATGTGATTAATCACATACGGTTTTTTTAAGAACGTTCGTCAAAAGAAGAGATCAAGTTATTTAAAAAGTTTTTATTATGCTCTAAAATCTCTATAGTATTGAGTAAAGTACAGATTATATCATTGTTACCTGATTGCATAATACAATTCATGGAATCGATATAAGTATACAAAGTTTGTAGTTTTTTAGAAGTTGTATTCTTAAGTAAGCTGTTTTGCTCAGTATCAGTTTCTGAATTCTTTGTAATCTTATTATTAGTATTCATAACAGGGGAGTCATTTTTAAACTTATTATGATGGTCGTAACTTTTAAAATCATGAATTAAAAGAACATTTTCCATGTTTTCAAAAGGAATTATATTTATTGAACCATGTTGTTTATTAATATCCATTTTGTAAGAATTCTCCTTTAAATTTATCTTATTAGTATATATGAATTAATATAAAAAAATATAATAAAAATTACATATATTTCAGGTAACTTATCTTGCAAACTTTAATATTAATAATAATAGGAGAATATTTAAGGGAGTGAAAATATGCCTATAACTGAAAATAATATAAGTATTAGTATTTCTCCTAACCCTGTAAAAGGTGCGATAGGAAAGAATACTAAAATGCTTCTAACCTTTAATAATAATAGTTCTACGGATACAGCATATAATCTGTATGCTGAATTATTTGTTCCTGATGGAGTGGAATTTATATCATCTACTCAGCAATCAGATAGAAATATTTTAAATCTAGATTATTCACAAGAACAAATATGGTATAATATACAAAATTTAGGGCCAGGTGAAACTTTTACTATTGAGACTACAGTAAAAGCAAGTGATAATTTTAGAAGACCTAATAAAGGACAAGTACAATACAATCAACCTTTAAATAATTTAATTTTAAATGCTACAGTTGATACTATGCCAAGAGGAAATGAAAATGTAGGTAATATAAAAATTAATAAAACCTTCCAAACAAGTTTTATTCCAATGCCATATAGTGTGCAAATTACAGCCCCAAGTAAAATACCTAAGGGAGCAGGAACTCTTACACCAACTGTCAGAGAACCAGCTTGGAAATATAATTATATAATAACGATAGATAATAATAGTATTGCCGCATCGACAGGGGAAGTGGAATTAAGATTAAATAATGGAATTCGATATTTAAGGGTTGTTTCAGTGGAGGGACCTGATTCAGCCCAATTTAATAATCCAATTGTTAGTTTACCAACGCAACCTGGATTAGACATAGAAGACCCTTATACGAGTTTAACTTGGAATGATGTAAATCTAAGTAGAGGATCAACTAATATTATTACATTGGAAGCAGCAATTTGGGACAAATATACAATGAATCAAATTCAAAACTCAGGGGAATTAATTCCACATGGACAAGGTATTACTGCAATTGCATCATTTAATGGAACTCAAGGATTAGTAGAAGGATTTGCAACTGTAAAAGCTATGTATTTTATTGTAAGTAAAAATGTGGTAAAACCTACTACTGACGTAGATCAACAAAATCAATATACTTTAAGTTATGGAGTAAATCAGTATACAAATATATGGAGTGGAACGGTACAACAGCCTTTTCAAATAATAGATACTATAGGTGATGGGCAATTATATAATAGTGATGCTCAGGTAACCCCTACCAACGTACAAAATAATGTAGATGGCACTACTGTACTCACTTGGGATATACCTACTTTATTTCCGGTTGATGGTGGAAATCCAGAAATAAGTAAAACTATAACTTATAGTACTAATACAAAGCCTCAATATACAGGTGGGGTCAGAGTTAAAGCTTTTGATGTATTAAAAAACAATGTCATAATGAATGCAGTAATAACTAGTAATAACCAATATGCCAGTGACAGTAGTTCTGCTCAAATTAGTATAACAACACCTTCTATAACTAAACAATTTAATGGTTATTATTATAAGGATGGGACACAAAAAACTTTAAATGCAGGTTCTCCAGGGGATTTAGCCGAATTTACCATAAATTATAATGCCACAAGTTTAAAAGCTGAGCAAGGAAATATATTGGTAAGAGACTTTTTTCCTACTAATTTCTCAAATGTACCTCAAGGTGCTACTTACGGAGGTACGTTCACTAAGCCAGGTTTAGCTCCAGAAACCATAAGTCCTAATGGAATTCAATGGAGTTTAGGAAATGTTCCAGGTCAAAATAATTGGACAGTAAAATTTAAAGTGCCAATACAAGAATCAAGATCTGTACAAGGAGGTACTTATAATTTAGCAACTCAATTAGGTACTAATGTAGCAAATAAATATTATAATACAAGAGCTACAGCAAATCTTTTGTTAGGAATCCCTGAAGTTACTATGACTAAAAATGTAAACGGTCCTAATATTAATAATGTTAAGTCAGGAGAAACCTACAATTATACAATTACAATAACCAATCCACAAAATACTGGTAATACAGTTACAGATGCTTTTAGAATGACATTAACGGACGAAATACCAGTAGGATTAACTTATACAGCTGATAGTATAACAGTTAATGGAACAGGAAGTTATGTTAATCCTGTAGTTACTGGACAAGATATAACAATGACTATAAATAAATTGGCTCCAGGACAAAACTTGATAATAACTTATAGTGTTACTGTTGATAATAATGTTCCAGCAGGAGCAATTCTTAAGAATACAGCTAGTTTAACTGTTCCATTTTCACAACCAACAGGAACTTATCAATATCCAAGTGTTCCTATAACTGCTAGTACAGAAATTAAAACAGCTACTATCTTGCAATTAACCAAGGTAGCGTCACCTGCATCTACTAAATTAGGAAGTATAGTTAATTATATTCTGCAAATTACTGTACCGGAGGGAGCTAATGTAAGTAATATTCAATTGGTAGATACATTTCCAGGTTCTACACAAGAATTTATTGCAGGAAGTGTTACAAAAGATAGGTTACCTTTGACTCCTCAACCTACTCCAACAACAGGTACACTGACATTTCCGAGTATACCATCTATACAAGCAACTACTGGACCTGTTACTATAACTTATTCTTTTGCAGTTAATATAACAGATGCAGCAATTAATGATAACTTTATAGATACACAGGTAAATAGTGCAACCCTTACTTGGACAGATGCTACAACAGGAATACAAGGAACACCAGTAAGAGCCAGTGCCAATTTAAATGTTAAGATACCTAATCTAACTATAAATAAATCTCAAAGAAATGTAACAAAAAATGGAGTATACACAATTAATCCGATTCAATTTGAAGGGAGTGATACAGTATCTTATAAAATAACAGTAACAAACGAGGGAAGAGCTACTTCATATAACAATCGTATAACAGATACTATTTCTAATTATTTTGTTATTGATACAGCAAGTATTAACTCATCTAAAGGGAAGGCTACATTTGCTGGTAATAATTTAAGTTGGATAATTAAAGGATTATCAGTAGGGGAAACTGCTACACTAACATTTAATATGACTCCAGCACAATCTTTACCTACATCTCTTTCAATAGCAAATAAGGCATCAGCACTTTATGATGCAAATAGTCCAAATGCTGTAAAAACTTTTGGACCAGTAGAGAGCAATGAAGTAGAATTTAATCTTACTAATATAGACTTTACAAAAGTAGCGTTAACTAGAAGAGCACGAATAGGAGATGAAGTACAATATAATCTAACTTTAACTGTAGGAGAAGGAAGTACTATATATGATGTTTCAGTATATGATATGTTGCCACTTTCACAAGAATATGTTCCAGGATCAGCAACAAAACAAATAAATTCTGGACTTATTGAAGCAGTAACACCAACAGTTACAACAGAAGCTTTAGGAAATAAAGTTCTATTTCCTCAACCTATAGTTGGTACAAATAATAATATAGTTGCTACAAATAACTCTATACAAGTACAATATGTGTTCAAAGCTATAGTTAAACAAGGATTAGAAGTTCCACCTCATTCACAGATCCAAACTGATAATGCATTTGTTACATGGGATAGCATAGGAGATGGAAGTTCACCGCAAAGTAGACAATCTTCAGATAATGTTCAAGTAGATACACCAAGCATTACTGTCCTAAAAGATCAGAAAAATTTTACTGCAACTGGTACAGGTGGAGTATTTACAAAAGGAAATATATTAGCATCAGAAGGTGATGTAATCTATTATAGAATTACAATTGAATCTAGGGGAGCATCACCAGCATATACAATACAACTAAAAGATCTCCTAAGTAATGATGTAGATTTTGTAGATGATGTTACTCAGCCTACAATAGGAACTGTAGTACATCCTAATGAAGTTATAAATCAAGTACTAGAATGGAACATTCCAGCTTTAAATGAAGGGACTAGAGCTCAATATATCTTTTCTATAAGGGTAAGAGGTACAGCACAAGTAGGATCTTCATTTAATAATACTATATCAGGCACTTATCTAAGTGCACCGACCAATGGAAAGACGTATAATGCAACTGCTAATACGATAACCACGCTGATAGGTGGAGTTACTGCTACAAAAACTGCTAACAAAACTACGGTAAATTTAGGAGATGAAATCGTATATACCATTGAAGTTAATATACCTGGAGGAGTAACATTACATGATTTTCAAGTAACTGACAGGTTAAATCCAGGACAGGAGTATATACCTAATTCTTGGACTACAAGTCAAGGAACACTAGGAACACCTGTATTAAGTAATGCAAATACAACAATAGTTTATCAGGAACCTGTTAATCCAGTAGTAGCACCAATTGGTGGGCTAACAATTATTTATACTTTTAAAGCAAAAGTTAAAAGTTCTGCTAATCAGATTCCATATTCAGAAATTCAAACTAATATTGCTAATATAACATGGGCTAATACCCCAGGAGGAACTAAAGTTACGCCAATAGTGGTTAATGAAAATGTTACTATAAATAGGCCTAATCTAATAACTACTAAACTACAAAGAAATGTAACTAAGGGTCAAACAACTTTTTCAGCATTACCATTAAAGAATGTAGCTGTTAATGATGTAATAGAATATCAGTTGAATATAACTAATACAGGAACAGCACCAGCTTATAATGTTGTCAGTACAGATACATTAGGAACTAATCTTACATTTATAGATGAGGCAAAACCAGGAATAACTAATACTGGGCAAGTTGTAACATGGACAGTGGCTACTCCCATTAATGCAAATGACACTGATACAGTTACTATACAAGCTACAGTTGGAGCAGGATTTGCACCAGGTGACAATATTATAAATAAGTTCACTACTAATTATAGAAGTTCTACGGTTTATCCTGTTAGTATAGGACCAGTAAGTTCAAATGAGGTAGGATTTGAATTTACTAATGTTATGTTAGAAAAATATATTGTACAAAATAGTACAGATAGAACCGAAATTACAGCTATGATTGGAGATGAAGTAGAATATAGGATAGTTTTAACGGTTCCAGAAGGGAGTATAGCATATGATGTTGGTGTTGAAGATGTCTTAGATAATAATCAAGAATATGTACCTAATAGTCTTACATCAACAGGAGGTGTAGCAATACCACCTGTTACTGCTACACTACCTAACCCACTTGCTAATGAGGGAAATGTAAATGCAACTACAGGAGAAAAGACAATTATATATAATTTTAAGGCTAGAATAACTGGTGTAGATGCTGGAGGTACCGAAGATACTCAATTAAACACTGCATTTGTAGATTGGAGGATATCGGCAGGTGGAACTTCAGGTCCTACACAAGATACAACAGTATCTGTATATGTTAGTCATGTAAGTATAACTATAGATAAGACTCAAAGTATAGATAATATAACATTTGATAAAAATTTAGTAGATATAAATATAGGACAAAAAATTTATTATAAATTGATAATAACAAATCCAAGTGCCACATTACCACTTTATGATGTAAATATAATAGATAATTTACCTACAGGATTTGTTTTGCAAGCAATAGAATCAGTTCAATCTGCATCTGAAATTATTGTAGATAATAAATCCCTAGGTTCTAATTATCTTAATGTTATTATACCTACATTAGCAGCTGATTCTAGCTCAACTATAGTATTTTCAGCAATCTTGGTTGGACCAGTAACTCCAGGAGGAGAATTAATTAACTCAGCCAATGTGACTTATAGTACGGATATAGATAGCTTAAATAGGATATATGGACCAGTAAGATCTAACGAAGTTATAAGCATTCTAGAAGAACAAAATATAGATTTTACTAAAAGTTCTAATATAATAAATGCACAATTAGGTGAAGTAATTCAATATTCTTTAAATGTTGAGATACCAGAAGGCGTAGTTATATATAATGCAGAGGTAGAAGATACTTTGCCATTGGGACAAATATATTTAGGTGAGGCTACACTAAATGGTATGCCTATATATATGAAACAAGATGGACAAAAGTTGACATCACAACAAATTCCGATAATAGACTCAAGTGATGCTCCAACTACGTTAAATTATACCTTTAAGGCAAGAGTAGTTTCATTACCAGGTTCTCAGTTACAAGCAATACAACAAAATAATGCATGGTTTACATGGTATATAGATGAAACAGGATTAACTACAACAGAAGTTACATCTAATACTAACATTATAGCTAGGGCAACTAATGTTTCATTAACAAAATTACAAAGAAATCAAGTTGCTGGTGAAATATTTGATGATACAGATATAGAAGTAACCTCAGGTGACCTTATAGAATATCAGTTAATAGTAGAGAATTTAGGAGATGTACCTGCTTATAATGTAGAAACTACAGATATACTAGAACAATTTACTACATTTTCAAGGGTAATTGTTAATGGATTGGGAGAAGTAAACTTTAATGCTGTAAATAATGAATTAAAATGGATAATTGATGTATTAGAAGCTAACCAAGTAGCAATATTAATTTTTGAAGTAAAAGTTTTAGATGGGGCTATAGCAGGAATAACTGAATCAAATTTTGCGGATACAGTTTTTTCCAATAACCCAAATGATCCTCTAGTTCAAGGTCCGATTTATTCAAAGCAATTATATCATAAATATCCTGATATAACTATTGATAAATCATCAAATCAAACGAATCTTGTTGTAGGTTCTACTATTAAATATTCATTGACAGTAACAGTTCCAAAAGGAACTAAGTTCTATAACTTAGATGTAGATGATATATTACCACCTGAGCAATCATATGTTAGTAGTACTTTAAATGGAACACCTATAGTTCCACATGTAAATGGACAAATTATTCAATTTCCTACCATAGTACAGGCACAGGCTGGGAAAACTAATTTAGTCTATAACTATGAAATTACAGCTACAATTGAAAGTGGAAATTTTAATGTAGATCCTGTTCAGGTACAACAGAATTCT
Source organism: Clostridiaceae bacterium 14S0207 (assembly GCA_003288255.1). Lineage (GTDB taxonomy): Bacteria > Bacillota > Clostridia > Clostridiales > Clostridiaceae > Hathewaya > Hathewaya limosa. The sequence goes on along the minus strand of CP026600.1, from coordinate 2,619,039 downwards.
GCTAATATTACTTGGAGTTTAGATCCAGATGATACTAATTCAATAGGACCTATTTCTTCAGTATTTGATGTAAATGTCATAGAAGATCATCTACAGATAGAAAAGTTACAAAGAAATAAGAAGAATAATACCCCATTTACTAAAGATATAATACAAGCTTATAAAGGTGAGGTAATAGAATATCAAGTTATTGTAAATAATACAGGAAATAGTACTATATTTCTACCTGTCATAGAAGATGTTATAAGTGAAAATGCGAAGTTTTTACAGATAAATAGCTCAACTACAGGTACAGTAAATGTTGAAAATATTTTACCGGGGCAAGAAGGTAGTGCAAAATTAATATGGCAGGATATATCTGAGTTAAATGCTAAGGAAAGTATAGAGATGATTTATGAAGTTTCAGTTATAGGAAGTAAATCTCAAAATATCGAAAATACAGCTACTGGAACTTTTACTATTACTGATGGAGGAATAAGATTTAATACATTAGATTCTAATACAGTTACAGTAGAGTCTTTAGGATCCCTATATAGTTTTATTCCAGATCAAAATAGCTATGTATCAGATACAGAGGCACTAGGGTATGGTATAGTAGAATGTAATGGTAAAATAGGCTATATTTTAAGTAGTAATTATGATACACCAGTAGATTTTAACTTACAAATTGATGCTATTCCATTCCCATATAAGTTATTTATAAATGGTTCTTTTATAGAAGAAGTCCAAAGTAATAGTATCTATAACGATATACCTGAATTATTAAGTGGTATTCCAAAGGGAAGTTCAGCAAATATAGAATTAATATATAATGTGCCAGAGTGGTATAATATAGTTAATAACTCCATTGAATTTAATATAACGGCAGAGCCAGTAGGCAATAATGATCCAACTACTATAAATAGTACTATTAAATTAGGAAAGGTTACTTTAACAACTTCCTATGATATTAATGAGTATTCAGAAAACCCAAAAATGTTTTCTATTGATTATAAAATAAATATAGATATAAGTCAGGGCATAAAAGTATATGATTTAGAACTTCAAGCATATTATCCACCTTCCTGTATTTTTGAGAAGGCATACAAGAATGGTATAGAAATACCTGTAACAAATTTAGTTGGTGAAATTATATATCCAATTATTGATATTATAGATGCTACAGCTGCTCCAGTTCAAATAAGATATAGTTATGATGTATTACAGTATAAGAAGACGCCACTAAGTGTAGGAGCTCTAGAACAAAACAAAGCTGTATTATCTATAAGAGCAGCTAGGAATATAGAAGATAAGTGTGTGTTTGAAAGTAGTACACTTCAACCACCAAGTGGAGAGGAATTAGAGTGTGTATATGTTGATAAAGTTTTTGGAAAATGTGTACAATATTATTCATACAAAGGAATAGTTATTCCTACAGTTAATGGATATATATTTAAAGAAGTTATATTTGGAGATCCGCAAATTGTAAGTGGAAGTTTAAATATTAGTCCAAGTGAATGTGATAAAGACTTTAGTAAAGTTAAATACGACTTTATAATACCTTATAGAATAATTTATCAAGGTTGTGGATGTGCTCCAACAGGTGGATGTTCTTCATCTTCCACAGAAGAAATAACAGGTGTATTACAACAAAAGAGTGTAGAGATTATTTTGTATACTCCAGAAGATAAGGGGAATGTTTATGATATTGTTACCCAAACAATTGTTGAAAAACTATTTGTAAATGAAGATAAAATAGAGTTCTGTGTTTGTATTGGAGTTGTAACAGCTTCAATAGCAAAGGTTATGATATTAATAAATAATTTAGGTAAGTGTGAATTTGTATATTGTTGTCCAAGTTGTAATAATGTATTTAATCCATCATTAAAATAAATATATAATTTTTATCCTTAGTTTATCGGAATATAAATATTAGGTTATATTCCGATGTTTTTTTAATATAAATCCTTTATTAGGTAACTTATATAGTTAATAATAATAATAATGTAAGAGAAATTTTTAAGGAGTGAATATATTGTCAATAGGTGAAAATGATATAAACATTGATATTTCTCCTAATCCAGTAAAAATAGTTGTAGGAAGTTTAGAATATATTTATTTGAACTTTACAAATAACAGCTCTACAGATATTGCATATAATTTATATGTTGAATTATTAATCCCTGATGGAGTAGAAGTTAAGGAATATTCAGAGGATATAAGCGAAAAAAATATAACCTCAAACTTTAATACACAAATCATTTGGTATAATATTAAGAATTTAGGACCAATGAGTACTTACAATATAAGAATAAGGTTAGAATCACAGGCCAAATTTAAAAATACTAATAATTCTCAACAGGTTCAATTTGATGTGCCATTAGAAGATGTTATATTAAAGGCTACTGTAGATACTACACCAGAAGGTGCAGATAATCCAACAAATCAAACAATTAATAAAAGTATTACAGCTAACTTTATACCATTATCATGTTCAATATTTATAAGTTCTTCTTCTAAGAAGGTTCTTAAAGGAGCAGGAAAATCACTGACAGAACAAGATCCTGTTTGGAAATATGCATATACCATAAATATAAAAAACAATAGTATTCAAGATACTAAGATATCTAATCTAAGATTTAGAATGAATAATGGAATAAGATTTTTAATTGTGTTTTCTGGAATTGGACCGCAAGGTTTTGAATTTCTTTACAATTGGGGTATTAGATCTCCTACTGGAAAAGAAAGGGATTATACAGAATTATATTGGTCAAATGAAGTATTGAGTAAGGGATCTTTAAATAGAATATCTATCCAAGTTGCTATATGGGATAGATATGTTGGTGAAAATGGTCAACAGAATGCTGGAGAAAAAATACCTAATAATACATCTATAAATACTATTGCTACAATGACAAGTGAATTCGGAATGACTGAAGCTTTTAATACAATTAAAGCTATGGATATAGTAATATTTAAATCAGTTACTGGTATTTCTGATACGGATGTCGGCAAAAGAAAAACTAATGATGTATTTTTTAGAATAAATGATTATGATCCTATAATAAACACATCTTCTCAGCAGTATAAAATTATAGATATAATACCTAATGGTGATGAGTATGAACCTAACAATGAATTTATTCCTTCTAGTGTAACTAAACAATCTGATGGTAGTACTATAATCATATGGGAGCCATTGAAACTATTTCCAAGCGATGGAGGTAATATTGCAACAATTCATTCAATTAGATATACAACCATTATTAAAGATAAATATCAAAATAATGATTTTGTAAAGTCAGGAGATTTATTTAACACTAAAGTAATTATATCAGGGGTATTATCGAGTACTAATGAAACAGTATCAGATACAGATAAAAATGAATTTAAAATTATTAAACCAAGAGCACATGAGGTTTTTTTAGGATACTTATATAATAATGGAATTCCTAAAACTCTACAAGTTGGAGCTCCAGGAGATAAATTAAAAGTTAAAATATTTTATAATAGTGAAGGAATAAAAGCCAAACAAGCTAATGTAATTATAAGAGATTTTTTACCTAATGGAATAAGTAATATAATAGAAGATGTTACTTATGGGGGAAGCATTGCAGGAATTAATAAGTATAATGAAATACCCTTTAATGGAATTGAGTGGAGGTTAGGAGATACATCTGGAGATAATACTTGGGAAGTTGCATTTAATGCAACTAATGAGGATTTGAACTTTTTAGGATCTAAAATTAATACAGGTAAGTTATTAGGAGAAACTAGTAATAGACAATATTATACTAAAACCTCTACTTCAAAGTTGAAATTTGGTCAACCTAATTTAAGTCTATCAAAAAATGTAACTGGTCCTAATGCAAGTGGAGTTAAACCAGGAGAAGTTTATAAGTATACTATAGCAATTTCTAACGATGAAAATCCTAATAATAATGTAACTGAAGCCTTTGAAATGGAGTTAACAGATACAATACCAAGTGGGTTAACTTATAAAGTAGGAAGTGTAAACGTACAATCTACGGCGATATATACTAATCCCAGTATAAAAGGACAAGTTTTATCTATGACTATAAATAAGTTATCTCCTAATGAAAGTTTAGTAATAACTTACGATGTTGTAGTTGATAATGATATTGAAGGTGGAGCGAATTTAATAAATACAGTAGAATTAACTAATCCTTATTCACAACCAGATAAATCTTATAGATATACGGGAACATCACTAACGGCTTCAGTAGGAATAAAGGTAGTAGATATTATAAAAATAAAAAAGTTAGTATCTCCAGTTTCTACAACAATAGGAAATATTGTGACATATGTTATACAAGTACTTATTCCACACAGTTATAGAATTAGGGAACTTGAAGTAACTGATATTTTTCCAAATACTAATCAAGAGCTTATACAAAATAGTATTATGAAAGATGGTATACCTTTAATACCTCAACCGAGTTCTACAAGTGGAAAAATTATATTTCCAATGATTCCATTAATTGATGCTACAGATAATGAGGTTATATTAAATTATTCTTTTCAAGTTAGAATAATAAATGCTACTATAAGTCTCAACTTTATAGATATTCAAAAAAATAATGTGAATGCTACCTATATAGATGATAAAACGGGCATGGTTGGAGTTCCGGTTCAATCTAGTAGTAATTTAGAAGTAATGATTCCTAAAATAAAAATTATAAAAACACAGAAGAATGTAACACATAATGGTATATATACGGACAAAAATGTTAGTTTTATAGGTGGAGATATTTTATCTTATAAAATTACATTAATAAATGAAGGCAAATCTATGTCATATAATAATAAAGTCATCGATATGGTTTCTAACTATTTTGATATTGATGAATTAAGCATAAATAGTAGTAAGGGGAATGCAACATTTGTAGGAAATAATTTAACATGGATAATTGGACAAATAGCGCCTAACGAAACTGTAGTATTAACTTTTAATATGAATACAAATAAAACCATTCCAGCTATGGAGAATATAACAAATAAAGCTAGTGTAGAGTACAAACCAAATAGAGATATAAAAATACAATATGGTCCAATCGAAAGTAATGAAGTAACTTTTTCAATTATAAGTATACGTTTTAATAAAACAAGTCTTAATACAACCACAGTTGTAGGAGACAAAATAAAATATACGCTAGATTTAAATATAAGTAAGGGTACTATTCTATATAATACTGGTATTTATGATTATTTACCGGAAGGGCAAAGAATTCATGGAGTACCATTAGAACAGATAAATTCAGGACAGGTTAAACAGATAGCTGTAGTGAATAATATTTTACCATCTGGTAAACAAGAATTAATATTTTTCGATTCCATAGCTGATAAGAATCGTACTATAGATGCTACAAAAGAGGCAATAAATGCTAGATATACAATAATAGCAGATGTTCTATATAATAATAACTTATTAAATTCACAAGTACAAATAAATGAGGCAGACTTTGATTGGAATGTTGTACAAGGTGGACCATCACCACAAATAAATAAATCTACATTAAATGTTACAATAAAAAGACCTAATGTTACTATATTAAAAGAACAAAAGAATTTCACTAAGATAGGAAATTTAGGTGAATATTCGGTGGAAGACCAGTTGGCAGATATTGGAGATATTATTTACTATAGAATTACTTTAAATTCAAATGGAGAAGCAACAGCATATAATATTAGTGTTAAGGATATATTACAGGATACTTTAGAATTTGATTCTAATATAACTTTACCTACAATGGGTACTGTTACTGTTCCTACGGAATCTACTGGAGGAACTATCATTTGGAATATAGACCAGCTGCCTAAAGACACAAGCGTACAATATGAATTTGCAGTTAAAGTAAATAGTAACGCAAAACTTGGAACATTTTTTATTAATATGTGTAGAATTGAATATAATGCACAGGTTATAAAAGAAAATGTATTTACAACTAGATCTAATGAAGTAAGAATAGATATGTATGGATTAAGGGTTAAAAAAAGTTCAATTTCATCAGTAGTAAGTTTAGGTGATAACATTGAGTATAAGATAGATGTTAATATACCTAGGGGACAAACAATATATGATTTAACCATATTAGATAAATTGCCAATACAGCAAGAATATATTTCTGCTTCTTGGACTTCAACAGAATCTGCAGAGATAGTTACCATAATTGGACGTAGACTAATAACTTATAATGAAATTAGTCCTATTACAGCACCTCTTACTAATGATAAAATAATAAGTTATAGTTTTAAATCTATGGCTATAAGTGCGGCACAAAGTTCAGAGTTTCAAACTAATGTTGTTAATATAAACTGGTCGAATGAACCAGGAGGTAAAAAAGTAAATCCATCAGAAGATACACTACAGGTTCAAGTAAATAAACCCAGCTTACAAGCTATTAAAGTTCAAAGAAATGTTACTAAGGGACAAGTGGATTTTATTGCTGAACCTTTATTAGATGTATCTGCAGGAGATATAATAGAATACAAATTAAGTATATCTAATAATGGTAAAGCAATAGCTTATGAAGTAGTTAGTAAAGATATACTAAATAATTTACTTGAATTTGTAAATCAAGGAACAGAAGGAATATCTATATCAGGACAAGAAGTTACTTGGACAGTAGATAGTATATCACCTAATGACACAGTATCAGTTATCATAAGAACAAATGTAAAAATAGGATTTGTAGTAGGAACTAATGTAATAAATAGATTTGTTACTAATAGTAAAAGTTCTATTCAAAATCCAATACCATTACCTGAAATAAAATCAAATGAGGTAGGTTTTTCTTTTATAAATCCTGTAATTAATAAATATATTGTGCAGGATAATGTAGATAAAATAGAAACCTCAAGTATAGTTGGAGAAAAGGTTAATTATAAGATAGTCTTAACTATAGAAAAAGGAAGTAAAGCATATAATGTACAAGTAACTGATAATTTACCTGTTGGACAGTCCTATATACCTAATACCTTGACAAGTATTGGAGGAGTTGAATTCGTATCACCTTCAACTTTAGTATTTCCTAATGAAGGAACTATAGATGCTACAGCAGGAGAAAAAACTATAATATATAGTTTTCAGGTATTAATAGAAAGTACTACAAGTGATACGGAAGAAAAACAAATAAATATATCTTATGTAGATTGGGATATAGATGAAGTAGGGACTAAAGGAACTAGACAAACTTCTTCAGTAAATTTAAATGTTACACCTATTAAACTTGTTATAAATAAAATGCAGAGTCAAGATGGTGTAAAATTTATAACAAGTAATTTAGAAATAAATTTAGGACAAAAAGTTTATTATAAATTAGATATTGAGAATCCCAGTGCCACAAAAATATACAATATTAATATTAATGATGAGTTACCTACAGAGTATATCGTACAAGCCTTAGAAAATGTTCAAGGAAATATAGATGTAGTTTTTGATTCACTTACAATAGGTAATCATACATTTCAAGTGAGTATTCCTGAGCTAGATGCAAATGAAACTGCATCAATAATATTTTCTGCTATTTTAATACCACCAGTTACTCCAGGTAAAGAAATCATCAATGAAGCAACTGTAACTTATAGTGTGTTGGAAAGCAATCTACAAAATGAATATGGGCCTGTAAAATCAAATAATGTTGTAAGTTTATTTGAACCAGAAAATATAAAATTTATAAAAACATCATCTGTTATACAAGCTCAATTAGGAGGACTTATAACATATAATTTTAGAGTTGTTATTCCAAAAGGTATTATTATTTATAATGTTATACTTGAAGATTCATTACCTAGTCAACAAATATATATAGGTGAAGCAGAAAAAAATGGAGTTCCAATAGAGTTGAAACAAGAAGGGCAAAATTTAATTTTCCCTACAGAAAATATAATAAATGCAACTTCATCTTTAATTGAAATTGATTATTCTTTTATAGCTAGGATAGTAACTATTACTAATAAGGATATACCAGGAGAAATTCAAAAAAATAATGCACAGTTAATGTGGAATATAGACCCTTCTGGAATTACTACTACTGAAATTAATTCAAATACAAATGTTATAGTTAAAAATCCTAATGTACAAGTGACTAAATTACAAAGAAATGTTACTAAAGGAACAGTATTTGACATAAATAATATTAATGTAGATTTAGGAGATTTAATTGAATTCCAATTAGTAGTACAGAATTCAGGAGATGGTATAGCTTATAATTTATTAACAAAAGATATATTATCAGAGAATTTTTCGTTTGTAGATATTATTAGTAAAGATATCGGAGAAATTGAATTTGATGTTAGTGATCAAAACGTTAATTGGTTGATTGAAGAGTTGTATCCAAATGAATTAGTTACAGCTATATTTCAAGTAAAAGCCTTAGGGGGTATACCAGCAGGGGGAGAGAGTTCTAATAAAGTTACTACAAGTTTTGATACTAATTTAAATCCTAAATTTTCAGGAGACAGTATTAATTCACCTATAATATTTCAAAGATATCCTAATATAGTTATAGAGAAGTCTACTGATAAAACAAACTATATGTTAGATGAAACTATAAAATATTTAATAAGTATTAGGCTTCCTAAAGGAACAAGTTTTTATAATCTCCAAGTTCAGGATATTCTACCTATAGGACAAGTGTATAACAACAATGCAAAACTAAATAACAATAGCATTATTCCAAATGTACAAGGACAGTTAATCACTTTTCCTATTATTTCTACAGGTTTTGCTACCAAGGAAGATGTAATTTATGACTATGAATTTGAAGCCGTTATAAAACAAGGCAATTTTTTGTCAAATCCTGAAATTGTACAAATTAATTCAGCCAGTGTTACATGGAGTTTAGATAAGGCAGATACTAATATTATAGGTCCTATTTCAACTAGTGATGAGGTTAATGTTATTAATGCACATGTCACTTTAGAAAAGTTACAGAAAAAACTAAATTCAGGAAATGAATTTACAAAGGAAATTGTTAGTGTATATAATTCACAGATAATTGAATATAAGATTATTATTAATAATAAAGGTGAATCTAGTATTTATGTTCCTATTATAGAAGATATATTAAGTAATAAGTTAAGGTTTTTAGAAATAAAATCAATTACTAAAGGCGTAGCTAATTTGGAACCACATGCAGCTGTACAAGGTGGAAAACTTATATGGCGGGATATTGATGAAATAAATATCGGAGAGACAATCGAACTAATTTATATAGTAGAAGTAATAAGTAATGTAAAACAAATAATAACCAATGAAGCGACTTTAAACTTTAGGTTATCTAAAGGTGGAGAAGTATATGATGGATTTATTTCTAACTTTGTTGAAACTAATATACTAGGAAATATATATAATTTTGTACCAGATAGAAATAGCTATATTTCTGATAATAATGCATTAAGCTGTGGGGTTATTGGAAAGATTGGGAAGGTTGGATATATAATTGAAAACAATTCAGTTAATATTGTTTCATATAATTTAAGTATTGAATCTATACCATTTAGTTATAAATTATTTATAAACAATGAATTTATTCAATACGTAGAAGCTAATACAGAATATAATAATACTCCATTACAATTGCAAAATTTAATGCCACAAACAAATAAAAAAATATATTTATTATATGATGTTCCTTCATGGTTTGATATAAATCAAAGTCCTATTAAATTCTCAGTAGGTATTAATGTTATAGGAAAAGATAAAGTTCATAGTATAAATAATATTATAAAATTAGGTACAATTACATTAAATACATTACGTAATATAAAGGAATATGAACAAAATTCTAATTTATTTATTATAGAATACAATATAATAATTAATATAAGTAAAGGAATTAAGGTATACGATTTAGATGTGCAAGGATATTATCCACCATCATACATTTTTAAAGATGCGTATAAAGATGGAGTCGAATTTAAAGTTATTAATGAAAATGGAAATAGTATAAGTTCTAGGACAATACCAGAATTATATAAAAAAACAAGTTCAAATGTAGCTATAAATTTAAATGGACGAATTATATATCCGGTTATTTTAGAAGTAGATGCAACTGAAAAAGAATTACAAATAATATATAGTTATAGAGTTCTTCAATATAAGAAAACTCAACTTAGTATAGGGGAATTAGAAAATAATAGGGTTGTTTTAACTTTAAGAACATCAAAAGATATAGAAAAAAAATCAATATTTGAAAGTAGTACGATAAAGTTAGAAAATGATGGAGAATTAGAATGTGTATATATTAATAAAATATTCGGAAAATGTGCTAGGCACTATATTTATAAAGATATACAAATTCCTATTATTAATGAGTATAGAGTTGAAAAAATAATTTTTAAAAATCCTAAAGTTATAGAAGAAAGTCTAAGTATTAGTACAAGTGAATGTGATACTAATTTTAGTAAGGTTAAATATGATTTTATGATTCCGTATACAATAATTTATCAAGGATGTGGATGTTTATCATCAGGGCAATGTTCTTTATCACCACAAAAAGAAATTCATGGAATATTAGAACAAAGAAGTATAGAAGTTATTATATATACTTCTAGATTAGAAGAAAATATGTATAATATTATTTCTGAAAGTTTAGCTAAGGATATAATTATTGATAAAAATAATTATAAGTTTTGTGTATGCATGACAATAATAACATCTAGTGTAGGTAAGGGAATGAATCTAATAAATAATAAAGGAAAATGTGAATTTATATATTGCTGCCCAAATTGTAATATAATTAATAGTTCCATTTTAAAATAAATAAGCAAGTTTATTTACACTCGAAGTACAATTTAAATATTATACTTCGATTTTTTTGTATAAAAATTTATAAAAAAGCTTAGAGCTTTAAATTCGAATAGGCAACTTTTTGTTACATGTTTAATAATATTATTATATGGAGAAATTTTAAGGAGTGATATTGTGTGGCTATAGGGGCTAATGATATAGTAATTAATATAACTCCTAACCCTATTAAAGGAACTGTGGGTAAGGATATAGTAGTAGATATAACATTTACTAACAATAGTACAATGGACACAGCATATAATTTATATTCAAAATTAATTATTCCTGATGGGTTAGAGTTTAAAGCGGCTTCTGAGCAGATTGATAGTAGTAATTTAACCTCTAATTATTCTGAAGAACAAACTTGGTTTAATATACAGAATATAGGTCCAGGTCAAACTTATATACTTAAAGTAGTTTTACAAGGGCTTATAAATTATAGAAATCCTAATAAAGGTAAGGTTATCTTTAATAGACCTATAGATGGAGTAACTGTAAATGCCATTATGGATACAATGCTTAGAGGAGATAAGGAATCAGGAAATACAAAGGTAAGTAAGACATTTCAAGTGAACTTTATACCATTACCATATTCCTTAGAAATAACAGCACCTAGCAAAATGCCTAAAGGGGCAGGGCAACTTCAACCAATAATACAACCACAATGGAAATATAACTATATAATAAAAATAGATAATGGTAGTGTAAAACAAACCAATACATCTTTAACTTTTAGACTAAATAATGGTATAAGATATTTATCTATTAGTTCAGTAACAGGTCCAGATATTGCTCAATTTGATAATGTTACTATTGTTAATCCGAGTTCCGAAGCGGATTATACACTGTTAATATGGAATAACTTAAGTTTAAGTGAAGAATCAATATATGAAATAACTATCGAGGTAGCTATTTGGAATAAGTATGCTCTAAATGGAATAGAAAATTCTGGCTCAATAATTCCTCATGGAACTTTAATATCTAGTATAGGTACTTTAACAGGAACAGAAGGACAAGTACAAAATTTTGCATATGTAAAAGCTATGTATTTTACTATTGATAAGAAGGTAGCTAACAATACTACAAATGTAAATACAAAAAATCAATATACATTAACTTATGATGTAAATCAGTATACAGGTATAACCGAGGGAGAAGATACTGAAACATTTCAAATTATCGATACTATAGGTGATGGACAAACTTATAACTCAGATGCCAATGTTATAGCTAGTGATGTAATTAGTAATAATAATGAAACTATCATATTATGGGATATACCTAGTATTTTTCCTACTGATGGAGGAAATGCTGGCATAAGTAAAACCATAACATATAGTACAACTACGAAGGGAGATTATGCAAATGGTGTTAAAGTGAAGTCCTTCGATATATTGAGCAATAGGGTAATTATGAATGCTTTAACAACTGATACTAATAAATATATCAATGATACTAGTGAAGATAACATAAGTGTTATTATTCCTACAATAAGTAAAGAACTTCTAAAATACTATTATGCTGATAACACAGAAAAGACATCATTAATAGGTGCACCAGGAGATTTTGCACAATTTAAAATAACATATGATGCTACAACTATAAATGCAGAACAAGATAATATAATAATTAGAGATTTTTTCCCTAGTAGCTTTTCTAATGTAATTTCGGATATTTCCTATGGAGGAAGTTTCTCTATGCCAACTGGAGTCGTTCCAGAAGTTATAGAACCTAATGGTGTACAATGGCAACTAGGAAATATACCAGCAAAGCAAGATTGGACAGTTACGTTTAAAGTATTGGTAACGGATGTAATTAATACTGATGAAAAAAATTATAATGTAGCAGTAGATATGGGACAAAATAATATAAATAATTATTTTAACAAAAGATCATATATAAATGTAAATATAGGTAGGCCTAATATTAGAATTGATAAAACAGTAAAAGGATTGCAGGTAGACAATATCAAACCAGGAGAAAGTTATACCTATACCATTACAGTTAATAACAATCAAGACTCTATTATTAATGTAACCGATGCTTTTGAAATGACATTAATAGATAGTATTCCTAATGGATTAAGTTATAAAGTTGGTAGTGCAACTGTACAAGGAACAGGAGATTATGGATTACCAGCAGTATTTGGACAAACCTTAACTTTAGATATAAATAAGTTAGAACCAAATGAAAATTTAATTTTAATATATGATGTTATAGTAGATAATGATGTTCCACTAGGAGCTACGTTAAAAAATACGGCTACTCTTAGTGTTCCATATTCCCAACCAGACAAAAGTTATCAGTATCCAGGTGAACCATTAATAGCTACTACTACATTAAAAACAGAAACTATAATATATTTCACAAAAATTGTTTCACCCCCATCTACTAAAATAGGCGATGTTGTTACTTATATATTAGATATAAGAGTACCAAAAGGAACTATAGTAAGTAATGTTCAAATTAAAGATACTTTTCCCAATACTAATCAGGAATTTATACCAGGAAGTGTTACAAAAGATGGAGTCCTTATTGAACTACAACCGATTCCAATAGGAGGAGTATTAACCTTTCCAGAAGTATTTAATATAGATGCCAGTGATGCAACTACTGTTCTAGTTTATTCTTTTTCAACTAGAGTAATAGATGCTGCTGTAAATGATAACTTTATAGATACACAAGTAAATAATGCAGTTCTTACTTGGATGGATGCAAATACAGGTGTAATAGGAGCACCTATTAAGACGAGTACTAATTTAGATGTTAATATACCTAGTTTACAAATATTAAAATCCCAAAGTAATATAACTAAAAATATCGACTATACAAGTGAAACTGTTTCTTTCCAAGGTGGAGATATATTATCTTATAGAATAAATGTAATTAATGAGGGTACAGCTATCTCATATAACAATGTAATAACAGATATGATTTCAAATTATTTTAATGTAGATAAGAATAGTATCGTAACATCTAATGGAGACGTAGTTTTTCAAGGAAATATATTAAAATGGAACATTGAACAAATAAGACCCAACGAGATAGTAACTTTAACATTTAATTTAAATGTTTCTAATCAATTACCGAATACACTTGCTATCGAAAATATAGCATCAGGTATTTATGAATCTAATAATAATGAATTTAGTAAGAATTATGGTCCAGTAAAAAGTAATACGGTAATATTCAATCTTTTAAATATGAGATTTACCAAGACAGCTTCATTAAATGAAATTGAAATAGGAGACACAATAAAATACACAATAACATTAAATGTTATTGAAGGTACTACATTATATGATGTCTCTATATACGACCTTTTACCAAATTCACAAGAATATGTAGTAGGATCAGCTACTAAACAAATTGGTGTAGAGCCACCTATACAAGTAACACCAACTATAACTCCTGAATCAGGTGGAGGAAGTAATAGAATTACATTTCCCCAACCTATAGTAGGAACAAATAATAATATAGAAGCACTTAATAAAGAAGTTCAGGTCAAATATGAATTTGATGCAGTTATTCAACAAGGATTAGGTATATCACCATATTGGCAGGATCAAACTAACACAGCATATGTAAAATGGGATAGTATAGGAGATGGTAGTGGGTCACAAGAAAAAGAAGCTACTACTACTATAACTGTTAATGTACCTAAGGTTACTATATATAAGGAACAAAAGAATTTTACACAATATGGTACATCAGGATACTTTACGAAAGGTAACATAATAGTTGATAGAAATGATATTATTTATTATCAAATTAAAGTAGAATCTGATGGATCATCCCCAGGGTATAATATAAACATTGAAGATATTCTTGATAATAAAGTTGAATTTATAGGTACTATACAAGCTCCAACGATAGGAACGGTAACACTTCCAACACTTAATAATCCATTACAATGGAATATACCTACCTTAACTGAAAATACTACAGCTACTTATATATTTTCAGTTAAGGTAAATGATTCTTTAGTGATAGGAACTGAAATAAATAATAGTATTTCGGGAACTTATTCTAGTACTAATAATGGAGGAAAGAATTATAACCTAGTAGATAGTTCCGTAAAAGCTATTGTAGGAGGAATAAAAGTTACAAAAACATGTAATGTAAGTGAAGTGGATTTAGGAGATGAAGTTGAATATAATATTCAAATAATAATACCTAAAAATAACATTATTCATGATTTAATAGTAACGGATAACTTAGATATAGGGCAACAATATATAAATAATTCATGGACATCAAGTTTAGGTGTAGCTGCTACCCCTACAGTAATTAATAATGGAAATACATTAATCTATGAAGAGACAACTAATCCTATAACATCACCTGTGGATAGTGATTTAACCATTAATTATACTTTAAAAGCAAAAGTAAGTAGTTCTTCCAATTTACCTCCTTATGAACAAGAACAAATTAATACTTGTAATGTGACTTGGTCAAATACAGCAGGTGGTAAAAAGATTAAACCAATAGTAGCTAATGTAAGTGTTATGGTAAAAAGGCCTAACTTAGAACCTTTGAAACTTTTAAGAAATGTAACAAAAGGACAAATAGATTTCACATATGTTCCAGAACAAACAGTAACTGCAGGAGACATAATGGAATATAAGTTAAGTTTAACTAATAAGGGTAAGGCTACAGCTTATAATGTAGTGGTAAATGATGTAATAGTAGTTTCTACTTCTTTTATAAATGAAGGGAATCCAAATGTTTATATTACAGGCCATGGAATAGGTTGGAACCCAAACAAACCTATTTTACCAGGACAAATAGAGGAGGTAATTATAAAGGTTAGGGTAGCATCATCGTATACACCAGGTCAGTATGTCCAAAATGTATTTTCAGGTAATTATGACAGTGGTACTGTATATCCAATAGCTATGCCTACTTTAATATCTAACTATGTTTATTATACGTCTTCAAGAATTGATGTTAAACAGTATCTTATAAGAAATGAAACACAAGAAGAAAATACAGTAGCTCTTGCGGGAGAAATTATAGGTTATAAAATAGTTATAACTGTACCCAAAGGTGTAATAGCTTATAATTTTACAACAGAAGAGAACTTAAATCCTAATCAAGAATATATACCTAACAGTTTAAAGTCCATAGGAGGGCAAACTCCGATTCCAAAAGATACTCCAATTTTGATTTTCCCAAATGAAGGGACCATAGATGCCACATTAGAAACGAAAGTTATTATATATACTTTTAATGTTAAGGTTAATAAAACTAACTCAGATCCTACACAAGGGCAGCTTAGTATAGTTAATATTAGGTGGAGCATTACTCCAGGAGGAACTTCATCACTTAATTCTTATAACAATGTTTTAACCGTAAGTTCTCCAATAGACTTAAAGATCAATACTACAATAGATTATAAAAATATAAAATTAAATGATAGTGTTCTTTATACTTTAACTATATCAAATGCAAGTAGTACTGAAGTTTACAATGCAAATATAACAGAAAACTTGCCTACTGGATTTGTATTACAGGAAATATCTTCAGTTCAATATAATTCTCTGGTGATAATTAAAGATGCTATAGAAGGTGCAACAAATTTTAACATTGTTATTCCAACATTACTGGCTAATTCAACTTGTACTATAGAATTTTATGCAACAGTAGTAGGCCCTATAGTTCCTGGTGGAGATTTAATTAATTCAGCGAATATAAGTTATAGTTTAACACCTAATACTTTGACACAGATATATGGACCGGTAAAGTTTAGTGATGCTATTACCTTTGATGATACTATAGAATTTACTAAAAGTTCTTCAGTTATGGATGCACAACTTGGGGATATTATAATGTATCACTTAAATGCTGAAATCCCACAAGGTATTATGATTTATGGTGCAGAAATAGAAGATGTGTTGCCAGATGGTCAAATGTATACAGGAGAAGCCACTCTAAATGGAAACCCTATATATATACATGAGAATGGACAGGAGTTAATGTCTAATAAAATTCCAGTTGTATATGCTAAAGATGATAAAATCAATTTGCATTATATAATAAATGCAAGGGTAGTAACAGTGATGGATATCCCACCTTTTTTAGAGGTTAAGCAAAATAATGCTTGGTTTAGATGGTATACTGATCCAAGTTATGTAACAAGTAAAGAAGTAACTGCTAATACTAATGTAATAGTTAGAGCTACTACACTTGATTTAGTAAAGTTGCAAAGAAATAAAACTCAAAATACTATGTTTAATTATATAGAGATGAATGTTGATGTAGGAGATTTAATAGAATATAAACTAGTAATACAAAACTTAGGAGATACAGCAATCTATAATATAATTACAGAAGATATATTAGAGGATTTCACTACATTTAATAGTGTTATTGATAGTACTATAGGTAGTGTTACATTTGATAATTCAACTAATCAATTAATATGGACAATTGATATATTAAAGGCTAAGAGTATAGCAATATTAATCTTTGAATGTAAGGTATTGCCTGGAGCAATTGTAGGAGCCAGTAAAACTAATGTAGCTACGACACGTTTTAATACAAGCATAGATGATCCTACTGTTAAAGGACCTATACAATCAGAAGTTTTAACACATAATTATCCAATTTTAAGTATGGAACTTATTTCAGATAAGTACTATTATATTGTAGGCGATATAGTAATTTATAATATAATCATAAAAGTACCAAAAGGAATGGATTTCTATAATTTGAGTGTAGAAGATATTTTACCTGTAGAACAAACATTTATTAGTAGCACGTTAAATGGAACTGAAATTATCCCCCAAGTAGAAGGACAATTAATTAAGTTTCCAGTTATAGACTCAATAACCTTAAAGAATGGTGAAAGTTTAAAAAGATTTGTTGATTATGAGATGATATATAATTATGAAATAAAAGCAAAGATAGATGGAGTTAAAGATCCTAATGCTAGTGCAGATATTCAGATAGACTCAGCTAGTATGACATGGAGTTTAGATCCAGCTAATATACAGGTACAAGGCCCTATATCTAAAACGGTTGAAATATCAGTGGTAGATAATTTAATAAGTGTACAGAAATGGCAGAAGTTTGATAATAGAGGTAAGTTCACTACTAAGGAGCTAGATGTAAATAATAGAGATATAATTCAATACAAAATAGTTGCCACTAACATTGGAACAGTAAAAGCTTATAATATGAGCATTGTAGATATTTTAGATAATGGTGTAGAATATATAAATACAATTTCTATTACTAATGGGTCAGTAGAAATAAAACGAATAGATAATAATAATGTTTTGATATGGGATAATATAAGTGAATTAGATCCAAATCAAACAGTAGAATTAATCTTTTCAGTAAGAGTTATCTCATTAGATATAGGTAATATATCTAATTATGCAACTCCAAGATATTCGATAACTCCTACTTCAGAAAGGTTTGAAGGATTAACATCCAATGTAGTTATATTGAATACACTGGGAAAGGGTTATAATTTTATACCAGAAAAAAATAATTATATATCTGACAATGAGGCATTAAGTTATGGAGTTAAAGGATGTTACGGTAAAATAGGGTATATATTAACAAATACTTTTAAAAGTATTAGATCCTATACATTGCATATAGATGCAATACCATTTCAATATGAACTTTTTATAGATAATAAGTTTATTGAAGAGATTCCAAGTAATGTTTCATATGATGGTTCTCCATTGCCTTTGCAATATGTATCATATAATAGTAAAAATATTATAGAATTAAGATATTATATTCCAGAAGAATATAACTTAGTAAATAATCAAGTAGATTTTAATGTAACTATAAATTTATTACTTGATGATGCTCCTACTACTATAAAAAGTAGGATAGTTTTAGGTGAAGTAAAATTAAGTGCATCTTATAATATTAGTGGGTATTCTGATGATCCAAAATTATTTTTGCAACAATATGATATACAGGTGAATATAAGCAAGGGGATAAAGATATATGATGTAGAATTAGAAGCATTTTATCCGCCATCATATATTTTTGAAGCAGCTTATATAAATGGAGTGCCTATTGAAGTGATAAATAGAAATATACAAATAATATCATCTTATAGTTTAAATAATAAAGATGTAGCAATTAATTTAAATGGTAGAATTATATATCCTATTATTGAAGAAGTTAATGCTACTGAAAATGAAGTTTTAATAAAATATAGTTTTGAATTATTACAATATAAGAAGATTCCTTTAAAGGTAGGAGCTTTAGCAGGAAATAAGGTTATTTTATCCTTAAGGACATCTCCAAATATAGAAGATAAGTGTTCTTTTATAAATAATTTATATCAACTACAACAGGAAGAATCGATTTGTGTATATGTTAATAAGTTATTTGGCAAGTGTGTACAATATTATTCATATAAAAATATAGCAATCCCTGTTATAAATGGATATGTATTTAATAAAGTAGTGTTTCATAACCCTGAAATAATAAAAGAGAGTTTAATTATAAAATCGAGTACATGCAATAAGGAGTTTAGTGAAGTTAAATATGAATTTATAATACCCTATACTATAATTTATCAAGGATGTGGATGCTTATCATCTGGAGAATGTTCAACTTTGACAGTTACAGAGGTTAACGGAGTTTTAGAAAAACGAAATTTAAGTATTGTAATTTATATGCCAAATAATAATGAAAAAATATATGATATTATTTCAGAAAGTATAATTAAAAATATAGTGATTAATGAAAATCATACAGAATTTTGTGTTTGTATTGGAGTTATAACATCATCAATAGCCAAAAAAATGATAACAATTAATGAGTTAGGAAAATGTGAGTTACTTTACTGCTGTCCAAATTGTAATCCTGTGAATAATACAAAATAATTATTATTAAGATAATAGCAAAATACCAAAATATGATTCTATATTTTGGTATTTTTATTATAAGTTAAACCGAAAACAAGAAATAAATATATTTATTTCTCATTTTAGGTAACTTAGCAAAGTATAGATAATATTAATAATATAAAGATAAATTTTAGGAGTGAAATAAATACATGGGGACTATTAAAAGTAATGATATAGTAGTAAATACTTTCGCATCTCCAGTATCATGTAAGATTGGAGATATTGTGACTTATATAATACAAGTTACAGTACCTATGGGAATCATAGCAGAAAATATTCAATTACAGGATACATTTCCAGAAACAAATCAAGAATTTATTACTGGAAGTGTTTTATTAAATGGACAGCCCATAAATGTTGAACTAGTACCATCTGGAGGAGTTTTAACATTTCCCATAGTAAATACTATTGATGCTACTAGTGAAGAAATAACTGAAATATATTCTTTTGATGTAAGAATAATAAATGCAACAGAATCTTCAAATTTTATAGATAAACAGGTGAATAACACACAATTAACATGCAATAATAATACAAGTGGAAATACAGATATAGTTGTAAATGCACAAAATAGTATTGATATAACAATGCCATTTTTAGAGGTAAGAAAGTTTCAAAATAATATAACTAAGAATATACCAGATACAACAGATGAGGTTAGTTTTTGTTCTATAGATACAGTAACCTATAAAATAAGTGTAACAAATACAGGATTAAATGCTGCATATGATATTTCAGTAGAAGATACTATTTCTAGCTATTTAAGTGTAGATATCAGTACTCTAAGTACAACAAAAGGTGAAGGTAAGTTTACAGGAAACAACTTTATATGGAACATTCCTATTTTAGAAATAGGTCAGTCTGCTATAATACAATTTAATATAACTGGTGGAAATAACGTACCAGCCTTAGGCGATATATTGAATATAGCAAATGCAACTTATAGTACTAATGATAATGGATTCGGTAAAAACTTAACTCCAGTATCAAGTAATTCTATAAAAATGAATATCAATAACTTAAATCTTAGTATAGAAGCATCTAAAAATAATGCATTAGTAGGAGATACTATTCAGTACATTGCTATATTTAGTGTGTATAAAGGTACCACTTTAGATGATGTGCAACTAAAGAGTATCATACCAAATTCACAAGAATATGTTGCAAATAGTGCTACAAGACAAATTAATTCTAATACACCAGAAGTTGTGGTACCTGTTATAAGTACAATACCTGAAGGCCAAAAATTAGTATTTCCTAAACCTATTATAGGACCAGGGAATGGAATAGATGCATCAAGAGAAAATATAATTATAAAGTATATTTTTAGTGCAAAAGTTATTAGTGGAATGGAAGTTTATCCGTATACACAGAATGAAACTATAAAGGCTAGTGTTAATTGGAGTGAAGGTAGTACAAATGAAGAAATAAACGCTATTGTAGGTATTATATTGCAA
Organism: Clostridiaceae bacterium 14S0207; assembly: GCA_003288255.1. Lineage (GTDB taxonomy): Bacteria > Bacillota > Clostridia > Clostridiales > Clostridiaceae > Hathewaya > Hathewaya limosa. The sequence goes on along the minus strand of CP026600.1, from coordinate 2,597,902 downwards.
AGTTCTAGTATTAACGTATGTAAAGAACAAAAAAACTTTACTACTAGTGGGGATTATACAATTGGAGCTATCTCAGGTACTATAGGTGATACTATATATTATAAAATTACTGTAGAATCTAATGGAGCAGTGGGAGGATATAATTTACAATTACAAGATGTTCTTAACAATAACCTGGATTTTGTTGATACTATAGCTGAACCATCTATAGGAACAGTAGTTAAACCTACAGGAACACCAGGTGGCACATTACAATGGAATATTCCTGCCCTAGATGCAGGGACAACTGCCGTATATGAATTTTCAGTTAGAATAAATGACACAACTTCTTTAGATAGTATATTAATTAATAGTATAACAGGACAATATTCTTCCAATAATTTAGGTACTAAAGTATATGATTTAACTAGTAATACTCTAGAAATAAACACAACAGGAATTATTCTTAATGTTAAGTCACCCAATACTATAGCAATTGGTGAAAATGTTGAATATAGAGTAGAGCTTACTATCCCTAAAGATAAAACAATTTATAACTTAAAATTAAGTATTCAGTTAAGTCCAGGTCAAATATATATAACAGATAGTTGGACATCGAGTTTGGGGAATTTGGGGATAATTAGTATAAATAGCGACAGTAATAGTATAGAATATATAGAATCTAAAACTGAAATCAGTGCAACTAGTTCATCAAATTTAACTATAATTTATTCATTTCAAACATCTACTGTGTATGTAAGAAATTCACCTTTTTCAGAGAAACAAATTAGTACAGTAAATGCTACTTGGAAGAATTCCTCAGCTGGTAGATCAGTTGGGCCAGCGGTAGCTATAGCTAATATAGAAATAAATAAACCAATATTATTACTTACAAAAAGCCAAAGAAATGTAACTAAGAATCAAACAAATTTTTCTACAGATTTATTAATCAATGCAAGTATAGGAGAAGAATTAGAGTATAAATTTAATATAACTAATAATGGCCCCGGAAACGCTTATAATGTAGCTATGGGAGATAATTTACCAAGCTGGCTTGATTATATAAGTAGTACAAATTCAGAAATAAAATTATCTGGACAGTGGATTTCATGGAAAATAGGAATTATTAATGAAGGAGACAGTGTTACAGCTGTAATAAGAGTTAAAATTAATAATACATTTCCTCAATACCCAAGTCCAAATCAATTTTATTGTAATTTTACTGCTGTTACAGAAGATAATATATATTTTAGACCTTTGTATTCTAACTATGTTGGGTACAATTATGTTCCTCCAATAGTTTCAATTTATCCAGTAGATGGAGAAGGAAATGAAGTTTTGCCAGCTTTTATAGAGGGAGAAACTATTAATTATGAAATTAAAGTGGTGGTGAAAAAAGGAACTATTGCTTATAGTCTTTATATAAATAATGTATCATTACCAGTAGGAGAACAGTATGTACCTAATTCTCTTACTAGCACTGGGGGAGTACCTATAGCTTCATCAACACCAATATTAGCTTTCCCAAATGAAGGAAATGTATATAGTGCAGTTGAAGATAGAATCATAACTTACAGTTTTAAAGCTATAGCTGGTGGCGCAACAAGTTCTGCCCAAGAAAGAAAGGAATTAGAAACATTCTTATATTGGAAGATGGGACCTTCAGAATCTATATCTCAAGAATATGGGTTTAATTATGAATATGAAACTTCGGTTAAACCAATATTAACAAAAAGTCATGGTTTAAGTAGTAGCAATTTTGTAGATTCTAATATACAAATTGAGTTAGAAGATTTAATATATTATAAATTAGAAATTCAAAATTTATCTACTTATCCAATATATAATGTTAATATAGTAGACAAATTACCCCCTAATGCTATTATTCAATCTTTAGAAAGTATTAATTTACCAGAAAAAACTTTAATTAAAAATGAATATGTTGCAAATTCGACTAAACTTGAAGTAGTTATACAAAATTTGACACCAAGTGAAATACTAATAATAACATATATTGCGAGAATGAAGGGACCTATCATACCTGGTAAAATAATAAGTAGTATAGCAACTGCAACTTATAGTATATCTTTAAACTCTTTTACAGAAGTATACGGACCACTTGTATACGGTCCTATTAGTTCTAACGAATTAAATGCTACTATATCACAAGATATTATTGAATTTAATAAAACAACAACCAATAAAGAAGTGTATTGGGAAGAAAGAATGCCATATGATATAACAGTAAAGATTCCTAAAGGAGCACAGGTTTATGATTTACAGGTTTCAGACCAATATTCTGAAGGGTTAGATTTTACAGGTCCAACTTATTTAAATGGTCAAAAAATATCAGTTACTGTTTCTGGTGGTAAAATATATTTTCCTTTAATTGATCAAAATGATGCTACTAAAGAAACGATATTAAAATATACGTATTACTGTGAGGTTACAACAGAAGAAAATTTACCACCTTTTGAAAAAAGCCTAGAAAATATTACAACATTATATTGGGGAGAAAGTATAGGATCAAGTACAAAATATACTTTAACTTCTAATGCTAACGTATTAGTTAAAACTCCTAATATTAGTATAGAGAAACTTCAAAGAAATAAAACAGATAATGGAATATTTGATATAAAACAAATTAATGTAAAAACAGGAAATAGATTAGAATTTAAGTTGGTTATTACCAATGAAGGCCCTGGGGTAGGTTATAATATTCAATGTACAGATGTATTGAATGATTCTATTAGATATTTAAGCACTATATCAAATAGTGCAGGGAATGTATATTATTACTCTAGTACTCGTACAATAGGATGGAATATTAATATTCTTGCAGCGAATACAACTGCAATAGCAATTTTTGAGGTTGAAGTTATAGGAGGAATTTCAGCTTTTGCAATTTCAAAAAATAGCATTAATGTAACATATCATGGAAAAAATAATCCATCGCTTTCAACTTCAGTAATTCAACAAAAATATCCACCTATAAATATTCAAGTTACATCAGATAAATCTAGTTTTCTTGTAAATGATATAGTTACGTATAATATATTAGTAAGTGTTCCTAATGGAACTATTTTTAATAACTTAAAAGTACAAAATATACTACCAGTGGGACAGAGCTTTGTTAGTAGTAAATTAAATAATGTATCTATAAATCCTATTGTGAATAATCAGGTTATAAATTTTGCGACCATACCTACGGGAACGTCAGGAAACCTTAATTATGAAATAAAAGCCATAGTAAAAAGTGTAGATATGTCTAAAGGAATGGCTGATGTACAAACAGATTCTGCAAATATTACTTGGAGTCTAGATTCTTCCGATACACAAATAGTAGGGCCAATTTCAGATACAGTTGATGTATTTACAAGTACTAATTTACTTTCAGTAGAGAAGTTACAAAAGGTAAAAAGTTTAGGAAGCTTTACTACTAGTAACATAGAAATTAGTAGTGGAGAAGAAGTTCAATATAAAGTTATTATTACCAATACAGGAAAGATAAAAGCTTATAATGTTAAAATTGAAGATATATTAAATGCAAAATTACAGTATATATCAGTTGATTCTAGCACTCAAGGATCAGCAAGTTTACAAAATATAGGTGGGCAAAATGTGTTGGTATGGGAAGGAGTTACTGAGCTAAATCCAAGCCAAAGCGTTGAATTAGTATATACAGTTAGAGGTACGTCAACCACTACAACTACTGTATTAAATCAAGCTACTTCAAAGTTTGCCATTGTTTCTGGTGGAGATGAATTAATCGGAACTCCATCAAATGAAGTTTCTACAAATATATTAGTAGGAGATGCAGGATTAGTACAAGTTGAGAAATTACAAAGAATAAAGGACGTAGGAAGTTTTACTAAAAATGAAATAGAAATTAGTACGGGAGAACAAGTAGAATATAAATTAGTTATTACTAATGGAGCAATGAAGACCTATAAGATTGAAGTACAAGATATATTAAATAATGACTTTCAATTTGAATCAATATCGGTTTCTCCAACTAAAGGAATGGCACAAATACAGAATATAGATGGAAAAAATGTTTTGGTATGGAGTGATATTACGGAATTAGATCCAAGTGAAATTTTAGAGTTAGTATTTATAGTACAAGGAACATCTTCTACAACTGAAAGAGTATCTAATCAAGTTACTTCCAACTTTGCTGTAACACCTACGGGTAACACTTTAGTAGGTACTCCATCAAATAAAACTTTTGTAAGTATACTAGTTGGTAGTGAAGGTTTAGTACAAGTACAGAAATTACAGAGAATAAAAGATACAGGAAATTTTTCTAATAGCGATATAGAAGTTAGTAGTGGGGAACAAATCCAATACAAACTTATAGTTACTAATGGGTCTGTACAGACTTATAAAATAGAAATTCAAGATATGCTAAATAATAATTTTGAATTTATAGGAATTGACACGGCTCCATCTAAAGGTACAGCAATGCTACAAATGGTAGGGAGTGATAAAGTATTAATATGGGATGGAATTACACAATTAAGTCCTAATGAAACATTAGAATTAATATTTACAGTAAAAACTACATCTACAGCTATTGAGAGGTTATCAAATCAAACAACATCAAGTTTTGCTATGACACCTACAGGAAATAGTATAAATGGAATGATATCAAATGAAGTATTTGTGAATGTATTAGTAGGGGATCCTAATTTTCTTACAATTAACAAACTTCAAAGAATTAAAGGATTAGGAAGTTTTTCTTTAAGTGATATAGACATAAGCAGTGAAGAAGAAATTCAATATAAGCTAATAATTATTAATAATAGCGCTTATTCAATTTATAGAGTAAAGGTAGAAGATATTTTAAATGATAAGTTACAATTTATAAGTATTGATAATGTTAGTGTAGGATCAGCTACAGTAAAAAGTATAAGTGGACAGAATATTGTAGTATGGGAAGGAATAAATAAATTAGATTCTAAACAAGCAGCAGAATTAATATTTACAGTAAAAGGGGTTTCAACAACTGCAGAAACAATTTTTAATCAGGCAACCTCTGAATTTTCTATGACTCCAGCAGGGAATATTTTATCAGGGGAACCTTCAAATCAAGTTTTAGTAAATATACTGGTTGGTGATAGTACTTTAGTTAAGTTACAAAAGTTTCAAAGAATTAAAGGCATAGGAAGTTTTTCTGCAGATAATATAGACGTTAGTTCAGAGGAAGAAATAGAATATAAATTAACTATTACTAATGTTGGAACTATGAATGTATATAATTTGAATATACAAGATATTTTAAACAATAAACTAAGTTTTATAGATATTAGTTCTGTTAGCAAAGGAGTCGCTGATTTGCAACAAATTAGTGGCGATAATGTTATTGTATGGAGCAGTATAGATCAGTTAATTCCTAAAGAAACTGGTGAGCTTATATATACAGTTAAGGCAGTTCCAACAATTAAGGATATGATACCTAATAGAGCGACTCAAAGTTTTGCAGTAACTCCTACAGGGGCAAGTATTGCTGGATTACCTTCAAATGAGATTTGGGCAAATATATTAATTGGTGATAGTAGTTTTCTTAATATACAAAAGCTTCAAAGAATAAAAGGGATAGGGGATTTTCTAACAGATAATTTAGAAATCAGTAATGAGGAGGAAATAGAATATAAATTAATTATTACCAATGTAAGTAATATTAATTTATATAAAATAAGTATAGAAGACATTTTAAATACTAAGCTACAATTTGTACAAGTTACTTTTATTACATCTGGAGATATAAATTTACAACAAGTTGATAGAAAAAATGTATTGGTATGGAACAAAATTGAAAAACTAGGTTCAGGTGAAAAATTAGAATTAATATTTACATTAAAGGGTATATCCATAGAAGGTGGAACCGTAAGAAACCAGGCTAAAGGAAATTTTGCTGTAACATCTACAGGAGCTACTTTAGAGGCTCTATCATCAAATGAAGTTATTGTAGATATACTATTTAGTGGTGAGGATTTAATCAAAGTAGAAAAATTTCAAAGAATAAAAGGAATAGGACAATTTTGTACAAACAATATAAAAATTAATAGTGGTGGAGAAATAGAATATAAAATACAAATAACTAATACAGGTAATATAACTGCTTATAAAATAAATATACAGGATATTATAAGTGATAGATTAGAATTTATGGGAGTTGTTTTAGCAAGTAAAGGAATTACAGAAGTAAAACAAGTAAATAATGATGAAATTTTAGTATGGAATGAGATTGATAAATTAATACCTAATGAAACTGAAGAGTTAATATATCTAGTTAAAGTTATTTCAAGTGATATAGAAAATATATCAAATCAAGCATCAATAGATTTTGCACTTACACCTACAGGAAAACAGTTAGAAGGATTACCATCTAATGAAGTATTTATAGAGATATTAGGAGTAAGATATTCGTTTACACCAGATAATGACAGTTATTTTTCACAAAATAAAGCTATAAGTTATGATGTTATAGGTAAGAATGGAGTTATAGGATATATATTAGTAAATAATTATAACATACCTATGTCATATAATTTGGAAATAGGAAAGATACCATTTAACTATAAATTATATATAAATGAAATTTTTATTGAAGAAGTTGAGAGTAATACTGAATATAATAAACAACCTGAAATATTACAAAATTTAGAAGCGAATAGTTTAAATAGTATAAAATTAGAATATATAATACCTAACATGGATAGCTTAATTTATAAAGAAGTAAATTTTCAAATAATGATAGATTTAATAGAATATAATGATTTTACTATTATAAATAGTGTTATAAAGTTAGGAAAAATAAATTTAGATACATCTTATGAGGTTAAAGAAGATATTAATAATAAAAATATGTTTTTAATAAAATATAATGCAAATATATGCATTAGTAAGGGAATTAAGGTATATGACTTACAATTAAAAGCTATTTATCCGCCATCTTATATTTATTATTCGGCATATAAAGATGGTATAGAGTTAGAGTCGAGTGATCAAAATTCACAAGTAATGAGTAAGTTATTAATGAATAATAAAACCACAGAAAAAGGTAAGGAAAGCATAATAATATTAGAAGGAGAGCTTGAATTTCCTATTATTAAGGAATTAGATGCTACTAATGAAGCCATACAAGTTAATTATAGTTATATACTTTTACAATATAAAAATACTCCAGTAAGTATATTAGGTTTAGATCAAAATATAGTAAAGTTATTTTTTAGAAGTTCTAAGCTTCAACAAGAAAAAAATATGATAGAGAATATTATATTTGCCCAAGATGACAAAGAAAAGTTAGAGTGTGTATATGTTGATAAGATATTTGGTAAGTGTGCTCAATATTATTCTTATAAAGATATAGAAATTCCAATTTTGGACACATATATGTTTAGTACAATACTTTTTGATAACCCAAAGATAATTAATAATAGTTTAATTATTACTACTAATATCTGTGGGGATGATTTTAGTAAAGTTAGATACACTTTTACAATAGCATATACAATTATTTATCAAGGATGTGGATGTTTAGATTTAGGCTCATGTTCATCATGTTCTATTAAAGAAGTAAGGGGTACATTAGTGCAAAAAGATTTAGAAGTAGATTTGTATATGCCTATGATAAAAGATAATATATATAATATAATTACTGAAAGTAAGGTTGAAAATATAGTCATTAGTGAGGATAAGACTAAGTTTTGTGTTTGTATATCAGTAATTACCTCATCTACAACTAAAGGAACAGTATTAGTAAATAATTTAGAAACATGTAGTATAACTTCATGTTGTAGAAATAAATAAAATACTATAAAAGAGGCATTAAAAAATAATTAACCATTTTTAATGCCTCTTTTAAGTAAAAGAATAGATAAAACATTACAGATTATAAATATTTTCCTACATTAGTGAACTTATATGTAATTTTATAATATTAATAATATTAAGTGATAAGTAATGCTAAGGAGTTGTAAATAAGCATAATGAAGAATAATAATGATACTCAGGTGCTTGATGAGGGACAAAAATTAGATATAGAAAAAAGTAAATTGATAAGTAAAATAAATACAATATCATTAGAGAATTTAGCATCTCCACCATCAGCTAAAATAGGTGATAAAATTACGTATATGATACAAATTACTGTACCTAAGGGGATTATAGCAAGTAATATAAGAGTGCAAGATACTTTCCCATACAAAATGCAAGAATTTATAACTAATAGTGTATTGTTAGATGGGCAATCTGTATCTTCAACATCAATTCCAATTAATGGAGTTTTAACGTTCCCAATTATAGAATCTATTGATGCAACTAATATGGAGATAATAAAAATTTATTCTTTTGATGTTAGAATTAAAAATGGAAGATTAACAGATACATTTATAGATAAACAACAAAATAATTCTCAGGTTTTATGGGATAATCATGTTACTGGAGAAAAGGATATCCTTATAACTAATACAAATACAGTAGATGTAAGGTTGGCTATAGTAAGAATAAATAAGACTCAGAATAATATTACAAAGAATACAGGGGATAGAACATGGGATATAGAGTTTAGCGGTGAAGATATATTAAATTATAAGATTAATGTAGTGAATGTAGGAAAAGAGGCTGCTTATGACATTATTATACAGGATATGGTTTCAGATAAGTATAATATAGATACAGGTAGTTTGAGAGGAACTAAGGGTAATGGTGAATTTATAGGTAATGAATTAAACTGGAAAATTGATTATATGGATCAAGGAGAATCAGTTTTAGTAGATTTTAATGTTACTGGTGGAAATTCACTACCTATTACAGAGACTATAGAGAACGAAGCCGAAGTTACATTTAATTCTAATGATAATGCATTTGGTAAAGTAGAAGGTCCTATACCAAGTGGAATAATAGATGCTAAACTTAATAATTTAGAAATTAACGTAGTACCTTCTAAACAAATTGCACAACTTGGAGAAAAGATACAATATACTATAAACTTTAAAGTAGGAAGAGGATCAGTTTTAGATGATGCACAGATATATGACATTTTACCAATTTCACAAGAATTTGTAGTAGGAAGTGCTACTAAACGAGTTAATTCAGCTGAACCAGAGCCTGTGGTTCCTAATATAACATCTACAGCCGATGGGCAAAAAATAACTTTCCCTAAACCTATAGTAGGAGTTAGTAATGGAATAGATGCATCGAAGTCATCAGTAGATGTAAAATATATTTTTAGTGTGAATATTAAAAGTGGTGCTACTCCACCACTATACATGGAAACACAAGTAAATAAAGTGGGGGTTAATTGGAGTTCTGGGGCAATAACTAAAGAAACTATATCAAGTACAACAATTATGGTAAAAACGTCTATTATGAATATTAATATAGAACAAAAAAACTTCACTGTTTTGGGTGAAATGGGAGAATATACAACGGAAGATGTGGTAGCTAGAATAGGTGATATAATATACTATAAAATTACTATATATTTAAAAGGAATGGCTGAAGCTTATAATGTACAAATTCAAGATATACTAAATAATGCGATTACTTTTCTTAATACCATAAAAGAACCTAATATAGGAATTGTAGAAAAACCTAACGTGTCTTCAGGAGGAACAGTAGAGTGGAATATTAATATAATGGCACCTGAAACATGGGCAACCTATGAGTTTTCAGCTAAAGTAAATGATTCAGCTTTATTAGGAAGTTTTGTTAACAATAGAGCCAACATTAGTTATGTATTTGATGCATCCAATAATACTATGTACAATTTGAGCAGTAATACATTAAATACAATTATAAATGGTTTAGTACTCAATGCTACAGGGCCTAAAACTGCAAATATAGGACAAGAATTTAGATATAATGTTAACATTACTATTCCTAAGGGAAAAACAATTTATGATTTAAAATTAAGAATACATCTTGATCCAGGACAAAAGTATATAGGCAATACATGGACATCCAGCCTAGGAATACCGGGTATTACAAATGTATCAGTTCAGAGTACAAACATAGAATATGTAGAACGTGAAAATCCTATTATAGCAACAAATACATCAAATTTAGTAATTAACTATACTTTTTTAGTAAGAGTTACATCGGCTAATGATTTAGATCCATATATTGAAACGCAGAAAACAGTATTCAATCTAAGATGGTCTAATTCATTAGGGGGGCCTAGAGTATTTCCTGTAATTAATAAGGTAAATATAGTTGTAGGAAGACCTGAATTAGAATTACAAAAATCGCAAAGAAATAAAACTAGAGGAGATGGACCTTTTAATGTTATACCATTACAAAGAGTTAATTTAGGAGATGAAATAGAATATAGTTTAATATTAAGGAATATAGGAAAATCTGAGGCAAATAACATTGTAATAAAGGATACAATTCCAGATGCTCTTACATTTGAACCAGCAAAGAGTACACAGGGTATTGCTGTAAGTGGACAAAAATTAACTTTTAATGCCGGAAGTTTACAACCAAGTAACATTACTACTGTTCTTATAAGCACAACTGCTAATACAACTGTAACGGCTTCACAAAATGGAATAAATTATTATACAGCTGAATATTCAGGAGATGCTGATGGAAAGATTACTTTACCAGAGGCTACTTCTTCCCAAGTAGGATTTTATTATGTAAATCCTGTTTTGAGGAATCGTATAATAGATTCACAAAGTCGAGATGCTAATCCTGTTGCTTTTTCAGGCGATATTGTTTCTTATCAAGTAGGTGTAACAATTCCAAAAGGAAGTATAGCTTATAATGTTCAGCCGGCATATACATTAGATTCTCATGATGAGTATATTCCAGGATCTCTTCAAAATATCGTAGGAGTACCTCTTCCACCAGGAGCACCAAGTTTAGTATTTCCTAATCAAGGTACCATAGATGCTACAAGTGAGACTAAATATGTAGTTTATAGTTTTAAGGTTAGAATTGGAGCTGTTGTTGGTAGTAATCAAGAAGTACGAACTAATATAGCTACATTAAATTGGGATTCCACTTCAAGTGGGCAAAAGGGACCAACTTTAAGTAAAACATTAAATATTTCAGTTACTTCATTAAAGTTAAATATAATTAAAACTCAGAGTAATAATGGAGTTGACTTTGTAAGCACATCTATAGGTATAGGATTAAGAGAGAAGATATATTTTAAGTTAGAAGTTACAAATCCAACATCAGAACCAATTTATAATATTAATATAAATGACACATTACCTAAGGGTTTTAATATACAGTATATATATAATATTGAAATGACATCTGAGTTTATTGTTGATAGTGATATACTCTTGGAACAATCTATTTTTGAAGGAACTATACCAATGTTAGGAATTGGTGAAACAGCATCTATAATATATGTAGCAAAATTAATTGGACCCTCAACACCAGGAGATAATTCAGAAAGTTTTGCCAGTATATATTATAGTTTAGATGTAGATGCATTAACCACAATATATGGTCCAATAGATTCTAATAAATTATACACTGAAGTATCAGCAAGGGGTTTGGAGTTCGATAAGTATACATCAACTATTAGGGGTAATTTGGGAACAGTTATAGAATATAAATTGATAGCTAAAATTCCTAGGGGAATGTCAATATATGATGTAGAAATTAGCGATATATTACCTAGTGGTGAGGATTACTTAGGAGATGCTACTTTAAATGGAAATCCTATAAATGTCACACAGACCGATAATTCTCTTACTTTTCCTATTATAGATGAAATAAATGATACTAGTAATATAACTATTTTAACATATGTATATAACGTTAAAATTAATCGTGTAATGAATACCCAACCGTTTGAAGAGATTATGAAGAATAATGCTGAATTTAAATGGAGACCTTCCTCAGGTTCATTAGTTGCTTCAATGCTATATGCTTCTACTGAAGTAGAAGTTAAAAGTCCTTATATACGAATAGGCAAATATCAAAGAAATAAAACAGATAATGGATTATTTCAAATATCAGAGCTAAATGTTAGTGCAGGAGATATCGTAGAATTCAAGCTAGTAATAGAGAATACAGCTTTAGGATCTGCGTATAATGTAATATCAAAAGATAAGTTGAATGATTATATAGAATTTATGAGCAGTGTTTCTACTACAAATGGTAATGTAACATATGATTCCAATACACGAGAAGTAATTTGGAGTATAGATGAATTACTAGGAGAGGAAACAGCAACGGCAATTTTTGAAGTAAGTGTTATTGGGGGAACTGTAAGTTTTGGAACTTCAACTAATACTTATAGTACTACGTATCATAGTAATAATACTGGTACTCCGGTTATAATAGGCCCAATTAATGCCTTTGGTATTGAGCAAAGATATCCTAATATTGCTATTGAACTATCTTCAGACAAATCAACTTCTATTGTAGATGGAATCGTAAAATATAATATATCAGTTATAGTCCCAAATGGTATAAAATTTTATAATTTACAAGTTCAAGATATATTACCAGTGGGAGAGGCATTTATTAATAGTTCATTGAATGGAAGCACTATAAATCCTATGATACATGGACAATTGATAAGATTTCCTATTATTAATTATGGAGAAGGTAAAATAAATTCAAATTTACTTGCCATTGAAAATAATGACAAATTAAATAAATCATTAATATTTAATTATGAAATAAATGCAAAAATAAAAGTAGTCAATATATCTAATGAAAACCTTGATATACAATCTAATTCAGCTAGTATAATGTGGAGTTTGGATCCAGATAATACTAAGATAATCGGTCCTATCTCTGATGTAGTCAGTATAAAAGTAACTAGCAACTTGGTTAATATAGAAAAATTACAAAGAAAAAAAGGGGAAAGCAATTTTTCAAAGGAGGATATAGAAGCCAATAATGATGAGGAAATAGAATTTAAATTAATTATATCTAATTTAGAAAAAAATAAAGCCTATAATATAGAAATTCAAGATACTATAAATAATAATTTAAGATTTATAAAAGTTATATCAGTAACGCAAGGTACTGTGGATATACAATTAACAGGAAATAACAATGTAATGGTATGGAGTGGTATTGATGAGTTAGATGTAAATGAAGAATTAGAATTAACCTATTTAGTTAAAGTAGTTACTAATAATATAGAAAAAATATCAAATAGTGCAATACCAAGTTATTCTATTGTTCCTGCAGGAGATACTTTAATAGGGTTATCATCAAATGAAGTTTTTATAAATTTAAAAGGTAAAAGGTATTCTTTTATACCAAGTGTAAATAACTATATAAACAATAATACAGCGCTAAGTTATGGGGTTACATCATGTAAAGGTATGATAAGTTATATATTAACTAATAATGATAGTAATAATAATTCATATAATTTGTATATAGGTTCAATTCCTGTAAATTACAAACTTTTTATCAATAATAATTTTATTGAAGAGGTGAAAAAAGGTGATATATATAATAAAATACCACAAAATTTAATTAAGGTTAAGCCTAATAGTATAAATATAATTCAAATTTTATACTATGTTCCTGAAGTATACAATGAAACCAATAATGAAATCAATTTTGATGTTTCAATGAACTTAGTTAAGGATAATGAAATTATATTGATAGAAAGTAAAATAAAATTAGGACAAGTAAATTTAAATATTTCTTATGATGTTGAAGAATATCCTATAAATCCAAAGTTATTTACTATAAATTATGAGATAATTATAGAAGTAAGTAAGGGTATAAAAATTTATGATTTAGAACTTAAAGGATTTTATCCACCATCTTGTATTTTTGAAAAGGCATTTAAAGACAATATAGAGATTCATACTATAAGTTTAGCGGGAGAAGTTATATATCCAAAGATAGATATTGTAGATGCTACAAGTCAACCTGTTCATATACAATTTAATTATCATGTATTACAATATAAGAAAACACCATTAAGTATAGGGGCATTAGAACAAAATAAGGCCATACTATCTATAAGAGCAGCCAAGAATATAGAGAATAAATGTATATTTGAAAGTAGTACACTTAATCCCCAAAATGGAGAAGAGATAGAGTGTATATATTTCAATAAGATATTTGGTAAATGTATACAATACTATTGTTATAGAGATATACAACTACCTTATATTAATGGATATAATTATAAGAATATAATATTTGATAATCCTAAAATTATAGATGGAAGCTTAAATATTGAGCAGGGTGATTGCGGAGAAAAGTTTAGTAAAGTTAATTATGAGTTTATTATTCCGTATACAATTATTTATGAGGGATGTGGATGTTTACAGAATGGGGAATGTTCTCAATCCATAATAAAGAAGGTACAAGGAGTATTAGAAAGAAAAAGTCTACAAGTAGCTGTATATATACCTAAATATGAGTATGAGATTATATCAAATAGTATGGTAAAAAATGTAGTAGTAGACCAAGATAAAACAAAGGTTACAATTTGTATGGCAGTTATAACTTCTTCTGTAGGAATACAATTTATTTTAGTCAATAATCTAGGAGATTGTAAATTTAGATATTGTTGTCCTAGTTGTTCTAATAATTTTAGAAAAACTTTAAAATAAGTATATAAATTATATATTGAATTTATATAGAAAGTGTTAAGAAAATAAGGGTATTTCTTAGCACTTTCTTTTTATTATTATTTTATAGGAAACTTATGGATATGGTTTTAATAAGATATAAATATGAGCATTTTTAGGAGGAAGTTATGGCAAAGGATTCTAAAAATAATAGTTTTGACGTGTTTTCACCAAAGTCGTCTATATTATCCAGATCAGGTAACATAAGTTTAGTTAACATAGTATCACCTATTTCTATTAAAGTAGGTGATATAATAACTTATATTTTACAAATAATAGTACCAGTAGGGAATATAATAAGTAATGTTCAATTAATTGATACATTTCAATCAGATAAACAGGAGTTTATAAGAAATAGTATTTTAAAAAATGGTTTATATATGGAAAATCAGCCAATACCTATAAATGGTATATTGACATTTCCAAACTTATTATCTATTGATGCTAGTAAAGAAGAAATAACAGAAACTTATTCCTTTAAGGTGAGAGTTACGGATGCAACTATAAATAATAATTTTTTTGATATACAACAAAATAATTCTCAATTAAAATGGGAAGATGCCTCTGGTATACCAGGTACACCTATTAATAGTATTAGTCGTGTTTATGCTAACTTACCTAATATACAATTAAGTTTATTTCAAAGTAATTTAACTAAAGGGATAGGATATACAAATAAAAGTATAAAAATTATTGGGGATGATATTTTAGCATATGAAATTCAATTAGTAAATTCAGGTAAAAGTGATGCCTATAACATTGTTGTTAATGATAATATATCTAACGATTTCATTGTAGATTCTAAAAGCTTAAAAGCAACTAAAGGAAATGGAAATTTTATAGAGAATACGCTTACTTGGAATATTAATAATATGGAAGTAGGTGAAGTGGTATCAATACATTTCAATGTAACAGCAAGTAATAATGTTCCAGTAACTCTTGATATACCAAATAAGGCTAGTGTAACGTTTAATTCAAATGATAATAATTTTGGAAAGTCCTTTGATCCTATAGAAAGTAATATTTTAGTTGCTAATCTTAATAACCTAGAATTCAATGTTATGTCATCTACTAATATAGTTACAGAACAACAGGAATTTTTATATACCTTAATAATAAATTTATATAAAGGATCTATATTAAACAATGTTTTGGTATATGATATTTTACCTAAATCTATAATGTATGTAGGAAATGCATATAAGCAGATAAATAATTTGCCATCAGAAGCAGTAAATCCGAAAGTAGAGAGTGTAACAGGGGGAGGGCAAAAAGTAATATTTCCTCAACCTATAATTGGAATTGATAATAGTATAGATGCATCTAATGAGGCAGTTCAAATAAAATATATTTTTACTGCTAAAGTTACAAGTGTTTCAAATGTGCCACCATATATAGAGCAACAAAAGAATGAGGGAATAATAGAATGGACAGCTGTAACAACTGGATCGACAATTCAGAAAATGTCACAGGGTGTTAACATCAATGTACAGGCAAGCAATGTTAATATAATGGTAGAACAAAAAAACTTAACTACTAATGGAAACTATACGACTGAAACTATTTCACTTTCTCAGGGAGATATTATTGCTTATAAAATTACAGTAAATTCATTAGGTACAGCACCAGTATATAACCTGAAAATTCAAGATACAATGCCCAATTATTTAATTTTTCAAGATACATTAAATGCACCATCAAAAGGAACTGTAACAAAGCCTACTAAACCAGAAAATGGTCTATTAATATGGAACATACCAAATTTGCAATCAGGAGAAGTAGCAACTTATGAATTTTCAGCACAAGTAAAATCACAACAAACACTGGGAGAAATAATTAACAACTTTGCTGATATTGAATATTTTACTACTGAAAATAGTTTGGGGTATTATAGCAAAATAAGTAATGTATTGGATGCTGTTATAAAAGGTTTGTTGTTAAATATTACTGCAAATCCTAATAATGTAGTTGTTGGAGATGATGTAGAATATAATGTTGAAATTACAGTTCCAAAAGGAAATATAATTAAATCTTTAAGGGTAATGGAAATATTGGATAAGGGACAAGAATTTAAAACAGGTACTTGGATTTCTAGTCTAGGAGGTGCTGTAACTCCTCCAGTAGTAACTAATTCTGGAACTCATATTCAATATGTAGAATTTAATCTACCAAGCTCTACTCCAGTAGATACTAATTTAATAATTACCTATACATTTAAATCAAAAGTTATTAGTGGAAGCCAAAATTCAGTAAACAAACAAACTCAGACCAGCATAAATAATATAACATGGACTAATGAAGTAGATGCTAGAGAGGTAAAGCCAATAGTTAATAGTACTGAAATTATAGTAAGTAGACCATATCTTATAGTAAGTAAGATGCAAAAAAATATAACTAAAGGAGATGCCGACTTTACAAAGTTACCGTTAAAAAATGTTACAGTTGGAGATGAAATAGAATATCAATTATATATAACAAATTCAGTAGGAGCAGCTAGTGCAAATGATATTGTTATAAAAGATCAGTTACCATCTGATTTAGAATTTATTCCTAGAGGAGATTCTACTGCAAATCCAAGTGGATTAGTTACTATGAATATTCCTTTTATATCAGAAACTGGTTTAGTGCATAAATCAATATTTGCAACAGTAAAAAATACATTTAATAATAATTCAGAAAATGTTAATAGTTTTACTACTACGTATAAAGGAGCAACTACAAATCCAGATGTAGTCTTAGGTCCTATATATTCCAATAAGATTGGAATTGGTTATGTACCACCTCAACTTAATGCCTATACTACTAAAGCAGCAGTATTTGTAGGTGATACAGTAACCTATAAATTTGTAGTAACAATTCTACAAGGAAATATAGCATATAATGTTCAACCAAGTTTTATATTACCTTCTGAACAACAGTATGTAGAGAATTCGCTTACTAGTGTTGGAGGGGTTACTATCGGAGCTAATACAACAACATTAACATTTCCTAATGAAGGAACTATAGATGCTTCTACAATGGATAAAACTATAACATATACATTTCAAGCTGAGGTTTTATCTACTCCTAATGATTCCCCAAATAATCAACAAGGTACAGGTACAATACAATGGAATTTAAGTAATACCGGGACACCCGGAACTACACAAAGTATGAATACAAGTGTATATGTTATGAAAACAAAAGTCGTTTTTAATAAGCTACAAAGTTTAGGTGCTACTAATTACGTTAAAAACAATCTAAAGTTAAACGTAGGACAAAGAATATATTATAAGTTGGAAATAAATAATCCATCTTCTGTACCTATATATAATATTGAAGTAAGAGATGTAACACCATCTGGGGTAACTATACAGTCGTTAGATTTTATAGATAAAATGGAAAAGTTAACTTTACGAAATAATATACTAGGAGCTAATAATTTAAATTTTAATATTTCTTCTTTATTGGCTGGTGAAAGTATAACAGTAGCTTATGGTGCCATGTTAGTAGGTCCTGCTATAATAGGGACTACTATAGGTAGTGCAGCTACCATTACTTATAATGGAAATGAAAATACATTAAATGTAACGTATGGATCAATAAATTCCAATAATTTAACAATTTCTATTCCAGAATCAAATGTTGAATTTATTAAAACGGCTAGTAATAATAAGGTATTGTTAGGTGATGATAATGAATATAATTTGGATTTAAGAATTCCTAAAGGGGCAGTACTATATAATGTTGAGGTAACAGATACTTTGCCTCAGGAAATCCGATTTTCTGGACAATCATATTTAAATGATACTTATGTATGGGTAAAGGAAGAAGGTAATACCTTAAAATTTCCTGTAACATCAGAGATTAACACATCATCAGGAGCAATATTATGGAAATATATGCTTACGGCTAGATTAGTAAATAATATGAACGATCCTAATTTTTCTAAAAAGGAACTTCAAAATAATGCTGCAGTATCATGGCAAACTTCAAAATCTGGAGGTACAACATTAAATATACCAACTCAGTTAACTATAGAAGGTGAAAGGGCCATAGTTGAAGCATATCAGCTACAGAGAAATGTGACTATAGGGGAAGAGTTTGATATTGTAGATATAAATGCTAACGCAGGTGATATATTAGAGTTTAAAATGATTATAAAAAATGAAAGTGATACTACAGCGCACAGTATAAGAGTTTTATATTATACGGATGATAATTATCAATATGTTAGTACTACATCAGTTAATATGGGAACTATTAATTATGTTAATAGCTTAAAATATTTAATATGGAATATTGAGACCATAACACCGTCACAAGAAGCAATAGCTACTTTCCAAGTTAAGGTTTTACAAACAATACCAGCAGGGAGTGTAATATCTCAAGATTACACATTATTATATAGTAGTACAACAAATAATATAGTACAATTAGGGGCTAGATCAAATAATCTTATTCAAAGATTTAGTGATATTTCCATTAATGTAAGTTCAGAAAAACCTAGTTATACAGTAGGAGAATCTGCGATTTATAATGTAGTAGTAAATGTACCAAACGGAGCTACATTCTACAATTTACAAGTTAAAGATATAATACCTGTAGGAGAAAGATTTGTTAGTAGTACTTTAAATGGGACAGTTATACTTCCACAAATAAATGGACAGTTAATAACATTTCCTGTTATAAAAAGTAATAATAAAGTTTTGAATAATGGGGTATTAAAAGATAAACAAAATAATATAAATATGTTACAAAAAGCAAATGTTGATGAAATATATAATTATAAAATAGAGACATTAGTAGAAACAGCAAGTGTTATTGACGGCAAGCCAGGTGAACAGATTAATTCGGCGACTATTACTTGGAGTGAAGATGAAAATGATAGGTTTTTAAAAGGTCCCATCTCAAATAGTGTTAGTGTAGTAGCTATGGAAAACTTATTGACTGTAAACAAGTCACAAAGAAAAAATGATATTGATCAATTTACGGAAGATAAAATAAGTACTTTTAGTGGAGAAGAAATTCAGTATAAAATTGTAGTAGAGAACATAGGGAAAAATACGGCTTATAATGTAAAAATAGAGGATAAATTAAATAATATTTTAATCTTTAATAAGATTGATTTTATAACTGTTGGAAAAGCAAATTTAGTAGGAAATAATATTTTAATGTGGAGTGACATTCCTCAAATAAGTCCAGGAGAAGTACAGACTATAATTTACTCTGTTAAAGTTAAAGCTTTGCAACAACAAACTATTTCTAATATGGCAATGCCTATCTATGCATTAAGCAGTACGGGAATTGAATTAGATGGAACAGAATCTAATGAAGTATTTATAAATGTAGACATATTATCAGAATTAAATGATTTCATTCCTGATAGGAATAGTTATGTTTCTAATACGGAAGCATTAAGTTATGGAGTAGTAGGATGTAAAGGTAAGATAGGATATATACTAACTAATAATAATTTAAATTCATCTTCGTTTTTATTAAATATAGATCCAATCCCATTAGATTACAACTTATATATAAATGGAATGTTTATACAAGAAGTACTAAGCAATACACCTTATCATAGTATACCGGAACAACTAAATAATGTTAATTATGCAGATAAAAATAAGATAGAGTTAGTATATTATATACCCCAAAATTACAATCTTGTATCTAATAAAATAAAATTTAATATTTCTTCTACTAATAAAGTAACTAAGAATGATAATAAATCAGTAACTATTAAAAGTGAAATATATGTAGGAAAAGTAACTGTAGAAATTTCTAACACTATAAAAGATTATCCGGATAACCCTAATATGATAGCTATAAAAAATAATATTATACTAAATGTAACTAAAGGAATAAAAATATATGATGTACAATTAGAAACTTTTTATCCACCATCATATATTTTTGAGAAAGCATATAAAGATAGTGTTGAGATTAATGTAATAAGTTTAAATGGACACATAATATATCCTGTTATTAATAAAATTGACTCTTCTTTCAATGAGACTAAAATAGAATATTCTTATGAAGTTTTACAATATAAGAAAACGCCATTAAGCATAGGTTCATTGGAAAAAAGATATGCTTTAGTGTTTTTAAGAACGGCTAAAGATATAGTGGATAAATGTGTTATAACTTGTAATAAATTAAATGAATATAATAGGGAAAGTATAGAATGTATATATGCACATAAGATATATGGAAGATGTATTTCTTATTATTCTTATAAAAACATTTTAATTCCACCTGTAGATGGATATTTCTTTGATAAGGTAATTTTTAAGAATCCTAAGATTATACAAGAAAGTTTATTTATTTTACCAAGTACATGTGATAAAGAATTTAGCACAATTAAGTATACTTTTAACATTCCATATAAGTTAATATATCAGGGCTGTGGATGTTTAGAACAGGGTCAGTGTAATCAAATTAAAACAATAGAAATGGATAAAATATTAGAAGAGAAAAATTTAGAAGTAGTCTTGTATACTCCTAGATATAATGAAAAATATGATATTATTGCTGAGGTAAGGTTAGAAAGCATAGTATACAATAACTCTAAAACTGAATTTTGTGTATGTTTGGGTGTTATAACCTCAGCGTTATCTAAATATATGGGATTAATAGAGAATAATGGGGAATGCATGGAGGGATATTGTTGTCCAAACTGTAAGATAAGTAATAAAATTAATAAATTGAATTAAAAAAAAACGTGTATAAAAATTATTTTTATGCACGTTTTTTATTTAATAAAATTGTTGAGCTACATTTGCATAAATAGACAGGAAGGTATTTCTACATTCATAAGAATAGAATTTATACATAAATAATTAAATATATAATAATCAAAATTTTTTAATGAACAAAAAAATATGTATATACAAAAAATGTAATTTATTATAACTTTAATACTCTTTTTATGTAAAAAGATAAAGAAGATAGTCATATGTAAACATTTATAAATATATTATAATAACAAGGTATACTTATATTAAATATAAGTATACATAATAAACAATAAAAAGCACTAGAAATTATAAAGTAGTATGTTAGGATAATCAAGAAAGTTACAAATAGAATACAAATCTTTAAATAAATATTAAAACTAGCAATTAAATGCAATAATAGAGGGGATAAAGAATAAAAGTAGAAGTAAAATTAATAAGTATGAAATTAAATACATATATTAATGTAGATATTTTTCAAAAATAGTATTTTTATGATTAAAAGTTTTACACTAGGTTTTATAAAAACATAATATAACTATAAAATAGACTATAAAAACCATATATAACAACTAAAAACCAATAAAAGAATAAGAATAGTATATTTATAGTTTGTATTACATCTGATATAATATAAGAGCAAAATGCTACAAAAAAGTAAAACTTGTTAGGGGAGCAATGTGTAAGGCTAGGAATAGGAGCGAAAAGTTTAATGATATATGATATATATCCAATAAAGTTTAAAAATTTGTATTATGAAAAAATTTGGGGTGGAAGAAAATTAGAAGATTATAGAAAAAACTTGCCTAAAGGACACATAGGTGAAAGTTGGGACTTAGCTTGTCATAAACATGGAATGAGTATAGTGTCAAATGGTGCGTATAAAGGAATGTCCTTGTTGGAATTAGTTAAATTGACAGATGATAAAATCGTTGGGGAACTTATTACAAAAAAAGATTTTCTACCTAGAGATTTCCCCCTGTTACTAAAATTAATAAATTCCAAAGAGAATTTGTCACTTCAAGTTCATCCAGATAGTGAATATGCTAGAAAGGTAGAAGGCGATAATGGCAAAGTAGAGGCATGGTATATAATAGATGCCGAAGAAGATGCAGAACTAATTGTAGGGACTAAAAATTGTACCCAGGAAGAATTTGTAACAAGCTGCAAAAATGGGAATGTAGAAGCATATATGAATAAAATAAAGGTTCAAAGTGGAGATATGTTTTTTATTGAAGCTGGATTGGTACATGCTATAGGAAAAGGTATTCTCTTAGTAGAGGTTCAACAAAATAGTGATACAACCTATAGAGTATATGACTACAATAGAGGAAGAGAATTACATATAAAGAAAGCCTTAGATGTTATAGACATCACACTTCAACCTAAAAGAATCCATGGAGAAGAAAATTTAGAGTTAAGTTGTGAAGGTGAAAAGGAAACAAAAGTTTTTAACTGTATAAAAAGTGATGTGCTAAATTTACAACTATATAAAATTAAAGACGAACTTAAGGAATGTAGTGACAAAAAGAAATTCTATATTTTTACTTGTGTAGATGGTAAAGGAAAAATTATCTTTTCTGATGAGAATAATATAACAAGAGAAGAGAGTATAGAAAAGTGTGAAAGTATATTAATACCTGCAGCCCTAGGTGAATACAGATTACAAGGAAATATGAAGCTTTTAAAAAGTTATATATAAGAAATAATTCATATAATTAATTTTTAGTAATGATAAAAGGAGGCGGAAGCATGGTTTTCACGTCTACTATATTTATGTTTATTTTTTTACCATTAGTAGTAACTATGTATTTTTTAATAAGAAAAGATCAAAGAAATACTCTATTATTAATAGCTAGTTTATTATTTTATGCTTGGGGAGAACCTAAACATATATTAGTAATGCTGGCATCTATAGGTATAAATTATTACTTTGGAATTTTGATACATAAATATTGGCAAAATAGTAAGAAGAAAAAAAACATAGTAATATGGAGTGTAGTTTGTAACTTATCTCTTTTAATATTTTTTAAATATGCTAACTTTATTGTAGATAATATAAATTCTTTTATAGGATTAACAGGAGTATCTAAAGAAATAGATTTAGCAACTATACATTTACCAATCGGAATTTCATTTTTTACATTTCAAGGTTTATCATATGTAATAGATGTATATAGGGGAGATGTAGAGGTACAAAAAAGTATATACGATTTAGCATTATACATATCATTTTTCCCGCAATTAATAGCAGGGCCTATAGTTAGATATCATGACATAGATGAACAAATTAAAGAAAGAAAAATAACTATAGATAAAGTATGCTATGGAATAAAAAGATTTATAATGGGATTTGCTAAAAAGGTTTTAATTGCAAATCAAGTTGGACTTATAGCAGATAAAATTTTTGCAATAACTCCAAAAGAAATATCAACATCATTAATATGGATTGGTGCTATTTGTTATACCTTACAAATATACTTTGATTTTTCAGGGTATTCAGATATGGCAATAGGGCTTGGGAAAATATTTGGATTTGACTTTTTAGAGAACTTTAACTATCCATACATATCTAAATCCATAAGAGAGTTTTGGAAAAGATGGCATATATCCTTAACAAATTGGTTTAGAGATTATGTGTACATACCTCTAGGAGGAAATAGAAAAGGAGTAGCTAGATGTTATGTAAATCAAATAATAGTATTTTTACTTTCTGGTTTATGGCATGGAGCTAGTTGGAATTTTATCTTTTGGGGAGCATATCATGGGACTTTTTTAGTAGCGGAAAGAACGAAAGTTGGAGGAGTACTTAAAAAGGTTCCAAAACCATTCAGATATGTTTATGCATTATTAGTAGTAACAGTAGGATGGGTTATTTTTAGAGCAGATACATTAACAAATGCCTTTGCATATATAAAGAAAATGTTTGTATTTAAGGCATCTACTAATGTATATTATCCATCATTATATTTAGATAACAAGGTTATATTTATTTTAATACTTGCTATAGTATTTTCCACACCTATACTAAGATATATAAACTCATTTGCAAAAGGTCTATTAAAGAAACATGAGCGTACTTATGATTTTATATCAAATACAATATGTATTTTAGTGCTTATAGTATCATTAATAACCTTAGCAGGATCAACGTATAATCCATTTATATATTTTAGATTTTAAAAAGAGGTGAGAGTATGCAAAACTACTGTAATAGTAAATTTTTAAAAGTGTTGCGATTCATAATATTGAACGTAATATTTTTACTTTTTGTAGTAACTTTATATAAAGGTATTTTTGGAAATGTTATAAAAGCAGAAATGGTAGTTAATTATAAAAAAGATAATCTATTTACTTTATTCTACACAGATGACAATATAACTATTTACAATGACGATATGGCAGCTAGATGTGAAATGGTTAGAACAGATAATGAATTTATAGCTATACCTTTTGCAATGAATTCATCTAAAATAAGAGGATTAAAGCTTCATTTTGGTTATAAAGGTCAAGAAGTACAGGTAAAAAGATTAACCATCAAAACATCTTTTAAACAATTAGAGTTTGATGCTCAAAAAATAAAAGATACTTTTACTCATGTGTCAAAGGATATACAAAAAGTTGAAGTTAAGGATGGTATTTTATTTATACATCCTAAAAAAGTTGATGCTTTTATGTATACTGATAATATGGGTGCAATCATAAAAAATGCTAAATTAAATTATTCTATAATTTTATTTTTAGCTTTTGCAAGTATTATTTTAACAGTAGCTACATTAAAATTATATGAGTTTTTATTATACAAGAGATTATCACCAAGAAAATTTGCTTTTATAGCATTATTTATTTTAATTCTATATCTTCCTAACTTATTTTTAGTGTCAGGAATGAAGGATGGAGACAATACAGAACAAAGAGGAAGTATGATGGTAGATTTGGACCCTAATATAAGTGGGGTTGAAAAAACTATTAAAAAGGTAGAAACTATGTATAATGACCATTTTGGTCTTAGAAATTTAATGATAAGGCTGGAAGCTTTATCTGACTTTAAATTTTTTAAAACTCCATCTACTGAAAAGGTTGTTTTAGGAAAAGAAGGATGGTTATATTGTGGATTAGATAATGGAAAAGATATAACTAAACAATATAGAGGAATAACTAAGTTTACTCCAGAGGAATTATCAAAGATAAAAACTAATCTAGAACAGAGAAAAGTATGGCTTGAAAAGAAAGGAATACCTTTTGTTTTAGTCATAGCACCAGATAAAGAAACTATTTACCCTGAATACTATAATAATGAAAAATATAAAAAGGTAAGTAGTGAAAGTAGATTAGATCAGCTTATGGATTACTTACATAAAAATTCTAACATAGATGTTCTAGACCTAAGAAAGATTTTATTAGATAATAAATCTAAAGGAAGATTATATTATAAAACTGATACACATTGGAATCAATTTGGTGGATACTTTGGTTATGAAGCCATTATGAAAGAAGTTGGAAAGTACATCAAAAATGTTAGTCCACTTGGTATAGATAAGTTTAATATAGTTAAAGAATACAGAGTTCCAGGTGAAGGAGATTTGGCTAATATGTTAAGTTTACCTAACCAATATGGGGAGGAACATATTCTGTTACAACCTAAGATAAAAAGGACATCTATTCCTTATGAAGAACATAAGTATGATTTGGTAAGAGGGGCAGTAATGAAAAATCCTAATAAGTCTTTACCTAAATTATTGATGTTTAGAGATTCATTTACTGTGGCATTAGGACCATATATGTCAGAACATTTTAGTGAAGCTGTATACGAATGGTCTCAAAATTTTGATGATAAATTAGTAAAACAATGTAAACCAGATATAGTTATTCAAGAAACCGTAGAGAGAAATTTAGATAAACTTTTATATGAAAATCCAATTAGTGTTAGGTAGTCAATAAGAAATAAGGAGGGCGAACCAATGCTAGAATTAAAAACGGAAAATTTGAAAGATGAAACTGAAGAAGTAGAAATATGTCCTAAAAAGAGTTTTATATATTTTTTTATTAAAAGAGTAATAGACATAATTGGTTCTTTAATTGGTATTATTATTTTAAGTCCTGTATTCTTAATCTTAGGTGTATTGGTAAAGTTAGGTTCAAAAGGACCGGTGTTTTTTGCTCATAAAAGATTAGGATATCATGGCGAATTAATAAAAATATACAAATTTAGAACTATGGTTACAAATGCGGAGAAATTATTAGATGAATTGTCACCTGAACAAAAAGAAGAATTCTCAAAGAATTTTAAGTTAGAAAATGATCCTAGAATAACTAAGATAGGTAATATTTTGAGAAAAACAAGTCTTGATGAGTTACCACAGCTTTTAAATATATTAAAAGGTGATTTAACTATAGTAGGGCCAAGACCAATAATAGAAAAAGAAATAGAACTTTATGGAAAGTATGGCAAGAAACTTTTAACTGTAAAACCAGGCCTTACAGGATATTGGCAAGTAAATGGTAGAAGTGATACTACATATGAAGAAAGGGTTCAATTAGACATGTACTATATAGATCATAGAAGTTTAGGGTTAGATATAAAAATAATTTTTAAAACTTTTAGTGAAGTATTTAAAAAACATGGAGCAAGATAGTACACTTTCAAAAGTAGAAGGAGAACTTTTAAATGAGTAAATACGATTATTTAATAGTAGGGGCTGGACTTTATGGGTCAATTTTTGCACATGAAGCTACAAAATTAGGGAAACGTTGTTTAGTAATAGACAAAAGGACTCATATAGGTGGAAATGTATATTGTGAATCTATAGAGGGAATTAATGTACATAAGTATGGAGCACATATTTTTCATACAAGTGATAAAGAAATTTGGGACTATGTAAATGATTTTGTATCTTTTAATTCCTTTGTTAATTCCCCAATAGCAAATTATAAAGGTGAATTATATAATTTACCTTTTAATATGAATACATTTAATAAATTATGGGGTGTGGTTACTCCAAATGAAGCTAAAGAAAAAATTGAGGAACAAAAAAGCATACTTAAAGGTAAAGCCCCAAAAAATCTAGAGGAACAAGCTATTTCTCTTGTGGGAACGGATATTTACGAAAAGCTTATAAAAGGATATACGGAAAAGCAATGGGGAAGAGCCTGTACTGAACTTCCTGCATTTATTATAAAAAGATTGCCAGTTAGATATACTTATGATAATAATTATTTCAATGACAAATATCAGGGAATACCTGAAGGTGGGTATACTCTTTTAATCGAAAGGTTATTGCAAGGGTGTGAAGTAAGACTTAATACAGATTATTTTAAAGATAAAGATGAATTAAATAATATTAGTGATAAAATTGTATTTACAGGTATGATAGATGAATTTTTTGAATACAAGTATGGAATTTTAGAATATAGAACTTTAAGATTTGAAACGGAAATGTTAGAAGAAGAAAATTATCAAGGAAATGCCGTTATAAATTATACAGATAGATATACCCCTTACACAAGAATAATAGAGCATAAACATTTTGAATTTGGACAAGGCGATAAAACAGTAATAACAAAAGAGTATCCTATGGAATGGAAAAATGGCGATGAGCCATATTACCCAGTATTAGATAAGAAAAACATAGAAAGATATAATAAATATAGAGAACTTGCAAATAAAGAAAAGAATATTATTTTTGGTGGCCGATTAGGGGAATACAAGTATTATGATATGCACAATGTTATAAAGGCGGCACTAGATAAAGTAAAAGAGGAGTTTTTACAGTGATGGATGTAAAAATACTAGTGGCAACACATAAAAAGTATAAAATGCCTGAAGAGAATATATACATTCCTCTTCATGTGGGACGAGAAGGAAAACAAGATTTAGGATATATAGGAGATAATACAGGAGAAAATATATCTATAAAGAATCCTAATTATTGTGAACTGACAGGACTTTACTGGGCATATAAAAATTTAAAGTGTGAATATATTGGTTTATGTCATTATAGAAGATATTTTACCATGAAAAATATATTTAAAAGAGCAATACAAACCAATAATAAATTAGATTTAATTCTTAATAAAAGTCAGATAGAAGAATTACTGTCTAAGTATAATGTTATTTTACCTAAAAAAAGAAATTACTATATAGAAACCATAGAATCACATTATAAAAATGCCCATCATATAGAGGACTTAAAAAAGGTAGAAAAAATAATAGAAACAGATTATCCAGAATACATGGAGAGTTTTAAAAGTGTTATGAATGGAAGAACCTTGCATCTTTATAATATGTTTATAATGAAAAAAGATGACTTTGATAAATATTGTGAGTGGCTATTTCATATTCTTTTTAAACTTGAAGAAAATGTTGATGTATCTTCTTATGATAATTATCAAAAAAGGATATATGGTTTTTTAAGTGAAAGATTGTTTAATGTATGGATTGCAAAACAGGAATTTAATATAAAAGAACTTCCTATTTTGAATATGGAAAAGGTAGAATGGGTTAAGAAGATTAAAAACTTCTTAAAAAGAAAATTTAAGTAAGGGAGAATGGAATATGAGAAAAATAATATTTGCTATAGCATCTTTTGTATTTAAAATTTTATCTATTTTCCCAACTAAACAAAACAGAATAATTTTAGAATGTGATTATGGTAAAGGATTCTTTGGAAACTTACTATATATATATAAACAAATAAAAGAAGAAAAAATGCCATTAGAAATAATAATTCCTATAAATAGTGGTGTGAGAATCGATATACAAGAAGATAATAATACTAAAATAGTAAAAACAAAAACACTTAAGCACTTATACTATTTAGCTACATCAAAATACTGGATTACTAACAATCATTATTATCATTTCTTACCCAAACCTAAAGGAACAATTATGATTAATACTTGGCATGCTTTAGGTGCATTTAAGAAATTTGGAATAGATTCTGCTAAAACAGAAAAAGAAAGAGAAAGATTTATAAAAGACTCAAAAAATATAGATTATCTTTTGGTCAGTTCAAAAGAATTAAAAGGAATCTATAGTAAAGCTTTAAATGTGGAAGAAACTAAAATTCTATCTTTAGGAATACCAAGAACAGATATTTTATTTGATTCAAATCATATGGAAGCGGTTAAGGAAGAATTTTTTAATGTACATACAGAACTAAAGAAAAAAAACATAATTTTATATGCGCCTACATTTAGAGATAATGAGAAAGAGTATTTTAACATGCAACTAGACCTTAAATTGTTAAAAGAAAACTTAGGGGACGGTTCAGTTATTTTATTAAAATTACATCCTATAATTAGACATAAATTTGAAATTCCTAAAGGATTAGAAGATTTTATTATAGATGTAAGTAAGGTTAATATAAATAAACTTATGATAATTTCAGATATTTTAATTACGGATTATTCATCTATTATTTTTGAATATTCATTGTTAGATAAACCGATTATATTTTTTGCTTATGATTATGAAAAATATAAAAACAACTTAAGAAATTTTTATTTTGGATATGAAGAATTTATACCAGGTAAAATGTTAAGAACATCAGAAGAAGTATTAAATGAAATACAAGAAAGTATGGAAGGTTCATATAATAAAGAACTTATAAGAGAGTTTTCTAAAAGATTTTGCGAATATACAGATGGAAAATCAACAAAAAGATTTATAAATCATTTCTTTAAAGATAAACAATAATAGTTTAAGGTGGTGATTGCAAAATGAATATTGCAATTATATTGGCTGGTGGTAGTGGTACAAGAATGGGGAGCGATATTCCTAAGCAATTTATAGATATATATGGTAAACCATTAATTATTCATACAATAGAAGCTTTTGATATTAATCCAAATATAGATTACATAGCAGTGATTTGTAAGAATGAGTTTAAAGAAGATTTAACTATTTGGATTAGAAAATATGGAATTTCAAAAGTTAGGTGGATTGTAGATGGTGGAAATACAAGACAAGAGTCAGTTTATAATGGCATAAATCAGTTAAGTGATTTTTGTAGTAATCAGGATATAGTTGTAATCCATGATGCTGCAAGACCATTAATTTCACAAAGAATAATAAATGAAAATATTGAAAGTGCAAAGATAAACAAAGCTGTAGATACAGTAATTCCAACAACAGATACCATAATAAGAAGTATAGATGGTAGTGTTATAGAAGAGGTACCAGTAAGACGTGAATTGTATCTTGGACAAACTCCTCAAAGTTTTGAATACGCCTTAATTAAAAAAGCACATGAGGAAGCTAAAAAAGAAAACAATCTAAATGCTACAGATGATTGTCAGTTAGTTTTAAAGATAGGTAATAAAGTTAGTTTGGTTAAGGGAGATAAATTAAATTTTAAGGTAACTACTTTTGAAGATCTACTTATACTAAAATCTGTAATAAAATTAGGAAAATTAGAGGTTAAATAATTGTTTAGTAAGGGATTTAAAATAGTATCTCCTAAAACTTTTGAAATATATTATGAAAGTGTTGAATTAAAAGAAAACCATGCCTTAGTAAAAATAAATATGGGAGCAGTATGCAAAGCAGACCTTAGATATTTTTTAGGGAAAAGAGATAAAAGAATTTTAGGTTTAAAATATCCTATGAGGCTTATACATGAAGCAGTAGGAGAAATTATAAAAGATCCTACAAATACTTTTAAAGAAGGACAAAAGGTTGTTTTAGTTCCCAATATAACAGAATGCAGTTATTTAAACAAACAACAATGTAAGTACTTAAAAGAAAAGTCTATTTGTAATATTGAAGGAAATATAGATAAATGTGAATTTAGGAATTCAATAGGGGAAAATTATTGTCCTAAAGCTAAGTTTGCATCTAGTAATACAGATGGATTTTCTTGTGAATATATGAGTTTCCCAGTTAGTAATCTTGTGCCTGTAGATGAAACCATAGAAGAAACTCAATCGGTTTTTGCCGAATTAACTTCCGTTGGAATGTCAGCTATAAGAAGATGCAAAGATATGAATTGTAATATAGACAATAAAGTAATTGCCGTATGGGGTGATGGTATAGTTGGATATATTTTAACTTGTATTTTAAAGGTTATGACAAAGAACAGTAAAATTATAACAGTTGGTAAAAATGAAGATAAGTTAGCACAATTTCCAAGTGATAAAACTTATGAAATTAATGAACCGTCCCTAAAAGATTTGAAGATAGACTTAGCTTTTGAGTGTGTAGGGGGAATGGGTTCTAAGGATGCCATCAATCAGATTATTGATGTTATAAAAATAGGTGGAAGGATAGTTTTAACTGGAGTTGCAGAAGATAATGTTGCAATAAATACAAGAAAAATTCTAGAAAAAGGATTAGTAATTACAGGAACTACAAGAAGTTCTATTGATGATTTTAAAAGAAGTGTAAGGCTAATGGAAGAAACGGATTATAATAAATATTTAGGTAAATTAGTAAATGATATAAGAGTAATTGAAAATATTACTGATTATTATGATGTGTTTGAAATAGAAGCTCAAAATAAAAGTTTAGGTAAAACTCTTATGAAGTTTAATTTTTAAGATATAAGTTAATATTACAATATATATGATGTATGATTTATGGATTAATAACATAAAAAATGAGAAGTAAAAGTAACAAATAAGAAAGATGTATAAGGAGCAAATAAAAAATATGAGCATTAAGATTTCTGTAATAGTACCTTTATATAATGTTGAAAATTATATAGAAAGAACTCTTAATTCCTTAAAAAATCAAAACTTTAAAGAGTTTGAAATCCTTTTAATTAATGATGGATCAAAGGATAAAAGTGTAGATGTAGCAGAGAAAATTTTAAATAATAGTATGTTGAATTATAAAGTTATAAATAAGGAAAATGGTGGAGCAAGCAGTGCAAGGAATACAGGAATAGATACTGCACAAGGAGAATATGTTTATTTCCTTGATGGAGATGATTATATAGATCCTAATATGTTAGACTTAATGTACAAAAAAATTCAAAATGAAAAAGCTGAAATAGTATTTTGTGGATATACTCATGTAAAAGAAAGTAATGGAGAAGAAATACTAAAAGTTCATAAATATATAAAACACACAATTAAAGGTATTGAAGCAGCAGAAAAGATGTTGAAAAATGAATTTTGGATTAGTGCTATATCAGGTATGTATTCAAAAAACTTTTTAAAAGAAAATCAATTATATTTTCCTACAAATATAGTTTTTGGAGAAGATACAGTATTTGTAGTAAAAGCACTTATGAATGCTGAGAAAGTTACTTGTGTTGAAAAAGCTTTAGTATATTATGTGAGAAGAGATACATCTTTTACTAGAACAGCTAATGAAAAATATTTCAATTTACATGAATCTAACATGGAAATACTGAAGTATATTAGACAAAATTTCAAATATGAAGGTGTAAATGTTGAAAAATCACTTATGGAATATAAAATTCCACAATCAATAATGAGGATATTTTCATCACTAGCTAAAAGTGAAAACTGTAGGGAAAGACTTTTGAACTTTGTAAAAGATAAAGAGCAAAGAGAATACCTAAAAAGGTTTAAAATAAATGGGAAAAAGGAAAATATAAAATTTAAAATGGCATCGAAGGTTTTATTAATAAGCCCAGAATTGATGTATAAACTTTTAAGAAAATAAAAGGTGAAAAAATGAAAAAAACAAGGGTAAAAAGTGCAAAGAAAAATGTTATATATGGTATGGCCACTTATATAGTATTAATGCTAGTAACATTCTTAAATAGAAAAGTATTTTTAGCTTTGTTAGGTGATGATGTAGCAGGATTCCAAGGACTTTTGCAAAACATACTTAGTTTCTTAAACCTAATAGAATCTGGTGTAGGTATGGCAATAATGTTTTCGCTATATAAACCTTTTGCAGAAGATGATAAAGTACAAATAAAAAGTGCTGTTACATTATATTCAAAGATTTATAAAGTATGTGGAAGTATTTTAATAATAGCGGGAATAATATTAACTGGATTTCTACACATTTTTGTAAAAGAACAAATACCTATGGTATATGCTAAAATATGTTTTTTACTATATATAGCAGACACATCACTAACATATTTTTTCTCATATAAAACTTGTCTTTTATATGCTAGTGAAAATGGATATGTAATTTCCTTTTGGGATTTTATTTTCAAATTTATAAGATCAGTAGTACAAATAATAATGCTATATATATATAAGTCTTTTATTATATTTATAATAATTCAGATTTTAACCAATATAGGATATTTAATCGTAATAAATTATAGTACCAATAAAAGATTTCCGTGGTATAAAGATATAAAAGCCGACAAAGTAAAAGGGAAAAATGATATTATAAAAAATATAAAAGCATTATTTATACATAAAATTGGTGGCTTTGTTGTATTTAGTACAGATAATTTATTAATATCATATTTCTTGAATTTTAAAGTAGTGGCATTATATACAAACTACAATATGATTATTGCATTTTGCCAAAATTTTATAAACAAGATATTTGAAGGTATTGCAGCAAGTATAGGAAATCTATTAACAGAAGGAGATAAAGAAAAATCTTTTTCAGTATTTAAAAAATTATTCTTTTTTAATTTTTGGATAGCCTCATTTATAGGAATATGTCTATATAATGCTATAGATCAAGTTATAGAACTTTGGCTTGGAAAGAGATTTTTATTAGATAAATCCGTACTTATAGTACTTCTTTTAAACTTTTATATAACAGCAATGAGATTATGTGTGGATAAGTTCAAAGAAAGTGCAGGACTTTATTACGAAGATAGATATGCACCAATAGCGGAAAGTATTATAAATTTAGTATTTTCTATAATTCTTTTAAAGAAATTTGGATTAATAGGAGTATTTATAGGAACTCTAATAAGTAATTTATCAGTTATTTTCTGGATTAAACCGAAAATTGTATTTAATAAAGTATTTAATAAAAGTTTTTCAGAATACTTAATTCATTATTTAAAATATATGTGTTATGCTGTGGTTCCATTTATTTTAACAAGAATCACTTGTAGATATGTGCATGTAAGTAATAAATTTTTAGATTTCTTATTAAATTGTATTTTAAGTGTAATAATTATAAATTTCAGTTATGCTATAATGTTTTATAAGAAAGAAGAATTCCAATACTATAAAGCTTTACTTATGAAAAGATTAAAACGTTCTAAAGTAAGAGGGGAAAGATAGATGAGTTATAAAGAAGTTATAAATAATAGATTAGATGGAGTTCAGGAACTATTAAGTAAAGACATTACTAAATACGCTTTAATGTATATGTTTTTAATAATTACATCTGGTGTAAGTTTTGTTAATTATTTTACTGTAACTAAAGTGATAAAGTATATATTTTTAGCTATACTACCAATAATTCTTTTTTTAGTAATGAAGAAAAACACGCAAATTTCAAAAAATATAAAGGACATAAATATATTCTTTATTTTTATATGTGTTTTTAGTTCTTTATCAATAATATGGTCTCAATCAAGAGGAATTACAACTAAAAATACATTATTTTTAATAGCTACTACAGTTATAGCAATGTATATGGGCCTGAATTATACTAAAGAAGAAATTTTTAAGATGCTATTACAGTGGTTTATTATCTTAGTAGTTATAAACTTAGTATCATGGATATTTAGTTTACCATTTGTTTTTGATACAACAGAGATGAGATATACTCATTTCCCTATAAAAGGAATATTTAAACACAGAAATCTTTTGGCTTTTTATATGGTTTTAACTATAACATTGTCACTATGGTTTTTAATGAATAATAAAGATGATAAGAAATTAAAGTTAACCTATTTAGGAACAATTATAGGTGCAGCAATAATATTAATGGGAACGAAAAGTATGACATGTTACCTATTACTACCTGTATTTATTATTTTAATTTTAATAACCAAATATAAAACATTAAATAATATTATAATTTATGCTATATTACCATTATTATTATTTTCAACTTATGCTATGGTATGTCAACCCGCATGGTTTCAAAATTTGCTATTAGCAATAGGTAGAACACCAACTCTTACAGATAGAAGTGTTATATGGAATGGAGTCGTAGCATGTATAAAAGTAAAGCCAATGCTTGGATATGGATATACAGGATTATTTAGCAATAACATATATGCTGTAAACTTTATTGCTGAATTCTATGGAGGACTTCCATCACATTGTCATAATGGATATTTAGATATATTAATTGATTTTGGATTTGTAGGAGCCGTATTTATTGTAGCTGGTTTTACATTCTTATTTAACAGAATTAAAAAGTTAAATAACAGTAAAACTTTAAAAGATAAAAGATATGTTTCTTATATTTTAAGCTTTTTAGTATTTATTGCATTCTATAATCT
The DNA here is from genome assembly GCA_003288255.1 of Clostridiaceae bacterium 14S0207. Classification (GTDB taxonomy): domain Bacteria; phylum Bacillota; class Clostridia; order Clostridiales; family Clostridiaceae; genus Hathewaya; species Hathewaya limosa. Next base: position 2,562,256 of record CP026600.1, on the reverse strand, counting down.
TATAGAAAGTCCAATAATTAAACATTGTTCAACTATATATGTTTTAATTATAATATTTTCTAATGTTATACAAAAAGAGTGGGATAAGGAACACAACAGAGAGGAGTCTTAAAAATGCTATGCGCTTTAATAATGGCAGGGGGTAAGGGCACAAGATTTTGGCCATTATCTACAGAAAAAAAACCAAAGCAATTTTTAAACCTTTTAGGACAAGATACAATGATTCAAATGGCAGTAAAGAGATTACTACCTATAATTCCAATGGAAAGAATTTTTGTTGTTACATCTAAGGAATATGTTCCAATACTGAAAGAACAATTACCAAATATCAATAAGGAAAATATAATAGTAGAATCTATAGGTAGAAATACGGCACCATGTATTGCATTATCAGCTTTTCATATAAATAAAAGGTATAAAGATGCAACTATGATAGTAGTCCCTTCGGATCATCTAATAAAAAAAGAAGATGAATTTTTAGAAGTACTAAAAGAAGGAGAAAAATTTATAGAAGAGCATAAAGATGCAATAGCCACAATAGGAATAGAACCAACTAGAGCGGAAACTGGATATGGTTATATAAAATATGATAAAGAATTAAATGATAAAATTGTTAAAGTAGAGCGATTTGTTGAAAAGCCTAATCTAGAAAAGGCGGAAAAATATTTCAATAGTGGAGAATACCTATGGAATAGTGGTATGTTCATGTGGAAAGCAGAAAACATTTTAAAACTCGTAAATAGGTATTTAAAGAACACTTATGATATTTTACAAGAAATTGTAAATACAAAAGAAGAAGGATATGAGGAAAGTTTAGAAAAAAATTATCCGAAAGTAGATAATATCTCTGTAGATTTTGCTATTATGGAAAAGACACAAAATATTTATGTCATAAAAGCTGATCTTACTTGGGATGATGTAGGTAGTTGGAAGTCAATTGAAAGATATAGAGAAAAGGATGAAGATAATAACATAACCTTAGGTAGTGTGAAAACATTAGAAGGAAAAAATAATATAATTATTGGAAATAAAAAACCTATAGTTCTATCAGGTGTAGAAGACATCGTACTTGTAGAAAGTGATGACATGATCTTCTTAGGCAAGAAGGAAAATATAGAGAATTTGTGTAAAGTTAGAGATCTGTTAGAATTGTAGCAAAAAATTGAGGATATTCAAAAGGAGAAAGGTATGAGAATTTCTATTATATGTCCTTTGTATAATGGAGAAAAATATATAGAGAACCTACATAAATCTTTAAAAGAACAAGAAAAGGTAGATATACTTTCTATACAATATGTTCTTACAGAAACAGAGGATAATTCAGAAGAATTATTAAAAAAACTAGGGTGTAACTATAAAAAAATTAGCAGAAAAGAATTTTCTCATAGTAAAACTAGAGAAGAGGCCGCTTTTGATGCTGAAGGTGATATTTTAGTTTTTATAACTCAGGATATTTTAATTAAAGATAAGTTATGGCTATATAAATTAACAGAACCTATTGTAGAAGGAAAATGTGAGGCTACTTTTAGTAGACAAATATGTGATAATGAGACTATTGAAAAATATATAAGAGAGAAAAACTATCCAAAGGAAAGTAGATTAGTATCTAGAGAAAGTATTGAAGAGTTAGGGTTTTTAACTTTCTTCTTTTCAGACGCATCTTCTGCCATAAAGAAATCTGTGTTTATGGAGTTAAATGGATATGATCAAAAAAGATTACCAACTAATGAGGATATGTATATTGCATATAAGATTATTCAAAATGGATATAGAATAAGATATTGTGCAGAATCACAAGTTATTCATTCTCATAAATTTACTTTAAAGCAGTTGTATACAAGATACTATATTACAGGAGTATTTTTAAAGCAGAACGATTATTTATTATCCTATAAAGCTAATAAGGCGGGAATGGGATTACTAAGGTATGTGGTAAAAAGAGCTTTTGAAGAAGGAAATTATAAAGTCCTTTTAAATTTAATTCCAAATTTTGCAGCAAGATTTTTAGGAAGTTACTTTGGAAAAAGGAGTGTTAAATAAATGAAGGGAATAGTTCTAGCAGGGGGATCAGGAACAAGACTTTATCCCGTTACAAAAGCAATGTCAAAACAGATGGTACCTATATACGATAAACCAATGATATATTATCCAATGTCAGTTTTAATGTTATCTGGAATAAGAGACATTCTTATAATATCAACTGAAAGAGATATTAAAGGGTTCAAGGAATTATTTAAAGATGGACAAGAATTAGGACTTAATATAAGTTATGAAGTTCAAAAGGAACCTAATGGTCTTGCAGAAGCATTTATAATAGGGGAAGAATTCATTGGAGATGATAATGTATCATTAATATTAGGTGATAATATATTCTGGGGACAAAGCTTTGGACAACATTTAGAAAAAGGCGCAGAATTAAAAAGTGGTGCTATGATATATGGTTATTATGTTCAAAACCCAAAGGACTTCGGTGTAGTGGAATTTGATAAAAATAATAAAGTTATATCATTAGAAGAAAAACCAGAAAACCCAAAATCAAAATATGCAGTTCCAGGACTATATTTCTATGATAATACTGTAGTTGAAAAGGCTAAAAAGATAAAACCTTCTAAAAGAGGGGAACTTGAAATTACAGATGTAAATAAGTTGTATATGGAAGAAGGAACACTAGAAGTAGATTTACTAGGTAGAGGAATGGCATGGCTTGATACAGGAACACATAGTTCAATGTTGAAGGCATCTAACTTTGTAGAGGCTGTTCAAAACACTCAAGGTACATACATAGCTTGCTTAGAGGAAATTTCCTATAGAAAAGGTTGGATAAATAAGGAACAATTAAAAGCTTTGGCAACACCATTATTAAAAACAGGATACGGGAAATATTTAATGGAACTTGCTGAAGAGGAAATTTAAAGAGGGGAGAAAGTAATTATGGGAAACTTTAAATTTAATAAAACTAAAATTGAAGGTGTATATATAATTGAACCTAAGGTTTACGGTGACCATAGAGGTTATTTTATGGAAACTTACAGCAAGAAGGAGTTTGAAGAAAATGGATTAACTATGAATTTTGTTCAAGATAACGAGTCCTTCTCTAAAAAAGGAGTTTTAAGAGGATTACATTTCCAAAAAGAACATTCACAAGGAAAACTTGTAAGAGTTATTAAAGGAAATATATTTGATGTGGCCGTAGATTTAAGGAAAGAGTCTAAGACTTATCTTCAGTGGGTTGGGGTTATATTATCAGAAGAAAACAAAACTCAATTTTATATTCCAGAAGGATTCGCCCATGGATTTTTAGTTCTTTCAGATACAGCCATATTTAATTATAAATGTACAGATTTTTATCACCCAGAATTTGACTCGGGTATAATATGGAATGATAAAACTATAAATATAGATTGGCCAACAGAGGGAATAGAGGACTTAATTTTTTCACAGAAAGATCAAGAATTAAAGTCTGTAGAGGAAACTGAAATTCCATTTTAAAAGGAGAGAACATTTATGAAAACTTATTTAGTAACAGGTGGAGCTGGATTTATTGGTTCTAACTTTGTTTTATATATGTTAAATAAATATGAAAATATAAGAATAATTAACTTAGACAAACTAACTTATGCAGGAAATTTAGAAAACCTAAAGGATATTAAAAATGATAAAAGACATATATTCGTAAAAGGTGACATATGTGATAAAGAGTTAGTACAAAAGCTTTTTAGACAATATAATATAGACTATGTTGTAAATTTTGCTGCAGAATCACATGTAGATAGAAGTATAAAAGAACCAGAAGTTTTTGTTAGAACTAATGTGTTAGGTACAACTAATTTATTAAACTGTGCAAAAGAAGCTTGGGAACAAGGAGAGGAATTTAAAGAAGGAGTTAAGTACCTTCAAGTATCTACTGATGAGGTATATGGTTCTCTTGGAAAAGAAGGATATTTTACAGAAGAAACAAAGCTAGATCCTCATAGTCCATATTCTGCAAGTAAGACATCTTCTGATCTTTTAGTTAAGGCATATTTTGATACGTATAAAATGCCTATAAATATAACAAGATGTTCAAATAACTATGGACCATATCAGTTCCCAGAAAAATTAATACCACTATTAATAAATAACTGTCTAAACCATAAAGAATTACCAGTGTATGGAGATGGACTAAACGTAAGAGATTGGTTATATGTAGAAGATCATTGCAAAGCTATAGATATGGTTATAAATAATGGAGAATTAGGTGAAGTTTATAATATTGGTGGACACAATGAAAAAGCCAATATAGAAATAGTAAAAATAGTTATAGATTATTTAAATAAAAATGTAGATAGTAGTATCACAGAAGATTTAATTACTTATGTAGAAGATAGAAAAGGACATGACAGAAGATACGCTATAGATCCAGAGAAAATAAAAAATTCATTAGGATGGTATCCAGAAACTCATTTTGAAGAAGGTATTATAAAGACTATTAAATGGTATCTAGATAACAAAGAATGGATAGAAAATGTTACATCTGGGCAATATGAAAATTACTACAAAGAAATGTATGGAGATAGAGAATAGGTTATAGATTATAGATGAAAGATAAAAGATTATAGATCAAAGATAATGGGTGATGGATATGATGAGAAAAATATATTTGTTAATTAGAGCAATTCCTAAGACTTTATATTTTAATTTTAAATATCTACCTTTTAAACAGGCAATAAAATTGCCAATATTAGTATCTCATAGAATGTGGCTTATGACTACAGGGGGAAGGGTAAAACTATCCTCTCATAGCATAAGCCCTTTTATGGTTAAAATGGGATTTAATGAGGTAGGAATATTTGATCAAATGAGGTCTAGGGGTGTTATAAATTTAAATGGTGAAATTGAATTTAAGGGAGCAGCGACAATAGGTCATGGAAGTAAAATTTCAGTAGAAAAAGAGGGAAAGCTTACAATAGGAGAGAATGTTATAATAACTGCAGAAACATCTATTATTTGCGCTAAGGAGATAAACATAGGAAATGATGTTATGTTGTCTTGGGAGGTTCAAATAATGGATAGTGATTTACACCAAATAATGGATAAAGACAAAAATATAATAAATCCTAGTGAAAAAGTAAATATAGGTGATAAAACTTGGATTGGATGTAGATGTCTAATCTTAAAAGGAACAAACTTAAAAAAAGGAACCATAGTAGCAGCAGGAACTACAGTGTCAAAGTCTGCTAATATCAAGATAGAAAAAGAAAATTCACTAATAGGAGGAAATCCTCTAAAGGTTTTAAAAGAAGAGGTAACTTTTAAGATATAATATGAAGAAAAATTTTATTAAAGATAAGAAAATAAGAGATTTTTTATATACTATGGGTGCAAATATCATAACCTTAATAACGAGTCTTGTAATGATATTTGTAGTACCTAAAGCTTTATCAATATCGGAATATGGATATTTTAAGATATTTACATTTTATTTGGGGTATATAGGGATTTTTCATCTAGGATTTAATGATGGTATTTATGTTAACTATGGAAATTATGATTATGAAACACTTCCAAGAGAAAAGTTTCGTGCCTATTTTAAATTTCTTACAATATTTCAAGTAATAGTTGGGGCTTTATTTTGTATTTTAAGTTTTGTATTTGTAAAAGATAGTGAAAGACTTACAATTTATTTATTTATAGGAATAAACATAATTCTTTTAAACATAACTTGTTACTTTGAATTTTTAAGTCAGGTAGTTAGAAAGTTTAGGTTATATTCTATTAATATGGTACTCTCTAAGATTATGTATGTGGTAGGAGTATTGGGGATTTTGTTATTAGATTGTAGAAAAGCTACATATCTTATACTTTTTCAAACTATAGTTAATTTTATTATATTTTTAATATACATATATAAATATAAGGATATAAACTTTGGTAAAAAAACTCCTTTACATACAATAAAAAGTGATATAAAGAAAAATATATCAATGGGATTCTTTATAATGCTAGGCAACTTTGTAAGTATAATTATAATAGGAGTAGACAGAATCTTTGTAGATAAGTTTTTTACTGTAAATGATTTTGCTATGTATTCTTTTGCAGTTTCACTTTTATCTATGATATATATAATTCTAAATGGAATAAGAACTGTTATTTACCCATACCTTACTAGAAGTGATGAAAAAGATTTAGGAAAGAATTATGAAATTATGAAAACTGCAATTTTTATACTTTTAGGATACTCTCTTGCAGCATATTTTTTCTGCAAAGTATTAGTAAGTGCATTTTTACCTAAATATGTAGCTTCATTAACTGTAACTGCAATAATTTTCCCCACAATATTATTAAGTGGAGAAATTAACATAGTTACTTCAAATTATTATAAAACTTTAAAACTTGAAAAGAGTTATACAAAGAATAATATTATAGCAGTTGCTATATCACTAATAACTATAGTAATAGCTTTCTTTGGATTTAGAACCCAAGAGGCTATAGCTACATCTTCGTTATTATCATTTTATTTATGGGGATTATATGGAGATAATTTTTTCAAAAAACGTTTAGGAATAAAAGTTCATAAACATCATTTAGCAGAAATTTTAACTATAGTATTATTTTTAGTATTAAGCACAAAAACTAACTGGTATGTAGGATTAGCTTTGTATATAGTAGGATTTACTTTAATAGTTTTAGCATTTTTTATAAAAGAAATAAAAAGTCTTTTAAGTTTAAGGAGAAAAAGATGAAGAAAGAAATATATGTAAATGGAACCATACTTCATGAAACGCCTTCAGGACTCGGAGTATACGCAAAAAATATTATAAAATGTATGATAGAAAAACATGTTCCAATGAAAGTAATAGCCCCAATAGAGATAGAGGGTGCAGAAGTTATAAAAACTACAAAATATGTTAAACCTTCTTATAAGAAAAAAGGAGGACTTATGAGACTTTTATATACTCAATTTGTACTTCCTTTTAAAGTTCCTAAGGATGCAATAATATACCATCCATTTCAATATCTATCTTTATTTAGTAGAAAAAAACAAGTTATAACCATACATGATTTTATTCCTCTTTACTATAAAGAAGTAGCTAAACATCAGTATAGATATTATAAGTATTTTATGCCATTACTTTTAAAAAAAGCATACAAAATTATATGTATATCACAAAATACAAAAGAGGATTTATTGAAATTTTATAATGTGGATGAGAGTAAAGTAACTGTTGTATATAACGGTTATGATGAAAATATGTTTAATACAAAAAACATAAAGGAAGATGTACTAAAAAAACATAATATAAGTTATCCATACCTTATAGCCGTTGGAGCTGGATATAGTCACAAAAATCTTCATAGAGCCATAGAAGCTTTTAGCAAGGTTAAAGATAAGGGTGATTTAAAGTTTATAATTACAGGTAAAGAATCAGAGTACATAAAAACATTAAAAGATCTTTCAAAGAAACTTAATATAGAGGATAAGATAGTATTTTTAGGATATGTTGAAGATGAAGATTTAAGTACACTATATAATAAAAGTGAGGCATTTATATATCCAACACTATATGAAGGGTTTGGGTTACCAATACTAGAGGCATGGGCATGTGATACCATAGTAGCATGTTCTAATAATTCTTCATTAAAGGAGATTGTAAATGGAGGTGCAATAACTTTTAATCCAGAAAGTATAGAAGAAATAAAAAATTCTATAGAGAAGGTTATAAAGTTTAAAGGAACAGAAGAACTAGAAAAAATAAAAAATAATGCTAAAGAAAATTTAAAACTATATTCTTGGGATAAAACAGCAGAAGAGATATATAGAACCATAATAGACTAAAGGAGCGAAGAGGAATGTATCAGTTTATAGCTTTAATACAATTAGCGATTTTCATTTTTGTAATGAGAAAATTTCTGAAAGAAGATGGAATTATTTCGCTTGTAGATGGATCTAAAGTCATGCTTATGTTATGGGGTGGCGCTACTATATTATATAATTTTCAACTAAGTAATTTATATTCACCTACTATTGAGATCAATTTAATAACTTTTAGTATTTTTGGTGGCTTTTTAATATTATCTAGATATACAAAGTTAAAAAATCAGGATATAAAAGAGATCGCTAGAGAATTTGAAGATGATAGTTTTTATAAAATATATTCGATTTTATCAACAATAATATTTGTAGTAGGAACAGTAATCTTTATATACAATGTAATAAAACATGGTTTTAGAATTACAGCAAGTAATAAAATAGATAAACAGGATATGGATCATTATGGAGCATACTTTGTTTATATGCTTATACTTGCAGGAGAAATTAAATATTTGCTTTTTAGAAATTATAAAAAAGTTATAGATGCAATAATATTTGTAGCAACAATACTTGTATTAACATTAACTTTAAACAGAGGACCTATAGGATTTTTATTTATAACTATAGGAATATATGAAGTATTTAATTTCATTAATATAAAAGAAAATATATCTAAAAAGAAAAAGTATAGTATATATGCAGGATTTTTTGCATTAATTGCAGGATTTATTTGGTTCTTTGGTTATGTTGGTAACATGAGAATGGAATATGTATTAAGAGCAGTATATAAAAGAACCTTATGGCAGCATTATGGAGTTTCAATTATGATACCATCAGGATTACTATGGGTATATATGTATCTTACAAGTCCTATAGAAAATGTAGCCTATGCACTTGCAAATCAACATTCAATTGGAAATGCTTTTTTATCAAACTTATTCTATCCATTTATTAAGTTTATAGCCAATATATTTGGATGTGGAAATCAATTTAAAGATTGGTTAATATCAAGAGGGGCATATACTCCATATCTTGAAAAAAAAGTAGGATTAAATGCCATGACTTTTATACCGGAGTCTTTTCAAGATGGTAATGTTGTAGGATTCATAATTTACCTTTTAATATATATATTATTAGCTTATATTGCTATAAGAATCATAAAAAGTAAGAAAGACTATACTCCAGTAGGAAGGATTCTTATATATACCAATATAGTTAGTATACTTTTATGGAGTATTTTTGTAAACTCATTTAAAATACCAATTCTAATATTAAATATTTTTCTTCTATTGTTTGTAGAAAAGTTTATAAGAGTACGTAAAGTAAAGAAAGGTAAAATATAAGATGGAAAGCTTAGTATATATAATCCTTTTAAATTATAAAGGATTTAAAGATACCATAGAGTGTGTGGAATCTTTAGAGAAGATAAATTATAAGAACTATAAAATAGTTATAGTAGACAATAATTCTCCAGACGACTCTTATGAAAAATTAAAAACAGCATTAGAACATAAACATATATTAATTAAATCAGAAGAAAATGGGGGATTTGCAGCAGGTAATAACATAGGAATTAAATATGCCCTAGATAATGGTGCAGAATATGTACTCCTATTAAACAATGATACTTTAGTGGAAAAAGATTTTTTAGGTCAACTTATAAAACCATTTAAAAAAGATAAAAATATAGGTATGACCACAGGAAAAATTTATTATGAAGGAAAAAGAGATACCTTTTGGTTTGCAGGAGGATATTTTAGGGAGGATAGATTCTATGGTGCACATATAGGAGAAGGGGAAAAAGATATAGGGCAATATGATGAAGAAAAAACTATAAGTTTTTCCACAGGATGTTTAATGCTTATAAACAAAGATGTGTTTAAAAGATGTGGATATCTACCAGAAGAATATTTTATGTACTATGAAGATGTGGATTTCTGCCTAAAACTAAGAGAAAATGATTTTAGCATAGTATATACACCTAAAAGTAAAATCTATCATAAGGTAAGTGCATCTACTGGGGGAGAAGCATCACCTTTTGCAATAAAGTTAAATACAAGAAATAGGAAATTTTTGATTGAAAAGTATAAAAATAAGATAAAATACACAAAATATATAAAACTAAAGAGCTTTTTTTATGTTACTAGAGTAATGATTATGGTTAAATATACCATGAAAAATGAAAAGAAAAAGAGAAAGGCACTTATAGAAGGTTTAAAATAAATAAAAAAATAAACAAAATGCTTTGAATTTTATGTAAAAAATTCAAAGCATTTTTTTATTAAAAAACAAAAAACATGATAGATAAAATACAATATATTGTAAAATAAAATGGTAATAATAAACACCATGTTTAAAACATTTCAAAGCTATGTAGAAATTTGTCGAAAAATAACAAGAAGAAGCCATAAAATATTTAATAATTTATAATTAAATTAAAATAAAAAAAATATTCGAGTAATATATCAATATATATTAAAATAAGCTTGAAATCAAAAAGAAAAAAGTATAATATTGATGTATAACAAAAAAATAGGTAAAAACGTAAGGAAATTTAGGGAAATTCGCCGAAAATTGTTTTAAAAATTTAAATCAAAAATTGAAATTATTATTTAGATTATTTAACTCGAAAAATAATTTCCAATTTTTTAAATATATTTGTTATCTAATTTAGGGGGTAAAATTAACATGAATAAAAAGAATACTAAAATGTTAAGTGGTGCATTAGCAGCTACAACAGTATTAACAAGTGCAGCTCCAGTATTTGCAAAAGGAACTGACTGGAATAAAGTATATGAAAACGCTTTCAAGGCTATGCAAAAAGCTGAAAAAGATAAAACTCAAGAATCAATAAATGCAGCTAGAAAAGCTATAGCTGAATTAGCTAAAAATAAAGAATTAATATCATTAGTAGGAACATTATCTGAGCATGTTGACGGAGTTCAACAAGGATTATTTAATGATTTCTATGCATTAATGTATGTTGATGGAAAAGAAAAACCAAGAATGTCTCAAAAAGAGATAAATGAAGCTAGAGAATGTGTAAATTCTTTTGCTACATGTGATGTAAACAAACAATACACACAATCTTGGTCTTCAGCAGTAGATAAATTCCAACAAAACAATGTTAATGAAATGGTTGCTGCAGTTAAAAAAGCACAAGAAACTAAAGATGTTAAAGATGTAGAAGCAGCTAAAGCTTTAGTAGCTGAATTAGAGACTTCTACAAATAAAGATGTTTTAAATGCTACAGCAGCTGAAAAAGCTAAGGTAGAAGCAGTAGAAAAAGAAATACAAAAAGAAAATGCTAAATTAAAAGTTGAAAAAGTTCAATTTGCTAACTTAAAGAAAGCTACTATTTCTTTCAACAAAGAATTAGATAAAGCAACTGTAGAAAAGGTTGGCAACGTTAGAGTATTTAAAGATAATGCTGAAGTAGCTGGTTTAACAGTTAAGTTAGCAGAAGATAAAAAAACAGCATATGTTGTAAATACAGCAAATAAATTTGATCAATTACAAACATATAGATTTGTTATATCAAATATAGCAACTGTAGAAGGTGAAAAAGTTGAGAAAACTGAATTAACAGCAAAATCATCTGATAATTCATTCCCAACAGTTGTAGATGTAAAAGCTACATCTCCTAAGACATTAGTTGTTAAATTCTCTGAGCCAGTTAAAGGTTTACCAAATGCAGCTGGTGTAACAGAAAAGATTCAAATAGATGGAATTAATGCTTACTTAGCAGTAGCTGTCGACACAACTAAGATGGTTGATGAAAATACAGCTATTATAACTTTAGGAAATCCTTTAACAGTTGGTGAACATACAGTTAAAATTTCTGATTTAAAAGATGAAATAGATCTTCCATTAGAAGCTAACTCAACTAAAGTAACTTTAGTAGAAGATAAAGTAGTTCCAGCTGTAACTAATGTTGTTGCAGATAGAAATACAGTAAAAGTTACATTTAACAAAGTTGTAGATAAAGCTACTGTTATTGCAGGTAACTTTAAAGTAAATGGTGAAGAACCAGAAGCAGATATAAAAACTGAAGACGGACAAACTTATGTATTAACTTTAAAAGCAGGACATAAATTAGGTTTAGCATCTTTAGTAGAAGCTAAATTAACTTATAATAATATAGCTGATAACTATGGAAATAAAGTAGAAAAAGAGCAAACTGTAGAATTTACAGCTCAAGATGATAAAGTTGCTCCAATAATGGCAGGAACAAAAGTAAATGATGATAATTCTGTAGAAGTTTCATTTACAGAAAAAGTTGAAAATGCAACAACAACAGCAAACTATGAACTATTAGATAAAGATGGTAAAGTAGTAGCTGGTGGAATTACAAACATTGCAGATATAACTAAAGCAGAAAACAAAGGAACAGTTGTTAAAGTTACAGTAAAAGATGCAGATAAGATTTCTGGTAAATTCTCAATTAAAGCTGTAAAAAATAACACAATTGTAGATGAAAGTGTAAGAGAAAATAAATTAGCTGAAACTATATTAGCTTTCAACTTAAATGATAAAGTAGCTCCAGAAGTAAAAGGTGATGTAATATATGTACAAGAAACAGCTGGAAAAGACTTTAATAAAGATAATGATGTTAAGGACAGCAAGTTTACAGTATACTTTACAAAAGCTATGAATCCTACAACATTATTAAATAAAGCTAACTATATCTTCAACAATAAGTCTTTAATGGACTTAAAAGATGCAACTTTAACAGTAGGAAAAGATAATAAATCTGTTACAGTTATAATTAATAGAAATGATGATGCAACTCAAGAAGTTATGGCAGGTGCAAAATTAAGAGTATTAAGATTAGAAGATAGCGTTGGAAATAGAATTAAAGATGAAAATAAAGAAATAAACTTTACTGCATTTGTTGAAAATACTGGATTCACAGATATGATAGAAAAAGCTGAATTAGTTTCTTTAAATCAAGTAAAAGTTTATGCAAAAGACGGACAAGTTTTAACTAAGATAGATCCTAATAAAGTAAGCTTCACTGCAAACAACGTTGCTATTGAAGGTCTTCAAGTAATGAATGTTGTTATAAGTGCAGATGGACAAAATGCTATATTAACATTAAACAAAAATGTTAGTGGTGATGTAAAAGATGGCGGAAATGCTATTAAACTTAAGGCAGCAGCAAAAGCTATTACAAATAATGCAGAAATGAGCAATGATGCTTCAGTTGCAGATATGGCTATAGCTGATATGGTAAAAGCTTCTTTAGTTAAAAAAGCAGAGGAAGCTGTTAAAGTTGAAGACAATAAGGTTATTTTAACTTTTGATGAAGCATTAACAGTTCCAGAAGTAAATGTTCTTCCAGCAGTAGCTCAATCTTTAGTAGTGAGAGATTCTAAAGGTAATAGATTATCTTATGTAAATGGAGATTATTCAGTAGCAGTAGCTGGTAAAACAATAACTGTAACAATGAATAAAATTGGATTCAATGATAAGGTATCTGTAGCATTAGAAAATAATACTACAATCTTTGATGCAAATAAATTAGCAATTAACGATTTCAAAGTTGTAACAGATAAAGAAGTTGTTAAAAAAGCTACAGGAGTTGTAGCAGTATTTGCAATTTCACAACAAGGTGTTACTAAGGTTGATAAAGTAGCTTCAACAGTAACAGTAGGTGGAGCTAGCGATAAAATTACTGTAAAAGATCCAGATGGAAAAAATGAAGTAAAAGTTACAATTAAAAAAGAAGGTACAGAGTTAAAAGTAGCTTCAACAAAAGAAAATGAAATAGAAATTACTATAGCAACTGATGAGTCTAATAAAAATACAGCAGCTCTAATTCAAACAGGATTAAGAAAATTAGCTGGTTATAACAATTGGGAAGTTCAAGCAGTTGGAAACTGGGATGCTCAATCTAAAGATACAGATATTACAACTGCAGAAGCTGTAACAACTGGTGGAGTAGTAGCAGTTGCAGAAGCAAAAGAAACTTATACAATTACAGTAAACAATGGTGCTACAGAAGATGGAACAATCGTAGTTAAAGTTGGAGATAAAACTTGGGAAGTAGAAGTTAAAAAAGGAAATACAGCAGAACAAGTAGCTACAGCAATTAACACTAAGATTGGTACAGACAAATTAGCAGGATTTGGTGAAGCGGTAGCAGGAAATGTTGTTACCTTAACAAAAACAGCTGCTGGTGCAGTAGATGATGTAGTTGGTTCAGTTCAAGATAAATAATAAGTTCTAAAATTAGGGCTATCCTACATGGGTAGCCCTTTATTTTTATAATGTATAATATTTACTATGAAATATATTAAAATTTTATTTAAACAAGGAGGCAATATGTCAAATAATACTAAAATACTAGCTTTAGATTTAAGAAATAGAGAAGTTAGAAATTCTATAATTTTAGATTTAAATAATATTCCTGGTGAAAAAAAATGTATCATAGATTTGGATATAAAAGATCATGATAAAAAATTAAAAAAGTATTTCATAGATAAAGAATACGATAAACTAATAGAAAAAATAAAAGATTTAGAAGGTGTAATATCTATAAATAGAAATAGTAAAGTATTTGAGATATTTCAAGATCAAAAAAATTTTTATAATTACTATGTTCAGGCTATAAAACTTATAGATATTTCTAAAATTAAAGAACTTACTATAGAAGAAAATATAAATTTACAAATGTGTAAAAATAATTTAAATACAATATTGCAATTTAATGATCAAGTACAACTGGGTGAATTTACAGATGATATAAATAAAATGGTAAATATAATAGATGATTATTTTAAAAATTGTAATTTTACTTACCAAGTAAATGATCTAATTAATAAATTGAATGAAAACAGTTTATCTTATATTGAATATATTAATAAACAAATTAGAAGTTTATTTAAGGAAAATAGTATACTTAATTTATCTAATAAATTATATTCTGATATATGTAATTTAAAAAATTATATCTTAGAAAAATATAATTGTGGTAACAATGATAAAGAAAATTTAGTAAGATATTTAATTAACCATGAACATTTAAACATAATAGAGGATACAAACTTTAATGAATATTTGAAAAATATTAAAACTAAATATGAAAATTTAAGTAATTTAGAAGAAGATTTTAAAGATATTTATAAATTGTATAAGTTGAATTCTTCTAAAAATTTTCAACAGTACTACAATAACATTTCTATAATAGTTTATAATGCTAAGTTTACTATCTCAAATTTTTATAAAGAATACATAATAAGAAAAATTTCTTTTAAAAATAAAAAATATTACAATTTAAATAATTTGTATAAAGATGTCGAAATTCATCTAAAGAATATAGAAAATTTAAAAGAAGAAAATTCTATCTTAATATAAAATTTAGTGAGGAGAAAGTAACTTATGGCAAACTTATTTGAAAAATTATTAAAAAAAAGAAATGATATTAATAATGAGTTAGAAAAAAAGTTTGATGCTAAAGATTTACTGTACAATGATGTACAGTTGAATTTTGATTATGGAACTTCAGAATTTAAGAAAGAATTAGTTTTTAATGAATTTAAAAATATACAAAGATCTAAAATAAATGAAATTTTAGAGATAAATACTGTTCATTTATACCACGGTTTTGAAGGAACAGAAGCTGGAATTTTTATAACTAATACTTCTAATGAAACTATAGAACTTTACAAAGTTAAATTAGGTCTTATGAGTGAGTATAATTGTTTGGCAGGAGATGAAGTAATTGATTTTAAAGGAAATGTTAGAATTCAACCAAACTCTAGTGTTTATCAAGAGGTAGTTTTTAAAACTCTAAACTTAAATCAAAATATAAAAAATTTAAAAGTAGTTTTTTCTGACTTAGATAGTTTAAAAGTATATTACAATAAAGAAATGGATATGGAAAATCTATTAGATCCAGATATTTCAGAGAACACCAAGGAATTTTTAAGAGATAAGTTTTATGATATTCCTATTTTAAGAGAAGATGAATTTATAATAGATCCAATATTAGCATTAGGAGAAAATGACGGAATAAATTTAATAATTCTTTTTAGAAATGGAAGTAATAAAGATATAGTACTAAAATCTATTCCTATCATAATTTCAATGCAAGAGAATCTACCAATATACATAGGAGCAATAAATTTAAATAATACTGAGTTTATTGTTGAAGGAAATAAAGGTAAACTAGTAAATTTCAAGATTCCATTAGAATCTATGATGGTAAAACCAATAAAAAATTATAATTATAAGTTTTCTATTCAGTAGATATATATAATAAAGAAAAATACAGTCATTACAATATGACTGTGTTTTTCTTTAAGAAATTTTAAACTTTTTTGTTTTTTATAGAATATAAATATTTAACATTCTATACTATATATAAGTTAAAAAACTAGGAGGTAACTTTTTTATGAAAAAAAACAATAAGAAAAAAATAATTAAAGGGATAGGAACTACTACAATTTTAACTAGTGTTATAGGGATAACGCCAGTATTTGCTAGTGGTATTATTAACTGGGATGAAGTTTATAAGAATGCTTATAATTCAATGAAAGTAGTAGAAGTTCAAAAAACACAACAATCTATTAATGATGCAAGGAAATATATAAATGAGTTAGCTAAAAATGAAAGTTTGATTAATATGGCATCAACATTATCAACTAGAGTAGATGGAATTCAAGAAAATTTATTTCAACAATTTTATAGTTTAATGTATGTAAATGGAAAGAAAAAAACAAGAATGTCTCAAAGTGAAATTAATAGGGCTAGAGAATATGTTAATGACTTTAGTACATATGAAGGAAATAAAAAATATACAGAATCTTGGAGTTCTGCCATTGATGAATTTCAACAAAAAAATATTAATGAGACAATTTTAGCTATTGAAACACTAGAAAAAGGTAAAGCAATTGAAGATCTTAAACCAGCTAAGCAATTACTTAATGAATTGAAAACTTCAACAAATGAAGATACTAAAAATCTTGTAAAGAATCTAGATAAAAGAATTACCTTAGCAGAAAAAGAAGTACTAAATAAAATCGAAAAAGAAAAGGAGGAACAATTAGAAGCAAAGGTAAAAGAACACATTAAAGAACTAGAAAGAAATATCGATTCTAAAATAGATGAATTTAAAAGGGAACAACAAAAAATAATAGATAATAAAACAAAAGAGGCAGAAGAAAAAATAAATAAGGAGATAGAAAAACTTAATAAAGAAATAGAAAATAGCAAAAAACAAGTGGAACAAAAAATGAATAGCATTAAAGGGTTAATATCACAGGTTGAAAACCCAGATGTTCAAAAGCAATTAATTGAAATTTTAAAAGGTTTGAGTCAAGTGGTAAATGATAATTTTAAAAAATTAAGTTAAAAGGTAAATCTTTTAATTTAAAGTATTTTAAATTTATAAAAAAGAATAATAAAAAAACCTCATAAAATAGATATAAGTACATATAAAAATGTTAAATTAAGAGAAAACATTTTTTTGATATTTTTTGTGAAAAATTTTAAAATAATTATAAAATCAACTGATAAAAATATTTAAAAAATATCATATAAAGAAAACATTTTGAATATTATATGGACAAATTACTATTATTGGATTATAATTCATGTTATCGTCAACATGCATTATAAAAGTTATAAACAAAAAAAGAATATTTAGAAATAGATTAATATTCGAAATATAGTATAGACATATTTTGTTAGTATTGATATAATGTTATGTGAAATTTTAACGTTTTTAATTTTACTAATTAAAAAATTAGTTAAAATAAAAATATATCTAAATAGGGGGTCAAACTTAATATGAATAAGAAAGGCACTAAAAAATTAAGTGGCGTTTTAGCTGCTACAACAGTTTTAACTAGCGTTGCAGGGGCAACACCAGCATTTGCACAAGGTACAAATTGGGACGCTCTTTACAAAACAGCTTATGAAGCAATGCAAAAAGCTGAAAAAGAAAAGACTCAAGAGTCAATAAATGTTGCAAGAAAGGCTATTGCAGAAGTAGCAAAAAATAAAAAATTAGTATCAATGGCTTCAACATTATCAGAAAAAGTTGACGCTGTTCAACAAGGATTATTTAATGATTTATATGCATTAATGTATGTTGATGGAAAACCAAAAGCAACTATGACACAAGAAGAAATAAACAAAGCTAAAGCTTTAGTTGTAAGTTTCGCAACTTGCCCATCAAATAAAGCTTATATACCTACATGGTCATCAGCTATAGATCCATATCAACAAATAAACATTAATAAATTAGTAGAGGCTATCAAAACTGCTGAAACTACTAAAAAAGCAGAAGATATCAAAGCTGCTAGAAAGTTAGCTGATGAATTCTTAACTGTAACAAATGCTGATATGAAGAAAGCTGCAGAAAGCTTCGATGTACAATTAGCTCAAGTAGAAGCTCCAGAGGCAGTTAAAGCAGTTGAAGCTATAAAAGTTGATGAATTAAAATTAGAAAATCAAAAAGAAGTACAAGCTCAATTAGATAATGCTAAAAAACTTGTTGAAAAAGTTAAAGATGAAAAGGTTAAAAAAGAGTTAGATGATAAAATAGCAAAATCTGAAAAAGCTATAAATGATAAATTTGTTAGTCTGAATAAATTAGGTGTTGAAAAAGCAGAAGTAGTTAATGCTAAAACTTTAAAAGTAAGTTTTAACAATTCTATAGCAGAAAAAGAACAAGCAAAGGTTAAATTTGCGGTTAAAAGAGGCCTGGCAAATGTTAGTTTATCATCTAACTGGGCTAAAGATGGTAAATCAGTTGAACTATCTTCAAAAAATGCATTAACTGAAGGTCAATATACAGTTACAGCAACAGGATTAGATTTTGGTAAAACTTCAACAACTCTAAAAGTTGAAGCTCAAAAAGAAAAATCTTTAACAATAGACTGCTCAGTATTAAATAAAAATAATAATGCAAAAGTTAAAATCTCTTTAAAAGACCAATATGGTGATGACTTTAAGTTAAATAGAGGGGAGTTTATAATTACTGCATTTAACAAAACAAAAGGTGAAGTAGTAAAAGTTTCAGAGGCAGATTTTACAATAGATACTAAAAATGCTAATAAAATTAGTAAAGATGATGTTATAGTAGTGACAGTTCTTCATACAAAATCTGGATTAACTGATAAGAAAGAACTTAAAGTAGTTGACAGTGCATATTTTGATACTATTGAATTAGGTAATATTGAACTTCCAAAAGGTAAGAAAATATTAACATCAGATTTAACTAATGTAAAAATTGACTACAAAGCAAAAGATCAATTTGGTGAAGAAATTAAAATTGATAACAATAAGATTGAAGTACTTTCATCTGATAAAAATATCTTAAATCCAGCAGACGTATCTGTTGATACAGATACAAGTAAGGGAACAAAACTTACAATATCTAAATTTGCAGATAAGAAATCAACTGGAAAAGTTAAATTAACAATAGTTAGTAAAGAAAGCGGACAAACAGCTACTATTGAATTACAAGTTGAAGGAGCACCTGGTGAAATAGCAAAAGTTAAAACAGCTGAATCACAAGTAACTATAGCAGCAGGTTCACCAGTACAAGAAGTAGCATTAGAAGTAACTGATCAATATGGTTCAAAAATTGAAGAAAAAGATTACAACGGTAAGTTAAAGTTAACATCTTCTAACTCATCAGTAATTAAAAACGATGAGAAAGCATTAATCATAAAAGATGGTAAAATACAATTAAATCTTGAAAATGATGCAAAACAAGGTGTTAAAACAACAATAACAATAATTAATACTGAAAGTGGTAAAGTTCTTGAAACAATAGCAGTAATTGTTGGTGAAAAAGCAGTTCCTACAACTATAGACCTAAAAGAAGGATCTAAATATGCAAGTAAATTAGTAGCTGGTGCTACAACAGAATTAGAATTTGTAGTAAAAGATCAGTATGGAAATGAAATGAAAAATACTGGTGTAATAACTGCTGATGTAAAAGATAATGCAGAAAATATCCAAAAACCTGTAGTAAAAGGTAATACAGTAACTGTTACAGCAGAAAAAGAAGGAACAGCTGTATTAGAAGTAAAACTTAATGATAAAGAAGGAAAAGATGCAAAAGAATTAGATTGCAAAGAAATCACTTTTGATGTAGTTAAGAATTCTTCTAAAATTGATTTAAAGATAGGCGATATTCCAGCTATATGTAAAGATGGTAAAGATAAAAAAGAAGTTAAACTTGTAACAAAAGATGGAGTTAAATTACCATCATCTGCAATTCTTCAAGTAACATCAGTGGATGAAAAAATTGTTACTGTTGAAGAGAAAGATGGAGAGTACTTTGTAAAATCAGCTCTTTCTGAAGACAATAAAAACAAAATGAAGGCTGATAACAAAGATATTAAATGTAAAATATCAGTAATATATAATGCAGATGATAAAGCAGTAACACTTGAAAAAGAAGTTACAGTATCAGCTAAAGATAGACAAACAGAAAAGGTTATAGTTTTAGACAAAGAGCTTACAAAAGATAATGCTATTGATGAGAAGGCTAAAGTAGTAACTTCAGTTAACTCAATAGATGAACTTAAAAATTGTAATGTAGTTGAGAAAGACAACTTTGAAGCTTATACTAAATCAGAGGGTAAAAATGTTACAATTTTAGTAGCTAATCAAAAAGGTTTAACAGTTGACAAAAGTAAATTTAAAATTAATGATGGTAAGTTAACAGTAGAAGAGGGTGCTGTAAAAGCAAATGCAGATAATACAGAGAAAAAAGGAACTTTCCGTGTAATTCTTTATGTTAATGGAGATACATCAGCTATTGATGTTAACTTAACAAATATTAAGGATGTTGCAGCTGATGTAGTTAAACCAGGAGAAGACCACTAATAAAAGTGCGAAACGTTACTCTATAAGTAGATAATTTATAAACTACGAAATGAGTGGAATTCAAAGGATTCTAACTATTCTATCGAGTTAATAGGTGAAATTCCTATTCAAAGTAAACAGCGAGATGCTTTGAGTCTGAACCCCTACATAGGATTTAGCTCTGTTAGGCTAAACTTATGAAGCTAGGTAAGGTCGTAATCCGTGCGAGTCGGATGCGGGACTCTTTAAAAGATTGCTATGGTAAACGTTTGCTAATCCATGGTTATGCGTCTTATAAATATATTCCATGCTGTTAAATTGATAGCTATGCTGTGGTCTTGGTATGGAACAATTAAGTTGAAATACTTAATTGACTTTGGAATAATTAGCTGTTAAACCAAAGTAAAGTAAGTCGTTAGTGGATACCTACGGTAATCAAAATTAGGGATAGATAGAATGGAACGTTTGATGCTGTATACAAGGAGAATTAACAGATTCAAGGATATGTATACGGGCTCAGCGGGTTCATAGTAGCAATGACACTTAACCGAAAATCAACGTTTAGAAGACGATGAAATACCATTATGGTAACATAGTGGTAGGGGAAAACTAAGTTAGCCAAGGAACCTAGTCGGTAATAGGAAGTTAAAAGTTAGAAAGTTATTATATAAAGTTATATATTATCGATAGAACGCCGTATGCGATGAAAGTCGCACGTACGGTGTGGACCGATCGAAATCCTATTTTGGAAGGATAGGATAGTGAGGTATGGCCAAGATGAGAAAAAGAAAGCGTTAACTGAAGCAATAACAAATGCTAAAGAAGCTAAAAAAGATGTTCAAGAAAGCGAAGATGGAAAAGAAGTATCAACAACTGCGTACTGGGTAAAACAAGATGTACAAAAAGTATTAGATGCTGCAATATCAGCTGCAGAAGGATCTAAAGCTGAATCAGAAGAGGATATTAAGGCTGAAGCAGAAAAATTAAATAATGCTGTAAAAGTATATGTTGCAGCAAAAAAAGCTGGAAGTAAAGTAGGCGAAGTTGTTGTTTTAGATAAAACAGCAATAGATACTTCAATAAAAGCTGCAAATAAAGCTAAAGAGAATGTAAAAGAAAGTACAGATGGAAAAGATGTAAAGACAACTGAACAATGGGTAACAAAAGAAGTAAAAGAAGCATTAGAGCAAGCTATAACTAAAGCAACTGAAGCTAAAAATACAGTTAAAGTAGAAAAAGATGTAACAGAAGCAGCAACAGCTTTAGATAATGCTGTAAAGAAATATACTGCAGCAAAGACAGCTGGAAGTAAAGCAGAGGCTTTATTAGATAAAATAGCAATAGATACTTCAATAGCAGCTGCAAAGAAAGCTCAAGTTGGTGTAAAAGAAAGTACAGATGGAAAAGATGTAAAGACAACTGAACAATGGGTAACAAAAGAAGTAAAAGAAGAATTAGATCAAGCTATAAAGACAGCAACTGCAGCTAAAGATACAGTTAAAGCAGAAAAAGATGTAACAGAAGCAGCAACAGCTTTAGATAATGCTGTAAAGAAATATACTGCAGCAAAGGTAGCTGGAAAACAATCTTAATATAAATATTTTAAAAGATATTTAAAATTTCTTAAAAGGAGAGTACTCCCTATGACTATTAAAGTCATTTAGAGAGGTACTCTCTTTTTTTATTTTAATATATTCTCTAATAAACCTAAAGATTATTTATAAAACCATTTGTGACTTTCTGTCGAAAATGGTATAATTTTAGTATATAATAATTTTTTAACTTCCAGTATCGAGTGAACGCCTTATGCTATGAAAGTGGCACGTAGGGTGTGGACCTAATGAAATAGAAATATAGTTAGGGATAGCAAACCAGATGATAAACCAATAATAAATCAAGATAATCCGGATAATAATGTAGTAAATGAGGCTATAAAGAAAATTAATAATTCTATAGATATGGCTGATGAACCTACAGTAGAAAATGTAAGAAAAATAATAGAACATAAATTAAAGAATTCAGATATAGCTGTAAATGTTAAAAGCTCAGACGGAAAAAGCTTTGAGATAACATTAATAAAAGGCACAGAAGAGGCTAAAAAAACAATAAATGTGACTAAAAAGGATAAACCCAATAATAGTCCAGAAGATAAGAAAGATAATGTAGTAAACAATAAGGTAGAATTAGAAAATACAATAAAAGATAAGTTGAAAGAATTTCCATCAGAAATTCCATTAGTAATAAAAGATGGATCAACGTTACAAGATAGTCTGAATGCTGTATCTAAGATTATGAAAGAAAATCCTGATTTAAACTACGGATATGCAGGATGTGGAGCTGAACAATACGGTAATAAAATTAACTTGAAAATGAAATATTCTTTACCACAGGAAAAAATGATAGAGGAAAAAAATGCAGTAGATCAGAAAGTAAGAGAAATATTTCATAACAATATTAAAGCAGGTATGAGTGCTTTTGAAAAAGAAAAAGTTCTTCATGACTACTTAGTTAAAAATGCTAGATATGATATAGAACACGTAAATGATAATCCACCATTACCAGAGGATCATAACGCTTATGGAGTCTTAGTTAAGGGCGTTGGAGTATGTGAAAGTTATGCAAAAGCTTTTTGTGTACTTTTAAAACATGCTAATATAGAATGTAAGTATGTTACAGGAAAAGGACAAAATCCACAAGGTGGATCAGAAAGACATGGATGGAATATGGTTAAGCTAGATGATCAATGGTATAATGTAGATGTAACTTGGGATGATCCTACATATAGCAAACCAGAAGATCAAATAGTTGATGTTTCATATAGATATTTTAATGTAACAGATGATATATTAAACCAAGATCATACAAGAGATGCAGAATCAAAGAATTTACCAACATGTACTGGCAAAAGATATTCTGTAGAAGGTATGAATATAGTGGAATGTGATATGAAAGGTAATCCATTTATACCAGTTAAAAGTGAGGAAGAATTAAAAAATAAGGTAAAAGAAGCATTATTAGCTAAAAAGGATACATTAAATTTAAAAATTAATTGGAAAAATACAAAGAGTTTAAGTGATTTTATGAATATGGCTAATAAAGTCGCTAAGAACAATGGGATAAGTAATGGTATAGCAATAAAAGGTAATGATCAAGTTATAATATATACTTTTAAATAATATAGGTGAAAAATAGGGGGAATAACTTAAAAGTTATTCTCCTATTTTTTACTTTATGTTATTTTACATATAATTAATTTTTTATTTAGGATTAATAACTTTATAAATAAATTAAGGATTTTATTTATAGGGTAGCCTATTTTTCGAATAAGTAATTTAAAAGATACAAAAGTGTCAAATAAAGTAGAAAATGTAATTAAAATGTCAAATTTATAAAATAAATAACATAAACTGAATAATATTTAATTTTAAAATTAAATATTATACAAAAAAATATTGTATTTTTATTTTGAATAAAGTAAAATAAAAAATATAACTTTCAATTTGACTTTAATTATCGAGTGAACGCCTTATGCCATGAAAGTGGCACGTAGGGTGTGGATCTAACGAAATATAGCTAATATAACCTTCCAATATTATTAGTTATATAGTTTAGAGATGGCGAAGCAGTAGATGATAATAAAAAAACATTAAAAGATGCAATAAAAGCTGCTAATGATGCAGTAAATGCAATAGTTGTTAATACTGATAAAGCAAATGTAGCAGTGGGTACTAAATGGATTACACAAGAGAATAAAACTAAGTATGTTGAGGCTATAGCTATAGCACAAGGTGTAGTAGATAAAGCTGATGCAACTAAAGAAAATATAGATGAAGCAGTTCAGAATTTAGCAAATGCAACCGCAACTTTTAGAGGAGAGCAGCAAGATGGTACTAAAGTAGGAGAAGTTGTAGTTCCAGAAGTTCTTAAAGATTTAGGAGTAACATTGACATGTGAAACTAAAAAAGAAGGAGTAAAAGGTTTCAGTGCTGTTATGCAAGAAACAGATATGGATATTACTTTAACTACTAATGGACTTACAAAAGAACAACAAGTTACAGTGGCTGGTAAAAACGTTCAACTTGCTAAAGGTGATAAAGCTAGCAATGTAAAACAAAAGATAATAGAAGCTTTTAAAGGAGATGCAGATTGGAAAGTAGAAACTGGACGTGTTGCAGTAACAGATCAAAAAGCAGGAATACTTTTTACATCATTAAAACCTAAAGCCCATGTAGAAAACTTATGTACAGATTCAGAAGAAATAAAATTTACAATACACAAAGATGAATCTGGTGTCTTGAAAGAAACTAAGGGAATAGAAGCTATACCAGAAGTTAAAGGTGAGTTTGAAATAACAGTAACTAATAAAGCTACTAAAACAGGAAAAATTACTGTTAACATAACAGCAGAAGGTTCTTCTCTAAATCAAGATATAAATATTGATTTAGAGGGAACAGATGATACAAAAGTTATATCAGAAAAAATATATAATGCTATTAAAGAAAATGTTCAATTAAAAAATAATTTTACATTTAAAAATGATAAAGAAAGTTCTAAAATTACTGTAACTGAGAAAATAGGAGATCCTATTAAGTTAAAAGCAGTAATAAAATAATTACTTAATATACATTGGAGAGATATAAATTATCTCTCCAAATTTTTATAAGTGTAAAGATATTTATTTTAATAAACTACAAAAAAATTTATTTTGTAACATAGAAAATAAATATTATTTAAATGAAGAGTTTAAATTAGAAGTAATATAACTAACTAAAAAATTTAATTTTTTAAAGATGATTTCTAAAGTTTTTTTAGAAGTCATTTTTTTATGGATAATATATTAGAAGTTATAATATAAAATTTGTTACTATTTATAAATGTAATAAAAAGCATTAATATAATAGATTATGTTAATAATGTAAATATTAAGTTAAAACTTGTGATACTATGTAATTAAATATATAACTTTCTAATATATAAACTTTCAGAAACATATAGTTTTTTAATAAACATTTAGTTATTACCGAGTGAACGCCTTATGCCATGAAAGTGGCACGTAGGGTGTGGACCTAATTAAATACATAATATTTTGTATAGTTAGGGATAGCAGTTTAAATAATAAAGACAATAAAAGAATAGAAATAAGTCAATTTAAAAACAAATGTGTGAAAAGTGGAGATGAATTAGACATTGTAATTAAGGGAAAAAATTTAAAAAGAGAAAATTTACATGTTTATTGTTTAGATGATACAGGTATAGTAGATAATTCAGAAGTGGAATATTCTATTAGGGATTCAGAGGAAAAACAAATCATAACCTTTAAATTCAATAATAAGGAAAATAAAAATAAGTTATATAGATTAAATGTTAAATATAAAGATGGTAAATCAAATATGGCAAGTTCTATGAGTACTGTTTATTTAAATGCAAGTATACAAAAAAATAATATGATAGTAAATGAAGTAATCCCTAGAGTATCACATATGAAAGAAAAAGGAGGACTAAATCCTATTATTCTTAAAGGAAATAATTTAAAATCAAATAACTTACAATTAAAGGTTATTGAAAGTTCTTCTAATACACACTTAATTAATCAGGAAAATAGTTTTGAGGGAGATTCAAATGAACAAAAAACTTTCTTTCAATTTCCTAAAAATAATACACATATAGATAAAGTATATAGAGTGGAAGTTTGGAGTAAAAGTGAAAATAAATTTTTAAATAGTAGTAATGTTATAGTTCAAAAAACAAAAATTACTGAGAATATAAGCCAAACACTTAAATGTACACAAATAAGTAAAGATAATAATGGAAAAATCATAACCATAAAGTTTAATGAGAATATTAAAAGTGATATACAAACTTTAAGAAGAAATATAAAGTTAGCCAGAACTTATAATAATTATAATAATGTTCATGCTAATTTTGAATTATTAGATCCAAAGGATAATATAGAAATCAAAAATAATGAAATTATAATAACTTTAAATAAAGCTTTAGCTAAAACAGAGCTTAACAATGTAATAAAAATTGAAGCAGGAGCAGTTAAGGATCCTAATGAAAAATTCAATGAAGAAATATTAGAGAGAATAAAGACAGTTAATGAGATTAATCAAACTGAATATAAGGGTATGAATAAAATAAATTCCAAGGTTTTCAATAGCGATGGAGGAAATGTGGAAATTGAAATTATTGGGGAAAATTTAAAACAGTTTAAAAAAGATGGACATATGACAGAGGGAACAGTAGTTCAAATTTTTGATGTTACTAGTACTACAGCTAGAGAAGATATCAAGGTAGATGTAGAAGGATATGGAGATAAACAACTTTTAAAATTTAAAGTACCTGAAAATAATACGGAAAAGACACAAACATATATGGTTTCAATTTCTACAAACGGAGGAGTCACTAGAGTGGAAGAAAATAAGAACTTTGAAGATGAAAGATTTAATAGAATAGCTATTTCGGTTCTTCCCAAAAATAAGAATAAAAACGATATTACAATTTCCCATATTACTATAGCATCTTATGGTACTAATACTGATCAATTAGGAGATAATACGATAGCTACAACTCCATTAAATCAAGAAAGTAAAAAAACTAGATTAGAGGTATATGGAACTAATTTAGATAAAAATAAAACTAAAGTAAGAGTTGTAGATAAAAATGGAGTAATTTGGCCTGTTGTAAATGAACCAAGTTATGATAGTACGGATGTATTCATAATGGTTGGATTTGATAAAACAGGAGTAATGTTAGGCGGAACGCATCAAATGTTAGAAGTAATATGCCCTAATAATATTAAGGGAGATCCTGAATTTAAAATTGAAGTAGCACCAGATGGGATAAACTTTGATAAAAAAACATTTGCAAGGGTAAAAGTTCCAAGTTACAAAGTTGCCAATAGAGAAATGAAGGTTGAAAATGTAACTATTAAATATTTGGATGAAAAGGGAGATCAATTAGAAAAACAAGAAACAGTTAAGGCATATGACTGGTTTTTTAAGAAAGAATTTAAATTTAATCAAAAAGAAATTAAAGGATATACACTTAAGGAAATAAAGAAAGATCCAGGTTCTATAAAAGACGAAAATAAGGTAGTAATTTATATTTATAGCCAAAATTAGAATATGTAGAAAATAAAGATAGTCGTTAGGCTATCTTTATTTTTTATTTAAACTTTCATAAATATCTTTAAATTCTATAGGTTAACTTAATCCTATAGAATATATCAATATGAAAAAGAAAATATGTCGAATGATGCTATAATATGAGAAAATATAATAACTTTTGACTTCCAATTATCGAGTGAACGCCCTATGCCATGAAAGTGGCACGTAGGGTGTGGATCTAATTAAATACAAACTATAAAAAGTAAAAGATATATTTATTAAGAATAACTTATAGGTTTGTATAGTTAGAGATAGCAATAAAAAAACAAAAATAAATTCTATAGATTTAAGAGAGAAATGTAATGGTAAAAAAACAGTTGCTAAACCATTAGTTTTATTAGTTGATTTTAAAGATTATAAATTTAATGATATAAAAAAAGAAGAAACTCCTAGAAATTTTAAAGATTGGTCTAAAAAACATTATGAGGATATGATTTTTGGAAATAAAACTTATAAAGGGCCTAAAGGAGAAGAGTTATATACTTTAAAACAATATTATGAGGAGCAATCAGGAGGAAGTTTTACTTTAGAAGGTGGGGTAGCTGGATGGTATACGGCAAAAAATAATGCTGAGCATTATGGTAAACCATATAGAGAGAATCATGATAGTAATGTAGAACAGCTAGTTAAAGAAGCTTTTGAACAAGCTTGTAAGGATAATAGCATTGACCTAAGTGAGTATGATGTAGAAGATCCATTTGATAGGGATGAAGATGGAAATCTACATGAACCAGATGGAATAATTGATAATTTAATTTTAGTGCATGCTGGAAAAGGTGAAGAAGTAGGTGGAGGAACTTTAGGTGAAAATGCTATATGGTCCCATAGAGATAAAATAAGTGGCATGATTGGACATAGTAAAAAAGATGTTCATGGAAATAACATAGGAATACGTGATTATATGATAGTTTCACAAGATACAGCAGTAGGAATTTTAGCTCATGAATATGGACATATATTAGGACTTCCAGATGAGTATAATATTGTGGATAGTAATGTTAATACACCAATAGGATATTGGTCAATTATGGCTAGTGGAAGTTGGGGAGGGGTAAGTGCTGGTACTGATCCAACTGGTTTTAGCCCTTGGTGTAAACAGTACTTGCAAGATACTATAGGTGGAAGTTGGTTAAATAAGAAAGAGATCAATTTAGAGGATATTGATAATAAGGGGTTAGATATATTATTAGATGAGGCAAGTAAAAAAGGAAAAAATGAAGAAGTAATTAGAATTAATTTACCAAAGCAAAATTTTAATAATAGAGATGAAAAAGATAGATATTATCTTTTGGAATGGCGTAATAATGAAGGAACGGATAAGGCACTTCCTTTTGGAGAGGGAGGAAAGTTATGCTATAACTCTGGGCTTGTTATTTGGTATGTAGATGAAAATTATCTAGAGAAAGATAAAAATGGTGTATTAACAGGGAAAAAAGATAATGATGTGAAGTCTCATCCAGGGTATGGATTTATAGGAGTTGTGGATGCAGATCAACATATACTTCATTGGCAAGACCCTGTAAGTGGAGAATTAAAGCATAAGGCATCTTCAGATTATAACATACATGATGCAGCCTTTGGTATAAAAAAGAACAAAGTTATTTATGTAGATAATATAAAAAATCAACCAGGACTAATTCTTACAGATGATAAAACTTTTATGCATCCTATATTTGATGATAGTAAAGATTATTCTAATGAAGGAATAGAAAGTGCAGGCAGAATATTGCCTAACTATGGATTAAAGATATATGTAACAGGAGAAAGTAAGGATAGAAGTGTTGGCAAGATACACATATTAAGATGTAAAGGGTCTGAAGAGAAGATAAAAAATGGACCTTTAAAAGAAGAGATTACTTCAAAGTATCTAAAAAGTATTTCTTTAGATAAAAACATAATTAAACAAGGGGAAAAAGCTATAATAAGTGTAGAAGTTAATAAAACTAATTTAAAGGATGAACTTGTTTTAGGATATGAAGGGTATAATAAAGGTAGGAAAATTGAAAAACATATAAACTTAAAATTAGATAATGGGAAATATGTAGGAGAAATAACTGCAAAAGATGAATTTACTATAGGAAAATGGCAACCTAAATATATAATTCTTGAAAATAAAGATGGAGAATCACAGATTATATATAATGTAAGTAATGTTGATATTTATGGTAATTCTGCAAATAAAGAAGATTTAAGTAAGGGAAATATTAATATTATTTCTAGTGATTCAAATAGTTTAAAGATAGCTAATGTTACAGGAAAGAATACATTAATTCTAGGGGAAACTTCAGAATTAAAGTTTAATGTTCTTAATGAGGGAGCTATTACTAAAGATGTTAGTTTAATTGTAGAGGTTTATGATAGAAATAATAAACTTATTAAATCAGAAAGAAAAAATGAAAACATAAAATTTACAGAGAATAAAGAAATAGGAATTTCTTTAGATCTAACAGAAGGTATTGATGAGAAAAAACAATATTTAGTAAAGGCTATTTTAAAAGATAATAAGTTTAACAAAAATTTAATTGAACCAATAGAATTTAAAACCATTTCTATAAATTCATTAGAAAAGGAAGAGTTACAAAAATATAAAGATGCAAAAAATTCTCTGAAAGTTAAGGAGTTATTAAGTAATGAATCAAGTAATTTAGAACTTATTCTAAATGAATATAAAATTTTAAATGAGGAGCTTAAATTTTTAGTATGCGAGGAACTTTTTAATAATAAAAAAACTATAATTTCTAAAAAAGAATTACAAAATCTTTTAAATGAATCTATGGACAAAGTAAAATTAGACCAATACAAAAATGCTAAGGATATTTCAGCACTTAGAAATGTATTAAATAATGAACCCAATATATTAGGTATCAATGTTTTAGAATATAAGGAGTTAGAAACATATAGTAAAGATAAAGTATTAACAGAGTTATTTAATAATAAAAATAAATTTATATGTAAGAAAGTTATACAGGACACTTTGGATAAGTGTATAAAAAAAGAATTAAAATTTATTAATGCAAAAAAGAAAATGAAGTTATTCAATGATTATATGTATAATACATGGGTATTAAATAGAGACAATATAAAGGTTGCCCAAAATTTATTAAAAGAGGTAGAAGAAGCCTTAAAAAGTTTAGATACAGAGGTTAAGGAAAGATGTTCTAAGAATTTAGAGTATGTTAAAAATAAGAAGTCTATAGAAGATACTTTAAAAAAGATAAAACAAAATGATTTGGAGATTTCAAAATATGTTAATGCAGAAAATTATAATAAAGTAAAAGAATTATTAGATAATAAAACTAATATATTAGGCATAGACTTAACAGAATATAATAATTTAGATGATGATAATAAAATAATAATTGCTAAAAATATTTATACAGTAAATAAAAAACTAAAATCAAAGGAAGATATACAAATAATAATAAATGATTCTTTAAAAAATATAAAAGCTTTGGCTATAGATACGCAAGTTCTTAAATATTATAATGTAAAGAATAAAGAGGAAATTAAAGAATTGTTAAATTCAGATGTAAATTTATTAGCACTTAAATTAGACGTATATAAAACCTTAGAAGATGTTAATAAACAATATGTTACTAATGAATTGTATAAAGTAAAGAATAAGCTAGTAAAAAAAGAAGTTATCGAAAATGAAATAAATAAAGCTTGCACAGAAGTGCTTTTAATGGATTTAGAGGATAGATATGACGAGGACTGTCCTGGAAAAATAGATGATACCTTTATAAAATTAGTAAATAATTTACTTAAAGAGATAGACAGAGCTTTAGGAGCAATTTCCGTAGACAATGATAAAAAATACTTAATGAATAAATATAGATGTTATGAAGAGATAAAGAAGGCATGTAAACCTAAAGCAAGTGTAGAAGCTTTTAAAACACTAGTGGATAAACTTAAAAAAATGAGTATGTATGGATTAGATAATGAAAATGATATAAAAAAAGTAGAAGAAATGCTAAAGGATGCAGAAGATATGGCAAATGAATTAAAAAATAATGGACAATTAGATAAAATTAAAAGTCTTTTAAATGATTTAGAAATTATAAAAGAAGACCTATAATATAGGTAATAAACTATAAATTTTAAGCTAAGTATAATGCTTAGCTTTTTTATTTTATAAAATTAAATATTTTTATAAGTTAAAATTAAAAGTATATAGGATATAAATAATTTAATATAGAAAAATAATATAAAAGGATTTAATTCTATTGAAAATATAAATAAACAGTGTAGGATAAGTTGAAAAATGATAAAATTTAGGCAAATATAATAACTTTAAACTTCCAATTAACGAGTGAACGCCTTATGCCATGAAAGTGGCACGTAGGGTGTGGACCTAACGAAATTTTATAGTTAGGGATAGTAGCAAAGAAAATAATGCAGTGATTAATGTACCAGATAAAAAATTAAAAAGGGCAATAAATTTTGTTTTAGGGAAAGATAGAAAACCTGATGATGATATTACAAAGAATGAAATGGAGTTTATAAAAGAGTTAAGAGTAGATAAGATATTAGGTTATCTACGTCCTGATGAACCTGGAAGAATGTATATAGAATCTTTAAGTGAAAATTTAGATAGAGGGGTTAGAAGTTTAGAAGGATTACAATATGCTATAAATCTTGAAACTTTAGACCTAAGTGAGAATAGAATAAGTGATTTAACACCTTTGAGCAATCTTAAGAAGTTAGAGTATTTGGAACTAGATAGAAATATTGTAGAAGATTTAACTCCGTTATCTAAAGTAAAAAGCTTAAAACACTTAAATATTTATAATAACGAGAATATTGTAGATACACAACCACTTGCTAATTTAACTAATTTAGAATGGATGGATATGCACTTTTGTAATCGTGGTAAGCATACTGTAAATGTTAAGCCCTTATCTAATTTGGTTAATTTAGAATATTTAAGTATAGAAAGTAACTTTATAGAAGATATAAGTTTTGCTAAAAATTTAAAAAAACTTAAGTCTTTTAGTTGTGCAGTAAATTATGTTACAGATGTAACTCCAGTAGAAAGATTAACTGATGTTGCGTATGATGATGCAGATGATGATTTATTTCTTAATATGTTTAATCAATCTAAGAAGGATACAGTAAAAATAGAAGTTGATAGTAATGGAAAAACTGTTAATATTGATGCTCCTAAAGGATTAGAAAAATATATTAAAAAATATTATGCCGATGTTGATATTCCTATTGTTGATTTAAAGAAAGCAGAAAAGGACGATTTTATAAAGGCGCAGTACAATAACAAAACTAATAAAATAGAAGTAATAGTAGATCCTAATAAAAACAAGAATTCTCGTAAAACAGAATGTGAACTTTTCATAAATTATGATTGGTATTGTCTAACTATAAAGATATCCATTGATCAAAAAGGATGTATTAAATAATAATATTTTGAGGCTGTTTAACAATAGAAATATTTTAATTGTTAAACAGTTTTTTTATTTATTAGATGAGGGTATTAAATGAATTATACTAAATCATAAAAGTGTAATATATAGGTACAAATAATTAAATTATAAAGAGGTATTTCATTATATTATTAAATATAGATATATAATTTATGTAATAATTTAAATGGTAAAAAAGATTAGTTAATATAATTACAATTTAGCTTTAGAAATTTAAAGATGATTAATGTTCAAAGTAATTTTGTTAAGTAGATACGTTTTAAAAAGAATTTAACTAATATAAAAGTAATAATGGTAGGAGCAAATCGTGTAACTCATATTAGATCATTATATTATGTAATTCATAAGATATATGGGAAAGGTGAATATGTAGATGAAATTAAATATAAATAACATCAGACTTTAATAAGGGTAAGAAGTTATCAGATAAGTTATACGAACTTAAATAAGCTATAAATGTAATGAAAAATAATAAATAACCAGAAGTAAAAACTGTTGAGTACATAAGTCTATTCGACAGTTTTTATTTTTTGTGTAGCGCAAGATTGAATTTCCATTTATACTATAATTATAACTTAATTAATAGGGGGTTGAATAAATGGGAGAAAAGATATTAACTATTGATTTAAAGAATAGAACTTTTAAGGATTCTATAATTTTAGATTTGAGCGATATAAAAGATAAAAAATTTTTAAGGTTAAATTTAGTAGTTGAAAAAAGTTTAAATAAAATAAAAAACTTTCTTAAAGATGGGAAATTGCAAAGTGCAAAACTTGAATTGGAAACAATAAAGCCTTATTTTAAGGAAAATAAGGATAGTGAATTCCTTCAAGAATATAATATGTACAATGAGGTTTGTTTAATTCTTATATGTGCTATAAAAGAATTATATGAAGATGAAGATGAATTAAATAAGTTTTTAAAGTTAAGTGAAATATTTCATCAGTTAATAATTTTTAAGGTTTCTAACGACATTTCATATTTTATAGAATTTTATGATGAACATTTAATTAAGTTAGAACAATATGTAATAAATTATGATTTATTAAAAGTTTTGAAAAATCTAAAGAAACAATTAGATAAGGGAGAAAAACTTTCTTATGTTATGGAGATAGTGGATAAACTTAGCAAAACATATATTTATAAAGATGAAGAAAAAAAAGAATTAGAAGGTTTACAACATATAATAAAAGAACTAAGGGAAGATAAGATAAAAACATACAATGATGGTACTAAGAATGATAAATTATGTATCGTAAAGTTTTTAATGCCTTATAGATATAGAAGAATGATGAAAGATAGTAAATTCGATGAATATGTTAAGATATTAAATTGTACATATAGTGATTATGCAGATATAGAAAACGATTTATGTAATATGCATAAGCTATATATATTAAATAAAAGTAATACATATGAAGAATTTTATAAGACAATTATTAATTTTAAACACATAATAGATTTTAGGCTAAGTGAATATGCAAGTTATTATATTATAAGAAGATTATTTGAAAAAAATAAAAATTATTATAGTATAAAAGAATTAGAAGCTGATACATGTGAAATTATGAAGTTATTAAAAATTAAAAAAAATACTAATAGTATTCCTGTCTAGAAAAAGGAGGATAAAAAGTGAGTAGTTTATTTTATAAGTTATTTGGCAAGCCAAAAGATATTAGTTTTGAATTAGAAAATAAATTTAATATAGAAGGTACTAATATTGAAAAATTTCCTATAGATTTTAATTATGGAACATCTAATTTTAGAAAAATGTTAATTTATGATGAGTATAAAAAAATTGAAAAGCCATCAGAAAAAATTTAATACAAATAGAAACGGTATACATATATGAAGGATATGAAGGAGTAGAAGCAGGAGTCTTTTTTATTAATACTTCAAGTTTACCCATAGAATTTTATAAACTTCGTTTGGCATTAATAGATAGGAATAAAAATATAATCTTTGAAAAAAATATCAACATAAATGGAGAATTTATAGTAAGTCCTAATGCTAGTATGTTCTATGAAATTAAATTTGAAGATATAATACTACCAGAAAATATAAATATTAAAGAATTACAAATAGTATTACCAGATTTAAATGATTTAGCTATTTCATATACCACAGATATAGATATGGAGAATCTTTTAGATGAAAAAAGTTTATCAGAAGATACCAAAGAATTTTTAAGAGAAAGATTTTTTGAGATTTCATCTATCAGGAAAGGTGAATTTATTGT
Organism: Clostridiaceae bacterium 14S0207; assembly: GCA_003288255.1. Lineage (GTDB taxonomy): Bacteria > Bacillota > Clostridia > Clostridiales > Clostridiaceae > Hathewaya > Hathewaya limosa. Next base: position 2,526,787 of record CP026600.1, on the reverse strand, counting down.
AGATCCTATTTATGCCATAGGAGATAAAGAAGGGATAAACTTAATTATTTTATTTAGAAATGCAAGTAATATTGATATACAATTAAATTCAATACCTATTGTTGTTTCTATGCAAGAAGGTTTACCTATATACATGGGCGAGGTTGATTTTAATGATAACAACCTTATAATAGGAGAAAGTACAGGAAAATTATTAAATGTAAATATTCCTAAAGAAAATATGTTGATTGACCCATTAGAAAATTATGTTTATAAATTTACATTTAAGTAATGTAAAGGTTTATATATGTATTTTTTAGAAAAGCTTTTAATATTAACCTTAATATGATATAATGAGGTGGAATATTAAGAAAATATTGCAAAAGTGTACTAGCTCTTCTATTTAGATAATTTAGATAATAAAAAAGATCAACCTTTAGGGGGTTGGTCTTTTTTATTATGGAATAAAATAATTAAATAAGATATAATTAAAAATAACGATTTCTTTATTAAATTAACTTAAGGATGGGATTAATAATATGGAAGGTTTTTTAAATATATTAGGAAATTATAGTAATAGAGAACTTAAAAAAATATATCCAATAGTAGATAAAATAGAAAAATTGGATGAAGAGTTTTCTAAACTTTCTAATGAAGAATTAAAGAATAAAACTATTGAGTTTAAAGATAGATTAGAAAAAGGTGAAACTTTAGATGACATACTTATAGAAGCCTTTGCAACAGTTCGTGAGGCTGCATTTAGAGTGCTTGGAATGAAGCATTATAGAGTACAATTAATAGGGGGCATGGTACTTTATCAAGGAAGAATAGCAGAGATGAAAACGGGAGAAGGTAAAACATTGGTTGGTACCTTATCTGCTTATTTAAATGCTCTAACAGGTCAGGGAGTACATATTATAACTACAAATGATTATCTTGCAAAAAGAGATAGAGATGAAATGGGAAAAGTTCATGAATTTTTAGGATTAAGTGTAGGGGTTATTCTTCATGATATGCAACCAGATGAAAGAAGAGCACAATATGCTTGTGATATTACATATGGAACTAATAGTGAACTTGGATTTGATTACTTAAGAGATAACATGGCAACTAAAAAAGAAGATAGAGTTCAAAGAGAATTAAACTATTGTATAGTAGATGAAATTGACTCTATTTTAATAGATGAGGCTAGAACACCTCTTATTATTTCAGGAGAGGGAAAAAAGCCTACAAAATATTATATAGTGGTAGATAAGTTTGTAAGAGGATTAAAAGAAAAGGAAGATTATGAAGTCGATAGAAAAGGTAAGGCGGTTATATTAACAGCTTTAGGTATTGAGAAGTTAGAAAAATATTTTAACATAGAAAACTATGCTGATCCAGAAAATAGAGATCTTCAACACCATGTTTCACAAGCTTTAAGAGCTCATTATACAATGCATTTAAACAAAGATTATATTGTTAAAAAGGGTGAAGTGTTAATAGTTGATGAGTTTACAGGAAGAGTTATGGAAGGTAGAAGATTTAGTGAAGGGTTACATGAGGCATTAGAGGCTAAAGAGGGAGTTAGAATCCAAAAGGAATCTAAGACTCTTGCAACTATTACAATTCAAAACTATTTTAGAATGTATAACAGGTTATCTGGAATGTCTGGTACTGCTGTAACTGAAGAAACTGAGTTTCAAGAAATTTATGGATTAGATGTTATTACAATTCCAACAAATAAGCCTGTTCAAAGAATAGATCATAAAGATATTATATATAAGACTTTAAAGGATAAATATGATGCTATTATAGAAGATATTCTTATTTGTCATAAAAAAGGGCAACCAGTATTAGTTGGTACTTCTAGCATTCAAAAATCAGAGGATATTTCTTATCTTTTAAAGAGAAGAGGAATTAAACATTATCTTTTAAATGCTAAGAATCATGAAAAGGAAGCTAAGATTGTTGAAAAAGCAGGAAGAAAAGATGCTATAACTATTGCAACTAACATGGCAGGACGTGGTACAGATATAAAAATAAATGATGAAGTTAGATCATTAGGTGGTCTTAGAATAATAGGAACAGATAGACATGATGCAAGAAGAATAGATAATCAGTTAAAAGGAAGAGCTGGACGTCAAGGGGATGTAGGAAGTTCTCAATTTTATATTTCACTTCAAGATGAACTTTTTAAAGTATTTGAGGCAGATAGATTTAATTCATTGTTTGGTAAATTAGATTTACCTGAACATGAACCAATTACGGAAAAGTCTGTTTATAAGGCAGTTGAATTTGCTCAAAAGGCAATAGAAGGAAATAGTTTTGAAACTAGAAAGAATATTATTGGCTTTGATGATGTTATAAATAAACAAAGACTTGTAATCTACGATCAAAGAAATTTTGTTCTTGATAAGGGTGATATTACTGAAAACATTGATGATATGATTAAGTTTGTTTTAGAAGATATAGTAAAAAAACATTTAACAGATGCACTAAAGCAAGATGCCATTGATGATGCAGATGATTTTGATGATAATTTAAGAAAACTTGTACTGTTCTTAAACGATTTTGGTATTGTAGATGAAGAGATAATTAACTTTGAAAATTTGGAGAATAAGTCCATAGATATAATACAAAGAATAGTTAATAGAGCTGTTAAACATATTTATGAAGGCGTTATGGAAAGTTTTGATACAGAAGAGGAGTTTAAGGATAAGCAAAGAGAGATTCTTCTTAAAAATGTGGATCAAAAGTGGATTGACCATTTAGATAATATGGAACATTTAAAGGATGGAATAAAGTTAAGATCTTATAGACAATTAGATCCAGTTAGAGAATTCCAAGTCGAAAGTAGTGCAGCTTTTAATGAAATGGTACTATCTATTAAATATGATACTGTAAAAGATCTTTTAAAAATAAAATAGTTTTAAATAGGAAAGAGAGGAAACTATTATGGTTATATTGGTAACAGGAGCTCATGGACAATTAGGACATGAAGTTTTAACTCAACTAAAAAGAACAGAACATGAGGTTTTTCACTTTAGTAAAGATGGATTAGATATAAGTAATTTTAGTGATGTTATTTCTGTATTTAATGGAACAAAACCTGATGTTGTTATTAATTGTGCAGCATATACTAATGTAGATAGTTGTGAAAGTAATAAGGATGAAGCATTTAAGGTTAATGCATTAGGAGCTAAAAATTTAGCCATGATTTGTGAACAGGTTGGTGCTAAACTTATACATATATCCACAGATTATGTGTATAATAGTGAACATACTGAGCCAATTAGGGAATATGAGCTTACTGAACCTGAAAGCGTTTATGGAAAAACCAAACTTATGGGTGATGAATATGTTAGAGATTTCTGTTCTAAATATTTTATTATAAGAACTTCTTGGCTTTATGGAATGAAGGGTAAAAACTTTGTGTATACAATTCTTAAAAATGCTAAGGAAAAGGGAAAATTAAAAGTAGTTAATGATCAAATAGGAAGTCCAACTAATTGTAAAGATCTAGTTTCTCATGTTCTAAAACTTATGAGTACTGAAGAATATGGAATATATCACTGTACGGCTAAAGGGGAATGTTCTTGGTATGATTTTGCATGTAAGATTGTAGAATTATCAGGTATACCTTGTGAAGTTTCATCTTGTGCTACAGGAGAATTTAAAACTGTTGCAAAGAGACCAGCCTATTCTTATTTAGACAATATGATGCTAAGATGTACTATTGGAGATAATATGCGTCCTTGGGAAGAAGCTTTAGAAGAGTTTATAAAAATTCTTAAGGAAAAACACGAAATTTAATTAAGTTTAGTAATATGTATAATAATAAATAAAAATAATATTTATGAGAAAGGGTACGATTTATGAATTATAAAGATAAATATGATTTATGGATTAATTCTAGTTTTATAGATGAAGATACCAAAGGTGAACTTAAAAATATTAAGGAAGAAAAAGAGATTGAAGATAGATTTTATAAGGATTTAGAATTTGGTACTGGTGGACTTAGGGGAGTTATTGGTGCTGGAAGTAATAGACTTAATGTTTATACAGTAGGTAAGGCTACGGAAGGTTTTGGAAGATACTTAAAGGATAAGTTTGAAAACCCTAGTGTAGCCATAGCACATGATTCTAGAAATATGTCTAAGGAATTTGCAGAGTATGCTGGAAGAGTTCTAGCTGCAAATGGTGTTAAAGTATATTTATTTGAAACATTAACGCCAACTCCTATTTTATCTTATGGTGTAAGAGAATTAAAATGCTCTGGTGGTATTGTAATTACAGCTTCTCATAATCCTAAAGAATATAATGGATATAAAGTATACGGAGCAGATGGTGGTCAGGTTACTGATATTCCAGCAAAAGAAATTATAGGCTTTGTAAATGGTGTTAATTCCTTTGAAGATGTTAATGTTATCTCAAAAGGAGAGGCTCTTGAAAATGGAATGTTAAATTATGTTGGAGAAGATGTATATTCTACTTATGTTGAAAAGGTAAAAGATCTAACTATAAGAAAAGAATTAGTACAGGAGCATGCTAAGGATTTAAATATTATTTATACGCCAATTCATGGTACAGGAAATATTCCTGTTAGAAGAGTTTTAAAGGAACTTGGATATGAAAATGTAAGAGTTGTAAAGGAACAAGAACTTCCTAATGGAAACTTTCCAACAGCGCCTTATCCAAATCCAGAAGATAAGCAAGTTTTCACTATTGCTTTAGATATGGCGAAAACTGAAGCTGCTGATATTATTTTAGGAACTGATCCTGATTGTGATAGAATTGGAGTAGTTGTTAAGGATAATACTGGGGAATATAGAGTATTAAATGGTAACCAAGTTGGGGTTTTACTTTCTCATTATATGATCTCTTCATTAAAAGATGAAAATAGACTACCTAATGGAGCAACAATTGTTAATACTATAGTATCTACAAATATGGTAAATCCTATTTGCAGAGAGTATGGTGTAGAGGTTAGAGAAGTTTTAACTGGTTTTAAATATATAGGAGAACTTATTGGTAAATTTGAAAAAGAAACTCCTAGAAAGAATTCCTTCTTATTTGGATATGAGGAAAGTTACGGATATTTAGCAGGAGATTTTGTAAGAGATAAGGATGCAGTTATTGCGGCAACTTTAATTTGTGAAATGACACTTTATTATAAATCTCTTGGAAAAACATTATATGAAGCATTAATAGATTTGTATGATAAATATGGTTATTATAAAGAAAAATTAATTTCTATAACTTTAAAAGGTAAAGAAGGACAAGAAAAGATTGTAAGTATTATAGAAGCTTTAAGAAATGGAATCTTTAAAAACTTTGGAGAGTTTAAAGTTGCATATAAAGAAGACTATAAGTTAAGCTACAAAGAAAATGTTAATACAGGAGATAAAGAAGAGATAACTCTTCCAAAATCTAATGTTATTAAGTTTATTTTTGATGATGAGGCTTATTTTGTAGTACGTCCTTCAGGAACGGAACCAAAAATAAAAATTTATTTAGGTGTTATAGGAAATTCAATAAGTGATGCTGAAAATAAAATTATAAATTTAGAGAATGAAGTAAATAATCTTTTAAAAACTATATAGTAAAAAAACCTGACATTATATTTAGTAATGTCAGGTTTTTTTATCCATAAATTATGTTTTTAAACATAAATAAAAAATATATAAATAGAAAAATAATACTTTAAAAATTTTAAAAATTAATGTATAATGGAAAATAATAATTAAAAAGATTCTGATAATTGAAATAATTATAAAAAATAAGTCAAAATTTATATTGTACTAAAAAAATTATTTGTGTAAAAAATTTTCAAAATGTTATTTCTATGAAAGTTTATATAGAAATTTTATTAATATTTAATTTAGGGGGAATGCTTTGTGATAAGTAAAAAACTCACAAGTATTATTTTATCAGCTACAATATTTTTAGGGTTAAGTGGTAATTGTACCTTAGTACATGGTGTTGAAAGTGCAAAATTAAAAGGTGCATTACCAACTATTGAAAAACAACAATACAGTAAAAAGAAGTTTACTGCTAAACCTTTAATTATCTTAATGGATTTTCCGGATTATAAACATGAAGATTTGGATAAAAAAGAGACTTGGAGAATAAACAACTTTAAAGGTAGTGAGTGTACACCACAGTTTTATGAAAAACTATTTTTTGGAAAAGATTATTACACAACATCAGATGGACAAAAACATATAACAGTTAATAAGTTTTTACAAGAAGAATCTGGAGGAACTTACGGATTTGAGGGAAAAGTTGTAGGATGGTATATGGCAGATCATGAAGCTAAGTATTATGGATCAAATGAAGGTGGAAGTGACCAACAAAGAGCTAGAAAACTTGTTAAGGAAGCTATTGAGAAGGCTTCAAAGGATATTGATTTGTCAGAATTTGATGTAGAAGATAAGTGGGATTTAGATGGAGATGGAAACTATGATGAACCAGATGGAATCCTAGATACAGTAGTAGTAATTCACCCAGGCTTAGGAGAAGAATGGGGTGGAGGTTCATTAGGTGAAAATGCTATATGGCCTTACAGATGGGGCTTCAATATATTTGGACAAGAAATGGATAAATTAAATAAAGAGGAAAAAGAAGCTGTAGTAAAGAAGAATCCTATTGTTACAGATAAAAATGGAAAAAAATTTAGAGCTGAAGATTTTACAGTGTTTGAACAAGATTTACCAGTAGATTTATTTGCCCATGAATATGGACATGTCTTAGGACTTCCAGATTTATACGCATTCCATGGACAAGATGTACCAGTTGAAAATTGGTCTATAATGGGTGGAAGCTATACAGGAGATCCTAGAGGATCACAACCAGTAAGTTATGGTGCTTATTGTAGGGAATATTTACAAAAGGATTTTGAAAAAAGAGGTAGAAAAGCAAATTGGCAAAATTCTAAGGAATTAAATTTATCTGATATAGATGAAAAAGGTATGGATATCGTATTAGACCAAGCAAGTTTAAAAGGAAAAAATAATGATGCTATAAGAATTAACTTGCCAAAGAGAAAAGGAAATAGAATAGTAACTCCAAGCGAAGGAAAGACTTGTTACTTTAGTGGTAAGGGTAACCATATAGAAAATTATATGACTACTAAAGAAAGTCTTGATTTAACAGGCAAAGATTCTGCAGAGTTAAGCTTTAAAACTTGGTATAAAATAGATCCAGGTTTTGATTTTGCATCAGTTCAAGTTAGAGAAGAAGGAAAGAAAGAATGGACATGCGTTAAAGGTAATATTACTACTGATAAAGTTGATAAGTGGATTGTAGATAATGATGCGGAGAGTATTAAAAAGAGAAATCCAGGTCATGGAATTACCGATTCTTCAAAGGGCAAATGGGTAGATGCAAAATTCGATTTAAGTGCTTTCAAAGGTAAGAAAATAGATTTAAGATTTAGGTTTAGAACTGATGGAAATACTCCAGAAGAGGGAATATATATTGATGATATAAAGGTTACAGCAGATAATAAAGCACTTTTAAATGATAATGCAGAAGGAGATACAAAATTTAATTTTGATGGATTTGTTAAAAGTGATGGTGTAGAAATTTACAATCATTACTATTTAGTCGAGTGGAGAAATAGTGGTGCGGATACTCTATCAGATAAGGGATTAAAAACTATTAATATTGGTAGAAAAGGTCTTGAATATGATCCAGGTTTAATAATTTGGCATATAGATGAAAAATATAATGGTTTCAAACCAGACCAACAAGCCGGCGATCATCCAGGAAGAATGTTTGCAGGTGTTGTAGATGCTGATCAAAATCCTATAATATATAGATATGAAAAGAGTGGAAGAAATGGTGCAGATAACATCAATTATCAAATGCATGATGCTGCATTTAGTTTAAGACCAGGTTCAAAAATAAATATTACAGGAAATACTAGGGATGATGTATATCATGTTGAAGATAATCATATTTTTATGAATCCTGTGTTTAGTGATTCACAAGATTATTCAGCTAAATACAATAAAGTATGTGGATTAGATTTAGTTAAATATGGTTTAAATATTTTTGTAACAGAAGAAAGTAAAGATAGGAGTACTGCAAAGATTCATATTGCTAAATATAATAATGGTTCTAATTGCACAAATCAAGATGCTTCTTTAATAAAATCTATTGAAGAGGATAATTGTAAACTATTTATTCAAACAGATAATAAATATGGTGATAAAGTTTATGCAGAATTTAGAGGAAAAGACAATAAGGTAAAACAATTAGTTCTTGATTATAAGGATGGCAAATATGTATCCGATGCAGCATTTTTAAAAGAAAATCTAGATTTTAAGTTAAGTCATGTTATATTTATTGATAATGAGGGAAATGCAAAGTGTGTTTATAATAAAGGTGTTCATAAAATTTTCGGTGCTAATTTAAATATAGAGCAACCTAATAAGGTAATAATTGAAAATGGTGAAGATGAATTTAAACAAGGAACTACTCCAAAGGTAACTGTTAAGTTCAGAGATGCAAGTAATAAATCAAAGAAAGTTAAATTATTAATAGGTGCTTATAATGATAAAAATAAAATTGTTGGAAGTTCAGAAGTAAGTGGTAATTTGGATTCGGAAGGAAGAGTAACTTTAAAAGCGGAAGTAAGATTACCAAAGGAAGATAATTTAAAACTTAAAGTGTTTATATGTGATTCTAATACTTTTGAACATTTAACTCCAATAAAAGTTGTTAATGTAAAATAATTAATAAATACCTATAAAAATAATTTAAAATATAGTAAAATGGATTAATTAAAAGCCTCTAGGAGAGTTAAATATAACCACTAGAGGTTTTAAATTTTAAAATATTTGTACTATAATATAATAATATAAAAGAAAAGTTGTAAATGAAGTAGGAAAACACTAAAATTAATACATAATATAAGTTGTTTAGGAGGAAAAAATGACAAAAAACTATGATGAAGATTTAAGTTTAAAAAAGCTTAAAGAATTAGATGAAAATATACCACTAGATTCTGAATATAAGAAAGTTTGTGTGTTTGGACAGGGATTTGTTGGGTTACCATTAAGTTTGAGTTTTGCACTTAGAGGTTGTTCAGTTATAGGGGTTGATGTAGATACAAGTTTAATTAATGATATAAATAGTGGATTGACTCATCATACAGAGAAATTTCATGGTATAGGCATAAAAGACATTTTGAATATGGAACTTAAAGACAATAAGTACATAGGAACTATAGATGGTGAAGAAGCTGTTAAAAAGTGTAATAATATTATAGTAACTGTTGGGATTCCAATTAAAAATGGTGAGTATATAATGAATTATTTAGAAGGAGCAGCAGTTACTATAGGTAAGAATATTAAAAAAGGTGATTTGGTTGTAATTAGAAGCACAGTGATTCCAGGAACAACAGAGGAATTTATTCTGCCTATTTTAGAAAAAGAGTCTAATATGAAAGCTGGAGAAGATTTTTATTTAGCTTATGCATCAGAAAGAATAGCAGAAGGTGTGGCATTTGATGAATTTGCTAATATGCCAACAATAGTTGGTGCTATAAATGAAGAAAGTTTAAAAAGAGCTATAAAATTATTATCTATAGTTTGCAAAGCTGAGGTAATTCCAGCTACAAATATAAAAGCAGTAGAAACATCAAAGGTTTTTGAAAATGTTCAAAGGGATGTAAATATTGCTATGTGTCAAGAGTTTGCAAGATTTACAGAAGGATTAGGAATTGATATATCAGAAGTTGTTAAACTTGCTAATACTCATAAAAGAGTAAATCTTTTAGTGCCAGGACCAGGGGTAGGAGGATATTGCATTCCAAATGCATATCACTATATAGCTCCAGGGGCAGAAAAAATGGGAGTTTCTATGGATTTGTTGAAATTATCAAGAGAAAAAAATGCAAAGATTCCTGAATTCATAGTTGATAAAACAGAAGAAATGTTGAATAAAAATAATAAGGCTTTAAAAGATTCAAAAATAGCTGTTTTAGGTCTTGCGATGAAAGATTATTCTAATGATGATAGAATAAGTCCTCCAATTGATATATGTAAAATATTAATTGAAAGGGGTGCAAATGTTAAGGCATTTGATCCTGTTGTTCCTACAATATATGATTTTAAGGTTAAGACAGAAGAAGAAGCGTTAAAGAATGCAGATGCAATATTAATATTAACAAAACAATATGAAATAATAATGGATGATTGTGAGTATTTTAAAACTCTTGTGAATGAGGATACTGTTATTATAGATACCAAATCAGTAGTTGATGAAAATCAATGTAATAAAAATGGAATGCATATTTGGAAAATATAGATTTATACAAAATTTTAAAGTTGTTTTTGAAATTAGGAAGTCTTTAAAAGACTTCTTTTTCTATATAAGAATTTAAAAAGTTTATTAATTTTTGGAGGAGTACATGAAAAATAAAAAAATAAAAGAATTAATGTATTTTATACCAGCTCTTATTTTTATGATTATGATTTTTTGTTTTTCTCAACAACCTGGAGATGTTTCTACACAAAATAATGAATTTATAGTGGAGATTATGAATAAAGTTATACCTTCTTTCGTAACTTTTGTTGGATACAATATGCTTAATTTTCTAGTTAGAAAGGCTGCACATGTTACTGAATTTATGATTTTATTTTTTCTATTTTTTTATGGAATAAATAATTATTATAAGGTTAGAACTAAACAAGTTTTATTAAAATATTGGGTAATGTCATCAATAAGCACATTTTTATATGCATGTACTGATGAAATACATCAAATTTTTATTATGGGAAGATCGGGACAATTTAAGGATGTTATGATTGATTCTATTGGAATAGTTATAGGAAGTATAATTTTATTTATTATAGGTATGATTAAAATGAAATTAAAGAGTAGACAGGCATATAAAGAATAAGATATTTAATAATAAATAGAAAAAATTCAAAAAACAAATATCTCACTAAATTAATAGTGAGATGAAAAGAAAATCATTATGTTTGTTAGGTTTATAGGAATCTTTGAAATCAACGTATTATACTCAAATTTGTATATGTTTTTTCTATGTCTTTATATTAAAACAAAATTACTTTTAGTTCAATAAAAATTAAAAAACACTATAGTAAAAGTTTTATCAATAGGCAAATCAAATAGTAGAATAATGATTTTTTTAGTTATTTGTGCAATAATTATTTAAAGGACTAATGGAGAGGTGATTTGATGAAAATATTACATACCTCTGATTGGCATCTTGGTAAGTACTTAGAGAATGCCAGCAGATTAGAGGAACAAGAGAAATTTTTAGAAGATTTTAAAATTGTTTTAGATGAAGAAAATATAGATTTAGTTATTATAGCAGGAGATATTTATGATAATAGTAATCCTCCGGCTAAAGCAGAAAGATTATTTTATAAAACTTTAAAGGATATAACTAAAAATGGACAAAGAATGGTCTTAATTATTTCAGGAAATCATGATAATCCAGAAAGATTAGTTGCAGCAAATCCTTTGGCATATGAAGAGGGAGTTATTATGTTGGCTACTCCTAAGAGTATTGCAGAGATAGGAAAATGTGGACAACATAATATTATAGATGCGGGAGAAGGGTATGTAGAAATAGAAATAAAGGGTGAAAAGGCTGTTGTCTTAACCATTCCGTATCCCAGCGAAAAAAGATTAAATGAAGTTATATATGAAGGTTTAAATGATGAAGATAGAGCAAAATCTTATGTAGAGAAAATGAAAATGCTATTTTCAGGATTAGAGGATAAATACAGAAGGAATACTATAAATCTTTTTGTATCTCATCTTTTTGTAATAGGTGGACAAGAATCTGATTCAGAAAGAGGAATTCAATTGGGTGGAAGTTTAGCAGTACCCCCTATTATTTTCCCACGTAAAGCGCAATATGTAGCACTAGGACATTTGCATAAACCACAAGTGGTTAATTGTGAGGGAGATACTATAATTAGATATTCTGGTTCTCCATTACCATACAGTAAAAGTGAAATTGGATATTCTAAAGGTGCATATATTTTAGATATTCATGCTGGAGATATTCCAGATATAAAGCAAATTTACTTTAAAAATTATAAACCTATAGAAGTTTGGAAATGTAATGGAGTAGATGAAGCTATTAAGAGGTGTGAAGAGAATAAAGACCGAGAGATATGGGTTTATCTAGAGATTAAGACGGATAAATATATTACTGAAGAAGAAATAAAAACCATGAAAGAAATAAAAAAAGATATTCTAGAATTTAGACCTATTATTATAAATGAAGAAAATTCTGAGGCTGAATTTGAAAGTTATACTGAGAAAAGCTTTAAGGATCTTTTCGAGGATTTTTATAAGAAAGAAAGAGGAGTGGAAGCTTCTGAAGAAGTTGTAGATTTATTCTTGAAAATAGCTTTAGGAGAGGATGAGGAGTAGTAATGAAACCAATTACATTAAAGATTAAAGGGTTAAACAGTTTTATAGAGGAACAAACTATTGATTTTGAAAAACTTACGTCTAAAGGTCTTTTTGGAATTTTTGGACCTACTGGTTCAGGGAAGTCTACTATTTTAGATGCTATAACTTTAGCGCTTTATGGGGAAATATCAAGAAAAAGTAGCAATTGTATAAATACTTCTTGTGATGAATTATTGGTTAGTTATGAATTCCAAATTTTAAATAATGGTATACGAAAAAATTATATAGTAGAGAGAAATATAAAACGAGATAAGAATGAAACTATTAAAACAAGGTATTGTAGAATTATAGAGAAATCAGCTTATAGTGAAGAGAGAGTCATAGGGGAAGGACCTAGAGAGGTTAAAAAATGTTGTGAAGACATAATAGGACTAAGTTGCGAAGATTTTACTCGTTCTGTTGTTTTACCACAAGGAAAGTTTAGTGAATTTTTAAAGCTTAAAGGTAGCGATAGAAGAGATATGCTAGAAAGAATATTCGGTCTACAGAAATATGGAAAAAACATAGTGGGAAAAGTAAGAAGTGCTAAGCATAAAGTTTTAGATGAACAAAATATTTTAATTGGAAAGCTTTCTAAATACAAAGATTTAACGGAAGAAGCCTATAAGGATAACAAGGAAAGACTTATACAAGTTGAAAGTGAAGAAAAAGAATTAAAATTAAAAGAAGAACAAATTAGTAATAGATGTGAAGAATTAAAAAATCTAAGAGAGCTTACTGTAGAGTTTAATAGATATAAAAAAGAAGAACAGGAACTTAATATAAACAAGAAAGAAATAGAAGAGGATAGGATAAGACTAGAGAGAGGAAAGGCTAGTTTTACTATAAAACCTTTTATAGTTCAATATAATGAAAATATTAATAAATACAAATTAAATGAAGAGGAACTTTTAAAATATGAGACAGTTCTAGATGGAAAGGAAAGAGAACTAGATTGTATTACTTCAAATTATAAAATTGTTGAAAGAGATAAAAATGAAAAGTTACCTAATTTATATAGAGAACAAAAAAATGCAGAGAGAGCTATTGAGCTCAACAAGCAATGTAAAGAATTAAAGAATGAAAAGGAAGATTTATTATCTCTTTATAGGAAACTAAATAAGGAGAAAAATGAAAAAGAAGAGCAATTAAAGTTAGTTGAAATTAACATTTTTGATGCAGAAGAAAGTGAAGGAGAGTTAAATAAAAAAATAGATAGGCTTCAGTTTTCAAATGAATATAAAGAACTTTTAGATAAGACAGTTTTAATTAAAAGAGATTATGTAAAAGAGTTAGAAGAACTAAGAGAAAAGGAGTCTAAAATAAAGGAAAAAGAAGAGCATATTGATGTTCTTGGTAGAACACAAGACAATATTTTAGTTACTAAAGAACAAAAAGAAAAAGAATTAAATGTTTTACAAGAAAAGTTAAATAATTTATCAAATAATTTCCCAGGACATAATAATTTGTTATTTAAACTTAAAGATGAAATTAATGTGTTAGAGGAAAAAGTAAGAAATAAAGAGAATTTAGAGATAAAATTAAAAGAAGAACAGGATAAACTAAGAAATATAGAAGAAAAAGTTAAAAATAGTGAAAGTGATCATAAATCTTTAGAGGAAGTATTATGCAAAAAAAGTGATCAATGTGAAAGATTGAAGGATGAAATTCAAGAGCTAACTACAGAAAATATGGCATATATAATTGCAACTAAACTTGTAGAAGGAGAACCTTGCCCGGTATGTGGGTCTAATCATCATGAAATAAAAGCAGAAAAGATAGATTTAGATATTTTAAAAGAAAGAGAAAATACTTTAATTATTTTACAAAAAGAAATTGAAGAGGAAAAGAAAAAATTTAATGAACGTAATACGGAATTTCAGGTTTTAAAAAAACAAAAAGAAATATTAAAAGAGAACATAGATAATATTTTAAATGCTTTTAATAAGGAAAATTTAAATAAGGATTTAAATAAGGAATTAGCAATAAAGAAAGATCAGTTTATAAAAAGTGAAAATGATATAGAGCAAAGTGAAAAGGAAAAGAATTTTTTAGAAGAACAGATAAAACAATGTATTAATGCTAAACAGGAAATGGAAAAGGAAGATAGTAGATTATGTGAAAATATAAGAATAGAAAGTAAGACAATCTTTGATTTAAAATCAGAGGTTAAATTTTTACAAGAGAAGGTTAAGAAAGCATCAGAAAGTCTTGAATTATGTATTAAAGAATTAGAATTAGAAGATCTTGATTTTTTAGAAAATAAAGTGTTGGAAATTAAAAATATAGAAAGACAACTTACATTGTGTAGGGAAAAATTAAAGAAAATTTCCGAAGATAAAAAGATGTTTATTAAAAATAAAGATGAATTAGTCTCTATTATAAATAAATATTCTTCTGAAATCGAAAGTTTAGTAAAGGTAGGAAAAGAAAAATCTAATAATATAGAGAAGATAACTAGAGAAATTATTGAAATAACTGATGGTGAGGAACCAGTAAAAGTTTTAGAAGCAATAAATAGAAAAATAGAAAACATAGAAATTAAGTATAAAGAATTAAAAATAAAATTTGAGAATACAGAAAATGAAGTTAAAATTTTAAAAGAAAATGTATTAAGAAGAACTCAAGAAAAGATAACATTAAAAGAACTTTGCAATAAAAATAAGAAGGAAATAGAAGATAGAATAATAGCATATAAATTTTTATCTATTGACGAGTGTTTAGAGTTATACTTGGATGAAAAACAAATAATGCATTTAGAAGAAAAAATACGAGGTTATGAAGATAGGGTAAAAGAAACGGAAAACAATATTAAGAGAGTTTCAGAGAAGTTAAATAAAAATTTTATAGATGAAGAAATGTTGGTTGAAGTTCTAAAGAAAAAAGAGGAAATAGGTAGATTGCATATAGAAAAGATAAGAGAAAAGGCCTCCTTAGAACAATCTATTAATGATATGGGTAAGGATTTAGAAGAATTTAAGAATTTAAAGAAAGAGGAAAATAAAATTAATCATACTCTAAGTTTAATTAATGATTTAGATAAGCTACTTCAAGGAAATAAGTTTGTAGAATTTGCATCTTTGGATAAACTTAAATATATATCTATGGAGGCTTCAAAAAGATTGAGGGATATTACGGCAAATAGATATTCATTAGAAATTGATGGACAAGGGAACTTTACCATAAGAGATGATACTAGTGGAGGTGCTATAAGAGATTGTAGTACTTTATCTGGAGGAGAAACATTTTTGACCTCATTAGCATTAGCATTATCACTATCTTCACAAATTCAGTTGAAAGGTAGTGCACCATTAGAATTCTTTTTCTTAGATGAAGGCTTCGGAACATTGGATCCTAGAATATTAGATGATGTTATGAATTCATTGGAAAAACTTCATAGTGATAGAATGGCAGTTGGTATTATAAGCCATGTTGAAGAATTAAAAAATAGAGTTCCTATGAAACTTATTGTTACACCTAGACAAGCAGGAGAAGGTGGAACAAAAGTTAGTATCGAGATTAATTAAAAGTTAATTAAAAATTAATGAAATGCACATAATATTACAGTTGACTAAGAAATCTGAGGAGAATATACTTAATAAGTATGTATTATAGTTAGACATCTAAATAATTACGGAAAGGAAGTGGCGTATGGAACGTTCAGAACAATTACGAAATGAGAGTATTGGAAAATTACTTGTTAAGTTTTCTCTTCCAGCTATTATGGGAATGATAGTTAATGCATTATATAATGTAGTAGATAGAATGTTTATAGGAAATTTTGTAGGTACTAAAGCTTTATCAGGACTTACATCTACCTTTCCAATTACATGTATAATTATGGCTTTTGGTATGCTTGTAGGAATTGGGTCAGCTGCATGTATTTCTATAAAACTGGGACAAGATAAAAAGGATGAGGCAGAAAAAATATTAGGAAATGCGTTCATTCTGGTTATTATAAATTCCTTAGTTTTAACTGTACTAGGGTTAATATTTAAAGAAAAGCTTCTTTTAGCTTTTGGATCTAGTAAAGAAACTCTAGTATATGCTACAGATTATACTACTATAATAATACTAGGTATAATGTTACAGAACATAGGATTTGCTTTAAATAACATAATAAGAGCTGAAGGAAATCCTAAGATAGCAATGTTTACTATGCTTATCGGTGGGGTTTTAAATATAATATTAGATTATATATTTATGAGTATTTTTAATTTTGGAATTAAGGGAGCAGCTTATGCAACCATAATTTCTCAAGCCGTTAACTCAATTTGGGTTTTAAGATACTTCCTAGGTAATGATGCAATGCTAAAGTTAAAAAAAGAAAACTTCAAATTGGATAGTGTATTAGTAAAGAGCATTTTTGCAATTGGAATGTCCCCTTTTGCTATGCAAATAGCTTCTAGTTTGGTTACAATAATACAAAATAGGGCATTAAATTCTTACGGAGGATATTTAGCAGTTGGAGTTATAGGGGCTATAAATAGTGTAACTATGATGGTATTTATGCCTATATTCGGAATAAACCAGGGTGCCCAGCCAATTATAGGATATAATTATGGTGCTAAACAATATAAAAGAGTAAAGAAAACATTGAAGTTAGCTATAGCTGGAGCTACAACATTATGTATAATTGGATTTCTTGTGATTCAATTGTTACCTAAGTATATGATGATACCTTTTGGAAGTGATCCTGAGTTTTTGAAACTAGGAGAACATGCTATTAAAATATATTGTTTAATGATTCCTATTATAGGATTTCAAATAGTTTCATCGAATTTCTTTCAAGCTATTGGTAAAGCTGCTAAGTCTATGATATTATCCTTATCAAGACAGGTTATTATTTTAATACCATTAATACTGATATTACCAAAGTTCTTTAAATTAGATGGAGTATGGATTGCAGCACCGGTTTCAGATTTCTTAGCCTCATTGATAGCTGCTGTGGTATTAATAAGACAAATTGGCAAATTAAATAAGGAAGAGAAAGAGCTTTTAATGGAAAAGGCTGAATAAAATCATATATGAAAAATAAAAGGTTGTATAAAACATTTTTAAATATTTTATACAACCTTTTTGAATTTTAACATATTTTTTCTTACTTAAATAGTTTAAAAGATATAATTATATAAACAAAAAATACTATAACGGAAAGAAATGTTGGGGTATATGCTAGTAATTTAGATTTTCTAGGATTTAATGAAGCAAATTCATCTACATTTTCATCTTCATCTAGGTTAATAGTATGTTCTTTAAAGGAACGCTTTTCTTCATATCTATTTATTTTTTTCAAATGTCTTAATACAATGTATATAACAAATGCACATAGTATAGATAATATACCATAAATAATTAATATAAATATATATGAATGTTGAATAGACGCTAAATTTTTCATAGCGGAATCAGTAGCTTGTTTGGTTACAGAATTATTAGAATTCATGAGAAACAAGAAAGATAGTGCACTGAAACCATTAAATAAAAAGTGTATTAGCATAGAAGAAAAAAGTGAATTAGTATAAATAACCAAGTAAGAGAAAACTACTCCTAACATAAAAGCATATAAAAATTGAGTTGGATTTAAATGAAGAATTCCAAATAAAAATCCATTCATAATAGCTGCTACATGTATGTTAATATTTTTATACCCATCTAAAATAATTCCTCGCATTAAAAATTCTTCGCCAATAGCAGGCATAATTGCTAGAGTGAAGAAAAATAACAATTTAGAACCTGAAAAAATAGAGTTCATTGCTGAAGGAATATTATTTGGAAACCATATAGATGTTAATAAATTACAAAAACCAGTTATAGGATACATTAATAAAAGAAGTAGTAAACAAAAGCCTATATTTTTAAAACTTAGCTTGTTCAATTTCAATGTTTCCTTAAAAGGTTGTTTATTTATAAGCAGATATATAATGCCTGGCAAATAAATAAAAATTATACTAAATAATACCATTAACCAATTTTGATTTAAATGAAGAACGTTTTTAAAAATTGGTATAACTAAAAATGGTGCTATAAGTTGTATAAGCATTAATACAAGAAATAGCATATTGGCTTTAAAAACACGTTTCACTACGGACACCTCCCTAAAAGTTAAAATTATTATATCATAAAATAGAAAAGTTTAGAATTTTATAGTTTCTCCTATTTCTATGATTTTAATATCACCACGGTTTATAGAATTTAGTATTTGTATAGTTTCTTCATCTTCATCTTGAGCTAAAATATATGTTTTATAATGGATAGGAATCATTAATTTACTATTCATCATTTTAAACATTTCATATGATTGAACAGGATTGCAGTGCATATGCTCAAATTCTTTTGGTTTATAACATCCAACAGGCATTAATGCAATATCACTTTTAATATTTTTAAAGTTTTCTGTTAAAGCTGTATCACCAGCAAAAAATACAGACTTATTTTTATCTTTTATTAAATATGAATTAGATAAACTATACCTTCCTAAAGCATATCGTTTACCATCATGATTAGCTTTATATGCTTCAATAGTTAATTCTCCATCAGTGAATTTTTGATTTTCATTAATTGAAAAAATACTTTGAAAGCCAATTAATTGTAATAATTTTTTATATTGTTTTGGACAAATTATTTTAACTGATTTATCTATTTTTTTTAGGGTAGATATATCTAGGTGATCCATGTGACCATGAGAAATTAAGATATAATCAATTTTCATTTTTGAAAGATTTATAGATGGATTTACCAGTCTTTTCATCTGTCCTAGGTATAGGCTAGTTACAGGATCTGTTACTATAATTTTATTATTTATATTTATTATGGTAGTAGCATGACCTACCCAATGAATAGAATTTTTACAGACTTCTTGAGTATGTGGTATACTTCGTGGTTTTAAATATATTTTAAAATTTCTTCTGTGTAAATGATACATATATTGACAAATTTTAATCAACTTAGGTGTTTTCATGATAGTCATGCTCCTTTGTAATATAATATAATGCCATAGTATTATTTGTTTGTTTTAAATTTAGAATGTATTTTTTTCTTAAAGTCATCTTTAAAGCTTTTTAAATTACCTGATGTATATTTAGGGAATGCATTTAAATATCTAGAATATCTTTTTTGAAGCTTTTTATAAATATATTCATATCTTAGTTTAAATTCCTGCCAAATTTTTTGTTCCTCCAAATGAGTTGATTCCAATTTTTCTCTTATATCTAATTTAGTTTTGAATTCTTCATGCAAAGTTTTAAATTCATCTAATAAGTAATTAAATTTAGTTATAGAAATTAAAGTTAATATAAAATCTAATAACATTGATACCAATATTATAGATAATATGATTTTTCCATAGAAAGTATTAGTAATATAGGAATACTTATTAAAAATAGGATTAATTATTTTAATTAAAATTACAGAGATACCACCCCATAGTAATGAAAATGATAGACAAATTCTACCATGAAGATTCAAAGGTTCTTTACTGTAATCCCACCAAGTTGTATTAAAACTTTTTTCTAACATATATCCTGTGATGTATTCAAGTACAGTAGTTATAATAACTCCTATAATGAAGAGTAAGAATAAGTTATTTTCAAATGGAGTTAGAAAATATATAAGACTTACGGCACCAAATCCATACATTGAACAAAATGGACCAAATAAAAATCCTCTATTTATAAATTTCTTTTCCTTAAAAGTGGCATAAATGGTTTCTAACCACCATCCTAAATGGGCATAAATTATATAGTAATAGGCAAAAAGGTAAAAATCTTTTAAAAAATTACTTAAATTCATAGCTACCTCCAACATGATATAGTATAAAAACTAATGCCTAAAATTTATTATAAGTATAACACAAGAATGTTACTAAAAAGATATAAAAATAGGCATATTATCCATAATTATTTACAATTATAAAAAAAATAATCTACATAGCACACTTTTTTAATTAAAGAATATATTGGTATTAGATAGAAATTAAATAAGATTTCTATTAAGCAAAAGATTAGAAAAGAATAAATGGAGGGATTTTTATGTACGATTTTTCAAAATGTTTCTGTGGATGCGAGTATACTTGTAAATGGGTTACATGTGTCTTTAATAATAGATGTGTTAAAGGCAAATTTATAGAAATGTGTGGAGATTTCTTAGTTTTAAGAGATAAATGTGGAAAATGTTACTACGTAAATCCAGAAAAAATACTTTATATGGTAGCCGATTGTCCAAAACCATCTTGTAATCCTTGTTGTTAATTTGTAGTAAAGGTGTTAATTAGGGTACCTTAATAGTACCCTGATTAATCTAAATTGAAAATATATTGATTTTCTCCATAAATTTTGAAAATTAGGTTCCCTCAATTTGAACTTATGAGAATTATAGAAACTTACGTTAAAAACTTTAATAGGAGGAGTAAATTTATGAGTTATGATTTTAGTCAATGTTTTTGTGGGTGTGAATACGAGTGTAAGATGGTAACAGTAGTCTTTCAAAATAAATGTGTAAAAGGACAATTTATTAAAATGTGTGGACCATTTTTAGTTCTTAGGGATAAATGTGGAAAATGCTATTATATAAATCCTGAGGAAGTATTGTATATGTGTGCAGATTGTCCAAAATCAAGTGATTCATGTTGTGGAGGATCATGTGATTGTGGAGGATGTTGTGGAGAAGACTAGCCCCAAAATACAACACTATTAGAGTTAGTCGAAATAGAGAAGATACTCAATAATTTGGGTATCTTCTTTTTTTATGTGCGCCCAGCATGGGCGCAATCTATAGGGTGAAAGTCCCGAGCGCCGAAGGTGATATAGGCGTTAGCCAATGACAAGGGTGTCCATTGCGAGATGGAATCTGAAGGAAGTCGGAGGGCAAAATTCCGGTCTGAGGAATACGAATCACATAAGAGGCTGATTATAGCTGGATGAGTTTGCATAACAAAACAAAGTCCGTATCACCCGAAAGCTACTACAGTATATGTGGCAGATATATGGAATGAAAGATTGCGTTCTTACCTGGGGAGGTCTGATAGATATATCATTAAAGGATGAATTTCCTACATGATAACTTACATAGTGATATGTAACTGAACTATCAGAAGTCAGCAGAGGTCATAGTACCACACTATGTGCACGTAGTGCGGGAAGGACTGAACATTAGGAGGTTTTCAGCTTTGAATAATTCAAATAAATTACAAGGAAAGCAGACAACTCAATACAGAGGTCGCCTCGTGGAAGGAGAAGTGGAACTTCAAGATAAGCGAGGGGCGCAGAGTAATAATTTGGCGTTAGCAAAGAGAGAAAGAGAAAACAATGTAATAGATGATACTGATAACTTACTTGAAATGATTTTAGCTAGAGAAAATATGCTAAAAGCCATGAAAAGAGTAGTTGCTAATAAAGGAAGCCATGGTATTGATGGTATGAAAACCGATGAATTTCGAGAATTTATCATTAAGAATTGGATAACAATTAAGCAAAAGTTATTAGAGGGAAGATATAAACCTTCACCCGTTAGGAGAGTGGAAATACCAAAACCTGACGGTGGAACTAGATTACTTGGAATTCCTACTGTACTTGATAGATTAATACAACAGGCAATAGCACAAGAACTTAATAAAATTTATGACCCTACCTTTTCAGATAATAGCTATGGATTTAGACCAAATAAAAGTGCTAAACAGGCTATATTAAAATCAAAGGAATATATTAACGAAGGTTATAAGTGGGTTGTTGATATAGACTTAGAAAAGTTCTTTGATAAAGTTAATCATGATATATTAATGGAAAGACTATCAAGAAAAATTAAAGATAAAAGAGTATTAAGGCTAATTAGAGAGTATCTTAAATCTGGAATAATGATAAATGGATTGAAGGTAAAATCTGATAAGGGTATACCGCAAGGTGGTCCACTAAGCCCACTCCTTGCTAATATCATGCTTGATGAAGTAGATAAAGAACTTGAGAAAAGAGGTCATAGATTTTGTCGATTTGCAGATGATTGTAATATATATGTAAAAAGCAAAAAGGCAGGAATAAGAGTTATGGCAAGTACAAGAAGAGTACTTGAAGATGTATTAAAACTTAGAGTTAATGAAAATAAAAGTGCGGTAGATTTTGTGACGAGAAGAAAATTTCTTGGTTTTTCATTCTATTTTGTAAAAGGCGGAGCCAATATAAGGATACATGAAAAGTCATATAAAAGATTCATAAACAAAATAAGAAAATTAACAAATCGTAATAAAGGTATAAGTATAGAATATAGAATTTACATGATTAACCAATTAACGATTGGATGGATTAATTATTTTGGAGTAGCGAAAGCTAACGCTAAAATACAAAAAATAGATAGTTGGATAAGAAGAAGGTTAAGAAGTTGTATTTGGAAACAATGGAAAAAGGTTAAAACTAGAGGACGAAACCTCATAAAACTAGGTCTTCCGACCCATAAAGCATGGGAGTACGCAAATACAAGAAAAGGCTATTGGAGAATATCCAAAAGCCCAGTTCTTGACACAATCTTAAACAACAAATATATTGAAAACCTTGGTTACAGAAGTATATCTAAAGGATATCAGCTAATACATAATTCTTAATGAACCGCCGTATACCGAACGGTACGTACGGTGGTGTGAGAGGACGCTAAATAAAATAATTATTTAGCTCCTACTCGATGTGCGCCCAGCATGGGCGCAATCTATAGGGTGAAAGTCCCGAGCGCCGAAGGTGATATAGGCGTTAGCCAATGACAAGGGTGTCCATTGCGAGATGGAATCTGAAGGAAGTCGGAGGGCAAAATTCCGGTCTGAGGAATACGAATCACATAAGAGGCTGATTATAGCTGGATGAGTTTGCATAACAAAACAAAGTCCGTATCACCCGAAAGCTACTACAGTATATGTGGCAGATATATGGAATGAAAGATTGCGTTCTTACCTGGGGAGGTCTGATAGATATATCATTAAAGGATGAATTTCCTACATGATAACTTACATAGTGATATGTAACTGAACTATCAGAAGTCAGCAGAGGTCATAGTACCACACTATGTGCACTTAGTGCGGGAAGGACTGAACATTAGGAGGTTTTCAGCTTTGAATAATTCAAATAAATTACAAGGAAAGCAGACAACTCAATACAGAGGTCGCCTCGTGGAAGGAGAAGTGGAACTTCAAGATAAGCGAGGGGCGCAGAGTAATAATTTGGCGTTAGCAAAGAGAGAAAGAGAAAACAATGTAATAGATGATACTGATAACTTACTTGAAATGATTTTAGCTAGAGAAAATATGCTAAAAGCCATGAAAAGAGTAGTTGCTAATAAAGGAAGCCATGGTATTGATGGTATGAAAACCGATGAATTTCGAGAATTTATCATTAAGAATTGGATAACAATTAAGCAAAAGTTATTAGAGGGAAGGTATAAACCTTCACCCGTTAGGAGAGTGGAAATACCAAAACCTGACGGTGGAACTAGATTACTTGGAATTCCTACTGTACTTGATAGATTAATACAACAGGCAATAGCACAAGAACTTAATAAAATTTATGACCCTACCTTTTCAGATAATAGCTATGGATTTAGACCAAATAAAAGTGCTAAACAGGCTATATTAAAATCAAAGGAATATATTAACGAAGGTTATAAGTGGGTTGTTGATATAGACTTAGAAAAGTTCTTTGATAAAGTTAATCATGATATATTAATGGAAAGACTATCAAGAAAAATTAAAGATAAAAGAGTATTAAGGCTAATTAGAGAGTATCTTAAATCTTGAATAATGATAAATGGATTGAAGGTAAAATCTGATAAGGGTACACCGCAAGGTGGTCCACTAAGCCCACTCCTTGCTAATATCATGCTTGATGAAGTAGATAAAGAACTTGAGAAAAGAGGTCATAGATTTTGTCGATTTGCAGATGATTGTAATATATATGTAAAAAGCAAAAAGGCAGGAATAAGAGTTATGGCAAGTACAAGAAGAGTACTTGAAGATGTATTAAAACTTAGAGTTAATGAAAATAAAAGTGCGGTAGATTTTGTGACGAGAAGAAAATTTCTTGGTTTTTCATTCTATTTTGTAAAAGGCGGAGCCAATATAAGGATACATGAAAAGTCATATAAAAGATTCATAAACAAAATAAGAAAATTAACAAATCGTAATAAAGGTATAAGTATAGAATATAGAATTTACATGATTAACCAATTAACGATTGGATGGATTAATTATTTTGGAGTAGCGAAAGCTAACGCTAAAATACAAAAAATAGATAGTTGGATAAGAAGAAGGTTAAGAAGTTGTATTTGGAAACAATGGAAAAAGGTTAAAACTAGAGGACGAAACCTCATAAAACTAGGTCTTCCGACCCATAAAGCATGGGAGTACGCAAATACAAGAAAAGGCTATTGGAGAATATCCAAAAGCCCAGTTCTTGACACAATCTTAAACAACAAATATATTGAAAACCTTGGTTACAGAAGTATATCTAAAGGATATCAGCTAATACATAATTCTTAATGAACCGCCGTATACCGAACGGTACGTACGGTGGTGTGAGAGGACGCTAAATAAAATAATTATTTAGCTCCTACTCGATTCAAATATTAAGAAAATGTAAGAATTTATATAGATTTTTTTTAAATAAGTAATGATAAAATGTACATAAGGAAGAAGGGATAATATGAATTTAAATAATAATGAAAACATAGATAGAACTATATATAAAAATGTAAATGAAGAAGGATATATAAAGGATCAAAGTGAAGTTAAACATACTTGGGTATATAAAAGGAAGTTAAAAAAACAAGAGAAGCAAATTAAAAAGGAACAAAAAAGGCTCGAAAAAAAGAAAAAAATAAATATGAAAAAAGAAAAGGCAAAAAGAATATTTGAAAATACTCGTGAATATATAATGACTAGTTTAAGGATGGAAGTCTTAGCTATAACTATAATTTGTTTAATAATTTCTACATTTAGTTATTACTTTGTTGATAGAGGTCTAAGAAATAAAATTTCTAAAAATGTTGATATAAGTTATAAAGAAGAAAGGGAAGATATTGATAGAAAAGTTAAAAATGTTTTAGGAGAATTAATGGATTTTAAACAAGGTACTACTTATTTAGAAAAAGGAGATTATCAACATCTAAAAAATTTAACTAAAGAAGTTTATAATAAAAATAATGGAACAGATTCTTCAGTAGAACAATTAAGGGAATTTATAGCATCAAAATATTCACTTTATCATAATGAAATTAAAGATGAAGAAATACAAAAAATTATACAGAGGTGTAATGGTATAGAAAGTGCTGTAGAGGAAATTAATAAATATATTTCAAGTGATGATTTTAATAATATAAGAATAAAGGGAATATTAAATAGGCTTTTAGAATCTGGAAATTCAAATGTTTTTTTAACTGATTTAGACGGTAATATAAAATTTAAAGTTAGTAATGCTTTTGTGGATAAAGTAAATGTTTATGGTTTTATAAATAAACTTTATACATCAGGTAATGAGGAACAAAATGAATATTATGCATTTTATCCAGTAAAAATTTTAAATAAGAATTATTACTTAATGTATAATAATGTTTTACATGGTGAACAGGTTGTGTATTATACATCTGAGAGTAAATTTTTTGCTTCCATAGTTGCATTTATAGTATTTATTATAATATTTTTATTAGTCACAAAGAAGAAAATTGAATATATAGAATATATATCCAAATCTTTAAGAGAAATATCTAAAGGAAATCTGGATTATAAGGTAGATATAGAGGGGAAGGATGAATTAGCTATTGTAGCCTATGATATTAACTATATGGAGGAACAAATTAAAGATAAAATAGAAAAAGAAAGAAGAGCTGAAAAAACTAAAAATGAATTAATTACTAATGTTTCACATGACTTAAGAACTCCCTTAACTTCTGTAATGGGATATATAGGACTTGTTAAGGAAGGAAGATATGAAAATGAAAAACAAAGAGAGGAGTATTTAAACATAGCGTATAATAAAGCAGAAAAGTTAAAAGTATTAATAGAAGATTTATTTGCTTTCACAAAAATGAATAATAAAGGTGCTCAATTAAATAAAAATAGAATAGCTATAAATGAACTTATTCGTCAACTTATAGTTGAGTTAGAGCCTATTTGTGAGGAGAAAAATATAGTAATTGATGATAAAATGAAAAAGTCTAATATTATGTTAGAAGTTGACGGAGATAAGATTTCTAGAGTGTTTGAAAATATTTTAAGTAATGCAATAAAATATAGTTCCCCAAAGGAAAGGATAGAAATTAATATTGAAGATGATGAAAAACATTGTGTAGTTAGCATTTCGAATAAGTGCTATGATATAAGTAAAGATGAGTTAGATAAATTATTTGATAGATTTTATAGAAGTGATAAATCTAGAAATTCTTCAACAGGGGGAAGTGGTTTAGGTTTAGCTATTGCAAAGAGTATTGTTGAAGCTCATAATGGAAATATATGGGCATCGTATGAAAAGGAGAGAATTTTCTTTAATGTAGAATTATACAAGTAAATTGCAATAAGGGGTGAAATTTTGTGATAAGAAATAAGATATTAATTGTTGATGATGAAGTTGAAATATGTGATTTAATATCTATATATATTAAAAATGAAGGGTATGAATCTATAAAGGCAAAGGATGGCTTAGAAGCTTTAGAAATATTAAAAAAAGAAAAAATAGATTTAATAATTTTAGATATTATGATGCCTAATTTGAATGGTATAGACACTTGTATAAAGATAAGAAAAGATAATAATATACCTATAATTATGCTTTCAGCTAAAAGTGAAGATATGGACAAAATATTAGGACTTTCTACTGGCGCAGATGATTATCTTACAAAACCTTTTAATCCATTAGAATTAGTTGCAAGGGTTAAATCACAGCTAAGAAGATATAAAGTTTTAAATAATTATGCAAATAAAAAAGAAAATGTCATAAATATAGGTGAATTAGAGATTTATTTAGATGAACATGAAGTTAAGAAAAATGATAGAGTTATTAAACTTACTCCAACAGAATTTGATATTTTGAAGTTACTTTCTATTAATAAAGGAATGGTTTTTAGTGCGGAGAGAATTTATGAAAAAGTTTGGGGAGACAGCTTTTTTGATTCAGCAAATACTGTAATGGTGCATATTAGAAGATTGAGAGAAAAAATAGAGGATAATGGAAGAAACGCTCAATATATTAAAACAGTATGGGGTGTTGGATATAAGATCGAGTAAGAGAAATTTTCATAATAAAAAAGTAGAAGTATATGAGTTATTAGATTTTTAATACTCATATACTTTTTTGCTTATAAAAAGAAGAAGTATGGGAATATTATTAAAAAGTAAAGAATAAATGAAAAATAATAGAAAATATAGAATACATTTAAATAAATGAGTTCAAAATCATATAAAAAAATAAAATGTGTAAAAAAAATTAAAAAAATTTTTAATTGAATTATATGCACAAAAACTTAAAGATTATTCATGGTAAAAAATACAAAGTTGTCTATAAATACATATAAACTAAGTAAGTCAAGAATTATAAATTTCTGAAAAAACTATTTCATGCAAGGTAACTACTAAAAAAATAAGGAAAATTCGAAATTTTTAATAGTCATTATTTCTTAAATTCGAAAAAGAGTTGTTAAATATTTATTCAAGGAAAAAAATTGAATAAATGCAATAAAAATTTAAATAATTAAAAAAAAACAAGAAAAAGACAAAAATATGAATTTACAAGACAGACATAATTAATTATAATAAGACATGCAAAGAGAAATTTCATATATATTTCTACATTTTTTTCAGGGATTATACATAATTAATACTAGATAAATATAAATGAAAAATCCTTTGTAAAACTGTTAAAGAATTAACAGAGAATATAATAAAATACCTTATAAAAGGAGAGATATTTATGGAAAATAACCAAAACGAACATAAGCTAGGTCTTATGATGCTTGTTTTACTAGGTATCGGTTCTATGATTGGTGGAGGAATTTTTAATAGTCCTACAGATTTAATTGCTGGATCAAACCCTCAAGCAGCATTTTTAGGATGGGTTATTGGTGGTATAGGTGTTATTTTCTTAGCATTAGTATTTAGTATGTTAGCTAATAAAAAACCAGAGTTAACAGGCGGTGTTTATACTTATGCTAAAGAAGGATTTGGTGACTTTGCTGGATTTAACTCAGCTTGGGGTTATTGGATTAGTGCATGGTTAGGAAACGTTGCATTCGTTATTTTACTATTTAAAACTATTGCTGACCTTGCTGGTGGAATGAACAAATATGTATCATTTATATTAGCATCAATATTCTTATGGGCAGTTCATTTTATTCAAAATAAAGGTGTTAAAAATGCAGGGGTTATTAATGCTATAGCTACAGTTGCAAAATTAATACCAATAGCTTTAGCTGTAATATTGGGAATAATTGTATTCAAAAAAGATACTTTCTTTGTTGCAAACTGGCAAACAGTTTTAGCAGCAACAGGACAAAAAACTACAGCGTTACAACAAGTAAGTGCTTCAATGAGAACAATATTATGGTGTTTTATTGGTGTAGAAGCTGCTGTTGTATTATCTGAAAAAGCTAAATCACAAAAAATAGTTGGTAAGGCTATCGTTATAAGTTTAATCTGTACATTAGCTATATATATGTTAGTATCATTAATAGCTATGGGTGTAGTTCCGGCAGAACAATTAGGTAAATCAGCTACTCCATTCGCAGCATTATTAGGTGCTACAGCAATTGGTAAAGCTGGTGCAGTAATTGCTCAATTAGGACTTATTATTTCATTATTTGGTGCATTTGTTAGCTGGGTTATGTTAGCAGCAGAAACTCCATATGTTTTAGCAAAAGATGGTGCTATGCCAAAATCATTAGCAAAAACTAACAAATATGGTTGTCCAGTAAATTCATTATTACTTACAACTGTATGTACTCAAATATTCTTATGTTCTATGTTATCTGATTCATTACAAAAAGGTTATTCTGTAATGTTTACAATAGCTACAACAGCTATCTTAATACCTTACTTATTCTCAGCATTCTATGGATTTAAAGTTTCATTTGCAGAAAAAGATAAGTTTACAGGTGTAGATAGATTAGTAGGTACTTTAGCATCAATATATACAATTTATGTTGTGTATGCAGTAGGATTAGTTAACCTAGGATTAACAGTTATATTATATGCATTAGGAAGCTTTGTATATATAAAAGCTAAGAAGGAAGACGGAAAAGAAATTACAGGAAAAGAAAAAGTTGCAATGGTTATTTTCTTTATAATTTCTATAATAGTAATCTACCTAATTGCAACAGGGAAAATTGCAGTGTAATATAATTTAAAAAATTATACTTACTGAACTTTTATTTAATTATAAAACTAAAAATACAATACAAAAGGACAAACCTTAAGAGCTAATCACTTTATTGTGGTTGGCTCTTTTTGGGTCGTGTAATTATTATACAAAAAAAATCATAAATATGCAATAGCAAAATATTAATCCTAATTTTAAAAGTTTATAAATATTTTAAGGTAAATTGATAATAATAAATTTAAGAAATAAATTTTTTACTAGTTACTGAAAAAATTATATATAAATGAAGGGAGAGAAAAAGGGGAATGAAAGAAAATGATAAATTAGGATTAAGCATGCTAGTTTTAATAGGCATGGGTTCTATGATAGGTGGAGGAATCTTCAATAGTCCTACGGATCTTATTAACTTAGCTAATCCACAAAGTGTTGTTATTGCATGGATAATTGGAGGTATAGGAATTATTGCCCTAGCCATGGTTTTCAATATGTTGGCAAATAAAAAACCAGAATTAACAGGTGGTATTTATACTTATGCAAAAGAAGGTTTTGGAGAATTTGCAGGGTTTAATTCTGCTTGGGGATACTGGATAAGTGCTTGGTTAGGAAATGTAGCTTTTATAGTTTTATTAGTAAAAACCCTAGCTGATTTAGTAGGTGGAATGAGTGCCATTGTATCCTTTGCATTTGCAACTATACTTTTATGGGCAGTTTATTTATTACAAATTAGAGGAACTAAAAATACAAGTATAATAAATTCAATAGTAACAATAGCAAAACTTATACCAATTGTTCTTGCTATCCTTTTAGGAGTTTTTATTTTTAAAAAAGATATATTCTTTGTTCCTAATTGGCAAAATACATTAGCATCTACAGGGAGTGCTACAAATTTATTAAAGCAAGTCAGTGATTCTATGGGAACTATTTTATGGAGTTTCGTAGGAATAGAGGCAGCAGTGGTTTTATCTGAAAGAGCAGAATCACAAAAAATAGTAGGAAAAGCAATAATTATTAGTATAATAGCAACTTTAGCAATATATATGTTTATTACAATTGTTAGTATGGGTGCAATACCTGCAAATAGTCTTGCTAAGTCTGTAACACCTTTTGCAGATTTATTAGGAAAAACCGTAATAGGAAAATCTGGTTCAATTATAGCAAAGCTAGGACTAATAATTTCTTTAATAGGTGCATTTATTAGTTGGGTAATGTTAGCTGCAGAAACACCATATTTAGTTGCTAAAAGCGGTAGTATGCCAAAATGGCTTGGTAAGTTAGATCAAAATGATGTTCCAAGAAATTCACTTATGGTAACTACAATTTTGACACAAATATTTTTATTTTCTCTTTTATCAGGTGCATTTCAAAAGGCATACTCAATGTTATATAATATAGCAACTACATCTATATTAATACCTTATTTCTTCTCAGCTATATACGGAGCCAAAGCGGCTTTAGGAGAAGAAAAATTTACAGGTCTAGATAAGGTTATTGCAATAATAGCTACTATATATACTATTTATGTAATTTATGCCGTAGGAATCCTTTATTTAGGACTTACAGTAATCTTATATGCATTAGGAATTTATGTATATATAAAAGCTAAAAAGGAAAATGGTAAGGAAATTACATCAGGGGAAAAAATATGGATGGCTATTATTTTAATTATATCTATTTTAATGATAATAGGATTGGCTACAGGCAAGGTGGCTATATAAAATAAAAAAGTATATATAAATTATTGTACAAAGATTAAGGGTTATACTAATAAGGATGTATAACCCTTTTTTATAAAGATTTGTTCATAAAATATTAATTAATATTTTTATGAGATATATAATTTTTTAACAAGTTAATAAATAAATTTATAAAAGGAATAATAATAAAATGTGAACGAATTTAATAATAATGAAATGAATTTTACACACATAAACAAATAAACTATATAATATACATATAATAAGAGAAGAATTATAAAAAAGAAAGTACATAGCATGAAAAAATATTCTGAATTGTTTAAAAAATAACACTAAAAATAGTTGAATATTAGTTGTATATATAATATACTATATATAAATTAAAGATGAAAATGAAAATAATTAATATTTAAGATAAATAAAAAACAAAATTTATTTAGTAGTAAGGTTATATGTATTTAAATGTAAAATTCATTAAAATGAAAAAAAGTTATTTGCTATGAAAATTAAAAGCTTTTTAATTAGGTGATTAAGTTATATAAATTTTTATATAACTTGTATATAACTTTAAGAGGGTTAAAAAATTTTGAAATGGGGGAAGTATAAATGTTAGTGCCTTACAAGAATGAACCATTAACTAATTTTAATTTACCAGAAAATAAAAAAGCTATGGAAGAAGCTTTAAATTTAATTGATAGCCAAAAAGGAAGACACTTTCCATTGATAATTAATGGAGAAAAAATAGATACTGAAGCAAGAATAACTTCTTATAATCCTTCAAAATCAGCTGAGATTATAGGAACAACAGCTAAAGCTAATAAAGAATTAGCTGAAAAAGCTGTACAAGCAGCTTTAAAAGCTTTTGAAGGCTGGAAAAATGTTTGTCCAGCACAAAGAGCTAATTATTTATTCAATGCAGCCGCTATTTTAAGAAAAAGAAAAAATGAATTTTCGGCTTTACTTGTTGAAGAGGCAGGTAAGATATGGGTTGAGGCTGATGCCGATGTAGCAGAGGCAATAGACTTTTTAGAATACTATGGAAGACAAATGCTTAAGTATGCTAAAGGAATGGAATTAATACCACTTAAAAATTCAATAAATGTGTGCAAATATATTCCGCTTGGAGTAGGCTTAGTTGTTGCACCTTGGAATTTCCCATTAGCTATTTTAGTTGGTATGACTTCAGCTGCTATAGTTTCAGGAAATACTGTAATAATGAAACCAGCTAGTACAACACCAATTATTGCTGCTAAATTTATGGGAGTATTAGAGGAAATAGGACTTCCAAAAGGCGTTGTTAACTATTTACCAGGACCAGGAGGAGAAGTTGGAGATTATTTAACTTCACATCCACAAATTAGATTTATAAACTTTACTGGTTCTAAGGATGTAGGATTAAGAATAAATAAAATGGCTGCTGATTTAGCTCCAGGACAAAAATGGATTAAACGTGTTATAGCTGAAATGGGAGGAAAAGATTTTATAGTTGTAGATAGTGAAGCAGATGTAGATTTAGCTGCTCAAGCTATTGTAACTTCAGCTTTTGGTTTCCAAGGACAAAAATGTTCAGCTTGTTCAAGAGCTATTATAGATGAAACAGTTTATGATGAAATAGTTGAAAAAGTTGTTGCTAAGACTAAAGAATTAAAAATTGGTCCAGCTAGAGAATTTGGAGTAAATGTATCTCCTGTAATAGATCAAAATTCAGTAGATAAAATTTTAAAATATGTTGAAATAGGTAAAAAAGAAGGTAAATTACTTACTGGAGGTGTAAGAACAAGTGAAGAAGGATTCTTTGTTGCTCCAACAGTTTTTGCCGATGTTGATAGAAATGCTAGAATAGCACAAGAAGAAGTATTTGGACCTTTTGTAGCATTAATAAAATCTAAGGGATTAGAAGATGCAATAGAAATTGCTAATGGAACAGTTTATGGATTGACAGGTGCATTTATTTCTAAAAATAGAACTAAAATTGAAATTGCTAAGAGAGAATTACATGCAGGAAATCTTTATATAAATAGAAAATGTACAGGTGCACTTGTTGGTGCAGAACCTTTTGGAGGATTTAATTTATCAGGTACGGACTCTAAAGCAGGTGGTGCAGATTATTTATTATTATTCATGCAAGCAAAATCAATTTCTGAACAATTGTAATCCTTATAAAAAATTAAATATATAAAGAAATACTTTAAAAAAAGTGTCGATAAAATCGGCACTTTTTTTTTTCACAATATGTGTAAATATTTTATTGTTTTTGGTATAAGTAAGTGTTACAATATGAAATGATTAAAAGTTTTTAAAAAAATTCAGACAATTAAAGGGGAGCAATTATATTTATTATAAATTTTTAAAATTAGTGGGGGGAGCTTCTATGGTTAAAGTAACTGAACAAAATAAGAAAAAACTTATTGAAGACTATGTACTTATAGCTTTAGGCTGTACTTTGGTTGCAATATCAGTGCAAAAGTTTTTAGCAGAGGGAAACTTAGTAATTGGAGGGTTAGCAGGTATAGCAGTAATTTTAAAATATTTTACGGGTATTAGTATAGCTACTACTAATCTTTTAGTAAATGGACCTTTGTTTTTATTATGGATAAAACAAAGAGGAATTAAAGCAACTATTAGGATAGTAATTACTGTGGTATATCTTTCATTTGCATTATGGTATGTAGAATTTTTGCCATCTATGCTACCTAAAAATAATTTATTTTTAGCAAGTATCTATGGAGCACTGACCTTAGGTGGTGGAATAGGATTAATACTAAGAGCTTCTTCTAGTAGTGGAGGAACTGATTTAGCTGCTAATCTATTGCATTTTAAATTTAAATCTATTCCAATATCTGTTTTTATGCAAACACTTGATTCTACTATTATAGTCATTGGAGCTGTTGTATTTGGAAAAGAAAAGGCTATGTATGCATTGATATCTGCTTTTATAGTATCGAGGGTTGCAGGGTACATATTAGAAGGAGGACATTCTGCTAAGGCAGTATTAGTTATATCAGAAAAAATTGATGAAATTGCACCTAAATTACAGGATTCAATGAAAAGAGGAGGTACATTTGTCAATGGTACAGGTATGTATACTAATAATGAAAAGAAAATGTTATATATGGTTGTATCAAGTAAACAAATATTTAAATTTCAAAAGTTGGTTAATAAATTAGATTCGAATGCATTTATTACTATAACTGATATAAAAGAGGTTTATGGTAATGGATTTAAGCAATTAGTGTAGTTAAATTAAATAATATTAAATAATAAAAAAAGTCATCGAATTAATGAATAGTTCGATGACTTTTAATTTGTAAAAAATTTTGATGGTAATATTAATTCTTCATTTCTAAAATAAGGGGCTGAAAATGCAAATACTTTTTCATTTCCACATTTACTACAAGTACATATATATAGGTGATGTGGATAGCCCTCTATAAATTCTACATATAATTCATCTATAATAAGATTACTTCCGCAAAATTCACAAGGAGTGCTGTTGATAATAGAGTATTCACTTTCTATATAAAGCATTGTTTCTTTTGAAATCATTAACTTTCTCCTAATTGATATTTTCAACATATTTTATGGTATCACTAAAATAACATAAACACAAGGAAAAAATTAAGGAAATCATTCATATACATTAATGTAGTAATTATATTTAAGGGGTGATTTCTTGATAAATGTAATTTGGTTTTTACTTATTATTGTAGGTATAATAGTAGGCGTTTTTACGGGAAAAGGAGATGCATTAACAAAAGTCATAGTTTCTTCAGCAGGTTCTACTGTAGAACTTATGATAGCCCTAGTAGGATTAATGTGCCTATGGTGTGGTGTTATTAAAATATTGCAAGAAAGTGGGGCAATGAAATTTATTGCAAAAATATTGCAACCTATTTTAAAGCTTTTGTTTAAAAAAGAAGGCAGAAGTGAAAAGGCTATGGAGTCTATTGTAATGAATTTGACTGCTAATAGTATGGGAATATCCAATGCAGCTACTCCAGCAGGAATTAAAGCTATGGAGGAAATGCAAAAGTTAAATACTAATAAAGATTATGCTACTAATGACATGATATTGTTTTTAGTTCTTAATTCTACATGTATACAATTTATTCCTTCTACTATTATTTCTGTAAGGGCAGCGTGTAATTCTAAAAATCCAGCAGTAATAATATTGCCAGCTATACTATCTACAGCTATAGCATCCTTAGCAGGAATTATATTTTGCAAAGTTTTAGAAAAATATTTTTAGGAGGAGTTTAATATGAATTTTACTAAATCTATTATTCCAGTAATAATATTACTTATTATTTTGCTTGGGATGTCTAAGGGAGTAAAAGTGTATGAATGTTTTGTGGAAGGAGCTAAGGAGGGAATAAGTATTTGTATTAGAATATTTCCTTATTTGTTAGCAATGCTTTTAGCAGTAGGGATAATTAGAGAATCAGGAGTGCTTAATTATATTATAGGTGGGGTTGGAAAGGTTACATCGGCTGTAGATTTACCTTCGGAGGTGTTACCTTTAGTCTTAATTAAACCATTATCAGGTAGTGGTGCATTAGGAGTTTTTACAGAAATAATAAAAACATATGGACCAGATACATATGTAGGGGTTTTAGCTTCTATTATTATGGGAACAACTGAAACAATTTTTTATACAGTTTCAGTATATTATGGTTCAGTTAAAATAAAAAAAATTAGACATACATTATGGGCAGCATTACTTGCAGATATGGTAGCAATAATAAGTGCTGTATGCTTTACTAAGTTAATTTTAGTTAAATAGAATTAGAAAATATAAAAACCAGTTACTTTTTAGTATGGTTTTAAAAAGTAACTGGTTAAATATATATAAGGCGGTTTTAAAAATTTAATTATATAGGCTATTTATTTTTATCTAAAGAGTCAGTAACTAGATTTTCTACATTTTCTTTAAATTTGCCTAATGATTTTTTGCTATAATCAGAAGCATTTATTTTATCCACTTCTTTTTTTAATTTATATAGTAATTCAGAATATAACTTCTTATAATTATTCTTTTGATTATCTTTTTTTATCCACAAAATGCTCACCTCAAATTAAAAAGAATACTATACTTTATATAGTATGAAAAAAATCATAGAAGTGATAATTTCTTAAGGTAAGATAGAGATATGAAGTATAAAAAAAATTAAAAAAAATTTCATGAACAAAAATATATTGTATAAAATTTCATATACATAAAATAAATTTTCATGATAGAAAAATAATTTTGAAAATTAGTAGCTTTTTAATTATTATAATAGTATAATAATATTAAATAAACAATAACTTTTATTATTGTGAAGATATAAAAGAATTTAAATGTGGAAGGGATTTTATTATGACTGGAGATATAGGAAGTAAAATTAAAGAACTTAGAAATAATAGAAAATTAACACTAAAGGAACTTAGTGCTCAAACTAACTTATCTATAGGTTTTTTATCACAATTAGAAAGAGGACTAACTACTATAGCTATAGATTCTTTGGAGAAAATAGCTACAGTATTAGGTGTTGATTTATCATACTTTTTTAATATACCAAGAGAAAATAAAGGAAGTATATTAAGAAGTTATGAAAAAGAAGTTTTTCAAATAGTTCAATCAAAATTTATTGTATATCACCTTTCTAATGATATAGAAAATAGAGATCTATTGCCAAGAATTTACGAAATTTTACCTGAAGAAGGAACTGAAAATTTAACATCTTATCAGCATGATGGTGAAGAATTTGTATATGTTCTTGAAGGAATTTTAACATTATATTTAGATAATACTAAATATGAGTTATATCCAGGAGATAGCTCTCATTATGAATCTAAGTTTATTCACAATTGGGCAAATCATACAAATAAAATAGTAAAAATATTAACGGTTCATACCCCAAATGCATTTAAAAATAAATAGAAACTAGAGTTTTTTAAAAGGGGATGATATTTTGAACAAGGGGATAATTTTAAATATACAAAAGTATTCCATTCATGATGGTCCAGGAATTAGAACTACTGTGTTTTTAAAAGGGTGTCCTTTAAATTGTTGGTGGTGTCATAATCCTGAAAGTCAAAAAAAAGAGCCACAGTTAATGCATTTTAATTCAAAGTGTATTAAATGTGGAAGATGTGAAAATAAATGTAATCAGAATGCTATTTCTATAGTAGATAATAAGTTTTATTTAGATAAAAGTAAATGCACATTATGTGGACAGTGTGCTGATGTATGTGTACAAGCAGCCCTAGAGTTGTCAGGTAAAGAAGTTACAGTAGAGCAAGTGGTTAAGGAAGTTAAGAAAGATGAGATATTTTATGAGGAATCTAATGGTGGAGTAACTTTTTCAGGTGGAGAACCTATGGCACAAATTGATTTTTTAGAGAAAGCACTTAAGGCCTGTAGTAATTCTGGAATTCACACTACAGTAGATACTTGTGCATTTACAACATGGAGTAATTTTGAAAGAATTCTAGATTATACAGATTTATTTTTAGTAGATTTGAAACACATTGATAGTAATGAGCATAAAAAATATACAGGTGTTCCTAATGAAACAATATTAGAAAATATTAAAAAACTTTCAGATTTAGGAAAAAAAATATATATAAGAATGCCCATAATTCCTGGTATCAATGATTCTAATGAAATCATTGATAGAACTATAAGTTTCTTAAGGGATATAAAAATGGATCAGTTAAATCTTTTGCCATATCATAAAATTGGTATGGATAAATATAAAAGACTTCAAGAAAATTATAAATTAGAAGGATTACAAGAGCCTTCACAAAAATATATGCAACAATTGGTAGAATATTTTAAGAAGAATGGATTTAATGTCAAGATAGGGGGGTAATTTTATGAAAACAAAAAGAGTAGAAAAATTAAGAGCTCAAAGTGTAAATGCAGTTCCATACATTTCTATGGAAAGAGCTAATCTTGTTACAGAAATTTACAAAAAATACCAAGGAGCAGTTCCAACTCCCATTTTAAGAGCATTAGCTTTTAAAAATATTATGGAAAATAAAAAACTTTGTATTAATGATGGAGAATTAATTGTAGGAGAAAGAGGAGAGGCACCAGCCGCAACTCCAACTTATCCTGAACTTTGTTGTCATACTTTAAGCGATTTTGATATTATGGATCAACGTGAAAAAATTTCTTTTAAAGTTTCTGAACATTCTAAGAAGTTCCAAGAGGAAACTATAATTCCGTTTTGGGAAAACAGGGCTATGAGACACATTCTTTTAGAAAATATGACTAAAGAATGGATGGATGCATATGAGGCCGGTATAATAACAGAATTTATGGAACAAAGGGCACCAGGACATGCTGCTTTAGATGATAAAATATATCATAGGGGATTTGGTGATTTTAAAGCTCAAATTCAAAATGAAATAGATAAATTAGATTGTTTTAATGATACTATGTTTTTTGAGAAAAAGGCGGAACTTGAAGCTATGGCTATTGCTTGTGATGCATTAATAATTTATGGTAAGAGATATTCTGAATATGCTAGGGAATTAGCAGACAAAGAAGAAGATTTAAATAGAAAAAAAGAATTAATGGAAATTTCAGAAAGATGTGCGTGGGTACCAGAACATGCACCAAGAAATTTTGCAGAAGCTCTTCAAATGTATTGGTTTGTACATTTAGGTGTAATAACTGAATTAAATACTTGGGATTCATTCTGTCCAGGAAGATTGGATCAACACTTATATCCATTTTATAAACGTGAAGTTGACGAGGGAACTTTAACTAAAGAAAATGCTATGGAATTATTGGAATGTTTCTGGGTTAAGTTTAATAATCAACCAGCTCCACCTAAGGTTGGTATTACACTTGAGGAAAGTGGAACTTACACAGATTTTTGTAATATTAATATTGGTGGGGTTACTAAGGACGGCAAAGATGGTGTTAATGAGTTAAGTTATATGCTTCTTGATGTAATTGAAGAAATGAGATTATTACAACCAAGTTCAAATGTTCAAATTAGTAGATTAAATCCTGATAAGTTTATTAAAAGAGCGGCCAAAATCGTTAGAACAGGATTTGGACAACCATCTATGTTTAATGTAGAAACAGTTATTGAAGAAATGTTAAGAGTAGGAAAATCTATTGAAGATGCTAGATGTGGTGGAACAACAGGATGTGTTGAAACTGGTGCATTTGGTAAAGAACGTTATTCATTAACTGGTTACTTTAATTTGCCTAAGATTCTTGAAGTTACTTTAAATAAT
Source organism: Clostridiaceae bacterium 14S0207 (assembly GCA_003288255.1). Taxonomy (GTDB): domain Bacteria; phylum Bacillota; class Clostridia; order Clostridiales; family Clostridiaceae; genus Hathewaya; species Hathewaya limosa. Next base: position 2,487,111 of record CP026600.1, on the reverse strand, counting down.
GGTGTTGATCCTATGACAGGAAAGCAAATAGGATTAAAGACTGGTGATGTAACAGAATTTAAGTCTTATGATGAATTATTTGATGCATATAAGGAACAAATAAAATATTTTGCTGATGTTAAAATTGAAGGAAATCAAATTATTGAAAAATTATATGCAATAACAATGCCATCACCATTTATGTCAGTTATTATTGATGATTGTATCACTAAGGCTGTTGATTATAATGCAGGTGGGGCAAGATATAATACAAGATATATTCAAGGTGTTGGTATAGGAACTATTTCAGATGCTTTATCATCTATTAAATATAATGTATTTGACAATAAGAAATTTACAATGAAAGAATTAATGGGAGCTTTAAAAGATAATTTTGAAGGTCATGAAGATATATACAATATTGTAAACAATAGAACTCCTAAGTATGGAAATGATGATGATTATGCAGATGATGTTATGAAATCTATATTTGATGCATACTATGATTCAATAAATGGAAGATTAGCTCCAACTGGAGCGACTTATAGAATAGATATGTTGCCAACAACTTGCCATGTTTACTTTGGTAAAGTTATGGGTGCAAGTGCAGATGGTAGACTATCTAGAAAGCCATTATCAGAGGGTATATCTCCATCAAAGGGAGCTGATAAAAATGGACCAACATCTGTAGTTAAATCTGCATCTAAAATGGATCATGTAAAAACTGGTGGTACATTGTTAAATCAAAAATTTACTCCAGATGTAATTGCAGGGGATGAAGGATTAGAAAATGTGAAAAATTTAGTAAGGGCTTACTTCAAGATGGGAGGACATCACATTCAATTTAATGTTGTAGATAAACAAACATTATTAAATGCACAAAAACATCCGGAAGAATACAAAGATTTAATAGTTCGTGTCGCCGGATATAGTGATTATTTCTGTAACTTAAATAAAGTTCTTCAAGATGAAATAATTGAAAGAACAGAACAAAGTTTTAACTGTTAATTTTTCTTTGATGAAAATTAAACAAGAATTTATAAAAAAAATAGAAAATAGTCTCTCTAATTTGATAAATATTATGCAAAGTTTTACTAAATAGTAGTATAATATTTGTATAGTTAAATATAGGCATTAAGAAAAAATAATTTTCTTAATGCCTAGTAATAAATAAGTGGGGAGGCTAAGTAATGAGTTTTAATATTAGTTTTATTGGATGCGGTAATATGGGAAGAGCAATGATAGGTGGAATAATAAATTCAGGAATTGTTAAACCACAAGAAATATTTGTTGCTGATTTATTTGTACCAAGTTTAGAAAAGGTAAAAGAAAAATATGGGGCAAATACTACTGTAGATAATATAGAAGTATCAAAAAAAGCAGATGTTTTAATTTTAGCAGTTAAACCTAACATATTATCAAGTGTAGCAAGTGAAATTAAGAACGCTATTAAAAAAGATACAATTATTATTAGTATTGTTGCAGGGAAAACCATTGCAAATTTAGAAGAATATTTTGGAAATGAACATAAAATAGTTAGAACTATGCCTAATACACCAGCATTAGTAGGTGAAGGTATGGCTGCAGTATGTGGAAATAAGAATATTAATGATAATGATTTAAATAAAGTTAAAAGTATTTTTTCAAGTTTTGGAAAGGTAGAAGTTATTCCAGAAAAATTAATTGATGCATTTGTTTCTTTAAGTGGTTCATCACCGGCGTATATTTTTATGCTAATAGAAGCTATGGCAGATGCTGCTGTATATGATGGTATGCCAAGAGATAAAGCGTATAAAATTGCTGCTCAAGCAGTATTAGGTTCTGCAAAAATGGTTTTAGAAACAGGTAAGCATCCAGCACAATTAAAAGATATGGTGTGCTCACCAGCGGGTACAACTATAGAAGCTGTAGAAGTGTTAGAAGAAAATGGATTTAGGAGTTCTATTATGAAGGCAATGAAGGCTTGTACTAATAAATGTAAAGATATGAGCAAATAGTAGTTACAATGTTGCAAAAATTGCTTTTAATAACACAGATTAAACATATTTCTAAAAAACAGCTTAAAGTCATGTACTAAGCTGTTTTTTTTGTGTGTTAATTTATAAAAAATGTGAGGAGGAATTATATGAAGTGTAAAAGTAGAAAATTTTGGGCTAATTTATGTTTATTTATTTGTGCTATTATTTGGGGAGGGGGATTTCCTGCAACAGATATAGCTTTAAGAGGAGGACTTAGACCATTTTATGGTATGGGGTTCCGTTTTTCAATAGCATTTGTTTTATTAAGTATAGTCTTTTATAAAAAGCTTAAGAATATAAACAAGCAAGACATAAAAGGCGGATTGGTGGTTGGATTTGTTGTATTTTTAGCCTTTGCAGTTCAAACAATAGGTCTTCAGTATACGACTCCTGGAAAACAAGCATTTTTGACAGGATTATATGTGGTTATTGTACCATTTCTTTATTGGATGCTTACAAAACATGCACCAGATAAGTATCAATTTATAGGAACTGCGTTATGTCTAATTGGTACATGCCTATTGACTCTTAATAAAGGGTTTTGTATTACAAAGGGAGATACTTTAAGTATCTTAGGTGCTGTATTTTTTGCACTTAATATTGTGGTAGCGGAATATTATAATAAAAAATCAGATCCTGTAGTTATAACTATAATACAAATGGGCGTATCAGCGGTATGTTCGTTTTTGGCAGCTATTATATGTAAAGAAACTTCACCAGCATTTGCTACGTTACACGGATGGTTAGGAGTAATTTATTTAGGTATTTTTAGTACAATGATTGCATACATAATTCAAAATGTAGCCTTAAAGTATACATCATCTACTGAGGCGGCTATTATTTTAAGTTTGGAAACAGTTTTTGGATCTTTATTTTCTGCAATATTATTAGGAGAACAATTTACGCTAAAAATGATAGTTGGCTGTTTAATTATATTTATAGCTTTAATTACTGCAGAAACTAAATGGAGTTTTTTAAAAAAATCTGAAAAAGATCAAAAAAATACTGATAAAATGAATTTAAATGAAGAAAGCAAGGAAGAAGAGGTTAAAAATCAAAGCATTAATAATGAATTTTAAGTAATATTATTAAAGTTGAAGCAAAATAATATAAATTTTTAGATGAATAAGAAAAAGACCATAATTATAATTATGGTCTTTTAGCACGTTTGTGCCATATGGGGGATACATATATAATTAGGGGGATCATATATGTATTAATAGTATTAACAGAATTTTAGATTTTAAACACATATTTTAAAATTTTATATATTTTTATTTTAAAAATAGCATAAAAATCTAGTTATCCGCATAAAAACTGGACTTATCACACTTTATCAAGGTCAAAACCACTCAATTTACTACTAATTTACTACTTATGAATGAGCTTTGATACGACGATTTATCCTTGAAAAGTGAAGATATAAAGATACTTCCAATAAAATTTGAATATTTAATAGGTAGACACTTCAAAAAATGAGGTGTCTATTTTTTTACCCGATTTTGAAAGGAAGTGAACTTATGAAAACAAAAAATCAAGAATCAAAAGGTCGTTCCCCACTCTTTAAGACCATCAAACATTCATTCAGCCAATAAAAAAGAAAGGATAGGTAAAAATATGGAACTTAAATTTGTGATTCCCAACATGGAAAAAACATTCGGCAATTTAGAATTTGCTGGCGAGGATAAAGTCGTTCAGCGAAGAATCAACGGACGGCTAACTGTCTTATCAAGAAGCTATAATCTCTATTCTGATGTTCAAAGAGCAGATGATATTGTGGTGGTGCTTCCTGCTGAAGCTGGCGAAAAACATTTCGGCTTTGAGGAACGTGTGAAGTTAGTCAATCCACGTATTACCGCAGAGGGCTACAAAATCGGCACTCGTGGTTTTACAAATTACCTTTTACATGCTGACGACATGATAAAAGAATAAAGAAAGAGAGGAAAAATGATGAGATTAGCAAATGGCATTGTATTAGATAAAGACACGACTTTTGGAGAATTGAAATTCTCTGCTCTACGTCGTGAAGTGAGAATCCAAAATGAAGACGGGTCGGTTTCAGATGAAATCAAGGAACGTACCTATGACTTAAAATCCAAAGGACAAGGACGCATGATTCAAGTAAGTATTCCTGCAAGCGTGCCTTTGAAAGAGTTTGATTATAACGCACGGGTGGAACTTATCAATCCCATTGCGGACACCGTTGCTACTGCCACCTATCAAGGAGCAGATGTTGACTGGTATATCAAGGCAGACGATATTGTGCTGACAAAGGATTCTAGTTCATTCAAAGCTCAACCACAAGCAAAGAAAGAACCGACACAAGACAAATAGTCGCTAGGTAGAAAGGAGACTTTTTCGCATGAAACAGCGTGGTAAAAGGATTCGCCCATCTGGTAAAGATTTAGTCTTTCATTTTACGATAGCGTCACTCCTGCCTGTTTTCCTGCTGGTTGTCGGACTGTTTCATGTGAAGACAATCCAGCAGATCAACTGGCAGGATTTTAACCTATCACAAGCAGATAAGATTGACATTCCCTATTTAATTATCAGTTTCAGTGTCGCAATTCTTATCTGCTTGCTGGTAGCGTTTGTATTCAAACGGGTTCGCTATGATACGGTTAAACAACTTTACCACCGTCAAAAACTGGCAAAGATGATACTTGAAAACAAGTGGTATGAATCTGAACAGGTCAAAACAGAGGGTTTCTTTAAAGATAGTGCTGGTCGTACAAAGGAAAAGATAACCTACTTCCCTAAAATGTATTATCGACTTAAAAATGGCTTGATACAGATACGGGTGGAAATCACGCTGGGAAAATATCAAGACCAACTCTTACACTTGGAAAAGAAATTAGAGAGTGGCTTGTACTGTGAGCTGACGGATAAAGAGTTAAAGGATTCCTATGTGGAATATACTTTGCTCTATGACACCATAGCCAGTCGTATTTCTATTGATGAAGTAGAAGCTAAAGATGGTAAACTTCGCTTAATGAAAAACGTATGGTGGGAATATGATAAGCTCCCTCATATGTTGATTGCTGGTGGTACAGGTGGCGGTAAAACTTACTTTATACTGACACTGATTGAAGCCTTGCTTCATACAGATTCAAAACTGTATATTCTTGACCCGAAAAATGCTGATCTTGCGGACTTAGGTTCTGTGATGGCAAATGTCTACTATAGAAAAGAAGACTTGCTTTCTTGCATTGAAACATTCTATGAAGAAATGATGAAACGTAGTGAGGAAATGAAGCAGATGAAGAACTATAAGACTGGCAAAAATTATGCTTACTTAGGTCTCCCGGCACACTTCTTAATCTTTGATGAATACGTCGCTTTCATGGAAATGCTGGGAACAAAAGAAAACACCGCAGTTATGAATAAGCTGAAACAGATTGTCATGTTAGGTCGTCAAGCTGGCTTCTTTCTAATACTGGCTTGTCAACGTCCAGACGCAAAATATTTAGGCGACGGAATCCGTGATCAGTTTAATTTCAGAGTGGCTTTAGGTCGTATGTCTGAAATGGGCTATGGCATGATGTTTGGCAGTGACGTACAAAAGGATTTCTTCTTAAAGCGAATCAAAGGTCGTGGCTATGTTGATGTAGGAACAAGTGTCATATCAGAGTTTTATACTCCCCTTGTACCAAAAGGATATGATTTCTTGGAGGAAATTAAAAAGTTATCCAACAGCAGACAGTCCACGCAGGCGACGTGCGAAGCGGAAGTCGCAGGTGTGGACTGATCTTGCTGGCTGGTGTGGCAATAGCCACGCCAGCACTTAACCCCCCGTATCTAACAGGGGGGTACAAATCGACAGGAAACAGTCAAAAAAACATTAGAAAATCCTTTGGTTACAAGGGATTTACAAAATTTCAGCGTATGTCAAATGGGCTTTAAAAGTTGACATACGCCTTTTTGATTGGAGGGATTTTTACTGAATGAACAAACTTGGTTACAGCATTTAAAAGAAAAACGCTTGGCTTATGGACTATCTCAAAACCGTTTAGCTGTTGCGACTGGTATTACAAGGCAGTATCTAAGCGATATTGAAACAGGAAAAGTCAAGCCATCAGAGGATTTACAGCAGTCCCTTTGGGAAGCTCTGGAACGCTTCAATCCCGACGCTCCCCTTGAAATGCTGTTTGATTATGTAAGAATTCGCTTTCCGACAACAGACGTACAGCAGGTGGTCGAAAACATCTTACAACTGAAACTGTCCTATTTTCTTCATGAGGACTATGGTTTCTATTCTTATTCAGAGCATTATGCTTTAGGCGACATATTCGTCCTTTGCTCCCATGAACTGGACAAAGGAGTTCTGGTGGAATTGAAAGGTCGTGGGTGCAGACAATTTGAAAGCTATCTTCTGGCACAACAAAGAAGCTGGTATGAGTTCTTTATGGACGTTTTGGTGGCTGGCGGTGTGATGAAACGCCTTGACCTTGCCATTAACGATAAGACAGGGATTTTAAATATCCCTGTACTCACTGAAAAGTGCCAACAGGAAGAATGTATCTCCGTCTTCCGCAGTTTTAAAAGCTATCGCAGTGGCGAACTGGTACGCAAAGAGGAAAAGGAATGTATGGGAAACACCCTCTATATCGGTTCATTACAAAGTGAAGTTTATTTCTGTATCTATGAAAAGGACTACGAGCAGTACAAGAAAAATGATATTCCCATTGAAGACGCAGAAGTAAAAAACCGTTTTGAGATTCGATTGAAAAATGAGCGTGCCTATTATGCAGTCCGTGATTTACTCGTCTATGACAATCCAGAGCATACCGCCTTTAAAATTATCAATCGGTATATCCGTTTTGTAGATAAAGACGATTCCAAACCTCGTTCTGATTGGAAACTGAATGAAGAATGGGCTTGGTTTATTGGGAACAATCGTGAACGATTAAAACTAACCACAAAACCAGAGCCTTACTCCTTCCAAAGGACGCTGAACTGGCTATCTCATCAAGTTGCCCCGACCTTAAAGGTTGCGATTAAACTTGATGAAATCAACCAGACGCAGGTTGTAAAAGACATTCTCGACCATGCGAAACTGACAGACCGACACAAGCAGATTTTGAAGCAACAGTCAGTAAAAGAACAGGACGTGATAACAACAAAAAAATAACTCAAATACAAATTCATTGAATATAGAGAGGAGAACATTTTTATGAATTTTGGACAAAACCTTTATAACTGGTTTCTATCAAACGCTCAATCACTGGTGCTTTTAGCAATCGTTGTGATTGGCTTGTATCTTGGCTTCAAGCGTGAGTTTAGCAAACTGATTGGCTTTTTAATTATTGCGATTATTGCGGTTGGCTTAGTCTTCAACGCTGCTGGAGTAAAAGACATTTTACTAGAGCTATTCAATCGCATTATTGGTGCTTAAATAAAACCGTTCTTTTGTGGAATATAAGTGGTTTTCTTATGTTCCGCAAAGGAATGGTACACCAAACGAAGTGCGGTAGGGATTTTTGAATCTCTACAAAGAAAGGACGTGAATATATGGACGATATGCAAGTCTATATTGCGAATTTAGGCAAATACAATGAGGGCGAATTGGTCGGTGCGTGGTTTACCTTTCCCATTGACTTTGAGGAAGTCAAAGAGAAAATCGGCTTGAATGATGAATATGAGGAATACGCCATTCATGACTACGAGTTACCCTTTACGGTTGACGAATACACTTCCATTGGCGAACTCAATCGACTATGGGAAATGGTATCGGAATTACCCGAAGAATTACAATCGGAGCTATCTGCTCTGCTCACTCATTTTTCAAGCATTGAAGAACTAAGCGAACATCAAGAGGATATTATCATTCATTCCGATTGTGATGATATGTATGACGTGGCACGCTACTACATTGAAGAAACGGGTGCTTTAGGCGAAGTACCAGCTAGTCTTCAAAACTATATTGATTATCAAGCCTATGGTCGGGATTTAGACCTTTCAGGAACGTTTATCTCAACCAATCATGGGATTTTTGAAATCGTCTATTAAATCTGTCGGTACATTACTACTGGCAGATTTTCTATTTTACGGGGTGGCTCAATCAGCTACCCCTATTTTTTATGAAAGGATTGATTACATGAAGAAAATACGAAGCTATACCAGTATCTGGTCTGTGGAAAAGGTACTGTATTCTATCAATGATTTTAGACTTCCGTTTCCCATAACCTTTACGCAAATGACATGGTTTGTCGTGTCACTCTTTGCAGTGATGATACTTGGCAACTTGCCCCCTCTTTCCATGATAGAGGGAGCATTTCTCAAATACTTTGGGATTCCTGTGGCTTTCACATGGTTTATGTCTACAAAAACTTTTGATGGTAAAAAGCCTTATGGATTTTTGAAGTCTGTCATTGCTTATGCACTGCGACCAAAGCTGACCTATGCAGGAAAAAAAGTAACGCTTGGCAGAAACCAGCCACAAGAAGCCATTACAGCAGTTAGGAGTGAATTTTATGGCATATCCAATTAAATACATTGAAAACAATCTCGTCTGGAATAAAGACGGGGAATGTTATGCTTACTATGAGCTTGTTCCTTACAATTACTCATTTCTAAGTCCAGAACAGAAAATACAAGTGCATGATTCTTTCAGACAGCTTATCGCACAAAATCGTGATGGCAAAATTCATGCTTTACAAATCAGTACAGAATCCAGCATACGTTCTGCACAAGAGCGTTCCAAAAATGAAGTCACTGGCAAGCTCAAAGCGGTTGCCTATGACAAAATCGACCAACAGACAGACGCTTTAATATCCATGATTGGCGAAAATCAAGTGAACTACCGTTTCTTTATCGGCTTTAAGTTGCTTCTCAACGATCAGGAGTTTTCTATGAAAAGTCTTACCGTTGAAGCAAAAAATGCTTTGTCTGATTTTGTCTATGATGTGAACCATAAGCTGATGGGCGATTTTGTTAGTATGAGTAATGATGAAATCCTGCGTTTTCAGAAGATGGAAAAGCTCTTAGAAAATAAAATCTCTCGTCGTTTCAAAATCCGCAGGTTAGATAAGGACGACTTCGGCTATCTGATTGAACACCTTTACGGACAGACAGGCACTGCCTATGAAGAGTATGAGTACCATCTATCAAAGAAAAAGCTGGATAATGAAACGCTGATTAAATACTATGACTTGATTAAGCCTACTCGCTGTTTGGTGGAAGAAAAACAGCGATATTTGAAAATCCAGCAGGAAGATGAAACCGTCTATGTAGCTTACTTTACCATTAACAGCATTGTCGGAGAACTGGACTTCCCGTCCTCTGAAATCTTCTACTACCAGCAACAGCAATTTACATTCCCGATTGATACGTCAATGAATGTGGAAATTGTAGCGAATCGTAAAGCCCTATCTACTGTCCGCAATAAAAAGAAAGAACTGAAAGACTTGGATAACCACGCTTGGCAAAGTGATAATGAAACCAGCTCCAATGTGGCGGAAGCTCTGGAAAGTGTGAATGAGCTGGAAACCAATTTAGACCAAAGCAAGGAATCTATGTACAAGCTGTCTTATGTGGTAAGGGTATCAGCAAATGATCTTGACGAACTCAAACGTCGTTGTAATGAAGTGAAAGATTTTTATGACGATTTAAGCGTAAAACTGGTACGACCATTTGGGGATATGCTCGGCTTACATGAAGAATTTTTACCTGCCAGCAAGCGTTATATGAATGATTATATTCAATACGTGACCTCTGATTTCCTCGCTGGTTTAGGTTTTGGTGCTACTCAAATGCTGGGGGAAAATGAGGGGATTTATGTTGGCTACAGCTTAGATACTGGACGCAATGTCTATCTGAAACCTGCTCTTGCCAGTCAAGGGGTTAAGGGTTCAGTAACCAATGCGTTAGCGTCGGCTTTTGTTGGTTCGCTGGGTGGTGGTAAATCCTTTGCGAATAACCTTATCGTCTATTATGCGGTGCTTTATGGGGCACAAGCAGTGATTGTAGACCCAAAAGCAGAACGTGGCAGATGGAAAGAAACCTTGCCAGAGATTTCCCATGAAATCAATATCGTCACTCTGACTTCTGATGAGAAAAACAAAGGCTTACTTGACCCTTATGTGATTATGAAAAATCCCAAAGATTCTGAATCACTGGCTATTGATATTCTGACATTTCTTACGGGGATTTCCTCTCGTGATGGGGAACGCTTCCCAATCCTTAGAAAAGCCATTCGTGCAGTAACCAATAGTGAAGTACGAGGGTTGATGAAAGTGATTGAGGAATTACGGGTTGAGAATACGCCACTAAGTACCAGTATAGCCGACCATATCGAAAGTTTTACAGACTATGACTTTGCACATTTATTATTCAGTAATGGTTATGTGGAGCAGTCTATCAGCTTAGAAAAACAACTGAACATTATACAGGTTGCGGACTTGGTACTTCCCGACAAGGAAACTTCCTTTGAGGAATATACCACTATGGAGCTTTTATCCGTTGCTATGCTGATTGTCATTAGTACCTTTGCTTTAGACTTTATCCATACAGACCGAAGCATTTTCAAGATTGTAGATTTAGACGAAGCATGGAGCTTTTTACAGGTAGCACAAGGAAAAACACTATCTATGAAGCTGGTTCGGGCTGGTCGTGCTATGAACGCTGGGGTATATTTCGTGACCCAAAATACAGACGACCTCTTAGATGAAAAACTGAAAAATAACCTCGGCTTAAAATTTGCATTTCGTTCCACTGACCTTAACGAGATTAAAAAGACCTTAGCCTTTTTTGGTGTAGACCCAGAGGACGAAAACAATCAGAAGCGATTGCGTGATTTGGAAAACGGGCAATGCCTTATCAGTGATTTATATGGTCGTGTCGGTGTGATACAGTTCCACCCTGTATTTGAAGAACTGCTCCATGCCTTTGATACCAGACCACCTGTGCGAAAAGAGGTGTAAATGTGAAACCATCAATAGTAAACAGAATAAAATCAAACTGGACGCTGAAACGTCTAGGTAAAGTGGCAATGACAGTGGCTTTCACACTTGTGATTGCCATTTTTCTTTTAGCCATGCTGGGAACGGTGGTTCAAGCTGCGGGCTTGGTAGATGATACGGTCAATGTGGCAAATGAATACAGCCGATACCCACTTGAAAACTATCAACTGGATTTTTATGTGGATAATAGCTGGGGCTGGCTTCCGTGGAACTGGTCGGACGGGATTGGAAAACAGGTCATGTATGGACTATATGCCATTACCAATTTTATTTGGACAATCAGTTTGTATGTTTCCAATGCGACAGGTTACTTAGTACAGGAAGCCTATTCCTTAGACTTCATTTCCGCTACAGCAGATTCCATTGGTAAGAATATGCAGACCTTAGCTGGTGTGAGTGCAAACGGATTTTCAACAGAGGGTTTCTATGTTGGATTCCTCTTACTCTTGATTTTGGTTCTTGGGGTTTATGTTGCCTATACGGGACTGATAAAGAGAGAAACCACAAAGGCAATTCATGCCATTATGAATTTTGTGCTGGTGTTTATCCTATCGGCTTCCTTTATTGCCTACGCTCCCGACTACATTAAAAAAATCAATGACTTTTCATCAGACATCAGTAATGCCAGTTTATCACTTGGCACGAAGATTGTCATGCCCCATTCCGATAGTCAAGGCAAGGACAGCGTGGACTTAATCAGAGATAGCCTGTTTTCCATACAGGTTCAGCAACCGTGGCTACTGCTTCAATACAACAGTTCAGACATTGAAAGTATCGGTATTGACCGTGTGGAAAGCCTGCTCTCCACCAGCCCAGATTCCAACAATGGCGAAGACAGAGAAAAAATTGTTGCGGAAGAAATTGAAGACAGAAGCAATACCAATCTAACCATTACAAAGACCATTAACCGTTTAGGTACAGTCTTCTTCCTATTTGTCTTCAATATTGGGATTTCCATATTTGTATTCCTATTAACAGGAATCATGATTTTCTCGCAGGTACTTTTTATCATCTATGCTATGTTTCTGCCTGTGAGCTTTATTTTAAGCATGATTCCATCATTTGATGGTATGTCAAAACGAGCCATAACAAAGCTCTTTAATACCATTTTGACACGAGCTGGAATCACATTGATTATTACGACAGCATTTAGTATTTCAACCATGCTCTATACCTTATCGGCTGGTTATCCGTTCTTTTTGATTGCTTTTCTACAGATTGTGACCTTTGCAGGAATCTACTTCAAGCTGGGCGATTTAATGAGTATGTTTTCTCTACAGAGTAACGATTCTCAAAGTGTGGGAAGTCGTGTGATGAGAAAACCTCGTATGCTTATGCACGCTCACATGCACCGTCTACAGCGGAAACTTGGACGTTCCATGACTACTCTAGGGGCTGGGTCTGCCATTGTTACAGGTAAAAAAGGACAGTCGGGTTCGGGGAGTTCTGCAAGGACACAAGCAGATCACTCCCGACCAGACGGAAAGGAAAAATCAACACTTGGAAAACGTATCGGTCAAACCATCGGTACAGTAGCTGATACCAAAGACAGAATGGTAGACACTGCTAGTGGTTTGAAAGAACAGGTTAAAGATTTGCCGACCAATGCAAGATATGCAGTATATCAAGGAAAATCCAAAGTAAAAGAGAATGTCCGTGATTTAACCAGTAGTATTTCTCAAACCAAAGCGGACAGAGCCAGTGGACGCAAGGAACAGCAGGAACAAAGGCGAAAAACCATTGCGAAGCGTCGCTCTGAAATGGAACAGGTCAAACAGAAAAAACAGCCTGCTTCTTCTGTTCATGAAAGACCGACTACAAGACAAGAACAATATCATGATGAACAGACCTCAAAACAGTCTAATATTCAGACTTCATATAAGGAATCTCAACAAGCCAAACAAGAGCGTCCAGCAGTTAAGTCCGATTTTTCAAGTCCAAAAGTGGAACGCCAAGGCAATACCGTTCAAGAAAAAACCGTTCAAAAGCCAGCAACTTCAACCACTACAGCAGATAGAACTTCACAACGTCCAATCACAAAAGAACGTCCGTCTACTGTTCAAAGAGTACCACTACAAAATACAAGAAGTAGACCACCAATCAAAACCGCCACCATTAAGAAAGTCGGTAAGAAACCATGAAGTTGAAAACTTTAGTGATTGGTGGTTCTGGATTATTCTTGATGGTCTTCTCACTGCTTCTGTTTGTTGCCATTTTATTTTCAGATGAACAGGACAGCGGAATTTCCAATATTCATTATGGAGGTGTGAATGTTTCCGCAGAAGTGCTGGCTCATAAGCCTATGGTAGAAAAATATGCCAAAGAATATGGCGTTGAAGAATATGTCAACATACTTCTTGCGATTATACAGGTGGAATCGGGCGGTACTGCGGAAGATGTTATGCAGTCCTCGGAATCCCTCGGTCTTCCACCTAATTCATTGAGTACAGAAGAATCCATTAAGCAAGGTGTGAAGTATTTCAGTGAATTATTAGCCAGTAGCGAAAGGCTCAGTGTAGATTTAGAATCGGTTATCCAGTCCTACAATTATGGTGGTGGTTTCTTAGGGTATGTGGCTAATCGTGGAAATAAATATACCTTTGAACTGGCTCAAAGTTTCTCAAAAGAGTATTCAGGTGGCGAAAAAGTGTCTTACCCCAATCCCATAGCCATACCTATCAATGGGGGCTGGCGATACAACTATGGCAATATGTTTTATGTGCAACTGGTAACGCAGTATCTTGTCACAACAGAGTTTGATGATGATACGGTACAAGCCATCATGGACGAAGCACTGAAATATGAGGGCTGGCGATACGTTTACGGTGGAGCTTCCCCGACTACTTCTTTTGATTGTAGCGGACTGACACAATGGACGTATGGAAAAGCTGGAATTAACTTACCACGAACCGCACAACAGCAATATGATGTGACCCAGCATATCCCACTATCGGAAGCACAAGCTGGCGATTTGGTTTTCTTTCATTCTACCTATAACGCTGGCTCTTATATTACTCATGTTGGGATATACCTTGGCAATAACCGTATGTTTCATGCAGGCGACCCAATCGGTTATGCCGACTTAACAAGCCCCTACTGGCAACAGCATTTAGTGGGAGCAGGACGAATCAAACAATGAGAAAGGAAGATTTAATGATGAAATTTAGAAAAAATCAGAATAAAGAAAAACAGATACCAAAGGAAAAGAAACCTCGTGTCTATAAGGTCAATCCTCATAAAAAGGTTGTGATTGCCTTGTGGGTACTTTTAGGGCTTAGTTTCAGCTTTGCGATATTCAAGCACTTTACAGCTATAGATACTCATACTATTCACGAAACAACTATCATAGAAAAGGAATACGTTGATACTCATCATGTAGAAAATTTTGTAGAGAACTTTGCGAAAGTCTACTATTCATGGGAGCAATCCGATAAGTCCATTGATAATCGAATGGAAAGTCTAAAAGGCTATCTGACAGATGAACTTCAAGCTCTCAATGTTGATACAGTACGCAAAGATATTCCTGTATCGTCTTCTGTAAGAGGATTTCAGATATGGACGGTAGAGCCAACTGGCGACAATGAGTTTAATGTAACCTACAGTGTAGACCAGCTCATTACAGAGGGAGAAAATACAAAGACCGTCCACTCTGCTTATATAGTGAGTGTCTATGTAGATGGTTCTGGAAATATGGTACTGGTTAAGAATCCGACCATTACCAACATACCTAAGAAATCAAGTTATAAACCAAAAGCCATTGAAAGTGAGGGGACGGTTGATTCCATTACAACCAATGAAATCAATGAGTTTTTAACGACGTTCTTCAAGCTCTATCCTACAGCGACAGCCAGTGAACTTTCCTACTATGTGAATGACGGGATATTAAAACCAATCGGAAAAGAGTACATCTTTCAAGAACTGGTAAATCCTATTCACAATCGTAAGGATAATCAAGTCACGGTATCGCTGACAGTGGAGTATATCGACCAGCAGACCAAAGCAACGCAGGTATCTCAATTTGATTTGGTACTTGAAAAGAACGGGAGTAATTGGAAGATTATAGAATAACAAATATTGGTACATTATTACAGCTATTTTGTAATCACGTACTCTCTTTGATAAAAAATTGGAGATTCCTTTACAAATATGCTCTTACGTGCTATTATTTAAGTATCTATTTAAAAGGAGTTAATAAATATGCGGCAAGGTATTCTTAAATAAACTGTCAATTTGATAGTGGGAACAAATAATTGGATGTCCTTTTTTAGGAGGGCTTAGTTTTTTGTACCCAGTTTAAGAATACCTTTATCATGTGATTCTAAAGTATCCAGAGAATATCTGTATGCTTTGTATACCTATGGTTATGCATAAAAATCCCAGTGATAAAAGTATTTATCACTGGGATTTTTATGCCCTTTTGGGTTTTTGAATGGAGGAAAATCACATGAAAATTATTAATATTGGAGTTTTAGCTCATGTTGATGCAGGAAAAACTACCTTAACAGAAAGCTTATTATATAACAGTGGAGCGATTACAGAATTAGGAAGCGTGGACAAAGGTACAACGAGGACGGATAATACGCTTTTAGAACGTCAGAGAGGAATTACAATTCAGACAGGAATAACCTCTTTTCAGTGGGAAAATACGAAGGTGAACATCATAGACACGCCAGGACATATGGATTTCTTAGCAGAAGTATATCGTTCATTATCAGTTTTAGATGGGGCAATTCTACTGATTTCTGCAAAAGATGGCGTACAAGCACAAACTCGTATATTATTTCATGCACTTAGGAAAATGGGGATTCCCACAATCTTTTTTATCAATAAGATTGACCAAAATGGAATTGATTTATCAACGGTTTATCAGGATATTAAAGAGAAACTTTCTGCCGAAATTGTAATCAAACAGAAGGTAGAACTGTATCCTAATATGTGTGTGACGAACTTTACCGAATCTGAACAATGGGATACGGTAATAGAGGGAAACGATGACCTTTTAGAGAAATATATGTCCGGTAAATCATTAGAAGCATTGGAACTCGAACAAGAGGAAAGCATAAGATTTCAGAATTGTTCTCTGTTCCCTCTTTATCATGGAAGTGCAAAAAGTAATATAGGGATTGATAACCTTATAGAAGTTATTACTAATAAATTTTATTCATCAACACATCGAGGTCAGTCTGAACTTTGCGGAAATGTTTTCAAAATTGAATATACAAAAAAAAGACAACGTCTTGCATATATACGCCTTTATAGTGGAGTACTACATTTACGAGATTCGGTTAGAGTATCAGAAAAAGAAAAAATAAAAGTTACAGAAATGTATACTTCAATAAATGGTGAATTATGTAAAATCGATAAGGCTTATTCCGGGGAAATTGTTATTTTGCAGAATGAGTTTTTGAAGTTAAATAGTGTTCTTGGAGATACAAAACTATTGCCACAGAGAAAAAAGATTGAAAATCCGCACCCTCTACTACAAACAACTGTTGAACCGAGTAAACCTGAACAGAGAGAAATGTTGCTTGATGCCCTTTTGGAAATCTCAGATAGTGATCCGCTTCTACGATATTACGTGGATTCTACGACACATGAAATTATACTTTCTTTCTTAGGGAAAGTACAAATGGAAGTGATTAGTGCACTGTTGCAAGAAAAGTATCATGTGGAGATAGAACTAAAAGAGCCTACAGTCATTTATATGGAGAGACCGTTAAAAAATGCAGAATATACCATTCACATCGAAGTGCCGCCAAATCCTTTCTGGGCTTCCATTGGTTTATCTGTATCACCGCTTCCGTTGGGAAGTGGAATGCAGTATGAGAGCTCGGTTTCTCTTGGATACTTAAATCAATCGTTTCAAAATGCAGTTATGGAGGGGATACGCTATGGCTGTGAACAAGGATTGTATGGTTGGAATGTGACGGACTGTAAAATCTGTTTTAAGTATGGCTTATACTATAGCCCTGTTAGTACCCCAGCAGATTTTCGGATGCTTGCTCCTATTGTATTGGAACAAGTCTTAAAAAAAGCTGGAACAGAATTGTTAGAGCCATATCTTAGTTTTAAAATTTATGCGCCACAGGAATATCTTTCACGAGCATACAACGATGCTCCTAAATATTGTGCGAACATCGTAGACACTCAATTGAAAAATAATGAGGTCATTCTTAGTGGAGAAATCCCTGCTCGGTGTATTCAAGAATATCGTAGTGATTTAACTTTCTTTACAAATGGACGTAGTGTTTGTTTAACAGAGTTAAAAGGGTACCATGTTACTACCGGTGAACCTGTTTGCCAGCCCCGTCGTCCAAATAGTCGGATAGATAAAGTACGATATATGTTCAATAAAATAACTTAGTGTATTTTATGTTGTTATATAAATATGGTTTCTTGTTAAATAAGATGAAATATTTTTTAATAAAGATTTGAATTAAAGTGTAAAGGAGGAGATAGTTATTATAAACTACAAGTGGATATTGTGTCCTGTATGTGGAAATAAAACACGATTAAAGATAAGGGAAGATACTGAATTAAAAAAATTCCCCCTCTATTGTCCGAAATGCAGACAAGAAAATTTAATTGAAATAAAGCAGTTCAAAGTAACTGTGATTACAGAGCCAGACGCAAAGACGCAGAGCCGATAAAATGAGATTAATACAATCTCATTTTATCGGCTCTTTCCGTTATGTATGGATTCTTTTAATTAGTCTTCGATGTTTCTTGCTTCGTTGATACCGCTGGCTAAAGATTCCATTAAGGATAGTTCTTTGTCTGTAAAGCTATCCATGTATTTCTCTATCTGTAATCGTCGGGTGCTTTTTACCAAGTTATTAGCAGGTAAGAAAAATTCATCAACGGAAACATGAAGTAACGATACAAGGTCATAAAGAACTTGTATGCTGGGGTGTTGCCCTTTATTTTCAATATTAGTTAAGTACCGTGGGTCAATTTCAATCAATGCTCCCACTTGTTCACGAGTTAAACCTCGTTTCAATCGAGCTTCTTTAATGGCTAAACCAAAGGCTCTAAAATCATATTTATCTTCTTTTTTACGCATAGTAGACCACCTCTATACATTTTATTGTTCCTACTGAATTAAAAACAGGTATAGAAAAACGTGTTATATGGTTTATAGGTTTATATTTAATAAAAAGCACTACTAAACGCCAATAAAAAAAACCGTTATATGGTAGTGCTATTTACGCTGTTAAAATATTGTATATTACTTCCAAATGGCGGTTTGTTGGAGGTCAACGTCGCCATGAAGTACATCATATACAATAAATTTCCTTACATTGGGTTCTTGTCAAAAAAAGTCGTCTATCTGCAATAGATAAGTACGTCCACCAATGTGGTTTTATAAATCATATAGATAGAATAACAGAAGCATGTAAACAGAGAAATAAATCTGTTTATATGCTTTTTTGGCTATTCAGAACTTTTTTACAAAGTTTATTTATCAGTAATGCAACAAATCCCCCTTTCACATTGGGACTAAGAGTGAAAGGAGATAAACGAGCAAGGCTCACTTCCTTTCCTAGACAGAAAGGGGGTGAGAAACATGAAACCATCTTCTTTTCAGACCACAATAGAAAATCAGTTTGACTATATCTGTAAACGTGCTATGGAAGACGAGCGAAAGAATTATATGCTTTATCTTTCAAGGATTGCAAAGCGTGAGGTGTCCTTTTCGGATGTTGGCGATTATCTTGTTAGCCAGTTTGCGACAACAGATAACTATTCAACTGACTTTCAGATTTTTACACTCAATGGGTTATCAGTAGGCGTTGAAAATGATTTGTTGAGTGAAGCATTACGTGAGTTGCCAGACAAGAAACGTGAAATTCTACTGCTGTTTTACTTTATGGACATGAGCGATTCAGAAATTGCAGACCTGTTGAAATTGAACCGTTCTACTGTCTATCGGCATAGAACCAGTGGACTAGCCTTAATTAAAAAGTTTATGGAGGAATTTGAAGAATGAAAACACAATATCCTATGATTCCCTTTCCTCTCATTGTAAAGGCAACAGATGGCGATACCGAAGCGATTAACCAGATTCTACATCATTACAGAGGGTACATAACGAAGCGTTCCCTACGACTTATGAAAGATGAATATGGCAATCAAAGTATGGTCGTTGATGAAGTCTTACGTGGAAGAATGGAAACCAGACTGATTACAAAGATTTTGTCATTTGAAATTAAGTAATATCCTCTCTCCTTTCGTGGAAGCGTGCTAAACCATTCCACGCTTCCCGAACAGGGAGGTTTGTTATTCCACCAAAGCATATTGAGCTTTCAATGTGTTTTGATAGGCTAACGAGCCATTGTTCTTTGAAAACTGAATAAAAGTAATCGAATACGTTTCGATAAGAAAAGAGCCAACGGAACTAACCGCCATGACCTATCTTATAAAGATAGCGAGCGATTCATGTTAGTGATCCGAGAAGCAATCTTTAGCAGGATTGCCTGCAACGACATTCTTATCGTGATAATGATACTCCCATACAGTCAATAGTCCGAGCGTGATAAAACCGTCGCAGGCAATGAGTATGGCTACATGAGAACCATGCAGGGGTGGAACTCCCGTGAGCTTTGCTAAAGCTGTTCGATTGCTGGTAAAACAACTTTTATGAAATCCAAATAAGTGATTTGGAAAGGAGGATTTTATGAAGCAGACTGACATTCCTATTTGGGAACGTTATACCCTAACCATTGAAGAAGCGTCAAAATATTTTCGTATTGGCGAAAACAAGCTACGACGCTTGGCAGAGGAAAATAAAAATGCAAATTGGCTGATTATGAATGGCAATCGTATTCAGATTAAACGAAAACAATTTGAAAAAATTATAGATACATTGGACGCAATCTAGCGTCGCCAAAGGGTCTTGTATATGATAAAATAGTATTAAGTCGTATCAAGGCTCTTTCCATAAAGGAAAGGAGCAAATGCCATGTCAGAAAAAAGACGTGACAATAAAGGTCGAATCTTAAAGACTGGAGAGAGCCAACGAAAAGACGGAAGATACTTATACAAATATATAGATTCATTTGGAGAACCGCAATTTGTTTACTCGTGGAAACTTGTGGCTACAGACCGAGTACCAGCAGGAAAGCGTGATTGTATCTCACTTAGAGAGAAAATCGCAGAGTTACAGAAAGACATTCATGATGGTATTGATGTTGTAGGAAAGAAAATGACACTCTGCCAGCTTTACGCAAAACAGAACGCTCAAAGACCAAAGGTTAGAAAAAACACTGAAACTGGACGCAAATATCTTATGGATATTTTGAAGAAAGACAAGTTAGGTGTAAGAAGTATTGACAGTATTAAGCCATCAGACGCTAAAGAATGGGCTATTAGAATGAGTGAAAATGGTTATGCTTATCAAACCATCAATAACTACAAACGTTCTTTAAAGGCTTCATTCTATATTGCTATACAAGATGATTGTGTTCGGAAGAATCCATTTGACTTTCAACTGAAAGCAGTTCTTGATGATGATACTGTCCCTAAGACCGTACTAACAGAAGAACAGGAAGAAAAACTGTTAGCCTTTGCAAAAGCTGATAAAACCTACAGCAAAAATTATGATGAAATTCTGATACTCTTAAAAACAGGTCTTCGTATTTCAGAGTTTGGTGGTTTGACACTTCCAGATTTAGATTTTGAGAATCGTCTTGTCAATATAGACCATCAGCTATTGAGAGATACTGAAATTGGGTACTACATTGAAACACCAAAGACCAAAAGTGGCGAACGTCAAGTTCCTATGGTTGAAGAAGCCTATCAAGCATTTAAGCGAGTGTTAGCGAATCGAAAGAATGATAAGCGTGTTGAGATTGATGGATATAGTGATTTCCTCTTTCTTAATAGAAAGAACTATCCAAAAGTGGCAAGTGATTACAACGGCATGATGAAAGGTCTTGTTAAGAAATACAATAAGTATAACGAGGATAAATTGCCACACATCACTCCACATAGTTTGCGACATACATTCTGTACCAACTATGCAAATGCAGGAATGAATCCAAAGGCATTACAGTACATTATGGGACATGCTAATATAGCCATGACGCTGAACTATTACGCACATGCAACATTCGATTCTGCAATGGCAGAAATGAAACGCTTGAATAAAGAGAAGCAACAGGAGCGTCTTGTTGCTTAGTAGTACAAATGAATTTACTACTTATTTACCACTTCTGACAGCTAAGACATGAGGAAATATGCAAAGAAACGTGAAGTATCTTCCTACAGTAAAAATACTCGAAAGCACATAGAATAAGGCTTTACGAGCATTTAAGAAAATATAAAAAGATAATTAGAAATTTATACTTTGTTTAAATTAAAATTGTTTTATTAATTAATAGTATAATAATAAGAGTAATATATTTCCGGACATTATAGTTATTTAAAAAAGGTAACTTGACATAATAGAATGTATATACTATCATTAATATAAATATTAATAAATGTTTTAAAAGACTATGAAGAGAAGAGTAGTAAATTAAAGTATTTAAAGAGAGCCAGGTTAGGTGAAAGCTGGTGATATGGAGATTTATGAATATGGCCTCTGAGTTGATTATTCGAGCTTTTATAAAGTAAGAATAATACGGTAATGACCGTTATATTATAGGGTGATAAGTTTCTAAAATTGTTGAAGCCGTCACTTAGTGAGATATTTATGAAGACATAAATATGAAATAGAGTGGTAACGCGTATATAACGCCTCTAAGCAATTGTGCTTAGAGGTTTTTTTATTTTATAAAAACATTAATAAAAAAGAAATTGATTATTATAATAAACATTGAAGGAGGAACAGTATTATGTGTAATAAAAAACCATTTTATATTACAACGCCAATATATTATCCATCAGCAAAACTTCATATAGGTAATACTTATACTACAATTGCTGCTGATGCTGTAGCTAGATTTAAAAGATTAACAGGTTATGATGTAATGTTTTTAACTGGTTCTGATGAACATGGTCAAAAAATTCAAAGACTTGCAGAAAAAAAAGGTGTAACACCTAAAGAATATGTAGATGAAATAGTTGCAGGAATTAAAAGTTTGTGGGAACTAATGGATGTTAGCTATGATAAATTTATAAGAACTACAGATGATTATCATGTAGAAACTGTATCAAAAATATTTAAGAGATTATATGATCAAGGTGATATTTATAAGAGTTCTTATGAAGGATTATATTGTACTCCTTGTGAATCTTTCTGGACAGAAACACAAGCAGTAGGTGGAAAATGTCCTGATTGTGGAAGGCCAGTTGAAAAGACTAAGGAAGAAGCTTATTTCTTTAAAATGTCTAAGTATGCTCCAAAACTTATTGAATATATTGAAAATCATCCAGAATTTATTCAACCTGAATCAAGAAAAAATGAAATGTTAAATAACTTCTTAAAACCAGGATTACAAGATTTATGTATTTCAAGAACAAGTTTTGATTGGGGTATTCCAGTAGAGTTTGACAAAGAGCATGTAGTATATGTTTGGATAGATGCATTATCTAATTATATTTCAGCGTTAGGATATGAAAATTCACAAGAAAATTTAATGGAAAAATTTTGGCCAGCAGATGTACATTTAGTTGGTAAAGATATTATAAGATTCCATACAATTTATTGGCCAATTATGCTAATGGCTTTAGATTTACCACTTCCAAAGCAGGTATTCGGACATGGATGGTTAATGCTTGAAGATGGTAAAATGTCAAAATCTAAAGGAAATGTAGTACATCCTGAAACATTAGTTAATCATTTTGGTGTAGATGCTGTTAGATATTATCTATTACATGAAATTCCATTTGGAGCTGATGGTATTTTTAGTAATGAAATTTTTATTAAGAAGACAAATTCAGATTTAGCTAATGATTTAGGAAATCTAGTATCTAGAACAGTTACTATGATAGATAAATATTTTGATGGTGAAATTCAAGCACCAATAGAAAGTGGAGAGTTTGATGATGAAGTTATAAAACTTGCATTAGAAACTCCTAAGAAAGTTGAAGATGCAATTAATGCATTAAGAATTCCAGATGCCTTAGACAGTATTTGGGCTCTTATTAGAAGAACAAATAAATATATAGATGAAACTCAACCATGGGTACTTGGAAAAGATGAAACTAAAAAAGAAAGACTTTCAACAGTTCTTTATGTTTTAACAGAATCTTTAAGATTTACTTCAGTTTTATTAAGTGCATTTTTACCAGAAACAAGTAAAAAAATTAATGCTCAATTAGGTATTACAAATACTACATTTGAAAGTTTAAAAGAATTTGATGGTACAATTCCTGGAGTTAAAGTAAATAAAACAGGAGTTATATTCCCAAGAATAGATGTAGACGCTAAGTTGGCTGAACTTGAAAAGGTTGCCGAAGAGCAAAGAAAAATTGCGGCAGAAATGAATGGTACAGAAAAAACTCAAGAAATGCTTCCAATTAAAGAAGAAATAACAATAGAAGATTTTGAAAAAATAGATTTAAGAATAGCCAAGGTTTTAGAGTGCGAACCTGTTAAAAAAGCAAATAAGCTTTTAAAACTTAAGGTTGATTTAGGTGGAGAAGTTAGACAGGTAATATCAGGTATTGCTAAGTTCTATAAACCTGAGGAATTAGTAGGACAAAAAGTTATAATGGTTGTTAATTTAAAGCCAGTTAAATTAAGGGGAGAATTATCCCAAGGAATGATTTTAGCTGCATCAACAAATGATGATAGTGAACTTACTTTAGCAACTATTACTAAAAATCTTCCAACAGGAAGTGTTGTAAGATAATAAAATTTTAAAACTATTTCATATAGTTTTATGAAACAAATGACACTAAAATAATTTGGAGATGGAAATCTGTAAATTATTAGTGTCATTTTGTTTTGTATAATATATAATAAATTTTTAGAAAATAGTATAAGAATATAATTGACTATTATTTTAAAACATAGTAAAACATAAATAAGTGTAAATACATATTCTATATAAGAGAAGAAATAATTACTTAAAATCATTAAGGGATTTTAAGTAATTTAAATCAACTATAATTAATAAAGAAAATAACTTTAAGATTAATAAAATGATGTAGAGGTGAAGATATGAAATATTTGATTTCAATTTTAATAGGAGCTATTATTGGATATCTAACCAATTGGCTAGCTATAAAAATGTTATTTAGACCTTATGAAGAAAAAAGAATTTTTAATATTAAGATTCCATTTACCCCAGGACTTATACCAAAAGAGAGATATAGAATTTCTAAAAGTGTTGGAAAAGCAGTAGGAGAACATTTACTTACAGAAGAAACATTGACTAAGTCCTTGGAAAGAAAAGAAGTTAAAGATAAAGTTTATGAAATTATTACAGATAAAATAGATAAAGTTTTTAATGGAGAAAAACCTATCGGGGAGCTAACTAAAAAAATCTTTAAAGAAAACAATGACCAAGTTATTTTAAATTATGAAGATAAACTTTCTAAAGCTTTAATGAAATATGTAAAAAAGAAGAATTTAAAAAAGAAAGTTATGCCTTAGTAAAGGAAGGAATAGATAAGGTCTTTTCTTATCCATTAAATAAAAGCATAAAAGATGAGTATAGAAGTAATATAAAAAATACTATATTTAATCTAATTAATAACTATAAGAGTTCAAAGGAATTTAATGATAAAGTTATAAATTATTTTCAAAATAAATTAGAGAAAAAAATTGAAGAGGGCACAAAGCTAAATGAAATTGTTCCCGATTTTATACAAGATGGTGCTCAAGATTATGTTTTTGATCATAGAGAAGAGATTGCTAATGAAATTAAAGAGTTTTTAAAACAAAATCAATCTAAAGAAAGTATAAGAAATATAATAGATGATATTATAAAAAATAAACTTAATCCTATGATGGCTATGTTTTTAAATACTGATTCTATATATGATAAATTTACATCTATAATTTCTGAGATTCTAGATGAAGAGAAAAATAAAATAGGAATAGCTAGATTTATAAACAATGAACTTGAAAAAGTTATGCAAAATCATTTGGAAACAGTAGTTAATGGATTTAACGAAGAAGATAGAAAAGGTGTTATAGTTGATATTGCAACTTTATTTGAAAATAAAGTTTTAAGTGAAGATTTCTTAGTTGAAATTTTAAATAATATAGAAGAAAAAATGGATGATAAGAAATTAACATTAAATACTTTAATAGAAGAGGTTGGTAGTTCAAAGGAAAAGATTATAACCTTCTTTTATAATAAGATTATAACAAGTAATTCATTTGAAGGTGTGATTAAAAGTTTAAGCAAAAAAGTTATACACTATGTTTTGAATAAGAAAATAATGGATATAATTTCAATAGAGAGTATAGGTGGGGATATAAATAAAGAAGAAATTGTAAATAAAATATATAATAAAATTATCAAAGGAAGTAGTGAAGATATAATTAAATCCTTAGATATATCTAATATAGTTGAAGAAAAAATCAATGAACTAGATGTAAGATTTACTGAAGATATAATTATAGAAATAGCTAACAAAGAATTAAAAGCTATTACATGGCTTGGTGCACTTTTGGGTGGAATACTTGGTATTTTAACACCATTTATAAGTAGCTTGCTTTAAATCACTAATATTAATATGGGGGGGAAATTTTATGATATTTGATTCACATGCACATTATGATGATGAAAGTTTTAATAGTGATAGATATAGTCTTATAGAGGGACTTCACAATGAAAAAGGAATAGTGGGTATTTTAAACTGTGGAGTTTCTCTTGAAACCTCAAAAACTTCTGTTCAACTTGCTGAAAAGTATGATTTTATTTATGCAGCAATAGGAGTTCATCCAGAAGAGGCTGAAGAGTTTAATGAAGATATAGTAAACGAATTAAAAATATTAGCTAAAAATGATAAGGTTAAGGCTATAGGAGAAATTGGACTAGATTATTATTGGGATGAAAATCCTAGTAAAGAAGTGCAAAAAAAAGTTTTTATAAAACAAATGGAGTTAGCTAAAGAATTAAATTTACCGGTAGTAATTCATGACAGAGATGCACATGGGGATACCTTAGAAATAATTAAAATGTTTCCAGAAGTTAAGGGGGTTGTACACTGCTTTTCAGGATCAGTAGAATTTGCTAGAGAATGTTTAAAAGCTGATTATTATATAGGAATTACAGGTGTTGTAACTTTTAAAAACGCTAAAAAGATTATTGATGTTGTAAAGGAAGTACCGATGGATAAGCTTTTGGTAGAAACAGATTGCCCTTATATGACTCCAGTACCTTTTAGGGGAAAAAGAAATCAATCAAATTATATTGAATATGTTATTGAAAAGATTGCAGAAATAAAAGAAATGCAAAAAGATGAGGTTGCAAATATAACAATACAAAATGCAAAAAAATTTCTTAAGATATGGTAAAACAATAAATAATATGGTATAATGTTTGGATAAAAAATGTGTAATTTATACCAATTTTCTAGAAAAACAGTTTTGGAATTAAAAGGAATATTTGGATTAATATAGCATGAAAATAAGATGTTATTTGTATTCATAGTAATTATAAACATAGTTGTTACATATAATTATTACAAGTCATAAAAATATAACCTTCTATTCATATAACTGGTAAATAAATATCAGTATATATTATGCAAATAATGCATTTGATGTCAAAGTGCTATGACCCTTATTTGACGCTAAAGAAGATTTAGGGTATAATACACAAAGACTCTTTGAAGGAGGGAACCAAGTATGAGTATGATGTCAAAAGGAAAATTAAAACATTACTTTTCCAGCATGCCCAAGACCCTTTTTATATTTGTTTTAGTTGTAACTTGTATGACGATGACGATTTTTTCTTTAAGAAAAACTATAACTATAACAATAGATGGACAAACTAAAACTATAACGACATTGAGCAGTAATTTGAAAAATATTTTAGACAACAATGGTATAGCCTTAGATAGACATGATAAAATTTCTGTTAATGCGAACAGTAAAGTAAAAGATGGAGATAATATAAATATTAAAAGGGCTGTTAATGTAACTGTATCTGTTGATGGTAAACAGTTGAATGTAAAATCTCCAGAGGATACTGTAAAAGAGTTACTTGTAGCTCAAAAGATTAAAGTTGAAAAATTAGACAAGTTATCTCTAGATCCTAAGACTGCAATTAAAGAAGGGTTAAATGTTAAGATTACCAGAGTAAATGAAAAAATTGAAAAGAAATCGGAACCAATTCGATTTGCAAAAGAGGTTAGAGAAACTAAAGAGTATGAGACAGGAACTGAAAAAGTAATCCAAAATGGTAAAACTGGAGAAAAACTTATAGCTACTAAGGTAGTATATGAGGATGGAAAAGAAGTTTCAAGGCATGTAGTTGAAGAGAAAATTTTAAAACAACCTATAAATCAAATATTAGCTGTAGGAACTTTAAACGTGGTTAAGGCTTCTCGTGGTTCAAAAATGAGTTATGCTAGAAAACTAAGAGTTAAAGCTACTGCGTATACAGCTGATTTTAATCCACAAGGGGTTAGAGATGACCCTTATGCAGGAAGGACAGCAAGTGGAACAAAAGCAAGAAGAAATTCAAGTGGATATAGTACCATAGCAGTAGATCCATCAATTATACCTTTAGGAACTAAGGTTTATGTAGAAGGTTATGGCTTAGCTATTGCTGAGGATACAGGTGGAGCAATAAAAGGGAATAAAATAGATCTTTATATGAATTCTTATTCTGAAGCTACCGATTGGGGTATGCAATATGTAGATTTATACATTCTAGAATAATATATAAAGAAATACTTAAAGGGAGCTAGTAAGCTTCCTTTTTTTATATTTACAATTAAAATTAGTGTATAATTAATAAGTAGAATAGGAAAATAATCAAAAAGAAAGAAGGAATGCATATGGAAGATAAATTTACGAATAAAAGAAAAAATCATATTATAGTTATTTTATTTATTATAATAATTAGTTCTGTATGTATAAATGAAAAAGTTCATTTAATAAAAACTCCAAAACTAAAAGGAGCAATTATAGAAAAGAATAAACCTACATTTTCTTTAAGGAGTTATTTAAAGGGATCATATCAAAAAGATCTCGAGGAATGGTATAGTGGTAACTTTTCTTTAAGAAATAATTTTATTAAATTGTATTCAAAATTAAAATTTAATATATTTGATAAATCTGCATTACCAGGTGCAATAAAAGGTAAAGAAGGAATGCTGTTTGAACCAGATTATGTAGATGAATATTTAGGACTTAGAAAAACTACTTCTGATAAAGATTTAAAAAAATTAGTATATAATATAGATGAAATAAGAAGAATGTGTAATAAATCTGGAAAAGAATTCTATCTGATAATAACTCCAAGTAAGGCTCATTTTTATCATGAATATTTACCAGAAAGGGCAATGAGAGAAGGAACGTTACATAAAGACAGACAAGGAAAAAGTAGAGATTATTATAGGTTTTTAAACATTTTAAACGATACAGATATTAAATACTTTGATAGTGTTAAGTATATAGAATATAACAAGAAATTATTTAATACGCCTTTATATTCAAAATATGGAACCCATTGGACATTTGTGACAGCAGCGAAGGTAGTAAATGGATTTGTAGATTATGTTAATAAAACCTCAAAGTTAGATTTAACTAATATATATGTAGATGATATATTAGAAAGTAATAAATCTTTTAATGAAGAAGATGTAGATATACAATCTGTTTTAAATTTTAAAAGTAAGGAAAAGTATAAATTTCAATCTCCTATAGTGAAATCGGAGAAAAAAGATACACGAAATATGCCTAATATATTTATTGAAGGTGGAAGTTTCAATTGGCAACTTATTAAATATTTAAGAATGAATAGAGTTGTTAATGAAATGGACTTCATGTTCTATAAAAAGTTTGTAAGAAGATATAAATTTCAACAAATGGTTAATGAGCAGGTTGCAATAGATAAAAATAATAAGGAGTTAAGTAATGCATATTTAGATAGATATTTATCTAATAAGGATATGATTATTCTTGAAGTTAATCAAACGGCTCTTAATAATATGGGAGAAGGATTTATTGAAATTTTTAAAGATTATCTAAATACAAAGGGATTTCCTAAGTATGAATATATTAAAAATTTTGAGTCCGCTAGTACACCAGAAGATTTAACTTACAAAAGTACAGGATTTTTTACAGTAAATAAAGATGAAAATGGATATTATAATTGGATGTCTGATGAAGGGATTGTACAATTAAAAAACAGGCAAATAGAAGATAGTGGAATTAGCATTAAGACCTATATTCCTTTAGACTATTTAAAGAAATCTTCTAATAATCCTCAATTAGATATTTATGTTAATGGAAAGTTGGTTTGTAAAGTTCCTATAAATAAGTCAGGAATTTATAATATAAATATTCCTAAGAATAAATTTAATATATCAAAAGATCATTTGTATAAGGTTGATTTAAAAATGAATTCTGCTTTTAGATTTTGTGATGTTGATAACTCACAGAATGAAGTTAAGAAAAATAATAATCGTTGGTTTTCTATGAAAGTATATTATATAGGGGAAGGAAGATAGGGAGGAAGTATGGTATTTAGTTCACCGACATTTTTATTCATATTTTTACCATTGATGTTAATCATTTATTTTTTTTCGGATAAAAAGTTTAAAAATTTCGTTTTACTCCTTGGTTCTTTAATATTTTATTCTTGGGGTGGTGCGAAATATCTTATTTTAATGCTTTTTTCTATTATAGTAAATTATTTAATTGGTATTTTAATAGGAAAATATAAGAAAAATAATAATATAAAAAAATGTATACTTATATTAGGTGTATTATTTAATCTAAGCATATTAGGGTATTTTAAATATTTTAATTTTTTTATTCATAATGTTGAACATATAGGGAAAATATTCAATAATAATTTCAGTATTATTAATAACAAAATAGTATTACCCATAGGAATTTCATTTTTTACATTCCAGATGATGTCTTATATTATTGATGTTTATAGGGAAGAGGTAGCACCACAAAAAAGTATTATAAACCTTGGATTATATATTATGCTATTCCCACAACTTATTGCAGGACCAATAGTTAGATATATAGATATAGAAGAACAAATTAATACTAGAAAAGTAAATCTATATAAATTTACACATGGAATAGAAAGATTTATAATAGGCCTTTCAAAAAAAGTATTAATAGCAAATTCCAATGGTTTTATAGTAGATTATGTTTTTAAAGAGCCTTCTTTTTATAGTAATACAGTATTGGTTTGGTTAGGGATAGTTTGTTATGCATTACAAATATACTATGATTTTTCAGGATATTCGGATATGGCAATAGGTCTCGGAAAAATGTTTGGTTTTGATTTTTTAGAGAATTTTAATTATCCATATATCTCTAAGAGTATAAAAGAATTTTGGAGAAGGTGGCATATTTCATTATCTACTTGGTTTAGAGATTATTTATATATTCCCTTAGGTGGAAGTAGAGTGGGAAAATTTAAAACTTATAGAAATTTAGTAATTGTATTTTTTGCTACAGGATTATGGCACGGTGCTAGTTGGAATTTTATTATTTGGGGATTATTTCATGGAATGTTCCTTATTTTAGAGAGAGGAAAGTTTGGAGAACTATTGCAGAAAGTACCTACTATACTACAAAGAATTTACACTATGCTTGTTGTTTTAGTCGGATGGGTATTTTTTAGGGCAAATAATTTTAAATTAGCATTAAAGTATATTAAGGGAATGTTTAAGGTTGATTTTACGAAAGTTAATCAAATATATGGGGTTATAGATAAAGAGTATATGTTTTTTATAATAATAGGAATAATATTTTCTACACCTTTAATTAAAAAATTAAATTTCTTATTTAATAGTAAGATTAAGACTGAGAATAATTTAATTATAGTTATAAAAGAAGGTATGTGGATAGCTATATTAATGAGTATGTTTATTATTTCTATATTATACATAACAGGGTCAAACTTTAATCCATTTATATATTTTAGATTTTAGGCAAATATTATTAGATTTTATTTTATTTCTTATTATAGTATAATTAAATAGTTTAATATTGAATAATAAACTTTGGAGGAAACTAAATGATAAAAGAAGTTATTGTGGTTGAAGGCAGAGATGATATTACTGCTGTAAAAAAAGCAGTTGATGCTGAAATAATAGCCGTTGGTGGTTTTGGAATAAATAGAAAAGTAATAGAAAAAATAAAAGAAGCTCAAAAAAGATGTGGTGTTATTATTTTGACAGATCCTGATTTTGCAGGAGAAAAAATTAGAAAGATAATTTCTAAAAGGGTACCTAATGTTAAACATGCTTATATTGGAAGAGATGAAGGTACTAAAGATGGGGATATCGGAGTAGAAAATGCATGTCCAGAGGCTATTCTAAGAGCTCTTAAAAACACTAAATTTGAGGTTACCGAAAAAAGAGAATTCTTTAATATAGAAGACATGATTTTTTGGGGACTTACAGGAAAAGATGATTCTAAGAATAGAAGAGAGCTTTTAGGTAAAAAATTAGGAATTGGATATGGAAATACAAATCAAATGATTACAAGATTAAATAATTATGGTATTAGTAGAGATGAATTTGTAGAAGCTATGAATAAAATAGAGAGTGAAATTTAATTTAAAAGGAGATTACATATGGAAAAGTTAACTACTAGAGAAGTTGTTGAGAGACACGGGTTTAAATTTGCAAAGAGTTTGGGACAAAACTTTTTAGTAGATGAAAGTGTATTGTTAGATATATTAGATTCAGCTGAAGTAACTAAAGAGGATTATGTAATAGAAATAGGTCCAGGAGTAGGGACTCTAACTAGAGAATTATTAAAAAGAGCTAAGGGAGTTACAGCTATTGAATTAGATACTAGATTAATTCCTATATTAGAAGAGGAATTAGCTTGTTTTGATAATTTTACCTTAATAAATAAGGATGCACTTAAAGTGGATTTTAATGAAATAATAGGGGAAGAAAATTCTATAAAGATAGTTGCAAACCTACCTTATTATGTTACAACTCCCATAATATCTAATTTACTTACAGGTGGTTACAATTTTAAATCTCTTACTATTATGATTCAAAAAGAAGTTGCAGAGAGAATGGATGCAGAACCAAGTACTAAAGAGTATGGTGCATTATCTATTTTAGCTCAATATTATTGTAATACTAAAATAATAAGAAGGGTATCTCCTAATTGTTTTGTACCTAGACCAAAGGTAGAATCTATAGTAATAAAGTTAGAAAAATTAGAAGAACCAAGAGTGAAAACAGATGATGAAAAATTATTTTTCTCATTAGTTAGAGCGTCGTTTAATATGAGAAGAAAGACATTATGGAATGCCACTAAAACCTTAGGTTTAGATAAGGAAGTTATGGAAAGGATTTTTGAAGAAAGTGGAATTGATCAAAAAAGAAGAGGAGAAACTTTAAGCTTAGAGGAATTTGCTAAACTTGCTAATACTATGGCTAAATTCAAATAAATTTACATAAATAGGTTCACTTTTCAGAAGTTCATTCATATATTATAAAGAATAAGTTGTATATGGAGGGACCAAAGTGGCTTCTAAGAAAAGTTATTCAAGATACTTTATAATATTACAGGAAGATGAAAAGGGGTACGCATTAGATAGAGATAAGAGTTCTTCTGGTTATGTGAAACTTGAAAAGAAAAATAATAAATGTAAAGTTTCTTTTTATGCCCAAAATATAAATCCAGGTATGGAACCATATTATATGGTCTTAGTTTGCAAAGAAAAAAGCGTTAAAAAGCTATTAGTGCTTGGTAAACTAAGTATAAGTGAGCAAGGAAAAATTGACATGAGCTGTGAATATGATGTAGATAACATTGCTGGTACTAAAATGTCAATGCAACATATAATAGGAGCAACTGTAAGTAAAGTTATTGAAAAGGACATAGTTTCATTAATGAGTGGTTTTATGGGTTCAGATATGCCTAAGGATTGGAAAAAATATGAACTTGTAAAAGTTACTAGGGAAGATGAAGTTGCAGAAAAAGAAGAAACTAAAAATGTGGAACCAGATAAAACTAGAGAAGATCCTAAAATTGAACAAGAAGAAAAAGTGGAAGAATCAAAAAAACAGGAGTCTCCTAGAGGAACATTTGACGAGTATGAAAAGAAGATAGAGGAAAATGTAAAGGAAGAAGAAATACAAAGTTTACCTAAGGAAGAAGTAAGAAGTGAATCAGAATCAAATGATATTACTAATCAGGATAAAAGTAAGGAAAATGAGGTTTTATCTAAGGAAGAAACAGAAGAAACAGAAATAGAAGAGATAAAAAGAACAGAAACAAAAGAAAAAGAAAAAAAGGAAGCAGAAAAAAAGGAAGCAGAAAAAACAGAAATAGAAGAAGTATTAAATAGGGAAGAAATATTAAATAGGGAAGAAATATTAGATAAAGAAGAAAGTCTAGAAAGATCACAAGAAGTTATAGGTGAAAAGGCAGAATCAGAAGACAATATAATTGATGAAGATGATGAATTTTGTAATAGATATCTAGAAGAATTTATGGAAGAACCACAAATGGATTTTAGATATGATGAGAATTCAGAATATCATTCCTTTGAAGATATGTTACGCAAAAAGAAAAAATGTTGTTGTAAAAAATGTACTCATGAAGAGATGCCAATAGGTAGACTAGGGTCTTATTTTAAAGGATTGATTTCTTGTTTTGACGAGATACAGGATATGGGTGAAGAAATACCAATGTGTAAATGGTATAAGATACCTGTGGAAAAATTAGAAGATATGTATGATTGTTCGCATTTTGATAGATATACAATTATATATTATCCTATGATTTGCTATTACTCCTATATAAGCAAACATAAACATTATTGTATAGGTTATAAATGTAACAAAGAAGGAAAACTACTATATATTCTTTATGCTATACCAGGTGGAAAGGATAGAATGTGTCAACCTTATGGTGGAAGAACAGGTTTCGTAACTTGGGTACCATATAAATGTCAAGAAAGTGGATATTGGTTAATGTTCTATGATTTTAGAAAATCAAGTGTAGTAGTTCCTATTAGAAAAAAATAAATGATTATAATAAAACACTTTGTAAGAAATGATGTTATCTTTATTTCTTAACAAGGTGTTTTATTTTTAGTAATAAAATTATTAAATGTCTCATATGTTTTACTATATCTAAAAAATGAAATTGGAGGGATACATATGAGAGATAAAGTGGGGGATAAAAAAATTGTCCTAAATATTATTGTGCTAATAGTTTTAATGATGGTTTTAACAATTGGGGAAGTAAAGTTAAATAGTAAACTGAAGTTAACTGCTTTTTCTGAAAATAATATAAATGAACTAAAGCAATATAAGAATTCTAATGGCAAGTTAAGTTATTTATTGCCTAAAAATTGGATTACGGACGAAGAAAAGTTTAATGGTGGAGAAATAACATATCATAATGAATTTAGGTCTCCAGATAGAAAAATCTATGGATATGTACAACTATGGAATAAAAAGGGAGATTTAAAAGATTTTCTTTATAATAGTAAAGAAATTTCA
This sequence comes from Clostridiaceae bacterium 14S0207, assembly GCA_003288255.1. Classification (GTDB taxonomy): domain Bacteria; phylum Bacillota; class Clostridia; order Clostridiales; family Clostridiaceae; genus Hathewaya; species Hathewaya limosa. Next base: position 2,452,568 of record CP026600.1, on the reverse strand, counting down.
GCAAAACAAAATCTTATCAATAATTATAAATTAGAAAAGTTTATTTTTAATAATAAAAAGGCCTATAAGCTTATATACGATATGCAAATATCAGGTAATAATATTTTTAGGGTAGAAGAGTATTTTATAGATACTGGAGATCAATTTGTTAGGGTATCTTTTTCGGTAAATAAACAAAATTATAGAAAGGAAATGGAAAGAATATTTAAAACAATAGTTGATACTATTAAATTTAATGAAAAATAATTAATTCTAAGCAAGATTATAAATTTGAACATTTAATTAAAATTAATTAAAAAAACTTATATATTAAAGGATTTTAAATAAAAGTGTAGAATTTTTAATATTGGAGTAGAATGTAGGGAAGGAGGATCTAATAATTCTATATCTTTAATATTAATGTTTAGTATCTTTTAATATTTAATCCCTTTACGCTTAATTGTAATCAATCTTATTAAAACAAAAGAAAATAGATGATGATAAAAGAGGGGTTTGATAAAATGAAGAATAGAAAGGTACTTTCGTTAATTTACAGTTTTATTTTTATAAGTTTTATTTTTAGTTCAAATATGGTATATGCCGAAGAAGTTATATCGGATATGGACACCATTAAAATCACTTTAAGTAACTTACAGGATGAAGAAGTATTAACTATGGAAAAGGAAGTTAGTGCATCTGTAATAAGTGTTAATCCTGTTGAAAATGTAGAAGTTTATTTGGATAATAAAGAGATAGGTAACATACCTTTTCAAGTGATACATAAGGATGATGATGAAAAAACTTATGGAGAATTTTCTTATAAGTTAAATCCTAAGGAACTATTAGAAGGTAAGCATCAAATAGATTTCGTTGTTACAGATATTAATGGTATTTCTAAAAGGAAATCAAAAAATATAACTATTGAAGGCATCAAACAAAATGTAGAGGATGAACAAGTTACTGAAAAACGTAGAGAAATTAAGGCCTTTGTTGAAAGTGAAAAGACAGCAATTATGGGAAGGGCAGAAATAACAAGGGGGCAAGCGTTTTCTTATCTAAAACTTAGAAATTTTCAAAAATCCAATGAATATATAAGCAATTTTGTTAATTGGGTTTGGGAAGAAGGAGAAGCTGAAGGTATTCGTCCAGACATAGCGTTTGCACAAATTATGAAAGAAACGGCTTTTTTAAAGTTTGGCGGAGATGTTAATGAAAGTCAAAATAATTTTGCTGGTATTGGAGCAGTTGGTGGAGGTGTAACGGGTGCAAGCTTCCCAACTATTCAAATAGGCATAAGGGCTGTAATTCAACATCTTAAGGCATATGCTTGTAAAGATCCACTAAATAAGGAATTAGTAGATCCTAGATTTAATTTAGTTACAAGAGGATGTGCTCCATATGTAGAAGATTTATCTAATAAATGGGCTGCAGGAGATTCTAACTATGGAAAGGATATAGTTAAAATGGTGGAGTATGCTAAGACTTTAGAAGGTAGCAATCCACAAGCGATTGTAAAAAGTTTTAAAGTTTATGATAGTGGTACAGAGTGTAATGTTGATAACAAGTTTGTTTATAATAAAAAATATACTTTAGTTGCAGAAGCTGAAAGTATGAATACAACACTATATCAATTTTGGATTAAAGATAAAAGAACAGATCAATGGACTATGTTAAGAGATTATAGTGAAGATAATACATTTACTTGGACTTCACCATCTGATGGAAAAGATTATTTAGTAGGGGTGCATGTAAAAGATAAATGTAGTAAGGAAAGATTAGATGACTTCAAATATACTCCAGTTCAATTTATTTTAGCAAAAGCGAAATTACAAAGTTTTGGTGTATATGATGGTAATACTGAAATAAAGGATTTTGTATTTAAAAAGGGAAAAACATATACGTTAAAGTCAACAGCAATAGCTAATTCAAAGGTGCTATATCAATTTTGGATTAAAGATAAGCGTACAGATAAGTGGACTATGTTAAGAGATTATGAAGAAAATAATACATGTACTTGGATAACACCAACTGAGGGAAAAGACTATTTAATAGGGGTACATGTAAAAGATGAAAGTAGCCAAGAAAGGTTAGATGATTTTAAATATAATCTTATGAAGCTAGAGTCAATGAAATCTTACGTTCAGAGTTTCGGTGTATATGATGGTAATAATGAAATAAAAAATTCTGTATTCAAAAAAGGAAAAACATATACATTAAAAGCAGTAGCTATAGCAGAATCAAAGCCATTATATCAATTTTGGATAAAGGATAAAAGAAATGGCCAATGGACTATGCTAAGAGACTTCGCAGAAAGTAATACATTTACATGGATAGCACCAATGAATGGTCAAGATTATTTAATAGGTGTACATGTAAAAGATAAGTATAGCAGAGAAAGATTAGATGATTTTAAATACAATCCTATTCAATTGGAAGTAGAAAAATCTCATATTGAGAGTTTTGGTGTATATGACAACAATACCGAAATAAAGAATTATGTATTTAAAAAGGGAAAAATATATACACTAAAAGCAGTTGCTATAGCGAAGTCAAAAGCATTATATCAATTTTGGATAAAGGACAAAAGAAATGATCAATGGACTATGTTAAGAGATTTTGCAGAAGGTAATTCAATTACATGGACAGCACCAACAGATGGAGAAAATTATTTAATTGGAGTACATGTAAAAGATAAATATAGTGTAGAAAGATTAGACGATTTTAAATATAGTCCTATGAAAGTAGAGTCTGGAACAGCTCAAGTTCAAAGCTTTAAAATGTATGATGGATCAAAAGAAATAACATCAAATGTTTTTCAAAGAGGTAAAACATATACGTTAAAGGCAATGGCTAATGGAGATTCAAAGTCATTATATCAATTCTGGATTAAAGACAAAAGTAATAATCAATGGACTATGTTAAGAGATTATAGTGAAGATAATACATTTACTTGGACAGCACCTACAAAAAGTTGTCAAGATTATTTATTAGGGGTTCACATAAAAGATAAATGTAGTCAACAGAGATTGGATAGTTTTAAGTATCAGCCAATAACGCTTTATGGAACTATTATAGTAAATAACAAGAAAAAAATAGTTTTAGATGCGGGACATGGAAATAGAAATCTTACTTATGGTGGATACGATTCAGGAGCAGTTGGTGTTGGTGGTATAAAAGAAAGTGATCTTACTCAAAGTTTGACATTAAAGTTAGGACAATATTTGCAAAGACAAAACTTTGATATAATTTATACAAGAGATTACTTAAAAGGATATAGACAAGTAGGCGAAGATTTAATGCAAAGAGTTGATGTTGCTAATAGTAATAAAGCAGACTTATTTGTAAGTATTCATTTTGATAGTAGTAACAATCCTAGTGCTAATGGTATTAGTACACACTATAGTAGCTATAGACCAAATCTAGATAATTCGGGTTTACAGACTATGAATGATATAGTCTATGATAGAACACCTTGTACAGAGGCTATAAAAAGTAGGGAATTATCTAATTTAATAGGCAAAAGACTAGCTGAACTAGGTTTTGTTAATAGAGGATCTAGTGATCATAATTTATATGTAACAAAAAATACTAACATGCCATCTTTACTTATAGAGAATGGGTTTGTTACTAATCCTACTGAAGCAAATAAAATTAAAGATTTAGATATGCAGAATAAAATGGCTGAAAAAATTGGACAAGCAATTAATGATTTTTTCAAGTAACATAAGATTGATACAGAGGCGTAAAGTAAGTTGAAAATCATTTTAAAATAGGAAGAAGATAAAACTTCTTCCTATTTTTTATTTTATTTTTAAAAAAAGTCAAAAAATATAAAATATTTTGGAGGAATTTATAGAATAATATAGAAGTTTAAATATTGAAACAGTTCATTTTAATCCTTTTACGCTTAAAATAACAAATCATGTAAAGTTACTTTCTATTATGACATAAAGGGGATAGATAAAATGAAGAATGTCAACAAACGAATAAGGACTTTTATTTATAGTTTAATGTTTATTGGTTTTGTTTTTGGAATTCATGTAACTTATGCAGATGAAATATTGCAAGATAAAAATTCAACGAATCAAGTCGTAGATAAACAAGAATACAAGCAACATATCAGTTATTTAGATACGAAACAGGAAGATTGTACACTTATCATGGGACAGGCAGAAATGACAAAAGGACAGGCGTTTACATATCTTAAACATAGAAATCACAATAAAGATACTAGATATATATATAATTTTGTTAATTATGTTTGGGAGGAAGGACAAAGGGAAGGGGTTCGTCCAGATATAGCTTTTGCCTTAATGATGAAAGAAACAGGGTTTTTAAATTTTGGTGGAGATGTAAGTGAAACACAAAATAATTTTGGAGGTATTGGAGCTACTGGTGGTGGTGCTAAGGGAAATAGCTTTCCTAGTATTCAAATCGGTATAAGAGCTGTTGTTCAACATCTTAAAGCCTACGGAGGTAAAGAGAAATTAGTGAATGATGTTGTAGATCCAAGATTTGAAAAAGTTACAAGAGGAGTTGCACCTTATGTTGAATTATTAGCTAATAAGTGGGCTGTTGGTAATCCTAATTATGGAAGAGAAATTGTAGCTATGGTTCAAAAAGGAAAAGAATTAAATGATGAAAGTCCTAAAAGCATAGTAGAAGATTTTAAAATTTTAGATGGTAATTTAGATGTTACTAAAGAAAAACTTTTACGAGGAAAAACTTATACTTTAATGGCAGAGTCAAAGAGTGAAGAAAATACATTATATCAATTTTGGCTTAAAGATAGAAGGACTAATAAATGGATTCTGTTAAGAGATTATGATACTAAAAATACAATAACATGGGTTGCACCTATGGATAATTGTGATTATTTAATTGGAGTACATGTAAGAGGTCAATATAGCATGAAAAACTTAGATGACTTTTATTATGAATCTATACAAGTTATCAAAGATGTAGCTAAGGTAAAAGGTTTATCAATATATGACGGGACTACAGTAATTTCTAATAGAAAATTAAAAAAGGGAAAAACTTATACAGTAAAGGCAGAAGTAGAAAAAAACTGTATTCCAATGTATCAATTTTGGCTTAAGGATAAGAGAACAAATAAATGGATGATGCTAAAAGATTATGGAGAAAATAATACCATAGTGTGGACATCACCTTTAGAAGGAAAAGATTATTTATTAGGAGTACATGTAAAAGATAAGTATAGTGATAAGAGATTGGATAGTTATAAATATGAAGGTATTCAATTGGTATCACAAAGTCCACAAAATACAATTTTAAATAGTTTTGAAGTGTATGATAGAAATAGCATTATAACAAATAATTTATTTAATAAAGGAAAGGCTTATACAATAAAAGTAAAGGCATTTTCTGCTACAAAGCCATTGTACCAATTTTGGCTTAAGGATAAAAGAACAAATAAGTGGACAATACTAAGGGATTATAGTGAAAGTGATATGTTTAGGTGGATATCACCTGGTGACGGAGAAAATTATTTGTTAGGAGTGCATGTAAAAGATAAATATAGTGATAAAAGACTAGAACTATATCAATATAAATCTATAAAAGTTATAGGAGAATCTATAATAGCCAATGTAAAGAATTTTAAAATATACCAAAATAGTAGTGAAATAACAGATGGTAGACTTAAACAAGGTGAACAATATAATTTAAAGGCATGTGCTATAGCAACTTCAAAACCATTGTATCAATTTTGGATTAAGGATAAAAGAAATGGTAAATGGACAATGTTAAAAGATTATAGTGAAAAGGGTACAATTACATGGATGTCACCAAATGAAGGAAAAGACTATTTGTTAGGAGTACATGTAAAAGATAAATACAGTATAAAAAGGTTAGATACTTTTAAGTATGTACCAATTACTATTTTAGGTGGAATTAATACTAAAAAGGCAAAAATAGTTTTAGATGCTGGTCATGGAAATAAAAATATTACTTACGGTGTTATTGATTCTGGATGCATAGGAGTAGGTGGCGTAAGAGAATGCGATTTAACTCAAATGTTAACAATGAAGGTAGGACAATATTTAAAAGAACGTAATTTCGATGTTATTTATACACGAGATTATCTAAAAGGTTATAAAGAGGTTAAAAATGATTTACAACAAAGATGTGATATTGCTAATTATAATAAAGCAGATTTATTTGTAAGTTTTCATTTTGATTCAATTGGTAACCCTAAAGTTGAAGGAGTTAGTACACATTATAGTAGTTATAGGACTAACTTAGATAATTCAGGATTACAAACTATAAATGATATAATATATGATAAAACACCTTGTATTCAGGCTATAAAAAGTAAAGAATTATCTGATATAATATGTAAAAGATTATCAGAATTGGGGTTTAAAAATAGAGGATCTAAAGATCATAATCTATATTTAACTAGAAATAGTAATATGATATCTTTACTTATAGAATGTGGATTTATTACAAATCCATCAGAGGTTAAAAAGGTGGAAAATCCAATAATACAAACTAAAATGGCCGAAAAAATTGGAGAGGCTATAAGTGATTTTTTAAAGTAAAATAAGGATTTGATTTAAGCGTAAAGTAGTATTATAATTAAATAAAGTCAAAATTAGGGGAGCCTTGGCTTCCCTTATTTGTTTAAATGGAGGTCTATATGAAAATAACCTTATTTGAAATATTTGGAATAAAAATACGTAGTTACGGGCTAATGATAGCTATAGGAATAAGTGTGGCATTACTATTATTAGATAAACAAAGTAAAAAAATGGGATATAATGAAGATGATATATGGGGATTATTTTTATGTTCTATATTAAGTGGAGTTTTAGGTGGTAAAATTTTATGGATTATTACTGAATTTAAAACTGTTAAGGAAAATCCTAAAATTTTACTTAATATAGGATATGGTTTTGTTGTTTATGGAGCCATAGGTGGTGGAGCGCTTGCAATTTGTATATATTGTTTAAGAAAAAAATGGAATGTGTTAAAAGTATTTGATATGGTTGCACCATTAGTAGCCATTGCACAAGGATTTGGAAGAATAGGGTGTTTACTTGCAGGATGTTGTTATGGGGCGCCTACACATTCACATTTAGGAATAGTTTTCCCAGACGGATCCATGGCACCTTCTGGAATAAGGCTGCATCCAACTCAAATTTATTCATCTATATTTGATTTTATTCTAGGAATATTATTGTTTTGGTATTTTAATAAAAAACCCAAAGAAGGAAAGGTATTCGGGTCATATATGATTTTATACAGTATAGGAAGGTTTTTAGTTGAGTTTTTAAGAAATGATCCTAGAGGAAATGTAGGGAATTTTTCTACATCACAATTTATTGCTATATTTACATTGATTTTGGGTATATGTATGTTTAATATACATAAGTTTAAAAAAGTAAAAAATAATTAGCGAGGTAGCATAGGTGTATAAAAAAATATGTAGCTTATTTTTGATTTTGATTATAAGTTTTAGTTTTATAGGATGTAATAAAATAGAAAATTTAAAAGTTAAGTTAGGACTTAAAAATAAGGATTTTGAATTTATGAAATCTGATACGATTAAGGAAGTAGTAATTCAAAGTAATAGAGATAAAGGTTTTAGATTTGTAGTAACCAATGAAGAGGTTATAAAAGAAGCGTACAGTATTTTAACATCTGGAAAAAAGGTGAAAGTGAAATCTAAATTAGATCCAGATTATATATTCGAGGTTCATGAACGTGGAGGAAAAATACGCAAGTTTTACTATATAGCAGGATTAGATAAACAAGATGGAGGAAATTTATATAGTGAAGATGGGAAGAATATATATGTTGTTTCTTCAAGATTAGATAATGATATATTAGGTGACTTTGAAAATATTAGAAAGCCAAGAAAGTTTAAAGATGTATATTATGAATCGATTTTACAATGCATAAAAAAGTTTTTTAAAGATGACGAGAATGCAAAGTTAACAGATAAGGAATTTGCTATCAGTATAAAAGATGATTTTGATGTACAAAAGTTTTTACTATCTTTAGATATTGAGGAATTTAAGAGTGACTTAGAGGAAGATTATTCAAATATTAAAATAAAAGATGATACTTTAAAATCTGATTTTACAATTCAAGTGCAAACTGAAGGATATAAAAGTATGATATATAAGTCAATTATTAGATTTATAGATAATAAAACTAATAAGAAAAAGTCCTATTATATATGGTCTACTTATGAAAATAAGAATTGGACAATAAAGATTGAAGAAAAGAAACCACAAGGGTTTTAATAAAACAACTTAGGAGGGGATATATAATGAGTAGTTGTGAAGGTTGCAAAAATAAAGATAATTGTTCAAAGGCAAGTGAAAATAAAGGTTGTAATTTTATAATGCCTAAGTTTGGGAACATTAAAAATGTTATAGGTATAATTAGTGGTAAAGGAGGAGTTGGTAAATCTACAGTTACAGGAATATTAGCTACTAAGCTTAAAAATGAAGGGTACAGTGTAGGAGTTTTGGATGCAGATATTACAGGCCCATCTATGCCGAGATTTTTTGGAATTAACAATAAAAGGTCTTCTATTGAAGCAATAGGAGAAGAAGATTCTTTTAAATTTATTCCAGTAGAAACTGAAGGAGGAATTAAGGTTAATTCCTTAAATCTTCTTACAGAGAATGAAGAAGATCCTGTTATTTGGAGAGGACCTGTTATCAATGGAGTTTTAAATCAGATGTTTACAGATACTGTTTGGGGGGAATTGGATTATCTTTTAATTGATATGCCACCTGGTACAGGAGATGTAGCATTAACAGTAATGCAAAGTTTGCCTTTAAATGGTGTTATCGTTGTTTCAACTCCTCAAGATATGGTATCAATGATTGTAACTAAAGTTATTAGAATGGCAAAAAAATTAGATATTAATGTATTTGGTGTTGTAGAAAATATGAGTTATGTTAAATGTAAATGTGGTGAGAAAATTAAAGTATTTTCTAATAAATCAGCAGAAGAAGGAGCTAAGGAATTGGGGCTACCATTGCTTGCTGAAATGCCTATAAATAAAGACTTAGTAGAGAATATGGAAAAGAGAACTATAGAGAAATTTATAAATGAAGAAGAAGATTATAATATGTTTCTTAAAAATTTTAAACTTCAATATTCAATGAATAAATAGTAAATTAGATTAAATATAAAAGGGGCTGTCGCACTAAAAAATAGTGCGACAGCCCCTTTTATATTTAAATTCTAGCTTTATTTTTATTTACTGAATTAAAATTACTAATTAAATTTTTAATTGGTAATAGATTAATTATAATGCAGGAAATAATAAATTCTATGCTTAAAAATGAAATGTTATAAACTAATGAATAAATATATGGATTTTGTCCTTTAGCGTATTCAGAGAAGAAAATTATACCGGATAAGAAATGACATAATAATCTACCTAAAATAGCTATTAATATACCTAAGCTTATTTTTATACGAGATTGTATGGGAGTATCTTTACTATAATTAGGTTTAATAAATCCGCCTATACCAATCATCATAAAGGCTAGTGGATAGTCTAATAATAATTGAATAGGATGTACAACATATCCTCCTAAAAATAAATTTAGTATACCTAAAATAAAACCTCCTAACATTCCAATTTCAGGTCCATAGATAAAAGACAATAAAAGAATTGGAATTAAACTACCAGGTGTAACACTTCCACCTTGGGGCATTTTAAATAATTTAAATTGACCTAGCACTGTAGCTATAGCAATGGTAAGTCCAATAGTTACCATTGAAGAGGTAGTTAATTTTACTTTTTTTATTCTAATAAATAAAAGTAAAAGTACTAGAACAATTAAAACAGATAATATGTTTGGAATAGAAAATAAATCTTTTGGCATATAAAAAACCTCCCTAAAATAATGTGCAGGAGGCATAAGAAATACTCATATAATATACATATAATTATACATATAATATAAATATAAAATATTATGCTTTCCTACGCTGGGACTAACCAGATCAGGTTCAAGGGTATTTCTCAGTCTAATTGACACCCCTAGCACAAAAAGTTTAATATTAAAAATCTTTGTTAAATACTACATATATAACATATATTATAGTTTATATTGTAATAATTTACAACACATATAATTATTTTAGTTTTAAAATTCTCATAGAATTTAGTATAGCTAATAACGCTACACCTACATCTGCAAAAACGGCTTCCCACATGTTAGCAAGACCAAATGCTGCTAATATAAGAACTAATAGTTTTATTCCAAGAGCTAAAATTATATTTTGTGTAACAATTTTACGGGTAAATTTAGATATTTTAAGAGCGTCAAATATTCTTGAAGGCTCATCGTTCATTATAACCATATCAGCGGCTTCTATTGCTGCATCAGAACCAAGACCACCCATTGCTATACCAATGTCAGCTCTAGCCAAAACAGGTGCATCGTTTATTCCATCGCCAACAAAAGCTACTTTAGACTTACCTTTTTTATCTTGTAAAATTTCTTCAAATATTTTTACCTTTTCTTGTGGTAACAGTTCTGAATAGAATGTATTTAATTTTAATTCCTTTGCTACTTTTTCAGCTGTAATTTTATTATCACCAGTTAACATAATTATATTATTTATTCCAATAGATTTTAATTTATTAATAGCTTCTACAGAATCTTGCTTAATTTTATCGGAAATAACAATATTACCTATAAATTGATTATTTACTGCAATATATACTATAGTTCCTGTACTTTCGCATTTTTTAAAAGGAATTTCAAATTTATCCATTAATTTAGAGTTTCCTACTAAAATTGTGTTTTTCTCAAAATCTACTTTTGTGCCATGTCCAGCTATTTCTTCATAATTTTTTAGCATGTTTTTATCTATTGGATTGTTATATGCAGAAATTATAGACTTAGCTATAGGATGAGAGGAATAACTTTCACAAATTGCTGCATATCTTAATAATTCTTCTTCCGAAGCCGAATTTGTAGTATTTAATTCTGTAACTTCAAAAATACCTTTAGTTAGTGTACCAGTTTTGTCAAATACAATAGTATCTAAAGAGTTTAGAGCTTCTAAATAATTACTACCTTTTATTAAGACACCTTTTTTAGATGCAGCACCGATTCCACCAAAGAAACCAAGTGGTATAGAAATTACTAATGCACAAGGACAAGAGACTACAAGGAATATAAGAGATCTTCTAACCCAGTCTGATAGAACTGAATCTTTTATAAACATTGGAGGTATAAATGTAAGTGCAATAGCGCAAATAACTACTAAAGGAGTATATACCTTTGCAAATTTAGTAATAAATTTTTCAGCTTCGGCTTTTTTTGAGCCTGCATTTTGAACTAAATCTAAAATTTTAGAAACTGTAGATTGTGAAAATGATTTTGTAACCTTTACATAAAGCATTCCATTTTGGTTGATAAATCCACTTAACACTTCATCTTTAACTTTTATATTTCTTGGTAAAGATTCTCCTGTTAAGGCAGAAGTATCAACAGAGGATTCACCTTCGATTACTATACCATCAAGTGGTACTTTTTCAAAAGGTTTAACAAGTATAATATCATTTATAGAAACATCGTCAGGAGATACTTCTTCTATAGAGTCACCAACTTTTAAGTTAGCCTTATCAGGTTTTATATCCATTAAGTCAGCAATTGATTTTCTTGAACGATTAACGGCTATATTTTGGAAAGTTTCGCCAACTTCGTAAAATAGCATAACAGCCACAGCTTCAGGAAATTCTTTAATAGCGAAAGCACCTAAAGTTGCTATAACCATTAAAAAGTTTTCATCAAAAATTTCCCCAGTTTTAAAGTTCTTTAAAGCTTTAATTAAGACTTTTCCACCTATACTTAAATAACTTATTATAAAAAGAGTTAATTCTGTATAAAAGGTAAATTTACCTATAAGAGCAACTAAAAATAATATAGTACCAATACCAATTCTAATAAAATCTTTTTTGTTTATTAAAGATAATGGAGATTCTTGCTCAGTATTTGATTTATTTGATGAGTTATTTGATTTCTTAAATTTTACAACTACATCAGGTTCAGTTTTATTAACAATGTTTTTAACTTCAGTAAAAATATCATTTTTAGAAGTCTTATTATTTATCTCAAGAGTTAAAATTGAAGTGGAAAAATTAAAAATAGCTTTATGAACATTAGGAAGTTCATTAACCTTATTTTCAATCTTAGCAGCACAATTGGCACAATGAAGTCCTTCTAAGATAAGCTCTACTGTAGCAGTAGAGCTACATGGTTTATTCTTTGACATAATTTCTACATCAGGTTCTAATTTATGAATTATAGATTTAATTTCTGCATACGTTTCTTCTTTTATAGATTCATCCTTTAGTATATAAGAAAGTGTTAAAGTTGAAAAATTCAAAGTACATTTTTGGATATTGGCTAAATTTTTTATTTTAGATTCAATTTTAGCTGCACAGTTTGGACAATCCAAACCTTTTAATATTAGAATATTTTCTTTATTCATTATATCACCTCATAATTAACTAAATTTCATTTATATGATCTAAGGCCATATGAAATATTTGTTTTATGTGATCATCATCAAGAGAATAATAAACCGATTTTCCTTCTTTTCTGTATTTAACAAGTCTGGATTGTTTTAAAACTCTTAATTGGTGAGAAATAGCAGACTGATTCATTTGAAGTAAAGCCGCTATATCACAAACACACATTTCAGATTTAAATAGTGCAAAAATTATTTTTATTCTTGTAGAGTCAGAAAAGACTTTAAATAAATCTGAAACATCTTGTAGAGTATCTTCATCTAACATTTCAGTATTAACTTTATTTATTATATCTTGATGAAGAGTTTTACATTCACAAAAATCTATATTTGAGTTAGAGGTATTACTTTTTTTCATTAAGTCATCTCCTTTATAAGTATAATATAAACATATGATCATATATTCATATGTTTATATTATACTATCATTATATGGAATTAAAATCAATATGCGTACACAAAAAATAAAAAATAATTAAAAAAATTTTTAAAGATTTTTTTGAATTTTAGGTAAAAAAAGTGAAAGTAGGCTAAATGCCTATGTATGCATAATTTACCATAATAAAATACATTACATGAATAAAAACAGAATAAAACAAGAGAAAATTTATTAAAATTAAACGTAGTGTAGGATTTAAAGATTAAATTAAAATTGATTATAAGAGATTAAAATAGTATAATAATCCGAGTATGGCAAACAATATATTGTATAAGGAGGCTAAAAAATATGCTATATGTTGTAAAGCGTGATGGACGAAGAGTTCGATTTGATTCCTCCAAAGTCTTTAAGGCAATCAAAGGTGCAGCGGATGAAATTGGGTACATAATCGGTGAAGAGGAAATAAATAAACTGAAGGAGAGAGCTTTAAAGAAGTTAGAAGCTTTAGAGAGAGAAGAATTAAGTGTTGAAGATATTCAAAATGAAGTTGAAGACATGCTTTTAAGTAATGGACATAGAGAAATAGGAGTAGCATACTCTAATTATAGAAGAGAAAGAAATAGAATAAGAGAAATAAAATCTGATCTTATGAAAGCAATTGATAAGATTGGGGTAGAAACAGATAGAGATAACGCTAATGTTGGAAATAATTTTAGTTCTAAGCTTCTTAGAATAGCTTCCGAGTCTAATAAGTGGCATAACTTAGCTATGATGCCTAAAAAAATGGCTAAATTGCATGAAAACGGAGATTTATATTATCATGATTTAGATTCGTATAATCTTACAGTTAACTGTCTACACATTCCAACTAAAGAAATTTTGGAAAGAGGGTTTAATACTGGCTATGGAACGATTAATAGACCGAAGAGAATAGAGTCAGCAGCTGAACTTTCATGTATTCTTTTACAGTCTACCCAAAATGATATGTTTGGTGGACAGTCCCATCCAGATTTCGATAATGATATGGCAGTATTTGTAGATCCTACTAGACAAGAAATAAAAAAAGAACTTGAAGAGTATGGAATTCAAGGGGAACAACTTAAACAGTTATTAAATAAAAAACTTAGAAAAACTATAAGTCAAGCAATGCAGGGAATTGTATATAATTTAAACACTATGCATTCAAGGGCAGGTTCACAGGTTCCATTTAGTTCTATTAATTTAGGAATACCACATTCAGAAGATGCAGCGTTAGTCTGTGAATTGTTTTTATTAGAATATGAAAAGGGATTAGGCAAGGGAGAACAACCTATTTTTCCTAATATTATTTTTAGGGTAAAAGAAGGGGTTAATAGAGAAGAGGGAGATCCTTACTTCTATCTATATAAACTTGCTTGTGATGTTGCTAGTAAGAGAATGAATCCTACATTTATGAATATAGATGCAGATTTTAATAAAAAATATTATGATCAAGGTGTAATGCCAGCTACCATGGGTTGCAGAACTTATGTATGCAGTAATTGCAATGGTGAACCGGGTACAAAAGGAAGAGGAAATATTGCACCAACAACAATTAATCTTCCAAGATTAGGATTAATGGCGAAAAATAATGAGAATAAGTTCTTTGAACTTTTAGAGAATAGATTAGAATTAGCAAAAGAGTCTCTACTTCATAGGTATGAGATATTAAAGAAACTTAAAGTTAAGGACCTACCATTTGTTGCAGGACAAGGACTAATGAAAGGTTGTGAAGATTTAGGACCAGAGGATTCTATAGAACCAATTTTAAAACAAGGTTCATGGGCTATTGGCTTTATAGGACTTGCAGAAACATTAATTGCCCTTACAGGACATCATCATGGAGAAACTAAAGAAGCAAAAGAATTAGGAATAAAAATAATAACTTTTATTAGAAATTATACAGATAAGCTTATAAAACAAACTTCATTAAATTGGAGTACATATGCAACTCCAGCTGAGGGATTAAGTGGAAGATTTATACTGCAAGATCAAAAGATATTCGGAAAAATTAAGGGAGTTACAGATAAGGATTATTATACTAATAGTTATCATGTACCAGTTGGACATCCAATATCTATTAAGGAAAAGATTGATATAGAAGCCCCATATCATAATTTATGTAATGGTGGACATATAACATATTTAGAGGTAGATGATTGTCCAACAGGAGAAACTATCAAAAGTATACTAGACTATGCGTATAAGAGAACAAATATAAGTTATTTAGGAATTAATTTTCATATAAGATATTGCAGAGAATGTGGAACATATCTTCAAAGTGGAGAAGAGTCTTGCCCAGTATGTAATGGTAAAAATATACAAGGAATTTCTAGGGTAACAGGATATTTAAGCTTAGATGAAAGATTTGGCCCAGGAAAATACCATGAAAGAAAAGATAGAGTAACTCATGAAAGTCATAAAAGTGGTTATACTGACTATGTAAGTTAAGGTGATGAGTATTATGAAAAAACAAGAAGGTATAATAAGACTTTCTGGAATCATATATGAAAGTTTGGTTAATGGACCAGGAATGAGAAGAGTGTTTTTTTCTCAAGGGTGCACGCATAATTGTGAAGGCTGTTTTAATAAGCATACACATAGTTTTACTGGAGGAGAATTATTCGATATTATAGAATTAGTTAAAGATGTAGAAGAAAATCCTATAATTACTGGAATAACTTTTAGTGGGGGAGACCCATTTGAACAAAGTGAAAACTTTGCGGAATTTGCTTTAAAATTAAAAAAGCTTAATTTAAATATATGGTGTTATACAGGCTATACTTTCGAATATATACAGCAACATTTAATTGAAAAATCTTCTTGGGAAAAGTTACTTTATAATATAGATGTGCTTGTTGATGGACCCTTTATTAAAGAACTAAAAGATACAAGATTGAAATTTAGAGGTTCCAGTAATCAGAGGATTATTGATGTTAAAGAAAGTTTGAAATTAAATAAAATAGTTAAAATTGATTATTAAAAACATAAAAAATACCTATTGGTTTATAAAAAACTAATAGGTATTTTTATATATTATGAAAATATGTTTATTTATTAAGATCATCTTCATAATAGCTTTCATAGTTATCTCTATAACTTAACATTATTTCGTTTAATATATCTGCTGTAGCAGGTGGAGTATAAGTAATGGCATTGGCACCAGCCTCTATAGTTTGTCTTATTGAATTTTCATTAGGGCCACCAGTAGCTATAATAGGAAATTCAGGATACTTCTCACGTATCTTTTTTACTATGTAAGGAGTACGTTTAGCACCAGAAACATTTAAAATAGTAGCTCCAGCATCGATTCTTGCGGCTATATCTTCGTATTCAGATACCACAGTCACAATAATAGGAATATCTATCATCTCTCTCATTTGACGTATAACTTCATTTGGAGTTGGGTTATTAACAACTACTCCTAAAGCACCCTTAAATTCTGCATCAAGGGCTAAATTAACTACTCTTTTGCCGGTAGTGATTCCTCCGCCAACACCACAGAAGATAGGTACGTCAGCAGCCATGATTAGGGATTCTGTGATTATAGGTTGAGGAGTGAAAGGATATACGGCTATAATAGCATCAGCATTAGTGTTTTTTATTATAGCAACATCCGTTGTAAAAACAAAAGATTTTAAACGTTTACCAAAAATTAATATACCACTAGCATCTCTTATGGCAGTAGGCATTTCAAGCATATGGCTTCTAAGAGTTCCTTTAATTACAGGTACATGTTTGCGCATTGTATAAATCACTCCTTTATCAAATAAAGACTATAAATTCGAATTTCATTATGTCTTTAATAAAATATATATAATCTTAAAATAAATTAATATAATTTGTAAAGTGTTTTTTAAAAAAGATAGAATTATAATTAATAATCTAAAATTATAACTTTATTTTTAAATTCACAAATAGAAGCTCTATTATCTATGATTAGTTCATTAGTATTAAGGTTTGTATAATTGCCCATTTTTATTAAAAAGTTTTCCAAGTCATCAAGTTCAAAATTTAAATCAGGTGTTTTGTAGTGCATAGGAATTACAATGTTACTATTTATTTTTTGACACAATTCAAAAGCTTGGATATTGTCTATGGTATAGTTACCACCTACTGGTATAAGTAAAACATTTATTTCTCCTAAATCCTTTATTTGAGAATCACTTAGCATATGTCCTAAGTCTCCTAAATGACAAATATTAATTCCATCTATACAAAACTTTATAATGCTATTGTTTCCTCGTTTTGCACCTTTAACTTCATCATGAAAAGAAGGGAAACAAGTAAATTTTATATTGTGAGCCAAAAGTTCGCCAACTTTATGTATAACTACATAATCGCCTTTAATATTATCTAAGCAATTATGATCAAAATGATGATGACTTATGGTTACTATATCTGCATAATCATTATATGTTTTATATCCTATAGTATTAGGAAAAGGATCTGTTAAGATTTTTGTATTAGTCTTATTGGAAGTAATCAAGAAACTAGAATGTCCTAACCATTTTATATTCAAATAGAATCACTCCTTAATTTAATCACATAATATATATTTTAATATTTTATATATTTAGTATACAAGAAAATTGTAAAAAAATTATAAAGCCTATATAAATATTTATAAGTAATTATGTAAATTTTACATAACTAATTATATTCTACATAAAATTAAACATAACATTAACATTATACTTAATTTTAATCATTATAACAATTATTAGGTAAATACAAATTATAAGGAAACAATTGTTAATATAAGGGCTTTTAAATTATAGTAATTTTATAACAAAACAATCTTATGATATATACAATAGAAAGAAATAAATGCTCAATATTATGAAAGATTACAAAATTTCTTAGACGATTAGGATATTTCTGTACCATAAATTATATTGTGAATTTAGATTTATTCTAATAAATATATATGTTTGACAAGAATAAATGTGTATATTATAATTAAAAATAATTATAATAGATACAAAAAAGCTTTGATTAGGAAGAGTAATTTATTTGTAAACTTTAAGAGAGTGGGGAATGGTGGAAACCCATAGTGGAGAATGGATGAAAATCACCTAGGAGCTTAAGGCTGAAAATTATAAGTAAGCTTTTACGTAATTCTGCGTTAAAGAATAGGGTATGCAAAATTTAAAATTTTAAGTACTTGAAATATTTTAAACTACCATAGGTGGTATAACGAAGAAGATATGCTTCGTCCTATTAAGGGCGAAGTTTTTTTATTTTTAAATAGTATGGGTATAATTTTAATAGGTATGAAAGGAGTAAAGATATGTATAATAAAATTGATAATTCAAAAAATAATGTTGCTAGAGAAAAAGAAATTGCGAAGTTTTGGAATGATAAGGATATAATACAAAAGAACTTCGATTTAAATCAAGATGGAGAATATTTTACTTTTTATGATGGACCTCCAACAGCTAATGGAAAACCACATGTAGGTCACGTTTTAACTCGTGTTATGAAAGACTTAATTCCTAGATATAAGGTTATGAAGGGATATAAAGTTTTAAGAAAAGCTGGATGGGATACTCATGGTTTACCAGTTGAACTTGAAGTTGAGAAAATGCTTGGAATATCTGGTAAAGAACAAATTGAAGAGTATGGTGTAGAAAAATTTGTTAAGGAATGTAAAGATAGTGTATTTAAATATACTAGCCTTTGGAAAGAAATGTCCGAAAAATTAGGTTATTGGGTTGATATGGATAATCCTTATGTAACATATCATGATAACTACATAGAATCAGTTTGGTGGGCATTAAAACAAATGTGGGATAAGGAGTTATTATTCCAAGGTCATAAGATTATGCCCTATTGTCCAAGATGTGGAACAGCCTTATCTTCTCATGAAGTTGCTCAAGGATATAAAGATGTAAAAGAAGCTACAGCTTTTGTTAAGTTTAAAGTTAAAGACGAAGAAAATAAATATTTCTTAGCTTGGACTACAACACCTTGGACATTACCAAGTAACGTAGCTCTTACAATTAATAAAAAATATGATTATGTAGAAGTTGAAAATAACGGTGAAGTTTATATATTAGCTAAGGAATTAGTACCTAAGGTTTTAGATGGTGAGTATACTATTCTAAAAGAATTTAAAGGTGAAGAAATTTTAGGAATGGAATACGAACAGTTATTTAAGTTTGAAACGCCTAAAGAAAAAGCTTTTATTGTAATTCATGGTGATTTTGTTACATTAACTGATGGTACAGGAATAGTTCATACAGCACCTGCTTATGGTGAAGATGATAATCTTGTATGTAAACAAAATAATTTACCATTAATCAATTTAGTTGATAAAAGTGGATGTTTTGTAGATTCAGTAGAACCTTGGAAAGGATTGTTCGTTAAGAAAGCAGATCCTAAAGTTTTAGAGTATATGAAAGAAAATAATATGCTTTATAAGTCAGAAAAGTTTACTCACTCATACCCACATTGTTGGAGATGTGATACTCCACTTTTATACTATCCTAAAGATAGTTGGTTTGTAAAAACTACTAAGGTTAAAGAAAATCTTATAAAGAATAACCAAGGCATTAATTGGTTACCAGATAATATTAAAAATGGAAGAATGGGTAAATTCTTAGAAAATAATATTGACTGGGGTATCAGTAGAGATAGATACTGGGGAACTCCACTTCCTATTTGGGAATGCGAATGTGGACATAAAGAATGCATAGGTAGTAGAGAAGAACTTATGAAAAAAGGTATTGATGTAAAAGAAGGTATCGAACTTCATAAGCCATATATAGATGAGGTACATTTAAACTGTCCTCATTGTGGAAAAGAAATGAAGAGAACTAAAGAAGTTATTGATTGTTGGTTTGATTCAGGATCAATGCCATTTGCTCAACATCACTATCCATTTGAAAATAAAGAAATTTTTGAGCAAAACTTCCCAGCACAGTTTATTTCAGAAGCTGTAGACCAAACAAGAGGTTGGTTCTATACATTACAAGCAATAGGAACTACTTTATTTAATAAAGCTCCATTTGAAAATTGCATAGTTTTAGGTCACGTGCTTGATAAAAAAGGAATTAAAATGTCTAAACATAAAGGTAATGTAGTTGATCCATTTGATGTTTTAGAGCATGAAGGTGCTGATGCAGCTAGATGGCATTTCTATACAGCTAGTGCTCCATGGTTACCAACTAGATTTTCAGAAGATGATGTTGCGGAAACTGGTAGAAGATTCTTAGGAACGTTATGGAATGTATATTCATTCTATGTTTTATATGCTGAAATAGATAAATTTAACCCATTAGAGTATAAAGATTTTGTATCTGAAAATGTAATGGATAAATGGATTATTTCTAAATTAAATTCACTATGTAAGACTATAGAAGAGGATTTAGATAATTACAGAATAACTCAGGCAGCTTTAGCTTTAGAAGGATTTGTTGATGAATTATCTAACTGGTATGTAAGAAGAAATAGATCTAGATATTGGTCAGAAGAATTAACAAATGATAAGATAGGTGCTTATGTAACATTATATAATGTACTTGTAAATGTATGTAAGATTGCAGCACCATTTGTTCCATTTATGACAGAAGAAATTTATCAAAATCTTGTTGTTACTTTAGATAAGAATGAACCAGAAAGTATTCATTTATGTAAGTGGGCAGGATATAATGAAAAATTAATTAATGTTGACTTAGAAAAAGAAATGGATTTAGCTTATAAAGTTGTTAAATTAGGTAGGGCAGCAAGAAATGGTGCTAATATTAAGAACAGACAACCACTTTCTACGATGTTATTATCTACAAAGGCTATTCCAGAGTATTATGGAGATATTATAAAAGACGAACTTAATATTAAAGCAATAAAATTTGGAGCAGATGTATCTAAATTTGTTGAGTTTGAAATTAAGCCTAATCTTCCTGTGCTTGGTAGAAGCTATGGTAAACTAATACCACAAATTAGAAAAACTATTTCTGAACAAAATCAAATGGAATTAGCTCAAAAAGTGGATGCAGGTGAAAATGTAGTAATTAATATTGAGGGAAATGAAATAGAACTTAATAAAGAGAATTTATTAGTAACCATGCAAGGTTTAGAGGGATATGCTTTCGCTGGTGAAGGCGAAATAGGAGTTCTTTTAGATACTACTATAACTGAAGAGTTAAAAGAAGAAGGGCATGTTAGAGAAATTTTAAGCAAAGTTCAAAATATGAGAAAAGATAGTGGTTTTGAAGTAGCAGATAAAATTAAGCTTTATGTTTCAGAAAATGAAAACTTAGAGGCTGTTATCAGAAAATATGAAGATACTATAATGAAAGAAACTCTTACAGTAGAAATTCTTTACAATGAGGATAAAGAATATAATGAAGTTAAAATCAATGGAGAATTATTAAAATTAGCTGTTGAGGTTGTTAAATAGCTTAAATGAAATAAAAATACATTAAAAGGCACATTATAACTTTAAAATTAAAGGTATAACTGTGCCTTTTGTATTAAAAATACTTTGTATATTTAAGTTCTAAGAGTAGAATTATAAACATAAGAAGGTGATTTTATGAAAAGAGCAATTCTTCTTGTAATTGACAGTTTAGGAATTGGAGAAATGGATGATGTAAAAAAAGATAGACCTAATGATATAGGAAGTAATACCTTAAAACATGTACTTGAAGATAATTCTATGTTAAAGTTAAACAACCTAGAAAATTTAGGATTAATAAATTGTTTAGGAGAAGAGGTTGAGTCATTTAAAAAGAGTAATAATTGTATTTGGGGAGTTAGTAATTTAAAGCATGAAGGTGCCGATTCTTTTTATGGACATTATGAAATTGTAGGAGCAAAACTTACAAAACCTATTTTAAAATCATTTTCTGAGTATATAGATAAAATATATAATTTTTTAAGAAACAGCGGTTATAGTGTTAACGTAGAGAAAAAACTTAATAAATCTTATTTAATAGTAGACAATAAGGTAATAATTTCGGATAATATAGAGGGGGAAAAAGGACAATTATATACTGTCTTAGGAGATGAAAATTCAGATTTTAATGTTGTATTGGAAATAGGCAAAAAAGTAAGAGAAGTGGTAGAGATACCTAGAATAGCTGTTGTAAAGTGTAATATAAATTTAGAAGAGCTAAAAGAGTGCATAGAAATAAGATTTAATGAATATATTGGTATAAATGCCGAAAAAGCCAATTTGTATAATAGAGGGTACAAAGTAGTTCATTTAGGTGCTGGTATAAGTAATGAAGGACATTGTATTAAGAAGCTTGTAGAAAATAACATACCTGTAGTTTTAGTAGGAAAAGTTAGTGATATTATAAGTATGAATAACATAAAAAAAGTGCCAGGAATACATACTAGTGATATAATAAAAAAAACCTTAAAAATATTAGAAGATTTTAATGAAGGTTTTTTATTTATAAATATACAAGAAACCGATCTAGCTGGTCATCTTCAAGATAAAAATTTATATGGAAAACAATTAGAAATAATTGATAGTTTTATTGGTGAAATTAAAAATATAATAGATGATGATGATTTATTTATTATAACAGCAGATCATGGTAATGATCCAACTATAGGTCATGGAAGGCATACAAGAGAAAAAGTACCTGTTATTGTATATAAAAAACAACTTAAAAGTAATAGTATAGGGTTGAGAGAAAGTTTAAGCGATATAGGGGCAACAGTTTGTGAATTTTTCGATGTAGAAAGTATTGATGAAGGAAAGAGCTTTTTTGAGCTAGTATAAAATTTATAAAGAGGTGTAGAGTAGTGGGTATAGAACAAAAAGAAACATTATATTTATTTTGGAGAAATGAAGAACAAAAGGAATTTAAAATAGGACAATTATGCAAGAGAACTGGAAAATATTATTTTAAATATAATATAGAAGAAACTAAAAAGGCATTGGAATATGGATTTGAACTTTTATCTGGTTTTCCAAGAATAGATGCAGAATATTTTAAAGAAGAACTTTTTAGAACATTTGCAGATAAAATTCCGACAAGAGAAAGAAAAGAAATTGTTAATGACGAAGATAATAGTGATGATTTTGAAGTTTTAGTTCAAATGAATGATAAAAATGGTTTTAGATTTGAAGTGGCAACTATAAAAGAAAAAGAAGATAAAAAGGAAAAAGTTAAAAAAGAAAATAAGGAACTTAAAAATAAAGATATAAAAGAAGATAAGGTTAAGGAAGAAGAAGAATAAAGTTTAATATGATTTATAAAAACACAATAATAAAATGTTTTTACATTTTATTATTGTGTTTTTTATACTTAAATTAGAAAAATTTCTTAAGAAAGTATTAAAATCTTACGTTAAAGTTAAGATAAACTTAAATAGACATTGAAATTATTTACATTTAGGTATTTGTACATTAAAATTTATTTAAAAGGGAGGAGAGAGGATATGAATGTTTTAGAAGTAAAGGGATTATATAAAACTTTAGGAAAGAGTGAAATAATACAGGGAATAGATTTTTCGGTAAAAGAAGGGGAGATTTTTGGATTTTTAGGGCCTAATGGTGCAGGAAAAACTACTACTATAAGAATGTTAGTAGGACTAATACATCCAACCAAAGGAAGTATTAGTATTATGGGAAATGATTTAAGTAATAATAGAGAAAAAGCACTTGAACAGGTTGGAGCAGTAGTAGAAAATCCAGAGTTATATACCTATCTTTCAGGAAGAGAAAATTTAATGCAGATAGCTAGAATTAGGGGAATATGTAAAAAAGAAGTTGATGAAATAATCGAAACTATAGGATTAAAAGAAAAAATAGATTTAAAAGTTAAAAGGTATTCTTTGGGTATGAAACAAAGATTAGGACTTGGTGCAGCATTAATATCTAATCCTAAATTATTAATATTGGATGAACCTACAAATGGATTAGATCCATCAGGAATATTAGACTTTAGAGAAATAGTAAGAACAGCGGCTAGAAAAAGAGGTACAGCTGTATTTATATCATCACATATATTAAGTGAAGTTCAAGAATTATGTGATACTGTTGCTTTTATAAAAAAGGGTCAAATTCAATCTATTGAAAGTTTAATAGAAAATGAAGAAGAACAAAATAATATAACTTTAGTTATACATTCTAAAGATAAAGAGAAATGTAAAGATGTTCTAAAAAAAATAGAAGATGTTCAGGATATCAAAGAAGACAAAGAATTAATAAATGTTGTTGTAGATATGAAGAAAGTTTCTTCTATTATAAAATTATTAGTTAATAATGAGGTAGAACTGTTAGAATTTTATATTAAACATAAAGGTGTTGAACAAAGATACATGGAATTAGTAGAAGGGGGAGAAAGATAATGTTGACTTTAATAAAAAATGAGATTACTAAGTTATTAAGTAGACCTAAAACATGGGTAATTTTCATAGGTTTCCTTCTTTTACTAGGATGTTTTACATTCTCAGCATATAAAGAAGAAAAAAATAGTATAATTAATGAAAAACCACAATCTAGATTGGCACAAGTTGAAGAAAACTTAAGAATTTCAAAAGAAAATTGTGAAAATGAAAAGAAACAGTATCCAAAAGAAGTTAAGAGTATAGAAGTAAGATATAACGAAGAAATTAAAAATTTAAATGAAGAAATAAGTGCTTTAAAAGAAGAAATTAGAACAAATAAAAAAGTTGATTGGAAAGAAAAACAGGCAAGGAAAATTGAGAGCTTAGAAAAACAGTATGAGATTAGCAAAAAAGAACGCGATAAGAATTTAGAGCAAATTAGAAGTGAAGTTGAATTAAATAAATATTATTTAAAAAATAACATAAAACCTACACCTTCATATATGCTGAATGGATTTAATTTCTTTAAGCATGTTATAGAAGTTCTAGGTATAACATTTTTAACTTTTGGAATTATAATTTTTTCTTCCGATATGGTATCGGGAGAATATACACCACCTACTATGAAGTTTTTACTTATACAACCTATATCAAGAGGTAAGGTATTATTATCTAAGTTTATTGCGTTAGTTACAACAGCAGTAACAATGATTTTAAGTGGAGAACTTTTATTTTTCTTAGGAATTGGATTAACTAAAGGGTTTGGTAACCCTAATGAACCAATTTTATATGGTATTAAGTATATGTTTGATAAAACTATTAATTCACAAGGAGGACATGATATTATTCCTATAAGTAATTCTACTAGTATAATGCCTATTTGGAAAATAGTAATACTATTAGCATTATTACAAGTATTGTATATAATAATTTGTTGTTCTTTTGCATTTGTGCTTTCCACAATAGTTAAAAGTAGCATGGTATCTATGGCTATTTCCATAATATCCATTATAGTAATTCAATTTTTAGGATTTGGGGTATCATTCTTTAACAAATTTATGCCATATTGTTTTTTACCATATTCAAATCTTGGTGGAATTATAGATGGAAATTTGGTAAGTCAATTAGGAGACCCTAGTATTGGAGTAGGAAAAGCAGTAACTGTATTAGTGATATGGGGAGTTATTTGTTATGCTATAGCACATATTACATTTAAGAAAAAAGATATACTTATATAATATTGTTATAACTTAAAGTAAAGGTGAAAGTATTCACTACTTTTATAAATGTTTCATAATATAGTGTATAACTAATTTACAGAGGTGTTTTTTAGTGCTATATGCCTTAATATTAGCAGGAGGAAAAGGTACAAGATTGTATCCTCTATCAAGAAATGAAAATCCTAAGCAATTTTTAAATATTATAAATGGAAAAAGTTTTTTAAAAAATACTATAGATAGAATTTCTCCTGTAGTACCAAAGGAAAATATTTATATTGTTACTAATAAAGGTTATTATTCTAAAGTAACTAAAGAGTTACCAGAAATAAAAGAAGAAAATATATTTGTTGAACCAGCCAATAAAGAAACCTCTTTAAAGACCCTAAGGGTCTTTTTTGCTTATATTATATATAAATTACATTTATGATATAATTAATTTTAGAATATGGAGAAGATTAAGTTAATTAAAAAATAAATGGGGTGAGCTTTTGAAAGGATTTAAAATTTTTTTTGTAGGAGTTGTTATAATTATTAGTGCGATAACAATATTTTTTACATTAAAAAATTACCCCCATAATATTGATAAAAATGTAAGTGAGGATAAAAAGAGAATTATGTTATTGGCACATATAAAAACAAATCCTTATTGGATTAATATAAAAAGTGGGGCTGAAGAAGCTGCAAGAGATAGAAATTGTTTTTTAGAATACAATGGTGCAGAGGGGAATTATATTGTAGAAAATATTAGACTAATGAATAAAGGAATAGCATCTAAACAGGATGGAATTTTAACTTATGTTCTACAAGAAGAGAAAATGAAAAAATCTATAGAGAAAGCTAAGGATAAGGGAATAGCTGTTATGACAATAGATAGTGATGTAAAAGATTCTTCTAGACAAGCTTACATAGGAATCAATAATTATAATGCAGGAAGATTAGCTGCAAAAACTTTAATTGATAAATTAAAGGGGGAAGGTGAGATTGCTATAATAATGGGTGGAAAAAATAATATAAATCAAATAGAGCGAGTTAAAGGAGTTAAAGATTATGTAAAGCAATATGAAAAAATAGAACTTTTATCTATAGAATCTTCTAATTCATATCTTTTGGAATCTGAACTTGTGACTAAGAAAATATTAAAAGAATATCCATATGTAAAGTCAATAATTTGTACTAGTGCATTAGATAGTATAGGGGCAGCTAGGGCAATTTCAGATATTAAGTTAAAGGGAAAGGTTCAAATTATAGGATTTGATGCTTTTGATGAAACTTTAGAATATATAAATCAAGGGTTAATATGTGCTACAATTGCGCCAGATGCATATGAACTTGGATATAAGGCGGTTAATACAATGATGGACTTTTTGGAAGGTAAGCAGGTGAAAAATTTTATATCGCCTGTAGAAGTCATTACTAAAAAAAATATAAAAAAATATAAAAATAAACATAAGAAATTAAGTGAATTAAAATGAAGGTAAATATAAAAAGAGTATTACATATGAATAGTTTGAAATTTAGATTATTAAGTTTTACATTGATCCTTCTTATATCTACTCTTGTTATAAACATTTATTCTTTAAGTAGCATAAGGTCTTTAGAAAATGTACATACAGAGATGATAGATAGGGTTTTTAAAATAGATAATATAAAAAAGAAATATTAAGTTCAGAAAATTTTTTAGAACAATATTTTTCAACTAAAACAGATAGTGATCTTAAAAATTATGCTATCCATTATCAAGTGTGTAGAGATAGTTTTAAATATTTGCAGAATATTGGTTTACAAAAAGTAAATAATTCTATGGAAGAAGAAATGCTTATAAAAAATATAGGAAATACATTAGATAGTTATAAAGAGGTATCTAATGATTCTATTTTGAACTTTTATATATATGATAGAGGTGAAATATTTTATTCTAAATTAAAAGAAACAAGAGACATAACAAATTTTATTGTTGAGTATACCAATGATTTGCAAAATGAATATTTAAAGTATAGTGAAGAATTAAGTAAATCGATTACGGAATCTAATAAAATTCAGAATAAAATAATATTGGTAATATTAGGATTTATGGTTTTAAGTGGGGTATATTTTGCTGTATCTATAGAAAAAGGTGTAACTAAACCCTTGAATCAGTTAACAGAATCTGCGTATAAAGTTGCTACAGGAGAATTTAATATTCCTGAACTTAAAAATTCTAATATATATGAATTAGATGTAGTTACAATGGGATTTAATACCATGGTAGATGAAATCCATAAATTTATTAATAAAATGAAAGAAAAAGCAGATATAGAAAAAAAGTTGGGAGAAGAAGAGTTAAAAAATTTAATGGCTCAAAATATGCTAAAAGAGTCTAGATTAAAAATGCTACAGTCACAAATAAATCCTCATTTTTTATTTAATACATTAAATATTATTGTTATTACAGCTATGGAAGAAGAGGCTGAAAATACAGAGAAAATGATAAATTCTTTAGCAGAACTTTTAAGATATAGTTTAAATACAATAGATCATGTGACAACTGTAGAAAAGGAAATCGATATTATAAAACAATATATATATATTCAAGAATGTAGGTTTGGAGATAGGGTAAAATTTAATGTTGATATCGATAAAAGTGTGTTAAAAGTCAAGTTACCAGGAATGATATTACAACCTATGGTAGAAAATGCTTTAATTCACGGCATAGAAAATAAGGAAGAGGGAGGGGTAATTGAAGTTACGGCTAGAAGAATAAGAGATAATTGTATTGTGAAGATAAAAGATAGTGGTATTGGAATGACTAAGGAACAGATAGAAAAAATATTAAAAGAAAATGATGTTTCTAAGACCAAGGGTCATACAACAGGTTTAGGTGTTTCCAATGTAATTAGTAGGTTAAGGCTTTATTTTGATAATGAGGATGTTATTAATATATTTAGTGAAATAGGAAAAGGAACAGAAATAAATTTAAAGATACCTATGGGGGGATAAGGGGATGTATAATCTTTTAATTGCAGATGATGAAGAGATAGAAAGAAGAGCTCTAAGGACATTGATTCAAAAAAATTATAAGGATACATTTCAGATATCAGAAGCTAAGAATGGGAGAGAGGCTATTGAGATATCTGAAA
The DNA here is from genome assembly GCA_003288255.1 of Clostridiaceae bacterium 14S0207. Lineage (GTDB taxonomy): Bacteria > Bacillota > Clostridia > Clostridiales > Clostridiaceae > Hathewaya > Hathewaya limosa. The sequence goes on along the minus strand of CP026600.1, from coordinate 2,424,024 downwards.
AAATAAAACCACAAGTAATAATTATGGATATAAAGATGCCAGGTATAAATGGTATAGAGGCAATTAAAGAAATTAGAAAGAATTTTAGTGATACATATTTTATTATTATTTCAGCATATGATTATTTTAGTTATGCTAGAGAGGCTATGGAATGTAATGTAAAAGAATATATTTTAAAACCTTTTAACAAACAAGATATAACTGAAAAGATTAAAAATGCTATTATAGAGCTGGAAAGAAATAGAGATAAAAGAATTAAAGAATTAGAGCTAAAAGAAAAATTATATTCTGTATTACCAGCTATAAAAAATGAAATTTCTAATGGAATAATATATGATAGATTACAGTTAGTGAATTACAAGCAATATTTGGAAATGTTGCATATGGATTTAGGTTTAGGATATTGTGTTTTAGTAAAAAAGAGAAGTGATACATGTGAAAATATAGAAAAAATAAAAGAATATATAGATGAGTTTTATAGAGGGTTTTGCAATTCTTTAGTATATCAAATAGATATGGAAGTAATTTGTGTATTTTGTGAAGTAAAGAAAGAATATACAAAAGAAAGTCAGGATTGTTTAGTTATAGCAAGAAGGTTATTACATTACATGTGTGAAAGATTTGACATTAATACATATATTGGTATTGGAACAATTAAAGAAGGAATAGAGAATTTAAAGCAATCATATAAGGAGGCTAAAGATTCTATTATTAAATGTAGTGAAAAAAATAAGATTATTCTATATGAAAAAGAAAATGTAGAGTATGACAAATCTGAAAAAAATGTAGCACAAAAATTTCAAGAGAATATAGCACAAAAAGATGAAGAAAAAGAAAATAACAAAATAGTGAAGGAAGCTTTAAAATATATAAATAATAATTTTAATAAGGAGATAACTTTAGAATTGATAGCATCAGAGGTGAATTTAAGTACTTATCATTTGAGCAAGGTTTTTAAAGAAAAAGTAGGAATTAATTTCATTGATTATCTAACAGAGTATAGAATTTCAAAAGCTAAAGAAATGCTTAAGGATGGAAGATATAATATAAAGGAAATATGTTATACTGTTGGGTATAGTGATCCTAATTATTTTAGTAGAGTATTTAAAAAAGCGGAAGGAATGAGTCCAACTGAATATAAAAGTATAGTATAAATGTTATATAGTATAATGCTATATAGCATTTTTTTGTTATTGAAATACACAATAAATTGAAGAAAGATAACAAAGGATTGTATTTTATTTATTTTTCATAAGATTTATGATTATGATAGAAATTAACGGAAAATTAAAGAAATTTTACAGGAGGGTTTTAAAAATGAAGGTGTTAAGAAAATTAGTTTCTCTTATAGCTGTTACAGCAATGTTAACTACAGGATTTGTAGGATGTTCAAAAAATGATGCAAAGGGGAAAGAACAATCTAAAAATGGAAAAGAAATAAAAGTTGGTGTAGCATTATATAAATTTGATGATACATTTATTTCAACAGTAAGACAGGCTATAGAAAAAGAAGCACAAACATTAGGAAAAGAAAAAGATGTAAAAATTACAGTTAATCCAGTTGATGGTCAAGGACAACAAGCAACTCAAAATGACCAAATAGACACTTTTATAAATCAAAAATATGATGTTTTAGCAGTTAACATGGTTGACCGTACAGCGGCATCTGTAATTATTGATAAGGCTAAAAAAGAAGATATTCCAGTAGTCTTTTTTAACAGAGAACCTGTAAAGGAAGATATGAATAAATGGGATAAGCTTTATTATGTAGGTGCTAAGGCTGAAGAATCCGGAACAATGCAAGGAGAACTAATAGGAGAGTATTGGAAAAAACACAAAGAGGCAGATAGAAATAAAGATGGAAAACTTCAATATGTTATGTTAGAAGGAGAACCAGGTCACCAAGATGCTATATTACGTACTCAATTTTCAGTTAAAGCTCTTGATGAAGCTGGAATAAAATCAGAAAAATTAGCTAGTGATACAGCTAATTGGCAACGTGCTCAAGGTCAAGAAAAAATGGCTGCTTGGCTTTCATCCTATGGAGATAAAATAGAAGCAGTATTTGCTAATAATGATGATATGGCATTAGGTGCTATCGAAGCTTTAAAAGCTGCAGGATATTTTAATGGTAAAAAATCTATTCCAGTAGTAGGGGTTGATGCTACGGCACCAGCATTAGATTCATTAAAAGAAGATAAATTATATGGAACTATTCTAAATGATGCTAACAATCAAGGAAAATATATTTTAGATATGGCTTATGACTTAGCTAAAAAAGAAGATGTTGCTAAAGATATAGAAGGAATTACAGATGGTAAATATAAATGGGTTCCATATCAACCAATAACAAAGGAAAATGTTTCAAAAGTTAAATAGTAATTTAAATATTAAATGATTATTATTGCTTAAGAAGAATGTCTTCTTAAGCAATAATAAAATATAGAAGTTTTTAAAATGCTGAAAGAGGTGAAGCTATGGCACAAGAATATATATTAGAAATGAAGAATATATCCAAGAGCTTTCCAGGGGTAAAAGCATTAGATGATGTAAGTATAAATATTAAAAAAGGCTCAGTGCATGCTCTTATGGGGGAAAATGGAGCAGGTAAATCTACATTAATGAAATGTATTTTTGGAATCTACAATCCAGATGAAGGTAAAGTTATATTAGATGGTAAAGAAGTTCAATTTAAAACTTCAAAGGAAGCTTTGGATAATGGAATTTCAATGATACATCAAGAACTTCATCCTATACCATATAGAAGTGTTATGGAAAATATATGGTTAGGAAGATATCCTGTAAAAAGTTATGGAATTATAAAAGTTGTTGATGAGAAAAAGATGTATAAGGACACAGAGAAATTGTTAAAAAGTGTAAGTATGGATATAAAACCAGATACACTTATGGCTAGTTTATCTGTATCACAAGTGCAAGGGGTAGAAATAGCAAAGGCTGTTTCTTATAATTCTAAAGTTATAGTTATGGATGAACCTACATCTTCGTTGACTGAATCAGAGGTTGAAGGTCTATTTAAAATTATCAATAAACTTAGAAAACAAGGTGTTTCTATTATTTATATATCACATAAGATGGAAGAAATTCTAGAAATAGCAGATGATGTAACAATAATGAGAGATGGTAAATACATAGGTACATGGGAAGCAAGTGGATTAACAACAGATTTAATAATTTCTAAAATGGTAGGAAGAAGTTTGACTAATCGTTTTCCTAAAAAAGAAAATAAACCTACAGATGTGGTAATGAAGGTAGAGGATTTTACATCAATTAATTCGAAGTCTTTTAAAGATATTAATTTTGAACTTAGAAAAGGGGAAATTTTAGGTATAGCTGGTTTAGTTGGTGCTCAAAGAACTGAAATGGTGGAAGCTATTTTTGGTCTTAGAAATATTTCTAAGGGCAAGCTTATAGTTAATGGGGAACAAGTTAAAATAAATAGTCCTATAGATGCTAAAAAACATAAAATAGCTCTTTTAACAGAGGAACGTCGTTCAACAGGTATTATTCCTGTGTTATCAATTGAAGAGAATATGCTAATAGCTTCTTTAAAAAAATATTTAAAGGGTGGAATTTATCTTGATAAAAAGATGGGAGAACAAGTTGTAGAAGATAACATAAAAAAACTTAGAATAAAAACACCATCTTCAAAAACTCAAATTCAACATTTATCAGGAGGAAACCAACAAAAAGTATTATTTTCTCGTTGGCTTTTAACTGATCCTGATATTTTAATACTTGATGAACCAACAAGGGGGATAGATGTTGGGGCGAAGTATGAAATTTATTGCATAATAGCTGATTTAGCCAAAAAGGGCAAAAGCATTATAATGATATCTTCAGAGATGTCTGAGCTTTTAGGAATGTCAGATAGAATAATGGTTATGTGTAATGGAAAGATGACCAAAGTTCTAAATGGTAAGGAAGCAAATCAAGAATTAATTATGAATTATGCTACTCAATTTTAGTATTAAGGAGGACTTTAAAGAATGAATGAATTAGCCACAAAGTCTTTAAAGAAGAAATCGTTTAAGAATTTTACTAGTAAGTATGCTATATATATAGTTCTTGTGGTATTATTTTTTAGTATAGGAATCTTAGACAGTAGCTTTTTATCAATGGGTAATATAACTAATGTTTTAATAATATCATCAGTTCGTATAATCATTGCACTAGGTGTTGGTGGTGCATTAATCACAAGAGGTACAGACTTATCAGCAGGACGTACAGTTGGATTAACTGCCTGCATAGCAGCATCCTTGTTACAAAAACCAGATTATGCATATAAGTTATTTGGAAATTTACCAAATATGCCTTTAATATTTCCTATACTAATAGCTATTGCTGTTGGATTATTAATAGGATTAATTAATGGTGTGGTTGTAGCGTATTTAAAAGTACCACCATTTATAGCTACATTAGGTACAATGGTTATTGTATATGGGGTAGCATGTATTTATACAAATGCACAACCTATTGGCGGATTAAGAAATGACTTTACTACTATTGCATCAGGTAAAATGTTAGGTATACCAAATCTTATAATAATAGCTATTGTTGTATCTTTAGTTATGTGGTTTATTTTAAATAAGACACGTTTTGGAAAAAATATATATGCTATAGGAGGGAATCCAGCAGCAGCTGAAGTTTCAGGAGTAAATATTAATACAACTTTAATTAAGGTATATGCTTTAGCAGGTGCATTATATGGACTAGCAGGTGCATTGTTAGCAGCAAGAACAGGTGGAGCTACTAATAACTATGGATTAATGTATGAATTAGACGCTATAGCAGCAGCTACTATAGGGGGAGTTTCTACATCAGGTGGTATTGGTAAGGTTTCAGGAATAATTACAGGTGTTCTAATATTTGAAGTATTAAATAATGGAATGGTTATTCTTGGGGTGTCAGCTTACTGGCAACAGGTAATAAAGGGTATTATAATTATAGCCGCAGTTGCATTTGATATAAGAAAATATTTAGCTAAAAAATAAAGCTAAAAACTATTTTATAAAAAGTCACTTAGGATAATAAGTGGCTTTTATTTTTTTATTTTATAAAATATTAATAAATTAGATATGTAATTAATACTAATATAATAATAGCAATAAAATAGGGGTTATTATGGAGAAAGACAAAATAAAAGTAGATGTATATTATGGCAAAGAATCCTTAGAAAAAATAGTGGACGAGCTAATCGATGAGAGAATAGATAAATTAAGTAGAAGATTAAAGAAAACATCTTCTCTATTAGAGGGAGAGGATATAGATGAATAAGGTTTGGAATGTTGGAATTTATGTTAGGGTAAGTACAGATAAAAAAGTCCAAAGTGAATCTATTCCTTCTCAAATAGCAAATTTAAAAAAATGGTTAGAACTAAAGAGGAAAGAAGATAAAAATAATAAGTATAACTTAATTGAAATTTATAAGGATAAAGGAGTATCAGGATCTACTTTTGATAGAGAAAGTTTTCAAAAGCTAAAACAGGATATAGATGATAAAAGAATTAATATGGTTCTTACTAGGGATTTATCACGATTTTCACGTAACTATATTTTGGCAGGATATTATTTAGAAGAATATTTTAAAATAAAAGAGGTTAGATTTGTAAGTGTATTAGATAATGTAGATACTGAAAATGAGTTTGATGATATAATTCCATTTAAAAATATTTTAAATGAGATGTATATTAAGGATTGCAGTAAAAGAGTTAAAAGTGCACTAAAGGAAAGAATGATTAGAGGATCATCTATAGCTAGTAAACCCCCTTATGGCTATAAGTTCTTAGAATATTATAATGGAGATGTAAAAACTATAAAATTAGTACCAGCCAATGATGAAACTACAGAGGTTGTCAAGGAAATTTTTAATTTGTATTTAGACGGATATGGATTAACAAAGATAGCAGAATGTTTAAATGCACAGGGGATAGAGCCACCTTCAGCTAGGCTTGCAAATTTTAAAAATAACTTAACGACTAAATGGAATAAAAATACTATTTCTTCTATATTGAAAAATCCTAAATATGGTGGAATTATGGTACAACAAAGATGGAAGAAAGTTAGTTATAAGGCTAAAAAGGTAAAAAGAACTTCAAAGGAAGAATGGGTTTATGGAGGAGAATTCAAAGGGATTGTGGATAAGGAAACCTTTTATAGGGTTCAGAAATTAATTGTAAAAAGAGGAAAAAATTACAGATATAAAAATGGGATAGTTCATCCTTTTTCTACGGTATTAAAATGTAATGAGTGTGGAGGAAAGATGACCTATAGGATTAATTATAAAGGATATAAATGCACCAATTCTCAACGAGGTGGAGGAATATGTACAGCACATAGTATAAAAGAGGAATTTTTAGATCAACTAATACAAATTAAGCTTAGGGAGAGTTTCTATAATAAATTTAATAGAGAAAATTATTATAAAAAAATAGATAAAGTTAATTTACGGAGCAATCTTTATAGAGAACTTATGCTTATAGAAAAACAATTAATGAAATTAGAAAAAAGTTTAGAGGAATTATATAAAGATAAGGTAAATGGCATTATAACAGAAAAAAATTTTAAAAAATTATTAGATAAAATACAAAATAATCAAAGTAAAATGGAGAATAAAAAAAATAAAATTGCAGAAGTAATTAATAAAAATTCAAATACTGATGAAATAAAAAAATTATATAAGTATGAAATTGATAAGGTATTAAATGTTGAAGAAATCGATAGAAGTTTTGTAGAGTATTTCATAGAAAAAATTGTTGTAATAGAAAATAAAATTAGTAGAGAAAAAGCACTGAAAATATATTTTAAATTTAAAAAATAGAAAACTATAAAGGCAATAAAGAAACTGCTACATGTATAGGGCTTTCGGCTATTAAGTTATTAAAAAAAGATAAAGATGCCACAATGATAGTTCTTCCATCAGATCATTATATTAATGGAGAAAAACGATTTATAGATAGTATGGATCAAGCTGTAAATATTGCAACAAGAAAAAGAGGTCTTGTAACAATGGGAATTACACCTAGAAGACCTGAAACGGGATACGGATATATTCAAATGGGAGATAGAGTAGAAGGAAATGTACCAACTTATAAGGTTGAAAGATTTTTAGAAAAACCTAATTTAGAAGTTGCAAAAGATCTTTTGTTAAAAGACACATATCTTTGGAATAGTGGTATGTTTGTATGGAGAGCAGATGTATTTTTAAGAGAAATGGAAAAATATATTCCTAAAATGTATAAAAGGTTAATGTTAATCTATCAAAATATAGATACACCTGAAGAAGAAGAAATTACAGAAGAACAATATAATCTTATAGAAGGCATTTCAGTAGATTTTGGGATAATGCAAAAAACAAGAAAAGCTTATTTAGTTAAATGTGATTTCTCATGGGATGATATAGGAAGTTATTCAGCTTTAAGTAGATTTTTAGGAAAATCGGCAGGTAATAATGTAAAGGGAAAAGTTTTTATGAAGGAATGTGAAGAATGTGCGGTCTTTGGTGGTAAAAAACTTGTTATTGGATTTGGACTAAGTAATCTAGTTATTGTAGATACTGGAGATGTTATATTAGTCATGGATAAAAACAAAGACCAAGAGATTAAACACTTAGTTAATCAATTAAAAGATATGAAAGAATATGATAAGTTTTTATAAAAATAAAAGTTCTTAAAGTAAAAATATAATTACTTTAAGAACTTTTTTAATTATTCACCGCAACTAGAACAACTAGAGCATCCACTCTCAGGTGCAATTTCTGGTTCGATAGATAATCCATCATATCCATTTTCATTGCTAGATTTTATTGTTAAGCAACCAAATTCATCTGTTATTTCTTTTTCTACTAAGAAAGTAAGATCTTCTATTTTTGTTACATTATCAGTATCTTTTTGTTCATCCAGAACAAGACCAAATTGAGGACCTCCTCAACCAACACCTGATATAACTAATCTAACAGTATCAGTTTCAATTTGATTGTCTGCTAAAAGTTTTTTAAATTCATTAAGAGCGTCGTTACTCATATTTACAGCTGACATAAAATTTATACCTCTCTTTTTATTAATTAATTGATAAACATAATCATTTAAAAATTGTTACTGTATTAATCATAATATAAATAAAATCTATTTTCAACATATTATTTATTTGTAATATCTATAGATATGATTAAATATAACTAGTATATGCAATTTTCGACAAAAAAATAAAACTATTAGAAAATAGAAAAATATTTTAAATCAAATTAAAATATGATAAAATAGTTAAATAAAATTTTAAAAGAGCAAAGGCTAAAGTTACAAAAATGTAATTTGAGGAGGAAAGTGATGGGAAATAATTTGAAAAAATCTATTACATTTGTTGATGCAATTTCAGTTGTAATAGGAATGATAATAGGATCAGGAATATTTTTAAAATCTGGTGTTGTTTTTGGGAGTGCAGGGTCTGCATTAAGAGGAATGGTAGCCTGGATTCTAGGTGGATTAATAACTCTATGTTCTGCATTAACTATTTCAGAAATAGCATCTTCAATACCTAAAACAGGTGGATTATATGTATATTTAGAAGAATTATATGATGAGAAAACAGGATTTTTGTTAGGATGGGTACAAACAATAATATCTTATCCCGCCGCCGCCGCCGCTTTAGCCATAGCATTTGCAAATTTTGCATGTTTTTTTATTTCAATGAATAATATGCAAGTAAAAATACTTGCTAGTTCAATATTAATTTTTATTCTTATTTTAAATGTAGTAAGTACTAAATTTGGAGGAATGATACAAGTATTTTCAACTATAGGAAAGTTAATTCCAATAGTTTTAATTATATTATTTGGATTTATAAAGGGTGAGGTTGGAAATCCTATAAATATGACAAGTACTATAACTTATAGCAATTTAGGAGCTGCTATATTAGGAACATTATGGGCATATGATGGATGGTTTGGAGTTACTAACATAGCAGAGGAAATGGACAATCCTAAAAGAAATTTACCTAAAGCAATAATTATAGGAGTTTTATCGGTTATTGTTATCTATGCGGTATTTAATTTTGCATTGTTAAAAATAATATCATTTAATGGTATAATAACTTCTAAACAACCAGCTACAGATGCTGCTATAAAAATTTTTGGAACAGGTGGAGCAATATTTGTAGTTGCAGGAATTATGGTATCTGTATTAGGAACATTAAATGGATATGTTATGACAGGTGGAAGAGTTCCATTTTCAATGGGGCAAAAAAGACAACTTCCTTTTTCTCATATTCTTGGGCAAAAACATAGTAGGTTTGATACTCCAAGCAATGCTTTAATTTTTCAAGGTATATTGGCCTTAATATATATATTTAGTGGAAGTTTTGATGCTTTAACAGATATGTTAATATTTATAACTTGGATATTTTTTATAATGGGAGTTTCAGGAGTATTTGTATTAAGAAAAAAGTATAATAATAAAGACACATATAAAGTGCCATTTTATCCTATAGTACCGTTAATCGGAATGGGTGGAGGAATATACATAATAATTAGCACCTTAATAAGTAATCCTATTAATTCAGTTATAGGAATTGGCATCACTGTACTGGGATTACCAGTATATTATTATGTTAATAAAATAAAAAAACATTAACCAGATAAACACTCCTTGAATATTCTACTAATAGAAGTAATTTAGGGAGTGTTTTTCTTACAATGAAGCAAAATATTTTTAAGTTGTCGGCTGTTTATAAAGAGAAGCCATGGGGATATGAAAGATGGAATTTATGTTGCCATAATGAAGGAGAATGTATAATAGAGAATGGGATATTTAAAGGAAAAACCTTATGGAGTTATTTAGAATATAAGCCATTCCCTCTTCTTATAAAGACTATAAAGGCAGAAAAAAAATTATCTATTCAAGTTCATCCGGATGATGACTATGCAAAGGTGATTGAACATGATAGAGGAAAAAATGAATGTTGGTATATATTAAGTGCTAATAAAGATGCGTTTTTATATTGTGGATTAAAAAATGAAATTAGTGAACAAGAATTAAATAAAATTTTGTACAATGGCAAAATAGAGAAGTATTTAAATAAGGTATTTGTTAAACCAGGTGAATTTATCTATATTCCATCAGGGGTTATACATGCCATTGGTGGGGGAGTAAAATTACTTGAAATTCAACAAAATAGTAATATAACGTATAGAATATATGATTATAATAGAGGAAGAGAACTTCATGTAAAAAAAGCTAGCGATGTAATTAGATTAGAAAAGAATTTAGATATTAATAAGCTAAAAAGATTAGAAGTTTTTAATAGTGAAGATTTTATAATTAAGAAGGTCCTATTAGAAGATAAAATGGAAACATTTAATAGAGATAAGTTTGAAATTATATATATTGTAAGTGGAAAGGGAATTATAAAAGATTTATATGGATATAATGAAGACATTGAATTAATAGATGGTGATACTATATATATAGATAAAAATACTTATTATTCTATTAAGGGACATTTAGAATATATATGTGTTATTTTTTAAAAAAAGGCTTACTTCAAACAAAAATGAAGTAAGCCTTTTTATTAATTATTACATTTTTCAGCGCTTTTACCTAATTTTTTAGATTCGTTATTTGTACCCAGTTCATTTGCAGTTTCACACTTCATTTTTTGAAGTTGAGCTCTTGTTTTTTGCTTGGATTTTTTATTATCTTTACTGTTTTTATTATTTTTATGTGACATTTTAAATTTCTCTTTAAAAAAGAGATACACCTCCTTAAAAGTCATTACAAAATTAGGTTACCCAAAATAAGAAATATATATGTTTTATATGAATAAAAAGTTTATAGAAAATATGAATTTTTTTTGTATATTTGTAGAAAATATTAAGTATAAGATAAATACATATAAATAAAGTGACTAAAATAAAAAATTAATAAAAAGAAAGAAGATAACTACTTAAAAATAAAATTAAAGAAGGTGAGAGGAATGACGGTTACTATAAACGATGTTGCCAGAGAAGCAGGAGTTTCTATTACAACGGTTTCAAGAGTGATAAATAATAATTATCCCGTTAAAAAGGAAACAAGAGAAAAAATCGAAAAAGCTATAGAGGAACTTAAGTATAGACCTAATATTATGGCAAGAGGTTTAATAACTAAAAAAACTCATATTGTAGGAATAATAGTTTCATGTATTACAAATTTTTTTGTTTCAAATATTATAGAAGTTATAGAAAATCAACTTAAAAAAAATGGATATAGTATATTTTTAGGAATTACTGATGGAGATCAAAAAGAAGAAGAGAATTTAGTAAATGACTTAATTGCTAGGCAAGTGGATGGAATGATTATTATAGATCCAACAAAACAATGTTTAAAAAATGAATTTTACAAAGATATATCAAAAAAGCTTCCAGTAATTATTTTAAATGCTATGGAAAGAATAGAAGGATATAATTATATATGTTTTAATTCAGGAAATGGAATTAAGGAGGCATTTAAATATTTAGTGGATTTAGGCCATAAAGAAATTTTATTTGCAAAGGGTGAAAAAAGTGTTTCTTATGAGGCGAAAACACAAGCATATGAAAGTATAAGGGAACAATATAACATGGAATATAAGAAAGAATTAATTGTACCTAGTAATGGTGCGGGAATTAATGGCGACTTGGTAAATAGAACAGAAAGTGAATTTAAGAGGTTTTTAGAAGATAACAAGAAACCTACAGCAATTCTAGCGGCTAATGATTTAATAGCAATTGGAATATTAAATTATTGCAAGAAATTTAATATTAAGATTCCCGAGGAATTATCTATTATAGGTTGTGATAATACATTAATATCTAATATTACGGTACCAATGATAAGTTCAATTGATCAAAATGTAGAAGAACTTTCTAAAAAAGCAAGTAGTTACATAATTAAATTAATAGAAACTCAAAATAAAAGTAAAGTTCATATAACAATATCTTCAAAATTGATAATAAAAGAAAGTTGTAATAAACCGTATAAATAATTTAAAAGTATATACTATTTAAGCACAAAATATTGCTATATATATCATATATATAGCAATTATTTTATGATTTTTTTGTTTTACTCGCAATTAATGTATATGATATAATATTTTTAGAAATAAATTTTAATTTATGTGTTAAGTAAGGGAGCGGTTGGTTATGGCAGAATTAAGATGGAATCCCTTATTAGGGGATTGGACAATGGTTGCATCACATAGACAAAATAGACCACAAATGCCTAAAAATTGGTGTCCATTTTGTCCACAGTCAGGAAAGGTTCCAGTGGATTTTCAAGTTTATGAATATGATAATGATTTCCCAGCCTTAAGTATGAATCCACCTGTGCCAGATAATGTTGGAAGTGGATTTTATAAAACTAAAGAATGTTATGGTAAGTGTGAAGTCATTCTTTATTCAAAAAAACATAATGCGGTTTTAAGTGAGCTATCTCTTTCGCATGTAAGAAAATTAGTGGATTTATGGTGTGAAAGATACATGGAGTTATCAGAAAATAAAAAAATTAAATATATTTTTGAATTCGAGAATAGAGGTGAAGAAGTAGGGGTTACCATGCCACACCCACACGGTCAAATTTATGGCTATTCTGTAATGCCATTAAAGATACAAAAAGAATTACATAATTGTAAGAAATATTATGAAGATAACGATGAGTGCTTAATTTGTAGAATGAATAAGGAAGAAAAAGAGTTTAAAGAAAGAGTAGTTATGGAAAATGAAGATTTTATAGCATATATACCTTTCTTTACAGATTATCCTTATGGGGTATATATTACATCAAAAGAACATTATTCAAAAATGATTGATTTTAGTGATAGAGCTAAAACTAATTTTGCTGATATTCTAAGAAAGGTATCTGGCACATTTGATTCTTTGTTTGATAGAAAATTTCCATATATGATGTGTATACATCAAGCCCCTGTTAATTCCGAGGAATATGGAAATTATGATGAATATTATCACTTTCATGTAGAATTTTATCCACCATTAAGATCTAAGGATAAAATTAAATTCAATGCTTCATCTGAGACAGGGGCTTGGGCGGCATGTAATCCAAGAGCGGTAGAAGAAACATCGCAAGAATTAAGAGAAGCATACGAAAGATTTTTAGATAAAGATAAAAAAAATAATAAATAAATTTGATATAAAGGGAGTTATAACATGGAATGTAATGAACTTAAAGAGAAATTTATTGAGGTTTATGGCAATAACTCTACAGATGAGATACAATATTTTCATTCACCAGGAAGAGTAAATCTTATAGGTGAACATATAGACTATAATGGAGGACTTGTTTTTCCTTGTGCTTTAGATTTTGGAACATATGCTTTAGTTAGAAAAAGGAATGATTCTAAGGTTAAATTATCATCTACCAATTTTAAATTGGAGATAGAAGTGGATATAAATTCAATTGAATATAAGGAAGAGGATGATTGGGCAAATTACCCTAAAGGAGTAATTAAAGTAATAATGGACAAAGGATATAAAGCTAGCGGGATGGATATATTAATTAGTGGTGATATACCTAATGGTGCAGGCCTATCTTCATCAGCATCTTTAGAAGTTTTAATAGCACATATTGTAAATGTACTATTTAATAATGCAAAAATTAATATGATAGATTTAGTTAAGTTCTCTCAAAAAGCTGAAAATAAATTTGTTGGCGTAAATTGTGGAATTATGGATCAATTTGCGGTAGGTATGGGTAAAAAAAATAAGGCTATTTTGTTAAACTGTAATACTTTAGATTATATGTATGCAGATATAGATTTAAAAGAATATACTCTAGTACTTATGAATACAAATAAAAGAAGAGCATTAAATGAGTCTAAATATAATGAGCGAAGAAGTGAATGTGATAAAGCATTGAATATTATAATAAAAGAAAAAAATATAAATAATTTGTGTGAGCTTTCAAAAAAAGATTTTCAGCAATATGAGACATTATTAAAAGATGAAGTTTTAAGAAGAAGAGTAAAGCATGTAGTTTTTGAAAATATAAGAGTAAAAAAGGCATTTGAGGCATTGAATAATGGCAATTTAAGAGAGTTTGGAAATTTATTAATTGAATCACATAATTCATTAAAAGAATTATATGAAGTTACGGGCAAGGAACTAGATACTATAGTTTATGAGGCGTTAAAAATAGAAGGATGCATAGGAGCAAGGATGACAGGTGCAGGATTTGGTGGATGTGCTATAGCACTAGTTAAAAAGACTGAATTGGACAAGTTTAAAGAAGAAGTTAGCCGGGAATATAAAAAAGTTATAGGATATGAACCAAGTTTTTATTTTAGCGGTATAGGAGAGGGAACACGAAAATTAGCATAATGATTTAAAAAAGTGTTTTGGAAATTGTTTTAATATTTCCAAAACACTTTTTTGTTAAAAATGTAAATAAATTTAGTGAAAAGTTTAAGTATTTTATATTAATATACGAAATATATTAGTGATCAAAATACATATAAATTTATTTATAAACATATGAAAATTGGTTCTGTTAATTAATTATGAAAGATTAACTATCTCAATCGCAAAATTACGAATTTAAGCGTTAGCTTGGAATAATTATATATATAAATTTAAAATTGGGTATGACAAAAAGAACTACCTAAATGTTATTTTTTTTAAGTCGTTAGGCTGTTAATAACCAGCTAGATTTTTCAATACTATTAAATTTTGCTCCTGCAACTTCCATAGGTGATAAGTTGCTTAAAGAAGAATGAGGTCTTATAAAATTGTAGTGGAAAATAAACATAAATATAAGAGAATTAGCACTTTTAAAGGAATTAAATCCTTTTTTACGCTTATACCAGTATTTAAAAGACTTATTAAAGGATTCTATAAGATTGTTACTTATATCATCACGAAAGCTTTGAACTTTAATATGTTTAGAAGTAGGAAATATATTTTTAACTGCTTGATTATAAGATGGCAATCTATCTGAAACTATAGAATTAGGAGTTCCTAACTTTTTGCTAGAATTTAGGACTGTATAAGCTTGATCACTATTTCTGCTTGGTGTTAGATGATAAGAAACTATTAATCTAGTTTCGGAATCAATTACTAACCAAAGGTAATGTTTTTTTCCATTTATAAAAATTACAGTTTCATCGGCATGCCATTCATCTGAATCAGATAAATGTATAGAAGAAAATATATCATCATATATTTTTTTAAATATTGGAGCAAATTTTTTAGTCCAAGATGCAATAGTAACATGAGATACTTTAATATTCATCGTAATTTTAAAGTACTCAGAAATTCTTCTTGTTGAAGAATCATTATGAAAATATAGTGTTAAAGCATTTAGAATAACAGAAATAGGATATCTCATACCTTTAAAATTATTTTTGCCATCAATTAGATGGTCAGATGAATGCAAAATAGCTGACGCTTTTACTTGAACAAGTATATGATTACACTTTCTATTACTACATTTATACCGAGTATACTTGGGGTAATCATGATGAATATATGTCAATTTGCCACACAAGGGACAACGAGGATATTTAGAGAGCTTTCGCTCTTTCGGCGTAGCCGATGGTGCAAATTGTCTTTTACACTCTTTGCATTGATATTTTTGATTTCCTTGTTTGTCTTTTCCGAATTTAAATAATTTCAAACTGTGGCATCTAGGACATTTTAATTTAGCTTTTGACATTGAACTAATCTCCTTTCCAAGGGGGATAATGATTTTGTGGTGAAACTATTGTAACTCTAGGGATGAGATAGTTCAATGTTCATATAACTTAACAGAACGTGAAAATTTTTAAGGGGGATACATATGATAATAAGCAATATAAAAAGAAAATTTAGTGATAATGTTTCTCTTAAAGGAAAGGCACTAATATTGACAGTTTCTATATTAGTTGTATTTTTTATAGGAACAAGCTTATTTAGCTATCTTAGTGCTAAGAATTTATTATTAAAAGAAATTGATGATAAATTGTATAAACAAATAGAAGCTATATCAGGTTCCATTAGGATTAATACTCTAAATAATAGTAAGGTTGTTCAATCATTGGTAAAGTCTGCTGAATTTTTTAAGTGTAAAGATGTAAATGAATATGGAAAATTAATAAAGGGAAACTTAGAATTAAACAAAAATGCTTTTGGGATGGGGATATGGTTTGAGAAAAATAAGTATAAAGCTAATATAGAACAATTTGCACCATATGCATATAGAAAAGGTGAGGGTGTAAATGTGGAAAATGGAGAAATAAAATATCCAAACTATGCTAAGGATGATTGGTATGAGAAAGGTAAAAATACTAAAAGAGGAGAAGTATGGTGGTCTGATGCTTATTTAGATCCAATAACCAATATTAATATGGTAACAATATCAAGTCCCTTTTATAATGATAGTGGAGAATTTAATGGAGTTGTAACGGGAGATTTAGATATTAATAATATTATAAAAATGGTTAAAAATATTAAGGTTGGTAAATTAGGAAGAGCATTTTTACTTTCACAAAAGGGAGAGTATATCTCTGATGAAGATAGTTCAAAAATAATGCGTGTAAATATAAAATCAGATACAAATAAAGGATTAGCAGCTATATCACATAAAATTTTACAGGAAAAACAAGGGGAATTAAATTTTAATGATATTAATGGGAAAAGTAAAGTTGTATTTAAAGAAATACCAGAAACAAGGTGGAAAATTGGTATTATATTGCCACTGTCAGAAGTTAATGCTCCTTTAACAAAATTAATAAATACTATAGCAATAATAGCAATAATATCTCTTGTAGTAACAAGTATATTTATTTTAATGGGTATAAAATATTTAATAAATCAGATTCTTAAGGTAAATGATTTAAGTAAATCTATGTCTCAAGGTGACTTTACTAAAAACTTAAAAGTTGATTCACAAGATGAATTAGGACAAATGGTGACTAATTTAAATACTATGGCTAATAAATTAAGAATAATGTTTTTAAAAGTTAATACAAATGTAGAACAGGTAGTTTCTTCTTCACAGGAACTTTCAGCTATAGCAGAAGAAAATTTATCTATGGTTGAACAGAATTCTAATTCTATACAAGAGTTGGCAGAAGGGTCAGAAAAAATAGAAGAATTAACTAAAGAATCATTAGATATTGTTAATGAAATAAATAAAGGTGTAGAGCAAATAACTAATAATATTCAAGAAGTAGTAAATGCATCAGAAGAAACTTCGCAAATTGCGGATCAAGGAAAAGATGCTATAAAAAATGCAGTTGAACAAATGGATAAGATAGAATCTTGTGTAAGTGATTCTGCCGATGTAATAAATATATTAGGAACAAAATCTCATAAAATTGGGGACATAGTATCTCTTATAGAAAGTGTTTCTGAACAAACAAATTTACTTGCATTAAATGCGGCTATAGAGGCTGCTAGGGCGGGTGAACATGGAAAAGGATTTGCTGTGGTTGCTGATGAAGTAAGAAAATTAGCAGAGGAAACTAAAAATGCAACTTGTGATATTAGTGTTATAATAAAAGAAATTCAAAGTGAAGTAAAAAAAGCTGTGGTTAGTATGAATGAAGGTAAGAAACAGGTACAAAATGGTAATTTTATTGTACATGATGCAGGAGAAGCATTTGCCAATATATTTATGTCTATAGAAAATGTTTCGGATCAAGTACATCAAGTTTCAGCCGTAATAGAGGAATTGTATGCTGGAATGGGAAATATGGTGGCCTCAATTGAAAATATGGCTAATATTTCAGTGGTTTCAACACAATCTACCGAAACTATAGCTGCTTCATCACAGGAACAAAAAGCTTCCATGGATGAGGTTGCAGAATCAGCACAGTTACTTTCAAATATTGCAATGGATCTACAAGAGGATTTTAGCAAATTTAAAGTTGAATAATAGTTGTATTTAAAAAGAACCTTAGAAGATAAAAAAGTAGCATCTAAGGTTCTTTTTTATGTTCAGATTTATTACTTTTTTGAATATATTTTCTCATAAGCATCCAATGTTAATTTTGAGGTTCTTGTCCATGAGAATTCTTTTGCTCTTTTCTTAGATTTTTTGCTTAGGTTCTTCTGTAGTTCTTCGTCATTTAACAAAGTTTCTATGGAGTTTTGAAGCTCATTAAGACTATAGGGATTAATTAAAAGTCCACTATCACCTACGACTTCTGGTATAGAAGTTATATTTGACGAAATTACTGGAGTTCCACAACTCATAGCTTCTAAAGGAGGGAGTCCAAATCCCTCATATAATGAAGGGTATATAAATGCAGTAGATGCGTTATAAAAAATTGGAAGTTCTTCTTCCAGAATAAACCCTGCGAATATAATATGTTTCTCCATATTTAAGTTTTCAACTAATTTTATTAATTTTTGACTACTATCACGATAAGAACCTAGAATTACTAGAGAAAATTCTTCTTTTAAGTTTTTATAGGCTTTAGAAAAAGCTTCTATTAGTGAATGTACGTTTTTTCTATCACTAAATCCTCCTAAATAAAGAGCGAATTTGTTTTTGATATTATATTTTTTACTTATAAAATCAAAACAATCTTTTTTATCTAATGGTTTAAAAATTTCATTAGCGGCTAGGGGGGTTACAAAAATTCTATCTTTTTCTATAGGAAAAAATCTAAGTATATCTTGTTTTGAATATTCAGAAACAGTTAAAATACCACCAGAATTCTGAATTATTAAGGGCATTTCTTTTAAAAATTTATTTAGATATCCTTTTCCTACAGTTTCTGGCATTATATATGGTATTAGGTCATGTATGGTTACAAATTTTGTACAATCTATTTCATCGCTTAATCCAATTCCGTTTTGAGGGATATGGTATATATCAATTTTTTCATTTTTTAAATTAGATGGGAAAAAATATTGTTGAAAAAATCTGTGGTGTTTTGATGAGGTCATTATACAATGACAATTTTCTTTTATATATTTCTTATAACCACTTCCAGACCAATATAAGTAGTAATTATTATTAGTTTTAAATTTTAAAAGATTTTTTAAAAGGTTATTTGTATATGTTCCTATGCCGGTTCCATGATACCAGTTTATCCCCCTACAATCTATAGCAACTTTCATGAAATCACTCCTTAAAATTTATAAAATATCCCTTATATAATAATATATTAATATATGTCTAAAAGTGTGCTATCACAATAATTAAATAGTTTTCATATATTGAAATAGAGTAATTATGTGGGGGTAATATATGTTTGATGAAGTAAAAAAATAGTGGAAGAAAACTATGAACTTAAAGTAGAGCACATTGAAAAAATAAAAAATGTATATAAAATTAAGTCTTTAAATAATTATTATTCTTTAAAGGTAATAAAATATGAATTTGCACATTTTTATTTTATAATTGGCGCTATGAAGCATCTACAAAATAATGGATATAAGGGAGTCCCTAAATTTATATTAACTAAAGATAATAAAGAGTATATAAACTTTTATGATAAATATGCATATTTAAATCCATGGTTGGAATGTAGACAAAGCAATTATGATAATTTAATAGATGTTTATTTAGCAGCCAAAAATTTAGCCGAATTTCATAAGAAATCTGTGAATTTTCAGGTTGAGGATAGTATGAAACCTAGAGTAGGATGGTTTAAATGGATTGAAACCTTCAATACTAGAAAAAATGAAATTTTAGATTTTAAAAATAGAATAAGTAAAAAGAATAAGAAAACGGACTTCGATTTTCAATATGAAAAAATCATGGATGATGAATTAAAAAGATGTGATAGATCTATTAAACATATAAAAGAAAGTAAATATTCCGAACTTATGCATAAAGAAATTTTAAACAAAGGTTTTTGTCACCATGATTATGCTAATCATAATGTTTTAATTGATAAAGACAATAAGATTTATGTTATAGATTTTGACTATTGTATTTTAGATACTCATTTGCATGATTTGAGTAGCCTAATTATTAGAAAAATGAAAAATGGAAAATGGAATTTAAATAATGCTAAAGATATTTTAAGGGTATATGATCATATATATGCTATTTTACCGGAGGAGTTAGAGATAATGGCTGCTTTTATAGAATTTCCTCAGGCATATTGGCAATTAGGAATTCAATATTATTGGGAACATCAGCCTTGGGAAGAAGAGTTTTTCTTAAAAAATTAAATCGTATTAGATTAGATAGAGAAGAGAGACAAGAATTTGTAGATCAGTTTAAATACATGAGTATTTAAAAATTTATAGAGGTGAGTTTATAGTGGATTATACTATGACTTTTAAGGAATATTTGGAAACACAGGATATAAGAGTAATGGATAACATAGATATAAAGATTAAGGTTAAGAATAAAAATTTATGCGAAAAAGACGTATTTAAACACATAGAAGCTTTAGCAGATTTTCATTATAAAACTATGGGGTTTCAGGACTACTTGAAAGGAAGATTGGATAATAAAATAGGTAGAAAGGTAGAAGAGTATAAAGTAAGTTTAAAAAGATTAAAGAGAGATTTAAATAATATAAATAAACATGAAGATTTAAATTCCTTTGAAAAACGATTAATGATTGAGGCACCTGAATATATAGGACGAGCCAATAATATTATAAGGATCATAGATAATCAATTTTATATAAATTTTATTATAAGAAGTATGGAGAGAAAAGAAGTATGCCTTTCTAATGTATGGTTAAATAACATTATTTGTGATAATAAGAATATATATGTTAAAGATATTAGTGATGCGTGTTATAACCTAGTTGAGATGGATTGTGTTGAGTTAATAAAAAAACTTAGAAAAAAAGGATATAAAGATTCCTGTATAAATGTATGTAAGTATTTTTGTAGTACAGAAAATTTAGGTTATGAAAATGAGAGGTTTATCTTGGCAATGGCTTCATTTCCAGAAGAATTCATGAAGATCTGTAATAAATATAGAAATAAAAAGAAAAATTGGGGAATAGATAAATATATGAACAGGTTAGATAAGGCTATTTTAGAGGATGGTGAAAGCTTAATTTAAAAAGAGGTGATTTTGTAATGTTAGATACAAAATATAAGGATAGGGAATATTTAAAAGAGTATTGTTTAGATGTTGAACTTTTTTTAAGATTTGATTTAGATGTAATAGATGTTATACCAGTAAGAAAAGTATTTATTGTAATAACAAAAGATGGACAATATATACTGAAAAAGTTAGACTATTCCATTGAAAATTTAGAGTTTATAAATAATGGGTTAGAGTATGTTAGAAAAAATGGTTTTAATAATGTATTAAGATTTTTAAAAACCAAAGAAAATCAAATTTGTACGGAATATAAAGGTAATATGTATTGTATTATGGAATTATTAGAGG
The DNA here is from genome assembly GCA_003288255.1 of Clostridiaceae bacterium 14S0207. Classification (GTDB taxonomy): domain Bacteria; phylum Bacillota; class Clostridia; order Clostridiales; family Clostridiaceae; genus Hathewaya; species Hathewaya limosa. Next base: position 2,402,683 of record CP026600.1, on the reverse strand, counting down.
GAAGTGAAAGTGTTTATAGTAATCCTATTGATGTATTATTAGCTACTAAGTCATTGGGGCTTTTGCACAAGGCATCTAAAGGATATTATGGAAACTTAGAAGAAAAAGATTTTAGAGGAAATTTAAAAGAAAATTTACAAAAACAATTACAAGATATGAAATTTATCAAAAACACAGTTGAAAAGTATTTAAATAAAAATAACTTTGATAACATATTTCTTGAAAATATAGATCATCTTCTAAAAAGAGGCGAGGATAGTCTTTCTTATTTGTTAAATTCAAATTACCATAATATGATAAATGATAAAAATAAGGTAGCATTTTGTCATCATGATTTAGCACATCATAATATACTTATAAAAGATAATAAAGCATATTTTATAGATTTTGATTATGCCATTATTGATCTTAAAGTTCATGATCTTTGTAATTTTATCTTGAAGGTAATAAAAGATTTTGCATATGACATAGAAAAGGCAGAGGATATAATAAACGAATATAAAAAATATAATGATTTGGAAAAGGATGAATTAGAAGTTTTATATGGTTTTATGAGCTTTCCACATAAGACATTTACCTTAATTAGAAATTATTATTATAAACAAAAAAAATGGGAATATGATATTTTTGTTAATAAGTTAATAGATAAAACTCAATATATTAGAGAGGAAGAGGAATTCCTCGAATTATTTAAAGAAAGAATAATTTAAAAATATAATTAAATAAACAATCAATAACTGCAAACTACAGCTCAAGTATTATAAATATATGTTTGAGCTGTAGTTTTATTATGTAGATTAATTTATTGAAATTAATCTACATAATATAGGAAGTTGTATTAAAAAATCTGAAGAGATAGTGAAAAAAATCTCAATATAATATATGTAAGTCAAGAATTCATATAAAATTATAAATAATTTACAGTTTAAAATTCGACCTAACGTGAATAAAAATGGGATTTTATTATTAAAAATATTTACTTTAAATAAAAAATGTGTTATATTGTTTTTTGTCAAGATGATTTTTGTTAAAATAACATTAAAAATAAATTATAAATATTAATTTTTAAGATAAATTTTATTCAAATATTGTATTATAAATAAAAGAGAGTTTGTTATAAATAAAACAATTAACGGGAGCTTTAAGTGGCCATTTTTTAGTATAGAAGATATTTTAGTGTATCTTTTAAACTGTTAAAATAATAAAACTGAAGAACTTAAAGGAGAGACTGATATGAAAAAGACGAAATTACTAGCAATTATTATGGCTTCATTTATGAGTATTTCAGCTGTTGGGTGTACACAAGCCAGTAAAACTCAAACTACTACAAATGCAACTACTACAAGTACATCTAAAACTACTGAGGCTATAAATAAAACTATAATAGCTCATAGAGGAGCTTCAGGTTATTTACCAGAACATACATTAGAAGCTTATTCTCTTGCTTATGCAATGGGCGCTAATTATATTGAGGCTGATGTATGTCTAACAAAAGATGGTGTACCAGTAGTAATGCACGATATATATCTTGATACTACAACAAATGTAGCTAAACTATTTCCAAATAGAAAAAGAAAAGATGGAAGATTCTATATAATAGATTTTACTTTACAAGAAATTAAAAAATTAAGTGTTAATGAGCGTGTTGATTATAAAACAAATCAAGCTATTTTTAAAGATAGATTCCCAGTAAACAAATCACATTTTGAAGTTCCTACATTAAAAGAAGAAATTGAATTAATTCAAGGATTAAATAAAAGTACAGGAAAAAATGTTGGAATCTATCCAGAACTAAAAAATCCTGAGTTCCACAAAGAAAATGGTCAAGATATTGGTAGCGTTACATTAAAAGTTTTAGACCAATATGGATATAATAACAAAGACTCAAAATGTTATATTCAATGTTTTGATACAAAATATTTAAAATATGTGAAAAATACACTTAAAGCTAAGTGTAAATTAGTTCAACTTATGGGTCTTCAATCTTGGGATGAAAATAAAGATGATAATGTTGCATACCTTTTATCTAAAGAGGGTTTAAAAGACGTTGCTAAATATGCTGATGGAATAGCTCCTTGGTTTGGTCAAATTATAAATGATGATGGAAAGTTAGAAAAAAGTACAGATGTTACAAATCCAAATTTTGTTGAAGATGCACATGCAGCAGGACTTATAGTACATCCATATACTGTTCGTAAAGATGAATTACCTAAATATGCTAAAGATGCTGATTCTCTACTTAGAAAATTATTATTTGAGGCAAAAGTAGATGGTTTATTTACTGACTTTACTGATTTAGGTGTTAAAGCAGCTAAAGAAGGACCTTTAAAATAGAAAATAATTATAAATATTTAACGATAAAATTTATAATTAATGATTTTTAACTTAATGACTCCTATAAATATAAAATTTTTTATATTTGTAGGAGTCATTTTTTATTGTTATAACAAAACAATAGATATTTATATAATTGATTACAAACTAATATAATTAAATTTTGCAGTAGTTCATAATAAGTATTTTTTATTTATAATATAGATTTATATGCGTCAATTGTATTTTTTACTGTGTTTTGCCAAGTTAATTGCGAAGAACGCTTTAATCCTAAGGAGATTAAAGTGTTTTTTAGTTCTATATTATTTAAAATTTCTAGCATAGCTTGTGAAAGTTCAACAATATCTCTAGGATTTATTAACATAGCAGAATTTCCAACTACTTCAGGTATAGAAGTTATATTAGAAGCAATAACAGGTACACCACAAGACATAGCTTCTATAGGGGGAAGGCCAAATCCCTCATATAAGGAGGGATATACGAAAAGTTCACAAGCATTATATAAATAGGGCATAAACTCCATAGAAATAAAACCAGGGAATATAACAGAATTATCTAGAGAAAGTTCATTTACTTTATTCTTATATATTTCGTATGAAAATCCCTTCATACCAGCAATAACTAGCTTTATATTTTTTTTATAATTTTCTTTAAATAAAGAAAATGCTTCAATTATACCTAAGATATTTTTTCTAGGACTAAATCCACCTACATAAAGTATGAAATCGTCATTTATACCGTAATTTTCTTTGATTAATTGTTTACTTAAGTTTTTATCTAGAGGTCTATAAATATTTTCACTTGCTAAGGGGGTTACAAAAATATTTTCGGGATTATAATTAAAAGTTTTAGATATATCTTTTTTTGAAAATTCAGAAACTGTAATTATTGCTTTGGAATTAGAAATAATTTTTGGAATATATTTATTAAATATAGATAAAAATTTATTACTAACAGTTTCAGGTAATTTACATGGAATTATATCATGTAAAGTTATAATATAAGAACAATCCTTGTTTATAGGAAGGCCTATACCGTTTTGAGGAATGTGATACAAGTCAAGATTTAAATTATCTATGTTATTAGGGATTTTTACTTCATCCCAAAAATTATTTTTAGTATTTTCTGTAGTAGAAATATATTCTATGTTGTTATAAGAAGGAAAAGTAATATTTTCAGGTAAATGAACATAATAATTAAAATTATTAGGGGTTTTCCCAAGGAAATTTATGAGTTCATAAGTATAGGTACCAATTCCTGTACCTCTATACCATTTAGCAGCTCTTCCATCAATACCAATTTTCATAATAAAACTCCTTAATAATGAATATAATTTATTATATTAAAAGTTTTATGCTTTTGTTAGTAATTATATAATTAATTAATTCTAAATTAGTAGGTAACGACATATAAATTTTTACAGGGGGTGTATTTAAAGATGATGAGAGAACTAGAAATTGAAAGACAATTTGATGTTAAAATTGAAACCATGATTCCTAATAAGGGAATATACGAATTAAATACAAATAAGGGTAAAAGATGCCTAAAAAAAATTAATTATGGAGTTCAAAAGTTATATTTTATTTACGGAGCCAAAGAACATTTGGTTAAAAATGGATTTAATAACATAGATAGATATTTTTTAAGTGTAGATGAAAATCCTTATGCTATTGTAAATGAAGATATTTATACGCTTTCAGAATGGATTGAAGGAAGAGAATGTGATTTTAAAAATGATGAAGATATAGTTTTAGCGGCTAAAAGGTTAGCAGAACTTCATATAGCTTCAAAGGGATATGAACCACCAGAGAATAGTAAGTTAAAAACTGACCTAGGTAGATGGCATTATCTTATGGATAAGCGAATAAATTCATTTGGAAAAATGCGAAATATGGTAAGAAAAAAGAAGAATAAAAAATCTGATTTTGATATTGAATATATTAAAGAAGTAGATTTTTATAAGGATTTAGGTGTTAGAGCTAAGAATATATTAGAAAATTCCAAGTATGATGAATTATGTTTGGCAGAGGAGGAAGCAAAAGGGTTTTGTCATCATGATTTTACTTATCATAATATTATTATTGGAGAAAATAAAAATGTTAATGTTGTAGATTTTGATTATTGTAAAAGAGAACTTAGCGTGTACGATTTAGCTAACTTTATTACTAAAGTACTAAAAAGAAGAGAATGGGATATGGAAATTTGTAAAATGATTATTGAATCATATAACTCAGTAAGAACATTAAAGGAAGAGGAGTATGAAGTTTTATTTGCATTTTTGATGTTCCCTCAAAGATTTTGGAGACTTTGCAATAGATATTATTATAATGAGGCTAGTTGGATCCAAAATACATTTGTAAATAAAATTAATTCTTTGGTAGAGGAAAAAGAAGATTATGTTAAATTTATAAATGAATTTAAGGAGTATTATGAACAAAAGGAATATAATTAACTTATATAATACGGCCATGTAAAGGTGTTTACATGGCTATATTTTTGTTCGCACTTTATTTAAGGTTTTTGCATACAATGTATAAAGAAAGTTAATTTGGGGGCTGGGAGTAATGGACATAGGTGACTTAGTTGTAAGAAAGTCTTATGGAAAAGATATAACATTTAAAATTATAGATATTAAAGAGGCTAAAGATGGGAAAAAAATATGTATTTTAAAAGGGGTTAATTTAAGGATTGAGGCTGATGCAAGAGAAGACGATCTAGAGAAAGTTATAGGTAATAATTTAAGTAAAGCAGATATTATATTTAATGAAAAGATAAATGCCTCTATTAGAAAGGTTATAGCAGAAAGAGAAGAAGAAAATAAAGCTATTATGGTGTCTATGTCAAAAAAAAAGCTACAAAAGCTAAGAAAAAAAAGAAAAGAAAAAGAAAAATCCAAGCAAAGAGAAGTAGAAAAAATAAAAGAAGAACAAGGAAATATAGTAAGTAAGAATTTAACATTTGGTAGACCAGGAAGAATACTTCATGTAGATGGAGATGCAGAATATCTAGAAGTATGTTTAAAAACATATAAGCAACTTTCATTACAAGCAGTTGGAAGAGCAATAGCTGAAAAAGATCAACCAGATAAAATTTTGGAGATTGTTAATGAAGTTAAACCAGATATAGTAGTTATAACAGGTCATGATGGTATGATAAGGCATACTACTGATTATATGGATATGGACAACTATAGAAATACAAAATATTTTGTAGAAACTGTTAGAAAGTTAAGAGAATATCAAAGTAGTTATGATGAATTAGTTATTTTTGCAGGGGCATGTCAATCATGTTATGAGGCTATATTGGATGCAGGTGCAAATTTTGCAAGTTCCCCTAATAGAGTGTTAATTCATTGTTTGGATCCAGTGTTAGTGTGTGAAAAGATAGCTTATACAAATATTGAAAAAATAGTGCCTATAAAAGATGTTATAGAAAATACTATTACAGGTATAAAAGGCATAGGGGGGTTGCAAACTAGAGGGAAATATAGGGAAGGATTTCCTAAGTCTTCCTTTATTAAATAGAATATGATATAATATGTTTAGAAGTAGAGTAAAATAAGCTATGGTTTTACTCTATTTTTGTAAAGATACTTTTAGAGGGTTTATTCCTAGTATTATATGTATAATTTTTAAATGAAATACTAATACTAAGAATAAAATAGTGGTTAAAAATTAAACCTTTAGAAAGAGGGTGTATTTTAATGGAAGCTAATAACAAGTTAGATGTAATTAAGTCAGAAGTTAAAAGTCACGTTGGAGAAACGGTTAATTTAAAAGATTTAGGTGGAAGAAAAAAAGTCTTTATTGAAGATGGAGTTTTAGAAAAAGCCTATTCTAGTATTTTTACAGTAAGAGTTAATGGTGATTTTGAAAGAAGATTGACTTATAGTTATTCAGATATTCTTACAAACACAGTGCAAATTCAATACACAGTCTAAATAAAAAATAAAATTCTGAATACATATTCATAACTCTTAACCTTTTATCATATCTAATAAAATCAAATATATAATTTAAATAATTCCCAAAAATCATAAAAATAATTTACAAAATAAAATATATTCTTCATAAAATCTTAAAGTACAGTATATACATTAATAGTAGGTATTTTAAGAAAGGGGAATAGAAAATGGAACTTATCAAAGAGAATATAGAGTATGAACAACTGTTGGGAGAAAATTGTGCAGACACAGTGTTAAGAGATGAATATGTTATTCCAGATACACATCCAGATGTTGGAGAAATTTTAATGTTGGATGCTAGACCAAGGGTTACTAGTGTTCAAGTTCTTCAAGACAAGGTTTTTGTAGAAGGAGTAGTTGATTATAATTTAATGTACTTAAATAAAAATGAAGGAGTTTCAGAAGTACATGGTGTAAATTATTCTACAGCATTTACAAATAATATTGACTGTAGAGGTGCTCTTTCAGATATGAATTGTGATGCAGAATGTTTTGTTGAACATATGGAATGTAGTATAGTGAATGAAAGAAAAGTTTGTATAGAAGGAATAATAAAATTAAAAACAGAGATTTATAATAAAAGAGGTTATGAAATAGTAAAAGATGTAGAAGGTTCTGATGATATTCAATTTTGGAAAGAACCTATCCAAGTTGATAAGGTTATAGAAAATATTTCTACAGATTTAATGGCCGAATCTCATATGAAGGTTCCTATGGAAAAACCTCAAATCGATAAAGTTATGAAGTGGAATGTTAATCTTCATAAAAAAGATGTTAAATTATTAGAAGGTAAATTAAAAATAGAAGCTTGGGCGAATATTAAAATTTTATATAAAGCACCTGAAAATAACAGAGACATATATTCTATAGAAGACGATGTTTTAGTACAAAAAGAGGTATCAGTTGAAAAAATAAAAGAAGGAATGAATAATTATACTTTTTATGAAATTTTAGATTTAGATTATGTTACTAAAGAAGATGACTTAGGTGAGAATAGACTTATGGATATAGTTTTAATGTGCAAAGCTAATACTACTATAATGAATAAAGAAGAAATACAAATTATAGAAGATGCTTATTCTCCAAGTATGTTATTAGACATGGAAAAACAAAAATATGATATGAATATTATTCAAAATCAAGTTTGCGTTGAAAAAGTTATAAGAGGAGACATAGAAGTTGACATGGAAATGCCTTCTCCAAGAGAAATAATACTTTGTAAATCAACACTAAATGTCACTGATAAAAAGATTGTAGAAGATAGAGTTGTTATAGAAGGGGTTATGGATGTAACAGTCTTATATAGAAGTAATGAGGAACAAACCCCTATATATTGTATACAAGATCAGATACCTTTCAGTTCACCAGTTGATATGCCAGGAACTAAAATTCACATGCAAGCAGTTTCAAAAATTTCACTTGAAGATGTGGCGGCAGATATTCAAGCAGGTAATATATCAGTAAAAGCTGTTGCTAAGGTTTATGTTAGGGTGAATTATATTGAAAGCAAAGAATTTTTAATTAATATAGGTGAATCCGAGGGAGAACTTCCAAAGAAAAAAGCAAGCATTATTATATATGTGGTACAAAAAGGTGATACCTTATGGAAAATAGCTAAAAGATATAATACAACTATAGAAAATATTGTTAAGGTTAATAACATTGAAGAGCCTGAGAAGCTTAAAGAAGGAACAAAATTAATCATTCCAGGAAGAGCTATTATATAGTAAAGTATACATTATTAAAATTAAATAAAAGCACATAAAAAACGCCTTATGTTGTAATAAACTTTAAATAAGTTATATAATGTAAGGTGTTTTATTTTTGAACATACTTTAAAAAATAATGTTATAATATTATAATAAATAACATTAAGGAGGATTCTGGTAAAAATATGATTTTGAAAGCGTATGCAAAGGTTAATTTATCCTTAGATGTAGTTGGTAAAAGAGAAGATGGGTATCATCTTTTAAGAATGATTATGCAACGAATTGATCTATATGATGTAATAGAAATGGAGAAAAATAATTTAGGAACTATAAGGATATTTTGTGATAAACCTTATGTTCCTATTGATAATAGAAATTTAGCCCATAAAGCAGCGAAAATTTTTATGGAAAAGTATAATATAAAAGATGGTGTTGATATAAAAATCCAGAAAAATATTCCTGTAGCTGCAGGGCTAGCAGGTGGAAGTTCTGATGCCGCAACAGTTTTAAGAGGAATGAAATATTTATTTAATAAAGTTGATATTATGAAAAATGAATTAATGGAATTAGGACTGTCTATAGGAGCGGATATACCTTATTGCATTCAAGGTGGTACGGCTTTATGCGAAGGAATAGGAGAAAAAATAACTACTTTAAGACCTTTTAAGAATGTAATAATGGTCTTAATAAAACCTAATTTTGGGGTTTCAACTAAAGAGGTGTATAAAGCTTTAGATATAAATAAAATATTTAAACATCCTAATACGGAAGGAATTATAGAAGCCATGGATAATAGAAATTTAAGATTTGTGGCGGATAGCATGAAAAATGTACTAGAAAATATAACTATAGGTTCTTATCCAGCTATAGGTAGTATAAAAAAAGAAATGTTAAGTAATGGAGCTATAGGAACCTTAATGAGTGGAAGTGGTCCTACGGTATTCGGAATATTTGATGATATGTTAAAAGCACAAAGAGCTTATGAATATTTTAAGGAAAATTACACAGAAGTTTTTATAACTAGGACTATTTAATACATTTGAATAATTTAATAAATATTAGCGAAAACTATTTAAGTAATTAAACACTTAGATAGTTTTTTTGTTTAAGGAGAATTTAAATGAAATATATAGATTTATTTGATAAGTATTTTCTTATATTAATGATAGTTATAAGTTTTGTAGCTATTAAATTTGATTCAAAAGAGTTTCAAAAGCAGGGAAGAGATAAAGAATGTAATCAATCTAAGATTTTAGGGTATTTTATACTTGGTATATCTATTGTGTTATTTATAATTAAAACTATTTTATAGAAGTAAGTACAAAAGGAAGTGAGGATTTGAAGGAAGAAATCAAAGAACAAATAAGAGAAAAAGCCGATGAAAATTTAAATTATTTAAAAAAATTATTACAGGGAAATTCAGATATAGTTTTTAGAGAATATTTTATACAAAATAAAAAAGCTGTTTTAGTATACATAGATGGAATGGCTGATAAATTGCTTTTAGACAAATATGTAATAGAACCTATGATGCAATGTTTAAAAGAAATAAAAAATGCACGAGAACTTAAAGATAGAATTATTGAAGTTTCGGATATTAAAGAAGTAGATAAAATGGCTCAAGGTGTTCAAAGTATGCTTTCAGGTGATACTTTAATGTTTGTAGATGGGCTAAAAGTTGCATATGTTATAGCTACCCGTTCTTGGCCAGCAAGGGGAGTTTCAGAACCTTCTGGAGAAACTGTAATAAGAGGTGCTAGAGAAGGCTTTGTTGAAACTATTAGATTTAATACAGCTTTAATTAGAAGGAGAGTTAGAGATACAAGACTTAAAATAGAAGCTAAAACTGTAGGAGTAAGATCTAAAACTGATATGGCAATTATATATATTGAGGATATTGTAAATAAGGAAGCCTTAAAAGAGTTACAAACTAGAATGAAAGATATAAATATAGATGCAGTTTTGGATAGTGCTTATATTAGTGAATATATTGAGGATAATAAATATTCTCCATTTCCACAAATACAAAGTACTGAAAGACCGGATGTGGTAGCAGCGGCTATTTATGAAGGAAGAATAGCTATATTGGTGGATAACTCTCCGTTTGCTATTATTATACCAGCAACAATGGCTAATATGTTTCAATCTCCAGATGATTATTATCAAAGATGGATGGAAGGTTCTGTTCTTAGAATGCTTAGATTTATTTCTATTTTTATTACATTGCTTTTACCAGCGCTCTATATAGCTGTAACTTCTTTTCAAACATCTATAATACCTACAAAATTAGCCTATTCCATAGCAGCATCTAGAGAGGGAGTACCTTTCCCGGCATTTATGGAAGTTATTATTATGGAAATAAGTTTATCACTTCTTATAGAGGCAATAGCGAGGCTACCTAAACCTATAGGAGCTACAATAGGAATTGTAGGTGGATTAATAATAGGTCAGGCAGCAGTTGGAGCAGGTATAGTAAGTCCTATTATGATTATTATAGTTGGATTAACAGCTATTACTACATTTATAACTCCTAATTATGAAATTACTTCAGCCTTTAGGTTTATTAGATTTTTTCTTATAATTTTATCCTCTATATTTGGATTATATGGAATAATGCTAGGATTAATTTTAGTTTTAATTCACCTTATAAAATTAAAAAGTTTTTCAATTCCATATTTAGCACCATTGGTTAGTCCTAATTTTAAAGATTTTAAAGATTTATTTCTTAGACTACCAATTAAATTTTTAAAGGAAAGACCTGAATACATGCATACAAAGGATAAAATAAGACAAAAGTAATTTTTATTTTACGGAAGAAAAAGAGGTGAGATAACTTACTTTTAGTAGTAAGAAGAAACTATGAAAGAAAAAATAAGGATTGAAGATTATGGGATTTTCGTAACGTTAATTATTACCGTATTAGGAATTAATATATTTTCTTATCCTAGAAGTGTAACAAAAATTTTAAATACAGAAGGATGGATAGCTACAATTTTAGCTGGAATAATAGCGTATTATATTTTAGTAATTATATATAAGACTGTGAAAATAAATGAATTTAGAGGATTTAATAATTTACTTGAAAGTAATTTTGGAAAATTTTTAGGAAAAATTATAGCTTTAATTTTTGCAATATATAGCATAATATTTTCTGCTATTGGGTTAAGAATATTTGCAGAAGTAATAAAAATGTATTTATTAGAAAAAACACCAACTGAACTAATAATACTTTTATTAATTTTAGTTGGAAGCTCTGTAGTTAGAGGAGGTATTAGCTCAATAATAAAGTTTAATGAAGTAGTTTTTTGGTGTGTAGTAATTCCACTAGGATTAAGTTTATTATTAACAATAAATAATATAGATTTAACAAATGTACTTCCTGTTTTTAATAATAAGCCTATGCAATATATACAAGGAAGTTTAAGATCAGTATTTGCATTTATAGGGATTAATATAGCTTATTTAATAATACCTTATGCTAAAAATAGAGATAGATTAAAAAAGACGTTTTCTAAAGCGATTATTTTTATTTGTATATGTTATATAATAGTTACTATATTTTCTTTGGGTATTTTTACTAAAAAAGAAGTTCAAAATTTATTATGGCCAACAATTACAATGATTAAATCTATAGACATCCCAGAGGCATTTATAGAAAGATGGGATGGGGTAGTAATGGTATTTTGGATTTTATTTTTCTTCACTAATTTTATAAATATGTATTTTTTCTCAGCAGAAATAACAGGAAAAGCATTTAATTTTTTAGATGTGAAGTTGGGATCTTTAATTGTAACTCCTTTATTTTATTTCATAGCATTAATTCCTGAAAATATAGCACAAGTCTATGAAGTGAAATCAATGTTTTTGTATAAAATATCAAGTGTTTTAATAATAATTTTACCTTTAATTATATATGCAGTTAGTAAAATAAGGCAAAGGGGTGAAGTAAGACATGAGAGCTAAAATTATAAGTTTATTTTTAGTTTTGATTATTCCCTTTGTTTTTACAGGATGTTGGGATAGAGTAGAGATAGATAGAAGAGCATTTATTTCTACTATAGCAATAGATACCGGTGATGATATAAATCAAGGAAAAAAACTTAAAAAAATTAAAAAAGATGAACCATTTGAAGAATCAATGGCTAAAAGATTAAATGTAACTTATGGATATCCAGATATCAGTGAACTAGGACCAACTAAGGGTGCTACGGCATCAGAAAAAAAAATTTCTACTGAGGCATACTCAATGGAGGACTCTCTATCAGAGGCCACTAAAAAAAGCAGTAGAAATATACATTTAGGTCATACAAAAATTTTAATTTTAAGTGATACTGTGTTGCAGTATCCAGATGTTGTAAAAGAGATTATGGATTATTTTAGTAGAAATGCAGATATTAATAGAATGATGAAGATAGTTATAACTAAAGGAAATGCCGAGAAATTTCAAAGTTTTAAACCTGAAATGGAGAAAAACTTTCAAACATATATAAGTGGTATAATGGAGAATAATGATAGAAATTCTAGCGTTCTTCCTATGACTTTGAATGAATTTATTTCTTTAATAGGTGAAAATGGAAATGCTATTGTACCTTATGTTGAAATGGATAAAGATAAAAATGAGCTTACTTTGTATGGAACCGCGGTTATAAAAAATTATAAAATGCTAGGAGTTTTAAATTCCATAGAAACTTCAAATTTAGAAATTTTAAGAGGAAAAGCTAAGGGTGGAAATAAGGTGCTTTATAGAGACGGTCATCCTGTTGATTATGTAATTGAAGGTGTACAAAGAAAATTTGATCTTAAAAAGTTAGATAAAGATAATCTTGAGCTAAATATTAATATAAGAGTAGAAGGTGCTATAAGTGGATTTACCATACAAAAAAATGTATTACAATCTAAACTAATACAAGAGTATGAAACAAGTTTTAATAATTCTTTAAGTGAGGAATGTGAAAAAATAATACAAATATTCCAAGAAAAATATTCTGTGGATCCGTTAAAAATAAAAGAATACCTAGAAAAATTTCATCCTTATAAATATAAAAAAATAAAGAGTAATTGGGAAGATGTATTTAAAAAAGCCAAAATAAATGTAAATGTTTATACGAAAATTAGAAGAACTGGTATTACATCATGATTAAAATTACAAATAATGGATACAATATGAATAAGTTAATAATTAATAAATGATTTTATGGGGGAAGAAAATGAAAAGATTAATTATATTTATAACAATTGGCTTATTCTTATGTGGTATATTTTATAATTCTAAACAGGTTTCTGCTGAAGGGGATAATAATACACTAGAAGATATATCTTCTAAAATAATTAGATTTCATGTAATAGCTAATAGTGATACAGAAGATGATCAAAGTTTAAAGTTAAAGGTAAGAGACAAGGTTTTAGAATATATATCACCAAAATTGAAGGAATGTAAAAATATAGATGAATCAAGAAAGATAATGAAAGAAAATAATGATACAATAATAAATATATGTAATGAAACTATAAAAGATTTAGGGTATAAATATAGTGTGAAAACAACATTAGGAAGAGAAAATTTTCCAGTTAAAACTTATGGAAATATAACATTACCACAAGGTAATTATGAGGCATATAGAATAGTTATAGGCACAGGGGAAGGCCATAATTGGTGGTGTATAATGTTTCCACCTTTATGTTTTGCAGATGTAACTAAAGTAGAAGTAGATGAAAAAAAGGCAGAAAATGAAATGAAGACAGTTTTAGATGATAAAGAATATAATTTTATTAATAATAAAAAGTCTAATGTAAAAGTTAAATTTAAAGTTTTAGAATTATTAAATAAATAAAAGAGAGAACAGGTATTAACTTGGATATACAAGAAAAATACCTGTTTTTGTTTTAATTTCTTTTATAAGAAGAAAAAAGAAATTAGTATTTAATGCAAGTAGTATGCACATAATAAAATTAAATAAACTATATAAAAAGATAAAGAAATTTATAAACATGAGAGGAGAATAATTATGAAGAAAGAAAAAGGTAGAATAATCTATACTCTTATTGCTGCTATGATTATTGTGTATTCATCAAGTTATATTGTTTTAATGACTTTAGAAAGAACAGATTATAAAAATTATCTTCAATCACAATATAGTAAAAATTTATATAATCTTTCTAGTAATGTAGAAAATATTAGAAGTAATTTAAGCAAGGTTCCTATTATAGGATCAAAAGAACAAGGAATAGTTATATTTGATGAGATTTTTAGATATTCATCTATGGCTGAAGAAAATTTACACTCACTTCCAATTTCACAACGAACTATATCGCACACTAGTAAATTTTTAAATCAAGTAGGAGATTTTTGCTATACTTTAAGTAAAAGAGAAACTAAAAAAGAACCTTTAACTGATAAAGAAATTTCTACTATAGATGATTTAGAAATGCAAGCATATTCACTTGAAACAGAACTAAACAATGTTTTAAATGATACTACAAAGGGAAAAGTTAAATGGGCAGATATTAGAAAAAAAACATCCGAAATGTTAGCAAGTAATGAAGTTAAAGATAAGAGTGTAGAAAATAGATTTGATGTAATTCAAAAACAAGTTAATGAATATCCAGTTTTAATTTATGATGGTCCATTTTCAGATAATACCTTAGCTATAAAGCCAAGAATACTTTCACAAAAGATAGTTTCTAGTGAACAAGGAAAAGAAGCAATTATCAAGTTATATGGAAAAGAAAATATAAAAAAAATAGAACAGGTAAATGAAGCTAAGGATAAGAAAGTTCCAAGTAAAATACCTTCCTATAAATATAATGTAGAATTAAAAAATGAAAAACAAGGTGAAAGTATAGTCGCAGAGGTTAGTAAAAATGGAGGACATTTAGTATATCTTCTTTATAATAAAAAGCCAGATAAGAAACAAATATCAGCTGAAAAGGCCAATGAAATAGGAATAAAAAAATTGCAGAATATGGGGTATAGTAATATGAAATCTACATATACGCTTACATATGATAAAGAAATTTTAATCAGTTATGTAGCTAAAAAAGATAACATAATCATGTATCCTGATCAAATTAAGTTAAAAATATCTTTAGTAGACGGACAAATTACGGGAGTAGAAGCAGATAAATACTTAATTGCACACGTTAATGAAAGAAATATACCAACAGTTAAAATTACATCAGAGGAAGGAAAACACAAGGTAAGTAAAAGAATTGATTTAAAAAGAGTTTCCTTAGCAGTAATTCCCACAGAAAATAATAAAGAAGTGCTTTGTTATGAATATATTGGGGAATATAAAGGGAGACAATTTATAATATATATTAATGCTAAAACTGGTTATGAAGAGAGAATAGTTGAGATTATAAATACTCCTAATGGAAAATTAACAATTTAGAGGCTAAAAAATATTTTAATAAATTGCTATGAGGACTTTTAAAATTATCTCTGTAAATATATAATATATATTATTGCAATAAAAAAATAAAAGAGTTATTAATTTTGAGAAATAAACAATTTTGATAATATAAGAAATGTGAAATTAAGTTATTTTGTTGCAAAAATTTTATTTTAGAATAATTATAATATAGTAGTTATGTTAAAGGAGAGGTAATATGAAGACTAAAGTAGCTATTTTATTTGGAGGACAATCAACTGAACATGAAGTTTCAAGAGTATCTGCCTCATCAGTTTTAAGAAACATAAATCAACAAAAATTTGATGTTTATCCAATAGGAATAAATAAGGATGGAAAATGGTTTGAATATACAGGTGAAATAGATAATATAGAGAGTGGAAAATGGGAAGAAGATGAATTTTACAAAAAACCAGAAGGAGAAAAAATTCTTTTTAATAAAGAGGTTGATGTAGTATTTCCTGTACTTCATGGATTATATGGTGAAGACGGAACAATTCAGGGAATTTGTAAGCTTTTAAATCTTCCTTGTGTTGGTCCTGGAGTAATGTCTTCAGCTGTATGTATGGATAAGGTTTATACAAAGTATGTTCTTGAAAAATTCGGAATAAAACAAGCAGATTATGTAGTGGTTACGGAGTTTGGATATAAGAGTAATAAAGAAGAGCTTATTAATACAATAGAAAATAAATTAGGATATGATTTATTTATAAAACCATCTAATAGTGGATCTTCTGTTGGAATAACTAAGGCTCACAATAGAGAAGAACTAATTGCGGGATTAGAAGAGGCCTTAAAATATGATAGAAAAATTCTTGTTGAAGAAGCTTTGAATGTAAGAGAAGTAGAAGTTGCTGTTCTAGGAAATGATGAACCAAAAGCATCTATACCAGGAGAAATCATTCCAGCTAAAGAATTCTATGATTATGAAGCAAAATATGAAAATGCAGCTTCTAAGTTATTAATTCCTGCAGCTTTATCTGATGAAGAATTAGAAAATATTAGAGAAATAGCAGTACAGGTATACAAGGCACTAGATTGTGCAGGTATGGCTAGAGTAGACTTCTTAGTTACTAAGGAAGAAGGAGAAGTTTATTTAAATGAGGTGAATACAATTCCAGGATTTACGAGCATTAGCATGTATCCAAAAATGTGGGAGAAAACAGGAATACCTTACACAGAGTTAATTACTAAATTAATTGAATTTGCCATTATAAGAAAAAATGGATAAAACAGAAAGGAAAGATAATATGACAAGAGCTTTAGCCATGATTTCAGGAGGCTTAGACAGTATTTTAGCGGCGAAACTTATAAAAGATCAAGGAATAGAGGTTATAGGAATTTGTTTTAGATCATTTTTCTTTAATGAAGAAAATGCTAAAAGAATGACTAAACAAATAGATATTCCCCTTGAAGTAGTAGATTTTTCAAAAGAGCATTTTGAAGTGGTCAAGAATCCTAAACATGGTCATGGAAAAAATATGAACCCGTGCATAGATTGTCATGCTATGATGATGAAGTATAGTGGTGAACTTCTAGAAAAGTTTAATGCAGATTTTATTATAACTGGAGAAGTATTAAATCAAAGACCTATGTCTCAGAATAAAGGTGCTTTAAATCTAGTTAAGAAAGAATCAGGTATAGGAAATAAAATATTAAGACCATTATGTGCTTTGAATTTGGATCCTACTGAAATGGAGACAGAGGGATTAGTAGATAGAAATAAACTTTTAAAGATAAGTGGAAGAAATAGAAAAGTGCAAATGGAACTTGCGGAAAAATGGGGGATTGTAGATTATCCATCTCCAGCAGGAGGATGTAAACTTACAGAGCCTAATTTTTCTAAAAGATTGAAGGATTTAATAGATCATAAAGAGAATATTGAGAATAGGGAGATAGACCTATTAAAAATAGGAAGACATTTTAGAACAAGTGATAAGTGTAAGGTTATTTCCACTAGAATGCAAGAAGAAGGAGAGATTTTAAAAGATCTTTTAACTAAAGAGGATATTTATATGTTAGCAAAAGATTTTAATGGTTCTTCAGTTGCTATAATCGGTGAATACACCAATGAAGATTTGGAAATAGCTGCTAAAATAACAGTGAGATATTGTAAAGGTAAAGATGAGGATAAAGTTACTATTAAATATGGTGATTTTGGATCAAACTTAAGTAATGTAATTGAAACAGTAAGTGCTACAGAACAAGAATTAGGAAAGTATATGATATAAAGTAAGGGGAGTTCAAATGGATAAGAAGGCAATAATATCTGTTGTGAGTAAACAAAAGGGAAATGATGATATTATTGAAGTAGTTACCCCAGGGAAATATTACAAAAAGGGTCAAAAGTATTATGCTGTATATGAAGAAAGTGAGCTTTCTGGTATGGAGGGTACTACTACAATTTTAAAGATAGGACAGGACGAATTTACCATAATTAGAAAAGGCACTATAGATGCTAAAATGGTATTCAAAAATGAATTTAAAGATCATATATTATATAGCACACCTCAAGGAGCTTTGGGACTTTCTATGGATATTTTAGATGTAAAAGTAGATGTTAATGATGATGGTGGTCTTGTTTATGCAAACTATAATCTGAATTTAGGTGAAGGACAAAGTTTATCTACAGAAATTAATGTAAAAATTAAAGCAATATCATAGTTTTAATAATGAGAGAAAGATGGCTAAATATAAAATGCCATCTTTTTTTAGTTAGTTATCCTTTAATTTGTTTATAAAAAACAATAAGTTGTCAATAATTATAAATAAAGTTTAAGGAGGAATTTAAGTGTGTTTTGTGAAAGAAAATATGAAAATATTATAAATATTCTTTGTAAGGCTAAGGGGGTATCAAAGAAGGAATTAATGAATGTTTTAGAAGAAGAAGAATGTGAATATTTATTTTTTTTACTATTAAAGAAATATAATTGTTTAGATGAAGAAAGGTTGATGAAAGATTTTAACTTAAAAAATGTAGAAAATAAAAGTAAAATAGCAGAAGAAAAATTTTTTGTAAATCACCAATTTAGAGAAGGATATTTTGAGGTTTTAAATCATATAAAAAAAATAGGATAATTTTTAAAGGAATAAAGATAAAGTTATAGAATAATATAAATTAATAGAAAGGCTAGTGGAGTGTGAAGCTATGGAGTTAAATTCGAATGTTACAATAGCCCTTAAAAAATTAGATAATAATTATACTATATACAATTTAAATCTATTTAATTTACAGTATATAGATGAAGGAAACATAAGTATAAATAAAATTAAAAATAATGCATTAGAATTTAAAGTATGTTGCCATTTATGTGAAAAAGAACATATATATATATATAGTATAAAGGAAATAGTAAAAAAAGATCTGATTGTTTTAGGGTGTGAAAAACTAGGTATTCCCTTAGTTGTCCTAGGTAAAAAGGAAGAAGTTGAAAAAATGATATATCCACACAATTATGTCAATTATAAAATTAATGTTATTCTATAAAAATATGAGTAATATAGTTTACTCATATTTTTGTTGTTTTTTTAACATCTTTGAATTAAAATAGTGGTTATAGGATATAATTAAAAAGCAAAGCATTTCTGAATAAAGTTTTATATCTAAATTTATTCCCAAATTATTAATTAATAGGCAATCAAAAATTAAATAAAAATACGACAAAATATATTATTTGTTGTATGCGAAATTTTCAATTAAAACATTTAATTTACAGAATCATAAGTTTTATAAAGGTGTTGTGATTAAGAAATATTATAAAGTAGATTAGAAGGGAGGAGGCATCTAGTAAATTTTTATATTTATTATATATACTAGGTGTATATAGGTGGCTTATATGGATTTATCCAATAAAAATTTAAATGAATTAAGAGAAATAGCTAAAAAGTTAGAAATAAAAAATATATCTAAGTTTAGAAAAGCAGAACTAATTGATGAAATAAGAAATAATTCCACAATGTTTATAGAAAAGAATGGGGTTATATTAAAAGAAAAAATTTCACAAAAAACTTGTAAAGATGAAGATGAAATACAAGAAAATAAAGTTATTTATAAAAATAATGTGATTAATAAAGAAAATAAATGTAGTGATAAAAATTCGGATTTTGAGAGAAGAGAATCAGAGTACAAACCAGAGCATAAGAAAGAAAAATTAAAGGAAATGATACATGATTCCAATAGTGCCAAAGGTGTATTAGAATTAATTGATAATAATAACTTTGGTTTTTTAAGAGGTAATAATTATTTAACTTGTTCGGAGGATATTTATGTTTCACCTTCTCAAATAAGAAAGTTTAATTTAAAAACAGGTGATGAGGTTAAAGGAAAAGTTAGAATTCCTAAAGAAGGTGAAAAGTTTAGAGCATTACTTTATGTAGAAAGTATTAATGGAGAGTCTCCAGAAAAGGCAATTGGTAGAGAACCTTTTGAAAAACTTATCCCTATATATCCAGAACAAAGATTGTTTTTAGAAACTTCTAAAGAAGATACAGCATCTAGACTTATGGATATAATATGTCCAATAGGAAAAGGACAAAGAGGATTAATAGTTGCACCCCCTAAAGCTGGTAAAACAACATTATTGCAAAAAATAGCTAATAGTATTACTAAAAATCATTCTAATGTAAAGTTAATAGTTTTATTAATAGATGAAAGACCAGAAGAAGTTACAGAAATGCAAGAAAAAATAAATGGTGAAGTAATATATTCAACTTTTGATGAGGAACCTTCACATCATATTAAAGTTGCAGATATGGTTTTAGAAAGAGCTAAGAGAATGGTGGAACAAGGTCAAGATGTTGTTATACTAATGGACAGTTTAACAAGACTTACAAGAGCTAATAACTTAGTTATAGAGCCAACAGGTAGAACTCTTTCAGGTGGACTAGATCCAGGAGCTCTAATAAAGCCTAAAAAGTTTTTTGGTGCGGCTAGAAATATAAAAAATGGGGCTAGTTTAACTATTTTAGCTACAGTATTAGTGGATACTGGAAGTCGTATGGATGATATGATTTTTGAAGAATTTAAGGGTACCGGAAATATGGAAGTACATTTAGATAGAAAACTTCAGGAAAGAAGAATATTCCCAGCAATAGATGTTTATAAATCGGGAACGAGAAGAGAAGATTTACTTTTAAGTAGGGAAGAGTTAGAAGTTGCATTTAATATAAGAAGAAATATGTATAAAGAAGGAAATGCTCAAGTGATTACGGAAAAGTTAATTGGATTATTAGGAAAAACTAAGAATAACAATGAACTTGTAAGTGTTTTACATAAAAATGCCGAAATTATTAATAAAGAAGGTAAAAATAAAAACGAAATATAAGATATTAAAAATGAAGATTAGTTATAGTAACTAATCTTCATTTGTTTAGATATAAAAAAAGAAGGATAAATAGATATCCTTCTTAAAAAATTATTCTTCAATGTTAATATTGAATTTTTTCATGAATTTATCAATTCTACCACCTTGGTCTACAACCTTTTGTTTTCCAGTAAAGAATGGGTGGCATTTTGAACAAATTTCAATTTTTAATTCAGGTTTAACTGAACCAGTTGTGAAAGTGTTACCACATGCACATTTAACTACTGCATCATTATGATATTCTGGATGTAAGTTCTTTTTCATTACGTATTCACCTCTTCTTTAAACAAAATATTGTATACCCGTCTTCAACTATTAAATTGTAACATGTCAACATATTTAAGTCAATATTAGGTTTTACTATTTATAATTTTTTGTGTATCTGATAAAATTATAAAGTAAATTATAAAAAAACAAGACATAAGTTTAGGAGGAAAGTTGATGGACATATTGAGAAATCATGGTTGGCTTGAAATCATAGTAGGCCCTATGTATAGTGGAAAGTCTGAGGAACTTATTAGAAGAGTTAGAAGGGCTAATATAGCTAAACAAAAAGTTCAAGTTTTTAAGCCTAGTATTGATGATAGATATGATAAAGAAAATGTTGTATCTCATTGTGGAGAAGCTATAGAGGGAAAATCAGTTTCAAGTGCAGATGAAATTTTAAAATTTACTCAAGAAAATACTAAGGTAGTTGCTATAGATGAAATTCAATTTTTTGACCAAGATATTATAATGGTTATAAGAGAATTAACAAGTAAAAATAAAAGAGTCATTTGCGCAGGATTAGACATGGATTTTAGAGGGGAACCTTTTGGAGTAGTTCCACAATTAATGGCTATAGCAGAATATGTTCAGAAAGTAAGTGCTATTTGTGTATGTTGTGGTAATCCTGCAACTAGAACTCAAAGGTTAATTAATGGAATTCCTGCTAAATATAATGAAAATGTAGTGTTAATTGGGGCCAAGGAAAGTTATGAGGCTAGATGTATTGAGTGTTATATAGAACCAGAAAAATAATTTTTTCGAGGTGTAATTATGGGAAAATATAAGAATGTAGGTGGTCAGGCGGTTATTGAAGGCGTCATGATGCGTGGAAGTAAGAAAATGGCTACTGTTATAAGAAAAGAAAATGGGGAAATAAGTGTAAAATCTGAAGAAATAGTTCCACTAAGTAAGAAAAATAAACTTTTTTCTGTTCCTATAATTAGAGGAATAGTGAGTTTTATTGATTCTTTAATTATAGGAATTAATATACTAAATTATTCAGCTAGTTTTTTTGAAGATGAAGAAGAAGAAGGAAAGTTTGATAAATGGTTTAAGGAAACTTTTAAAGAAAAAGGTACAGATATACTTATGGGAATATCTTTAATTCTTTCTTTAGTATTTTCATTTATGTTGTTTTTTGTAATGCCTACATTTGTTTCAGGATTATTGAGGAATATTGTTAAGAATAAGTTTGCTTTAAATATTTTAGAAGGACTATTTAGGGTTTTAATTTTAGTTATATATATTTTTGTTGTAAGTAAAATGGGCGATATAAAAAGGGTATTTCAATATCATGGTGCGGAACATAAAACAATCTTTTGCTATGAAGCAGAAGCGGAATTAACAGTAGAAAATGTTAAAAAATTTGAGAGATTTCACCCAAGATGTGGAACTAATTTTTTATTCCTTGTTATGATAATTAGTATTTTAATTTTTTCAGTGGTAGGATGGGAATCATTATGGCAAAGAATATTATACAGATTATTATTACTACCTGCTGTTTTGGGAGTGTCTTATGAAGCAATAAAATGGATGGGAAAAAGTGATGGATTTTTAAGTAGATTTTTTGCTTATCCAGGATTATTACTTCAAAGAATTACTACAGAAGAACCGGATGAAAAACAAATAGAGGTAGCTATAAAAGCATTGAAGTTTGCGGAAGGTATTGAAGAAGTTAATGATACTGAAGAAAAGTAGCTTTCAGTTGTTTAAAAAGCTATTATTTTAATTGAAAGGGGATAGGCCCAGTTGAATTTAGGATACTGTTTAAAATATGCATATGATCTATTAAAATCAGAAAATATAGATTCATATATGTTAGATGTTCAGTTACTAATGTGTAAAGTGTTAAATAAAGATAAAATGTTTTTAATAATGAATAGAGATTATAAACTAACAGAGAAAGAAAAGAATGAATTCTTTAAATTAGTTGAACTTAGAAAACAAAGAATGCCAATAAAATATATTTTAGAGCAATGTGAGTTTATGGGTATACCTTTTTATGTTAGAGAAGGGGTTTTAATACCAAGACCAGATACAGAAATATTAGTTGAGTGGGCATTAAATTTAATAGAAAAAGAA
The DNA here is from genome assembly GCA_003288255.1 of Clostridiaceae bacterium 14S0207. Classification (GTDB taxonomy): domain Bacteria; phylum Bacillota; class Clostridia; order Clostridiales; family Clostridiaceae; genus Hathewaya; species Hathewaya limosa. The sequence continues at coordinate 2,379,555 of CP026600.1, read as the reverse complement.
AAAATAACAAAAGTATGTGATTTATGTTGTGGAAGTGGTGCTATAGGACTTACAGTGGCTAAAAATAATGAGCAGTGTAAAGTTGAGCTGTACGATATTTCTAGGGATGCTTTAGAAGTTACAGAAGAAAATATAAAAAGATTACAATTAAAAAATGCACAGGTTAAATATAGTGATTTACTGGAAAGGCCTATTAGAGAAACTAAGAAGTTTGAACTTTTACTTTCAAATCCCCCATATATAGCTAAAGAAGAAGTAAATAAATTAATGAAGGATGTAAAGGATTTTGAACCATTTATTGCATTATGTGGTGGAGAAGATGGATTGGACTTTTATAGAAAAATTACAAAACAAAGCAAATTAGTATTAGAAAAAAGAGCTTATATTGGGTTTGAAATAGGATATGATCAAGGTGAAAGTGTAAGTAAACTTTTAGGTGAAGAGGGTTTTAATAAAATAGAGGTATTAAAAGATTTTAGTGGTTTAGATAGAGTTGTTATAGGTCAAAATCAATAGAATAAATGGTTTTATTGTTAATGATAAATCTTTATGATATAATAATATAATGTTAAATTATAATTACGGAGTGATATAGAATGTTAGATAGATTGAATTTCTTGGAGAATAAATATGATGAATTGTCTATAAAAATTAGTGATCCATCTATTATGCAAAATCAAAAAGAATGGCAAAAGTTATGTAAAGAACATGCTGAACTTGAAGAACTTGTTATAAAATATAGACAATATAAAAAAGCGCTTGAACAAATTGAAGAGAATAAAGAACTTTTAAAAGAAGAAACTGACAGAGATATGAAGGATATGATTCAAGAAGATATCAAATCCCTTACAGAAGAAAAAGATCAAACTGAAGAAGAATTAAAGATATTAATGTTACCTAAGGATCCCAATGATTCTAAAAACGTATTTATAGAAATCAGGGGTGGAGCAGGTGGAGAAGAGGCCGCTTTATTTGCTTCAAATCTTTTTAGAATGTATATTAAGTATGCAGAAAAGAATGGTTGGAAACATGAAATAATGAGTAGTAATGAAACTGATATCGGTGGATTTAAAGAAGTTGTATTCATGGTTAAAGGTAATGGTGCTTATAGTAAGTTTAAGTATGAGAGTGGTGTTCATAGAGTACAAAGAGTACCAGATACAGAATCAAGTGGAAGAATACATACATCAACTGCAACAGTAGCAGTTTTACCAGAAGTTGATGATGTTGAAGTTGAAATAAATCCAAATGACTTAAAGATAGATGTATTTAGAGCATCAGGAAATGGTGGTCAGTGCGTTAATACTACAGATTCAGCTGTAAGAATGACTCATATACCAACAGGATTAGTTGTTTCTTGTCAAGATGAAAAGTCGCAGCTTAAAAATAAGGAAAAAGCTTTAAAAGTTTTAAGAGCTAGGTTATTTGAAATAGCTGAAGCTGAAAGAAATAAAGGTATAGCAGATGATAGAAAGAGTCAAGTTGGAACAGGGGATAGAAGTGAAAGAATTAGAACTTATAATTATCCTCAAGGAAGAGTAACAGATCATAGAATAGGACTTACATTATATAAATTAGAAAGTTTCTTAAATGGAGATATAGAAGAAGTAATAGAGGCATTGATTACTGAAGAGCAATCAAAGAAAATGCAGGCTATGGGTAATACAAATTTTTAAGCATTATTAGTTAGAAAATTATATTAAGGGTGATTGTATGAAGTTAAATAAAGCCATTAAAAAACAGAAAAACAATTTTAAAACTTTTCTTTTTTTAATGAGCTTTATTTTTATGTTGTTTCCATGTGTTGTAATTTTCGGCAAGATATATAATTATATAATATATATATATGTAGGGCTTTCGGATGCCATAGTATTATTTGCTGTATTAAATAGAATTGATGAAGAAAATCTAATATATGAAAATAAGTTAAAAAAATTTGATATTAAAAATGGTATTTTTGAAAGTAAAGTATCTTTTAATTGTGAAGATGTAGTTTTTGTACATATAGAAGAAAAAATGGAGAATAATATAATTTTGATTATTAAGTCAAAAAGGAATAATAGGGGATTGAAGAAGATAGGAAAAAGTTTTTTAAAAAAACATCCGTATGCTGCAACCTATTATTATAATTTATATCAGCTTAAGCCTAATTATAATTATTATTATGTTATTGTTACTAATGGAAAATATAAAAAATATTTTCTTTTAAATGAATTATATAGAAGTTGCTTTAATGCATTTTATTCTGAAGAGTCCATAAGTAATATAAAAAAATATAGAGAAGAATTAAGTTAATATAAGTAATATACCTTCATTTTATGAAATAAATTTATAAGAGAATTTATTTATGAAATGGAGGTATTGTCTTGAATAATAGTATTCTATATGTTACGTTGTTTTGTTTGTGTATGTCTCTTATGGGTACGATGATTGGGGCTTTAATTGGTATTAGTGTAAAAAATCCTTCAGAAAAACTTTTAGGTTTAACTTTAAGCTTTGCAGCAGGACTAATGTTAATTATTTCTATATTTGAACTTATACCAGAGGCCATAGAGGAAAATGGAATTACAAATTTTTTCATGTTTTCTCTAATAGGAATTTTTATTATACTAATTATTAATTATTTTAGTGCATCGCATGATAACAACACTCATATAAAGATGGCTTTTTTGGTTGCACTAGGAATTATGTTACATAACTTTCCTGAAGGACTTGTCATGGGCTTTGGATTTATGACTAAAGGAAATTTAGGATTTAAAATGAGCGTTTTAATTGCTATTCATGATATCCCAGAAGGAATTGTAGTAGCAGCACCATTAAATTATTCTAAAGTTAATAAGGTTAAAATTTTAGTATACACTTTATTGACCGCATTGCCAGCATTTTTTGGTGCATTAATTGCAATATATATTGGACGTATTTCACCGGTAACTATAGGGGCAAGTTTGTCAGTGGCTGCAGGGATTATGCTTTATGTAGTTCTAGTTGAAATGTTGCCAGAATCAAAAAAATTATGCGGAATACAAATATGTACTTTAGGTATGATACTAGGTAGCATATTTGGAGGATTAATGATAAAATTTATGTAGTTTTATATAATATGGAGATGATCTTATGAAAACAAAAATAACTATACTTAAACAAAATCATATAGATGAAGAAATAATTGAAGAAGCAGCACAATGTATAAGGAATGGAGAGGTAGTAGCTTTCCCAACGGAGACTGTATATGGATTAGGTGCAGATGCTTTAAATAGCGAAGCGGTTAATAAAATATTTGAAGCTAAGGGACGACCACAAGATAATCCCCTAATAATACATGTTGCAGATTTTAATATAGAAAAATATGTTAAGGAAGTTCCAGAAAAAGCTAAAAAACTTATGGAAAAGTATTGGCCAGGACCATTAACGTTAATACTTAATAAAAGTGATATCATACCAGAAAACACTAGTGCAAAACTGCCTACCGTTGGAATTAGAATGCCTGATAATCCTATTGCATTAGAACTTATAAAAAAGTCTGGCACTACTATAGCAGCACCATCGGCTAATATATCTGGTAGACCTAGTCCTACAGAGGTAGAACATTGTATAGAAGATTTAGAGGGAAAAATTCCTTATATATTAGGGGGAGGAAGTTGTGATGTTGGAGTAGAATCAACAATTGTAGACTGTACATCTGACACATTATGTGTTCTTAGACCAGGTGGAATTACTTTGGAAATGTTAAAAGCTGTAGATGAAAATGTTTATATTGATCCCCAAATTCTAAAAAAAGTTGAAGTCGATTTTAAGCCTAAAGCACCAGGAATGAAGTATAGACACTATGCACCAAAAGCACCAGTAAAAATAATTAAAGGAAATTTGAAAAAAACTATTGAAAAAATTAATAGTTTAGTGCAAAATTATATAGATGATAATAAACGAGTTGGAATTATAGCTACGGAAGAAACAAAAGAACAATATAATGTTAATGCCGTAGTTATATCTATGGGAAGTAGGAATAGCATAGAAGATATAGCACATAATCTATTTAGAGTTTTAAGAGAGTTTGATGAATTAGATGTAGATGTTATTTTATCAGAGTCTATTGAAGAACGAGGAGTAGGAATTGCTATTATGAATAGGTTGAAAAAATCATCAGGATTTAATATTGAAGAAGTTTAATAAGAATAATATGGAGGAGAGTTATGAAGGATATTTTTACGTGTTTAAATAACATCTATGGATGTTATAAGGGCAGGGTCATTAATGTAAATAAAAAATTAAAGGCAACTTTAAATAAAAAATTAACGTTGCTTAGTTATATTGACTCTAAAAATTCTATAAAAGTTCCTATTTTAAATAATGATCCTCATTTATTTATCTATAATGATTTTTTAAAAATATTAAATGAATATTGTGGACAAAAAAAAGATATAATAAATCCTTTGAATATGGATTTTAAAATATATAATAAAACTTTTAAAACTTTTAAAAGTTCTATTTCTCTTTTGATCCAAAAACTAGAAGAAGATATTAGTGTTACTAAAAAAACAGAAATTTTTTAGTAATACCACTATCTTCTTTTTTATGGAAAAGAGAAAGTTATAAAATGGGAGGTGTTTTTATGAAAATAGCATTAGGAAGTGACCATGGTGGTATAAATTTAAAAAATGCTATAATAAAGCATTTACAAGAGAAAGGATATGAATTAAAAGATTTTGGCACATATTCAACAGAATCTTGTGATTATCCAGATTATGCATTAAAGGTTGCTGAAGAAGTAAGTGCAAAAAAATATGATTTTGGAATTTTAATTTGTGGAACTGGTATAGGTATAAGTATTTCAGCTAATAAGGTTCCAGGAATAAGGGCAGCATTATGTAATGATACATTTAGTGCACATGCAACAAGAGAACATAATGATGCAAATATACTAGCTATGGGTGAAAGAGTAGTTGGACCAGGACTTGCATTAGATATAGTTGATACATTTTTAACTGGTGAATTTCAAGGTGGAAGACATTCAAGAAGAATAGATAAAATAACTGAAATTGAAAAAAAATATAGTAAATAATAAAAAAATAAATTTAAAATAGGAAAAATATTAGGAGGAATACAAAATGAGTAAAGTAACACAAATAGCACATCCATTAATTCTACATAAATTAGCTTTTATAAGAGATAAAAATACTGGGTCAAAGGATTTTAGGGAATTAGTAGAAGAGGTTGCGATGCTTATGGCATATGAGGTTACAAGAGATATGCAACTTCAAGAAGTAGAGATAGAAACTCCGATATGTAAAACTAGATGTAAAATGCTAGCAGGTAAAAAGTTAGCTATAGTTCCTATATTAAGAGCTGGATTAGGAATGGTTGATGGTATGTTAAAACTTATACCAGCAGCTAAAGTTGGACATATAGGAATGTATAGAGATGAAGAAACTCTTCAACCAGTTGAATACTTCTGTAAATTACCACAAGATATAGAGGAAAGAGATGTAATAGTAACAGATCCTATGCTTGCAACTGGTGGTTCAGCTATTGATGCTATAGAAGCTTTAAAGAAAAGAGGAGCTAAATATATTAGACTAATGTGTTTAATTTCTTCACCAGAAGGTATTAAGGCAGTAATGAATGCTCATCCAGATGTTGATATATATGTAGCAGCTATAGATGAAAAGTTAAGTGAAAATGGATATATTGTTCCAGGGCTTGGAGATGCAGGAGATAGATTATTTGGAACAAAATAATCATTATGTATTCTATATTTATATATAAAGTTATAAATAATAAGTAAAATCGCGATTATAAGACATAGGACTTTTGAAGAAAATTCAAAAGTCCTATGTTTTTTACTTTTAAATATAATATTTTTAGTATAGAATATAATGTGACACAGTTTATGGAGGATAAAATGAATAGAAGAGATAAATATAATTACTATTTAGATATTGCAGAAACTATTTTAGAAAGAGGAACTTGTCTTAGAAGAAATTATGGATCAGTTATTGTTAAGCATGATGAAATAGTTTCTACTGGATATACAGGATCACCTAGAAATACACCTAATTGTTGTGATTTAGGGATATGTTTAAGAGAAGAATTGAATATTGAAAGAGGAACTTGTTATGAATTATGTAGATCTGTCCATTCTGAGGCTAATGCCATTATTAGTGCATCACGAAGAGAAATGATAGGTGCAACTTTATATTTAGTGGGTAAAGAAAAAAATGGTAATTTAGTTGAAAATGCAGATTGTTGCATAATGTGTAAGAAGATGATTATTAATTCTGGTATTGAAAAAGTAATAATAAGGGAAACTAAGGAAATATATAAAGTTTTAGAAGTACAAAATTGGATTGAGGATTCCTTAGATTTATTTAGAAAAAGAGGATATTAAAAAAAGACAGGAAGGTTATTTAATATGAGATACGCTTTATGGTTAGCTATACTTTCTATGGTGGTTTCTTTAATTTCTACACCTATCGTTAGGAAATTAGCTATAAAGGCAAATGCTATAGATATACCAAAGGATGAAAGAAGAGTACATAAAAAACCTATCCCATTATTAGGGGGACTCGCTATATATGTATCTTTTATAATAGGAGTTATATTTCAAAAAACTCCTCTTCGTACTTCTGAAATAGGAATAATATTGGGAGCAACTATAATTCTTATTGGAGGAGTTTGGGATGATGTAAAAGAATTAAAACCTGTTTATAAATTGTTGTTTCAATTGGCGGGTACCATCGTGTTAATTATATTTGGAATCAATATAAGTTTAATTACCAATCCATTTACAAGTAAAGAATTATTTTTAAACGTAGGTTTTTTATCTATTCCATTAACAATTTTGTGGATAATAGGAGTTACAAATGCCTTCAATTTAATAGATGGGTTAGATGGACTTTCGGCTGGTATAGGCTTTATAGCCTCAGCTACACTATTTGTTATATCTATTATGAATAATAGATATGAAACAGCAATAATGACGGCTATCTTAGGAGGGGCATTGTTGGGATTTATTCCGTATAACTTTAATCCAGCATCCATATTTATGGGGGATGCCGGATCTCAACTAATAGGATTTTTGCTTGCAGCCATTTCAATTAAGGGTGCTATAAAGTCAGCAACTGCATTTTCACTAGCAGTACCTATACTAGCATTTGGATTACCGATTTATGATACTATTTTTGCTATGATTAGAAGAAAAATTAATGGAAAACCAATGATGCAAGGTGATAAGGGACATTTGCATCATAGATTGCTAAGGATGGGTTTATCACAAAAACAAGCTGTGTTAATTATGTATTTGATTAGTTTTATACTAGGTGTAGTATCTGTTATAGCTATGAAAATGAGTAGTCAAAGATCGTACTTTTTAACAACATCTGTTATAGTATTAATAGTATTAGTTGCATGGAAAAGTGGTTTTTTTAAGAATCAATAAGTAAGAATTAACTTTTCAAATTTAATATGGTGATTTTGGTGATTTATTATAAATAAAAGTTCTATATATTATATAGGACTTTTATTTTTGTGCTTAGGAAGGAGGAAGGAACAATTAACTTTATAGCTAAATAAAGTTGCAATTTAAACAGATTTAAAGATTAAAAGTAATAAAAAACAAAGAAAAACTAATAATAAAAATAAAGATTAGTTCGAATAAAGAATTATTAACTTGTCTATATTTCAAAAATCGGAATAAACAACAATTTAACTTTAGTTCATTGTTTGTTCAAAAGTATATTACAAAGGGCTTGACTCATTGACACTATGCCAATTTAAATAAAAAAGAATTTCAATTAAGGTGTTTTAATAAAAAATATAATATATAAAAAATCAATTAAAATCTTAAAAATGAATAATAAGATGCAATAAAAACTAAATAAAAGTAATGTATAGAAAAAAAGAAGTATAGATAAATATTTTAATGGTAAAGTAAGGTTATCAAGATATTTAGTAAGAGAGGGGTGAAAATGAAGAAATATACGATTTTATTTATAAAAATTGCAGTAATATAATAATAAACATGAATTTTATCTCCGGAGGAAAATGAATTGCCAAATGAAATTAAAAATATGCTAAAAAAAGTAATACTAAATATTTTACTTATTTCGGTTGTGTTTAGTGCAATAATTTATTTTATTAATAAGCAGTATATTTTAGCATTTGTATTAGGTAGCTTAATGGCTATAGTTTCTTTTACTATAAATACTGTACTAACAACTAGGGCATTAGGTAAAAACAAAAATAAATTAGTATTTTTTTTAAGTTCTATTATTAGAATATTGTTAGTATGTATAGTAGGAGCAGTTTTGGCTAAAATTAATATTAATTATATTTTACCTTATATCCTGGGATATTCAACAGAAGTACTTTCTATGATATTCTATGGAGTATCCTTAAAGAAACAAATATAAGGAAGTGAAAGTTAATGGGAGAAGATGTAGTTTTATTTACAGCTAAACTTTTTGGATATCCTTTTGACTTTACTATGAGTATGGCTATAGAAGTCATAGTAGTTTTATTTGTTTTATTCTTAATGTTTCTTTTTACTAGGAATTTACAGAAGTTTCCTAATAAAAGACAGGGCATTGCTGAATTATTTGTTGAAAAGGTAGAATTGGTTATAAAATCTAACATGGGAGATTCTTATATGGGTTTTGTACCATTCTTTGGATGCTTAGCAGTGTTCTTAGTATTATTGAATTTAACAGGCTTGTTTGGTGTTACACCACCTACAGCGGACTTCAATGTAGCATTAGCCTTAGGGCTTATAAGCTTTTTAGTAATTCAAGGATATACAATTAAAAAAATTGGTTTAGGACATTATTTTTTAGGATATGCTAAACCATTAGCAATGTTATTACCAATAAATATTATGGAAAGAATAGCTTTTCCTATATCTTTAAGTCTTAGACTTTTTGGTAATATGTTTGCAGCTAGTATTATAATGGACTTGATTTACAATGGATTAATGGGGATTACCCCAGCAGCATCTATAGGTATTCCAGTATTTTTCCATGGATACTTTGATGTATTTGACGGAACATTACAGATGGTGATTTTTGTAATGTTAACAATGATTAACATAAAAGTTATTTCAGAACATTAAAAAATATTAGGAGGAATAAAAAATGACTCATGAATTTGTATTAGGTATGATGGCTTTAGGAGCTGGTATAGCAGCATTAGCATGTATAGGTGGAGGTATTGGTACTGGAATGGCTACAGGAAAAGCTGTTGAAAGTATTGCAAGACAACCAGAAGCAAGTGGTAAAATTATGACAGCATTAATTATAGGTGGAGCTTTATCAGAAGCAACAGCAATATATGGACTATTAGTTGCTATATTATTAATATTAAAATTATAATTTTAGGTAAGATAAGTGAAGATTCTTGACTATATTGAGCCTGAAGGGAGGCTGAATATTTTTGATTAAAATAGAATGGACAAAAATTTTATTTGCTATGGTTAACTTTTTAATTATATACTTTTTTGGAAACAAGTACTTTTTTCCAAAGGTTAGGGAAATAATTGAAAAGAGAAATGAAGAAATACAAGGTAATTTTGATGCTGCGGAAAAAAGTAAAAAAGATGCTGCACAAATAAAAACTGAGTTAGAAGCAAATAGAGCAAATGTAATAGAAGAAAGCAAAAATTTATTAGAACAATATAAGACAAACGCAGAAAAATTATATGAAGAGATAGTTAGTGATGCGAAAAAAGAAGCTGATATCGTAAATGAAAGAAGCAAAAAAGAAATTGAAAGAGAAAAACAAAAGGCTGAAGAGGAAATTAAGACAAAAGTTACAGGGTTATCTCTTTTAATATGTGAAAAGGTTCTTGATGCTGAAATAGATGAGAAAAAGCATAGAGAATTAATTTCAGATTTCATATCTAAGGTAGGTATTTAACAATGTATGAATATTTAGATCGAAGATATGCTGAAGCTCTTTATGAGGTTGCTGAAGAAAAAGGAAAAGTTGATGAATATCTAGAAGATCTACGAATAATTGTGGATATGTTTAAAAACGATGAAAACTTTATTAAAGTTATTAAACATCCAAGAATTAGTACTTCTAGAAAAAGAGAACTTTTTACTACAATATTTAAAGATAAAATTGATGACGAATTATTATCTTTCTTATTAATATTAATAAATAAAGGAAGAATTCTTTATTTAGAGGAAAAGCTTAAAGAAATGGAAAAAATCCATTTAGAAAGACATAATACTTTAATAGCAGAGGTTAAGACTGCCGTTCCTTTAACTGAAGAAGAAAAGAATAAATTAGTCGAAAAGTTAGAGAAAAAATATGATAAAAAGGTTCTTTTAGATGATAGTATTGAAAAGAAACTTATTGGTGGAGTTTATGTTAGAGTTGGTGATGATGTAATCGATGGAACCATTAAACATAAACTTGAAGAGCTAAAAAAACGCATATTAGATTAGAAAAGAGGTGTTAATATGCACGTTAAACCAGAAGAAATTACTGCCATTATAAAAAAAGAAATAGAGCAGTATGAAAATAATATAGAAACTGTTGACTCAGGTACTATTATACAAATAGGCGACGGTGTTGCTAGAGTATATGGACTAGATAAGTGTATGGAAGGAGAACTTCTAGAGTTTCCTAACAATGTATACGGTATGGCATTAAACCTAGAGCAAGATAACGTTGGATGTGTTTTATTCGGTTCTGATGAAGGAATAAGAGAAGGTGACGTTGTTAAAAGATCTGGAGAAGTTGTTGATGTACCAGTTGGGGAAGGATTAATAGGAAGGGTTTTAAATCCTCTTGGAGAACCTATAGATGGTAAAGGTCCTATTAACGCTAAAGAAAGAAGACCAGTAGAAGTTCCAGCGCCAGGAGTTATAGATAGAAAATCAGTTAATGAACCTCTTCAAACAGGTATTAAAGCTATCGATGCCATGGTACCAATTGGAAAAGGTCAAAGGGAACTTATAATTGGAGATAGACAAATAGGTAAAACTGCATTAGCCATAGATACAATAATAAATCAAAAAGGTAAAGATGTTATATGTATATATGTGGCAATAGGACAAAAACAATCAACTGTTGCTTCTATAGTAAACACATTAGAAACTAATGGAGCTTTAGATTATACAATAGTTGTATCATCTACAGCATCTGATTCTGCCCCATTACAATTCTTAGCACCTTATGCTGGATGTAGTATGGGAGAATACTTCATGTACCAAGGTAAAGATGTACTTATCGTATATGATGATTTATCTAAGCATGCAGTAGCATACAGAACAATGTCATTATTGCTTCGTAGATCACCAGGTAGAGAAGCTTACCCAGGAGATGTATTCTACTTACACTCAAGACTTTTAGAAAGAGCTGCTAAATTATCAGATAAGTTAGGTGGAGGTTCATTAACAGCCTTACCTATAATTGAAACTTTGGCAGGGGACGTAACAGCATATATTCCAACTAATGTTATATCTATAACTGATGGTCAGATATTCTTAGAATCTGAGTTATTCTATGCAGGACAAAAACCAGCTATTAATGCAGGTATTTCTGTATCAAGGGTTGGTGGAAGTGCACAAATAAAAGCAATGAAACAGGTTTCAGGTACATTAAGACTTGAACTTGCTCAATATAGAGAACTTGCTGCCTTTGCACAATTTGGTTCTGACTTAGATAAGGATGCTGTTAAAAGACTTGAAAAGGGTAAGAGATTTATAGAAATCTTAAAACAAGACCAATATGATGTTATGTCTGTAGAAAAACAAGTTATAATTTTATATGCTGCAGTAAATAATTACTTAATGGATATTCCAGTTAAGCAAATGAAACAATTTGAAAAAGAATTCTTAGAGTATGTAGATACTCAGCATAGAGATTTGTTAAAAGCTATAGAAAAAGAAAAGAAATTAACAAAAGAGATAGAAGATATGTTAGTTAAGGCTATAAATGACTTTAAAAAAATATTTATTATAAATGAACAAAAATAGGCCTCTAAGGAGGTGGAGTTAATGGCGGGAGCAGGATTTGCAACCATAAAAAAGAGAATAAAGTCTATTAATAACACTAAAAAAATAACAAATGCTATGTCTTTAGTTGCTACATCTAAGTTAAGAAAAAATAAAGAAAAATTATATGTAAATAGTCAATTTAAAAAAGGCTTCGATGAAGTTATAGAATCAATAATAAATGGATATGAAGGTAATAATATTTATTTTAAAGGTAATGGTTCTAAGAATAAACTTTATCTAACAATTACATCTGACTTAGGATTATGTGGCGGATATAATGTTAATGTAATGTTAGAACTTAACAATCAAGCTAAAGGTGATAGAGAAAACATAAAAGTTCTTTCTATTGGTCAAAAAGGAAGAAATCTTTTAAAGAAATACAGATATGAAACAGTAGCAGAATATGTTGAAATATCAGCTCCTCCATCTTCAAAAGATGCTAAAGAAATAACTAATAAAATGTTACAACTTTATAGATCTGGAGAAGTAGGAGAAGTTTATATAATCTATACAAACTTTGTTTCTACTATAAGAAGAAATGTAGGAGTTAAGAAATTATTACCATTAGAGCGTAGTGAATCAAGTGAGAGTAACGGAATTTATATAGACACTAAAAACACTGATGCTGAACAAATGATTAAAGAAATAGTTCCAATGTATCTACAACAAGTAATTTTAAATCTATTAATAACATCCAAAGCTAGTGAGGAAAGTACTAGAATGGAAGCAATGAATGGTGCAACTAAGAGTGCAAATGATCTTTTAGATAAATTGAACCTTCAATATAATAGATTAAGACAGAGTGTAATAACTCAGGAAATATCTGAGATTGTAGGTGGAGCGGAATCACAAAAGTAGAGTATTAATAGGGGGAGTAATCCCCCTTATTTTGGAGGTGAAACCATATGTCACAAAGAATTGGTAAAGTTGTACAAATTATAGGACCAGTTATTGACATAAAGTTCGATTCAGATGCATTACCAAATATATATAATGCTATAGAAATTAAAATGGCAGATAGAACTATAATAGCAGAAGTAGAACAGCACGTTGGAGACGATATAGTTCGTACTATAGCTGTTGAAAATACAGAAGGTTTAAGAAGAGGATTAGATGCATATGATACAGGAAAACCTATTTCAGTTCCAGTTGGAGATGCTGTTTTAGGTAGATTATTTAATGTATTAGGTAATCCAATGGATGAAGGAGATAAGATCAAAGCAGAAAATTATTATCCAATCCATAGATCAGCACCATCATTTGAGGAGCAATCTGTTAAACCTGAAATTTTTGAAACAGGAATAAAGGTTATAGATCTTTTAGCTCCATATCCAAAGGGTGGTAAAATAGGTTTGTTTGGAGGAGCTGGAGTTGGTAAAACAGTTCTTATCCAAGAACTTATCAATAACATAGCCAAACAATACGGTGGATTATCTGTTTTCACTGGAGTTGGTGAGAGAACAAGAGAAGGTAATGACCTTTATCATGAAATGAAAGATTCAGGCGTTATTAACAAAACAGCCTTAGTATTTGGACAGATGAATGAACCACCTGGAGCAAGAATGAGGGTTGCATTAACAGGACTTACAATGGCTGAATATTTTAGAGATAAAGGGCAAGATGTTCTTTTATTTATAGATAACATATTTAGATTTACACAAGCAGGTTCTGAGGTTTCAGCACTTTTAGGAAGAATTCCTAGTGCAGTTGGTTACCAACCGACCCTTGCTACAGAAATGGGTGCTTTACAAGAAAGAATTACATCTACTAAAAATGGTTCTATTACATCTGTTCAAGCAGTATATGTTCCAGCGGATGACTTAACAGATCCAGCACCAGCAACTACATTCACTCACTTAGATGCAACAACGGTTTTATCTAGATCTATAGTTGAGCTTGGTATATATCCAGCTGTTGATCCATTAGATTCAACATCTAGAATATTAGATCCAAGAGTTGTTGGAGAAGAACATTATGATGTTGCTATAAAGATTAAACATATCTTAGAAAGATATAAAGAATTACAAGATATTATAGCTATTCTTGGTGTAGATGAATTAGCAGAAGAAGATAAGCTTATAGTTAGTAGAGCAAGAAGAATTCAAAGATTCTTATCTCAACCGTTTACTGTTGCAGAACAATTTACAGGAATGCAAGGTAAATTTGTATCTATAAAAGATACAGTAAGAGGATTTAAAGAAATATTAGAAGGAAAACATGATGATATTCCTGAAAGTGCATTCTTATTCGCAGGTACAATAGAAGATGTTATAGAAAAAGCTAAAACAATGAATAATTAGTTGAAGGTGAAACTAATGAAAGAATTTATGTTGAAAATTTTAACTCCTGAAAAAAGTTTCTTTACAGGAAAAGTTACCAAGGTAATTACAGAAGATAGAAGTGGGAGTATAGGAATTTTATGTGGGCATGAGCCTATGGTAGGGATGCTTGTACCTAATGTAACAACTTTTGTTACAGAAGATGGTGAAAAGAAAGCTTTTATATCTCAAGGGATATTAAAAGTTGATAGTGATTCAGTTTCGCTTTTATGTGATGCAGCTGAATGGCCAGAGGATATAGATTTTTCTAGAGCTGAAAAAGCAAAAGAAAGAGCTGAAAAAAGATTAAAAGAGAAAGATAATAATCTGGATGTCTTAAGAGCTGAGATTGCATTAAAAAGATCTTTAACAAGACTAAAATTGAATGCTAAATAGATAAATAAAAACCGGTATTACTTTAATATAAAAAGTAATACCGGTTTTTTTCACATTTTTATAGAAACTATTATATTATAATATATGATAATTAAATAATATCTTCTCTTTTGCTTAAAAACTGTATAATAAGTTAAAAAATGGTCAAAATTTAAATATAAAAATTGTTTTAGGAGAGTAATATGAGAAGAAAAAAGCTTTTTATCATTAGTTTAGTTTTAATTTTTATATTACAATGTAATATAGTATTTTGTTATAGTACACAAAAAAATACCGATATTAAAAATTTGATAAATAGTGGATATATGAATAATGTGAAAGAATATGAAAGAATAAGATTTCATATATCTAATACCAATAACTTAAATAAAAATATAATAGAATTACAAAATATTTTTCTAAAAGAAAGGGTAAAATTAAATTATTGTAGTAATGAAAATATTATTGATAATTATAAAATAAATACAGCAAATTTATATATAAAGAAAAAAGGAGAGAATTTTGCCTTTGTAATAAATTTATGTATAAAACAAGATAATGAAAAAATATCAAAAAGTATACTAAGGCAAATCTTAAAATCCTTTAATTTAAATATGGCTGATATTAAAGTATGTAGAAATATAAAAGCAAAGCTAAATAATGAAGTTAATATAGAAGTTTTAAAAAATAAGAGTGAAAAATATTTAAAAAATAATGGATACAACATTAACAGTATAAAACTTAACAATGGATTTAGTACAAAAGTTTCACAAGGGGGAAATAGAGAACAAGGTTTTTATTACTCCTTATGTAAATATAGTTCGGGAAATTATATTGTCATAGGAGACCCTGAAATATTTATTTCATACTAAGTAGAACACAAAGAAGATTGGAGGATTAAATATGGATAATATTGTGGTTAAAGGTGGAAATATACTTAATGGAGATGTAGAAATTAGTTCAGCTAAAAATGCAGTACTGCCAATTATTTCAGCATGTATATTAAATGGAAAGAAAAATATAATTTACAAAGCACCTATGCTAGAAGATGTTTTTGTATTAAGTGAAGCCCTAAAATTTTTGGATGGTAAAGTGAAGATAGATACTTTGCAAGAAAAGTTAATAATAGATAGTTCAAATTTAAAATCTATACGAGTTCCGGATGAGTTAGTGAGAAAAATGAGAGCATCTTTTTTATTAATGGGTCCTATGTTGGCAAGATTTGGGGAGTTTAAAATTTCCTTACCGGGAGGATGCAACATAGGGACAAGACCTATAGATTTGCATTTAAAAGGACTGGCTGCTTTAGGAGCTGAAATTAATGTAGGGCATGGATATGTAGAAGCTAAAGCAGAGAAACTTATTGGAGATAATATATATTTAGATTTTCCTTCAGTAGGTGCCACAGAAAATATTATGATGGCTGCTACATTAGCAGAGGGAGAAACTATTATAGGAAATTGTGCAGAGGAACCAGAAATACAGGATCTTGCTAATTTTTTGAATAAAATGGGCGCTTGCATTACAGGAGCGGGAACGGATACTATAGTTGTAAAAGGTGTAAGGATGTTAAATGAAGTAAGCTATACACCTATACCAGATAGAATAGAGGCAGGAACTTTTATGATTGCGGCAGCTATTACTAAAAGTATTATCAACATAAAAGGAGTAAAAGAGGAACACTTAAAACCTGTAATAGCTAAGTTGGTAGAAATGGGAGTAAATATACAAATAAATAAAAATGAAATGATTGTAGATGGTAGAGGAAATTTAAAAGCAGTTGATATAAAAACAATGCCATATCCAGGATTTCCAACAGATATGCAATCTCAACTTATGTCTTTATTAAGCGTGGTAAATGGTACTAGTATGGTAACTGAAACTATATTTGAAAATAGATTTATGCATGTTGCTGAATTAGCTAGAATGGGAGCTAATATTAAAATAGATGGTAGAAGTGCAATTGTCCAAGGGGTATCAAAACTTACAGGAGCACATGTTAGGGCTACTGATTTAAGGGCAGGAGCAGCAATGATTTTAGCTGGCTTGGTAGCAGAAGGAACTACCACAATAAGTGATGTTTATCATATAGATAGAGGTTATGTAGCAATTGAAGATAAATTAGGTAAATTAGGAGCACATATAGATAGAAAAAGTATATAAAATTTAAGATGAAAAATGAAGTTCTTTTAAAAAGGACTTCATTTTTTTATTAAATAATATAAGTTATTAGGTATGTAATATTTGTAGGAATAATTTAAAGATACGGGAATATATATAGTCTATATGGATGTGAATAGGAGGAATGAAATGAAAAAAGTTATAGTATCAGTAAAATTAAGAGATATTTTAATAGGTATTTTAATCTTTAATATATGCATAGTAATCTTTTCCTTAATTGTTGTTGGAGTAAATAAGGGAAATAGGCAGTTAAAGTATGGAAATACAGAGAATAAACAAATAGAACATAATAATTCTAAAGTAGATTTGGATCTAAAAAAAGAAAAAGATACTATACTTAATAAAAAGATAGATTCTTGTATAAATTTATATCTAACTAGAGAAAAAAGGATAGTAAAGCTTGACTTAGAACAATACGTATTAGGGGTTGTATCAGCAGAGATGCCTGCAAATTTTAATATAGAAGCTTTAAAAGCCCAGGCTGTAGCTGCACGAACATATGCAGTTTGTCATACTAAGCATTTAGTTGGAGGGGGATGTAGTTTAAATGCAAATGCGGATATTTGTGATTCTGTACATTGTCAAGCATACATAAGTCAAGAGAAACGTATGAAAACATGGCCTAAAAAAGAGCGAGCAGAGTTATATAATAAAGTAAAAGAAGCTGTGGAAAGCACTAGAGGACAAGTATTATCCTATGATGGGGAACTAGTTATGAACCCATATTACTTTGCTACTAGTAGTGGTAAAACAGAAAATTCAGAGGAAGTTTTTAAGGAATCAAAACCATATTTAAAAAGTGTTGAAAGTCCAGGGGAAGAAGTTGCGCCTAAATATAAAACTCAATTTAAGTTTTCTAATGCAAATTTTACCACTGTAATGAATTCTCAATTTAAAGGATTAAATTTAAATTCTAATATAATAAAAGATAAAATTAACATTTTGGAAAGAAGTCAAGGAGGAAGCATAAAACAGATTAAAATAGGAAATATAACAACTACAGGGAAAATGATTAGAAAATTATTTGGTCTTCCATCTGCTAATTTTACAATAAGTTTTGAATCTACTAATATAGTCTTTAATTGTAAGGGGTATGGACATGGAGTTGGAATGAGTCAATGGGGCGCAGGAGTAATGGCCAGAGAAGGAAAAAAGTATGATGAAATATTAAGACATTATTATAGTGGAATAGAAATAAAGACTCTAAATTATAAATAGAAATTTCATATTAATTTAGAAAGCCTATAAGATTTATGAAAATCTTATAGGCTTTTATTTTTTGTTTTTAATAATAAAAAAAACGTCTAAAAATGTAAAAAAAATAACATAAAAAATTTTATTAAATATGTATTATTTATTACATAATGGACAAAATTACAAGTAGGAGGTGCTTGAAATGAATAATAAATCAAACAACATGGAAAATTCTAAAGGGAGCTTTGCAAATTTTTTGAAGAAAGAGAGCTTTTATGTAATTTTGTTTATTTGTTTATGTATAGTTGCTGCTGTAGCTGCACTAACAATTAATTCTAAAAATATGGATACAGCTAAGGTACAAAATGCAAATAAAACAGCAATGGAGAATCAATCAAAGAAACAGGATCCAAACAATGCATTATTTGTAAAAAATGAAAAAGAAAATAATAAAGTTGAGAAGGATGAAAATATAAAAGTTCGTAAAAGTGGAAAGACTTTAAAAGAAGCAAGTGAGTCAGTTGCAAATAATGTAAAGGTTCAATTTGCTAAACCGGTAGAAGGAAAGTTGATACAAGGATATTCAGAAATACCTGTATTAGCTAGTGAAGATTCTAATGGAAATTCAAAAACATATAAAACAAATTTAGGTATAAACATACAATCTAAAGTAGGAACTCCAGTTAAGGCTGCTGCAGATGGTGTAGTAGAAGAGATTGGGGAAAACCCTAAAGGATATGGATATATGGTTGTTATTAATCACCAAAATGGATATAAAACAGTATATTCAAACTTAGATCAAAAAGTACTTATTAAAAAAGGTGATAAAGTAACTCAAGGTCAAGAAGTTGCTAAGATTGGCAATACAACTTTAAGAGTTAGTAATAACAAATCAGAAGGAAGCTATTTACATTTTTCTATGTTAGAGGGCAACGAAAGTTTTAAAAAATTGGATTATGAGAATAAATATATTGATCCATGTAAATTTATAAAATAAGAAAACTAAAGATAGTCACTTTTCTATAGAAAAGTGGCTATTTTAAAATTTAAATCTTAAGGAGGGTTTATTTTGAAAGATTATATAGAACAAAGAGTATTGGAAGTAGCTCAATATATTATAGAATCAAAATCAACAATAAGAAAAACCGCTACAGTTTTTGGAGTAAGTAAAAGTACAATTCATAAGGACATGACAGAAAGACTTCCTAAAATAAATCCACAAATTGCAAGCCAAGCTAAAAATGTTTTAGAATTAAATAAGGCGGAAAGACATATAAGAGGTGGAAAAGCTACCCAATTAAAATATAAAACTATGGAAGTTTAAAAATACCTATTTCATATGCACAATTATTATGTTAGAATAGTTAATGTGATATTTTACAATGCTTAAATTAAAGTAAAAAAAATTTTTTAAAAGTTTATTCTAAAAAAAAGGTTTTTTTTGATTAGTATAGAAGTAAAATATGTTAGAACTAATATACCAATGAGCAGGAGTGAAAGCTATGTTTTTTTTCGGAATGGGTACTGATATGGGTATAGATTTAGGTACAGCTACAGTTCTTGTATACATAAAAGGAAAAGGTGTAATCTTAAAGGAACCTTCAGTAGTTGCAATCGACAAGACAAATGATAGGGTTTTAGCTGTTGGAGAAGAAGCAAGACAAATGATTGGTAGAACACCAGGCAATATAGTAGCAACAAGACCATTAAAAGATGGTGTTATCTCTGATTATGATATGACAGAAAAAATGTTAAAACATTTTATTAGAAAAGCTTGTGGAAGAAAGAAAGCAACTCCAAGAGTTGTTATTTGTGTTCCATGTGAAGCTACAGAGGTTGAAAGAAGAGCAGTTAAAGGAGCGGCAAAAATGGCTGGGGCAAAAATGGTTCAATTAATAGAAGAACCAGTAGCAGCTGCTATAGGTGCAGGCTTAGATATATCTAAAGCTAGTGGAAATATGGTTATAGACATTGGTGGAGGTACCACAGATATAGCAGTTATATCTTTAGGTGGTATGGTTGTAAGACAATCTATAAAGGTAGCTGGAGATGAATTTGACGAAGCAATTATTAAGTATATAAGAAAGAAACACAAGCTTATGATTGGTGAAAGAACTGCAGAAGAATTAAAGATAAATATTGGTTGTGCATATGAAGTAGAAGAAGAAAGTATGGAAATAAGAGGAAGAGATTTAATTACAGGACTTCCTAAAAACATAACAGTAACTTCTAGTGAAATGAGGGAAGCTTTAGCAGAAGCTGTAGAAGCTATAGCGGAGTGTGCACATGCTGTTCTTGAAAAGACACCACCTGAGTTAGCATCTGATATAGCTGACAAAGGAATTGTTATGACCGGTGGTGGAGCATTATTAAATGGGCTTGATAAGTTAATCCAAGATCATACTAAGGTACCAGTATATGTAGCAGAAGATAGTGTATCTTGTGTTGCATTAGGAACAGGGAAATCATTAGATTCCATAGAATATATGGGAAAAGAATAATATATTATTAAGTTATTATGTAAATAATAAAAAAATACAAGCTATACTATAAATAGCTTGTATTTTTTATCTAAATTTTTAATGTATAAGATTTTTCTAAAGAAATACAAATTTTTTTAGCCATATTCATGATAAAACTTAATCTAATACTTCTAGAATAAAAAGGTTCCGAATTATTATAGGAATCAACAACTGCTACTATGGATAGATTACCTACAGGAGGTAAATATTTCCCTACGCCTTTTCCAGGACATATGGGGTAATCTCTAATTATTATGTTACCTATATCTTCATCATCACTTAAACAAGCATCTATTCCTATAATGTTATGATTGGGATATTCATTATTTATATAGTTTAAGTTTTCTTCTAAATTTAAGGCGTGAATAGGTTTGTTTAAGGAGCCAAATACTTTTAGAGGAAACTTTCGATCTATCAATAGAGAACCTACCAATGGACCTAAACAATCACCTATGCATCTATCAGTGCCTATACATACTATTATAGTTTTTTCATCTATGGTTTTTTTTAAAGATTCAACTAGTGTATTTATACAGCGTTCATTTAAATAGTTAATACAAGTTTTATCCACAAGGCACCTCCTAAATATAGCAGAGTTTTAAAGGATAGTATATAATATTACACTAATAAAAATATGTGAATGAAAGATTAAATATGAAGAAGGTGTAAAAAAATATATTAATTTTTAGTAAAAAGGAGTATTATAAAGAAAATATAAGTATAAAGAAAGTAATCTTCTTAAATAAGGAGAAAATGACTTGAAATAAGAACCGTAAAAATGTATACTACTTCTTGTCGGAAATACACGACAACAAAACATAATAAGTAGTATTAAATAGGGATGAGTTCCCGAGTGGCCAAAGGGGGCAGACTGTAAATCTGTTGCGTTTCGCTTCGATGGTTCGAATCCATCCTCATCCACCATTATTTTAATACTTATGCTGGCATGGCTCAATTGGCAGAGCAGCTGACTTGTAATCAGCAGGTTGTAGGTTCGATTCCTATTGCTAGCTCCAATTTGGAGGAGTTCCCGAGTGGCCAAAGGGGGCAGACTGTAAATCTGTTGCGTCTCGCTTCGATGGTTCGAATCCATCTTCCTCCACCATTTTAAAAATAGAATATGTTTTGTGCTGGCATGGCTCAATTGGCAGAGCAGCTGACTTGTAATCAGCAGGTTGTAGGTTCGATTCCTATTGCCAGCTCCATTTTTGGAGGAGTTCCCGAGTGGCCAAAGGGGGCAGACTGTAAATCTGTTGCGTTTCGCTTCGATGGTTCGAATCCATCTTCCTCCACCATTTTAAAAAAATATATTTTGTGCTGACATGGCTCAATTGGCAGAGCAGCTGACTTGTAATCAGCAGGTTGTAGGTTCAATTCCTATTGTCAGCTCCATTTTTGGATGAGTTCCCGAGTGGCCAAAGGGGGCAGACTGTAAATCTGTTGCGTTTTGCTTCGATGGTTCGAATCCATCTTCATCCACCAAGGACATGTTTTCATGTCCTTTTATTTTTTATCATTTAAATGTTTCTATTGACCATGTAATAAGATTATGTTATGATGAAGTTATAATGTAAATATGAAAAAATAAAAATTAAATAAAATGCTCTTATCAAGAGAGGTGGAGGGAAAAGGGCCCTGTGAAACCCGGCAACCAGTGTATAAACACTAAGGTGCCAATTCCTGCAGAATTTTATATCTGCAAGATAAGAGGTGGTAGATATTAACAACCTCTTCTTATTGAAGAGGTTGTTTTGTTAGGAAACAAGGCCATACTCTAGAAAAGATAAACATTTTGGAGGGAGAATAATATGAGAAAGTTATTTACATCAGAATCAGTTACAGAAGGACATCCAGATAAAATATGTGATCAAATTTCAGATGCTATTTTAGATGCTATTTTAGAAAAAGATCCTCAAGGTAGAGTTGCGTGTGAGACAACTTGTACAACTGGTGTTGTTTCAGTAATGGGGGAAATTACTACTAATTGTTATGTTGATATTCCTAAAGTTGTAAGAAAGACTGTAAATGAAATAGGATACACAAGAGCTAAATATGGATTTGATGCAGAAACTTGTGCTGTTATGACATCTATTGATGAACAATCACAAGATATTGCTATGGGTGTAGACGAAGCTTTAGAATCTAAAGAGGGTAAAATGGATACAATAGAAGCTATTGGTGCTGGAGATCAAGGTATGATGTTTGGATATGCATCAAATGAAACAGCAGAATATATGCCACTTCCAATATCACTTGCTCATAAGTTAGCTTTAAGATTATCACAAGTTAGGAAAAATGGAACATTAGGATATTTAAGACCTGATGGAAAAACTCAGGTAACAGTAGAATATGAAGGTGATAAACCTGTTAGAATAGATACAATTGTTATTTCAACTCAACACGGTCCCGATGTTACTCGTGAACAAATTGAAGCTGATTTAATAAAATATGTAATTAAAGAAATAGTTCCTGAGGAATTATTGGATGGAAATACAAGATATTTAATAAATCCAACAGGAAGATTTGTAATTGGTGGACCACAAGGTGATACAGGATTAACAGGAAGAAAGATTATAGTAGATACTTATGGTGGAGCTGGAAGACATGGTGGTGGTGCTTTCTCAGGTAAAGATCCAACAAAGGTAGATAGATCTGCAGCATATGCAGCAAGATGGGTTGCTAAAAATTTAGTTGCAGCTGGTATTGCTGATAAATTAGAAATTCAGTTAGCTTATGCTATAGGAGTTGCTAAGCCAGTATCTATTTGTGTTGAAACATTTGGAACAGGTAAGAAATCAGAAGAAGAGATTGTTGAAATAATTAATAAAGTATTTGATTTAAGACCAGCTGCTATAATTAAAGAACTAGATTTAAGAAGACCTATATATAGACAAACAGCAGCATATGGCCATTTTGGAAGAATAGATGTTGATCTTCCTTGGGAAAGATTAGATAAAGTAGAGAAAATTAAAGAATTAACGTAATTAAATATTTTATAAAGGACACGATTACTCATTTATTTGGATAATCGTGTTTTCTAATTTTATATAAATTTTATGTTATAATTTAATAATAAGAGTTATAAAAAAGTATGGGAGAGATTTTATGTTTGAAATTATAGGTATAATAGAATCGATAATTTTTAAAAATGAAGAAAATGAATATACAGTAGCTAAATTAAAGGATGAAAAAGATGAACTTGTAACTATAGTTGGAACAATACCTTTTGTGAATGAAGGCCAAAATGTAAAAGTTACAGGTGAATGGAATGTTCATCCTAACTTTGGTAAACAGTTAAAAGTTAATTCATGTGAAGAAATTATACCTAAAACTTTAACAGGGATTGAAAAATATTTGGCTTCAGGCATAATTTCTGGAATAGGTCCTGTTACAGCAAAAAAAATAGTATCACATTTTAAAGAAGAGACCTTAGATGTCTTAGATAATGATATTGATAGATTAGTCGAAATTGAAGGTATTGGGAAGAAAAAGATTAAATTAATATATGAATCATATTCTAGGCAAAGAGAGTGTAGGAATATAATGATTTTTCTTCAACCTTACGGAATGACAGCTAATCAGTGTGTAAAAGTTTATAATAAATATGGGATTAGTGGAATAGATATAATAAAACAAAATCCATATAAGTTAGTAGAGGATATAGTAGGGGTAGGCTTTAAGACTGCAGATAAAATAGCACTAAATTTAGGAATAGAAAAAAATTCTTCTTATCGAATAAAAAGTGGAATAAAGTACTTGGTAAATGAATTTTGTTTGTTGGGAAATACTTATATGCCAATGGGTGAATTGATGGAAAAAGGAGAAAAGGTTCTTTGTGTAGATAAAGAAGAAATTGAAAAGGCTATTTTTGAAGTAACTATGGCTGGCAATATTAAAGTTGAAAATATAGATGAACAAGAATGTGTTTTTACAATACCTTATTATTATAGTGAATTATCTGTAACAAAAAAGATTTTAAGTCTAACTATGAGTTCTTATGATAAAGTTCATATTGATGTTGAAAAAGAAATAAAAAATTTTGAGAATGAAAATAATATTAAATTTGCTGTATCACAAAAAGAAGCCATTTGTGGGGCATTTGAAAATGGTATGGAAATAATAACTGGTGGTCCAGGAACAGGAAAGACTACTATAATTAATTGTATAATAAGAATATTTGAAGAATCAGGATTAAGTGTAGGTATGGCGGCTCCTACGGGAAGGGCAGCTAAAAGAATGACGGAAGCAACGGGTAGAGAAGCCAAAACTATTCATAGACTTTTAGAAATTGGATATAATGATGATGATAATATGCAGTTTTTGAAAAGTGAAGAGGATCCTTTAGAGTTTGATGTAATTATAGTAGATGAGGCATCTATGATAGATATTCTTTTAATGAACAATTTATTGAAGGCAGTTTCTTTAGGAACTAGAGTCATAATTGTGGGTGATGTAGACCAATTACCATCAGTAGGTCCAGGAAATGTACTTAGAGATCTAATAGAAAGTAAATGTGTAAATGTTGTTAGGCTAAAAGAAATTTTTAGGCAGGGAAAAGAAAGTATGATTGTCACTAATGCACATAAAATAAATAATTCAGAAATGCCTATTTTGAATAAAAAAGACAATGATTTTTATTTTTTAAGATGTGAGGACAGGGAAAAAATTTTAAATACAACTTTAGAACTTATACATAAGAGATTGCCTAAATTTAATGAAGCTTGGGATAATATGAAGGATATTCAAATTTTATCGCCAACAAGAAAAGGAGTTTTAGGTGTAGATAATTTAAATAAAGAATTACAAAATATATTAAATCCTAAATCAAAAGCTAAAAGAGAAAAAGAATTTAGGGATACCATTTTTAGAGTTGGGGATAAAGTTATGCAAATAAAAAATAACTATTCTTTAAAATGGGATAAAATAGATACAAAAGAAGAAGGTATAGGGGTTTACAATGGAGATATTGGATATATTTCTAAAATAGATGACGATGAAAATGTAATAGTTGTATTTGAAGATGATAGGATAGTTAAATATGAAAATACTTTCTTAGATGAATTAACTTTAGCATATGCAATTACTATTCATAAAAGTCAAGGAAGTGAATTTCCAGTAGTTATTATACCTATATTTATGGGACCTCCTATGTTGATGAATAAGAATTTATTATATACAGGGATTACTAGAGCCAAGAAATTAGCAGTTTTAGTGGGTTCCCAAAAAGCGTTAAAGTTTATGGTTACAAATGATAGAAGTTTTGAAAGGTATTCCGCCCTTAAATGGAGGATAACAAATATTATAGAGGATTTTTAAAAAACAGAATAAAATTTTAAAAATATGGATATAGTCTAAGATGAAACATATCTCAAATTATTAGAGGAGAATATGGAAAAGTTAAATTTTTTAATAAATTCAATCTTAGACTTAATTTATTTTAAAGAAGGGTTTTGTTTAAGTTGTGGAAATGAGCTTTTTACAGAAAAATTATTATGTAATGATTGTATAAAACGATTAAATTTATGCGTAGAAAAATTTAATATAGGAGAACATAAAGAAATTAAATGTTACACATGTTCAATATATTCTAAAACTATTAAAAAACTAATACTAAAGTTAAAATATAAAAATGGTTTTTCACAAGGAGAATTATTGAGTTCTTATATATATAGGTTAGTTTTAAGAGAAAAATTAAATTTTGATATGATAACATTTGTACCGTCTTCTAGAAAAAGAAAACGAGAAAGAGGATATAATCAATCTGAAATACTTGCTAAAAATTTAAGCAAACATATGAATATAAAATGTTATAAATTATTAATAAAAAATAAAGATACAAAGGATCAAATTGGATTAAATGAAGACCAAAGATGGGAAAATGTTAATGATGTATTTTGTATTAATTCCAAGTATAATCTAAAACAAAAGAAAATTTTAATTATAGATGATGTTATTACAACAGGTGCAACAGTTTATAATTGTAGTAAAGAATTGCTTAGAAATGGTGCAAGTGAAGTTATTGTAATAGGTGTTGCAAGAAATATATAATATATCCTCATAGAATTATATTATAGCATAAATTGAATAAAAAATCATATGTCCTATAATAGGGCGTTACTATAAAAGAGTATGAAAATAGAAGAGTGAGAGGCATAATTTTATTTAATTTTCTGTAAATTACTTCAAAACTAATTGTTATTTTATTAATTTCATTATAAAATGTATACAACAACAAAATAAAACCCAAAAAATTTAATTAAACTAATGCAAAGTTTTAGTTTAAGAGAGGGGCTGTGAAATATGGAAGTTAAAATAATTGGTAAAAACATCCAGGTTACAGAAGCATTAAAAGAAGTCATTACTAAAAAATTGGCTAGGCTTGACAAATATTTTAAAGACGAAGTAGTAGCTCATGTGGTTTTAAGTGTACAAAAAGGAAATCATAAAGCAGAAATAACTATTCCTTTTAATGGAGGGGTTGTAAGATCAGAAGAAGCAAATGATGATATGTATAAATCAGTTGATTTAATCTTAGATAAAATAGAAAGGCAAATTAGAAAGCAAAAAACTAAATTACAAAGGAAACTTCACGAAGAATCCTTAGTCTTTTCTCTAATCCCAGAAGATGATAAATATAAAGATAAGGAAGAACCAAAAATAGTTAAAACTAAAAAATTTGCCATGAAACCTATGGTAGCAGAAGAAGCTATTTTACAAATGGAACTTTTGGGTCATAATTTCTTTGTATATATGGATGCTGAAACTTCAGAAGTAAATGTTATATATAAAAGAAAAGATGGTAATTATGCATTAATTGAACCAGATTTTCAATAATTAATATTTAGTTTATTATATAGAATCAGTGAGTAGCAATGCTCACTGATTTTTAATTACAATATTAAGAAAATTTTGGTTAAAAAACTGTAATAAGTAAATAATGTTAATGCAAATTTTATAATTGAATATATTTACATTAATACTTTTATAATATATTATAAAATAGAACATTCTAAATAATTTATAAATATTATTTAGAATAAACTGTAAAAAGTTTATTCTAAACTAATAAAGTTGAATAGTAAAATTTTAAATGATATAATTTAAAATTATAATAAGAAATATAGATAAAGAGTTAATAAAAGTAGAGTAAAAGATATTTTAAAATAATAATGGAATAAGATTGCGAGGATGGCGAAGTATGAAGCTTTATGAAAAAATTTTTGGTACATATAGTGATAGGCAGGTAAAAAAAATATTACCTATAGTTAATAAAATAGATTCATATGAGGAAGCTATGGGTAAATTAAGTGAAGAAGAATTAAAAAATAAAACTTTAGAGTTTAAAGAAAGATTAGCTAAAGGAGAAACTTTAGATGATATACTACCAGAAGCTTTCGCTGTAGTTAGAGAGGCTTCATGGCGTGTTCTGGGAATGAAACATTTTAGGGTACAATTAATTGGGGGTATAGTTCTTCATCAAGGAAGAATTGCTGAGATGAAAACAGGAGAAGGTAAAACATTAGTAGCTACTCTTCCTACGTATTTAAATGCATTAACAGGGAAAGGTGTTCATGTAATTACAGTAAACGATTATCTTGCCAAAAGAGATAGTGAATGGATGGGTCAACTATATAATTATTTAGGTCTTACAGTAGGTGTTATATTACATGGGTTAAATACTGATCAAAGAAGAGAGGCATATGGTTCTGATATTACTTATGGAACTAATAACGAATTTGGGTTTGATTATCTAAAAGATAATATGGTTATATATAAGGAAGAAAAAGTTCAAAGATATTTAAATTATTGTATAGTGGATGAAGTAGACTCAGTTTTAATAGACGAAGCTAGAACACCTCTTATTATTTCAGGTGAAGGTGATAAGTCTACTGAATTTTATAAAGTTGCGGATTTATTTGTTAAAACATTAAATGAAAAAGATTATGAATTAGATGAAAAGGCTAACTCTGTTATTTTAACTGAAACAGGGATTAAAAAGGCAGAGCAATTTTTTAAATTAGATAACTATGCAGATGCAGAAAATATGATGATACAGCATCATATAGTTCAAGGATTAAAAGCTAATTATCATATGAAGAGAGATAAAGATTATATGGTAAAAGATGGCGAAGTTGTAATAGTTGATGAATTTACAGGAAGATTAATGGAAGGTAGAAGATATAGTGATGGACTTCATCAAGCTATAGAGGCTAAAGAGGGTGTCAAAGTAGAAAAAGAATCAAAGACTTTAGCAAGTATAACATTCCAGAACTTCTTTAGAATGTATGAAAAATTAGCTGGTATGACAGGTACAGCTAAAACTGAGGAAATAGAATTTAGAGAGATTTATGGTTTGGACGTTATAGAAATTCCTACTAATAAACCTATAGCAAGAAAAGATATGCCAGATCTAGTTTTTAAAACTCAGAGAGCTAAGTATAATGCTATAGTTGAAGAAATTGCTGAAACTAATAAAAAAGGGCAACCTATATTAGTTGGTACTGTTAGTATAGAAAAATCAGAATTATTATCATCATTATTAAAGAAAAAAGGTGTACCACATCAAGTATTAAATGCAAAATACCATGAAAAAGAAGCTGAAATAGTATCTCATGCTGGTGAAAGAGGAATGGTTACTATAGCAACTAATATGGCAGGACGTGGTACTGATATTAAACTTTCAGATGATATAGCTGAAGTTGGCGGATTAAAGGTAATAGGTACAGAAAGACATGAATCAAGACGTATAGATAATCAGTTAAGAGGACGTTCAGGACGTCAAGGAGATCCAGGACAATCAAGATTCTATGTTTCTTTAGAAGATGATTTAATGAGAATATTTGGTTCAGATAAGCTTCAAGCTGTTGTAGGTAGATTAGGATTAGATGATGAGGCTATAGAAAGTAAAATGGTTTCAAATGCTATAGAGAGTGCTCAAAAGAAAGTTGAAGGAAATAACTTTGACATAAGAAAAAATGTATTACAGTATGATGATGTTATGAATCAACAAAGAACTATAATCTATAAGCAAAGAGCTGAAGTTTTAGAAGGTGAAAACTTAAAAGAACAAATTATTAGTATGATAAAGGATGTAATTTCTGTAGCTGTAGATTCTCATGTTCTTCAAGTAGATGATGAAAAATATGATGAAAGTATAGAAAAGCTTATAACATATTTAGAGGATATTTTCTTACCAAGGGATATGATTAATCCAGAAGAATTAGGTAAAAAAGGTATAGATGAAATAAAAGAAGAATTAATTAATGTAGCATTAGATTTATACAATCAAAAAGAAAGAGAACTTCAAGGAACAGATGACGAAGAAGATAATAGTCCAAAGAATTTAAGAGAAATCGAAAGAATTATACTTTTAAAAGTTGTTGATTCTAAATGGATGGATCATATAGATAGTATGGATCATTTAAGACAAGGTATAGGATTAAGAGCATATAAACAACAGGATCCAGTTCAAGCATATCAATTTGAAGGAACAGATATGTTTAATGAAATGATTTGGAATATTAAAGTTGAAACAATTAAATATTTATTCCATGTTCAAGTTCATGAAAACATTCAAAGAGAAAGAGTTGCTACAGTAACTAATACTAGTCATGGAGAAGAAGATCTAAAGCAAGAACCTATTAGAAAAGAAAATAGAGTAGGTAGAAATGATCTTTGTCCATGTGGATCAGGAAAAAAATACAAAAATTGTTGTGGAAAATTTCAATAATAAAAAATAAAAATTAAAGTAGGTGAAGAATGGTTTCACCTACTTTAATTTATTCTATAAGTATTTAAGATAATATTTTATATGATATAATATGTTTATTCCATGAAAAGAGGTGTTGACTTTGTTAATTAAATTAGAAGAAATTTTAAGTGAGATAACTGTATTAGTTAATGATGTGAATGAAATGAGTGTTTCACTTTGACTTAGATAGAATGCAGATTAGACTTTCAGAACTTGAAAGCGTTATGCAACAACCAAGTTTTTGGAATGATATAAAAAAAGCTGGAGAAGTAACAGTAGAGGCTAAAAACATAAAAGATAAAATTGAACGATATAAGGATTTAAAATTTAGGATAGATGATCTTAAAATGTTAGCAGAACTTAGTATTGAAGAAAATGATGAAGAATCTTATAGTGAAATAAAAAAAGAACTTAAAGAGTTAAATAAACTATATGAACAATTAAAGATAGAAACATTACTTTCTGGTGAGTATGATAGGAATAATGCAATTCTAACTCTTCATACAGGAGTTGGAGGTAATGATGCACAAGATTGGACAGAAATGCTTTATAGGATGTATTCAAGATGGTGTGATAAAAAAGGGTTTAAAATGCAGGTTTTAGATTATATACCAGCAGATGAGGCTGGTATTAAAGGTGTTACATTAAAGGTGATAGGAGACTTCGCATATGGATATTTAAAAGCAGAAAAAGGTGTCCATAGATTAGTAAGAATTTCACCTTATAATGCTAATGGCAAAAGACAAACATCTTTTGCATCTTGTGAAGTACTGCCTGAACTTAGAGATGAACAAGATAATATTGAAATTAATATGCAAGATTTGAAAATAGATACTTATAGAGCAAGTGGCGCTGGTGGGCAACATGTTAATAAAACAGAATCCGCTATAAGAATAACACATATACCTACCGGAGTTATTGTACAATGTCAAAGTGAGAGAAGTCAATTTACAAATAAAGATACAGCACTTAAAATGTTAAAGGCAAAATTGATTGCATTAAAAGAATTAGCACATAAAGAAAAAATTGAGGATTTAAGTGGAGAATTAAAAGATATTAGTTGGGGAAGTCAAATAAGGTCTTATGTATTCCATCCTTATAATTTAGTTAAAGACCATAGAAATGGTGTGGAAACATCTAATGTAAATGCAGTTATGGATGGTGAAATTGATATGTTTATAAACGCATTTTTAGAAAAGGATGTAAAGTAGAGAAAGAAGAAGGAGGATGGCAAGATTAAAATTGCCTTAGTGTGCATATGAGTAGTATATTAGAAATTTTATGTAAAGAATTTAATGTAAAAAGTTTTCAAATAGAAAATGTTATTACGATGTTAGATGAAGGCGCTACAGTTCCTTTTATAGCTAGATATAGAAAAGAGAGAACTGGAGGATTAAGTGATGTAACTTTAAGAGAAATATATGATAGATTAAAATATTTAAGAAATCTTAGTGAAAGAAAAGATACAGTGCTTAAGTCTATTGAGGAACAAGGGAAATTAAATGATGAATTAAAAGGTAAGATTTTAAATTCGCAAACTCTTACAGAAGTTGAAGATTTATATAGACCATATAAGCAAAAGAAGAGAACAAGAGCGACTATTGCAGTAGAAAAAGGATTAAAACCTTTAGCAGAAACAATTTTAAGTGGTAAAACAATAGAAGATATACAAGTATTGGCTAGTAAGTATGTAAATGAAGAAAAGGGAGTTGCTAACACAGAAGAGGCATTGAAAGGTGCTCAAGATATTATTGCAGAGAAAATATCTGATGAAGCTAAATTTAGAAAGTGGATAAGAGAATTAGTTAAAAAAGAGGGAATAATACAATGTAAGAAGTCTTCTAAAGAAGAGGAACCTACTCCGTATGAAATGTATTATGATTATAGTGAAAGTATTAAAAATATACCTTCTCATAGAATTTTAGCTATAAATAGGGGTGAAAAGGAAGACGTAATTAGTGTTAAGATATTAGCCGATGAAGATAGAATATTAAATTATATATTACAAAATGTAAAAACAAATAACAATATTTTAGATAAATACATAGAAGAAAGTGTAAAAGATTCTTTAAAAAGACTGATATATCCATCTATTGAAAGAGAAATACGAAATGAACTTACAGAAAAAGGCGAGATAGGTGCAATTCAAATTTTTAAAGAGAATTTAAAGTCTTTATTAATGCAACCACCAATCAAAAAGAAAATAGTTTTAGGTTATGATCCAGGATTTAGAACAGGTTGTAAAATAGCTGTTTTAGATGAAACAGGAAAGGTATTATCTACAGAAACAGTATATGCGACACTTCCAAAGGATGATAAAGAAAAGGCTATTAATATATTAAAAGATTTAATATATAAATATGATGTAGATATAATTTCATTAGGTAATGGAACAGCCTGTAGAGAATCAGAGGAACTTATTGGAGAACTTATTAAAAAGGTAAAAGAAGAAAAAAATAAGGATGTTTATTATGTAATAGTTTCTGAGGCAGGTGCATCTGTATATTCAGCGTCTGAATTAGCTACAAAGGAATATCCTGATATTAATGTATCATTAAGAGGTGCCATATCTATTGGAAGAAGACTTCAAGATCCTCTTGCAGAACTAGTAAAGATAGATCCTAAATCTTTAGGGGTAGGACAATATCAACATGATGTTACTCAAAAGAAGTTAGAAGAGTCTTTAAAAGGTATAGTTGAAGATGCTGTTAATAATGTAGGAGTAGATTTAAATATAGCTACACCATCGTTATTATCATATGTTTCAGGGGTAAATAGTACCATAGCCAAAAACATTGTAGCATATAGAGAGGAAAATGGTAAATTTACTAGTAGAGCACAACTTAAAAAAGTAAAAAGGCTAGGGGATAAAGCATTTGAACAATGTGCGGGATTTTTAAGGGTTATGGAAGGAAAAGAACATTTAGATAATACAAGTGTGCATCCAGAATCTTATAAGGGAGCTAAAAAACTTTTAGAACTATTAGGATACTCTAAAGAAGAATTAAATAATTCTGGATTAAAGGATATTGATGAAAGAGTTAAGAATTTTAGTTTAGAAGAGCTAAGTGAAAAAATAGAAATTGGAATTCCTACGTTACAGGATATTATAAAAGAGCTTAAAAAGCCAGGTAGAGATCCAAGAGAGGAACTACCAAGACCTATATTTAAAACAGGAGTATTAGAATTAAGTCAGTTAAAACCTGGTATGGAACTTATGGGAACAGTTAGAAATGTAGCTGATTTTGGTGCCTTTGTTGATATTGGAGTACATCAAGATGGATTAGTTCATTTAAGTCAACTTGCGGATAAATTTGTAAAGCATCCATTAGATGTAGTAAAGGTAGGAGATATAGTAAAAGTAAAAGTTCTTTCAGTAGATGAAAAGAGGGGAAGAATTTCACTAACTATGAAAGAGTAAAATTAAAAAAATAAATGTAATAAAATCTATTGATAAAATTTGTTATAAATAGTATAATATTTTTGAAAAGTTAATAAAACTTAAAATTCTTCAGGGCGGGGTGTAATTCCCCACTGGCGGTAAAGCCCGCGAGCCATAATGGCAGATTTGGTGTAATTCCAAAGCCAACAGTATAGTCTGGATGAAAGAAGATAGGTATATTATGTATTTGCGCCCTGATTTTATAAATCAGGGCTTTTTTATGTATATGTACCTCACACCCTGAAAGATGAATATCTTTTAATGGGGGAATGAAGTTTATGGAAAAAAATAAGAAAACAAAGTTTAGTATTAACACATTAATTAAAATAGCTATGCTTTCTGTAATAGCTATGATTTTAATGAAATTAGAATTTGCATTAACTTTTTTATTTCCAAGTTTTTTAAAGTTGGATATTAGTGATATCCCAGCGTTATTAGGTGGCTTGGCTCTTGGGCCAGTATCTGGAGTTTTAATAATATTATTTAAAAACATTTTAAAGATAATAGTATTTGGTACAGGAACTGCTGGAGTTGGAGAAATAGCTAATTTTACAGTAGGTATGTTTTTAATATTTATAGCAAGTTTTATGTACGACAAGAAGAAAAATGTAAAATCGTTGATACTAGGACTTGTTATAGGAACTATAGTAATGTCTTTAGCTGCCGGTATATTAAATTACTATGTATTTATCCCACTTTATGCTAGGGGAATGGGGGCGCCAATAGATGCCTTTGTACAATTTGCTAAAAAAGTAAACCATAATGTAGTAGATTTTAAAACATTAATTTATTGGGCAATCATACCGTTTAATTTATTAAAAGGACTTATAGTATCATCAGTATATTTAGTTCTTCATAAAAGTCTAAATCCAATTATTCAAAAAGAACGAATAAAGAGCAAGAATAAAATAAGTGCATAAATAATAAATATAAAAAGCTATCTCATAAAAATATGGATAGCTTTTTTTTATAAATCATAACACCACATAATTAGGGCATCTTCTTTCGGATTAGAATAGAAATTTTTCCTAATGCCTTCATTTTTAAAACCCTCTTTTATGTAAAGAGTTTGAGCAGGAATATTAGAACTTCGAACTTCTAAAGTAATAGCATTACAGTTTTCTTTTTGGCAAAGAGTTTTTAATTCTTCAAGGATTCTTGAAGCTATTCCATTTCTTCTAAAATTAGGGTGAACAGCTATATTAGTAATCTGTCCTTCGCCATGTATTATCCATATACCACCAAAGCCTAAAATTTTTCCTGTAGAATCTTTGCAAGTTATATAATGTGAAAAGTTATTTGAAAATTCATCTTCTAAAGAATTTATACTCCAAGGAGTTTTTAAACTAAGCTTATTTATTTCATATACTTGGTTTAAATCTTCATGAGTCATAGTAGTATATGTAAAGGTATTTGAAGACATTGTTAATCCTCAACTCCTTTATGATATTTTTCTTCATATTCTCTTTCAGCCTGAGATTTTCTAAGATATATAGGTGCCAATGAATATATATCATCTATATTGTTATCTTTTAAATGTTGTAATCCAAGTTCACCTAAAGAAGAAGCTTTAACTACATTTAAACTAGTAGGTGCGAAGAATACGTTGCTTAACTTTGAACTTAAAAGTTCTTTGAATTTATATGTACCATCACCGATAAATGTAATATTACATTTGTAATCATTAAGTTTTTCAATTAATTCTTCAATAGAAGTACAAGAATAATCATCTAATTTTACCAAAGTACCATTTTCAAATTTATAAATAGCAGTATATACATTATTTCTAAGAGCATCTAATATAGGACATATAATCCCATCAGTATATGCTAGATTATAAGCTAGTGCATCTAAAGAAGATATACCAATCAAAGGTTTATTTAATCCATTACATATTCCTTTAAAAGTTGCCATGCCAATTCTAAGTCCAGTAAAGGAGCCAGGACCTTTTGAAATTGCAAATCCATCTATATCAGCAATATGGGTTTCTGTGTTAGTTAAAAGTGTATCTATCATAGACATAATTAAAACTGAATGTTGTTTTTTATAGTTAAAAGTTATCTCACCTAATAGTTTTTCATCTTCAATTAATGCACAAGTTGCACTTTGTGTGGCAGAATCAAAACTTAAAATCTTCATAATCTTATCTCCTTTATGTAGTCATATTTTTTGTTTGTATATTCTATATTGATTTGACGTTTATTAGGAGTAAGCTCATCACACTTATTTACATATATGTATAGAGCATCTTCTTTAGGGATTAGGTCTTCTATATAATTAGCCCATTCAATTATAGAAATACCATCACTAAATATGTATTCATCAAAACCTATGGCCTCTATTTCATCAGGATCATTTACTCTATAAACATCAAAATGATATAATTTTAATCTCCCGTCATATTCATTAACAATAGTGAAAGTTGGGCTTGTAATATGTTCATCTATGTTTAATCCCTTCGCTATTCCTTTGGTTAAATGAGTTTTTCCAGTTCCTAAATCTCCGATTAAGCAAATGATATCGCCGCTATTACATGTTTTACCTAATTTAACACCTAAATTGAAAGTTTCTTCAACTGAGTTAACTAAAAATTTCATTATCTCACCTCTGTATATTATTTTATCCTAATTAATAAAAAAAGTTAAGTATTCTATTAAATATAAAGCAATATATATAATTTTATCATATAGTATATAGTCATAATATATTAACTATATGCATAAAATATTAATTATATGGTTTAATATGATTTGTTAAAATAAGTATTAAAGTTTTATATAAAACTTTAAAATTAACAAATTTTAATCTTGGTCATAATTCTTGGAAAATTAAAAATATTATTCAAATAATATAGGCAATATGAGGTTAATAAGTTATAATAAGTTTAAAAGGATTTATAAAGGAGGGTCATAAATGTTTGTTAATAATTTAATGTTATCTAAAGAAAAGTTAGTAACAGTAACACCTAAGGACTCTGTCAAGAAAGCCTTAGAACTTATAGAAGAATATAAGTTTTTATCAATTCCTGTAGCAGAAGGGGATAAGTTCTACGGTACTATTTCAAAAGAAAGAATTTACACTTTTTATTTCGAGAAAAATCTAGATAAAAAAAATTTATTGGAAGAGTTTTTAGTAGAAAATGTTATGAGAGTTGATGTACCTAAAGTAGACCCAATGGAACAAGTAGAAGAAGCATCTAATTATTTAGCTACAGAAAACACACCATTTGTGGCTGTAATAGATAGTGCAAATGAGTTTAAAGGTATAGTAACTCATAATGCAGTATTTAAGCAATTTACAGAATTATTTGGTTTAAATAGAGGGCAAAGAATATCTGTAATTGCCCATGATATTCCAGGACAAATATCTAAACTTTCTAAAATTATAATAGAAAATAATGGTGATATTATTAGTTTTGTTGTGGTTGATCCCAAAAGTTTAACAGAAGTAAAAGAAATTGTTGTAAGAATAAAAACAGAAAATTTTAATGATATATTAAAGAAAGTCAAAGACGCTGGATTTAAAGTACAATAATATGTTTTAAATAAAGGAGGAATTTTTATCCTCCTTTATTTAAAAATATATTGATTTTAAAAAAAAATGATGATATAATGTTAATTGTTTTTAGGGGTATAGCTCAATTGGTAGAGTAGCGGTCTCCAAAACCGTTGGTTGCGGGTTCGATTCCTGCTGCCCCTGCCAGTTAATATTTAAAAAATTGATACAGCATTTGAATGACTAAGCCATATTTTATTATAGCTTGGTCATTTTTAATTTTTACTGAATAAACAAAGTTCATATCTTATAACTTAATTAAAAGGATCTTAGGTTACTATAAAAAATTCAAATTTAGTTAGGTAATTCTCAGAAATCTTATTAAAAATTTTTTCATTATGCAAATTTGTGGTTTTAAATAAAGATAGAAGTAAAATATAAATTATTTGATTTAATATACATAATAAGTCTATAATATACTAGGAATATATTGCAACAAAAAGGAGTAAATTTATTTACTATATTTCTTTGAGGTGAGTTTATGAAAGAATATGATATAGTTATAATAGGAGGCGGAGCATCAGGGCTGTCAGCTGCAATTGAGGCTAGAAAACAAGGTATAGAAAAAATACTTATTATAGATAAAGAAAAGTTTTTAGGTGGGATTTTAAATCAATGTATTCATAATGGATTTGGAAGATATATTTTAAAGGAAGAATTAACTGGACCAGAGTATGCCAATATTTTTATAAAAGAAATACAAAGACTAAGAATAGAATATAAACTTGAAACAACTGTATTAGAAATAGATAAAAACAAAAAAGTAACTTTTGTAAATTCAGAAGAAGGAGTTGTAGAAATAGGGGCAAAAGCTATTATACTTGCTATGGGATGTAGGGAAAAAACCAGAGGAGTGGTAAATATATCTGGAAGTAGTTTTGCAGGCGTTTTTACAGCAGGAATGGTACAAAGGCTAATAAATTTAGAAGGAATAATGCCAGGTAAGGAAATAGTTATTTTGGGATCTGGTGATTTAGGATTAATAATAGCTAAAACATTAACTTTAGAAGGTGCCAATGTTAAAGCCGTAATAGAAATGTTGCCTTATTGTAGTGGACTTAAAAGAAACTATAAAAAATGTTTAGAACCATTTAATATTCCTTTAAAGTTGCAACATACAATAATTGATATTAGAGGAAAAGAGCGAGTTAATGGAGTGGCTATAGCTAAAGTAGATGATAATTACAAGCCAATAAAGGGAACGGAAGAATTTATAAGTTGTGATACTGTCGTATTGTCTGTAGGATTGGTACCTGAAAGTGAACTATTTAAAAAGTTAGGAATAAAAATTAATGCTGTAACAGGAGGTACTTTAATAGACGAAAGTATGCAAACTAATATTAAAGGTGTTTTTGCATGTGGAAATGTGGTTCATTTACATGATTATGTGGATAATGTTACACAGGAAGGTGTTCTTGCCGGTAAGAAGGCTGCAATGTATTTAAATGGAGACTTAGATAATAATGAAGGTATTAATGTGGAAAAAGGAAATGGAATTTCATATGTTATACCTAATAACATTAATATTAATAATATAGAAAAAGATGTGCAATTTAAATTTAGAACAGAAAAATTGTTTAAAAATATTAATATAAAATTTAAGTTTGGAGAGAAAGAAATTAATTTTTATAGAAATAGTATAATTCCAAGTGAAATGGAAGTAATAAATATACCAAAAGAAATATTGAAAGAAAATAAAAATGAAAAAAATATAAATGTTAGTATTTGTAAAATATAATCAAATGTTAAGGTAATTAGAATAACAGAGGTGGTTATGGATTTAAAAAAGAAAATTATAGATTTTTGTAAATCTATAGGAATAGATAAAATAGGATTTGTTAAATGTGAGAGGTTTTATGAACTGGAAGAGTATTTTAAGTATAAAAAATCCAAAGATTTACTAAATGATTTTGAAGAAGATACTATAGAAAATAGAGTAAATCCAAAATTAATTATGCCTCAAGGTAAAACTATTATTTCGATAGCACTACCATATATGACAGAGAATATAGAAAAACAAGAACAATATTTTTCAAGTTATGCTTTAGGCGAAGATTATCATAATGTAGTTAACTTATATTTAGAGAAGATTTCTACATTTATAGAGAAATTAGGTGGCATAACAGAAACCTTTGTTGATAATAATCCATTGCCAGAAAGGTACATAGCC
The DNA here is from genome assembly GCA_003288255.1 of Clostridiaceae bacterium 14S0207. Taxonomy (GTDB): domain Bacteria; phylum Bacillota; class Clostridia; order Clostridiales; family Clostridiaceae; genus Hathewaya; species Hathewaya limosa. Next base: position 2,340,048 of record CP026600.1, on the reverse strand, counting down.
ATGAAAGCGGGTATTGGGTTTATTGGAAAAAATAATTGCTTAATTACAGAGGAATATGGTTCTTATGTTTTTTTAGGAGAAATTATAACAGATTTAGAAGTCGAAGAAAGTACGCCAAAAGAAAGTAAATGTGGGAATTGTAATAAATGTATAGATATATGTCCAACTAAAGCTATTTTAAGTATAGATACAAAGAAAAATATTAAAGGAATAGAAAATAATTCTAATATATGTCTTTCTTATGTAACTCAAAAAAAGAACCTAGAGGATTTTTGGTTTAAAAAATTTGAAGGAAGAATATGGGGTTGTGATAAATGTCAAGATATATGTCCCTTTAATAAAAATGTACAAAATAGTAGAATAGTTGAATTTCAACCAAAAGAATATATGAAAAATCCTAATTTAGAAGAAATTATACAACTAGATAATAAAACTTTTAAAGAAAAATATAAAATAACTTCATGTGGTTGGAGAGGAAAAAATATATTAATAAGGAACTCATTAATATCTTATTACAATTTAAATGGATACATACCTAAGTTAGAAGATATAGGGTCTCCTTATATTAAAGAGTATTATGAAAAAATCATGAAAAGAATGAAAGAATAATTATAAAAGAAAGGATGAGGTTAAATGATATCTACTAAAACAGCAAAATTAATTTCATGTTTACCTCAGGAATTAGTAAATTACATAGCTAAGAAGATATTAAATGGATATTTAAATAAATATGCGGATTTAAAAATAAAGGGTCTTAATAATTTAAAAGATATAAAGACACCAACAATTTTTATCTGTAATCATTTGAGTAATTCAGATGCATTAATATTAAATAAAGTGTTACAAGATTTTGATCCTACCTATGTAGCAGGCGTAAAATTGTCTCATAATCCTATAACTAATTTAGCCGTTGGAATATGTAAAACTACTACAATTAAACCTAATACTCCAGATAAGGAAGGATTAAAAAGAATTGTAGAACTGATTAAAAAGGGAGAAAATATTGTTATTTTTCCGGAAGGAACAAGAAGTAGAACGGGAGAAATGATAGAGGCTAAGAAGGGCATTTTACTTATGGCGAAACTTACTAAAGCGCCTATAGTACCAATTGGAATTTCAGGAAGTGAGAAGTTATTACCTATTAATAAGCAGGGCAACATGAGTAATGAAAGTTTTCAATATGCAGAGGTTACAGTTGAAATAGGTAAACAATTTGAATTACCTAAAAAAGAAAAAGAAGAGGGAAAAAAGGAATATGAAGATAGGGCAATTAATTTCTTAATGTATTCAATTGCTAAACTTATTCCAGAAAATTACAGAGGGCATTACAAGATAGATAAATAAATAACAAATATAAAAAATTTTTTTGAAAGAAAAGATATAATACTTGCAAAATAAGATACTAAAATATAATACGTTTTAATTATATTTTGGTACTATGTGTTACTTTAAGTAGCCTACATAGAAAGCTCATTTTACTTAGTTGAAAACTAAGTAAAATGAGCTTTTGTTTATATATGCAAGTTTTATTTCTTTTAGTATGCAAGAATAGAAGAAATTGAATTATTGAATTCAATTTTGGGATATATTTGCGTTGAAAATATTTCAAATATGGAGTATATTTAAACTATACAAAATATTTAAAAAATAAATAAATACTATCATAAGTTAAACTTAAATATTCATTTTGGAGGTGTTTTAATGTCAAGTAAAACATTAGACAAGTTTTTAAAAGAAAATTTAGAGGATTTAAAACAAAAGGGATTGTACAATGAGATTAATCCATTGCAAAGTGCTAATGGACCAATAATTAAGATAGACGAAAAAGAATTTATAAACTTATCATCTAATAACTATTTAGGATTGGCAACAAATCCTGAAATGATAGAAGCAAATGTACAAGCAACTAAAAAATATGGAGTAGGTGCAGGAGCTGTAAGAACTATTAATGGAACTTTAGATGTTCACGTAGAGTTAGAAAAAAAATTAGCTGAGTTTAAACATACAGAAGCAGCCATAGCTTTCCAATCAGGTTTTAATTGTAATATGGGTGCAATTCAAGCTGTTATGAATAAAAATGATGCTATATTATCAGATGAATTAAATCATGCATCAATTATTGATGGATGTAAATTATCAAGAGCTAAAATAATAAGATTTAATCACTCCGATATGGAAGATTTAAGAGCTAAAGCAAAAGAAGCAAAGGAATCTGGATTATATAATAAAATAATGGTAATTACTGATGGAGTTTTCTCTATGGATGGAGATATTGCTAAATTACCAGAAATAGTTAAAATAGCAGAGGAATTTGATTTAATTACTTATGTAGATGATGCTCATGGTTCTGGAGTCTTAGGAAAAGGTGCTGGAACAGTTAAAAGCTTCGGACTTTCAGATAAAATAGATTTTCAAATTGGAACATTATCAAAGGCTATAGGTGTTGTAGGTGGATATGTAGCTGGTAAAAAAGATTTAATAGATTGGTTAAAAGTTAGAGGAAGACCATTCCTATTTTCAACTTCATTAACTCCAGGAGCAGCAGCATCTTGTATAGAGGCATTAAAGATTATGACAGAAAGCACAGAATTAAATGATAAATTATGGGATAATGGAAATTATCTAAAAAAAGGATTAAAAGAGCTAGGATTTAATATAGGCAATAGTGAAACTCCTATAACTCCATGTATTATAGGTGATGAAGCTAAAACTCAAGAATTTAGTAAAAGATTATATGAAGAAGGAGTTTATGCTAAATCTATAGTATTCCCAACAGTTCCAAAAGGAACAGGAAGAGTTAGAAATATGCCAACAGCAGCTCATACAAAAGAAATGCTAGATAAGGCTTTAAAAATATATGAAAAAGTTGGTAAGGAACTTGGGGTTATAAAATAGTTTTTTTATAATAACTATCTTAAATAAGGGGGATAATGTAATGAAAAAAATATTAGTTACAGGTGCCTTAGGACAAATAGGTTCAGAACTTGTAGAGAAACTAAGAAAAGAATATGGTACGGATAATGTAATAGCTACAGATATCAGAAAAGTAGAAGGAAACCCTGTAGTAGAAGAAGGACCTTTCGAAATTCTAGATGTTTTAGATGCAAATAAAATGGCTGAAATAGTTAAAAAGTATAATGTAGATTCAATGATTCACTTGGCAGCACTTTTATCTGCAGTAGCAGAAGCAAAACCTCAATTAGCTTGGAATATTAACATGGGTGGACTTGTAAATGCATTAGAAGTTGCAAGAGAAAGTAAATGTAAATTTTTCACACCAAGTTCTATAGGTGCATTTGGACCTTCTACTCCAAAGAAAAATACTCCACAAGATACATTACAAAGACCTCAAACAATGTACGGAGTAACTAAAGTTTCTGGAGAGTTATTATGTGATTATTATTTTAAAAGATTTGGCGTAGATACAAGAGGAGTTAGATTCCCAGGTTTAATCTCTTATGTAGCACCTCCAGGGGGTGGAACTACAGATTATGCTGTAGATATATATTATGAAGCTATAAAAAATCAAAAATATACAAGCTATATAGGTAAAGGAACTTATATGGATATGATGTATATGCCAGATGCTTTAAATGGAGTTATTAAATTAATGGAAGCAGACCCTTCTAAGTTAATTCATAGAAATGCATTTAATATTGCTGCTATGAGCTTTGAACCAGAAGAAATAGCTGCTGAAATTAAAAAACACATTCCAAACTTTGAAATGACTTATGATGTAGATCCAGTTAGACAGGCTATTGCTGATAGCTGGCCAGATTGTATAGATTGTACACAAGCTCAAGAGGAATGGGGATTTAAGGCTGAATATGATTTAGCTAAAATGACAAAAGATATGTTAGAAAAATTAGCAGCTAGGGGAATTAAATAGTCTTTAATATAAAAGCTTGTATGATTAATCTAGTTTAAGAATACAAGCTTTTCTCTTAATCCATACTATAGTTGAAGTAACATACAAAAAGATTGCTGTATGTTATAATAAAATTAGTAAAATTTTTAATTTAAAGGTGATACCTATGAATAAAAAAGAAATTGATAAGGTTTTAGAAATTTTAGAAGAAACTTATAAAGGGGCAAAGTGTGGACTAAATTTTGAAAGCCCATATGAACTTTTGGTATCCACTATTTTATCAGCTCAATGTACGGATGAGAGGGTTAATAAAGTTTGCAGTGAATTATATAAAGAATATAATACTCCAGATAAAATTATTACTTTAACTGAAGAAGAACTAGGTCAAAAAATAAGATCTTGCGGTTTTTATAAAAATAAAAGTAAGAATATATTAGAAACTACAAAAATTATTGTAGAGAAATACAAGGGTAAAGTTCCTGATACTATGGAAGAATTAGTAGAACTACCTGGAGTAGGTAGAAAAACCGCTAATGTAGTTTTATCTAATGCCTTTGGAGTTCCAGCTATAGCTGTAGATACACACGTGTTTAGAGTATCTAATAGAATAGGTATAGCTGAAGGTAATAATGTTGACATAGTAGAAAAAGAGTTAATGAAAAATGTTCCACAAGAAAAGTGGAGTGATACTCATCATTATTTAATTTGGCATGGAAGAAAAATTTGTAAGGCAAGAAAACCTAATTGTGAGGAGTGTCCACTTTCACTACATTGTTGTTATTATAAAAATTTAATTACAATTTAGGAGGGTATTTATATGTCATATGCAGAACAAGCTTTAAAAGTTCATAAGGAAAATAAGGGTAAACTAGAAGTAAGAGGAAAGATAAAATTAGAAACTAGCGATGATTTAGCAGTTGCATATACTCCAGGAGTGGCTGCACCTTGTCTTGAAATTGCTAAAGATAATGAAAAAATTTACGATTATACAATAAAAAGTAATACAGTTGCTATTGTAACTAATGGTACAGCAGTACTTGGATTAGGAAATATAGGGGCAGGGGCAGGACTTCCTGTTATGGAAGGAAAGGCATTATTGTTTAAAGAATTTGGTGGAATAGATGCTTTCCCAATTTGTATAGATTCTGAGGATCCAGATGAAATTATAAGAACAGTCAAATTAATTCAACCTGTTTTTGGAGGAATTAACTTAGAAGATATAAAAGCTCCTCAATGTTTCTATATAGAGGAACAATTAAAGAAGGAATTAGACATTCCAGTATTTCATGATGATCAACATGGTACAGCTATAGTTACATTAGCAGGACTATATAATGCTCTAAAAATAGTTAAAAAGCCTATAGATGAAATAAAAGTAGTAATCAATGGATCAGGAGCAGCAGGTATAGCTATATGTAAATTACTTTTAAGTGCTGGGATTAAACATATAGTTATGTGTGACAGTAAAGGTGCCATAGTTGAAGGTGCTCCAAACTTAAATGAGTCTAAAGCCGAGATTTCAAAAATGACTAATAAAGATCATGAAACTGGTAAATTAGTTGATGTAATCAAAGGTAAAGATGTATTTGTGGGGGTTTCTGCACCAAATTCTGTTACAAAAGAAATGGTTAAATCTATGAATAAAGATGCAATAATATTTGCAATGGCTAATCCAACACCAGAAATTATGCCAGATGAAGCTAAAGAAGCTGGAGCTAGAGTAATTGCTACAGGTAGATCAGATTTCCCAAATCAAATTAACAATGTTTTAGTATTCCCAGGAATATTTAAAGGAGCATTACATGTTAGAGCTAGTGAAATCAATAATGCAATGAAGTTAGCAGCTGCAAGAGCTATTGCTTCTTTAATTAAAGAAGAAGATTTAAATGAAGAAAATATTATACCAAATGCTTTAGATAAAACTGTTGCTGATACTGTATCAGCAGAAGTTGAAAGAATTGCTAAAGAGGAAGGTATAGCAAGAATTTAAAAAGTGATACTCAAGGGAGGCATTAAATATGTCAAAATTAGTTGATAGGTTTTTACATTATGTATCATTTGATACTTGTTCAAGTGAAGAATCAAATACATTTCCTTCTACAAGTAAACAATTAGTATTAGCTAAGGAACTTGCAAAGGAATTAAAAGAATTAGGGTTAAAAAATGCTAATGTGGATGAATATGGTTATGTAATGGCTGAATTACCAGCTAATACAGATAAAAAGATTCCTACAATAGGTTTTATAGCTCATATGGATACAAGTCCTGAAATGCCAGGAAATGATGTTAAACCACAAATTGTTGAAAATTATAATGGCGGAGATATTATATTAAATAAAGAAAAAAGTATAGTTTTATCCCCAAAAGAATATCCAGAAATTAAAGATTATGTTGGACAATCTATAATTACAACAGATGGAACTACATTATTAGGTGCAGATGATAAGGCTGGAATAGCAGAGATTATTACAGCTATGGATTATTTAATAAATCATCCTGAAATTAAGCATGGTAAAATAATGGTAGGATTTACTCCAGATGAAGAAGTTGGAGGAGGAGCAGATCATTTTGATGTGAAAAAATTTGGAGCAGATTTTGCATTTACATTAGATGGTAGTGAACCAGGAGAATTTGTATATGAAACATTTAATGCTGCTGGGGCTAAGGTTATAATTAAAGGCAATAATGTTCATACAGGACTTGCTAAAAATAAAATGATAAATTCCATGCTTATTGCACAAGAATTTATTGGAATGTTACCAGAAGATCAAAGACCAGAGAATACTGAAGGATATGAAGGATTCTTTCATTTAGATGTTATAAAAGGATCTGTAGAGGAAACTATACTTGAATATCTTATAAGAGACTTTGATAGAGATAGTTTTGAAAATAAAAAAATATTAATTAAAAAAGTTGGAGAAGATTTAAATAAAAAACTTGGAAAACAACTTGTTACAGTTGAAGTAGAAGATCAGTATTATAATATGAAAGAAAAGGTAGAGCCATTTAAACATATTATAGAAACTGGTATTGAAGCTGTAAAACAAGTAGGGCTAGAACCTAAAGTTCAACCTATAAGAGGTGGAACGGATGGGGCTAGACTTTCATTTATGGGATTACCAACACCGAATATATTTGCTGGAGGAATGAATTTCCACGGAAGATTTGAATATGTTCCAATTCCTTCTATGGAAAAAGCTGTAGAAGTAATTGTAAAACTAGTAGAATTATATGGTTTAAAATAAAAAATAAGAGGCTAAACATTATAGTTTGGCCTCTTATTTTTTTATTTTAATTCTTGCAAGGTAAGTTTAATATTAATTTTTTGATTATCCCTAAATAATTTTATATTTAATATATCACCAGCTTTATGATTTTCTTTAGTTTTGTTTAGTTCCTCATTATTTTTTATCTTCTTACCATTTATCTCTAAAATGATATCGCCAGGTTTTAAACCAGATTTTTCAGCAGGTGAATATTGTTGAATATCTGTAATAAATACACCTATAGGAATGTTATAGTATTTGGAATCTTGTTCAGTAACGGTTCTACCTACAATACCAAACATTAATTTGGGAGTCATTAAACTTTGAATTTTAGGTTTAATTTGATTTATTGGAATAGCAAAACCTAATCCTTCAACGCCATTACCAACTCTTTTCTCTGTATTAATACCTATTACTTGACCTTTAGAATTTACAAGAGGGCCACCGCTGTTACCAGGGTTAATAGCTGCATCCGTTTGTATCATTTTTAAATCTTTATTTCTAGCATCAATTGATCTATTAACGGCACTTATAACTCCAGTTGTAACAGAACCAAGTAAATCTTTACCTAAAGGGTTTCCAATGGCTATGGCAGTTTCACCTACATTTAGTTTATCAGAATCGCCAAATTCAGCAACTGCAGGTACTTCTACATGATCAGTAATTTTTAGTACAGCAACATCATAATTAGGATCAGTATTAATTAATTTTGCTTTAACTTCTTTTCCATTGTTGAATATAACACTAATAGTTTGAGCACCTTCTACAACGTGATTATTAGTTAAAATATAACCTTGCTTATCAAAAATTATTCCAGAACCTAGTCCTTCTTGACCTGCTACCTCAAATCCCCAACCTACATTTTGAGGGAAACCTTTAGTAGAGATTCCTACTACTGCAGGACCTACTTTTTTTATTACTTCCGGAACAGATAATTCTGATAATGAATTAGGACTTTTATTTGAATTTAAAACATTTGAGCCATTATTGGCAGGAGTTTTTTCGGTTATCTCAGTGTTGGATTTAAGATAATTAACAGTAGCAACAGAAGATGCTATACCACCGACAGTAGATGATAAAACAGCTATTAGCACATAAATTAATATTTTACTACCGTTTTTTTTCTTTTTATTAGGTTTTTCATAGGGAAAGTCTTCTGTAAAGTGATTTTTTGCAAACTGTTCTGTATTGTCATTATTAAAAGGATCATTGTGATTATTCATTTTTTCTTTTACCTCCTTAGCTAAATTTTCATTTATCTCTGAATTATTAATATTATTATCTTTATTATTATCTAACATACTCATATTTTAACCTCCCATAGATTTTGTTTAACTTCTATATTTAAATAATAAAAAACTTATGTGACAATTAGGTGACAAAAATGAAAATAAAATTTAAAGTTAAAGTTTTATGCAAAATAGCTAAAAAAAGAACATACTAATAAATAGCATGTTCTTTAAATTTTTAATAATTTAACAGTAGTTTGAATATTGCTTTGAAAATCTCTATCTAAGGTTAGAAAATATTGTATGCCATAGTATTGAGAGCAAGCAAGATGAAACGCATCATTGACAGATAACATGTATTCATTCATAAAAGTTTTTGCAATGTTAATACAATCTTTATTAATGCTTAGATATTCAAAATTTAAAATATTTTCTAAATAAGTGTGCAATTCTACAGATTTATCAAAATAGACTTTTAGTAAATCTTTTTTCCACTCATTTTTACAAATATTATAGAAATATTTATTAAATGGAATTTCCTTATATTTCTCTAATTTTTTTTCGCGAATTATTTTACGATGATGTTTGTTAAAGCAAGCTATTATCAAATTTATATCAGATATAGTGTTAACAGGTTGTACCTTTTCTAGTCTATATTTCATATCATTTAAAAACAATTTTTTAGTAATTTGATTTATAGTCTCTGCTGCTACCATATCGGTTATATAAAGGTTGCAATCTAATAATTTTAATTTTGTTGCTATATTACAACATTCTCTATTTTTAGGATCCTTATCATAAAGCAAAGTTAATATAAAGCATGTGTCCATCATGATAGAGCTACCAGCGTTAAAGTTACATTCTGAAAAAGGATATTCAATAATATCCATAAACAATCCTTCGTAATACATAATAATTTTTTTTAAAGGTAAACTGCTTTATAAACTTTAACATGTTAAGGCTCCTTATAAGTTTAGTATCTATATATATTTATTAATACTAATTAGTTTATATAACTAAAATATAAGGGTACTTATATAATTTGTTAAAAAGATTTCTTAAAACATGATTTACATATAAAAGTTTTGCCTTTATTAGCAGATATAAGGTCATCTTTTATAAAATTTTTATTACAAATTGAACAGGTAAATTTATTCATAGATTCACTTGAAGTTTTAGTCGATGGTATGATTGGAGTTTTACAAGTTTTTTTAGAGTTAGGTGGTGGAGAATATAAAATAGGTTTTTCTTTAATCTCCCGTTTACAGATAGAATAATTTATTTTGTAAATACTTTCGGCAAAAAGTTCTAGTTCAAAGCGAGGGTTTTTTTTATCATAAAACTCCTCTATAATTATTCTTCTTATTTGGGCATCATTTATTATAAGTCCGCTTTTTTCTATACCATCAAAAATACTTTTTGTTATGTTATTTGTGTCAGGATGACGTTTACTACTTTTATAAAATACCTTTAAAACAGCTATGACAGCTTCCTCTATAATCGTGGAAGGATTTTGGGCTCTAGCTTTTAGAGCAATTTCTTCTTCGTATAATGCATATCTATCATGATATTTACCAGAGTTAACAGGTAAAATTGCTCTTCCATTAACATTAAATAATTTAAAATTAGATTTTGAAATAGGAGAACCATCTACAATTATCTTTGCATAGGTGTTATTCATATTTTATATTCATCTCCTTAATATTTAAAGATGTTAAGATTATCTTATATAGATTATATAATAACATAGTTTATAACTTAAAATTTATGTTTAAAGTTAAAATTGAATAATTAGTGTAAAAACGATATAATTAATTATTATAAGTAATATAGAAGTTTTGATATAAACTTTGAATTGAAATGAGGGTTTAATAATGAAAAAAGGTATGAAAATACTTGCTATAGAGTCAAGTTGTGATGAAACTTCAGCTGCAGTAGTAATAGATGGTAGAGAGGTTTTATCTAATATAATTTCATCTCAAATAAATATTCATGAAAAATTTGGTGGAGTTGTTCCAGAGGTAGCTTCTAGAAAGCATATAGAGGCAATAAGTTTAGTTGTAAAAGAAGCCCTAGCAGAAGCTAATACAACTATGGAAGAAATAGATGCTATAGGGGTTACTTATGGACCAGGACTTGTTGGTGCACTTTTAGTTGGACTTCAATATGCCAAGGGATTAGCATATGCTACAAAAAAAACATTAATTGGAGTAAATCATATAGAAGGTCATATTTGTGCAAACTTTATACAACATAAAGAGTTAAAGCCTCCATTCATTTGTTTAGTAGTATCAGGAGGACATACTTTTATTGTACATATGAAAGATTATGGTGAATTTGAAGTCCTAGGGCAAACAAGAGATGATGCAGCTGGAGAAGCTTTTGATAAAGTTGCGAGGGCCATTGGTCTTGGATATCCTGGTGGTCCTAAAATAGATAAATTATCAAAAGAAGGAGATCCATATGCTATAGAGTTTCCTAAGGCTAAGTTCAATGAAGAAACTTTAGATTTTTCATTTAGTGGATTAAAATCTTCAGTATTAAATTATATCAATAAAAAGAGTATGAAAAATGAAGAAATTAATAGAGCAGATTTAGCAGCATCTTTTCAGAGAGCTGCAGTGGAAGTATTGGTTCAGAATGCGATGAAAGCATGTAAAAAGAAAAAAGTTGATAAAATAGTTATTGCAGGTGGAGTCGCATGTAATTCTTGTCTTAGAGATACTTTAGATAAAGAAGGACAAAAAAATAACATTAAAATTTTATATCCAGCACCTATTTTATGTACAGATAATGCAGCAATGATTGGTAGTGCAGCTTATTTTGAACATATGAAGGGCAGAGTAACTTCTTTAAATATTAATGCAGTTCCAAATTTAAAACTTGGTGAAAGATAATATTAAAGGCTATATCAAAGTTCAAGTATTTTGATATAGCCTTTAAGTTTAAGATTTTAAATTTCTAAGTTTTTTTTCTTTAATTTTTTTGAGATAAAACGATCTACAAACATTTTAATTATAGCCATAACAGGAGCACCTAAGAACATTCCTAGCACACCAAATGCACTTCCACCAACAGTTATACCAAGAATAATCCAAAATGGACTTAATCCAACGTGACTTCCTAGAATCTTAGGTCCTAAATACCATCCATCAAATTGTTGAAGTAATATTATAAAAATAAGAACCCATAAAGCCTTTAAAGGGCTGGAAAGTAAAGTTAATAATGTAGCTGGAACCATTCCAATAAAAGGACCAAAATAAGGTATCATATTTGTAATACCAACAATTAAACTAAGTAAAGGTGAATAAGGAATTCTTAAAATAGTCAATCCTATAAAACACAAAATACCTATTATTAAAGAATCTATAAATTTTCCTATTATATATTTAGAAAAAATCATATTAACTTCTCTTGCAAAAATAGTAAAATCATCTACATGTTCTTTTTTTAAGAGTGCATAAAATAGACGTTTTATGTTCTTTATAAAAACTTCTTTATCTTTTAACATGTATATAGATATAATTAAACCGAAAATAAGTTTTATAAAAGAAGATGTAAAACCAATAGCTGTAGTAAAAATAGTATTAACACCTTTTTCTAAAATTCCGTTTAAAAATTTACTTATGGAAGAATTTATAGAATTTATATTAGAAAATGCGTTTTCTATAGTTTCCCTTATGTCTGCGTTTTGAAAAAATTTACTGTTATCTAAAAAGTGATTTATAGTATCTTGAGTTTTTACTATGTAGTTTGGTAAAGAGTTAAATAAATCTTTTATACTATGTATAATCGTAGGGGTTACTATTGTGATTAAAAGGATGATAAAACCGACAACAATAACATAAACTATTAAAAGGGCAATAGGTCTAGAAAGTTTAAACCTTTTTTCAAAATACATCATTAGTGGATTTAATAAGTATGCTATACCAAAGGCCCATATGAAAGCTGAAAAACAAGATATAACAACTCCTAAACTTCCTTTAACAATATCTAGATGGTTTAATAAATTAAAGGCAATAATAGAAAGTACTATTATTGGAAAAAACTCTATATAGGGTATTTTTTTGTTTTTAAACATTGTACCAACCTTTCTGTAAAATTAAGAAACATTTTAACATAATATTATATATTATTATACACTAATTAATAAATAGTTTAATTAAGAAATCCTTACAATTTTAAATTATAAAGAAATATTGAAAGTAAAATTAACTATAATTATCACAAAAACAAAAATAAATTATACAATAATATATTATAAAGAAATTTTTGAGGTGATTTTTTGATTATTTTAAAAGAGGGAGATAAAGGGACAAAGGTTCAAAGATTGCAATCTTTGTTAGGACAATTAGGCTATTATAAAAATGGTGTAGATGGAATATTTGGAGCTAAAACTAAACAAGCATTAATGAGGTTTCAGGGAAATAATGGACTGTTACCAACAGGAATAGTAGATGATAGAACTGATAGAGTATTAGAAAGTTTTTATAAAGGTTTTTTTAATTATGTAGTTAGAAAGGGAGATACTCTAAATGATATTGCTAAAAAATTTAAAACTACGGTGAATAGATTGGTGCTTATTAATAAGTTAAAGAATCCAGATTTAATATATATTGGACAAGAACTCATAATACCTTATTCTAATTTGGAGGTGGTACCTACGAATATAGAATATGATTATGAAGTTATGGAGAAAAATATAAAGTCACTAAAAGTTTTATATCCATTTATAGAAGTAGGTACTATTGGACAAAGTATTTTAGGAAAAAACTTATATTATATCAAGTTGGGAAAAGGGGAGAATGTAGTAGGATATAATGCATCTCATCATGCTTTAGAATGGATAACATCAGTACTCCTAATGAAATTTATAGAAAATTTTTCAAAAGCATATTTTGAAGGTAATAACATAGGAAAATATTCTCCAAAACAAATTTGGAATGAAAGTTCTATATATATTATTCCAATGGTAAATCCAGATGGTATAGATTTGGTGATTAATGGACTTAAGAAGGGCAATCCTTATTATGATGATTTAATTAATTGGAACAAAGGAAATTTGGATTTTTCAAAAGATTGGAGTGCAAATATAAGAGGAGTAGATTTAAATCATAATTATAATGCTTCTTTTGAAGAATCTAAGGCTGCAGAAGAAATATATGGAGTATATGGGCCAGGACCAACCAGATATGGAGGACCTTATCCAGAGTCAGAACCTGAATCAAGAGCTTTAGCTAACTTTACAAGAGAAAAAGATTTTAGATTAGTTTTAGCGTATCATAGTCAAGGTGAAGTTATATATTGGCAATATAAGGATATGGCCACAAAAGAAGCTAAGAGCATAGGAGAAGTTTTAGCAAATGTAAGTGGTTATGAATTAGGAGAAACAACGGGTATAACTTCTTATGCAGGATATAAAGATTGGTTTATAAAAGAATATTTACGTCCAGGATATACAGTTGAGGTAGGAAAAGGTAAAAATCCATTGCCAATAAGTCAATTTGATAAAATTTATATGGATAATACATCATTGCTATTGGAAGCAGCAATTATATAGAATAAAGGACATTAGGTCTATAAAGTGTTGAAATATATAAGCTTTATAGACTTTTATTATACGAAATTTTAATAAGTATAGAGAGTATAGATAAATTTTATGATATAATTATTAAAAAAAAGAAGTTAATTACAAGTTATAGGGCGAAGAGGGGAGACAATGAAACTTGTTAATAATAGGTTTAGAATAGTAAAAGCTATAGAAAAATTTAATTATTGTTCTTCTTATTTAGTATGCGATGAGGATAAAAATGGAAAATTAAAAATTATGAATGTTATAGAAGAAAATCATTATACAAAGAAAAAAATAAGTGAATTAAAGCATAATTTTGAAAATTTTTCTAATATTCATACTAAATATATTTGTAAAGTTTATGACTTTGGAATAATAAGTTCAATTAATAATGAAAAAAGTTTAAAAAATATATATTACTATACGGCAGAGTATATAGAAAATAAAAAAGATTTAATAGATGAAATAGATAAGGTTTCAGAAGAAGAATTTTTAGACTTATATGTAGATATATTGAAAGGTATCAATTATCTTCATCTTAAAGGCTATGTTTATAAATATTTAGATTTAACTAGCTTAAAGATAAAAGAAATAAGAGATAAGAAAAAAGCTTATATTGAAGAACCTATTAAAAATGAATTTAAAGTTTTTAATCAAACTAATATAAGGGAAAGTATATTATATATAGATAATATTTATTCACTAGGTATTATTGGAATTCAATTGATATTTAAAGATAAAATTGATTTTAATAATATACATAATTATAAGAGACAATGTATTAATTTAAATGAAAAGTCTTTAATTTTTTCAAAAGATTTTACTAAAAAGATATTAAAAATATGTTGGAGTATGATATCTGGTAATACTGTAGGAGTGAAAAGTATTAATGGAATTATACAAACTTTTAATAAGGAGTTTAATAAAAAATATAGTAAATTTGAGTTTAATGAATTAGAAAGATTAAATTTTAATCCAAGTTTTATAGGAAAAACTGGTGAATTAAATGAAGTTATAGATAATGTTAAAAATAATAAAGGAATAATAGAAATTAAAGGCACTTTAGGAATAGGTAAAACAAGTTTCATAAAAAAAATAGAAGAAAAATTAAAATATGAAAAATACGAAGTATGTTCATTATATTATGAAGAAGACTTTATAAAGAAAGGTTATGAGGATCTTTCACAATTTTTAAAGAATATTATAAATATAAGTGATAAGGAAATTATAAATAGATATAAAAAAGATTTAGGTAGTGTAGTACAAGAATTTTCAAAAGATAGAATAGATATGACTAAGATTCTAAATGCAAAACAAAAAATTTTAAGTAGATTATCTAATTTTCTTTTTGAGGTTATTAATACAAAAAATGTTGTGTTTTTAATTGATAATATTTGTTATTGCTCAAAATTATTTTTAGAATTTGTTCAATATAATTTCAAGGCATATAAAAAATCCTTAGATAAAAAAAATTTAAGTTTTATAATATCATATTCCAATAAAGAATTTAAAGAAAATTATCAGTTTAGAGATTTCATATGTAAAATTTCTAAAATAGAGAGAAGAAAATTAATAACATTAAATGGACTTAATAAACAGGAAATACATATGTATGTAAAAAATATCTTTAATTCAAATAAAATAAATATCGAAGAAGTAGAGTGTTTTAAAGATCAAACTTGTGGAAATCCTAAAATTATTTTAGAGATTATAAAAGATTGTTATATAAAAAATATTTTTTACATCAATGAAAATGGGCATTGGAAGCTAGATAAGAAAAAATTCAAGAAATATGAAGTTTCTAGTGAAGTTCAAAAAATATTATTAAATCAATTAAAAGGTCTAAGTAAAAATGAATTAGAAGTATTAAAATATATAGCTATTTTTAATCAGAATGAAATTAAGAATGAAGTAATAAAATATGTTAAATATATTATAGGAGGCAATGTAGAAACTGTATTAAAAGGATTTATTTCTAAAGGGATTTTACAAGTTACAGATAAGAATGGACTAAAAACAGGTTCTTTTGTAAATAAAATTTTAAAATCCATAATATATAACCAAATGAGTGAAGAGGAAAAGAAAGAAAAGCATAATAACATTGTAAAATATATTGAAATAAATTATAAAACTAAATATAAAAATTTAGATCAACTTATATATCATTTGGAAAAAAGTCATCAATTTAATAAGGTTATAAAATATAGTTGTATACTTGCTAATAACTATAAAAATAAATATGATTTAGAAAATGAAAAATTTTATATAAAAAAAGCCTTAGATAACTTAGATATTATAAATGGTTCAAAATCCAGGATATATACTTTGAGTAAGAATATGGGATATATATTATTTATACAAAATGATTTAAGTAAAGCTTTATTGTATTATAAGAGATGTCTTAATTTGGCTATAGAAATGAACAGTAATAATAAAAAAATAGATATTTTAAATTTAATGATTTTTATATTTATAGAAAAAGAAGATCTGAATAAAGTAAGTATTTTTATGAATGTAGTAAAAAATATGCTAAGTAAGACAGTTTATAAAAAAGGATATATAAAATATAAACAAATCCAGAGTACAGTAAATTTGAAAAGAGGTAAGCTTGATAAATCTCAGAAAATAGCACATGCAATGTTGCCATTATGTTCAGGAAAATATGAAAAGTATTCAGGAAAATTTTATTTTATACTAGGAAATATAGAATATGGTAATGGTAACTTACAAAAGGCTTATGATAATTATGTAATATCTCGTAAAATATTTGAAAAATATAAACAAAGTCAAAATTTAGCTAAGGTTTTAAATAACTTATCCATAATAGAAATTTACTTCAACCATAATTTAAAATCATGCGAATCTTTATTAAAAAAATGTCTTAAAATACATCAAATTACTGGGGGATATCAAGAACAATTATATCCCTTATATAATTTAGTTAATCTCTATATAAAAATAAGTAAGATTAAAAAAGCTAAAGAGTATGCATTGTTAATTTTAAGTGAATCTGAAAAATATAAATCACAGAAAGAATGTATTATAGCATATAGTTTATTATTTAATATAAACAGTGAAATATATAATTTTAAAGAAGCTCAGAAATATTATCAGTTATCTTACAAGTTTATAATAAATGGCAATTATCCAGAAATTATAAAAAATGATTTTTATGTTAGGTCTATGAATTATTTTTTTAATTTAAAATGTACAGAACATATACAGAGATTTACCGAGTTTATTTTAAATTCTAGTAAGCAGCTTAGTGAGACCGATAAAGTAGAAATTTTTCTTATAAATCAAATATCACGATTTATAAAAAATTATTTTACAAGTAACGATAAAAAATTACAGGATGAAGCATTTATTAAATTATTAAAAAGAATAAAAAGTTGTAAGGACATCTTAGAAAAAAGAAAGTTTTTAGTTAACTTAGGTATTATAGTGGTAAAGAGTAAACTTTTTATAAACAAGGTTTATGAGGAGTTAAAAACAACAGAACAAGGTGATTTTAAATATACTCACTTAAGTAAAAAATATTTTATAACTTCATTTTGTGAAGAAAGGCAGAGATTAAAATATTTGAAGTTAGCTTTACAAGAGGCCCAAAATGAGGTTAATCATTTAATGATGAGTAAAATATATATAGAAATAGGTAATTATTATAAAAATAAAGATTTTTATAATTCTATAAATAATTATTTTTATGCATATAAGCAAATAAGATATATTTTAAAAAATATGGATTTAATATATAGGGATAAGTTTATAGAATATAATAATTTAATTGAATGTATTGAAGGTATTAGTTTAATTGAAAGTAAATTTAATACACAAAAAAACATTAAATTTGAACAGAAAAGTAGATTAAGCTGGCAAGATAATTATTTGGATTACAATTATTTGGAAGAAATATTTAATAATAGGGCTTTCAAAGAATATTATAAGATAGAACATGCAAAATTTATTGGAACAAAAATAGAAGATATAAATGAGGTTATAGGTAAAATAGCCGAAGATTCTAAAATAAACTTAGACAATATTTTAAAATATTTAACATGGACCAGTTTGGGTACTTTTGGAGCTATAGTTAAATGTGAAAAAAACAAATTTGAAATTTTAATGAGTACAAACAATAAATTAGATTTACCTAATTCGCTTATAAATGTTATATGTAAAAATTGTGATAAACCAATGATAGTAGATGATACATATATACAAAATATACAGCCCAATAATTTATTTTTAGATTTACAGAAAAGTTTTTGTATGCCATTATACAATAAGGCAATTGGTAATAAGGATAATGTGAAAACCTATCTTTATATAGAGACGGACAGAATTATTGATGATATTAATAAAGATAATGCATATAGATGTATAAAAATGAAAAAAATATTAAATTATGTAGTTAAAAATTATATATTAGAATTAAATTCTAATATAGATAAGTTAACTAAAACATTAAATAGAAGTGCCATGGAATTAAGGTTAGCAAATGTTCTAAATGAAGCAGCATTAAGAAAAGAAGAAGTATCAATAATAATGGTAGATATAGATAATTTTAAAAGTATAAATGATGAGTTTGGGCATTTAATAGGAGATAAAGTTTTAAAAGAAGTATGTAATATTATTTTTTCACAAATAACTCCTAACCAATATGTAGGTAGATATGGAGGAGAAGAATTTTTAATTATACTTCCAAAATGTACTTGTGATCAAGCATTTAAATTATCAGAAAAGATAAGAAAAAAAATATATAATGATAGATACATAAACAATAATATAAGGGTAAGTATTAGTGCGGGAATATCTTCTTATCCATCACAGGGCATAGAACTTTGGCATCTTATAAATAAGGCAGATATGGCGTTATATAAAGCTAAGAAGACTGGGAAAAATAAGAGCATAATTTGGGATGAGAGTTTTAAGGATGAAGAAAAAAATAATAATAAACTTATATGGAGTATAAAAAATAATGAAGTTAAGGAATATGAAAATATTAACTTTATGCTAAGATGTATAGAACTTTTAAATAAAAAACAAGATAAAAAAGAAAAATTAACTATTATATTAAATGATTTACTTAATATAATGAGGGGACAGTATATAGTAATATATGAGGTTAATGCTGATCATTCATATTCAGAAGAAATGTCTGTTATAAAAGATAAAAAGAATGTAAGTAAGTTTGTTAGTAAAAAATTAATGAATGAGGTTGTTAACAATAAAAAGGGTATTGTTACGATTAATTGGGAGAAAAGTCAATATAAAAGTTATATAGGTAATAGAGTAGATGCATATTCTAGTATTATTTGTCCTTTAATTAAGAATGAAGAAGTAATAGGTTTGTTGTACTTAAAGGTATCTATTAAAGTTCAAGAGTTTACAACTAAAGAATATAATTTTGTCAATATAATAGCTAATATACTTTGTAACTTATATTAGAAATAATAAAACTTAGCTATCTCTAAAGTTTTAGAGATAGCTAAGTTTTTATTCTAATAAGGATTCCCATTCACTATAAAGGTTTTGAAGTATGTTTTCTTTTTCTGTTATAGAAGAATTAACTTCTATAGTTTTTTCAGGATTAGAATAAATTTCTTCTTTACAAAGATCTTCATGAAGAGAAGAAATTTCAGATTCTAAACTTGCTATGTCTTTCTCTATATTTTTTATTCTAAGTTTTTTATGTTTATTTTCTTTTTCCTGTTCTCGTTTTTTCTTTTTCTCATTGTTAATTTGAGTTTTTGTTTTTCCGCCAGATTCTTCTTCAATATCTTCAAATCTATTTGGATTTTGTTTCTTTTCTACATAGTAAGAGTAATTTCCAAGATATTCTTTAATTCCATCTATTTGAAGTTCAATTATTTTATTTACAACTTTATTTAAAAAGTATCTATCGTGAGATATTACTAAAACTGTACCATCATAAGTTAAAAGGGCATCTTCTAAAGCTTCTCTAGATATAATATCTAAGTGATTGGTAGGTTCGTCTAATAATAAGAAATTAGCTTTTTTTAGCATTAATTTTAATAAATTTATTCTACATTTTTCACCACCACTTAAAGAAGAAATAACTTTAAAAACATCGTCCCCCATAAATAAAAAAGAGGCCAGGGCGCTTCTAATTTCAGTCATGGTTAATTCAGGAAAATCATCCCATACTTCTTCTAAAATAGTTTTATTAAAATTTAAATCAGATTGTTCCTGATCATAATATCCTATTTCTACATTTCTTCCTAAACATTTTGTTCCACCATCAGCTTTTATAAAGTCCATAATTATTTTAAATAAAGTAGTCTTACCTCTACCATTTTCACCAATAAGTGCAAGTTTTTCTTCCCTATTAATTTTTAAATTTAAATTTGTAAATAAAGTTTTTTCTCCAAAACTTTTAGAAAGTTTATCTACAATCAAAACATCATTTCCACTTGTAAGATCTGTTTTAAAAGTAAATGGTTTTAATTTCGTTTCTTTATCAGGAGCATCTATTCTTTCAATTTTATCTAAAGCTTTTTGTCTGCTTTCAGCGGCTCTAACACTTTTTTCTCTGTTAAAAGACTTATAACGTTTTATAATTTCTTCTTGTCTTTTAATTTCTTCCTGTTGTTGTTGAAAAGCTTTTTGTTGAATTTCAAAGTTCTTTTTTCTAAGTTCTATAAACTTAGTATAATTTCCATTGTAGTCTTGGATTTTTCCATTAATAAGTTCTAAGGTTCTATTTGTTATAGCATCTAGGAAAAATCTATCATGGGATATTACGATAATGGTTCCTTTATAAGATTTTAAGTATTCTTCTAACCATTCTATAGCATCAAGATCTAAATGGTTTGTAGGTTCATCTAATAATAAAATTTCTGGATTGGTAAGTAATAGCTTGCACAGAGCAACACGTGTTTTTTGCCCACCACTTAAAATGTTAATTTTTTTATTAAAATCATTTTCTACAAAACCTAATCCATATAGAACTTTATATATTTCAGCTTTATATGTATATCCGCCCTTTATATCATAAGTTTCTTGTGCCGTAGTATAAGTTTTAATTAAGTTATTATAATGGTTTTCATCTACTTCATCGTAAGGAGAATTTAATTCTTCTTCTAACTTTTTTAACTTGTCTTCTAATTTAATTAAAGAATCGAATACCCTTAACATTTCTTCAAAAATAGTATTTTCAGATTCTAGTGAAAGATGCTGAGACAAATAACCTAATTGTTTACTTTTATCTATAAATATTTCACCATTATCTGGTTCTAGAGAATGTGTCAAAATTTTAAATAAAGTAGATTTACCAGCACCATTAGAACCAACTAAACCTAGTTTATCACCTTCATTTATACTAAATGTAACACTTTTTAAAATCACATCTATACCGTAACTTTTACTAATTTCTTTGCAACTAAGTACAATCATTTTATTCACCTTCATTCTATTAACATATATAATATTATATCTAACTCTTCAGTTTTAGTCACTAAGAATTAGTTAACATACATAATTATGCATAATTAGTATATATAATTATAAGATGTTTATTATATAACTATATATATAGCAAATAAAGGTTACAATGTGTTAAAATTTACATTACAGTATATTATAACACTTGACAATAACTCCAATTAGATAATAATATTATAGTAATTGTGTTGTTAATAAATTATTTTATAATGGTTTAAGGGAGGTGTTCGCGTGGAAAGGAAAAAAGCTAATATATCTATGGCTGTTATTAAAAGATTACCTAAATATCATAGATATTTAAATGAATTGTTAAATAACGAAGTAGATAGAATTTCATCAAAAGAATTAAGCGAAAAAATTGGTTTCACAGCGTCACAAATTAGACAAGATTTAAATTGTTTTGGGGATTTTGGTCAACAAGGATATGGGTATAATGTAAAAGACTTATATGAAGAAATAAGTAAAATTTTAGGCTTAAAACAAGTATATAATATGGTCTTAATTGGTTCAGGTAATATAGGTCAGGCAGTTGCGAATTATGACAATTTTCAAAAAATGGGATTTAGAATAGGCGCTATTTTTGATAGAAATCCGAAACTTATAGGATTGAAGATAAGAGATATAGAAGTGCAAGATATAGATTCTTTAACTCATTATTTAAAAGAAAATCCTACAGAAATAGGAATTATATGTGTAAATAGAGAAAGCGCACAAGGAATTTGTGAGTTACTTGTAAACTGTGGCATAAAAGGTATCTGGAATTTTGCACCAGTAGACCTTAAGGCACCTGACGATGTAGTTGTAGAAAATGTTCATTTAAGTGAAAGTTTACTTACATTGACATGTTTATTAAATGATTGTGAAGATTCCCAGTAAATTAAATAAAAATCTTTAGTAAAATTCATGGGAATTTTCTAAAGATTTATTTTGAATTTTTATACTCATTATTGACTAAATATTTATAAGATTATAAAATGAGTATAAAAGGTGAAATATATAACAATTTTAAATTTT
Source organism: Clostridiaceae bacterium 14S0207 (assembly GCA_003288255.1). Classification (GTDB taxonomy): domain Bacteria; phylum Bacillota; class Clostridia; order Clostridiales; family Clostridiaceae; genus Hathewaya; species Hathewaya limosa. Next base: position 2,317,635 of record CP026600.1, on the reverse strand, counting down.
ATAATGAGAGTGAATGAAGGTTGTTGGAGATACTCCTTTTGGAGTAACCGAAGAAGAAACGAATAATAAGTCGCTATAGATTATTCAGAAACTTTCAGGTTATTGAACAATAACTGGACACCGCCCTGGAGAGAACCATAATTGGTCATCGAAGAAGAAACTTAATTTTTTATAAAATATTTAAGGAAGCTTTCAGATAAAAGGACAGGGATAAGTAGCGTAAAATATCGTTATTTATTGCCTAATATTAATATATTAATATTAGTTATTTTTCTAATTAAGTATTTAGAAAATCTTTATAATTTTAATATTATGTTGATTTAAAATCTAATCAATGGTTATAATTTTTACTAAAAAACTTAGGTGTGGAGGAATGAAAATGTTTAAAATTGTTGCAAGAAAACAATTAGCTCCTCAGATCTTTTTAATGGATGTTGAGGCTCCAAAAGTAGCAAAATCAGCTTTGCCAGGTCAATTTGTTATAGTTAAAATGGACGAAAAAGGTGAAAGAATACCTTTAACAATTTGTGATTATAATTCTAAAAAAGGTACAGTTACTATTGTAGTACAAGCAATAGGATGTTCAACTAAGAGAATGATGGATTATAAAGAAGGAGATTACTTTGAAGATTTTGTTGGCCCACTTGGACAAGCATCTGAATTTATAAGTGAAGATATAGAAGAATTAAAAAATAAAAAAATATTATTTGTAGCAGGTGGATTAGGAACAGCACCAGTATATCCACAAGTTAAATGGTTACATGAACATGGAGTAGAGGCAGATGTTATTATAGGCGCTAAAAATAAAGAGCTGTTAATAATGGAAGAAGAAATGAAAGCAGTAGCAGGAAACGTATATCCAGCAACAGATGATGGATCATATGGATTTAAAGGGCTAGTGACTAATTTAATAGAAGAATTGGTTAATAATCAAGGAAAAAAATATGATGTAGTTGTAGCAATAGGACCTATGATTATGATGAAATTTGTATGCCTAACTACAGAAAAATTAGGAATAAAAACTATAGTAAGTTTAAATCCAATTATGGTTGATGGAACTGGTATGTGTGGAGCTTGTAGAGTAACAGTCGATGGGGTAACAAAATTTGCATGTGTAGATGGTCCAGAATTTGATGGTCATAAAGTTAATTTTGATGAAGCAATGAGAAGATCAGCTATGTATAGAGCTGAAGAAAAAGAAGATAATGATGCTTTAAGATCAGGTTGTGGTTTAGGAGGTGCGAAATAATGGCAGTAGATAGAATGAAAAGAATTCCGATTTCAGAACAAGACCCAAAGGAAAGAGCAAGAAATTTTAAAGAAGTATGTTTAGGTTACACTGAAGAAGAGGCTGTAAAAGAAGCTTCTAGATGTTTAAATTGTAAAAAACCAGGATGTGTCACTAAATGTCCTGTAAGTATAGATATTCCAGGATTTATCCAACATGTTAAGAATAGAGAATTTGAAGAAGCAGCTAAGGTGATAGCTAAATATAGTGCATTACCTGCAGTCTGTGGTAGAGTTTGTCCTCAAGAACTACAATGTGAAAGTAAATGTGTACTAGGTATAAAAGGTGAAGCGATTGCTATAGGAAAACTTGAAAGATTCGTAGCAGATTGGACAAGAGAACATAATGTTAATATTAGTGAAACAAAAGAGAAAAATGGTAAAAAGGTAGCTGTTATAGGAAGTGGTCCTTCAGGATTGACTTGTGCAGGTGAACTTGCTAAAGAAGGATATGATGTAACAATATTTGAAGCACTTCATGAAGCAGGTGGAGTTTTAGTTTATGGTATTCCAGAATTTAGATTACCAAAAGATACAGTTGTTAAGCATGAAGTAGAAAATGTTAAAAAATTAGGTGTTAAGATAGAGACAAATGTTATAATAGGCAAAACTATTACAATAGATGAATTATTAGAAGATGAAGGATTTAATGCTGTATTTGTTGGTTCTGGTGCAGGTCTTCCGAAATTTATGGGTATCCCTGGAGAAAATTTAAATGGAGTATTCTCAGCCAATGAATACTTAACAAGAACAAACTTAATGAAGGCATTTAAAGAGGGATATGATACACCAATAAAAGTAGGAAATAAGGTAGCAGTTGTTGGTGGTGGTAATGTTGCAATGGATGCTGTAAGAACAGCATTAAGATTGGGTGCAGATGAAGCACATATAGTTTATAGAAGATCAGAAGCTGAATTACCAGCGAGGGTTGAAGAAGTTCATCATGCTAAGGAAGAAGGCGTTACATTTGATCTTTTAGTTAATCCAAAGGAAATCATTAGTGATGAAAATGGTTGGGTTAAAGGAATGAAATGTGTAAGAATGGAACTTGGAGAAGCTGATGAATCTGGAAGAAGAAAACCAGTAGAAATTCCTAATTCTGAGTTTATTTTAGATGTAGATACTGTAATTATGTCTTTAGGTACATCACCAAATCCATTAATTCCAGCTACTACAAAAGGTCTTGATATTAATAAAAGAAAATGTATAGTTGCTAATGAAGAAACTGGATTGACTTCAAGAGAAAAGGTATTTGCTGGTGGAGATGCTGTTACAGGTGCGGCAACAGTTATATTGGCAATGGAAGCTGGTAAGAAGGCAGCGTATGCTATAGATGAGATGTTAAGTAAATAAATTTGACTATTATATTTATAAAAATAGTTATCCTTAAAAATTTAAGGATAACTATTTTTGTTTAAATAGAGAATTTTTTTGTGTAAAGGGATAAAATATAAGTAAATACAAGGTGAAAAATAGTTATATTAGGAGAGAGGATAAATGTATAGAGATTATGAATCAGTAGAAGTAATAGAAAATGGAGTAATAGTTAAAGAAATAAAAAATTTTGATCTACATAATGTTTTTGAGTGTGGTCAATGTTTTAGGTGGAACAAAACTGAAAGTGGAAGTTATATTGGAGTTGCCTTTGAAAAAGTTATAGAAGTGGATAAAAAAGATAATAATATGCTTATTTATAATACAAATTTAAAAGAATTTTATGATATTTGGGAAGAATATTTTGATTTAAAAAATGATTACGGAAAGATAAAAGATATATTAAGAGAAGATCCTATTTTAAAAGAAGGAATTAAATTTGGAGAAGGAATAAGAATTTTAAAACAAGAACCTTTTGAAATAACACTATCCTTTATAATATCTGCCAATAATAGAATACCTATGATAAAAAAAGCAATAAGCAATATAAGTGAGAAATGGGGTGAAAAATTAGAATATAAAGAGAAAACCTATTATACGTTTCCTAGTCTTGAAAGCTTAAGTATTGCTACTACAGAAGAATTAGAGGGTTGTAGTACAGGATTTAGAGCTAAGTATTTAAAAGATACTATAAATAAAATATATACTGGTGAAATGAATTTAGAAGAAATTAAAGAAATGAATGATGATGAATGTCATAAAAAAATGCAAAAGTTTAACGGTGTAGGTCCCAAAGTTTCTGATTGTATTATACTTTTTTCTATGCAGAAATATTCTGCATTTCCAGTTGATGTATGGGTAAAAAGGGCTATGCAATACTTTTACCTAGCCCCAGAAGTATCTTTGCCTAAAATTCGAATATTTGCAAGAGAAAAGTTTGGAGAACTTTCTGGATTTGCACAACAATATTTATTTTATTATGCAAGAGAAAATAAAATTAATATTTAATAAATAAGAAATTTTACTTTCATTTTTTTTCATTTTTTTTTAAATTCATAGAGTAAATCATAAAAAATAATAAAGAATATAATAAAAAAATTGATAATATAAAAATTCCTTCATGAAAGAAAAAAGTTTCAGGAAGAACATTTATTACGGGATCTTTTATAGGATCAAAAAGCCAGTAGTTATTGTTAAATAGGATTTTATGAAAAATTTTAAAGGTAAAGTTAAAATTAATTAAAATGGGTATAGTTAGAACAAAGGGAATGATCAATGAAATAACGGAAAAATTGCGTATGAATTTGAATTCCTTTTGTTTGTACTTTTTTGCAAAATTATAAATTGTAATTGGAAGAAAAATAAACATACCTAAATTCATGTTTTGTATAACATTTCTTACTTCAAAAAAATGAGTGGTTCCTTCTTTTGAAGATATAAAATAAGGCATTTTAAAATTATATGTAGTACTATATAAAAAATTTATTAGATAGTTATAATTGTGTTTTAGTTGTTCATAAGATAAAGAAGATAAATTTTCAAGATTTAAAAATTTAATATCAAAATAATATATATTTTTAAAAAGTAATGTAATATTTATGCTAAAAGTTATAAGACAATATATAAAAGATAAATAGAAAATAATATTTTTAGTAGTAAACGTTTTATTAATTGATAATTTAGAATTAGTCATCGTAAGTACCTCATAAAATTGTGATTATTAATAAAGTTGAGTTAATTTTGCCTTTTTATTATATTATAATCATTTTAAATAGAATAAAAAGGCAAAAATATCTTATATTCCATTTAAAAATAGTATATAATAGTAAAATAAAGAAATATTAAGATTAATACTTATAAATTTAAATATTGATAAAAAATTATTGATAACCGTCTATTTTAAAACAGTATCATAGTTGATATTAATATTAGTATTAATTACTATAATAATTGTATTAGCACTCTAAATGAATGAGTGCTAACAAAAAATATTAATAAAAATTACTAAGTTATAAATATAAACGATTTTATTAAGGAGGGTTTAAAATGAGTATAAGACCACTTGGTGACAGAGTTGTTATTAAAAGATTAGAAGCAGAGGAAACTACTAAAAGCGGTATCGTTTTAACAGGAGCTTCAAAAGAAAAACCTCAAGAAGCTGAAGTAATAGCAGTAGGACCTGGCGAAATAGTAGATGGTAAAGAAGTTAAGATGCAATTAAAAGTTGGAGATAAGGTATTGTTCTCTAAATATTCAGGAAATGAAATTAAATTTGAAGGTCAAGAATATATAATTATAAGTCAATCAGAAATATTAGCAGTAGTAGAATAATAGAATTAATCCTAAAAAGTTTAATAAATAGGAGGTTTTGATAATGGCAAAGACAATATTATTTAATGAAGAAGCTAGAAGATCAATGCAAAAAGGTGTTGATAAATTAGCTAATACTGTAAAGGTAACACTTGGACCAAAAGGAAGAAACGTAGTTTTAGATAAAAAATTTGGAGCACCACTAATCACTAATGATGGTGTAAGTATAGCTAGAGAAATAGAATTAGAAGATCCATATGAAAATATGGGAGCTCAACTTGTTAAAGAAGTTGCAACAAAAACTAATGATGTAGCAGGAGATGGTACTACAACAGCTACTTTATTAGCACAAGCTATTATAAGAGAAGGTCTAAAAAATGTAACAGCTGGTGCAAATCCAATGCTAATAAGAGAAGGTATAAAAATGGCAGTTGATACAACTGTTGAAGAAATTAAAAAATTATCTAAACCAGTTAATGGTAAAGAAGATATAGCAAGAGTTGCAGCTATTTCAGCAGCAGACGAAGAAATAGGTAAGTTAATTGCAGACGCTATGGAAAAAGTAGGTAATGAAGGCGTTATAAGCATAGAAGAATCAAAGAGTATGGGAACTGAATTAAGTGTTGTTGAAGGTATGCAATTTGATAGAGGATACTTAAGCCCATATATGGCTACAGATACTGAAAAAATGGAAGCTATTCTTGAAGATGCATATATATTAATTACAGATAAAAAAGTTTCTAATATTCAGGAATTATTACCAATTTTAGAACAAATAGTTCAACAAGGAAAGAAACTTCTTATAATTGCTGATGATGTTGAAGGTGAAGCTTTAGCAACATTAGTTGTAAATAGATTAAGAGGAACATTTACTTGTGTAGCTGTTAAAGCTCCAGGATTCGGTGATAGAAGAAAAGAAATGTTAAATGATATAGCTATCTTAACAGGTGGAGAAGTAGTCTCAGAAGATTTAGGAAGAGATTTAAAAGATGTAACTATAGATATGTTAGGAAGAGCTGAAAGCATTAAAGTATGTAAAGATACTACTACTATCGTAAATGGTAAAGGAAGTAAAGAAGAAATCAAAAATAGAGTTACTCAATTAAGAGCTCAAATCGAAGAAACAACTTCTGATTTCGATAGAGAAAAATTACAAGAAAGACTTGCTAAATTAGCAGGTGGTGTAGCTGTAATTAAAGTTGGTGCTGCTACTGAAACAGAACTAAAAGAAAGAAAACTTAGAATTGAAGATGCTTTAGCAGCTACAAGAGCGGCAGTAGAAGAAGGTATTGTTCCAGGTGGTGGAACAGCATATGTTAATGCTATAAATCAAGTATCAAAATTAACTCACAAAAACAGTGATGTTCAAGTTGGTATAAATATTATAGTAAGAGCATTAGAAGAACCAGTTAGACAAATAGCTAAGAATGCTGGATTAGAAGGTTCAGTAATAATAGATAAAGTTAAAGCAAGTAATGAAGGCGTAGGATTTGATGCTTATAATGAAGAGTACGTAGATATGATAAAATCAGGTATTGTTGATCCAACTAAGGTTACAAGATCAGCATTACAAAATGCTTCTTCAGTAGCTTCAACATTCTTAACAACAGAAGCTGCAGTAGTCGATATTCCAGAAAAACAACCAGCAGCTCCAATGGCTCCAGGTATGGATGGAATGGGTATGGGTGGTATGTATTAATATACCTTAAAAGAGTTTTGCATAGCAAAACTCTTTTTTTTGCAAAAAATCCATTGACAAATGTATAAACTTTAAATAGAATAAATATTAATAATTATTTTAGAAAAATTGCATAAATCTTTTCATATAATCCTTTGATATGGTGGGGAGTCTCTACAAGAAACCGAAAATTTCTAACTATGGAAAGAGCATTTAGTGTACTGTGTATAGCTATTGGCTCTTTTTGTAGTGTGTTGCATATGAAATGTGATATGTTATAGCCTTAATAGTTGTACTTTTTTTGTAGTTAAAAAAAGAAAAATGGCAATAATATAAAGGGAGGGTGAAACAATGGCAATAATTTTAAAACAAGCATATACTTTTGATGATGTACTATTAGTTCCAAATAAATCAGAGATTTTACCAAGAGAGGTTTTATTAAAAACTAATCTTACAAAAAAAATTAAATTAAATATTCCTTTAATGAGTGCAGGAATGGATACTGTTACTGAGTCTAAAATGGCAATTGCTATGGCTAGAGAAGGTGGCATAGGCATAATACATAAAAATATGTCTATTGAGGCTCAAGCTGCTGAAGTAGATACTGTTAAAAGACAAGAAAATGGAGTAATAACTAATCCATTCTATCTTTCACCAGAAGACAAAATTGAAGATGCCTTAAGATTGATGAAAAAATATAGAATTTCAGGTATTCCTGTAACAGTTGAAGGAAAACTTGTAGGAATAATAACAAATAGAGATATTGTTTATGAAACAGATTATAGTAAGGCAATTAAAGAAGTTATGACTAGTGAAAATTTAATTACAGCTCCAGAGGGAACTGCTATAGATGAAGCTAAGAAGATTCTTCAAAAGCACAAAATAGAGAAATTACCACTAGTAGACAAAGAAAATAATTTAGTTGGATTAATTACTATAAAAGATATTCAGAAGAGTATTTTATATCCTAATTCAGCTAAGGATGAAAGAGGCAGACTACTTTGTGGTGCCGCAGTAGGAATCACAAGTGATATGTTAAAAAGAGTTTCTGCACTTGTTAAAGTTGGCGTAGATGTAGTTGTTCTAGATACAGCACATGGACATTCAAGAGGAGTTCTTGAAGGTGTTAAAAAAATAAAAGAAAACTATCCGGAGTTACAAGTTATTGCAGGAAATATTGCAACTTCTGAAGCAACAAGAGATTTAATTGAGGCTGGTGCTGATTGTGTCAAAGTAGGTATTGGACCTGGATCGATTTGTACTACAAGGGTAGTTGCAGGTGTAGGTGTGCCACAATTAACAGCAGTTATGGATTGTGCGAAAGAAGCTAAAAAATATGGAGTACCGATTATAGCTGATGGTGGATTGAAATATTCTGGTGATATTGTAAAAGCATTGGCAGGAGGAGCTCAAGTTTGTATGATGGGTTCATTATTTGCAGGATGTGAAGAAGCGCCGGGAGAAGTAGAAATATACCAAGGAAGAAGTTATAAGGTATATAGAGGAATGGGATCTTTAGGAGCTATGGCTTGTGGAAGTAAAGATAGATATTTCCAAGAAGGAAACAAGAAATTAGTTCCAGAAGGTGTAGAAGGAAGAATTCCATTTAAGGGAAGTGTAACAGATACTATATATCAATTACTAGGTGGAATACGTTCAGGAATGGGATATTTGGGCTCAAAAGACATTAATACTCTATGTGAAAGTGCTAGATTTGTAGTACAAAGTTCAGCAGGATTAAGAGAAAGTCATCCACATGATATAAATATTACAAAAGAAGCACCAAATTATAGTATGAAACTATAATTAATGTTGAAATGGAGGAAAACTAAGTGGCAAATAATAAAGAATTAATTTTGATAATAGACTTTGGGGGACAATATAAACAACTTATAGGCAGAAGAGTTAGAGAAAATCATGTTTATTGTGAGATTGTTCCATATACATTTACAGTAGAAGAAGTAAAGGCAAAACAACCAAAAGGAATAATTTTTACAGGTGGACCTAATAGTGTATATGAAGATGGTGCACCAAGAGTGGATAAAGAAATTTTTGAGTTAGGAATTCCTGTATTAGGTATTTGTTATGGGGCTCAATTAATGTCTTATACTTTAGGTGGTAAAGTTAGTACAGCTACAGTTAGAGAGTATGGAAAAACTGATGTTGATTTAAATACAAATTCTTTAATCTTCAAAGATACAAAAGACAAACAATGTTGGATGAGTCATACTGACTATATATCAGCAGTACCAGAAGGATTTGAAATTACAGGGACAACATCTCAATGTCCGGTAGCTGCTTTTGAGAATGAAGATAGAAAATTATATGGAGTTCAATTCCATCCAGAAGTTGAACATACTTTATTTGGAAGACAAATGATAACTAACTTCCTATTCAACGTATGTAAAGTTGCTGGAGAATGGTCAATGTCTTCATTTATAGAAGAAAAGGTTAAAGAAATAAAAGAAATAGTTGGAGATAAAAAAGTACTTTGTGCATTATCAGGTGGAGTTGATTCATCTGTAGCAGCAGTACTTGTTCATAAAGCTATAGGAAAACAATTAACTTGTGTATTTGTAGATCATGGTTTACTTAGAAAAGATGAAGGAGATCAAGTTGAGAATATATTTAGAGAACAATTTGATATGAATCTAGTTAGAGCTAATGTACAAGAGAGATTTTTAGGAAAGTTAAAAGGTGTTTCTGATCCAGAAAGAAAGAGAAAGATAATTGGAGAAGAATTTATAAGAGTATTTGAAGAAGAATCAGATAAATTAGGGAAAATGGATTTCTTAGTACAAGGAACTATTTATCCAGATGTAGTTGAAAGTGGAACTCAAACATCTGCTGTTATAAAAAGTCATCACAATGTTGGTGGCCTTCCAGAAGATGTTGAATTTACATTAATAGAACCTTTAAGAGAACTATTTAAAGATGAAGTTAGAGCTGTTGGCGAGGAATTAGGAATTCCTACGAAATTAGTTTGGAGACAGCCATTCCCAGGACCAGGACTTGCAATAAGGGTTTTAGGTGAAATTACAGAAGATAAGTTAGAAATAGTTAGAGAAGCAGATGCTATATTAAGAGAAGAAGTGGCAAATGCGGGGCTTGAAAGAGATATCTGGCAATACTTTGCTTGTCTACCTAATATTCAATCAGTTGGAGTTATGGGTGATGAAAGAACATACTGCCATACAATAGCATTAAGAGCAGTAACATCTTCAGATGGAATGACTTCAGATTGGGCAAGAATTCCATATGATGTTTTAGATAAAATATCAAGAAGAATAGTAAATGAAGTTAAAGGAGTAAACAGAATTGTTTATGACATAACTTCAAAACCACCAGCTACTATTGAGTGGGAATAAATATTATTTAGTTGTATAATTAAAAATTAACAATATATTTAAAATAAAACCAAAAACAAAAAGTAGTCTAAATTTAGGCTACTTTTTGTTTTTTAAGAAATAGACTAAAAGATATTTATAATAAAGATGATTATTTTATTTTTTATAGAATACTATATAATTGTCATAAATAATTTAGTACAATAACTAGATTTTGTAACAAGATATAGTGAAAGGAGAAAATATGAATTTTCAAGGAATTTTTATTGGCTTTATAACATTTATAATTATAGGTATGTTTCATCCAGTAGTTATAAAGGGTGAATATTACTTTGGAAAAAAGATTTGGCCAATTTTTCTTATGTTAGGAATTGTTTTTATAGGTTCAGCTTTATTTACCCAAAGTAGTATACTCAGTTCTGTTTTAGGAGTAACAGGATTTTCTTGTTTATGGAGTATACTTGAGATAATTGAACAGGAAGATAGAGTTAAAAAGGGATGGTTCCCATCGAATCCTAAAAGAATAAATAAGAAAAGATAATCGGGATAAAATATATAAGAAAGGAAGGAGGTTAATAGTAAAATATATAAAATTTTATATTAGAATTATATAATAATAGGTTATACTAAGAATATAAGAAGAAATGTCTATTATAGTCGAAAAAGAATTTTAATTTAAAAATTTTAGATATTAAGACATAAAATTACTATAAAACATTAAACTGTTATACTATATATACTTAAATATTTATTATTATTAAAAAAAATAAAAAAAGTTATTTAAATGTGATACAATATATGATAAAATTTTAATAAATAATAAAATTTATATTAATATTTTAATAATAAATTAAAATACTTAAGAAAATAAAGGGAGAAAACAAATGAGTAGATTTATAGGTTTACTTGGTATTATTGTGATAATAGGAATTGCATATTTATTATCGGATAATAAGAAAAAAATTAATTGGAAATTAGTAGGGATTGGTATAGGCCTTCAAGTTCTGTTTGCTTTAATAATACTTAAAGTTCCATTGGGAAGAATAGTTTTTCAGTCAGTGGGTTCAGTTATTGATAGTTTGTTAGCTTTTACTAATGAAGGTTCGAAATTTTTATTTGGTCCTTTAGTTACATCAGATAGTTTAGGGATGATATTTGCTTTTAAAATATTACCTACAATAGTATTCTTTTCAGCTTTTATGAGTATTTTATATTATTTAGGAATTATGCAGTTTATAATATCTATATTAGCAAAAGGTATAGCTAAATTACTAGGCACTAGTGGTGCAGAAACATTATCAGCAGTAGGAAATATATTCTTAGGACAAACGGAAGCGCCTTTGTTAATAAAACCATTTATAAAAGGAATGACAAAATCTGAACTTTTAACTATAATGGTTGGAGGTATGGCTACTGTTGCTGGTGGAGTAATGGCTGGATATGTAGCTATGGGTGTTGATGCAGCTAACTTACTTGCTGCAAGTATTATGGCTGCGCCTGGAGGACTTATTATATCAAAAATTATATGTCCCCAAGATGAAGTTCCAGAAACAAATGGATCAGTTAAGATAGAAATAAAGTCAGAATGTTCCAATATAGTAGATGCAGCAGCAACAGGAGCGAGTGAAGGATTATCTCTTGCATTAAACGTAGGAGCAATGCTTTTAGCGTTTATAGCATTAATAGCTTTAGTTAACTCTGTTATAGGAGTAATTGGAGTTAGAATAGGGATGCCATCATTAGATTTAGGATGGATTCTAGGAAGAATATTTGCCCCACTTGCTTATGTAATGGGAATTCCTCAACAAGATATAATTCAAGCAGGAAATTTATTTGGTACAAAAGTAGTTTTAAATGAGTTTGTAGCATATGCAAATTTTGCTCCACTTATAAAATCACATGCATTACATCCTAAAACAATTCTTATCTTAACTTATGCTCTTTGTGGATTTGCGAATATAAGTTCTATAGGTATACAAATAGGTGGTATAGGTGGACTTGCTCCAGAAAAACGTAAAGATATTGCCAAATTAGGATTAAAAGCTATGATAGGTGGATTACTAACTACATGTCTAACAGGTACAATAGCAGGTATATTATTTTAACTAAGATAAAATAATTGACTATCTCAAATAGAAAGTTTATTTCTAAAATGAGGTAGTCTCTTTTTATAAAAAGACTGATAATAAAGTTTATAAAATAAATATAAATTTTAATACTAATAAGTTGTATATATTTATATTTTATTTTAATATAGTATAGACTGAAATGATGCTATATTATATAACATAATAAATAGTGATCTAAGGATTTATTTAAGTATGTATAGAATATAATGAGACTTAACATTAAGTATGCATATTAATAAAATTTACTTAAAATAAAAGATTTTAATAAGTTATAGATGGAGGAAAAATTATGAAGTTATTAATAGAAAAAATCAGTGATAGAGCTATTATTCCGTTTAGAGCACATGAAGGAGATGCTGGTCTTGATTTATTTTCAATAGAAGAGGTTATTCTTAAACCTTTGGAAAGAAAGTTAATACATACAGGGATTAAGATTCAATTACCTAAAAATACTGAGGCACAAGTAAGACCAAGAAGTGGATTAGCATTGAAACATGGTATAACAGTATTAAATACTCCTGGTACTATAGATGAAGGGTATAGGGGAGAAATATGTATAATATTAATTAACCTTGGTAATGAAGAATTTAAGGTAGAAGAAGGAATGAAAATAGCTCAAATGGTTATTAAACCAACTTTAACTTTAGATGTGGAAGAAGTGTGTGAATTGAGTGAAACAACAAGAGGACAAGGTGGATTTGGTTCAACAGGTGTATAAAAATAGGATGTTAAGTTAAAAATGAATAACTTAATAAAAAGTAAATAAAAATTAATTAAGGAGGTGATATATCACCTCCTTTTTATAATAAGCAAATAAGACTTAAAGTTATATATAAATGTTCAATTGTTAATAGATACACTTTAATAATACAATTTAAAGCTTACAAGTAATTAATAAATTTTTATAATATACATTTTACATTTTACTTTAATTTATAATTATATATTTTGTCTTTAAATAGATTTTAAAATATAACTCAAAGAACTTATTTGGGTATTATTCTAATCTATTTGCACAAAAGTATTCGCATTAGCTTGTTGAATAGATGATTCTAAAGTATTAATTTGTAATTGAATTGTATGTTTTTCATTACTGTATATGTCTAAGTCGAAGTTTAATTTTTCTACCTTATAATATGCATTAGAACCATTTCCATCAAAACATCTTTTTAAGGATGGAGTTTTATTACATAATTCTTCTAGTAAATTCAATTGTCTTTTTAAGTTATTAATATTATTTAAGGTTTCTAAAATAGTCATATTTTCATAGGCTATAGAAGTGGCATTAGCTTTAGATAATTTGTTTTTGTAACATTCTAATTTATTTATGGATTCTACATAAAGTTTATACTCTTGATCAAATTCTTTTATCTCATTTAAAATGGTTTCTTTTCCATCTAATTCTCTATCTTTAATTACTATACTGTTATTTAACACGTTATAAAAGTTATAATTTGCTTCTTTTTCGGTTTGATTTATTAATAGAATTAATTCAGATAAAGTGATTTTTTTCATATAATATTCTCCTGTGTTTTTAAGATAAAATAATTATAAATAATTATAACATAATAATTAGGACTTATCATTAGAAAGATAAAAGGTTGGATAAACCAACCTTTATAATGAATGAAATATTAGCAATCGCAACATTGAGCTAATCTTGAACTAATTACTTTCCAATTTAGATTTTTAAATATTACATCTACATATTTAGCTTTATCAGTACCAAAGTCCATAAAATAAGCATGTTCATATACATCTATAATTAAAATAGGGCAGGCACACCATAATCCACCCTTATCATGCAAATCTGAACCTGTTATTCGAAGAGAACATGTTAAATAGTCATAAGTTACTATTGCCCATCCTCTCATAGCAAGGCATACTTCCTTTAAATAGCCTAAAAAGTTGTTAAATGAATACCATTGACAACATATTAAATTTTTTAGATCTTTACTAATATAACAATTACCATTAGTTATATTTTCAAAATATAATTCATGAAGTTTAACTCCATCAAAAGAATAGCTTTCACCTAATTTTAAAGATCTCATAGGACTATAGGTGGGATTGGAACCAGGATAACATTTATAGTTTTTACTAAGATTATCTATCTTATTAATTGTATTAATATAGCCAACATATAGCTTATAGTGTTGGCTAATTTGTTCTGGAGTTAATCCTTTAATAGTACAAAAATCATAGTGTTTAGGCTTTAGTTCTTTCATTTATTTTCATCTCCTAGTGATAATATAATAACTGTACACTAATTATTATATTAAGTTTTATTTTGTTGGTGCGTAAAATAGGTAAATATATTAAGTTAATAGAAAGTAATTATAAAGAATTTAAAAAGTAAAGAGAAAGAAAAATAAAACGAATATTAAAATATAGAAATATTTATAGTAAAATACGGAAAAGGGGTGGTTTTGTGGGAATAAATATTAATAGTATTAAAAGTTTATTAGGCTATACAAAAAAATCAATTAATAAACAAAATAGTGAAGAATTTTCAATTGATGGTAGTAAGATAAAAAAGAATACAATTGAAAAAGAAGAATTAAAATATAAAGAGCTTAGAAGAGACAGTGTTAATATTTCAGATAGAGCAAGAGATTATTTAAAACCTAATGGTGTAGGTTTTAGTTTAGATAAAGGAACAGCTGCTAACACAACCATGTATGTAGATAAAGCAACTTTTAATAACATTGTAAGTTATACTACCAATAATCCTGATTGTCAGTGGGAGGAACTTGGCATTGATGGAGAAAAAAGATGGGTAGTTGTTAATGGTCAGCGTTTTGAATGTGAATTAACTAAAGAGGAAAAAGAGGCAGCTAAAAGAGCAAAGAAAACATTAATAGATTTTATAATGGAAGCAGAAGAAAAAAATGATAAAATAAGAAAAAAAGAAAAAGAAACAAAAAGAAAAGAGAACACATTTAAATTAGATTTTAGAGAAAATAAGATTCAATTAAATGGTAATGAAAATATAGGACAAAGTGAAAAAGTGAGAAATCTTATAAAAAATCATAAGGTTATGCAGATGTTAGCTGAGGTTTCAAGATTAAATGGTGGGCAAATAAGTTTAAGTACAGTATAGATAGAAAAGCTAGGTATAAATGTACCTAGCTTTTCTATCTATATTATAAGGATTTAAGTTAATACAAATATGCGAATTATTGATAATATTTTTATAAAAAGGTATAATAAAAAGGATATTGTATATAGAAATTCAATATTTTTACTTTAAATATTTATATAAATATATTACTTGGGAGGGAAGATAATGTCAAAGATTAAACTTGATTTAAGTAAAGCCATGCCTTATTTAAAGGAAGATGAGATAAATATGATGGAGGGTATGGTTAAAGAAGCTCATAGTAAGTTGCATAATAAAGATGGAGCAGGAAATGACTTTTTAGGATGGTTAGATTTACCTGTTGATTATAATAAGGATGAATTTAATAGAATAAAGAAAGCAGCAGAAAACATACAAAATAATTCAGATGTATTGATAGTTATAGGGATTGGAGGATCGTATTTAGGTGCTAGAGCTGCTATTGAAATGTTGAGTAATTCTTTTTATAATTGTCTCCCAAAAAACAAGAGAAAAACACCGGCTATTTATTTTGTTGGAAATAATATTAGCTCAACTTATATTAGTGATTTAGTGGAACTTGTAAAAGATGAGGATATATCTGTTAATGTAGTTTCTAAATCAGGTACAACAACAGAACCTGCAATTGCTTTTAGAATTTTTAAAGAACTATTGGAAAATAAATATGGAAAAGAAGGGGCAAAGGAAAGAATTTTTGCAACTACAGATAAAGAAAAAGGTGCTTTAAAAACTTTAGCTACTTCGGAAGGATATGAAACATTCGTAATTCCTGATGATGTTGGAGGAAGATTTTCAGTTCTTACAGCAGTAGGATTGCTTCCTATAGCTACAGCTGGAGTTAATATTGATGAAATGTTAGAAGGGGCAAAAGAAGCTAGAAGAGATTTTTATAGACCATCAATAAAAGAAAATCCATGTTATTCTTATGTAGCAGCTAGAAATGCACTATATAGAAAAGGTAAAACAACTGAAATTTTAGTTAACTATGAACCAAGGCTTCAATATTTTTCAGAATGGTGGAAGCAATTGTATGGAGAAAGTGAAGGAAAAGATGGAAAAGGAATTTTCCCTACTTCTGTTAATTTCTCAACAGATTTGCATTCTATGGGGCAATATATACAAGATGGAATGAGAAATATTTTTGAAACAGTAATTAATGTTAAAAAAGCAACTAAGGAAATTACCCTAAAAGCTTTTGAAGAAGATTTAGATGGATTAAATTATTTACAAGATAAAACTATAGATTTTGTAAATAAGAAGGCTTTTGAAGGAACAGTACTTGCACATAATGATGGAGGAGTACCAAATATAATTATAAATGTTCCAGAAATAACTCCTTATTATTTTGGATACCTTGTATATTTCTTTGAAAAAGCTTGTGGAGTAAGTGGATATTTATTAGGTGTTAATCCATTTAATCAACCAGGAGTTGAAGCATATAAAAAGAATATGTTTGCACTTCTTGGAAAGCCAGGTTACGGAGAGCTTAGAAAAGAATTAGAAGAAAGATTAAAATAAACAGATAAAAAAGAGATTAGATAATTAAAATTATTTAATCTCTTTTTTATGAAATAGACATTTAAAAATTAACTATAGAAACTTATATAAGAATTTCCATCAAGAGGAATTAATACTTGTAAAGGAGGATTGTCATTTAATAAACCTACTGAATAAATAGTATAAAATTTATTTGGCATTAATTTTATATTTGGCACATACAAAATTGAAGTTGTAGTATCGGCTAATTTCATATCTACTGCATAAATTTGAGGATTTAGTTGAATATAGTTTTGTTTTTGTTTGTATGATGTATTTTTAAATAATCGTATACCATTGGAAGTCACTATATCTACAGGTGGTGTATTTGGTGAAAGTTGAATAAATCTTAAGTAGGCTTTAGTATTATCTATATTTAACTTTGGATCTAGTATAGGGAAAAGTGATAGTGATTTAGGACCTAAACCTATAGCTGCTATAGTAAGTATTTTGTTTGGATCTATTGTTATAGTGTCATTTAGTAAAACAGTATTTGTACCTGAAACATAAATTTTTATATTATAGGTACCAGCAGCAATTGGCATATATTCAGTAAAGCCTCTATATCTTAGTTCCTTAATAACGGGAGAATTATTGATATAAATGTCTACAGTAGGAGTTTTTGGGGAGACATGAAGCACCCTTATAAAAGATTTTAAATATTTAGGTATAGAAATTTCCATGCAAATTATCCTTTCATAAATTATCTCACAATTATTATATGCACAAGCTTTTAATAGTGATAATAAGTTAATAATGTTTTGAAATTAATATATTATAATGATATTATTATAATAGGTAAATTTATCAAAATAAAATCAAGTCTTCTTATTTTAAACTAAGAATTATTTTTAAAGATTAATAATATTAATAATAATAGTTTAATAGTAGGAGGATAAAAATGAATTTAAATTATTTATTAGTTATTTCTTTAGCCTTAGCTTTAGATGCCTTTGGAGTGGCTTTGGGAATCGGGTTAAACCCAGAGGTGAAATTTAAAAATAAAATAGGCTTTATTTTTTCTTTTGCATTCTTTCAATTTTTATTTGCATTTGTTGGAGGGTATGGAGGTATTCTATTTAGTACATACATAGCCTCAGTACCTAAAATTTTAGGGGGATGTGTTATATCTTTAGTTGGAGTTATTATGATAAAAGAAGGAATGGAAAAAAAGAAGGAAAATATATTATTAAATCTTAAAACAAATATTATATTAGGAATATCTGTTAGTATAGATGCCATGGTAATTGGATTTACTGTATTAAATGATCTTAAATCAGTAGGAGTTTTAATAAATTGTACAATAATAATAGGTATAGTAACTTTAATTATGACTACATTTGCATTTTTAATTTCTAAATTATTAAATAAAATAGAAGTATTTCAAAAATATGCAGATTATATTGGAGGAATTATCTTACTGTTTTTTGGAATAAAAATGATGTTTATATAGAAAGGATGATAAATAATGTTAGATAGCTTAAAAACATTAGAAAGTTATAAAGTATTTCAATTCTTTAAAGAAATGAATCAACATCCAAGAGGATCTAAGAATGAGAAAGAAATAAGTGATTGGTTGGTACAATTTGCAAAAGATCGTAATTTAGAAGTTATACAAGATGAAGCTTTAAATGTTATTATAAGAAAACCAGGTACTAAGGGTTATGAAAATTCACCAATAGTTGTGATCCAAGGACATATGGATATGGTTTGTGAAAAAGATGCATGTAGTGATCATAATTTTTTAAAAGATCCAATAGATTTTGTAGTAGAAGGTGATGTTCTACGAGCTAATAAAACAACTTTAGGTGCAGATGATGGTATAGCCATAGCAATGGGACTAGCTATTTTAGATTCTAATGATATTAGTCATCCTCCAATTGAATTATTAGCTACTACAGAAGAGGAAGTAGGTATGGGAGGAGCACAGCATTTAGATCCTAAGAATATAAAAGGTAGAAGAATGATAAACATAGATTCTGAAGAGGAAGGTAAGTTATTAGTAAGTTGTTCAGGTGGAGTAAGAGAAGTAATAACACTTCCTATAATAAAAGAACAAAATCAAAAACAATGTTATAGAATTTTTGTTCATGGTCTCCAAGGTGGACATTCAGGGATGGAAATAGACAAGCAAAGAGGAAATGCCAATAAGATTTTAGGACGACTTTTATATGATTTAAGTTCTAAAGTTAAATTTAACTTAGTTTCTATTAATGGTGGAGCTAAAATGAATGCAATTCCAAGGGAAAGTGAAGCAATAATAGCAATACAGGATAATGAAATTGCAAATTTACAAGAAACTATTGATAAATGGAATAGAATACTTAAAGTGGAATTGAATGCTCAAGATAAAGAGGTAGAAGTTTCACTAAATAAGTTAAATAAGTCTATAGATATGTTTACACAAGAAAGTACAGAGAAAACTATAGGAATTTTAATGTTAATTCCTAATGGAATAGAAACTATGAGTAAAGCTATAGAGGGATTAGTAGAAAGTTCTACTAATTTAGGAATTTTGGCAACAACAGATAAAAGTGTGCATTTTGAAAGTACAGTTAGAAGTTCTGTTGGTACATTAAAAGAATTTATTTGTAACAAAGGTAAATTAATATCAAGTTTGTATGGGGCTAAAATTGAATTATTAGCAAATTATCCAGAATGGCAATATAATCCTGAGTCTAAACTAAGAGAAACATTGGTAGATGTATATAAGAAGTTATATAAAGAAGAACCAGAAATTTCAGCAATACATGCTGGGTTAGAGTGTGGGTTATTCAGTGGTAAATTTGATGGAGAAATGGATATGATTTCTGTGGGACCAAATATTTTTGATGTACACACACCAAAGGAACATTTAAGTATTTCGTCTACAGATAGAGTATATGGTTATATATTGAAAGTTTTAGAGGCATTAAAATAATATAAGTTATAAATGAATATTAATAATTAAGTTAAAGAGAGATGAATTAGAAGGATATTATAAATTTTAATACAACTCTCTTTATTTTTGTTCAAAAATTGTAGATAACAAAGAATTATTAAAAAAAATTTAAAAAAAAGTTTAAATATATTTAACTTTGTATTAAAATCGTGTATAATATAAGAGAAAGGTGATGAAAGAATTCATTTACCTTATATATAGTTTAGCATAAGGGGGAGATTTTATGTTAAAGTTTGAAAAAAATGTATTAGCAACAAGTGCTAAAAAGGAAAACGTTCAATTAGCACCAGGCGGATGCTGCTGTTGTTGTTGCTGCTGCTGTGTATCTGTAGGAGTTAATGGTGGTACAGCTACAAGCACAGTTCCAACTCCAGGAAAATAGTATTTTTAAAAATACTATTTTTGTACAATCCCCCATCATTATTTGATGGGGGATATAGTTCAAAAACTTAATTAAGAATTTATTTATGATATTATTTTAATACTACTTTAATATTTGAATAAGGCTGTTATGCAATGCTAAATTTTATAATGAAGCAATGTAATACGGTCTATTTTATTATTAACTTAAAAATAATGGTGTTTTATCTTTAATTGAAAAGGAGAGTAGTATGCTTTTAAATAAAAATAAAGAAAAAAATAAAGAAAAAAGAACATTGAGTTCTATAGAAAGTAAAGAAATAATTTCTTTTAATACACAGTATTTAAATATGTCACCTTATGTAGAAAGTACTGTGGTTAAAATTTCTGATAATATTATAAAAAGTAATTTAACTTCTAGAGAAAATAGATTTTTAGGAGAACAATATCTCTTAAATTATAAGACAAATAATGATTACATAGGTTATAAAATTGGAATATCTAATTTTATAAAACAAGAGGCTATAGCTACAGCAACTAATTTAGAATTTAATGAGGACTTAGAAGATATTATTAAATTGCCAATACATACAAAGGTAAAGGTAGCGTTATCTACAGTTATAATTAATAGAAGAAGCGTAAGGAAATTTAGTGGTAATTCTATGCATTTAAAAGATTTATCTAATATTTTATACTATAGTCAAGGAATATCGGCTGAAGTACCTGCTTATGGTTCTATGGAAAATAAAAATTTGAAGCTTAGAAATACACCATCGGCTGGTGGACTATATCCAATAGAACTATACCTATATATAAATAATGTAAAAGATCTAGAAGATGGTATATATAGATATTATCCTTATGCCCATGCCTTAAAAAAGGTTTCAGGTAATATGAACGAGAAAGAAATTAGATCTTTAGCTGAATTTGCATTTATTAATGCAGAAAAAGCCAATGTTATTGTATTTTACATATATAATTTACCTATTAATACTAGAAAATATGGTGATGCGGGTATGGCATATGCATTCATAGAAACAGGTGAAATAGCTCAAAATCTTCAACTAGTATCAACTGCTTTAGCATATGGTGCATGCGATATTGGGGGATATGAAAAACAACATGTAGAAGAACTTTTAGGACTTGATGGAGTTTTAAAACATATGATTCATATGACGTTAGTTGGGGTACAGGAGGAATAGATTGTGGACAAAATAAAAGAATATGTTTTTAATAATAATTTAAGAATACTTACTTTAAATAAAGATGAAATAATCTTTAGAATGGGATTATGGAATTATAATGAAGCAACATTAGATTTAAAAGAAGAAAGTGAAAGCTTTAAAAAAGTTATAAAAACTTTCATAAATCATATGGAAAAAGGCAATAGTATTACTTTAGAAGAAATTGAAAAAAGTGATTTAAATGATAATGATAAAGCCAATCTATTAGGAACTATGGAAGCATTATGGCAATCAGGTATGATTTGTAGCAAAGAAGATTCGGATATTCATAATGAAATAAGTAAAATACTTTTGGGTGATTTTAGATATCTTGCGCCAGTTAAAGATAATCAAAAAAAATTACTATTTATAGGTGATAGTGATTATGAAAATAAGACAGTAAAGGAACTTTCAAAATCTATAGATTTAGATTTAGATGTATGTTCTAAAGATTTAAAAAATCTTATAACATCAATAGATGTAACATCAAATTTAGATGCTTTAAGTATGAAACAAAATTTAGAAAAGTTAAAACAGGAATTAGGCGGATATTGTTGTATACTTCTTTGTATGCAACAGGTTAGCATAAGTATGCTTAGAAATTTAAATAGAGTATGTATATACAATAATATTCCCGTAGTAACTGCTTTTATAGATGGTCCTTTTATAAATATTTTAAGTACTAAATCACCGAAAACCGGATGTTTAGAATGTTATGAAGAAAGAATTTTAGCAAGACTAGAAGATCATATATTATATCATAAATTTGCATCACAAAAATGCAAGGAAGAGTTTCCAGTAAATAAAGGTATTATTCCAATAATGAATATTATGAGCAATTTACTTGTTTCAGAAGGATTCTTAATAGCTAATACAGGAAGTTCTAAGTTTGAAGGGAGAGCGCTAAGTATATATGTTCCAACATTAGAAATACAAGTACAAGATGTATTAAGAGTACCTTTTTGTAAAGCATGTGGAAACGTGGCTAAGGCTAAACTAGAGGATATAAATGTATCTACTAGAGTAGTTATGAAAAATATAATAGAAAGTCTTGAGGATTAAAGTTATGCTTAAGTATTCTCCTAGTTTTAATAATGTTTTTCAAGAATTTAAAAATTTTTCAAGTAGTCAAAGTGGAATTATGAACACTTCAGCAGCCCCATTAACTAACCATTTAAAAGATGTATCATTAAAAAGTATTACTGGAAATATGCCTAATTATCACAAGCAAGTTATAGATAATTCTACTACGGTACAATATCATATTATAGGATATGGATCACACTATGAAGAGGCTCTGATAAAATATACAGGAGAAAGTATAGAAAGATATTCATCTGTAGTTGCAGGCAAATTATTAGAGGATAAGATTATTTATGCTACATATGAGGAAATGTCTAAAAAGGGTAAAACATTACCATTAAAATACATAGATGTATTTACGGAAAAACAAGTTAATGAAAATAATAAATTAAATATGACTATGTGTAATAAAAAAATAGATGAAAAAGATGTAATAGGATGGATAAAATGTTCATCTTTATTTAATCCAGAAGAAAAGATTTGGGTACCGGCTAAAATGATGTTTGTTGGTTATAATGTTAATTTGGAAAAAGGAGAAAAAAATCATATACCATCTTTTAGTACGGGAACAGCATCACATAAAAGTTTAAAAAAGGCTTTATTAAATGCTTTAATTGAATATATTCAAATTGATGCATTTATGTTAAGTTGGTATACAAAAAGAAAATGTTCATTAGTACAAATAGATAATCCTATAATTAATAAAGTACTAGAAGATGTTAATCTAGGTAATAACTCAGATTATAATATTATTCCTCTTTATATGACTTTAGAAGAACTTCCTATTCATACTTTAGGTGTATTTTTAGAGAGAAAAGATAAAACTATGCCTTATTTGTTATTTGGAGTACAAGGTGATTTAGATCCTGTACAAGCTATGACTAGAGGAATAATGGAAGCGGCAGCTATTTCATATAGTTCCTATTTTAATACAATATATAATACGGAAACTTTAAAAGCTATGAGCGGAGAAAATCCTAGATTTTTAGATTTAGATAGTAATGTTTTATTTTATAGTATTCCTAAGAGAATAGAGGAAAAACAAAATCTCATAAAAGAGTTAATAGATGGTGAGATTAAATTATCTAGTTTAGAAGACTTAAGAAAAGACAATATAGATGAGGATATAAAGTTTATATTAAAACATTTAAAGAAAGTAAGTGAATATGCAGTATTTATGGATATAACACCACCAGAAACGAGAGATAAAGGTTGGTATGTTATGAGAGTATTAGTGCCAGAGTTATTAGAAATGTGTATACCAGATTTTCCATTTGCAAACCATCCAAGAATTAAGCAATATGGGGGGATAAAGAATGAATATCCGCATCCAATGCCTTAGTTTATTAATAATACTATTTACTTTCAACCCCACAATTTTATCTCAATGTTTTTTAAATGCTAAAAAAGGTGGTATAGAATTAGAAAAACTTTTAAAAGGTTTATTAATTACTTATATTTTTATAGTTTTAACAGTTTTTATATTAATGCCTACATCATTAAAACCAAGATTAATTTGTGGAGATCTATGGTACCTTCTGGGCATAGCGACTATTCCTATAGTATTTTTGGGAGAGATTTCTGTAGTGGCGTTATGTTTGAAGGCAAAAGGTATTGATATAGAAGGTGTAAAAATATTATCAGCTTGGAAAAAATGTGATTCTAAGAGTATAATTTGTACTGCATTAATAGGAGCCTTTGAAGAACTAGTTTATAGATTAATATGGTTTTATATTTTAGCTAATGTATTTAACATAAATACAATTATCATTTTGATTATTACTTCAATAGTATATGCATTAAATCATATTTTAATGGGTAAAGAAATATTTTTATCAAAAATATGGAGTGGTTTAATTTATGGATTAATATATTATTTAAGTGGATATTGTATTGTTGTACCTATAATAACTCATTGTATAGGTAATGTACTTATTCTTATAAAAGGAGGAAGAGAATAATGGAATATTTAAATAAGTTTATGATTATAATCTTCCTTTTTATATATGTGTATTTTTTATATATTTTTATGAGAATAAACATAAAGAATGTTTTATGGATTAAAAAATGTTATTTATGGTTTAATGGATTATGTAATGTTTCTAAAGAAAGTTTTATGGAAGGTGTTAAAGTAATTTATTTAGGGATTTTAACATTAATACCTATTTTGTTCGGAACATTCAAAGGGTTTAAGATGTTAATTAAAATTGTACCAACTATAGGAATAATAAAAAGTGTTTTTCTTTTTCTTTTAAGTTTTTTTACTATAATTCAAATTTTATTTTTTGTTATGATCGTACTAGTTGAAGTTATTATGAAACAGGATAGCAGAAAACAAATGCAAGAAATAAAATGGATAAAATTTAATAGAAATAGGCCGTTATACACAGGAATTATTAAACCTCTTTGTTATTCTTTGTGGGAAGTTGTGATTTTATATAATATATTCTTCTATATATTAAACAATAAATTGAAATTAAATATTTTTCTAGTAATATTGATTTTAAGTTTATTATATAGTTTTTCTAAACTAATAGCTATAAAAACAATTCCACAGGCTCTTATATATGGAATATGGGCTTTTTGTTTATGTTTATGTAGTACTCTTGTATTAATTTATTCAGGAGGGATTTTGATAAGTTTTTTAATTTTTTTAAGTTTTAATTTTCTAGTAGCATTTAAAGAGTAAATAAAATAAAGTTTTTAATCATAGGAGCTGATAATATGAGTTTGGTTGAAATAAAAAATTTATGTAAAAGATTTGGACAACATATGGCAGTTAAAGATATTAGCTTAAACATAGAAGAGGGACAAATATATGGACTATTAGGTCCTAATGGTGCTGGAAAAAGTACTACTATAAATATTATATGTGGTCTCCTATCTAAAGATAGTGGAGATATAAATATTTTTAATAAGCCTATGAATAAAAAAGCTAGAGATATAAAAAAGAATTTAGGAGTTGTACCTCAAGATATAGCAATATATGAAGATTTAACTGCCTATGAGAATATAGCATTTTTTGCTTCTTTATATGGAGTAAAAGGGAAAGAACTGAAGAAAAGAGTTGCGGAAACTTTAGAGTTCGTAGGACTTAAGGATAAGGCAAAAGAATATCCAGCAAAATTTTCTGGAGGAATGAAAAGAAGACTTAATATTGCTTGTGCAATAGTACATGAGCCAAGATTAATAGTAATGGATGAACCAACAGTGGGAATAGATCCTCAATCAAGAAATCATATTTTAGAGTCAATAAAGGAATTAAATAGACGAGGATGCACGATTATATATACTAGTCATTATATGGAGGAAGTTGAAGCTATATGTTCTAATCTTGCTATAATGGATCAAGGAAAAGTTATAGCAGAGGGAGAAAAACATGACTTAATACAGAAATATACCGATTGTAGTACTATTATCGTAGAGGTTCATAGTGTTGAACATATAGAAGAATTAAATAAATTAAAAGGTGTACAAAGTGTAGTTGTAGAAGAAAATAATATTATTATAAAACGAAATTCTAATGAAATGGATCTACAGGATGTAATAGAAGTTATAACAAAAAATAATATGATAATTAAAAGTATAGAAAGTAAAAATAATGATTTAGAACATATCTTTTTAAGTCTTACAGGAAAAAAACTTAGAGATTAGGGGGAAACCAAATGGGCATAATAAGTATCTTTAAAAAAGAATTAATTCAAAATGTACGTGATAAGAAAAGTATGTTTATGATGGTTATATTCCCTATTGTAATGATTTTAATTTTAGGAACTGCATTTAAAGGGAATTTTTCCAATACAGGGAATATTCCTAAGATGAAGGTAGTATATACTTTAAATAAAAATGTCAAGATAACTAAAACTTTTGAAAGTTTTATGAAAGACATGGAAAAAAGTATGAACCTGGAGTTTAAGAAAATAGATAATAAAAATAAAGCCGTAGAATTAATTAAAAATGGTAAATATGATTCTTATATAGAAATTAAAGATGATAAGTATATAAATATAAGTACAAATAATCTTAGAGAATTCAATGCTAGTTTAATTCATACTTTAATAGATACATTTGTTCAAAGATCTAATGTAATGGAACAGATAGTAGAAGTTAATCCTAGGGGAATAAGAAATATAAAGGAAAATAAAGAGCCAAGTTATGTTAAAGTAAGATCTTTAAATGCGAAACGTGCACCAAGAGCAATAGATTATTATACTATAACAATGTTTACTATGATAATTTTATATAGTATAGCAACAGGCGCTATGTCTATACTTTCAGAAAAGAGAAGAAGAACTCTAGAGAGAATACGTTGTAGTGGTATATCACTAGGGAAAATTTTTATAGGAAAAATTTTAGGATGTATAAGCATAACTATAATTCAAGTTAGTATTATTTTCTTATTTACAAAATATATTTTAAAAAGTGATTGGGGAAGTAACGTAGGAGCTATACTTTTAATTTCTTTTTCATTAATTGTTATGGCAGTTTCTATAGGTGTTGGAATGGCCGTCTTAATCAAAAATGAAAATATAATGTCTGTAGCTTTAAATATGATTATTCCAATATTTGTTTTCCTAGGGGGAGGATATATTCCTTTAAATTTATTAGGAAGTAATGTTTTAAATAATATGTCTAAGATATCACCAATAAAGTGGACTAATGATGCTATATTTAGAATAATTTATGGTGGGGATTTATCAGTGACGTCTACAGCTATTTTGGTTAATTGTATAATTGCTTTAGTATTTCTAATGATTCCTTTAATTTTTTCGAGAAGGGAAGTGGCATAATATGAACAATATACTTTCTATTACTAAAAATATATTAAAACAAGCTTTTAGAAGAAAATCTAATTTATTAACTTTTATATTGTTGCCTATTATTGGAATACTTATATCCTTAGGATTAAATAACAATACTCAATCTTTAACTAAGGTTGGATTAGTAGATTTAAATAATACATATTTATCGCAAGATATGGTTAAATCAATAGGAGACAATAAAAATTTTACAATTCAAAAAGTAGATGAAAAATATATTGAAGAAAGCTTGTTGAATAAATATGTGGATTGTATTTTAGTAATTCCCAAAGGATTTGATAAAGAGGTATATAAAGGTGACATAAAAAAATTAAATATAATTTCTTTAAGAGGTCAGGATATAACTTCATGGATAGAGAACTATGTTAATTATTATGTAGAAAATCTTAGCCATATAGGAAAGGCATCAAATAATAATAATAAAATATTTGATAAGATTTATAAAGGATATAAAGATAAAAAATTAAAGTTAAAGGATGTTGCAATTAAGGATATTAGTGTAACAAAAAGTGTAACAAGACAAAGTATAGGTTTTTTACTGGTCTTTATGCTTATGGCATCTAGTGTAACTTCTAATTTTATAATGAAAGATAAGTGTAATAGGACATATTTTAGAACATTTTGTGCCCCAGTTAGTAAAACAGAGTATATAATTTCTAATATTTTAGCTAATTTCGTAATTTTTTTAATACAAATATTGTTAATATTATTTATGTCTTTAAAGGTATTTAAGATGAGTTTTTACATAAGTACACCAATAATGTTTATGATATTGTGTAGTTTTGGACTGGCATGTATAGGTTTTGGCATAGTTATATCAGCGTTTTCAAAAACTATTTCACAGGCATCGCAACTATCTAATGTTCTTATTGTTCCAACATGCATGTTAGCAGGATGTTATTGGCCAATTAAAATAATGCCAAAATGGCTTCAAAATTATTCGAACTTATTTCCACAGGCATGGATTATGAAAACTATAGAAGCTATGCAATATGGTAAAAGTTTTAGTGAAGTTTATATTAATATAGTATTCGTATTAATTTTTGCAGTGGTATTATTTGCAATAGGAATTTTTAAGATGTATAGAGATGAAAATTTAAAAAATATTTTATAAAGATTAGAGAAAATAAGAATGATATTTGGGCTGAAATAAATTAGCTTAAATATCATTTTTTGTTGAAAAAGCTAGTGTTATTGAGTTTAATTTTGACTTAACCTATGTTAAAATAAAACATAGGATTGGAGGGAATTAAGTATGAACGAAGAAGAATATTTAAGAGATATTGGTATAAAGGTTACAAAGGCCAGAATTAATATTTTGCATATTTTAAAAGAGAGTAATAAATCTTTAACAGCGGAAGATATACATAGAATGTTATATAATGATAAAATTAATATAGATTTATCTACGATATATAGAACTTTAGAAAATTTTTATAAAAATAGTATAATAAATAGGTGGTATCTAGATGAGGGAAAGTACAGTTATAGCTTAAAGACAAAGGGACATAAGCATTTAATAAAGTGTTCTATATGCAATAAAGAGGTAGAATATGAATGTCCAATGCCACAAATAAAAGAATTAATAAAAAAGGAAGTTGGATTTTATGTTACCTGTGGAGATATTACTTTAGAAGGTGTCTGTGACAATTGTAAGAAGAAAAAACATTAGGGTATATAAATATTTTTTGGAATCTTCTGATAAAATTAGTGAAAATTTTGATAAATTTTAAATAAAGGTTTTTAAAATAAGTAAGAGTTTTTAAAGAAACCTTTAAATAATTAGGAGAGTTTTTTATATATGAAAGATTGCAATGGAGAATTAATTCAGGAATTAATAAATAAAAAGAATTATAATCTTATTGAAATTAAAGAGAATGAAAATGTAAAAAATATATGGTGTCTTTCAAAAATGGAATATAATAAACAATGTTATATCCTCTTTTTAAATAAAGATACATATGAAAATTTTAATGGATATAAACAAATAATTTTAAGCAATACTAGAAATTCTAATATTCCCATAGAAATCTATTTTGTAGTAGATATAAATATGATTAGCGAAGAAATTATATATAAATGTATACAGAATAATATGGTTATTTTAGATTTTAAAAATAGAAGTATAAAATATGTAGGAAATATAGAAGAAAAAATTAGAAGTGATATAGAACAAAGTTTGCAGATAATTACTAATAGAACTATTGAAAAAAAGAATTTTATAAAAAATAATAAAGGTACATCTATAATAATTGCTATAAATATAATTGCATTTATTCTAACATTATTTTTAAATTTAAAAATAGGAGCAGGGGTACTGGAAATAAATACAAGCGTTTTATATAAACTAGGTGGATTAGTAAATATAGCATTGTTGAATAATCAGTTTTATAGATTTATTACCTGTATGTTTTTACATGGAGGGGTTGCTCATGTATTTTTTAATATGTATGCATTATATGCAATTGGTCCAGTAGTTGAAAATGTTTATGGTACTAAAAATTTTCTTATAATATATTTTATAGCTGGGTTAACAGCTTCTATTTTAAGCTCATTTACACTAAATGGAGTAGCTATTGGAGCATCAGGTGCTATTTTTGGAGTATTAGGGGCAGTACTAATATTTGCGTATAATGCAAAAAGAAAAATTGGAAAAGGACTTTTATATAATATAATAGCAGTAATTTTTATAAATATAATAATCGGATTAAGTATGCCTAATATTGATAATAAGGCACATATAATTGGATTAGTATCAGGTATAGTGGTCAGTCTTGGAATGTATCAATATAATAGAAGAAAGCAGTAAAAGTTAAAAACGAGGCGTAGCCTGATTTTAACTTAATCGGAACTAAGTCGAATATAAATCTGTTAAATCTATCTCTTCTACAAATTGATTTAGCAAACGCACCGAATCATTATTTGGAATCATGTATTCAATATTTAGTGGAAGTTTTAATTGATAATTTCCACGATTTGAAGTATAATTTTTATGTAAATTAATATGTTTTGGCATATATTAATTTTACTATAAATCTTTCACTCTTTCGAGTGGGAGATTTATTTTTTACGCAAAAAGCTGTCGCACTATTTTTTAGTGCGACAGCCCCCCTTTTTTCTTTATTAATAAAAAGTAATATTATTAAAAATTATGTCTAAATCACTATCATACAAGGTTTCCTTATCCAAAAGA
Organism: Clostridiaceae bacterium 14S0207; assembly: GCA_003288255.1. Classification (GTDB taxonomy): domain Bacteria; phylum Bacillota; class Clostridia; order Clostridiales; family Clostridiaceae; genus Hathewaya; species Hathewaya limosa. Next base: position 2,287,233 of record CP026600.1, on the reverse strand, counting down.
GAATTTACCATAGTATCGATAAGGTTTTTGTTCTTTTTTATAAGCTTTTTAGTTTCATCATATAAAATTTCTATAGTTTTTGTACACTCATCTAATATCAAGGTAGAATTGTTAATTCCTAATTTAGATAGTTCATTCATATTTAGAAGACCGATACTTTGGCCCATTCCATAAATACTAATCATGCGAACAATAAGATTTGTGCATTTTTCAATATCATTAGATGCTCCAGTAGTTATATTTTCTTCTCCTAAATAAAGTTCTTCCGCTGCTCTTCCACCTAAAAGAACCATTATTTTATTTTGTAAATAAGATTTATCTCTAAATAAACTATCTTCAGGAATACTTAAAGTATATCCTCCAGCACCTTTGGTACTAGGAATAATAGTAACCTTAGAAATTTTTTCTTGAGGTAAAAGTATATGTGAAAGTAAAGCATGACCACTTTCGTGTATAGCTGTAATTTTTTTATCTTGTTCTTTAATAAAATCTCTATTTATTTTTTCATGACCAGCTAATGAAATAGAATAAGCCCTGTCCAAAATAAAATCATCTATATATTCGCTATCTTCATTACAAGCGATAATAGCAGCTTCATTTATAAAACTTTCTAATTTTGCACCGGAAAAATAAGCTGTTTTTTTTGCCCATTCATAAAAATTTATATTTTTATGAGGTTTATTTTTTAGATATAGTTTAATAATTTTATCTCTTGCTTGTAAATCGGGAAGAGCAACTTCTATATGTCTATCAAATCTGCCAGGTCTTAAAAGAGCAGGGTCTAATACATCCAATCTATTGGTAGCTGCAATAACAATAATTCCTTCTTTTTCATTAAATCCAGACATCTCCGTTAAGAGAGCGTTTAGAGTTTGATCTTTTTCATCGGAACTTCCTCCACTTTTAGAACCATCTCTTTTTTTACCTATGGCGTCTATTTCATCAATAAAAATTACTGCTTTTCCACCTTGTTTTTTTGCTTTTTTAAATAGATCTCTAATTCGTGCAGCACCTACACCTACATAAACTTGGACAAAATCAGAACCAGATACAGCATAAAAAGGTACGCCAGCCTCACCAGCAATAGCTTTTGCTAAAAGAGTTTTCCCAGTTCCAGGTTCACCATATAGAATAATTCCTTTAGGCATACGTGCGCCATAAGAAGCATATTTTTCTGGAGTTCTTAAGAAATTTATTATATCTTTAACACTTTCTTTAGCCTCTTCATTACCAGCTATACTGTTAAAGTTATAAGAACAATTTTGTATAGCTCCCGCCTGTATTGAACATTGAGAAAAAGAGCTTTTGGAAAAAACTTTTGATGTTTTTAAAATAATATATAAAATGCTACAAATTGAAATAAAAAATACTAAAGCAGGAATAAGTTCCTGTATAGATTTAAATGAATTTTCATGAACTAAAATATTATTTTTTAGTAAGTCTTCTTTTAAGCTTTCTTTTCTGGGATTATCTGTTTTATAAACTTGTCCATTTTTAAGTTTTACAGTGAGAATTGATGAGTTATCTAGGTAAACTTCTGATACTTTTTTTGATGATATTTCTTGTAAAAATGTAGAGTAATTTTTGTGTAGATTTTTATTATAAGTTAAATTTACTGTTATCATAGAAATTAAAGAAATTATACAAAAGGCAATAGGTATTAATAAAAATTTATTTTTTTTCTTCATTAATTATCACCTACCCAATTAATTTTTATTTTAATGTGTTCTCATTATATTAGTTTTTAATAATTAAGTCTAATGAAATACATAAATTATGGATATGTAAATTATAGAACTACATATGATATACTAGAATTAAAACATAGTATAGGAAAATTAGTAAATTGAATTAGGGGGAGGAAAATAAATGAATATTTCTGAAGCAACTATAAAGGTCACTTCTGAAGATTTAATTAGTATAATACAAGAGGTTATTTTACTTGCTAAAATAAAAGGATTGGAAATAAGTTCCACGGTATTTGATGAAGGAATGCTTGTTTTAAAAGGTACATATAAATTTAAAATTAAAATACCCTTTGAAATTAAATTAAGATTTATTTATTTAGAGGATAATTTATTAAAATTAAAGATAGAGAAAATTTCTATAGCTAAATTAGGTATTTTTTCTTTTATAAAAAAATTTGCATTAAAGAAAGCTTTAAAAGATTTTATGGTTATAGGAATTATTACATATAAAGATCAAGTATGTATAGAATTAAATACTTTGTTTACTATAATTCCATATGTAACTTTACAACTTAATGAGATAAATGTAAGTGATGAAGATATTTTTATTAAAATTAAAGAAATATCTTTTAATATGGATAAAAAATATGTTGAATTTGAAGAAGCTATGAAAAGAAATGAAAAAATACAAAATGTATGGGAGCTTAATCTAAAAAAGAGAAAAATGAAGAAAAAGTTGTATTAAATGCGGAGAATAAAGTAGAAGATAGATATACTTTAATAAGAGATAATATAGAAAACTCTGTAACATGCGATTATAAAGACTTACTTAAATATGCTTTAATTATTCCAGATATTATGGCCTTAATATATAGGCTAATAAAAGATAAACGAGTTGAAAATAAGTATAAAATTATTTTAGGAGGAGTTATAACGTATATTGCATCGCCAATAGACATAATTCCAGATAAAATACCGTTTATAGGAAAAGTAGATGAATTAGCTTTAATATTTTTTGCATTAGATAAGATTATAAACCAAGTTCCTGATGAAGTTATTCTTCAAAATTGGGAAGGAGAAGAGAATATAATCTTAACTATAAAAGAAGGTGTTAAAGTTATAACGAGCGCTGTTGGTGGTAATAATGTGGATAAGGTGTTTAATTATATAAATTTTGGGATAAAAAATATTTAACACTAAAAAAAAACAGGATTAATAAAAATAAAATTACACATTCTATTAATGTAAATATTTATTGAAAGGGAGTGTAGTAAAATGGGTGCTAAATTTGCAAAGGGAATAACTGCGGGAGCATTAATAGGAATGGCAGCAGGTATGATGATGGTTCCATCAATGGATAGACAAACAAAAAGAAAAATTAGAAGAGCTAATAGAGTAGTAAAATCTTATGGTGGGGACATGATTAATTCAATGAGAGATATGATGATGGACAAATAATTTTAAATTTAGATGAAAACAGCCAAAATAAAAGCGCTTTTAAAGGAAAAATGCTTTAAAAGCACTTTTATTTTTTTATAAGAAAATTTTTTAGATATTTTTGCAGTAAAGGTTTAAATTATGTTATAATATTGTTAATATTTTATATCTAATTTAAATTTTATTAAATTATTTTTATTACCGTGAAAAGGAAGAGTGGGTATATGGACATGGAAATTTTGTCTTTAGGGGAAAAAATAAAGAGGAAAAGAAAAGAACTTAATATGACACTCAAAGATCTTGCAGGAGACAGAATAACACCAGGACAAATAAGTCTTGTAGAGTCTGGTAAGTCAAATCCTAGTATGGATCTTTTAGAGTATTTGGCCATGGCATTAAATACGTCAGTTGAGTATCTAATGGAATCTGAAGAAAGTCAGGCAGAAAAAATATGTGAATTCTTCCAAAATATAGCCGAGTCTCATATGTTAGAAAACGATTTAACTAAAAGTGAGCAATATATAGAAAAAGCATTATACTATGCGGAATCTTATAATCTAGAATATATAAAGGCTAAAACTTTATTTCTAACCGGTAAAATTCACATGATTAAAGGAGAAAGAGCTTTAGCTCAACAGTTTTTCCTTTCAGCTAATGTTATATTTATTAAACTTAATAAGTATGAGGAGATAATTAATACATTTTTGAATTTAGGGGTTATTACCTTAGAATTAAAGGCATATCATTCTTCATGCACTTATTTTCAACAAGCTGAAAAAGTATTTTTAGATAATAATGTTGGAAATGATTTTTTAATAGGTCAGATATATTATTATATAGCGTATACTTATTTTAAATTAGAGCAAGTAGACAAGTCTATCAAATACTCATATTTAGCAGAAGAAAAATTTAAGCAATTAAACAATAAAAAAGATTATGCAAAATCTTTATTACTGTTATCAGAACAATATTGTAAAAAAGAACAATTAGAAAATGCAATAAATTATTCAAAAAGAGCATTAGCTATATATAAAGAAATTCAAGATGTTAAAAATATATCTGAAATTGAAAATAATATTGGAAAACTTTTCTCAGATTTTGGCAATATAGATGAAGCGTTTATACATCTACAAATTTCTAAAAAATTGAGAATAGATAATAAAGATCCTAAAGTTATAGAAACGTTAATAACAATGTGTGAAAACTATATAAAGTTTAAAAATATATCTAAGTCTAAAGAAATTTTAGAAGAAATAATGATAGAAGTACAAAATGGAAATAAGAAGGCATTAGTAGATTATTATCTTTTAAAATATAGGATTGACATGCAAGAAGAGAATTTCTTAGAAGCAGAAAACACATTAATCATAGCATTAAATTTTTCAAAAAGTATGGGTTATTTAAAGGAAGCAGGAGAAATTTCAATGATGATTGGTAAGTTTTATATGGATAAGGGAAATGAATCTTCAGCGGCTAAGTATTTAAATGAAGGTGTTGAAATTTTTAAGGAACTTGGAATTATAAATTATTTATAATGTTTACTTGGATGGGTGAGATTAGTATGGAGATATTATCAACAGGGGAAAAAATAAAAAGAGCTCGTATTTATAAAGGATTAACATTGAAAGAGCTGTGTGAAGATAAAATTTCTGTATCCAAGATGAGTTGTATTGAAAATAATAAAATAAAGGCAGAACCTTGGATATTGGAGTTTACCAGCAAAAAACTAGATATTAATTATGATTATTTAAGCAAAGATGTAAGAGATCATTTATTGGAAAATCTTGAAAATATTAAAAATAACAATAATAGCATCAATTACGAAAAAGAATTGCAATATAATTTAGAGTATGCAGATGAATATAGGTATGATGATATATCTATGAGTTTAATGCATTTACTTTTTAAATACTATTTGGTAAAAGAAGATTTAAAAATGTTGGAAGATGTTCAATGTAAGTATTATGATGTTTATCAAAAAGTATATAATGAAGAAAATCATAAAATTTATTATATTGACATGGCTAACTATCTTTTTATTAGTAAAGAATATTTACAGGCAGCGAATTATTATAATAACGTAAAAAATTTAATTATGAATGGTCATAATAGTAGTGATAATTATAATGATTTAGCAAATATTATTTATGAAGAAGCTTCATGTTATGTTATGATGAAAGAATATGAAAAAGCTTATAGTATAATAATGAAATCTATAGAGTATATTCAATGGGTTAAAGAGGATTTATTAAAAGCAGAAATTTATCATATGATGGCATATCTATGTTTGCGTATGAATGATGATAGATTTTCCAAATATGAGGAAAAAGCTTTTAAGTATTATAAAGAAGAAAATATACAAAAAGCTAAAGCTATGAATGAATATGCTAGTATAATGTTAGAATTAGGCTTAAAAGATGAAGGTATGGAGTATATAAATAAAGGACTAAAGGCCTGTCCTCAAGAAGAAAAAAAGGAATATATAGAATACCTTCTCATGGTATGTGATACATTATTTAAAAATAGCATTTTAGAAAAAGCAGATGAAATTTGTTCAGTTGCATTAGATATATCAATTAAAATTGATGATATACATTTAATTGAAAAATCATATTATACAAAATCTTTAATATGTATGAAAAAAGAAAGTGATTATTCAGCTGAAATGTATATGAATTTAGCTTTAGATTCACTTGTGAAATTTGCACCTAAAAAAGATATATATAACAGATATTTAGAAATGGGAAAAATGTATTTTAAATTTGATAATGTAAGAGAAGCTTTAAAATATTTTAACTTAGCTATTAAAATTGAAAAATTCATTTAGAAAAAACAGAGTGAAATGTATTTAGTATACTTTTTACTCTGTTTTTATATAAAAATATAAAATAACATTAAAGAGATTAAGATTAGTTATTGTTGCACATAATAAAAATGTTATAAAACTTAAAAAAAGTTTCATAATAGGAATAAAAAAGTAGGGATTTTTTAGATAAGAAAGATAAAATATAGTGACGAATTAATAATAAAATGAGTACACTAGTATTATTTCAAAGGATTATAAAATCATAAATTTTTTAATAATAAATTTATATTTTTTATAAAAAATAGTATTATAATAGTAAATATAAAAATATTATTTTATAACTTAGTAATTAAATAATAAAATGAAAAAGGAGATGAATTATAAGATGGATATTGAAAAACTTACTATAAAAGTACAACAATCCATTAATGATGCACATAGTATTGCAGTTAAATACAATCATCAGCAATTGGATGCAATTCATCTTTTTATGGCTTTGATTTCAGAAGATGAAGGTTTAATTCCTAATATTTTTAGTAAAATGGGTGTTGATGTAAAAGCATTAAGAAACTTAACACATAAAGAATTAGATAGGATGCCTAAAGTATTAGGTGAAGGTGGCAATAGTTCAGGAGTTTATCCTACAAGAAGATTTGAAGAGATTTTTGTAAAGGCAGAAGATATAGCTAAAAAATTTAATGATAGTTATATAAGTGTAGAACATTTAATGTTAGCTATGATGGAAATAGATTCAAATGGTGCTATAGGTAAAGTATTAAAAACATTTAGTATTAAAAAAGATGGATTTTTAAAGACTTTAATGGAAGTAAGAGGAAATCAAACAGTAGATACTAACGATCCAGAAGGAACCTATGATGCTTTATCTAAATATGGAAGAAATTTAGTTGCAGAAGCTAAAAAGAATAAATTAAATCCTGTTATAGGTAGAGATGATGAAATTAGAAGAGTAGTTAGAATTTTATCTAGAAGAACCAAAAATAACCCAGTACTTATTGGAGAACCTGGGGTAGGTAAAACTGCCATTGTTGAAGGACTTGCAGAAAGAATAGTAAGGGGCGACGTACCAGAAGGTCTAAAAGATAAAATAGTATTTTCGCTGGATATGGGGTCATTAATAGCAGGAGCTAAGTATAGGGGAGAATTTGAGGAAAGATTAAAAGCTGTACTAAAAGAGGTTACAGCTAGTGAAGGAAAAATAATATTATTTATAGATGAAATACACACTATTGTAGGTGCAGGAAAAACAGAAGGAGCTATGGATGCAGGCAATTTAATTAAACCAATGCTTGCAAGGGGAGAACTTCATTGTATAGGGGCAACTACTTTTGATGAATATAGAAAGTATATAGAAAAGGATAAAGCCTTAGAAAGAAGATTCCAACAGGTTCAAATTGAGGAACCGACTGTAGATGAATGTATTACAATTTTAAGAGGATTGAAAGAAAAATTTGAAATTTTCCATGGAATTAGAATCCATGATAATGCTATAGTAGCTGCAGCAAAATTATCCGCTAGATATATAAATAATAGATTTTTACCTGATAAGGCTATAGATTTAATAGATGAAGCTTGCGCTATGATAAGAACAGAAATTGATAGTTTACCAACAGAAATGGATGATATTAGAAGGAAAATATTTAACCTTCAAATAGAAAAACAAGCACTTGATAAAGAAAAAGATGCAGTTTCTATGGCTAGATTACAGGATGTAGAAAGAGAATTAAGTAATTTAGAAGAAGAAAATAAAGAATTTACTGCTAGATATGAAAAAGAAAAAGCTCAAATAGAAAATGTAAAAGAGTTAAAAGAAAAAATAGATAACTATAAAGCAGAAATTGAAGCAGCAGAAAGAGAATATGATTTAAATAAAGTTGCTGAAATTAGATATGGTATAATACCTTCTCTTGAAAAACAATTAGAAGAGAAAGAAAAAATATTAAAAGAAGAAGGGTCTAAATCCTTATTAAAATTAGAGGTTACAGAAGAAGAAATTTCAGATATAGTGGCAAAATGGACCGGTATTCCTGTAAAAAGACTAGTTGAAGGAGAAAAGTTAAAACTTTTAAGATTAGAAGAAGAACTACAAAAAAGAGTTATAGGACAAGAAGAAGCCGTTACCGCAGTTTCAAATGCAGTAATTAGAGCCCGTTCTGGTCTTAAAGACCCTAAAAGACCAATAGGTTCATTTATATTCTTAGGACCTACTGGTGTTGGTAAAACTCAATTAGCAAAAACCTTAGCAAAAAATTTATTTGATAGTGAAGAAAATATGATAAGAATAGATATGTCTGAATATATGGAGAAATATGCCGTATCTAGATTAATTGGAGCACCTCCAGGCTATGTGGGATATGAAGAGGGCGGACAGCTTACAGAAGCAGTAAGAAGAAATCCATATTCAGTTATACTTTTTGATGAGATTGAGAAAGCTCATGAAGATGTATTTAATATATTTCTTCAAATATTAGATGATGGAAGATTAACAGATAATAAAGGTCAAGTAGTAGATTTTAAAAACACTATAATTATTATGACATCAAATTTAGGAAGTTCTTACTTACTTCAAAATATGGAAGAAAACAATTTAACTGAAGAAGTAAGAGATAATGTATTAAATGAGTTAAAATTAAGATTTAAACCAGAATTTATTAATAGATTAGATGATGTTATAATGTTTAAGCCGCTTAACATTGATGATATAGAAAAAGTTATAGATATATTCTTACAAGATACTAAAAATAGGTTAAGTGAAAGAAATATAGGATTAATTATAAGTGATAAGGCAAAAGAATTAATAGCAAAAGAAGGATATGATCCTGTATATGGAGCAAGACCATTAAAGAGATATATTGAAAATAATATAGAAACTGAAATAGCTAAAATGATAATAAAAGGCAGTGTCTCAGAAGGCGATACTATTAATATTGATTTTAATGGAGATAAGTTATGCTTTAGTTAAATAAAAATAAGAAAACCAGTGGAGGGATACCATCCACTGGTTTTTTATTGAGGAAGAATATATAAAAGCTTAGGTCATTTTTGCAATATATTAAATATTTCTAATTTATCTTTTGTGATATAATGTAGGAAGAAAAAGTGATAAAAAGTTTTGTTTTAGGAGGATACATAAATGAAGATTTTAGTTTGTGGTGGCGCAGGATATATAGGAAGCCATATGGTAGCTGAACTTTTAGAAAATGGACATGAAGTAGTTATTTTAGATAACTTTCAAAAAGGTCATAGAGATGCTATTTTAGGTGGCAAGGTTTATAAAGGGGATTTAAGAGATAGAAGTGTATTAGACAAAGTCTTTTCAGAGAATAAAATAGATGCTGTAATAGATTTTGCAGCAGATTCTTTAGTTGGCGAAAGTGTTGCAGAGCCTTTGAAATATTTTGATAATAATATAGGATCTACAATTAATTTATTAAAAGCAATGAGAGATCATGAGGTTAAGTATATAGTCTTTTCTTCTACAGCAGCAACTTATGGGGAGCCAGAAAATATTCCTATAGTAGAGGGAGATAGAAATCTACCAACAAATCCTTATGGAGAATCAAAACTTGCCGTAGAAAAAATATTAAAATGGTGTGATAATGCTTATGGTATTAAATATACGGCTTTAAGATATTTTAATGCAGCAGGAGCGCATGTAGATGGTAAAATAGGAGAAGATCATAATCCAGAGTCTCATTTAATACCTATAATTCTTCAAACTGCATTAGGTAAAAGAGATAAAATATTTATTTTTGGTGATGATTACAATACAGAAGACGGAAGTTGTGTAAGAGACTATATTCATGTAACAGATTTAGCTAATGCACATCTTTTAGCATTAAAAAGATTAATGAATGGTGGGGAAAGTAGGATATATAACTTAGGAAATGGAAAAGGTTTTTCGGTTAAGGAAGTTATAGAAGTAGCAAGAAAAGTTACAGGTAAGGAAATTAAGGCAGAAATAGCTGAGAGAAGAGCAGGAGATCCGGCTACATTAATAGCATCTTCAAAGAAAGCTATGGAAGAATTACAATGGAAACCTAAATATAATTCATTAGAAACAATTATAGACACAGCTTGGAAATGGCATGTAAACCATCCACAAGGATATGAAAATTAATTCATATAAAAGGGGTTAGGATTATGCATACAGATGTTATTTTTAAGGGTGAAAAGGGAATTCAACTGGAAAATGCTAATATACAAATTATAGTTTTGCCTAAATTCGGGGGTAAGATTGCATCTATATATCACAAAAATAAAAAATTTGAATTTGCTTTTCAAAATAAAGAAAAAATATATAAAAAACCAAAACTATATTCTAATTTTTCACAATTTGATGCGGCAGGGTTAGATGATGCATTTCCTACTATAGATCAATGTGAAGTTGAATATATGGGAAAAAAAATAATATATCCAGATCATGGAGAAATATGGACAAGCGATTTTCAAGTGATTTCAATAGAAGAGAATAAGGTAAAGTTAAGATATGTTAGCCGAATTTTACCTTATGAATATATAAAAACTATAAGTTTAAAGAATAATAAAATAAAAATAGAGTATTCTATAGAAAATCATGGGGACGAAAAGTTTCCGTGTATCTGGGCAGCTCATTTCCTAATAAACTGTAATGAAGATATGGAGATAAGATTACCTAAAGGAACAAATTATGTTAGAAATGTTCAAAAAAGTAGTAGATTAGGACAAATAAACACAATTCATACATATCCTTTAACTGAAGATTTACAAGGAAATGAATATAATTTAAGTAAAGTTTTATCTGAAAGTAGTAATCATACAGAAAAGTATTATGTTAATAACAAGGTAAATGAAGGTATGTGTTCAATTTATTTTCAAAATGTAAATTTAGAATACATTTTAAAATATGATAAAGAGGTATTACCTTATTTAGGCTTTTGGGTTACAGAAGGTGGGTTTAGGGGAGATTATAACTGTGCCTTAGAACCTACTAATGGATTCTATGATAATATAGATATTGCTAAAAAAGAAGATAAAATATTTTACTTAAAGGCACATGACAAATTAGAGTTTAATATGGAAATAGAAATAAGATAAAAATTTTAACCCTTATAAAGAAATTAATTTTTCCTTTATAAGGGTTTTTTAGAAAGTATACTAAGAATAAAATTAGAAGGTCTACACACATTATAAATATAAAATATTTTAAGGAGATGTGTAGTTTTGTATAAGAATAAATTTTTAATTGCTATTCTATGTATAAGTATATTTTTAGGCAGTGTATTTATGGTTAATCCTATTATCGAGGCAAATGAAGAAACAGGCAAAACTAATGGTAAGAAAGAAAAAGTTGTATATTTAACATTTGATGATGGGCCATCTATAAATAATACAAAAAAGGTATTGGAAATTTTAAAAAAAGAAAATATTCCTGCTACCTTTTTTTTAATTGGTGAAAATGCTGAACGTAATCCTGATATAGTAAAAGAACTTTTAAAAAATAATATGGCTATAGGTGAACATACATTTTCGCATAAAACTCATTACATTTATAAAAGTTCTCAAAATTATATTAAAGATTTAAATCAATGTTTAGAAGTATTGGATAAGATTATAGGGAAGAAATATATTAACATAGTTAGGATGCCAGGAGGATCTACAAACACTATTTGTAATAAAGCAGTAAAAAAACAAATTAAGAATAGTATAAAAGAAAAGGGATTTGATTACATTGATTGGAATGTAAGTGGAGAAGATGCAATTTCCAAAAATGTTGCTCTTTATAAAATAAAGAATAATGTTTTTAAATATAGCAAAAATAAAGATTGTATTGTAGTGCTTTTACATGATGGATATTATAATAGTAACACAGTTAAAGCCTTGCCTGAAATAATAAAATATTATAAAGATAGGGGATATACTTTTAAAAGTTTAAAAAATATTTCAAAACAAGATAAAGAAAGACTAGAAAGATTAAAAATTTTAAATAGATAAGAAGGCAGCCTTTAGCTGCCTTCTTATTATTTATTAATTTTTTCATAAGTATTGATAATATGTTCTTTACCTTTAAGTTCTAATGAATCATCTAATGGGGTTAGAATATCTTTTACATTATCATATTTTTTAGAAAGTGCTAAATATAATAGTCTATCAGCTAATTCAGGGTTCTTAGAAAGTAAACAACCATGAAAATACGTGCAAAAAGTATTTTTATAAATACAACCTTCGTTTTTATCAGAGCCATTATTTCCATATCCGACTTTAACTTTTCCTAAAGGTTTTAAATTTCCTATATAGGTTCTACCAGAATGGTTTTCAAAGCCTACATATGTTTCATTAAAATCTTCATTGTATATAACTGTATTTCCTATAAATCTTGTATCACCGGCTTCAGTATATATATCTAATATTGAAAGTCCAGGAAGTTTTTCACCAGTAGGTGTAGTATAATATTTTCCAAGAAGTTGATATCCACCACATATACTTAGAAAAACTTTATTGTTTTCAATATAATTTTGTATATTCTCTCTTTTATTATCTATAATATCGTTAGATACAATAGACTGTTCAAAATCTTGACCTCCGCCAAATAAAACTATATCATATAAATTTTCATCAAATTTTTCGCCAATAGAAAGGTTATGAATATTTATTTTAATACCTCTTTTTTCAGCTCTATATTTTAAAACTAAAATATTTCCGTAATCTCCATATACATTTAAAAGATCAGGATAAAGATGGCATATGTTTAATTCCATAAAAATCTTCTCCTTTTAGTTACCAAATTTCTTTTGCATATCCCTTAGTATTAAGAAGTTTTCTAAAACTTGTCATAGCTGTATAAGTAGCTAATATATAAGTATTTTCAGTAGAAATTTCTTTTATGTTATCTATGATATTATCAAATTCATTACAAATTATAAATTGATCTTCATTAAATGCAGCAATTTTTAATCTAACTGCCATATCATATTTTCTTATGCCAGCTATTAAAATTTTATCTACATTTAATTCTTTTAACTTTTCAAAATCTACATCCCAAATCCAAGATACATCTCTACCATCTGCATAATGATCATTAAGCATAAAACAAAGATTAATTTTATCTTTATCTAATAAAACTGTATTTAAAGCTTCATCGTATCCAGCTGGATTTTTTACTAAAATTACTTTAGCTTTTTTACCTTCAATATTAATTTCTTCTTGTCTTCCAAAACTACTTTCTTGAGTTTGTAGAGATTCCTTTATTTTATCTGTGGATATATTAAGTTCCTTTCCGATTGAAAAGGCACAAAGGGCATTATAGATATTGTATGTACCAGGTTGATTTATTAATATTTCTTCTCCATTTATTATAACAGTAGAACTAGAAGCTGTTTTTTCTATAATATTTTCCACATTATATTTAAGTTCAGGACGTTTATATCCACAATTAGGACAATAATAATCACCTAAATGGTTATAAGTTACAAAGTTATATTTATAAGAGCTCTTACAAAACTTGCAGAACTTTGCATCGGAATTTATATTAACTTTAGAAGTTCCATCCTCATAATTTTTAAATCCATAGTAGTGAACTTTATTAGGAAGTTCCAATTTACCTAGTAAAGATTCATCACCATTTAAAACTAATAGGGAATCTGGAGTTTTTACTACACCTTCTAATATTTTTTGAAGAGTAGTATATACCTCACCATATCTGTCTAATTGATCTCTAAAAAGATTAGTAACGGTAATAATTTTAGGAGATACATATTCTGTAACAAATTTTACATTAGCTTCATCAACTTCTATTACAGCATATTTTTCTTGATATTTATCTTTAAATTTAAAATTTGATACAAAAGAAGTAACTATACCAGGATAAAGGTTTGCACCAGAGGAGTTAGTTATTACTTTTTTATTAGGATTTTTATCTTTTAAAATATTATAAATCATATTAGTGGTTGTAGTTTTTCCATTAGTTCCTGTAATTAAAATAATAGTATAATCTTTAGCTACAGTTTTTAAAATATTTTTATCTAATTTTAAAGCTATTTTGCCAGGAAAGTTAGTTCCACCCTTAGATAAAAGTTTACAACTCTTAATTATAAGTTTTGAAGTAAGTATGCTAAAAAAAGTCTTAATATTAATTTTAAGTCACCGCCTTATTTATTCGTGTTTTTCAAAATGGAAGTCTTCTGAAAGTTTGAAACCACTTTTAGGAGATATCTCATTTAGTTTATTTAAGACCCTAGTATAATTATCTCCTTTCAAAGGAGTAGGGCAATAATCATTTTTGTATTTAACGGAAGAAATAGAACAAGGTATTACTTTTAATCCTGTTTCTATTAATTTGTCATTTTTAAAATTAAATTGAGTTTGAACTATCATTGTATCTTTATCTTGGGGATTATTATTTCCACCAAAACAAAAGTTAGCTAAACTATAGCAAATGTATTTACCTTTATAAGTTTCTATTCCTTGAAGTACATGAGGATGATGACCTATAATTAAATCGGCACCATTATCAATGCAAAAATGTGCTAATTTTTTTTGGAATTCAATTGGATGGTACTGTCTTTCAATACCCCAATGAAAACTAATTATAACCGTATATTCTTCAGATTTCAATTGGGTAATTTCAGATTTTAATTTATCAAAGTCTATATTATCTTCCCAACCCCTATAACCTAAAAATGCAAATTTTTTATTTTTTACAGTAGTCTTCCATATTGTTCCTTCACCAAAATAATTAATTTTTTCTTGTTCTAAGGTTTTTTTAGTATCATTATAACCCTTTTCTTTATAATCATAAATATGATTATTTGAAATATTAACCGCTTCTATGGAACCTAGAGTTAAAGATTCTACATATGATGGGGGAGCTTTAAAGTTGAAAGTCTTAGGATTCTTAATAGTAGCATCAGTAAATGTGGTTTCCAAGTTTGCAATAGTTAAATCATCTTTCTTAAAATAAGAAGATACATTTTTAAATAAATAAGAAAAATCCATGTTATTATTAGATAAAGTTACTGGCATAGTCTCACCACTAAATTTACTATCTGTTCCTAAAGTACAATCTCCTACAAAGGACATTAATATGTCTGTATAAGTGCTTTTTTTAGGTGTATTTTTAGAGTCTTTAGAAGAATTTTTAGTTTTTATTTTATCATCAATTTTATTTTGTATATTAGCTTTATTTACTTTATTGATTTTTTTATCGTTTAAATATAAAGAGTTTAAAGAAAGATTATTAATACTTTCTTCTTTACTTACAAATCGAATAGTTAGACTAATAATGATTAAAACTAATACAAATAAACTAACAAAAAAAGTTCCTTTTTTTCTTTTGAAAGTTTTTTTCTTCAATTAAATGCCTCCTCTCAATGAACTGTAAACATAATTATATTTTAACAACTTTTACTCTTTAAAACTACAGTGAATTTAAATAAAATTAAGTTTTATAGTATATACTATTTTTTAGTACAGGGCTAAAATGTAAATTCTTAAAATTTCTTTACAAAGGTATTATTATAAAGTTCTTTATAGTATAATTATAAGGTATTTACATAAAATAAAATTTTAAATTAGGAAAAGGTGGATTAAGTATGGATTTATTATTTATATTTAAAGCCATAATCATTGCCATAGTAGAAGGAATAACTGAATTTTTACCTATATCTTCTACAGGGCATATGATTATAGTAGGCCATGTAATTAATTTTACTGGTGAATTTGCCAAATTATTTGAGGTTGTAATACAATTGGGTGCTATTTTAGCTATAGTTGTTTTATATTGGAATAAAATTTGGACTAGTATAATAAAGTTTTTTAAATTAGAACATGATGGACTAAAATTTTGGTTTAATATATTGATTGCTGTAATTCCAGCAGGAGTTTTAGGATTTTTATTCGATGATATTATAGATGAAAAATTAATGAATCCTCAAACAGTTGCTGCTGCATTAATTTTCGGTGCAATATTGATGATAATTATAGAATATAAATATAGAAATAGAAATGGTATAGATAGGATAGAAGAGATTAGTTATTCTAAAGCGTTTATAATAGGAGTTTTTCAATGTTTAGCTTTATGGCCAGGAATGTCAAGATCAGCTTCTACAATTATGGGTGCATGGCTTATGGGAGTTACAACTGTAGCTGCTGCTGAATTTTCATTCTTTTTAGCTATACCAACTATGGTGGGGGCTTCAGGTTTAAAACTAATCAAAGCTGGATTTACATTAAACTTTGGAGAAATAGTAGCATTAATAGTAGGATTTGTAGTTGCATTTATAGTTGCTCTTATTGTAGTAGAAAAGTTTATGAATTTCTTAAAGAAGAGACCTATGAAAGGGTTTGCAATATATAGGTTGATACTAGGTGGAATAATAGTAGCATTAATGTTTACTAATTTCTTTAAATAAACATAGGAATGTAATTTCATATTAAATTTTAATATAAAAAACTTGCAAAAGTATAGGTTAAACATATATTTTGCAAGTTTTTATTTTTATTTGTTTAATTTTTTTATTGTAGTTCCATTGCTTGTTAATATAATAGTATCATCTATATACGTACTATAAGTTTTAATATTCATATCTTTAATTTTTTTTACTGTTTCCTTATGAGGATGACCATATTTATTATCTTTTGAACAAGATATTATTCCTATTTTAGGATTAACTTTTCTTAAAAAAGCAATAGATGATGATGTACTACTTCCATGATGACCAAATTTTAAAACATCTGATTTTACATTAAAATTTTTGCTTAAAATTTCTTTTTCACTTAATGTTTCAGCATCACCTGTAAATAAGAAAGAATTTTTACCATAACTTAATTTCATTACAGGAGAGTAGTTATTTAAATTTTCATAGCTTGCACTATTTGGTGAAAAAAATTCAAAGTTTACATTTTTATCAAGACTAATTTTTAATCCTGGTTTAGCAGTAGTAATTCTTAAATTTTTAGATTTCAATGCAGTAATCATGGATTTAAAAGTAGCTGTAGTTGATGAAACCTTTGGAGCTATAAATTCTCCAATTTGAAAATTGCGAATAACATCATCCATATTTCCAATATGATCCTCATGTGGATGGGTTGCTACTACATAATCTAATTTTTTTATACCAGCACCTTTTAGATATTTTAATAGGCTATTTCTTGCTGAATTTGGACCAGCATCTATAAGCACATTCTTACCTTTATACTGGATCAATTCCGAATCACCTTGGCCTACATTTATATAATGTACAAATAGGTCATTTTTAAAGACCTCTTTAACATTATTTTTGGAATCTTTTTTAGGATTTTCTTTATTATTTTTGGATAAATTATATGTAGAGGAAGTTTTATTACTGTTTCCAGAATTATCACTAGAGGATACATCAACTTGTACATTATTACATCCCGAAAGAATAAATGAAAAAGTTAAAATTAAGCTACATAGCAGTAAAGCGTATTTATTAAATTTTTTCATATTCAAAATCTCCTTTTTTAAAATATATACTAATTATAATAACAAGCTATTGTTTTAACAAGTGTTTCCTAATTTTTAAGAAAGGAAAATCTTAATTTATTAATGACAAAGTGTTAAGATTGAAAAAAAAACATTAAAAATGTATAATTTAAATATAATATATATTTATATATTATATTTAAATTATGAAAGGAAAGAAATATGAGAACTTATTTATTTTATTTAGAATTTGCTTTATATATGATAGGATGTTCTTTTAAAAGAGCTAAATATAATAAGCTAAAGAAAAAATCAGAGGAAGAAGCTCAAAAGTATTTAGAAACGTGTGTAAAGGGATGGGCTCAGTTTATAGTTGATAAAATCCACCTAAATGTTGAAATTAGTGGGTTAGATAATATTCCAAAGGAAGCTTGTTTATTTGTTTCTAATCATCAAAGTTTTTTAGATATTCCAGTTTTATTAGCTAATTTACCTGGAATAGTTGGCTTTGTTGCTAAGAAAGAATTAGCGAATTCACCAATGATAACTTTTTGGATGGAACAAATAGGATGTGTATTTATAAATAGAGAAAATCCACGTGAAGGAATAAAGGCAATATTAAAAGGCGTAGAAAATTTAAAAAATGGAAAATCTATGTTAATATTTCCAGAGGGTACTAGAAGTAAGTGTCAACAAATGAATGATTTTAAAAAGGGAAGTTTAAAGATGGCTCAAAAGTCTGGAACACCAGTAGTACCAATTACTTTAGATGGAACTTATAAAAGTTACGAAGGAAATAATAAAAAGATTAAATCTGATACTGTAAAAATAAAAATACATGAACCTATATATATTAATAACTTAGATAAAGAAGAAAAAGATTCAATTCATACTAAAGTTCAAGAGATAATAAAAAATGGTTTTTAAAAAATATAACTAATTAAAGCTCACTAATATTAGTGAGCTTTAATATATTTTATTATTTTTCTTCAATAGTATCTCTATCTCTTCCAAAGAAGGAAATAGAATATAGTCCTGCTAATCCTACTAAAGCGTAAATTACTCTACTAAAAGCTGTCATATGCCCAAATAAAGTTGCTACTAAGTTAAAGTTAAAAAATCCAATTAAACCCCAATTAATAGCACCAATTATAACAAGTAAAAGAGCGATAGTATCTAATGTTTTCACCTTAATACATCTCCTTTAATTAAGTTTTCGAGATTAGTATTGGCTAATTAACAAAAAAATATAACTTGAAATATTTATTTTATTTCTCCATTCAATTCATAATTAGTAATTTCTTTTATATTATTATTATCATTAACAAAAACTACTATGGGTTTATAACTTTTAGCTTCTTTTTCATCCATTTGATCATAGGCATGATAATAATTTTATCACCTTCATTTACGAGTCTTGCTGCAGCACCATTAAGACAAATAACACCACTATTTTCTTTTCCTCCAATTATATATGTTTCTAATCTATTACCATTATTTATATCAACTATTTGAACTTTTTCATATTCTATAAGTCCAGATGCTTTTAGAAGATTTCTATCGATAGTTATACTTCCTACATAATTTAAATTAGCTTCAGTTACAGTAGCTCTATGAATTTTTGACTTTAACATATTTAGTATCATTTTTTATCTCCTAATTATAATATTATCTATTAATCTAGTTTTTCCTATATATACAGCTATTGCAATTAAGGATTCTTTATTTAAGGTGTCAATTTCACACATTAAATTAAAATCTACTATTTCAACATAATCTATTCTAGCTAAAGGTTCTGAAATTAAGTTATCTATAATTAAATTTTTTAAAATAATGGTATTTTTTTCACCATTAGCTATAGCTATTTTAGCTTTCTTTAAACTTTTACTCAAAATTAATGCAGCTTGTCTTTCTTTTATGGAAAGATAAGTATTTCTAGAGCTTTTAGCAAGACCATCTTTTTCTCGGACAATAGGACTTCCTATAATTTGAATAGGAAAATTTAAATCTTTTACCATTTGTTTAATAACAGACAATTGTTGTGCATCTTTTTCACCAAAATAAGCTTTGTTAGGAGCAACTATATTAAATAATTTAGATACTATTGTACAAACACCTTCAAAATGACCAGGTCTTTTAGCACCGCAAAGACAATTAGTTATATTTTCTACATTAACAAAGGTAAGGGGATTTTTATCAGGATACATTTCTTCAACCTCAGGGTTAAAGATTAAACTAGCACCTGCATCAGTACAAAGTTTAGAATCCTTTTCAATGTCTCGAGGATATTTATCATAGTCTTCATTAGGACCAAATTGAATAGGATTTACAAAGATGCTAACAACAACCTTATCATTTTCCTTAACAGCTCTTTGTATTAAACTTTTATGACCTTCATGTAAAAATCCCATTGTTGGTACTAAACCTATAGATAAACCAGCTTTTTTCCACATATCTATTTCAATTCGAAGATCTTTAATATTTTTTATAGTTTTCATATGTCAGCGCTACACAAATGTAGCTTCACATCCTTTCAAATTTAAAAAATTTTTATTAGTATAATTTTTTTAAAGTTTCTTCTGAAATTTTAAAAGTATGTTCTTCAGCTGGAAATGTACCATTAGATACATCTTTAATATAAGACTTTATTCCATTTTTCATAAGGTCACCAACATTAGCGAAAGTTTTTACGAATTTAGGCTTAAAGTCAGAGAACATATTAAGCATATCTTGATATACAAGTATTTGACCATTACAACCAGATCCAGCACCAATGCCTATAGTAGGTACAGAGAGTTCATTAGTTATTATTTCAGCAAGTTTTGCTGGTATACATTCTAAAACTATGGCAAATACACCGGCTTGTTCTAATTTTTTAGCATCTTCTATAAGTCTCCTAGCATTTTCTTCAGATTTACCCTGAACCTTAAAGCCACCAAACATGTTTATAGATTGAGGAGTTAAACCTAGATGTCCCATAACAGGAATTTGTGCATTAACAATAGCTTTTATTTGGTCTATCACTTTAGCTCCACCTTCTAATTTAACTGCACCAGCATGACCTTCTTTTATAAGTCTACCAGCATTTACAACGGCATCATATACTGATGTATGATAAGACATAAAGGGCATATCACCAACTACAAGAGCATTCTCAGTACCTCTAGATACAGCTCTAGTATGATGAATCATATCTTCCATAGTTACACTTAAAGTATCTTTATACCCAAGACATACCATACCAAGCGAATCACCTACTAATATTCCATTTATACCTGTTTCATCAATTAATTTAGCTGTTGAATAATCATAAGCAGTTAACATACTAAGTTTTTCATTATTTTTTTTTGCTTTTAAAAAAGTACTAACTGAATTTTTCATTTACTTGTCCCCCAAAAGTAAAGTTTGTAAATCCTCATAATTTTTGTGTGGATTTTTAATCTTAGATAATTGTAATAAATTTAAGGATAAAATCTTATATAACTCTATATGTTCTCTAGGAATAATTTTAAGATGAGAATCTATAGTTCCTATATCATTACGTTCAATTGGTCCTGTTATTGAATTTAAAATTCCTTGTTTTTTAAAGTTATTTATATTATTTAAAATTAAAGGTTTTAATGCTTTTTCTGCATCTTCTTTTGAAACTCCACACATAACTAAATAATTAGTGCCTAGTTCTATTAAAGATAGTAAAAAATTAGATACAGTTACACTAGCAGCATGATACAAACTTTTATTTTTATTGGTTATTGTAAAAGAATTATTTCCTAAGGAATTTATAAATTTTTTTATTATAGGAAGTTTTTCCTCATTTCCCTCTATAGAAAAATAAGAGTTTTTAAGATTTTTATAGGAATTATATTTATCTGAAAAGGCCCACATAGGGTGAATTGAAAATTCATAAGCACCAAAACTGTTTATATTAGAAAAGATTTTTGAACTTAAGGAACCACTTGTGTGACAAATATATTTTTTTTCTAGGTTTCCACAATTTTTTAATTGCTCCCAAACATGTTTTATACAGTCATCAGGAGTAGTAATAAAAATAAAATCACTATTTTTTACAAGTTCATCTAAAGAATTAAATGGACTAATATTTAAAAAATCACAAGTGTTTTTTAAAGAAGCTTGAGATTTACTATAGAATCCTGCAATATTATAGTTATTTTCCTTAAAATATTTTGCAAGAGAAGTTCCGACTTTCCCAGCTCCAATAAATGAAATGTTTTTGAAAATCAAGTTTAATCACCACCAATCTATAAATTAGTGGATTCCTTATACTCATTGTCTTATTCTTAAAAGATACAAGCAATGTAAAATTAAATTATTATAGTATAAACAATTGGTGCAGTTCTTCAAATAAAGATACTACCCAAAAATATTTTATCACATATTTTTTACACACTCAATTAATAAACTTATAATTAACAATTATAAATTATACTTGATAATATTGTAGAAATATTAAATAATAGTATTGTTATATATTTTTTTGGAGGTGTATCTTATGCAAATAGTAAAGATTATATTAATGGCCTTATTAGTTGTTTTTACAGGACTTTTACTTTTTGGAGTTTTAACACAAACTGTTTTTAAAAAGTTTAAAGTAAATAAATGGATTATTCTTTTAATAACAATTGTAGCTATCCTTTTACCACCTTTTTTTAGAATAAGTTATAATAAAGGATTCTTGGGTTTATTTGTATTCCCAGTTATATATATCGTACTTGTACTTTGGTTTTTACAAACATCAGGGTTATTAAATAGTAAGGATCAAAGAGAAAAGGAAAAGAAAAAGCAACAACAGGAAGTAATAAGACCTAAGGCAAAACCTAATAGAGTAAAAAATAATAAAAAGACAAATAAATAATAATTAAATAGGTTTATTTATATTTAAAAAAGTAATAGTACAAAATTGTACTATTACTTTTTTTTATTAGACTAAAATTCATAACTAGCCTACAATTTATAGTATGTGGGGTATAAAAAGTTTTAATATTATTATAGGGGAAGTGTTACATATGTTAACCGAAATAAAACAAGATGAAATGACATCTAAAGAGAGAATGAAGTTTTTTTCTAAAGGAGAGGAGGTTGATAGAATACCTTGTTCACCAATTATGGGGGTGACTAGTGCTCCAATGTTTGGAATTACTCCTAAGGAATATGATTATTCGGCAGAAATAATGGCTAATGTTGAAATTGAAGTATATAAGAAATTTAAGGCAGATGGAACCGGTATAGGAACAGGATTGAGAGGCATAGCAGAGGCCATGGGAACAAAAATAGAGTATCCCAAAGTTGGTGTATCTTATGTAAAAGAACCTTTATTAAAAAGTTATGATGATTTAGGAAAATTAAAGATTGTTGATCCTCATAAAGATGGGAGACTTCCAATAATATTAGAGGCTATTCAACGAATTGATAAGGCAGTAGGACATGAGGTTGGTGTATCTACAGATATAGCTGGTCCTATAAGTATAGCAGCTGCTGTACGTGGGGCAGAGAATTTAATGAAAGATATTAGAAGATGTCCAGATAAATTACATGAATTATTACAATTAGTAACTGAGTGTAATTTAAGATTTATTGATGCTGCTTGTAGTCTAGGATATGGAGTAGGATTTTCAGATCCAGTAGCATCTTGTAGTATGATTAGTTCTAAACAATTTAAAGAATTTGCAAAACCTTATTTAAAACAATGTATAGACAGAGTAGTTAAATGGAGAGGACCAGGAGTGTTTTTACATATATGTGGTAAGTCACGAGATATATGGGAAGATATGATTGAGCTTGGAGTATCAACTTTTAGTATAGATAATGTTGAAAGTCTAGAAGAGGCTAAAAAAGTCGTAGGTGATAAGGTTTGTTTAGTGGGGAATGTTAGACCAGTAGAAACTCTTAGATTAGGAACTACAGAGGATGTATATAAAGAAAGTAAAGAATGTATAGAAATAGGATGGAATAATCCTAAAGGATACATTTTAAGTACAGGTTGCCAAATTCCAATAGGAACTTCAGAAAAAAATATAAAAGCTTTAGTGGATTCAGCGAGAATGTATGGAAGAGGATATAGAATCCCTAGTAAATAAGATAACTGAAATTTTAAAAGAATTTTTAAAAATTATAAAAAAAGATAAAAGGAGATAATATCCTTTTATCTTTTTACGTTCTTTAACTACAACCAGTAGTAGTTCCACATTCTAGGCAAACTTTACAAGTGCCATTTCTTACAAGACGAGTACTCGCACAATTTGAACAAATCTCACCATAAAGTCTTTCACCGTTAGCTGTATTTATAGAAGTAGGGGAGTTAGTTGTATTTTCTTCCTTTGAAACGGCGATGTATGGTAGATTATAGTTATCGGGCTTTACTTGACAACGGGAAAAATCACCTATTTCAATATCTATTATCTTACTAATTAAATCAGAAATTGAAGAAACATATTTTATATATGGATGTTTTTGAACAAATCCATAAGGTTCATATTTTTGGCCTCTAAGCATTTTAGCGATATCTTTAGGAGGTACATGATATTGTAACATTACAGAGATAGATTTAGAAAGAGAGTTTAGTAAACCTGTTATTATGGTTCCTTCTCTGTCAGTTGTAATGTAGATCTCACAAATTTCACCATTTTCACGTCTATTTACAGTGGTATAAATTTTTACATCATCTATTTGAGCAGGATGAGTAGTTCCAACCCTAATTCCATCCGGTTTATCACGTTCTGAATATTTAGAGTAATAAAGTTCCTTAGCTTTTTCAAGTAATTCTTTATAAGATAAATCCTCAAGTTTTTTATTATCATCATCACTTAAAGATGTATTTAATGGTTGACTTGCTTTTGAGGCATCTCTATATAGTGCTATACCTTTAACACCTAATTTCCAAGAAAGTAAAACAACATCCTTAAAATCTTGTACTGAGGCATTTTTAGGTAAATTTACAGTTTTAGAAATAGCACCTGAAATTAGGGGGGTAATAGAAGCCATCATTAAAACATGCCCCTTAGCAGAAATAAATCTTTCGCCACTACCGCACTTATTAGCAGTATCAAATATTTTCAAGTGTTCTGCCTTTAAATGAGGTGCACCTTCAATTTTACCATCAATTATTTTTTCATACTCAAATCCATCTTCAGTGACAGTTTCTTTCCTTAAAATGTATTCTAAAATATCATTAATTTCTTTCTCAGTATATCCTAAATTTTCAAGAGATAATTCTATAACTGGGTTTACAATGGTCATATAACCACCACCAGATAACTTTTTATATATAAAATGACTAAAATAAGGTTCTATGGAAGTAGCACCACAATCCATAGCAAATGAAATTGTACCAGTTGGAGCAATAACAGAAACTTGAGCATTTCTATAACCAAATTTTTCACCATAGGAAAGGGCTTTATTCCAAGTATCCTTTAATTCTTCACTTATATAAGCTAAATTCTCTTTAAACAATATATCATGATTAATATTAACAGGAATATAATTTAATCCTTCATATGGAATTTCTAAGGAGCCCGCAACCCTACAATGATTTCTTATAACTCTAAGCATATGATTTTTATTTACATTATACATTTTAAAAGGTTCTAGTTTTTCTGACATTAAAGAAGATATATAGTAAGAATGCCCAGTTAACACACCAATTAAAGAAGATGTAAGGTTTCTTCCTTCATCTGAATCGTATGGGTATCCCATAACCATTAAAAGAGATGCTATATTAGATATACCTAACCCAGTAGTTCTAAATAAGTATGATCTTTTAGCTATATCTTCTGTAGGAAATTGTCCCCAATGAATAGAGGCTTCTAGAGCTAATTGAAGTAATCCTACTAAATGAGTATAAGCGTTTAAATCTATTTTTTTTGTTTTTAAGTCGTAAAATTTAAATATATTAATTGAAGCCAAATTACAAGCAGTATTATCTAAGAAAGCATATTCACCACAAGGGTTTGTTGAATTTATTCTATTATATTTTGCATTATACACACCATCTTCACCACAAGGACAAGTATGCCAAGAGTTGAAAATATCATCAAATTGTGGAGCAGGATCTGCACAATTCCAGGCTGCCTCATTAAAGACATTCCAAATTTCTGTAACTTTAAGTTTTGAGTTTACGGAATTATCAACACGGCCTTTAAGTTCTATTTCAGCATTGGGATTAGTGTTTAAATTATCTACCATTTTCATGAAATTATCTGAAAATCTTATAGAATTGTTTCCGTTTTGTCCAGAAACGGTTTCATAAGCCTCACCTTCAAAACTCATATCATATCCCATTTTACCAAGAGCACGAACTTTGTCTTCTTCTTTAGCTTTCCATGTTATGAAATCCATTATTTCAGGATGATCTACATCTAAAATAACCATTTTAGCTGCTCTACGAGTTGTACCACCAGATTTTATAGCTCCTGCATTTCTATCAAAAGATTTTAGGAAACTCATAAGTCCGGAAGAAACTCCTCCACCAGATAATTTTTCACCTTTAGCCCTGATACTAGAAAAGTTTGTTCCTGTACCAGAACCACCTTTAAATAATTTTGTTTCTGTTACAAATTGATCAGAGATTGAGTGAGTACCTAATAGTTTGTCTTCTATTGATAATATAAAGCAAGCTGATGCTTGAGTTCTACTATAAAAATCTTTTGTTTTAACTACTTTGTTTTCTTTTTCATCAAAATAGAAGTTATTATTTCCAGTACCTTTAATACCATAGGAGAGTTCTAAGCCAGTATTAAACCATTGAGGAGAGTTAGGTGCATACATTTGATTTAAAAAAGCATAAATCATTTCATCATAAAAAATAGTCTTTTGTTTTTCTGAATCTATTAATTTTTCATCTGATAAAGATTCACACCAGAAGTTAACTATTCTATGAGCAACTTGTTTCATGCTATTTTCATACCCTAATTCATTAGGAATACCGGCTTTTCTAAAATATTTTGAGGCTATGATGTCACATGCATTTTGTGAATAGTGTATAGGAAACTCTAAATTTTTCATATCAACAAGAACTTTACCTGTTTTATGATCTTTAAGAAATACATTTACTTTTTTCCATTGAAACAAATCAAATACTGTTAAGTCTTTATTTTTATCTAAATCTTTGGTAAAAATCCTTTTAAAAATCGAATCTATTTTATGCATAATTTAACTAAAAGTTATTACGTTAACTTTTAGTTATTTCACCTCCTAAATTATAAATATAGTATAATACTATATATAGTTTTTAAAATACTTATATATACTACATCTAGTATTATAAGATATAATAATAATTATTTCAAGATAAATATAATTATAAAATAATTATTATTTGATAAGCAAAGAAGTTAATTCTATATTAAGTTTTGCAAATTTAATAAAAATATTTATAAAAGTATAAATAGCAATTTCTACACGAAAGATGTACACTTTGTTTCCCTAGTAAAAGTTATTTATTTTTTTAACTGATAAAAAACAAATAAAATAAACAAAATAAACCAAGTAATTAGTTTACTTGGTTTATTGATCTTCTATGATAAAATTTATGTAATAAGAATTTATTTTAATTTACTAAAAGATTTAATAGTATATTTGGAAGGTTACTGTTTGTAGTTTTAGCTAAATTTTTCGCAGATATTATAAAAAAATGTTTTATAACAGTTCCTGATTTATGAGTTTGCTCATATTTTTTTAAAGCATTTATAACCTGTAGTTGTCTTTTTTTCGCAAGAGCTATGTTTTTATTTGATGAATATATATTTGGTGCTTGGGGTAAACCAGCTAAGGACGTAGCCTCGTTTAAACTTAAATTCTCAGGCGTTTTTTCAAAGTATCCTTTTGAGGCTTGTTTTATACCAATATATCCATTTCCAAAAGGGATAACATTAACATACAATTCTAAAAGTTCATTTTTAGAATAATTTTTTTCAAGTTCTATAGCTAAAAACAATTCTTTAAATTTTCTACTAAAACTTTTTTCATTTGATAAATATAAATTTTTAGCTAACTGTTGGGTTATTGTGCTTCCACCTTGTACAATTTTTTTTGCCTCAATATTTTTAAAGGTGGATCGTACTATTGATATAATGTCAATAGCCCCATGATTATAAAATCTATGATCTTCAGTTGCTATAATAGAATTTAAAAATTTTTTATCAATATTATTCAATTGTATATAAGAAGCATCATTTTTAACATCATATATTTTATTTTGTAATGCTTTATTATCTATGGTTAAATTTGTACTTAAATATCCTAAAGTTATAATTAAAAGTATTCCTAGAAACATAAAAAATTTAAACAATTTTGTTTTGTTCATATCTTTTTATCCTCCTTAAAAGAACTGTTTTTCTTTATGATATTATTATAGAATTTAAAGGGAAAATTTCATATTTAAATTCATTACGTTAATCTTTCATTTATGTAAGATTAATAATTTTTGTATGAAAAACAAATTAAGAATATAAAGATGAGAATAAGTTTATATAAAAACAAGAATTCATGTTAAAATATATATACTGTAAATAAATATTAATTGGAAGGTGTAAATATGATAAAAAAAGAATTTAGAGGAATTAATCCTGAAATTCATGAAGATACATTTATAGCAGAAAATGCAGTTATTATAGGAGATGTACATATAAATAAAGATGCGAATATTTGGTATGGTGCTGTTTTAAGAGGAGATATAAACAGTATAACTATTGGAGAGGGAAGTAACATTCAAGAAAATTGTACAGTTCATGTAGGAGATAAAGAACCCGTTACAATGGGTAAAGGAGTTACAGTAGGCCATAATTGTATTATACATGGATGTAGTATAGGAGATTATTGTTTGATAGGTATGGGGTCTACCATATTAAATGGAGCTAAGATAGGAGCTAATTGTTTAATAGGGGCTGGAAGTTTAGTTACTGGAAATAAAGAGATTCCAGAAGGGTCTCTTTGTTTGGGGTCACCGGCAAAATTTATAAGACAACTTACAGAAGAAGAAATAGAAAATCTTAAAAATTCAGCTGAAAATTATATTAAGATTTCTAAAGAATATAAATAAATATAACATATAAATCAATTGAACATATATGTTGGTAATGATATACTTTTAATAATGTGAATTAAACTTTTCCATAAAGGAGAACTGTAAGACATGTTTAAATTAAATTGTATAGAAAGTATGACAATTGAGCAAAAATATAGATATATGTTAAATTTATTACAGGCACAGTTGAGTTCCGAAAAAAATAACTTAGCAAATCTTTCAAATGCCTCAGCTATTATAAATGTAATTTTTCATGATATAAACTGGGTAGGTTTTTATTTCATGGAAAATGATGAACTTGTTTTAGGACCTTTTCAAGGACTTCCAGCTTGTAATAGAATAAAAGTTGGTGCTGGAGTATGTGGAACGGCAGTAGCACAAGAGAAAGTCCAAAGGGTTTATGATGTACATAAATTTCCAACGCATATAGCTTGTGATGAGGCTACCAGATCGGAAATAGTTGTACCAATAAAGGTTAAAGGTGAGGTATTTGGAGTTTTAGATATAGATAGTCCGAAAATAGGAAGATTTACAGAATTAGAAGAAGAATATTTAATTAAATTTGTTAAGATGTTGGAAAAGTATTTAAATGAAAACTAAAGGAGAATTTTATGATAAGAATAGGTGAATATAATAAATTATTAGTAAAAAAAGAAAGAGATTTTGGATATTATTTAGGAGAAGATTTAGATCCTAATAATAAAGAGGAAATTTTAATTCCTTTTCCTAATATTCCAAGTAAAGAATTAAAAGTTGAAGAAGAAGTAGAAGTATTTGTTTATAAGGATTCAAAAGATAGACTAATAGCAACATTAAAAAAACCATTTGCTACAGTAGGGGAAGTTGCTTATTTAAAAGTTGTAGATAAGACAGAAATAGGTCACTTTATAGATTTTGGCTTAGAAAGAGATGTTTTAGTTCCATTTAAGGAGTTAGCTTATGATCTAGAAGTTGGAGAGAAATATTTATTTTACTTATATTTAGATAAAAGTGATAGAATAACTGCTACTACATATGTGGATAAATATCTTCATACTACAAATCATTTTAATGTAGGGGAAGAAGTTATGGCAACAGCTTATGGTGAACAAGAAAACGGGACAGTAATGGTTGCTATTCAAAATCTTTATATGGGTGTTATTTTAAAGAAAGAAAATTTCTCTAAAATAAGACCAGGAGAAATTTTAAATGTAAGAGTTAAAAGATATTATGAAGATGGAAAGATGGAAGTTACTCCGAGAAAGAAGAGAATGGAAGAAACAAACGATTTAGAAACAGGAATTATGTGTTATTTAAGATCACATAATAATCATATGAAATTTAATGATGCATCTTCTCCAGAACAAATAAAAAGTGTATTTAAATGTAGTAAAAATGCTTTTAAAAGAGCACTTGGTGGTTTAATGAAAAAAGGAATGATAACTCAAGATGAACAAGGTACTACATTAATTAATGAAACACCTATTAGAGAAGTGAAACCTAAGAAAAATAATAATTTTAAAGGCAAAAATAATAAACTTAGTAAGAGTGAATATAAAAAAGAGTATAGAGAGTTAAAAAAAGAACTTATAGAAGCAGAAAAGAAAAAAGAAGAACAAAAAAATAAATTTTATGGTAAGTTCATGAAGTAATTATAATTAAAATAAAAATGCCGCCTAAATTAGGGGGCATTTTTATTATTTTAAGAATAACTTTTTTCATTCTTAGATCTTATAAATATTTTTGCTATTTCATTTATAATAAGAGGAACTAAACTTAATCCACTTACAAATAACCAATCTATTAAAGTTAGGTCATGAACATTAAATATTTTTGCAAGGAATGGAACAGTAATAATTATATCTTGTAGGAAAATACCAAATATAATAGAAGCGATTAAATATTTATTACTGAACAAACCTAGAGAGAAAATAGATTTTTTATCACTTCTCATATTAAGAGAATGTACTAATTGAGATATGCTTAATACTACAAATGCCATAGTTTGGGCATGCATTAAAGCATCTTTACTAATATTTTTAGGGAATATAGGGAATAAACTAGTAGTTCCACTAAAAATTCTAGCACCCAATACAAAAGCTGTTAAGGTAATAAATCCTATTAAAAGTCCATTTAGTATTAGGCCTAAAATAGAGCCTTTAAACAAACTGGAATTAGGATCTCTTGGCTTATTTTTCATTATATCAGGATCACTAGGATTCATTCCTAAAGAAAGTGCAGGGAAAGAATCCGTAATTAAATTAACCCATAAAATGTGAATAGGTTCTAATGGAGTATTCCAACCAAATAGTATAGCAAAGAATAAGGTTACAATTTCACCGATATTACAAGATAATAAGAAAAATATAGATTTTTTAATATTGTTAAATATGTTTCTTCCTTCTTCGATAGCTTTTACTATGGTTGAAAAGTTATCATCAGTAAGTATCATATCAGAAGCACCTTTAGCAACATCAGTACCTGTAATTCCCATTGATACACCAATATCTGCTATTTTTAAGGATGGGGCGTCATTTACTCCATCACCAGTCATGGAAACTATATTTCCTTTAGATTTAAGAGCTTTTACTATCTTTACCTTATGTTCAGGAGATACTCTTGCAAATACTCTTAAAGAGTCAATTTTAGAACTGAGTTCACTATCTGATAATTTATCTAACTCGGAACCTGACATTATTTCACTTTCATTAGAAGCGATTCCTAGTTCCTTTGCTATAGAAAAGGCTGTATTTTTATGATCACCAGTTATCATGATAGTTTTTATTCCAGAAGCCTTTGTAAGACCTATTGAATCTTTAACTTCAATTCTAGGAGGATCAATCATACCAACTAAACCTATAAAAATTAAATCTTTTTCTAAAGAATAGATTTCTAAATGGGAATCTTTTGTTTCTTTATATGCAGATCCTAGTACTCTAAGAGCATCATTTGACATTAAATAAGAACTATCTAGAATTTCTTTTTTATCTTTTTCAGTTAAATCTTTTATTTCACCATTGACCAAAATTTTAGTACAAATTTTTAATAAATTATCTATAGCGCCTTTGGTCATTATATAGAACTTATCGTTATATTCATTTACCGTAGTCATAAGTTTTCTATCTGAATCAAAAGGAATTTCATTTATTCTTTTATGACTTTTTTCAAGTTCAGATTTTATTAGGTTATTATTAAAACCTACTTCTAATAATGCAATTTCTGTTGGATCACCAGTTCTAGATTCTTCAGAATATGTTGCATCATTGCATAGATTTAGGTTTTCTACTAAAAGTTTTTCACAAGAATCTTCCATACTAATTTCTGATATATCTTTAAGAACATTATTAGCATAATATTTAGTTACAGTCATTTTATTTTGTGTTAAAGTACCTGTTTTATCAGAACATATGATGTTTACAGCACCTAAGGTTTCTACAGCTGGAAGCTTTCTTATGATTGCATTTTGTTTAATCATTTTTTGAACACCTATAGCTAAAACTATAGTAACAATTGCAGGTAGTCCTTCGGGAATGGCTGCTACAGCTAAACTGATAGCAGTTAAGAACATTTCTAATATATTTCTACCTTGAAATAATCCAACACCAAGCATAATGACACATATAACTAGGGCACCGATTCCTAAAGTTTTTCCAAGTTCACCTAATTTTTTTTGAAGAGGTGTTTCATCATTATTGTCTTCATCAAGCATTTTTGCTATTTTACCTATTTCAGTATTCATACCAGTCTCTACAGCTACACCAATACCTCTACCATGGGTTACCAATGTGGACATAAATGCCATATTTTTTTGATCACCTAAGGGAGTATCTTCACCGGTAGTAATAGTATCATTATTTTTTTCTACTGGAACGGACTCACCAGTTAAAGCAGATTCTTCGATTTGTAAATTAGCACTTTCAATAAGTCTTAAATCACAGGGAATATAGCGTCCAGCATCTAATACTATAATGTCTCCGGGAACTACTTGTTCTGAAGGAAGTTCTATAAGGGAACTGTCACGTTTTACTATAGCTTTTGGCGTAGACATTTCTTTTAATGCTTCTAATGCTTTTTCAGCTTTAGATTCTTGTACCACTCCAACAATAGCATTGACTAAAATAACAATACCAATAACTATGGAATCACTTACTTCTCCTAAAAATGCAGATATAATAGCAGCTCCTATAAGTATATAGATTAATATATCATTAAGTTGAAGAAAAAAAAGTTGTAACATAGTTTTTTGTTTTTTACCTGTAAGTTTATTAGGACCATATTTTTGTAAACGATTTTTAGCTTCTTCCGAATTTAATCCGGTTTTAGGATTTACATTAAGCTCATTTAAAACATCTGAATTGTCTTTATAAAACCACATTAAAAAATCACCTCTTTTTTAGTATCTCAAAAAAAAAATTTTGTAAACAAAAAAGACCCTGTTCTTAATTATTTAAATGTAATTTTAGATATTAATATTATAATAACCAAAATTACATTTATAATAACTAGAACAAAGGTCTTGCAAACTCAAAATTTATAGAGTTAATTATCCGGACTATATAGTCGTACTGACGAATAATTAAAAACTTAAAAAGTTTTTGCTACTCCCCTAAGCTTATATAATTATTATATTACACTTTACTATATTATAGTATAAATTTATGAAAATTTAACCAAAACAATTAATTTAAAATCAGTATATCACACCATATACTTTAAAACAATAATTAAGATATTTATTTTTATTAAGACTTATGTAAAAATTATATAATAACATATACTTTTTAAAATTAAATAAAAACAATATCTATACATTTTATTTAGTAGTTTAGAAATTTTAAATTTGATATAATAAAAATATAGAAATTTTTATGGAAAAAACATATTAACATAAATAAAATTAATAGAAGATTATTTGGAGGGTTATATGGAAATTAATAGAGTTAGTAGGCCATCTACAATAAAAGGTGAGAAAAGAACTATTACATCAAAAAAAGATTTTTCTCAAAGTTTTAATTTTGCAAGACAAAAAAAGTCTGAAGAAGAATTAAAAAAATTGCTTAAAGATATTAAAAGTAAAGGAGATAGATTAGCAGTTTCAAAATGTTATGCCGATGTTAAGGCATATAAAAATTTGATTAAGGAATATTTAAAATCTGTTTTGGAATATATGTATACAGTAAAAAAAGATATAAGCTTTTGGCAGACACAGTACTATGTTACTGTAGATACTATAGACGGTAAGTTAGAGGAATTAACCAAAGCATTATTATCTGATGAGAAAGATAATTTAAATATTGCAGCTACTATAGATGAAATAACAGGTTTAGTTGTGGATATGTACAGATAACAAAAAAGGTTCAAAAAGAGTATAGTCTATTTGAACCTTTTTATTAATTGAAAATTTATTCTAAAACCCAATCTTTTGGACTAGCATCTGATGGCATCCTTAAATCTCCTCTAGGAGATAAACTTATTGTACCAACCTTTGGACCATCAGGAATTGCCGAACGTTTAAATTGTTGAGAGAAAAATCTATATAAGAATTTGTTTAACCATTTTTTTATAGTCTCTTTATCATAATCATCTTTAAAAGTATGACATGCCAAGAAAAATAATCTTTCGGGTGTAGATCCTTCTTTCATCAAATGATAAAGGAAAAAATCATGTAATTCATAAGGACCAACTAAGTCTTCAGTTTTCTGAGTTATTTCACCATTACTATCTTTGGGTAATAATTCAGGACTTACAGGTGTTTCAAGTATATCTATCAAAGTATCCTTACTACATTTAAAATCTTCAGAATAGGCAGCATAGTATACTAAATATTTTACTAATGTTTTAGGAATAGAACAGTTTACAGAATACATGGACATATGATCACCATTATAAGTAGACCAACCTAAGGCTATTTCTGATAAATCTCCAGTACCTATTAATATAGCACCTTCTTTATTTGCACTATCCATTAATATTTGAGTTCTTTCTCTTGCTTGAACATTTTCGTAAGTAACATCATGGATAGATTCATCATGACCAATATCCTTGAAATGTTGAAGACAAGCAGCAACAATATTTATCTCTTTTAATGTAGTGCCTAAATTTTTGCATAGTTTAATGGCATTATTGTAAGTCCTATCTGTAGTTCCAAATCCTGGCATAGTAATGGCTATAATATTTTTATAAGGAATATTAAGAAGTTTAAAAGTTTTATATGCTACTAATAGTGCTAATGTTGAATCCAATCCTCCAGAAATACCAATAACAACTTTATTCGTTTTTGTATGTTCTAGTCTTTTTGCTAGTGCAGAACTTTGAATATTTAATATTTCATTACATCTTGCATCTCTAAGATTTAAGTCTTTTGGAATAAAAGGATGTTTATTTATGTACCTGTCAAAATTCTTTAGTTCTGTATGATTAAATTTGAATTTTATATTTCTATAGTTTGAATTATCTTTTACATTTTTAAAACTTATGTTTTTAAGTCTTTCTAAAGAAAGTTTTTCTAAATCTATAATAGAATAAATAATATCATTTTCACGATTAAATCTAGAGTTTTCACTTAAAATGCTACCGTTTTCTGATATAAGTAAATGACCACTAAATAATAAATCAGTAGTAGATTCGTGTACTCCTGATGATGAATATATATATGCACACATGCATCTAGCACTTTGGTTTGATACTAAAGATTTTCTGTATTCATATTTACCTATAAGTTCATTGGAGGCAGATAGGTTACAAATTATATTTGCTCCATATAATGAATAATAAGAACTCGGAGGAATAGTCACCCAAAGATCCTCACAAATTTCAAAGGCTAATTTTATATTTTTATAAGTAAAGATTAAATCTGTACCAAATGGTATATTTTCTTGAAAATCCAAGTCTACTTCTAAATTTTTAATATCTAATCCTTCTGTAAACCAACGTTTTTCATAGAATTCACTATAGTTTGGTAAAAAACTTTTAGGAACTATACCTAAAATTTCTCCTTTGAATATATTCACAGCACAGTTAAATAGTTGATTATTATAAAAAATAGGTGCACCTACTGAAATAAATATATCCTTGTCAGTTGAAAAATCACATAATTTTTTTAGTGCTATATTAGAATTATCTATTAATTTTTTTTGTAAAAATAAATCACCACAAGTATAGGAGGTAGTACATAGCTCAGGAAAAACTATAATTTTTGAATTGTTTTTATAGGCTTCTTCAATACAAAAAATGATGTTTTTTATATTGAAGCTTACTTCTGAAATTTTAGTTTTAGGGCATGCTGCAGCTACCTTAATAAAAGGAATATTCATATATTCACTACCTTTCTTTAAGTAAGTCTAATAATTAATTTTAAGTTAAATGAAATTATAATTTATATAAATTATTTATAATCAATCTATATGTAAAATATTATACCATTAATAAAGATATTTATAGAGAAATAGGAAATTTATTATGAATATAAATTAAAGACAAAATTTTAATAATAAAAGTGAAAAGTAAAGAGAATTGGAAAAAGCGTGAGAAAAAATATTAAAAGTGATATAAGATAACCTTTAAAAGAAGAAAATGAAACTTTTAAAAAAGATTAACATACTGTATTATACTACTATAAATCAAATATAAATTAAAAAACGTATTTTAATAATTGAATATTGTATATAATTAATTTAAAATTATGATAAATAAAAATTTTTTGGGGGTGATAATAATGAATTGGTCAATGTTATGTATATGGATTATAATTTCTGTACTAGCCATATTTTTAGATATATTTACCAGTGCAGGATTATTTGTTTGGTTTGCAATAGGTGCATTTGCGGCAATGATAGCATTAACATGTAATGCAGTTATAGGAATTCAAATATTAGTATTTTCTATTTTAAGTATTTTAGGATTGATAATTGGATATCCAATTGTAAAAAGAATTATCAAAAAATCTATTGTTGTTACTAAAACTATGGAACAAGAATATATAGGTAGAGAATATATAGCTGAAGAAAAAATTACAAGTAAAGCTAATATTAAAGTAGATGGAATATATTGGACTGCTAAAAATAAGGGGGGAACTATCGATAAGGGGGAAAAATATAAAATAGTAGGTATTGACAAAACTAAATTAGTTATTAAACCTTCAAAAGAAGTAAAAGTATAGAAAAACTAATATTAAAAAGATATAAATAATTAGGAGGAAGTAATATGGGATTCATAGTTCTAGTAAGTTTATTAGTTATTATCTTAATAACTATAGTATCATCAATAAAAGTTGTTAACACAGGGAATGTGTACATTGTAGAAAGGTTTGGTCAATACCATAGAACCTTAGAACCAGGATGGCACTTTACCATTCCTTTTGCAGATTTTGTAAGAAAGAAAATATCTACAAAACAACAAATTTTAGATATACAGCCACAAAATGTTATTACTAAAGATAATGTAAAGATTTCTATTGATAATGTAATTTTCTATAAAGTACTTAATTCAAAGGATGCTGTATATAATATAGAAAATTATAAATCAGGTATAGTTTATTCAACCATTACTAATATGAGAAATATTGTTGGAGAAATGACATTAGATGAAGTTTTATCAGGAAGAGATAGAATAAACTCTAAATTATTAGAAATAATTGATGAAATAACAGATGCATATGGTATAAAAATTCTTTCAGTTGAAATCAAAAATATAATTCCACCAGCTGAAATTCAACAAGCTATGGAAAAACAAATGAAAGCAGAAAGAGATAAGAGAGCGTTTATTCTTCAAGCAGAGGGTCAAAAACAAAGTGATATAGCAAGAGCTGAAGGTGAAAAGCAAGCAAAAATTCTTGAAGCGGAGGCAGAAAAAGAAGCTAATATTAGAAGAGCTGAAGGTCTTAAAGAGTCTCAATTGTTAGAGGCAGAAGGTAAGGCTAAGGCTATAGAAGCAATTGCAATAGCAGAATCAGAAGCTATTTGCAAGATAAATAAAGCTATTATAGAATCAGGAACAAATGAAACTGTAATTGCATTAAAACAAGTTGAGGCTTTAAAAGAAATGGCTAAGAGTCCTGCCAACAAACTTATACTTCCAAATGAAACCTTATCAAGTTTAGGTAGTATTTCAGCTATAGCAGATATGTTAAAAGAAAAAAATAAATAATTAGGCTATAAGTATACGGATTATAAGGTTTGTCAATGAAAATATTGACAAGCCTTTTTGTAAATATAGCCAAAAGTCTTAATTAAAATTTAAATTAATTAATAAAAGGCTTTATGGTATACTATATACTATAAATATAGGTATTTGAAGGGTGAAATAATTTATGGTTAAGGCTAATCTAAGTAATTTACAAATTAATGCTCAAAATTTGGAATTAGATGATAGAGTATGGGAAGATTTAAAAATACCCTTAAAAAAAAGAAAGGGATTTAAAATTAATTCAAGTGTAGTTACAGTTCCTGCATATTTCTATAGATTTATAGGGATAAAGGAAAATGAAGAGGAATATTTTGATGAACTTTTAAGAATAGATAGAGAACTAAAATTTTTAGGTACATTATATTTAAAAATTACAGATGGATTTTCAAGAGATGTAGCTATTAAAATTCAAAGCAACCTTTATAATTTAAAAAACAATAACAGTAATAATATAAGTGAAATGATACAAAAGGCAGAACAATTTGGTTTATTTCCTTCTTTAAATAATATTCAATTTAAAGAACAAGTAAAAAATAATTTAAAGGTTGTTTTAGAATATTATTCAAGGCTAAATAGTGAGTCTAATGATATAAATGAAAGTTTTGTTTTAATCTTAAATTGGATAAATATATATTTGCCATTACTTATTATTAATTATGATTATGAACAATTAAATCCTAAGGTTTTATATTATGGCAAAATAACTGAAGAAGAGGGGTTATTTTTATTTCTTTTATGGACTTTAGGAATAGATGTTATGTATTATACTACAGAGGAAGATTCTATATTTAAAAAAATAGATCCATGCAATAGTTTTTCAAGAGAAGTTGTTTTTTCAAAGCGTTGTCCATTAAAAAAGCTACCAGAGAGTTTTAATGATAGAATGAATACAACAGCTTTTGGGGCAAAGGAAGAACTTGATAAAATACTTTATGGAGAAGAAAATAATTTTTATAGGCCGTGGCAATTTGCAGATTATAATGTAAATGCAGTTACACTTAAAACTACATTTGAAGAAATATTCATTTGGATTAAGGAAAATGCAAGTGTAAGACAAGGATGGAAGGTTGCTAATAACACTGTTTTTATTCCAAACATTTTTGCTAAAATAAGGGGAGTAAAGGAAGACATAGAAACTTATTTTGAATATATAGAAGAAATGAAAAAAGAAAAAAATACTATTCTTATAAACAAGTTACCTATAGTAGATTTTGCACCTTTAGAATATGGAAAGTTTATGGAGGTATATCCTAAAGAAAGTTTATATTTTGATGTAGATAAGATGATTAATTCTTCTTGGTGGCCATATAAAGAACTTAGAACAGGGGTACAGAGAGCTTTAGGGGAAAGAATAAAGGAACTGTGTATAAATCCAGTTATTTATAATAGAGAAAATGAAAATGTAAGAGATTTTCAAGTTGAAATTTTTTCGGTTCTTATACATGGAATGGATAAGAAGTTTATTCAATTATTACAAGGGTTTGACTATCCAGAGGAGGTTCCTAAAATTATTATATATAATAATGAACAAAATGGTAATTTGTCTTTAGAAGACTGTATAATATTGACCTTATTAAATTATATGGGATTAGATATAATTATATTTAATCCATCAGGATATAATGACATAGAAAATTATATATATAAAGAATTATATGATGTTCATAATTTAGATAAAATGATGTTTAATCTGAAATTAAGAAAACCAGAAGAAAAAAATAAAGGGTTTTTTAGAAGGTTATTTGGTATTTAACATTAAGGAGGAGTTAGTATGGAAAATAATGATGTTGTAATGGTTAAAGAAGATAATATTGAGGAAATTGCAAATCAATATGTAGATGAATTAAAAAAATCACCAGAAGTAAAATCACTAACATCTAAAATTAACTTATCTGATAATAATTCAATTTTAGAGTTTGGAAATGAGCCAGCAGTGAAGATTGCGGAGTTTTCAGATAAGATTTTAAGTACAATAAAGTCAACTAGTGTTGAAAATTCCAGTGATATGATAAAACAATTGACTAGTATTATGAAAAAATTTGATAAGAATGATTTCGGAGAAGAAAAACCAAGTTTCTTTGACAAGTTACTAAAAAGAGCTCCTAAAGGAGTGGAGAAAGTTTTAGGTAAATATAGAACTATAGGTGGTGAAATAGATAAGATTTACACTGAACTTACATGTTATAAAAAGGATATAAACGATGTAAATATAATGTTAGATGCTATGTATGAAGAAAATATACATTATTATAAAGAATTAGAAAAATATATAGTGGCAGGAAACATTATAGCAGAAGAGATAGAAAATAAAATTATACCTAGCTTAGAAGAAAAAGCTGCAGCCAGTGGAGATCAAATGGATCTTATAGCAGTTCAAAATACTAAAGATTCCTTAGAACTTTTAAAACAAAGAGTATATGATTTGGAAATGGCTAAAATGGTATCTATTCAAACTGCTCCTCAAATAAGAATACTTCAAAAAGGAAATTATAAATTAGTATCAAAAATACATTCAGCTTTTGTTGTTACTATTCCAGTATTTAAGAATGGAATCATTCAAGCAGTAGCATTAAAGAGACAAAAACTTGTTTCAGATTCATTACAAGAGCTTGATAAAACTACTAATGAATTATTAATGAAAAATGCAGAAAATCTTAAAAATCAAAGTATAGATATTGCTAGACTTTCAGGATCATCTTCTGTGAAAATTGAAACTCTTCAAAATACATGGAATACAATAATGCAAGGTATTGAAGAAACTAAGAAAATTGAAGAAGAAAATAAAAATACTAGAAATCAAAGTTTAGCAACATTAAATGATTTACAAAATCAGATGAAAGCAAAACAAATAGTATAGAATTTATGAAGGGAAAATAAAATGGAACAACATTCATTATCTAGGACAGAATTATTAATAGGAAAAAATGCAATAAATGATTTGAAAAATTCTAAAGTTGTTATTTTAGGGGTTGGAGGAGTTGGAGGATTTGTTACAGAAGCTATAGCTAGAAGTGGAGTAGGAACTATAGTTTTAGTTGATAAGGATACAGTTTCACTAACTAATTTAAATAGACAGATAATAGCAACACATGATACCATAGGAAAAGTAAAAGTAGATATAATGAAAGAAAGGATTTTAAGTATTAATCCTGAATGTAATGTAATTACTCATCAATGTTTCATAAGTAAGGAGAATATTGAAGAATTAATACAAAAAGACGTAGATTATGTAGTAGATGCTATCGATACAGTTTCTTCCAAAATATCTGTTATAGAATATTGTTATAAAAATAATATTAACATCATAAGTTCTATGGGTACAGGAAATAAAATGGATCCTACACAGTTTAAGATTACCACTTTAAATAAAACAAAAGTTTGTCCTCTTGCTAAGGTTATGCGTCATGAGCTAAAGAAAAGAGGCATAGAAAAAGTAAAAGTTTTATATTCTGAAGAAATTCCATTAAAACCACAAATATTAGAAGGTGCAGAGTTAAAAGGAAATAGGCAGGCTCCAGGAAGTATGCCTTTTGTACCACCAGTTGCAGGTATGATAATTGGAGGAGAGGTTATAAAAGATATTATTGCGAATAAGGCTAATAAATAACATAAAAAAAGGCTCCTATTTTATAGGAGCTTTAATATTTTATAGTCTTTGCTTATTCAACCATTATACATACACAATGGGGGGCACAGAATAAGCTTAGACGCGGTGTGATGAGGAATTTAGTTATTTATCAGTAATTCTAGAAATAACTAAACTTGTTTATAGTTAATATGATAACATAAAAATTTTAAGATGTAAATATATTTTCTGAATATTTATAAAATTATGAAAAAATAACAATGAAATAGAAGTATTATATTTTTAAATATTAAATTAGCTATTAATACTATTATGTAATAAATGTTTATATTTGTCATTTTATGTGATATATTCTTATTTGTATTAAGAAGGTTTAATATAAATAAAAATATATGGGGGTGAGGTTTAGTTCATATAGAACTAAACGAGGTTATGGATAAATGTACAGAAAAATTAAATAGAGGAAGTGCAATGGCTTTATTACCTATGGGAATTTTTTTGGCATTATACTTAGTTACATCAATTATAACTAAAGATTTTTATAAAATGCCAGTTATAATTGCTCTTTTGGCAGCTTGTATTGTAGCATTTATGATGAATCCTAAGGAGTCAATAGATACAAAGCTAGAGTTATTCTGTAAAGGTGCAGGGAATTTAGATATAATTATTATGCTTTTAATTTTTGTGTTTTCCGGGGCTTTTGCAAATGTAGCCAAATCTATGGGGGCGGTAGAATCTACTGTTAATTTAGGATTAAAGTTTTTGCCTAGTAGTGTTTTAATAGCAGGGGTATTTTTAATAGCAGCATTTATATCTTTAGCAATAGGAACTTCTATGGGAACTATAGCTGCATTAGCACCAATAGCAATGGGAATTGCACAAAAATTAGGTGTAAATCCTGGACTAGCTATTGGAGCAGTGGTAGGAGGATCTATGTTTGGAGATAATCTTTCCATGCTTTCTGATACAACTATAGCTGCAGTTAGAACACAGGGTACTAATATGAAAGATAAATTTAAGGTAAATCTATTCATGGTTTTACCGGCAGTAATTATTACGACTATTCTTTTAATTATAACAACACTTGGAGTAAAAACTAATGTGGGTGGAGCTTATGAGTATAATATAATAAAAGTTATTCCATACATAGTGGTTTTAGTTGGTGCACTTATGGGAGTAAATGTTTTAGCTATTCTTGCACTGGGGGTAGGATTAGCTGGTATTATAGGATTAAGCACAGGAGCATTTAATATATGGGGATTTGTAAAGGCATGTAATGATGGTATTTTAGGTATGTCAGAGCTTATTATAATTTCTATACTTGTTGCAGGGTTGGTGCAAATTATTAGTCATAATGGAGGAATAGACTATATTTTATATATAATTAGTAAAAGAATGAAAAGTAAAAAAGGAGCAGAATTTGGAATAGCTCTATTAGTTAGTATTGTGGATTTATGTACGGCTAATAATACGGTTTCTATTGTTATAACAGGATCAATAGCTAAAAATGTTAGTGAAAAATATGGAATCGAAGAGGAAAGAACCGCTAGTATTTTAGATATTTTTGCATGTACTTTTCAAGGTATAATACCATATGGAGCTCAATTATTATTAGCATCAAGTTTATCAAAAATTTCTCCAATTGAAATTATGAAATATTTGTATTACCCATATTTAATGGGAATAATAGCTTTAGTATGCATTATTGTAGGATTTCCTAAGACTAAAATAGTAAAAAGTAAAGATAGAGAAATGGAAGTAGTTACAGAATAAAAAATATTAAGTTTTAAAGTGCTGTCTTATTCTAAAAATAAAATTTTGGAATAAGACAGTTTTTATTTTATAAAAATATAAGTCTAAAGCTGACTTTATTAAATTATCACTTTACAACTTTACTATGATAAAGTATAATAATAGAAACTAAGGAAGAATGGAAGTGAAAAAATGAGACAGCAAAAACTTATAATATATTTTTTTATTATGATTAGTATGTTCTTATTTAGTGCATGTGGAAGGGAATCAGGGAAAAAAGATAATTCATTACAATATATAAAAGATAAAGGAAAGTTTATTGTTGGTTTAGATGATAGTTTTCCACCTATGGGATTTAGAAATAATAAAGGAGAAATAGTAGGATTTGATATTGATTTAGCAAAGGAAGTTGCCAAGAAAATGGGGGTTTCAGTAGAATTTAAAGCAATAGAATGGGATGGAATCGTAGGTAGTTTAAACAATAAGGATATAGATATGATTTGGAATGGACTTACTATAACAGAGAAAAGAAAAGATAAAATTATTTTTTCAAAGTCTTATTTGGAAAATGGTCAAATAATTATTGTAAATAAAAATTCTAGTATAAAAAATAAAAAGGACTTAAAAGATAAAGTAGTTGGAGTTCAAATGGGAAGTAGTAGTGATACAGCATTAAATAAAAATAAAGAAGTTTTAAATAATATCAAAGAAATTAAGAAATATGGGAAAAATACAGAAGCATTAATGGATTTATCAGCAAATAGAATAAAGGCTGTTGTAGTGGATGAAGTAGTAGGAAGATATTATATTTCTAAAAGATCTAATGAATATAAAGTTTTGGCAGATAATTTTGGTGAAGAAGAATATGGTATTGGTTTTAGAAAGAAAGATATACAGTTAAAAAATAAAATAGATGAATGTTTAGACAAAATGAAAAAAGATGGTACTATGAATAAGATTTTGAAAAAATGGTTTGGAAAAAACGTAGAAAAATAAGGAGAGCAATATATGGATTTTATAAATATAACCTCATATATATTAGAAGGATTAAATACAACTATAATAATTTACTTTTTCACCTTAGTATTAGCTATGCCATTAGGGCTGTTATGTGCTATGGGTAAATCTACAGGAAATAAGATAATAAATTTTATTTTAGATCTTTATACATGGGTTTTTAGAGGAACTCCGTTACTTCTTCAATTAGTATTTATATACTTTGGATTAGGAAATATAGGGATAACTTTTACACCATTTGTAGCAGCAGTTTTAACTTTTACTCTGAATTATGGAGCATATTTTACTGAAATATTTAGAGGTGGAATTGAATCTATCGATGAGGGGCAAAAAGAGGCAGCTTTTGTATTAGGATTTAATAAAATACAATGTTTCTTTAAAATTATACTTCCTCAAAGCTTTAAAAGAGTATTACCGTCTTTAAGCAATGAAGCTATAAATTTAATAAAAGATACAGCATTGGTGTCTACCATAGGAATGGGTGATATGTTAAGAAATGCGAAAGAGATTGTAACTAGAGATTTTGATATTATGCCACTATTTATTGCAGGAATTATATATTTAGCTTTAACATTTATTATGGTGCGTTTTTTCAAAAAACTAGAGAAAAAATACTCTTATTTAAACTAGGAGGAATATGAATATGAATGAAAATAATATATTAGAGGTTAAAAATTTAGAAAAGTTTTATGGAGAAAATCAAATATTATTTGATATTAATTTTTCTATAAAAAAAGGGGAAGTGGTATCTATAATAGGACCATCAGGTTCAGGAAAAAGTACTTTTTTAAGAACTTTAATTAGTCTTGAAGAGATACAAAATGGAACACTCCTATATGAAGGTAAAGAAGTTTTAAAAAAAGATAAAAATAATAATAAATTTTTTAAAGATGTTAACTTTTTTAAAGAAAGTTATAAACATATGGGTATGGTATTTCAA
The DNA here is from genome assembly GCA_003288255.1 of Clostridiaceae bacterium 14S0207. Lineage (GTDB taxonomy): Bacteria > Bacillota > Clostridia > Clostridiales > Clostridiaceae > Hathewaya > Hathewaya limosa. The sequence continues at coordinate 2,242,367 of CP026600.1, read as the reverse complement.
AATTTCAATTTATTTCCTCATAAAACAGTCTTGGAAAACATTATTTTAGCACCAATAGAGGTTAAACGTGAAAGTAAAAATAATGCAATAGAGAATGCTAAAAAACTTTTAGATAAAGTAGGTCTTTTAGATAAAAAAGATGTTTATCCTTTTTCATTATCGGGAGGACAAAAACAAAGAGTGGCAATAGCTAGAACCTTAGCAATGAATCCAGATATAATTTTATTTGATGAGCCAACATCTGCATTAGATCCAGAAATGGTTGGAGAAGTTCTAAAGGTAATAAAAGAATTAAGTGAAGAAAAAATAACAATGATTATAGTTACACATGAAATGAATTTTGCAAGAGATATATCTTCTAAAATAATTTTTATGGATCAGGGAAAAATAATAGAAAAAGGTAGTTCAAAAGATATATTTATTAGAAGTAAGAATTTAAGAATCAGAGAATTCTTAAAACTTGTAGATTAAAGTAATTATTTTACGAAATTTTTGAGGCTTATGTAAATTTTACATAAGCTAATTTTACTTTTGATATTTTAAAAAGTAAAAAAACTTAAATGTTATGTACATTTTAGTAAAAAAACAGAAAAAATGTAGCGTAATAATTTAAATATGATACTCTAATAATACAAAATTAATGAATTGTTTGTAAAAATATTTAGGAATTATGTGTAATATATAACTTTAAATTAAAATAATTATGATAAATTAAATAAAAGTATCATTAAATGGTAGATATATTTTCTAAGGTGTTTTATAATAACTTTGGGAATATTTTTATATTGAAGGTAAGTAATGAACAGAAAAATAATATACCATTAAACAATGGGAGGTAAAATCATGAATATTAACGAAGCAGTTATTAAATCTATAAGAATGCTTTCAGTAGAGGCTATAGAAAAAGCAAATTCAGGTCATCCAGGATTACCACTAGGTGCAGCACCAATGGCATATACATTGTGGAGTAAGGTTATGAATCACAATCCTCAAAATCCTCAATGGGAAAACAGAGATAGATTTGTACTTTCAGCAGGTCATGGTTCAGCTTTATTATATTCTTTACTTCATACTTTTGGATATGATCTTTCAATAGAAGATCTTAAGAATTTTAGACAATGGGGAAGTAAGACACCAGGACACCCAGAGTATGGTCATACAGTAGGAGTTGAAGTTACTACAGGACCTTTAGGTCAAGGTATAGCTAATGGGGTAGGTATGGCTATGGCAGAGGCTCATTTAGCTTCTAAATTTAATAAAGAAGGATTTAATGTAGTAGATCATTATACATATGTGTTAGCAGGAGACGGATGTATGATGGAAGGTGTAGCTTCAGAGGCTGCTTCACTTGCAGGGACTTTAGGATTAGATAAGTTAGTAGTACTTTATGATTCTAATAATATATCAATAGAAGGTAAGACAGATATTGCATTTAGGGAAGATGTAGCTAAAAGATTTGAAGCTTACGGCTGGAATGTTTTAAAAGTAGAAGATGGAAATAATATTGAAGATATAGAGAAGGCTATTAAGGAAGCTAAAGAAAATGGTAAAAAACCAAGCTTAGTTGTTATAAATACAACTATAGGTTATGGTGCACCAAAACAAGGAACTTCAGGAGTACATGGTTCTCCGTTAGGGGCCGAAGGTATAGAATCTATTAAAAAATTCTTTGATTGGAAAGAAGAAGATTTTACAGAACCAGCAGAAGTTAAAAACTTTACTGAAGAAATGAAAAAAGCAGGTTTGGAAAAAGAAGAAGCTTGGAACAAGTTATTTAAAGAATATAGAAATGCTTATCCAGAACTTGCAAAAGAATGGGATAAAGATTTTGGTGATGAAGAATTAAACCTTGAAGATATGGAAGAGTTATGGAACTATGAATCAGCTGTTGCAACAAGAGCTGCATCAGGTACTATTATAAATAAATTAACAAAAATTATTCCAAATTTATTTGGTGGTTCTGCAGACTTAGCACCATCTAATAATACTAACATGAAAGAAATGGGCGAATTCTCCAAAGAAGATAGAACCGGTTCTAATATCCATTTTGGTGTTAGAGAACATGCTATGGCAGCTATAGGTAATGCTATTATTCTTCATGGTGGATTAAGAAGTTTTGTTGCTACTTTCTTTGTATTCTCTGATTATATGAAGGGTGCTATGAGACTATCTGCTTTAATGAAATTACCATTAATTTATATATTAACTCATGATAGTATTGGTGTTGGAGAAGATGGACCAACTCATGAACCAATTGAGCAGTTAGCTGCAGCAAGAAGTATTCCTAACTTTACAACATTTAGGCCAGCTGATGCAAGAGAAACTACAGCAGGATGGGTATCAGCATTACAACGTAAAACTTCACCAACAGGCTTAATATTATCTAGACAGAAGTTACCATTATTAGAGGGTTCAGGCAAGGAAGCTCTAAAAGGTGCTTATGTGCTAAAAGAAAGTGAAAAAGAAACTCCAGATATAATTTTAATGGCTTCAGGTTCAGAAGTACAATTAATTGTAGAAGCTGAAAAAGTATTAAGAGAAAAAGGTATAAGTGCAAGAGTAGTTAGTATGCCATCATGGGAAATATTTGAGGAACAAGGAGAAGAATACAAAGAAAAACTTCTACCTAATAGTGTAAGAAATAGAGTAGCAGTAGAAGCTGCATCATCTATGGGATGGCATAAATATGTAGGATTAGATGGAGAAATTATATCTTTAGATACATTTGGTGCTTCTGCCCCAGGAAATATATTATTTAAAGAATTTGGATTTACAGTAGAAAATGTCGTAGAAAAATCATTAAAAGTTTTAAATAAATAGTTTTAAAATTAAAAGAGAGTGTAAAAAAAGATATTTTTAGGGTATCTTTTAATACTCTCTTTTATATTTTTGTAATAAAAGGTTTACTTATAAAGAAATTTATATTATTATAGACTTTAAATAGTTTAATTATACTCATATATATTTGACGATACGGGTCAAATGTTTCTACAAGATAGCCATAAACCATCTGACTATGAGTAAGTAATTAAAGTAGTTATGTGTTTTTTTACATAACTTCCTTATAATTATTTACTTTGGGTATAATTTGTTAAAGTAATTAATTTGGGAAGGGATGATATAATGAATTTATTAAAAGAAAAGATATTAAATGAAGGTGAAATTTTAGCAGGAAATCTATTAAAAGTAGATATGTTTTTAAATCATCAAATGGATATTAAATTATTTAATGAAATGGGAAAAGAATTTAAAGAGAGATTTAAAAATGACGAAATAAATAAAATTTTAACAATAGAGGCATCAGGAATAGGAATAGCTTGTATTGCTGCACAATATTTTGATTATATCCCTGTAGTTTTTGCGAAAAAAGTAGCAGGTTCTAATTTAGACAAAGAATGTTATGAATCAGAAGTATTTTCTTTTACTAAGAATACAAGATATAATGTAAAAGTTAGTAAGAAATATCTTAATAAAGGAGACAAGGTTCTTATAATAGATGATTTTCTTGCTAATGGATGTGCTGCTTTAGGTCTTATTGATATAGTTAGACAAGCAGGGGCAGAGCCAGTAGGTGTAGGAATAGTAATAGAAAAAGGATTCCAAAAAGGAAGAAAAGCAATAGAAGATGTAGGAGTGAAAGTTGAATCATTGGCCATTTTAGAAAGTATAGAAAATGGTAAAGTTACATTAAAATAAATTTATGATAAAAAAACTTTGGTATTTTATAATATCAAGGTTTTTTATACAGTTAGGAGATTTTATGAAGATTAAATATGCTGATATTATATCCTCAAGTAAAGTTATAGATAAAAAATTTAACTTTACCTTTGTTGAAAAAGATGGATTTAAAGGATATGTAGGAATATCTTATTTTACTAAAGTATCTGCTCCTAAGTTTATTACAACGCTAAATGAAAGGTATTTAATATTAGATACGGATTATATATGGATGCAATATTTTGGTGAAAAAGATGAGTATGCAACCACAGTTATGTATGATAAAAATGGTGAAATAGTTCAGTGGTATGTAGATATTTGTGAAGGAAATTTTTTAGATAGTAGAGGAATACCTTATTTTCGTGATATGTATTTAGATATTGTATTATTACCTTCAGGAAAAATTGCTATTTTAGATGAAGATGAATTGAAGGATGCATTAGATCAAGGAGAAATTTCTAAGGAACAATTTAATAAGGCTTATAATGTTATGTACAAGGTTAAAGAGGAAATTCAAAAAGGTATAAATCCTACAATTAATCTTAGCAAGAAACATTTAAAAGAAATGATGAGACTTATTTAAAAATTTTTAAATAGGTCTTTAAAATTATTAACAACACATTATTACTAGGGTATAATAAAGATAAACATTTTAGGACAAGGATGGCAAAAATAATATGAGTAAAAGAAAAAAAAAGTTGCTTTGTATTAGTTTAAGTTTTATTCTAATGTGCATAACTCTAAGTAGTTGTACAAAGTCGCAAAAGGTTTACAAAAAAGAAAGTTTTATGTTAGGTACTATAATTAGTTTGAAATATTATGGAAAAAATGGTGATAAAGCTATAGATGAGTCTATAGAAAAAATTCGTAATATTGAGAATAAAATGTCTGTTAATATAGCTAGTAGTGAAATTTGTAAAGTTAATAATAATTCAGGTAAAGAAGATATTGTCATAGGTAAAGAGAATTTATATGTTATAGAAAAAGCTTTGGAATATAGTAAACTAACAGGAGGAGCTTTTGATATAAGCATAGAGCCAGTAGTTAAACTTTGGGGGATTGGAACGGAAAAAGCCAGGGTTCCTAAAAAAGAAGAAATAGAAGACAAATTAAAACTGGTTAATTTTAAGGATATACTTATAAAAAATAATAAACTATTTTTAAATAGGAAAGGAATGGCTCTTGATTTAGGAGGTATAGCTAAAGGATATGCCGCAGATGAGTTAAAGAAGGTTGTACAAAAGTATAACTTAGAAAGAGCATTTATAAACTTAGGTGGTAATTTATATATTTATGGTGGAAAAGAAAATGGTGAACCTTTGAATATAGGCATACAAGATCCCTGCGCTAAACAAGGAGAATATTTTAGTGTTTTAAAAGTTAAGAACAAGTCTGTAGTTACTTCTGGAAATTATGAAAGATATTTTATAAAGAATGGTAAAAGATATCATCATATACTTGACCCTAAAACAGGATATCCTGCGGAAAAAGGTCTTATAAGTACTACCATAATTTCAGATAAGTCTATAGATGGAGATGCATTATCAACATCTACATATATTTTAGGATTAGAGAAGGGAAGAAAACTTATTGAAAGTTTAAAAGGGATTGAGGCAATTTTTGTAACAAAGGATAAAAAAGTTTATACAACAAGGGGAATTAATAAGGAAAATTTCAACATAAGCAATAAGGAGTATACTTATGAAGAAGGGCGATAAGTTTGTTTTATGTTTAGTTATTATAGTTTTTCTATTTAGTCTTGGTTCTATAGTCTTTTATTTTATAAGCGGAAAAGATCAAAAAGTAATAGCAGAAGTTTATAAAGAAGGCAAAGTTATTTACAAGATTGATTTAGCCACTGTTAATAAACCTGAAGAATTTAAAGTGAAGGTAGGAAAAGAGGAATTTAACAGTATATTAATAGAAAAAGGAAGAATACGATTTAATGATGCAACCTGTCATGATAAAGTATGTGTGAGATCAGGATGGCTTTCGAAAAAAGGAGAAATGGCTGTATGTCTTCCACATAAAATTTATATTAAAATTATAGGGGAAAAGGTAGAAGTGGATGAAGTAACATTTTAAGGTTGGTGGATAAAATTGAAAAAAACTAAAAAACTATTAATTTTAAGCATGATGTTAGGGATGGCTCTAGTCATATATGTTATAGAATCTCAAATTCCAGTATTATTTCCTGGGATTAAATTAGGGCTAGCAAATTCTATTTCTCTTTTTGCTTTATTATGCCTTGGGTGGAAAGAAGCAATTATTATAATGGTACTTAGAACATTTTTAGGGTCTGTATTTGGAGGAAACCTATTTGGTTTCTTATTTAGCCTAAGTGGAGGAATTTTAAGTAATATAGTAATGATTTGCTTATACAAATATTTTAAAGATGAAATTAGCATATCTTGGCTTAGTGTAGGTGGAGCAATTTTTCATAATATAGGCCAATTATTAATTGCAGCCTTTATTATTAAAGATTTTAGAATATATTTTTATCTTCCCGTATTAATGATTTCAGCTGTAATAACAGGTTATTTTATAGGAATAGTAGTAGAATTACTTAGAAAAAGATTTTATACTATATTAAAAATAGCAAAATAAATAATAAAAAAGAGTTATCTCTGAATAGAAAAGTTTCCTAATTTGAGATAACTCTTTTTATTATAATTAGAGATTATTGAATAGGTACCTTTGGACTTATTTTTCCGAAAGGTTTTATTATTTTAACAGGACACTTTTCAACACAAGTCATGCAAAGCTTACATTTATCTTGATCTATAACAGGTAAATTATTTTCTATAACAATAGCTTTCTCAGGACATACTCTAGCACATACTCCACATCCCATACAACCAGATGCACAGACATCCTTAACAGCTTTAAGTTTTTCACTAGAATTACATTGAACTCTAATAATTTCAGATTGAGGTTTTAGATCTATAAGATGTTTAGGACATGCTTTACTACATGCACCACAACCTGTACATTTTTCTTCATCTACTACAGCTACACCATCTATTATATGGATAGCATCAAATTTACATGCATTAACACAAGAACCTAAACCTAAGCAGCCAGATGAACAAGATTTATTACCACCACCAGGAATTACTGCTGCTTCTGTACAAGACATATTGCCATAATAGATCCCTGACTTTTTAGCTTTATCACAAGTTCCAGCACATTTAACAAAAGCCTTAATAGGTTCAGAGGCCTCTACATCTACACCTAAAACTTCACCTATTTTTTCAGCAGCAGCAGCACCAGCAACTACACAACCATTTGCAGGGGCTTTACCTTCTACTACAGCTTGTGCAAAAGCATCACAACCAGCATATCCACAACCACCACAGTTGGCACCAGGTAAACAATCTCTAACTAATGGAACTCTTTCATCAACCTCTACATGGAACTTTTTAGAGGCATATCCTAATACAATACCAAATATTAATCCTAATCCTCCTAAACTTAAGACGGGATAAAGAATTGAAGTTATTTCCATTTAAATATACCTCCCTTAGTGAATTAAGCCTTGGAAACCTAAGAAGGCAACAGACATTAATCCAGCAGTAATTAAAGAAATAGGTAAACCTTTCATAGCTTCAGGCATATTAGAAGCTTCTTCTAATCTTTCTCTTATACCAGCTAATAAAACAATAGCCAACATATATCCAAGACCAGAACTAAAGCCAGCAAAGACTGATTCTATAAGGTTATATTTTTCGTTCATATTAATTATAACAGCACCTAATATAGCACAGTTAGTTGTAATAAGAGGTAAGAAAATACCTAAAGCATTATATAATGAAGGACTTTTCTTTTTTATAACCATCTCTACAAATTGAACTAAGGCAGCTATGACTAATATAAACGCTAGAGTATACATATAAGTTAAATTTAATGGAACTAATATAAAATGATGTACAATGTATGATATAAATGATGCCAAAACCATAACAAATGTAACGGCAGCACCCATACCAGTAGCTGTTTCTATTTTTTTAGATACACCTAAGAAAGAACATATTCCTAAGAATTTTGATAGAACAAAGTTATTTACAAGTAAGGCACTTATAAGAATAACAAATAAATTCATCTATTTTCACCTTTCTTTCTATTTCAGAATTTTATTTGTGTTTTGCAGAACAATGGGCACAATTGCCATCACAACCAGCAAATTCACTAATTCTCTTATTTTTCTTTTCTTTTTTAATATTATGATTATTTAAGATAGCCATTAAAATACCAAGCGTAAAGAAAGCACCTGGAGCTAATATCATAATAATTGCTGGTTGGAAAGAACTAGGTAATAGTTGATGACCGAATATTGTACCAGCACCTAATATTTCTCTTATAATACCAATAACAGTAAGAGAAAGAGTAAATCCTAAACCTTGTCCTAGTCCATCAAATATTGAAATAATAGGTCCGTTTTTAGAAGCAAATGCTTCAGCTCTACCTAAAATTACACAGTTAACAACTATAAGAGGAATAAATATACCTAAGGCATTATATAATGCAGGTACAAATCCTTGCATTAAAAATTGTAACATTGTAACAAAAGTAGCAATTACAACAATAAATGCAGGAATACGAATTTTATCAGGAATAAATTTCCTAATAAGTGATATAAAAAAGTTTGAAAAAATCAATACGGCAGTAGAGGCAATTCCCATACCTAAGCCATTTTCAGCACTAGTAGTAACAGCTAGGGTTGGACACATTGCAAGTACTTGAACAAATGTAACGTTTTCAGTTATAATTCCATTTTTTAGTCTTTCTAAAGGAGAATACATTATTTATTACCTCCTTTTAAATTTTCTTTATAAAATTTTATAGCTTCATTAACACCAGAAGTTACTGCTTTTGAAGTAATAGTGGCTCCTGACATTGCTTGAATTTCATTATCTTTTGATGGTGAGGCTTTAACAACAGCTAAATCTTCTTTTATAGGTTTGTCTTTATATTGACCATAGAAAGAAGGTTTAGTAGAATTTGCACCTAAACCAGGTGTTTCAGTTTGAGTAATGATTTTTATTCCTGATAATTTCCCATCATTAGAAATACCAACCATTAATTGAATTTGTCCACCATAACCTTTAGTTTGCATTTTTATAGCATAACCAATAACGTTACTACCTTTTGCAGCTTCGTTTACTTCTAACACATTTTGAGAAAGTTTCATTTCTTTTACTTTGAAACTATCGGCTTTACTTAAAATTTCTTTCATAGCATTTTCATTATTAAGTTTTTCTTGTTTTTTTATAGGGTCAGCAGTTACCTCATGTACTACACCTAAAATTAAACCAGCGCATGCAGTGATGATAAGAAGTATAATACCTAATTTAAAGATGTTTTCTTGCTTTTCCATCTTACTTCACCTCCCCAAAAATTTTAGGAGTGATATATTTATCTATTAAAGGAACAAATAAATTCATTATTAGTATTGAGTAAGATACACCTTCAGGATATCCACCAAATATACGGATTACAGTTGCTAATACTCCACAACCAATAGCAAAAACTATTTTGCCGTTTTTAGTCATTGGAGAAGTAGTATAATCTGTTGCCATAAAAAATGCACCAAGCATTAATCCACCAGTAAAGATTTCATATAATCCATTTCCAGTCATGAAGCCATTTCTACCTATTATGGTAGTTAAAATAGCTACGGTACCTATATAAAATACAGGAATTTCCCAAGATATTATTTTTTTATATAATAAGTATGCAGCACCTATTAAAAGAGCAAGTGCTGAAGTTTCACCAATACAACCGCCAATATGTCCAAGAAAAACTTGAGATAATGTTGGTAGAGTACCTTCTCCAGCTTTTAACATAGCAAGAGGAGTTGCAGTAGCGACACCATCAATAGTCCATTTAGTCATAGCTACAGGCCATGATGCAAGTAAAACAGCTCTTGCAGCTAGGGCAGGGTTAATTATATTTTGACCCAAACCACCAAATAATTGTTTAACTACTATGATTGCAAAGATACTACCTAATACTACCATCCAAAGAGGAAGAGAAGGTGGTACGTTAAATGCAAGTAGTAATCCAGTAACTACTGCACTATAATCAGATATAGTTATTTTTTGATGAGTCCATTTTTGCCATAAATATTCTGATAATACGGAAGAAAGAACTGCAGTAATCATTACTAATAGTGCATGCCATTTAAAATAATATACACCAGCAATAGCAGCGGGTATTAAAGCTATAACAACATCCCTCATAATAGTTTGGACAGTGTCTTTTGACCTTACATGAGGGGATGAAGATAAGGTTAACATTGGTTCGCTCATTATTAAAGTCACCCCTTATTATTTTTTACATTATATCCAACTTTGGAACCTAAGCTTTACATTTTTCTAATGTTTTTTTAGGCTGTTTTCTTTTGTTAGCAATAACAGTACGTTTTGCCACACGAATTGACTGAATTAGATGTTTTTTTGCAGGACATACAAAAGTACAACAGCCACATTCAATACAATCTAAGCCATGCATTTTTTCAAAATCTTCTAATTCACTTCTTGCTGATAAAGATGCAAGTTTTGAAGGAACTAGATTCATAGGACACGCTTGTACACATCGTCCACATCTAATACAGTTAGATGGATCAGGTAAAACTGCCATTTTCTTAGTAAGACAAAGAATACCGGAAGTTCCCTTTGTAACAGGAATATCTATGGAACCTACGGTCATACCCATCATTGGTCCACCAGAAATTATTTTAACAGGATCTTCTTTAAATCCTCCACAGGCCTCAATTAACTCTCTTACAGAAGTACCTAATTTTACTTTTAAATTTTTAGGTTCTTTAATGGCTTCACCAGTTACAGTTACTATTCTTTCAATAAGAGGAGTACCTTCAGTAATAGTGTTATAAATTTGGGCCACAGTTCCTATGTTTTGAACAATACATCCAACATCAGCTGGAAGTTTACCAGAAGGAACCTCACGATGAGTAATTGCATAAATTAACTGTTTTTCAGCTCCTTGAGGATACTTTGTTTTTAAAGTTTTTACTTCAATATTGTGTTCACCTTTTACTAAGGTATTCATTTTTTCAATAGCATCAGGTTTGTTATTTTCAATTCCAATATACCCTTTAGCATTAGGGAAAAGTTTTAGAATAACTTTTAAACCTTCAACAATTTTTTCTCCTTCTTCAAGCATAAGTCTATGGTCGCAAGTAAGGTACGGTTCGCATTCAGCACCGTTTACTATAATGCTGTCAATAACTTTGTCTTTAGGAGGAGATAATTTGATATGAGTTGGAAAAGTGGCACCACCCATACCAACTATACCAGCTTCTTTTATTAGGGCAACTATTTCTTCGTTTGAAAGATCAGTAAAGTCTTTCTTTTTTAAGTTTTCTGGATACAATTCATATAGGTTATCATTTTCTATAATTATAGACATTGCCTTAGTACCCATTGCAGTCATCATAGGTGTGACATTTTTTACTGTACCAGATACACTGCTATATATAGGAGCTGACACAAAAGCTTGTGATTCTCCAATTTTTTGACCAACTAAAACTCTATCTCCCTTTTTTACTAGAGCATCACAAGGAGCTCCTATGTGTTGAGATAAAGGAAATACTAGGTCACCCTTAGGAAGGTATTCTTCTATAGGTTTTTTTTCGCTTAAATGTTTGCCGTGAGGTGGATATACACCTTTTTTAAAAGTTAGCAACTCCATAGTATTACTTCCTTTCTAATTTGACTATAGAAAAAAGTTTTTAATAGCTTTATATAAACTCTTTTCTATAGTTAATTTTTGTGAAATCTATAGGTAAATTTTTAACCATAGAAAAAATGAATTTATTAATTCATATTGTTATTATAAAACAATAATTAATTACTTTCTAGGCATTTTGATTAAAAAGTAAAAATTATATGAAAAATATTAAAAGTTAAAAAAATCACAATAAAATATTAATATAAATTCATCTACATGAACTTATATTCTAAAATTTCATATTAATAAAAAAAATACAAGTTACGACATAAGTAATGAAATAATATTTAGTGTAATGATTAATTTTATATATTAAATAAAATTTATAATATATTTATGTTATAAATATGCAATTTATAATTCAATAAATAAATTTATGTGATAACTTCTATTTCAATAAAAAAATAAAAGATCATCTAAAAGATGATCTTAAATCCTTATTTTAAGTAATTTTTAATTACTGAATTTTTTTCTATTATATTAATTAAAGGAAAACCTAATCCATAGCAACAAAGTAATTGTCCTATACCAACATATAGCATGTTTAAATATAGGGGAACATCTTTAACATAAAGAATTTTAATCATAATACCTATAATAACAGCATTTATAATAACAGCTGGTAAAGGTGCAAGCAATTTTTTATGTTTTAAGTTACTTTTACCAATATAATAGGTTATTATTGCGCCTATTAATGTTGCTAATGAACCAAATATTAAATCAGGAATTCCCATGGGACTTATTATATTTGATAGTATACAACCAATAAAAAGTCCCCAGACAGCATAGGGTGAGAAATAAGGTAAAACTGTTAATCCCTCAGCAAGTCTAAATTGTATAGGGCCATAACTTAAAAATGATAAAGCTAAAGTTAAGACACTATAAATAGCAGCTAAAATAGCTACTAGAGCAATTTTTTTTGCTCCAAAAGAATTTGACTTAATCATAATATCCCTCCATAGTTTTATTTATAGACAGGATGGTTTCGAACTGTCTAAGATGTATTTTTTTAATACTAATTTATTTTAATACTTTTTAACAATACAGTCAAATCAATAGTTAAAGAAATTTTGAAGGAATGTTAAATATAGGAAATAGTTATATTATAAAGCAAGTATTTATGGTTTAAAAAAATTCAATTAAGCTTTTTTAAAGTTTAATTGAATTTTTATTTTCTTTTATAGTTTTTATAACTTTTTCTTTAATATAACTGTTTTTATACATCATAGTTGATGTAAATCTGCATCTTTTCATAATTGCCATAAAGGTTAAACTTTCTTTTGAAGCTAGTATTCTAGTAGTAGCTTTAGATATTTTATTATCTATCATTTTAATCTCTTTATAATAATCTATATTTTCTAATATATATATTCTAAGTTCAGGATATTTTTTTATAATGATTGGAGAAATATTTGATTTCTTAACAACCAAGGCAAAATTTAATTTTTCATTACTATCTAAAATGTCTATAATATTAGTTTTTATATCATTTTTATAATCCTCTATATTTTTACAAGAGGATGTGTTAAAACTTAAACAATTTTCCACTACAATTCTCCTTATACGACAAATTCTATAATTAATAATATACTATTCTTTGATTATTGTAAATCATTGCATGAAGATAAGTGAATATGTAATTGTAGTTAACTATATATTAATGAGAAATATTACATGTTATAGATGAAGTTTATGGAATAAATATTAATATTTATTCCATAGTATGATTTTTATAATTAAACTAAATGGGTAAAATTATAAAAAGTATGTTATTATTTTAAATAATATACTTTTATTTTAAAAGGAGAATTTTAATGAGAGAAGAGTTTTTTGATTCTAAAAAAGTAGTTTTAAAAAATGGATTACAATTGGTAACAGTTAAAAAGCATACAGAATTAATGGCTATTAATGTAGGGGTAAAAGTAGGTGCTCTATATGAAAGTGAAGATGAGAAGGGTATAAGTCATTTTATAGAACATATGCTTTTTAAGGGTACGGAAGAAAAAAATAATGAAGAGTTAAATAATAAATTAGAAAACTTAGCGGGAGAATATAATGCATATACAGATTATATGTATACTGTTTATAATATAGTAGCTTTAAAAGATGAGATGGAGGAATCTTTAAGTATTTTATCTGACATGGTAATAAACTCTGTTTTCCCAAGTGAAGAATTAGAAAAAGAAAGAGGAGTTATATTATCTGAACTTAAGAGTAGTAAGGATGATTTAGAGGATCTAAGTTTTAAAAAGGTAAATGAATATGGATTTAAAAAAAGTGGATTAAAAATAGATGTTTTAGGAAAAGAAAAACTTATTCGAACGTTCTCAAGAAATAAATTAATGGAGTATTATAATAAATATTATGTTCCTAATAATAGTGTAATATCCATTGTGTCATCTTATGAACATGAACAGGTTAAGGCGTTAGTTGAAAAATATTTTGAGTCTTGGAAGAAGGATTCAATAAATAAACCTAGTATTATATGTGAGAATAATATATCTGGAAATTATGAAACCTGTAAAAAAGAAATAGAACAAAGCACTATAGTGTTTTTATATACTTTTTTTGATTTAAATGATGAGGAGGAATTAGCACTTAGAGTGTTGAATCATAAATTTGGGGAAAGTTCGAATTCCATTTTATTTAGAGAAATAAGAGAAAACAAAGGACTTGCTTATGATATATATACTCAAATAGATTGTTCTGATTATATTAAAAGTTTATATATTTATACAGGTGTAGAAGATGAAAATATAGAAGAAACTATCAAATGTATATATGATTGTATAGAAAATATAAAAAATAAAAATATAGTATTTAATGACAGAACCCTAACTTTGATGAAAAAAATATTTAAAACTTCTTTAATTTCTACTTTAGAAGATGCTAGTGAACTTTCACAATATGTTTTAATACAAGTTATGGAAAATAGGGATATATATGAATTTATTAGAGAAATGGAAAGTTTAGAACAAATGAAAAGTGAGGATATTTATAATATAGCAAAGAAAGTTTTAAATAACCCAACAGTACATATTTTAAAAAGGGAAAATAATGATGAGGAATAGAGTAAATGAGTAATTTAGTAACAAAAATTGAGGTTCAAAAAAAGAATAAAGAAAGAGTAAATATTTTTGTAAATGAAGAATTTTTTATTGCTTGTGATATGTCTTTAGTATATATGCAAGGAATAAAAAAAGGAGAAGAAATTGATAAAGAAAAAATAAATAATATTATTTCAGAAGATAATTTTATTAAGGCCAAAAGTAGAAGTTTAAGATATTTAGGAAGATCATATAAAACAGAAAAAGAAGTTCGAAAGAAATTAGAGGAATGTGAATATAATGAAGAAGTTATTAATAGAGTAATAGAATTTTTAAAGGAATATGATTTTATAAATGATGATAGGTATACGGAACTATTTATAAAAGAAAAGTTAAAAAAGCATGGTAAAAATAAAATAAAATACGATTTAAAACTAAAGGGTGTAGATGAAAAATTAATAAATGAAAAGATAAATTCTTTAGATGAAGATAAGGAATTAGATATAGCATATGAAATAGCAAGTAAAAAATATAATCAACTTGTAAGATGTGAAAAAGATAAGCTAAAAATAAGAAAAAAATTAAATGATTTTTTACTAAGAAGAGGTTATGACTTTAGTACCGTACATATCTTATTAAAAAAAGTTATGGAAGAGGGTGAATAGATGATTAAAGATCCAATAAGCATAATTTTAGTAATAGCATTTTTTTATCCTATTTTGAAGGGGTTCCTTTTAACATATAGATCTATAGACCAAAAGAGAACTATATACAGTATTTCCAGTACAATATCTTTTTTATTATCTATATATTTAGGAATATTTATTTTTAAAGGTATTTTCATGAAAAGAAATTTACAGATATTTAAAAAAATCTATGAGTTAATACCTAGGAATATTACTGAATTCTTACAAGGAAATTTTATTGTACTATACTTAGTTGTGTTACCTCTAATAATTTTTATTATCTATATGATAATAAAATGGATTATTATCACAATTAATTCCATTATACTTTATCCTATTTTTGATGGAATCGAATCTATCTCAAAAAAGAGAAGTAAGGGATTTAAAAGAGTTTTAGGTGCTATTTTTGAATTACCTAGAAGTATTGTATATGTTATAATAATATGTTTTATTTTAAATTATGGTTCAGCTTTAAGTATAGGGGGAATAAGTCAAGAATTAAATAAATATATAGCAAGATCTCAATTATATAATAGACTTTCTAGGGAAGTGGTAACCCCTATAACCAATTCTAATATAGCTAAAAAGTTACCTAATATAATAAATGAGTCCTTTAAGATAGAAATTCAAGAATTAAAACCTGGTGATAAGATACCTAATTCAAATAAAAATGTAATAGTTTATTATAATGGAATAACTTTAAATGATGCTATAAAATCTAACACAAATATAGATGAATTTAGTAAGAGGCTAGTTTCAAATAAATCAAATTCATATGAAAAAAGTAAAACAATTTATAGATGGATAAGTTCTAATATTAAATATGATTATAATAAAGCTAAGAGAGTATTAAATAATGATTTTTCAGTGAAATCAGGAAGCGTTAATACATTTAATACAAGACAGGGAATTTGTTTTGACTATTCTTCTCTATTTGTATCAATGTGTAGGGCAAATGATATAAAAGTTAGACTTGTAACAGGAAAGGGATTTGATGGTACAAGTTGGGTAAGTCATGCGTGGAATCAAGTATATATCCAAGAGAAAAATAAGTGGATCAATGTAGATACTACATTTGGAGTAGCGGGAGACTATTTCAATACATCTATGTTTTCACTAGAACATAAAGAATCTAATATTGCAGGCGAATGGTAAAATTAAACAAAATGTAACTTCTAATTCCTTCCAAAAATAGTATAATTATAGTGTGGCAAGAAATTTGGGAGGGATGGTTAAAATGAAAAATCAAGAGCGTGTAAGAAAAAAAAGAAAGTCAAGTACTAATGAGAAAATGAGAAAAAGAAATAAGATAATGGATATATCTATATACTCATTAATTATAATAGGGATGTTTTTAATAGGAGCATTTATTGGAAATAAATTATTCGATGTATCTGCTGAAAGTTATAATGTTTATGCAGAAGGAGAAAAGAAGAATAATGTTAAGATAGAAAATAAAAATTTAGGTACGTCTTCTAATGTCAAGGTGGACAAGAATAATTCTGTAAAGGATACAGAAAAAAAACAAGAAGTAATAGATAAAAGTGATAAAAATGAGGACAAGAATCTTAAAAAAAGTAAGAATAAAAAAGAGGACCTTCGGGGAAAAAAAATTTGCTATTTAACTTTTGATGATGGACCAACTAAAAATATTACCCCACAAGTTTTAGAAATTTTAAAAGAACATGATATAAAAGCAACTTTTTTTGTATTAGGTCAAATGGCAGAAATAAACCCTGATTTAATACATAAAGAGAAAGAGGAAGGACATTTAATTGCAAATCATGGGCATTCTCATGATTATAATTTAATTTATAGAAATCCAGAAAGTTTGATTAAGGATTTTAAAAAATGTGAAAAAGTAGTGGAAAGTATATTAAAAGAGAAACCTTGTAATATAGTAAGATTTCCGGGAGGGTCTTTTAATAAAACTATTTTTCAAAAAAAGGTAAATGAGGTTGGATATCATTTTGTAGATTGGAATTGTTTAAATGGAGATGCTGAAGGACTTAATGTTCCAGAGGAAAAGTTATTTAATAACGTTAAAAAAACCATAGGAGGACAAGAACATATTGTAGTTTTAATGCATGATGCTGCAACAAAACAAACTACAGTTAGAAGTCTTTCAAGAATAATAGATTATATAAAAAAACAAGGATATACTTTTAAAACTTTAGATGAAGCTTTAGATTAAAAAGTATAATATAATCAGTAATAAGAAGACTGTGTATAAAAAACACAGTCTTTAATATTATTTAGATTTTCTAAAATTATCTAAAATAAGTTTTATGGCTTTTTCACAATCTTTATCATCATTGTCTAAACTCCAAGCCAAATTAAAATAATATAAGGATTTAGGATTATTGTTTAACATTGCATAACAATAGGCCAAGTTAAATATATATCTACTGTCTTGTTTTATGTGAACAGCATTTCGTAAAAATTCTATGGCTTTTTCATAGTTTTTTAACTTTATGTGGCAAACAGCTGTATTATAAAGAGAGCCAGATTCGTTTTCATTCATATCTAAGGCTTTTTTATACATGTAAATAGCTTTTTTATACTCTTTTGCATTATAGAGGTCGTTAGCTTTTTTAAAGTAACTCATATTTTCCTCCTTTAGTTTACTATGGATTCATATCTAAATGTTTCCCAATATGAGATATTTTAATCATAAGTTACATATTAGAATTAAATTTTTTTTCAAGGAGAGAAACACCAGCATACATTAAATAAGCTAAAATAGAAAGGACAATAACGCCCATCATAACCATATCTAAGTCTGAAATTTGACCACCATAAACTATTAAAAAGCCTAAACCTTCCTTTGCAACAAGGAATTCACCCATTATTACACCGACCCAGGATAATCCCACATTAATTTTTAATGCGGATATTAAGGTAGGAATAGAAGCGGGAATAATTAAATGTTTTAGAATTTGAAATTTGTTAGCTCCAAAAGTTTTCATAAGTTTAATTTTATCTTTATCTACTTCTTTAAAGCCTGATAGTACACTTATAATAGTAACTACGATAGATATTAAAAGAGCAATTACTACTATGGCACTAATTCCATTACCTACCCAAAAAATAATTATTGGAGCAAGTGCTATCTTAGGAAGTGCATTTAATACAACTAGATAAGGGTCTAATACCCTACATAAAAAGTCCGACCACCAAAGCAAGATAGCTATTAAAGTACCTAATATAGTCCCAAGTAAGAATCCTATTATAGTTTCGCCACAAGTTACTAATATGTGTCTAAATAAAGTTCCTTCATTATATATTTTAATTAAACTTTTTACCATACGGGAGGGGGTACTAATCAAAAATGGATCTATCCACTTTAAATCACCAGCTATTTCCCAAAGACCAAATAAAACTATTAAAATCATAATTCTTGTAAACGCTACTTTTCTATGATCTTTTTTTACACCTAATAAATATTTTTGATGTTCTGTACTTATAGGGTTATTCATGATGATTCAACTCCTTCCATAATATATTAAAATAATTACTAAATTCAGGTGCTTGTCTTCTTTTTAAAGGAGTACTAAATTCATCTTTAAATTTTATTTTAAGGTTATTTTTTATAGTTGCAGGACGGTTAGATAATGCTAATACTCGATTAGACATAGATACCGCTTCAGAAATATCATGTGTTACCATGATAGCAGTTTTATTTTCAAGTTTAATAATTTTATAAATTTCATCACTAATATTAAGTCTAGTTTGATAATCTAATGCAGAAAATGGTTCATCTAATAGAAGTACTTTAGGATTTGTAGCTAAGGTTCTAATTAGAGCTACCCTTTGGCGCATACCACCAGAAAGTTGTTGAGGATGATGGTTTTTAAATTCCCACAAACCATAATTTTTTAATAGTTTATCTATATATTTTTTGTTTATTTCGGTTAAATTTTTTTGGATTTTAAGCCCTAGACATACATTTTGATATACTGTAAGCCAAGGAAATAGCTGATCTTTTTGAAACATATATCCTATAGAGTTGTTACAATTTTTTATTTCTTTATTATCTATATAAATTTTCCCGGAAGATGGAGATAGTAATCCAGCAATAATATTCAAAATTGTTGATTTTCCACAGCCAGATGGACCTATAATGCTTAAAAATTCTCCTTCTTCTACGTTGAATTTTATGTCTTTAAGTGCTGATGTTTCTCCTTTTAAAGTGTGATAAGTCATGCATATATTATCAACTTTTATCATTGTATTCACTCCTTTTTATATGAGCTTTGTATTAAGGCTACATTTGTTGTAAAGTTATTTAATGAATGAGCTGCAATCTAGCTAAATATTTTTTATAATCATATAATAAACTATGATTTTTAAGTGATATTTGTTAATTCTCTTGATTTAATTAAATAACTATTAACAAACTTTAATATAGAGGTATAATAAATATATTTAAATAGTATATCTTGTATAAGAGACATCTATGGTATAAGATTTTAAAGAAAAAAGTTTTTTGTTTTTTATGGACTTACATAGAAATTAGGGGGGATTTCATATGATGAAACAAAATTTTAAGTTGGGTTTAGATGTAGGATCTACTACAGTAAAAGTAGTTTTGTTGGACTACAAAGATAATATTATTTATTCTAAATATAAGAGGCATTTTTCAGATATAAAAATTACTGTACATAATGTTTTAAAAGAATGTTATAAAAGTATTGGAGATAAAGAACTTAAAGTTGCCGTTACAGGTTCGGGCGGGCTTTCTATTTCTAAGTGGCTAGATTTAGAATTTGTACAGGAGGTTATAGCATGTACTACCGCTATAGAAACAAAGCTACAGGGGGTAGATGTAGCTATAGAATTAGGCGGAGAAGATGCTAAAATAACTTATTTTACAAATGGTATAGAACAGAGGATGAATGGTACTTGTGCGGGAGGTACGGGAGCGTTTATAGATCAAATGGCAACGTTATTACAAACCGATCCAATAGGACTTAATGAACTTTCTAAAAATCATAAAGTCATATATCCTATTGCTGCAAGATGTGGAGTTTTTGCTAAAACAGATATACAACCTCTTTTAAATGAAGGTGCTAAAAAGGAAGATATAGCAGCATCTATATTTCAAGCTGTAGTAACCCAAACAATTAGTGGACTAGCTTGTGGTAGACCTATAAAGGGAAGGATAGCTTTTTTAGGAGGACCTTTATTCTTTTTATCAGAATTAAGAAAACGTTTTACTGAGACCTTAAATCTTTCTGATGAAAACATAATTTTTCCTAATAATTCACAATTATATGTAGCTTTAGGAGCTGCCTTAAATGCTAAAAATAGTAATGAAATTGATTTTAGTGAGTTATTAAAAAGATTAAATAATATGGATTCAGATTTAACGGAAAGTATAAGTTTGTTGCCTCCATTATTTAAATCAAAAGAGGAATATGATAAATTTAAAAAAGAACATGAAAAATATAAAGTAAAAAGAAAAGATTTGAAAACTTATAGAGGGGATTGTTTTTTAGGAATAGACGCCGGTTCAACGACGACTAAGGCAGCAGTAATCTCCAAAGATGGAGAACTATTATATTCTTATTATAATAGTAATAAGGGAAATCCATTAGAATCTACTATTAAAATTTTAAAAGAAATTTATTCTATACTACCAAGTGGAGCTATAATAAGAAATTCTGCAGTTACAGGATATGGAGAAGGACTTTTAAAAGAAGCATTAAAGATAGATATAGGGGAAATTGAAACAGTAGCTCATTTTAAAGGAGCTAATTTCTTTTTAGATGGTGTTGACTTTATATTGGATATTGGCGGACAAGATATGAAGTGCTTAAAAATAAAAGATGGGGTAATTGAAAGTATTATGCTAAATGAAGCATGTTCTTCAGGATGTGGTTCTTTTATACAAAGTTTCGCTCAATCTTTAGATATTGAAATAGAGGAATTTGTGAAAAAGGCCCTTTTAAGTCAACATCCTGTTGATTTAGGCTCAAGATGTACTGTTTTTATGAATTCAAGAGTTAAACAAGCACAAAAAGAAGGGGCTAGTATAGGTGATATTTCTGCTGGACTTTCATATTCAGTAATAAAAAATGCTTTATATAAGGTTATAAAAATAAGAGATTCAAAGGAAATGGGTAGTAAAATTATAGTTCAGGGAGGAACCTTCTATAATGATGCAGTTTTAAGAAGTTTTGAATTAATTTCTAAGAGAAAAGCTATAAGACCCGACATTTCAGGGATTATGGGAGCTTTTGGGGCAGCATTAATTTCAAGGGAACGATATAAGAAAGGTTATAATACTACTATTTTAAAGGAAGATGAATTAAATAACTTTAAATCGCAAGTAAATTTGAAGCGTTGTGGAAAATGCCCTAATAATTGTCTTTTAACTATAAATGATTTTGGAGATAGAAAATTTATTACAGGAAATAGGTGTGAAAGAGGATTAGGAAAGGAATGTACTAAAAATTTATTGCCTAATATGTTTGAATATAAGTATAAAAGACTCTTTAGTTATGTTCCATTAAAAGAAAATGAGGCTAAGAGAGGAACAATTGGTATACCAAGGGTATTAAATATGTATGAAAATTATCCATTTTGGTTTACATTTTTAACTGAATTAGGATTTAGAGTTCAATTATCTACTCGTTCTTCTAAAAGTATTTATGAAAAAGGTATGGATACTATTCCATCTGAATCAGCATGTTATCCTGCGAAATTAACACATGGGCATATTATGAATCTTGTGGAAAGAGGAATTAAAACTATATTTTATCCTTGTGTTGTATATGAGAACTTAGAAGATAAAAATTGTGATAATCACTATAACTGTCCTATGGTAACTTCTTATCCAGAGGTTATTAAAAATAACATGGAAATTTTAAAAGAAAAAAATATTAAATTTATGAATCCATTTTTAGCTTTACATAATATAAATAAATTGGAAAAAAGGTTGTATGAAGTTTTTAATGAGTTTGGTATAAGTAAAACCGAGATTAAGTTAGCCTTAAAAAAGTCAATTATGGAAGATAATAAGTTTAGGGAAGAAATAAGAAATAAAGCCAAGGAAACATTAGAATATATAAAAGAAAATAATTTAACAGGTGTAGTACTTTGTGGTAGACCATATCATTTAGATCCTGAAATAAATCATGGTATAGCAAGTTTAATAACTTCCTATAATATGCCTGTATTAACTGAGGATTCAGTTAGTGACTTTTCAGATTTAAGTAGACCATTAAGAGTGGTAGATCAATGGATGTATCATACAAGGCTTTACAAAGCAGCAGCGTTTGTTGCGAATAGAGATGATTTAGAGTTAATACAATTAAATTCTTTCGGATGTGGATTAGATGCTGTAACTACAGATCAAGTTGATGAAATTCTAAGGAACCAAGGCAAGATTTATACATTACTTAAAATAGATGAGGTAAATAATTTAGGTGCTGCTAGAATAAGAATTAGATCTTTAAAAGCTGCAATAGAAGAAAGAAAAGAAAAGGGTATAAGGCATTTAGATAAAAATCAGGATTTAAAATATGTAAATAAAGTAGTTTTTACTAAAAAAATGAGAAAAAATCATACTATTTTATGTCCTCAAATGTCACCAATACATTTTAAATTAGTAGAAAGTGCATTAAATTCTGAAGGATATAATATTAAGGTATTACCAAAAGTGGATGAGAAAGCCGTAGAAGAAGGGTTAAAGTATGTAAACAATGATGCTTGTTACCCATCCATTATTACTATTGGACAAATAATGAAAGCATTAAAGTCTGGTGAATATGATTTAAATAATACATCTGTTATACTATCTCAAACAGGGGGAGGATGTAGAGCTACTAATTACATTTCTTTTTTAAGAAAGGCATTAAAAGAAACTAATATGGAAAAAATATCGGTAATTTCTTTAAATCCTTGTGGTATAGAAAAGAACCCAGGTTTTAGATTTAATTTGTCTATGGTTAAAAAAAGTTTAATGGCGCTTGTTTATGGAGATTTATTTATGAGATGTCTATATAGAGTTAGGCCATATGAAAGTATAAAAGGATCAGCTAATAATCTATATAATAAGTGGAATAAAATATGTATAGAAGCTGTTAAGCATACTAAATTTAAGCAGTTTACTGATAATATATTTAACATAGTAAAAGAATTTGATAATTTAGAGATAAATAATGTAGAGAAACCTAAAGTAGGAGTTGTTGGAGAAATTTTAGTTAAATTTCATCCAGATGCTAATAATAATGTGGTAGACATTATAGAAAAAGAAGGTGCAGAGGCAGTTGTACCAGATCTCATTGATTTCTTTTTATATTGTGCATATAATTCTAACTTTAAATATGAATATTTAGGGGGAAAATATATAAATAAAATAGGATGTAATATAGCTATTAAATATATAGAAAGATATAGAAAATTTTTAAAAGAGACATTAAATCAAAGTAAAAAATTTTCTTCCCCTAAAACTATACAACAATTAGCCAATGGAGCTAAAAACATATTATCCTTAGGGAATCAAACAGGGGAGGGATGGTTTTTAACGGCAGAAATGGTAGAGCTTTTAGAAAATGGTGTAAATAATATTATTTGCACACAACCGTTTGCATGTCTTCCTAATCACGTAACAGGTAAAGGTATGATAAAAGCACTTAAAAAGAGATATCCCAAATCTAATATAACTCCAATTGATTATGATCCAGGAGCTAGTGAAGTAAATCAAATTAATCGTATAAAGCTTATGCTATCTACAGCATTTAAAAATTTAGAATCAGACAAAACGTTACAAGAAGTAGTGGTTGCATATAATGAAGCTGCATCTACTAAATCTGAAGATTAAATTACTAAAAACACTCTGTAAAATTTTATTTTTACAGAGTGTTTTATTAAACTATTTTTTAGTATTTTGTGTTACTTTTTCTGCAAAGGAATTATCTACTATCTTATTAAATGGAGGTCTTTTTTTAATTAAGTCTTTATTATACGATTCTATTATATCCATTAATTTGTTTAAGTCCTCTTCTTTTAAAGTAAGTTGTTTAGCATAACTATTAAGTTTCTTATAATTTTTTACTGATCCAATTAATGTATCAATATCATTTCCAGGGAAAAATGATTTTATAGTATCAACTATTTCTTCATCTGAGTGACTGTATAGCCATTGTTGACCTTTAGAAATTGCATTTAAGAAATGTTGAACTAATTCAGGATTTTTCCTAATATAAGATTTAGTGGAGAAGAAGCAAGTATAAGGTATTGAACCTAAGGATTCACCTATAGAGGCTACTATATGGCCACCACCTTGTTTTTGCATTAAACTAGCAGTCGGTTCAAATAAAGTTACATAATCTTCATTTCCACTTTTAAAAGCACCAGCAGTAGCATTAAAAGCAATGTTGGTAATAATATCTACATCCTTCTTAGGAGTTAATCCATGTTTTTTTAGGGCATATTCAAAAGCCATTTCTGGCATACCACCAGGTCTG
Organism: Clostridiaceae bacterium 14S0207; assembly: GCA_003288255.1. Lineage (GTDB taxonomy): Bacteria > Bacillota > Clostridia > Clostridiales > Clostridiaceae > Hathewaya > Hathewaya limosa. Next base: position 2,217,689 of record CP026600.1, on the reverse strand, counting down.
CCACCTATAACTTTCTTACCCTTTAAATTCTTCCAATTGAAGTCTTTTTCTTCTTTTTTACCAAATAAGAAAGATCCATCAGTTTGAGTTAATTGTCCAAAAACTACAGGATAATCTTCTCTTCCTTGATTATATATATATATTGCTTGTTCGGGGCCACAAAGACCAATATCTGAGGTTTTACTTAAAACTTGTTGCATAGTTTTATCTGCACCTTGACCGGTAGATAACTCTATTTTTAACCCTTCTTCTTTAAAAAAACCTTTATTTATAGCTACATACATAGGGGCATAAAAAATTGAACGTACAACTTCATTTAATTTTACCGTTTGAGTTTTTGAAGAAGAAGTTTTACTTCCACATCCCACCATAGAAAAAGTAAAAACTCCTATTAAAACAGAGGATATCAAGGATTTAATCCATTTTTTCTTCATAAATATGTCTCCTTATAAAATATTAAAAAGGTATTTTCATAAGGTATATTATGAAATAAGGACGTTAAATGTTAAAATAAAAAAATATTTAATTAAAGAAGATGTTACTTTAAAGTAAGTAGAACAAATAATTTTAGGTAATGTTTTTGTTTTTAAAAAATAATAACTTTGATAACGATATATAATAGTTATTCAATAAATATGAATTTAATGTAAAGTTGACAAGTTAATATATTGTTATATATAAGTTTACAATTTATGAAAATATATGTATAATTTAAAAGTATATTACACTATATGTTTAGGGGGATAACCATGAACAAAAATAGAATTTTAAAAATTACTATTGCTATAGTTATTATATTTATAATTGGAATATCTATAAAAAATAATATGAATATTAAGCATAATCTTATTGAAGCAAAACTTGTTATACCAAATGGAGGGGAGACATTTGGAGCTTTGCTTAGAGATAAAAACCTTAAAATAGTTGCTAAAAATAACATTGCTAAAATGTATACTATAAGTGCAAGACCTAAACCTGAAAAGGCATGTGTAAGAGATTTTAATTTAGAAACTTTAAAAGTAGGAAAAAGAAGTGATGTTATGAATTGTGATTCTGGTGGATGGGCATCTGTTCACTATGCCTTAAAAGTAGCAGATGATTTTTATATATTATTTTATACTTCTAATAATGGACTTTCCGAACCGAATAAAAGAGGAATAAGAGCAGCATGGTCAAATACACCTAATGGAAAATTCATGCAATATAATACATCTCAGTTTGAAATTATACCAAGAGAAAAATGGGAAGGTAGAAAAATAGAGCAAGATGTAGGAGCGAGAAAAATTTCAGAAGATAAACGTTATGTTTACTATTGGATGCTATATTCTGATATAAATTATGAGACTAATCCAAATAGTTATAGTGGATGGTATAAAATAAGAATAGATAAAGTAAAGAAAACAGTAAAATATATAGACAAGTATAAAAATAATCCTTTAACCGAGGTTTCATTACATGGTTATAAGCATAATCGTGTAGGAGGAAGTAATGTTCAAACAAAAATAGGAGATTATTATCTAATGTATTGGATGGCTAGAAATGATAATTCTGATAAAAGAAATACTGATCATCCAAGACAAGTGGGATTTGCAGCTAGTAAAGATCCTCTTTTTCACAAGGTGAAATACACTACAAGTGTTGGTGGAATAATTAAATTTGATGCTCATTGTAATGAAAAGTATATGGAAAAATTTGATTATTATATTAATTCAAAAGAGGAACTTGTATTAATAGGAGAATCTGTTTTTAAAGATGTACCCGATGATTATAAATTTGGAGTAATTGCTAGGGTCTATAATATTGAAGAGGGTATTAGTAGTAAAATTAGAAAAATGTATAATAACACAATAAAAAAAATTAATTAAAAAATTATAAAGAAAAAAGGGTATAATAAAAAACTTATTTAATTAAATCATTATTTAATTAAATAAGTTTTTTGTTTTTTTATCAAATTTCACAGCTAAGCTCAAATTAAAAATTACTTTGAAGATTTTTGTTATATTTTAATTACAACGTATATTAAAAAATTATGAAACTTATAGTTTTAAATGTTTAATTAAATTTACAAATAAGGTTATTACAAAAGTATTTGTAATATCGATTAGAAATGCCCCTACTATCGGCAATACAAAGTAGGCTCTTGGGGCAGGACCAAATTTTTCTTTTATAGCATCCATATTAGCAATACCATTAGCAGTGGCCCCCATGCCAAATCCGCAATGGCCTGCAGATAAAACAGCAGCATCAAAATCTTTGCCTAAAAGGTTAAAAGTTATAAATCTGGCAAATAAAACCATTAATAAAGTTTGACCTAATAAAATTACAAGTAATGGACCAGCAACAGCTGCAAGTTGCCATAATTCTAAAGTTATTAAAGCTAATGAAAGAAAAATATTAAGAGCTATGTTACCTAGTATGTTTGAACATTTTTGATTAATGTGCCATTTTCCAGTTGATTCCCCCAAATTTAAAATAACTGCAGCAACAAACATAGCGTTAACATAGGATGGTAAAGTAAAGTGTATTTTTTTAAATAAGAATTCCAGAATACCACCAAGACCTATAGAAACAAAAATTAAAGTTAAAGTTTTAAATAATTCACTGTAAGATACTTCTTCTTTTTTTTCAGCTATAGTTATTTGGCTATCTTCATATTCTGATGCATTTGATTTTAATCCTCTATTTACTATAAGTTTTTCGCCTAATGGACCACCCATTAAAGATCCAATAACAAGTCCAAAGGTTGCAGCAGCCATAGCTAAGGTTGTAGCGCCCATGACTCCAATTTGTTCGAATTCGGGACCAAAAGCACCAGCAGTTCCATGACCACCAGTCATAGTTATAGATCCGGCAAGTAATCCTACAAGGGCACTTTGATGAGTTAATTTTGCTAAGAATATGCCAAGAGTATTTTGTAGAATACAGAGTAATAGAGAAATAAGCCAAAATGTTATAACTTGCATACCACCTTTTTTTATAAGTTGAATGCTAGCACCAAGACCGATGGTAGTAAAAAATACCATCATGAAGGGCTTTTGTAGAGTGTTGTCAAAAACAAAGGTAAGTACATTGGTTTGTCTTAAAATAAGATGTAAAATAGAAAAAATTAATCCGCCTACTACTGGTGCAGGAATACAGAATTTTTCTAGAAATTTCAACTTACTCTTGCACCAAACACCAAAATAATACATTACTACCGCTAATGCAGTTGTTTGCATCATATCTAACTTTATTTCCATAAATATGCCCCCTCAAATCCACAAAATAAAAAATAGTACAAAGTAATTTTTAATAATAAGCATAACTGAAAATAAAATATGGTAGTATAAATATTGTAATTATATTATATATGCGTGAGGAGAAAAATACAATTAGAAAATTAAGAAAAATATCAGAATTTTTCAAATATGCACAAAAAAAGTTGAAATATAGGTTTCTTGTATATTATGAAAAACGGTTTTATAATATACTATAAATTAAATACTTAAAGGGAGGACTTTTGATGGGATTAGGTATATTTTTAGGTATATCCTTAGTTATAGTTAACTTAATGTTAGCTGGGGCATTAATATTTTTTGAACGAAAAGATCCCACTACAACTTGGGCATGGCTTTTTGTAATTATATTCTTACCTATAATAGGATTCTTAATTTATTTGGTATTTGGTCAAAATATGACTAGAGAAAAGTTATTTAAATATAAAATTGTAATTGATGAAAGAAAAAAAGAAAGTTTTGATAAAATAAGAGAAAAATACAAAGATGATATAAGTACTTTAGAAAACATAGATATAATTCACATGAATTATAAAAATTGTAGAGCAGCTTATACTCAATTAAATGAAGTAAAACTTTTTTATGATGGAAAGGAAAAATTTAAAGGTCTTTTTAAAGCCTTAATGAATGCAAAGGAATTTATACACATGGAATATTATATAATCCAAAATGATGAAATGGGTAAGACATTGATTAATATTCTAACTAAGAAAGTTAAAGAGGGAGTCGAGGTAAAATTATTATTTGATGGAATGGGTTCCTATAAAATTAATAATAAAAAATTTCTAAAAGAATTCGTAACAAGTGGGGGAAAATATGCGGTATTTTTTCCAAGTATAATAGCACGAATAAATAGAAGAATAAATTATAGAAATCATAGAAAGATTGTTGTTATAGATGGTACAACAGGATTTTTAGGTGGCTTTAATGTAGGAAATGAATATGTAAATAAAGATAAAAAAATAGGTTATTGGAGAGACACTCATTTACTTATAAAAGGAGAAGCTGTAAAGGATTTAGAGGAAAGATTTTTATTAGATTGGACTTATGCAGCACATGAAGATATAAAAAATGTAAATAAGTATTTCTGTATTGATGATAGTATAAAAAATATAGTAGGTATGCAGATTGTTTCCAGTGGTCCAGATCATAAAGAAGAGTATATTAAGAATGCATATGTTAAAATTATAAATAATGCAAAGAAATATATATATTTACAAACACCTTATTTTGTACCAGATGAAACTGTATTACAATCATTAAGAATAGCTGCATTGTCTGGTGTAGAAGTGAAAATTATGATACCAGGAAATCCAGATCATAAATTTATGAAATGGGCAGCTAATTCTTATATAGGGGATTTATTAGATGCCGGAGCTAAAATATATTTATATGAAAAAGGTTTTATACATGCTAAAACTATTGTTTCAGATGATTTGGTATGTAGTGTAGGAACAGCTAATATGGATATTAGAAGTTTTAGGTTGAATTTTGAAACCAATGGATTTATTTATAATAGCCATATTTCACAAGAGATGAAGAAAATGTTTGAAGTAGATATAAGGGAAAGTAGATTTGTTACTAAAGAAGATTATATCAATAGAAGTAAATGGAGTAAAATAGCTGAATCTATTGTTAGATTGTTATCACCTATACTATAAAGAAATATATAAAATTATTTATAATAAAAAACATTCTACACAAACATAGAATGTTTTTTATTATATTAACCTAAAATTCTACATTATAAATTTAAAGTTTCATATTTTATAATTTTTTGTAAAACATAAATGCCTTACATATATCATTAAAATTATGTTTAATAAGAATTGAATAAACAATTCCCCTTAATTCATATACAGATGTATTTTCATCTTCTTTTCTTATATTATTTAAAATAGATTTTACATCCCTTAAAATAATATTTAAATCACTTTGAGTTAAAACAAATTCTATATCCCTTGCTGAATTTTCTAAACTAACTTTAATTTTTTCAGGATTAAATTCTTCTAAATCACCAGAGCGTTTTAAAATTTTCATGAGATTATCTCCTTTTCTATAGGTATATAAATACGTGAAATATATAAATATAGTATATGATTTAACTAAAAAAATAAAACGGTTTTACTAAAGTTAAGAGTTAATTTATATTTAATATAAATTAAAAGTTATAAAAACTATCTTGACATATATTAAAAGTACGTTATAATTTTAAGAAAGATTAATATTTAAATAAAGGCTATGAAAAAGAGGAGTAAAATTGTGAAGTATTAAGAGAGGAAAACTCAATTGGGCTGAGAGGTTTTCTATAGGAAACAATTTGAAGGTAGCTTTGGAGCTTTTCTACTGAAATAATAGTAAGTAGAAACGGTAATAAAATTATCGTTAAAATATAAGAGTCTAGAATTTTTAAAAATTCCTACTGTTTAATGAAGATAATAGGGGTTTAAAAATTTTAGAAATTAAGGTGGTAACGCGCGCTGTCGTCCTTTTGAAGGATGACAGCTTTTTTATTTTATAGAGAATATATGTATATACGAAAGGAGACTATAATTATGGATGAAAACAAGAATATAGCAAAAACTTATGATCCGAAAGAATTTGAAGACAGATTATATGCTTGGTGGGAGGAAAAAGGATTTTTTACTCCGGAAATAGATAAAAATAAAAAACCTTATTCAATTATCATGCCACCACCAAACATTACTGGGCAATTACATCTAGGGCATGCTATTGATGATACATTACAAGATATTTTAATTAGAACTAAGAGAATGCAAGGATATTGTACTTTATGGTTACCAGGCCAAGACCATGCAAGTATAGCAACTGAGGTTAAAGTTGAGAATCAAATTATCAAAGAAGGCTTAGATAAGAAAAAAATGGGAAGAGAAGCTTTCTTAGAGAGAGTATGGCAATGGTCAGATCAATATAGAAATAGAATTAGAACTCAAGTTAAAAAATTAGGTTGTTCAGCTGACTTTACAAGAGAAACATTTACTATGGATGAAAATGTAAGTAAAGCTGTTAGAAAAGTATTTGTTAAGTTATATGAAGAAGGTTTAATTTATAGAGGAAATAGAATAACAAACTGGTGTCCTAAATGTATGACAGCAATTTCAGATGCTGAAATCGAATATGAAGAACAAGAAGGAAACTTTTGGCACATCAAATATCCAGTAGTAGGATCAGATGAATTCTTAGAAATAGCAACTACAAGACCAGAAACATTATTAGGAGATACAGCGGTTGCAGTTAATCCAAATGATGAAAGATATTCGCATTTAATTGGTAAGAAATTAATGTTACCACTTGTTAATAGAGAAATACCAATTGTTGCTGATGATTATGTTGATGTAGAATTTGGAACAGGGGCAGTTAAAATAACACCAGCTCATGATCCTAATGATTATCAAGTTGGGGTAAGACATGATCTTCCACAAATAGTTATTTTAAATGAAGATGGAACTATAGTAGAAGGCTATGGAAAATATTCAGGTTTAGATAGATATGAAGCAAGAAAACTTATGGTTGAAGATTTAAAAGAACAAGGTTTTCTTGTTAATATTAAAAAACATGTTCATAATGTAGGAACTCATGATAGATGTGGAACAACAGTAGAGCCAATGCTTTCAAGACAATGGTATGTAAAAATGGAACCACTTGCAGAACCAGCTATAGAGGTTGTTAAAAATAAAAAAGTTAAATTTATTCCAGAAAGATTTGATAAAATTTATTTTAACTGGATGGATAATATTCAAGATTGGTGTATTTCAAGACAATTATGGTGGGGTCATAGAATTCCAGTTTGGTACTGTAAAGATTGTGGAGAATTAACAGTTGCTATGGAAGACCCATGTTGTTGTTCAAAGTGTGGAAGTAAATCAATAGAACAAGATAAAGATGTATTAGATACATGGTTTAGTTCAGCATTATGGCCATTTTCAACTTTAGGTTGGCCAGATAACTCAGAGGATTTAAAATATTTTTATCCAACTTCTACATTAGTAACAGGATATGATATTATATTTTTCTGGGTTGCTAGAATGATATTCTCAGGACTTCATAATATGGAGGATATCCCATTTGAAAATATATTAATTCACGGTATTGTTAGAGATAGTGAAGGAAGAAAAATGTCTAAGTCTCTAGGAAATGGTGTTGATCCATTAGAAATCATAGATAAATATGGTGCTGACGCATTAAGATTTATGTTAGTTACAGGGAATGCACCAGGTAATGATATAAGATTCTATGAAGAAAGAGTTGAGTCAGCTAGAAATTTTGCAAATAAGATTTGGAATGCTTCAAGATTTGTTATGATGAATCTTGATAAAGAAATAATGGATAAATACAAAGAGTGTAAGAACTATTCAATAGCCGATAGATGGATCTTATCAAGAATGAATACTGTAGCTAAAGAGGTTACTGATAATATAGAAAAATTTGAAATAGGTATTGCTGTTCAAAAAATCTATGAATTTATGTGGAATGAGTTCTGTGACTGGTATATAGAACTTGTAAAACCAGTATTCTTCTCAGATAATGAAGAGGCTAAAGGTGTAGCATACAATGTATTAAACACTGTTTTAACTACAGGACTACAATTATTACATCCAGTAATGCCTTATATCACAGAAGAAATATACACTCATTTAAATACAGAATTTGAATCAATTACAATTTCTAAATGGCCAGAATATAGAGAAGAATTAAATGATAAAGAAGCAGAAGAAAAAATGAATTATGTAATTGAGGCTATTACAGCTTTAAGAAATGTTAGAGCTGAAATGAATGTTCCGAATTCAAGAAAAGCTAAACTTATGATTTATGCAACAGAAGGAATAGAGGCATTTGAAGAAGGTACTATATACTTTGAAAAATTAGCATCAGCAAGTGAAGTTACTTTCTTAGGATCAAAAGAAGAAGCACCAGAAGATACAGTTTCAGTAGTTACAAAAGGTGCAGAAATTTATATGCCATTACTTGATTTAGTTGATCTTGAAAAAGAACTTGAAAGATTGAATAAAGAAAAAGAAAAGTTAGCTAAAGAAATAGATAGGGTAGAGAAAAAACTTTCTAACGAAAGATTTGTTAGCAAGGCACCAGAAGCTGTTGTTAATGAAGAGAAAGAAAAAGGTAAAAAATATAAAGAAATGTATGATGCAGTAATAGAAAGAATTAATAGTTTAACAAAATAATTAGTTCTGTATGTATTATAAAAAATAATAGTAAAATATAATAAAAAGTCGTGACTTCTACAACATTATTTGTTAGTATAATAATGTAAAAAGTTACGACTTTTATTTTAATGACTATTTTAATTTATAAGTAGTTTTTTATTTGTTTTTTATATTTTTGGTAGGAGGTACAGTTTCGGATTTTAAGGATTTATACAAGGATATACATGCAAATAACATTATAAATATAAATGGGAATGCCGATGCTACAGAGGCAGTTTGTAAAGCATTAAGTCCACCAGCTAAAAGTAGGGCAGTGGCAAGTAAAGCTTGTACAATTCCCCAAATTATTTTCTTTTTACTAGAAGGATTTAAATCACCATTAGATGTAAGCATACCTAAAACAAATGTAGCTGAGTTAGCTGAAGTTATAAAGAATGTGCAAAGTAGAACTACAGCAATTAATGAAATAATTATTCCCAAATTATAATTTTTCATTACAGCGAAGAAAGCAGTTTCAGGTGTAGAAGCTATATTTTTTAGTGCATCTAATCCTAATTTATGTGTAAAACCAAGATTTAATCCAAGAGTTCCGAACACTCCAAACCAAATAATTGATGCTAATGAAGGTGCAAATATTACACCAAGGATAAATTCTCTTATAGTTCTTCCTTTGGAGATACGAGCTATAAATGTACCAACAAAAGGAGCCCAAGCAATCCACCATGCCCAATAGAATATTCTCCAAGAATTTAACCAACCATTGTCACCAAAGGCTTGGATAGATAAACTATCGGGAATTATAGATGATACATATATTCCAAAATCATTAAGTGTTGAATTTACGATTTTGATAGTTGGTCCTATTAAAAAGGATAAAATTAATATTCCAAATGCTAAATATAGATTAACATCTGATATAACTTTTATACCTTTTTCAATTCCACTTACAGCAGACCAAATAGTTATTATAGTAACCACTAGGATTATTATAACTTGAACTAAGTGAGTATTAGGAATCTTAAACAAATAGTTAAGACCACTATTTATTTGCAATGTACCTAATCCTAAAGATGTAGCAACACCAGCAACTGTAGCTAATACAGCTGTAATATCTATAAATTTACCAATAGGGCCTTTAACACCTTTTTCACCTATTAAAGGGGTGAAAATACTGCTAATTAATCCAGGTGAATTTTTTCTAAATTGAAAATATGCTAGTGCTAAACCTATAATACTATAATTAGCCCAAGGATGGAATCCCCAGTGCATGAAGCAAGATTTCATTGCAAAATGAGAAGCTTCTAATGATCCAGGAGTTATACCACTAGGTGGATTTGTAAAGTGAGATATAGGTTCCGCTATTCCCCAAAATACTAATCCAATTCCCATACCAGCTCCGAATAACATAGCAAACCAAGATATAGTACTATATTCAGGAACGGAGTCATCTGGTCCAAGTTTTATGTTCCCAAACTTACTAAAAGCTAGCCATAGAGCAAATAATAAAAATATAAATAGCGATAATAAATATGCCCAACCAAAATTAGTGGTTAAAAATTTAAGAAGTTTATTTGCAGCAGCAGAGAATCCTTTTTCAGATACTATAGCCCACAATGCAATAACAAATATAACTATAAGAGATATATAGTAAACATCTTTACCACTAGAAGTTTTCTTACTTATAGTTGTTTTCATTCAAATCCCACCAATCTATTATTTTATATTTAAAACTTGAGGGTTAGAATTTTACTTTGAATGTAGTTTGTTCTGTTATATCAGTAGCAAGTGCATCTAATGCAATACCAACTCTATGATAACGTAATTTCCATTGTTCTTCTTTAGAAGTAGAAGGGTCACCAAGAGGATAAGGTATAGATATAGTAGGAACTATTCTGTTAGCACCAACTGTTTTTGCTACAGGAATTAAGTTAGCCATTTGAACTATAGGGAAACCTGCTTTTTCAAATTCTTTTACCATTGTTGCACCGCAACGTGTACAAGTTCCTCATGTAGATACCATTATAATACCATCTACATTATCTTGTTTTAACAAAGGCACTATCTCATTTGCCATTCTAGCAGCTTCAGCTTGAGTTGTACCAGTTCCAACAGTAGAGTAGAAATAATCATGAAGTTTACCGATTTTTCCTTCTTTTTCATATGCTTTTAATGCATCAATAGGTGTTATGACATCAGGATCATTATCAGCGGCAGCAGGATCGAAACCAGCATGAATAGTTTTATATTCTCCACCTTTTAATCCATCACAATTAGAAATATCATATTTTCCCCATCTAGTAGCTGATGCAGATTGAATTCTATCAGGATTATCTACAGGAACTATACCACCGGTATTAACAAGAGCTATTTTAGCTTTGCTTAAATCTTTTATGGCAGGGGCTATAGGAACCCTATCTAATTTAGGCATAGGTAATTCTGTATTATAACGTTTATCTTGTAATTTACAAAGTAACATTTCTACTGCTCTATTACAAGCTTGAACGTTATCTTTTCTCCAAATTTGATGTCTAATACCACGAGTATAATATCCTTCTTCTTCGGCACCTAGGTTTTCTTCACCATTTAAAAGTTTATTACCGAATTTAGCCATAGCAGTTATATCAGATCTCATTTTAGCAGCACTATGACCACCTTTAAATACATACATATCTTTTTTAAACATTTCTACACCAGGATTTTCTATATGCATAGAAGTTATTACTGGCACGTTAAATTTAGCTTTTATAGCTTTACAAATTTCACCACAAGCTACTCCATATCTTCCAGCTTGGAAAGCAGGTCCAGCAAAGAAAATATCGAAATCCTTATCCTCTAAAAATGATAATATAATTTTTACAGCTTCTTCAGTATTAGACCCCATAAAATTATCACCACATATTATAGTGTGAGTAACTTCAGCATCTAAAACTTTATTAAGTTGGATTGCAGGGCCAATTAATCCTTCCTCTATAATAGGAGCAAAATCTGCCTTATCTTCACCACCAATTTGTCCGAAGAATTGGTTTACATACATAATTGCTTTTTTCATAGTATTGCCTCCTTTAGTAAGTTAAATTAAAATTCTTTCATAGTTTTAGTAGACCAACCGATTATTTGGTCTCCACAGAACATAGCATTATTTTCAAGTATTATAGAACCATCTTCTTTAACGGAAGGTCCAAGAATTTCATCATTTGACCACCCACCAGAAAGACCATCTCTTCCTAGAGCTTCAAGTTCACCAATTACTGTTTTCATTGGAGGAAGTTTTATTAATTCAGAAACATTACCTGTAGATACCATAGCAGTTATTTTTTCATCAAGAGTAACAAGTGGTTGAGAATTACCATCTCTTCCAGTACATTCATTAGTAAGACCTACAGTTTTTACACCTACATCTTCAAGTGCAACTAAACATGCTACATAGTCTGCATCCGGATTACCATAACCTTCTTCGGATACTATAGCACCATCAGCTCCTAATGATTTAGCCATTTGAGCAACAAATATAGCAGCTCTTTCTTTTTGTTCTAATGCAACGTTTAGATTAGACATTATAATTCCTAAGAAGTTTAATGTTTTTCCATGTTCTTTGTAAAGTCTTTTTAGAGTTGGATTATTTTGATAATCATAAGTGCTCCATTTAGAAGAGCAAGGCATAAAGCTTCCTGAAACTAAGGCACCATCTAAAATTTCATTTGGATGCATAAATGTTGGAAGCATTCTGTTAGCATCCCATCCATATACTAAAGTATTGTATCCTATTTCCTCCATTTGAGATTGAGGTTGCATTACATATACAACTTTAGGAAGAGAAGATAATTTTTTAGCATTTTCAGATACTGAATCAAGTTCAAAAATATCTGTATCTTCTGGTGTTAAATCTTTAACACAATTACCTATAAATTCTGCTAGACGATGGCCAGCTCTTCTTAATGCATTATTTTTCTTTTGTTGTTCTCTCTTTTCAAATTCTTCATCAGTATCAGCGACTAATACTATGTTTTGAAGTTTTGAGAAGTAAGTATATTTAGCACCTTCTCCAGACATGTCAATTAATCCATCTTGGAAGCCACCCCAGTGTTTTCCTACTACTAAAACACTACAATTTTTTAAAGCGTGAGATTTTCCATTTCCACAAGGAACTAAATCACCTGTATAACCAGGGAATAGTGAATTACCATTTAACTTAACCCTAGGCTCTATTGCTTCTTTAACAGGACATAATCTAACTTCATCACCAGGTTTAACTATATACAACTCAGCCTCAGTTATGTGTTCATCTTCTTTAATAAAATTAAGTGCTTCTTCTTTGGCGATTGTTAAAGTACCATTAGAAAAAGATAGCCTGTCTCCAAAGATAATGTTTTTAACGTAAAAATTTCCGATTTCAAGTTTCAAATCAAACACTCCTTTCAAAATATCAGTTATTTTAAGTTAATTTTAAATAATTCTCTTTAAAATTGTGAAGAAAATAAGGACTTTTTAGAAAATTACTTATTTTATAATCATGATTATATCACCAATATGATTATAATTCAATCAAAATTGTGAAAATTAAATCAAATGAGGCTATTTGAATATTAAATAGAGTTTATAAGGAATTTCAATACTTTATGTAATTTTGATAAATCATGATTTATTGATATAATATTTTTGCAATGATTTCTTTAAAGGGTGTGGTGAATAATTATGGATAAAAAAGAAATTCAAAAAAGAAGAATGATGAAATATTTTATTGAATCTACTAATGAAATAATAGAAAACGAAGGTATAAAAAATGTGACTATTAGAAAAGTTGGAGATATGGCTGGGTATAATAGTGCAACTATATACAATTACTTTGATAATTTAAATCATCTGATTTTTATGGCATCTATGAAGTATTTAAAATCATATGCTGAGGATTTATATAATTACACTAAAGATTCTAAGGATTCATTAGAATTATATTTTGATGTATGGAAATGTTTTGCATATCATTCATATTTAGAACCAGAAATATATAACCTTATTTTTTTTGGAGAATATTGTTCAGATCGAATTAATAGTTCTATGAAATTATATTATTCTATCTTCCCAGAAGAATTGGGAGAAGAGACAAAGCAGTTTCTACCTATGTTTTTAGAAAATAATATTCATCTTAGAGATTATGAAATTCTAAAAAAAGCATCTAAAGATAATTTTATAAAGGAACAGGATTTAAGGGATATAAATGAAATGAATGTATTAATTTATCAAGGTATGTTAAGTAGAATGTTAAAAAAGAAGTGTGATTATACAGTTGAAGAAGCTGTAGAAAAAACTATAAAATATATAAAAAGAACTATAGAAGCTTATAGAATTTAGGATATTTTTAGTGGTATACTTTAAGTAGTATATAAATAGGAGTAGATGAAAAATGAATTATAAAGAAGCTATAGAGTATGTTGAAAATACAGCGAGATTTGGTATGAAGTTAGGACTTGAAAGAACAGAAAGAATTTTAGAACTTTTAGATAATCCTCATAAAAAGATAAAAACTGTACATATAGCTGGAACAAATGGAAAAGGATCTACTACAGCTATGATAAATAGTGTATTAGTAGAATCAGGATATACGGTTGGTATGTATACTTCACCATATATTGAAGAATTTGAAGAAAGAATGCAAGTGAATAATAGATGTATAGAAAAGGATGAGTTTGCTAAACTTATAACAGAAATATCGGCTATAATTGCAAGGGTTATAGAAGAAGGATATGGTGAACCAACTTATTTTGAAATTATAACTTGTGCAGCTTTTTTATATTTTTATAGAAAAAATGTAGATTTAGCTATAATAGAGGTGGGATTAGGGGGTAGACTAGATTCCACTAATGTAATTATACCTGAAGTTAGTGTTATAACATCTATAAGTTTTGATCATATGAATATTCTAGGTAATTCTTTAGAAGATATAGCCTTTGAAAAAGGCGGGATTATAAAAAAAGATATACCTTTAATATTATATCCTCAAAAGAAAAGTTGCGAACAAGTTTTACAAAAGTTATGTAATGAAAGAAATTCTTCAATTATAAAAGTAAAAGATGACTATGTAAAGTTTTTAAATAATATAGAAGAAAAAGGTAGGGTAAAACAGCTAATTCAGGTTAAAGGAAATAAAAATATATATAATATTAAATTAAATTTACTTGGAAAACATCAATTGTTAAATTGTACTGTTAGTATTTATACTTTGGAAAAATTGATTGATTTAGGTTATAAGATTACAAAAGAAAGTATAGAAAATGGATTAGCCAAAGTTAGATGGTTAGGTAGAATGGAGATAATGAACAATAATCCTATGGTTGTAATTGATGGAGCACATAATATTGATGGGATTAAAAGTTTAAAGGATAGCATAGATACGTATTTTAAATATAATAATATTATATTGATTCTTGGAATTTTAGCAGATAAAGAAGTCCATAATATGGTGAAGGTTATAGCACCTATAGCGAAGAAAGTAATAACAGTAACTCCACATAGTGAAAGAGCCAAACTTGCTCATGAATTGAAGGATGTTGTTTCAGAATACAATTCAAATTGTGTTTCCATAGAAAGTTATGAAGAAGCATATGAAAAGGCTTTAGGTTTAGCTAAACAAGATGATTTGATTTTAATAAGTGGATCATTATATATGATAGGTGATATGAGAAAGATTATAGGAAGGTTTAAATAATAATATTTAATAAAAAAGTAGTTATTTCAAAAGGGATAATATTTTCTTTTCGAAGTAGCTACTTTTTTATTATAAATTATTTAATATGCTCTTTTAAAGCATGTGCAAATTGATCGGGACAAGAAGTACCTTTATTATGGCAATTGATACCTTCTAGTCTTTTAATAGCTTCATCAACATTCATACCTTCTAATAGACTAGAAAGACCTTTTAAGTTTCCTTCACATCCACCTATAAATGAAACCTTAGTTATTTTACCATCTTTAATATCAAACTGTATCTCTTTAGCACAGACACCTGTTGGCTTATATGTAAACATAATAATGTCACCCCTTTATATAAATTTTCATATATTATTTTATATCACCTTTTAAGTTTAGGCAAGAAATATAAGTATTTACTATTAGATGATTGCAGAATTGAAAATTAAAAACTGTAGATAATTTTCTACATTATAATTAAAAATGTGGAAAAAAACATCACGACAAAAAGCCTTTTTGGAAAAAGGCATGCGTAGCATTTGAGCTGATATTTAGTTGTGGATATGTTAACTATACTACTATTTTAAGAAATTTGTTTAGACTTCTCATATAAGTAGGTTTATTCATAGCGTAAGCTACGATAACGTTTATAAGTTTAGATATAGCAGTTAAATATAAATCAGCACGCATGGTTATGATGTTTACTGTTCTCGGTTGTTCAATACATGGGTTAAACTTAAGAGAAGATATACATCTTTCAATAGATGTACGAATTGTATAATTTTCATCCCACTCTTTTGAGTTTCTTTGGACACCGGGATAAAGTCTAAAATCTTTATCAGGATAAACATAAGTCATACGACCACTTTTGTTGTCAGTACAAGGGTTTTCACATGTATGATAACATTTACCTTTTTTATCTCTATGAGATTTTGGACATGTGAATTTAAATCTAAGACTTCTATTTTTACTTTTACAAGATCCTTCGGATTTAAATTCTTTTTTAGTTAGTGGGCAAAGAGGAATACCTTGGGTATTAAATTCTAAATCTCCGATTTTATTATTGGATTGATTACGAGAATTAAGAGGTATAAATACTCTTTTAAATTCTAAATGCTTAAGTAAACCGAAATTATCATAACTATCAAATTCAGAATCACCTAAAAAAGTTTCAAATTTAAAATTAGAATTAGCTTTTAGGTTTTCTAAAAATGGGATAATTACTGGTTTTAGAGAAGCATTATCATAAAAATATTTTTGTTCTTCAGGGGTAATAAAATTTTTTTCATCTAAGGATTTGTAAAAATCTTCATCGAGAAACTTTATATTTAAGGGAATACCCCAGCCATTTGTTAAAAGACCAAATTTGTAAAAGTAGCCGAAATGCCCATTAACAAAATCTAATTTGATATTAGAATTAGCTTGTGCAAATTTAGGCATGTTCTTATATGCGGCAGCATAAGGATTAAAAATTTCTTTCTTTGTAGCTTTAGCATAAGATTTCTGCCTATTGATTTCAGCTACAAGTGTTTTAGGATTATTTTCTTTAACTCTTGGTTTTAAGCCAGAAGTATCGTATATAATCATAGAATTAAGATTTTTCATAGGTGAATCATTTGGAAGATCATTATTAATGTCTTCACAGATATCAATAACTTTAAGAGCCATTGAGTCAAATAAATTACTAAGATCACTTTCAAATGTAGTTTTAAATCTACTGAAAAATGATTCATCAGGTACTGATTTGTAAAAGCCACAGAATTCTCTTATTTCAGTAGAAAATACAAGGAAAATTGTTAGTAAAACAGTAGTAGGTATATGAAATATTTGCATGATTAGTAGTGCTGATAATACAGAAGAAAGTTCATATTCCCTATCTTTCCCTAAGTCAGAATAATAGTGTTCTTTAAATGAATTAGGAATAAAGGTATTAATATCAAAGTTATGAGCAAGTAACTCAATGAACCCTACGGGTTGTTTAGTAGTCATGTATTTTAATTCAGATACCTGTTCAAAAATATTTAGTTGTTTAATTTTATTAAGACAAAACATGTTTGTTCTCCTTCGCTATGATTTATTATTTTGTGTGGGAACATTTATTATTTCATAGTGGAGGAAAATATAAAAGCCTAACGGCTAAAAAGTTAGGCGAATCAACGATTGTCAAATTTCGCAATCGATTATAAGTATTTACTATTAGATGATTGCAGAATTAAAAAAATTAAAAATGTGAATAACTTTAAAGAAATAATGTAGTTTTTAACGAACTTATGCGGGTTTACAGGATGGAATAATAATGCAAAATGTAATCTTATAAAATTTATCCACAAATCCACAGAAATCAAATCGAGTAATTATATTTTATTTAAAAGTAAGTGGAGGAAAATATAAAATATTAATACTGAAATATGAGTAAAATCAATGGTTGCAGCATTCTGCAACCGACTAAAGTATTTACTATAGAAGGGAGGGAAACAAGTGAAGAATATATATATATGTAATACTTATTCAGATTCTATATCTCAAATTAATTTAAAGGAATTTAAAGAAGAGAAAAAAATTAAATTATCATCAAAAGGTAGGGTAGGTCCCCATGGAATATGTAGATATAAAAATTATTTAATAACAGCTAATAATTTTAGTAATGATATTACACTTATAAATTTAGCCAGTGGAGAAATAAACAGTTATTATATTGGTGCTAATTGTAATGATATAAAGGTATATAATGAAAAGGCATATATTGCATGTGGTGATACAAATGATTTAAAGATATTTAATCTAAGAGAAAAAAAATTAGAAGAAAGTATTCCATGTGGAGCATGCCCTCATAGCGTAGATATAAGTGAAAAGTTAAAGTTATTAGTGGTTTGTAATATGGTTAATGGAACTTTAAATATAGTAGATCTTAAAGATAATTTAATAATAGATACTATAAAAGTAGGATATTATCCTACAAAGTGTATTTTAGGTGAAAATGATGAACATATTTTAGTTACCAATAGTGAGCTCGGAAGATATAATGTAGGAGATATAAAAATAATAGATATGAATCTTAAATATATTAAAAGTGTCAGTGTAGGTAAGGGGCCTGTAGATTTATTTAATAAAAACAATAAAGTGTATGTGTCAAATTTTGAAGAAGGAAGTATAAGTATTATAGATATGAGCAATTTAAAAAATAGTAAAAAAATAAACTTAGGAGGAATGCCAAAAGGAATTTTAAATATAGATGATAAATTATATGTAGGAGATTATTATAACAGTTTATTATATAAAGTTGATTTGATTAAATGTAATATAAGAAGGATATATATTGGGAAAGAGCCCAATAGTATGATATTGGTTTAATTATCATCTATTAAACTCTTAATAATAGTATCATATAATTGGGCTGAGTTTTCCTTCCATCTAACACATAGGTCTCTAGCTTGTTTATTGGATGGAACCATAAGATTTATTTCTATAAGTATAGATTCATTTTCATGAGCACCTAAGGTAACAATAAAGTTATTACTCTTTTCTATAGTGTAATCAGCAGTTATTGTTATCTGCTTTTTTATATTATCCATGTGTTTTTCTAAATAGATATTAATTCTTTCAATTTTATTTTTGGAAATTCTATTGAAAAACATATTTAAAACTTTTTTGCCTTTACTAGTTATGCATAGGCGTATTTTATCATCTTTTTCTATAGTTTTAATAAAGTCAGAAGAATTTAATTCAAGTAGATACTGCTGTAAATTAAAATAATTTAAAAAATTGTTTTCCAATACTATTTCTGTTAATTGCAAGTTTGATATAGGCAATTTAATTTCATTTATAATATAGAGTATTAGAAGTTTGTTCTCAGCAAGTTCTAATGTATCGTTTTTCATTATATCCCTCCCTTGCTAGGATTTAATAAAAAGATAATAAACTTTTTAAAAACTAGTTTCAATAATTATTCTATCATACTACGTTAAATTAATGAATATAAATTTAATGATAATTTGTATAGGAGGGAAAAAATATGAAACTAAAAAGAAACTCAATAGTCTACACAGGTATTGGAATATGTTTAGTATTAGTTTTCTGCTTAAGTATAGGCATAAAAAATAAATCTTTTTCAGTTTTTGCTAAAGATAATAGGAGGTTGCCTATTTATTGTGTAGATACAAAAGATAAAAAAGTAGCTATTTCTTTTGATGTAAATTGGGGAAAAGATAATTCACAAAAGATATTAGAAACCTTAGATAAATATAATGCAAAGGCTACATTCTTTGTAATGGGATGCTGGGTAGATAAGTATCCTGACAAACTAAAGTTATTACATGAAAAAGGACATGAAATAGGTAATCATTCTAATTTACATCCTGATATGAGCAAGATTTCTAGAGATAAAGTAGTTCAAGAAATTGCAGTTACTGATGCAAAAATTATGGGGGTTACAGGGGAAAAGACTAAGTTATTTAGATTTCCTTCAGGTGCATATAGCAATGAATCTATAGAAGCGGCAGAGAGTACACATCATAAATGCATTCAATGGGATGTAGATAGTGTAGATTGGAAAGAAAAAGGTTTAGATATAGAGTATAATAAAGTTATAAAAAAAGTAAAACCAGGATCAATAATATTATTTCATAATGATGCTAAGTTTACACCAGAAAATCTTCCAAAAATCTTAGAAAAATTGAAGAATGAAGGATATAAATTTGTAAAAGTTTCTGATTTAATCTATAAAGATGAGTATTATATTGATTCTACAGGTAAACAAATAAAGAATGAAGATTAATTAAATAAATTGAATAGACAATAACTATTTCAAAATATTATGTGAAATATATTGAACTTTTGTAATCAACTGTATTATAATGGAAATGTAGTTATAAATATAACTAAAATAACAAATATTATAAAAAAGGGGTTATATTAATTTAAAGTTTATAATATAATCTATTATAAAAATTTAAAAAACGAAGGGAAGAGGGGCTATAATGGACAATTTAATGAGTAATAATAACATTTATTTAGAGGGGACTGTTATTTCAAACTTAGAATTTAGTCATGATATGTATGGTGAGGGTTTTTATTCCTTCTACATAGAAGTTTCTAGACTAAGTGATGCTAAGGACAAGTTAAATGTCACTATATCAGAAAGATTATTAACAACTTTTGATGTAAAAATTGGGGCAGATGTAATTATTGAAGGTCAATTAAGATCTTATAATAAATATGTGGATGGAGCTAATAGATTGATTCTAACAGTATTTGCTAGAGATATATATGAATGTACTGAAAGAAGTAAAAATCCAAATCAAATCTTTTTAAATGGTTTTATATGTAAGAGACCAGTATATAGAAGAACACCTTTTGGAAGAGAAATTGCTGATATGTTGCTAGCGGTAAATAGACCCTATAATAAATCAGATTATATTCCAACAATAGCATGGGGAAGAAATTCAAGATATTCTAAGACTTTAGATGTTGGAGATAATATAAGAATTTGGGGTAGACTTCAAAGTAGAGAATATCAAAAGAAAGTTGGAGAAGATGTAATTCAAAAAATGGCATATGAGGTTTCTATATCTAAAATGGAACGTGTGGATGATGATGGAGAAGTTGAAGGTTTAGAAGAAAACTCAGATGATAATTTTGTAATTACAGAACAAGATATAATTTAAGATATAATTTATATTGTTTAAATAAATGGCTATCTCTAAATAAATATTTAAAGATAGCCATTTTTAACAAAACCTATTTTCTTAAATCATCTAGAATTTCAGTTTTGCTCTTAGTCTTTACATCTACAGTCTTAACTATTTTAGCAGGTGTTCCAGCTACTACTACATTTTCAGGTACATCTTGAGTTACTATTGAACCGGCAGCTACTACAGAATTAGAGCCAATTTTAATTCCTTCAAGTATCACGCAATTGGCACCTAATACTACATTGTCTCCTATTTCTGAAGGAGATTTGCTAGGTGGTTCTAAAACTCCGGCTATAACGGCACCAGCACCAACGTGACAACGTTTACCAACTTTTGCTCTAGCACCGAGTACGGCATTCATATCTATCATAGATTCATCACCAATTTCAGCACCTATATTTATAACTGCGCCCATCATGACAACTACTTTTTTACCTATAGATACTTTATCACGAATTAATGCACCAGGTTCTATACGTGCATCAAGTTCACTTAAGTCAAGTAAAGGAATTGCAGAATTTCTTCTATCAACCTCTAATCTAAAGTTCTCAATTTTATCTTTATTCTCTTCTAGAAATTTTACTATATTACTGTTTTCACCAAATAATATGTACAAGTTACCATTACTAAAAACCTGTATGTTTTCTAAAGAAAGATTCCCTAAATTTCCTTGAATATAAGCTTTACAAGGAGTAGATTTTTCGGCTTCTTTTATATATCTTGCTATTTCATATGGATCAGTTAAATTATAATTCATTTTAATACTCCTTTCACAAAATTATTTATCATAACTATATTTTTACACAAAATATGAAAAATAAACATTAGTAAATTTGAACTACATATTATTTTACCTTATTTTATGTAAAAAGAGCAACCTAAATATAAAAATTATTGAAAGAAAATGAGAATAGATTTACAATACATAGTAAGTAATATAAGAATAGAGAGTTAAGGTGATTATATGGAAAATTTAATTTCTAAACAGGTGAGAAAAATTGAAATATCAGGTATAAGAAAATTTTATAATGAAGTTGTAAAAGTACCAGGAGCTATATCTTTAACTTTGGGAGAACCAGATTTTCAAGTTCCTAAGATTGTAAAAGAATATATGATTAAAGCAATGGAAGATGATAAAACAAGATATACAGCTAATGCTGGAATTTTTGAATTAAGAGAACAAATAAGTTTATATCTAAGAAGTTTAGGAATTAAGTATAGTGAAGATGAAATTTGTGTTACTGTAGGGGGAAGTGAGGGATTAAATTCTGTATTTTTATCTTTAATAGATAAAGGTGATAAGATATTAATTCCAAATCCAGCTTATCCAGCTTATGAAAGTTGTGTTAAAATAGCAGGTGGAGAAGTTGTGAATTATTCCTTGAAAAATGATTTTACTATAGATATAAAATCTTTAGAAAAAGAAATAAAGTTACATGACCCAAAAGTATTGGTATTATCATTTCCTACTAATCCAACTGGTTCTGTATTAACTAAAGAAGATTTACAAGAATTACATAAGATAATAAAAGAACATAATATAATTGTAGTAAGTGATGAGATTTATGCCTCTTTGATATATGAAGAAGAATATTATTCTGTAGCTCAATTGGAAGATATTAAAGAAAAAATTATTTTAATTGGTGGTTTTTCTAAGATGTTTTCTATGACTGGATTAAGGGTAGGATATGTATGTGCATGTCCTCAACTTATGAAACATATAATGAAGGTACATCAATATAGCGTATCTTGTGCTACATCGATTTCGCAATGGGGAGCCTATGCAGGTTTAAAGTATTGTATGAATGAAGTATATGCTATGAGAGATGAATTTAAAAAGAGAAGAGATTATGTATATGAAAGACTTTTAAATATGGGATTAGAGCTTGTTAAACCTAAAGGTGCATTTTATGCATTTCCTAGTATAAAAAAATTTAGTAATGATAGTTTTAAATTTTGTACGGAATTATTACAGAAAGAAAAGGTGGCCATTATACCAGGAACTGCTTTTGGAAGTTTGGGAGAAGGATTTGTTAGGATATCTTATTCATACTCCATGGAAGAATTAAGATTGGCATTAGATAAGATGGAGAAGTATTTGCAAACTTTAAATAAATAAAAGAAGTGGGGTAATTAAAGTGTATGATTTTGATCAAGAAGTAATAAGGAAAGGTACTAATTCATCTAAATGGGATTCGATTAATACAAAGGAAGATTTAATTTCTATGTCTGTAGCAGATATGGATTTTAAATGTGGAGATTTTATTAATAATGTTATAGAAAAAAAACTTTCAGAGGGTGTGTATGGATATAGTATAATTCCAGATAGTTATTATGAAGCTATAATAAGTTGGAATACAAAACGATATAATTTTAATATAAAAAAAGAAGAAATTTTATTTACTCCTTCAGTTATTCATGGAATTTTATATGCTATAAAGGCTATAACAAATCCTAAGGATGAAATAATAATTCAACCACCTGTATATCATAGATTCCATGAAGTTATAGAAAGAGCAGAATGTACTGTGGTTAACAATCCACTTATATATAAAGATAATAAGTATTTTATGGATTTTGAAGATTTAAAGAAAAAAATAACTTCTAAAACAAAAGTATTAATTTTATGTAGCCCACACAATCCAGTAGGAAGAGTTTGGACAAAAGAAGAATTACAAAAATTAATTGATATTTGTTTAGAGAAAAATATTGTTATAATTTCAGATGAAATTCATAAAGATCTAATTTTCAAAGATAGTCAGCATAATGTTTTAAGTACTGTAGATGAGAGAATAAAAGAAAAATGTATTATAACAGAAGCGCCTACGAAGACTTTTAATTTAGCTGGTTTTCAAGTATCTAACTTAATTATATGTAATAGGACCATAAGAGAAAAAGTTCAAAAGGTTTTAGATGATAATTTTATAAATAAACCTAACATTTTTGCTACTAGTGTACTAGAGGCGGCATATAATGAAGGTGAAGGGTATTTAGGAGAATTAAATTCTTATATAGAAAAAAATAAAGAATATGCAGTTGAGTATTTTAAAAAGTATATTCCACATATTAAAGTAGTGGAAACAGAAGGTACTTATTTACTGTGGTTAAATTGTTCGAAATTAGGATTTAATGGGGAAGAGCTTAATAGATTTTTTATAGATAAATGTAAGTTAATTTTAAATAAGGGAAGTATGTTTGGAATTGAAGGGGAAAGTTTTGTAAGAATGAACATTGCATGTAGAAGAAGTTTGTTAAAAATAGCTTTAGAAAATATAAAAAATGCAATTAAGTAATAAAAAACACCTTGTATTATTCTACAAGGTGTTTTAACTATTAACTATTAACTATATTATCCATATCATATTTGCCAGGTTTTTTATCTTTCATGAATTCTGCAGCCTTTAAAGCACCAATTGCAAATACTTCTCGAGAAATAGCTTTGTGAGTAATTTCAATACACTCACCTTCACCTGCAAATATTACTGAATGATCACCAATAATATTTCCACCTCTTATAGCGTGAATTCCTATTTCTTTTTGCTCTCTTTTATGATGTCCTTCTCTACCATATATAAATTCTGTTTTATCTTCAATAGAGTTTTTTATAGTATTTGCAAGTAATAAAGCAGTACCACTTGGAGAATCTACTTTTTGATTATGATGTTTTTCTATAATTTCTATGTCATAATCTCCAAAAAGTTTTGAACTAATTTGTTTTAATAAGGAATTAACTAAGTTTATTCCTATAGACATATTAGCTGAATGGAAAACTCCTACATGATTACTCAATTCATCAATAGCGTTTCGTTGCTCTTCTGAATAACCAGTTGTACAAATTACAACTGGAGTTTTATGATTTTTTGAGTATCTCATAATACTATCTAAACTGCTAGGTCTAGAAAAATCTATGATAACATCAGCACTTATGTCACAGTCTTCAATATTTTTGAAAACAGGATAGTTAAGGTTTTGTTGGCAATTTAAATCTATACCAGCTACTATAGAAAGGTTTTCTTTTTTTTGTACACATTCAGTTATCATTTTGCCCATTTTACCAGCACAACCACTTAAAATAATTTTAGTCATTACTATCCTCCTAGATTAAATTACATTTTTTTAATTCATTTCTCAAAATTTCTAAGTTGTTATCTTCCATATCACATAATGGAAGTCTTAAATTACCTACATTCATATTCATTAGGTTTAAAGCAGTTTTTACAGGAATAGGATTTGTTTCTATAAATAATGCATCTGTTAAAGAAAGATATTCTAATTGAAGTCTAAGTGCTTCTGAAACATTTCCATTAAGATAATTAAATACCATATCATGTACTTGCTTTGGAACTACGTTGGCAAGTACAGAGATAACACCTATACCACCAAGAGATAATATAGGAACAATTTGATCATCATTTCCTGAATATATATCTATTTTATCACCACATAAAGCTTTTATTTTAGCTACTTGACTAATATTTCCGCTAGCTTCTTTTACTGCAACTATATTCTTACAAGTTTTTGTAAGAGATAAAATCGTTTCAGGATGAAGATTCATTCCTGTTCTTCCTGGAACATTATATAATATTATAGGAATATTAACTGCAGAATCAATTGCCTCAAAATGTTGAATCAATCCTTTTTGAGTAGTTTTATTGTAATAAGGAGTAATTACTAGTATACCATCTACTCCTATACCTTCAGCCCATTTACACATTTTAATAGAAGCTTCTGTATTATTTGATCCCGTACCTGCGATAACGGGAATTTTTTTATTAACAGTATCTACTACAAACTTAATTGTTTCTTTTTTTTCGGTTTCTGTCATAGTAGAAGCTTCACCAGTAGTACCACATACTATTATTGCATCTGTGGAAGAAGAGAGGTGTAATTCAATTAACTCTTTTAATTTTTTAAAGTCTACACCTTCCTTATTAAAAGGGGTAACTAGGGCAACCCCTGAACCTCTAAAAATTGTCATAAAAAGTCACTCCTTTCTTATTTAATTGTAGGAATTAATAATTCTACAATTTGAACTGCATTAAGAGCGGCACCTTTTCTAATGTTATCTGCAACTACCCAAAGGTTTAGTCCGCTCTCTACACTAAAATCTTTTCTTATTCTACCAACAAATACTGGATCTTTACCTGCGGCGAATAGTGGCGTTGGATATACAAGATTTTTAAGATCATCTTGTAGTACTATTCCTTTAGCGTTTTTAAATAATTGGAATACGTCATTTATTTCAAAAGAATTTTTCAATTCTACATTAATACTTTCGCTATGTCCATAAAGTACAGGAACTCTTACAGTTGTGGCTGTAATTTTTAATTCAGAATCATGAAGAATTTTTTTTGTTTCTTCAATCATCTTCATTTCTTCTTTTGAATATCCATTGTCTAGGAAAACATCTATATGAGGCAACATGTTTCCAGCAATGGGATAAGGGAATTTTTTTGGTTCTTCTCCTTTATATCCATCTAATAAATCATTATATCCTCCGATACCTGCACCTGAAACAGCCTGATAAGTTGAATATATAATTCTTTTTAGTCCATATTTATCTTGAAGAGGTTTTAAAGCTACCATTGCTTGTATTGTAGAACAATTGGGATTAGCAATTATACCTTTATGCCAAGAAAGATCTTCAGGGTTGACTTCAGGAACTACTAGAGGTACTTCAGGATTCATTCTCCAAGCACTACTATTATCTACAACTATAGCACCATATTTAGTGAAAATAGGAGCATATTCTAATGAAGTGTTTCCACCTGCAGAGAAAAGTGCAATGTGAATTGTTTTATTTTTTATATTATCTTCTTTTAATTCTTCAACAGTAATATCTTTATCATTAAATTTTAAGGAAGTTCCAGCTGATTTTTTAGAAGCATAAAAATAAATATTATCTATTGGTAAGTTTCTTTCTTCTAGAATACTTATCATTTGTCTTCCTACCATACCAGTTGAGCCTACAACTGCTATATTGAGTTTCATAAAATCCCTCCTAAATATATTTTCATTTATTATTATATAACTTAAAGAGAAAAATTTATATAGTTTTTTACATATCAATATTATATGAAATTATTTAATTTTTGATAAACAAGTATTAAATAATTATAATGTAAATATGAAAGTTATGAATACAAAAGTTGCAAAATGCATTTTTATAAGAGATAAATCAATTCATTTTGTAAAAAATGTTTTAAAAAATCAAAAAAAGTAGAAAACGAATCCTTGCCAAAAGTAAGTAAAACCGTATAAAGTCAATGAAATAGCGCTATAAGAGATAAAACAATAAAAAATTCATTTATATAAAAAAATGAATTTTTTCAAGCTTAATTCAAAATTTTTATAAAATAATGAAAATGAACTGGAGGTATTGATATTATTATATGTCTATTAGAGTATGATGAAAAAACTATGAATAAATAATAAATTAATCAATCTTTTAAAATTTAAATATATTAAAAAAATTTAATATATATTTGACATTTTTTTTAAAAGGTGATATAGTTTTAATAATAATTTACACGAAAAGTTGTTTGAAAAATAGTTTTTGGTAAATTTAAAGTTGCAATATGAATGCTAAATTAATATTATTAAAAATATTTTAAATAGTAGGAAAAACTGTACAAGCTTTGCAAAAGCTTAGATTAATCATGATTTGTAACTATAATTTACTGGTGAAATGTTCTGAAAATATAATTAATAAAGATTATTTATTAAAGAATAAGTTTGGAATTAAATAACCAAACTATGAATGTAGAAATATATTAATATATGTCGAATATGTACTATATTAGTATATAAATATAATTTACAAGAAGGAGGCATAAAGATGAAAAGTAAAAGAATACTATCAGCAGTACTTTCAGTATCTCTTTTAACTTCTGCAATGTTAGTAGGATGTGGAAGTTCAAGTAATAAGGGATCTGCAAATACAGCAAACGGAGAAATGGATAAGGATCAATATTTAAATTTAGTTTTGGGGGCAGAACCAAAAAGTTTAGATGCATCTAAAGCTTCAGATCTATATTCAAGTCAAGTTCTAAATGAAGTAATGGAAGGGCTTACAAGAGTAGAACAAGAAAATGGAAAAGATGTTATTAAACCAGCAGGTGCTGAAAAATGGGATGTAAGTGATGATAAAAAGGAATGGACATTCCATTTAAGAGATAATAAATGGAGTGATGGAAAGCCAGTAACAGCTAACGATTATGCTTATGGTATAAGAAGAACATTAGAAGCAAAAACTGGTTCACCATATGCTTTCTTATTATTCCCAATTAAGAATGCTAAAAAATTTAACTCTGAAAAAGCTAAAGTTAATGAATTAGGAGTTAAAGTTATAGATGACAAAACATTGAAAATAACATTAGAAAAGCCAACAGCATATTTCTTAGACTTAACTTATTTTAAAGTTATGCATCCACAAAGAAAAGATATAGTTGAAAAATCAGGTGAAAGATATGGAACAGAAAAAGATACAATGATATTCTGTGGACCATTTGCAATTTCTAATTGGGTACATAATAATAAGGTAGAACTTAAGAAGAATGAACAATATTGGGGTAAAAATTCAGTAAAGCTTAATAAAGTTACAATGAAAATTATTTCTCAAGAACCTTCAAGAATGAGTGAATTGTTAAATGGACAAATTGATATGGGTGCAGTTTCACATCCAGATTGGGTTAAAAAATTTGATTCAACTCAAAATTATAACGTAATAAAAGGATATGATGGTTCAACAGCATATAGCTTCTTTAATCAAACTGATAAATACTTTAAAAATGAAAAAATAAGAAAAGCATTTATTTTAGCTGATGATAGAGAAGGTAAGGCAAAAACATTATTTAGAGGGTTAGCAACTCCAGCATATGCATGGTGTTCACCTCAAGTTTTAATTGGAGAAAAGGATGAGTATAGATCACTTGTTAAAGATGAACCAATTAAAAAACTAAAAGAACAATATAAAGATCCAAAGGCTCTATTAGTAGAAGGCTTAAAAGAAATTGGTGCAGATCCAGATCCAGCAAAAATGAGTATTACACTATTACAATCAGGTACAGATGCAAGATCAAAAGAATTTGCTGAATTTGATCAACAAAATTACAAAAATGCTTTAGGTGTTAATCTTAAAATAGAATATGTAGAATGGCCAATATTTGCAAAAAGAACTGATGAAAAAGATTACCAATTTGCAGGTATGGGATGGACTGGGGATTATAATGATCCTATGACTTTCTTTGATATGTGGACTTCAACTGCTGGAGTAGTTCCAACAGGATGGAAAAATAAAGAATACGATGAACTTATAAATAAAGCTTCATTAACTTCTGATGATAAAGAAAGAGCAGAGTTATTTAAAAAAGCAGAACAAGTACTTTTACAAAAAGATGGTGTAGCTTCACCAACTGTTTATAGAATGAGACAAACATATACTAGAAAATATGTTAATAAC
Source organism: Clostridiaceae bacterium 14S0207 (assembly GCA_003288255.1). Taxonomy (GTDB): domain Bacteria; phylum Bacillota; class Clostridia; order Clostridiales; family Clostridiaceae; genus Hathewaya; species Hathewaya limosa. Next base: position 2,188,396 of record CP026600.1, on the reverse strand, counting down.
GTAATGGTACCACTATTTGGTACTACTGAAGTTAAATACGCTTATACTAAGGGAAGATAAAAACTAATAAACAGCAGGGCTATAAGCACTGCTGTTTTAAAATAAAGCTTATTTAATAGAAGAAAAGACGGTTAACTAATTAAGAAGAAAGAGATGGAGGGGAAAAAGTGTTTAAATTTATTTTAAAAAGATTAGGATATATGCTATTAACACTATACATAGCGATAACAATAACATTCTTTTTAATTCATGCAATTCCAGGAGATCCACTAGCAGATTTAGCTAGAAAATTACCTCCTCAAATAAAAGCAAACTATTATGCAAAGTATGGATTAGATAAACCTTTAGCAGTTCAATACGGTACTTTTATGAAAAATTTAGTTTTCCATGGTGATTTAGGAGAATCATTAACATATCCAGGTAGATCAGTTGTGGATACTATAAAAGAATATGCACCTATTTCAGGTAAAATAGGAATTCAAGCAATTGTATTAGGGTTCGGCTTAGGTGTAACTTTAGGTATTATTGCAGCCTTTAATAGAAATAAAGGGGCAGACTATTTTGTAATGTTTATAGCTATATTAGGAATATCTATTCCGAGTTTTGTATTAGCAGCACTTTTACAATATGTATTTACAGTTAAATATACATTATTACCAACAACAGGTTGGGGAGAATTTCAACATACAATACTGCCAACTATAGCAATGAGTTTTGGATCTATAGCTACTTATGCAAGATACATGAGAGCGAACTGTTTAGATGTCTTAGGTCAAGATTATATTTTAACAGCTGAAGCTAAAGGTGTATCGAAAATTTCTTTAGTATTTAAACATGTATTAAGAAATGCAATATTACCTGTTATTACAATTTTAGGACCTCAAATTGCTATGATATTTATAGGATCTTTTGTAGTAGAGAGTATATTCTCAATTCCGGGTTTAGGACAATACTTTGTGTCTTCAGTACAAAATAGAGATTACACAATGGTAATGGGTCAAACAATATTTATGGCATCTCTTTATATTATTGCTTTGGTTGTTGTTGATATATTATATGGTATTGTAGATCCAAGAATAAAATTATCATCAGATACTAAATAGATGGGGGTGACAAAAATATGAGCGAAAATATAAATAATCAAAAAATATTAAAAGAAAAATTTAAGTTTATAGATAAAACAAATACTGAATCAGAAAAAATGTTAAGACCGAGCATGTCTTATTGGCAAGATGCTTGGAGAAGATTAAAACAAAATAAAGTAGCAATTGTAGCCTTAATAATTTTGATTTTGATAACAATATTAACTATGATAGGACCAAGTATTTCAGGAAAGAATTTTGCTCAAGTTAATAATCAACTTATAAATTTGGCTCCATCTTCTGAACATTGGTTTGGTACAGATAATTTAGGTAGAGACTTATTTTCAAGAATCTGGATGGGAGGAAGAGTTTCTATCATAATTGGTTTAATAGGGGCGGTTATTGATACTGTATTAGGAGCAATATATGGTGGTGTTGCAGGTTATTTTGGTGGCTTTATAGATGATATAATGATGAGAATCGTTGAAATTTTATTAAGTATACCTTATTTAATCGTAGTAATATTAGTATCTTTGATTTTTGGTCAAGGAATGTTCTCTTTAATTTTAGCTATGACTATAACAGGTTGGTGTGGAATGGCAAGACTTGTTAGAGGACAGATATTACAAATTAAAGAGCAAGAATATGTTTTAGCGGCAGCAGCGTTAGGAGCAAGTCCAGCTAGAATTATAAGAAAACATTTATTACCTAATACTTTAGGAGTTATTATAGTTTCCATTACTTTTGATATACCTTCATTTATATTTGGAGAGGCTTTCTTAAGTTTTATAGGACTGGGTATTCCTTCACCTTCAACGAGTTGGGGAGCTTTAGCGGCAGCGGCACAGCCTAATATGTTATTTTATCCATACCAGCTATTTTTCCCAGCGTTAATGATAAGTTTAACAATGCTTTCATTCCAATTATTAGGCGATGGATTAAGAGATGCATTAGATCCAAAATTACGTCAATAGAGGGGGTATAAATCATGGAAAAAATTTTAGATGTAAAAAATTTAAGAGTATCTTTCCATACATATGCAGGTGAAGTTCAGTCTGTAAGAGGGGTTAGTTTCCACTTAAATAAAGGAGAAACTTTAGCCGTAGTAGGAGAGTCAGGATGTGGTAAAACTATTACATCAAAGGCAATTATGAGATTAATTCCTGAACCACCAGGAGAAATAAAACAAGAGTCAGAAATTATTTTTGGAGATAAAGATGTATTAAAAATGTCAAAAAACGAATTAAGACAAATTAGAGGTTCAGAAATATCAATGATATTTCAGGATCCTATGACATCTTTAAATCCAACTATGACTGTAGGAAAACAAATAGCTGAGAGTTTAATAATTCATAGAGGTATGAGCAAAAAAGATGCACTAAAAGAATCTATAAAGATGTTAAACTTAGTTGGTATTCCTAATGCAGAAAAGAGAGTTAAACAATATCCACATGAATTTTCAGGTGGAATGAGACAGAGAGCAATGATAGCAATAGCTCTTGCTTGTAATCCTAAAATTCTTATAGCAGATGAACCAACAACAGCACTAGATGTTACTATACAGGCACAAATCATGGAACTTATAGCAGATCTTCAGAAGAAATTAGGAACAGCAGTTATATTAGTAACTCATGATTTAGGAGTAGTTGCAGATGTTGCACATAGAATACAGGTAATGTATGCAGGACAAATTATAGAAAGAGGAACAAAGGATGAAATTTTCTATAATCCTAAGCATCCATATACATGGGCATTACTTCAATCAGTACCAAGATTAGAGACTAAGAATAAAGATACTCTTTATTCATTAGGAGGAACACCTCCTGATTTAGTAAAACCTCCAGTAGGATGTCCGTTTGCAGATAGATGTGAATATTGTATGGACATATGCAAAGAAATAATGCCAGAAGTATCAAAAATAAGTGATACACATGAAGTAAGTTGTTGGTTACAACATCCATATGCTCCAAAAGTAGAAATACCTAGTATTTTAAAGGTAAAGGGGGAATAGCACATGGAGAAAGATTTTATTGAAGTTAAAAACTTAAAAAAGTATTTTAATGTTGGTCCTAAAGCTATTTTAAAAGCTGTAGATGATGTAAGTTTTACTATAAAAAAAGGTGAAACGTTGGGGTTAGTTGGAGAATCAGGGTGCGGGAAAACAACCTGTGGAAGAACAGTTATGGGACTTTATCCAGCCACTGAAGGAGAGGTAATCTTCGATGGTGTGGATATTCATAAGTTAAATAAAAAGGAAAAAAAGGCTTTTGCAAGAAGAGCACAAATTATCTTACAAGATCCATATGCATCTCTAAATCCTAGAATGACAGTAGGAGATATTATAGGTGAAGGAATAGATATTCATAATTTATATTCAGGACAAGAACGAACTAATAGAATCTATGAATTATTAGATCTTGTTGGGTTAAATAAGGAACATGCGTCAAGATTTCCACATGAGTTTTCAGGTGGTCAAAGACAAAGAATAGGAATAGCAAGAGCTTTAGCTATAGAACCAGAATTTATAGTTTGTGATGAACCTATATCCGCATTAGACGTTTCTATTCAAGCGCAGGTAGTTAACTTATTAATTAAATTACAACAAGAGTTTGGATTAACATATTTATTTATAGCCCATGATTTATCAATGGTTAAGCATATTTCAGACAGAGTAGGGGTTATGTATGTTGGTAAAATGGTTGAACTTGCATCAAGTGAAGAATTATATGCAGAGCCACTACATCCTTATACTAAAGCCTTATTATCCGCAATTCCAGTCCCAGATCCAGATATAGAAAAGAAAAAAAATAGAATTAAATTGGAGGGTGAAGTTCCGAGTCCAATAAATCCTAAATCAGGATGTAGATTTGCAGGAAGATGTAAAAATGCAATGAAAAAATGTTATGAGGTTGAACCTGAATTTAAAGAAATTAAAAAAGATCACTTTGTAGCTTGTCATTTATATTAAATAAATATATTTTATGAAATAAAAAGATATCTTAAGATAATTTTAAATTATTTTATTAGATATCTTTTTATTTTGGTTAATAATGGAATTCTATTCATTAGCGTTAAATTTAATTTCAATTTCATTAAAGTTTTAGTAATTTTTCTATAAGTTGAAAATATATTTTAAATAGGAGTATTTATAAGTAAAAGTAAACTAGAAGTAGTTAATTGTAAAAGAACTAAAAAAACAATATTTAAACAACATAAACTAAAATTCATAATATAAAAAATATTTTGAATTTTTATAAAAAATAATGTATAATAACTTAAAAGAACTAAAAAATACTGAACTTAAGATATAATTTAAATTTGGAGTATTTTTTAATGAAAGAGGATATAAAACTATAATTAATATTCAGATAATTCTAATTAGTAACAAAAATGTGAGTGAGAGTGTTTTGTCACTTAAATTAAAATTTATGATTTGATCATTGTGTTTAAAGATTATTAATCTATCAATATAGATTGTTAGCCTTTAAATCAATAATGTTCATATAACTTTATAGGTGTTATTATAAGGAGGATTAAGTATGAAAAGTAAAAAAATTTTATCGGTAATACTTTCTATGGTTTTACTGGGGTCTTCAACCTTAATTGGTTGTGGAGGTGGAACAAAATCTAATGACAAGGCTAAAGAAACAGCAGAAAAAGGACCAGACGAAAATCAATACTTAAATGTGCTATTGGGTAATGAACCTAAGTCATTAGATGCATCAAAGGCATCTGATATTTATGCAGTTTACATGTTAAATGCAGTTTCAGAGGGGCTTGCGAGAGTTAAGATTGAAGATGGTAAAAAAACTCACGAACCAGCAGGAGCTAAAAGTTGGGATGTATCAGATGATAATATGGAGTGGACATTTCATTTAAGAGAAGATAATAAATGGAGTGATGGTAAACCTGTAACAGCTCAAGACTATGAGTATAGTTTAAAGAGATCATTAGAACCTAAGACTGGTTGTACATCAGCATATTTACTATATCCAATAAAAAATGGTGAAAAATGCAACTGTGGAAAAGCTAAAGTAGATGAAGTTGGGGTTAAGGCTATTGATGATAAAACATTAAAAATAACATTAGAAAAACCAACAGCGTATTTTATAGATTTATTAGGAAATAAATGTATGTTTCCACAAAGAAAAGATGTAGTTGAAAAATACGGAGAACAATACGGTACTGAGAAAGATAAACTTCTTTATTGTGGACCATTCGTAATAGATAATTGGGTTCATAATAACAAAGCAGAACTTAAAAAGAATGAGAATTATTGGGATGCTAAAAATGTAAAACTTGAAAAAATAACAATGAAAGTTATGAAACAAGAAGCAGCTAGAATGGGGGAACTTCAAACAGGTGCTATTGATATGGCAGGAGTATATAAACCTCAATATGTAGAAAAATTTAAAAAGACAGGTAATTTCAATATAGTTGAAGATTATTCAGGATCAATAGACTATGTTTACTTTAATCAAAAGGATAAATATTTTAAAAATGCTAAAATCAGAAAAGCTTTTGCCTTAGCAGCTGATAGAGAAGGTGCATGTAAGACATTATATAAAGGTTTAGCTGAACCTGCTACTGGATTCTGTCCTGCACAAGTTAAAATAGGTGATGAAGAATACAGAAAAGCTGTAGGAGAAAACTTTGTTGAAAAATTAGAAAAACAAAATCCGGATCCAAAAAAATTGTTAGCTGAGGGTCTAAAGGAAATAGGAGAAGATCCAGATCCAGCTAAGATGAAGATAACTTATTTAAGTGGAAGTACAAGTCCATCAGCTAAGGAACATTGTGAATTTGACCAAGAAGTAGCTAAGAAAATTTTAGGTGTTGACATGAAAATAGAATATGTTGAATGGCCAATATTTGCACAAAGGACAGATGATCTTGATTATCAAATAGCTGGTATGGCTATGAGCGGGGATTATGATGATCCTATGACATATTTTGAATCATTTAGAAGTGTTGGTGGTAATGTTCCAACAGGATGGAAAAGTAAAAAATTTGATGAACTTTTATCTAAGGCCGCTAATACTGCAGATAATACAGAAAGATTAAAATATTTTAAAGAAGCAGAAACACTTCTTCTTTATGATGATTGTGTTGTATCTCCAAGAATTTTCCCTAAGAGACAAACATTTATAAGAAAATATATAAAAGGTCTTGTAATTCCACAATTTGGACCAACTGAGTACAAATATGTTTATACACAAGGAAGAGAAAAGTAAAAAACTATAACTTTATTTTAAATTTAGGTACAGATGAAGTTGTTTTATCTGTACCTAAATTTGTATTGAGCACAAGAAAGAATAAATAAAATTTATTAACCTTTAAGTATTGTTGGATTAAATAAGGAACATACATAAAGAAAAGGAATATAATCAATTAAAACATGAAGTTTCAAGAACTATAAATTATAAATCTAAATATAGATTTGCATGAAGATGTAAGTATTCACTGAAAAAATGTTTTGAGATAATATGAGAGGTTAAGGAAGTTAAAAAAGATCATTTTGTAATAGAAAGTTTATAATAAATGATTATTTTTTAAAAATTATTATAATAAAAATTATTTTTAAATATAGTAAGTTTCATTAGGTTTCATTTAAAATCAAAATATATTTAAAATCAAAAAGATTATGTAAAAAGAAGCTATGAGTATTTAATTTCAATAGAAATAAAAAAATCATGGTTAAAAACTACAAATAAATTTCATGATATAAAAAATATTTTGAATTTTTATGAAATATGATGTATAATAACTTAAAAGAATTTTAAAAAAATTTAACTAACTCAAAATATAATTTAATTTCAATCAGATTATAACGAAAAAGAAGATAAAACGACAATTAATATTCAGACAATTTAAATTAATTCGAATATTTATATGGGGCAACTTTAAAATTTTAACTTAAATTTATGATTTGATCATTATGATTTAAAATTTATTAATCAAGGAGCATAGGTTATTAAGTTTTAAATCAAAAATGTTCATATAACTTTATAGGTGTTATTATAAGGAGGATTTAGTATGAAAAGTAAAAAGGTTTTATCGGTAATACTTTCTATGGTTTTACTAGGATCTTCAACCATGATTGGTTGTGGAGGAGGAAAAAAATCTGATGACAAAGATGCAGCTGCAAAAGGACCAGATAAAGACCAATATTTAAATGTATTATTGGGCAGTGAGCCTAAGTCATTAGATGGATCTAAAGCATCTGATGTATATGCAACATATTTATTAAATGAAGTATCAGAAGGACTTGCAAGAGTTAAAATGGTAGATGGTAAGAAAGTTAATGAACCAGCAGGGGCTGAAAAATGGGATATATCTAAGGATAATATGGAGTGGACATTTCATTTAAGAGATAATAAGTGGAGTGATGGTAAGCCTGTTACAGCACAAGATTATGAGTATAGTTTAAAAAGAACATTAGATCCTAAAACAGGTAGTACTTCATCATATTTATTATATCCAATAAAAAATGCTGAAAAATGTAACTGTGGAAAAGCTAAGTTAGATGAAGTTGGAATTAAAGCAGTAGATGATAAAACTTTAAAAATAACTTTAGAAAAACCAACAGCTTATTTCATAGATTTATTAGGAAATAAATGTATGCTACCACAAAGAAAAGATATAGTTGAAAAATACAAAGATGAATATGGTACTCAAAAAGACAAGTTAGTTTATTGCGGGCCATTTATATTAGATAATTGGGTTCACAATAACAAAGCTGAACTTAAAAAGAATGAAAATTATTGGGATGCTAAAAATGTAAAACTTCAAAAAATAACAATGAAAATTATGAAACAAGAATCATCTAGAATGGGAGAACTTCAAACAGGAGCTATTGATATGGCAAATGTATCTAGACCTCAATATGTAGAAAAATTTAAAAAGACAGGTAACTTTGATGTTACAAAGGATTATGATGGAAGAATAACTTATGATTTTTATAATCAAAAAGATAAATATTTTAAAAATGCTAAAATTAGAAAAGCCTTTGCATTATCAGGTAATAGAGAAGGTGTATGTAAAACATTATTTAAAGGTTTAGCTGAACCTGCAACTGGCTTCTGTCCTGCACAAGTTCAAATAGGAGATGAAGAATTCAGAAAAGCTGTAGGGGAAAATTATCTTGAAAAATTAAAAGCAGAAAATCCAGATCCAAAAAAATTATTAATAGAAGGATTAAAGGAAGTTGGAGCAGATCCAGATCCAGCTAAAATGAATGTAACAATGTTACAAGCAGGTACAGATCCTTCAAGTAAAGAGTTTGCAGAATTTGACCAAGAAAGACTTAATAAAAAATTAGGTATTAATTTAAAAATAGAATATGTTGAATGGCCAATATTTGCTAAGAGAACAGATGATATGGATTATCAATTTGCAGGAATGGGCATGAGTGGAGATTATGATGACCCTATGACATATTTTGAATCATTTAGACTTGTTGGTGGTAACGTTCCAACAGGATGGCAAAATAAGCAATATGATGAATTATTATCTAAAACTTCTAATACTGCAGATAATAAAGAAAGATTAAAATATTTTAAAGAAGCAGAAAAACTTCTTCTTTATGATGATTGTGTTGTATCTCCAAAGGTATTCCCTATGAGACAAACATTTACAAGAAAATATGTAAAAGGTGTTATAATAAAACAATTTGGACCAACTGAGTATAAATATGCTTATACAGAAGGAAGAGACAAATAGAAAAGGTTAACTAAATTATTTGGGTACAGGTAAATTTATTTTGTCTGTACCTAAATATAAATAATAAGAAGTGGAGGGATATAGGTGTTTAAATACATTTTAAAAAGATTTGGATATATGTTGCTTACATTATTTATTGCTTCAACTATAACATTTTTTTTAATACATTCTATTCCTGGTGATCCTTTAGCAGATTTAGCTAAAAAATTACCACCTCAAGTTAAAGCAAACTTTTATGCTAAATATGGATTGGACAAACCGGTAGTTACTCAGTATGGTAGATTTATGAAAAATCTAGTTTTACATGCAGATTTAGGTGAATCTTTAACATATCCAGGAAGATCAGTTGGAGACACAATAAAAGAATATGCACCAATATCAGCAAGAATAGGTTTACAAGCTCTTGTATTAGGAGTAAGTTTAGGAATTTTCTTAGGAATAGTAGCAGCATTCAATAGAAACAAAGGAATAGATTATTTCGTAATGTTTATTGCAATTTTAGGTATTTCAATTCCAAGTTTCGTTTTAGCCGCACTTTTACAATATTTCTTAACAGTAAAATTCGAATTATTACCAACAACAGGTTGGGGAGAATTTAAACATACAATATTACCAACCATAGCTATGAGTTTTGGATCAATAGCTACCTATGCAAGATACATGAGGGCAAATTGCTTAGATGTTTTAGGGCAAGACTACATTATAACAGCAGAAGCCAAAGGTGTTAGTAAGCCAGCTCTTGTATTTAAACATGTATTAAGAAATGCTATATTACCTGTAATTACAATATTAGGACCACAAATTGCAATGATATTTGTAGGATCATTCGTAATAGAAAGTATATTTGGTATACCAGGACTTGGCCAATATTTCGTAGCATCAGTACAAAACAGAGACTTTACTATGGTAATGGGACAAACAATATTTATAGCATCATTATATATAGTTTCTTTATTTGTAGTTGATATTTTATACGGAATTGTAGATCCTAGAATCAAATTATCAAGTAGTAAGTAGAAAGGGGTGTAGCATAAATGGATCAAGTTAAAAATGAACTATTAAGCAAAGAGAAGTTTAAGTTTATTGGTAATGAAGATAAAAATTCAGAACAAATCCTAAGACCTAGTATTTCTTATTGGAAGGATGCATGGAGAAGACTTAAAGAAAATAAAGTAGCTATGTTAGCAATAGTTATATTAGCAGCTATTACATTTATGACAATTTTTGGACCAGCTATTTCAGGACAAAGATTCTCAGAAGTTCATAATGATATGACAAATTTACCACCTTCTGCTGAACATTGGTTTGGTACAGATAAGTTAGGTAGAGACCTATTTGCAAGGGTTTGGATCGGTGGTAGGGTTTCAATCCTTTTAGGTATCATTGGTGCTATTATCGATTGTATAGTAGGATCAATCTATGGAGGAGTTTCAGGATATTTCGGTGGTGTAGTAGATGATATAATGATGAGAATACTTGAAATATTGCTTAGTATTCCTTATTTAGTAGTTGTTATTTTAATTTCCTTAATTTTTGGAAAAGGAATGTTTGCTCTTATTTTGGCCATGACAATTACAGGCTGGTGTGGTATGGCAAGACTGGTTAGAGGGCAAATACTTCAAATAAAAGAGCAAGAATATGTACTTGCAGCTGCAGCCCTAGGTTCTAGTGCCTCAAGGGTTATAGGAAAACACTTATTACCTAACACATTAGGAGTTATTATAGTTTCCATTACTTTTGATATACCTGGATTTATATTTGGAGAAGCTTTCTTAAGTTTCATAGGATTAGGGATTCAGTCACCAAATACTAGTTGGGGTGCGTTAGCATCAGATGCTCAAGATACTATGATATTCAGTCCACATCATATGATTTTCCCAGCTTTGATGATAAGTTTAACAATGCTTTCATTCCAATTACTTGGTGATGGACTAAGAGACGCTTTAGATCCAAAATTACGTCAGTAGAAGGGGAGTGAAAAAGTATGGATAAAATATTAGAAGTTAAAGATTTAAGAGTTTCATTTCATACTTATGCAGGTGAGGTACAATCAGTAAGAGGCGTAAGTTTTGAATTAAATAAAGGCGAAACACTAGCAGTTGTTGGAGAATCAGGTTGTGGAAAAACTATAACATCAAAATCAATAATGGGATTAATTCCTATGCCTCCAGGAGAAATAAAGGAAGGCTCTGAAATTTTATTTGATGGTAAAGATGTAGTTAAAATGTCTAAGAAAGAATTGAGAGAATTAAGAGGGGCAGAAATATCAATGATATTCCAAGACCCTATGACTTCTTTAAATCCAACTATGACTGTTGGAAAACAAATAGCAGAAAGTTTAATTATTCATAGAGGTATGAATAAGAAAGAAGCTCTTGAAGAAGCAATAAAAATGCTAAAATTAGTTGGACTTCCTAATGCAGAAAAAAGATCTAAACAATATCCACATGAATTTTCAGGTGGTATGAGACAAAGGGCAATGATAGCAATAGCTCTTGCTTGTAATCCAAAGATTCTTATAGCAGATGAGCCAACAACAGCATTAGACGTTACTATACAAGCACAAATTATGGAACTTATAGCAGATCTTCAAAAGAAATTAGGTACAGCAGTAATTCTAGTAACACACGACTTAGGAGTAGTTGCAGATGTTGCACATAAAATTCAAGTAATGTATGCAGGACAAATTATAGAAAGAGGAACAAAGGATGAAATTTTCTATAATCCTAAACATCCATATACATGGGCATTACTTCAATCAGTACCAAGACTAGATACTAAGAATAAAGATAAACTTTATTCATTAGGAGGAACACCACCAGATTTAATAAAACCACCAGTAGGATGTCCATTTGCAGATAGATGCGAATATTGCATGGAAATATGTAAAGAAATGATGCCTGATACTAATGTGGTAACAGATACTCATCAAGTAAGTTGTTGGTCGTATCATCCATATGCTCCAAAAGTAGATACACCTAGTGTTTTAAAGGTAAGGGGGTAAGTAACTATGGCACAGGAATTTATAGAAGTTAAAAATTTAAAAAAATATTTTAAAGTAGGGCCTAAGGCAATATTAAAGGCTGTAGATGATGTTAGTTTTACAATCAGAAAAGGTGAAACTTTAGGATTGGTTGGAGAATCTGGATGTGGTAAAACAACCTGTGGAAGAACAGTTATGGGATTGTATGATGCAACAGATGGAGAAGTTTTATTTGATGGATTTAATGTTCATAGTTTAAATAAAAAAGAAAAAAAAGAGTTTACAAGAAAAGCCCAAATAATATTTCAAGATCCATATGCATCATTAAATCCTAGAATGACAGTAGGAGATATTATAGGTGAAGGAATAGATATTCATAATCTATATTCAGGACAAGAAAGAACAAATAAAATTTATGAACTTCTAAGTCTTGTAGGATTAAATAAGGAACATGCTTCAAGATTTCCACATGAATTCTCAGGTGGACAAAGACAAAGAATAGGAATAGCAAGGGCTTTAGCTATAGAGCCAAAATTTATAGTTTGTGATGAACCAATATCTGCATTAGATGTTTCTATTCAAGCTCAAGTAGTTAACTTACTAATTAAATTGCAACAGGATTTTGGACTAACATATTTATTTATAGCCCATGACTTATCAATGGTTAAACATATTTCAGACAGAGTAGGGGTTATGTATGTTGGGAAAATGGTAGAACTTGCAGCTAGTAGTACATTGTATGAAGACCCATTGCATCCATATACAAAAGCATTGTTATCAGCAATACCAGTTCCAGACCCTGATACAGAAAAGAAAAAGAATAGAATCAAATTAGAAGGTGAAGTTCCAAGTCCAATAAATCCTAAACCGGGATGTAGATTTGCAGGAAGATGTAAATATGCAATGAAAGAATGTTTCGAGGTAACTCCAGAATTTAAGGAAGTTAAAAAAGATCATTTTGTAGCTTGTCATTTATATTAATTAAATATATGTTAAAAAATAAAGAGGATACATAAAAATGAATTGTAAAATTATTTTTATAGGTGTTCTCTTTATTTTTTTATATAGGATAGCTTAAAAGTAAGTATAAATTAGAGATTAATTTAGTATATATAGTATAAATAAAAAGATATTATGAATTTAAAGTTATATATTTTAAAAAATTGTAATAAAAGTTTATATACAGCTATAAAAGGACATTTATATTAGTTTTAAAGAAAATTTGTGTGTTTTTGTAGTAATTCTATTAAAAACTTTAAATTATTTATGAAATTTGTTTTGAAATATTTTAAAAAAAGGAGTATAATAATTAAAAAAGAATATTCAGAAAATTTTAAAAAGTTAGAATTAATATTTGAGTCGTGTATTAGATATTTAATTTTTATATATTTAATTTTATTTAATAAGGAGGAGGAAGTATGAAAAGTAAAAGGATTTTATCAGTTATACTTTCAATGGTTTTGGTAGGGTCTACAACCATAATTGGCTGTGGTGGAGGAAAAAGCAATTCAAGTAATAATTCCACTAAAGATGCAGGAGGACCAGATAAAAAACAATATTTAAATGTAGTAGGTGCTGAGCCTAAATCATTAGATGCATGTAAAGCATCTGATACTTATTCTAGTCAGATATTAAATGATCTTGAGGAGGGCCTTACAAGATTGGAATTAGAAGGGGATAAGGAAGTTCAGAAACCAGCAGGTGCAGAAAGTTGGGATATATCAAAAGATGGATTAGAATGGACATTCCATCTAAGAGATAATAAATGGAATGATGGTAAACCTGTTACAGCTAAAGACTATGAGTACTCAGTAAAAAGAACTATAGATCCTAAAACGGGATCAACTTATGCATTCCTATTATATCCAATAAAAAATGCTGAAAAGTGTAATAGTAATAAAGCTAGTTTGGATGAAGTTGGAATTAAAGCAGTAGATGATAAAACATTAAAAATAACATTAGAAAAACCAACAGCGTATTTTCTACAACTAACAAGTTTTAAGGTAATGTTGCCTCAAAGACAGGATATAGTTGAAAAACATGGCGATCAGTATGGAACAGATCCGGACAAGCTTGTATATTGTGGACCATTCGTATTAGATAAATGGACTCATCAAAATAAAATAGAATTTAAGAAAAATGATCAATATTGGGATGCACAAAAAGTTAAACTTGATAAATTGACAATGAAAATTATGAAGCAAGAAGCTTCAAGAATGGGAGAATTACAAACAGGCGCTCTTGATATGGCTGGTGTATATACACCTAAATATGTAGATAAATTTACTCAGTCCGGTAAGTTTAATATAACAAGAGCATATGATGGTTCAACAACTTATGAATTTTTCAATCAAAAAAATAAATATTTTAAAAATCTAAAAATTAGAAAAGCCTTTGCGTTAGCTGCAGATAGAGAAGGAGTATGTAAAACATTATTTAAAGGACTAGCTGAACCTGCAACAGCATTTTGTCCACCTCAAATCCAAGTAGGGGATGAAGAATATAGAAAAATTGCTACTAACGAACCTGTTACAAAATTAAAAGAGGAAAATCCAGATGCAAAGAAATTATTGATTGAAGGACTAAAAGAAATCGGCGAGGATCCAGATCCAGCTAAAATGAAAATAACTTATTTAGCAGGTGGAACAGGTGCTTCACAAAAAGAATTTTGTGAATTTGATCAAGAGGCATATAAAAAAGTATTAGGAGTTAATATAAAAATAGAGTACGTTGAGTGGCCAATATTCTCTCAAAGAACAGATGATATGGATTATGAAATGGCAGGTATGGGATGGACAGGAGATTTCAATGACCCTATGACTTTCTTTGATATATGGACATCAAAAGCAGGTGTAAACAGAACTGGATGGGGAAATAAAGAATATGATGATTTAATAGCGAAGGCTTCAAACACTATGGATAATAAAGAAAGAGCTAAGTATTTTAAAGAGGCAGAAAATATACTTCTTTATAAAGAGTGTGTGCTTTCAACAAAGGTTTATAGAAAGAGACAAACATTTATAAGAAAATATGTAAAAAATGTTATGATTCCACTATTTGGGCCAACTGAATTTAAGTATGTTTATACAGAAGGCAGAGATAAATAAAATTTAAAAGGCAGCAAAGGGTTATTTGCTGCCTATATTTTAAAATTATTTTAGAAAGCGGGGAATATAAGTGCTTAGATATGTTTTGAAAAGATTTGGATATATGTTGCTTACGTTATTTATTGCTTCAACAATAACATTTTTTTTAATACATTCTATTCCTGGTGATCCTTTAGCGGATTTAGCCAAAAAATTACCACCTCAAGTTAAAGCGAATTTTTATGCTAAATATGGATTGGACAAACCGGTAGTTACTCAGTATGGTAGATTTATGAAAAATCTAGTTTTACATGCAGATTTAGGTGAATCTTTAACATATCCAGGAAGATCAGTTGGAGACACAATAAAAGAATATGCACCAATATCAGCAAGGATAGGTTTACAAGCTCTTGTATTAGGAGTAAGTTTAGGAATTTTCTTAGGAATAGTAGCAGCGTTTAATAGAAACAAAGGAATAGATTATTTCGTAATGTTTATTGCAATTTTAGGTATTTCAATTCCAAGTTTCGTTTTAGCCGCACTTTTACAATATTTCTTAACAGTAAAATTCGAATTATTACCAACAACAGGTTGGGGAGAATTTAAACATACAATATTGCCAACCATAGCTATGAGTTTTGGATCAATAGCTACCTATGCAAGATACATGAGAGCAAATTGCTTAGATGTTTTAGGACAGGATTATATTGTAACAGCAGAAGCCAAAGGTGTTAGTAAGCCAGCTCTTGTATTTAAACATGTATTAAGAAATGCTATATTACCTGTAATTACAATATTAGGACCACAAATTGCAATGATATTCGTAGGATCATTCGTAATAGAAAGTATATTTGGTATACCAGGACTTGGCCAATATTTCGTAGCATCAGTACAAAACAGAGACTTTACTATGGTAATGGGACAAACAATATTTATAGCATCATTATATATAGTTTCTTTATTTGTAGTTGACATTTTATACGGACTTGTAGATCCTAGAATCAAATTATCAAGTAGTAAGTAGGAAGGGGTGTAGCATAAATGGATCAAGTTAAAAATGAACTAGTAAGCAAAGAGAAGTTTAAGGTTATTGGTAATGAAGATAAAAATTCAGAACAAATCCTAAGACCTAGTATTTCTTATTGGAAGGATGCATGGAGAAGACTTAAAGAAAATAAAGTAGCCATGTTAGCAATAGTTATATTAGCAGCTATTACAATTATGACAATTATCGGACCGGGAATTTCAGGCAAAAGGTTCTCAGAAGTTCATAATGATTTGACAAATTTACCACCTTCTGCTGAACATTGGTTTGGTACAGATAAGTTAGGTAGAGACCTATTTGCAAGAATTTGGGTTGGTGGTAGAGTTTCAATTCTTCTAGGAGTTATTGGTGCCATAATTGACTGTATAGTAGGATCAATCTATGGAGGAGTTTCAGGATATTTCGGTGGTGTCGTAGATGATATAATGATGAGAATACTTGAAATATTAATGAGTATTCCTTATTTAGTAGTTGTTATTTTAATTTCCTTAATTTTTGGAAAAGGAATGTTTGCTCTTATTTTGGCCATGACAATTACAGGCTGGTGTGGTATGGCAAGACTGGTTAGAGGGCAAATACTTCAAATAAAAGAGCAAGAATATGTACTTGCAGCTGCAGCCCTAGGTTCTAGTGCCTCAAGGGTTATAGGAAAACACTTATTACCTAACACATTAGGAGTTATTATAGTTTCCATTACTTTTGATATACCTGGATTTATATTTGGAGAAGCTTTCTTAAGTTTCATAGGATTAGGAATTCAGTCACCAAATACTAGTTGGGGTGCGTTAGCATCAGATGCTCAAGATACTATGATATTCAGTCCACATCATATGATTTTCCCAGCGTTAATGATAAGTTTAACAATGCTTTCATTCCAATTACTTGGTGATGGACTAAGAGACGCTTTAGATCCAAAATTACGTCAGTAGAAGGGGAGTGAAAAAGTATGGATAAAATATTAGAAGTTAAAGATTTAAGAGTTTCATTTCATACTTATGCAGGTGAGGTACAATCAGTAAGAGGCGTAAGTTTTGAATTAAATAAAGGCGAAACACTAGCAGTTGTTGGAGAATCAGGTTGTGGAAAAACTATAACATCAAAATCAATAATGGGATTAATTCCTATGCCTCCAGGAGAAATAAAGGAAGGCTCTGAAATTTTATTTGATGGTAAAGATGTAGTTAAAATGTCTAAAAAAGAATTGAGAGAATTAAGAGGGGCAGAAATATCAATGATATTCCAAGACCCTATGACTTCTTTAAATCCAACTATGACTGTTGGAAAACAAATAGCAGAAAGTTTAATTATTCATAGAGGTATGAATAAGAAAGAAGCTCTTGAAGAAGCAATAAAAATGCTAAAATTAGTTGGACTTCCTAATGCAGAAAAAAGATCTAAACAATATCCACATGAATTTTCAGGTGGTATGAGACAAAGGGCAATGATAGCAATAGCTCTTGCTTGTAATCCAAAGATTCTTATAGCAGATGAGCCAACAACAGCATTAGACGTTACTATACAAGCACAAATTATGGAACTTATAGCAGATCTTCAAAAGAAATTAGGTACAGCAGTAATTCTAGTAACACACGACTTAGGAGTAGTTGCAGATGTTGCACATAAAATTCAAGTAATGTATGCAGGACAAATTATAGAAAGAGGAACAAAGGATGAAATTTTCTATAATCCTAAACATCCATATACATGGGCATTACTTCAATCAGTACCAAGACTAGATACTAAGAATAAAGATAAACTTTATTCATTAGGAGGAACACCACCAGATTTAATAAAACCACCAGTAGGATGTCCATTTGCAGATAGATGCGAATATTGCATGGAAATATGTAAAGAAATGATGCCTGATACTAATGTGGTAACAGATACTCATCAAGTAAGTTGTTGGTTGTATCATCCATATGCTCCAAAAGTAGATACACCTAGTGTTTTAAAGGTAAGGGGGTAAGTAACTATGGCACAGGAATTTATAGAAGTTAAAAATTTAAAAAAATATTTTAAAGTAGGGCCTAAGGCAATATTAAAGGCTGTAGATGATGTTAGTTTTACAATCAGAAAAGGTGAAACTTTAGGATTGGTTGGAGAATCTGGATGTGGTAAAACAACCTGTGGAAGAACAGTTATGGGATTGTATGGTGCAACAGATGGAGAAGTTTTATTTGATGGATTTAATGTTCATAGTTTAAATAAAAAAGAAAAAAAAGAGTTTACAAGAAAAGCTCAAATAATATTTCAAGATCCATATGCATCATTAAATCCTAGAATGACAGTAGGAGATATTATAGGTGAAGGAATAGATATTCATAATCTATATTCAGGACAAGAAAGAACAAATAAAATTTATGAACTTCTAAGTCTTGTAGGATTAAATAAGGAACATGCTTCAAGATTCCCACATGAATTCTCAGGTGGACAAAGACAAAGAATAGGAATAGCAAGGGCTTTAGCTATAGAGCCAGAATTTATAGTTTGTGATGAACCAATATCTGCATTAGATGTTTCTATTCAAGCTCAAGTAGTTAACTTACTAATTAAATTGCAACAGGATTTTGGACTAACATATTTATTTATAGCCCATGACTTATCAATGGTTAAACATATTTCAGACAGAGTAGGGGTTATGTATGTTGGAAAAATGGTAGAACTTGCAGCTAGTAGTACATTGTATGAAGACCCATTACATCCATATACAAAAGCATTGTTATCAGCAATACCAGTTCCAGACCCTGATACAGAAAAGAAAAAGAATAGAATCAAATTAGAAGGTGAAGTTCCAAGTCCAATAAATCCTAAACCGGGATGTAGATTTGCAGGAAGATGTAAGTATGCAATGAAAGAATGTTTCGAGGTAACTCCAGAATTTAAGGAAGTTAAAAAAGATCATTTTGTAGCTTGTCATTTATATTAATTATAAATTAAGCACATTTAATGAATTGTTAAGGAATTATTTATTTAATACTTAACAATTCAGTATTTATTTATGGCGAATAAAAAGTTAGTTCACAAAAGGTTATTAAGTATAAAAAGCTCCTTTCTAGTTAAAAATATAAATAAACACGAAACTAGGAGGGAGCAAAATGGGAAAAACACCACTTAAAAAAGTAATTAAAGCAAAACTAAAAGCACAGAAAGAATTAAGTGGAATGGAATTACTAAGAGAAAAAATGAAGTATGAAATAGCAGAAGAATTAGGGTTGAAAGATAAAGTTGATAAAGAGGGTTGGGCATCATTAACAGCTGAAGAAACAGGACGTATAGGAGGAATAATGACGAAAAAGAAAAGGAAATTAAAGTTACCTAAAAATGAGGATATACTTTAGGCTATTTACTTATAGTAAATAGCCTTTTAAATTTATATTAAAGTTAGAGGATAAGTTAAATAAATTATTTTATAATTTTAAGACTTGATATTTATAGTATAATTTATATAGAATATATTTATATAAAAATTTAAGGGAGTAGTTTATAATGGATAGTTATAGAGATTTATCATCTGTTTATGATGAACTTATAAATGAAGATGTAAATTATGAAGAATGGGCTAAATTTATTTTAGATAAATGTGATAAATATGAAGTATATAAAGATACATATTTAGATTTAGCTTGTGGGACTGGTAATTTGACTCAATTTGTAAGTCAAGATTTTAAAAAAACTTGGGCTGTGGATCTTTCGCCATATATGTTAAGTAAAGCTGAAGAAAAGTTAAGAGGAAAAAGAATTAAGTTTATTTGTCAAGATATTACACAATTGAATTTAAAGGATAAGTTTAATTTAGTAACTTGCTGTCTTGATGGTACAAACTATATTTTAGATTCAAAAGATATTTTAAAATTCTTTAAAAATGTGTATAATCATTTAAATGAAGATGGAATTTTTATATTTGATATAAATTCATATTATAAGCTTAAAGAAATATTAGGAAATAATATATTTAACTATGATGATGGTGAAATTGTTTACATATGGGAAAATGTTTATGAAGATAATATTGTAAATATGTATTTAACCTTTTTTATTAAAGATGGTGAAATGTATAATAGATTTGATGAAAGTCATAGAGAAAAAGCTTATACGAATGAAGAAATAGAAAGATTACTTTTAGAAGCTGGTTTTAAATTAAAAGAAAAGCTAGATAGTTATTCAAACTTAAAGGCTAGTGAAACTAGTGAAAGAATTGTGTTTATTGCACAAAAATAATTTGAAATTTTATAGGAGGTAAATATAAATGAGTGATAAATTAGTTAGAGGTACTGCGCATAATGGGGATATTAGAGTAATAGGGGCTATAACTACAGAACTTGTTAATGAGGCAGTGAAAATACATGGTACAACACCTACAGCTTCTGCGGCTTTAGGAAGACTTCTTACTGCAGGGTCTTTAATGGGGGCTATGTTAAAATCTGATAAAGATAAGTTAACATTAAAAATTGATGGTGGCGGAGAAGCTATGGGAGTAGTAGTAAATTCGTATGCAGATGCATCAGTTAAAGGATACATAGGTAATCCATTAGTGGATTTATCACCAAATGCTAAGGGAAAATTAGATGTTGGTGGTGCAATAGGCAAAGAAGGTGAATTATTAGTTATAAGGGATATGGGATTAAAAGAACCTTATGTTGGAAGAGTGCCTATTTACACAGGAGAGATTGGTGATGATATTGCATATTACTATACGGTATCAGAACAAGTACCTTCAGCAGTAGCAGTAGGCGTATTGGTAGATAAGGATTTAACAATTAAGGCAGCTGGTGGATTTATTATTCAAATGATGCCAGGAGCTGATGATATGTTAGCAGATATATTAACATATAGATTAGAGGAAATAGCACCTATAACAACACTTATAGCATCAGGAAAAGGGATAGATGAAATTCTACAGTACATATTTGAAGATATGGATCTTAAATTACTTCAATCAACTACACCTAAATATAATTGCGATTGTTCAAGAGAGAGAGTAGAAAGAGCATTGATTAGCATTGGAAAAGATGAATTATCTAAAATAGCAGAAGATAATAAAACAGAAGAAATAAGATGTCAATTCTGTGGAAAGAAATATTCTTTTACTCCAGAAGATGTTAATAAAATCTTAAAAGAAATTTAAATTAAAAATATATAAAAAACATGAACAAATTTAAGGGGTTTTTAATATATTATTATTAAGATATTGAAAACCCCTTAGTAATACTTATTAAAGTTAACACATAAAAGAAAAGTTAAGATATTGACACTTAAAAATACATTATGTATTATGTAAATATAAAAAATGCATGGCGCTATAGCCAAGTGGTAAGGCAGAGGTCTGCAAAACCTTTATCCCCAGTTCAAATCTGGGTGGCGCCTCCAAAGAACTTGTAAAAAAATTACAAGTTCTTTTATTTATGTGCGCCCAGCATGGGCGCAATCTATAGGGTGAAAGTCCCGAGCGCCGAAGGTGATATAGGCGTTAGCCAATGACAAGGGTGTCCATTGCGAGATGGAATCTGAAGGAAGTCGGAGGGCAAAATTCCGGTCTGAGGAATACGAATCACATAAGAGGCTGATTATAGCTGGATGAGTTTGCATAACAAAACAAAGTCCGTATCACCCGAAAGCTACTACAGTATATGTGGCAGATATATGGAATGAAAGATTGCGTTCTTACCTGGGGAGGTCTGATAGATATATCATTAAAGGATGAATTTCCTACATGATAACTTACATAGTGATATGTAACTGAACTATCAGAAGTCAGCAGAGGTCATAGTACCACACTATGTGCACGTAGTGCGGGAAGGACTGAACATTAGGAGGTTTTCAGCTTTGAATAATTCAAATAAATTACAAGGAAAGCAGACAACTCAATACAGAGGTCGCCTCGTGGAAGGAGAAGTGGAACTTCAAGATAAGCGAGGGGCGCAGAGTAATAATTTGGCGTTAGCAAAGAGAGAAAGAGAAAACAATGTAATAGATGATACTGATAACTTACTTGAAATGATTTTAGCTAGAGAAAATATGCTAAAAGCCATGAAAAGAGTAGTTGCTAATAAAGGAAGCCATGGTATTGATGGTATGAAAACCGATGAATTTCGAGAATTTATCATTAAGAATTGGATAACAATTAAGCAAAAGTTATTAGAGGGAAGGTATAAACCTTCACCCGTTAGGAGAGTGGAAATACCAAAACCTGACGGTGGAACTAGATTACTTGGAATTCCTACTGTACTTGATAGATTAATACAACAGGCAATAGCACAAGAACTTAATAAAATTTATGACCCTACCTTTTCAGATAATAGCTATGGATTTAGACCAAATAAAAGTGCTAAACAGGCTATATTAAAATCAAAGGAATATATTAACGAAGGTTATAAGTGGGTTGTTGATATAGACTTAGAAAAGTTCTTTGATAAAGTTAATCATGATATATTAATGGAAAGACTATCAAGAAAAATTAAAGATAAAAGAGTATTAAGGCTAATTAGAGAGTATCTTAAATCTGGAATAATGATAAATGGATTGAAGGTAAAATCTGATAAGGGTACACCGCAAGGTGGTCCACTAAGCCCACTCCTTGCTAATATCATGCTTGATGAAGTAGATAAAGAACTTGAGAAAAGAGGTCATAGATTTTGTCGATTTGCAGATGATTGTAATATATATGTAAAAAGCAAAAAGGCAGGAATAAGAGTTATGGCAAGTACAAGAAGAGTACTTGAAGATGTATTAAAACTTAGAGTTAATGAAAATAAAAGTGCGGTAGATTTTGTGACGAGAAGAAAATTTCTTGGTTTTTCATTCTATTTTGTAAAAGGCGGAGCCAATATAAGGATACATGAAAAGTCATATAAAAGATTCATAAACAAAATAAGAAAATTAACAAATCGTAATAAAGGTATAAGTATAGAATATAGAATTTACATGATTAACCAATTAACGATTGGATGGATTAATTATTTTGGAGTAGCGAAAGCTAACGCTAAAATACAAAAAATAGATAGTTGGATAAGAAGAAGGTTAAGAAGTTGTATTTGGAAACAATGGAAAAAGGTTAAAACTAGAGGACGAAACCTCATAAAACTAGGTCTTCCGACCCATAAAGCATGGGAGTACGCAAATACAAGAAAAGGCTATTGGAGAATATCCAAAAGCCCAGTTCTTGACACAATCTTAAACAACAAATATATTGAAAACCTTGGTTACAGAAGTATATCTAAAGGATATCAGCTAATACATAATTCTTAATGAACCGCCGTATACCGAACGGTACGTACGGTGGTGTGAGAGGACGCTAAATAAAATAATTATTTAGCTCCTACTCGATGTTGTGAGACTTAAAATATAAATTTTATATAAAATTACATAAAATACTTCCTCTGTCTATAAGTTTTCCATTTCTTAAATATAAAGGTTCAACTTTATTTTCTTTTAAAAAGTTTAAAACTTCTTTTCCATATTTATAATAAGATAAATCACCATAAAAGGCTAAAACATTCTTTTCAATAAGTCCTGAACATCCTCCTATAAATCCATAGTCTAATCCTTCTAAAATAATATCACCTGGTGGTAATAATAGTACATTAAAGTTATTTGCTGTTAGATGTTTTGCTATATTAGTATCACTTGTTATAATTGAATTTTCATTTACTATACAAGTAGAACATTTAGTATATCCCTGTTTTACATTAATTAGTTTTTTATAATTATTTAACTTTAAAAGTATAGGATCAGTATAGCTTAGGTTATGAATGAAATAATTTTTAAATGAAACAGCATTTAGAAAAATGTCATTAGGATATTTAGAGTCTAGTGAATAAGAACTTAAAGTTACATTAAAACTATTATTTTTAAGCAAAGTTATAAAATCTTTAGGTATATCTTTATGGACAATTATAGAATTCTTATCTTGTATATGTAAGAGTATATCAGGATGACCTTTAATTGCATTGTACAATTTATTACAAGAAGGAACCTTTATAATTTTATAATTTAAATTTTTTAAAATATTAAATTCTTCAATAGCTATTCTATTGTCTACAAACAAAGTTTTCATTTTCTTTCTCCTATTGATATTACTTACTTTAGATTATATTACGGAGTATTTACAAGTACAAGTATATATAGAAGTTGTCGATATTTGATGAACAAAAGTTGAATACTGTTTTTGTTAAAACACATACTATGATTAAAGGAGTGAGAGCTATGTTATTACTGACAATAATATATGATAATAGTATGGAAGATTTTATTGATGAAATAAACGAAATAAAAAACTTATTTAAAGTAAAAGATATTCAATTGGGAATAAGTGAAGATTTAGAAAATGATACCCATATAATTAAAGTTTATTCTGCAGAGGAAAAGTGTGATAGCTCATTACAAAACACCTTTAATCTTTATATGAGTATGAGTTTATATAATATTATGGTTAAGAAATTTTATAATGAAAAATTAAAAAATTTTATAATAGATAAATATTTTTTCTTTAAAGATTCCGAAGTGAATTATTTAGTAAAAAAAGTCTATGAAACTCTAAATTCAGATAAAATAATCATGGAAAAAAATGGACTATATTTTATAAATAAAAAAAATGATATATTACAAGAGATAATAAATTGTATTAAAGAAGTTAATGAATTTAATGTAAATGGATTTATTAGATTTAGAACTACAAATATGGAAAAAAGTTTTTTTGAAATAACTGAAGAAGTTGTACAAAATTATATTAGTGAAAAGGAATATAAGGAGTTTATAAAATTATTAAAATATTTTGTTCAACTACAAGAAAGTAAAATAGATGAAGTTAATATTATTATAGGGGATAAAGGGAAATATTATATAAAAAATAAACAAGGAAAAGATATATTTAATGAACTTGTCAATGATTTAGAGGAAACTTCTTTTAGTGGAACAGTAAGTATAGAGGATATAATTATAAGCGGTTTAATAACAAATGTTCCTAAAAGAATAGTTATTCATAATTATGATAAATGTTCATATAATGAATTTATAAACACAATTAAAGATGTTTTCCTAGAAAGAGTAGCTTTTTGTACAGGATGTCCTTTTTGTAAAAAAAATAAAGATAGCATAAAACTATAAAACACTCTTGATATAAAAATATTTTTATGATAAACTAATTTTTATAAAATAAATATGTTAAATGCAATGAAAAGGAAGAGTAAATAAATTACTATTCTCAGAGAGGAAGAATCTTTGGCTGAAAATTCTTCTGGATAAGTTTTATTGAAAACCACCTTGGAGTATGATATTGAAATTAAAGTAGATATTTACGTTTTTCAGCGTTAATGATAAATGAGATAATAGAAAAGTATAATAAAAGTAATTTTATATACTTTTATTAAAGTGTTTTTCTATTAAATTGGGTGGAATCACGACAACTCGTCCCATGTGTTTGGGATGAGTTTTTTTATATTCAAAATTAAATAAGGAGGATAAAAAAATGATTAAAGTAACTTTAAAAGATGGAAAAATAATTGAGGTTGAAAAAGGAACAAAAATTAGTGATGTAGCAATGAAAATAAGTCCAGCTTTGTATAAAAAAGCATTAGGTGCTTATTTAAATGGAGAAAAAGCAGATTTAATGCATGAAATAAATGAAGATAGTCAGTTAGAAATTTTAACTTTTGCTGATGAGGATGGACAAAAGACATTAAGACACACAGCTTCTCATATTTTAGCTCAAGCTGTAAAGAGATTATACCCAGAAGTTAAGCTTGCAATAGGACCAGCAATTGATAATGGATTCTATTATGATTTTGATGCTGATTTTTCATTTACTCCAGAAATATTAGAAAAAATAGAAAAAGAAATGGAGAAAATAGTTAAGGAAGATATAAAAATTGAAAGATTTGAACTTCCAAGAGAAGAAGCTATTGCATTAATGAAAGAAAAGAATGAAGATTATAAAGTTGAATTAATAGAAGACTTACCAGAAGATGAAGTTATTTCTTTTTATAAACAAGATGAATTTACTGATTTATGTGCAGGTCCTCATGTACCAAGTACAAAAATCGTTAAAGCTGTTAAACTTCTTTCAATAGCTGGTGCTTATTGGAGAGGCGATGAGAAGAATAAGATGCTTCAAAGAATATATGGTACAGCTTTTACTAAAAAAAGTGAGTTAGAAGCATACCTAAACTTATTAGAAGAAGCTAAAAAAAGAGATCATAGAAAATTAGGTAAAGAATTAGAGTTATTTGGAATGCTTGAAGAAGGTCCAGGATTCCCATTTTTCTATCCAAAGGGAATGGTTGTTAGAAATACTTTAGAAGAATTTTGGAGAGAAATGCATACTAAAGCTGGATATCAAGAAATAAAAACTCCAATAATATTAAATGAAGCTTTATGGCATAGATCAGGTCACTGGGATCACTATCAAGATAATATGTATTTTACAAAAATAGATAATGAAGATTATGCTATAAAACCAATGAATTGTCCAGGTGGAATTTTAGTTTATAAGAGTGGACTACACTCATATAAAGAGTTCCCATTAAGACTTGCAGAACTTGGTTTAGTTCATAGACATGAATTATCTGGTGCATTACATGGATTAATGAGAGTTAGATGTTTTACACAAGATGACGCACATATATTTATGACAAGAGATCAAATAAGAGAAGAAATTATAGGAGTTATGCAACTTGTAGATAAGTTCTATAATGTATTTGGATTTGAATATTTTGTTGAAGTATCAACAAGACCAGAAGATTCTATGGGAAGCGATGAAGATTGGGAAATAGCTACTCAAAGTTTAAGAGATGCTTTAGAAAGTATAGGAAAAGAATATAAGATCAATGAAGGTGATGGAGCATTCTATGGTCCTAAGATCGATATTCATCTTAAAGATTGCTTAGGAAGAACATGGCAATGTGCTACAATTCAGCTTGATTTCCAAATGCCAGAAAGATTTGATTTAACTTATATCGGAGCTGATGGTGAAAAACATAGACCAGTTATGGTTCATAGAGTTATATTTGGAAGTATTGAAAGATTTATAGGAATTTTAATAGAACACTATGCAGGAGCATTCCCAACATGGCTTGCACCAATACAAGTTAAGATAATGAATATAACAGATGCTCAAAGTGATTATGCTAAAGAAATATACGATAGATTAAAATCTGAAGATATAAGAGTTGAACTAGATCTAAGAAATGAAAAAATTGGTTATAAAATTAGAGAAGCTCAATTAGCTAAAGTTCCTTATATGATTGTTTTAGGTAACAAAGAGATGGAAGAAAATAAAGTTGCTATAAGAAGTAGAAAAGAAGGCGATTTAGGAACTTTTGAAATAGAAGAATTTATTGCAAAGATTAAAGAAGAAATAAAAATAAAAGCAAAATAAATTTCTTGACAAAACAGATTCTTAGATATATAATGTTTTTGTTGTTAAAATTAAATATAAATGAGGGTTAAAGAAGAAATTGTCGTTTCTCACCTAACAGCAATGCTAGTTAGGTTATAGTTTAAAAGAAATTTATTGTATAGGTTACTTGTATATAAAGAGACGGCATTTTACCGTCTCTTATTTTTATATAGAATTAATTTTTTTAGTGCCGTAGGAGGTGTCTAATATCAGTAAAAAAGAAGTGCTTTTAAACGAAGAAATAAAAGAAAAAGAAGTTAGAGTTGTTGCTGATGGTGGAGAGCAATTAGGAATAATGTCTTCACAGGAAGCTCTAAAAATTGCAGAAGAAAGAGAAGTAGATTTAGTTCTAATGTCTCCTGGTGCAAATCCACCAGTATGCAAAATAATGGATTATGGAAAGTTTATTTACGAACAGGCTAAAAAAAATAAAGAAGCTAAGAAAAAACAAAAGGTTATTAATATTAAAGAGGTTAGACTTAGCCCAACAATAGAAGAACATGATATTTCAATAAAAGCTAACAATGCTAGAAAATTTTTACTAGATGGAAATAAAGTAAAAGTAACTGTTAGATTTAGGGGCAGAGAAGCAGACTATTCCCATATAGGACAAAAGATTCTTGATAAGTTCTATGAAAAGGTTGAAGAAGTTTGTGTAATTGAAAAACATGCT
The DNA here is from genome assembly GCA_003288255.1 of Clostridiaceae bacterium 14S0207. GTDB lineage: Bacteria > Bacillota > Clostridia > Clostridiales > Clostridiaceae > Hathewaya > Hathewaya limosa. The sequence continues at coordinate 2,160,413 of CP026600.1, read as the reverse complement.
AAATTAGAAGGAAGAAACATGATTTTAATTATAGCTCCTAAAAAATAAAAAATGATAAGGAGGAACTTATTATGCCAAAAATGAAAACTCATAGAGGTGCTGCAAAGAGATTTAAGAAAACTGGAACTGGAAAGCTTAAGAGAGCTAAAGCTTACAAGGGACATTTATTAACATCTAAATCATCAAAAACTAAGAGAAACTTAAGAAAATCAACTTTAGTTTCTGATAGTCAAGAAAAAGTAATGAAGAAATTATTACCATATCTATAATTCGAATACTTAAGGAGGTAGTGAAATGGCAAGAGTTAAAAAGGCTGTAAATGCTCGTAAAAAACATAAAAAAGTATTAAAACTTGCAAAAGGTTATTATGGTTCAAGAAGTAAATTATTCAGAACAGCTAATGCTACAGTAATAAGAGCTTTAAATAATGCATTCATAGGAAGAAAGTTAAAGAAGAGAGATTTTAGAAAACTTTGGATAGCTAGAATAAATGCTGCTACAAGAATAAATGGTATGTCTTATTCTAGATTTATGAATGGAATAAAATTAGCTGGTATAGATATAAACAGAAAAATGCTTTCTGAAATAGCTATAAATGATTCAAAAGCTTTTGCTGAATTAGTAGAAGTTGCAAAAAAACAATTAGAATCTAAATAATAAATGCTTTAATGCAGCTGCGGCTGCATTTTTTTATTTCAATAAAATTATTTCAATATTTTTTAATCACATAATTGAAAATTAACATTGAAGTGATATACTATATTTATATTTTAATTAAATAAATTTTTCTAAGTAACAAATAATATAACTAAAGGAGTTGTAAAGGAAATAAACTGTTGGAGGTTTTAAGGAAATATGACTTTAAAGGGGAACGATATCAAATCAAGCAGTCCTAGCAGAAAACTAAGGCCAGCACAAATACTTGCTTTGGGATTTGCATGTGTTATATTAATAGGAGCAATTTTATTATCATTACCTATTTCATCAGCTAAAGGTCAAAGTACTAGTTTTATAGATTGTATTTTCACATCTACATCTGCAGTGTGTGTTACAGGATTAGTAACTAAGGATACTGGAACTTATTGGAGCACTTTTGGAAAAACGGTTATAATAACTTTAATTCAAATAGGTGGATTAGGATTTATGTCTTTTACCACTTTAGTATTTTTATTGTTAGGAAAAAAGATAACTTTAAAAGAGAGAATGGTTATGCAAGAGGCGATGAATTTTTTCTCTCTACAAGGATTGGTTAAGTTATCAAAATATGTACTATTATTTACCTTTTCTATTGAAGGAATAGGTGCACTTATATTATCTACTCAATTTATTCCACAGTTTGGAGTATTAAAAGGTATTTGTTATAGTTTATTTCATTCAATTTCAGGGTTTTGTAATGCTGGATTTGATCTCATAGGTAATTTTAGTAGTTTAACTTCGTATTCTAGTAATTCAGTAGTTATATTAACTATTTCTTTTTTAATAGTTACTGGAGGATTAGGATTCTTTGTTTGGAGTGAATTATATAATACTCATAAGAAAAGGAAATTTTCACTTCATACAAAGATTGCTATAGCAACCACAGCTATATTACTTATCGGAGGAACAATATTATTTTTTATATTTGAAATGAATAATCCTAATACCATGCAAAATATGAGTTTTAAAGATAAACTTTTAAATTCATTCTTTGCATCTGTATCACCTAGAACGGCGGGATTTAATTCTGTATCTACATCTGGAATGACTTTATCTAGTAAAATTTTGACTATAGTACTTATGTTTATAGGTGGTTCTCCAGGATCTACTGCTGGGGGAATTAAAACTACAACTATGGCTGTATTAATTTTTACTATATTATCACTTATTAAAGGAAGAGAAGATACAGAAATATGTAATAAGAGACTTTGTAAAGAAATAGTATATAAAGCTATAGTTATATTTATAATTAGTCTTATGTTAATAACAATAGTGACATTAGTATTATCATTTACTGATCCAGGATTTACATTAGAACAAATTTTATATGAAGTAGTATCAGCTTTTGGTACAGTTGGGGTAACTTTAGGAATTACTACTAAATTAAGTGCTTTGGGTAAAATAATAATTGCTATTTCTATGTATTTTGGTAGAGTTGGTCCACTTACTATAGTTCTTGCTTTAACAAATAAAGGTGGAAATAGAGTAAATATAAAATATCCAGAAGAGAAAATATTAGTAGGATAAAAGAGGTGTGATTATGAGTAAAAAACAATATGTTGTAATAGGACTTGGGAGATTTGGAACTTCTATAGCAGAAACATTATATAGTTTAGGAAATGATGTTTTAGTTATAGATATTGATGAAGAGAGAATACAAAATATAGCTAATAATGTAACTCATGCAATTCAGGCGGATGCTACAGATGAATTGTCATTAAGAGAAGTTGGTGTTAGAAATTTTGATGTAGCAATAGTTAGTATTGGGGCAGATATTCAAGCTAGTATTATGGCTACAATTTTATTAAAGGAATTAGGAATAAAACTTGTTGTTACAAAAGCTAATAATGCCATGCATGCTAAAGTTTTGAAAAAGTTAGGTGCGGATAAGGTTGTTTTCCCAGAAAAAGATATGGGAATAAGAGTAGCACATGGATTAGTATTTTCTAATATACTTGAGTATATTGAATTATCTCCAGACTATAGTTTAGCAGAATTTTTAACTCCAAGCGGATGGCATGGAAAAACTCTTAAAGAATTGAATGTAAGAAGTAATTATGGCATAAATGTAATGGCAATTAAGAGAGAGGATGGAGTAGATGTTTCTCCTCTAGCTAATGAAGTTATTAGAGAAGGAGATATTATAGTAGCTATTGGAAGCATAGAGGAATTAAATAAACTTGAAAATAATATAAAGTAATTAAGGAGTTATTTTAAGTGAATTTAGAATATATTCAAAGTAAAAACAATCCTTTAATAAAAGAATTAAAAAAATTAAAAGAAAAAAAATACAGAGAAGAAAAAAATCAATTTATTGTAGAAGGTCTTAGATTTACTGAGGAGGCGCTTAAATCATCATTTTCTATAGAATGTGTAGTTATAAATGAAGAATTCCTTCAAAGAGAGGAAAACGTTCTTTTTATAAATCAAATATCAAGCGATATAAGAGTATGTTCATTAAGTAAGGAAAGTTTTAAAGTTGTATGTGGAACAGAAAATTCTCAAGGAATTTTAGCCGTAGTAAATAATAAAATACTTAATACAGAAAAGAAAAATGGATTTTATATATTTGTTGACAGGGTACAAGATCCAGGAAACTTAGGAACTATAATTAGAACAGCACATGCATCAGGTGCTTTAGGAGTTATTTTAAGAAAAGGTACAGTTGATCTATATAATGAAAAAACTTTAAGATCTACCATGGGATCTATTTTTAAGGTACCCGTTGTTATGGATAAAGATTTAAGTTGTATATTAAGTCTTAAGGAAAAAGGTTTTAAGGTTATAAGTTCTTTTCTTCATACGGATAAAGATTTTTACGATTTAGATTTAAAAGAAAATGTTATAATAGTTGTAGGAAATGAAGGAAATGGTATTAGTGATGAGATCATAGAACTTAGTGATACATTAGTTAAATTACCTATGCCTGGGGATGCGGAATCTTTAAATGCATCTATAGCAGCTGCAATTATGATGTATGAAATTGTTCGACAGAATAGATTTAAATAATACTTGAAAACTTACTTTAAAACATTTATAATAAGTAGTAAAAGTTAAAAAATAAAAAAAGCAATGAAAGAGAGAGTAAACTATAGATACTTAAAGGGAGAGTATATCATAGACTGAAAGTATACTTAAGATAATCTTATGTTGAAGTTCACTCTGGAGCTCCAATGATGAAGTAACAGTAGTTATTGGCGGGATATTTCCGTTAGATATGTTAAGATAGTTTTATAAAATTTGTATTAATTTTATACTAATTTATAAAATTAATTAGGGTGGTACCGCGAGAAAGTTCGTCCCTTTGTGGATGGGCTTTATTTTTTTATAATTTTTTAAAAGGAGGATTAAGATGAAGGAAAAATTAGAATTAATAAAAAAGAGTGCTTTAGAGGAAATTGAAAAGGTTTCATCTAAAGAGAATTTAGAGAATATAAGAGTTAAGTTCTTAGGAAAAAAAGGAGAACTTACTCAAATATTAAGAGGAATGGGTGCATTATCTGTTGAAGAAAGACCAATAGTAGGTAAAGTTGCAAATGAAATAAGACAGGATATAGAAGGTAAAATAGAAATAGCTGTAAAAGCAATTAAAGAAAAAGAAAAGGAAGCTAAATTAAAAAATGAGGTTATAGATATTTCTATGCCAGGAGTTAAATGTAGCGTAGGAAAGAGACATCCACTAGAATTAACTTTAGAAAAAATTAAAAATATATTTATTTCTATGGGATTTTCAATAGAAGAAGGCCCAGAAGTTGAATATGATCACTATAATTTTGAGGCATTAAATATTCCTAAAGATCACCCAGCAAGAGGAGAACAAGATACTTTTTATATTAATGATAATATGGTATTAAGAACTCAAACATCTCCAGTACAAGTAAGAACAATGGAAAAACAAAAACCACCAATTAAAATGATATCTCCAGGTAAAGTTTATCGTTCTGACTCTGTAGATGCTACACATTCACCTATTTTCTACCAAGTAGAAGGATTGGTTGTAGATAAAAATATCACTTTTGCAGATTTAAAAGGGACATTAGAGTTATTTACTAAAAAGATGTTTGGTGACAAAATGGAAACTAAATTTAGACCACATCATTTCCCATTTACAGAACCATCAGCAGAAATGGATGCTACATGTTTTGTATGTAAAGGAGAAGGATGTAGAGTATGTAAAGGTAGTGGATGGATAGAGTTATTAGGTTGTGGTATGGTTCATCCAGATGTTTTAAGAAATTGTGGTATAGATCCAGAAGTATATAGTGGATTTGCATTTGGTTTTGGACTTGATAGAATGGTTATGCTTGATTATGGCATAGATGATATTAGATTATTATATGAAAGTGATATGAGATTCTTAAATCAATTCTAATCTAAGTTAAAATTAAAATTTTTAGGAGGTTTAGTAATGAAAGTACCTTATAATTGGTTAAAAGATTATGTTAATATAGATATTTCACCAAAGGAGCTAGGTGATAGATTAACGCTAAGTGGTTCTAAAGTGGAAGAGGTTATTATTACAGGAGCAGAAATAGAAAATATAGTTACTTGTAAAATAGAACAAATAGAAAAACATCCAGAGGCAGATAGATTATCTATTTGTTCAGTTAATATAGGAAAAGAAGAAAATATTCAAATAGTAACTGCAGCTACAAATATGAAAGAAAATGATATAGTACCTGTAGCACTACATGGTGCAACTCTTTTTGATGGAACAAAAATTAAAAAGGGGAAATTAAGAGGTATCGTATCTAACGGAATGTTCTGTTCAGAGGAAGAAATAGGAGTGGCAGACGGAAAAGTTATAGAAGGCTTAATGATAATGCCAGAAGATACTCCAATAGGAAAAGATATTAAAGAGGTACTAGGTCTTGAAAGTGCTGTAATTGATTTCGAAATAACTTCTAATAGACCAGATTGTATGAGTGTACTTGGTATAGCTAGAGAAACAGCTGCCACTTTAGGCACAAGCTATAAAATGCCAGAGTTAACTTATACAGAAGATTCATCTTCAAATATACATAATGAGTTAAAAGTAGAAGTTAAAGATTCATTATGCAAAAGATATATGACAAAAGCTATTAAAAATGTAAAAATTGAACCATCGCCAAAATGGTTGCAAGATAGATTAATTGAATATGGAATAAAGCCAAAGAATAACATAGTAGATATAACGAACTTTGTTATGGTTGAATTAGGTCAACCAATGCATGCTTTTGATAGAAGAGAAATTAAAAATAATTTACTATGTATTGAAAGAGCATCAGAAGGAGAGAAGTTCACAACATTAGATGAGGTTGAAAGAACATTAGATGAAAATACTCTTTGCATAAAAGATGGAGATAGAACTGTTGCAATAGCAGGGGTTATGGGTGGACTAAATTCTGAAGTTAAAGATGATACAACAGAAATAATTTTAGAATGTGCAAGTTTTAATCCAGTTTCTATTAGAAAAACATCTGCAAAATTAGGATTAAGAACAGAGGCTTCTACAAAATTTGAAAAAGAATTAGATCCTAATAATGTGGAAACTGCAATGAATAGAGCTTGCAATTTAATAGAATCATTGGGTATTGGAAAAGTAGTAGAAGGAACAATTGATATATATAATGAAAAGAGAGAACCTCATACTTTAACAGTAGATTCTAAGTGGATAAATAAATTCTTAGGTATAGATATATCTAAAGAAGAAATGAAAAAAGTATTAGATAGTCTAGATTTAAATACTGAAGTAAAAGAAGATGATTTAGTTATATCAGTACCTACATTTAGATGTGATATGAACATAAAAGAAGATGTTGCAGAAGAAGTTGCAAGAATTTATGGATATAATAAGATACCAACTACAATTCCACATTGTGAAACACTTAAAGGTGGAAAATCAGAAAAACAATTATTAGAAGAAAAAGTAGTAGATACGTTAATTTCTTGTGGATTAAATCAATCTATTAGCTATTCATTTATAAGTCCTAAGGTTTTCGATAAATTACTTATAGCGGAAGATAGTTCATTAAGAAATGTTGTTAAAATAAAAAATCCTTTAGGAGAAGATTTCAGTGTAATGAGAACTACTTCTGTTGGATCTATGATGGATTCATTAGGAAGAAACTATGTAAGAAGTAATAGCTTTGCTAGATTATTTGAAATGGGTAAAGTTTACATTAAAAATGAAGATGAAAATAAAATACCAACTGAAAAAAATGTAGTTACTATTGGGATGTATGGTAATGTAGATTATTTAAACCTAAAAGGAATAGTAGAAGAATTATTAGAAACTTTAGGTGTTAAAAAAGTAAGTTTCAGAAGGGAAACAGAAAACAAATCTTTCCATCCTGGAAAAACTGCAGCATTATATATTAAAAATCAATATGTTGGTGTAGTAGGAGAGATTCATCCAGATGTTTGTGATAATTATGAAGTAGAAGATAGATGTTATATTGCAGAATTAGACTTAGATGTAATATTTAAAAATGCTAATATAGAAAAGAAATATATGCCACTTCCTAAGTATCCTGCAGTTACTAGAGATATAGCTATTTTAGTTGATGATGAAATTTTAGTACAAGAAATAGAAGAAACTATAGTTAAAGCTGGTGGAAATATTTTAGAAAGTATAGAGTTATTTGATGTGTATAAGGGTAAACAAATACCAGATGGTAAAAAGAGTGTAGCATATGCATTAATTTATAGAGTACCTGAAAAAACTTTAAAAGATGAAGAAGTTAATAAAGTTCACAATAAAATTTTAAGAGCTTTGGAACATAAGTTAGGTGCTGAATTAAGATAGTATAACTAAATAATAATTTTTAAGATGTAAGTTAAGGAGGAAAATCTCTAGGTTTATATATAAATTATAAGCTTAACTTACATCTTTGCTTTATAATTAAGGTTAATTTTAGATTAAATAGAATAAAACTCTTAAAGGGAGTTTAATAAGTGGAAATTTTATGTTAAAATATATCATAATAAGTGATATATGAGGTGTTTCTATGAACATTGTAATGGTAAAAATTAATGACTTAGAATACTCTTTAAAAGGTGTAGAGGAACCTGAATATATATCTAGTTTAGCTCAATATGTAAATGAAAAGGTTAAAAGTATAAAAAACAACAATCCTAAATTAGGAACTAGTGAGTTAGCTATTTTGTCTGCAGTAAATATAGTGGACGAACTTTTTAAACTTAACATAGACTATAAAAATCAGCAGCAACAACTAGAATCTATGGATGGTGAACTAAAAATAACCTTGGAAAAATACAATGAAGCTATAAAGAAAAATATGAAGGTTATTGAAGAGAGTGCACAATTTAAAGAAGAATTAAAGAAATTAGAACAGGATTCGATAGAAGAAAATAAAAAATATAAAGAACAAATTGTTATATTAACAAATAAGTTGGAAGAAATAAATGATCAAGAAGAACAAAAAGTTAAAAAGTTAAAAAATGAACATCTAGAAGAAAAGAAAGCATTACAAAAGAAACTAGATGATTTACGTATTAATTTAGAAAATCAATGTAAAAATCTTCAGGCTAAGTTAAAAAATCAAGAAGATAAATATAGTAAGGAACAAATTGAGTTACAGGCTACAGTAAATTCTTTGAAACAGAATAATCATAAGGAATTATCAGAGCATAAGGAAATAATTAGACAACTTAAAGAACAGAATAGTAAAGATAAGATTCAATATACCAATGAAATTAATGATTTAAAGGAAAAGCATAATAAAGAAATTACAAAATGCAAAGAAGAATTAACAATATTACAACAACATTATAATAGTACAATTGAAAATAACAAAAAGAATATTAAAAATTTAGAAGAAAAATATAAAGAGATAATTTCTAAAAATGAAATTCAAATTAATATTTTAAAAGAAAATCATAATAATCAGCTTGAAAACTATAAAAAAGAGATGAAAGTTCTTCAAGATAAAAATAATAATGAAGTTCAACAGTATTTAAATAAAATTTCACTTTTAGAACAAAAATATAGTACAGAAATAGAAGAGTATAAGAAGCAAATAGAGGAATTAGAGGACAAGTTAAATATTCAAGATACAGAGAATAATAAAAATATAGAGAAACATAAGGAAGAAATAAGTCTTTTAAAAGAAGGGCATACTGAGGAAATAGAATTATATAAAGATAAGATTAATAATTTAGAAAAGACCTATGAAAAAGAAAAAGATTCTTTTAAAGATGAAATACAGTCCTTAAAGATTAAGAGTATAGAAGAAGAACAAAGTAAAGAAGAGATAAGAAAGTTAAAAGATAAACTTATAAAATTAAAAGAACAAAATAATTTTTTAGAGGAAAAAGGGAAATTATATATAAAGGAAATAAAAACTCTTAGAAATCATAATAAAGAAACTAAATTTGATTTACAAACATATAAATATAAAGTTTTAGATTTAGAGAATAGATTGCAAGAAAATCAAATTTTTCTTGCTAAAGAAAGATTAAAGAAAGAACCTTTAAGAAAAAAATAAAATATGAAAAATAAAAGTACAGCTTGGTCTGTACTTTTATTTTAGTATTTTGACATTTAGTGTATAATAAGAAGAGTTAATATTTTTATAAGTAGGAGAGAAATAAATATGAAGAAAATCGAATTATTAGCCCCGGCTGGAACTATGGAAAGTTTAAAGGCTGCAGTTCAAAGTGGTGCGGATGCCGTATATTTAGGGGGTAGTAAGTTTTCTGCTAGAGCATATGCTACAAATTTTGATGATGATACCATGAAAGAGGCAATAGAATACTGTCATTTTTATGGGGTAAAGGTATATGTAACTATTAATACACTTTTAAAGGAAGAAGAACTTTTTGAAGCTTTAGAATATGCTAACCTTTTAAATAATATAGGAGTAGATGCTGTAATTATTCAAGATTTAGGATTAGCCAAATTGATAAAACAGCATATAAAAGATTTAGAAATTCATGCATCGACCCAAATGACTGTACATAATGGAGAGGGTGCATTATATTTAAAAAGTAAAGGTTTTGAAAGAATAGTTCTATCAAGAGAGCTTTCTTTAGAAGAAATAAAGTACATATCTAAAGATTTAAATATAGAAACTGAAATATTTATACATGGTGCATTGTGTATTTCTTATTCAGGACAATGTTTAATGAGTAGTATTATTGGTGGAAGAAGTGGAAATAGGGGAAGATGTGCACAACCTTGTAGATTACCATATAAGCTTATAAATAAGAAAAACAATGAAGAAAAACAAGGTTATATTATGAGCCCTAAGGATATATGTACTCTAGACAATATAGATAAAATTATAGAAAGTGGAACTTCTTCTTTGAAAATAGAGGGAAGAATGAAAAGACCGGAATATGTTGCAGGAGTAGTGAAGGCATATAGAAAAGCTATTGATAGTTATTATGAAAATAGAAAAATAGATTTAAAAGAAGATAAAAATATTGTAACTCAGTTATTTAATAGAGAAGGATTTTCAAAGGCATATTTTTTTGGAAATACGGGAAAAGATATGATGGCATATAATTTTCCTAAAAATACAGGGGTGTGTCTAGGTGAAGTTAATAAAGATAAAAGTATTACTTTAAAAGACAATCTTAGAATCAAAGATGGAGTTAGAATCAAAGATGAAGGGTTTATGGTAAATTCAATTTTAATTAATGGTAAAGAGGTACAAAATGCTTCAAAAGGTGATAAAGTTATAATTAAACCTTTAAAGTATAAAAAGGGTGATGTATTGTATAAAACATCGGACAATGATCTTCTAGAAAATCTAAGTTCGTATTATAAAGAAATTTATAGAAAACATGATCTAGATTTAAAGGTTAGATTTAAGGTTGGTGAGCCAATACAGATAAAGAATTACTTCTATGATAAAGTTTTTGAAGTTGAAGGTGAAATAGTTCAAAAAGCTTTAAATAAACCTTTAGATAAAGAAAAAATTATTAAAAATCTTAGTAAATCAGGAAATACAAGATTCAATATAAATAAGGTCGAATTGCTATTTTTTGAGGAAGGATTTATGCCTGTATCTAGTTTGAATAATGTTAGAAGAGAATTACTAGATCAAATATTTTCTTATATAGAAGAAAGAAATAATGGAGTTAAAGATAATAAATTAAATTTAAAAGTAATTACAAATGAAAAAGTAGAGATAAACTCAATGCCTAAAACTTTAATATGTGTTAATACGGATGAGCAGTTAAAAGCTACTTTAGAAAGTGATATTGAATATATTGCTGTAAATCCATTTATAAAGAAAAATAATCTAGATATAAATAATATAAAAAATAAGAAAGTTTATTTGAAAGTACCTAATATAGTAAAAGATAAAGAGTGGAAATATGTATGTAATATAATAGATAAGTATATAGAGGATATTGAAGGAATTCTAACATCTAACTTAGGGATTATAGGAACATATAAAAATAGAACTAAAATATTAGTTGATTATAAGATTAATTTATTTAATTCTTATGCCTATGAATTTTTAAATGATGTCGAAGGAATATATATAAGTCCGGAACTAAATAAAAAGGATCTAAGAAAAACTTTAGATTCTATAGGTAAAAATAATAATTTAGGAATTTTAATTTATGGAAGATATGAACTTATGATAAGTGAATATTGTCCTATTGGGGCTTTTTATGGTAATAAAACAGAAAAAAAATCTTGTAACAATAGTTGTTTAAATGGAGAATACTATTTAAAGGATAGAATGGGAGAAGAATTTTTAATTATTACCGATAAATTCTGTAGAAGTTATGTTTTAAATAGTTCTATTACAAATTTAATATCTCAAAACGATGAACTTAAAAGTATGGGTATAAAGAATTATAGAATAGATTTTACAGATGAAAGTTATGAGATATGCAAGAGAGTTTTAGATGTTTTACAAGGTAATTCAAAAAAGATACCTGAACTTAAGTTTACTAAAGGTCACTATAAAAGAGGAGTGGAATAAACAATTATAAGAAGGTGAAAAGTTATGAATGAAAAAGGTTTAAGAGTTTTAGAATTTCTAAAGGTAAAAGAAGATATAAGAAAGTATATTCATACAGGGGCAGGAGCACAAATATTAGATGATTTAATTCCGTATGATAATATACACGAAGTTAGAGAACATTTAGAAGAAACAGATGAAGCTATAAGATTACTTATGAAAAAAGGTAATCCACCTATGGAAGGATTATTTGATATTAGAAGTGATATTGAAAGAGCAAGTAAAGGTGGAACACTAAGAACTGATGCGTTGATTAAAATTGCTAATATGCTAAGAAGTTCAAGAAATTTTATGGAATATGTAAGCCATAAAGAAGAAGAAGAGGATTATAAGGTTTTAGAAGATATAGCATATTCTATAATACCTTTAAAAAGAATAGAAGATAAAATTTTTAATGCAATAGTTAGTGAAGATGAACTAAGTGATAGAGCTAGTGAAAAATTATATAAAATTAGAAGATCATTAAAAGAGAAAAATAATTCTGTAAAAGATAGAGTTAGTTCTATGGTTAGACAGTATTCTAATTATCTACAAGAGAATCTTTATACCATAAGAGGAGATAGATATGTAATACCTGTTAAGTCTGAATATAAAGGTCAAGTTCAAGGATTAGTACATGATCAAAGTTCTACAGGAGCAACATTATTTATAGAGCCAATGGGGCTTGTAAGTTTGAATAATGATATAAAAGAATTAAAGTTAAAAGAAAAAGCTGAGATAGATAGAATATTAGAAGAATTATCAAGAGAAATTTTTAATAATATAAAAGCAGTGAAAAATAATGCAAGTATTATGTGGGAATTAGATTTTATATTTGGTAAAGCGAAGTATGCATCTAATATTAATGCTATTAAGCCAGTAGTAAATGAAGAGGGAATAATAGATATTATACAAGGAAGACATCCTTTAATTAATAAAGATGAAGTAGTGGCAAATGATATTTATTTAGGAAAAGATTTTAAATCATTAATAATTACGGGACCTAACACAGGTGGTAAAACTGTTACTATTAAGACCCTTGGTATCTTAGAAATTATGGCTTTAAGTGGACTTTTAATTCCTGCAAAGGAACAATCCATAGTAGGTTTCTTTAAAGAAATATACGCAGATATAGGAGATGAACAAAGTATAGAACAAAGTTTATCTACTTTCTCATCTCATATGACCAATATTGTAAAAATAATCGGAAGTGCAGATGAAAATTCTTTAGTTTTATTTGATGAGTTAGGGGCAGGAACAGATCCTACAGAGGGGGCAGCATTAGCGGTTTCTATTTTAGAAGAACTTAGAAAAAGGAAATGTAAAATTTTAGCTACAACCCACTATAGTGAAATTAAGGCATATGCATTAAAAACAGTTGGTGTTGAAAATGCTTCAGTTGAATTTGATGTGGAAACATTAAGACCAACATATAAACTTTTAATTGGTGTGCCAGGTAAATCTAATGCATTTGAAATTTCTGATAGATTAGGGTTACCAAAATATATTATAGATTTTGCTAGAAATAATATTTCAGAAGATAATTTAGAATTCGAAAGTTTAATTCAGAGTCTTCAAGAAAAAAATATTTTAGCAGAAAAATATGCTAGAGAAAGAGAAATTTTAAAAGAAGAAGTTAGACATTTAAAAGATAAGTATGAAGAAAAATTATTTAAACTTGAAAATACAAGGGAAAAAGTATTACAAGAAGCTAAAGTAGAAGCTAAAAGAGTTGTAAAAGAAGCAAAATTAGAGGTTGATGGTGTATTAAAGGAAGTAAGAAAATTAGAGCAATCTGATAATTTTAAAGATGCTAGAAGAAAGTTAGAAGAGGAAAGAAATAAAGTTAAAAATAAATTACAGAATTTAGATGAATTAGTAAAAGAGGAAAAACAAGAGGGAGACTTGTCTGATGTAAAAATAGGGCAAGAGGTTATTCTTATAAGGTTAAATCAAAAGGTAACTGTATTATCAAAGCCTGACAAAAAAGGAGAGGTACAAGTTCAAGCAGGTATAATGAAAATAAATGTTAAACTAAAGGAACTTAAATCTGTAGATGAAAGATTACTTAAAAAAGAGAAAAAACAGATAACAAAACGAGAAGTTAAGCTTAGAATGAGTACAGTTTCTAGTTCAGTAGATTTAAGGGGAATGGATTCTCAAGAGGCCATATATACCGTAGATAAGTATTTAGATGATGCTTATGTTGGTGGATTAGGTGAGGTTTCCATTATACATGGAAAAGGTACAGGAATTTTAAGAAAATCCGTACAGGATTTATTAAAAAGACATCCACATGTAAAAAGTTATAGATTGGGTGAATATGGAGAAGGCGGAACAGGAGTTACTGTAGCAATTTTAAAATAAAGGGGAATTTAAATGATTTTAATAAGTGCTTGTTTATGTGGAATTAATTGTAAATATAATGGACAAAATAATTTAAATGAAAATATCTTAGAACTTATAAAAAAAGGGAAAGCAATTCCAGTTTGTCCAGAACAATTAGGAGGTTTATGCACTCCTAGAGTGGAAAGTGAAATTAAAAATGGAACAGGAAAAGAAGTTTTATATAGAACTGCTCAGGTAGTAGATAAAGATGGAAATGATGTAACAGAAAATTTTATAAGAGGTGCCAATGAAGCTTTGAAGATAGCCAAAAGTGTTAATGCAAAAATAGCTATTTTAAAATCAAATAGTCCTTCTTGTGGATTTGGAAAGATTTATGATGGAAGCTTTAAAGGTAATAAGATAGATGGAAATGGAGTTACTACAGCTTTACTACTTGAAAATGGAATAAAGATTTTTACAGAAGATGATGTAGAAAAGTTTTTACTAGATATTAAAAAGTAACCTTAATTAATAATGTTATAATAAAGGGAGATATTATGATACCATATTAAAATTATGGAGGGTTTTAAATGAATTATAAAGAAGTTTTAAGTAGTGCAAGAGAAAATTTAAATGGGAGTTGTAAAGTTTGTAAAGTTTGTAATGGTGTAGCTTGTGAGGGTGAAGTTCCAGGAATGGGTGGACTTGGAACAGCAGCTTCGTTTAAAGAAAATGTTAAGAGTCTTGAAGATATAAAATTAAATATGAGAACTATACATGATGCCAAAGATCCTAATATGGAAGTTAAACTATTTGGAAGAAATATGAGTTTGCCTGTATTTGCAGCACCAGTATCAGGAACTACATTAAATATGGGCGGAAAGTTTAAAGAAGAGGAATATATTTCTTGGGTAATAGATGGCTGTCTACAATCTGGAATATATCCCATGGTTGGTGATACAGCGGTAGATTCATTTTTAATTACTAATTTAGAAGAATTGAAGAAACGAGAAGGAAGAGGTATTGCATTTATAAAACCTTGGGAAAATAGCAATGTCATAAAAAAAATAAAGATGGCTGAAGCTACAGGGATTTTTGCAGTAGGTATGGATATTGATGCTTGCGGACTTATTACTTTAGCATTGCATGGAAAACCTGTGATGCCTAAAACAGTGGAAGAAATAAGGGAAATTGTTAATAGTACTAAGTTACCCTTCATTATTAAAGGAATAATGACACCAGATGAAGCAAAACTTGCTGTAAAAGCTGGGGCTAAGGCCATAGTAGTGTCAAATCATGGGGGAAGAGTTCTAGACCATACTCCTGGAGTGGCAGAGGTTCTTCCTGATATAGTGAAAGCCGTTAAAGGTAAGATTACAATATTAGTTGATGGGGGAATTAGAACTGGTGTTGATATATTAAAGATGATAGCACTGGGAGCTGATGCTGTATTAATAGGCAGACCTTTTGTAGGAGCATCTTTTGGAAATGAAGTAGAGGGAGTAAAAACTTATATAGAAAAATTAAAAAATGAGTTAAAATCTGCTATGATTCTTACTGGGTGTAAAAATATAGATGATATAGATGAAAGAATAATCTATAATAAAAAATAATTTATATAATAAATTGAGCGCTAACCTGGCGCTCAATTTTAATAATTAAGAAAATTTTTAAAATACTATAAAATTCTTTAAAAATACTCTAAATTCTAGTATAATAAATTATAAAAAAATAGGTAAAAGATCTTTATAGTAGGAGGAATGACATGGGATTTTATCAGGAGGTTTCTAAAGGGCTTCAAAAGGATTTAAAGCAATATATTAAATTTAATGAAAAAGCAAGAATGTCTTTTCCAATGGAAATTGAACAAACTGAATATAGAGAAATTGTTTTTAGTAAAAAGTTTTTATCTAGACTTTCAGGTGAAGTAATAGGTAATTTATTTTTAGATAAGCAATATAACCCCGTTACAGATAAAGAAATATTAAAAAGATTAGCTAGAATTTCATATTTTGGAGAAATACTATTTGATGAAGAAAGTAATATTTCCTTACATAGGGCATTTAAATTAGAAGGCGATTTAAAGAAAGAAGAAGAGCAATATACGGCTATAAAGAAAGGCTTATCAATTCTGCAAAAGGAAAAAGTTATTAAGGATGATGAAAAACTAAGAATACAAGAAATTATTGATAGGTTTTACAGTTTAAGAAAAAAAAATAATGAAACTATGAAAAGTGTAGTTGAAAAATCTAAAGAAATTATGAAAAACAATGAATTTCTAAGTGAAAGATTGATAGATGAATTGTATTATGGATATGTACAAGTATTAAGTGAGAACTTTGATAAAATAAAATTCTTGAAGCAAGGTGAAGATGTATTCTATGATATTTTAGATAAGTTAAAGAAGGGTAAGAAAAAAATAAAAGTGAGATTAAGTGCAGAGAATAAGAATTATCTTAGCAAATTAGAGTATAGTTTAAATTATTATATAAAACTTTTAAGTACATATGAGTCAGTTATGCATATGAGTAGAACGCAATATGAAAAAGAATTAAAAAACATTGAGAAAAAAAATATAAATGAAAGATTTAAAACTATAAGAAATATTTAATGATTAAAAGGCTGAATTTGGATTTCCAAAACAGCCTTTGTTTTATTTGATAACTTTTATATTATTAACGTCAGGATCTTCAGTACCTTGTACATATAATCCTACTTTTTTTAATTCAAATACATAATCCACAATTTCCTTAGTTATGATTTCACCAGGACAAAGAATTGGAATTCCAGGTGGATATGCCATTAAAAATTCAGAACTTATCCTTCCTATGCTATCTTTAATTGAAACTGATTCAGATAAGTTATTAAAAGCTTCTCTTGGTTTTAGTATTTGTTTAGGTATAGAAGGAATATCTAAAAAGTCATGTTTTTTATTACCTTTACCATAGTATTCCACACTAATTTCTTTTAAAGCATTAATTAGTTTATCCATTCCTTCTCTAGTATCCCCAAATGAACCAACAGCAAGTACATTATAAAGATCAGATAATTCCATCTGAATATGATATTTATCAGCTAAAATCATATCTAATTCATATCCTGTAATTCCAAGCTCTCTACAACTAATTGTAATTTTAGTAGGATCGAAATCATAAGCTCCCGGTTTATTTAATATTTCTTTACCAAAACAATAAAAACCAGGTATCTTGTTAATTTCTTCTCTAACATAATTACTTAATTCAATAGTTTTGTCTAAAAGTTCCTTGCCATGAAGAGCAATTTGTCTTCTAGAACAATCTAAAGAGGCCATTAATATATAAGAAGGTGATGTAGTCTGAAGTAAACTTAGAACCTGTTGTACTCTAGCTACATTAATCCTTTTAGATCTAACTTGTAGTAAAGATGCTTGAGTTAAGGCTCCAATTATTTTATGTGTAGATTGTGCACACATATCTGCACCAGCTTCCATGGCGCTAATTGGAAGTTTATCATTAAATTTTAAGTGGGGTCCATGTGCTTCATCAACAATAAGAGGAAGATTATAACTATGAACGATTTCAGCAATTTTTTCGATATCATTAGAAACTCCATAGTAGGTCGGATTTACAATTAAAACTGCTTTTGCATCAGAATGTTCTTCTAAGGTTTTCTTTACAGTTTCAGGTGTAATACCATGAGCTATTCCAAGAGTTTTATCTAATTCAGGTTGCATATAAACAGGAATAGCTCCACTTAAAATTATTCCTGCGGTTACTGATTTATGTATATTTCTAGGAATTATTATTTTATCGCCATCATTTACAACAGACATTACCATAGCTTGTATAGCACCTGATGTTCCATGAATAGAAAAAAATGCTGTATCTGCTCCATAAGCATCGGCAGCTAATTGTTGAGCTTTTTTTATTGGACCTGTAGGATGATGTAGGCTATCAACAAGTTTAAATACTGTAACATCAATTTTAAAAGGATTTTCACCCATAAAGTTTCTAAATTTTTCATCCATTCCTAATCCTTTTTTATGACCAGGTACATGAAAAGGAAGAGTATCTCTATTAACATATTCTTTTAAAGCATCAAATAATGGAGTTTCGTTTTGATCGAATTTATACAATAATAGCACCCACTTTCATTGAAATTTACCTTATATTGCTATAAATAACCAAAATAATTATAAAGTAATAATTTTGGAAAATCAATAATAATATAAAAAAGTATTTATAAAAAAGTACTTTTATATTTTATATTATTAAAGATGAAATTTTTTGTTAATATTTTTGAAAAACATATTTATTATACACTCTTTGGCGGTAAAATCAAGTTATTTTAAATTAAATTTCATTTCCTTTATATTTCTTTAAAATTCTTTGAATATAATCTAAATTTGAGATATTACGAAAAAATATTTAAATGGATTCAGTTAATAAATAATAAAAAATTAATAAAATTTAAATCAGTATAATTTGGATCTAATTAGTCAAAAAGGTATAAATTCTATTAATTAGGTAAAACTTTATATGACAATATAAATTTGTTTAGGAGGAATAGTTGTGAATAACTTGGTTATAAGTAAAAGAGAAAAAACATGTAATAAATTTGCTAAAAAAGAGAGAAAAAAAGGAATTATTCCTGGTATGTTATATGGAAAAAATAATAATAATTTCATGTTTGAAGTAGGAGAACTTGAATTAAATAAAAATTTAAAACTAAGTGGAGAACATGGAGTTTTAAATTTAGAATCAGGTGGAAAAACACAAAAAGCTCTGATAAAAGAAGTACAAAGAGAACCCGTAACCAATAAAATTTTACACGTAGATTTAGAGAGAGTTTCTAGTGATGATAAAATAGTTACAGAAGTACCACTTCAATTTACAGGTGAAGGTAAAATAAGTAGCAAAGGTGGAATTCTACAAAAAGAAAAAACTACAGTTAAAGTTCAATGTAAAGCAAATGAAATACCAAGTAATCTTCAAGTTGACTTAACAAAGTATGATGTTGGTGATATATTTAGATTACAAGATTTAGAAATAGGTGAAGATTTAACTTTTATAGAACCTTCAGATTCTATTATTGCACTAGTTACACATAATAATTCATCACCAGAAGAACAGGGCGAAGAAGAAATAGATGATTAGATAAAAAATATATAACTATTTAGTCTAATAAGAATTCAGAGGTACATTTATTTTAAGTGATTTTAATAAATAGTACCTCAAAATTTTATATGTTTATATAAAATATATGAATACAAGATAAAAATCATATGGTATTATATAGTATATAATACTCTTTAAAAAAAGTATTATATGTTTTATATTTTTAAAATTGTAATTATGCTTGTAAAATGTATTAAAAAGCAAATAAAATATAGAAATAATATGGGAAATTTAAACTGTTTAGCAAAGACAATTTCATGATATGTGTAGATATTATAAAAAAGATATGGTATCATATATTGTTGATTTAAGATAATAGAAATTATAATTTTAAAGGTATAAGATATTATATGTAAAAGAACAATTAAAATAGGTATAGAAAGGGATAGCTATGGATATACAGAAAAAGTTTAACGAAAAACTTTCTAAATTGTTATTTTTAGAACTTAAAAAAGGACATAATTTAGGAGAATATGAAATAAAGGAAAATATTTATGTTCCAATAAAAGCAGAATCAATTGTGGACAGAGTTAATCATGGAGAAAAAGCTAAGGAAATTCCAATATCCTTTTTTATTGAGGGCATAATATTTGTATTAGGTGCGGATCCGCTTTTTAAGTATAAAAAAGAATATTTGAATATACTGAATAACATAAATAATAGTATTGACTTTATAAAAAATAAAATTTTTAATGAAATAAAAGAGCATAGATATGAAGATGCATATATTTTTCTAAAAGGATTATTAAATTTAGAGTCTACAGAAGAAGTTTTTGATAAATGTTTTTTATTGTTAGAAAATTTACGAAAATTAGATAAAGAATATTTAGATGAGGAATTAGAAATAATTGAAAAAGCTAAAAAATTACCTAATTTTGCTGAGCCTTATTTATACGATAGTATAGTTTCAAGAGATAAGGAAGAATTCTCAAAGGCGCTAGTAAGTATACATACTTATTTAGAGTTAGGTGGAAAAGAAACTAAGGAAATTTCAGAGTTTAAGGAAAATCTTATAAATATAAATCAATATAATAAAGGTAAAGAATTAGCTTTTTCAGAACCAGAAAATGCATTAAAACATTTACTACCCTTAATTGATTATTTCGGAGATAGTGCTAATATATATTATTATATAGCATTATGTTATAGGGTTTTAGGTAATTTCGAAAAAGCAATATATTATTTAAATGAGGCATCTGTTTTTGATGAAGCTTTATTGGAGGTAATGAATGAATATGGAATTAATTATGCCAGTTTAGGAGATTTCAAGAAAGCTACACTATATTTTGAAAAGGCTTTTGAAACATCTAAGTCAATAGAAATATGTACTAATATAGTTATGTGTTATTTAAATTTAAATGATTTAGAAAATGCTAAAAAATTTATGGAAGAAGCTATTAAAATAGATAAAGATGATGAAATAGTTAATGAATTAAAAGTTTATTTTAAAGATTTATAATGAGTAGACTAGAGAGTAGGGGGAAGTAAAAGAATGAAAGTTAAAAAAGCAATAATACCAGCAGCAGGTTTGGGAACTAGATTTTTACCAGCTACTAAAGCTCAACCAAAGGAAATGTTACCTATTGTAGATAAACCAACAATTCAATATATAATAGAGGAAGCAGTTAAATCAGGAATAGAACAAATACTTATAATTACAGGTAGAAATAAGAAATCTATAGAAGATCATTTTGATAAATCTTTTGAACTAGAAGCTCAACTAAAACAAAGCGGTAAAGATGAATTATTAGAGATGGTAAAAGAAATTTCTAATATGGTTGATATACATTACATAAGACAAAAGGAGCCTAAAGGGTTGGGGCATGCTATAAATTGTGCTAGAATATTTGTAGGAAATGAGCCTTTTGCAGTTCTTTTGGGTGATGATGTAGTAGATAGCAATAAGCCATGTTTAAAGCAATTGATGGAGTGTTATGAAGAATATAACACAAGTATATTGGGAGTACAAGAAGTACCAGAAAAAGATGTGTCTAAGTATGGAATAGTAAAAGGAATCCAATTAAAAGACAGGGTTTATAAAGTAGAAGACATGGTGGAAAAACCATCTATAGAAGAAGCGCCATCTAATGTGGCTATTTTAGGTAGATATATAATAACACCTCAAATATTTGATATCTTAGCAACTATTAAACCAGGTAAAAATAATGAAATTCAACTAACTGATGCCTTAAAGGTATTAATGAATAAAGAAGAGATGTATGCATATAATTTCGAAGGTAGAAGATATGATGTAGGGGATAAGTTAGGATTTTTACAGGCTACTGTAGAATTTGCATTAAAAAGAGATGGTTTAAAAGATGAGTTTATGAAATATTTGCAAACTCTAAAATACAGCCCAGACTTTATGGAACTTTATAATAAAATTAATAATAAATAAAAAAGTCCCGAAAAGGGGCTTTTTTATATGAAATATAATAATATACAAGTATTTACACAAAATAAAGTCATAATATTAAATTTTTACAATTTTAAATAGATGTAGTATAATTTTTTTGATATATTACACATATACGAGTCATTTTATCTTTATTATATAATTAAAAGCTAAACTACGAGTTATAAGAGTAGACAATTAAATTATTATGTACAGTTTGAAAAATATAATAAAACATAAAAAAATGTTGAATATTTTTTTCATTTATGTAAAATAAGAAGGTAGAGGTTCTATACTAAAAGGAAGTGATTCTATGAAGAGAGATAAAAAACTTATTATTTTTGATATAATTTTAATAATTTTTTCATTGTATTTAGCTATACTATTGAGATTTGATTTTGGTGCTATATCAGATTTTAATAAATATATAGTGTTTTTTAAACTATCAATACTCCCAGTTATAGTTATTACAATATTTTTTAACAAGGTATTTAACTTATATAACAGTATATGGAAGTATGCTTCTGTAGAGGAATTAATATCTATAATTTATTCCGTGTCTATTTCAAATATATTCTTTATAATTTATAGTTATTTTATTAATTATAAGTTATTTGAAAGCAACTATTATAGATTTCCATTTACTGTACATATTATATTTTGGATACTATCAATTGTAAGTTTAGGTGGTACAAGATTCGTATATAGGATAATAGAAGATAAAAAAGCACAAAAGCTTAATAAAAAAGCAAGAAAAAATTTAATTATTATAGGGGCTGGTGATGCCGCTGCACTTATAATTAAAGAGATTGGAAGAAATACAGAATTAAACTATAAGATAATAGGATTAATTGATGATGATAGAGATAAAGTAGGTAAGCGTATAAACAGTATTCCTGTATTAGGAGGAAGAAACGATATATTATCTATAACACGTAAAAAGCATATAGATGAGATAATATTTGCAATTCCTTCTGTGGATGCATCAACTAAGAGTGAAATAATATCTATATGTAAAGAAACTAAGTGTAGATTAAGAACACTTCCAAGTATGGATGAAGTTATTGATGGTAAATTTAATATGAGTAAAATCAGAGATGTTAATATTGAGGACTTATTAGGTAGAGAAGAAATAAAGCTTGATAATAGTAATATTAGTAATTTTATAAAAGATAAAGTTGTTTTAGTTACAGGTGGTGGAGGATCTATAGGATCAGAATTATGTAGACAAATAGTTAAATTTTCGCCATCTAAGTTGTTGATTTTAGATATATATGAAAATAATGTTTACGATGTTCAAATGGAACTAAATTATACTTATCCTAATCTAAAAAAAGAAGTTATAATTGCATCTATAAGGGATAAAAAAAGATTAGAAGAAATTTTTGAAGAATACAAGCCAGCGGTAGTATTTCATGCTGCAGCTCATAAACATGTACCTTTAATGGAAGATAATCCAGCAGAGGCTATTAAAAATAATATTGTTGGTACACATAATCTAATAAAATGTGCAGATAAGTATAATGTGAAAAAATTTGTGCAAATAAGTACAGATAAAGCGGTAAATCCAACTAATGTTATGGGAGCTACAAAGAGATTTTGTGAAATAATGATACAGGCATATGACAAAGTAAGTAAAACTGAGTTTGTTGCAGTAAGGTTTGGAAATGTCCTTGGAAGTAATGGATCTGTAATTCCACTATTTAAAAAGCAAATAGCACATGGGGGGCCAGTTACAGTAACTCATCCAGAGATAAATAGATTTTTTATGACTATACCAGAAGCAGCTCAATTAGTAATACAGGCAGCAGCTATGGCTCAAGGTGGAGAGATATTTGTTCTTGATATGGGAACACCAGTTAAAATAGCTGATCTAGCTAAAGATTTAATAGAGCTTTCTGGATTTAGACCAAATGAAGATATAAAAATTGAATATACTGGTTTAAGACCTGGTGAAAAACTTTATGAAGAATTATTGATGGATAAAAAGGCATTAAATTCAACTAAACATAGAAAAATATTTGTTGAAAAACCAATGGAACATGACTTGGAATTTGTAGAAAAATCTATAGAGGAATTTAGAAATGCATTTTATTATTCTGATGAAGAAATAATGAAATTAGTAGAAGAAAAAGTTCCTACGTACATGAGAAAAAAATAAAAAAAATATTTTAAATTGGAAATATATTAAAAGTTAAATTTTTAACTAAATTAATATAGAGTTTTATAGAAAATTAGTGATAAAATAGTTTTATTAATTAAATTATTGGTTAAATTATTAGGAGGTTTGACTATGTCAGAACTTAAAGAACAATTATTAAAAAAAATTGAGAACAAAACAGCGAAGTTAGGAGTAGTAGGATTAGGTTACGTAGGACTTCCTTTAGCAGTAGAAAAAGCTAAAGCTGGTTTTGAAGTAATTGGTTTTGATGTGCAAGAAGAAAAAGTAAATCTTGTTAATGAAGGCAAGAACTACATAGGAGATATAATTGATTCAGATTTAGCTAAATTAGTTAAAGAGGGAAAAATTAAAGCAACAACAGATTTTTCTTTCGTATCTGAAGTTGATGCTATAGCAATAGCTGTTCCAACACCATTAGATAAGTTTAAACAACCAGATGTATCTTATGTTAAAAAATCTACTGAAGATATTTCTAAATATCTACACAAAGGAATGTTAGTAGTTTTAGAAAGTACAACTTATCCAGGAACAACTGAAGAGATAGTAAAACCTATTCTTGAACAAAGTGGGTTAAAATGCGGAGAAGATTTCTTCCTAGCATTTTCACCAGAAAGAGTTGACCCAGGTAATAAACAATTTAAAACTAAAAATACTCCAAAGGTTGTTGGGGGATGTACTCCAGAATGTACAGAAATAGCTGCTACATTATATAGAAGCGTTTTAGAAGGGGATGTATTTACAGTATCATCACCAGCAGTAGCAGAAATGGAAAAAATTCTTGAAAACACATTTAGACATATAAATATTGGTCTTGTAAATGAAATGGCTGTTTTATGTGGAAAAATGGGTATAGATATTTGGGAAGTTATAGAAGCTGCTAAAACTAAACCTTATGGATTTATGCCATTCTATCCAGGTCCAGGCTTAGGAGGACACTGTATACCATTAGATCCATTCTATCTAACTTATAAGGCTAGAGAGTATGATTATCATACAAGATTAATCGAAACAGCTGGTGAAATTAATGATATGATGCCAGAATTCGTAGTTGATAATGCTATGAAACTTTTAAATACTCAAAAGAAATCATTAAACGGAGCAAAAGTTTTACTTTTAGGTGTAGCTTATAAAAAGGACATTGACGATATGAGAGAATCACCAGCACTAAAAGTAATAGAGCATTTAGAAAAAGCAGGTGCTGAAGTTTTAATTAATGATCCATATGTCCCAACTTTTAAACATTGTGGAAAAACATATACTTCTATTGATTACAAGGAAGGCATAAATGTTGCGGATATTGTAATAATAACTACAGATCATAGTGATTATGATTACGATTATGTTGTAGAAAAAGCAAACTTAGTATATGATACAAGAAATGCTACTAAGAATGTAAAAACTAATAGAGAAAAAATCAATAAGCTTTAATATAAAAGTAGTATAATCTTGAGCAAAGGATATCAATTTTAAATTGGTATTCTTTGCAATAATATTAAATGAGGATATTTAAGGTGAGTCAATATAAAAAAAATATATTAAATAATTTTATAGCAAACATATTTAATATGGTTTTAGCGTTTGTTATTAGTATTTTAATTGCTAGAAAATTAGGACCAACAGGTAGGGGTTATCTAGCTTTTTTTATGTTAATAGCAGATTTAGTAGCTAGTTATGGACATTTAGGAATAATAAATGCTACTAATTATTTTCAAACAAGAATGGGTTTTAAAAAAGAAAAGATATATAATATAAACTTAACTTGTAATATATTAATATGTATAATAATGACAGTAGTTTTTAGTGTACTTTATACAAATGGAATTGCATTTAAAAATTATAATATTCCATTATTTAGTGCTTTTATAGCATATACGGTTCTCATATTATTGAGATCTTTTTTAAATACTATATATATTGGTGATGAAAGAATTAAATCCATGAATATGTTTACTATAGTAACTGCCACAATATCATCAGTTATAGTACTTTTAAATATTACACATTTAACACTTTTTATGTATGTATGTATAAAAGTTATTGAGGTAGGAATAAATGTACTACTATTATTATTTAATTCAAAATATAAATATAAGCCAGAGTTAGATTTTAAAATAATAAAACAAGAAATTAAATACGGAATTAATCCGTTACTTGCTAGTTTATCTATTTATTTGAATTATAAAATAGATAAATTTTTAATTGAATATTTAAAGGGACTTACTGAATTAGGATTATATTCAAATGCAGTAACTTTATCTGAATTAGTTTTAGTAATACCTCAAGCTATAGCTAACCCTATAACAGCAAAATTATATAACCTTTCATTGGAGTCAGAGGAAAGAAAAGAAACAATTTTAAAGACTTTAAGGTATGGTTTTACAGCTTGTGTAATATTGACAGTAATTGGAATGTGTTGTATTCCTTTAATTCCAGTGGTATATGGAACCAAATATATACCTTCTAAGCTTATGACTTTTATATTGTTTTTAAGTATACCTTTTGTTTCTATTGGTAAAATCACAACTCCATATTTTTATTCCAGTGGAAATGTAAAAATCATAACCAAGTTTTCTGTAATATCTTTAATAATTAACACTGTACTAAACTTCATACTTATTCCTAGAATGGGTGGAAATGGGGCTGCTATAGCATCTACTATTTCTTATACTATATATGGAGTGCAGTATATTAGATATTTTAAAAAGGAATTCAATGTTAAAACAAAAGAACTATTATTTATTAATAAAAGTGAAATATTGGTATTAATTCAACAAATTAAGAACAAAATAAGAAGATTTACTTAGGCTAGAAGAACTCACAATTAAAAAAATTGTATTTTAAAGTAAGACATAAAAATATTATTTTTATGTCTTATTAATAAGATACAATATATACACAAATATTTTATTTAATGTAGGTATTTACTATATAAAAAGATAAAAATAATAAGAATAAACTTATAAAAATTTATAGAATTTTTATAATAAAATTTAACTTAAGGGCTATAATGTTAATATAAATTTATAAATTTGACATTAAATAGTATGATATAATATTAACTTAAGTTAAGAAAGTTTAATAATATGGACAAGTGTTTTACATTATTTTATTTAAATAAAAAATCATAATAAAAAAGAGAAGGAAGTGTTCTTATGTTAAAACTTGCAATAATAGGATGCGGAAGAATATCATATAAACATGTAGAGGCTATAATTAGTAATAAAGATGAAGCTGTATTAGTAGCAGTGTGTGATGTTGTTAAAGAAAAGGCAGAAGAGAAAAAAAATGGCTATTTAGAAAAAATGGGCAATGAATATAAAGTAAATGTGTATACTGATTATAGAGAAATGTTAGAAAAAGAAGATATAGATGTAGTAACTATAGCTACAGAAAGTGGATATCATCCAGAAATTGCAATAAACTGTATGAATAAGAAAAAGCATGTTATTGTTGAAAAACCAATGGCATTATCTATAGAAGATGCAGATAAAATGATAAAGACTGCAAAAAATAATAATGTAAAATTATGTGTAAGTCATCAAAATAGATTTAATAAACCCATTCAACAATTAAGAAGAGCTATAGAATCAGATAGATTTGGTAGACTTGTAAATGGTACAGCTAGAATTCTTTGGAATAGAAATATGGGATACTACAATCAAGCTCCATGGAGAGGAACATGGGCACAAGATGGTGGTACATTAATGAATCAATGTATACATAATATAGATTTACTTCAATGGATGATGGGTGGAGAAATTGATACAGTTTATGCACAATGTGATACTTTCTTAAGAGATATCCAAGCAGAAGATTTTGGGGCTATAGTTATAAGATTCAAAAATGGATCAATAGGAATAATAGAAGGAAGTGCATGTGTATATCCTAAAAATTTAGAAGAAACTTTAAGTATATTTGGTGAAAAAGGAACAGTATGCATAGGCGGTCTTGCTGTTAATAAAATAGAGACTTGGAGATTTGAAGACGAAAAGGAAAATGAAGAGGCAGATATATTAGCAGCTCAAGCAGGGGATCCAGATACAGTATATGGTTTTGGTCATACTCCTTTATTTAAGGATATGATAGATGCTATAAATGAAGATAGACAGCCATTAGTAAGTGGAGAAGAAGGTAAAAAAGGTATGACTATAATTTTGGCTGCATATAAGTCAAGATTAACAGGAGAACCAGTTAAATTCCCATTAGAGCATTTCGCGTCAACAGATATGGCTAATGTAAAGAAGTTACATTAATAAAAATAGGAGAATTAGAGATGAAAATGAATTATATTTCAGAGAAAGCTACATTGGGCAAAGAAGTTAAGTTAGGAAGATTTTCTATAATAGAAGATGATGTAGTTATAGGAGAAAATTGCATTATAGGTAATAATGTTGTAATTCATAAAGGGAGTATCATAGGTAATAATGTTAGAATAGATGATAATTCTATAATAGGAAAAGAGCCTATGAGAGCCGTAAATAGTATTTTTAAAAATGATAAAAAATTCTCACCTTGTAAAATAAATGATGAATGTTTAATCGGTGCTAGTGTAATTATTTATGTAGGTTGTGAAATAGGTAAAAAAACTTTAGTTGCAGATTTAGCTGTAGTTAGAGAAGATGTAACTATTGGAGAAAAGAATATAATTGGTAAAGGTGCTACTATAGAGAACTTCTGTAAGGTAGGATCAAATTGTAAAATTCAAACTAATGTATATTTAACAGCTTATTCAGAAGTAGAAGATAATGTATTTATAGCACCATGTGTTGTTACTTCAAATGATAATTATGCTGCTAGATCAAAAGAGAGATTTGGAAAATTTAAAGGCGTAACTGTTAAAAAAGGTGGTAGAATAGGAGCTGGAGCCGTAATTTTACCAGGTAAGTTTATAAAAGAAGATGGATTAGTTGCTGCAGGATCTGTGGTGACTAAAGATGTTGAAAATGAGACAATAGTAGCAGGAAATCCAGCAAAATATTTTAGAAATGTTCCAGAGGATCAATTACTTAAGAACCAAGAATAGTGGTTGGTTGCATTTAGGAGTGAAATATTAATGAATAATAAGGGGAAAAGACTCTTAATAGATATGTTTTTATATGCTATAGGAGATTTTGGGTCTAAGATAATAAGCTTTTTATTGGTACCATTTTATACAAGGTATCTTAGTACTGGTGAGTATGGGTCACTAGACTTAGTAAACACTACACAATCACTAATAATTCCTATTATTTCACTTCAATTAACCAGTGGTATCTTTAGATATCTTTTAGATGATAAATATGATTCTAAAGATGTTGTTTCCACCGGGGTTAATTTCACGTTAATATCATCCTTTATTAGTGCTATAGTGTTTATGATCATATATAAGGTATTTGATTTACAAATACCTTATATTGGTGTTATAATGGTTTTCTTTTTATTTAGTATGGTTAATAATATGTTCAGACAAATATTAAGAGGACTAGATAATATAAAAGTTTATTCTATAACAGGAATTTTATCTACATTGTTTTTTTGTTTGCTTAATATTTGGTTTATTGGCGGACTAGGCATGAGCTATGAGGGAATGATTTATGCAAATGTAATAACTCTATTTCTAGTAACAATAATAATAATATTTTGGGGAAAATTATTTAAGTATTATGATATCAAGATGTTTAATAAAGACTTATTTAAGGAACTTTTAACATATTCTATCCCGTTAATACCAAATACAATTAATTGGTGGATAATGAATGTTTCAGATAGATATTTGTTAAATGTGTATATAGGATTAAGTGCTGTAGGTATTTATTCTATAGCAAATAAATTTGCTTCTTTTTTATTTATGTTTAATAGTATTTTTGATAGAGCTTGGCAAACAAGTGCTATAGAAAATTATCATTCTGAAAATAGAGATGCTTTTTTTACAAGTGTTTTTAATAAATTATTAAAGTTTCAAGTTCTTATGGTGCTAGGATGTATTATTGCACTTAAGCCATGTATGACATTTTTAGTAGGACCTGAATATAGAGAGGCATGGAAATATGCAAACATATTATTTATAGCTAATATGTTTTTAAGTTTTGGATTGTTTTATGGTGTAGCGTATAATTGTGCTAAAAAAACTAAGGATGCTTTTACTACTACAGTATACAGTGCTATACTAAATTTCTTAATAAATTTTTTACTAATAAAGTATATAGGAATTTATGCAGCAGCTATATCAACGTTGTTAGCATATCTTGCATTATGGATAAGTAGGATATTTACTATAAAAAAATATTTTAAAGTAAAAATAGATTATAAGGAATTGGTAAAGGGATTAGCGTTAATTAGCATAGTCAATGCTATTGATTTTATGTTTAGTGGTGTAAAATTGATTTTAGTAGATGTAGTTTTAATAATCATTATTATGTTTTTATATAAAAAAACTATATTTATAATTTTCAATACATGTAAAACTTATATAAAATCAGCTAAAAATAAGGTGAAACAAATGAAAACAAATTAAAATACAAAATGAGGTGTGTTGTATATGATAGCTGTATTAGGTGCTGGAAATGGTGGAATTGCCTTATCTACTTACTTAGAAGAAAAAAATATAAAAACTGTTGTATGGAATAGAAGCGAAGAAAGAATTAAAAGTATTTTAAAATATAAAAATGTTATAGAAATTCATAACATGAAAAAAAATACAGTTAAAAATATACAAATAGAAGATGTAACATTAAATGTTGAACAAGCTCTATTAAATGCAAAGTATGTTTTTATAGTTACACCTGGAAATGCACATAAAGAAATAGCTAAAACTATAGCCCCATTTGTAAGAAAAGATCAAATAATTATTTTAATGCCGGGAAGAACTTATGGAAGTATAGTTTTTTCTGATGAAATTAAAAAGATAAGAGGTTTTTATCCTAAGTGTATAGAAACTCAAACTATTTTACATGCCTGTAGAATAAATGAAAATAAATTATATATACACGGATTAAAATCTAAAGTATTATATTCGTCTTTTGAAGAAATATCACAAGATGATATAAAATATATAAATAATATAATACCTGAATTTATATATGAAAAGGACTATTATAAGATAACATTAAATAATATAGGAGCTCTATTACATCCAATTCCAACTTTACTTAATGCTGCAAGAATAGAGAGTAATAGTAGATTTAAGTATTATACAGAGGGATTAACACCAACTGTGGTAAAGTATATTGAAAATGTAGATAAAGAACGTAAAATGGTTTGTGATGAAATAGGTTGCGAATATATTTCTCTTCTAGAATGGTTAAATAAAGAGTATGATTCTCATGGAAATAGTGTTTATGAAAGTATAAATAGAATTGAAGCTTATAAGAATATAGGGTGCCCTAATACTTTGAATCATAGATATATTTATGATGATATAAATACGGGACTTGTACCTATATATTATACAGGAAAAGCTTTTGGAATAGAATTGAAATATATAAAAACTTTTATAGACTTTGCATCATTATTAATGGGATATGATTTTATGAATTCAGGTAGAGGTTTTAGCAAGGAGATGCTGAGAAAATGAAATTTATTCCGGTGATTTTTGGAGGATATGTTAATGCATACAGCATTGCAAGAACATTTTATAATGAATATAAGATGAAATCAGTTGTATGCGATTCGGTACAAAATATTTGTTATTATTCAAATTTATGTGATCAAAAAATGGTATCTGATCCAAAGGTGGATGAAAAAAGTTTTATTGAACAGATGATAAAATTGGGACAAGATTTTAAAGAACAAAAAGTTAAACCAATCATTATTACAACGAAGGATGAATGGTTAATTTCCTTAGATAGACATAGGGATCAGTTGGAGGAATATTTTATTTATTCTTTTCCACATTGGGATGTAATAGAAAAATTAACTATAAAAAAATATTTATATGCCTATTGTGATGAAATAGGGATAATGTACCCTAAAACTTTCATATGTGATAGGGATAATTTTAAACAATCTGAAATAGAATTAAAAATGCCTATTTTAATTAAGCCATCTGAGGTTGTAGAATTTATATCTTTATTTCCTAGTGAAAAAAGAAATATAGTATTTGAAGATATGGGGCAATTAAAACAATATTTACAAGAAAAATTCAATAAGGGATATAAGGGTAATTTTGTATTGCAAGAGTATATTCCAGGAGGAATTGAGAATTTATATACTATAACAACTTATAGTGATAAAAATAGTTTTAATCTAAAGGGGGTATCAATAGGACATAAGTTAACTCAATATCCAAAGGAAGCGGGAACTATTACTTCAGGAATGATATGTTATGAAGAAAGGTTGATAGAACCTACAAATAAATTATTGAATTTATGTAGCTATTATGGCATAACTAATGTGGAATATAAGTATGACCATAGAGATGGTAGTTACAAATTAATAGAGGTAAATCCTAGACCAGGAATGTGGAATTATTCTTCTTACCTAAGTGGAGTAAACTTATTTAAAATGATGGTAGATGATTTAATTTATAATAGGCAATTAGATTATACAGAAGGTAAGAAAGACCTTCTATGGACTGTAATCCCCGTAAAAGAGGTATTAAAGGATTTAGATAATAAAGACAAAAAGAAATATGTCAAAAAGTTAATAGAACAAAATCAAGTTATCGATCCTAGAAAAAATAGTGAAGATTGCTTTGCATTTAAATTTAATATTTGTAAAAATAATTTAAGAAGTAAAGTTTCTAAATTAATAAAGGGGTGATTTAAGTGAAAAAGTTGATAACAGCTGCAATAGGAAGTTGTGTTCATGTAGCAGGTGTATTTAAATTCACTCAAATGGCAGAACAAGAAGGATATAATACTACGTATATGGGAGCGGCTGTTCCTTTAGAAAGATTGATAGATGCAATTAAAGAAATTCAACCTAATATAGTATCTATTGGATATAGGTTAAGCAAAGAGTCTACTGAAAAACTATTAACAGATTTTGAGAATATGTTAATAGAAAATAATTTATTAGATGGAATAACTTATTCATTCGGAGGAACTATTGAAACAGCCCAAATAGCCCGCAAATTTAATTTTATAAAAAAGGTTTTTGATGGGTCAGAGGAACCAGAGGAAAGTATTTTATTTTTAAGAAATCATTCCTCTTTTGATAATTCACAGGGTATACCACCACAAAAATTAAGGGATAGAATTAAATATAAAAACCCATATCCATTATTTAGACATCATATAGGATTAGGCACACTAGAGGAAACAGAAGAAGGAATAAGAACTTTGGCTGAATCTAATTTATTAGATATCATTTCTTTAGCTCCAGATCAAAATTGTCAACAATATTTTTTCGAACAAGAAAAGATGGATCAAAGACAAAGTGGTGCAGGGGGAGCTCCTATTAGAACTAGGGAAGATCTAATACGTATGTATGAAGCTACTAGGAGTGGTAATTATCCATTGTTAAGATGTTACTCTGGAACTCAAGGATTGTTGCAATTTTCAAAGATTTTAAAGGAAACTATTAATAATGCTTGGGCTGCAATACCATTGACATGGTATTCTGAGTTAGATAGAAGATCTAATAGAAAGTTAGAAAATGCTATAAGAGAAAACCAAGCTTCTATAAAGTGGAATGCAGAAAATGGAATTCCTGTAGAAATAAATGAATCTCATCAATGGGCTTTAAGATTTGCACATGATGCACTAGAGGTTGCTATGGCATATATAGTTGCTTACAATGCAAAAGAATTAGGTGTTAAAGATTTTATAATGCAATATATGTTATGCAATCCACCAACAATATCACCTAAAATGGATATTGCAAAAATGATGGCTAAAGTTGAACTATTACAGGAATTAGAATCAGAAGAGTTTAATATAATTAGAATGATTCGCCCAGGACTATTATCTTATCCAGCAGATATGGACGCAGCTAAAGGTCAACTTGCCAATTCAATATTCTATGGTTCTTATTTAAAGCCACATATTATACATGTTGTTTCTTATTGCGAGGCCGTAGATAGAGCAACGCCTAAAGAAATTATAGAATCTGTCAAAATAGCCAAAAGATCATATTTAAATGCTCAGCAAGGCATACCGGATTTTATGGCAGATAAGTCTGTGTATGATAGAAAAGAAGTATTAAAAGAAGAGGCTATGGAAATTGTTAATAGCATTATAAAAATTGGTCAAGGTTATGAAAAACCTTTAATGGAGCCAAAAGTAATTTCTGATGCTGTTAAGGTAGGCATAATTGATGCACCATGTCTAAAAGGATTTGGAGATTGTAGGGGAGAAGTGAAAGTTAAAATTAAAGACGGGTATCATGTATTAGTTGATGAAAATGATAAAATTCTAACAGAAAAAGAAAGAATACGTAAATTAATAAATAATGTGTTATAATTAAAAAATTTGTTGAGGAGAAGGCTATGATATATGTATATATCCAAAACAAAAAATATTTAAAAAAAATACAATATGTATTTGACAATGTATTTTTTAATTTAGGTTTAGAATACAAATATATATATGACGAAGTAATAGATATCAATGATGAAGATATCTTAGTTACATATAGTTTTAATGATGATGAAATTGAGTTTTATGATTTATTCAAGAATCATATAGACATAAAAGATAGTTTAAAATTATTTAATGATGATTATTATATGAAATATAATGTTCTTACCAACATAGAGATAAAAAAAGTGAGATTATATGATAAATATGACTTAATATCTTTATTTTCAAAGGAAAAAGAAGTTTATCTAAATATATTAGAAGATAATGAGAATACTATTTATAAGGTAAATTTTGATGTTATTTCAGATATATTTTTTATGCTTACAAGATATGAAGAAATAATAAATTATGAAGTTGTAAAAAATGAAGTGCATAACAGATTCCCTGCAGTGGAATCAATCGCATTTAAAAATAATTTTTTACATAGGCCTATAGTAAATGAAGATATAGATTTTTTATGGGATTTGATAGATAATTTTAAATTAGGATTAGAAAGAAAAGAATGGTGGGGGAAAGAAAAATTTGCAGTTTGTTTAACCCATGATGTAGATATGGTTTTTAAATACTTAAAATTTAAAAAAGAGATCAGAAATTCAGCAAGATATTTATTAAAGGAAGGTTCTTTAAATAAGAGTATAAAGAATTTTATATTGTTTTTTAAAAGTAAGTTAAACTATAAAAATGATCCTTACTGGAATATAGAAGATATATTAAAATTAGAAAAAGATAAGGGCTTTAAATCTAGTTTTTATTTTATGAGTGGGGGAACTTCAAAAGTGGATAATTATTATGATATTGAAGATCCCAGGATTCAGAATTTAATTAAGTTTGTTGAAGATAATGGATTTGAAGCAGGATACCATGCAAGTTTTAACAGTTACAATAACTTTAAGCTTATGAAATCTGAAAAAGAGAAATTAGATACAATAATTTCTTCAAAACAATATGGATGCAGACAACATTATTTAAGATTTGCACCAAATAAAACTTGGAAACAACATGAACAATTAAAATTAAAATACGATGCGTCTTTGGGGTATGCTGATAGGCAAGGATTTAGATGTGGATATTGTTTTCCATTTAAACCATATGATATAGTTAGAGATGAAGTACTAAACATATGGGAAATACCTTTAACTATTATGGATGTTACATTAGCAGGAAGTAATTATAGTAATTTAACTGTAGAAGAAGGAGTTAATGAAATAAAACAATATATAAATACAATTGAGAAACATAGGGGAGTATTTAATATACTATGGCATAATTCTTCTTTTGATACATTAAATACTTTGTGGAAATTATGGGAAAATGTTTATGGCGAAGTTCTTGAATATATTTCATGTAAAGGGGTTCTTGCTACATCTGGACAAGAAATTTTAAGGAATATACAAGAAAACAATGAGAAGATTATGGAGGAAGTACATGAAATTAGAATCTAAATATTTAGTTAACTTAAGTATCATTACAACATTTTTTATATGGACAGATTTAATATTTAATTATTCTTTTCCAATTCATCAATTATTATTAATATTAACTTTAATATTAACTGGCATTTATTATATTAAAAATAAAAAAGAACTTAGGAAAGTTGATTTTTTTAAGAATAAACTTAATAAGATATTATTTGTTTTACTAAATTTATATATTGCTTTAGATTTAGTAGGAATTTTATATTCACCAGTAAAAAAATATTCATTAACTAAGTATGTAGTAATTGGTCAAATGTATATTTTATTTATATTATTAATAGTTAATATTAGAACTAAAGAGAATTTAGATAAGTTATTTGCAGCAATCGGATTAGGGTCAATAATTACGGCTGTTTCTACGTTTCTTGCATATTTTGGAGTAATAAATTTATATATACCATTTTATGGAAGAATGTGTCTTATACCTGACTATAATTTATCAGCAACTACTATCTTGATAGGTGTTTTTGTTTTAATTTTATTAATTATTAGAACTGTACAGAAGCCTATAAGGAAGATAGTATTTATAGGAATAATTTCTTTTTTAACGATTCCGGTAGTATATAATGGAGATTCCAGAAGGGGAGTAATGTTACTTTTAATGAGTTCTGTTTTGGTAGGTATATATTTAATATGCGATTTTTATAAAAAACAACAGATTAATTTTAAAATAATTTTAGCATTAAGTCTAAGTGTTTTAATAGTAACTTCTAGCAGTTTAGTGTTAAATAAAGTTCTTAAAAATATGTCTGAAAAGGGAATTATATTAAATGAAAACACTGCTAAAGATGATAAGACTTTGGAACTTGAAAAAGGTCATGATATTGCAGGAAGATATAAGTCAATTTATAAAGGCGGAGCTTTAAGTAAAAGAAAAGCTATATGGGATATATCTATAAGAGAAGTAAAAACTTATAGTATAAAGGATCTTTTTATTGGAAAAGGATCTGGATATTCTTCTTATATATATGTAGCTAAATATAGTAAAGATATACAAAATCTATATAAAAATAATGAAGAACCCGTTTTAGGAGGAAGTCATCCACATAACTTATTTTTAGTGGATATTTTAGATGGTGGAATAATTAAATTACTGGTTGAAGGAAGTATATGGATAATAATCTTATTACAAATATTACATTTGATTAAATTTAACAAAAATATATTTATTATGTCAGGAATAGTATGGATTTGTATTTTCTCTAACTGCTTAATTTCTGGAAGATATGGATTTATATATTTTAAAGAATTTTGGTTATTTGCATGTATAACTTGTTTATTAATGTATTGTGAAAAAATGAAACTAATTGACAATTAAAAAATATAAAGGATGATGATGGTGGAGAGTAAAAGATGCATTTTTCATGTTCCATACAAAATTAATAAAGAAGTAACTTCTGGGACTAATATTAGACCTATTAAAATGATAGATGGATTTAAATTAAATGGATATAAGGTTGATATTATAGAGGGATATGGTGAAAAAAGAAAGAATGCTATAGAAGAAATTAAGAATAATATAAAACAAGGTATTAAGTATGATTTTGTATATAGCGAAAGTTCTACTATGCCTACTCAATTAACTGAAAAAAACCATATACCTAAATATCCATTTTTAGATTTTGGATTTTTAAAGTTTTGTAAGGATAACCTTATTCCAATAGGATTATTTTATCGAGATATACATTGGAAATTTCCACAATATAAAAATTCAGTAAACATAGTAAAACAATTAGTTTCTAAAGTTTTTTATGAATATGATTTAAAAAAATATAGACAATTAATAGATGTATTATATTTACCATCTAATAAAATGTTTAAGTATTTGGATATAGATTTTAATGGACAAATTTATGATCTTCCACCAGGAACTGAACAAATAGATCTAACTTTTTATGGGTGTAAAAATGAAGATGCTTCTAAATTAATTAAGCTCTTTTATGTAGGTGGAATTAATGAGGAATTATATAATCTCAAATTATTATTTAAAGCTGTCAAAGAAAATAAAAATTTATTTTTAACACTATGTTGTAGAGAAAATGAATGGGAAAATAATAAACAGGAATATGAAGAGTATTTAAATGATAGAATAAATATTATTCATAAAAAGGGAGAAGAACTTATCCCAATAGCTAGAAATTCCGATATTATGAACTTATATATAAAGCCTACAGCCTATTGGGAATTTGCTATGCCCGTTAAGTTATTTACTTACCTATCTTATGAGAAACCTATGTTAGGAGTAAAGAATACTTCAGCAGGAGATTTCATTGAGAAAAATAATATAGGATGGAGTATTGAATATAACTTTGAGTCTATAAACGAATTTTTTAAAGGTTTATCTAGAGAGCATATAAGAGAAAAGGAAGGGAACCTTCCTTTAATTTGTGAAAATAACACTTGGAAAAGTAGAGCTAAAAAAGTTATAGAAGATTTGAATAACTTTTCTTGTAATGGAGGAGTATAAATGAAAATATGTTATTTATCAGACGCAAGTAGCATACATACTAAAAAATTCTGTTATTTTTTTAAGGAAAAGGGGTATGATGTTCATGTAATTTCTTTAAATTATGGAGAAATTGAAGGAGTAGAAGTTCATACTTTTAATGTTAACAAGGATAAGATGCAAACAGGAAGTAATGCATCTAAGTTAGAATATATAAAGTATTTTAATAAAGTTAAAAAACTTGTTAAGGAAATTGAACCTGATATTTTACATGCACACTATGCTACTAGTTATGGACTTTTAGGTAGCCTATGTAATTTTCATCCTTATGTAGTATCTGTTTGGGGTAGTGATGTTTTTGATTTTCCTAAAGGTAGTACAATAAAGAGAAAACTATTAGAATATAACTTAAAAAAGGCAGATGTTATAATGTCTACTAGCAAAGTAATGGCTAGAGAAACTAAGTTATATACTAATAAAACAATTGAAATTACACCTTTTGGTGTTGATATCGATATGTTTAAACCAAATGATAAGCGATATGATAAAAAAGAGTATATTACGGTAGGTACAGTAAAAACTTTAGAAGCTAAGTATGGAATAGAGTATTTAATTAAAGCCTTTTCAAAAGTAAGTGAAAAATACAATAACTTAAAGTTAGAGATTGCTGGAGACGGTAGTCAAAAGGAATATTTACTTGAACTATGTAAGAAATTAAATATTTATGATAATGTTAAATTTTTGGGATTTATAAATAGAGAACAAGTTGTAGAGGCATTTAATAGATTTGATATTACTGTATTTCCATCTACTTTAGATAGTGAAAGTTTTGGAGTGGCAGCAGTAGAGGCAGAGGCTTGTGGAAGTGCAACAATAGTTTCTAATGTTGGAGGATTGCCGGAAGCAACTAATCCTGATGTTAGTAGTATAGTAGTTCCAAAAGAAGATGAAGAGGAACTAGCTAAAGCATTAGAAAAGTTAATTGTAGATGAAAATTTGAGAATTGAAATGGGCAAGCAAGGAAGAATTTTTGCAGAAAAAAATTATAATATTAAAGATAATTTTAATAAAGTAGATAAAATTTATAAGACCCTATGTTAGGAGTGAGATATATGAAAGTAATAACGGTTGTTGGCGCTCGTCCACAGTTTATTAAAGCTGCAGCAGTATCTAATGTTATTAGAAAAGAACATGAAGAAATTCTTATACATACAGGACAACATTATGATGAAAATATGTCTAAGATTTTTTTTGAAGAGTTAGGAATACCTAAGCCAGATTATAACCTATGTGTAGGTTCAGGTGGTCATGGTAATCAAACAGGAAAAATGTTAATAGAGCTTGAAAAAATATATTTAGAAGAAAAACCAGATTTAGTTTTGGTTTATGGTGATACTAATTCCACTTTAGCAGGAGCTCTATGTGCCAGTAAGTTATTAATACCAGTAGCACATGTAGAGGCTGGTCTAAGAAGCTTCAATATGAATATGCCAGAAGAGCAAAATAGAATTTTAACAGATCATATTTCTAAATATCTTTTTGTTCCTACAAAAACGGCTGAAGAAAATCTTAGTAATGAGGGAATTATTAAGGGTGTACATAATGTAGGAGATGTAATGTTTGATGCGGTTTTACATTTTAAAAAACTTGCAGAAGAAAAATCAAATATTTTAAAAGATCTTAGTATAGAAAAAGGAAGTTATATTTTAACTACAATTCATAGAGCGGAAAATACTAATGATATTAATAGACTTAAAAATATCATTGAAGCTTTAAATGAAAGTGGTAAAAAAATAATATTACCATTGCATCCTAGAACAAGAAAATATATGCTTGATTATGGATTAAAATTCAATGAAAATATTAAGGTTATAGATCCAGTTGGATATTTAGATATGATAACATTGGAAATGCATTCACAAAAGATAGTTACAGATAGTGGCGGAGTTCAAAAGGAAGCATTCTTTATGAACAAACCATGTGTTACTATGAGAGATGAAACAGAATGGGTTGAAACCGTTCAAAATGGATGGAATATAATTGTAGGAACTAATAAAGAAAAGATATTAGATGCCATAGTAAATTTTGTTCCAAGGGAAGAGCAAAAAGATATATTTGGAGACGGGCACGCTGCAGATAAAATACTTAATTTAATTAATAGTTAGTATAAAGAAGGTGACAAAATGAAAATCTTATTTTTAACTCAATATTGTCCTCCAGAGGTTGGGGCTCCCCAAAATAGAATATTTGAGTTTGCAAAACAATTAAAAAAATTTGGACATGAGGTTACTATATTAACAGCAATGCCTAATTATCCTAAAGGTGAAATTTTTGAAGAATACAGAGGTAAGAAATTAATTAAAGAAGAAATAGATGGCATTAAAATTGTAAGAACAAGTATATATGCTACAAAATCAAAATCTTTTACTAAGAGATTACGAAACTATCTTTCTTTTACATTTTCTTCCGTATTAACAGGTTGTAAGCATATAGAAGAACAGGATGTAGTTATTACAGAATCACCACCATTATTTTTAGGATGGTCAGGATATGTAATTGCTAAACGAAAAAAAGCAAAGTTCATATTTAATGTTTCTGATTTATGGCCAGAATCAGCAGTAAAATTGGATGTATTACATAATAAGGCACTTATAAAAGCTTCAACATGGCTTGAAGAGTTTTGCTATAAAAAGGCTGCAGCAGTAACAGGGCAAACACAAGGAATAGTAGATAACATAGTTGGAAGAGGATTTGAAAAAGAAAAAGTTCATCTAATAACTAATGGGGTAGATACTGAATTTTTTAAACCAGAGAATAGGGATGAAGAATTTAGAAAAAAAATAGGTATAGAAAATAAATTTGCCTTATGCTATGCAGGAATTCATGGGTTGGCACAAGGACTAGAAGTAATAGTGAATGCAGCTGAAATTTTAAAGGATAAAAAGGATATACAGTTTGTATTTATCGGTGACGGACCTGAAAAACAAAAACTTATAGATATGACTAAAGAAAAAGGATTAAATAATATAATATTTTTACCAGTACAACTTAAACCTAATATGCCAAGAATAATAGCATCAATGGACGGAACTATTATTCCATTAAAGAAACTTGATATTTTTAAAGGTGCACTTCCTTCAAAAATGTTTGAAGCACTATCTTCTGAATTACCTATTGTTTTAGCAGTAGAAGGAGAAGCAGAAAAACTTATAAATAATGCTAAGGCAGGTATTGTTGTGGAACCTGAGAATTCTCAAGAAATAGCTGATGCAGTTTTAAAGTTATATGAAGATAAAAAACTAAGAAAAGAATTAGGTGCAAATGGTAGAAAATATGTTAAAGAAAATTATTCTAGAGAAAGTATTACTAGAAAATTAGAAAATATATTATTAAATCTTAGGTAGTTTGGGTATTTTAACTAATAGGGGTTGAAATTTTCAACCTCTTTTTCAATATTAGTTAAAATTTAATTGTAAAAAAATAATATTTTTGCTATATTAAAAGGGTATAAATTGAAAAAATATAGGAGGAAATTATGGAAAAGAACTTGCCGAGTATAGACATTATAAATGATATTAAAAAGAAGAAGGTTCAATTTATTATAAAAAGAATTTTAGATTTTCTACTATCTCTTATAGGTATAGTTATATTAATACCTTTATACCTTATATTATATGTTGCTATAAAAGTTGATTCTAAAGGACCAGCAATATTTAAACAAATTAGGGTAGGAAAAGATGGAAAAAACTTTACTATATATAAATTTAGAACAATGATTGTTAATGCAGACAAAAAATCAGAACTTAAAATAAATCCAGAGGACCTAGGTAATTTTGTATTCCAAAGCAAGTCTGATAATAGAATTACAAAAGTAGGAAGTTTTTTAAGAAAAACTAGTTTAGATGAACTTCCTCAACTTTTTAATGTTTTAATAGGTAACATGAGTCTTGTAGGACCAAGACCTGAAATACCTGACGTAGTTAAATATTATCCCAAAGAGTATGCTCAAAGACTTTTAGTAGTACCAGGTATAACTGGACTTGCACAAGTTAGTGGAAGAGGAGAAATTGAACTTGGGAAAACAGTGTTTTATGATTTAACATACATAAAAAATTTTTCAGTATTCTATGATATAAAAATTTTATTTAAAACTGTAACTTCTGTATTAAAAAAAGAAGGAGCATTTTAAAAAATTAGATATAATAAATCTTTAAAAGAGAGCTTACCTGCATTAAGTTGGTAAGCTTATTTATAATTTGAAGGGGTTATTAAATAAAAGATTAGAGAAGGTATGTGGTATGAAAAAAATTTCTTGTTATATTATAAATTTATTATTAATGGTATATTTAATTGTGTATCCCTTAGTTCCATTAGATAATAAAATAGGGAAATTTAAGTTTAATCCTGATTATGTATTAATTTTGTTAATTGGTATTATTTTATTAGCTATAATATTTTATAAAGAATTTAGAAAAAAAATTTTTTATGGATTAAAAGATTTTTTTACATCTGCTTTAGGGATTACATTGATAATCTTTAATTTGTTAATGTATATGTCTACTTTGTATGCTATTGATAAAAGAATTACAGTAACTCAAAGCATAAGATTTACATTATATATAGTTATCTTTTTTATTATTTCATATGTAATTAGTGAAAAAATGATTACTATAGGTGTAACAAAATTAGGTTTTTTAATTTCTATTATAATTAGTTTAAAAGGTATAGTACAATATATAAATTTAAAATTTTTAAATAAAATTCCTAGGGAAATAAGAGTAGGATCATTTCTTGAAAATCCAAATAACTTAGGCGTATATTTAATATTTTTTATGTTTATTTCTATTACTTTTATATTTGTTAATCAAGATATTAAAAAAAGAATAATGTACACTATAATTTCTTTTATTTTATTACTAGGAATTATAGTTTGTGGATCAAGAAATGCATTGTTAGCAGTGTTACTAGGAACTTTCTTGTTAATTTTAACGTACAATAAAAAATATATAATTTTTGGAATAATATTAACGTTAGTTTTATTTATAGCACCAGTAAGTAGGAATAGAATGATAGAAGTATTCGATGCAGGTCAAAATTCATCAAGAATAAAGATATGGAAATCAGCTTCATATGTAATTAGGGATAAGGAAACTTTAGGTGTTGGATATGATAATTTTATGGTTGTATATCCTGATTATGTGAAAAAATATCCTAAAGAATTAGAAATACGTCGTGGGTATCATGCTCAACATCCCCATAATATATTTTTAAAGGTACAATCTGAACTAGGTATTTTAGGAACTATATCTTTTTTAGCAATGATAATATCTTCATTGTTTACGGTTAAATTAGCTATTAAAAATAGTAAAGATAATACAGAAAAATATTTATTAAAAGTTTTAGGTGTAACTTTTATAGTATTTCAGATTATGAATTTAATTGATTGCTATTATAATATACCTAAAATCATGATAACTATGTTTATTATGTTAGGAATTATTAATTTTTATAAAAGGAAGGGAATAAATGAATAATAACTTTACTAAAATTTTAGGATTTGATGTATATAATAAGAGATTTGATGAGGTTATAGATGAAATTTCTAAATATAAAAAGGTAAATATTATTTCAGGAAATCCTGAAGTGTTATATTTAGGATTAAAAAATGAAGATATACATAAAAGTTTTATAAGTGAAAATGCTTTAATTATTCCAGATGGGGTAGGAACCATAATGGCATCCAAATTGGTTAAACCAGTTATAAAAGAAAAAATTGCTGGAATAGATCTTATGAAGACACTTTTACGTAAATGTGAAAAGGAAGAAAAAAGTGTATATTTATTAGGAACATCACAGGAAACTTTAGAAGCATGTATAGTAAATATAAAAAAGAAACATCCTAATTTAAATATTGTAGGAAGTCAAAATGGTTTTTTTGATTTAGATAATGCTGAAGATATTGTGGAAGATATAATGAAGGCAAAACCTTATGCATTATTTGTTGCTATGGGATGTCCAAGACAAGAAAAGTTTATATTGAAATATATAGAAAAAATTCCAGCCACTATATTTATGGGGGTAGGAGGAAGTTTTGATGTTATAGCCGGTAAAGTAAAAAGAGCTCCTAAATGGATGATTAGTTTAGGGTTAGAATGGCTTTACAGAGTATTTAAAGAACCATATAGAATTAAAAGATTAGGAAGTATACCTAAATTTCTTTGGTTGGTAATTAGAAAGAATAAGGTGAAATAATGAAAAGTTCAAAGGTAATTAAGTCTGCCATTATAGTTATGATAGTTACGTTAATTAGCAAGTTTTTAGGTCTTGGTAGAGATATGTTGGTTGCATACAATTTTGGAGCCGGTGCTTTAAATGATGCTTATAATGTAGCTGTAACTATTCCTGACACAGTATTTACCCTTATAGGTCTTGCTATATCTACTACCTTTATACCTATGTTAAGTCAAGTTAAGGTAAAAGAAGGCAAAAAATCAATGTTTAAATTTTCTAACAACATAATCACCATATTAACAATTATAGCTATGGTACTTTTTATATTAGGAATAATTTTTACAGAAGATATTGTTAAAATTTTTGCTAGCGGATTTGATTATGAAAGAATGAAAATAGCTATTTCATTAACACGAATAAGCTTAATTAACATATTATTTTTAAGTGTAAATGCATGTTATACTGC
The DNA here is from genome assembly GCA_003288255.1 of Clostridiaceae bacterium 14S0207. Lineage (GTDB taxonomy): Bacteria > Bacillota > Clostridia > Clostridiales > Clostridiaceae > Hathewaya > Hathewaya limosa. Next base: position 2,115,569 of record CP026600.1, on the reverse strand, counting down.
AATGCTTCAGGTATGTGAAGATTTTATTATACCATCAATATTAGGGTTGTTTTTTAATTTACCAATAATATTATATTTAATGTTGTTTAAAAATACCAATGTTTTAGGTCTTACTATAGCAAATGTTATTGGAAATGCACTAAGAGTTATAGCACAATTACCTTCCTTATTTAAACATGGGTATAGGATTCAACCATTTATTAATTTAAAAGATAAAAGAGTAAAGAGAATTTTGATATTAGTATTACCTGTTATTATAGGAGCAGGTGCAAATTCGTTAAATATGATAGTTGATAAAAAAATAGCTTCTTACTTAGGTGCAGGAACTATTTCAGCCTTAGATTATGCTCAAAAATTGATTATATTTGCTAATACTGCAATTACTACTTCTATAGTTACAGTTATGTATCCATTAATGGCAAATAAAATAAATGAAGATGATAAAGAGGGATTTACGAAGTATCTTTTCAAATCTATTGTAATGATTTGTGTATTTTTAATTCCAATAATGATGGCATTTATTTTATTAAAACAAAATATTATATCTTTAGTTTATGGAAGAGGAAAATTTGATGAAGGAGCCGTAGTATTAACTTCATTAGCATTTTTAGGATATAGTTTCCAATTACCCTTTTATGGAGTTAGAGATATACTGAATTCTTCCTTATTTTCTATGCAGAAAACTAGGGAAACTACAATAAATGGTGTAATAGGAGTTATGACTAATATTTTATTAAGTTTGACATTATTTAGGGTTTTAGGAATTACAGGTATAGCATTAGCCTCTTCTATAGCAGCTGCTGTAACTTCAATATTGTTATTAAGAACAATTAAAAATGTTATAGGAAATTATGATATAGTTCCTACCATGAAGAAAATTTTAAAGATAATAGTGGCAACTATAATTATGAGTGTAATATTAATATTTATAAAAAATGTTATACTATATAAATTTAGTAATCAGCTAGTAATTCTAATTATTAATTTTATTATTGGTGTATTAGTATTTGGTTTTAGTTGTGTACTTTTAAAAGTAGAAGAATTTTATGAAGTTATTAAAATGATAAAGAAAAAAATTAAGAAAGCTTAATTTAATTAGGAGGTAAATATGAAAATATTATATATAGCTTGTTATTCTCCTTATATAAGTAATTCAGCAGGAATTGGATGTTTAAATTATTTAAATAATTTAGTTAAAATAGAAGGAAATGAGGTTCACTTATTAACTGTAGATTTCCCTAAAGATTCTATTTATTATGATGGGTACAATTTAAGCATGTTGGATAAGAGGGTAAAAGTTCATGCGATTTCTGGAGGTGCACTGTTTAATAAAGTAATGCCTAAGAAGAAAAAAGTTATTTCTCAATCAAATGAGGTAAAGCAAAATAAAACTAAACCTTCAAATCTAAATAAATTATTAAAGAAAATTAAATCTGTAGTAATTACACCAGATATGTATTTTAATTGGGCTTCTAGAGCTGCAAATTATGCTATAGAACTAATGAACAAAGAAAGCTTTGATGTCATGTATTCTATGCATGAGCCACCATCAAGTCATGTTTGCGCATACAAGATAAAAGAAAAATTTCCTAAGTTGCAATGGGTAGCCTATTGGAGTGATCCATGGGTTCGAGACCCTATTAGAGCTAATATGCCTTATATTAGAAAAAAATATGAAACAGCTTTAGAAAAAAAGATTGTTAATAAGGCCGATAAATATGTTTTTGTTACTGATGCAAATAGAAGAGATTATATAAAATATTATGGTATTCCAGAAGAAAAGACTTATTTAATAAATAGAGGTTTTGATAAAGAAAAATATGAAGAAATATTAGAGGAAGCAAGTCCTAAATATATTATGAAAGACAAAATAAACTTAGTATATGCAGGAGAAATATTTAGTAAATTAAGAGATGTAAGACCTTTAATAGCTGTTTTAGATAGACTAGAAAAAGAAAATCAAAAATTATATAATAAATTAAATATACTATTTTTCGGAAATATTGATAACCAAGAAATAAAGGAAAAACTATCAAATGTAAAAGCTGTATCAGTATGGGGAAGAATACCATACAAAGAAGCTTTAAGTTATATGTTACATAGTGATATTTTAATATTATATGGAAATAAAAATTCTAATCAAATTCCTGCTAAAATATATGATTATTTTGGAACTAAGAGTTTTATATATGTTATTTTAGGGGATGAAAATGATCCTATAAAATACTTAGTTGAAAATAATGAAAAATGTACAGTAGTAGATAATAACGAAGAAGATTTGATGGATGGTTTATATAAAATATTACAAAAGGTAGAAGATAAAAAGGTTTCTGCACCTATTATGGAGTATGAATGGAGTAACATTGGTAATAGATTATATAATATTTTAAAGGAGTAAATGAAAATGCATGTAATGTTTATACCTTCATGGTATTCTAATTCTAGAAATAAAGTACATGGCAGCTTTTTTAAGGAACAAGCACTAGCTTTAAGTGAAAGTGGAGTAAAAATTTCTATAGCCTTTAATGAGATATGGCCATTAACACTTATGGGAAAGGTGCAGGAGAAGAAGGGATTAAATATTGAAATAGAAGATGGGCTAAAAACATATAGATATAGGAATTATAATTATCTACCTAAAAATCCATTAATGTTTAAAATTTTTAATAAACGTATGGATTTATTATATAAAAATATAGTAAAAAATGAAGGAAAAGTTGATTTAATTCATGCACATTCGTCATTTTGGGGGGGAATAAGTGCAGCGTATATTAGTAAAAAATACAATATACCTTTAGTAATTACAGAACATTCTTCTTTGAGAAAAGCAAAATATGTAAAGGAAAGTTATAGAAAATATATATTAAATGCTTATAAAAATGCAAGTAAATTAATTGCTGTTGGAGAAGGATTAAAAAAGGAGTTAGAAGAATTTACTGGTAGAGATGATATAATATTTATTCCTAATATGCTGGATTTTAATATGTTTAAGCCTGAAAAAGTACATAAGAATGAGGAATTTACCTTTTTTTCTTTAGCTTTTCTTGAAGGCGAAAAAGGAATGGATATACTTATAAAAACTTTTGCTAAAACTTTTAAAGACAAAAAGGCTAAATTAGTTATAGGTGGAGATGGAAGTCAAAAGCAAGAATTAGAAAAGCTAAGTGGAGATTTACAGGTAAAGGATAAAGTTGAATTTTTAGGTGCATTGTCTAGAGAAGAGGTAGTAACATGTATGAATAAATGTGATTCCTTTGTTTTAGCATCAAGACATGAAACCTTTGGGATAGTATATATAGAAGCTTTAGCTTGTGGAAAACCTGTGATTGGAACTTATAATGGTGGAGCAGAAGGTATTATAAATTCCCATAATGGATTAATAGTTCCCATTGATGATGAATGCAAATTAGGAAACGCAATGAAAAATATTATAAAAAATTATAATGAATATAATGCGATGGATATTATTGAACAATGCAAAGCAAGATATTCAAAAGAAAATATAGTAAATGAGATATTAAAGATTTATAATACAACAATTTAAAAATTAATGATGTTTAGAGAAAAGGGAGGTTTTAATTCCTTAGTAAGTAATATGATTATCATTTAAAATAAATTATTTATTAACTTAAGGAATAGAGAAATAATGCTTATAAATTTAACCGTAGATGAATATTTAAAAAAACTTGCTTCTAGTGAACCAATACCAGGAGGAGGAAGTGTAGCTGCATTAAGTGCAGCATTAGGAAGTGCTTTAAATTGCATGGTATTCAGTTTAACTTTTGGTAAAAAAATTTACAAAGAATTGGATGAAGAACAAAAAAGAATTTTTCATAGTCATTATGAACAAAGTAAGATTTTAGTTGATGAATTTGCAAGTTTAGTACATAGGGACTCAGAAATTTTTAATGACTTTATTAAGGTATTTAAACTACCTAAGGACACAGAACAAGAAAAAAAGTATAGAAGTGAAGAAATTAAAAAGGGTTATAAAAATGCATTAAAAGTCCCAGTAGAGATTCTTGAAAAGAGTGAAAAATTATATGATTTTATATTAACAGCAGTAAAATATGGCAATAAGGGCATAATACCTGATGCAGGGGTAGCAGTAATAATGTTACATGCTGGTGTTGAAAGTTGCCTAATAAATGTTAAAATAAATTTAAATGGCTTACAAGATGAAGAATTAAAGAAAAATATATTAAATAAGTGTAATAATATTTTAGATGTAGGGGAAATAAAGAAAAAGCAAATATTAGAAATTTTAGAACATAGGATAAATAAGTAGTTTTAACTTCTTAAAGTATACGGAGGAGTAATATGGAAAACAAAAGATATAAAAAGGCGGTAAGCTTGGAAGGTTTTTTATGTATAATATTGTTTTTTGGATTTTTTACCATTTTAGGCAGTAAGATGGGCGTTTCAAATATGTTTAATACTCTAATGCAAACAGGACATGATTTGTTGTTAAACACAGTATTTAAGATTATGGCTATAGCTGTAATTGCGGGAGCTGTAGCATCTGTTTTTTCAGAGTTTGGAGTAATAGCTATTATAAATAAAATTTTATCACCTTTGATGAAGCCATTATACGATTTACCAGGGGTTGCTTCATTAGGTATTCTTACTACATATTTATCAGATAATCCAGCAATTATAACATTAGCAGATAACAAAGATTTTTTAAGGTATTTTAAAAAGTATCAAGTACCTGCCTTAACTAATTTAGGAACTAGCTTTGGAATGGGATTAATTTTAACTACATTTATGATTGCACAAAAGGGACCTAATGGAGAAAAGTTTATTATGGCTGCTTTTATAGGGAATATAGGAGCTATAATTGGTAGTATTATAAGTGTTAGAATGATGATCAGATATGCTAAAAAGGAATTTGGAGAACAATCCCCTTCGTTTGAAGAAGTAGATACTTCAATAGATACAATTAACTATAGAAAAATAAGAGAAGGCTCGGTAGGTGGTAGATTATTAGAGTCTGTACTTGAAGGTGGAAAAAATGGAGTTGATCTTGGACTTGCCGTAATTCCAGGGGTAGTAATAATATGTACATTAGTTTTAATACTAACTAATGGGCCATCACCAGCAGGAGAATATACCGGAGCAGCTTATGAAGGTGTAAGGTTTTTTCCTTGGGTAGGAGATAAAATCAGTTTTATTATAAAACCATTATTAGGATTTCAAAGTTCAGAGGCAATAGCATTTCCTATTACGTCTTTAGGTGCAGTAGGTGCAGCCATGAGTTTAGTTCCTAAGTTTCTGGAAAATAGATTAATAGGAGCAAATGAAATAGCTGTATTTACGGCTATGGGTATGTGCTGGAGTGGATATTTGAGTACACATGTAGCAATGATGGATAGTTTACAATATAGAAATTTAACAGGTAAGGCTATAATAAGTCATACTATTGGTGGATTATTAGCAGGAGTTTCTGCACATTTAATTTTCTTGCTTACAACTTTATTTTAAAATTTGTAGATACACCTTGTATAATAATGCAAGGTGTTTTATATCTGTTAAAATTTATAGAAAACATTATAAAACTAAGGAGAAACAAAATTATGGGGAAAGGTTTTGTTAAAGATATAGAGGGGTTATTTAAAATTATAAAAAATAATGAAATAAATTCAGAAGAAAAAATTAAAAAAGTAAGTATTATAAGGGAGAGTTTAAAATTAGATCAACTTAAAACTTTAGGACAATACTATGAAGAAAATATTTTAAATACCAATAATACTGAAAAAAGTAATGGAATTGTATATACGCCTAAAGAAATAGCGGAGTATATTGTTACAAATACTATAGATAGTGATAGATTAATTGAAAATCCTTATTTAAAGTTTTGTGATCCATCTTGTGGTGTTGGAAATATTATAATACCTTTGTATAAAAAATTAAAAAACTTTTATAACAAAAATTTAAATGAGATAAATAGAATTAATAATTTACAATTAACTAATGAGTCTATAGGTTTTCATATCATTAAATATAATATATATGGATATGATCTAGATAGTTTTGCATTAAAGATACTAAAAATAGATTTGTTTTATTTAAGTAAAGAAGTAAGTTTGAATATTAAATGCAAAGATTTTTTAAAATTAAAAACTATTTCTATGGATTATTTTTTGGGAAATCCGCCTTATGTTGGACATAAGGCAATAGATAAGGATTATACAAAATACTTAAAAGAAAATTTTAAAGAGGTATATAAGGACAAGGGAGACATATATTATTGTTTCTTTTTAAAGGCCATACAATGTGTTAAAAAATATGGAGATATAAATTTTATTACATCAAGATATTTTTTAGAATCATTAAGTGCTAAAAATCTTAGAGAATATATTAAAAAAAATACTCAAATAAAAGCTATAATAGATTTTTATGGGGTAAGACCGTTTAAAAATATTGGCGTGGATCCTGTGATTTTATTTTTAAAGAAAAGTTCAAAAGTTAAGAGTGAAACTAAAATAGTAAGACCTATTTTAAATAAGGAAAAAATATTTTTTAAGTTTTTTCAGAAAGAAAAAATTAATGAAGAGGAAATAGCTAAAATATTTTATTTAGATCTAAAAAATATAGAAGGAATTAACTGGTCGTTTATTAGTAATAAAGAGAAAAAAATAATAGAAAAAATTAAAAATAAAAGTAAAGTACAACTTAAGGATATATGTGAATCTCATCAAGGAATTATTACAGGGTGTGATAAAGCATTCGTTGTAACGAAAAAACAATATGAAAAACATTTTATAGAAAAGGTTTTACTAAGGCCTTGGATAAAGAACAAAGATATAGATAAGTTTGATGTAAAACATGAAGATAAATATATTATATATACAAATTTTATTGGGGAAGAAGAACACTATAAAAACACAATGAGCTACATAAGTCCCTATAAAAGTAAATTAGAAAATCGAAGAGAAGTTAAAAAGGGATACAGAAAATGGTATAATTTACAATGGGGAAGAGACTATAAAATATTTGAAGGTAAAAAAATAATATTTCCTTACAAAGCACAGAAAAATAGATTTGCACTAGATAAGGGTGGATATTTTTCAGCAGATATATATGCTCTTACTATAAAAGATGAAAATATATATTCTTATGAATTTTTGTTACAATTGTTAAATAGTCCTATATATGAATTTTATTTTAAGACTTTTGCTAAAAAATTAGGGGGAGATTTATATGAATATTATCCTAATACTTTAATGGAATTATTTATTCCAGACATGTGGAAAGAAAAAATAGATTATGAAGATATTAAAAGTTATTTTAATATTGTCTATGAGGATGAAAGAGTAATAAATTCATGGATAAAAGAAAAATAATGTATAAAAAATACAATAAAGGTTAAAATTATAAATAAAACACTAGATATTGATGGAAATATATGGTATAATTTTGTAAAATATAAATATGAGGGGGATGAATATGATTTTAGAATTTGAAAATTTTAATAACATTCTTGTTGTACATATGAATGGAGAATTAGATCATCATAGTGCAGAAGAAGTTAGAAATAAAATAGATGATAGATTAGATAGAGAAGATATAAAGAAACTAATTATGGATTTTAATGGAGTAACTTTTATGGATAGCTCAGGTATAGGTGTAGTAATAGGGAGATATAAAAAATTAAATGCAAAAAATGGTAGTGTAGTAGTGGCTAAAGTTAAAAATCCTGTTAATAAAGTGTTTGAATTATCAGGTATGTATAAAATAATAAAAGGATATGAAACTCTAGAGGATGCTTTAGAAAATATTTAATGGGGGGATAAGCATGTATAAAAACGTGATGAAGTTAGAGTTTTTAAGTAAATCACAAAATGAAAGTTTTGCTAGAGTTACTGTAGCAGCCTTTGTTTCTCAATTAGATCCTACCATTGAAGAACTTTCAGATGTAAAAACAGCAGTATCAGAAGCTGTAACTAATGCTATAATTCATGGATATGGAGAAAAAGAAGGTATGGTTACCATAGAAGCACAAATAGATGGTAACGAAGTTACAATAATTATACGTGATAAAGGAAAAGGAATAGAAGATATTGATTTAGCAGTACAACCTTTATATACTTCTAGACCAGATCTTGAGAGATCAGGAATGGGATTTACTGTTATGGAAACTTTTATGGATAATATGAAAGTTACTTCTAAAAAAGGTGAAGGAACAATTGTAACCTTAAAGAAAATATTTAAATCAGTGAGCTAGGTGGGATGTAATGGGAAATATTAAAAATCTAAATACGGATATTAACTATGATGACAATATAGAGTTAATCCAAAAGGCAAAAAGTGGAGACAGAGATGCTTTAAATCAGATTACAGAATTAAATTTTCCATTAGTAGCTTCCATATGCAAAAAATTTTTAAATAGAGGATATGAATATGAAGATTTATTTCAAATAGGTTGTATAGGACTTGTAAAAGCAGTAAATAATTTCGATAATAAATTTAATGTTAAATTTTCTACATATGCAGTTCCGATGATTATGGGAGAAATCAAAAGATTTCTTAGAGATGATGGAATTATTAAAGTAAGTAGAAGCGTAAAAAATACAGCCAAACAATTACATTATGATAGAGAAAAATTAACTAATGATTTAGGAAGGGAACCTACTATTCAAGAGTTATCAGAATATAGTAAAATGGAGAAAGAAGAAGTTATATATGCATTAGAAGCGATTTCAGGACCACAATATTTATATGATACAATACACCAAGATGATGGAGCACCAGTACTTTTAATTGATAAAATCGGAAATAATTCTGATGATGATGATAAATTAATAGATCGAATAGCTTTAAAAGAATTACTGAGAACTTTGGATGTAAAATCTAGACAAGTAATTGTACTAAGATATTTTAAAGACAAAACTCAGGTTCAAGTGGCAAAAGTATTAGGAATAAGTCAAGTTCAGGTATCTAGAATTGAAAAAAAAGTTTTAAAACAAATGAGAGAAAAGTTAAGTGGATAAAAAAATATATGTATAATAGCTAATTTTACTGAAAGGTTTAATTAGCTATTTTTATTTTTTGATAAATTAAATGTAAGTACTTTAAGAGAATATAGTTTAAAAAAAATTTTTTTGCAAAAACTATAATTATAAATTAACTAAGTGGAAAGGTAGGTGAAAATCCTGATATGTATTTATCAGGTGTGCATTGTGACAAATAGAAAAAAAGATGCTATTAAAAAGAAAGAAGAACAAAAAGATAAAGAGTTAAGAATAAAATTTCAAAAGATTAACAATGAAGATAAACCTAAACCACCTATATTGATACATTGTTTCAGGGCATTTTGGGTTGGCGGTGTAATTTGTACCATTGGGGAAGGATTCAGTCAATTCTATCAAAAGTTTTTTGGACTACCTAAAGATGATGCAGCAGCATTTGTAGCTATAACAATGGTATTTTTAGGGGCGTTTTTAACTGGAATAGGGTTTTATGATAAGTTAGCAGAATATGCCGGAGGAGGTACTTTAGTTCCTATAACAGGATTTTCTAATGCTGTTGTATCTCCAGCCATGGAATTTAAAAAAGAAGGTTTTATATTTGGAGTAGCAGCTAAAATGTTTACTATTGCAGGTCCCGTTCTAGTTTATGGCATAGGATCATCTGTAATAGTAGGATTAATTTATTATTTATTTAAAATATAGAAAAATTTTTTAATAAAAGTTTATATTGAGGTGATAAAATGGCTAAAAGAATTGGTAAACAAACTGTTGTCTTGGATAATAAGCCTAGAATTATAGCTACATATAATGTGGTTGGACCTAAAGAGGGAGAAGGCCCTTTAAAAGATTATTTTGACAAAATAATTGAGGACGATTTAAATGGTCAAGAAACTTATGAAAAGGCAGAAAGTAGTTTAACATATATAGCTATAGAAGAATGTATAAAAAGAGCTAATTTAACAGATAAAAATATAGATTATTTATTGGCTGGTGATTTATTGAATCAATTAACAGCATCTAATTTTGCTGTTAGAAATATAGATATACCCTTTATAGGACTTTATGGTGCATGTTCTACAATGGCATTATCTCTTAGTATGGCAGCTATGATGATAGATGGAGGATTTGCCGATCATACAATAGCGGCTACTTCTTCACACTTTTCTTCCGCAGAAAGACAGTTTAGAACCCCACTGGAATATGGTTCTCAAAAATCACCAACATCTCAAAGAACGGTTACAGGTGCAGGAGCAATGCTTTTAGGAAAAACAGGTGATTATCCTTATGTAACTCATGTAACTACTGGTAAGGTTAAAGACTATGGAGAAACGGATCCTAATAGTATGGGATCTGCCATGGCACCAGCAGCTGTGGATACTATAAAACAACATTTGTATGATACAAATAGAAAACCTTCCGATTATGATTTAATCATAACAGGTGACTTAGGAATGTTCGGCAAGAAAATGACGGAAGAACTGTTACTAGAATACGGATATGATATTAGAAAGGTCTATAAGGATTGTGGTGTTGAGATATTTAACATAGATGAACAAAATGTTATGTGTGGTGCCAGTGGATGTGGCTGTTCTGCTGTAGTTATGACAGGATATGTTTATAAAAATTTACTTATGAGAAAGATGAAAAGAGTATTATTAGTTTCTACAGGTGCTTTAATGAGTCCAACATCGTCATTACAAGGTGAAAGTATACCAGGTATAGCCCATGCAGTAGCTGTAGAAATTGGGGAGGAATAAAAATAATGAATTATGTAATGAGCTTTATTATAGGTGGAATAATTTGTGTTATAGCACAGATATTAATGGATACTACAAAGCTTACACCAGCCAGGATTTTAGTTAGTTTTGTAACGGTAGGTGTTATATTAGGAGCTTTCGGATTATATGATAAATTAATAGCTATAGGAGGAGCAGGAGCAACAGTTCCGCTACCTGGATTTGGAAATTCTTTAGCTAAGGGAGCAATTAAAGAAGTGCATGAAAAAGGATTATTAGGGGTATTTACAGGTGGTATTAAAGGAACAGCTGGAGGAATAGCATCGGCTATTGTTTTTGGATATTTAATGGCAATAATTTTTAATCCTAAAACTAAAGAATAAAAAAATATCCTAGAAAGTTTTCTAGGATATTTTTATTTATATATTATTATTTATATTAGTATCTGGATTACTAGGTTTAGGCTCAATTCCGTTATTAGGTTTTTCAGGTTTATTATTGTTAGGATTATTATTTATATTATTTTTATTATTATCATCTTTTATAGAAGGATTATTCTCATTGTTTTTATTTTGTTCCTTTTTATTCTCATTAGGTTTGTCTTGTTCTTTTTTTTCTGGAATTTGATTAGATTTAGCATCATCATATTCTGTAGGTAGAAGAATATGTTTTTGAGAATCATCAATACGGGAAGTATACTCTCTTTTTATAAATACCTTTTCTTCTACTAACTTAGGATCACTATATTCTGTAGCAAGTACATATCTACCATCAGATTTTCTTACCACTCTTGCGGTAGTATATATATTTTCTTCTATAGTTGTAGGTTCAGTACCATCTATAAAATACTCTTTATAAGTTAAAGAACCTTTTAACATACTAGAAAAATCATTTACCAAGTTTCCTGTAAGTGAGGAAACGGGTTTTTCAACTATACCCTCAGGTTTTTCAATAGTCTTATCAGATAAACCTATATGGGCCTCTTTCATTATATTTCCCCATAATTTAGCTACAGTTGAACTACCTAATCCATGTATAGACGTATTATCATCATTACCAACCCAAATAGCAGCAGAATAATAAGGAGTCAAACCTGAAAACCATAAGTTTTTATTACTAGAGGTAGTACCAGTTTTACCTCTTACACTCATGTTACCAAATTGTGCTGATGGCCCTGTTCCACCTGCAGATACTGGACCTTTTAATAAATCATACATAATATACGCAGCTTGTGGAGAAATAACTTGTCTTGATTGAGTTTTAGTTTCTAAAAGAAGTTTATCATCTCTATCAACTACTTTTGTATACAGTCTAGGTGCTGTTAATTTACCGTTATTTCCAAAAGCACCATAAGCAGCAGATAATGTAAGAGGATTTGTTCCATTAGATTCACCTGCATCAAGCTGACCTAAGGCAAGTGCTGGCATATTGTGATCTGTATTATCTAATTGTAATCCAAATTTTTTACCATACTCCATAGATATATCAAGACCTCTTTTATCTTCTCCTAATGCATCTATAGTTTTTACAGCAACTACGTTTAAAGAATGTTTTAGACCATATCTTAATGTTACGTTACCATAATGATTTCTATCGGCATTCTGAGGATTATAAAGCCTTCCATTATCCGAATACTTAACTTGCATATCGTGTGGTAAATTAGAATCTTGAATTATAGATGCTGCAGTAAGAACTTTAGTATCTATAGCAGGGCTATAAACAGTTAATGGTTTAATAGCAGAACCAGGTGGTCTTAAAAATCTATTAGATGCTGCTCTATTATAAGAAAGAGCTTCCTGTTCTCCTCTACCTCCAACTATAACTTTTACCTCACCAGTATGATAATTCATAATTGTAGTTCCCGCTTGAAGGTTTTTTTGGCTTGAATAGATATTATTATTTAAAACATCTTGAGTTTTATTTTGTAATTTAGTATCCATAGTGGTATAAATTTTTAATCCACCATTAGCCAAAAGTGCATTTACTTCATTATCACTATAATTATACTTTTCTTTTAAGTTATTCATTACAACTTCAATAACAGGTCTTGAAAACCATTCATAACTCATTTTATTTCTAGTATTATGATTAAAGCTATATTTTAATTGAGGGGAAATAGCTTTATCATACTCCTCTTGAGTTAAATATTTATTTTCAAACATTTTAGTTAAAATAGCTTGAGTTCTTGGTGATTCATGAATTTGTTTTTTATCATATGCATATTTAGCAGCACCATATGAAACAGAAGGACTTTGAGCACAACTAGCAATAAATGCACATTCTGTTAAGGTTAGATCTTTTAAGTCCTTATTAAAATATTGTTTAGCTGCAGATTTTACACCGTAAGCTGTACCACCTAAAGGAATGGTATTCATATATGTCTCAAGAATCTTTTCTTTTGACAATATTTTTTCAAGTTCTAATGACATATACATTTCTTGAATTTTTCTTTCAATATTAAGTCTATTGGTTAAAGAATCCGTAAGAAAATAACGTTGTTTTATTAATTGTTGAGTTATTGTAGAACCGCCTTGGAAACCTTTCTTACCAGTTAAAAGTTTTTTAACATTGCCAAGTGTTGCTCCAGCAAGTCTTTTAAAATCAATTCCTTTATGTTTCCAAAATCTCTCATCTTCTATAGATACAAAAGCATCTATTAAGTTTTGGGGGATATCCTTGTATTCAACAGGGTCACGTCGCTCAACAGTTAAGTATTCATCTATTAAATTTCCCTTATCATCATAAAACTTTGTAGGTTCACTTAATGAGGTTACAGTTTTTACATCTACAGAAGGAGCGGTTTTAGCCATTCCAAGAATTACTGCACCTAAGATAACCATGCAAGTTAGTATTATAAATAATATTGAAAGCAATACAATTTTCAATGTTTTTTTCTTAGATTTTTTTTTGCTTTTTTTCTTCTTTTTTTTGTTTTCACTCATTTACTGTCCTCCTTATGGTAGGGTAAAAATTATAAAGTCATTATATCATAAATAATTAATATATTAAAAGAAATAAAGTTTTTAATTTATTATAACATAAGGTATGTCTTTTTATAATAAACTATAGTAAAAATTCAAAAAATTACTAGATGTGAAATATTATTAAAGGTAATTTAAATTATCCGTATACTATATTTTTCTATAAGTATTTGGAGATAAGGAAAGGGTAGGATAAAGTGATTATTAAGAAAAAAACGAAAGTAACTTTTATAGTGATTCTTATTTTTATTATTTTTATTATTTTAGTATATACATTAGATAAGGTATTTTTACCTACTGCACTTGCAGTTTCCGAAGCCGAAATGAGAGCAAAGGCTATTCAAACAGTAGATAAGTGTATATTAGATGAATTAAATGAAAAATTTAGATATAATGATATAGTAAGAATAGATAAAGATTCTGATGGGAATATAGTTATGCTTAGAGCAGATACAGTAAAATTAAACCTCCTAGCAAACAATGTGTCATTAAAGAGTCAAGAAGCGTTAAATAGATTAGGGAGTGTTGGGATAGAGCTAACATTAGGATACATAACTAAAAATAATTTATTATCTTATTTAGGACCAAAAATAAAAGTAAAAATGGAACCATTAAGTAATGTAGAAACTAATTATTCTTCCGTATTTGAAAGTGCAGGAATAAATCAAACTATGCATAAAATCTTTATAAAGTTTAAAACTAAGGTTAGGATTATATTTCCTATGAAAAGTTTTGATGTAGATTTAGTTAGTGAATTACCTATTTCTGAAACAGTTATAGTAGGAAAAATTCCAGATACGGCATTACAATTAGATTTAGATGGAATAGGATATAAAAGTAAATAAAAAAAACATGACCATTAAATAAGGTCACGTTTTTTTATTTATGTGCGCCCAGCATGGGCGCAATCTATAGGATGAAAGTCCCGAGCGCCGAAGGTGATATAGGCGTTAGCCAATGACAAGGGTGTCCATCGCGAGATGGAATCTGAAGGAAGTCGGAGGGTAAAATTCCGGTTTGAGGAATACGAATCACATAAGAGGCTGATTATAGCTGGATGAGTTTGCATAACAAAACAAAGTCCGTATCACCCGAAAGCTACTACAGTATATGTGGCAGATATATGGAATGAAAGATTGCGTTCTTACCTAGGGAGGTCTGATAGATATATCATTGAAGGATGAATTTCCTACATGATAACTTACATAGTGATATGTAACTGAACTATCAGAAGTCAGCAGAGGTCATAGTACCACACTATGTGCACGTAGTGCGGGAAGGACTGAACATTAGGAGGTTTTCAGCTTTGAATAATTCAAATAAATTACAAGGAAAGCAGACAACTCAATACAGAGGTCGCCTCGCGGAAGGAGAAGTGGAACTTCAAGATAAGCGAGGGGCGCGGAGTAATAATTTGGCGTTAGCAAAGAGAGAAAGAGAAAACAATGTAATAGATGATACTGATAACTTACTTGAAATGATTTTAGCTAGAGAAAATATGCCAAAAGCCATGAAAAGAGTAGTTGCTAATAAAGGAAGCCATGGTATTGATGGTATGAAAACCGATGAATTTCCAGAATTTATTATTAAGAATTGGATAACAATTAAGCAAAAGTTATTAGAGGGAAGGTATAAACCTTCACCCGTTAGGAGAGTGGAAATACCAAAACCTGACGGTGGAACTAGATTACTTGAAATTCCTACTGTACTTGATAGATTAATACAACAGGCAATAGCACAAGAACTTAATAAAGCTAATATCATGCTTGATGAAGTAGATAAAGAACTTGAGAAAAGAGGTCATAGATTTTGTCGATTTGCAGATGATTGTAATATATATGTAAAAAGCAAAAAGGCAGGAATAGGAGTTATGGCAAGTATAAGAAGAGTACTTGAAGATGTATTAAAACTTAGAGTTAATGAAAATAAAAGTGCAGTAGATTTTGTGACGAGAAGAAAATTTCTTGGTTTTTCATTCTATTTTGCAAAAAGCGGAGCCAATATAAGGATACATGAAAAGTCATATAAAAGATTCATAAACAAAATAAGAAAATTAACAAATCGTAATAAAGTTATAAGTATAGAATATAGAATTTACATGATTAACCAATTAACAATTGGATGGATTAATTATTTTGGAGTAGCGAAAGCTAACGCTAAAATACAAAAAATAGATAGTTGGATAAGAAGAAGGTTAAGAGGTTGTATTTGGAAACAATGGAAAAAGGTTAAAACTAGAGGACGAAACCTCATAAAACTAGGTCTTCCGCCCCATAAAGCATGGGAGTACGCAAATACAAGAAAAGGCTATTGGAGAATATATAAAAACCCATTTCTTGACACAATCTTAAACAACAAATATATTGAAAACCTTGGTTACAGAAGTATATCTAAAGGATATCAGCTAATACATAATTTTTAATGAACCGCCGTATACCGAACGGTACGTACGGTGGTGTGAGAGGACGCTAAATAAAATAATTATTTAGCTCCTACTCGATAAGTATTTCTATAAAAATTATTCTTCCCAGTTAAATACATAAGGAATATTTCTATAAAAATCACCATAGTTTAATCCATATCCTGCAACGAAGACATCTGGGATTTCAAAACAACAGTAATCAGGTTTTATATCCACTTTTCTTCTATCAGGTTTATCTAAAAGTACACAACATTTAACAGAGTTAGCACCTAATTCTTTTACATGATTCATAACAAAGTCCATAGTTGTACCACTATCTACTATGTCGTCTACTACTAATACATCTAAACCCTTAATATCATCTGGAATATCATGTACAACCTGAACTGTGCCTGATGAAGTTTCGTTATGTCCATAGCTTGAAGTAGTCATGAAACCAATTTGAGTTGGAACTTCTAATTCTCTTACTAAATCAGCAGTATATATAAAACTACCTCTTAAAAGTGAAAGTACATAAACACTTTTACCTTCATAATCCTTTGAAATTTGTCTACCTAGTTCTTTTATTCTATTAGAAATTTCTTCTGAACTAATTAGTATATTTATTTTTTTCTTTTCCAAGCTAATCCCACCTTGCATTAATATTTACAACTTTCTTTTTATAGTATAGAATTAAATAATAGTTGTCAAGAATAGTTGGACATATAGTTAATAATGTATGAAAATTTTTAATAAGAGAATCCTTTAGGATAAGGAGATGATTTAATGATATATGGAAATATAGATGGAGTAAGAGATAGTGTTTTAAATGTCTTAGAAGATATATATGAAATTAGACAGTGCAAAGATAGTATTTTTACAGAAGAATTAGTTGAGGTATTAAGGAATATAACTCTAAAATTACAAAGAGAAGTAAGTGTAGCCATAAATAGAAAAGGAAAGGTAGTAAGTGTTGGTATTGGAGATAGTTCTACTGTAGAATTACCTCTTATTGATATTAAGGAAAATAGATTGTCAGGAGTTAGGGTTATACATACTCATCCAAATGGTAATCCCAAACTTTCAGCCTTAGACTTATCTGCACTTATAAAATTAAAATTAGATTGTATTGTAGCTATAGGTGTAAAAGAAGATGTACCTTGCAAAGTAAATGTTGGATATTGTGCTATAGAAAATAACATTTTGATTCATGAAGAAGTATATAATTTATCTGTAGAACAGGCAAAAAAATTAGACTTCTTAGATAAAATTGCTCATATCGAGGAATTGATTAAGCATAATGAAATCGAAGAAGAACAAGGCGAAAGAGCTATTCTTGTTGGAATAGAAAGTGAAGATAGTTTAGATGAATTAGAAGAACTTGCATATGCATGTAATGTTGAAACTATAGAAAAAGTATTTCAAAAGAAAAATAAAGAGGATAAAGCTTTTTGTGTAGGTAGTGGCAAAGTAGATGAAATAGGTATGTTACTTCAAGCATTGAAAGCTAATGTCGTTATTTTTGATGAAGAATTATCAGGAGCACAGGTTAGAAATTTAGAAGATAGTTTAGGTGTAAAAGTCATAGATAGAACAACTTTAATTCTTGAGATATTTGCAAGAAGGGCAAAAAGTAGAGAGGCTAAACTTCAAGTAGAACTTGCACAACTTAAATATAGAAGTGCAAGATTAATAGGATTAGGTACAATATTATCCAGAACGGGTGGAGGAATAGGTACTAGAGGACCAGGTGAAAAAAAATTAGAAATAGATAAAAGAAGAATTAGAGAAAGGGTAACTGAACTTTCTAGAGAATTACAAAAAATAAAAAGTATAAGAATCGTTCAAAGAGAAAAGAGGGTTAAGGGAAATATACCTAAACTTTCTTTAGTAGGATATACTAATACAGGAAAATCTACATTAAGAAATAGATTGTGCAAGATAGTTCCAAGCAAAAATAATAATATAAATAAAGAAAATGTATTTGAAGCAGATATGTTATTTGCAACATTAGATACAACTACAAGAGCCATCTCACTTCCAGATGGAAGAGTAGCTACTTTAGCAGATACAGTAGGTTTTATAAGAAAATTACCACATGATTTGGTAGAGTCTTTTAAATCTACTTTAGAAGAGGTTGTAAATTCAGATCTACTTATACATGTAGTAGATTCTTCTTCTGAAAAATTATATGAACAAGTAGAGGCTGTAGAAGCTGTTTTAACAGAATTAGGGGTAAATCCACTAGACTGCATTTTAGTTCTAAATAAAATAGATAAAGTCTCAGAGGAGCAATTAAAAGATATAGAACAGAATTTAAGTAGATATAAGTTAATTAGCATATCCGCAAGAGAAGAAAAAAATATAGATGAATTATTAGAATTGATTTGTGACAATTTGCCACAAACTATATTTGAAAAAGAATTTTTAATACCATACACTGAACAAAAACTTGTATCTTATATTCATAGAAATGGCAAAGTTTTAGAGGAAAGTTATGAAGAAGAAGGAACTAAAATTAAGGCTTTAATAGATGATGAGATTTATAATAAATGTATTTCTTTTGAACTTAAATAGAATGGGGGACATCACAGTATGGCAAAAACAATTTTAGATTATCAAATTGCCTTTAATAAAACTGTAGAAAGTTTAAAAGTAAAAAAGGAAGTATTAGCTTTATTTGTTTTTGGATCAATTATGAATGGTGACTTATGGGAACAATCTGATATAGATCTTATTGTGGTTTATAATGAGCCACTGGATAATATAAACAATATATATACAGAGCATAATGATATTCCCATTCATATTAAGTTAATAGATAAGAAAAAGTTTATTTCACTATGTATAGGTGCTAATAAAGGGGGATATATTCATAGATTATTTTCTTCATCTAAACTTGTGTTTTCAAATGATAAAGATATTGATGAATTATATGATAAAGAACGGTTTTTTAATGATTTTTGTGGTGAAAGATGGAACATGGTTTTTTTAAGTGATTTATTGAAAAGTATTTCTGAATGTAAAAAATACTTGTATAAGGAATCTATTTATAATGCATACACATTGGCTAGTATAAGTATTAGGGAATATGCTAAGTTAATAGTTAATTTTTCAGGATACATGATAAATAGAGATGTGGTAAATATGGCCATGAATTTAGATAGTAAACTTTCAACTATTGCAGAAGAATTTTTTATGAGAAAAAATGACATAAAAAAAGACATAGAAATATTAATAGAGTATATAGATGATAATATAAATAGAAACATGAAAGTATATACTTCTTTATTATTAAATTATATGAAAGAAATAAATACACCTTTAAGTTCTAGAGAAATAGCATTTTCTAAATTATTCAGAGAATATAAAATTAATATGGAAGAAATTTTAAATAAGTTATATGAGCTTGAAATAGTAAATAAAATGAAAAGACCATATAAGAGTTCTTTAGGTAATATATTGATAGAAGAGAATGTTTATTATATTTAGGGGGAAATATGGAAAAGTTTAGAGTTGATTTTAATAAGGAAGTTCCTAAGTATATTCAGATAGAAAAACATTTAAAGGAATTAGTTGAAAAAGAAAAAATTATGGATGGAGAAAAATTACCCTCTATAAGAACTTTAAGTAGTTTTTTGAAAGTAAATAAAGACACTATAATTAATGCATATAACAAGTTAGAAGAAGATGGCTATGCTGTTCAAAAAATGGGTAGTGGTACTTATGTAAAAAAAAATCAATCAACTTTAATAAGATTTAAGAAAGAATATTCTAATACGATAAAGAAGTTAAATTATAACTCCAATAAACAATATATAGATTTTGTAGGAGAATCAACATTAAGTAATAATTTTCCTATCAATAATTTTAAGAAAGTATTAAATGAGGTGCTAGATAGAGATGGTGCCTCTGCTTTTATATACAAAGAAGTTTTAGGATACGATGGTTTAAGAGAAAGTATAAGTAAGTTTTTTTGGAATGGTAGATATGGTTTAGATGATATCTTAATAGTATCAGGGGCTCAACAGGGAATAGATGTTATTTCAAAGGCAATAATTAATAATAGAGATAATGTAATAGTAGAAAAACCTACATACAATGGTGCCCTATCTGTATTTAATTGGAGAAGGGCTAATATTTTAGAAGTTCCTTTAGAAAGTGATGGAATAGATTTAAATAAATTTGAAAAAACTTTGCAAAAAAATAAAATTAAATGTTTTTACACTATGAGTTATTTTCAAAATCCATCAGGAATTACTTATAGTCTAGAAAAAAAGAAAAGAATATTACAACTTGCTGATATGTATGATTTTTATATAATAGAAGATGATTATTTATCAGAGCTTATATATACAGATGAAATACAGTATAAAAGTTTTAAAAGTTTAGATAAAAATGAAAGAGTTATTTATATAAAAAGTTTTTCAAAAATATTTTTACCAGGTATTAGACTTGGATATCTTATTCCACCCAAAAGATTAAAGGAAAGTATAATTAATTTTAAGATAAATACTGATATAGCTACATCGAGTTTAATGCAAAGAGCGTTAGAGTTGTATGTAACTAAGGGATATTGGAAAAATCATATTGAGAATTTTAGAGAAAGTTATAAAATAACCTATGATTTCTTAACAAATATCTTAAAAAATGATTTTAAAGAGGAACTAACATTTATACCATCAGGTGGGGGACTTAGTTTATATGTAAAGTTAAATAATAAAATGGATTCTTTAGAATTGTTTTATAAGTGCAGAGAGAGAAATGTTATAATAACTCCAGGTGTATTTTTTTATAAAGATTTTAAAGAAGGATTATCCTATTTTAAGCTAGGGTTTTCAAATTTAAAACAGGATGGAATTATAAAAGGAACTCAAGTTTTAAAAGATATTTTAAAAAGAGGGTAGTGCAAGTTGAGAACAGGTTTAGTTAATATAAATTGGAATAAGATTAAAGAATTTTGTGATGAGGACATATCATATTATTTATTTCTCGAAGATAAGTCTATAGATGCTATAGCGGCTATTAGAAATTTAAATAGAGAAACGGTGCAACAACATATAATTAGAGGTAAAATTAAATTTGGATTACTTTCTAAATGCAAAGATGAAAAAGAACTTTTTTTATATCTTGTAAAAGTATCTAAACAAGAACGTCTCAGAATAATAGAAACTTTACAATATAATTTAAAGAAAAAATTAGTAGATTATATAGTGGAAAATTACTCAGAGATGAATTGGAAAGATAAAGAGAGTGCGATTTGGCTTTTGGGAGAATTACGATTACAAGAAGGAATGAAAATCTTAATAAAATCTTCTGTACATAATAATGTTAATATAAGAAGGTTATCTGTATCCGCTCTTGGTAAAATGGCAGATAAAAAAGGTGAAATGGCACTTATAAGAGCTTTAGAAGATGAAAATTGTCAAGTTGTTTCATATGCATTAAAATCATTAAAAAAAGTAAAATCTAAGAAGTGTAAAGAAAAAGTTGAAAAGCTTTTAGAAGAGACAAATAAGGAATATGTAAAAAATATTTGTGTTGAACTTTTAGAAAGTATTAATGAAAAAAATAAATTGTAGATTAAGATAAGGGGGGAAAGTACTTGAGTTATTTTACTATTAAAAATAGAGCTACGGCGGAATTTGAAGAGAAAAAATCAACTTTTATTGGACATGTAAGGCGAGTTAACAATGAAGAGGAAGCAAAAGCTTTTATAGATGAAATAAGAAATAAATACAAGGATGCCAGACATAATGTATATGCATATGTGGTAGGTGAAAATATGGGTATACAAAGATATAGTGATGATGGAGAGCCCAAAGGAACAGGGGGAATGCCTGTACTTGATGTAATAAAGAAAAATAATATTACGGATACAGTGATAGTGGTAACTCGATATTTTGGAGGAATTTTATTAGGCGCTTCAGGTCTTACGAGAGCCTATTCTAAGGGTGCCTCTATGGCAGTTAAAGAAGGACAAATAGTAGAAAAGGTTAAGGGTTGTAAAGTAAATGTAGAATTTGAATATGATATTTTGGGAAAAATACAGTATAATTTTGCACAAAATGACATACACATAGAAGATACTCAGTATTCAGATAAAGTAGTTTTAACATTATTTTTAGAATCAGATAAAATCAATGATATAGAAAAAGAAATTATGAATATAACATCAGGTAATGGAATATTACTTAGGGATGATGAAAAGTACTTTTTTAAATTGGATAATCGTTTATTTGAAGATGATAAAAAATAAGGATAAATATATATAGCAATATTATTATACTACCGCTAGGTATTTATATTATAAGTGTTCAAATTTACACACTCTTGTAAATTTTATGGTTAACATGGTATAATAATTAAAGATTATAATAAAGAAAGTTTTATTTTTGGAAGGAGAATTTAATATGTCAGGACATTCAAAGTGGCATAATATACAAGCTAAAAAAGGTAAAGTAGATGCTAAAAGAGGAAAAATATTCACAAAAATAGGTAAAGAAATTGCTATTGCTGCTAAAACAGGTGGAGCAAATCCAGAGGCTAATCCAAAATTAAGAGATGTAATAGCAAAAGCAAAAGCTAATAATATGCCAAAGGATTCAATAGATAGAGCTATTAAAAAAGCTAGTGGAGAACTTGCAGGTGTTAACTATGAAAAAATAATATATGAAGGTTATGGACCAAGTGGTGTAGCTGTTATCGTTGATGTATTAACAGATAATAAAAATAGGTCAGCAGGAAATGTAAGAAGTGCTTTCACTAAAGGTGGAGGAAATATGGGAACTTCAGGTTGTGTAGGTTTCATGTTCCAACAAAAGGGTGAAATTGTAATAGAAAAAGCAGATTTAGATGAAGATGAAGTTATGATGATGGCATTAGATGCTGGAGCAGAAGATTTTGCTTCAGAAGAGGAAGTATTTGTAGTAACTACTACACCAGAAGATTTTGGAACAGTAAGAGAAGCTTTAGAAGCTCAAGGAATGGAATTCTTAGGTGCGGAAGTTAAAATGATACCAGATACATATACTGAGATCAATGAAGATGATGCTAAGAAATTCCAAAAGATGTTAGATTTACTTGAAGATGATGATGATGTTCAAGAAGTTTACCACAATGCTGAATTCCCAGAAGGATGGGAAGAATAATCTTAATAATGCATTAAATCACTTTTGATATAGTTATTGCCATATCAAAAGTGATTTTTTTATTTCAAATAACGTTTAAAAATGAAATTTAAAATTTATTTGAAATGAATTAAATAAAAAAACAAAAAAATAAAAAAGAATATTCAGAAAATATTGACTTATTTCGGAAAAAGTATAAAATATATATAAAGTGTTATTCATATTAAAGTTAAGTTTTATGGCCAAAAATAAAATTAAGAAAATAAGGGGGGATTAGTTAATAAAATAAAGAGTGTCTAAGTTAAATAATATAATGTTTATTTAGGGGGAATATCATGAAGTTTGGAAAAAAAATCAAAAATAAATCTTTAAAAAAGCAAACAGCTATAAGTATAGGCTTATCATCAATTTTTTTGTTTAATAGTATATTACCTGTTTATGCTATTAATAACAGTTCAATTAGATCAAATATCTACAGCAAATCATCTCAGGTAAAAGTTTCAGAAAGTAAAAAAAGTAATAAAAGATATACCTTAAGAGAACTAAATCAAATGAATTCTTATGATTTAATAGATCTTTTAGTAAAAACCCATTATAGAGACATAACGGATTTATTTAATTATAGTCATGATGCGTATGAGTTTTTTAGAAATAAAAATCGTACTCAGATGATATTAAGAGAAATAGAGAAAAGAGGTAGAGAATATACTGAAAATGATGCAAAAGGAATACCAACATTAATAGAGGTTGTGAGAGCGGGTTATTTTCTAGCATTTCATAATGAAGAACTAAAGAAAGAAATATATGATAGAAACAATAGACTTAATGCAATACCTGCAATATTATCTATAGAAAATAATAAGAATTTTAAACTAGGAACAGAAGTTCAGGATGATATAGTTGCTGGAGTGGGGAGTTTTATCTGGAATACTGCAAGTAATACAGAAGTAATAAATAATTTAACTCCTATAGTAAAAGATTTTTATAAAAATAGGCAGACTTATTGTGGTAAATATGGTAAGGATAATGCTATTCATGCTATATTAGGAGGTCCTTGTTACGATATTGAAATGTATTTAAGAGATACCAAGAAAAGACCAGAGGAAACAGAATGGTATGGACGCATTAATCCATTTATAGAAGAGGTACAAAAGTTAGCTTTAATGGGTAACTTAAATGATAAAAATTCATTAGCTATAGAAAATTCACTTTATCATATTTCTTTGTTAGGAAAGTTTCATACTAATTCTAAGTTAGGAATTCAGGCTTTGACTAAGAGCATGGATGTATATCCCTATTTATCAATGCCGTATTTACAAGCAGTAGATAAGGTTAAGCGTAACTATAATGGAATTGATGCAAATGGTAAAAAGATAGATTTTGATAAAGTAAAACAGGCAGGAAGAAAAAAATATTGTCCTAAAACATATACTTTTGATAATGGTAAGATGATCATAAAAGCAGGAGATAAGGTAGAAGAAGACAAGATAAAAAGGCTCTATTGGGCATCTAAAGAAGTAAATGCTCATTTCTTTAGAGCTATGGGAATAGATAAGCCATTAGAGAAGGGAAATCCAGATGAAGTTTTAACTATGGTTATATATAATAGCCCTAAAGAGTACAATGCAAATAATGTTTTATATGGTTATGCAACTGATAATGGTGGCATGTATATTGAACAAACAGGAACTTTTTTTACATTTGAAAGAAAATCTCATGAAAGTATATATACATTAGAAGAACTATTTAGACATGAATATACACATTATTTACAAGGAAGATATGCAATTCCGGGTATGTGGGGTGCAACAGAATTATATAAAAATAGTAGGTTAACTTGGTATGAGGAGGGAGGAGCAGAATTATTTGCAGGTTCTACAAGAACAGATGGAGTTCTTCCAAGAAAAACAATAATAAGTCATCTTCATAATGTGGATAAGAACCATAGATATACTGTTAATGATGTGTTAAATTCAGTATATGGAAACTTTGAATTTTATAATTATGCATGTGTATTTATAGATTTATTACATCGTAAAAAGAACGATAAATTTTATGAATTAAATCAGTATATTAAGAATAATGATGTAAGAGGATATGATAATTTTATTAATAATTTAAAATCAGATTCTAATTTAAATCGTTGTTATCAAGAATATATGCAAGAATTAATAGACAAGTATGATACTTTAACTGTTCCTTTAGTTTCAAATGATTATTTAATTAGACATGCTTATAAGGATCCAAAAGAAATTTATTCTGATATATCTGCAATAGCAAATTTAAAAGATATAAAAACAGAGGTTAATAAATCTGAATATTTCGATACATTTACTTTAAGGGGCAAATTTAAAGGAAAGATTTCAAAAGGAAAAACACAAGATTTTAAAGATATGAATGAAATAGCTAATGAATTTTTAAAGAAATTAGATAAAAAATCATGGACTGGATATAAAACAGTAACATGCTATTTCACAAATTATAAGGTAGATTCAAATAATAGAGTTACTTATGATTTAGTATTTCATGGATATCTTCCTAGAGAAGGAGATTCGCAAAATGCTCTACCATATGCAAAAATTAATGGACCTTATATAGGTATTCAAACTGATAATATAAGATTTTCTAGTGAAGGTTCACAGGATGTTGATGGAAAAATAGTTAAATATGAATGGGATTTTGGAGATGGAAGTAAGAGTAGTGAAGCAAATCCACGACATATTTATAAAGAAGTTGGAGAATATACAATTAAATTAAAGGTAACTGATGATAAAGGCGAAAGTTCTACTGCCGTTAGTACAGTAACTGTTAAAGATATATCTGAAAATAACTTGCCTATAGTAAAAATCGGAGGACCTTATCAAGGGTTTAATAATCAAAAGATTGGTTTCTATAGTAATGGAACTAGGGACGAAGATGGAGAAATAAAATCATATGAATGGAATTTTGGAGATGGAAGTAAGAGTAATGAGGCAAATCCAATTCATGTTTATAAAGAACCAGGTAATTATACAGTTACACTAAAGGTAACAGATAACCTAGGAGGTCAAAGTGTTGCAACTACTAAAGCAAAAATATTAAAAATGGTATATCCTATAAATAGAGAAAAGGAACCTAACAATTCTATAGAACTTGCTAATGGTCCTATTTTACCAGGAGTAGCAGTTCAAGCTAATTTAGATGCTGAAGATCCACAAGATTATTTTTATTTTGATGTATTTACACCAGGAGAAGTTAATATAAAATTAACTAGAGGGTCAGGAGCAGGAGCAACATGGATAGTTTTTGATGAGAATAGAAATGAAGTTGCGTATGGAGTCGATGATGGAAGAGAAATTAAAGGAAGTTTTAATGCTAATAAGGAAGGGAGATATTATATATCTGTTTATACTTTCGATGGCAATAAATTACCGTATAAGTTAGAAGTTTCAGGTTCAGTAGGAAGATAAAGAGGAAAATAATAAAGGGGTTAAGACAACTTGTAAAATTATATTTTTGCAAGTTGTTTTTTTATTAAAAATAGCTTGTTGAATAACTAATTTTTACAAATATCAAAGATCATTTACGTGATAGTATGTATTCAGTAATTTTAAGTGTGTATTAGTAATTTTTTAAAATTTAAAAGATAAGTGCGTTAGCACTATAAAAATTATAAATTCCAAGGATATTTTCTAGAGTTTATCCTATTATTAACTTTATTGAATTCGTCTATAAGATAGGATAAAAGAACCCACTTAATGTGATGTTCATAGCGGTTTTGTCCGTAGAGTCTAGGGTTTTCTAAGTTATACAATCCTTTAAGTATAGAAAATAATTGTTCTATTTTTATATAAATTTTTACCTATTGGTGATTGTATAAAAAGAGCATTTTTATATCTTGATTGATCTTTAAAAGATTCTATACTCTTTGCTTTACGCATATTTACATCTGTTAATAAGTTATATTGTAGAGTTTTAGAAACTTTAAATCATAGGCAGCATCAGCAAGTACAATAAATGGATTATAAGTTTTAAATTCATATAACAATTCAAGAACTTGATTATCATATACATTTGCAGTAGTTATAGAAAAAGATAATGGAAATATATTATCACATACATAAGCGGCACAATGTAACTTATATCCTTTGTATTTTCCAAGATGAGTTCCTTTTCCATACCTAGCTTCGCTATCATATAATGAGCTTTTTAATGCAATACCATCAATAGCACAAATTCTAGTTGAAGGGTTGATAAGTTCAATAAGCATAGCATAAATACCATAGTATACGTGTTTTTCTAGAGCTATCGTTTTTAAAGAAAATGTAGAATGATCAGGAACTTTTTTAAAACCTATAATCTTTTGAAATACAATATCTTGCTTAATTTTATATTCAAGCTCTCTAAGACTAAAAATACTATTATTTACACCATATATCATGCATGCAACAATTTGTTGATCTGAATATTTAGGTGGTCTACCCTTAGTTTTTTAGTGTTAATGCCAAGTTTATCAAATGCAAGATTAATAGCTTGAAAAATTTTAAAATAAATATTTTTGTTTTATATATTTAATGTTATAATCATATCCGGGTCATCCTTTGTATGTGTTTATTTTTTTAGGCGAAAATATTATACTACAAAGTGATGACTTATTTATATTTTTTGATATTTTTATTTATTCAAAAACCTAAAAAAGAATGTAAGAAAAATAATAATATATTAAAACTTGTCATTTAGAAAACTAAGCTAGCTAAAAATGCAAGTAAAAAATTAAGGCGTCTTGAGTAATATTCAAAATGCATCAGAGGAAGTTGAGATTTTGGTAACGGATTTAGAAGATGAATGTAATGGAACTATATTAATTTGAGAAGAAATTTCTATACATACTAAAAAATATATGAAAATTTAGCATCAGAAAGTGAGGTTATGAATAAACCTTAGAATTTTTTATAGAGTTACCAGATACCTTTGAACAATCTTATGGTAATTTTAATAATGAGGTTATGGATGGAATAGATGATGTTGAAAATGTTATAAAATCCTTCGATTCAATATATAATTAGGTAGGTTTAATAGACGATTCTTCAAAAGGATTATCACAAAAAATTTAGAATCTTTCAGTAAAAATTAATTATTTAGATGATGAATTAAAAGAAATAGCTTCTCACGTTGAAGAATCCAATAGTTTTATAGATAATGTTGTAAGTCTTATTCAAAGTCAGTTGGAAAAAATAAATATGTTTAAGAATAATCTTCAGGATATATTAAAGAAGTTTAAACATTTAAAAAACCTTTATAAATAATAGATGCTTTGTTATAATAATTAATTATCAATATTAAAGAATAGAAGGTGAAAAAAATATGATACTTTCAGGAAAAGAAATAAAAAATAGATTAGGTAAAGATATAATTATAGAGCCTTATAATGAAAATCAACTAAATCCTAATAGCTATAATTTAAAATTACATAATGAACTTTTAGTTTATGAAGATGACATATTAGATATGAAAAAAGAGAATAAGGCTAAGAAAATCGTAATTCCAGAAGAAGGAGTATTATTAAAACCCGGGAAACTTTATCTAGGTAGAACTGTTGAATATACTAAAACAGATAAATTAGTACCAATGTTAGAGGGAAGATCTTCTATTGGAAGGCTTGGATTATTTATTCATATAACAGCAGGATTTGGGGATGTTGGATTTTCAGGATATTGGACTTTGGAGATTTTTTGCGTACAGCCAATAAGAATTTATCCTAATGTTGAGATTTGTCAAATATATTATCATGATATACATGGTGAGTATGATAAATATTCTAGTGGAAAATATCAAAACAATTTAGGGGTTCAACCGAGTTTATTATTTAAAGATTTTCAAGGAAATAAATAATTAAGTTGAATATAATTACCAATATGGGACATAATACACAGTAAAAGGAGTGATATTATGTCTAATAAAAAGAAGTTTTTAATTTTTACGCCTATTTTTTTAGTTGTCATATTTAGTATTTCATATTTAATAACCGCTAATAAGCTAAATAATAGAAGTGTAAGTTCAAATAAAATTAATAGTGTAGAAAAAGATGAAAGAGTAGATTTAGATCAAAAGGCTAAAAGTATAAAAATAATCTATGAAAGTTTATATCTAAAACCACATGAAAATTCTAATAGGGCTATAGTAGACGAATATGTTGAAAAATTTGATAAGGAAAAAGATATTATTTCAAAGATGAGTAAAGATGAAATTTTAGCAGCATTCAAAAAAGGAGACTATAGATTAAAAGATATAGAAAGAAATAAAATTGTTTTTTCAAGAAAGGTAAATAAATATAAATATAGTCCTAATAAATATGTAATAGGAATTAATTCAGGTTATTTAGCCATTTTTAAAAGTAATAGTAATGGAAAATTAATATTAGAATCTACTAAAGATATAACAAATATAAAAATAGATACTCTTACCGAAGGGGATATAGAACTTTTGGAAATGGGAGATAAAATTTATGAATTTAACTCTAAGGAAGATGCACTAGAAGGTTTGCATGGTATGTTTACAACATAAGGTACCCAATGCTTTAGGGTATCTTTTTTTATAATGTATTTATAGTATTTTTAAAATCCTTTACAGCTAAGGTTTAAATAAAAAAACATATAAAAAATATACTTAAATTTAAAAATTGTTTACCTAAATTAATTAATAATAGATATTGAATTAAAAAGCTATAGATGATAAAGTATAATATAGTTCTTTTATTTTAGAGGTGATTAAATGTACGAATATATAAGGGGTCAGTATCAAGGAATAAATAAAGATTATATAGTTATCGAAAATAATGGCATAGGATATAAAATTTATTCTTCTGGAAGTACTATGGCTAGTATGCCTCAAATAGGGGAAAAAATCATACTTTATATAATACAAATAGTAAGACAAGATTTTATAGGTTTATATGGCTTTTCTTCAAAAGATGAATTAGAGCTTTTTAATAAGTTATTAACCGTAAATGGAGTAGGTGCAAAAGCAGCATTATCTCTATTGTCTATAAGTAATGTAGATACTTTGAAAAAAACTATAGTTTTAGGTGAAGATAAAATGCTAACTAAAGCCCCCGGAATAGGTAAAAAGATAGCTCAAAGAATAATCTTAGAACTTAAAGATAAAATCGAATTGCCACAAGGTGCTGAAGAAAATATGTTAGAAGAAGTTACTAATAAAGAAGATATTAAAATTATAGGAGAAGCTAAAGAAGCATTAGTTTCTTTAGGATATTCTGAAAAAGAATCAGAAAAAGCACTAAAAAATATTGAAAATAAGAATAATATAGAAGATATTATAAAAGATTGCTTAAAATTTTTAATGAATTGAGGTGTATAGTATGGGAGATAGACTTATTTCATCTTCTTTTATGGAAGAGGACTCAAATAATGAACTTTCTTTAAGACCTCAGAGATTAAGCGAGTATATAGGGCAAAAAAAGGTTAAAAACAATTTACATATCTTTATAGAAGCAGCTAAAAAAAGGGAAGAAGCTTTAGACCATACATTGTTATATGGTCCACCAGGTCTTGGTAAAACAACATTAGCTAATATAATTGCCAAGGAAATGGGTGGAGATTTAAAGATAACTTCAGGACCAGCTATTGAAAAAGCAGGAGATTTAGCAGCAATTCTTACAAGTTTAAAATCTAGAGATGTATTATTTATTGATGAAATACATAGGCTTTCCCGATCTATAGAAGAAATACTGTATCCTGCTATGGAAGATTATGCGTTAGATATAGTTATAGGAAAAGGGGCACAAGCAAAATCTATAAGAATAGACCTACCACAATTTACTTTAATAGGAGCTACAACGAGACTTGGACTGTTAACTTCACCTCTTAGAGATAGATTTGGAGTTCTATGTCCTATGGAATTTTATGAAGAAGAAGAGCTAACAGAAATAATAGTAAGATCGGCTTATATTTTGAATGTAAATATTAGTAGAGAAGCAGCATATTTACTTGCAAAAAGATCCAGAGGTACACCTAGAATTGCCAATAGATTATTAAAAAGAGTTAGAGATTATGGAGAAGTTTTAAATTCAAGTATTATAAATCAAGAAGTTGTTATTAAGGCTACAGAATTATTAGGTGTAGATAAAGAAGGATTCGATTCCGTTGATAATAAAATTTTACAGGCAATAATTAAAAATTTTAAGGGTGGACCTGTTGGGGTAGAGACTCTAGCTTATTTTATAGGTGAGGAAACATCTACTTTAGAAGATGTTTATGAACCATATCTGTTACAAAAAGGATTTTTAATACGAACACCAAGAGGAAGAATGGCGGGAGAAGCGGCATATACACATTTAGGAATTTCAAGAGAAGATAATAAACAACAATATAGTTTTATTAAATAAAGTACAAATTATATAAATTATTGAGTTATATTTAAAATTTGATGAGTATATCCAAAATCATAACTATAAGTCATATACTTATAAGTAATGTATTTAGACATGGGTTAAAATAAACGAAGAGGGTGTAAATTTTGAAAGTTAAAGATTTTTATTTTGATTTACCAGAAGAACTTATTGCACAACATCCTGCAGAAAAGAGAGATCATTCGAGACTTTTAGTGTTGGATAGGAAAACGGGTAGTATAGAGCATAAAATTTTTAGGGATATATTAGATTATTTAAATCCTGGAGATTGTTTAGTTTTAAATAATACTAGAGTACTTCCAGCACGATTAATAGGTCACAAAGAAGATACTATGGGTAAAATGGAATTTTTACTTTTAAAAAGAATCGATAAAAATAAATGGGAAACTCTTGTTAAACCAGGTAAAAGAGCCAAAATAGGTTCTAAGTTTGTGTTTGGTAATGGAGAACTTAGAGCTGAAGTTAAAGATATAGGTGAAGATGGTAGTAGAATAGTTGAATTTCAATATGAGGGAATTTTTGAAGAGGTACTAGATAAATTAGGCGAAATGCCATTACCACCATATATTACTGAAAAATTAGAAGAAAAAGAAAGATATCAAACAGTTTATTCTAAGGAATCAGGTTCTGCGGCAGCACCTACAGCTGGATTGCATTTTACGGAAGAATTATTAAGTGAAATAAAAGCAAAGGGCATTAATGTAGCATTTGTTACATTACATGTAGGTCTTGGTACATTTAGACCTGTTAAAGCAGAAACTATTGAAGAACATCATATGCACTCAGAATATTATACAATGAGTAAAGAAACAGCAGAGATTATTAATAAAACAAAAGAAAATGGAAATAGAGTTATAGGAGTAGGTACAACGTCCTGTAGAACTATAGAAAGTATAGCAGATGAAAATGGTAAAGTGAGAGAATGTTCAGGATGGACAGAAATTTTTATATTCCCAGGATATAAATTTAAAGTTTTAGATGCGTTAATTACTAATTTCCATCTTCCAGAATCTACACTTATAATGTTGGTTAGTGCACTTGCAGGACAAGAAAATATAATGAATGCATACAAAACAGCTGTAGAAGATAAATATAGATTCTTTAGCTTTGGAGATGCAATGTTTATTAAATAGGGATACATTAGATAAGGATGTGATTAAATGGGAGAATATACATTATTAAAGAAAACTGGAAAAGTTAGAAGAGGTCAATTTAAAACAGTACATGGTACAATTCAAACACCTGTATTTATGAATGTAGGCACATTAGCTGCAATAAAAGGTGCAGTTTCATCAATGGATTTAAAAGAGATAGGATGTCAAGTTGAACTTTCAAATACATATCATTTACATTTAAGACCAAGTGATAGAGTAGTTAGAGAATTAGGTGGATTACATAAATTTATGAATTGGGATAGGCCAATCTTAACAGATTCAGGTGGATTTCAAGTATTTTCATTATCCTCTATAAGAAAAATAAAAGAAGAGGGAGTATACTTTAATTCGCACATAGATGGTAAAAGAATATTTATGGGTCCGGAAGAAAGTATGCAAATACAAAGCAACTTAGGATCTACCATAGCTATGGCTTTTGATGAGTGTATACCAAATCCTTCCACAAGGGAATATGTTATTAATTCTGTGGCTCGAACTACAAGATGGCTTGAAAGATGTAAAAAAGAAATGGATAGATTAAATTCATTAGAAGGTACAGTAAATAAACACCAGATGCTATTTGGTATTAACCAAGGTGGAACGTATGATGATATAAGAATAGAACATGCTAAAACTATTTCTAAGATGGATCTAGATGGTTATGCAATTGGTGGTTTAGCTGTTGGTGAAAGTCATGAAGAAATGTATAGAGTAATTGATGCTGTAGTTCCACATCTTCCGCAAGATAAGCCTATATATTTAATGGGGGTAGGTACTCCAGAAAATATATTGGAAGCTGTTGATAGAGGAGTAGATTTCTTTGATTGTGTACTTCCGGCTAGAAATGGAAGACATGGACATGTGTTTACTAAAAATGGTAAGATAAATATAATGAATGCAAGATTTGAATTAGATGCAAGACCTATAGATGAGGGATGTCAATGTCCAACTTGTAAACACTATACAAGAGCATATATCAGACATTTATTTAAGGCAAAAGAAATGTTAGCTATGAGATTATGTGTTTTACATAATTTGTATTTCTATAATAAGCTTATGGAAGATATAAGAGCTGCTATTGATGGTGATTATTTTAAAGAGTTTAAAGAAGAAAAATTAGCAGCATGGAAAAAAGGCGACGTCTAAACAAATATATATAATATATTTTAAATATTTTAAATCTGAAAGGAGATATAAAAAATGAGTCAAACTTTAGTTGGTTTATTACCTTTGGTATTAATGATGGTTTTACTTTATGCTGTAATGATTATTCCTGAAAAAAAGAGAAGAAAAAAATATGAGGGAATGCTTAATGAATTAAAAGTTAATGATGAAATATTAACTAAAGGTGGAATAATGGGAAGAATAATTACTGTAGATAATGAATTTATAGTATTAGAATCAGGTCCAAGTAGAGCAAGAATTAAATTACATAAAAATGGTATAGCTTCAGTGTTAAACTCTAGAGATGAAGAAGTAAAAGAGGATAAAAATACTAAAGAAGTAAAAGAAACAGAAGAATTTAAAGAAGTAAAAGAAGATAAATAGATTTAAAATAAAGTAATAAAAACCTTTTTATTTGCATAATTAATATTAATAATTAGCGAATAGGAGGTTTTTTTTATGGAGTCTAAAATAAAATTTTCTTGTGTAGGTGAAGGGGTTTTGAGAGGTGTTATCCTTACTTTAATTTGTCTTTTGGTATACACATTAGCATGTACTTTTGGACAAGGAGTTATAAAAGAAGGGCATTTTAATATAATGTTTCTAATAATAACTTTAATTAGTGTGTTGTACGGGGCAGGGGTAGCAGCTAAAAAGGCGAGAGAAAATGGATGGATAATTGGTATGTGCGTAGGAATTTTCTACATACTAATTATTTATATAATTTCGTTATTAGCAGGTAGAACATTTGGTTTTGGATTAAAAGATATATCTAGAATTTTACTTTGCGTGTTTGCTGGTACTCTTTCAGGAATGTTGGGAATAAATTTATAAATACTTTATTTATTAAAGCTTTTATGTTATAATCAGTTAGAAAAAGTTTGAATGGAGGAGTATGCATGAAACATATAAAGGTTCTAAATAAATCAAACCTTAAAAATAGCGTAAAAAAACCAGGATGTAAAGAGTGTGCAAACTCATGCCAATCTGCATGTAAGACATCTTGTACAGTAGCAAATTTAGCTTGTGAAAACTAAAAAATTTTGCTAACCATTCATAGCAGTAACTAAAAGTTACTGCTTTAAATTTAGTTGGGAGGAAATTTAAATGGCATTAATACATAAATTTAATCAGGGCAATGACTATTTTGTAATAGATATAAATTCGGGATCATTACATCAAGTTGATGAATTAGTATATGATTTATTAGATGATGAAAAAATAAAGTCTAAAGATGAATTAATTAATGAATATAAGGAAAAATATTCAAAGGAAGAGATAGAAGAGGCATACGAAGAAATAGAAGAACTTATTAAAGAAGAATATCTTTATACAAAAGATTTATATGAGAATATAGCAATACAAACTCAAAAATCACCATCTTTTATTAAGGCATTATGCTTAAATATAATACATGATTGTAACTTAAGATGTAAATATTGTTTTGCTGATGAAGGTGAGTATCATGGCTGTAGACAAAGAATGTCAGCAGAAGTGGGTAAAAAAGCTATTGACTATGTTATAAAACATTCTGGACCAAGAAAAAATATAGAAGTAGATCTATTTGGTGGCGAGCCACTAATGGCTATGGATACAATTAAACAAGTAGTGTCTTATGCTAGAAGTATAGAAAAAGAACATAATAAAAACATAAGATTTACTATGACAACAAATTGTACATTATTAAATGATGAAATAATGGAATATTTAAATGAAAACATGGTTAATATTGTATTAAGTTTAGATGGAAGAAAAGAAGTTAATGATAAAGTAAGAGTTAGATGTGACGGTACAGGAAGTTATGAAGCCATAGTACCTAAAATTAATAAAATGATT
The DNA here is from genome assembly GCA_003288255.1 of Clostridiaceae bacterium 14S0207. Classification (GTDB taxonomy): domain Bacteria; phylum Bacillota; class Clostridia; order Clostridiales; family Clostridiaceae; genus Hathewaya; species Hathewaya limosa. The sequence goes on along the minus strand of CP026600.1, from coordinate 2,079,788 downwards.
GAAAAACGAGATAAAGATAAAACTCATTATGTAAGAGGAACATTTACAAGAGAAAACATTGATTTTTTCGAGGATATTAAACATTTAGCAGAACTTGGATACAAGGAGATTTCAGTTGAACCAGTTGTATTACCAGATGAACATGAGTTATCTTTAAGAGAAGAGGATCTACCAGTTATATTTGAACAATATGATAAATTATACGAGGAAATGTGCAAAAGACATGAAGAAGGTAATGAATTTAACTTTTATCATTTCAATGTAGATTTAAAAGGTGGTCCATGTGTTTATAAAAGAATTTCAGGATGTGGTGCAGGTCATGAATACATAGCGGTTACACCTGAAGGTGATGTATATCCATGTCATCAATTTGTTGGAAATGAAGAATTTAAATTAGGAACAATTTATGATGATGATTATAAATTTAATGAAGAATTAAGTGATGAATTTAAAGCTGCACATATATATAACAAACCTAAATGTAAGGAATGTTGGGCAAGATTCTACTGTAGTGGAGGATGTCAAGCAAACAATTATAACTTTAATGGAGATATTCATATACCATATGAAATTGGATGTGCAATGCAAAAGAAGAGAATAGAGTGTGCTATTGCGCTTAAAGCTAAGAAAATGGAAAAATAGATAGCTTAAGTCCTATTATTGACTATTGATTATAGTAGTAATATAATAAAATATGAAGAAAAATATGTAAATTACAAGGTAGTCAGCAGAGGAGGATAAAAATGAAAAAAGGTAAGAGTACGGCACTTTTTATCCTATGTATAGCCCTAATTGCATTATTTGGATACATAGGATATTTCGGAGTTGAAGTATTCGGTTACAAATTTTTACCTTTCACAAAGGTTATAAACAGAGGACTTGATCTTCAAGGTGGTATTTCTGTTGTAGAAGAAATTCAAGCAAAAAAAGTTACACCTGAAGATATGTCTAGAGAAATTGAGTTTATAAATATGAGGGTAAATAAATTAGGTGTAGCTGAAACTGAAATAAAACAAGAAGGCGAGAAGAGAATTAGAATTGAAGTTCCAGGTGTTTTTGATTCTAAGGAAGTTATGGATCTTATAGGTAAGACAGGTGAATTAAAGTTTACAGATCCAACAGGAAAAGTAATTTTAACAGGAAAAGATGTTAAAAATGCTATAGCTGAATATAACGATACAAATCAAGCTCAAATTAGATTAGAACTTACTCCACAAGGAACTAAAAAGTTTGCAGACGCAACAGAAAAGTTTATTGGTCAAAATATTGCTATTTCAATGGACAAAGAACAGCTTACTAATCCTAGAGTAGAAACAGTAATAACTAACGGAACAGCAGTTATTACTGGTAATAAGGATATAAAAGAAGCTAAAAAAATAGCTGATATTATAAAATCAGGTGCATTACCATTACCAACAAAACCCGTTTCCTTTAAGACTGTAGGAGCAACGTTAGGTTCTACAGTACTACCAAATACTAAATGGGCGGCTATTATAGGGGTATCATTAGTATTTATTTTCATGATAGCTTTATATAAAATACCAGGAATTTTAGCTGATATAGCTTTAACAGTATTTATACTTTTAGATTTATTGGCTTTTTCACTTACAGATGTAACCTTAACATTATCAGGTATTGCAGGATTCTTACTTACAGTAGGGATGGCCGTTGATGCTAATGTGCTTATATTTGAAAGAATAAAGGAAGAGTTGAAGACTGGAAAATCTATAAAAAATTCAGTAGATTTAGGATTTAATAAAGCACTATCTTCTATATTAGATTCTAATATAACAACTATTATAGCAGGATTAATATTATACTTTGTAGGAACAGGTTCAGTTAAAGGTTTTGCTTTAACATTAATGATGGGAATAGTAATAAGTATATTTACAGCATTCTTTGTAACTAAATTTTTATTTAAGCTTGCATTAGGTATGGGTCTTGTTAGTAAGCCTTCTCATTTTGGTGTTAAAAAGGAGGTACAGTAAGATGATTAAAATAGTTGAAAGAACTAAAATATGGTTTACTCTTTCACTTACAGTAATAATTGCTGGAATTCTTTTTATAGCTATTAAAGGATTGAATTATGGTATCGATTTTAAAGGTGGTACTTTATTAAATATAGGTATGAATAAAGAGATAACAGTACACGACAAAAAAGATTTAAATGATATTCTAAAACAATATACTAAACAATATTCTATAAGAGATATAAATAATAAAAAAGAATTTGAAATAATCATTCAAAGTGGAGCTGTTAAGGATGAACAGATTTCAGAGATTAAAAATAAAGTTAAAGACAAATTTAAATTAGGAAATAAGTATTTAGTAAATGAAGAGAATATAGGTGGTTCTGTAGGAAAAGAACTTACTAAAAAAGCTTGTATGGCTATGGTATTAGCTGCTGGAGCAATGCTTATTTACATAACTATAAGATTTGAAGTTGATTTCGCTTTTGCGGCAATAATGGCACTTTTACACGATGTTCTAATAACTATAAGTGTATATGCTATATTAGGAATTAAAGTAAATTCACCATTTATAGCAGCTATACTAACAATATTGGGATATTCAATTAATGATACTATAGTTGTGTTTGACAGAATAAGAGAAAATAAAAAGAAATTAGGAAAAGTTTCCTTAGATGTATTAGTAGATACAAGTATAAATCAAACAATTAAAAGATCCATAAATACATCATTATCTACCTTGATTACTATAATTGCGTTATTGATTTTAGTACCATCTATAAGAGAATTTACATTACCACTTACTGTAGGTATAGCAGTTGGTACTTATTCATCAATATTTATTGCAAGTCCAATATGGGTATTATTTAAAAAGCATAAATTAAAAGCTTTAAAAGCATAAATTGTATTTTAATTAAACAAATTTGTAAAAAATAACCTCGAAAATAATATAAATTTCTCGAGGTTTATTTATTTTATGTAAAAATAATTGTAAAAACCCGAAATATAAATTATAATATATATGCTTTCTCTAAAAATTCGGGGGATTGATTATGAAAAAAGATCAGAAAAATTGTAAGAAAAACACTATGAATTATAGTAATTCTGAAAAACAATTAAATAATTACCATCCCTTTCTTATAGATAACATGAAAGATGTTATTTGTAGAATAGTGAAAGCTGTAAATAGTAGGGAAAAAATCGTGGTTTTTGGGTATTATGATGTAGACGGAATTACTAGTGTTTCAAGTTTATTATTAGTATTAAAATATTTAAATGCAGATGTGGAGTATTTTATACCAACAGAATTACACAGAGTAAGAAATTTAACGGAAGAAGATATAAAGCAACATATAGAATTTCTCGGTACTAAACTTATAATTTCTATAGGAGGTTACTTAAATTCCGAAAAAGAGGTAACTTTATGTAAAAACTTAAACATAGACATGATTACCTTATGCAATGAAAAGAACCAGAGTAATTCTTATGGATATATAATAAATCCTGCGCATAATGAATGTAAGTATCCTTTTGAAAATTTAAGTTGTTCTGGTGTTACTTATAAAGTTATACAAGCTTTATCAATTTATTATAAAACAACCATATTTAATAAATTTATTGATTTGGTGTGTTTAGGAACTTTATCTAGTGGAAAAAAACTAGAAGATGAAAATTTATACATAATAGAAAAAGGAATAAAACAAATAAAAAATACCAATAATTATGGAATAAAAGCGTTAATGAAAATGTATCATATAGGAGAATTGAATAAAGATATTTTGCTTTCTTTAGGCTCTATTATTATGCCAAAGATAAATCCGATTGGAAATATGGATGATGCAAAGATTATAGTTGAACTTTTTACTACTAGAAATATGTGTAAAGCAGAGCAAATAGCAAAATACATATATAGGGAAGAAAAATTTAGAGAACAGTGAAGTGTTAAATGTGTAAATTCTTCTATTGTACAACCTATTTACTTTATATATAATAGATTTATATTGTCTTAAAAGTAAGCAGGTTTAATTAAAACAAATGATAAAAAATAAAAGAAATTTTTTAAGGAGGCATAAAATTGTTAATAGAGGATAAAATAAGGGTAATAGAAAACTTTCCCAAAGAGGGTATAAGTTTTAAGGATATTACTCCTTTATTAAGCGATGGAAAAGTGTATAAAGAATGCATTAGACAAATATGTGAACAGTTGAAAGATAAAGATATTGATGTTATAGTTGGTCCTGAAGCAAGAGGATTTTTATTTGGAACAAGTGTTGCATATGAGTTGGGTGTTGGATTTGTTCCAGTTAGAAAACCAGGAAAACTTCCATATGAAACAGTTTCAGTAGAATATGCATTAGAGTATGGTACTGATAAAATTGAAATGCATAAGGATGCTATTAAAAAAGGACAAAAAGTAGTAGTAGTAGATGATTTATTGGCTACAGGTGGAACAGTAGGTGCAATAACAAAATTAGTAGAGGAAATGGGTGGAGAAATAGTTTCACTTAATTTTGTCGTTGAACTTACAGATTTAAATGGAAGAGCAAAGCTTGAAAAATATGATGTTCAATCTTTAGTTAAATATGATATATAGTTAAACTTTTCTCAAATGAAATTGCATATTAAGGCGCAATATTATATAATTAATGTAAAAACGGCTGGTTGATTAACCAGTCGTTTAATTTAGGAGAGTAACACAAATGATTGAGAAATTATTAAATAAAATAGATGATAATTGTCACAATGTAGATAAAGAGCAAATTGTAAGGGCTTATAATATTGCAAGAGAAGCACATCAAGAACAAAAAAGAATATCAGGAGAACCATATATAATACATCCTATAGAAGTAGCCTGTATTCTAGCAGAATTGGGCATGGATACTAAAACTATAATAGCTGGACTTCTACATGATATAGTAGAAGACACAGATTATACATATGAGGATGTAAAAGAGATTTTCGGAGTAGAAGTTGCAGATTTAGTGCAAGGCGTAACTAAGTTAGGAAAAATTAAATACAAATCTAAGGAAGAGCAGCAAGCTGATAATGTTAGAAAAATGCTTCTTGCTATGGCAAAAGATATTAGGGTTATTTTGATTAAACTTGCGGATAGACTTCATAATATGCGTACCTTAAAATATATGCCAGTGTTTAAGCAAAAAGAAAAGGCTAAGGAAACATTAGATATTTATGCTCCATTAGCACATAGATTAGGTATATCTAAAATTAAATGGGAACTTGAAGATTTGGCGCTTAGATATATGAATCCCAATTTATATTATTCCTTAGTAAAGGAAATCGCAGAAAAAAGGGCTGAAAGAGAAGAACAAATAGAAAAAATTTTACAAGAATTAAGAAATAAGCTTAAAAATTCAGGTATAGATGCTCAAATAGATGGAAGACCAAAACACTTTTATAGTATATACAATAAGATGAAGAATAAAAATAAAACTATGGATCAAATTTTTGATTTAACAGCAGTAAGAATCTTAGTAAATACTGTGGTAGATTGCTATTCTGCATTAGGAATAGTTCATACTATGTATAAGCCAATGCCAGGAAGATTCAAAGATTACATAGCTATGCCTAAACCTAATATGTATCAATCTTTACATTCTACAGTTATTGGTCCAAAAGGAAAACCCTTTGAGATACAAATAAGAACTTATGAAATGCATAAAACTGCTGAATATGGTATAGCAGCTCATTGGAAATATAAAGAAGGAACTAATGGTTCTGATAATGAATTAGAAGGTAAGTTAACTTGGCTTAGAGACATACTTGAATGGCAAGGGGAAACTTCTGATCCACAAGAGTTTATGGAAGCATTTAAGATTGATTTATTTTCAGATGAAGTTTTTGTTTTTACCCCAAAAGGAAAAGTTATTAGTTTACCTCAAAATTCAACACCTATAGATTTTGCATATCGAATTCATACCGATGTGGGCAATAAATGTGTAGGTGCTAAGGTTAATGGTAAAATGGTTCCACTAGATTATTCACTAAAAACGGGAGAAATTGTAGATGTAATAACATCTTCCGGTAGTAAGGGACCTAGTATAGATTGGCTATCTGTAGCTAATAGTAACCATGCTAAGAGTAAGATAAAATCTTATTTTAATAAAGTAAAAAGAGAAGAAAATATAGAACGAGGAAAAGAGTTACTAGAAAAAGAAGCTAAAAAACAGGGATGTACTTTTTCAGAAATTGCAGAAGGTGAGATTTTAGAAAAGATTTTTAAAAGATACAATTTAAGAACAATGGAGGATTTATATGCTGTAGTAGGTTCTGGTGGTGTTATTAGTTCTTCACTTGTGTTACGATTAAAAGAAGCACATGTTAAAAAAGAGAATATAGTTTCAGAAGAAATAGAAGAAAAGATAAAGGTTAAACAAGAATCTAATCATGAAGATAAAAAAGATGATCTTCCAGAATTGATTTTAAAAGAAAGTAATAATTTAATGGCTAGATTTGCCCAATGCTGTAATCCTGTCCCAGGAGATGAGATAATAGGATATGTTACAAGAGGAAGAGGAATTTCAGTTCATAGAAAAGATTGTAAGAATGTACAAAATCTTTTCAAATTTGAAAAAGAAAAGGTAATGGATATAACATGGGAAAATATTAGGGGAACTGATTTTACTTGTGAAATTAAAGTAACATGTGATGATAGAACGGGAGTTTTGGCAGAAATTGTGCAAGTGTTGACTCAGAATAAAATTCAGATGATATCTATTAGTGCGAATACTTATGAAAGTGGTTTAGCTAATATAAATATAAAAATAAGAATAAAATCCATAGAAGTATTAAGGGAATTAAAGAAAAAGATAAGAAAATTACAAGGTATAAAAGATGTAAGTAGGTTAAATGGTTAATCGGAGGAAGTTTTATGAGAGCTGTAATTCAGAGAGTTAATTCATCTAAGGTTGAAGTTGAAGGTAAGGTAGTGGGAGAAATAAATAAGGGGTTTAATATTTTATTAGGAATATCTAAAGAAGATACTGTTGAAGATGTCGTTTATCTTAGGGATAAAATTGTAAATTTACGTGTATTTGAAGATGAAAATGAAAAATTAAATAATTCTTTACTAGATGTAGAGGGAGAGCTTCTTATTATTTCTCAATTTACATTATACGGTGATTGTAGAAAAGGGAGAAGACCTAATTTTATGCAGGCATTAGGTGGTAATGAAGCAAAAATATTGTATAATAAATTTATTGAATTATGTAAGGAAAAAGTCAATAAAGTTGAAACAGGAATTTTTGGAGCTGATATGCAAGTTTATATAGAAAATTCAGGTCCTGTAACAATATTACTAGATAGTAAAAAGAATTTTTAATTATATGGGGGTATAAAAAATGCAAGTAAAAAGAGTAGTAGCAGGAATCTATGGAGCAAATTGTTATATTATTATGGATGAGGATACAAAAGAGGCACTAGTATTAGATCCAGGTGGCGACGTAGATGATATAATGAAAGGTATAGAAGAATTAGATGCAAAAATTAAATATATATTTTTAACTCATGGTCATGTAGATCATACTTCAGGAGTGGAATTATTAAAAAATTTAGTAGGCAATCCTAATGTAGGAATAAGCGAAAAAGATAGTATTTTAATAAATAAAGGAACTCACTTATATGGTCCTCTTTTAGAAGGAAAGGATCCCGAAATCTTCTTAAAAGAAGGGGATGAATATAAGGTTGGAAGTATGAAAATTAAGTGTGTTGAGACTCCAGGACATACCCCAGGAGGAATGAGTTTTATTATAGGAGATTCTGTATTTACAGGTGATACATTATTTTATGGCTCAATAGGTAGAACAGACTTAGAGGGTGGAAATCAAGAACAAATATTAAACAGTATAAGAGAAAAACTTTTAATATTGGATGATGAAACTATCGTTTATCCAGGTCATAGTCGTCAAAGTACAATTGGCAATGAAAAACAAATAAATCCTTTCATTAAATAAATTTATGAATTTAGGAGCAAATAAATAATGGCTAAGGCGGAAGGAAAAAAACAAGAAATAATAGTAAGATTAAATGATTTAAATTATAGATATGATGTTTATCAAATGATAAACATATTTATACCTTTTAGGGATATAAAATTTAAAGAAGAAAATTATAATTATGATGTATTCATAGATAAGGACAAAGTAAGGATTAAATCTAATGAATTACAAAAAGAATTTATTATAGATAAAAGATTAAAAATTAAAGAATCCATTAAAATATCCTTATTTAAATATTTTGAAGAAATTACAGATAAATATATGCCTTGGGGTACATTAATAGGCATAAGACCTTCAAAAAGGGCTATGTTAATGTTACAGGAAGGTACAAGTGAAGAAGAAATAATAAATTATTTTAAAAAATCTTCTTTAACTTCAGAAGAAAAGGCAAAATTATGTATAGAAGTCGCTAAAAGAGAAATGCAATATATGAATCCTTGTAAAAATAAAGTAAGTATTTATATAGGTATGGCATTTTGTCCTACGAGATGTCTTTATTGTTCATTTGCTGCTAATCCTATAGGAAAGTTTAAAAGTGAAGTAGTAGAAGAATATCTTGAAGCTTTAAAGAAGGAAATAAGTAGTGTATCAAGCTATATAAAAGAGCACAACTTATCAATTCATACAGTGTATTTTGGAGGGGGTACTCCTACAGCTATTAATGAGGAACAATTTGAAGGTGTCATGGAAAGGATATATAACTCTTTTATAAAAGAGTTTAATGTTGAGGAATTTACTGTTGAGTGTGGTAGACCAGATAGTATTACTGATGGAAAATTACTTTCTATGAAAAAATATATGGTTACTAGAATAAGTATAAATCCTCAAACAATGAATGATGAAACTTTAAAATTAATAGGAAGAAATCATTCTAGTGAAGATATAATTAGAGTTTTTAATAAAGCTAGAGAATTAAGATTTGAAGATATAAATATGGATATGATAGTAGGGCTTCCAGGTGAAAAACTAGAACATGTAAAGAAAACTTGTGCTTTTATTAAACAATTTAAACCTGACAGTTTTACAGTGCACGGGTTATCTGTAAAAAGAGCCTCAAGACTTTACGAGAATATACTTAATAATATAAAATATGAATTAGCAGATCAAAATGAATTAAATACAATGTTTAAGGAAACCTCCAAATTAGCTAATGAATTAGGAATGAGACCATATTATATGTATAGACAAAAAAATATGGTAGGAAACATGGAGAATATAGGTTATGCTAATGAAACGAAGGAATCAGTATACAATATAGAAATGATGGAAGATAAAGAAACTATCATAGCATTAGGTGCAGATGCCGTAACAAAGGTTGTGTACTTAGAAAATGATAAAATAGAGAGATTTGGAAATATAAAAGATGTAAGAGAGTATATCAGCAGAATAGATGAAATGATAGAGAAAAAAATAAAACTTTTAGATACTCTTTACGAAAAATAAATGGAGGTAAAATAAATGGCTATAAAAGCACCAAAGGGAACAAAAGATTTATTACCAGCAGATTCGTATAAATGGAATTACATAGAAGACAAACTAAGAAGCATTGCAGGAACTTATGGTATTAGGGAAATAAGAACACCTATGTTTGAATCAACAGAACTTTTTGAGAGAGGTGTTGGTGAAACTACGGATGTAGTACAAAAGGAAATGTATACTTTTGAAGACAAAGGTGGAAGAAGTATAACTTTAAAACCAGAAGGAACTTCTCCAGTAGTAAGAGCATTTATAGAAAATAGTATCTATGCTGATGCACAACCAACGAAAATGTATTATTTTGTTGATGCTTTTAGATATGAAAAAATGCAAAAAGGAAGACTTAGACAGTTCCATCAATTTGGAATAGAAGTTTTTGGATCTAAAGAAGCTTCTATTGATGCAGAAGGTATTTCACTTGCAATGCGAGCATTAAAAGAATTTGGACTTAATAATTTATCTTTAAATATAAACAGTTTAGGCTGTCCAGAATGTAGAAAAAAATTTAATGATGCACTTAAGGCATATTTAAAAGAAAATTATGAAGAACTATGTGAAACATGTAAAACAAGATTTGAAAAAAATCCTATGAGAATCTTAGATTGTAAAGATAAAAATTGTAAAGAAATAAGTAAAAATGCACCTACAATTTTAGATTATATATGTGATGATTGTAAAGAACACTTTGAACAACTAAAAAAATATTTAGAAGTTTTAAAGATTGAATATAAAGTAGATCCGTACATAGTTAGAGGATTAGATTATTATACAAAAACAGTATTTGAGATAATAAATACAAATAATGATTTAACTATTTGTGGTGGTGGTAGATATGATGGTCTTATAGAAGAAATTGGAGGACCAAGTACTCCAGCATTTGGATTTGGAATGGGAATGGAAAGACTTTTAATTACTTTAGAAGAAGAAGGCATAGAAATACCTAAACCGAATTATATGGATTTATACGTAGCTTCAATGGGTGAAGAAGCTAATCTATTTGTATTTGGTTTTGTTAATAAATTAAGAGAAATGGATATCAAATGTGAATGTGATCATATGAAAAAGAGTGTAAAGGCTCAAATGAAATTTGCTAATAAGTTAGAAAGTAAATTTTCTATGGTAATTGGAGATTCAGAACTTGAAGAGAAAAAAGCTAAATTGAAAAGAATGAGTGATGGAGAACAATTCGACGTTTCATTAGATAATATAGAGGAAATTTATAACATCATAAAATAATATTCCATAATTTACAAAGTATTTTATACATATTTAGATAATATATAAATAATTATTATGAAATTATGGAAAAACACATAGAAAAAGTTGTATAATGTTTTATAGCTAATTATGAAAGGAAGGAATATGACATGGGAGAACAGCTTTTAGGTATAAAAAGAACCATGATGTGTGGTGAAGCTAGAGAAAATCATGTAGGTCAAAAAATGACTTTCATGGGATGGGTTCAAAGAAAAAGAAATTTAGGTTCTTTAGTTTTTGTAGACCTTAGAGATAGAACTGGTATTTTACAAGTTGTATTTGGAGAAGAAATAAGTAAAGAAGCTTTTGAAAAGGCAGATGGTGTTAAGCCAGAATACTGTATAGCAGTTACAGGAGAACTTGTTTTGAGACAATCTCCAAATGAAACTTTACCAACAGGTCTTGTGGAATTAAAAGGGGAGAGTATAAAAATTTTATCTGAATCAGAGACACCTCCGATTTACATAAAAGAAAATCTAGATGCAGCTGAAAATGTAAGATTAAAATATAGATATTTAGATCTTAGAAGACCGGATATGCAAAGAAATCTTATACTAAGACATAAAACTACTAAAATAGTTAGAGATTATTTAGATGACAATGGATTCCTAGAAATGGAGACTCCAATGCTTACAAAGAGTACTCCAGAAGGGGCTAGAGATTATTTAGTTCCAAGTAGAAATTTTAAAGGTAAGTTTTATGCATTACCTCAATCACCTCAAATATTTAAACAATTATTAATGGTATCTGGATATGATAGATATTTCCAAATTGTTAAATGTTTTAGAGATGAAGATTTAAGAGCAAATAGACAACCTGAATTTACTCAAATAGATTTAGAAATGTCTTTTGTTGAAGAAAATGATGTAATGAGTGTAAATGAAGGATTAATTAAGAGAGTATTTAAAGAAATTTTAAATCATGATGTTCAGTTACCAATTCCAAGAATGCCATATCAAGAAGCTATGGATAGATTTGGTTCAGATAAACCTGATTTAAGATTTGGAATAGAAATTAAAAACTTAACAGAAACAGTTGTTAATTCTGAATTTGCTGTATTTAAAAATGCCATTACAAGTGGCGGTTCAGTAAGATGTGTAGTGGCACCAGGTTGTGCAACTATGGGAAGAAAACAAATTGATAAGTTAGGTGAGTTTGTAAAAACTTATAAGGCAAAAGGTCTTGCATGGATAGCTATAAAAGAAGATGAAATTAAGTCACCAATAGCTAAATTCTTTAGTGAAGATGAATTAAATAAAATTATAGAAGCATCAGAAGCTAAAGTTGGAGATTTAATTTTAATTGTAGCTGATAAAGATGATGTTGTATTCCAATCATTAGGAGCTTTAAGATTAGAGTTAGCTAAACAATTGGAACTATTAAAAGATAATAAAGAATTTAAATTTGTATGGATTACAGATTTTCCACTACTTGAGTATGATGAAGAAGAAGATAGATATGTGGCTAAACATCATCCGTTTACAATGCCAAAAGATGAAGATCTACAATACCTAGAAAGTGATCCAGGTAAAGTAAGAGCTAAGGCTTATGACATAGTATTAAATGGAGAAGAAATAGGTGGAGGAAGTATAAGAATTCATGACACAAATATTCAAGAAAGAATGTTTAAAGCTCTTGGATTTACACAAGAAAGTGCATGGGAAAGATTTGGATTCTTATTAGAGGCATTCAAGTTTGGTCCACCACCACATGGCGGAATGGCATATGGATTAGATAGATTAATAATGTTCCTTGCAAATACAGATAATATTAAGGATGTTATAGCATTCCCTAAAAATCAAAATGCATATTGTCCAATGTCTGAAGCACCTAATGTTGTTGATGAAAAACAATTAAAAGAATTAGGAATTGCAGTAGATAAAGAAGAAAAATAAATTAATAAAAAAATGAGCTTATTTAATAAGCTCATTTTTTTATTTTAGTCATTCTTTAATTCAGATAGACAATTTTGGCAGATATTTTTACCTTTATAATTTATAACGTCTCTAGCATTTCCACAGAAAATACAAGATGGATTATATTTCTTTAATATGATGTGTTCACCTTCAACAAAAATTTCTAATGAATCTTTAATTTCAATATCTAAAGTTCTTCTTAATTCAATTGGAATTACAATTCTTCCTAGTTCATCAATTTTTCTAACTATACCTGTTGATTTCATTTGCAAAACCTCCTACAAAGTTCGACTATTTGTGACTAAATCATAGCATTTATAACATTAAAAGTCAATATATTTAAATAAAAAACTATATTTTATGTTTAGAAATAGAAATTTTGGCAATTATAATTGAAAACAAAACATAAATTGTAAAAAGTTAAAAACAAAAATAAAATGAGATGAAAAATGAAAGTTAGTATAAAATTAAGATAAATTTAAGGTTTAAATAAACAATTTATAAAGAAAAAATGGTAATATAATAAATATGATATAATGGTTATGGAAAGGAGGAATGAAATGGAAAGAATTAAATCAACTATACCAAATATGTTTACCTTAGGAAATTTATCTTGTGGAATAATTTCTTTACTTATGACATGTGAAGGAAATTATAAGTTGGCGTCATTATTTGTTATATTAGCAGCACTTTTAGACAGGTATGATGGTAGAGTTGCTAGAGCATTAAAAGTTTCAAGTGATATTGGAAAGGAATTAGATTCTCTTTCAGACTTAATTTCTTTTGGTGTTGCACCAGCTTTACTAGTGTTTATGATGAATAATATGTCAGATTTGAAGATACTAGGATATGCTACACTAATAATTTTTCCTGTTGCAGGGGCATATAGATTGGCAAGATATAATATTTCATCGTTTTCAGGTGTATTTTCTGGTATACCTATAACTTGTGCAGGAATATTATTATCAATTTATTGTTTATTAAATATGAATACAATTATAAGTGTAAAATTAACTATATTAATCATATTTGGATTATCATATCTTATGGTTAGTAACATTCAATTTAAGAAAAGATAAGATTAAAGAAAATAAATAACTTATATTATAAAATATATAATTATAATTTTTAATTTAATAAGAGTTATAAAGAAAAACAGCCTTTATTTATTTGGCTGTTTTTTTAGTAGAATTAATTTTATTAGTTATGGCATAACGTAAAATTTTTTTCTGTTTTAATATTCTAGCTATAGTAGAAACTAAAATAATACCAATAGCAATAGAACCAGCATCATAAAGAGTTTTTAGTCCTAAATGTACTGCCTTAAATATATCTCCTTGAACTGTAGCAAAGGTAGTATAATACATTCCACTTCCAGGTACTAAAGGAATCATAGCAGCTATAACAAATACAGTTACAGGTTGTTTTAATACTCTAGCCATAATTTCTGAATAAATACTAATACCTAATGTGGCTAAAAAAATAGAAGTATTTGATGAAGTTAAATTATAAATTAAAAAGAATTTATAAATGAACCAGCCTAAAGCACCACCAATGGAAGAGGCTACTAAGTTTTTACCACGTATATTAAATAACACAGCAAAACCCAAGGAACCTAAAAATGAATAAAAAATTTCAAACAAAAGTTGTTTCATATCTAAATCCCTCCAAATAGTGTTAACCATATATTAAAGCTAAAGCCCGTACCAATTGCGATAGCAATAGCCGCCAAAAAAGCCTCTATAGTTCTAGAAATTCCCGATACTAAGTCTCCAGCAATTATATCTCTTATAGCATTGGTAATAGTAATACCAGGAAGTAGAAGCATTATAGAGCCTATAACAATGGCATCTTGATTAATTCCTAATCTTAACTTAATAGAGAGCAAGGCTAGTAAAGATGCTAAACAACCTGAAGATATATTTACAAAAAAACCGTTAACTTCAAGTTTGTTCAAATATATAGAAAAATAATTTAGAATAAACCCTATAACAAAGGTTACTAAAAAATCTCTTAGTCCACCTCCAAATAATGAACAGAAGGCACTAGATGCTAAAGCAGTAAAAAAAGATGTAGTTTTATTATCGTATTTAGGCGTACAATCAATTGAATCTAATAACTTATTTATTTTAGAAATAGGTGTTTTTTCACTAGCTATTTTTCGTGATAAATCATTAACTAAAGAAACCTTAGTTAGGTCTACAGTTCTAGAATGTATTCTCTTAACAAGAGAAATAGTTTCATTATTGTCATTTGTAATGGAAATCATTATACCGGTAGGTGTAACGAAACTTTCGGTTTTAGGGTAATTGTATGTAGTACACATTATACAGATCATTTGTTCTACCCTATAGGTTTCACCGCCATTTTCTAACATTAGTTGTCCCATTCTACAAGCTACCTTAATAAGTTCACTAATTTCTTTTTTATTTTTATCCATAAAGTAACCTCCTCTCCACATTATAAATATTATAATATATATTAACAAATAAGAAAGCATAAATCTATAATTATTTATTAATTATTATAAATTTACATATTACATTAAAACATAGGAGAGATATTAAAAATAGGAGATTTATTAAAAAAATCTCCTATTTTTAATAAATTATTATTTGAAAATTTCAGGATGAATTATTTTTGCAAGTTCCTCAATACCTTTACTTAATCTAGGTCCAGGTATTTCTAATAAATTATTATCTATTTCATAAATATTTCCATATTTAACTGCTCTTAATGAACTATATCCAGATGTGTTTGTAAAACCTTTTTTCATTTCAGAATATCTAGGTAGAATAATTATATCAGGGTTAGATATTATAAGTCGTTCTTTAGTAAATTTCCAACCTTTTGCATCATTAGCTATGTTATCTCCACCTGCAAGTTGTAGTAATTCACCTAAAAATGTATCACCAGTACTTGTATAATCTCCACCTTGACCATAAGAAATTACATAATATACTTTTGGTCTTTTGGCAGAAGTTACTTTAGATTTAACTTCTTCTACTTTATTTTTTATAGTATCATTTATTTTCTTTGCTTGATTTTGGGCATGTAAAATATCCCCTAAGGTTGTTATATTATCATATATTGCATTAAAATTTAAATTATTATTATCTAATACATAAAATACTTTGATTTTAGCAGCTTTAAGTTTTTTTATGATATCTGAATTAGTTAGAGATGTTACAAATACTATATCAGGTTGAAGTGCTATAATTTTTTCAACACTGGGAATATCAATTTTACCTACGGAAGGGATATTTTTAGTTTGTTCTGGATAAGTACAATAATCTGTTCTACCAACAAGTAAATTTCCCTTACCTAATGCAAAAATCGTTTCAGTAGTACTTGGAACTAAAGAAACAATTTTTTTTGGTTCAGATTCTAAAATAACCTCATTTTTTATATTATCTATAATTTTTTTTGGATAATTTACAACGTTTTCTTTTAATTCATTACCATTGTTTTTTATCTCTTTATTATTGTGAGTATTATTACTACAGGAGCATAGTGTAAAAAATAATGTAAGGCAAAGAAAAATATACAAGTATTTAAAAGATCTTTTCATTAGTTTTCAAATCCCTTCTGTAATGTATTATAATAAATGGTATACAGATAATATTATTTATTATTTTTATACCATTTATACTAAAGGTCTATAAGATTTTTTAAATATGAATTATAAAGTGTACGAAGAGTATCCATTTTTTGTTCAACCTCTATTTGTAAAATAGAAACAGTTTCCAAATCTCGATTTTGTATTGCTTTAGTTATTCTAGTAAATAAACTTTCATTGGAATAAGAATCTTTTCTTAAATAATGTCTTAAATAATTAACCTTTTGGAAGTTTGCAACATCTAAATCTAAAGCTTTATCTAAAGAATGAACGCATTTGTAAGATCTAATTTCTTCAGAGTAATCATGTAAAATTCTTGCTTGGATTTCAGTTAACCATCTTTGTTCTGTACCTAATTTAAAACTATGAATTATTTTTTCATTAAACACATTACCCTGTTTTAAGAACTTAGTTTTTTCTTCATCATCTAAAGATTTAATGTTTTCATATACAGTTTTTGGTGCATGACCAAAATATGAATTTCTTTCTTCTTCAGAATAATCCTCAAACACATTTTTTTCGCTTCTATATGCCCTAGAATCTTCAAGATAGTTAGCATTTTCACCTGGGGACTTAGAAAGTTCTTTTAATAATTCATCCTCAGTTTTATTATTGTTTATAGCATATAGAATTCCTTCCATCATTGCCAAATAAACAGTAGATACAGTTAAGTATGTATTTGTATGAGGATTTGGAGAACGTAGTTCAAATCTTGTAGCGTATGGGTTCTTTAAATCTCTAATAAGAGCTATTAATATAGTTCTGTTTCTAGAAGGAGCCTCTACTGAATGTCCTAAGGATGTAACTATACAAATAGGGGCTTCAAATCCTGGTTTTAATCTTTTAAGAGAATCATTAGTAGAAGAAACAAAAGGATTTATTCCCTCGTAATTTTTTAAAATACCCATTAATCCAGAATAACCTAATCTACTTAAAAAATGTTCTTTTGTAGCAGTAAATAAGTTTATTTTTTTGCCGTTTTTAAGTTTTAAAGCAACACCAACATGAACATGTTTTCCGCTACCAGCTACGTCATTTACGGGTTTAGCAAGGAAGGTTACATCTAAGCCGTTTTGTCTAAATGTTTCTTTAACAAGATTTCTTATAAATATTTCATTGTCACAAGCTTGCATTGCATCAGAGTATTTCCAATCAATTTCTAATTGTTCCATTACATGAGTTAGAGTACCTGATTTTTCAAGAGTAGCTTTTACTCCACCAACTTCCTTATGCCCCATTTCAGGTTCAAAGCCATAATCCTCCATTTTCATAAGACATTGCTCAAGGGAAGTTCTAACAACTCCTTTAGTACGTTTCCAATATTGCTCTTTTAAAACTTGTGATGTAGTTAATTCTTCAATATGAGTTTTATCATTAGGTGTTTTAACCCAGAATTCAAGTTCTGTGGCTACAGTAAAGTTTACGTCTAATATATCATCAAAAGTTATATTATAATCTTTGCAAAGAGCTGAATGTTCTTTAAATAAACCTAGTAAAGTTTCTTTAAAATAGGTAATGGAATTTTTAAGTATGTACCTTGAATCAACAGGTTTATTATCATGGAATAAAAAACAAGGGATTTTTAAGGTACCTATTGGTAGATTAAGAAGCGGATCTATGTTTTCATAATTGTAGTCTATAAACCAATTACAATCTAAATCAGCGATCATATCTAATTTTGCATTATTTAAGGTAGCTATTCCAGGCAAAACAACAGAGGAACCGTCAGTTTGAACAGCATTTCCATATAAAAAAGTATCTATGTCTTCTAGAAACAATTTAACTGGAATTCTTTCGTCTGTATCGTTACCGGATAAATCTACTCCCATGAATGAAACGAATTTAATTTCTTTATGAGAGGATAAGATTTCTTGTAATTTTTCTGGTATATGATCTTCTTTAGATATAGTATAAATTAAATTTTTTAGCATGGTTAATCCTCCTTTTTTTATACAATAAGATATTATATTTATAATATTTTGTTAAATATATATTAGAATTAAGTATATACTTATAAAATAAATTAAAGTTTAGTATAGTTTGTTGAAAAAGTCAATAATTTAAAACACATAAATAAAAATTTTGCAGAAAAATGACAGATTAATAATATGTTTTTTTATTTTCGGTTTTTTATAAAATTTTAGTGTATTTTTACTAAAAAAATATTATTATAGAATAGGCAGGTAAATTTGATTAAAATTATGAGGTGATAATATGGAGAATAAATTTAACTGTTTGATATGTGGAGAAGAGATAGTATATACTCCGGAAACGTCTGAAGTTATGAAATGCTTTTATTGTGGCAAAGAATTTACAAGCAATGCTAAATGCAAAAATGGTCATTATGTTTGTGATAGTTGCCATTCTGGAAATGCATATGAAATAATAATGAACTATTGTATAGAAAGTATAGAAATAAATCCATTAAAAATGGCAAAGGTGTTGATGAAACATTCATCAGTTAAAATGCATGGCCCAGAGCATCATTTTTTAGTACCAGCAGTTTTAATAAGTTCTTATTATAATAAAAAGGGACTTTTTAATAAGAAAAAAGAAAAGTTACAAGAGGCAGCTAAAAGAGCTAAAAATGTTTTAGGTGGTTTTTGCGGATTATATGGTAGTTGTGGCGCTGGTGTTGGAACAGGAATTTTTATAAGTATAGTAACTGGAGCAACCCCTTTATCAAAAGAAGAGTGGAAACTTAGTAATCTTATGACTGCTAAAAGTTTATATCATATAGCTGAAAATGGAGGACCAAGATGTTGTAAAAGAGATAGTTTTATAGCGATAAATGAAGCTATCGATTTTTGTAAAGAAAATTTAAATATAGAATTAGAAAAAGAGAAAGAAATTAAATGCGAATTTAATAAGTATAATTCACAATGTATCCAGAATTTATGTCCGTTTTTTAAAAATTATAAGTAAATATATAACAATGTATTAATTTATCTAATAAGACATACTTAATGGTATAAATATGATAATATATACATATCAAGGGATTTAGTAACATAAAAAATACTTAATATATTAATAAACGGAATATTAATAGTTAATTGACTATGAAAATATTAGATGATAAAATCTATTTAACCGGTTAAATAGATTTTAAGTATTAGAGGTGAATATTATGGAAAAAGTATGTGTAATAGGTAGTATGAATATGGATTTAGTTATAAAGACTAAAAATCTACCAAAAAAAGGCGAAACAATTTTAGCGGAGGAATTAACTACAATTCCTGGAGGAAAAGGAGCTAATCAGGCTGTAGCAGCTTCAAGACTTGGATGTACAGTAAATATGATAGCATCTGTTGGAAATGATGGTTATGGACACATTTTAACTAATGCTTTAAAAAAAGATAAAGTAATAACTGAAAATATTTTAGTATGTAATGATAAACCAACAGGAACAGCTATAATAAATGTAGATAACAATGGTGATAATACTATTTGTGTTGTTGGTGGAGCTAATATGAGCATAAAGTGTGAAAGAATAGCAGAATTAAAAGAAATTATTCAAGAATCTGATGTTGTAATAACTCAATTTGAGACACCATTAGATAGTAGTGTACAAGGATTTAAATTTGCAAAGGAAAAAAACAAAATTACTATTTTAAATCCTGCTCCTGCTAGAGAAATTCCAAAAGAAATACTTAGATATACAGATATAATAGTTCCCAATGAAACAGAAGCTTTTGAATTAACAGGAATAGAGGTAAATGATTTACATAGTGCAGAAATAGCTGCAAAGGCTTTTTTAGAAAATGGAGTTAAGTTTGTAGTAATAACATTAGGTAGTAAAGGAGCAGCTATTATATCTAAGGATAAGACCGAATTGATACCTGCCTATAAAGTACAAGCTATAGATAGTACTGCTGCAGGAGATTCTTTTATAGGGGCATTAGGAAAAAGTTTAAGTAATGCTTCAGATTTAAATTTTGATTGTTTAAAATCAGCTGTAAGCTTCGGTAATAAGGTATCATCTATTACGGTTACAAGAGAAGGCGCTCAAAGTTCTATCCCTACTTTAAAAGAAGTGAAAGAGAAGTATGGAGAAAAATAAAATAAATAAAAAAGTCACAATGAAAGAAATTGCCGAAATGTCCGGTGTATCTAAGGCAACTGTATCTATGGTATTGAATCATAAAGATAGAAACATCAGTAAAAAAACAAAAGAAAAAGTTTTGAAAATTTGCAAGGAGTTAAATTATGTTCCAAATTCTATTGCTAGAAGTTTAGCTACCAAAAGAACTAATACAATAGGTGTAATTATTCCTGATATAACTAATCCATTTTTTGCAGAAATGGGAAGGGCCATAGAGGATTTTGCTAAAATTAAAAATTATAATATTATATTATGTAATACAGATAATTTAAAAAGTAAAGAACAAGAATATGTAAGATTATTAGTTAATAGATTTATAGATGGTGTTATTTTAATATCAGGAGATCAAGATAAGGCATCAATAGAAGTTCTAGAAAATCATGGAGTTCCTTTTGTTCTTGTAGATAGATATATTGATGTATATGATGAATATTATAGAATTTATTGTGATAATGTAAAAGGTATTGAAATGGGGATAGATTATCTTTGTGGGGAAAGAAAACGCAAAAAAGTTGCTTTTGTAACAGGTAATAGAGAACTTGAAATTTCAAATATGAGATTCGATACATATAAAAGAAAATGTAGACAATATGGTATCTATAATGAGTCCTTAATATATGAAGGTGATTTTACGTTAGAAAAAGGTATGAGTATTACAGAAAAAATATTAAAGAATAAAGAGATAGATGGAATTTTTTATAGTAATGATTTAATGGCATTAGGAGGATTGAAAGTTTTAATAAAATCAGGAGTTAAAGTTCCACAAGAAATTAGTATTGTAGGATATGATGATATTAAGATGGCGTCTATTTTTGAGCCTGAACTTACAACAATTTCTCAACCAGTATATGAAATGGGTAAAAAGGCTTGTGGAGTGGTAATTGATTTAATTAATGGTAATGTACTAAAGGATAGAATAGTAACCCTAGAACCTAAGTTAATAAGAAGAAATACCTAAAAATAGAACTGTATCTTTAAAAGATACAGTTCTATTTTTTATCCTAATTTTGAATTAAACTTGTCTACGATTAAAGCTATAGCATTATCTCCACTAATATTACAAGCAGTACCAAAACTATCTTGAGTTATATATAATGCTATCATTAATGATAACATAGGAGAAGTAAAACCTAGAATAGATTCTAATGTACCTAATGCTGCCATTACAGCCCCACCAGGAACACCAGGAGCTGCTACCATGGTTATACCAAGCATAGCTACAAAAGAAAGAATTTTAGCAACAGAGAATGGCATATTATTCATATACATTAAAGCTATAGCGCAAGATGTTAAGGTTATAGTGCTACCAGATAAATGTATTGTTGCACAAAGGGGAATTACAAATTCACGAATACCTTTAGAAACTCCATTCTTTTCAGCACTTTGTAAATTTATAGGTATAGCAGCCGCTGAAGATTGAGTTCCAATAGCTGTTAAATATGCAGGAATTTGATTTTTAAGTAGACTAAATAGATTTTTCCTTCCTATAATGGATGCTATAATAAACTGTACTAAAATTACTGTAAGATGCATTGCTAAAACAATTAAAAATACTTTCCAAAACACTGATAGTATTTTAAAAACTTCTCCAGTATAAGTCATATTAGCAAATATACCCATTATATGTATTGGAAGAAGAGGAATAATAAATGACTCTATTAATTTTTGAATAATATTTTGAAATTCATAGGCCATATTATATAAAGCCTTACCTTTATCTTTTATAACAGAAATACCTATTCCAAGTAAAAAAGCTAATATTAATGCTGACATAACATCCATTATAGGAGGCATAGAGATTTCAAAAAAAGGTTTTAAAAGTTTTTCTTCGGGATTTCCAGCATTGTTTAAAGTTTCGGTGGTATGGATAAATAGTGGAAAGATGTTTTTAGATACAATAAATGCAAAGAAACCTGCTAATAATGTGGAACCGTATGCTAGTAAGGTAGTCATTCCTAATAGTTTTCCAACACCTTTGCCAAGATCAGCAATACCACAAACTACAAAACCAAGAATAATTAATGGAATACAAAATTTAAGAAAAGCTCCAAATATCCCATTGAATGTAGCAAAGCCTTGTACAATAAATTTTGGGGTAAAAGCACCAATAAAAAGACCTAATATTATTGCCAAAATTAATTTAGGAAGTAATCCTAATTTTTTCATACATTCACCTCATTTATTATATAATTTATAATTACTTTAAAGTATAATTACTTTGAAGTATTTAGTCAAATGAATTTTGAAAATAATTTTAAATCACAAGGAACTTATTGAAATATAAAAAAAACCCCTAAACTTTTTATATTTTAGGGAGTTTCTAATAAAGAATAATAAATCATAATCAAAAATTATAAAATACTAAAACTTTATTTATGAATAAAATTATTTTAATACTTGCATATTTTCACTTCTATTTTCTGACATATTTTCACCGTTATTTGGTATTGGTTTACCTATAAATCTAATAATAAGATATATAGATAATATTGAAAGTGGTAAAGCAAAATAAACAGGCATACCTAGTCCACAAGGTATATATCCACATAATATAGTTACTCCAGCAACTACTAGGGAATATAAAAACTGAGTTTTAACATGATCTAAATGATCACATCCACATCCCATAGAAGAAAGTATAGTTGTATCTGAAATAGGAGAACAATGATCTCCAAATATACTACCTGTTAATATAGCACTTATATTTAATATTACATATGATTGATCTCCAGATAAAGCAAATGCAAGAGGAATTGTAAGAGGCATTAATATACCCATAGTTCCATAAGATGTACCAGTTGCAAAAGAAATAATAGAAGATAATATAAATACTATAGTTGGTAATAAAAATGGTGGTAGTATTGAATTTGATAATATAGAAACTAAGTAAGGAGCAGTTCCTAGTTGTTTAATTACTGAGCTCAATGACCAAGCAAGAAGTAATATAACACCTGTTATAACCAATGACTTCATACCATCAATCCAAATTTCAATAGATTCACTTATTTTAAATATATTTTGTACACGAGCCATAATCATTGCAACTATGCTAGCTACTAATGCTGATGTAAATAATACTATACTTGCATCGGATTGACCAAATGCAGTTTGTATAGCAGTAAGCGAGAATGGAGAAGTTTTTAATAAATTAATAGATTCAGTATTATTACCAGACATAATAGCACCATAACCATTAATATAAAAACCGATAAATCCTCCTACAATTAATATTAAAATAGGAATTATTGCATTCCATATATTAAGCTTTACACCTTCTTTAGGTTCCATATCGTTTTCTTGAGAAGAAAGGGGATTGGATCCTTTTCTTAAAGTTTCGCCAGTAGTTCTTGCTCTAAGTTCAGCCTTATGCATTGGACCAAACTCTCTTAATAAAACTGCAGTCAAAACAATAAAGATTAAAATTAAAATATTATAAAATCTATAAGGAATTGTAGACATAAATACATTATAAGAATTAGCTTGAACGCCTATATCGGCAAATCCAGATTTTATTAAACTAAGTTCATATCCTATCCAAGTTGAAATTAAAGCTATACCAGATATAGGCGCAGCTGTAGCATCAACTATAAAAGATAATTTTTCTCTTGAAATGTTCATTTTGTCACAAACAGGTTTCATTATAGGTCCTACTATAAGAGAATTTGCATAATCATCAAAAAATACAAAAATACCTAATAACCATGTTATTAACTGAGCACTTTTGGATGTCTTTGCTCTTTTTGCAAGAGCTTCAGCAACAGCTTTAGTTCCACCCATTCTAGAAATTAAAGCAATAAGGCCACCAATAGTTAAACATTGAAGTATTATTCCGGCATTCCATGGGTTTGCTAGAGAATTTAAAATTTCATGAATAGCTAATGAGAATGAATTTAAAAGAGCTGAAAAAACATTAAATCCAGATAGATTTAATAAAAATCCTCCTACTAGAATACCTGCAAATAAAGAGATAATTACATTTTTAAATAAAAATGCAAGAATTATTGCAATTATAGGGGGTAAAAGAGTTAAAAATCCAAATCTATGTGCATTGGTTTGAACAGAGTTAGCTTCTGCAGCAAAGACTGGTTGTAATAATAAAAAATTAAAAAATAAAATGGAGCTTAATAAAACAAAAGAATTTTTTAGAGAATATTTAGTTTTTCTCATAGGTGTTTCCTCCTCTTTAAATGTGGAAGGATATAGAGGATAAGAAAAGCTGAAAAAGACGAAAAACCCTAAGAAGTTATCTTAGGGTTTTTATCATTTTAAAAAGGTAAAGACCTAATTTTATGAATAAATATTTAAGATAGCTCTTCACAAACAATATATTTGTGACAGTCTTACATATATTTTATGTAAGCCCAGTTATATAACCTTAAAGCATTAGTTATATACTTCGGCCATATTTCCTTTTCTACTATTTCATAGTGCTTACCTCAATAGTAGTACTAATAAATACAGCGCCTCTATCACTAGCCGTCCACATAATTTTTTTATGTTTTTAATTATACTATATTAAATATTGTTGTCAAGGTGAAGAATCTCTACAAATGTCTTACTTATGCAAAGAATACTAATGAATATATGAATTAAAATGAAGAAAAATGAAATGATATGATTAAATATGAGCTTTTGTGTTAGAATAACATAAAATCTATTAAATAAAAAAATTGAAATAAAGAAGAAGGGAAGAACAAAATGAATATTGAAGCATTATTTGAATATTATAATTGGGTTGTAGTTGGAGATGTTACTAATGAAAGTAAATATGCAAATAAAATTTTAAATACCTTAAAAAGGGAAAAATATAATGTTATTGGAATAGATCCTAGAGGAGATGGGAAAGCATCTTTTATAGATTTAAAATCTTCTAATTTTAACATTGATGTTATTGATTTATGTGTAAATCCTAAATTAGGATTAGAAATTTTAAAAGAGGCTAGGCAATTAAATATAGATAAGGTTTTAATTCAACCAGGAGCTGAAAGTGATGAAATAGTTGAATTTTGTAAATAAAATAATATTAAATTTATAAAGGGCTGTGTTTTACAACAATTAGGATAATATAAATAAAAATAAAGCACACTTTAATATTAAGGTGTGCTTTATTTGGTTATAAATTAATAAAAGAGAATACATATAATATATGAACCTTTTTATGAATTTATAAATAAGTTATTTATTATGAGATAACTTAGAGCGTTTAGTAAATTTATCATTATTGGCATCTATTTTAACTCCATTTTCAATACCTATGTCTCCACCATTTCTATGATACATTTTTCTAAGTTCAGCATTAGATTTTTCATCAGTTTTCATATGATTTTTATTATTGTGCATAACATGACCTCCTAAAATTTTAAGAAAGTTTGATAAACTAATTAAGATTACTTTAACCAAAAATAAAAAAAATATTATTTTTTTGTTGACTAAAGTAAATTTTTATATTATAATTAATTTTGTTGGTAAAACGTTGACAAAAAAATGAAAAATATGTCGAAGGGGTATAGCTCAATTGGTAGAGTAGCGGTCTCCAAAACCGTTGGTTCCGGGTTCAAGTCCTCGTGCCCCTGCCAAAATTATTACTGTAGAAGTAATGTTTTAAAGTGAAAGTGGTTGATAATATTATCAACCACTTTTTGTTTAATAAAAAATTAATTATTTGAATTTTATCATCCATGTCCATATTTAGTCTATTAATAAAGGCAAATACGTAATAATTTTTGTAATAGTTTTTACAAAATATATTTTTAAAAATCTACATAATTAATACTCATGTCTATAATGTTAGTATAATTTATAAATAAGTTGTAAATAAATATAAAGGTTATTTTGGAAAGAATAAAGATGAAAGCATGAATAATTGAAAATATTTATCAATTACATTGACAAAATAAAATACTCTTTATATAATGTTATTAAAAATGAAAATCGATATCAATTAATTAGGGGGTAAAAGAATGAAGTCTATAAATATAATTTATTGGAGCGGTACAGGTAATACAGAAATGATGGCAAAGGCTATAGAAGTAGGTGCAAGTGAAGAAGGTGCAAAAGTTAAAGTAAAGCAAGTAGGAGAAGCTTCTTTAGATGATATAAAAAATCCAGACGTAGTAGTTCTAGGATGTCCAGCTATGGGGGCTGAGGTTTTAGAAGAAGCAGAAATGGAGCCTTTTATTGAATCAATTTCAGGTGAAGCACAAGGAAAGAACATAGTTCTATTTGGATCTTATGGATGGGGCGATGGTGAATGGATGAGAAATTGGGAAGATAAAATGAAGGAACTTGGAGCTAACTTAATTTTTGATTCACTTATTATTAATGAAACACCTGATGATGCTGCTATAGATGAATGTAAAAACTTAGGACGAAATCTAGCTAAATAAATGAGAGAGGGAGATGTGTATGTGTAAAGATAGTATGTGTAAATATTTTAAGATGATAAATGAATTTCAAGATGAAGAATATTTTTATGGATTATTAGCTTATAGTATTGCACCAACTATTTTTAGAGAAAAACCATCTTCCTTAATTGTTTTTAATAATGGGGAAAGAAAATTATTAAAAATATGGGATGAAGCTAAAGAAAAAGTTTGTAACTTTTTTAATATAAAGTATTTTGAACTACATAGATATGAAAAAGGTGCTATTGTGCTTTTTTATAAAGAAGATTTGTTAAGAAAAACATTAGCTAACAGAGAAAATGCAGTATTTATGAATGAAAATGGATATAGAAGACAATGGTCTTTAAACAACAAGTTATATTTACTTAGAAATAGATATAAAAATGGTTGTCCACATGAAATAGGTATATTTTTAGGATACCCTGTAAAAGATGTTGAAAGTTTTATAAATTGTCCAAATAAAAAATGTTTAGTTTGTGGATATTGGAAGGTATATAATGATTTAGAGAAAGCAGAAGAAACATTTAATAGATTTAACACGAGAAAAGAAAAAGTAATTTCTTTAATTATGTCAGGAATTCATCCAACAAAAATTTTACAATATTGCAATCCCTAAATATTATTAATATATATAATTAAGGATAGGTTTAAAAAAGCCTATCCTTAATTGTTATACAGAAGCTTCCTCTGTTTTTATAGAGTTCTTAACCATGTTATTTATCTCTTGCAATTCTTCCTTTGATATATATCTCCATTTTCCCTCAGGAATATTATCTAGGGTTATATTCATAATTCGAACTCTTTTGAGTTTGGTTACAGTGTATCCTAGATATTCACACATTCTTCGTATTTGTCTGTTAAGACCTTGAGTTAAAATTATTCTAAATACATATTTACTTTCTCTTTTAACAAAGCATTTTTTTGTAACGGTATTTAAAATAGGAAGACCATTTCCCATTTGTTTTATAAATTCTGGAGTAATAGGAGTATTTACTGTAACTATATATTCCTTTTCATGGTTGTTTCCAGCCCTAAGAATTTTATTTACAATATCACCATCATTGGTTAAAAAAATTAAGCCTTGAGAAGGTTTATCTAATCTACCTATATGAAATATTCGTTTTGGATAATTGATATAATCAATAATATTCCCCTTAATAGATCTATCAGTAGTACAAGTTATACCCACCGGCTTGTTAAAAGCTATATATACAAATTCGTCTCGATTTTTAAGAGGAACATCATTAACTATTACCTTATCTTCGTCTGAAACGTCCATACCTATTTGCGCAGTTTTTCCGTTAACGGTGACTTTACCGGCTTCAATTAATCTATCGGCCTCTCTTCTAGAACAAATTCCTTTTTCACTAATAAATTTATTTAATCTCATTAACAAATTTTCCTTTCTTTAAAGTTTATTAATGGTTATATGTTAATTTTATGTGATTTTTGTTATTTTGTAAAACGAATATTAAATTTAGACATATATTCTAAGGTCAATGTATTATAAAGAAAGCCGAATACTTCATGATAAGAATTCATAATTTATAATAAAATATGATTAGAGGTAATAAAAACATGGAAAAATTTTTTGCAAGCATAATTTATAGTTTTTTTATATCCTTTGGTGTAGTTTTAGGTGGTAGTTTATTTGCTACTTTTGGTGCAATTATAAATGGCAATTCTCCACTTAAAATTATGCTAAATGTAGCTAATTCAATAAAAATATGGGCTATAGCAACGGCTTTAGGGGGGACGTTTTCGTCCTTTGAAATTTTTGAAGAGGGGTTATTTAATGGTAATTTTAAATCTATAGGAAAACAGATTATATATATAATATTTGCATTTATAGGTGCTAATATGGCGGTTGAAATCTTAAGGTTATTTGAAAAGAGTGGACGTTTATGGATGAAATAAAGAAAAAATATTTAATTTTTTTTGTAACAGGTTGTTTGGTTGGTATATTGGTATCTATAATAAGTTTTACTATATTTTTTACCCACAAAATAGAAAAAAATTATAGCAAAATTAGAAAAATGCAAATAGTTTTAGAAGAAAAAAATAAAGAACTTGAAAGAATAAAGACTTCCATAAAAGTTGATAAATATACAGTTAATGAAATAGAAGTAAAAATTGATTTTAAATCTAAAGTGGATGAGGTTACTACATATATTTTAGAGAAAAGTATAAAAGATAAATTTTCTTCATTAATTGGAAGAGAGGTTAATAACATAGATGTAGAAATGTTGGAAAAAGTAATAGATAATAGAATAATGTATGTGGAAAACTCTAAATTCCTTTTAAAATTAAAAAGAATTTCAGTAAGTGAAAGGATAAAGATATTTATAGAAGGAGATAAAATAGAGTTTTAAAGTGATAATAAATAATAAAAATTTTCAATTATTAAGAAAAATTTAAGGTAAATTTAAGAAAACTAATGGAGTTATTTAAGATTTTAGTTATATCATTAATTAAGATAATAAATTAAGAGTCTTAAAGGAGGATAGTTATCATGAAAATATTAATAACTTCCGATACTTATTTTCCAATTGTAAATGGTGTTGTAATTTCTACAAATAATTTATATAAAGAATTAAAAAAATTAGGACATGACGTTAAAATATTAACTTTATCCACAGATGGAGAAAGTAAAATTGATGGTGATATATATTATTTAAAATCTTTAGAAACAAAAATTTATCCAGGTGCTAGAGTAGGAAATCCATTTTTTAGTTCTATCACAAAAGAAATCATTAAATGGAAACCAGATATTATACATTCACAAACGGAATTTACTACAATGGTAGTGGCTAAAATAATAGCTAAAAAACTTCATATTCCTCAAGTTCATACTTATCATACTATGTATGAGGATTATCTTCATTATTTATGGGGAGGAAAATTATTAAGTAAAAGGTTATCTGCAAAGTTAACATCTGTACTTTTAAATTCTATGGAATGTGTAATAACACCTACTAAAAAGGTAGAAGAAACATTACTTGGATATGGAACGCATACAGAAACAAGTATTATTCCTACAGGTATAGATTTGAGTAAATTTAAAGAAAAGATGTCAGAAGAAGAGAAAAATAATATTTTACAAAAACATGGTATTCCTAAAGAAGGAAAAAAAATCATGTACATAGGAAGAATAGCAGAAGAAAAAAATATAGAAGAGATAATTAATTTTTATAGTGAATTTTGCGAATATGAAAATGTTAGCTTGGTAATTGTGGGTGGAGGACCTTATTTAAAGAAGTTAAGACAAGAGGTAGATTCACTAAATATAAATGATAAAGTATTTTTCACCGATATGGTTAAACCATCTGAAGTTCATAAGTATTATAAAATAGGAGATATTTTTGTAACTGCATCAACTAGTGAAACACAAGGACTAACATATATAGAAGCATTATCAAGTGGACTACCTGTAATTTGCAGATGGGACCCTTGTATTTCACATCTTGTTATAAATGAACATAATGGATATACTTATAAAACAAAAGATGAGTTTAAAAGATCTGTTATAAAATTATTAAGAAATGATGAATTACTAAAGGAACTAAGTAATAATAGCATTTTAAGAACAGAAGCATATTCTAGCAAACATTTTGCCTGTAAGGTGGAGGAAACTTATAAAAAGGTATTAGATAGATTAGTTGAACTAGGAATAGCAATTTAATAGTTAAGATAAAAAGCTTTTACCAATAATAAAATAATATTTGGTGAAAGTTTTTTTGTATATAAAAATAAAAAATACAAAACCTATTAAAAAAGAAATAGGGTGAAAGTATGAATTTAATTAAAAGAAAGATTTTTTTATGTTTATGGATATTAACTATTCCAGGAGTGCATATTTTTTATGAGGAGTTAAATATAAAAAAAGGTGATATATATTCTCTTGCAACAGATTTAGATAAATCTATGCCTTTTGTAAAACAGTTCATAATACCATATAAAATATGGTATGCATTTATCGCTATTGGATTAATTATACTATGTATTAAAAATGAAGAAGCCTATAAGTGTACTCTTATTTCCCTAATATTATCTTTGCTTATGGCATATGTATTTTTTTATTTTTTTCAAACTACAGTGGATAGACCTAAATTAGTAAACAATGATATACTAACCAAATGGGTAAAATATACATATATGTGTGATAATCCTTATAATTGTTTTCCAAGTATTCATTGTATAACTACTTATTCTGTATTTAAAGGTTTAAATAAATTAAAATTAAATTCTTATGAACTAGGCGTAAATTATATTTTGACTATTAGTATTTTATTGGCTACTCAATTTATAAAACAACATGTAATTTTAGATTTAATATTTGCAGTTTTAATTAGTGAAAGTTTTTATAGGTTGATTTGGTATTTAAACTATCTTATAAAAGATAAAAAAAGAAAAAAATTAAATATAGATTAAAATATTAAGTCTTTAAAAAGAGATTGTATAGTTAAAAAAATTAATTATATAATCTCTTTTTTAGAATAATAAAAATAAGTATTTTTATTATTTGTATACACATAATATATTTAGAGTAGAAAGGTGGTGTTTTCTATAAAAAGTATGTATAAAAGACTTAGTGTAATTTTATTAATTATACTTTTAATATCTACTATATTATTAATATATCAAACTAATAACATAAAAAAAATAAATTCCTCTATAAATATTGTGGAAAATAAGTTGTTAAAAAAAAGGGAACAAATTAAGATAGAACAAGATAAAATTTATAAGTTAAAACAGAAAAAAAACCAATTATTTTAATGTAGGAATGAAGTTTAGGAGGAAAAACAAATGAAGAAATATACAATGGCTAGAGCTTTTTTGATTATTGGGGTTATAATGCAAATGGTATTAATATTTAATTTAGTGCAAAATCATTATATAGTATCCTCCTTAAATCAAAACCTTGAAAGTAAACAAGAAGAAGAAAAAAAGTTAGATTTAAAGCTAAATAGTGTTGCAAAAGAGTATAAAACTTTAAACTTACAAGTTAAAAAACTAGAAAAAATTAAACGAGATAATAATTTAAAAAAACAAATTAAATATGCTAAAAAAATAGCATATTTAACATTTGATGATGGACCATCTTCTAATACCAGTAACATATTAGATATATTAAAAATCCATAATATAAAGGCTACATTTTTTGTTAAAGGGAATGATTCTAAATTAGGAATAGAAATGTATAAACGAATAGTTAATGAAGGACATAGTATAGGAAATCATACTTATTCTCATGAATATAGCTATATATATAGTAGTAAAGAAAATTTTATTAAGGATTTTAATAAATTAGAGAAGCTCATAAAGGATGTTACGGGAGTTGAGCCTAATATATTAAGATTCCCAGGAGGAAGTAATAATACAGTTAGTCATAATTATGGTGGAACAAAAATTATGAGAGAATTAGTTAACTATATGAACAATAATAATCTATATTATTTTGACTGGAATGTGGATTCTACAGATGCATCTGTAGCGGTGCAAAGTAAAGAGAAAATAGTTAATAATGTATTAAGAGAAAGTGATTATTCAAATAAAATTATAATACTTATGCATGATAGTCCTGCTAAAATAACCTCTGTAAAGGCACTACCAGAAATTATTCAAGGATTAAAGAATAAAGGATTTAAATTTGATACTTTAAGTAAGGATAAATTCACTGTTAGATTTTTAAAATAAGAAAAGAGGGGATAATTTGGATAAAACAATGGAATTATATGAAAAAATAAACACAATATTATTAACTGAAGAAAAACCATCCATGATTTTAAATAAACATATAAAGAATGAAATTAAAGTTATAGGATATCCTTTTAATTATATAGCACAATTCATTGGCTTAAATCAGGAACCTAAGTATCATCCAGAAGGAGATGTTTGGAATCATACTATGCAAGTTGTTGATTTAGCTACACAATATAAAAAAGAAAGTAAAGATCAAAGAGCTTTTATGTGGGGGGCATTTCTTCATGACATAGGAAAGATAAAAACTACAAAGATTCGAAAGGGAAGAATAACTTCTTATAATCATGATATAGAAGGAAAAAGTCTAGCAGAAGAGTTTTTAACTTATTTTAGAGAAGACAAGGAGTTTATTAGGAAGGTTACAGCTATAGTAAGATGGCATATGCAGACTTTATTTGTAGCAAAAAATCTTCCGTTTTCAGATTTAGAGCATATGAAAATGGAAATAGATCCTAAGGAGATATACTTAATTTCATTATGTGATAGGTTAGGAAGGGGTCCTATAACAAAAGAAAAAGAACAAGAAGTAAAAAATCAATTAAATATGTTTTTACAAAAAGCAAGAGAATAAGATTAAATATCTTATTCTCTTGCTTTTAAATATATGTACAAGTGTTATAAAAATAGACTTACTATTAATGGTGCTAAAAAAACTGTTAATAGGCCTGAAATTGCAATAGCAAGTCCACCCATAGCACCTTGAGTTTCTCCTAATTCTAATGCTTTTGCTGTACCCATAGCATGGGAAGCAGTACCAAGAGATATTCCTATAGCAACTTTGTTTTTTATTTTACAAATTTTACATAACATTGGACCGATAATGGCACCTAATATTCCTGTAATGATAATCGCTGCAACAGTAATAGAAGTATTACCCCCAAGCCCTTTAGAAACTTCCATTCCTATAGGAGTAGTTATTGATTTTGGAACTAAAGACATCATAAGACTTTTATCTATTCCAAATAATTTACTTAATAAAATTACACTTAAGATTCCACAAGATGTTCCAATACTTATTCCTAAAAAAATCTCTAACCCGTATTGTTTAAGAAGGGCAATCTTTTTGTATAAAGGTACAGCTAAAATTACAGTTGCTGGTCCTAATAAAAATGAAATATATTGACCACCTATATTATAAGTTTCAAAACTTATGTTAGTTACTTTTAAAAACCCTATAACTACAGCAATACCTATTAATAAGGGGTTAAATATAGGATTTTTGGTTTTCTTAAATAAAAAGCATCCTAGTTCGAAAGCAATTAATGAAACTGTTATTCCGAATATAGGACTTTGTATTAATGTATTCATTTTGCTTTCCTCCTCATTAATAATTCAATAGTTAATCCTGTTATAGCTAATACTATTAAAGTTGAAATAATAATTATAACTGAGAATTTTACTAGGCTGTTTTTTATAAGAGAAAAACAAGTTATAAGTCCTACTCCTGCAGGAATAAATAAAAATGGTAAATGCTCTAATAAAAGATTAGACATTTCTTCAAGCATAGATAATTTTACAATTCCTGAACATAATGCGCCTAAAAGTAATAGCATTCCTATAACATTACTAGGTATATTTAGATGAAAAATATGTTTTATAAATTCACCTAAAATACAAAATGAAAATATTATAGCTAATTGTCTTAAGTACTTCAAATTATCACCTCTTTCCTGTTCTTATATACTATAACTCAAAAAAAACTTAAATGTACTAAAAAAAGAAAAAATAAATAATAAAAAATATTATTTAAATAAAATGTATAAAAAATATTCTGAAATATATTTTTAAAATAGCAGAACTAACTGCTATTCTTTTTTTATATCAATTTTTCTATTGTTATATTCTGCATGATCATATAAAGCTAGATCATAACAAGTATTCATATAACTAGAAGATATTATAAAATCAGCTGTAGATTTGTTTGTTGCAGATGGTATATTATATAAAGTTGCTATTCTAAGTAGAGCTTTAACATCAGGATCGTGAGGTTGAGATTCTAAGGGATCCCAAAAGAATATTAAGATATCTAAACCAAAGTTAACTATAGTAGCTCCAAGTTGCTGATCGCCACCTAATGGACCACTTTTAAAAGATGTTATATCAAGTCCAGTTTCATTCTGAATTATTAATCCAGTGGTTCCAGTTGCAAATAGGTTATGCTGGCTTAATATTTCTTTATTAGCTTTAACCCAAGCTAATAATTCACTTTTTTTATTATCATGTGCAACAAGAGCTATATTTTTTTTAACATCAACAGTTCGAAAAACCTTACTCATATAATGATACCTCCTTTTTAAATTAAATTAAAAACAATTATAAATTAATGTGTTTATATGTTAAAATATATTTTAAGAATAAATCTTAATATGTTTAAAGTATACTATAAAATAAAGAAAAATGTAATATAAAGCTAAAGAAAATCTAAAGGAGGTTTTTAATAAGTTATGAGCGGAGAAGAATTATATATTATTAAAAATAAAAAAAAGTATGGATACATAAATAATAAAGGTGAGATAGTTATTGAACCTAAATATGATACAGCAGAAGATTTTATAAATAATATGGCCATAGTAAGTTTAGAAGGTAAATATGGTGTAATAAATGAAAAAAATCAATTTTTAATTGAAAATAAATATGATTTTTTAGAAATGATTAATGATGATTTATTTGCTTATAAAGAGAACGAAAAGTTAGGGGTTATAAATAAAGAAAATAAAATTATAATAGAACCTATATATAATGAAATTAAAACTTTCAACAATGGTTTATGTTTAGTAAAAAAATCATATGAGTGGGGTTATATAAATGAATCATGTGAGGAAATTATAAAACCTCAATTTATGGACGCATATGAATTTAATGATGATAGAGCATTAGTACAAATTGGTGGTAAATTAGGATATATAGATAAAGAAGGTAATGTAGCTATTTCTCCTATATATGATTATGCAGGAAATTTTAGTGAAGGATTAGCGTCTATTGCTATAGGAAATAAGTATGGATATATAGATAAAGAGGGTAATGTAATAATTAAGGGCAAATTCTATATTGCTAAAAACTTTAGTGAAGGGCTTGCAGCTATAGAACAAAATGGGAAAATAGGTTATATAAATAAGGATGGTAAAATAGTAATCGAACCTAAATTCCATACAGGCGAGGATTTTAAGGATGGTAAAGCTGTAGTTAGTATAGATGATAAATATGGATATATAAATGAAGAAGGAAAGATAATAATTCAGTTAAAATATGATGATGTTGATTATATTAGTGAAGATATGTTAAGTGTTATGATTGGAGAAAAATGGGGCTATATAGATTTAAATGAAAAATTTGTAGTGGAACCTAAATTTGATGAAGCATATGGATTTTACAAAGGATTGGCTCAAATACAAATTGGTACGAAAATAGGTTATGTAAATAAAGAAGGAAAATATGTTTTTGAGCCACAAAAATAAAATATATGTAAATTCATGTAATAGTAATAAAATATTATGGACAAAAATAAAAAAATAATATATTATATATTATAATGAAAAATAAAATTATTGAATAAATTAAAAAAACTATGAAAAAGGAAAGTAATATAATTGGAGTTTACAGAGAGAGAATTTACTAGCTGAAAGAATTCTTAAATAGAAGGTTATATGAAGTGCCCTTTGGAGTTATACACCGAATTAAGTAGGCTGTATCGGAAGTATCCGTTATAATACTAGAGCATTAAGATGTGCTTGAAATATATTTCGAATTTTAATGGATATTATTTATTAGAGTGGAATAATGAGGGTGACTTCATCTCTATAAGAGATGGAGTCTTTTTATATGCAAAAAAATAATTTATATGGAGGAATAAAAAATGTTTAAAACTTTGATATATGATTTAGATAATATATTAAAAAAAGATCCAGCAGCAAGAAATAAACTAGAAGTGTTTTTACTATATCCATCTGTTCATGCAATTATAATGTATAGAATAACACATTTCCTATATACTAAAAATCTTTTCTTTTTATCTAGATTATTGTCTCAAATTTCTAGATTTTTTACAGGTATAGAGATTCATCCAGGAGCTAAAATAGGAAAGGGATTTTTCATAGATCATGGTATGGGAGTAGTAATTGGAGAAACAGCAGAAGTAGGAGATAATGTTACTTTATTTCATGGAACAACTTTAGGTGGAACAGGAAAGGATAAAGGAAAAAGACATCCTACTTTGGGAAACAATGTTATTGTAGGAAGCGGAGCAAAAATATTAGGTCCAATTAACATAGGGAATAATGTTAAAATTGGAGCTAATGCAGTAGTTCTAAAGGAAGTACCAGATGATGCTACAGCAGTAGGGATTCCAGCACGTAATATAATTAAAAAATAGATTTTTATAGAACTAATAAAGACCATATTTTTATTATTTAATGATATGGTCTTTATAAATTATTTAGAAGAATGCTTTTTTGTTTTATGCTTATTCTTATTTTTGTTTTTCTGAACGGAGTAACCGAATTTTCCGTTAGATTCTATAGGTAAGGTATAATATTCACCATGGCAATAGGAAAGTAATCTTGCTTTTTCGTAGTGAATTTTGCCTTTTTCATCCATTAATGATGTATCTACATGGACACCTACTACAGTAGCTAAAAACATATGATGGGAGCCTAAAGGAATAATATCATGCAGTTTACATTCTAAGCTAATTGGACATTCATCAATATAAGGCACACTAATATTAGTACTATCCTCTAATTTTAAATTAAATTTTTCTATTTTATCTATATCTCTACCAGAGCGAACACCACAGAAGTCAACAATTTTACTCATATTACCATGAGGCATATTTACAACGAATTCTCCATTTTCTTTTATGTATTCATAAGATAATCTTTCGGGACGAATTGAGACAGAAATCATTGGAGGGTGGGTGCATACAGTACCAATCCAAGCAGCTGTAAATACATTTACCTTATTATCTTTTGATTTTGAAGTTATTAAGGCTACGGGTAGAGGGTTTAACATAGTACTACCTTTAAAAAATTCTTTAGTCAATGAAAACATCCTTTCTATAAAAATCATAAGTTATTAAAAATTATAACATACTTATATTATTTAAATTATTTAGAATATCTTTAACCTTTTCCATATGATAGTTAAAGACAAAAACTAAATCATTATTTTTAATTTCTAGTATTTCTTTAAATTGAAGAGAAGTTAAATTGTGAAGTTCTTTATATAATGTATCTTTTAAAGGTACACTATTTTTCATCTCTTCTACAATCATTAAATGAGTATGTAATTTATAGAATAAAGTTATACTATTTTTATATTTATTTAAATTCAAATTATCAGTGGATATCTTATATTCATCTTCATAAGCAGCTATAGAACTTTCTAAAGTTTTAATATGATTATAAAGTTCTTCTAAATTTTTAGCATTTTCATTATAAAAATTTTCTCCACACAATAATAATAAATCTTTATGAATTTTATTACTAGATTCAAAAATTTGTTTTTTTAAATTGGGCGGGAAAACAAGGTAATTCACAATAACAGCTATTATAATACCTAAAACGGTTTCGAATAAACGATTTGTAGCATAATGCAAAGGACTAGTTCCCTTTAAATTACCGGTTATTGCAATAAAAACTATACAGGCAATAGTTATGGATTTTTTATATCCTAATGTATTGCAAAGATAAATAGTAAGTGATATTCCAATAGCCATGCATAGTGGTATTAAAAAATTGTTATTAGGCATAAGTAGAGCAAAAACTAAACCTACTAAAGCACCTATAGTAGTACCTATAGTTCTATTTTTACCAATTTTAAAAGAGTTATAAATAGTTTTATCCATTGTAATTATAGCTGCTATACAAGCATAAAATGGAAAATTAAATTTAGAAAAACCAAGTGTAATAATACATATAAATACGGCTATTGCTGTTTTTATATTTCTCATTCCAATTTTCTTCATAAGTTAGACTCCTTTCTCATGAATAATATTATAACTTAAAAATTAAATTTTTTAAGTTATAATATTAAAAAAGTTAAAATAACAATTTTCTAAATATTTGGTTAAAATAACATATTGACATGATTCTAAAAATATGTTATTCTTCTAAGCATATAGTGAAATAAAATTTCATTAAGTATTTTTTTTATTTTGGAGGATTTTTAAATGAAAACAGGAATAGTTAAATGGTTTAATGCAGAAAAAGGTTTTGGATTTATCTCAGTTGAAGGAGAAAAAGACGTATTCGTTCATTTCTCAGCTATCGAAGGAGATGGTTTCAAATCTTTAGAAGAAGGCCAAAAAGTTGAATTTGAAGTTGTTGAAGGCGAAAGAGGTCCTCAAGCAGCTAAAGTTAATAAATTATAATCGTTTTTATATAGAGATCTTTTTAAAAAAGTTAATATATAGTTAGATTATAATGCAAAGAGCCACTGATTAGTCAGTGGCTTTTGCTATAAAATTTAACTATATTCAAAGAACAATATTTTTATAACTAATATTCTTATTTTATTAGTTATAAAGATATTGTTTTATTTTTGCAATATAAAGTATAAGAAAATATATAAAGATTAATATATTTACATAAAAAATTAGAATTATATACATATTAAAAATAAATCTAAATATTTAGAGATTTGATTTATAATATGTAAAATATAAATTTGGTCTCTATTACAGGAGATAAAATATGACTTTTAAAAATTTATATATATTATTACTAATATATTCACTCTTTGCTATAGTAATAATAATTTTGGAAAGAAGAAGACCAGAAAAAACTATAGCATGGCTTGTAATATTTTTATTTTTTCCACCCTTAGGCATATTTTTATATGTTTTTTTAGGACGAAATTGGAAAAAAAGAAGATTAAAAGACAAAAGATTTAATATATCTGAAGAATTAGCTGAGGCATATAAAATTAAAATTCCATCTAATAAGTATTGTGAGCTAATGGAACTTTTAAAGAATAATAGTTCATCGCCTATATTTTGTAAAAATAAGGTTGAAGTTTTTGATAATGGATTAGAGAAGTTTAGAGTATTAAAAAAAGAGTTATTAAAGGCAAGACATCATATACATTTAGAATATTATATTTTTAAAAGTGATGGAATAGGTACAGAAATTATGGATATTTTAAAGAAAAAAGCTAAGGAAGGAGTACAAGTTAGACTTATAATAGATAAACTTGGATCTTTGGGACTAAAAAAAAGAGATATAAAAAGCCTTAAGGAAGCTGGAGTAGATATAGTAGTTTATACTTATTTTTTAGCACCATTATTAAGAATTATAAATACTCAAATAAACTATAGAAATCATAGAAAAATTGTTATAATAGATGGTAAGATTGGATTCATAGGTGGAATAAACATAGGAGATGAATATTTAGGAAAAGGAGAATTGGGATATTGGAGAGATACCCATCTTATGATCAAGGGTGATTGTGTTTTAGGATTGCAAGCAGTATTTATTGATGATTTTTGCATGATAAAAAAAATTTTAGATAAAAAATTAGGATATAAGGGAAATGTAGAAGATTATTTTAAGGATTTTAGATATGAAGGTAAAATTCTTCAACTAGCGAAAAGTGGACCAGATTCTGAAAATCCGGCTATAATGCAGGCAATTCTTATGATGATAAATAAAGCTCAACATTATATTTACATAACAACACCTTATTTTGTTCCTACAGAAAGTGTTATGACTGCACTTAAAATAGCTGCATTAGGTGGAATAAAAATAAAAATCTTATTTCCAGGAAAATATGATCATTTTCATGTTTATTATGCATCTAGAACTTATCTATCTGAACTTATATCATATGGCGTAGAAATTTATTTTTATGATAAGAAAGCTTTTATACATTCTAAGGTTATTACTGTCGATGGAGAAGTTAGTATGGTTGGAACTGCAAATATGGATGTAAGAAGTTTTGAATTGAATTATGAAATTAATACTGTAATATATGATAATGAAATTACAAAACAATTGGAAAATACTTTTTTAAAGGATATTAAAAATAGTTATCTTATTCCTAAAGATTATTTTAAAAATGCTACTTTAAAAGTTAAGTTTTTAGAAGCATTAGCTAGGGTATTTTCTAATTTATTATAAATGGGAGGGATTATATTGTTTGATAATCATGTTCATACAGAGATATCTGCAGATTCTTCAATGATTATAGAAGATGCTATTAAAGCAGCAAATACAAGGGGGGTAAATTTAATATTAACTGAACATATGGATATAGAATATCCAGGAGCAGCAGAGGGAGAAGATTTTACTTTTAATGTAGAAGATTATTTTAAAAAATACGGTAAATTAAGAAATGATAAATTACTTTTAGGTATGGAAGTAGGACTTAGACCAGAATTTCTAAAGAGAAATGAAGAAATTATAA
The DNA here is from genome assembly GCA_003288255.1 of Clostridiaceae bacterium 14S0207. GTDB lineage: Bacteria > Bacillota > Clostridia > Clostridiales > Clostridiaceae > Hathewaya > Hathewaya limosa. The sequence continues at coordinate 2,038,864 of CP026600.1, read as the reverse complement.
AAAGTGATAACTTTGACTTTGTTATTGGATCTATTCATGTAGTAAATGGAATGGATATTTTTAGAAAAGATTATTATGAAGGAAAAAGTAAAAAAGCAGCATATGAAGAATATCTAGAAGCTATGATTAAATGTCTAAAAATTTATAATGATATTGATACCTTAGGACATATTGATTATATTTCTAGATATGCACCATATGAAGATAAAGAAATATATTATGATGATTTTAGTGATCATATAGATGAAGTTTTAAAGCTACTTATAGAAAAAGGAAAAGCAATGGAAATTAACACAAGACGTTTGAATTTAGAGGGAGCAAGAAATAATCTCTTAAAGATTTATTCAAGATATAGAGATTTAGGTGGTAAAATAGTTACAGTAGGATCAGATAGTCATAATCCTGAAGCTATTGGTGGAAACTTCGAATATGCTATAGATATAATAAATAAAGTAGGTTTAAAAAATGTTTATTTTAAAGGTAGAGAAATCTGCTATGATAATTTAGAAATAATAAAATAATTTAGATAGAGAGGAAGTTTTCAATGAGTTCATTAAATTTCATAGAAAATTTAGAAGAAACTATGGACTGGCTTCATACACAAGGAGCATTTTTAACTGTTAAAAATGGAGATACAGTAAATACTATGACTATTAGTTGGGGGCAAATTGGTTATCAATGGAGAAAACCAGTATTTATGGTTTTAGTAAGAAAATCAAGATACACTTATGAACTATTAGAAAATGCTAAAGAGTTTACAGTAAGCATTCCATTTTCTAAGAATTTAAAACAGGCATTAACAATCTGTGGTACTAAAACAGGTAAGGATATAGATAAATTTAAAGAATGTGATTTATATTTAAAAGAAGGAAATAAAATTTCAACTCCTATTATAGAAAATGCTGATATGCATTACGAATGTAAGGTTGTTTATAGTCATCCCATAGATATTAATATGATAAATGATCTTGAAGTAAAGAAACTATATGAAGATGGAAATTATCATACATTGTATTATGGTGAAATTGTAGATATTTATAAAACAAAATAATAATGGTATAAAACCATGTATTCTTATTAAACTAATTATAAGAGTACATGGTTTTTTATAAAATAAAAGAAGGGGCGTTACAAGAATTATGGATAGAATAGTGGAAAAAATAGCACCAGCATTTAAAGTTCAAGCTGTTTTAGGGGATGGGAAAGAAATTAAGAAAATTTCATTAGAAGATTATAAGGGTAGTTGGATTATTATGCTTTTTTATACTTTAGATTTTACTAAGGTATGTCATACAGAATTAAGAGGATTTAGTGATAGATATAAAGAGTTTCAAAATCTTGGGGCAGATATTTTAGCTATAAGTTGCGATAGCCTATACTCACATAAAACTTGGATTAGAGGAAAATTGGGAGAAATAAATTTTCCCATAGTTTCAGATTACACAAAAGAGATTACTAAAAATTTTGGTGTATTAATTGAAGAAGAGGGAATTCCTTTAAGAGGATTATTTATTATTGATCCGGAAGGAAAGATAAAATATTCCGTAATTCATGATTTGGATATAGGAAGAAATGTGGATGAAATTTTAAGAGTATTACAGGCTTTGAAAAGCGGTGGTATGTGTCCATTAAACTGGAGACAAGGAGATGAAAATTTATAAATAAAAATAAATTAAAATAGAAGTCTTTTAAAATTTAAATAAAAGACTTCTATTTCTAAAATTTATTTTTTATATGGTTCTAAATAAGCTTTTTTTATTTTTACATCTTTTTCAGGTTTATCATTTGAAACAGTTTTTGTACTAGCGATTTTATCTACTACATCCATTCCTTCGATAACCTGACCAAATACAGTATGTTTATAATCAAGAGTAGGAGTTCCACCTACCTCAGAATATTTTTTAATTACATTTTCTCCATAAGAAGATTTATCTGCATTTTTCATGGCATTTATTAGTTGATCAGGTGTTTTTTTTGCTTGAACTATAAAAAATTGACTTCCATTTGTATTGGGACCAGCATTAGCCATAGATAGTGCGCCTCTAAAATTATGTAATTTTGGTGTGAATTCATCTTCAAAAGGTTTTCCCCAGATACTTTCACCACCCATACCAGTTCCTTTAGGGTCTCCACCTTGTATCATAAAATCATTTATAACCCTATGAAAAATAAGACCATCATAATATTTTTTACTTATATGGGTTTTGAAATTTTCTACAGTTTTAGGAGCATACTCAGGAAAAAATCTAATTTTAATTGTTCCCATGGAAGTTTCTAAAACCGCGATTTCTTCTCCAACTTTGGGAGTTGTAAATTGAGCAAGAGGTTCATTAGTATTTTCAGACGTAGAAGTTTTTTCTTCAGTCTTATTTTCTTTACTTTTGGTATCGGTAGCATTTGAATTACCACAAGCAGTTAAAGTAAACAATATGCTAAAACATAAACATAATGATAATATAATTTTTTTCATAAAATCCTCCTTTAAATTAAACAAAAACTATATGTTAAATTACTTAATAATTATATCATAATATATAAAAGTTAACTGTAAAGTAGTTGCAAACTTTAATCTAGTATATGTAAACTATATAAAATTCAATAAGAAACAAATTTAATTAAAAACCATTTCGAATATTCAGAAAGTGTTGCAAATTTACAAAAAATATCATATAATTAATTAAAAGTTATTTGTTAATCAATTATTTATTATTTATTTATTATTTATTAAGATTTAAAAAAAAGAAGGAGGGTTTTGCATGGATTCAGCATTGAATTTAGTTAAAGGTTTAAACCACTATTTATGGAATTATATTTTAATTTTTCTTCTTTGTGGTACAGGGATTTTCTTTTCATTTAAGTTAAAATTTGTACAAGTTAAAAAGTTTGGAAAGGCTTTTAAAAATACCTTTGGAGCAATAAGCTTTGGTAAAAAAGCAGGAAAAGATGGTATGTCTTCTTTCCAAGCCTTAGCAACAGCTATATCAGCACAAGTTGGTACAGGAAACCTAGCAGGAGCTGCAACAGCTATGGCTTCTGGAGGACCAGGTGCTATATTTTGGATGTGGATTAGTGCTTTCTTTGGAATGAGTACAATCTTTGCAGAGGCTACATTAGCTCAAGTTTTTAAAACTAAGAAAGATGGAGAAGTAACAGGGGGGCCTGCATATTATATTAGCCAAGGACTCCATAATAAATTTTTAGCAGGATTTTTCTCTATAAGTATAATTATGGCTCTTGGATTTATAGGAAATATGGTACAAGCTAATTCTATAGGAAGTGCCTTTAAAACAGCATTTAATATTAGTCCATATATAATTGGAGGTATATTAGCAGTTTTAACAGCAGCTATTTTTATAGGTGGTATATCAAGAATAGCATCTTTTGCTGAAAAAATAGTTCCTGTTATGGCATTATTTTATATTATTGGAAGTTTAGTAATTATATTTATGAATTATAATCAAATATTACCTTCATTGGGAATGATTTTTAAAGGTGCATTTAATCCCCAAGCAGTAGGTGGTGGAGTAGTCGGAGTTACTATTAAACAAGCTGTTAGATACGGTGTTTCAAGAGGATTATTCTCTAATGAAGCAGGTATGGGATCTACACCTCATGCACATGCAGTGGCAAAGGTTGACCATCCATGTGATCAAGGTTTAGTTGCTATAGTTGGTGTATTTGTTGATACTTTTGTAATTTTAACTTTAACAGCACTTGTAATTTTAACTACAGGAGCTTTAGATGGAAAAACTACAGGTATTAGTTTAACTCAAAAGGCATTTACTGCTGGAATGGGTAATTTTGGAGAAAAATTCATAGCTATATCATTATTCTTCTTTGCCTTTTCAACTATAATAGGCTGGTATTTCTTTGGTGAAGCAAATATTAAATATTTATTTGGTAAAAAAGCTTTACCAGGATATAGAGTTTTGGTTATGTTCTTTGTATTTATAGGTTGTGCATTAAAAGTTGATTTAGTTTGGGAACTTGCTGACTTTTTCAATGGAATCATGGTTATTCCTAATTTAATCGCAATTATAGCATTATCAGCCATAGTAAAAGAAAAGTTAAAAGATTATGATGATATATCAAAACATGTCAAAACTAAATAAACAACTAAATTTATAAAGTTTAAATTAAAAAATAAAGCAAATCAAGGATATAATGAGATTCCTTTGATTTGCTTTATTTTTTATGGAATAATTATATAGAAAATATAAAATTGCAAATTGTAAGAATATTTGAAAGTTATACTTTTAAATATTTGAAATATATATTATAATAAGTCTATCGAACAATATATAAAAAAAATAAAAGAATATTCGTAAATAGTTCTAACTTAAGGAGGATTAAAATGAATTTACAAAATTATAGAGTTTTTGTAGAAAAAAAACCGAACTTTAATGTGGAAGCACAAAAATTATTAAGAGATTTTAAAGACAACTTAGGTATAGAAAAAATTACAAATGTTAGACTCTTAAATAGATATGATGTTTTTGAAGTTAACGAAGAAGAGTTTAATAAGATAAAGAAATATGTATTAAGTGAACCTAATGTGGATATGATATTTGAAAAAGATATTGAATATGTAAATAAAAATATTTTTGCAGTAGAATTTTTAAAAGGTCAGTATTATCAAAGAGCGGATTCAGCTGAACAGTGTATTAAATTAATTTTACAAGGAAAAGAATGTACTGTAAAAAATGCTAGAGTTATTCTTATAGAAGGGGATATTACAAGTGATGAATTAGACAAAATAAAGAATTACTACATAAATAAGGTGGATTCTAAAGAAACTTCTTTAGATAAAATTAAGGATGATGATAAAGAAATAGAATTAAAAAATTCAGTAGAAGTTTTAGAAAGTTTTAATACATTAAATGATGAAGAGTTAAAAAGTTTTTTACAAGATAAAAACCTTGCTATGAGTTTTGAAGATTTGAAGTTATGTCAACAATATTTTAGAAAAGAAAATAAATTTCCTACTATAACGGAAATAAAGGTTATAGATACTTATTGGTCAGATCATTGCAGACATACTACTTTTAATACAATTTTAGAAGAGATTAATATTGAAGAAGGAAAATATACAGATGTTATTCAAGAGGAATATAAAAATTATTTAAAGATTAGAGAAAAATTATATATTGGAAAAGATAAAAAACAAACATTAATGGATTTAGCAGTAATTGGAATGAAACAATTAAGAGCAGATGGGAAGTTAGAAGATCTAGATAAATCGGATGAAATTAATGCTTGTAGCATAGTTATAGATGTTAAAGTAGATGAAAAAAATGAAAAGTGGCTTTTAATGTTTAAAAATGAAACCCATAATCATCCAACTGAAATAGAGCCATTTGGTGGAGCTTCAACTTGTTTAGGAGGTGCTATTAGAGATCCATTATCAGGAAGAAGTTATGTTTATCAAGCTATGCGTGTAACAGGAGCTGCAGATCCTAGAAAAGCTATAGATAAAACATTGAAGGGTAAACTTCCACAAAGTAAAATAACCAAAGAAGCAGCTAGAGGATATAGTAGCTATGGAAATCAAATTGGATTGGCGACAGGACAAGTTACAGAAATTTATGATGAAGGATTTTTAGCTAAAAGAATGGAAGTAGGTGCTGTTATTGGAGCAACCTCAATTGAAAATGTAAGAAGAGAAGAGCCAAAATGTGGAGATCTTATAATATTATTAGGTGGAAGAACAGGAAGAGATGGTTGCGGAGGAGCTTCAGGTTCTTCAAAGGAACATACTGAAAAATCTATTTTAACTTGTGGATCTGAAGTGCAAAAAGGAAATGCACCAACGGAAAGAAAAATTCAAAGGTTATTTAGAAATCCAAAGGTTACAACTATGATTAAAAGATGTAATGATTTTGGGGCAGGTGGAGTTTCAGTTGCAGTAGGAGAATTAGCAGAAGGATTATTTATAGATTTAGATAAAGTACCTAAAAAATATGAAGGATTAGATGGAACGGAACTAGCAATATCAGAATCACAAGAAAGGATGGCTGTAGTTGTTAAAAATGAAGATGCGAATAAATTTATAAGGTATGCCCATGATGAAAATTTAGAGGCTGTAGTTGTTGCAGAAGTAACTGAAGAAAAAAGAGTTAAAATTCAATGGAATAATAAAATAATTTTAGACTTAAGTAGAGAATTTTTGGATACTAACGGTGCCAGACAATTTATGAATGTAGTAGTTAAGGCACCAAAAGATAGTAGTTATTTTGAAGAAAGAAATGAAAGATATAAAAATTTAAATTTAAAAGAAGCCTTTATAAATAATTTAAAAGATTTAAATGTATGTTCTCAAAAAGGACTATGTGAAATGTTTGATAGTACAGTAGGAGCATCTACGGTATTTATGCCTTTTGGAGGGAAAAATCAATTAACTCCAATTGATGCTATGTGTGCTAAGATTCCAGTTTTACATGGAGAAACTTCTACAGTATCATTAATGTCTTACGGATATAATCCTAAAATAGGAAAATGGAGTCCTTTTCACGGTGCATTATATGCAGTAATAGAGTCATTATCTAAAATTGTAGCAAGTGGAGGAGATTATTCTAAAGTAAGACTTTCTTTTCAAGAATACTTTGAGAAACTTAGTAGCAATGAAGAAAAATGGGGAAAACCATTTTCGGCATTATTAGGAGCATTACTTGCACAAACTTCTTTTGAAATTGCGGCAATTGGAGGAAAAGATAGTATGTCTGGTACCTTTAAGGATATAAATGTACCTCCAACATTAATTTCTTTTGCTGTTACTACTGTAGAACTTGATGAAGTATGTACTCCTGAATTTAAGGAATATAATAATAAAGTTATAATGTTTAATGTGAAAAGAAATAAAGAAGAAATACCAGATTTTAACATATTAAAGAATAACTTTAGGGCTATACATGAGCTTATTAAAAGTAAAAATATAATTTCAGCCTCAGCTATAAAATTTGGAGGAGTTGCTGAAAGTATCTCAAAAATGTGTTTTGGAAATAAAATTGGTTTTAAATTTGAAGAAGAATATAGTGAAGAAGAGTTATTTTCATCTGACTATGGAAATATAGTTGTGGAATTTAAAGGTGATGTAAATATTTTAGACAAATTCCATGGAATCTCTTATAAAGTAATAGGTAAAACTATTAAATCACAAGAAATTCATATAGCTAATGAAGTTATTAAATTAAATAATGCAATAGAAAAATGGGAAGAAACTTTAGAACCGATTTTCCCAACAAAATATAAAGAACATAAGAGTGAAGAAGCTATTGGTATAGAAGTAGATAAAACTGTATTAAAAAATCAACATGAAAAATGTAATATATTAATAAATACTCCTAAACCAAAAGTATTAATTCCAGTCTTCCCAGGATCAAATTGCGAATATGATAGTAAATTGGCATTTGAAAAAGCAGGTGCGGAAACTAAGTTATTTGTATTTAATAATTTAACATCTAAGGATATTAATGAATCTATAGAAAATATGGAGAAGTTAATTAGAAAAAGCCAGATCATTATGATACCAGGTGGATTTAGTGCAGGAGATGAACCAGATGGATCAGGCAAGTTTATAGCAGCTATTTTTAGAAATGAAAGAATAAAACAGGCTGTTCGTGAACATTTAAATGTTAAAGATGGACTAATGTTAGGAATTTGTAATGGATTCCAAGCATTAATAAAATTAGGATTAGTACCTTATGGAGATATAGTTGATATTAAAGAAGATTCTCCAACATTAACCTTTAATTCTATAGGAAGACATATATCTTGTGTGGTAAATACAAAAGTAGTATCTACTAAATCACCATGGTTTAATAGAGCTAGACAAGGAGATATCTATACTGTTCCGGTATCTCATGGAGAGGGAAGATTTTATGCTACTGACGAAGTAGTTAAAGAATTATTTAAAAATGGACAAGTGGCTACTCAATATGTAGATTCAAATGGTAATCATACAAATGATATAAAATATAATCCTAATGGATCAGTTATGGCTATTGAAGGAATAACTAGCCCAGATGGAAGAGTTCTTGGAAAAATGGGACATACTGAAAGGATATCCAATGGAACATTTAGAAATGTAGAAGGAAATTATAATCAAAGTATTTTTACATCAGGTGTTGAATATTTTAAATAGTACTTAGAGTATGGAAAGTTCAAAGATATTAAATATATATAAAATATTATAAGTACAGAAAAACGAAAATAAAAATTACAATACATTAAAATGTTCGTTAATATACGAATAATTTCAAATAAAACAAAAACAATGTATTGACTTAATCTTTGCAAAATGATAATATTTAATTATAATTAAAACTTAATAATTTAAATAAGTAGTTCTTAATATAAGCTTGATAATAGGGTTCAAGCGTTTCTAGCAAAGGCCGCAAATCTTTGACTATTAGGAATTATGGTGAATTAAGTATATAAATTTATTTTGATACTTATTACTATATCTGTTATAAAAAACTCATCATAATACCTATTATGGTGAGTTTTTTATGTGCGCCCAGCATGGGCGCAATCTATAGGGTGAAAGTCCCGAGCGCCGAAGGTGATATAGGCGTTAGCCAATGACAAGGGTGTCCATTGCGAGATGGAATCTGAAGGAAGTCGGAGGGCAAAATTCCGGTCTGAGGAATACGAATCACATAAGAGGCTGATTATAGCTGGATGAGTTTGCATAACAAAACAAAGTCCGTATCACCCGAAAGCTACTACAGTATATGTGGCAGATATATGGAATGAAAGATTGCGTTCTTACCTGGGGAGGTCTGATAGATATATCATTAAAGGATGAATTTCCTACATGATAACTTACATAGTGATATGTAACTGAACTATCAGAAGTCAGCAGAGGTCATAGTACCACACTATGTGCACGTAGTGCGGGAAGGACTGAACATTAGGAGGTTTTCAGCTTTGAATAATTCAAATAAATTACAAGGAAAGCAGACAACTCAATACAGAGGTCGCCTCGTGGAAGGAGAAGTGGAACTTCAAGATAAGCGAGGGGCGCAGAGTAATAATTTGGCGTTAGCAAAGAGAGAAAGAGAAAACAATGTAATAGATGATACTGATAACTTACTTGAAATGATTTTAGCTAGAGAAAATATGCTAAAAGCCATGAAAAGAGTAGTTGCTAATAAAGGAAGCCATGGTATTGATGGTATGAAAACCGATGAATTTCGAGAATTTATCATTAAGAATTGGATAACAATTAAGCAAAAGTTATTAGAGGGAAGGTATAAACCTTCACCCGTTAGGAGAGTGGAAATACCAAAACCTGACGGTGGAACTAGATTACTTGGAATTCCTACTGTACTTGATAGATTAATACAACAGGCAATAGCACAAGAACTTAATAAAATTTATGACCCTACCTTTTCAGATAATAGCTATGGATTTAGACCAAATAAAAGTGCTAAACAGGCTATATTAAAATCAAAGGAATATATTAACGAAGGTTATAAGTGGGTTGTTGATATAGACTTAGAAAAGTTCTTTGATAAAGTTAATCATGATATATTAATGGAAAGACTATCAAGAAAAATTAAAGATAAAAGAGTATTAAGGCTAATTAGAGAGTATCTTAAATCTGGAATAATGATAAATGGATTGAAGGTAAAATCTGATAAGGGTACACCGCAAGGTGGTCCACTAAGCCCACTCCTTGCTAATATCATGCTTGATGAAGTAGATAAAGAACTTGAGAAAAGAGGTCATAGATTTTGTCGATTTGCAGATGATTGTAATATATATGTAAAAAGCAAAAAGGCAGGAATAAGAGTTATGGCAAGTACAAGAAGAGTACTTGAAGATGTATTAAAACTTAGAGTTAATGAAAATAAAAGTGCAGTAGATTTTGTGACGAGAAGAAAATTTCTTGGTTTTTCATTCTATTTTGTAAAAGGCGGAGCCAATATAAGGATACATGAAAAGTCATATAAAAGATTCATAAACAAAATAAGAAAATTAACAAATCGTAATAAAGGTATAAGTATAGAATATAGAATTTACATGATTAACCAATTAACGATTGGATGGATTAATTATTTTGGAATAGCAAAAGCTAACGCTAAAATACAAAAAATAGATAGTTGGATAAGAAGAAGGTTAAGAAGTTGTATTTGGAAACAATGGAAAAAGGTTAAAACTAGAGGACGAAACCTCATAAAACTAGGTCTTCCGACCCATAAAGCATGGGAGTACGCAAATACAAGAAAAGGCTATTGGAGAATATCCAAAAGCCCAGTTCTTGACACAATCTTAAACAACAAATATATTGAAAACCTTGGTTACAGAAGTATATCTAAAGGATATCAGCTAATACATAATTCTTAATGAACCGCCGTATACCGAACGGTACGTACGGTGGTGTGAGAGGACGCTAAATAAAATAATTATTTAGCTCCTACTCGATATAAGGGGGAGTAATTTATGAAAGTTGCAATTATTTTTGGAAGTAAATCAGATACAGAAATTATGAAAAATTCAGCTAAAGTATTAAAAGAATTTAATATTGAATACAAGGCATATATTCTTTCAGCACATAGAGTACCAGAAAAATTAGAGGAAGTTATCAATAATCTTGAAAAGGAAAACTTTGAATGTATTATAGCGGGTGCTGGTTTGGCAGCTCATTTACCAGGAGTTATAGCATCAAAAACAATTTTACCTGTAATAGGGGTTCCTATTAAGGCTTCCATGGAGGGAATGGATGCATTACTTTCAATAGTCCAAATGCCAAAATCTATTCCAGTAGCTACAGTTGGAATTAATAATAGTTATAATGCTGGTATGTTAGCAGTGGAAATACTCTCTATAAAATATCCTGAATTAAAAGAAAAACTTATAAATTTTAGACATAATATGAAGAAAAAATTTATTGAGGAAAATAATGAAGGGGTGGATTTATAATGAAAAAATTAAATCAATTATATGAAGGAAAAGCCAAAAAGATTTATGCTACTGATGAAGAGAATAAGGTTATAATTTATTACAAAGATGATGCAACAGCATTTAATGGTGCTAAAAAGGCTTCCATAGACGAAAAGGGAGTTTTGAATAATGAAATTACTTCCATTCTTTTTAAATTATTAGAAGATAATGGAGTAGAAACACATTTTATTGAAAAGTTAAGTCATAGAGAACAAGTTTGTAAAAAGGTTAATATAGTTCCACTAGAAGTTATAGTTAGAAATGTAGCAGCAGGAAGTATGGCAAAACGATATGGGTTAGAAGAAGGAACGGCTCTTAAAACTACTGTTTTAGAATTAAGTTATAAAAATGATGAATTAGGAGATCCATTAATGAATGATTACCATGCTGTAGCAATGGGCATTGTAACATTTGAAGAATTGAATTATATATATGAACAGGCTTTAAAGGTAAATGATATTTTAAAAGATTTTTATGCTAAAGAAAATATTAAATTAGTTGATTTCAAATTAGAATTTGGAAAGTTTAATGGAAAAATAATTTTAGCTGATGAAGTATCACCTGATACATGTAGATTTTGGGATATGACAACAGGAGAAAGACTGGACAAAGATAGATTCAGGAGAAATTTAGGAGATTTAGTACAAGGATATAAAGAAATATTAAATAGAATGCAAAAATAAAATAAAAGACTATGTCATAGCTAGTAAGAATTTAATTAGTTATGGCATAGTTAAGCATAATAAATTGCATAAAAGTTAAGAAGATATATATAGTTTTCTAAAAATGTAATGGAGGCGAAAGTTCATGGAAGATAATAAAAAAACAAATAATGAATGTGTAACTTATATAGATGAACTTGAAGATAAATTTCATGAGGAATGTGGGGTTTACGGAATTTATTCTAGAGAAGGAGAGTTAGATGTATCAAAGTTAACTTATTATGGACTTTATGCACTTCAACATAGAGGACAAGAAAGTTGCGGAATTGTAACTTCAAATGAGGTTGAAATGAAAAGTCATAAAGGAATGGGCTTGGTTTCAGAGGTGTTTGATACAAAAATTTTAGATAATATGCAAGGAAATTCTGCAATAGGACATGTTCGATATTCTACTGCAGGAGAGAGTTTAATAAAGAATGCTCAACCATTAGTAGGAAGTTGTAAATTAGGTGATATTGCTATAGCACATAATGGAACACTTGTTAATGCAGAAGTTATAAGAGAACTTTTAGAAGATTGTGGATGTATTTTTCAAACATCTATTGATTCAGAAGTTATATTAAATTTAATTTCACGAAGTGCTAAAAAAGGTATAGAACAAGCAGTAGTTGATACAATGCAGGCTGTAAAAGGATCTTATGCAATTGTAATATTAACTAAAAATGAACTTATAGGAGTACGAGATCCACATGGAATTAGACCTTTATGCCTAGGGAAAATAGGAGAAAATTATGTTATATCCTCTGAGAGTTGTGGTTTAGATTGTACAGGAGTAGAATTTATAAGAGATGTAAAACCAGGTGAAATTGTGATTATAAACAAAGATGGTATTAAATCTATAAATTTTGCTGAAAAGAGTAAAAAGGCTGTTTGTGCCTTTGAATATGTATATTTTGCTAGACCAGATAGTGTTATGGACGGAATAGGAGTAAATAATGCTAGAATATTAACAGGAAAGAAATTATTTGAGGAATCACCAGTAAAAGCGGATATAGTAATAGGAGTACCTGATTCGGGAATACCAGCGGCTATAGGATATTCTAGGGCTTCGGGAATTCCTTTTGATGTTGGAATTATTAAAAATAGATATGTAGGTAGAACTTTCATAGCACCTTCTCAAGAAATGAGAGAAAAAGCAGTTACAGTTAAATTAAATGCATTAAAAGAAGTAGTGAAAGGAAAAAGTATAGTCTTAATAGACGATTCTATAGTAAGAGGTACCACTAGTAAAAGATTAGTAGAAATATTAAAAAAGGCTGGAGCAAAGGAAGTACATTTTATGGTAGCATCTCCAGTTGTAAAATATCCTTGTTATTTTGGAATAGATACTCCTTATAGAAGTGAGCTTATAGGAGCAAATAATGATATAGAAAGCATAAAAGATCAGATTGGAGCAGATAGTTTACATTACCTGAGTGTAGAAGGATTAGTAAATTCATTAAAGGATAGTGGGAATTTTTGCTTAGGATGTTTTAAGGGAGTATATCCAATTTCAGCACCTATAAAATAAAATTTTAATGATTAATGGAGGGGAAAACATGATCACATATAAGGATTCAGGGGTTAATATTGAAGAAGGATATAAAGCTGTTAATTTAATAAAGGAATATACTAAGAATACTTATACAAAAGGTGTTCTGAATAATATAGGAAGTTTTGCAGGAATGTTTGAAATTGGAGCGGGTTATGAAAATCCTGTTTTAGTCTCAGGAACTGACGGGGTTGGCACTAAATTAGATATAGCTTTTAAGTCAAAGAAATATGATACTATAGGAATTGATTGTGTAGCCATGTGTGTTAATGATATTTTATGTCATGGTGCAAAACCATTATTCTTTTTAGATTATATGGCTTGTGGAAAGTTAGATTCAAAGGTTGCAGCTGATATAGTAAAAGGAGTATCACATGGATGTATGCAATCACAATGTGCCTTAATTGGAGGAGAAACTGCTGAAATGCCAGGCTTTTATAGGGATGGAGAGTATGATTTGGCAGGATTTTCAGTTGGAATAGTAGACAAGGATAAAATAATCGATGGAAGTAACATAAAAGATGGTGATATTTTATTAGGGTTAGCTTCATCAGGAATCCATAGTAATGGATATTCTTTAGTTAGAAAGATTTTCAAAAATTTAGATGAAGAATTTATGGGACAACCAGTATGGAAAACTCTTTTAACACCAACAAAGATTTATGTAAAACCTATTTTGGAAGTATTAAAGAATTATGAAGTTAAAGGAATGGCACATATTACAGGTGGAGGTTTTTATGAAAATATACCAAGAATGTTTAAAGGTGAATTTACTGCAGTAATAGATAAAAATACTTTTGAAATACCACCTATATTTAAAGAAATAATGAAAAAGGGTGTAGATGAGGAGCATATGTTTAATACTTTTAATATGGGAATTGGGTTTGTACTTTGTGTAAGAAAAGAAGAGGTACACTTAATAAAAGAATTACTTCAATCTTTAGGAGAAAAGGTATTTGAAATTGGCTATGTAAGAGATGGGGGTGCTGGAGTTTGTTTAAAATAGCAGTCTTAGTTTCTGGAGGTGGAAGTAATCTACAAGCTATAATAGATAATATTGAAAATAAATATTTAAATTGTAAAGTAGAATATGTAGTTTCAGATAATGAGAAGGCTTTTGCCATAGAAAGAGCTAAAAAACATAATATTAAAACATTAGTTCTTCCTAAAAAAGTACTACGTGAATCTATATCAGATGAAATTTTAAAATTTTTACAAAACGATGTGAATTTAATTGTCCTTGCAGGATTTTTATCAATTTTACAAGGTGATATATTAAAGAAATTTAAAAATAGAATTATAAATATTCATCCTTCTTTAATTCCTAGTTTTTGTGGTAAAGGTATGTATGGAATAAAGGTTCATGACAAAGCTATTGAATATGGAGTTAAAGTGTCTGGATGTACTGTGCATTTTGTAGATGAGGGTACAGATACAGGTAATATTATTCTTCAAAAAACTGTTCCAGTTTATGGCGAAGATACTCCAGAAGAACTTCAAAAAAGAGTTTTAGTACAAGAACATAAAGCATTACCAGAAGCAATTAAGTTGTTAATAGAAAATAAAGTGGAAATTAAAAATGGAAAAGTGATAATTAGGGAGGATTAGGATAATGATAAAAAGAGCCTTAATAAGTGTTTTTTATAAGGATGGTATATTGGAACTTGCAAAATTTCTTCAATCTAAAGGTGTAGATATATTATCTACAGGTGGAACTTTCAAATATTTAAAGGAAAATGGAATTAATGTTATAGATGTATCAGATGTTACTGAATTTGAAGAAATTTTAGATGGAAGAGTAAAAACATTACATCCTAAGGTACATGGAGGTATTTTAGCAAAACGTAATAACCAGGAACATATGAAAAAGCTTAAACAAAAAGATATTACCCCTATTGATATGGTAGTTGTTAATTTATATCCTTTCTTTGAAAAGGTTAAGGAGGATCTGGAGTTTGAAGAAAAAATGGAATTTATAGATATAGGTGGGCCTACTATGCTACGTTCTGCGGCCAAAAATTTTCAGGATGTGGTAGTTTTAAGTGACACTGCAGATTATAAAAATGTTATGGAAGAAATAGAAGAAAATAAAGAAGTGTCCCTACAAACTAAAAAATATTTAGCAGGAAAAGTATTTAATTTAACTTCTGCTTATGATGCAGCTATTAGTAAGTTTATGCTAGAAGAAGAATATCCTAAATATTTATCGGTATCCTATGAAAAGGTAATGGACCTTAGGTATGGAGAAAATCCTCATCAAACAGCAGCATTATATAAAAATACTTCAGGAGAAGGGTTGATTAATAACTATGAACAATTAAATGGAAAAGAATTATCTTATAATAATATAAAGGATATGGATATTGCATGGAAGGTAGTTTGTGAATTTGATGAAGTGGCTTGTTGTGGTTTAAAACATAATACTCCATGTGGAGTCTCTATAGCTAAAAAAGGAGACACCTTAAAAGATGTATATGTAAAAGCATTTGAATGTGATCCAGTTTCAATTTTTGGGGGAATTGTAGCTATAAATAGAACTGTAGATAAAGAAACAGCTGAGGAAATGAAAAAAATATTTTTAGAAATAGTTATGGCACCAAATTTTACAGAGGAAGCTTTAGAAGTGTTAAAGTCTAAGAAAAATCTAAGAGTAATAAAATGCAAAAATGGAAGAGATAATAATGGTGAATTAGTAAAGGTAGATGGTGGTATTTTAGTACAAAGTTCAGATAATGATCTTATAGAACAGTTAAAAATAGTTACAGAAAAAGTTCCTTCAGAAAAAGAAATGGAAGAGTTGATTTTTGCTATGAAAGTTGTAAAATATGTAAAATCCAATGCTATAGTTGTAGTTAAAAATGGCATGGCAAAAGGAATTGGAGCTGGACAAGTTAATAGAATTTGGGCAACCATAGAAGCACTAGATAGAGCTAAAGATGGAGTAGTATTAGCATCTGATGCCTTTTTACCATTTAGAGATTGTGTAGATGAAGCCAATAAGTATAATATAAAGGCAATAATTCAACCAGGTGGTTCTATTCGTGATCAAGAGTCTATAGATGCTTGTAATGAACATGGAATGGCAATGGTATTTACAGGTATGAGGCATTTTAAACATTAATTTTATATAGATATTTTAGCTAAATAGGGGTGAATTGTAATGAATATACTATTACTTGGTTCAGGTGGAAGAGAACATGCATTAGCATATAAGCTATCCGAGAATAATAGCATAGAAAAGATATACTGTGTTCCGGGGAATGAGGGAATATCTTTAGAACATAAATGTGAATGTATAGATATAAAAGAAAATAAGGAAATTGTACGCTTTGCCAAAGAAAAAGATATAGATCTTACAATAGTAGGACCTGAGGTACCTTTATGCCAAGGAATTGTGGATTTATTTAGAAAAGAAGGATTAAAAATTTTTGGTCCTAATAAAGAAGGCGCTCAATTAGAGGGAAGTAAAGTCTTTGCAAAGAATTTTATGAGGAAATATGGGGTTAAAACAGCTGAATATAAAGTATTTGATAATATGGAAAAAGCCTTAGAATATGCTAATAATGCACCGTATCCAATTGTTATTAAGGCAGATGGACTTGCAGCAGGGAAAGGAGTAGTAATAGTAAATTCAAAAGAAGAGGCTAAAAAGACTATAGTAGATTTTATGGGAAAAAATGTGTTTAAAGGAGCAGGAACTACTATAGTTATGGAAGAATTTTTAGAAGGTGTAGAAGCATCCATTCTTAGTATAACAGATGGAGAAGTTATAATTCCATTTATATCTTCAAAAGATCACAAACAACTTTTAGATGGAGATAAGGGTCCTAATACAGGGGGAATGGGAGTAATAGCACCTAATCCATATTGTACTAAGGAAGTCTTAATGGACTTTAAAGAGAGCATTATGAATCCAACTTTAAGAGGAATAAAAAAAGAAAAATTAGATTTTATAGGAGTAATTTTCTTTGGAATTATGATATGTAAAAAAGGAGTATATCTTTTAGAATATAATGTTAGAATGGGAGATCCAGAAACTCAATGTGTTCTTTCATTAATGGATTCGGATTTAGTTGAAATAATAAATGCTGCAATAAATAAAAAGTTAAAGGATCAAGAAATTAAATGGAAAGAAGGAAATGCATGTACTTTAGTATTAGCTTCAAATGGATATCCTAAGGAGTATAAAAAAGGATTTAAGATTGAGATCCAAGAAGCAATAGAAGGAAAAGTATTCTTTGCAGGTGTTAAAAAAGAAAAAGAAAGTTTGGTTACTAATGGAGGAAGAGTATTATCTATAACTACTACAGATAATCTCCTAGAAAAGGCTATTAAAAAAGCTTATAAAGAAGTTAATAATATAAAATTTGAAGGAATGTATTATAGAAAAGATATAGGTAAGTTAAACATGCATTAAAGAAAAGAATTCTTTTCAATAAGTAATTAACGGAAAAGATTTTTATAAAAATAAATATAAAAATACACTAGCGATTTTACAATGTTAGTGTATTTTTTTATGGATTTTGTATTAGGAGTATGAACTAATTAAGTAATATTTTAATAATAAAAACATATAAATTATAGTAATATTTTTATTAAAAATCAGATGATAATATTGAACAGTTTATAGGATTGTTAAGGTTTACATAAATTGGAGGATAATTTATTAATGAGTATATGATTTTTTCTATGTTAAATTTATAAATAGGGGAGGAAAAGTATGTTACAAAAAACGAATTTTCTAGATTTAAGTAGAAAGGTTGCAATAATATCAGGAGGAGCGGAAGGTGTAGGGATTGAGACAGCAGAACTTTTATCAGCATACGGTGCAAAAATAGCGTTATTAGATATGAGTTCAACGGGACATAAAGGCATAGAGAGACTTTGTAGTGCAGGAAGAGTTGCTAAATTTTATAGATGTGATGTTACAAAATTTGAGGATTGTAAATATGTTATAGAAGAGATAAAGAAAGATTTTGGCAAAATAGATGTTTTATTTAATAATGCAGAAGACGCTTTTAGAAAAACAGTAGTGGAGATTGAAGAAAAAGAAAATGATTTAATTTTAGATGTAGGACTTAAAGGAACTTATCAATTATCCAAGGTTGCTATTCCTGTTATGGCACAAGGAGGGGGCGGAAGCATAATAAATACTTGTTCAGCTTGGACCATAAAGGATTTACACAAAATATCTGCTTATTCTGTGATAAAAAGAGAAATAGCTAATCTAACTAAAGATATGGCTATAGATTATGAAGATAAAAATATAAGGGTGAATTCAATTAATGTAGATGATATTTTTACTAAGTGTATTAAGGACGAAGAAGGTGAACCTAAGGATAGAACATTAAACAAATTAGGTATGCCAGAAGATATTAAAAAAGTTATTTTATTTTTAGCAAGTGATCTATCTTCATGGGTAACAGGAACTGACTTACTAATAGATAATCAATATAGATTAATATTAAAATAATTTTAAAAAAGCTGCTATATCTTTAAGTGATATTAGCAGTTTTTCTTTTTAAACACTATTAAAAATATTTTTAATAAATTTCATGGGATTATTAACAGAGCTTACGTCTAAATAGGTGTAAGGGCTTTTACAAAGAATGGTTTTAGAGGAGGATAATAATGAAAAAGGTAGGAAGTATTACTAGTGCTATAGGATTTATATTTATAGGATTAGTTTTAGGTATAAGATGTATAAATTTAAATATTGCATATTTTATGTCAAGATTCTGGTTTATTTTATTTATAATTCTAGGTATAGAAGTAGTTTATGCTAATAAAAGAAGGGATAAGTATAAAGCACAGTTTAATTATCTAATTATATTAGCTTTTATAATTAGTATTGGAATGCGTGGATATCTAGGTTTTTCTACAATGTGTAATAATAAACAAATAGGATTAAATAAGATTATTTTTAATAATGAAGATTTAAAAACAAAATTTAAAAATTTAGTTTATTTTAGTGATGATATATATGATGAAAATGAGGTAGAAGTTTATGATAAGCTAAAGATAGATTGTAATATAGATAAATTAAAGGTAAATGTAGTTAATGGAGATGTAGAAATAAAAAAATCTGAAGATAAAAAAATTAGAGTAGAGGCAATTGTTACATTAAAAGATGATAAATTCAAAGAAAAATATAAAATAGATGCTACTAGAAATGGTAGAGAATATAAGTTGAATTTTAAAGATAAGAACATCAAATGTTCTGATATAACTTTATACGTTCCAGATGGTAAACAGCTAGATATTAGTGATGTTAATGGTGATATAAAATGTTTTGATCAAAGCTTAAAAGTTGATTTTAATATAAATAATGTTAACGGAGATACGGAATTGCAAGGCGATATAAAAGAGTGTAAAGTATCTATTATAAATGGAGATATTAAAATTAAAAATGATAAATTTAGCATGCTTAAACTTAAAACAGTTAACGGAGATGTTGAATTAGATACCCAAGAAAAAAACATTAATGCATATATCAATAGCAGCTTAGGAACTTGTTCTTTAAATGATGAAAAAGAAAAAAGTATAGAAAAAATTTTAGGAAATGGGACTTCAAAACTTGAAATTAAGGTGTCTACAGGACTGGTAAAAGTTAATACTGAGGGGTAATTTTAGGTATGGAGGAAACATTAGTTTCTAAGTTAATACAAGGAGATGAAGAAAGCTATAGATTTATAATAGACGAATATAAAGTAAAAATCCTTAGAGTATGTTATCCTTATACCAAAGATTTATATGAGGCAGAAGATTTATCACAAGAAGTGTTTATGACTATATTTAAAAATATAAAAAATTTTAAAGGTAAATGTTCTTTAGCTACGTATATTTATAGAATCTCTATATCAAGATGCTTAGATTACAAAAGAAAGAAAAGTATAAAAGAATTTTTAGTTGACACTTTTAAAATAGATAAAACAGCACCCAGTGAAGATAATATAGAAAAAAATTATATTAGAGATTGCATAAAAAAGCTTCCACCAAGGCTTAAGGAAGTTGTAGTATTATATTATTATGCAGATTTAACTCAAAAGGAAATAGGATCTATATTAAATATAAGTGAAAAAGCCGTAGAAGGAAGAATTTATAGAGCTAAAGAAAAATTGAAAATAGAATTTCAAAAGGGGGAGGGATTAACATGGAGAAGAGAAGAGATGATTTAGATCAAAAAATCTTAAACTCTGTAAAAAATATAAATCCTGATCAATATTATACAGACAAACTTATGCTTAAAATAAAAGAAAATAAGGAATTTAAAGATTCAAGATTATCATTACAATTCTTAACATTTAAAAGAAAAATTTCTATTAGCTTAATTCTAACAGGATTGTTCGTTTTTATGATATCTATGAGTAATATAGAATATACCCTACTTGAAATTCAATGTAAAATCAAACAAAATGCTATAAAAACTGAAATTAAAGAAGGTAGTAGAGTATTATCAGATTTTAAATTTAAAACAGAAAGACATAAAGAAAATATAAATTGATGGTAATAAAAATATAAGGAGTGAAGAGTTAATGACAAGGAAAAGTAAATTTATAGCAGGAATTTTATCTTTTTTCCCAGGTGCTGGACATATGTATCTAGGCTTATTCAATAGAGGATTATTTTTCATGTCAATATTTATTTTTGTAACTATTATGAATAAAATACTTTGCTTTGATGGTATGAAAGTATGGATTACTGCACCAATTATAATTTATACATTTTTTGATGCTATAGATTCAGCTGGTAAGATTTCAAATGGATTATATGTACCGGATGATCTTGATATACTAAAGAAACTAAAAATTAATGAATATATGAAGAATAGTCAAGGCTCTGAAGAAAATGATGAAATATTATTAAATAATCAGAAGGAAAGGGTAAGCAACATAGTAGGAGTTTTTTTAATAATTATAGGAGTCTTGGGCGCATTTAATGTGATTTTATCATATATACCTTGGTTATGGGACGTAATAAATATAATAAAAAGATATATAGTTCCAGTAGTATTTATATTATTAGGAATATATATATTAAGAAAGAAATAAATAGATTTTAGAATAAAAAAGTGACAAACCATCTTTTAAGTTTGTCACTTTTTTATTTAAAAAACTTTTTTATAGTTTTTAAATAAAGAGTAGATTATTCATCTGCACCTACACCAAAATCAGTATTGTTCCAAAGAACTTCAATATTTTCTTTTTTATCTAAAAAAGAGTAATTTTCTTTAAACCATTTAATTAATTCTCTATCTCTTTTTAAGGGCGTGGAATTTTCAATATATATGTTTATACACCCATAATCAAAGTATTTTAAAAGATATTCCATATCTTTTTTTAACATTTCTTTAGTTTGGCCTTTAATACCAACTAGAAGGCATATAGATTTAAAATATTTGGCAACTTCAGAAGGATGGTTAAAAATAGCACCCTTATTTAAAAATTTGTTTCTAAAATCATTATCAAAGGTTTCTATTCCACATTTAAAGATTATTGGTATACCAAAGAAATCTCTCATTTCTTGAAGTCTGTTTCTATAAATCCAATGACTTTCTAAAAATAATTTTTTAATACCCTTATTTTGAATTACAGATCTAATATCTTCTAAAGTTTCTCTAGGTATTTCAAAACAACTGCCTGAGTTAATAACTTCTAATACTTTGAATTCCCCTGTAACATTATTTAAAACATCTTTATTAAATTGAATATTTGCTTTAGTATCCTTTGAATTATCATGAATATAATCACAAAAAGAACATTTTCCCCAAATACATGGTGAAGCCTTTAAAAGAACAATTTCTCTATTATTTTTGCCATGAATAGAATTATAACGTATCATAATTAAATTCCTCCTTGTTTTATTATTTTAAGAAGTGGTTTGGCAAGGAAACACTTCATATAATATTTTTAAAGTATATTAAATTATAGCATAATAAAATGCCCAAAGTATAAGTTTTTTAAAATAGATTAAACTAAGTTTAAAGAATATTATTTTTAAGTAGACTTAGGAGGAAAATATTTATGAAAGTTTTATATCATATAGATAATGCAAGTAAGTGGAAGTTAATTATGGAAAATGCTAAAAATATGTTAGATGAAGGTGAGAAGTCAGGGGAAAATTTTGAAATAGAAATTTTAGCAAATTCTATAGCGGTAGTTAATTTAAAAGAATAAATAGCAATTAACACTAAGTTATATATGCAAATGGATGAGTTGATAAAAAGAAATGTTAAATTTGCTGCGTGCAAAAAGGCATTAACTAAATTCATTATTCAACAAGAAGAATTATGTGCCTTTGTACAAATAGTTCCAAGTGGTGTTGTAGAAGTTGCAAATAAAGAAAATGAAGGATACTGTTATATTAAAGCTTAAGGAGATAAAAATGAAGGAATCAACAAAACTTACAATTGTTCAATTAAATGATGCACATGGTCATATATTGCCACACAAAGAAGTTTTTTTTGAAGCTAAAGGAATTAAGGTTAAAGAAGCTGGTGGATATTCTAGAATTAAAACTATAATAGATGGTATAAAAAAAGAAAGTCCTAATACACTTTTTTTAGATTGTGGAGATACTTTTCATGGAACATTTATTACAACACAAACTCAGGGAAATGCAATTATTCCAGTTTTAAATGCCATGGGAATAGATGCAATGACTGCACATTGGGATTTTGCATATACACCTTCTCATTTAAGGGAATTAGCTAATAGGTTAAATTATCCTGTATTATCAGCTAATACGTATGTTTATGATAAAAATAAACGTCTTTTTGATCCTTATTGTATAAAGAATATTAACGGTTTAAAAATAGGAATTATAGGAATGGCATGTGAACATGTGGTTCAAGGATTTCCTAAAAAGTTTAGTCAAGGAATTTATATGTCTCCCGAATATGAGGAACTTCCTAAAATTGTATCAGAACTTAGAAACAAAGAAAAAGTAGATTTCATTATATTATTATCTCATTTAGGAATGCCAACAGATTATAAAATTCTACAGACTGTAGAGGGAGTAGATGTATGCATTAGTGGGCATACCCATAATAGACTAAATTCTCCTATAAGAATAGGAAATAGTATACTTATTCAGTCAGGATGCCATGGTTCATTTCTTGGAAGGTTAGATTTAGAAATAATAAATGGCAAAGTTGTAGATTTTAAACACGAACTTATTACTGTAAATGATAAAGTTGAGAAGAATAAAGAAATAGAAAATATAGTAACACAGATTTTTGAACCTTATGAAGAAGAATTAAATAACATTGTTGGAGAAACAAAAACTTTATTAAGTAGACATTTAGCTTTAGAATCAACTATGGATAATTTCCTTTTAAAATCAATATCTCATGCTACAGGAAATAAAATTTGTTTCTCGCATGGATGGAGATATGGAGCTCCAATTGCACCAGGGAAAATAACATTAAATGATTTATACAATATAGTGCCTATGAATCCTAAGATAATTAATGTTCAAATGAAAGGATATGAAATTTTAGAATTATTAGAAATAAAGCTTAATAAAACTTATAACATAAATCCTTTTGGTCAAACCGGTGGATATGTACAAAGGGCTATTGGAATAAAGGCATATGTAAAAATAGAAAATCCTAAGATGCATAGAATACAAAAATTATTTATAGAAAATGAGGAATTAGATGCTCAGAAAACCTATAATGTAAGTTATATAACAGAACAAGCTGTTCCAAAATATTTAGGTGAAAATAGAGAACAATTAAATATTACGGCTATAGATGCTATGAAATGTTATTTAAACTATAAAGGAGAAATATGTGAAGAATATTTAAATACTTTTGTTCTTATATAATATAGAAAAATATAAGAAAAAGAGTGATCTTAAAAAACTATGATCACTCTTTTTTCTACAATAATTTTATTAAGTAAGGATATATAAGTTTTATAGCTACTGCAAGGGACATTATTATAAAGATAGGTTTTATAAGTTTAGGTCCATTATCTATGGCAATTCTAGTGCCCACTCTAGCACCTAAAGCCATACAAATTGCTACAGGAATAGCAATTTTATAAATAATTTGTCCTTTTATTGCAAACATAATTAAAGCAGAAATATTACTTGTAACATTTAATAACTTTGCATTTGCAGTGGCCTTAGTAAAATCCTGTCCAAAAATTCCAATCAATCCAAAGATTAAAAATGATCCAGTGCCCGGACCGAAAAATCCATCATAAAATCCTAAACTAAAAGCAAATAACATACCTATAAGAATTATTTTTTTTGTTATAATAACTTTTTTTTCTTCTACCCCTAAGTCCTTAGAAAAAATAGTATATATGCCAATAAATAAAACCAAGATAAGTACGATTCCAGATAAGGAATCTGCGGGTATAAAGCCTACTACAATTACACCTAATATGGAACCTAAAAATGTAAAGGGTAGCAAAGATTTTAAAAGCTTAAAATTAATTTTCCCACTTTTAGCAAATTTTATAACGCTGGTAATAGAACCGGAAGTTGCACAAAATTTATTTGTACCTAAAGTAAGATGTGGAGGTATACCAGCCATTAGAAAAGCAGGGACACTTATTAACCCACCACCACCAGCTATAGCATCAATAAAGGCAGCTACAAAACCAGCAATACATAATAATATAAGAGTAACCATAAATTCACCACCTAAAAATTAAAATAAAATTTACATTAATATTATTATTATTATTATTATAATTTAAAATTTAACGCATAGAAAGAGCTTATAAAGTATTCATAAAATTTAGATTAAGGGAAAGAGTAAAGATAAATTTTATAAGTTAAATTAGTTAAAAAATACACAAAGAAGTATAGGTTGGAAACTAATATTCTGAAAATTAAGAAAATAACTTGAAATTTTGTAATTACAGTTATATAATTTAATTATAAAAGAGAAATATAACAAATAAGTATAAAAAATAAGTTAAAAATATAACAAAAATAGAGATAATAATATATCATAGCTTTCATAATAAAGATATATCTT
This sequence comes from Clostridiaceae bacterium 14S0207, assembly GCA_003288255.1. GTDB lineage: Bacteria > Bacillota > Clostridia > Clostridiales > Clostridiaceae > Hathewaya > Hathewaya limosa. Next base: position 2,013,666 of record CP026600.1, on the reverse strand, counting down.
TAGGGTTAGAGAAGTACAAATTAAAGGGTTTAATTAAACGTATTAAGATTCTTTAGTAAATCCTAACTTATAATATAATTATATTATAAAGTTTTAAAGAAAATAGATAATTCGAAAGGGTTATCTATTTTCATTTAGAAAAAAGTTATATATAGAAAACAATATATTTATGTCTATTAATTAGCATAATTACAAGTTTAAAAATTTTGAATTTACAGTTAAATTTATAATAAATACTGTATTTTTCATTGAAAAAAAGTTCCCTAGGTGGTAACTTATAGATATAAGCAAATTCATTTATGGGGGGGAATAGTCATGAATAAAGAATTTTTTCAAAGAAATAGAAAAAAACTACTAGAAAAAATACAAGACAATTCTTTTGTAGTTCTTTTCCAAGAAGACGCACCATACAAATCAGCAGATTATAAATATCCTTTTGTACAAAATAGAAATTTTTATTATATTACAGGATACCCAAGGGAAAATGCTGTATATATGTTATTTAAACAAGGAAATAGTATAACAGAAAAATTATTTATTGAAAGACAAGATCCAGTAATGGCAAGGTGGTATGGAGAAAGACTAACTGTTGAGGAAGCTCAAGAGTTAACTGGAATGGAAAATGTTGAATATCTAGATCAATTTGAAGATAACTTTGGAAGGATTATTTCAAGAGTAGGAGCAGAAAATTTATATCTAGATTTAGAAAGACAAGAATTTGGCATAAGAATAACTAAAACTCAAGATTTTGCATCTGAAATTTTGAGAAGATATCCATATCTTAAGCTTCATCATATAGGGGATGAAATAGGTAGATTAAGAGCAGTAAAAAGTGAGGAAGAAATAGCTATAACCAAAAGAGCAATTGAGATCACTAAAGAAGGTATATACAATATGTGGGCTCATGCAAAACCAGGTATGATGGAATATGAAATAGAAGCTTATTTTGAATACTCATTGGTTAAAAATGGATCTAAGTTTAGAGCATTTAATAATATAGTTGCAGCAGGACATAATAGTACAGTTCTTCATTATGATGCTAATACTTGTAGGGCAAATGATGGTGATGTAGTATTACTTGACTTAGGCGCTCAATATCAATTATATAATGGAGATCTTTCACGTACTTTCCCTGTTAATGGTAAATTTACTTCAAGACAAAAAGAAGTATACAATGGAGTATTAGCTGCTCAAAAGGCTGTAGAGGCTGCAGTTAAACCAGGTGCAACTTGGAATGATATTGAAAATGTTGCTAGAAAAGAACTTGCAAATGCTTGTAAGGGATTAGGAATAATTAAAGAAGATAGCGAGCTATCTAAGTATTATTTCCATTCAATAGGACATTATTTAGGATTAGACACACATGATATTGGAGATTATAATGCAAAATTAGAACCAGGAATGATAATAACTAATGAACCAGGACTTTACATTCCGGAAGAAAATATAGGTGTAAGAATAGAAGATGATCTATTAGTAACCGAAGATGGTTGTATAAACTTAGCTAAAGATGTTATAAAAGAAGCCGATGATGTAGAAAATTTCATGGCTGAACAAAAGAAATGTCATTAATAATAAATAAAAAATAATAAAATCTTAATTAATAATTATATATACACACAATAAATGCTATAGATAATTCAAAATTATTTATAGCGTTATTTTTATAAAAAACATATTTTGAATAAAAAAAATTTCTTTAATTAATTTTTAAAATATTCAAAAAATATATTGACTTTAAAAAACAATGGGATTATACTTAATTTATGGAATTTATCCAAACCATTTTAAGGAGGTAGTAACTATGAATAATTTAATTAATGTTATTTTAAATGTTAAATTTAATAGAGAAGTAAATCATAATAGTTCTATCTCTGAGAATAAAATTAATTTATCACTAATACTAAAATAAGTTTAAGGAGGTAGGATGTTATGTTAAAGATGTTTAATTGTAATTTAAGATTAATTGAAAACTTAAATAGTAATTTAAAAATGTATAGCCCTATCTCTAAACAAGGACTTATTATGTAAATTTCAATGTTTTATAGCTATAAATAATTTGAAATGAAAATATACAGGTCATGGGTTATATGTGCTCATGGCCTTTTTATCTTTAATTGAGATATACTTTGCATGCAGTTATCTCTTTTTTATAAAGGTCATGGAGCATTATTTTCCATGATCTTTATTTTTTCTAAAAAGGAGGGAATTGTATTGAAAAGGATTTTAAAATATGTACAAAAGTATAAAGTTTTAGTTATACTTCCATTTTTAGCGATGATAATAAGCATTGGATTAGATTTAATAAATCCATATGTTTCTAAAATTTTAGTAGACAAGGTTATTGTAGGTGGAAATCATAAACTTTTATTAACTTTATTACTGAGTATTTTAACAATAACTATTCTAAAAGGAATTTTTGGATATGTAGAAGAATATTTATTTGATGTTTTAAGTGTAAAAGTTCATAAAGATATAAAAATAGAATTATTTAATCATATAGAAAAACTAGAGTTTGCCTATTTTGATAAGGTAAATACAGGTGAACTTATGTCAAGAATAGCAGAAGATATAGAAAACATCTGGAGATCTCTATCTTTTGGATTGCGTTTGTTGCTTGAAAATCTTATTCATTTTGTTTTTGGTGCAGTAGCGTTATTTTGGTTGAGTCCTAAGTTAGCTGTTGCCTGTATAATTACTATGATACCAGTAGGATTTTTAGCTATGAATTTGGAGAAAAAAGAAGGAGAAGTATACGAAAAGATTAGTGATCAAAATGCCGAGATGAATACAACAGCAGAAGAAAATATTGCTGGAGTTAGACTTGTTAAGGCTTTTAGTCGTGAAAAACATGAGATTTTAAAATTTTTAAAAATGAATAAAAAGTATTATAAACTTAATATGGAACAAGCCAATGTGTTAGCAAATCATTTACCTTTGATGGATTTTTTTACAAACTTATCTCTTATTGTGATGATTTCACTTGGGGGATATTTTGTATTGAAGGGTGAGATGACTTTAGGTGCATTAGTGGCTTTTAACGGATATATTTGGGGAATGTTATGGTCTATGGAAAATTTAGGATGGCTTACTAATATGTTTGCCGAAACTAAAGCATCTGCAAAGAAAGTTTTTAAGATATTAGATACAGAACCTAAGATCAGTAATTGTCAAAATGCAATAATTAAAGAAAATATAGAAGGAGACATAGAATTTAAAAATGTTTCTTTTAAATACAAAAATGAAGAAGTATTAAAAAATATTAATTTTAAAGCTGAAAAAGGTATGACTATAGCAATTATGGGAACTACAGGATCAGGAAAAAGCTCTTTAATTAGTTTAATAGGTAGAAATTATGATGTTTCAAAGGGTGAGGTTTTAGTAGATGGTATAGATGTAAAAAAATATGATTTATTTAGCCTTAGAAACAATATATCTATAGTCCCACAAGATGTATTTTTATTTTCAGATTCGGTAAAAAATAATTTAAAATTAGGGTTAGAAAATGCATCAGAGGAAGAATTAAAAAATGCTAGTAAACTTGCTTGTGCAGGGAAATTTGTTAATAACTTACCTAAAGGATATGATACCGTAGTAGGGGAAAGAGGAATAGGGTTGTCAGGAGGTCAAAAGCAAAGATTATCTATAGCAAGAGCATTAATAAAGAAAGCACCTATTTTAATTTTAGATGATTCTACTTCAGCGTTAGATATGGAAACTGAATTTCAGCTACTAAAAAATTTAAATGAGCGAGAAAAGAGCTGCACAACTTTTATAATTGCTCATAGAATTTCAGCAGTTAAAAATGCAGATTTAATTTTATTTATGGAAAATGGTGAAATTATAGAAAGTGGTAATCATTCTACACTTATAAAGAAACAAGGAAAGTATTATGAAATCTATAAAGAACAGTTTAAAGACTTTATAGAAAATGTTGATGAAGAGGAGGCGATATAATGGAGATTAATGGTACTAGACAAGATGAAATTAGAGTATCACATTCAAAATTATACATTTTAAAAAGGCTTTTTAAATATGCAAAACCTTTTAAGCGGAAAATCATATTAGTAATTTTTTTAATGATTATAGCTATGTTAAGTTCGCTTTTTAGTCCTTATTTATTAGAGGTAGCCATAGATAAGCATATTGCTAATAAAAATATTAGAGGACTTATAAATATAGGAGTTATATTAGTTGTATTAAATTTATTAGCTATGACTGCAGCAAGAATAAGAATAAAATGTATGGCGGGTGTTACAAATAAGATTCTAATAAATATAAGGGAAGATTTGTATACTCATATTCAAAAATTATCATTTGGTTTTTTTGATAGTAGACCAGTTGGAAAAGTTTTGGCTAGGGTTATGGGTGATGTTAATGCACTTCAAGAACTATTTAATGTAAGCATAACTAATTTTATTCCTCAATTATTAAAACTTGTTTGTGTAAGTATTTTAATGTTATGGATGAACTTTAAATTAGCATTATGGACACTTATGTTAATACCTTTTTTATTTGTTGGATTGTTTATTGTTCAATATTTTAGTGAATCTTTATGGGCAAAATATAGACAAAAACGTTCTAATGTTAATGCTTTTACACATGAGGATTTTTCAGGAATTAAACTTGTTCAAAATTTTGCGGCAGAGCATAGACGTGAAAAAGATTTTAAAAACATGACAGAAGATATGTTAAAGACATTTTTAAGTTGTGCAAGGTTAAATGATTTATTTTGGCCAATAGTACAACTATCTTGGGGTGTTGGAACGGTTATTATATATATTAAAGGTATTGATCTTATAGGAATTGGAGATATAAAGGTAGGAACTTTAATCTCTTTTACTTGGTATGTAACTATGTTTTGGCAACCAATAATGCATATTACGGATTTTTATAATACCTTAATTAGTAATATATCAGCAGGTGAAAGAGTTTTTGAAATTATGGATATAAAACCTACAATATATTCAAAGGAACATTCATCTATTATGCCTGAAATTAAGGGTAATATTGAATTTAATAATGTAAGTTTTTCTTATGATGGATCAGTAAAAAATTTAAAAGATGTAAATTTTAAAGTTAATAAAGGTGAAAGCGTTGCATTAGTTGGAGCAACAGGTGCGGGTAAAACAACAATTATAAATTTAATAAGTAGGTTCTATGATGTGCAAGAGGGTACAATATTAATAGATGGAATAAATGTAAAAGATGTAACATTAGAGTCCTTAAGAAGTCAAATGGGAATAATGCTACAAGATACTTTCTTATTTTCATATTCTGTAAAAGAAAATATAAGATATGGGAAATTAGATGCTACAGATGATGAGATAATAGCCGCAGCAAAGAGTGTTAATGCTCATGATTTTATAATGAGTTTAGAAAAAGGATATGATACAGAGATAAATGAAAGAGGTTCAAGACTTTCAGTAGGACAAAGACAATTAATTTCTTTTGCGAGGGCTTTATTAGCAGATCCAAGAATTTTAATATTAGATGAAGCAACTTCTAATATAGATACCTATACAGAAATGTTAGTACAACAAGGTATAAAAAAATTATTAAAAGGCAGAACTTCTTTTGTAATAGCACATAGATTATCAACAATTAGAGATTGTGACAAAATCATGGTTGTAGAAGGTGGAGAAATAGTAGAAGTGGGAACCCATGAAGAGTTACTTGCAAAAAAAGGTATTTATTATAACCTTTATATGGCACAATATAGTTTCTTACAAGAAGGAGCATAGAAGAAATTTCTATAATTATTAGGAATAAAATTATATTTTGTTTATTCCCTCACTACGTTCGAAGTCAACACAAAATATAATTTTATTCCTTTAAAGATATAGAAATTTCTTTAATAAATAGGAGATTACAAAAGGGAAATATGTTATTTATTTCCTCATTACATTCAAAGTTAACGAAAGAAACTTTTATAAGTAGAAGCATAGAAATTATTTTTTTAGTTTCCTCGCTATGCTGGAAGACACACAAAAATAAATTTCTATTGCTTTTATAAAAGTGTGTAAGATTCAATATAAATGAAGATTTAATGTTTTTAAGCTAAGTTACTTTTAAGTTGTTTAAAGGTATCAATTATTTTAGGTCTATCTTTTTTCATAAAAGAGGATAGTTTAATAATATGTGAGGCATTTGATAATTGTAGTGTTATTATTTCGTCTACAATATTTATGTCAATATTTTTAATATCTTTTAATGATAAAGAGTATTGTTTTTTTAAGAACATACTATTTAAAATAATTTTTGAATCTTCCAAAGTTAAGTCAGCTTGTTTTGAGTTTTTAATAAGTGAAATAGTTTTTATTAATATAATACCAAGTAAAATTGCTGGCATGACTAAAATAAATTTTAATGATTTGTCATTGAAATCAAGTATACTTCTAATTATATACAGTAAGTTAATAATAAAAATAGATAATCCTATAATGCTTAATATTTTTAAGTTTTTACTATTATCTTTTTTATAAGAATAAAAAAATGTCTTAGTCATAATAGTGAACCTCCTTTTAAGAATCTACACAGTCAATCATTAGGAATACTATATAAGGCATAGTAAGAAAAGATATCATTAATTGTACATTTAAAAAGCCAATAAGTAATGAAACAACATAATAAATACCTGCAATTATCATATTTAATTTTGTATTTGAACGAAATCCGGGAATAGTTTTAACAAAAGTTTTTAATTTTGACATAATAGTATCCTCCACACAAATGGTACTGAATATTAAAATAATTAAGTAAATACATTTTAACATTTTAAATTATTTATTCAAGAGAAAGGAGAAAATAAAGTATGAATTGTGAAAAATCATGCGGAGATTTTGAAGAAAATAAAAAATTACTAGAAAAAGCTAATGAATATTTATGTAAAACTAGAAAGTAGGAAGATGGGAGGAAATTCTAATGAGTTTTATAAAAACAAAAAGTAAAAATTATGTTTTTAATTATGAAGAAAATTCATTGGCACATAGGAATATAGAAAAAATTATAGAACTTCAAGAAAATTGTTTTAATACTATTAATTATATGCTAAATGTAACAATGAGTAAGAAAATTAACTATTTTTTATGTGATTCACCTGAAAAAGTTGGTGAAGTATGTGGAGATAATGAGCCTTGCAATGGTTTTGCTAGATATCCTAATATTGTTTATGCTGTATATAATGAAGAAGTAAAATGCTTAGGCGTCCATGAGGACACTCACTTAATTGCATATAATACCTTAGGAAATCCTCCACAAGTTTTTATTAGGGAAGGACTAGCTATGTATTTTGATAAAGTTTACTTGGGAATATCAAATTATGCATGGACAAAATATTTTTTAGAAAATAATTTATATGTAGGATTAAAAGATCTTTTAGAAAATGAAAAGTTTTATAAATGTGATTGCAATATAAGTTATCCCATAGCTGGAGCTTTTACAGAGTATATTATGGGTATTTTAGGTGTAGATAAGTATAAAAAATTTTATAGTGAATTAAATAAAGAAGTTTACAAAAAAATAGAAACAACCTTTGGATCTGATTTATTAAAGTTAGAGGAAGGTTTTAAAAAGTATATAAGTTGTATAGGGATGAATAAAGAGGTTTACAAAATTATATCACATTATAATTTTTAAAAGCTATATTTGAACATTTAAATCTTAATAAAATAGAATTAATGACCATGAAGGATAATATAAGGGCACAGATTAAACACAAATTTAGGAGGTAAGTTACATTGGGATTATATGAAGATATTTATGAAGAGCTAGAAAAACTTCTTAATATTAATAACAAAATAATTGATCTCCAAGAAATACAACATAAAGATGGTATTTATTTATATAGAATGAGACATGGTGAAAAAAGTTATGTTCTTAAGTATTTTATAAATAAAGAATTTAGAAGAGAAATAGAAAATTATTTTATATTACAGGAATGTGATATTCCTACTATTAAAGTTATAGCTAGTACAGAAAAAAGTTTGCTTTTAGATGATTTAAGTAAGAATAAAGTTTTTAGATTAGGAATAGAAGAGGATTTAAGTGATATTGAAGTTGTAAAAAATCTTGCAAAATGGTATTTAAAGTTGCATCATGAAGGTAGTAAATATTTATCTAAAAAGAAGAGTAGTTTTAAATTTTATAGAGAAACAGATATTATTACACAAGAAAATCTTAAATTAATTAGACAAAGGTCAAATACGGAAGATAATAATGTATGGAAATTAATAGAGAATAACTTTGAAAGTATTTTAAAATATATAAATAATTTAGAAGAAACCTTAGTATATAATGACTTTTATTATACTAATTTAGCAGTTGCTAAAGATAAAAAACAAGCATTAATGTTTGATTATAATTTTTTAGGTATAGGTTATAGATATAGTGATATAAGAAATGTATGTTCATCATTATCTGAAGAGGCTAGTGAAGTGTTTAAAAAAGAATACGGGTATATAAACGAAAAAGAAGTAATTGTAGATTCAGTTTTGACTATCCTACAAGGATTAATTTTAGCATATAAAAAACCTATATTTCCTAAATGGGGTGAAGAAAGCATTAAAAAAATTAAAGATGGGACATTAGAAAGAAATATACAACGTCTTTTATCACTAATTCTTAATTAGAACTTTAGGATTTTTGTGGAAGATCAGAAAAAGGAGAAAGTAAATGAAACAAAAGAAGGACATACTATAGGAACGACAATAGATACATTAAGAATGAAAAAAAGATCCAAATCAAATAATATGATTTATATTGTAAATAAATTTTTAGGATAATTAAGATAGGTATGCAAGTAAAATGGCTAGTATAAATTAAGTTGTATACTAGCTATTTTTTATATTAATTTGAATTTGTTGCAATAATACTACTTAAAATCATACCTAAAACAATAAAAAATAAGCCTAAAAGACCTAGGAGTGAAGGCATAGAACCATTAAGTAAAAAGATTTCACCAAGTATGCTAAATATTACTTCACCAGATTGAGTAGCTTCTATAATTGCTAATTTAGAAGGATCATTTTTAACTAATTCCGTAGCTTTAAAGAAAAATATTGTGGCAATTACACCAGAAAAAATTGCTACTATTAGCGATTGAGTAATTTGATTGGTATTCGGGGATCCTGCTTTTAGGTATCCTAAAAAAGAAATAATTAACCAAAAAGGTATGCTACATAATGTCATTCCAAATATTCTTTCTATAGTTGTTAATGTATCTTTACATAGTTCCATCATTTTTCTATTTCCTAAAGGATATGCAAAAGCTGCTATAAGTATAGGAAGTATTGAAAGAAAAGTTTTAGATATATTAAGCTTAGTAGCTTGTTCATATTGTATTAGAAAAACACCAAATAAAATAATACAAGACATTAATAAGCTTTTTAAAGGTAAATTTCTTTTAAAAATAGGGGTTAGAAGTATACCGGCTATAATAGTTATTTGCCAACAACCAGCAACAAGCCATGATTCTCCGTATATTGAGGCAAATGTAAGAGGAGCATAGAATAATCCAAAACCAACAGTACTCCATAGAAACCAAGGGAGTAAATTTTGTCTAATGGAATTTATAACCCGTTTTGTACCTTTTTGATTTAAAACAATTATGAATAATAGTGGTAACATAAAGAAAAATCTTAAAGCTGAACTCCACATCCAGTTCCCACCAGATAAATTCATACTTCGATTAAGTATAAATGTAAAGGCGAAAAACATAGAAGCGATTATTCCATAAAATAAAGCTTTTTTCATAATAATATAAACTCCTTTGAATAACTTTAGTTTTTAAGTATAATAAATTATATAATATATTAGATGAATGTTCAATATATTAAACAAAAATAAAATATATTGAACATATTTTGTGGGAGGAAGTATGGAAGAATTAAATTTAATTATAGGTAATAATTTAAGTGCTATTAGAAATAAAAGAAAATTAAGTTTAGATGAGGTTGCCAATCTAACAGGAGTAAGTAAAGCTATGCTTGCTCAAATAGAAAAAGGAAAATCTAATCCAACTGTATCTACATTGTGGAAAATTTCTACTGGTTTGAAGGTACCATTTTCTTCTTTTATGGAGAAAGAAAAAATTAATTATAAGGTAGTTGATTCTTCTAAAATAACTCCTATTTCCGAAGAAAATAACAAAATGAAGATTTATCCTATTTTTCCCTTTGATATAAAAAATAATTTTGAAATATTGAAAATTGATTTAGAAAAAGAATGTATACATTCATCAGAAAAACATGCTGAGGGAGTAGAAGAGTATATAATAGTAACAGAGGGAACATTGAAAATGAATTTTGAAAGTGAAAGTGTTATTTTAAAAAAAGAAACCTGTATCAAATTTGATGCAAATATAATGCATACATATGAAAATATAGGAGATGAAAAATGTACTTTCCAAAATATTATAGTTTATAAAAAATAAACTTTATAATGAGTATTCTATTTTTTAGTGGGATTAAAAATGTAGTAGTTTTTACTATTACATTTTTATATATAAAATAATAAAAGATTAAAGTAAATATAAATTATAATTTTATATACAATGAGGAGAATAAGAATATGTTAGAAAATTATAAGTGTATGAATAAGGAAAATATATATGTTTTTTATATGGAAAAAGATAAGTGTTTTGTAGAAGAAACTTTAGAAAAAGTAATTAAAGCATATGAAGAATTGTCAGACTATTTTGAAATTAAAAAGGGAAGTTTTAATATAAAAGTAATTTTAGCATGTAATAGAAAAGAATATGAAAATTTAGTTTTAAATCTTTTAAAAGTAAACATAGAAATACCATCAAGAAAAAGTAGAATTGCACAGCCACAAGAAGAATATTTAGTATTATTATCTCCTAATGTATATGAAGAAGATTCTATATATAAGTATGATCAAAAAGAGTATGAAAGATTAATTTACCATGAAACTACACATATGTTTGAGGAATATTTATGTAAAGATATGGAGAATTCCTCTCTTTGGTTTGGAGAGGGACTAGCAGTATATCTATCACAACAATGGAAATATGAAAAGGAATTTAGAAAAACTGTAGAAGAAAATGTTAAAAATTGTGTAATCCCTAACTTAAGAGATATAGATAAAAATAGGATATTTGCTTATGAATGGGGATGGACTCTTATCAAATATATAGAAGAAAAGTATGGCAAAAATACTATAAATAAAATTGTAAGAAACTATGAAAATGGTGATGTGTTTGGATATATGAAAGTTAATATGGAGTTATTAGAAAAGCAATGGAAAAGGTGGGTACTTAATGAAAAGAATATAAAATAAGGGGATGGCATTTTGGAGGAAAGAGATAAACTTGAAAGCTTATTAAACAAAGCATTTATAAGTTTTGATCAAAAAAATTACATAGAGGCAGAGAAGTTATATTGTAAAGTTTTAATAAGTGCAAAGGATAGATTTAATGAGCTATATAAACAAGCATTATATGGATTAGGATTTACTAAAACTCTATCAAAACAATACAAAAAAGCTAGAGAATGTTATTTTAAATTATTATCATATGCAATAGAGGAAGAAAATAAAGAAGATGAAAGTATATTGTATCATCAGTTATGTATGGTAGAGAGGGAAGCAGGCAATTATGACATAGCATTGCAATATCTAAAAAAAGAATATGATCTAATTTTAAAAGTTTTTAAGGATAAAAACATGTATTTATCTGCAAATTATTATGAAAATGGATATATAAATCTTTTAAAGGGTGATTGCAATAAGGCTAAAGTATTATTAGAAAAATCACTATATTATGCAGAGAAATCAGAAGATAAGGTATGTGTAGCATGTGCTTTTAGGGGGTTAGGTGAAGTATATATATCTAAAAAAGAAACAAATAAAGCACTAGAATATTTGAATAAAAGTGAAGAAGTATTTAAGTATTTAGGTGATGATATTGGAGCAAGAGAGGTAGAAGGGTTAAAGGAGAAATTAGTATAAAATTTCATTTAAATTTAGTCAGGAGGAAGAGGATGAATAAAGCGTTGAATGTATTATTAAATTGTGAATATGAAAAGAAAATAATATCTGAAGGTGATAATTTTCCAAGAGTAAATATAAATAAATACAATTTAAAAGAAGTATGTGTTTTATTACATAATGATATATTCATAGAAGAGATAAAAAACTATTTTAGATGGAGTGATAAAGATATAAATATGAGGTTATCTTTGTTACTACAAGAGGAATTAATAAAAAAAGAAAAGAATAAATTTATACCTAATTGTATGATTATATCTATAGAGGAATCTAAGAAACTTATAGAAGAATCTGAAAAGCTCGTGGATATAGCAGTAGAATTAATAAAATCGAAGTTAGAGGATATTAAAAGCTGTACCTATAAGCTTAAATGTTTTAATAATTTTAAGTTTGAAGATATATCATTATTTATTTTAAGTGATGTGATTTTAGATTGTATACAAATAGATAATGTAGAGGAACTATTTCTTAAATCTAAAAGAACCAAAAGAAATAATATGAATTATTATTTTTCTTTGCAGGAAAAAGGAAAAAATAGTATAAAAGAGGCTTTGAATATATATGGAAATATATTTAAATATTATGGAGATATTGCTTTTGGGTTATATGGGAATGAAAGAATGAACAGTATAAATTTTTATACAATTGAGTAAAAAAAGATAAAAGAGTATTTTGGGGAAAGTTGCTTTTGTAATGATAATGAGACTAAGGAGTTTCTTTTAAAAGAATTTTTAAAAATCGCTAAAGATAGAGGATACAACTGTAAATCTGAAATTATAAATGGATTTAACAGATTAAATTTATTGAAAGATAAAGATATAGTAATCCCTATTTTAACTAAAAAAGAATTTTTTATGTTAAATAATATTGCAGATATTATTAGGGATGAGTATATTAAAATATTCGAAAACAATAAAAAAATTCTTTATGAAAGCTATAAAGAATCTAATTATTTTTATGAGATATCTTTTGAAGAGTATTTTATATGGTGGTATCATATTTATTATTCTATGGTAACAGATAAACTTATAGAAAAAGAGATTATTAAAAAATCCAATATTAAAAATTTTAGTTATATAGTTATGTAGATATAAATATTATATTAAGCAACTATCCACATTTCTATAATTCTTATATAAGTTATAATGGATTGTAAAAAATGCTCATAGATAATAATGATATGTATTGTATATAGGTTTTTAAGTAACTATATTTCAATCTACTAAATATAATAAAGTAGCAAGAGAAATCTTGACTATTTCATGTAGGTGATATTTTATGTATACAAATGTAGAAGGGGTTAAAGAAACAAAAGTAAAAAATAAGGATACAGAAATAGGAGGATTTATTCAGGTAACTAATAAGGGTGCTTTTGTCGCAAGAGCAAGAGTAATATATATTCTTGGTACAAAAGTAATTGAAAAACAAAGTCCGGATATACCAGTACTGCAAAGCGCTTTTTTTGCTATTCCAGATAATGCTACAAAAGTAACATTTAATGTTGATGTAGCTTTATTTTTTGGAACTTGGGCAACTATTTACTGGGGTACATTTGAAGATGTACCGTCTATATGTTACGAATTATATGGAACAACCTTTTTCGCACGATGCTTAGAAGTACCTTGTGGTTCTAATGATAATAATCCAAATCCAGTTCCACCAGTAATTATTCCACCATATAATTATTGTTGTCCTTATAGGTATTGCTGTAATCATTGCTGTAATTCTGAAGTTAATAATCCTTATTCATATTATTATAACTATTTTTAGATATATAAGCATAATAATTATTGTATTAGTATAAAATTATAATTAAAAAAGGACAGGTATCATGAACACTTGTTCTTTTTATGAAAAAATATATTAATATAGGTATATTTAAAAAGCGCGTATTTAATAAAATGGTTATGAAAACTTTAGTTAGGTTATTACTAAAATATTAAATGATAATAAATATGTTTATTAATGATAAAGTATTTTTCATTTCTTAATTATAAAGAGATATTACAAGTAAGTACGAAATAATATAAGTTCATTGTAAAAATATTTAGGTGTAATAATATATATTTAAGCATTTTTAGATAAATATATTAAATATAATAAAGTGGCAAGAGAAATCTTGACTATTTGATGTAGGTGATATTATATGAATACAAATGCAGAAAAAGTTAAAAATAATCAAGTGAAAAACAAGGATGTAAAAAGAAATGGATTTATTAGAGTAACTAATAAAGGGGCTTTTATTGCACAAGCATGGGTATCATATATGCTTAATGGAGAATATTGTATAAAAACTACTGGAGAGTTACCAGTTCTACAAGGAAATGTAATCATAATTCCAGCCAATGCTACAGAGATAGAGTTTGAAGTATTTATAGATGTATTCTTTGGATGGAAAGATATTTATTATACAGAGTTAAATCAAGTACCAACAAAATGTTATAACTTGTATGGAACAACATTTTCTGCACAATGTGTAGAAGTACCTTGTGGTTCTAATGATAATAACCCAAATCCAGTTCTACCGGTAATTATTCCACCGTATAACTGTTATTGTCCTTGTAGATGTTGTTGCAATTATTGTTGTAATCCTCAATATTATAATCCTTATATAAGTTCTTATAACTCTTTAGGAGAGGGATATGGTTATAATTATTATTAATAATATAAAATAAAAGTATAATTGCAAAATAGGGTAGGTATTATAAATACTTACCCTATTTTTAGGTTTTAAAATATGATAATATAGTTATAATGATAAAAATTGAATATTCAGTAAATATTAAGAACTATTAAAAAAGATTGGGGAGATAACAGTTGCTCAAGAATGAACGAAGTATCAAGGATAATATTTTTTATTTAATTAAAAATGCATGGAAGTGGGATAAAAAAGCTTTTATGTATTTTGGTTTATTTACTATAGTAGTTTCTATAGAACCATTCATATCAATATTTATACCTAAATTTTTAATTGATGAATTAACAGGGCAGAAAAGAGTATCAAATTTAATAGCTATACTTTTAACTTTTTTTATTATATCTTCTATTGTAAATTATATGTCTACTTATTTGGAAGGTGCTTATTTTCCCAGAATGATAGGAATAAGATTTAATTTCACACATAAACTGCAAGAAAAATGCATGACCATGAATTTTAATATACGGAAGATCCTAAAGTATTAAATGATATTCAAACGGCATACAGAGCGGTACAAAATAATCAAGATGGTATAGAAGGTGTATTACATAAACTTTTTGCGATTTTTGGAGAAAGTATTGCATTTTTGGGATACGTTGCTATAGTTTTTACATTGAATCCTTTGATATTATTATATCTATTATTAAATGTTATATTTATATACTATTTGACTACAAAGGCAAAGAAATATGAATATAGTAAAGCAGATAAAGTTTCAGAAATAGAGAGAAAAAGTTATTATATTTATGATGTTATGAGTAACTTTGCATATGGTAAGGATATACGAATTTTTAATTTAAGTAAATGGCTACAGAATAAACTTAAACTTTTTCAAAATTCTAGTCTTAAAATTCAGAAGGACATTAAATATAAATATTTTGGAGTTTCAGTATTAGATGTATTCCTTCTTTTACTTAGGGAAGGTGTGGTATATGCATATTTAATTTATATGGTGTTAAATGGATCTTTAAGTATAGGATCATTTACTATGTACTTTACAACAATTGCTGGATTTGCAGGATGGATGCAAAAAGTTTTAGATGATATAGCACATATAAATGCACAAAATTTATATATAAATGATTTTAGAAATTTATTAGAATTTGATAATGAGAAAGAGAAAAAACAATTTAGAAGCATTCCAAAAGCTGATACTTATGAAATAGAATTTAAAAATGTATCTTTTAAATATCCTAATAGTGAAAAATATATTTATAAGAATTTATCTTTGAAAGTAAAAAAAGGACAAAGACTAGCACTTGTAGGGGTAAATGGTGCAGGTAAAACCACTTTTGTAAAACTAATAACTAGGCTTTATGAACCTACAGATGGTGAAATTTTATTAAATGGAATTAACATATCAGAGTTTAATAAAGAGGAGTACTATAAATTATTCTCTGTAGAATTTCAAGAAATAAAAATGCTTGCATTTTCTATAGCAGAGAATGTGGCACTTATTGCAAAATCTAATATAGATAAAAATATGGTAAACCAATGTATTGAAAAATCCGGGTTAAAAGAAAAAATAGACTCTTTAGAAAATGAAATTGATACATCTCTATTAAAAGTATTAGATTCTAATGGAATAGAACTTTCAGGTGGAGAAAATCAAAAATTAGCTTTAGCAAGAGCATTATATAAAAATGGTCCTATTGTAATATTAGATGAACCTACTGCAGCACTTGATCCTCTTGCAGAATATAATTTGTATAAAGGTTTTAATGATATGATTGGTGATAAAACAGCAATATATATTTCTCATAGATTATCAAGTACCCGTTTTTGCGATGGTATAGCCTTTTTAGAAAATGGTGAAATTAAGGAATATGGTACTCATGAGGAGCTTTTAAATCAAGGTGGAGCGTATTCAGAAATGTTTAATATTCAAGCTTCTTATTATAAAGAAAAATCTTTAGAAATGGAGGAAGCTTAAATGAAAAATAAAAGTATTGCTCAATTGAAGAAAAATATTAAAATCTCAAGATATATTTTAAAGTTAGCACATGGTATTTCTAAAACGTATATTCCTACATTAGTTATTTCCTCTATATTTAAAGCTATAACTCCATTTATTAATATAATTATGCCTAAATTTATTATAGATGAATTAATGGGACAGAAGAGAATAAAAATATTTATAGCATTGTTCTTAGTAACTATAATTGCTAATTTTACTTTAAATCTTATTAATTCATGGTTTGATACTTTAATAGAAATAAAGAACATTGAAATTTTAAATGGATTTGATATGTTAATTGGGAAAAAAATAATGGAAATGGAATTCCAAAACATAGAAGATCCAGAAGTATTAGATTTGAAAGAACGGGTAAGGTTAGCTCTTAGAACACAAGGAATTATAGGTAGAATGATAAATGCAGCTGTTAGTATATTTACTCAGATTATTTCCTTAATAGGATTAATTGCGGTAATTGCTAGTTTAGATTTATATATAGTTTTATTCATAATAGTTATTGTAATTATTACTTCTTTTATATATCAAAAATCGCAAAAGGCTCAGTATGAATTCCATAAATCCTTAATGCCTTTAAATAGAGGATATCTATATTATTCTAATATAACAACAGATTTTTCTATGGGTAAGGATGTAAGATTATACAATATATGTCCTCTTATTATGGATAAAGTAAGAAGTTTTAATAAGGATTCCGTAGAACAATTTGTTAAACTATTTAAAATTATGGGCAGATATAATGGAACAAATGAAGTAGGATTACAAGTACAAATGTTTGGTATTTATGCTTATATGACATATAAAGTGTGTATAGGAACTATAGGAATTGGATCATTTACCATGTATGTAGCTTCTGCTAATAATTTTAGTGCTACAGTATCTAAATTTGTAAGAAGTTTTATAGAATTAAGTCAAATGTGTAGATATTTAGAGGATTATATAAGTCTTGAACAGATTAAATCGAATAAAACAGGAAAAGGAAAATCCCTTAAAAATACAGAACAATGCACTGTTGACTTTAAAAATGTAAGTTTTAAATATCCTAGATGTAATGAATACACTTTAAAAAATGTTTCAATAACTATTAAGCAAGGTGAAAAACTTTCAGTAGTAGGTTCAAATGGAGCAGGTAAAACTACATTTATAAAATTACTTACTAGACTTTATGAGCCTACAGATGGAGAAATTTTATTAAATGGTATAAATATAAAAGAATATAACTATGATGAATATATGAAATTGTTATCTGTAGTTTTTCAAGATTTTAAATTATTCGCATTTACTGTAAAGGAAAATATAGTTCTTAATAATGAGGAAGAAAATAATGATAGAGGTATAGAAAATTCATTGAAACAATCGGGATTAGAAAAAGATATTTTAAAAATGCCAGAGGGGATAGATACGCATATATATAAAATATTTGAAGAGAATGGAATAGAATTTTCAGGTGGACAATCACAAAAATTAGCTATTTCAAGAGCAGTATATAAAGATGCGCCAATAGTTGTTTTAGATGAACCTACAGCAGCATTAGATCCAATTGCAGAATCTGAAATATATAGTAGATTCAATGAGCTTATAGGAAATAAAACTGCAATATATATTTCTCACAGGTTATCTAGTTGTAAATTCTGTGATAAAATAGCTGTATTCCATAAAGGAGAAATTATTCAATATGGAACTCATGAGGAATTAATAAAAGATAGTGATAATCAATATGAGAAGATGTATAATGCACAAGCACAATATTATGTATAAATAATTAAAGGTTTACAATTGTTGATGTATAATATATAATGTGAATGTAAAATTAAACTAAAAATTGAATATAAAGATTTAATTTCATAGCACTATGCTATGAGAGAGGTTCAGTAAGACCATCCCTCTATAAAAAACTAGGCAATTTTAATAAATGTTTTCAAAAATTTAGTATTAGTAATTGTTAAGGTCACTATTTTTAGTGACCTTTTATTTTTACTATGTAAAATTGAAGTTTTAGGAGTAGGAGAACCTACTCCTTTTTTATTTTTAGAAAAGGGGTTTTGAATATGAAAAAAAGAAATGTAATTATAGATTGTGATCCAGGGATAGATGATTCACTAGCTTTAATGCTTGCTTTATCTAGTGAGGAGTTAAATATTATAGGAATAACAATTGTATCAGGAAATGTTCATGTAAATAAAGGTGTAAAGAATGCCTTAAAGGTTTTAAGACTAATGAATAGATTAGATATTCCCATTTACATAGGAGAAGGAAATCCACTTCAGCGAGAGTTAGTGGTAGCAGAGGATACTCATGGTGAAGATGGATTAGGGGAAACATTTATAGAAGAAGTTGAAGGCGGAAGTGTTAAAAAAGGTGCTAAGAATTTTATTTTAGATGCTGTAATAGAAAATAAAGATGTTTCTATAATTGCTCTAGGACCTTTAACAAATCTTGCAGAAGCTTTACAAGAAAATCCTAAAGTTTTTAATAAGATAGAAGAAATAGTTTCAATGGGAGGAGCCTTTAAAAGTCATGGTAATTGTTCTCCAGTTGCAGAGTTTAATTATTGGGTAGATCCTCATAGTGTTAGATATATTATGGAACATTCAAGGGTACCTTTTCACATGGTTGGATTAGATGTTACAAGAGAATGTGTTTTAACGCCTAATTATATAGAACTCTTAAGACAATTTAATGATGAAAAGGCTGATTTTATAGTTGAAATTACTAGGTTTTATGTGGATTTTCATTGGCAGCAAGAAAGAACTTTAGGATGTGTTATAAATGATCCATTGGCGGTTTTATATTTTATAAATAGAGAAGTATGTAATGGATTTAAAGCCTACATGGATATAGTAACAGAGGGAATTGCTATGGGACAAACAATTGTAGATAGTAAAAACTTTTATAAAAAGAAAGCTAATTGTAAAGTTTTAACTAAAGTCAATTCTAAGTTTTTTATGAAAGAGTTTTTAAAAAGAATATTTAGAGATAAAAAGGAAGATATAGATTTAATATTAGAAAATGAAGTGTATACAAGAATATAAAGTTTTGTTAAAAAGTTATAAAAACATAGATTTGAAAATCATAAGTTTACTATATTTAAATATATGGTGAGAAATAAAATGGAAATAGTCTTCAAAAATAATAAAGATATTAAAAGAATAAAAAATGTTTATATAACTTAATAGAAGCAAATATATAACAGAAGAAAGGATGAAAGGGAAAATATGAAGATTACGAAAACTTTAAAAATATCAATGGTAGGAATGGGAATTGCACTTAATATAGTTGGAGCTTTTATAGCCTTAAATTTAAGATTACCAATATATTTAGATTCTATAGGAACTATATTAATTAGCTTCTTGTTAGGACCTACTTTTGGAATTATAACAGGACTTTTAGGTAGTATAGTTAGTGGAATAACCTTTGATATATATTCCTTATGGTTTGCACCTGTTCAAATATTTACAGGATTTTTATTTGGATTTATGTATAAAAATAATTATTTAAAGGGTAAAAAGTTATTCTTTTCAGTATTAGTAGCTAATATTTTTATTAGTTTTGTAGGTGCCATTATAGCAGGAATTTTATTTGGAGGATTTACTTCATCTGGATCAAGTTATATAGTGTTGCTTTTAAGAAAATTAGGATTAGGTACTATTGCAAGTGCATTTATAGTCCAGTTTATTACTGATTATTTGGATAAACTTTTAGCTACAATTTTAGATAAAAAAATTGTTTATATACTTTCTAAGAAATATAATAACTCAGAGACAATATTTTAATAATAATTTTTTAGTTATAAAACGTAAATTTAATGTCTAAGTAACTGTTCTGCAAAAAGAGATGTTTTCTTTAAAGTAGAACAGTTTTTTATTGAAATAATACAAGTATTATACAAAGTATAGTATAATAGGCATAATATGTTATAATTTTTTTTAAAGAGGTAGATAAAATTAGTAAGAGACTTTTTATAAGTTAAATAACTTAAAAGTTTTTAATTAATATTTGTGAGGTAAGTAATGGAGAAAGGATAGATAAAGTTATGAGAGTTAATATAGATACAGTTAATGATTATTTAAGTGGAAAAGATTTAATTAGTTATTCTAATCAATGGATTTTTAAGTCTATTGAAAAAGATAAATATCTTATTGAAAAGGTATCAGAAAGTAAAAAAAATACAATAAAGAAAATAGCTTATTTGTTACAAAAAGAACTTGTAAATTTTAAACCATATAATATTGAAATTTGGAATTTGATATTTCCAAGATGGGAAAGTATTATAAATAATTCTTTAGTATATTTAGTGGTTGGTTGTCCTAATCCTTATGACGCAATGACTAGAATTTCACCTAAAGGTGAAGAAGCAATAATAATTGATATTGATAGAATGTTAAGTTATGTTAATAAGGGAGAAGAAGTTATAGATATAATTAAGAATTTGTTTACCCATGAATATGCACATACTTGTATACATTGTAAATATCCACCTTTAAATAATTCTGAAGATTTAGAAACTATTCAGTACTTATGTTTTGATGAGGGTATAGCACATTTCTTGTCCTTTGATAAAGATGCAAAGAATGTGCAATGGCATAGTAACGTTATGAAAGATAGAAAGAAAAATGCTTATAATATGCTTAAAGTGGCAATTACTCAAAAACAAGATAATAAGGAAATACTTGAAAAAGCAAATTCGGGACCATTTTGGGAAAAGTTTGGTGCAATATCAGGTTTATTTACTATTGCAGATGCATTTATAGAAAGTCAATATAATTATGATTCAATAGTAGAATTATATAATAGAGGGCCTAAAGAGTTTTTAATTGATATTTTTAAGGTAAATAATCAAGAGAAGGATAGATAAGATTATGGAATATAAGATATGTAAAGCTCAGGCAGAAGAATGGGCGAGATATTATTATATTTATAGAGTAAGTAATTTTAATGAATGGTTTTCACTAAGTTTTCAGGAGGAAGTTGATAAATATAAAAGATCAGAATTTTGTTATTGGATAGTAGATAATGATAATGTAAAAATAGGAGGAGCTTTTATAAAACCTAATATGATTAAATGTATTTTTGTTATACCTCCTTATGATAAAAAGAAAAATTTAATTGATACTATAGTTTTGTATGCTCAATCCATAAGTGATAAAAATAGAGGTATTATAGTTCCAGATGTTGAGTTAGAAGACATTGAACATTTCAAAAGGTATAGTTTTAAGTTAGATAGAATACAAAAACTTATGATTTGTCCTACGAAAAAAATTCAAGTAACTTGGAAAGAAAATTTTAAAGTTTTAACTCCAAAAATACAAAATAGAGAAAAAATCGCTGAGCTTTTTTACGAATCATATAGTAATGGAAATTTTGAATATAATGCAGATACAAGTTATGATTCACAATTAGCTGGTGTACAAGTTTATTTTAATCATATAAGAAGAAATAATGTTCCTAGTGAATGGTCAACCTTAGTTTATGATACTAAAAGTGAGAAGTTGGTTGGTGCTTGCATGGTAGGATTAGTCAATGGATTGCCGTATATCATTGATTTTGTTGTACATAGTGAGTTCCAAGGACAAAAGATTGGAACAAAAATTATGGAAAGAACATTGAATATGTTCTTTAATAAATATCCCTATATTAGGCTAAATTTAATTGTAGGAAACGATGCAGAAAGTTTTTATAACAAGTTAGGATTTATTGGTTTAGCTAAAAAGGCTTATATGATTAATTAAAATGAATAAGGTTTTGCTAAAAACAAATAATAATATTTAGAAATACTTTTAGGAGGAATTCTTATGGATTTTAAAGAAAGCAAAACTTTTGAAAATTTAATGAGAGCATTTGCAGGAGAAAGTCAGGCAAGAAATAGATATACGCTTGCAGCTGAAACAGCCAAAAGAGAAGGCTATCATGTTATCGAAGGTATATTTAATTATACTGCTAATCAAGAAAAAGGTCATGCCGAACAATTTGTTAAGTTACTTAGAAAAGGTGGAGTAAATAATGTAAATATTTGTGCAGGGTATCCTGTAGATTTAAAAGATAATACTCTTGATTTATTAAAAGATGCTGCTCATAATGAACAAGAAGAATCAGATAATATATATGTTAATTTTAGTGAGGTAGCAAAACAAGAAGGGTTCCAAAGAGAAGCATTTGTTTTTGCTGAAATAGCTAAAGTTGAAAAAATTCACAGTGAAAGATTTAAAAGGTTAGCTCAAGATCTTGAAAACAACACTATGTTTAGTAAACCTACAGAAATTAAGTGGATGTGCAGTCAATGTGGATATATAATAACAGGAAAAGAAGCGCCAAAAGTATGTCCAGTATGTGAATACCCTCAAAAATATTTTATGCCATTTTCAGAAACATTAGCATCAAATCAAAATTAGTAACGCGAGAATTAAAGAATTTAATTATGCAAAAGAAAGACTATTTCTAAAAATTTCTTAGAAATAGTCTTTTTTATTAAGACAAAATTTAAAAATTAGTTATGTTTTTTAATCCATGCATTTCCAATAAGTTTATCAGCCAGTAGAGGTGTTAGGGCTAGTACCAACAATAGAATTATAGAAAGTGGTTTTATAAAAGAAATTATTCCTATAAGTATACTGTAAGCACCCATTATGACAAAATAAGTTTTTTGAAATTTATAGAATTTAGAATCAGATTCTGATAGATTTTTATTATTGTTTTCTGGGTTAAGCTGGATTCCTACCTTAGCTTCTAATACTCCAAGAACAATTATTAAGATACTGAGTAGTTTTTGAAAAATCATATTATTTCTCCTTTTTAGTAGATGAATTTCAATTTTTACATTAGTATCATAATATCAAAAGTTTAATGGTTAATTCAAAGTTTTATAAGAAAGTTTACATAAATATTGCAATTATTTTTATCTTTAGACACCCGAATAAAGATATACTTTGACAAGAAAATTCTTATAATTTATTATAAAAATAAAGATACAAGGATTATAAGAGTTTAATTTAACTTTAGATCAAGTAATAATCTAAAACTTTTAGTAAATTCATATGGGAGTGGAAATAATATGAGGAACTTATTCGAAAAAACAACTATAGGCAATATGAAAATCAAGAATCGTTTTATGAGAAGTGCAACATGGGAGAATATGGCTACTAAAACAGGGCATATGACAGAGGAACTTTATAAGGTATATGAAGAGTTAGCAAAAGGGGAAGTTGGACTTATAATCACAGGATATGCAAATGTTGTAAGGGAAGAACAACCTAATCCAGGTATGATAGGTATATATGAAGATTCCTTTATTGAAGAATATAAAAAGTTAACAAGTTTAGTACATAAGTATGATTCTAAAATTGTACTTCAAGTAGCTTATGGAGGAACTAAAACAAAGTTTAATGTGGGGGAAAGAATTATTTTTGCTCCAAGTGATGTGGAAGAGAGAGGTACAGGAACTAAAGGAAAAGAAATGACAAAGGAAGATATAAATTATATAGTAGAAGCCTTTGGAGAATCTGCAAGAAGAGCTAAAGAATCAGGCTTTGATGGAATTGAGATTCATGGGGCTCATACTTATTTAATAAATCAATTTTTAAGTCCTTATTATAATAGAAGATGTGATGAATACGGTGGATCACTTGAAAATAGAATGAGATTTCTTAAAGAAATTTACTATAAAATGAGAGAAAAAGTAGGAGAGGATTATCCTATTTTAGTTAAACTTACAGCTACAGACTTTTTTGAAGGTGGTTTAACCTTTGAAGAAACAAGAGTTATCTGCAAAGAGATGGAGAAAATAGGTATTGATGCAATAGAACTTTCAGGAAACGTTCATGGTAAGGCTAAGGGAATGGTTGGAGAAAAGTTTGATAATATTGAAATTAAAGAAGAGGGATATTTCTTAGGTTATGGAGAAATAGTAGCAAAAGAAGTAAATGTACCAATAATAACTGTTGGGGGATTTACTAACTTAGATAGGATAGAATCAATTTTAAATAATACAGATATAGAATACTTTGCAATATCAAGACCATTACTTGCAGAACCACATCTAATTAGAAGATGGAAAGAAGGAGATGTATCTCCGGCTAAATGTATTAGATGTTCAAAGTGTAGAACACCAGAAGGAAATCATTGTGTAGTTTTTAAAGAAAGTATTTAGTTAAATTTTCTTATGAAAAATAGATAGTTTTATGATAAAATTAAAAGATAATGCGTAAAAGGGAGTATGCTAACTAATATAATAGGTTTAAAAAGATAAAATATACTTGAGATCATAAAAAATATATTAAGAGATATTGAGTTAGCATAATCACATCATAAAATAGGAGTGAAAACATGAGAAAAGGAAAAGAATACGAATTTAATATAGAAGGAACTGCATTTCCAGGTATGGGAACTACAGAAGTAGATGGAGTTAGAGTTCTTGTAAAAGGAGCATTTCCAGGACAAAAAGTTATAGGAAAGGTAAGCAAAAAAAGTAGTAGTAGAATAGAAGCTAAACTTTTAAAGGTACTAGAAGATGCACCTTATAAAATTGAACCAAAGTGTCCTGTAACTAATCTTTGTGGTGGATGTACAGCTCAAGACGTACCATATGAAAAGCAATTAGACTTAAAAAAAGAACAACTTTTACAGTTATTTAATAGAGCAGGATTTAATGATTTCGAATTCCTTGGCGTAGAAGGAAGCCCAGAGGTTTTTGAATATAGAAATAAAATGGAATTCACTTTTGGAGACATGGAAAAGGATGGAGAACTAACATTAGGAATGCATGTTAAAAATAGAGGATTTTCTATTGTAAGTACAGATTCCTGTATGATTATGGATGAAGATTTTAGAAAGCTTCAGTCTTTAACAATGAATTATTTTAGAGAAAAAGGACTTACTTATTATAAAGTAATGAAAAGAGAAGGATACTTAAGACATTTTGTTTTAAGAAAGGGAACTAATACGGGAGAGATATTAGTAAATTTAGTTACAACTTCTCAAATAGACTTTGACCTATCAGAATACTTAGAGTTAATTCAAAAGCAAAGTTATAAAGGCCAAATCAAAGGAATAATTCATACAATTAATGATTCTTTAAGTGATGCTGTTATTCCAGAAAAGGTAGAACTTTTATATGGAAGACCATATATTTATGATGAGTTATTAGGATTAAAATTTAAAATAAATCCT
This sequence comes from Clostridiaceae bacterium 14S0207, assembly GCA_003288255.1. GTDB lineage: Bacteria > Bacillota > Clostridia > Clostridiales > Clostridiaceae > Hathewaya > Hathewaya limosa. The sequence continues at coordinate 1,987,828 of CP026600.1, read as the reverse complement.
TTTGCATTTTTTCAAACAAATACTAAAGGTGCAGAAGAATTATATAGCATAGTAAGAGATTTCATAGATAATACAGAAGATAAGGTAGTATTTGATTTATATTGTGGAACAGGAACAATTGGTCAAATAGTTGCTCCAAAAGCTAAAAAAGTAATAGGAATAGAGCTTATAGAAGAAGCAGTTGAGGCTGCAAAAGAAAATGCAAAATTAAACAACCTAGAAAACTGTGAATTTATAGCTGGAGATGTAGCAAAAACAATTAGTGCAGTTAAAGAGAAACCAGATACAATAATCTTAGATCCACCAAGACCAGGGGTTCATCCAGTAGCTCTAGAATATGTAGTGAAATTTGATCCTAAAAATATAATTTATGTGTCATGTAATCCAAAGACATTAGTGGAAGATTTGAAATACTTAACAGAGCAAGGTTATAAGTTAGAAAAAGTAAAGGGAAAGGATATGTTCCCACATACACCACATTTAGAGACAGTTGTTCGTTTAACTAAGTAATACGACGTTTTAAAAACATTTAATATATAAAATTTTAATAATTACTACGAATTTGCTATCAATGATATTTAGTTGGTAGCAAATTTATTTTTTACTACTAATTTTTAAAATAAATCTATTGTATTATTTTAAAGTTTTTCTATTACATGAGAATATGTGTCCATAGCGTTGATAATATATAAACCTGTAAGGGTGGAGGTACTTATAGACGAATTTTTCATATAAAAGGTTTGTGGTAGATGAGATAGTTCTTTAGAAAAGTGAATGATTATGTCAATGTTTAATACAGAATGAATTTGCATAGATTGGTATAAAAAATAAACATAAGGATTATAAAAAACACTTAAGGTCTACCATGAAGAGATTAAAAAAGATAACTATAATTATAAAGGTATTAAAGGTAAATAAAAAAATAGAAAAATCATTAGTAAAAGAAGTACATATTCAGTTTTAAACAACTAATAAATGGAAAACTGATTTAAGAAGATTTAGAGCTTATGAAGCACTTCTAAGTCATCAGACTGGAAAAGATGTAGTTACATATGTTGTTTATTCAGGTAACATAAAAAATCCAGGAAATACTTTAGAAACTGGAATAAGTGAATTTAAGGTTAATACAATATCTATGGCTAGTAAAGATGGAGATAAAATATATAATGATATTGTAAAGAAAATAAAATCTGGAATTGAGATTACAAAACAAGATATAATATCTTTAACATTCACCCCTATTATGGGTGGAAATGTAAGTAAAGTAGATAAAATACTTAATGTTATAGATATAGTAAAGGATGTAAATGAAGATTATAAGTATGACGTGGAATCAGTACTGTATGCTTTTGCAAATAAATTTTTAAGCGGAAAAGATTTGGAAAAAGTAAAGGAGAAATTGAGAATGACTGAACTAGGTAAAAGTCTAATACAAGAAGGAATTGAAAAAGGTAAAGATGAAGGAAAAGCCGAGCTTTTGATTAAACAGCTAATGAAAAAGTTTAAAAAATTACCTAATGGATATAAGGAAAAAATAAAAGCACTTCCAAAAGAAACAATAGAGTTAATTGCAACAGATATATTTGAACTGAATTCAATAGAAGAGTTAGAACAATATTTCTAGAATAAAATAACTCAATTAATGCAAAGATAGCTTATTATATTTATAGTAGGCTATTTTTTTTATACAAAATTACGTGACAGAGAGATTATAATTTATATGCATTTAAGATAATAAAATAATCAAGAACAACTTTGAAAACGGTGATTTTAGAGTTTCATATAAATACTACAAAAGTAATTTTATAGTTATTTTTATAATTGGCATTTGACAATTACGAAAAATAGAGTTAATATGATATTGGCAAATGCCAATATCATATTACGTTTAGAAAATGATTCTATGGGGGAATATAGTATATTTGCATTAAATAAAACTTGTTCAAGAAATAAATATACTTGTATGGTAGAACAATCATTTAAATAAGAAACATAGGTATTTTAAGATTAACTAAGTTAAAAGATAAAATAACTTATGTTAATAATATAGAAAAGATAGTAACTATTACATTCTTAGTTTAATAGTTACTATAAAATAATAAATACACCTAATATGTTAAGGTAAAAATATAAAAGATAATTTTAAAATGGGGGTATAATAATGAAAATAGCAATTTCAGCAACAGGAAAAACTATGGAAAGTCTACTTGATGTTAGATTTGGAAGATGTGAATATTTCCAAGTTCATGATACTGAAAGTGGAGATATTAAAATTTTAGATAATAAAGGACAAGATGCAAGTGGTGGAGCAGGAATAGCTGCAACCAATCAATTAATAGGTGAAAAAGTAGATGTGATAATTACAGGTAATCTTGGCCCTAATGCCTTTGAACTTATTGAAAAATCAGGAATTAGAGCATATAAATCTGAAAACAATATTATAAGTTCAGTTCTTGAAAAATATAAAAATGGAGAATTAGAAGAAATTAAAATATCTGGACCAGAACATCATTAAAGTAACCATTAGATTGGAGGCGAGTATATAGTGAATATTGCAGTACTTAGTGGAAAAGGTGGAACGGGAAAAACCACAGTTTCAACTAATTTAGCTTTTATGTTAAATGCAAACTATATAGATTGTGATGTAGAAGAACCTAATGGTTTTTTATTTATAAAACCTAAAGTAGAAACAGAAGAAAAAGTTATGGTGGAATATCCTATTATAAATATAGATAAGTGCAAGAATTGTGGTGCCTGTGTAAATGTATGTAAGTTTAATGCATTAGCAAAGGTAAAAGATGAAATTATGGTTTTTGAAAAATTATGTCATGGGTGTGGGGCATGCCAAATTGTATGTGAACATAATGCTATAACTTATGGAAAAAGAGAAATAGGTAAAATTGAAAAAGGTACAGCAAGAGATATAAAGTGTAGTAGGGGAATTTTAAATATAAATGAACCTATGGCAGTACCAGTTATAAAACAGTTACTTAAAAATTTACCAGATGAATCTAATTTGATTGATTGTCCTCCGGGAACTTCTTGTAATGTAGTAAACACCCTAAAATATGTAAATTCTGCAATACTGGTTACAGAACCTTCTCAATTTGGACTTCATGATTTAAAAATGGCAATAGAACTTGTGAAAATGTATAATATGCCCTTTGGAATCCTAATAAATAAAGATGATGGTAAAGATAATATAGTTAAAGTTTTTTGTAGAGAAGAAAAAATTCCGCTAATAGGTACAATTCCATATAGTAAAGATACTGCAAAAATTTATTCTAAGGGAGAAATGCTCTGTGATGATGTATATCACAAAGAAATATTTAATACGTTATCTAAGGCAATAAAGGAGGTGCTATCTTGGAATTAACAATTTTAAGTGGAAAAGGTGGCACTGGCAAAACTACAATTACTACAGCGTTATCAGAACTTGCTAATGATGTAATAAGGGTAGATTGTGACGTAGATGCACCCAATCTGTATTTGTTTTATAAGGGGAAGGATATTGAAAAGGGTGAATTCCTAGGCACAAAAAAAGCAAAAATAGATGAATATGTTTGCACTAAGTGTAGAAAATGTGAAAGCGTGTGTAAGTTTAATGCTATAGAACATTGTGTTATAAACCCATTTATTTGTGAGGGATGTGGTGCATGTGAATTAGTATGCCCGGAAAGCGCAATAAAGCTAGAGGATGAAAAAACAGCGAATACATTTATTACTCAATTAGATAGGGGAATAATCTCCAGGTCAGAAATGGCGATAGGCAGCGATGGTTCAGGAAAATTAATAACTCGTTTAAGAAAAAATGTGAAGAGATTTAATGACCATGAGAAATTGACTATAATAGATGGTTCACCGGGAATTGGATGTTCTGTAATAGCTTCAATAACAGGAAGTAATGCCGTATTAGTTGTTACAGAACCTACGAAATCAGGTCTTGAGGATTTAATGAGAGTAGTAGCTTTATGTGAACATTTTGGAGTTTTTACTATGGTTTGTATAAATAAATATAATATAAATGAAGATATGAGTAAGGATATAGAACAGTTTATTAATGAAAAAAAATTAGTTTTAGTGGGTAAAATTCCATATGATGATACAGTTATGCAATCTATAAATGAATTAAAGCCAATAACTTTTTATAAACAGAGTGTGGCCAAAAAAGCTATTGAAAGTATGTGGAATAATATTAAGAGGTGTTTATATTAAAGTAATACTAAAAGATAGTGTTAGATAAAAAGTTAAATAATATATAAGGAGAGATTTTATATGAAAATAGCAGTTGCAAGTGAAGAAAAGTATGTAAGTGGACATTTTGGACATTGTGAAGGTTTTACAATATATGATGTAGATGAAGCAAAGGTATTAAATAAAGAATTAGTAAAAAATCCAGGACATAGACCAGGATTTCTTCCAGTATTTTTAAAAGGTTTAGACGTAAATGTTATTATTGCAGGGGGTATGGGAGAAACTGCACAACAGTTATTTAATGAAAATGAGATTAAAGTAGTTGTTGGTGCGAAAGGTTTTTGTGATGATGTAGTTCAAAAATATATAAAAGGTGAATTAAAATCAACAGGTAGTATTTGTAGAGAACATCAACATGAGGGTCATTGTAACGAATAATTATAAAGAATGAGGGTATTAAAAGTATTTAATTAAGAATGATAAAAAAGTGAATGTTAATGATATAAGGTGAAAATGTTTAATTAAAAATCCCTGCATAGACATTTAGATTTTAAATATTATAAATATAATAGTATAATTGATATAAATAGTGAAAATATAAATTTTGACTATATAAAATTAAAGAAAAAGTGAAAGAAGAAAAAACTTGGAAATATATAATTTAAATATTATGTTTATAAGAGTATGGAGTAAATGTAGGGAGGAATTAACATGCCAAGACCGATAAAGTTTAGAAGAGTAGAATTTTTCCCAGAGGACACTTATTTTGTTCCTTGGGGTAAACCTAAATGTGAGATTGAAGAAATGTTATTAAAAGTAGAAGAACTAGAAGCAACTAGACTTAAAGACATTGAAAAGTTAACCCAAGAGGAATGTGCTGAAAGAATGCAGGTATCAAGACAAACTTTTCAAAACATTATAGATAGTGCAAGAAATAAGATAGCTATTGCGTTAACAGAGGGAAGAGCTATAAGAATAAAAGGCGGAAATTATAGGGCAGAATTTTGTAAATTTAAATGTTTTGATTGTGGAAAGATATATGAAATAAATTATAAGCAAGATAAAGACAATTGCCCTGCGTGTGGTTCACAGAGAGTTATGTGCAGTAAAAAAGCAGATATTTGCAAAAAGTGGTGCAAATTCACAAAGTAAAGACAAAGAGGATATATCGTTAAACAACAAAGGTTGATATTTTTATATATAATCATTTTTAATGGTATTTTTTATGTGAAAAAATACCATGAGAATTCCTAAATTACAAAGATTTCATAGTGTTTTATTATAATCCTTTTATTGTTATGTGTTTTGTATCTATGGATACGGAATATAACTAAAGTTAAGGTTATAATTAAATATAAGAAGTTAGAGCTGAAAAACTTATTAAGGCATTAAATAATTTTATAGAATAAGGAGAGAAATCTGATGAGTGCATTTTTAGGGAAAATTCATTATTGGTTATATAATAAAATTCAATTACATGAAAAGCTTATAGAAGACATTGTTAATTTAGCGAAAAGTAATGGGTATAATAGTGAAACCTTATTAAATGAAAGCTGTTCATTATATGGATTACCAGTAAGGGGTCAATTGGAAAATGAAATAGAGCATTCCAATATTCATGGTTGGCTTCGGGAAAGAATAATAAGTGTAGAAAGTCGTTTAGCTTATGTTATAACTGTACTGTTAAAGAATAATGTTGTTAAGAGAGAGGAATTGGGTAAGAGTTTTTATGAAAATGGATTAAGTATAATGAAAGAACTAAAAATAAATGAAGATTCACCACAGGGATTTTTTAGGTCAATTTATAATTATATGTTAGAAGGAATGCCATGTGATAGGGTAAATGAGGTAATTGAAAACAGTGAAACTATAATTGTGTGGAAGACTACAAGAGATATACATAAAGAATATTGGGACAGAGTAGGTGGAGATGTTGAAATCTATCATTATTTAAAAGATTCATGGATCCAGGGATTTTTAAGTGAAAGCAGTACAGAATATAAATATAGTAGAAAAGAAAATGCTATAAATAAAATAGAAAAATGTATATAATCTAATTCAAAAGTACTTGTCTAAATATACTTAATGGCTTAAGAGAAACCATAAATCAAAAGCAAATATATAATATAACAAAATCTATGTATTTAAACCTATAACTATTTTAGTAGTTATAGGTTTAATTTTTAAATTATAATATATTATAATTTAGAAAAAGCTAATCCTATTAATATCAATCCAGATAACCAAGATAGGTTTAGATTAGTTTTTTCTACTAATTTCCTACCTATAAGCAATCCTAACCATACTCCTACAGCATCAGTAATTAATGAAAACAACACTACCTGAAAACAGTTTATATTTCCAAGACCACCGGCAAATCCTACAGCTAATGAGTCTAATGAAAGAGCAGTTGCAAGATAAAGTGCTTCTTTAGATTTAATTGTTGTTGTACTATCTTCTAATTTTTCAATATTATCATCTGTATATATATTTAAAATAAAGTTCAAGTCAAATAAATTAAACTTTAAAATTTTCTTTGAATTAGGGTTACATTTAGCATATTTTTTAACTACACTTTGTAAAATATATCTACCACCTAACATTAAAAGAGCTATAAAACTTATAATAATGCTTACTTTTTCAGGAATAAATTTTCTGATGAATGAACCTAAAAAAAGTGATATTCCAAGAAAAGAAGAACAAATTAAATTAATTATTTGTACAGATCCAAAAGGTATATAAACTTTATTTGTTCCATAAGCAATGCTAGCTACAAAAGCATCTAAGGAACAAGAAATTGCTAATAATAATGAGTTTATCATAAAATCCCTCCTAAGTTTTAATACCATACTATTCTATAAGGTCAATAATGTTTCTTATATATCAAGATAATGTTGAAATAATATCAATAAAGGTATAAATAAATATAAATTTTATAATAATACCAATTTATATACATATAATTTAATAAGGGTTTGTTAAATATGATGGGGGAATATAAGATGGATAAAAGTAAAGAAAATTGTTCAAAATTAGGGGAGTTTATTAAAAATACATTAAAACAGCAAAGTTTATCTATGCGTAAATTTAGTCAGATTACAGGGATTGATACAGCAACCATTTCTAGAATAACCAATGGAAAACAAGAAGCAAATCTTAATCATTTATGTAAATTTTCTAAGCATTTACATATACCTATGCCAGAACTTTTAAAAGCAGCAGGATATAATATGGAAAGTTTACAAGGCAATAAAGGAAAGTCAAAGGTTATATCTAATGCCATTGATGAAACTCTTAAGTATTTTGAGTTTTCTGATGAGAAATATTTTGTAGAATGTATTGAAAAACAATTAATTGAATATGAACAATATGCTTTAACCGAGGAAGGGACTCAAATTATATTAGAAAAGTTTCAAGACAAAATAGTTAAAATAAGTGGTATAGGTATTTATATAAAAAAATTGAAGGAAATGTATAAAGAATTTTGTAAAAAAGATATTTCTCCCAAAAAAAGAGCTGTAATTGGCAGTGGGCTATTATACTTTATTCTTCCTACAGATACTATTCCCGATTATGTTTTCCCCTTAGGATACTTAGATGATATTATAGCCATGAAACTAGTTTCAGATAAATTAGATAACCTAAGTAAATCTAGATATTAATATTTGAAATGCTATGGAGAGTTTGAGCAGATAGCTAAAAAAGTAACAAAATCTAAGAGTATTTTTTCTTCAGATTATTCATTGTTAAATAGCTTGTGCACCATAATTCATCAAAATAAAAGAGGCTTAGCCTCTTTTTTTATTTGCAATAACTTTTCAATGCTTCCATATCTTTTATTCTGAATGTGGATAAGTAAAAATCAATTATACCCTCATCTCTCATTCCACTCATTTCTCGTGACATAGATGGTCTAGATACATTTAAAAAATCAGCAAGTTCATTGCGATTTAAAGGTAAAATTATATTATTACTTGGATTATTCTCATACTGTTCTAATAGGTATGTAGCAATTTTTCCACGGATACTTTTTATTGAAAGATAATCAACTTTTTTATTTAATATTAATGCTTTATCAGATATTATTTTAATAAAATTTTGTAGTAGAGCATTATGCCATGGACACATCTTTCCGCATCTAGCTATAAGGTCAGAGTTTGTAAGAAACAAAACCTTACAGGAATTCTGTACCATAACTGTTACAGGCCAAATTTTACGGCTTGAGAATACCAACATTTCTCCAAATAAATCTCCTTTTTTTATGACAGAAATAATAACTCTATTTCCTTCTGAATTTTCTTTAAGAATTGTGACCTCACCTTCTAATACTATACCGAATTTATTAATTTCCTCTCCAGAATTTACGATACATTCATTTTTACTGAAACTATGTATTTTAGGAGTTAAGCATTTTAACATGTAAATAATTTCTTCTTCTTTTATTCCGTGAAATAGTGGAGAATTTTTGATTATTTTAATATATGATTCTATCATTTAATCACTATCCTTTTGTATCTACAGATACCGAATTATCTTAATAGATATAATATAATAATCACATACAAATAACAAGTAATTATTTTAGGAGGATAAATTTATGGCAAATATGTTTTGTTTTCAATGTCAAGAAGCTGCATGTGGAAAGGGCTGTACTGTAAATGGGGTATGTGGCAAAACTGCAGATGTAGCAAAAGCACAAGATTTATTAGTATATGTAACTAAAGGATTAGCAGTGGTAAGTAATGAGGGAAGACAAGTTGGATTAATTGATAATAATGTAGATAAATATATAACTGAAAATTTATTTTCTACAATTACCAATGCCAATTTTAATAGAGAAGCCCTTTTAGATAGAGTAAAAGAAACATTAAAATTAAGAGAAGAATTAAAAACTAAAGTTTTAAGACTTGGTGGAAAAATAGGAGAGTCTAAAGAAAATAGTAACTTTTTCAAAAAATTATTTGGAATGCAATCAAATGAAGTGGTAATACCTGAAGCTGCAGTTTGGACAGCAAATAGCATAGATGAATTTAATAAAAAAGCTGAAAGTGTTGGAGTACTTGCTACAGAGAATGAAGATATAAGAAGTTTAAGAGAACTTATAATTTACGGATTAAAAGGTTTATCAGCATATATGAAGCATGCTATGAATTTAGGATATAATGATGAAGAGGTTCATGGATTTATGGCTAAAGCTTTAGCAGCTACATTAGATGATTCCTTATCTGCGGACAACCTAGTGGCACTTGCTTTAGAATCAGGTAAATATGGAGTTACTGCAATGGCTTTACTTGATAGAGCAAATACAGAAACTTATGGAAATCCTGAAATTACAAAGGTTAATATTGGAGTTAGAAATAACCCTGGAATATTAATTTCTGGTCATGACTTAAAAGATCTTCAAATGTTATTAGAACAAACAGAAGGAACAGGAATAGATGTCTATACTCATAGTGAAATGCTTGCAGGCCAATATTATCCAGCTTTCAAGAAGTATTCTCATTTTGCAGGTAACTATGGAAATGCATGGTGGAAACAAGGAGAAGAGTTTGAAAAATTTAATGGAGTAATTTTAATGACTACTAATTGTGTGGTTCCTCCAAGAAATTCATATAAAGATAGATTATTTACTACAGGGGCAACAGGTGTGCCAGGCTGTAAACACATTGAAACAGATGAAAATGGAAATAAGGATTTCTCAGAATTAATTGAAATGGCTAAAAAATGTCAAGCACCAACTGAAATTGAAAAAGGAGAAATTATAGGAGGATTTGCTCATAATCAAGTATTAGCTCTTGCTGATAAAGTTGTAGATGCAGTTAAAACTGGTGCTATAAAGAGATTCTTTGTAATGGCTGGTTGTGATGGTAGAGCTAAATCAAGAAATTACTATACTGAATTTGCAGAAAAGCTTCCAAAGGATACAGTTATATTAACTGCTGGATGTGCAAAATATAAGTATAATAAGTTAAATCTTGGGGATATTGGTGGTATTCCAAGAGTACTTGATGCAGGACAATGTAATGATTCATATTCATTGGTTGTTATTGCATTAAAACTTCAAGAAGTATTTGGACTAGATGATGTAAACAAGCTTCCTATATCATATAACATATCATGGTATGAGCAAAAGGCTGTAATAGTATTATTGTCATTATTACACCTTGGGGTTAAGAACATTCACCTAGGACCAACTCTTCCAGCATTTCTTTCTCCAAATGTAGCTAAGGTGTTAGTAGATAACTTCGGAATAGCAGGAATTGGAACAGTAGATGAAGATATAAAAATGTTTTTAGGATAATTGTATTTAAAATGAAATTAAAGGAACTAAGCATATGCTTAGTTCCTTTAATTTTTATCGGATTATGAAAAACTATAAAAATTAAATAATGCAAAATGAGAATTAATAATCATGCAAAACAAATTCAAAAGGCCTTTTGAATAAATTCCTCTTTAAAAGATAAATCTATAATGAAGATAAAATTAAAAAGGAGGTGGCGTTATGAGTGTAAACAGTAAACCTAATAAACTGATAAATGAAAAATCACCATATTTACTTCAACATGCTCATAATCCAGTAGATTGGTATCCATGGTGTGAAGAGGCTTTCTTAAAAGCAAAACAGGAAGATAAACCTATATTTTTGAGCATAGGATATTCTAGTTGCCATTGGTGTCATGTTATGGAGAAAGAGTCCTTTGAAGATGAAGAAGTAGCAAAAATTTTAAATGATAAATATATATCTATAAAAGTAGATAGGGAGGAAAGACCAGATGTAGACAACACATATATGATATTTTGTCAGGCTGTTACAGGTAGTGGTGGATGGCCTTTAACTATTATAATGACACCTGAGCAAAAACCATTTTTGCAGGAACATATTTTCCTAAAAAAAGCATGTATGGTCGACCTGGATTTATACAAATATTAAAACAAATATCAGATCAATGGAAAAATAATAGAAATAATATTATAAGTACATCAAATGAATTATTAAACACAATGGAAGAACATGTATCACAAGATAAATCAGGAGAAATAAATGAAAATATATTGCAGGATGCTGTAATTGAAATGAACTACTATTATGATAATAAGTATGGGGGCTTTGGTGCTGCACCTAAATTTCCTACACCTCATAAGCTAATGCTACTTTTAATCTATTATAAAGTATATAACAATAAAAATGCACTAGGCATGGTAGAAAATACACTTAAATGTATGTATAAAGGTGGTATATTTGATCATATAGGCTTTGGATTTTCACGTTATTCCACAGATGGAAAATGGCTTGTTCCTCATTTTGAGAAAATGCTCTATGATAATGCATTACTAGTCTATGTATATACTCAGGCATACCAAGTAACGGGTAGATCTTTTTATAAAGAAGTGGCCGAAAAAATATTTATGTATACATTTCGAGATATGACTTCACCTGAAGGTGGATTTTATTCAGCAGAAGATGCAGATTCAGAAGGAGTAGAAGGAAAGTTTTATGTATGGACATTAGATGAAGTAGAAAGCATTTTAGGAGAAGATGCTAAGGAATTTTGTAATATATATGATATAACGGAAAATGGAAATTTTGAAGGAAGCAATATACCAAACTTAATTGGAAAAGATTTAGAGAATACAGATAAATTAGAAGAGTTAAGAAAGAAACTATTTGAAGTAAGGGAAAAGAGAATTCATCCATTTAAAGATGATAAAATATTAACTGCTTGGAATGCACTAATGATAGCAGCACTATCCTATGCGGGAAGGGCTTTTGAAAACCAAGAATATATAAATAGGGCAAAAAAAGCTTATAATTTTATAGAAAATAATTTAATAAGAAAAGATGGAAGACTTTTAGCAAGATTTAGACACGGAGAAGCAGCATATATGGCATATCTTGAAGATTATTCATTTTTGGTGTGGGCACTTACAGAACTTTATGAAGCTACATTTGAATCACATTATTTAAAGCAAGCACTACATTTTACAGATGAAATGATAAAACTATTTTGGGACGAAGGATCCCATGGCTTTTTCCACAGTGGGAAGGATGGAGAAAAACTTATATTAAACTTAAAAGATAGTTATGATACGGCTATACCATCTGGAAATTCTGTAGCAGCTATGAATTTAATAAAACTTTCGAAAATTATAGGAGACAATAGCTTAGCTGAAAAAGCTTATAAAATGATTGAAGGTTTTGGAGGAAATATTACAGAAAGCCTACAATCGCATAGTATATTTTTAATAGTTTATATGAACTATATTAGACCTAGCAGACAAATAATAATAGCATCTAAAAAGGAAGATGAAGTGTTTAAAGATATGATAAGGGAAGTAAATAAAAGATTCATGCCATTTACTACTACATTATTAAATGATGGAGAGTTAGAAAATATAATACCATTTGTAGAGAATGAAAAAAAGATAGATAATAAAATTACTGCTTATATATGTGAGAACTTTTCATGCAATAGGCCAGTAGATAATATAGTAGATTTTGTTAAATTACTAAATTAAATAAAAACTCCTTGTATATGGGAGTTTTTTATTTTTTAATTTATAATAAACATGGAATTCGTATAAGTTGAACATCAGTTAGTGTTTGTATTAGTTTATAACAATATCCTGTAGCTTTAAGAGGAACAACATTACAAGTAAATCCAGGTGGAACGGTGGAATTATCGAATACAATGTTCTAATTTGTACGTTATATTGCATTATGAAATAAATGGATGTTTTACTAATAGTCAAGTATTAGTTCTTGCTAATAAAGTTGTAGATGCAGTTAAAACTGGTGCTATAAAGGGATTCTTTGTAATGGCTGGATGTGTAAAATATAAGTATAATAAGCTAAATTTTGGGGATATTGGTGGTATTGCAAGAGTACTCTTTCAGCATTCCTTTCACTAAATGTAGCAAAAGTATTAGTAGATAACTTCGGAATAGCGGAATTGGAACAGTAGATGAAGATATAAAAATGTTTTTAGGATAAAGATATTTATTAAGGAACTAAGCATATGTTTAGTTCCTTTAAATATTGTAGTAAAGGAAGATTCATAGTTTATTTACATTTTGAAAAATAAATTTTAAAAAGGTGTTCTTTAAACATAACACAGTAAAAAACTAGGTTTCTTAAGGTTAGTCCCTTAATACCATTCTCGACATGGTTTGACACAAATCTATTGTATTCTTCATATAATATGATATAATAAGTTGAAAATAATTTATTATAAAAAGTTTAGATTGTTATAATTGTGTGTTGATTTTATATTTAAGTGACAGAATACCTTATTCATTCATAATCTTAGTATTCTTAAAGAATAGGAGAAATTATATTATGAAAGAATTTAGTCTTAATACAAAAGTTTGTTTTGGAGAAGGTTCCTTAGATAAACTATGTGAAATTAAAAATAAAAGAGTATTAATTGTATGTGATAAGTTTATGGAAACTTCAGGTGTAGCTGCAAGATTACAACAAAAGCTTGAGGGTTGTGAAGTAGCTATATATAGTGGTATTCAGCCTGATCCATCTGTAGAAATTATTGCAAGTGGTATTCAAAAGTTACAAAGTTGTGATGCACAGGTTATAATAGCTCTTGGTGGAGGTTCTGCAATTGATGGAGCTAAAGCTATAAGAGAATATGCTAAAAAAATTAATGGTGGAGTTTCTACTATAGAAGATTTTTATGCTATTCCTACAACTAGTGGTACAGGTTCAGAAGTAACTGAGTATGCTGTAATTACAAATAAACAAGAGGGATTAAAATATGCACTTACAGATAAATCACTTCTTCCTACAGTTGCTATTCTTGATCCTGAATTAGTAAAGTCTGTACCTAAGGCTATAACTGCTGATACAGGAATGGATGTAATTACACATGCATTAGAAGCATATGTATCAAAAAATGCTAATGATTTTACAGATGCACTTGCAGAAAAAGCTCTTACTTTAGCTTTTAGATTTTTACCACAAGCTTATGAAGATGGTAATAATTTAGTAGCAAGAGAAAAACTTCATAGTGCATCATGTCTTGCAGGTATGGCATTTAATGCAGCAGGATTAGGAATTACTCACAGTTTAGCTCATGCAGTAGGTGGAAAATTACATATTGCTCATGGAAGAAGTAATGCAATAATACTTCCACATGTAATCGAATATAATGCTAATTTAAGTAAAGAAGTTTTTAATGCTGAATACGGTATAGCAGCTAAGAAATATCAAAGAATTGCTAAATTATTAAATTTACATGCTCCAAATGCAAATATTGGTGTAAACAATTTAATTAAAACTATTGTGAAACTTCAAAAAGATTTAATGATTCCTGTTACATTTAGAGAACAAGGTGCTGATATGGACGTGGCTGAAGTAGCAAAAGAAGAAATTATAAGTGCAGCTCTTAAAGATGTTTGTACAACAGCGAATCCTAGAGAAACTTCAAGAGAAGAATTATTAGAAATTTTAAATAAGGTTTTAGGATAGAATAGTATTTTATACCACTCTTTCTGAGTGGTATTTATGTATAACTTTGGAAAGAATACAAAAAGTGAATAAAAAATTTTTTTATTCACTTTTTGCAATTAATACATAATAAATATAATGTTTTTAATAATATATATTAAGAACTTATTAAGGGCTTTTTCAGTAGGGTTTGTTTTTTTTATATAAGTTAAACTACATATAAAAATAAAGAACTTTACATACTGGAGAAGTTTCTTTTTTATATAAATTATATAATATGAAATTTAACAGTGCATAATAATAGTATTTAAGTTATTTAATTAAATTATATATAATTCTTTATTTAAATGAGTATTTTAAGCAATTTATATAATATTTAATGCTAATTTTTCGTAAATATTACTATACATATATAAGAACTATAAAACATTTTTTGAAACATAAATATCTAATGTTGCATTATAAAATAATGTATTTCCGTTACTTTTAACTGAGTTGAGATAGGATAAAGAGAAGGAGAGTTTATATGAAAGATGAACTATATTCAATAGGAAAAGTTGGAGAAATATGTAAAATAACAAAAAAAGCATTAAGATACTATGACAAAATGAATATATTATCACCAGATAAAGTATCAGATGAAAATGGCTATAGATATTATAGTAAGGACACTTTATTGTTGGTACCTATAATAAAATATTATAAGCAGAGTGGATTTAAACTCGAAGAGATGAAATCGTTTTTAGAAGGTGCAAGCTATGAAGTCTTTCATGAAAGCTTTAGAAAGAAAATTGATGAATTAAAAGAACTAGAAAAAGAGATAGACTTAAAAATAAGATCCGTAAGGGATTGGTATGACCTTATATTAGAAGCGCAAATGGTAATTGAAAATGACATTTGTGATGTAACCATAAAATACATAGATAATCGTACACTAGTATTCCTAGATCAGGACTTCCAATATGATTATATGGATTCAGTAATTAATATAGAATTTACAAATTATATAAATAGTATAAGTAATGCTATAATAGGTCCTGTAATAATAGGGTTCCCATCTTGCAAAGATAAGATGAATGGAACATGTACTAAAATGAAGATAATGCAAGAGACAATTACAAAGTGTAAAGAAGAATTGAGTACAGAATTTGGAGGGTGGATGGCGGCTACCTGTTATCATATAGGATCACATGAGACGATTAATGAAACATATAAAAAAATAGAAGAGTGGACAAACAAACATGGTTATGTTTGTTCAGAAGAGTGTTATGAAAGATACGTAACAGATTATTGGACTACTAAGAATACAGAAAAATTTGTTACAGAAATTATAATTAAGATTAGCAAAAAAAAATGTCTATAATAAAAAGCTAAGTTTAATGCTTAGCTTTTTATTATATGATTTTAATGTAAAATCAAGACTCAATTGGTGTTAAATGTTAGACTAATATAATTATTTTTAAACAATCTAATAATTATATGAAATTTATATGATAAATAGTAAATTTTTTCAACCATTAATAACAATAATGTCTAAAAAATGGGTTTCTAAGTAAGTAAAAGAAGAGAAAAATAATAAAAACATTACTCTAAGGGTAAAGTAGTACTACATTACAGTACTGTTTTCGTTAAAAAAAATGCAATATAGTTAAAGAAAAATTAAATTGAATACACTATTAATACTGTAAATTTGTTATATATATCCAGAGAACCTACGTGTTCAGTATATTCAAAAAACTCTTGCCCCTTAGATAAATGAAGCTTTAATGCGGATTTATAAATTAAAAGTATAGCTATGGTATTAAATTTTAAAACATTTTAGTAAATACATCTTGACCCTACCCTATAGGGAAAGGAATATAATTTAATTAAGATTAAAACAACTACGAGATAGAGAATGAACAGGAATTCAATAGTTTAAATATAGATAAAATGAACCAACTTATAACAATCTTAACTTATGCTTATTATAAATTTTTATTCATAATATTTTTGAATTAAATACAAGGCCCACCTGCAATGCAGGTGGTTATATCCCAAAATAATGTATTAATGTACATCATATTAAAAAGTTTATACCTAAATAAGATAAAAAGTATAAATGGGTATTATTAATTTTCTAAAAGAAAGGAGTTTTATTTTTATGAATGGAGATTCAAAAAAAGTAAGCTTAGAAGCAGTTGTTGCAAAGAAGAAATTAACAAGTAATTTCTTCAAAAAAGGTATATCATTAGCTTTATTTTCAGGACTTGCGTATGGATTATATACAGCATTCCTAACAATGGGTATGACTAAAGGAGTTTGGGGTGACTGGTATGGTAAAAATACAGCCGGTTTATCAGCATTCGTTGTAGCTTATTTACTTGCAGCTCTTGGTAATGCAATAAATGATACATGTAGTGCAGTTTGGGCTCTTTTATATGCAATGGTTAAAGGTAAGTTTAGAGACTTTTTAAGATGTATTAATACAAAACCAGGAAGAATAATGATAGTTGCAGCGCTTATAGGGGGACCTGTTGCAGGTACTGCTTATGTTATAGCTCTTCAAATGGCCGGTTCAATAGTTGTTCCGATTTCAGCTCTTTGTCCTGCTATAGCCGCAATATTAGGTAAGATATTATATAAACAAGAATTAAATAAACGTATGGCATTTGGAATTTTAATATGTGTATGTGCTAGCTTTTTAATTGGTAGTACAGGTTTTGCTGGAGCAGTTTCATCAAAAACTTTACTTGGACTTTTAATAGCTGTTATTGCAGCTCTTGGTTGGGGCTTTGAAGGCTGTGTAGCTGGATATGGTTCAGCAATGATTGATCCAGAAATTGGTATTTGTATTCGTCAAGTAACATCAGGTATATCAAACTTATTTATATTAGTTCCTGTATTTGGAGTAATAGCTGGCGGAGTTAATATTTCGTTTGATCTTGCTGTACAAGCATTTACAAGTGGTCCAGCAATGATTTGGTTCGCTTTAAGTGGTCTTTTATCATTTATGACATTTATGGCTTGGTATGCTGCAAACAGTATGTGTGGAGCAGGACTTGGAACTGCATGTAATGGTACATATTCATTCTTTGGACCATTATTCTGTCTATTAGTATTAGGTGTATATGGCGGAATGGATGGATGGTCATTACCAGCTATCGCTTGGGTTGGAGCTGTAATAATGATGATTGGTATTCTTACAATTTCTATGAATCCACTTGATTTATTTAGAAAAAAGAAGGAGGAAGTATAAATGAAACCTCTTAATTATGCAATTTTAAAATATTTCACAAAAGTAGATGAAGCTTGTGCTGATGATGTTATAGAAGCATTAAAAGGTGAATATGGGAATTTTAAAGCACTTAAAAAGAAAGCTGTAATTAACGCTTTATTAACAGCAGAAGCAAATGGTCTTATAGAAGAAACAAGATTTGATTTAGATAAAAATAGAGAACTAAGGGTTTATTATCATGCACATGAAGAAGGTGCGGCTACAATCAATAAATATATCCCAGATTAATTGAAAATTAATAAATATATTTAATTAAGAGGAAAAGGGAGGAGGAAATAAAAATGAGATATTATGGAGAAGAGGCTTTAGGACTTATAGAAACAGTAGGATTAGCGCCAGCACTTGAGGCGGCTGATAAAATGCTTAAAGCAGCTAACGTAGAGTTAATTTCTTATGAAAATATTGGTTCAACTCTTGTAACTATTATGGTAAAAGGAGATGTTGGAGCAGTAAAATCAGCGGTAGAAGCAGGAGCTAAGGCTGCAGCGGCTATTGGGACTTTAACAGCTCATAATGTTATGCCACGTCCTATTAGAGAAGTAGGGGATATCGTTTCAGTACACGATATAGACGCATAAGAGGGAAAGGAGATATAGATTTATGGCAAGATATAAAGCTTTAGGAATGGTTGAAACTTTTGGCCTAGTTTTTGCACTAGAAGCAGCGGATGCTATGTGTAAATCAGCAGACGTTGAATTAATAGGTTATGAGAACGTTGCATCAGGTTATATATCTGTACTTGTACGTGGTGATGTTGGTGCTTGTAAGACTGCAGTTGAAGCTGGTATTGCAGCAGTTAATGCAATGGAAGGCGGAAATCTTTATAGCTCAGTAGTTATTCCAAGTCCACATGAACATCTTGAAAAAATAATTCAACGTTATGCAATTAAAGATTTAGTAACAGAATAAAAAATGAATTTTTTTAAGAAAAGGAGAGAGAAAAATGAATATTAATATTATTGATAATGATTTACTCTCCATGCAAGAAGCTAGGATCCTTGTTGAAAATGCTCGCGAGGCACAAAAGAAATTAGCAACTTTCTCACAGGAAAAGCTTGATGAGATAGTTGAGCGTATGACTGAAGAAGTTGAAAAACATTTAAAAGAACTTGCAAGAATGTCTAATGAAGAAACTGAATATGGAAAGTGGGAAGATAAATATATCAAAAACCACTTTATATGCAAATACCTAAAAAACAGACTTAAAGGCATGAAATGTGTAGGTATTATCAATGAAGATAAAATAAATAGGACAAAAGATGTTGGAGTACCAATGGGGGTCATAATAGGCTTTTGCCCATCAACTAGTCCTGTATCTACTACAATATATAATGCTTTAATAGCAATTAAATCAGGAAATGCAATTATATTTTCACCTCATCCAAGAGCTAAAGATGTAATTTCCAAGACAATTGATATTTTAATTAGGGCTGCGGAGGGAGTAGGACTTCCAGAAGGAGCGCTTACATATTTGCATACAGTAACTACAAGTGGTTCATTAGAACTCATGAATCATAAAGATACTGCTCTTATAATAAATACAGGAGTTCCAGAAATGCTTGATGCAGCTTATAAATCTGGTAAGCCAGTAATTTATGGCGGCAATGGAAATGGTCCAGCATTCATAGAACGTACTGCTGATATACCACAAGCTGTTAAAGATATTATCAATAGCAAAAGTTTTGATTATGGAGTTGTTTCTGCAGCTGAACAATCAATTGTTGTTGATAGTTGTATAGTAGCAGAGGTAAAACAAGAGTTCCTTAAAAATGGTGGATACTTTATGACAGAAGAAGAATCTGAAAATTTAGGTTCAATTCTTTTCAATAAAGATGGAAGTTATGATTTGGAGATGATCGGTAAATCAGCTCAATTTTTAGCTAAGAAAGCTGGATTTAGTGTATCAGACAATGTAAAAGTACTTATTTCTAATCAACGCTTTGCGTCTAAAAAGAACCCTTATTCTAGAGAAAAGCTTTCCCCTGTTTTAGCTTTTTATATAGAGGATGATTGGATGCATGCTTGTGAAAAATGTATAGAATTATTACTTACAGAGAGATATGGACATACACTTGTTATACATTCTAAGGATGAAGCGGTTATTGAACAATTTATACTAAAGAAACCAGTTGGTAGGGTACTTGTTAATACGGCAGGAACTTTTGGAAGTATGGGAGGAACTACAAATTTATTTCCTTCAATGACCTTAGGAAGCGGTTCTGCAGGTCAAGGAATGACTTCTGATAACGTTTCACCAATGAACTTAGTATATATACGTAAAGTAGGATATGGAGTTAGAAGCGTAGATGAAATCACTAGTATAGTAGAGAGTAAGGAATGCTATAATTCTACAACCTTAAGTGATATATCAGAAGCAAAAGAAATAGATAGTTATAAATTATTAGAGAGTATTTTAAAAAAGGTATTAAAGAATATAAAATAAAAGATCATATTTAATATATGAAATATTTTGAAGAATGTGAGGGAGTAAAGTGGATATAAATAACTTTTCAAATACATTTGCAGCTAAATTTATGGAAGCTACTAAAAACATGTCTGAAGAAGAACGTGAAGGTTTAATGAAGATGTTTGCTAAAGTTTCTACAGACATAATGAAAGAAGAAACTCAACCTAGCAATGTTGCATGTGATAATAATAATGGTGAAATTCCAGAAGGAATGACAGAGCGTTTAGTTAAGTTAAAGCAAAACTACTTAAAGCATGTTCCATCAATCACAACTCATAGAGCAAGAGCTATTACTGAAATAGCTAAACAAAATCCAGGTATGCCTAAGTCAGTTTTACGTGGTAAATGTTTCAAGCACTGTTGTGAAACTGCACCACTAGTAATCCAAGATCATGAGCTTATCGTTGGTGCACCAAACGGAAAACCACGTGCAGGAGCATTTTCTCCTGATATAGCTTGGAGATGGATGGAAGAAGAAATTGATACAATATCAACTCGTCCACAAGATCCATTTTATATTTCTGAAGAAGATAAGAAAATCATGCGTGAAGAGTTATTCCCATTCTGGAAAGGTAAATCAGTTGATGAATATTGTGAAAGCCAATATCGTGAAGCTGGAGTATGGGAACTTTCAGGAGAATCTTTCGTTTCAGATTGCTCATACCATGCAACAAATGGTGGAGGAGACTCTAACCCAGGATATGATGTTATCCTAATGAAAAAAGGTATGCTTGACATAAAAAGAGAAGCAGAAGAAAAATTGGCTAAACTTGATTATGAAAGACCAGAAGATATTGAAAAAATATACTTCTATAAATCAATAATAGATACTGCTGAAGGTGTTATGATATATGCTAAACGTATGTCAGATTATGCTGCAGAACTTGCTGCAAAAGAAACTAACCCTAAGCGTAAAGCAGAACTTTTAAAGATTTCTGAAGTAAACGCTAGAGTTCCAGCACATAAGCCAAGCAATTTCTGGGAAGCAATTCAAGCAGTTTGGACTATAGAATCATTACTTGTAGTTGAAGAAAACCAAACAGGTATGTCTATAGGACGTGTTGACCAATATATGTACCCATTCTACAAAGCGGATATCGAGTCAGGACGTATAACTGATTATGAAGCATTTGAATTAGCAGGTTGTATGCTTATAAAAATGTCTGAAATGATGTGGTTAACAAGTGAAGGAGCTTCTAAATTCTTCGCAGGTTATCAGCCATTCGTTAACATGTGTTTAGGTGGTGTAACTAGAGAAGGTCGTGATGCTACAAACGAATTAACATACTTATTAATGGATGCAGTTCGTCACGTTAAAATATATCAACCATCTTTAGCATGTCGTATCCACAAAGGATCACCACAAAAATATCTTAAGAAGATAGTTGACGTTATTCGTGCAGGTATGGGGTTCCCAGCATGTCACTTTGACGATGTTCATATAAAAATGATGTTAGCTAAAGGATGTTCTATAGAAGACGCAAGAGATTACTGCTTAATGGGATGTGTTGAGCCTCAAAAAGCAGGAAGATTATATCAATGGACTTCTACAGGATATACTCAATGGCCTATATGTATAGAGCTTGTTCTTAACCATGGTGTACCATTATGGTATGGTAAGCAAGTATGTCCAGACTTAGGAGATTTAAGTCAATTTAAAACTTTTGAACAGTTCGATGCAGCTGTTAAAGAGCAAATTAAATACATCACTAAATGGACAAGTGTTGCTACAGTAATTTCTCAACGTGTTCACAAAGATCTTGCACCAAAGCCACTTATGTCTATGATGTATGAAGGATGTATGGAAAAAGGTAGAGGCGTAGAAGCAGGCGGAGCTATGTATAACTTCGGACCTGGAGTAGTATGGAGTGGTCTTGCTACTTACACAGACTCTATGGCAGCTATAAAGAAATTAGTATTCGATGAGAAGAAATACACTTTACAAGAAATGAATGAAGCTTTAAAAGCTGATTTCGTTGGATATGAGCAATTAAGAAAAGATTGTTTAGATGCACCTAAATACGGTAACGATGATGACTATGCAGATTTAATTGCTGCAGACTTAATTCACTTTACTGAAGGCGAGCACCGTAAATATAAGACATTATATTCAGTACTTAGCCATGGTACTTTATCAATCTCAAACAACACTCCATTTGGACAACTAACCGGTGCTTCTGCAAACGGACGTAGAGCATGGTTACCTTTATCAGATGGTATCAGTCCAACTCAAGGAGCAGACTTTAAAGGACCTACTTCTATAATAAAATCTGTTTCTAAAATGTGTTGTGAAGACATGAACATAGGTATGGTTCATAACTTCAAGTTAATAGCTGGTCTTCTTGATACACCAGAAGGTGAACAAGGACTTATTACATTACTACGTAGTGCATGTGCTCTTCAACTTGGAGAAATGCAGTTTAACTACTTAGATAACAAGACATTAATTGAAGCACAAAAACACCCAGAGCAATATCGTGATTTAATTGTTCGTGTTGCTGGATACAGTGCATTCTTCGTTGAGTTATGTAAGGATGTTCAGGATGAAATCATCAGTAGAACAGTACTTAATCATTTTTAATTAAGAAAAATTAGATAGAATAGATACCTTAAATTAGTATAAAATCTGCAGTCTACAGATCACTGCTGTAGACTGCAGATTATAAAATGTTAAAATTTAAGGTAAATAAAACTGGAGAATGAAAATATGAGTAATGGAAATTTAGGTATACTTGAACGAAAAGCTACGATTTTTAACATACAAAAATATAACATGTATGATGGTGATGGAATAAGAACTTTAGTATTCTTTCAAGGATGCCCTTTAAGATGTAAATGGTGTGCAAATCCTGAAGGAATGGTTAGAAAACCACGAGTTATGTTTAAAAGAAATATGTGTGTTGATTGTGGAGCTTGTGTTTCCGTTTGTCCTGTTGGAATACATACTATATCTAATGAAACTTTAAAACATGAAGTTAATCGTAATATCGATTGTATTGGATGTGGTAAGTGTAAAGAGGCCTGTCTTAAATCTGCTTTATCAATAGTTGGAGAAGTAAAAACTATATCTGAACTTCTAGAGATTGTAGAAGAAGATAGAACTTTTTATGAAATGTCTGGTGGTGGAGTTACATTAGGCGGTGGTGAAGTTTTAATGCAACCTGAAGCAGCATGTAGTTTATTAATGGCATGTAAGCAAGAAGGTATAAACACTGCTATTGAAACTTGTGGTTATACTAAACTAGAAACAATACTTAAGGTTGCAGAGTTCACAGACTTATTCCTATTTGATGTTAAACATATTGATTCCCAAACACACTTTGAGTTAACAGGTGTAAGAAACGAACAAATTTTAGAAAATCTTCAAGAATTACTTCGTAGAAAATACAATGTAAAGATTCGTATGCCTCTACTTAAAGGTATAAACGATTCACAAGATGAAATAGAAAAGACTATGGAATTTTTATCACCATATAAAGATTACAAAAATTTTAAAGGTATTGATTTACTTCCATATCATAAAATGGGTGTAAATAAATACAAGCAATTAGGAATGGAATATCCTATAGAGGGTGATCCAAGCTTAAATAGTGAAGATTTAGACAGAATAGAAGGATGGATTAAGAAATACGATTTAGATGTAAAGGTAATCCGTCACTAAATAATTTTTAAATAAATAATAAGATGGAAGGTAAGGGTTATGGGGGATTTTTTTGATAAAGATATACAGCGTGTTATACAAGAAACAGTACCAGGAAAGCAAATTACTATAGCTCATATCATTGCATCACCAATGTCTGATATATATGATCGTCTTGGAATTGATGAAAAAGGGGCAATAGGTATATTAACTCTTTCTCCTTTTGAAACTGCTATTATTGCGGCAGACATTGCTACCAAGGCTTCTAATGTTGAAATTGGATTTCTTGATCGTTTTACAGGTTCTGTTGTAATAAATGGTGATGTTCAGAGTGTTGAAACAGCAATTGTTGCAGTAAATGATACGCTAAGCAAGATGCTTGGATTTACTCCAGCTCCCATTACAAGAACATGAGAAAAAAGCGCATAATGGTAATAGGTCCTTCAAGGTCTGGTAAAACCACAATAGTCAATGCATTAAACGATTATGATGGTCCTTTAAAGCGGACACAAGACATAAGATATGGTAAAAGTACCATTGATGTTCCAGGCCCTTATATAGAAAATGCATGGATGTATAAGCATATAATTGCTACAGCACAAAATGCATCTTATGTACTTATACTGGTTGACCAGTCTAATTGTACTGAGATATACTCTCCTGGATTTGCAAAGTCTTTTAAATGCCCGGTAATTGGGGTTATAACTAAATGTGACTTAATGCCTGAGAATGAAAAGAAATGTTTAACACAGTTAAAGAACATAGGGGTATCAGAGCCATATTTTCATATTAGTTTTCCAATGGCAAAAGGATTTGATGCTTTAAAAAAGTATTTATTTAAAAAGGATGAGGAGTAAAGGTCAATGATTAAATTTATTACCGAAAAGTATTTGAGGGATGTATATAGAGAAGAACCTTTTGAAGTCTACACATTAAAACAAGGACAGCGTCTTACCCCTGGAGCAGCTGAGTATTTGTCTGACAAGAGAATAAAAATTACTAGAGAAGATACTGAATCATCAATAGTAAATAAAAAGGTTTCTCAAAATGAAGAGACACAAATAATACAAGAAACGCCTAAAGAAGTAGTAAAAGAGGAAGTAGTAAAAGAAATAGTAAAAGAAGTAAAAAGCAGTAGTTTTAATTTAAATAAGAGACTTTCTTATAAATTAAAGTCTATAGAAGCAGCATTTCTTATTACTAGTAATGAAATCTTAAAAGAAGACATCATTATATCACAACATATTATAAGTTTAAAGAGAAAAATATCTAATGTCAGAAATGTTATAGACGGTAATGGGATTCTTGAACCTATTTATTGTAAAGAATGTACGGGAATGGATTCTTTAAATTTCAGAGATGATCTTGATGATTGTTTCGAAATAACAGAATTTCATATGCAACTAGAAAAAAGTAATGCGATCTTAAAAATGAATGCACTTCGTTGTTCATTAAGAGAATTAGAGTTTGAAATAATTGACACATATCAAAGTGATGATGAGAACTTAAAAAACAGAATTATGGGTAATATTAATTCAATAATTAATTCATTATCTCAATTAATTTGTTTAGCAGTAGGAGGAAAAGAATGTCAAAAAAGAATGTAACTTTTGAATATTGTGATAAGATGGTTCAAAAATTTGAAGAAGTTATAAAAAAGCCTATCGTAAAAAAATCTTCTGTTTATTATACAGGGGTGGATTTAGGTACTGCTTGTGTAGTATTAGCTGTTTTGGATGAAAACTATAAGCCGGTTGCTGGTGCATATAGATATGCCGATGTAGTTCGTGACGGTATGGTTGTTGACTATATTGGAGCTATAAGAATTGTTAGGGAACTTAAGCAGGAAATTGAAGAAAAATTAAATACAGAATTACTTTATGCTGCTGCAGCAATCCCACCAGGAACAGATGCATTAGATTCTGGAGCAATTAAGAACGTTGTTCAAGCAGCAGGATTTGAATTGACATGTCTTTTAGATGAACCTACCGCTGCAAATAATGTACTTAAAATTAATAATGGTGCAGTTGTAGATATTGGTGGTGGAACAACTGGAATATCTGTTTTAAAAGATGGAAAGGTTGTTTCAGTTGTAGATGAACCTACAGGTGGTACTCATTTTTCATTAGTTCTTTCAGGAGCTTATAATATGCCTTTTAAAGAAGCAGATGAATTTAAAAGAGATAGTAAAAATCATAAAGAAATTTTACCAGTATTAAAGCCAGTAGTTGAGAAGGTTTCATCAATCATTAATAAACATATTAATGATTACGATGTTAAAGAAATTTCTTTAGTAGGTGGTACTTGTTGTTTAAAAGGAATTGAAGAAATTGTTCAAAAACAAACAGGAGTATACACTCACAAACCTAAAAATCCTATGTTTGTTACACCACTTGGAATAGCATTAAGCTGTACACAAGATATTATAGATGAATAAGGAGAATGATTAGAATTGGATTTTAGAATTATAAAGTCACCTTCTAATAATACTAAAGAGATTCTCAAAAGACGAATGGGTGTAAATTCTAAATGTGATTTAGAAAGTGTTGATGCAATAGGACTTGTTCAAGGTAAACTTATAGATATGATTTATGCTGCAGATATCGCAGAGAAAGCATTTGGGGTTACCGTTGAAGATATTAAAGGGACATGTCCTCAACATATGGTTTTACTTGGTATTTTTGGTGATACGTCATCAGTTCAAGCAGCATTAGATGAAATTAAACTAAAAATGAAAGAGGTAAAAGCAATATGATAGCAGCAAAACTCGTTAATAATATATGGTCGACTAAGAAAGTAGATTCTCTTAACGGGCTAAAGTTCATGCTTGCCGAAGAAATTGGTGGGAAATATTTAGGTCGTAGAATGATTGTTGTTGATATTATAGGTGCAGGTATTGGCGATAGAGTTATTGTTAGTACTGGATCATCTGCTCGTAAAATGTTAGGTGGTATAGATATTCCTGTAGATGCAGTTGTAGTCGGAATAATCGATGACGATTGCAATTTTGGTTAGAATACAATCTTTCTTAAAATAATTAAAGTATTTTAGGATTTTTATAGATGCAGTATTACTTGAAAGGATGTGACAACATGAGAAAATTAATTTGTGCAAAAGACATTGAGGCATTAATCTTAAATGAAAAAAAGGTTCTTTACATAGATGGTAGTGAAATCATTACACCATCAGCAAAGGAACTTGCAGTCAATAATGGAATAGTTTTCACAAGTGAGACGCCAGCTCCTAAAGTAGAATCTTCAATAGGAAACAAAATGCCAAGCATAGATGGATTTGACACTGAAACATTAGTTAAGTTCTTTAAGGCAATGATGGATAAAGGATTTTTACAAGAAATGCTTCAATATTTACAACAAAGTAAACTTCCATTTACAGCTGAATGTGATGATAGTGGACTTAAAGTTGTTAGAGGAAGTTCAGTAAAAATGGATGTATTTGATACTGGTAATCCAGATGCAAAGGTACAATTCCAAGAGTTAGTAAACAAAGAAGAATCAAAGATGAGTGCTGGATTTTTAATTATTGAAGATTCAAAATTCGAATGGGAATTAACTTATGAAGAAATTGACTATGTTATTGAAGGAACTTTAACAGTTGAAATCAATGGCAAGACTTATACAGCTTATCCTGGAGATGTATTATTTGTACCATCAGGTTCTAAAGTTGTTTGGGGTTCTCCAGATAAGGCTAGAGTATTCTATACAACATATCCAGCAAATTGGGCGGATCTTTTATAGAAGATTAGGAGGATTAACCTATGCAAGCGCTTGGTTTAATAGAAACAAAAGGATTGCTTGCAGCCGTTGAAGCAGCCGATACAATGGTAAAATCAGCGGATGTAAGTATTCTTGAAAAAACTTATGTAGGTGGCGGGTTAGTTACTATTTCAGTTACTGGAGATGTAGGTGCAGTAAAAGCTGCTGTAGAATCAGGAGTAGCAGCCATAAGAAAACTAGATGAAAGTCTTTTAATTTCAGAACATGTAATTCCATCTCTTCATAAGGAAGTGGAAAGCATAATTGGACCTAAGAATCCTAATCCACCAGAAACTTTAGAAGATCCATCATCTAATGAGGATGAAGCTATAGAAGATGCAGAAAATGTAGAAGATATAGTAGAAATAGATAATCTAGAAGATACAACAGATATAGAAGTTGTAGAAGAATTAGATAATCTAAAATATTTGGAAGATGTCAATGAAGATAATATAGAAGAATCAAAATCCAATGTATTAGATGTGGATGTAGATAAACTACACAAGTCAAAATTAGAAAACTTACACAAAGAAGATGTAGATAATTTAGTACACGAAAATGGTATGGAAAAAGCTATTTCACTATTATCTAATCTAAAAGTGGTTAAGCTTAGAAATCTAGCTCGTGAGTATGAGGATTTTGTAATCAAAGGCAGAGCAATTTCAAAAGCCGGTAAAAAATTACTAATTTCAAAATTCAAATTATATTACGAGAAAAATTAGATATTGTAAGATTTACGAAAGGAAGTAAAGGAATATGGAAAACTTTGATAAAGATTTACGTTCAATACAACAAGCAAGAGAGCTTGCTAGACGTGGAAAAATAGCAACTGATAAAATAGCTACTTTTACAGAAGAACAAATTGATAAAATTTTACGTAACATGGTAAGAGTTGCAGAAGAAAATGCTGCTTGTTTAGCACAAATGGCAGTTGAGGAAACAGGATTTGGTAAAGTTGAAGATAAAACTTTCAAAAATCACTTAGCAGCTACTGTACTATATGATTCAATTAAAGATATGAAGACTATAGGTATAATTAATGAAGATAAAGAAAATAGAACTATAGAAGTTGCTGATCCAGTTGGTTTAGTTATGGGTATAGTACCTTCAACAAACCCAACATCTACTGCAATTTTCAAATCTATGATTGCAATTAAATCACGTAATGCTATAGTATTCGCACCACATCCATCAGCTGCAAAATGTACAGTTAAAGCAGTTGAATTAATGAGAGATGCAGCTATTGAAGCTGGTGCACCAGAAGATGTTATTAGTACTATAACACTTTCAACAATTCAAGCTACAAATGAATTAATGAAGAGCCCAGAAGTTGCTATAATAATAGCTACAGGTGGTCCAGGAATGGTTAAAGCTGCATATAGTTCAGGAAAACCAGCTATCGGTGTTGGTGCAGGAAACTCTCCAGCATACATAGAAAGAACTGCTGATGTAAAGCAAGCTGTAACAAACATTATGGCAAGTAAAACTTTTGACAATGGTACAATCTGTGCTTCAGAACAATCAATTATTTGTGAAGAGTGCAATTATGATGCTGTTGTTAATGAGTTACAAAAACAAGGCGGATATTTCATGACTGAAGAAGAAACTAACAAAGTTTGTGGTTTATTATTCAAAAATGGACACGCTATGAACGCTAAATTTGTTGGAAGAAGCGCACAAGTTATTGCAACTGCTGCTGGTTTCTCAGTTCCACAAGGTACTAAAGTACTTATTGGAAAACAAAATGGTGTAGGTGATGGTTACCCATTATCTTATGAAAAACTTACAACAGTTCTTGCATTCTATACAGTAAAAGACTGCAAAGAAGCAAGTGAGTTAAGTGTTCAATTACTTCAAAACGGAATTGGTCATACAATGAGTTTACATACTGAAGATAGAAATGTAGTTATGGAGTTTGCTAAGATGCCAGCTTCTCGTATACTTGTTAACACTGGTGGAACTCAAGGTGGAACAGGTGCAAGCACAGGTCTTGCTCCAGCATTTACTTTAGGCTGTGGTACATGGGGCGGAAGTTCAGTATCTGAGAACGTTACTCCAGAACATCTTATAAATAAAAAGAAAGTTGCTTATGGTATAAAAGATTGTGCAACATTAGCATCTAATGATCCAACTTTCAATTGTATAAAAACTGCTCCAAATTGTCATGGAGCTCAAAATCAGTTTATGAGCATGAGCCCAGCTGAAATTGCAGCTGCTGCACAAGCTTTAAATAAATCTAGCAATTGTTGTACTGAAAACACTTGTACTGAAGAAAACCCAGACAATGAACAGCTTTTAAGCCTAGTTAACCAAATAGTTGCTGCTATGAAGGGGGCAAACTAATGGAAAATTACGAAGAGGTTTTAAAGCTTCTACTAGAAGCTGTTAAATGTAAAGAAGCAAGTAATACATGTGAAAAAGATTCATCAGGTATTCCAGTAGGAATTTCTAATAGACATGTACACCTTTCAGAAAGAGATGTAGAAATTCTTTTTGGTCAAGGTTATCAACTTTCAAAACTTAAAGATTTATCTCAACCAGGACAATATGCTTGTAATGAAATTCTAACAATTTGTGGACCAAAAGGTGCAATTGAAAGAGTTAGAGTTTTGGGACCAGCAAGAAGTAAAACTCAGGTAGAGGTAATGGTTGGAGATTGCATTAAACTTGGTGCAATGCCACATGTAAAATTATCTGGAGATTTATGCAGAACACCTGGAGTAACATTAGTTGGTCCAAAAGGATCTGTTCAAATCGAAGAAGGATTAATAGTTGCTCAAAGACATATTCATATGACACCAGAAGATGCTAAAAACTTAGGTGTACATGATGGAGAAGTAGTATCAATAAAAGTTGAAGACTTAAGAGGCGGAATATACAACAATGTAGTTGTTAGAGCTAATGATACTTCAAAACTTGAATGCCATCTTGATATTGAAGAAGCTAATGCAATGTGCATTAACCCAAAAACAAAAGTAACTATAGTAAAATAAAAAAATTAAGTTTATAAATAAAAATTTTAATATATAAAAAATATAAAAAGATATTTTAGGAGGATTTTAAAATGAAATTTGATGCACTAGGAATGATAGAAACTAAAGGTTTAATAGGATCAATTGAGGCTGCAGACGCTATGGTTAAAGCTGCAAACGTATATTTAATAGGTAAAGAATATGTTGGAGGCGGACTTGTAACTGTTATGGTTAGAGGAGATGTTGGAGCTGTTAAAGCTGCTACAGATGCTGGTGCTGCTGCTGCACA
This sequence comes from Clostridiaceae bacterium 14S0207, assembly GCA_003288255.1. Classification (GTDB taxonomy): domain Bacteria; phylum Bacillota; class Clostridia; order Clostridiales; family Clostridiaceae; genus Hathewaya; species Hathewaya limosa. The sequence goes on along the minus strand of CP026600.1, from coordinate 1,956,757 downwards.
ACGTGTTGGAGAATTAGTATCAGTTCACGTAATCCCAAGACCACATTCTGAGGTTGAAGTAATTCTTCCATCTACTAAAGAAGAAAAATAGGATTTAAATTATATCCTAATTCAAGAGATTAAATATGATAAGATGATTTCCGTATTTAGCGGAAGTCATCTTATTTTTTTATAACGTTTTATAAAAAGTTAGAATAATCAGAAAAATATTCAATAAATATGCTATAATTAATAAATAAAGATTAGTTGATACGTGATTTTCTTAGATGGAATTCAAAAGCTGAAATAGGATACATTCTTAATAAAAATATTGGAAACAAGGCATAATGAGTAAAACTGAAAAAAATGTAATTAAATATGATTTTGAAGAAGTCAGAATACATAGGATAGAGGAAGTAGTTCATCCTGAAAATATTGCATCAAATAAATTAAATATGAAGCTTGGATTTAAGAAAGAGGGTTTCAAGGAAAGTTCGGCGTATAATAGAAGAACAAATGAATTTGAAGATAGATTAATTTATGGAATTATAAATAATATATAAAATATGGCATCAAGTGTTTGGAAATGTAAATGAATATTTAGTAAAACAAAAGTTTGTATCAGTACCTGATAATATAAAAGGAGAAGGGCGTTATCTTAGAAGTATAATAATTTCTAAAAATAATATTAACTAATACTTAGATTACTAAAGGAGTAGGAGAAAGTTCTTCTACTTCTTTTTATATTTTCATTTATAAAAAAGATATGTAGTATATATTTTAAGTTTTAATAGGGTATAGATTTTATATTTAATATTACACGCTAATATATTGTAATTAATTTATGGAATACATGAAATATGGAAAGTTAACCTTAATTTATGTATAATTACAGTGGGCTTTATATTTAATGTTTTTATAAGGAGGGGGAAAATAATATAAACTAAAATTTTAAGCGAGTGTATTAGTTTATATAGTAGAATTATGAAGAGTTTAAAGATTTTAATTGTAGAAGATGATATAAATATAAATAATATGATAAAAGAAGCTTTAATAAATGAAAGTTTTGATGTTGAACAAGCTTTTAATGGTTTTGAATGTATAGAAAAATTTAAACAAGAAGAATACCAAATGATAATTATGGATATTATGATGCCAGTTATGGATGGGGTAGAGGCCATGAGAAGAATTAGGGAAAAAAGTAAAGTACCTATTATAATTCTTTCTGCCAAAGGAGAAGATAGTGATAAAATTATAGGGCTTGGGATGGGAGCTGATGATTATATCGTAAAACCTTTTTCTGTACCAGAACTTATAGCTAGGGTTAAGTGTAATATAAGAAGAGCAATTTATTATAATGAAACTGAGTTTGATAAAGCCAATAGTATATATCAATATGGAGATGTAAAATTTGATATAGATAATTATACTGTTACCAAAGGAAAAAAAATACTTACACTTACTGCAAAGGAAATGAAAATACTAAAACTTTTCTTTGAAAATCCTAATAGGGTATTTACTAAGGTTCAAATATATGACAGTGTATGGGGCGATGAATTTTTATCTGATTATAATACAGTAACGGTACATATGAGAAGACTTAGAAGTAAAATAGAAGATGATTCTAATAATCCCAAACTGATAGAAACCGTTTGGGGTATAGGATATAAATTAGTGGGTAATAAATAATGATTTATATATTAATAATAACTAACATAATAGTGATTTTATTGTTATTAAACGAAAAAATAAAAACTAAAATAATTACTAAAAGATTAAAAAATATTATAAAAGAGGATTCAAGAGAAAGAGTAAAATCTTGTAATTTAAGTACCGATAAAAAAGAATTGGTGAAACAGATCAATAAATTTCTTGATAAATATCATGAAGTTTCTATAGATAATAAAAATTTTAAGGAACAACATCAAAAAATGATTTCTAATATTTCACATGATATAAGAACACCACTTACTGCACTTATGGGATATGTAGATCTTCTTTCGGATAATTTAAATTCAAAAGAAAAATATGAAGAATATCTTGAAATTATTAAAGAAAGAGGTAATGTACTAAAAGAACTTATGGAAGAATTCTTTCAAATGGCAAAGCTGGAATGTGATGATAAAGAAATAATTATTGAAAGGTTTAATATATCAGAAGTTGTAAGGCAGAATATAATTACATTTATGAATGAGATAAATAAAAAAAATATAATTCCGCAGATAAATATAGGTGACGAAGAGATTTTTGTTTTAGGCAATAAAAAGGGTACAAATAGGATTATAACAAATCTAATTTCAAATAGTTTAAAGTATGGATATGAAGGAAATATAATAGGAATTGACTTAATAAAAGATAGCAATTGGGTAGAGATTAGTATTTGGGATAGAGGAAAAGGTATTAATAAAAATGAAATTCCGTATATTTTTGATAGATTATATACAGTGGAGAAATCTAGAAATAGAAAATTTCAAGGTAGTGGTTTAGGACTTAGCATAGTAAAAAGTTTAGTGGAAAATATGAATGGTGATATTAAAGTTGAAAGTATACCTTATGAAAAAACTATTTTTACAGTAAGATTACCTATTAGTAATACTTAAATTTAAAGATTAAATAATTTAACATGTAAGTTTTAATGTTTAAAAGAAGATTTAATAAATTTGTAATAATTATGTATTTGTGATTTAAGGATTATTTCTTATTATATATAAAGTAAGAAATAATCCTTAATTGATATATAAATTAAATTCTATTAAAAAAGAATAGATTTTAAGGAGTGATATATTTAATTTGTAATGAAAAGAGGTAAGGTAATGGATAACATATTAAAGACGTATAATCTTACAAAACAGTATGGTTCTAATATTGTAGTAGACAATGTTAATATGAATATTAAAAAGGGAGAAATATATGGTTTTTTAGGTAGGAATGGAGCAGGAAAAACTACAACCTTAAGAATGTTAATGGGACTTGTATCCCCAACAAAAGGGTCATATGAGATTTTCGGGAAGAGTATGAAGGATAGGGCTGTACTAGGGAGAATTGGAGCAATAATTGAAACACCAGGTTTTTATCCAAATTTAACAGCAAGAGAAAATCTAGATATTCATAGAAGACTTATGGGTATTCCTAATAAGGAGTATATAGATGAAGTTTTAAAAATTGTTGGACTTAATAATTATGATATTAAAAAGAAAATAGTTAAAAAATATTCCCTAGGTATGAAACAAAGATTAGGGGTTGCACGTGCACTTCTTCATAAACCGGAATTCCTTATACTAGATGAACCAACTAATGGACTTGATCCCATAGGAATAAAAGAGATGAGAGAAACCTTATTGGAGTTAAATAAAAAAAAGGAAATAACAATACTTATATCTAGTCATATACTTGGAGAGATACAGCAAATGGCTACAAAAATTGGTATAATTCACAAAGGAAAATTATTAGAAGAGATTGATTATAAGAGCTTTGAAAAGAAAAATAGACATTATATTAATTTAAAAATTAATAATGATAAAAAGGCAGTTACTATTTTAGAAAAGGAAATGAATATTACAGATTACGAAGTAATAGATTCAAACAGAATTAGAATATATGAGATGCTCGATAAATCAAATAATATAGCAAAGAAAATGATTTCAAAAGGAATAGAAGTGTATGAAGTTAATGTTATGAATGATACCCTTGAAGATTATTTTGTAAGAATTACTGAGGAAGGTAAATAAGATGTTTGATGGATTATATAGTGAGTTTTTAAAGCTAAAAAAAACGGGGTATTATATACTAATTTTATTAGCAGGGTTAATTTGTTTACAACTTACCACTATGAATAAAGAGTTAATATCTCAATTAAATTGGTATGGATACTTTTTTAAATTTGAGGTTGTAGCTTTTAGTATTTTTTTTACTTTAGTAGTCCCCAATATTGTGGCTACTATATTTGTTAGGGAATTTAGATATAACACAGCAACTACACTATTCTGCTACTCTTATGGAAGAATTTGGATATTTATTAATAAATTTATGATAAGTATAATAGTTACAGCTATTCTTTATGTAACAAGTTATATCTTTGTGATTTTAGGAGGAGTTATTTTTTTAAAAGAAATTTTGACAATAGAACCTCTTATAAATAATCTAAAAATATTTTTGGTTTCATATATTTTTCAAATTACACTTATACCATTAACAATTTTAGTAGCATTGGTGAGTAAAAGTATGATTATTTGTTCTATTTATTCTATGATATTACTAATAGGGAATATATATTATCTTATAGAAAATAGCCCTAATAATTATATATTTTCAATTTTACCAGCAATATCTGTGGCAAAACTTAGGACAAATATATGTTCTATCTATATACCAATAGAAAAGATAATAAGTATAAATGATATATATTTAGGAATCTGGGTATTTATAATAGGAAGTATAGGATGTATTTTATTTTGTAGAAAATGTAATATTTATTAGAAACGATTGTTTTAGTTAGGAGGATAGAATGTTAAATATAGTGATATGTGAATTAAAAAAATTTAAAAGGATGTGGATTCCATTAATTATAGGGGTATTTATTTTACTTAGGATTAGTACTACACCTATAAATTCACAAGTTATTAAAGATACTGATGCTTTATTTACTTGGGTAAATTTAGCTATGTTCTCTTATGGATTTCTTATAGCTATAAATTTACTTATTGCATATGTTTTTATTTTGGAATTTAAAAATAATACTATGTTAACCATGATGATGTATAAGCATGAAAGATGGAAAGTATTTGTAGGAAAATTTATTACCATAACTATAATATCTTTAATAGTGTATCTTTTAGAATTTGGTATACTTACGGTTATAGGGTGTATATCATTTAAAAGTTCTTTAACGCAAGAAGTTCTAATCAAACATTTAATACTAACTTTAAAAGCATTTTTATTTCAAATGTTAATGGGAACTATAACAGCATGTATAGCACTTGCAAGTAAAAAAATTACTACTCCAGTTATGTATATAGCAGTTCAACTTATAGCTAGTTTTATATTTTTAAGTGAGCCAAATGTGAGAGGGTTTATACCATTTCCACTACCAGTTATCTCTAATCTTATGTTAATCAAAGGAAATTATAGTATTATAAAAAATGTTTCTATTATGCCAAGTCAGCTTATAATAGCTATAATTATGTTTGTTGGAGGAATTATATATGGATGTTGGTATACAAACAGAATTGAATTAGAATAAAATCTAATTAATTATATAAAAAATGATAAAATTGGACTAGCAATAATAAAAAAGTATGTTATAATAACATATAAAAACTCGTATAGCGTCGGTAATATGGACCGAAAGTTTCTACCTACTAACCATAAATTAGTAGACTACGGGGTATTGTATGTTTAGTGAATAATCTTTTTATTTGCTTTAGAGACAAACACCTCAATTAAATCTGGGGTGCTTTTTATTTATACTAAACTACCCTTATCACCATATGCCTATCAATTTTGGGACGAGTATAAAAAATAAGAAAGGATAGTGGTATAATGGATAAAAATCAACAACATATTCAATTAATGTATGGAGTTAATGATAAACCTAAAATATTAATACAAATTTTATTGGCATTACAACATATTTTTGCGGCTTTTGGTGGAATAATCGTGGTACCTATTGTAGTTTCAGCAGCATTAAAATTTGATGTAAAAACTTCAACTTTATTAATAAGTAGTACAATTTTAGCTGCTGGAGTTGCTACTTTTATTCAATCCAAAGGGGTAGGACCTATAGGATCACGAGTTGCATGTATTATGGGAACTGATTTTACATTTGTTGCACCATCAATTTCAATTGGAAGTAAATTTGGATTAGTAGGAATTTTAGGTGCTACTATTTTTGGAGCTATTTTAGAAATAATTTTAAGTTTTTTTATAAAACCCTTAATGAAATTATTCCCACCAATTGTAACAGGAACTGTTGTAAGTTTAATAGGATTAACTTTATTACCAGTATCTATTGATTGGGCTGCTGGAGGTGTTGGTGCTGTTAATTATGGATCATTAAAAAATATTCTAATAGCTTTATTTATAATGATGATTACATTAATGCTAAATCATTACGGAAAAGGTTTAGTTAGTAGTGCTTCAATTTTAATAGGAATGGTTCTTGGATATATAATATGTATTCCACTTGGAATGGTGGATTTTACAACAGTAAAAGAAGCAAGCTGGATAGCTTTCCCAAAAATTTGGGCTTTAGATGTTAAGTTTAGTATGGAAACTTTATTACCATTTATTCCAGCATATTTTGTAACTATTATTGGAACAGTAGGATGTCTTAAAGCAATAACAGAAGTTTCAAAAGTTGAATCTACTGAAAAATGTATAGCATCTGGAGTTTTAGCAGATGGATTAGGAAGCTTACTTGCAGGAGTCTTTGGGGCATTACCTAATACATGTTTTAGTCAAAATATAGGATTAATTCCACTTACTAAAGTTGCTAGTAGATATGTAACAATTATGGCAGGAATATTATTAGTTATATTAGGACTATTACCTAAGTTCGCAGCACTTATTAATATTATGCCTCAGCCAGTATTAGGTGGAGTTGGAATAGTTATGTTCGGAACTGTAGCTGCAGCTGGAATTAAAACTTTAAGTACAGTAAAGTTAAGTAATCGTAATATGTTAATTATTGCAACATCTATAGGGTTAGGTTTAGGAGTTACATTTAGACCAGAATTTATAGGAAGGTTGCCAGAATCATTAAAAATGATTTTTTCATCAGGAATTTCAACAGGTACCATTGTAGCGTTAATACTAAATGTTGTGTTAAAAGAAAAAGAATAAATTTATAAAAGCGGTAAATGGCTAATAACATTATATAGCATTTACCGCTTTAAATTTTTTGTTATTAGTTTTATAAATATAAGTAAGTATTTTGAATATATCGCATAAAGTTATTTTAATGAAGCTATAGCATTATTTATATTTTATTCAAGAGTTGGTGATAGTCTTTTTAATGTTGCACCAAAACGTTCACCAGTGTTTCCATTAGTACAATAAAAATCTAAAATAATTTTGATTGCAGGAATTAAGTTTTCCATTTCCATATTGAGATGCTAATTCAGATAAAGTTTTAAAGTCTTCAGCAGAAAAAACTCCACATTTTCCAAGAATACGTAAGGCATATTTATTATTTTTTTTATGTATTATTCCAAGCTCCATATACAACCCTCCCAGTTAAATACTAAAAATTACCTTAATTATTTTATAATTGTAACATTAAATATATACTATATCTAATATCAGTTAAGGTAAAAAAGTTTATTTTAAGTCCTTGTTATAAGCCTTAGTAATTTGTTAGAATAAATTATATAGTGAAATAAAAAGGGGATAATTATGTTATCGAATATAGAACAGTTAAGTAATATTCAACATAAAGAGAATGAAGAAATAAAATATAATAAAGTATATGAAATTAATAATATTAGTAACAAAGAAATACAAGAAGAGAATTATCTAATAAATAATACATTAATAACTAACTCAGATAAAGGTAATCTATTAAATGAACTAAAGAAATGTTTAGAGAAATGTGAAAAGTTTTATTTTAATGTTGCATTTATTAACTTTAGTGGATTGCAACTTTTATTAGATAGTTTTAAACAATTAGAAGAAAAAAATATTAAGGGAAAAATAATAACATCAACTTATTTAAATTTTACGGAGCCAAAGGCCTTAAAAAGAATTAAAGAGTTTACAAATATAGAATTAAAGATATTTATAGCAGATAAAGAAAAAGGATTCCATACTAAGGCATATATTTTTGAAAATAAAAATCAATATAAAATAATAATAGGATCTTCTAACATAACACAGAGGGCATTGAAAAGTAATATAGAATGGAATGTTAAAGTAGTACCTAAAAAAGACAATAAATTTACTTATAATGTTATTGAAGAATATTTAAAATTATGGAATACAACAGCTTTTGTAGATAATGAGTTTTTAGAAAAGTATAATAAGTTTATAGAAGAAATTAAGAGTATAGAAACAGAAAAATCTATTCAGTTTGATGCTTATGAAATAATAAAGCCTAATTATATATATGCAAAGGAGAGCAATTAATAATTTAAATAACATAAGGAGTTTGGGAGAAAATAAAGCTTTAGTTGTAGCTGCCACAGGTACAGGTAAAACATATATGTCTGCTTTTGATGTTGCTAATTATAAACCTAGAAAAATGCTTTTTTTAGTACATAGAGAAGAAATTTTGAAAGGTGCAGAGAGAACTTTTAGAAAGTTTGTTAAGAATAAAATGAAGACTACAGGTTTGTTAACAGGTACTAGAAAGGAAATAGATGCGGATTATTTATTTTCAACTATTCAATCTATGAATAATAATTTAAGTAATTTTAATCAAGATGAGTTTGAATATATTATTATAGATGAGGCACATCACGTAGCTGGTGATTCGTATAAAAGAGTATTAGATTATTTTAAACCTAAATTTCTTTTAGGAATGACTGCAACACCAGAAAGATGTGATAGTGAAAACATATTTGATGTATTTGGAAATAATTTAGCTTTAGAAATAAGACTAAGTGAGGCCTTGGAAGAAGAGCTTATAGTTCCATTTCATTATTTTGGTATAACGGATATTGAGGGTATTGATTTAAGTGATGTGGATATTGAAGATATCTCTGAGGTAACTAAAAGGCTAAAAGTTAATAGAAGAGTAGATTTTATAATAGATAAGATGAATTTTTATGGCTATGATGGAGGGAGAAGAAAGTGTATTGGATTTTGCGTAAGTATAGAACATGCTAAGTATATGTCGGAGGAGTTTAATAAAATAGGTATAACTAGTATTTATTTAACAGGAGAAAATTTATCAAAGGAAAGAGATGAATATATTAAAAAATTAGCATCAGATGATAATCAGTTAGAGGTTATATTTACAGTAGATATTTTTAATGAAGGCGTAGATATTCCTGAAATTAATCAGGTTCTAATGTTAAGGCCTACAAGTTCACCTATAATATTTATTCAGCAATTAGGAAGAGGACTAAGGAAATATAAGAATAAATCCTTTTTAACTGTACTGGATTTTATAGGAAATCATAAAAAAGCTTTTTTAATAGCTTTGGCGTTAAATGGAAGAAAGTACTATGATAAAGATAGTTTGAAGGTAGCAGTAGCTAATCAATTTCAAAACATACCAGGATGCACAAATATCCAGATGGATAGAATAGCTCAAGAAAGAATATTAGAACAGCTAAATGAAGAAAATTTTAATTCAATGAAATATTTAAAGGAAGAGTATCTAGAGTTTAAGAAATTAAAGGGAGGTAGGGTTCCTAGCTTTTTAATGGATTATATGAAATATGATGGAGCACCTGATCCTTTAAAATTTTTAAATAAAGAAAAAACTTATTTGAGTTTTGTTGCTAAGTTAGAAAAAGATCATGAATTAAATGAATTATTAAAGAATGAAAAATTTTATAAGGTACTTAAAGAATTTTCAAGTAAGTTACCCTTAAAAAGAGTTTATGAATTTAGTATTATAAAATATTTAATACATAATTATAAAATAGATAGTGATCAAGCTAAAAAAGAAATTTTAAAAAGAATTAGTTTTGTAGATAAAGAGAGTATAAAACATTCTTTTAATGTTTTAAATAGAGCATATGATGATTCGGCACAGAGAAAAAATAATATGAATTGTTTTTTATTAAAAGATCAAGAGTTGGAAGTGACAAAGGAATTTAAAGAGCTTATAGAAAACCATAAATATAGAAAATACATTGAGGATGTTATTAATTATGGAATTATGAGATATGAGAAAGAATTTAAAGAAGAATATTATGGTGTTCCTTTTTTCAAATTATATGAACAGTATCAAATGATTGATGCAGCATTATTATCAAATTATACAAAAACTCATAGTTCTTTTAGGGGAAGTGGGTTACTTTCTAATGATAGAGATTATTTTTTATTTATTGATCTCCATAAAGAAGAAAGTATTAAGGAGAGTATAAACTATAAAGATAAATTTATAGATAGAGAAAATTTTCAATGGCAAAGTCCCAATAATACTTCTCAAAGTTCAGAGCGAGGTAAAAACATTATATTTAATAAGACACGAGGGATTAGATTACATATTTTTATAAGGAAATATAAAAGTATTGATGGCGTTGTTCAGCCCTATATTTATATAGGAAAAGGTGATGTTAATAAATACTATGGTGAAAAACCTATTACTACAATAATTAAATTAGAAAATAAAGTTCCGTACGCATTGTATACAGAATTTATAGAAAAGGTATAGTTTTTTTACTATACCTTTTCTAACATTAATTTTTTTACAGTTGAAATATCAGCTGGTGCCCATTTTAATGAAGATAAGTTTTCTCTATGTAGCCATAATAATTTTGAATGTTCACTAGCAGTAGGAGTGCCCTCTACAAGTTTACATTTAAGAGTAATTAGATTTACTATAAAGTTATCGTATTCGTAAGTATCGTCATTGAATATATCAATAAAGTTAACAGTACAATTTAATTCTTCTTTTATTTCTCTTTCTATAGCTTGTTTTAAAGTTTCATTTTCCTCTATTTTTCCACCAGGAAATTCCCAATGATTAGGTATACTCATCTTAGGTGAACGAAGAGTACATAAGATTTCTTTATCTTCATTTTCTATAATAGCACCAACAACCTTGATTAATTTTTTCATAATAAACTCCTTACTATGTATATGTTCTAAATAATTATAATTATAACATTAAGTAATTTAAAAGGTAACTATATTGTAATGATATATTATATAAAGAACATATATAAATCACCTTTTACTAATATTTAGCTTTGTAAAAAAAGCACGATATAAAGTAAAGAGATAATTTATTTTTGAAATTTATATATGAAGGAAGGCTAATAAAATGAGGATTCAAGGTACTAATAATTTTTTTAATATGCTTAATTTAAGTAATAAAAAGTTTAAAACTAGGGAAGAAGAAGAAAAAATTCTTAAAGCTAGAAAAGATAATCCCGTATTAGATAAAGTACTGTATCAACAGGATATAGCAAAAGCGTTTGAAAAAAAATCAAGTGTTGAAAAGATTGCTAAAAAAATTGCCCGTGGAGAAAGCTTAACGGCAGAAGAGATGGAATTTATAAGACAAAATGATCCAGAAATGCTTAGAAAGGCACAAATGGCTAAGCAAGAAAAAGAAGCTTTAGAGAGAAGAGTAAAAAGCGCTAAAAATAAACAACAAGTTCAAAGTATATTGGCGCAGGCAGGGATGAATGCCTTAAAAATTACTAAGGATGTTGATCCTCAATTAGGAAGTTTACTTATGGAAGGCGTTAAGAGTGTACAGGAAGAGTATACCAAAGGTGAAAAACCTTCAAATAAAGTACAAAAATATCAAAATAATCAAAGAAATTTTTGTGGATTAATGAATGATAAATAGTTAGAAAAAATCTTATATATGACATAATAACAATAATAGATATAAATTTAAGTATTTATGCTTAAAAAGGAAAATGTAAAGAAACATTTTCCTTTTTTTATTTAGTAAAAAAATTATACAAGAATCACAAAAAACCAGAAAAATTAATAGTGTTTAGATATACATAAAAAATTTAGTTATATTAAAAAAATATAAATATATTGCAAAAAAATGTAGAATAATGTATACTTTTTGTGAATATAAGATTAATAAAATGTAAATATCAAATTATAATTAACAGATTTAAATTTTATAAAAACTAAGGAGAAATAAAATGAATATCAAATCTAAATTAAAGATAGTAGTACCTATGGCTATTATTGCAATTTTAGCAATTTTGTATGGTATGAGGGTTAACAATAATACAAAATTACTTAATAAAAATAAGAAAATAGCTGTTAAAAATAATAGCAATATAAAATTAGATGATAAAAATAAAAAAATAGAAAAAGAAAATCAGACTAATCAAAATTTAGATTTACAAAAAAAAACAAGTATTAAAAATAACGAATTAACTAGAACAACTAGAAATATATTAACAACTAAAAATATAGTTAGTAAAGAAACGAAATATATGAGCCAAAAGAACAATAATAAATATATAAGTCTAAATAAAGCATATAAAGAAAATCAATTAAATGAACATTATTACGATAACCTAGTAGCAATGAGTCCTACCATGTTAAATGAACAAAATTATAATGATATAAATGATATAAATGATATAGATGAAAATATATATAGTTTAGAATATGATCCTGTTAAAATATTATCTTCAAATGGGGAAAAAGTAGAAAATTTTAGACCGGCTGAAGGATTCGAAAACCCTGATAAATATATTGTAGTGAAAAGAGAGAAAAAAAGTATTTCAGATTCAACGGCAGATATAGCAGTTATAGATTCTATGAATGATAGAACTTATCCTGGAGCAATTCAACTTGCAAACAGAAATCTTATAGAAAATAAACCAGATATAATTTCTTGTGATAGAAAACCAATTAGAATAAGTGTCGATCTACCAGGAATGAGCCAAGATGGAATAAAAAATGTTAAGAATCCTACATATTCATCTGTAAAGTCAGCAGTTAATTCTTTATTAAATACTTGGAATACAAAGTATAGTAAAAAATACACTATTCCTACAAGAGTTAGTTATTCTGATTCTATGGTATATAGTAAATCACAAATATCTACTGCCTTTGGATGTAATTTAAAACAGTTAAATAAGGAATTAAACATAGATTTTGATGCCATTTTTAAAGGGCAAAAAAAGGTTATGCTTATTGCATATAAGCAAATTTTTTATACAGTAAATGTAGATGCTCCAAATAAACCATCTGATTTATTTGCAGACAATGTAATGTTTAATGACTTAAAATTAAGAGGTGTTAATAAAGATAATCCACCAGCATATGTATCAAGTGTTCAATATGGAAGAACAATCTATGTAAAACTTGAGACAACATCTAAAAGTTCAAATGTAAAAGCAGCATTTAAAGCATTAATTAATAAGCAAGATATACATGGAAATGCAGAATATAAAGATATATTAAATCAAAGTTCATTTACAGCTACAGTATTAGGTGGTGGTGCAGAACAGCATAATAAGGTAGTTACTAAAAACTTTGATGAAATAAGAGAAGTAATAAAAAATAATGCAGTATATGGTCCTAAAAATCCAGGATATCCAATTGCATATACAACTACATTTTTAAAGAACAATGCAGTAGCTACAATAAAGAATAAAACAGATTATGTAGAGACTACATCTACAGAATATACTAATAGTAAAATTGCTCTTGTTCATAAAGGGGGATATGTTGCACAATTTGATATTTCATGGGATGAAGTTAAGTATGATAAAAATGGAAAAGAAATACTTACACATAAAACATGGGAAGGAAATTATAAAGATAGGACATCACCTTTTAATACAGAAATCCAGTTAAAAGGAAATGCAAGAAATGTATGTGTTAAAATTAGAGAATGTACAGGTCTTGCGTGGGAATGGTGGAGAACTATAGTGGATGTTAAAAATATTCCATTAGTTAAAAAAAGAATATTTTCTATATGGGGAACAACACTATATCCTGCAACATCGATTGTTGAAGAATAGAATATATAGCTAATAAATATCCTATGGGATACAACCTTAAATGGTTTATTCCATGGGATATTTTTATATTTATATTAATTAAGGTAAAAAATAAATATTCATTGCAAAGCTTTCCTATTTTACATATGGTTAAATTGTAGTATAATATAGGTAATTTAATAAAAAAATGCTAGAGGTGCCGTTATGGCTGAGAGGAGAAATCTAACTCTATGAACCTGATTTGGTTAGTACCAACGTAGGGAAGCATATATGTTTACTTTAAATAAGTTTACTAATTAATAAGTTTATGCATATAAGACTTGCCTTGAGCAAGTCTTTTTTTATGCAGTTTTATACATCTTATTTATATATCTTATAATTAATGATTTTATATTAACTTTTAAAGATTTTATGAAATTTTAGCTTATTAAAAAATACTTGTATGCAAAAATAGAAAACATAGAAATTGATAAACTTGTTGTTAAAGAATAGGATATACATTTAAGAAAGCTAGATACAAAATTGTTTTTATAAAAGCAATGATTTTGCAATGGCAAAGTAATTTGAAAAAATGAAAGACCAACATCTTTAGCAGTAAACCAAAAAGTTAGAATTGTAGTCTCAGTATAGGTCACCCAGTTTAAGTTTAACTATATATATTTAGGGAGGATTAATAATGAATTATACAACTCAAATGGATGCAGCTAAGAAAAAAATAGTAACAAAAGAAATGCAAGTTGTTGCCGAAAAAGAGAATATGGATGTAGAGGTGTTAAGAGAATTAGTAGCAACAGGGCAAGTTGCTATACTTGCTAATAAAAATCACAAGTCATTAAGTCCAGTAGGAATTTCAAAAGATTGTCCATCAATAGACAAAGAGATGGAAAAAATTAAAAAAGCAATTGAAATGAAAACCGAAGCAATTATGGAGCTTTCAAATTATGGGAAAACAGAAGAGTTCAGAAAAAGATTAGTAGAATCTTCATCTGCAATGATAGGAACTGTTCCAATTTATGATGCTATAGGTTTTTATGATAAGGAAATAGGTGAAATTACAGTAGATGAATTTTTTAGAGTTGTTGAAAAACATGCACAAGATGGGGTGGATTTTTTAACAATTCATGTTGGATTAAATAGAGAAGTTGCAGAAACATTTAAAAGAAATAAAAGACTTACTAACATAGTATCTAGGGGTGGATCACTTTTATTTGCATGGATGGAAATTAATAAAGCGGAAAATCCTTTCTATGAGTATTTTGATAGGTTGCTTGATATATGTGAAAAATATGATGTTACTTTAAGTCTTGGAGATGGATGTAGACCTGGTTGTTTAAAAGATTCTACAGATGCTATCCAAATAAAAGAACTTATAACTTTGGGAGAATTAACTAAAAGAGCTTGGGAGCATAATGTACAAGTTATAATAGAAGGGCCAGGACATATGTCATTAGATGAGATCAGAGCTAATGTGGAATTAGAGAAAAAACTTTGTCATGGTGCTCCATTTTATGTTCTAGGACCATTAGTAACAGATGTTGCACCAGGATATGATCATATAACATCAGCTATTGGGGGAGCCATAGCATCAGCATATGGTGTAGATTTCTTATGTTATGTTACTCCAGCAGAGCATTTAAGATTACCTAATCTTGATGATATGAAGGAAGGAATTGTAGCGACTAAAATAGCAGCTCATGCTGGTGATTTGGTTAAAGGTGTTAAAGGTGCAAGGGAATGGGATAATGCTATGGGTAAAGCTAGAGCAGACCTAGATTGGGATAAAATGTTTGAACTTGCTATAGAAGATGAAAAACCAAGAAGATATAGAAAAGAATCAATGCCAGAGTGTTCAGATAGTTGTACACTGTGTGGAAAAATGTGTGCGGTTAGAAGTATGAATAAGGTTTTAAAGGGAGAGGCTGTAGACATATTTAAGGACAAATAATATTCTTGTAGAAGTAAAAAGTCATTGATGCTTAAAATCTATCAATGACTTTTTACTTTTAATGGAGGAGATTAGAAAAATGCTTCAAGAAGACAAGTTGAAAGAAGAATGTGGAATATTTGGGGTATATTCAAAAGAAGATTTTAATATAGCTACTAAGATTTATTATGGATTATGTGCTATTCGACATAGAGGAGAAGAAAGTGCTGGAATTGCAGTATGTAAAGAAAAAAGCTTAAAGTACTATAAAGATATGGGATTAGTGTGTAATGTATTCAATGATAAAACCTTACAGTCTTTAAATGGAAATGTTGGAATAGGACATGTAAGATATTCTACAACAGGTTTAAGTGAAAAAATAAATGCTCAACCTATTCTAGGAAAATTTAAAAATAATATTATTGCCATGGGCCATAATGGAAATTTAAAAAATGCAAGGGAACTAAGAAAGTGTTTACAAAATAAGAAATATAAATTTGAAACAAGTATAGATTCAGAAGTGATTTTAAAATTAGTTGAAATGAATCAAGAAAATAAGAACTTAGAAGAGGCAATATTAGAAACTTTAAAATTATTAAAAGGTTCCTATTCTTTGGCATTTGTTATAGAAAATAAATTAATAGGGGTTAGAGATCCACATGGCATAAGACCTCTGTGTATGGGAAAGCTTGGGGAAGATTATATTTTGTCACCTGAGAGTTGTGCATTTGAAAGTTTAGGAGCTGAATTTATAAGGGATGTAGAACCTGGGGAAATGATTGTAATAAATGAAAATGGATTTAAATCTATAAAATTAAAACAAAATTTTCAATGTAATACTTGTATTTTTGAATATATATATTTTGCAAGACCAGATAGTATAATAGATGGATTTAGTGTTTATGAATCAAGGGTTATGGCTGGTAAGAAACTTTATGAAGAAGAAAAAATTGATGCAGATGTTGTACTTGGTGTTCCAGATTCAGGTATACCAGCAGCAGAAGGATATGCAGAAGCTTCAGGTATACCCTTTAAGGTAGTGTTTGTAAAAAATAAATATGTTGGCAGAACATTTATAGTTCCTTCTCAATGTATGCGACAGAAAAAAGTTGCTCTTAAGTTAAATCCTTTAAAGAGTATTGTTAAAGGAAAAAGAGTAATTGTAGTTGATGATTCTATAGTAAGAGGAAATACAAGTAAATATTTAGTGGATAGTATAAGAAAAGCTGGTGCTAAAGAGGTGCATTTTAGAGTAGCATCTCCAATTATAAAATATCCTTGTTATTTTGGTATTTCAACACACAATAGAGGAGAACTTATAGGTGCTAATAAGTCGGTAGAAGAAATTAAAGAGTTTTTAGGTGTGGATAGTCTTAGATATTTAAGTATAGATAGATTAATTAGTATTTTTAATAAGAAAAAATATGGATTTTGTTTAGGATGTTTTAATGGAAAATATCCAAGATAAATAAGAAATTATAATAAATATATATGAAAATAATCTAGAATATTGTAAATATATTAACTGTTTTAGACATATATGTAGTAAAGTATATGGACGTGATAAACGATATAAATATTACTAAAGTAATTGAAATGATTAAAGTGACGGGGGACTATAATATGAAAAAAAGTTTCATACTAGAACAATGTAGAAGAATTGAAGTTATACATTCAGAAGAGAGTGAAGAGGCAAAAGCAAATAATGAAAAATGGTTAATTGTTTATAATGAAGGATATAAAGAAGTAATCAATGATTTTAAAAGTTTACTTAAAAGTACTGGTAGCAATATGGGAATAGGTAAGAATGAAAAGCAAGTATTAAAAAAATGGTTGAAAAAAGTAATAAAACAATCACATAGTAATATAGCGGAATTAGACAAAAAATATAATTATGTCAATAATATAGAAGAAATTAGTGAAGAGGATAAAATAAATTATAATTTCAATTTTGGAATGGATTGTATGGCATATACTTTAATCGATATTCTTGAGAGAAAATTATATGTAAATAAGTTGAAATAAATTCTAAGTAAAATAAAAACTATGGTTCCTAGCCATAGTTTTTATTTCTATAATGCATAGAATTAAAGAAATTTGAAATTAAATACATATTTTAGAAAAAATAGTGTAATACAGTGAATTAATTGTAAAGCATTGTATGAATATATTGAAAGTTCTCATAGATAATGTTATAAAAGAGTTATAAAGTAGGTTTAACATATTAAGGGGGACAAACTTAAAAATGAATATTTCTAAAACATGGAATCCATATGCAGATATTATTTTAATTAATGGGAAAATATATACAGTAGCTATTACTATTGATGAAATTAAGAAAGGAAAAACTCAATTCCCTATTTTAGATAAGGGTGCTGTTGCAATTAAAGATGGAAAAATTATTGAAGTTACCAATACAAATGATATTAATAAGTATAAAGGTGAAAATACTAGAGTCATTGATCTAAATGGAAAAGTTGTAATCCCAGGAATGATTGATAGTCATATGCATGCTTTTTTTGCTGGAATAAATATGATGAACGTAGAATTAAGAGGTACTAATTCATTAGATGAGGTTTTAAAACTATTAAAAGAAAAGGTAGATGTAACAAAAGATGGAGAATGGGTTAGTGGACAATGTTGGAATAACACTGTTTGGAAAGATGATAGATTCCCAACTCGTGAGGATTTAGATAAAGTATCACCAAATAATCCAGTTTTTCTTATGAGACTTTGTTATCATGTAGCAGTTGTAAATACTAAAGCTTTAGAATTAGCTGGAATTACAAAAGATACTCCAGATCCAGAGGGTGGAGTAATTGGAAGATATGAAAATGGAGAACCTAATGGACTATTATATGAAAATGCAGCTATGGGATTAGTACAAAAAGTAATACCACCACTTACAAGTGAAGAATTAGTAGAAGCAATTAATGTAATAGGACAAGAGTTAATATCACAAGGTATTGTTGGTGTAATTGATGCTAACTTAAGTGTTGAACAAATGCGTGCATATTTCAAGGCGTATAAAGATGAAAAATTAAAATATAGGGCACGTTTAATGTATTATCTAGATACAGCTGTAGGATCAGTTAAAGATCATCTAAGAAGGTTAGATGAAGCTTCAACTACAACAGGGTTTGGTAATGATATGCTTAAGTTAAATGCAGTAAAAATAACATTGGATGGTATTCCAGCAAGTAAAACTGCATTTATGAGAAAACCTTATAAGTTAGATCCATCAACTCGAGGATTTACTACTGTTGCAGAAGATGAACTTAAAGAAATGGTAGTTAAATCTCATAAGTTAGGATGGCAAGTTGGAATACATACTGTTGGTAATGCGGCAGCAGATGTGGCATTAGAAGGATTTAAGGAAGCACATAAAATAAGTCCTATACAAGATAAAAGGCATTATCTTATCCATCATCCTTGGCCAGTTAAGGAACAATTGGAAACTATGAAAGAATTAAATGTAGGGGTAGCCTTACAACCAACTATGCTTCATTTGTTAGGGGAGGCACCGGTATTACATGAAGAAATGGCACATCAGAATATACCATGCAAAACATACTTTGATAATGGTATTGTAGCAGGTGGAAGTTCAGATTGTCCTGTAGTTCCTTTTAATCCATTTTTGGGAATGTGGTCAGCAGTAACACGTCTTGATTCAGAAGGTAACTTATGGGGAGCAGAGGAGAGAATAACGCCTGTACAGGCCTTAATTATGTGGACAAAGAATTCTGCCTTTTTCTCTCATGAAGAGGATATAAGAGGATCAATTGAAGTAGGGAATTTAGCGGATTTAGTAGTAGTAGATCGTGATTTTGTTCAAGGGCCAGTAGAGGAAATTAAAGATACTAAAGTTATTATGACTATGGTAGATGGTAAAATTTTATATGAACATTAAGCAATTTTAAACATTTTAGGTCATTAATAGATTAAATTTATTAATGACCTTTTAAAGTTAGTATAGGATATATAATTAAATCAATTTTATAATATATAAGGAATTTTAGGTATTATTTAATATATAATAAGAATATCTTGTATATCCTCTAACATAATATAATATGGTTAAGAAATTAAAGAAGTTTTAAAAATTTCATTGACATAATAAAAAAAATATGGTATATAAAATTATATATTAGCACTCAACTTTAAAGAGTGCTAATAATTATAAAATATATAATTAGGTTCTTTATTGAAAGGGGAGAGTTAATTGGAAACAAAACAATTTAAGGCAGAATCTAAAAGAATTTTAGATCTAATGATTAATTCCATTTATACTAATAGAGAGATTTTTTTAAGAGAACTTATTTCAAATGCTAGTGATGCAATAGACAAAATTTATTATAAAGCATTATCAGATGATTCGTTAAGCTTCGAGAAAGATAATTATTATATTAGAGTAGATATTGATAAAGAAAATAGACTTTTAAAAATTTCTGATACTGGTATAGGAATGACAAAAGAAGAATTAGATGAAAATCTTGGAGTTATTGCAAAAAGTGGATCCCTAGATTTTAAAAAACAAAATGAATTAAAAGATGGATATGATATAATTGGTCAATTTGGTGTAGGATTTTATTCATCATTTTTAGTCGCTGATGAAGTTACAGTTATTAGTAAAGCTTTTGGCAGTGATAAAGCATATAAATGGAATTCTAAGGGTGCAGAGGGATACTCAATAGAAAAATGTAAAAAGGATTCTGTAGGAACAGAAATTATACTTAAGGTAAAAGAAAGTACAGAAGAAGAAAATTTTGATCAATACTTAGATGAATATAGATTAAGATTAATAATAAAAAAATACTCTGATTTTATTAGATACCCAATAAAAATGGATGTAACTGAGAAAAAACTTAAAGAGGGTAGTAAAGATGAATATGAAGACTATACAGAAGAACAAGTTATAAATAGTATGGTTCCTATATGGAGAAAGAATAAAAAAGAACTTAAAGATGAAGACTATAATAATTTTTATTCTGAAAAACACTATGGTTTCGATAGTCCTCTAAGTCATATTCATATTAGTGCTGATGGTATGGTAAGTTATAATGCAATTTTATTCATACCAGAAAAAACTCCATATGATTTTTATACAAAAGAGTATGAAAAAGGATTAGAGTTATATTCAAATGGTGTTTTAATTATGAATAAATGTGGAGATCTTCTACCAGATTATTTCGGATTTGTAAAAGGAGTAGTAGATTCAGAGGATTTATCACTTAATATATCTAGAGAAATTTTACAACATGATAGACAATTAAAACTTATTGCTAAAAATATAAAAAATAAAATAAAATCTGAATTAGAACATTTATTAAAAGATGAAAGAGAAAAATATGAAAAGTTCTATGAATCATTTGGATTACAGTTAAAGTATGGAGTATACAGTGACTTTGGTGCAAATAAAGAAGTATTACAAGATTTAATAATGTTCTTCTCATCAAAAGAGAAAAAGATGGTTACTTTAGATGAGTATGTTTCAAGAATGCCAGAAGATCAGAAGTATATTTATTATGCAACAGGTGAGTCAATTGAAAGAATAGAAAAACTTCCACAAACAGAATTAGTTTTAGATAAAGGATATGAAATTTTATACTTTACAGAAGATGTAGATGAGTTTGCTATAAAAATGCTTGATAAATATAAAGAAAAAGAATTTAAATCAGTATCAAGTGGCGATTTAGGTATAGAATCTGAAGAAGAGAAAAAATCTAATGAAGTTGAGGAAAAAGAAAATAAAGAGTTATTTGATGATATGAAAGAAATGTTATCAAACAGGGTTAAGGAAGTTAGACCATCAAAAAGATTAAAAAATCATGCTGTATGTTTAGCTAATGAGGGTGAAGTTTCAATTGAAATGGAGAAAGTATTAAATTCTATGCCTAATAATCAAAACATAAAAGCAGATAAGGTTTTAGAAATTAATACAAATCATGATGTATTTAAATCATTACAAGAAGCATATACACAAGATAAAGATAAATTTAAGTTATATACAGAATTATTATATAATCAAGCATTGCTTATAGAAGGACTAGAAATAAGTGATCCTGTAGAATTTACAAATAATATTTGTAAGATAATGAAATAAGATATGTTGTTAAGAAATATATAATTTATACAAGTTAAATAAATATCCTATAAAATAGAGAAAGTTATCTATTTTATAGGATATTTTTTTTTATAATATTATGTTTTTTTCTATTTAAAATTTATAACATGTTGAAATTTATATATTTGTTAAATTTTAATATATAGTATAGAAAATTTAGATAGTTGTCACGTTATTTATATAAATTGTATATAAATAGAAATATTTACAATTATAGAAATGAGTGATATATTAAAAAAGCGTTCGAAATATATAAATTAATGACTTAATATGTATAAAAAATATAATTATATAAAGGAGAGAAAAGTTTATGCTTAAAAAATCAAAAATTATTGCATTATTAGTGTCATTTGCTATTGTATTTTCATTTACTGAACAACCTATTGTTAATGCATATGTCATAAATAAGAATGAACTTGTAAAGCCTAATGAAAATGATATAATACCAGATACATTATTAAATTGGGTATTAAGATATTCAATAAACAGAAAATCAGAGTATGTTAAATTAACAAAAGATAGTTTAAAAGGATTAGAGGAAGTATATTATTCTGAAGGAGATCATTACGATTTATATCAATTTAATGTATTTGTAAAAAATATAAAAGGACTTGAACATGCTACCGATGTTAAGAGAATTATATTACCATATAATGAAATATCTGATTTAAGTCCAATATCAAATCTAACAAAAGTAAATAAAATTAATTTTAAGGATAATAAAATAAAAGATATTAAAGCAATATCAAATTTAGTAAATGTAGTAGATTTAGAATTGGGTCTTAATAAAATTTCAGATATACAACCTATTTCAAAAATGACTAAATTAGAAAGTTTGAATATGGAGTACAATAAATTAAGTAACATAGATACATTAAAACAGTTAAATAAACTTCAATTTCTTAATTTAACAAATAATAATATAAGTAATATAAGTTCTTTAGAAAATTTAGAAAATGTTAAAACATTATTATTAGGAAATAATAAAATTAAAGATATCAGTCCAATAGCTAATATGACACAATTAAAAGAATTAGATATTAGTTCTACTGAAGTTTCTGATATTAGTTGCTTAAAAAATCTTAGAAACCTTGAAATATTAAGATTAAGTAATAATCCTAATATAAAAGATATAGGACCACTTACTAATTTAATAAAGTTAAATAAAAATGAATTGTGGCTAGGAAACACACCTATAGCAAATCAAGAAGAAAACTTATTTAAGGTTATTGATGTAAATAAAAAAATTAATAGATTTAAAGCTAATTATATTACTCTTAAAGATAAAGAAAAAGTAAAGGAAGCAAGAAATGCTTTTCACTCACTGAAATCCGAGTTAAAAAAATATATTCCAGAATTTAGAATAACTGCTGCAGAACAGAATATAAAAAGACTAGAGAATGGTTTACCTTTAAAAAAGTATCCTCAATTATTTGAATTTGATAAATTACCTGTAGAACAAGATATAAATTTAAAGGTTTTAACAGCTAAAGTTGAAGATGAAAATGGACATCCATTAAGTAACATAAGCTTTAATCTGGAAAATTCACATGGAGATATATTAAAAATAATAAAATCAGATGAAAAAGGAATTATTAAGCATAATCTTATGTCATGGGAATCATACATGACATATAAAATTACGCTTTCTGATAAAAATAAATATAAATCTAATTTAAAAAATATTAGCTTTGAAACAAATGGCAAAAGTGAAGTTTGTAAAATTAATGGAAAATTAACAAGCGATGATGAAGAAATGAAATTCATTCTTACCGAAAATAAAGAGATAAATAAAGTAGATAAATCAAATTTAGAAAATGTCATAAAGAGAGCAGAAAATAAAGATAAAAATAAATACACGAATGAAAGTTATGAGAAATTAAAGAAAGTAATAGATTCCGCTAAAACTGTACTTTTAAAGGAAGAGGCTACTCAGGAAGAGGTTAATATAAAAGTTGATCAGGTTGAAAATTCAATAAAAAATTTAGTAAAAAAAGAGTCGATTCCACAGGAATTAGATAAGGCTTATTTACATATTAAAGTAGAGGATAACAATGGACAACCATTAATTGGAGTTAAATTTGAATTGAATAATGATTATAGACATAAAGATAATAAACCTGTATATTTGACTTCTAATAAAGAAGGTATTGTGGAATATAAGGTTCCAAATTGGATGGCATTTATGAATTTTAAACTTTCATTAAAAGATGATAGATATGATCTAAATAGTGAAGAAATTAATTTTAAAACTGATAAAGATAGTAAAATTAAAGAGAATAAACAATTTAAGGTTATACTTAAATCTAAGGAACAAGTAAAACCAGATGTAAAACCGGATGTAAAACCAGATGTAAAACCGGATGTAAAACCAGATGTAAAACCAGATGTAAAACCAGTGGATAAGTTATATGAAGAGGCATATAATGCAACTATAAAATGTTTAAAAATAGGAACTCAAGAGTCAATAAAAGAAGCTAGAAAGGCTATTAGTAAATTACCCAAATCATTAGATTGGGCCATTGGAGAATTTTCAAAACAAGTTGATACAAAACAACATCCTATATTTGTTCAAATAGTAGAGTCCATAAATAAATGTAATATAACTAAATTACAAGCTGATATTAATGAAGGAAGAAAGCTTGTTAAAGATGTTATAGAAGATAGTTATAGAAAAACATGGTCAGCAGAACTTGATAAAGTCCAACAAGTGAAAATAAACAATTTAGTTAATAATATAAAACAATTAAAAGAAGATATAGACAATCCAAGACTTGTAGAAAATGTAAAGAAAGAAATTAAAGATATAAAAACAGTAAAATATAATGATGTCGTTGAAAAATGGTTAAATGACTGGAACAAAATAATAAATATTATTATAAAATAATCATATGCTAAAAGGTACTGGTATTTAGAAATTATTTTCTAGTTTACTCAGTACCTTTTATTTTACACATAGAAAGTAGGCTAGTTTATGTGTAATTTATTTTAATAATATTTCTAAAGTAAGTTTTTTAGATATTAAAATAATAAACCAGCTATAGTAGCAGTTAAGAAGGCTGATAATGTTCCTGCTAATACGGCTCTTAAACCAAGTTTGGCTACATCTTTACGTTTATTAGGAGCTAAACTTCCTATAGAACCTATTTGAATAGCTATTGATCCAAAGTTAGCAAAACCACAAAGCGCGTAAGTTAAGATCATTATAGTTTTAGGATTTAATGCTTTTTTAGCTATTAATGGAGCTAAATTACCATAAGCTACAAATTCATTTAATACAACTTTTTGTCCTAAAAGATTACCGGCAGTTGCAATGTCAGAAACCGGAATACCCATAATGTATGCAATTGGTGAGAATAATTTACCAAATAACCAATTCAGGCTTAGGAAATTTGCACCAAAGAATCCACCAATAAATGATAAAGTATAATTTAAAAATGCTATTATAGCTACAAAGGCTATTAATAGGCCACCAACATTTATTGCTATTTGTATTCCTTCTAGAGCACCATTTGCGGCTGCTTCTATTACATTATTAGCGGTTTTATCTTTTTCTAATTTTATTGTGTTTTTAGTTAATGGTTCATCTACTTCTGGTATCATAATTTTAGAAATTACAAGTCCTGCAGGTGCGGCCATAACACTAGCTGCAAGTAAGTGAGAAGCATTAACACCCATAGCAACATATCCAGCCATAACACTTCCAGCAACTGTTGCCATTCCTCCAACCATAACTGCAAATAATTCCGAAGTTGTCATATCTTTTAAATATGGTTTTATGATAAGAGGAGCTTCATTTTGACTTAGAAAAATATTAGATACTGCAGATGTTGTTTCAGCACCACTAGTTCCTAAAAGTTTTGCAAGTCCTTTAGCTATTACAGATATAATAACTTGCATTATTCCAAAATAATATAATATCCCCATAAGAGCAGAGAAAAATATTATTGTTGGTAATACTTGGAATGCAAATACAAATCCTATAGATTTATTATTTAATAAATTTCCAAATATAAATTGAGCACCTTCGCCGGTAAAACTTAAAAGTTTGTCTACGATTTTACCTAATAAAGCAAAGAATTTTTGACCTATAGGAATTTTTAGAACTAATATAGCAAAAATTCCTTGAAGAGTTAAGCCTATTCCAACTAGTCTCCAATTAATAGCTTTTTTATTATTAGAAAATAAATAAGCTATTCCTAAAAAAATAAATAAACCTAAAATACCTATTAATTTGTTCATAATGATTTCTCCATACGTGTCAGTTTTGGTTAATATAATTAACAAAACCTTAATTATATTAAAATCCTACATATAAATATAAGTTAAATTTATATATTTTTCAACATGATTTTTAAAAACTCTGTGTAAATGATATTAAATTAACTCTGCATAAGTGTAGTTCTATCAATATATAGAATAAAATTTTAAGTTGATAAAAAATATATGATCATATATAAAAAATTAATATAGTTATAATTTAGTTATAATTAGTTAGGGTAGTTTATTGTAATAATTTAAAAGAAAAATTTATCTAAATAAACAGAGTATAACTATAAAAGTTTATATATTTATTAATATCATGTGAAAATAAAAATAAATTATTATATATGAATAAATTCTAATTTGATATAATAACTTGATATGAGTATATATTGAAAAAATAAGGGAGAAATATATGAATATTTTAAAAAAAGATGGATTGTTTAAAGAAGCGCAGTGGAATGATAAATTACCTAATATTTTACAGACTTTTTTACTAGGTTATTTTTACTTATTATTGGGGCAATTAATAGGAGAAGTTTTTATTTTTATAGTAACAAAAAGTATAACTTTATCTCCTACTTTTAAATTACTATCTTATCTGATATTTGGATTCATATTTTGTAGTTTATTAATTTTTATGAGAATAAAAATTAAGGAAAAGAGAACATTAAGTTCATTTGGATTTCAAAAGAGGGGGAGTATAAAAAACTATTTTTTAGGATTTCTAATAGGCGTTATCCTTATGAGTATAATTACACTTATATTAGTTTTTACAGGAAACGCTGTTTTAAACAATAATTCAATACAACCCTTGGGAATTAGTGCTATTTTTAATATACTTATAATTTTACCAGGATGGATAATTCAAAGTGCTACTGAAGAAATTCTTACTAGGGGATGGATTATGAATACACTTGGAGCAAGATATACTCCAATTATAGGACTTATAGGATCCTCAGTATTTTTTGCTTTATTACATTTAGCCAATCCAAATGTAACTTTTGTATCAATAATAAATTTAATTCTAGTAGGTATTTTATTTGGATTATATGTAATTAAAACCAAAAGTTTATGGGGAGTATGTGGTATGCATGCTGCATGGAATTTTTTTCAAGGTAACATATTTGGATTTAAGGTAAGTGGGTTAGATGTTCAAATAGGGTCTATTGTAGAACTAAATACTAAAGGAGCTAACTGGATATCTGGTGGTACTTTTGGTCCAGAGGGAGGAATAATTTGCACAGTAATTAACAGTATAGCTGTTATAGTATTAGTTTATCTAATAGCAAAAGACAATAATCAATCATTGTAATTTTCAAGAAATTAGCAATGTTTTAAATGATTATAAATCAACTAAAACATTGCTAACTATTATTAATTAAAGATTTAATATAGTTCCAGTAGAATTCACAAAGAAATTATCGCAATTATTCCTAAACATTTCGATGGCTTTGTCTCCAGTACAATGGGATACCCCTATAAGTTTAATATCTAAATCTTTTAAGACATCTATGGTTTTGTTTATACGTATTTCATCAGCTTCTATAAGGTGAGTTCCACCAAGAATTCCGTAAATTTTTTTATGAGTCCTTTGAGCTATAGTGCTAACTATATTTAAAATTCCAGGATGAGAACACCCAAGTAATATTAGAAGACCTTTTTCTGTGTCTATACCTAAGACAATCTCATCCTTAAAAGAATCTATTACATAGTTTTCATCTTCTTTAATTATCATATTTGAATTTAAAGTTTCAAAGTTGTAAGTTTTTTCGAAGTTTGAAAAAACATATATATTATCAGTAATATTGACCATGTCTTTGGATACATAATTAATATTTAAATTTTTGTCTTTTATAAAAGTTTCATCAAAGTTTATACCTATGTAATTATACTCATTATTATCTGAAGTAAAGTCTAGCTTTTGATTCCCATCAGAATGATGATATTTATTGCTATTTTTAAAAAAGTTATTACTTATAAAAAGTTCAGGTTTAGATGTAAAGTTATCTAAAAATGTTCTTACTCCTCCGCAATGATCATAATGTGCGTGGCTAAGTACTAAGTAATTTGTTTTGTTTAAATCTATATTTAATTTTTCTGCATTTTCAACAAAGTTACCACTTTTACCGGTATCAAAAAGAATATTTTTACCATTGTTTTCTATAAAGAAAGATAAACCATGTTCGTTTAGTAAACTTTTATTTTCACCAAGAGAATTTTCAATAATTGTTGTTATTTTCATTAATAAGGCTCCTTTTTAATTTTTTATAAGTATAGTAATACTAAATTTCAGATGCAAGTTCCTTTAAATCAGCAGCAGAGATATTTAAGTTTTCTATAACCGACTTTATTTCTTCAATAGATGATACCTGTTCTTCAAAGATATTATTAGAATCATTTATTTTATGAGAAATTTGTACAACAGAGTTTTGAATATTTTTCAATATGTCATTTATTTGTTTTATGGAATCACTACTAGATACTGAGAGTTTTCTTATTTCATTAGCAACAACTCCAAAACCTTTTCCAAATTCCCCCGCTCGCGCAGATTCTATTGCGGCATTTAGACCTAATAAATTTGTTTGACGAGCAATATTTTCTATAAATTTTAGTACAT
The DNA here is from genome assembly GCA_003288255.1 of Clostridiaceae bacterium 14S0207. Lineage (GTDB taxonomy): Bacteria > Bacillota > Clostridia > Clostridiales > Clostridiaceae > Hathewaya > Hathewaya limosa. The sequence goes on along the minus strand of CP026600.1, from coordinate 1,928,243 downwards.
CATCTGTATTTTGAGCTTCTTCATAAGTTTTGTCTACATTTTCAAGTATAGTGCTATTTGAAGTTGAAACAGATTGAACACCTTTATTAATCTCCCCAATAGAAAGGGTTATTTGTTGTAAGGATGCCGATAGATTATTAGTTAGATTTTGTAGTTTATTTTTACGTTTTAAACTTTTAGCTATAACAATAGTTCCGACTACTTGTCCATCTTCTTTAACAGGTACACCTATAGCTTTTATTGAGGTTCCAAAGACTTCTTCAGGTACTATTATAGATATAGATTTTTTAGCTTTTAAACATTCATAAGCAGCACAACCCTTTGGTATGGGATCCCCAGCTTGAACATTAAGTTTTATATTTTCACTATCAACACCTTTTAAAAAATACTGTGTGTTTGAGATAGTAAAAGCTACTTCATCTTCAAAATAATCTTCAAAATATGGTATTAAGTTATTAAATGAATTTATTAATTGATTTTGTTCCAAGTTTTCAATCATGTATTTCACCCTTTCACATTTATGTATTCTATCTCTTCAATATAGTATTTTTATATACTAAAGTCAATTTAAAAAAATATGAATTTTTTAATAAACGAAATCTTCAATATAAAAAATGTAGGTAACATGTATGTGAATTTTAATAGTAACTATAATACTTAGAAGATTATTTCTTACAAAAATAATAGAATAGCTTATTATAATGTTTAAATTATAGCCTAAATGGAAAGGTTAATAGAGATGAATGTGTTGATGTATTATAAAACAATAAAAAATATCTAAATAGTCTATAAAATGTTGAATAAAATAGAAAATTAAGTTAAAATTAAAATGTTTTAAAAATTAGAATAATGAAAAATAATAAAAAATGCAAAATATAGTAAACTATTTGTTTTATTAATAGATCATGTATTATCTATTAATAAAACAAATTGGACAACATTTACAGAGTTTTATATTCTTAAAAAGTAAACAAAACAATTTAAAGTAGGAGGGAAACTTATGAAAAAAATTAAAAAAATTGTTGCAACGGCACTAATTGGGGCTATAACAGCAATGTCATTGATTGGTTGTGGAAATAGTAAAGAAGCTAAAAAACCTTCAACTAATCAAGGTGGAAAAGAAAAATTAACGGTATGGTTACCACCAATAGGTGATAATGATGCGCCACTTTGGAAATCTATATTTGAAAAGTTTGAGAAAGAGAACAATGTAGAGGTAAAATTAGAAATTATACCATGGGAAAATTATCCTGAAAAATATGCTACAGCTATTTCGGCAGGTAAAGGACCAGATGTTGGCTACATGTATGCAGAAATGTTTCCTCAATTTATTCAAATGGGTGCAGTAGAAAATTTAAAAGATTACTACACTAAGGAAGACTATGAGAATTATACATACTTGGATGCAGCTAAAATGATGGGTGGAGTATATGGTTTACCTATAGAAGCAGCAAATCCAGCTTTACTTTATTATAATAAGGATATATTAAAATCAATAGGAGAAGAACCACCAAAAACTTGGGAAGATTTTGAAAGAATTTGTAAGAAGGCTACAAAGGATACTAATGGAGATGGAAAAGTAGACCAATGGGGATTTGCACAAGGTTGGGGTGCAAAATTCTTTGGTGATTTAAACTGGAATTGGTATGGATTCTTATGGCAGGCAGGTGGAGAATTATATAATAAAGATTTAAAAACTGTAAAGTTTAATGATGCGTCAGGACAAAGGGCAGCAGAATTTTTATATAAATTAAATGTGAAAGATAAAGTAGTTCCTGAAGATTCATTATCAAAAACTAATAAAGAAATGTTTGAAACAGTATTTGCAAAAGGAAAAGCAGCTTTTGCTATTCACTTATCTTCTACTTCTACTAATATGTTAGACAAAGAATATAAAAATCTTAATTATGGATTTATTACTTCACTTAAAGATAAAACTAAGGGAACTTTTGCATCTGTTGACCAGTTAACATTAATGTCAGCTGCTAAAAACAAAGATTTAGCATTTAAATTAATGAAATACATGTTAAGTGTAGAATCAATGACTAAGTTCCATAAAGTTAATCCAAGAGCTCCTATGACAAAAAATGAACCATATCAAGGAGATCCTAAGTTTGAAAAACTTGTAAAAGAAGATAAAGGTGTTTATAGACCACTAATTGTAGCTCCACATGGTGTAGAGGTTTATGAATATCTATGGAAACAACTTCAAAGTATGGTAGCAGGACAAAAGTCTCCAAAAGAAGCATTAGATGATGCAGCAAAATATGCAAATGATTTATTAGCACAATAATAATTTTTAAAATTAAGGCATTGAAGGTATACTTTCAATGCCTATTTTTAAATGAGGAGAAGAGGAGGGGGCATAAATGAAGGAAATAGAAAAAAAACATGAGTTAAAGAAAAGTTTTAAATTAAAGAAATTAGGGCCTTATGGTTATATATTACCTTTAGGAATTATTTTATTTAGTTTTTATGTAATACCAATAATTATGTCAATTTATTTTAGTTTTACAAAGTACAACATAATGATTCCAGAAAAATTTATTGGATTTCAAAATTATAAACGTTTATTTAATGATAATACATTTAAGATATCAGTATTGAATACTATAAAGTTCACTCTAATTGTAGTTCCAATACAAACTACATTGGCAATTATTTTAGCTGTTTGGGTTAAAAGTAGAAGTAAAAGCTTTATAGGAAAGTTTGCTAAAGCGGTTATGTTTATCCCAGTAATGTCTTCTATGATAGTCATAGGTGTTATATGGAAGGCTTTATTAAGTGGCGATACATCACCAGTAAATCAGTTTCTAGGAATATTTCATATAGGTCCGGTAAATTGGTTAGGAGATGTAAATTTAAGTCTATATACTTTAATGGGTATTAACATATGGAAAAATGTTGGATATTTTATGGTTATATATATAGCAGCACTTATGGACATACCTAAATCGTATTATGAAGCAGCAAGAGTTGATGGTGCTACTAAATGGCAAGAATTTAAGAATATTACATTACCTTTATTGAAGCCAACTACTGTAATGGTAGTATTTTTAGGTTCTATATGGTCTCTTCAAATATTTGATTTAGTATATTCATTAACAGGCGGAGGACCAGGAATGTCAACTATGACTATGGTTATGTATGCATATAATTTGAATTTTAAAAATTTTAACTCTGGATATGCTATGGCAGTTGCTAATATATTATTTTTTATTATAGCAATAGCTACTATATTACAGAGAAAATTTATTAAAAAAGAAAATTCTACTTATTAATATTAATATAGATAGAATAAGTTTAGGAGGATAATATGAAAAGTATACGAAGAATTATTTTAGACGTGTTATTGCTTATAATATCATGTTGTGCAATTATACCTTTTTTATATATGATAGTAACTTCTTTTAAGGTTACTTATTCAGCCTATAATTTTAGTATTAAGTTCAACGAATTAACTTTACAAAATTATAAGGCTATATTTCAAGATACGGAATTTTTAACATACTTTATAAATAGTACAATAATTTCTTTTTCAGGAGTTTTGATAAATTTATTATTTAGTAGTATGGCAGGATATGCCTTTGCAAAACTTGATTTTCCAGGAAATGAAAAGATCTTTTGGTTTATGATAATGACTCTTATAATACCATCTCAAGTTACTATGATACCACTTTATATTATAATGAAACATTTAAATTGGATTAATACATATTGGGCACTTATTCTACCAATACCAACAGCGTTTGGAGTTTTTCTTATGAGACAAAGTATATTGAATATTCCTAAAGAACTTATAGAATCGGCTAAAATTGATGGATGTTCTGATAAAAGAATATTTTTTCAGATTATATTACCATTAATAAAACCTGCTATATTGACTTTAGCTATATTTACTTTTATAGGTGCATGGAATGAGTTCTTATGGCCATTAATAGTAACAACAGATGATTCTGTAAGAACTTTAACTGTTGGATTATCGACATTGAAGACCCAATATACACCTAGTTATGGATTAAATATGGCAGCAGCTACATTGACATTTTTACCACCATTTATATTTTATTTAATATTACAAAATAAATTTGTTGAAGGTGTAACTGCTACGGGTATAAAAGGTTAAAGTATATTTAAGTTTAGGAGGATATTATGGAGGGACCTAGAGAAACAAAAAATAATGAATATGAAAAAGTTATATTATTGATTAATAATATATTTAGGACTAATAAAGGATATAAACCAACTATGCAATATGAGTTCCCCATACTTTTAAATAAAGATAATAGAGAAAATATGCGTATAATAGTTGAGGATAATAAGCCAGTTTCTTGTGTGAATTTTGTACAAAGAGAAATTTTAGTAGAAGGTGCAAAAATAGATGTAGCTTCTATAGGAGCAGTATGTACAAATAAAGAATATAGAGGAAAGGGATATTCATCTTTACTTCTTGAGGATGTTGAAAAAAAGATGTATGAAGATGGAGTAGATCTATTGTTAGTATCAGGTACTAGGGCACTTTATCAACGAAGAGGATGTACTATGACAAGAAATTTTTTAAGTTATAAAGTATTACCTGAAAATATAACTATAGATTTTAAAATTAGAGAGTATAAGAATCAAGATTTGGAAAAGATAGTTCCCCTATATAATAGTTTGTCCACGCGTTTTTATAGAAGTTATAATGACTTTAAAAAACTTATAGATTCAGCTGTATTTCCTTGGGGAACATTTACATATAAGAGATGTGTAATAGTAGAAAATGAAGAGGTTACAGGATATATCTTTATAAGAATTATTAATGAAGACATATTAAGAGGAGAAGTTGTGGAACTTTTTGGAAGTCCTAATAAAATATATAATGCATTAAAGTATTTAGCTTATGAAAATAAACTAGAATTTATAGAATATAAGGTTAATACCCAAGATAAAATAAATAAATTAAGTAAGGAAGTTCAAAGTCAGAGTTGTTATCAAGAAGGGACTTTAAAAATAATTAATTTTGAAAAATTCATGTGTAATTTAAAGCCTTATTTTTTACAATATATTGATAGGACAATATTAAATGAACTAGTATTTAAAGTGGAGCAAATAGGTGAAATTGAAGAAAATAAAAAGGAAGTAGGAGTAAACTATAAAGTTTTAGATAATAATGAGGATGGATTTAAATTAGATGTTAAGGAAGATATATTAAAAGATATTGAATTGATAAAGGAACATAGAATATATAAGTTTATCTTTAAAAATCAAGTGATAGAAATTAATAATGTGATAGACCTAAATAAGTTAGTTTTTGAAGGAGCAGAAAGTTTAAAGATTGATTTTAAGGATAAAGAGACTTTAAGAAAATTTATAACTACAGTTTTTCCTATACCTTTTGTATATGTTGCTAATTTAAATTATCAATAATAATGGGGATATATTAATTTAGGAGGAATTTTATATGAATTTAAAGTATACATTGAAAGATAGCAGTTTCAAACATTATAAATATGCAATTGTAGAAGAAAATCAATGGGAAGAAGAATTAGAATTAACTGTTGTAAAAAATGAAAAATTTGCTTTTCAATTAATGATTGAAGGCGATGAAGAGTTTACATGTTCTTTAGATAACATGAACAATATAAGCTGGAAGGGTCTCATAAACAAGGTAAGATTGCAGTTAAGGATAGATGAAAAGATAGAAAAAAATTTTAATATAAGTTTTTTAGGATATGTTAAAGATGATACAGGAGCACTAGTTAGTGATCCCATACTTAGAGAAAAATCTATGTTAATAGAGCAATATATTCCTCAAATGTTATGGATAGAAGGAAATATTCCTAAGGACTATAATAAAGAAAATTTTAAAGTTTACATAGATATGTATTTAACTAAAGAATATGAAGATGAAGAGAAAATTGCAACTATTGCAACTGAAGTAAAAGTTAAGGATATAATATTAAATAATTTAAATGAATCACAATTTTATTTGGATTTATGGCAACATCCAACTTGTTTATCTAGATATTATAATGTTCCTTTATGGAGTAATGAACATTTTGAAATTATAAAAAATTATTTAGAAGAATTAGCATCTATGGGTGAAAAAGTTATGACACTTATAGTATCAGATTTTTCATGGGCAGGACAAGGATGTTATAAAGTTTATAAAAATGTATCTAATTTATTTGAAAATAATATTATAGGAATTTCAAAAGATGTTAATGGGAAGATAAAATGTGATTTTAAAAATTTAGATAGATATATAAAGATAGCTATGGAATGTGGTATTAATAGAGAAATAAATCTTTTTGGACTTTTAGGAAATTGGGAGGCTAGAACATTTGGAAATCCGTTAGAAGAATATAAAGATCCTATAAGATTAAATTATTATGATGAAAAAAGCCAAACATTTAAATATATAAAAGATACAAAGGATTTGCATTCATATTTGAACCAATTATTTGATCATTTAGTAAAGATGAACTTATGGGATAAAGTATATATAATTGCAGACGAACCTAATAATCCAGAAGTATCAAGAGAATGTATAGATTTTTTAAATTCTTGTATAGAGGGATATAGGATAAAATATAAAGTAGCAAGTCATGATCAAAATTTCTTAGATTGTTATAAGGATTCTTTAGATCAATTATCTATAAATTTAAAACTTACAATAGAGAATTTTACAAAGATAAAGGATATTAAAAAATCTGTAAATGAGAAAAATGGTGCTTTAACTTGGTTTGTTTGTTGTTTCCCAGAAAAACCAAATAATTTTATTAGTTCACCTTATTTAGAAGGTAGAATAATACCGTGGGTAACATATTATTTTGGATTAGATGGTTTCTTAAGATGGGACTATAATTTATGGACAACTAATCCTTGGGAGGAAACAACCTATAAGTTTCCAACTTGGAAGGCTGGAGATATGTTCTTTGTATATCCAGGAAAAGACTTAAAACCAATTAGATCCATACGTTTAGAAAATATGAGGTTTGGAATACAGGATTTTGAATTATTTACTATGTTAGAAAAAAAGATTGGAAGAGATCATATAGAAGATTTAATGGAGAATGTTCTAGGAAGGAAAGAGAAGATTTATGTGAAATCTTTTAAAAATATAGAAATGAATTATTCATTAGATTATAAAAAATATAGAGAAGTTAAGATAAAATTACTTAATTTATTAGATGAAAAATAAAAGATTCTATAGATTATAGGAGGATAATAATGTAATGTCTAAAATACAAATAAAGAATTTAAATAAGATTTATGATAATGGATTTCATGCAGTTAAAGATGTTAATATAGATATCCAAGATAAAGAATTTATAGTATTAGTTGGACCATCAGGCTGTGGAAAATCAACTACTTTAAGAATGATAGCTGGTCTTGAAGAAGTTTCTTCAGGAGAAATTATTATAGAGGAAGAAAATGTTACTAATATGGAACCAAAGGATAGAGATATAGCAATGGTATTTCAAAATTATGCTCTTTATCCACATATGACAGTATATGAAAATATGACTTTTGCTCTTAAATTAAGAAAAGTAGATAAAACTGAAATTAATAAAAAAGTAAATGAAGTAGCTAAAATTTTAGGCATTGAAGATTTATTAAAGAGAAAGCCTGCACAATTATCAGGAGGACAAAGACAAAGGGTTGCATTAGGAAGAGCTATGGTAAGATCCCCAAAGGTATTCTTAATGGATGAACCACTGTCTAATTTAGATGCTAAGTTAAGAGTGCAAACTCGTTCAGAAATAATTAAATTACATAAGTTATTAAATAATACTTTTATATATGTAACTCATGATCAAACAGAAGCTATGACTATGGGTACTAGAATTGTAGTTATGAATAATGGTGTCATTAAGCAAATAGATACTCCACAAAATATATATGAAAACCCGCAAAATATGTTTGTTGCAGGTTTTATAGGATCTCCCCAAATGAATTTTATACATTGTAATTTAAAAAACGAACAAGATAGTATTATTATAGAAAATAAAGAATTAAACATAAAGTTATCTAAAAAAGAAGATAAACAATTACAAGATTTTAGAGAATTTATTTTAGGGATTCGTCCTGAAAATGTAACCTTAGAAGAACAAGAAAATTGCACAGGGATAAAAGGTAAAATAGAAGTTATAGAATATTTAGGGGCAGAGGCTATAATTTATTTATCTACTTCTCAAGGAGAAATAGTATTAAAAATTAATGATATAAATTCATTAAAAATAGGAGATGAACTAAAGGTATATTTTAAACCTAATAAAGTTTATATTTTTAATAAAGAAACAGAAGATAGAATTATATAAAGAATAATATCAAGCTAGTAACACTTTTTATAGTTATAGTGTATAATTAATATTTGAGAATACTAAGCAATATAAAAAACAAATATTTAAATTAGCTTAAAAAGTTGTGGTTATTTTTAGGAGGGTTATGCAATGGGGAAAAAACTTGCAACAGATGAAATTTATAATATTTTAAAAAATAGAATTATTCAGCTTGAATATACTCCAGGTGTAGTTCTTAATGAAGTTGATATTGCTAATGAGTTTGATATAAGTAGAACACCAATAAGAGAAATATTTCAGAAGTTAAATAGCGATAGATTATTAAATATTATTCCAAGGTTCGGGGCTCAAGTTACATATATTGATTTTAAATATATGAAGTCAGTTTTTGAAGTTACAAGAGAAGTAGAACCTTTTGCAACAAAATTATGTGTAGAAAGAATTGATGAAAAAAAAATAGGTGAACTTGAAGAAATAATGAATAAATTAAATCAATATAATATAAAGGAAGATTACCAGAAGGCTATTTTAGAAGATGAAAAATTTCATGATATAGTATTAAATAGTAGTGGAAATCAATGTCTTGAAGAGCTTCTTCTTAATTTACATATTCATACTGAAAGATTATGGCATTATTCAGAGCAATATATAGATTCAATGGAATTGTTTACAGAAACACTTGGAAAAATCTTATTTGCAATAAAAGAAAGAAGTAAAGAAAAGGCGGAAAAATATGCAAGAGAACATATAGATGCCTTTGTTGAAAAAATAAAAAAGAAATGCTTTAAAAACTAAATACAGTAATAAAATAAAACCTTGAATTATTTTAATGTAAAATTTTATTAGAATAATTCAAGGTTTTTTGTCGTTAAAAAGATAATAATAACATAAAATTAAAAATATTAAGAAAAATATTAAAATTTTAGAAGGAATATTGAAGTATACATAGAACATATATATACAACAAGATAGAAATACATCTTGTATACAACAAATAAACATATAAAATTTTATTAAAATTCAACTTAAAGGGGGGAAAGAGTTGGGGTGTTTAATTATAACTAATAATCCATTGGTTAAGAAAAAATTTAATAATGTATGTTTTGTGGAAGGAACAATGGAAGAGGTATTAATTAAAGTGAGAAATTTAGTTTATGAAAAATTTGAATTAGTTACTCATCCATTAGGTGCCAGTCTAAGAATAATGTTTTCACCATATCGTTCCATAATCATAGGTGAAAAAAACCAAAGATTAAATACTACACATGTGGAGATTATAGAAGGTAGTATTGATAAATATAAAGAACATATGAAATTAAGAAAAGAGGACTTAAAAAATGCTGATGATTATGCATTAATTGATTTGACTTTACTAGAAGCAGCATTTAGTGAATTGGAAAATATTATTATTTCTTAAATTTTTAGGAGGTGTTATTTTGAAATTAGAACATAGAAGAATTAATATTAAAGATATTCAATTTGGCGAAAGTACCATAGTGAAAAATGGAGTTTTATTTGTAAATAAAGAGGAACTTATTTCAAAACTTAAGGAAGATCAAAGAGTTAAGGAAATAAAGATTGATATTGCAAGACCAGGTGAAAAAGTAAGAATTATTCCTGTAAAAGATGTTATTGAACCAAGAGTAAAAATTGAAGGAGATGGAAACGGATTTCCAGGTGCTTCAACAAAAATGGCACAGTTAGGAGAAGGAAAAGTTAATATCTTATATGGTGCAGCTGTTGTTACAATAGGAGATATTGTAGGATTCCAAGAAGGGGTAATCGATATGTGGGGAGAGGGAGCTAAATGGACACCTTTTTCTAAAACATGTAATTTAGTAGTTGATATAACTCCTGTTAGCGGATTAGATCCTCATACACATGAAGCTACTGTTAGAATGGTGGGACTTAAAGCTGCTGAAATAATTGGACAGGCTGGAAAAGATATTAAACCTGATGAAATTAAGACTTATGAAATAGAAAGTATGGTTGAAGAAAATAAAAAATATCCTAATCTGCCTAAGGTTTTATATGTAGAGATGATGATTTCACAAGGATTATTACATGATGGATATATATATGGAGTCAATAGCCAACAAATTTTACCAACATTATTACATCCTAATGAAGAATTAGATGGAGCTGTAATTAGTGGAAACTGTGTGGCTGCATGTGACAAGATAACAACTTATCAACATCAAAATAATTCAGTTATTTTAGATTTGTATGAAAAGCATGGAAAAGAATTGAACTTTTTAGGAGTAATTTTAGATCCTGAGGTAACAACTTTACAAGGAAAGTTCAGAACTTGTGATTATACAGCTAAGTTATGTAAAATGATTGGCGCTGATGGTGTTATTGTTTCAGAAGAGGGATATGGAAATCCAGATTCAGATTTATTAATGATATGTAAGAGATTGGAGAAATCAGGTATAAAAACAGTTTTAATTACAGATGAATGTTCAGGTAGAGATGGAATGTCTCAATCTTTAGCAGATACAACTAAAGAAGCTGTTGCTGTTGTTTCAGGAGGAAATGTAAGCCATGTAGTTACATTACCTCCAGCAGATAAAGTTTTAGGAAGCGATAAGGCTATAGCTACTTTAGCAGGTGGATGGGATGGAGCCCTATTAGAGGATGGAACACTTATGTGTGAATTAAATGCTGTTATTGGAGCTACCTCAGAAATTGGATACCATAATTGCACATCAAGATTATATTAAGGAGTATTGAAGGGAGGAATTATAATGGGAAAAAAATTTAAGGTTTTATATTATGTAAATCAGTTTTTTGGACAAGTAGGTGGAGAAGATAAAGCTGGAATGAAACCAGAATTTGTAGAAGATAAAATAGGACCAGCACTTGGATTTAGCCAGTTTATTAAAGATGAGGGTGAGGTAATAGGTACTATAATTTGTGGAGATAACTATTTTAATGAAAATAGAGAAGAAGCATTAAAGATTATTGGAAATAAGGTGCAGGAGATAGCTCCAGATATAGTAGTTACAGGACCTACTTTTAATGCTGGAAGATATGGTATGGCATGTGGAGAAATAGCTAAATTTATCGTAGAGGAACTTAATATTCCAGCTATAACAGGAATGTATATTGAAAATCCAGGGCTAGATACTTGTAAAGATAAAGTTATAGTTGCTAATGTGACAGATTCAGCAGCAGGGATGCGTAAGGCATTACCTATTATGGCGAAGTTAGCAAAGAAAATTGTTAATAAACAAGAATTGGGATTCCCAGAGGAAGAGGGATATATACCTCAAGGCAAAAGAAAAACTATAATAGTAGAAAAGAGAGGTTCTGAGAGAGCAGTAGATATGCTATTAGCACGTTTAAAAAATGAAGAATTTAAAACAGAACTTCCAATGCCTATTTTTGACCAAGTTGATCCAGCACCTGCTATTAAAAATATGAGTAAGGCAACTATAGCATTAGTTACAAGTGGTGGAATTGTACCAGTAGGTAATCCAGATAGAATACAATCTGCTAGTGCACAAAAATGGGGAAAATATAATATAGAAGGAAAGGATAGTCTTGGAAAAGAATATTGTACTATTCATGGAGGGTATGATCCTGTATATGCTAACGAAGATCCAGATAGGGTAGCACCTCTTGATGCTTTAAAAGAACTTGAAAAAGAAGGATATATAGGAAAGGTTCATGAATATTTTTATACAACAACAGGAACAGGTACATCAGTTGGCAATTCAGTTAAGTTTGGAAAAGAAATAGGTGCTTTATTAAAAGAAGTTTGTGTAGATGGAGTTATACTTACGTCTACTTGAGGAACTTGTACACGTTGCGGTGCAACAATGTTAAAGGAAATAGAAAGATATGGTATACCAATTGTTCATATGGCTACAATTACTACAATTTCTCAATCAGTAGGTGCTAATAGAATAGTTCCAACTGTTGCAATTCCACATCCAGTAGGAAATCCAAAACTTTCAAGTAAAGATGAAAAATCTTTAAAACACATACTTGTAAAAAAAGCTATAGATGCTTTAAGTACTGAAGTTTCCGGTATAACTCAATTTGAGTAAAAATGTTTATAGATTTTTAGATATTGAATTAGGCTCTCTTATTAAGAGAGCTTAATTTAAATAAAATTTTGCATCTCTTTCTAATTTAAGTATTTTATAGGAGGATATGATTATGGAAAAAAGAGAGAGCTGGGGAAGTAGATTTGGATTTATCATGTCGGCAGTAGGATTTTCAGTGGGTTTAGGAAGCATATGGAGATTTCCGTATTTAGCGAGTGTACATGGTGGAGGTGCATTTGTATTCGTATATATAATAATTTGTATATTAATTGGTATACCATTATTTACTATGGAAATGAGTTTAGGAAGAAAAACTCAATTAAATGCAGTGGAAGGTATAAGGTCTTTAACTAAAAAAGGGAGTCCTTGGGTAGCATTTGGATGGCTTGGAGCTTTATCTGCCTTTGTTATATTATGTTATTATGTTCAAATAACAGGATGGACATTGGCATATTTAATTAAGATGCTTACAAGTCACTTTAAAGGGTTACCTTCAACGGTTTATGCAAAAGCATTTAGTGATTTTACAGCTAATACACCTACAGTATGTATTTATACAGTGATATGTATGATAGTTGTTGGTATTATATCATCTAGGGGATTAGAAAAAGGTATAGAAAAGGCATGTAAAATCATGATGCCTGCATTATTTATTATATTAATAGTACTTGCTATAAGATCAGTAACTTTACAGGAGCCATGGAAGGATTAAAATGGTATCTTAAAGTAGATTTTTCAAAAATTAATGGTGAAGTATTATTAGCTGCATTAGGACAATGTTTTTTTGCAGTGGGTATAGCAAGTGGAGGTGCATTTATATATGGAAGTTATCTTAAAAAGGATAGCGATATTCCAACTGATGCCTCAATAATAGTTTTTACTGTCACAATAACAGCATTAGTATCAGGTATAGTTATATTTCCGGCCATATCTGCATTAGGTTTAAAACCTAATGGAGGATCTAGTACATTATTTGTAACCATGTCCAATTTATTTTCTAATATGCCAGGAGGCAATTTTTTCGGTGCATTATTTTTCCTTTTAGTATTATTTGCAGCAATTTCTTCAGTAATAGGATATTTAGAACCTATAGTAATGATTGTTAGTGAGTTATTTCACTTAGAACGAAAAAAATCAGTATGGCTATGTTTAATAATAATATTTATAGTGGGATATCCTACTATAATGGCACAAGGAGCATGGTCACATATTAGTATTGCAGGAAAAAATATTTTTGATTTTGCAGATTTTCTTTCTGGAAATATTCTGATGCCTTTAGGAGCCTTAATTTTATCTTTATATACTTTATTTGTATGGAAGTTTAAAAGGTATCAAGAAGATACTAATATAGGTGCCACTAAAATAAAAGTATTTAATTGGTGGAAACCACTTGTTACATTTATTATTCCAGTTTCAATAATTATTATATTTATAACAGGTTTAATGTAAAAAATCAGAAAATTATCAAAATTTACGGAAAGTATCTTAATATAACATAAAAATATAAGATATTAAATTAAGTATAATAAAGTTAAAATAACTTTTTATATATTGATTACTAAAAGGGACAAATGCATCTATAAAGTATGCATTTGTCTTTTTTATTATATAAACTTTTATAAGGTTTTTAAGCAAGTGTAAAATGATAGTATGTAATGTAGTTATAGATAAACATAAGCTGCTGAATTTAATCAGCAGCTATTTGTTTTTAAATTGGTAGTATTTTAGTTTTTTCCCCAAGAGAATAAATATAAAGTTCGTGTAGGGGTCTGGTCATGGCCACGTAAAGAAGTTTTACATCTAATTCACTTTCTGTATATATATCCTTTGAGGCATTAGCAATTATAACCACATCAAATTCCAAGCCTTTTGCAAGATAGCAGGGAATTAATACTATTCCGCCTGGATAGTCCTTTTCCTTACCGGTTATTACAGAAACATTTTTCTTTTCTTTTAATAGGGATTTTAATTTCATGCATTCATCTAATGTTTTACATATTATAGCCATGGATTTATATTCACTTTGGAGCATTTCTTCTATTTTATCATGAATATCCTTGGCAATATCTTTAAGAGAATCTTTTTCAAAAACCTTAACTTCATTACCATGACGTATTACAGGTTTAGCTTTCGGAAGGCGAGGATCGTTTAGTCCTCCTATAACTTCACTGGCTGTATTCATTATTTCAATTGTGGTTCTGTAACTTTGCTTTAGGCAAAGCTGACTTGAATTTTCATCTGTAAATATATATTTTGATACATCATTCCAATCATGGATTCCTCTGTAGCTATATATACCTTGACATAGATCTCCAAGTATTGTAAAGGAGCTATTGTTTACTATTTTCTTAAGTACATAAAGCTGAAATAAACTAAAGTCTTGGGCTTCATCAATTATAATGTGCCTTAAATCTAGTTTTTCGCTGATACCATATAATGATATTGAGATGTACATTAGTGGTGACAAGTCTTCCACTTCTATATTATTATTCATTAAGTTTTCAAGGGAGTAATGTTTTATGTAATCTATAAGCTTGAACTTAGATTCATTAGTATTTAGTTTAGATAAATTTATTAAGAAGTTTTCATAGTATTTCCATATAGATCTTTTAGGGATTTTTGAAGTATAATCTTTTATAACAGTCTTAAGTCCTTTTTTTATATTTAAAAGAAGATTGTCACGTTCATCTATAATCTCAATTATTTGAGTTCTTCTCTCAGGACAATCACCCATAGAAGCTCTAACTTTGTCTAACTTACATTCATATTCGTTATCTACACGATCTAATATTTTATCTCTTTGATATTTCACCCTATTTATCATACTTTTTTTTATTTCATTAATTCTTTTGGAAAAAGGTAGATAGCTATAATCCTTTATGAAGAGTTTTTGAATCTCTTTGTAGGTGAAAAGTACAAAGTCATGTATTTTAAAATCTTCTTTAGGAATATAATGATATTCTATATATTTTAAATATTTATTGAGCAACTCTTTAAATTCTAATGAAGATTTAAAACATGAGGCTTCAATAATATTATTGTTTTCTTTAGATTTTTTGTCGGAATAATTTTCTATTATGGTAGATAGCTTTTCGTGAGGTGACTTCAATTTTAGTTTTTTGCCTAGATTTTTTCCTAGTACATTAAAAGCAAAGTCTTCAAAAGTGGTTTGAGTTACGTTTTCTACTCCAAGTTCTGGAAGAACCTCTGATATATAACTTAAGAAAAATCTATTTGGAGCTATTATCATAAAGTTTTCTGGTTTTAATGTTTTTTCATAGTTATACATAAGATAGGCAATCCTATGTAAGGCTATAGTAGTTTTTCCACCACCAGCGGCTCCTTGTACTATAAGAGGTTTCCACATATCTGCTCTAATAACCTGATTTTGCTCTGATTGGATTGTGGATACAATATCTTTTAGTCTATTATCTTTATTGGAGCCAAGTGCGGCTTGAAGAAAGTCATCATTGGTGGTTATGTCTATATCAAAAATTTCTTTAAGACAGGCATTTTCTATTGTGTATTGTCTTTTTAGAGATATATCCCCATGTATGTTACCATCGGGACAAATATAGCTGGCTTCTCCCAGTCTACCTTCATAGTAAAGGTTGGCTACAGGTGAACGCCAATCTACAATTAAAAATTCTCCGGTTTTTTCATGAAGAAGAGACATTTTACCAATATAGTACTTACCCATTTTGTCTAGACCTTTTTCAGTAAAATCTACTCTAGCAAAATAAGGCTTAGAAAGACTTCTACTTATATTTTTTAGTCTAGACTTCATGCTAACTTGAAGAACTTCGTTTATAACAAGTTCATTGAACTGCTCGGCATTGTCTGAGTTATAATGACTTGTACTGTATTCAACAGCTTCATCAATTCTATTCTTTTGTTTACTTATAATCTTATCAAAGTTTCTTAAGTAATTAAGAGTTGTAGCTAGTCTTTTACACTCAGTTTTATAATCTGGATGTTCAAAAGCAGGCATATCATTATCCTCCAATTTACTAAAATTTTTTTGGAACTGAGAATTTTAGCGTTGGGTTTTAACAAGGTATATTCTATTATATTAGAATACAATTTAAGAGGGAAATAAATAATAGGGTGGTTTTATAGGATAAGAACAAATCTAAATAAAAAAACTCATTATTTTAAGAAATTTCTAGAAATTTCTTGACAATCTTATGCTTTTTTTATATAGTATGTATATGAATTTTAAGTGAAATAATATAGCATTGGTATGTACTTAAATTACTTAGGAAAGCGTAGCTCAATATATTATAGGGGAAGTCTCTATTTTTTTAACTCATAGTAACTTGATGCTATGTATTTACAAATAAATATTGACTAAATAGTGTAAAATAATATATGATAAATATATAAAAATCGTAATGTATTGAAGGGGAGTAGCTTCCACATAATGTGGTAATTAATCGTCATCACAGTAGAATAAGATCTACTCGGTTGATTAACAAGATATTCTTGCTAGCAAGACCTTCAGAATGATTAGAGATTTTCTAATTATTCTGAAGGTCTTTTTGTATTGTAAAGAATTTGTATTTAATGGAACATGACTTACAGTATGTTACTCAATAGAATTTTAAGGGGGAAAGTATATATGAATTATATATTACTTTTAATAGGTTTTGTATTATTAATAAAGAGTGCGGATTATTTCGTTGATGGAGCATCTGCAATTGCAAAGAAATTTAGAATTCCAACTATAGTTATAGGACTTACTATAGTTGCTTTTGGTACAAGTGCACCAGAAGCTGCAGTTAGTATTACATCAGGTTTACAAGGGCAAAATGGAATGGCCATAGGAAATGTAGTAGGCTCTAATATATTTAATTTATTAGTAGTAGTTGGAGTAGCTGCGTTTATATGTCCATTAAAGGTTAAGAAGTGTACAATAGTTAAAGATTTTCCATTTGCTATATTATCATCTTTTGTATTGTTAATAATTTCAGGTGACTTAATGTTTGCAGGAAGTTCAAAGAATATTCTAAGTAGGGCAGACGGAATAATTTTATTAATATTATTTGGAATCTACATGTATTACCTTATAGAAATAGCTTTGGAATCTAGAAAACTAGCGGTTACCACAGAAAGCACAGAAGAAATAAAGGAACTTTCTACAGGAAAAAGTCTTATATTATGCATAGGTGGAATAGTAGGAATTATATTAGGGGGGAAATTTGTTGTAGATTCAGCATCATCTATAGCATTAGCATGGGGAATGAGTGAAAGTCTTGTAGGACTTACCATAGTTGCTATAGGAACTTCTCTACCTGAACTTGTTACATCTATTGTAGCATCAACTAAAGGAGAAAGTGACATAGCATTAGGCAATGTTATAGGATCTAATATTTTTAATATATTCTTTGTACTTGGTATCTCTTGTTTTATACATCCTATAGCAGTAGGCCCTGGTGTATTTACGGATATGTTTATTTTATTAATAATAAGTATAGTAGCTTATGTTTTTGCTGTAACTAAGAAAAGTATTAATAGAATTGAGGGGGCAGTATTAACTCTAAGTTATATTGCTTATATGGTATTTATCATTATAAGAAAATAACAAAATATAAAGATTTTATAAAGTTACTAAAAAGGATTAAGATTAAATTATCTTAATCTTTTTTAATTCAAAAATTAGAATAAAGCATATAGTTTTAATAAAACTATATTGTGATTATTAAAGATAAGTAATATAATTTAATAGTAAAATATTAAAGAAAGTTTTGAAATTTAAAAATCAACTAAATGTTTTACATCAAAGAGGAGAATCAACAAGTATGCTTATTTTATTGAGTATAGTATTTTTATGGATTTTAGGATCTAATTTATCGTGGTGGAGTATAGCTATCTTGCCTACACCTAAAATGGTTATAGGAACTTTTTACAATATGTTTATAGATGGAAGTCTATTTACATCTATAGGAATAAGTATTCTTAGGATTTTTATAGGATTTATAATAACTTTTTTAGTAGCCATACCTTTAGGAATATTTTTTGGTTTAAACCCTAAAACATATAAAAAATTTAATCTTTTATTAGAAATGTTAAGGCATATACCTCCATTGGCATTAATTCCACTAATAATTTTATGGTTTGGAATAGGAGAGAAATCTAAAGTTATTATAATAATTTTGGCTTCTTTTTTTCCGCTATTTATGAATACATTAGATGGTGTGAAAAATTGTGATCAAAAGTTAATAGAGGTGGGTAAAACCTTAAATTTTAGTAAAGATGAAATATTTATGAAAATACTTATACCCTGTGCTTTCCCTAATATTATATTAGGTATTAAGTTAGCATTAGGATATAGTTGGAGAGCAATAATAGGAGCGGAGATGATAGCAGCTTCTTCGGGTATAGGATATTTAATTTTAGATGGACAAGAACTTTCAAGACCGGATGTGGTGATGGTAGGAATAATATTAATAGGGTCTTTAGGACTTTTAACTGACTATATATTTGAACGATTTACTAAAGGTGTAAGAAATAGCAAAGGGAACATAGAGAATAATGGGATATAAAATAGAAAATTTAACTAAAGAATATAAAGTAAATAGTAAAATTCATAAAGTGCTAGATAATATAAATCTTTACATAGATCATAAAAAAATCACAGTTATTCTAGGTAAAAGTGGTTCTGGAAAAACAACTATTTTAAGACTTCTTGCAGGATTAGAAATCCCTACTAGTGGTAATGTTAAATTTATAAATGATGAAAACAAAGAGATTAAGCCCAAAATAGGAATGGTGTTTCAGGAAAGTAGGTTATTTCCATGGTTAAAAGTTAAGGATAACATAACCATACATATAAAGAATAAAGATACAAAGCAAAAAATAAGTGCAAAATATATAAAGTTGCTTAAATTAACGGGTTTTGAAGATGCAAAACCTTATCAGCTCTCCGGTGGAATGGCACACAGAGTAGCAATAGGTAGAGCTTTAGCATATGAACCACACATATTGTTAATGGACGAACCTTTTGCAGCTTTAGATTATTTTACAAGAAGTTTGTTGCAGAATGAGCTGTTAGATCTTCATAAAAAAACTAATAAAGGAATAATTTTTGTTACACATAATATAGATGAGGCTATATTATTAGCTCATAAAATATTAATAATAGATAAAGGAAGAGTAGTAAAAGAATATGATCTAAAAAAATCTAATGAGGAAAAACTTTGCAATAAAAACAAAGAGGTATTAAAGAATGATATCCTAAGAATTTTGGAGGAAAAGCAAAATGAAGATACGTAAAATATTGGCATTAAGTTTAGTTTTAAGTATATGTTTAAGTGTGGCAGGATGCAGTAATAAAGTAGATGCTAAAAATAATAATATAAAAGATATAAATATAACTTACGTAAAAGCACCATTAAATGCACCAAGTATATTAGAAAAGCAAAAAAATAGTTTTAAAAGTGAATTTTCAAAAGACAATATAGAAGTTAAATTTCACGATTTGACTTCAGGACCTCAACAAACTCAAGCATTGGCAGCAGGAGAACTACAGTTTTTACATGCTTTAGGAGGAACATCAGCTATATTGGCTGCATCTAATGGAGTAGATTTAAAAATATTAAATATTTATAGTAGGGCACCAAAAGCTTTTATGATTTTAACGAAAAATAAAGATATTAAATCTGCAAAAGATCTAAAAGGAAAAAATGTAGCAGGACCTAAAGGAACTGTATTACATCAATTATTATTGGCAGCCTTAGATGAAAATGATTTAAAAGATTTGGATGTTAAGTTTATAAATATGGGAATTCCTCAAGCTTTAGCTGCACTTAATAATAGTTCAGTAGATGCTGCGTTGCTTGCTGGACCGGCGGCATTAAAGGCTATAAAGTCAGGAGCCAAATTAGTTACAAATGGAGAGGGATTAGTAGAAGGAACTATAGTTACAGCAGTGAGCGATAAATTTTTAAAAGATCATCCAGATTTAGTAGAACGTTTTAAAAAGGTTCATAAAGAAACACTTAAATTTATGAAAGAAAATAGAAAAGAAGCTATAAAAATAGCTGCTAAAGAAGTAGGGCTTACAGAGAAGGAAACAGAAGAAATGTTTAATTGGTACGATTTTAATATGGACGTTAGTAGAAAAGATATAAAAGAGTTAAGTAAAACTCAAGATTTTTTAATTAATAATCATATGCAAAAAAATAAAATTAATTTAGAATATCTTATAGCAAAATAGCTTTAAATATAATGTTTCAAGATTTATCTATTAGATTATAGTATAAATAAAACTAAGTTATAATAATTGATATTTATTATGACTTAGTTTTTATATATATAACTTTACATAGTAGGTTCTAACACGAAAGCTTTGGCAAAATATCTGCTTCCATAGTTAAAAGGTGCTGGCTGAAATTTTCCTTCAGCAAAATTAGCAACATAATTTTTGTTTTTATCATTAAGAGAATCAACTTTTTGTTTTAGAGGTGCAGCAGCGTCAATATTGTATTGTTCAATAAATTGATAAGTAGAAATTCTTTGAGTTCTGTCCTGTGCTTTAAATTCTACTGTGTCTGTGGTTGATATTTGTTGACTTATAGCTACTTCAGTACTGAAAGATGTGGATAGTTGAACAGATAACTCTGCAGTTACTTTAGCAATACCTTCTATTCCAACTTCTACACCAATTCTTGAACCAATGGATAATCCCATAGAAAAACCTTGAGTTTTTGTAATGCCGCTTGTAATGGTTATGGCCTTAGTAGCCGTAGATCCAGGATCTATATTGCTAAATTCAGTCATAAGATTCCAGTAACTAGTATCATTTAGTTTACTACCTGCACATACAGGAGAATTCTTATCTAATAATAATGTAAACATAAGACCTCCCTTTTTAAAAGGACCATCCCAAACTAGAGTTTCAGTAAATACATTATTGTTATCTAAATATCCTATACGATCAGGTAATTTAGGTAAAGTAAATTTTTCATTACCATCTCTTTTAGCATAAAAGAAAATAGGAACAAATTCAACTAAGTTTCCCTTGGCACCACCAACTGTTAATTTTGCAGGGAAACCAGTGTAAAACCAATTAGGTTCTATTTTGGGAAAAACAGGATAAACTACTGTTCCAGTATTTGGAGCTGTACCTGTAGATTTAAGTAACATAGGTCTTATACCACTTGGATTATTTGTAAAAAGTTCATTACCTCCATTTGTACCAACACGATATGTGTTAGGAATATTAGTAAATCCATCTGTCATTTTAGCGAAAAAAGCTTTTTGAGCAGAATCATCATATGGTGTCATTGTAGGTTCATGTAATTTTATGGGTCTCATTCTAGCAATTTTATTAATATTTATTGATGTAGGAATCCATGAATTTTTAAACCAGTAATGAAAGTAAAGTTGATCCCCTAGCCTATAGTCAGCTTTTATAATAATTGTTGAACCATTATCTAGGGTAGCATAATTAGCTTTCATAAAAAACCTCCTGTAAATTCGTATATTTTACAGTATGCAGATTGATGAAAATAAGTGAATATTTTTTAAGAACAAAGGAACATAAATTATTTTTTGAAATATAAATGATAATATAAATAATTAAAAATTATGAGGAGAATATTTTTATGTTTACTACGGTAAGGCAAACTGTATTTGATAGACCTATAGATATGTATTTAGAAAATAGAACAGGAAAAGATATGAAATTATTTAAAACAGAACTTCAAAGTGGATATTTATATAATAATCCTCCAGAGCTAATAAAGGCAGGGGAAACAGGACATTTTAAAGGAGATCAAACAGGTCTTGTTGGATCCTCTGGATTTGCTACTTACACAGTACAAGTAGAAAATTTAACAACATATATTTCTATTTATTGGAGTCATCCAGAGGGAAATTATGATAGTATTTATTATGGATATTCTAGTCCTTTTGGTGTCTTTTTTATAACTCCTAAGGATAATTTAGATCCAAATAAAAAACCAACTAATCAAGTACAAAATGTAAAAGATTGGACTAATAATGAGTATAGTAAACAAACAATTCTTACATTAAATCCAGTTCAACTTGTTCAATCGGTAACTTATGTTATTCAATTTGGACTAGGACACACAGCTGTATAAAAGTAAAACAATCAAATAGATTTTAAGAAAAAACTAAGCGAAAATATCATAAATATTGTATTTGCTTAGTTTTTTATAACAATAATTTATCAAATATTTAATACTAAGGTAAAAAAACTAGTTATAAATAAAAAATATATCTTGTTTATAGCTTGTTTATAGAAATAAGTATAAAAAATTGATTTTGTTAAATAGAAAAATTTAAGTTATTTTGATAATATAAATATATTAATGTATTAAACAAAAGATAGAGAGGGTGTAATAAATGGAAAATACTACAAGAGAGATTGTATTTGTAACAACTAATAAGGGAAAAATCGCATCTGCACAAAGAGAATTAAGCGGTATAAAAGTTTTACCATATAATGCAGAGTTAATAGAACCTAGAAGTGACGATATAAGAGAAATAGCAAGACAAAAAGTTATACAAGCATATAAAATAGTAGGAAAACCATGTATAGCATTAGATTCAGGATTTTTCGTTGATGAATTAAATGGTTTTCCTAAGGCATATGTTAATCATATGTTAGATACTATAGGAATAAGAGGATTATTAAAATTAATGGAAGGTGTCATAGATAGAAATTGTAAATTTAAATCTTGTTTAGCGTACTATGATGGTATACATATGGAGTTTTTTGAAAATGATGATCCAGGAACTATTTCTTATAATATTAAGGGAAAAGAAAATCAAGATAGTTGGTCGGATTTATGGTATGTATTCAAACCAAACAATTTTTATAAAACCTTAGCAGAATTTACAGAGGATGAATTTAAAGTTTATGAGAGTTTAAAAGATGATAATTGTATGAAAAAATTTCGATTATGGTATACAAAAAAATAGGATTATAAATTAAAAGTTGTTTTTATACCTGTATTATAGAAAACTTTTAAAGGAGAATTTTAAATATGAAAGTACCAGTTATTTATTATAAAGATGAAATGGGATTTGCCGCTATTATATCTGGGGGAGAAGATATAAAATCTTATATTATGGGATATGAAGATTTTAATATGTTAGAAATTGAAGTTTTAAATAATATAAATCAAGTTAAAGAAAATTCCAAAGATACTGAGGAACAGATTGCAAAGGATTTTAAATTTAGTATAAACTGTTTTGATGATTCATATATAAAAAATATTATTAAAATAGAATTTATGGAAATCTAAGGGATATAGTTTAGCACGTTATTAAAAATTTTAAATATTTAAAATAAATTCAAATAAAAAAGTACGCTTATTAGAATAATACTTATTTTAATAAGTGTACTTTTTTATTTAGAATAAACAAGAAAATATTATTAAGTAAGGAATAATATTCACAATAATCATTTAAATAGTAAAATAATGTGTGGCGTTTAAAATTAAATTAAAGCAATATAAAAAATTGTAAAAAATATAAGTTAATTTTAAAAAAATCTTAAATATATATTTACAAAGTATTTTTAAAACAATATAATTAGGAATAAAAAAATATTTAGGATTTTATGTAATAATAAGGGGAAAAATGCGAAATGAAATTAATATTAAAAAGGAATTTTAAAAGTATTAAAACCAAAATGTTAGTATGTCTTCTACCTATTGTATTAATAGCATGTATTATTTTGTCTTCCTTAGCATATTTAAATGCTAAGAAAAATTTAATACAGACAAGTAGTACATTAATGATGGAACTTGCTAAAAATGCTGCAGGTGAGACGGATCTACAATTGTTGGCTAATCTAAATGTAGTAAATTTATTAGCTGAAGATCCAGATATAGCAGATCCTAAGATACCTTGGAGTGATAAACAAAGACATTTAAAGATTAATATGCAAACTCAAAAGTATCTATTATTAGGAATTGCTGATACCAATGGAAAGGTTAGATATACTGATGGAAGTATAATCGACGTAAGTGATAGAGATTTTTATAGACATCCTTTTGAAGGAAAAAGTTATATATCACAACCTTTTCTTAGCAAAGTTAATAATAATTTAGCTGTAGCTTATTCTGCACCTATAAAAGAGAATGGTAAAGTTATAGGAGTTTTAATAGCAATTAAAAGTGGTGATGAATTAAGTAAAATGGTAAATAAAATATCATTTTTAAATACAGGAACAGCATATATGTTGGATCAAAGTGGTACAACAATTGCACATAAGAATCAAGAATTAGTAATAAAAATGGAGAATACCATAAGAAGTCACTCAAATGATAAAGAATTTGAAGAAGTTGTTGATATAGAGAAAAATATGATTTCTGGTAAAACAGGGGTACAATCATATACTTATAACAATGTACAAAAGTTTTCAGCATATACACAAGTGCCTTCTACTGGATGGTCACTTTCAATAAATGTAACTAAGGATGACCTATTAAGTGGACTTAATGGATTAAAGTATAGTTGTATAATAACAACTTTAATTATTATATTTACTATAAGTATATTTATTTTTATATTTAGTAATTCAATATCTAAGGCATTATTTTTAATTAAAGAACATATGAAAAAAATATCTACGGGAAATTTAATTGACTCAATGGATAATAAATATATGGATAATAAAGATGAATTAGGTGACATATGTAATACAATGGTACAAACACAAGGTTCTATTAATGACATGATAATATCAGTAAAGGAATCTGCTGTAGAAATAGATGATAATTCTACAAATTTAGCTTCTATAGCTGAAGAGTTATCAGCTCTAACAGAGAATATATCTACAGCAATAGGGGAGGTAGCTACTGGTTCTACTAAGCAAGCTTCTGATTTGGGAAATATACTACAGAAACTTAATGATTTTAGTAACGAAATAGGCAATGTTACTGTCCATATTCAAGATATTAATAACATGTCTTTAGATATTAATGACAATTCTAAAAAAAGTAATAAAGATATGGAAGATTTAATTAAATCACTTGCCACATTTAATGAAAACTTTAAAGGATTTTCAAATGAAATTATAAATATGGATACTGATATAAAAACTGTTAATGAAATAACAGATTTAATTAATAATATAGCTGAACAAACTAATCTTTTAGCTTTAAATGCAGCTATAGAGGCTGCAAGAGCAGGGGAATCGGGTAAAGGTTTTGCAGTTGTGGCAGATGAAATAAGAGTTTTAGCTGAAAAAAGCAAGGAATCGTCAAATAATATTTACAATATAGTTAATAATCTACTTGTTAAAACGAAAACTATAGTATCTAGTACTAATGAAATGAATGGAAATTTAAAAACTCAAAAAGAAACAGTAGAGAATGCTATAAATTCCTTTAATAATATTTCCACTTCAGTACAAAGTATTACACCTAAAATTAATGAAATTAGTTTAGCATTTGAGAATATTAATGATAGCAATAAGGATATATTAGATAACATAGAAAATATTTCTTCTATATCTCAAGAGATGTCGGCAGCTTCAGAAGAAATAGCAGCATCTTCAGACGAGTTAAATAAATCAAGTTTAGAAGTTGCGAATAGTGCTCAAGAGTTATCCAAAAAAACATCTGAGATGATGGATGAAGTAAGTAAGTTTAAGGTTAAAGATAATTAAATATAGTTTCCTAAAAATATAAGTTCTAAAAGATTACTAAAAAGTATGTATTTTAGAACTTATATTTTTTATAAATAACAATTTAGTATATATCAAGTTATTGACAATTATTCTATTTGATTTTAAACTTAAAGATGTGTTATTAAATATAATTATAAAAAATGTTTAGTAACAAGTAGAAAAATGGAGTAGATATTAATGAGAAAAAACAAATTATCTATTAAAATAATTGTTGCCATAGGTATAGGATCTGCAGTATTTATGATTTTAGGACGTTTTGGATCAATTCCAACTGGAATACCAAATACTAATATAGAAACTGCATATGCTTTTTTAGCATTAATGGCACTTTTATATGGTCCTTTATCAGGATTATTAATTGGGTTTATAGGACATGCTTTAAAGGATACGATTTTTTATGGATCACCTTGGCTAAGTTGGGTAATTGCTTCGGCAGTAGTAGGACTTGTAATAGGTCTTGCATATAAGAAAATTAGAATTAATGAAGGGATTTTCGAAAAAAAACAAATAGTAATTTTTAATATAGTACAAATTATAGCTAATGTTATAGCATGGTTCATAGTAGCGCCCTCATTGGATGTAATAATTTATGCAGAACCTTTAAATAAGGTATATCTTCAAGGAATTATAGGTGGTATTTCTAACATTTTTACAGTTGCAGTACTTGGGACTATATTAGTACGTAATTATTCTAAAACTAAAACTAAAAGAGGCAGCCTTTGTAAGGAAGATTAGTATTTTGCCGGAGATATAACTCCGGTTTTTTTATGAGCATTAAAATTTAAATAAAGAAAGGAGTAATTACCTTTTTATTTTGGTAATAAATTTTTATGAAAAGACCAATTATAGAATTTAAAGATTTTACAGTACATTATGTAGTACAATCAAAACCTACTTTAGATAAAATTAATTTAACTATTTATGAAGGAGAAAAGGTACTTATTGTAGGGCCATCAGGTTCAGGAAAAAGTACTTTAGGGCACTGTATTAACGGACTTATTCCTTTTTCTTATAATGCCGAAATTTTTGGAAGTCTAAAAGTTAAAGGCAAAGAAACTAAAGATTTAAGTATTTTTGAAATTTCTAAAATAGTAGGTAATGTACTTCAAGATCCTGATAGTCAATTTATAGGATTGACAGTGGGAGAGGATATAGCCTTTAAACTGGAAAATCAATGTATTCCTCAACAAGAAATGAAGAAAATAGTAGAAAAGGTTGCTAAGGTAGTGGACATTGATAATCAATTAAATCTTGCCCCTCATAGATTATCTGGGGGACAAAAACAAAGAGTAACTGTAGCAGGAACTATTGTAGATGATGTAGATATTTTATTATTTGATGAGCCATTAGCAAGCTTAGATCCTAAATCGGGAAAAACATCTATTGAACTTATAGACGAAGTACATAAAAAATCAAATAAAACAGTAGTAATAATAGAACATCGTATAGAAGATGTATTACATAGAGATGTAGATAGAATTATTTTAATTAATGAGGGGAAAATAATTTGTGATATGACACCGGATGAACTTTTATCATCTAATAAATTATTAGATTTTGGACTTAGGGAACCCCTTTATCTAACGGCTTTAAAATATGCTAATTGTAAGGTAACTAAAAAAATAAAACCTAGTCATATAGAAAATTTACATATAGAAGAGTGTAAAAATAATTTACATAAGTGGTATGAAGAAAGTAAAGATGTTTTTGAATCTAAAGATCAAGATACTATTTTAGAACTTAAGAATGTTTCTTTTGGATATGATAAAAATAAATTAAATTTAGCAGATGTATCATTTAAATTAAAAAAAGGCGATATGATAAGTATCTTAGGTAAAAATGGTGCTGGTAAATCTACGCTTTCTAAGTTAATTTGTGGTTTTTATAAGCCTATAAAAGGAGATATTTTGTTTGAAAATAGAAGTATTTTAAAAGATTCTATTAAAGAACGAGCGGAATATATTGGGTTTGTAATGCAAAATCCTAATAAAATGATTTCTAAAACTATGATTTTTGATGAAGTTGCCTTTGGACTTAGAGTAAGAGGAACTAACGAAATTGAAATCAAAGAAAGGGTTTATGAAACTTTAAAAATTTGTGGACTTTACCCTTATCGTAATTGGCCAATTTCTGCATTAAGTTTTGGTCAGAAAAAAAGAGTTACCATAGCATCTATATTGGTTTTAAATCCTAAAATTTTAATATTAGATGAACCTACTTCAGGTCAAGATTTTAAACATTATAATGAGATTATGGAATTTTTATTACAACTTAACAAAAAAGGAATAACAATTATAATGATTACCCATGATATGCATTTAATGCTTGAGTATACTGAAAAAGCTATAGTTATAGGGGAAGGTAATAAACTTGCAGAAGATAGTGTAGTAAACATCCCATCAAATAAAACCCTTATAGATAAAGCTAATTTAAAGGAGACTTCTCTTTATGAATTAGCGGTTAGAGCAGAAATCCAAAATCCAAATAAATTTGTTGAAAAATTTATTGAAGAGGATAGGAGGAGAAGAAAATAATGGCTACTATGCTTGGATATATAAATGAGAAGTCTCCAGTTCATAAACTTACAGGGGCTACAAAATTAATCTTTTTTATAGTATGGTCTTTAGCATCGATGATTACATATGATACTAGAATTTTAGTTGGAATGATGTTTTTTAGTTTAGTTATATTTAAAATCTCAAAAATAAAGTTTAAGGATATAGCATTTGTAGTGTATTTTATATTATTTTTTTTAATTCTAAATAATATTACTATATTTATTTTTTCACCACATGGAGGAAATGAAATTTATAAAACAACCCATGTATTATTTAATATAGCAGGTCCATACTCGGTTACATTAGAACAACTTTTTTATCAATTTAATGTTACGGTTAAATACTTTTCTGTAATTCCAATAGCATTATTATTTATAGCAACTACAGAACCAAGTGAATTTGCATCTTCTTTAAATAGAATAGGATTGAATTATAAAATAGCATATTCAGTATCAATAGCATTAAGATATATACCCGATATACAAAGAGATTATCATGATATTACTTTTGCACAACAGGCAAGAGGAATAGAAATGAGTAAAAAAGAAAAATTATCTAGAAGAATAAAAAATTCGGCAGCTATTTTAATGCCACTAATTTTCTCGAGTTTAGATAGAATAGATACTATAAGTGCGGCAATGGAACTTAGAGCTTTCGGAAATGATAGAAAAAGAACATGGTATAATAGTAAAAACTTTACAAGTAAAGATTATATAGCTATTAGCTTAGTATGTATTCTTTTAGCATTATCAATATTTAGTACAATTTATATGAAAAGTCGTTTCTACAATCCTTTTATTTAAATGAAAAATTTAAAATATAAATGTAAAATTTAAAATATAAATGTAAAATTAAATAATTAGTTTATAAAATAAATTAATATAGAATCATATGAAAAATAAGCAGTAACTAAGATGTAATAGGTACTGCTTTTATTTATCAATAGTATAATTCAATTATAACCTTAAATAAATCACCATCGAAATCAAGATACATTATACCACCATGTAATTCCACTATACTTTTAGCTATAGCAAGTCCAAGACCATTTCCTTCTATATTAGAATTTCTTGATTTATCACCACGAGTAAATCTTTCTAAAATATCTTTTTTATCAAAATCAAGGGGATAAAATGAAGTGTTTTTAAATATAATTTTAATACCTTTTTTTATATTGTCTATGTCTACAAAAACACGAGAATTTTTTAAAGAATATTTTAAGGCATTATTTATTAAATTTTCAAAAACACGGGACATTCTATGACCATCTAAATTCATATCTATAACAGGCTGAAAAGTATTTAATATAAAGTTTAAATTTTTACTACTATAGACATCAGTATCTGAATATTCGGCAATAGATTGATTTAAGAGTTCTACTACATTAACCTTATTTTTTTCAAGTTTTAACTTACCACTATTCATTTTTGAAACTTCAAAAAGGTCTTCAATAAGAGTTTTAAGCTTTAAACTTTTTCTGTTTAAAATTTGTAAATACTCCTCTTTTTTTCTTCTTCTATATCTTTTTTTAAAAGTATATCAGTATAATTTATTATAGAAGTAAGAGGTGTTTTTAAGTCATGTGAAACATTAGCTACTAATTCACTTTTTAATTTTTCATTTTTTATTTGATCCTCAATAGAGACTTTAAAACCTTTATTTAACTTATTGATATTCTGTGCTAAAGAACTAAGCTTTTTATCACCTATTTCAGAAATCACGTATTCTAAATTTCCATTAGTTATTTCTAAGGTTCCTCTATGGATCTTGTCTATGTAAAGACAAAACTTTATGAATTTAGGTAATGTATAGCAAATATTGAAGAGAATCCATATAAAAAGAATTAGTTTAAATTTACTAGTACAATTACTAAATAAAAAAATAGCTATAATCAATAAAGTTAAAGATAATAAAAATACATATATGATTATTTTAAATAGAGTATTTCTATTTTCAAACCAATTGATTATATATGTAAAGGAACTATAAAGATAGCCATTTTTAAAATTTTCAATAATGTTTTTAAGATCTAATTTAAACAAAATATATAATATACTAAGTATCAGCAAAATAATTACACCTAATTTTGCAATATGAAGATTTAGAGATTTTTTATTATTTAAAAGGTGCATTTCTGCTGTATTTATATTGTTTTTTATTGAATTTCTTTTATTAAGCATAAAATTAGATAATACATTTTTACTTTGTTTTGTAATCTTATATTCTTTAGGAAACCAATAAGCTTCTACATATCTACTACTATCTGTAATGTTAAAAGAATAATTTTTTAAATACTTATAGGCAGGAGAACCGTTAGAATCATAAGTTATATGATACCATTTACCCTTGGAACTTATATACTTAAATAATTCTCCATTTTCTTCTTTATATTTTTCTATATTTTTTTCTATAAGTATTAAGTCTTCTATGTCATTTGTTACAAAAGTTTTCTTCGATTTATCTATTATTATGTACTTTACTAAATCATCATATTGAAGATCTTTTATAGTTAATTTAAAGGTTTTGCTTAATTCATTTAGTTGTTTTTGAGATTTTAAAGATAATGTTTTTAAATTATTGAATTCATTATAAATACTTATATTGGCAACTTTAGCACATTCTTTCAACCAAAAATCATAGTTAATATATAAAGGGTCATCTGAGTTTTCTAGAATATCTAGATTATTTATTTCATTTTTCAAATTTGATAATTCACTTGAATTTCCTTGTATTATATGATAAGTATTAATTATAGTTGAAGTCTCCAAATAAGTTATAATTAATAAAAAACATATTAATATTATTAAAGTAATAGGAAATGTTTCTAACTTACGCAAAATAATATTATTATTTTTCGATTTTATATCCAACACCCCACACCACCTTGATATATCTTGGATTTTTCGTGTCAATTTCTATTTTTTTTCGTATTCTTCTTATATGTACTGAAATAACATTTTCTGCATTATAGGCAGGTTCATTCCATACCTTTTCATAAATTTCTTTTGAAGAAAATACTCTACCACGATTTTCAGATAATAAAACTAAAATGTCAAATTCTATAGGTGTAAGTTTAATTTCACAATTATCTAGGGTTACAATATGACTTTTTTTATCAATAACTAAATCATCTACTATTATAGAGTTATCAGAAAATTTAATAGTAACATTTCCTAAATCTAAATATCTTCTAAGTTGAGATTTTACTCTTGCTATTAGTTCTAATGGATTAAAAGGTTTACTTACATAATCATCAGCACCTATATTTAATCCTAAAATTTTATCGGTATCTTCACCTTTAGCAGATAACATTATAATTGGAGTGTTTTTAGTTTCTCTAATTTTCATACAGGTTCTAATACCATCAAGATTAGGCATCATAACATCTAGAATAATCACATGTACATCATTGTTTTTTAAGTATTCTAATGCTTCTATTCCATCATTGGCCATGGCAATGTCTATATTATCTAAACTTCTAAGATAGATTTCTATCGCATCTCTTATTTCTTTTTCATCATCTACTACTAAAACCTTATATTTTTCCATGTATAATCCCCCATAATAAATATTTTAAATATATTATAACATTATTTATACATAAAAAAACTAAAGGGCTCTTTGGATTTGTTATTTAGTATTTCATGGTTTTTTATATTTCTTAAATGATATATTTTATTTTTATAATCTTTTGCTTGATTATCACAAATATATGCATAACTATAATTATTTTCTTTTTCCCATCCCATAAATATATAAGTATGAGAAGGGATTCCCTCCGTATTTAAATATTCATCTGTGGTAAAACATATATTTCCAGGTTTAAGCTTCTTATAATCTTTTTCTTTTTTAAAGTTATTTTCTTCGAGAATATCTATTAATTGGTGTGTGTTACATGTAGAGGTATCAATATCAATATTGTTATTTCTTAAAACTTCTGATACGAAATATACACATGTATTGCACGAACTTCCATTATTAAGAGCTATAGCTTTGTTGAAAATTTTAATTCTGTTTTCTTTGTACTTCATAAAATTATATATTTTTTCAGGTAATGAATTATCTGAACGTATTTTTTTTATGAAAATATTTTTGTTAGAAAAAATAAATGCTAAAAATATAATAGCTATTAATAAGTTTATAGGATTTTTTTTTATAAGTGCTTTTTTTATCATTTTTATCTCCTTAATTTATTTATATTATTATTTTAAAAAATATAAATGAAGAAAAGATTAGATTAAAAATGAAGAATTTATTACAAAATTAATAAAGTTAGTACTATATAGATAATTGAAAGAAATACTATAAGTAGTGAATAATAATTTAAGGTATCTTATTACTATAAAACAATTTATAATATAAATTTATAAAATGAAAAGGTTAAAAAATTAGTTACAATGTTGTTAACAATAAATATTTTTATTGAATATACATATAAAAACGTATATAATAATAATTATTATTTAATAATTAATAAAAAATAAAAAATGAATAAGGGGGAAGTATTAATGAAAAGTCTAAAAAATACTAAAACAGCTGAAAATCTATTGAAATCATTTGCTGGAGAATCACAAGCAAGAACAAGATATACTTATTATTCAAGTATAGCTAAAAAAGAAGGATATGTTCAAATAGCTAATATTTTTATGGAAACTGCAGAACAAGAAAAAGAACATGCAAAAAGATTTTATAAATTTTTAAAAGAAGATTTTAAAGATGAAGGAATAGAAATTACAGCAACTTATCCCGTATCATTTCATCAAGAAACTAAATTAAATTTAAAAGCAGCAGCTGATGATGAAAATGAAGAATGGACAGAATTATACCCGGAATTTGCTAAAATAGCTAGAGAAGAAGGATTTCAAGAAATAGCAATTATATTTGAAAAAGTTGCAGAAGTTGAGAAAAGACATGAGAGAAGATATAGAAAATTATATAATAATATAGAAAATGGAAGTGTATTTAAAAAAGAAGAGGTTGTTTTATGGAAATGTAATAACTGTGGATATATATATGAAGGTAAAGAAGCACCAGCATTATGTCCAGCCTGTGCTCATCCACAAGGTTATTTTGAAGTATTTTTAGAAAACTATTAAAAACTTAATATTAATATAATATTTAATCACTATAATATTATTTATGAAGAATTAATAAATAATATTATAGTGATTTTTGTTGAATAAAATCGAAATATTTTATTGGTATATTCATAATATAATATGAGGAATGCTTAAGTGTTTTATAATATTATTTATGGGGTGCATTTTTTGAAAAAAAGTTATGATATAGAAAATGATAAACTAAAAGATGAAATATTAAAGGTTGATAAGAAAAAGTTAAAACTTTTGTCAAGGTTTTTATGTCATATTTCTAATGAAGTAAGAATTTATACCGAATATTTTGATTCAGAAACTCAACATGTATCTTTATTTAAATTAGAAAAAGAATTTTTAAGAATTAGAGAAAATATAATATCATTAAACTCAATTACAAAAATAATATTTACAATTCCTGATTTAAAAGATATTCATATAAGAATATTACAGGAAATAATAACTGAAGAAAATATGGATTCAAATGAAAATGGTAAAGAATTTATTCGTTTATTGAAATTAGATCTTAGCAAGATAAAAGAAAAAAAGAATATAGCAATTGAAATATATATTCCTATTGTGAGTAAACAAAAGTTTCATTATTGAGATATTAGTTGTTTATTGTATGTAAGTAATAATTCTATAGCATTTTATGATCGAAAAATGGGATTATTAAGCATAGTTCCAATTTGTAAGATTAATGCCTATAGGTTAATTTACAAAGGTTAATTTGTATAATAAAAAATATGCCTAAAATTTAGGTATATTTTTTATGTGCGCCCAGCATGGGCGCAATCTATAGGGTGAAAGTCCCGAGCGCCGAAGGTGATATAGGCGTTAGCCAATGACAAGGGTGTCCATTGCGAGATGGAATCTGAAGGAAGTCGGAGGGCAAAATTCTGGTCTGAGGAATACGAATCACATAAGAGGCTGATTATAGCTGGATGAGTTTGCATAACAAAACAAAGTCCGTATCACCCGAAAGCTACTACAGTATATGTGGCAGATATATGGAATGAAAGATTGCGTTCTTACCTGGGGAGGTCTGATAGATACATCATTAAAGGATGAATTTCCTACATGATAACTTACATAGTGATATGTAACTGAACTATCAGAAGTCAGCAGAGGTCATAGTACCACACTATGTGCACGTAGTGCGGGAAGGACTGAACATTAGGAGGTTTTCAGCTTTGAATAATTTAAATAAATTACAAGGAAAGCAGACAACTCAATACAGAGGTCGCCTCGTGGAAGGAGAAGTGGAACTTCAAGATAAGCGAGGGGCGCAGAGTAATAATTTGGCGTTAGCAAAGAGAAAAAGAGAAAACGATGTAATAGATGATACTGATAACTTACTTGAAATGATTTTAGCTAGAGAAAATATGCTAAAAGCCATGAAAAGAGTAGTTGCTAATAAAGGAAGCCATGGTATTGATGGTATGAAAACCGATGAATTTCGAGAATTTATCATTAAGAATTGGATAACAATTAAGCAAAAGTTATTAGAGGGAAGGTATAAACCTTCACCCGTTAGGAGAGTGGAAATACCAAAACCTGACGGTGGAACTAGATTACTTGGAATTCCTACTGTACTTGATAGATTAATACAACAGGCAATAGCACAAGAACTTAATAAAATTTATGACCCTACCTTTTCAGATAATAGCTATGGATTTAGACCAAATAAAAGTGCTAAACAGGCTATATTAAAATCAAAGGAATATATTAACCAAGGTTATAAGTGGGTTGTTGATATAGACTTAGAAAAGTTCTTTGATAAAGTTAATCATGATATATTAATGGAAAGACTATCAAGAAAAATTAAAGATAAAAGAGTATTAAGGCTAATTAGAGAATATCTTAAATCTGGAATAATGATAAATGGATTGAAGGTAAAATCTGATAAGGGTACACCGCAAGGTGGTCCACTAAGCCCACTCCTTGCTAATATCATGCTTGATGAAGTAGATAAAGAACTTGAGAAAAGAGGTCATAGATTTTGTCGATTTGCAGATGATTGTAATATATATGTAAAAAGCAAAAAGGCAGGAATAAGAGTTATGGCAAGTACAAGAAGAATACTTGAAGATGTATTAAAACTTAGAGTTAATGAAAATAAAAGTGCAGTAGATTTTGTGACGAGAAGAAAATTTCTTGGTTTTTCATTCTATTTTGCAAAAAGCGGAGCCAATATAAGGATACATGAAAAGTCATATAAAAGATTCATAAACAAAATAAGAAAATTAACAAATCGTAATAAAGGTATAAGTATAGAATATAGAATTCACATGATTAACCAATTAACGATTGGATGGATTAATTATTTTGGATTAGCGAAAGCTAACGCTAAAATACAAAAAATAGATAGTTGGATAAGAAGAAGGTTAAGAAGTTGTATTTGGAAACAATGGAAAAAGGTTAAAACTAGAGGACGAAACCTCATAAAACTAGGTCTTCCGACTCATAAAGCATGGGAGTACGCAAATACAAGAAAAGGCTATTGGAGAATATCCAATAGCCCAGTTCTTGACACAATCTTAAACAACAAATATATTGAAAACCTTGGTTACAGAAGTATATCTAAAGGATATCAGCTAATACATAATTCTTAATGAACCGCCGTATACCGAACGGTACGTACAGTGGTGTGAGAGGACGCTAAATAAAATAATTATTTAGCTCCTACTCGATTTTTGAAAATTTTATATATCACTTAAAGGTCTAATTTCATATCCTTGTTTTTTCCACTGAGTTAATATATCATCTAGGATTTCTGAGTTAGTTTTAGAAACTGCATGAAGAAGCATAATAGCACCATTATGAGTTTTATCTAAAATTTTCTTTTTAGCATATTCATGAGAAGGTTGTTTTTTAGGATCCCAATCTGCATAAGCAAAGCTCCAAAATATGGTTTTATATCCATATTGTTGAGTGTAACTTAAAGATTGTTCACTATATTTTCCCATAGGTGGTCTAAAATATTTAGGCATCTTTTTACCAGTCAAACTTTCAAAAGATTCTTCAACATCAGATAATTCTTTGTTAAATTTATTTTGATCATGTATTGAAGCCATTGAAGGATGATGATGACTATGATTACATACTAAATGACCTTCATTAACCATTCTCTTTATTAAATCCGGATTTGATTTAATATATGGTTGAACTACGAAAAAAGCAGCTTTTACATTGTGTTTTTTTAGAACATCTAAAATTGGTGCAGTGTATCCATTTTCGTATCCTTCATCAAAAGTTAAATAAATAACTTTTTTTGATACATCTCCTAAAAAATGAGTATCATATTTTCCAATAAAATCTGCAGTTTCAGGTTGCCCTAATGGTGGCTTACCATTTGCAACATGTTTAAAATACCAATTGTATTCTTTTGTACTTAAATTATTCGAATTATTAATACAAGTAGCAGATTTTTTTAAATGGCTATTATTAAGTGTATTCATAGCTTTTTTATCAGAAGTATATGCTAATAACGAAATACATATAATACTACTTACAATTAATAAAGATACAACTTTTTTTGATAAGCTAGACATTTAATCAATCACTCCTTTTAAATATTTACCTTAAAAATTAGTATTGATTATAAATTAAAATTTATCCCTATTTTATATTAAAAGTTTCTATTTATAGTAAAACTAAAATAGTGTATATTATGATATTTTATGGAAATAATATATGAGTATATAAAATGTATAGAAGTAGAGGAGTGATTATGTGAAAAAAAAGGAAAAAGGGCTAAGAAATGTTATAACAAATGAAAATCTTAAATATTATACTTTAAAAAAATCACTTCAAGAAAATATAAAACTATTCAAAGATATCATATTTTTTAAGGATGATACCATTGTTTATCGAATTTTTAAGAATAGAACTACTGGATTAAAGTTTTGTTTAATTTTTGTAGATGGAATGACTGATAAAAAAATTGTAAATGAAAATATAATATTTGAATTAATAAATAATGATTTTATTTCTTGTGAGGAAGATGTATTAGGATATATACAAGAAGAAGTTTTAATAGTAGATGATATAAAGTTAAGTTATGATACAGAAAAAATAGTCAGTTCAATACTTTATGGAAGCTCATTATTAATTATAGAGGGATTTGACAAAGGGTTAATACTTAATACTTTAGGATGGAAGACAAGAGCAATAGATGAGCCTCAAGCAGAGACAATTTTAAGTGGTCCTAGAGAAGGATTTAATGAATCTATAAATATGAATATTTCTTTAATTAGAAGAAAAATCAATTCTCCAAGTTTGAAATTTGAATTTTGTGAAATTGGAGTTAGAACTAAAACTAAAATTTGTATAGCATATATGGAGGATATGGTTGAACCTAAGATTTTACAAGAAGTACGGAAAAGGTTAGCTCAATTAGATATAGAAGGAATATTTTCGACGAATTCATTAAAAGAATTTATAAAAGATGCTTCATTATCTCCATTTAAAACTGTGGGAACCACAGAAAGGCCTGATGTAGTGGCATCTAAAATGCTACAAGGTAGGGTAGCTATCTTGGGTGATGGATCTCCTGTTGTCTTAACTGTTCCATATTTATTTATAGAACATTTTCAGGTAGATGAAGATTATTATGAAAATTTTACTTATGCATCTGTAAATAGAATCATAAGATTTATAGCATTCATACTTACAACCGGTGCACCAGCTATTTATATAGCATTTACAACTTTTCATAAAGAACTTATTCCTACTAAACTTGCAATGAGTATATATGCATCTAGACAAGGGGTACCGTTACCAGCATCTTTAGAAGCTTTTGTTATGTTGATTACTTTTGAGATAATAAGAGAGGCTGGAATAAGATTACCTAAGCATATAGGTTCAGCTATAAGTATTGTTGGAGCCTTAGTATTGGGGGATGCTGCTGTTAATGCTAAATTTGTAAGTTCACCTGTTGTAATAATAACTGCAATTACAGGTATAAGTGAACTTATATTATATGAGATGAGAGCTTCTGTTATTATTAGTAGACTTATATTTTTAACATTTGCTTCTTTTTTTGGGATTTATGGTGTAATTTTTTCTACTATGGGAATGTTTATTCATTTGATGTCTATAAAAAGCTTTGGAATACCATATATGTTAAAACTTATAGATCTAAATAAAGAAAATATAAGGGATTCAGCTATAAGAACACCTTGGCATATTTTAAAATATAGGACTGAGTTTATTTGTAAGAATCGTATTAGAATTAAAGATTATACGAAGAGAAGGAATAAACAATGAATATAAAAAAGCGATTTATTTTAATATGTATGATTATAATATTTTCAATATCCTTTTGTGGATGTTGGGATTATATAGAAATGAATGATGTAAAATATATTGCTGGAATGGCCATAGATAAGGATAATAAAACAGGAAGATATATATTAACTACAGAAGTATTGGAAGCATCTGTAAGTTCTCAAATAATAACTTCAAGTATTATTGAATCACAAGGGGAAACAGTACATGAGGCAGTAAGAGATGTTATTAAAAAGGTAGGTCAAATGCTTCAAGCATCTCATGCTAAAGTATTTATAGTAAGTGAAAATATAGCAAAAGAGGGGATAGTACCAGTCTTAGATTTAGTAAATAGGGATGCTGAAATTAGAAATGATATGTGGATAATGATAGCTAAAAGTAATAGAGCAGCAGATATACTTAACAAGAAAAAAGATGAGGATGAAATAATTTCTTTTGATTTATCTGATTCAGCTAGAAATTCAAGATTTATTGGTAAATATGGTAAAGTTGATGTTTTAGAATTTATAGATAATATATCGTCTAAAGGAATTTCAGGTATAGTTCCCATGGTTAAAGTAGTAAAAGGTAAAAAACGTATAAATTTTGAGGTGGGAGGTACTGCAATATTTAAAAGTGATAAAATGGTAGGTCAATTAGAAGAAAAAGAAACTATGTTTTTACAACTTTTAAAAGAAAAAAAACCTAAATATGTTATTCCTATAGAAATGGATGAAAATAACTATGTAAGTTTGGAACTAAGTAAGGTCAAGAAGAAAATTAAGGTTAAAGATAAAAATGGTAAAATTGATATAAATATAAAATTATGTATGGATGTAGATTTATCAGAAATGGATACGAAAGAAGTTAATTTTGATTCAGAAGATAAAAAACAACAATTAAAATTAAAGGCTGAAAAAACTATAGAAAATGGTATAAATTCTATAATAGAAAAATCTAAGAATCAATATAAAACAGATGTATTAGGACTTGGAAAAATAGTGGAACAACAAAGACCTAAGCAATGGGAAAAAATTTGTAATGATTGGGATAAGGTTTATTCTCAAACACCAACGAAAACAAAAGTAAATATAAATATAAGATATAGTGGATTAACTAATAAAAATATAACTCCGAAAAATTAGACAATAACAATATGTAGGAGGCTCATTTATGAAACAAGACAGTATAACTAATGAAGAAATGCAATACATTATCTTTAGTTTTAGTATAGGAGCATATATGTTATTTAGTATGGGAGGACAATTAAAGGAAGATGCATGGATAGCTACATTAATTAGTATTATAGCAGCTATGCCAATAATGTGCATGTATGGTTCTATAATAAATTTTTATCCAGAGAAAAATATTTTTGAAATTATACAATGTGTTTTTGGAAAGATATTTGGAAAGTTACTTAATATTGTTATTACTATATATTCATTTTTACTGGCTACATTTATTTTAAGAGATTTTGTTGATTTTATAAAGATAACATCACTGCCTAATACACCAACTATTTTAATTATGTCTTGTATAGGACTTTTAGATATATATTTATTATCAACTAATATGCAAGTATTAGTTGCATGGGTAAAATTTTTTATAAGATTTATATTAATTTTTTTTATAATAGTCTCAATAACATTGATACCACAAATGCATATCAGAAATTTATTCCCTATATTAAATAGTGGAATAAAAGATTTATTAATACAAAGTTACAAGTTATTAACATTTCCGTTTACAGAGCTCTTTATCTTTCTTACATTTTTTGATCATGTAAAATTTGATAAAAATACGAAAAAAGTTTTTATTAAAGCATTGATTGTTGGTGGGATTGTTGCTACTACATGTGTTCTTATAAATATAATGTTACTTGGAAAACAGGCATATTCAGCTTTTTTTTATGGAGGATATGAGGGAATAAAAAGAATAAAGATTCAAGGAGAATTTCAAAGACTAGAAATAGTTGTTACTATAGCCTTTACTATATTGCAATTTTCAGAAATGACTTTTTGTGTATTAGGTGCTTGGAAAGGAATAGAAAATATTTTTTCAATAAATAATAAAAAGTATATGTTATATAGTTTAATAGCTTTAATGATTGTATTATCAAATAAATTATCTGTAACTATGATAGAATCAATTAAATTTGATATAAACATATGGCCATTTTATGGAGGTGTAATTCAAATTATATTCCCACTGTTTATGTTTATAGTAATTCTTATAAAGAATAAAATTTTGAAAAAAAAATAATAATAGTTCATAATATGATCTAAAATGTATATTAGTTAAAGCAGCTTATATTACATTTATTTTAGGAGCGAAATTTATGAATAGAGATAATATATGTAATAAAGAATTGATAATTTTAATATTTAACTTTTATATAAGCACATATCTTTTATTTAATATGGGAGGAATGGTTAAGCAAGATGCATGGATAGCTACAATTGTTGCCATAATATTTAGTTTACCGTTCATGCTAATTTATGGAAAAATAATGAGCTTTTATCCTAAGAAAAATTTGTTTCAAATCTTAGAAATTATTTTTGGAAAAATAGTAGGAATTTTTTTTAGTGTTATAATTATTGTATATCTATTTGTTTTATCCTCCTTTATTTTAAGAGATTTTGTTGATTTTGTTAGAATAACGTCTATGAGAAATACACCTTCATTAGCAATTATGATTTTAATAGGTATTTTAAGTACATATTTTTTAAAACAAGGCATACAATGTATAGTAGCATGGAGTAAGTTTTTTTTAAGGATTATAGGCTTATTTTTTGTAGTTACTTTGTTATTTCTAATTCCACATATGAGACTACAAAATTTATATCCTATATTTGAAAATGGAATCATGGAGATACTAAAGGCAAGTTTCGCTTTGGTAACATTTCCTTTTACAGAAATCTTTATATTTACTACTTTTTTTGATAGTGTTATACCAAATAAGAAAAGTAAAAATGTTTTTTTTATAGGACTACTTATAAGCTCTTTTGCAGTTATAGGTTTTATTATTTCTAATATATTACTTTTGGGCGGAGAGATTTATTCTAATACATA
Organism: Clostridiaceae bacterium 14S0207; assembly: GCA_003288255.1. Lineage (GTDB taxonomy): Bacteria > Bacillota > Clostridia > Clostridiales > Clostridiaceae > Hathewaya > Hathewaya limosa. Next base: position 1,886,237 of record CP026600.1, on the reverse strand, counting down.
TTTTTCAGGTTATGAAAGTATAAAAAGATTAACAATTCAAGGTGAATTTCAAAGGCTAGAAATAATAGTAACTACGGCTTTTACCATAGTTCAATTTCTAGAAATGAATTTTTGTATTTTAGGTATATGTAAAGGTATTAAAAATATATTTAAATTAAAAAGTTATAAAAGAATTGTTAGTGTGATAATGATTATTGTTGTAATTATGTCTAAAGTAGTTTCTATTAGTATAATGGACTATCAATATTTTGATCAACATTATTGGCCAATTATTGGTTTAGTTATACAAATTATATTTCCAATAATAATTTGTATAATAGCATTTATAAAAAGCAAATTTAAAAAAAATAAGAATAACTAATATAGAAAGTTAATTAATATTACATGGTAACAGTATTAATAAAAAAACATAAATTGTATTAGCAGGAGAAATCTTGACTAATATTAAAAGGTGAAGAACTATGGATAAAACTAATAAAAAATTAACTAGGGATAATGATGAAAATGATATGGATTATATTAAGATAGCCAATTATAGTAGTTTTTTTATAAAAGTTTCAATAAGTTATAAGTTTTTAGGTGAAAATTTTACAATTGAGAGTTCTATATTTCCCATGAATAGTATAAATAAAGTTGAATATCCTGATGAGGTATCTTCTATTTCCATAAAAATACAGGGTAGTGCAACACAACAAAATTTTAGTAATATATTCACTAGAGAATATTTTGAAACTGATGATAAATGTTTTATAATTACAGGAACAATAGAAAATCCAGTTTGTAAAGAAGTTGATTGTGATTTAGTACCAAATCAACCAACACCCCCTATACCAATTCCACCAAATCAACAAGGATATTGTTTTGTAGGATATATGTTTCCGTGCAATGCATCAGTAAATTCTATGTATCAAACAGGATATCCAATGCAAAATTTTATGCAACCAATATATCCTCAAATGATGAGTTATAATAATGGGAATAATATACTCTGTCCATTAATGAACTATATGATGCAATATAATAAATAAGATTATTTATTATATTAGTATAATAAGTAGTAAAGAAAAATATCTTTTTCTTTACTACTTTTTTTATGTGCGCCCAGCATGGGCGCAATCTATAGGGTGAAAGTCCCGAGCGCCGAAGGTGATATAGGCGTTAGCCAATGACAAGGGTGTCCATTGCGAGATGGAATCTGAAGGAAGTCGGAGGGCAAAATTCCGGTCTGAGGAATACGAATCACATAAGAGGCTGATTATAGCTGGATGAGTTTGCATAACAAAACAAAGTCCGTATCACCCGAAAGCTACTACAGTATATGTGGCAGATATATGGAATGAAAGATTGCGTTCTTACCTGGGGAGGTCTGATAGATATATCATTAAAGGATGAATTTCCTACATGATAACTTACATAGTGATATGTAACTGAACTATCAGAAGTCAGCAGAGGTCATAGTACCACACTATGTGCACGTAGTGCGGGAAGGACTGAACATTAGGAGGTTTTCAGCTTTGAATAATTCAAATAAATTACAAGGAAAGCAGACAACTCAATACAGAGGTCGCCTCGTGGAAGGAGAAGTGGAACTTCAAGATAAGCGAGGGGCGCAGAGTAATAATTTGGCGTTAGCAAAGAGAGAAAGAGAAAACAATGTAATAGATGATACTGATAACTTACTTGAAATGATTTTAGCTAGAGAAAATATGCTAAAAGCCATGAAAAGAGTAGTTGCTAATAAAGGAAGCCATGGTATTGATGGTATGAAAACCGATGAATTTCGAGAATTTATCATTAAGAATTGGATAACAATTAAGCAAAAGTTATTAGAGGGAAGGTATAAACCTTCACCCGTTAGGAGAGTGGAAATACCAAAACCTGACGGTGGAACTAGATTACTTGGAATTCCTACTGTACTTGATAGATTAATACAACAGGCAATAGCACAAGAACTTAATAAAATTTATGACCCTACCTTTTCAGATAATAGCTATGGATTTAGACCAAATAAAAGTGCTAAACAGGCTATATTAAAATCAAAGGAATATATTAACGAAGGTTATAAGTGGGTTGTTGATATAGACTTAGAAAAGTTCTTTGATAAAGTTAATCATGATATATTAATGGAAAGACTATCAAGAAAAATTAAAGATAAAAGAGTATTAAGGCTAATTAGAGAGTATCTTAAATCTGGAATAATGATAAATGGATTGAAGGTAAAATCTGATAAGGGTATACCGCAAGGTGGTCCACTAAGCCCACTCCTTGCTAATATCATGCTTGATGAAGTAGATAAAGAACTTGAGAAAAGAGGTCATAGATTTTGTCGATTTGCAGATGATTGTAATATATATGTAAAAAGCAAAAAGGCAGGAATAGGAGTTATGGCAAGTATAAGAAGAGTACTTGAAGATGTATTAAAACTTAGAGTTAATGAAAATAAAAGTGCAGTAGATTTTGTGACGAGAAGAAAATTTCTTGGTTTTTCATTCTATTTTGTAAAAGGCGGAACCAATATAAGGATACATGAAAAGTCATATAAAATATTCATAAACAAAATAAGAAAATTAACAAATCGTAATAAAGGTATAAGTATAGAATATAGGGTCTACATGATTAACCAATTAACGATTGGATGGATTAATTATTTTGGAATAGCAAAAGCTAACGCTAAAATAAAAAAATAGATAGTTGGATAAGAAGAATGTTAAGGAATTTATTAATAAAAACATAAATATAAAATAGATATATTATGGAATATAATGTTTAAAGATAAAATTAATTCAATATTAAAAAGAAAAACAGTTACTAACCTGAACATAGGTTAATAACTGTTTGTTTTTGAAGGAGATTTTTATTACATATAAGGAGTAATTAACTTGTAAAAATATAAATTAGAGCTATTTTGAGTTATGATTGTTTAGTTAAGATCTTACTATATTTTTAATATATGATGGACTATATGTTTATGTTACATAATATTGGGAAATATTACAAAAGAAAAAAATGTATTCATACATAAAGATATTTATAAAGATTACGAATATAAAGGTGGTCTAAACTTAGGAGAGTTTAAGTTGAATAAAAGCTACATAGGAAAATGTCGATTAAATAAAATACTAATGGAGGAAATATAGATGAAATTATTAAAAAATTTAAAGATATCTAGTAAACTTATAACTAGCTTTTTAGTAATTGCATTATTAATGATGTTTATTGGAGGATTTGGGGTTTTAGGAATTAATAAAATTGATAAATCTGCTAATGGTTTATATTATGATAATATTATCGGTATAAGTTCAATTAATGACTTGAACAAGAACTTTTTAACTATTTATTCCAATCTACAAATGTTAAGTCATATTACTACAAAAGAAGAATTGAAGAACTTAATGCAAGAAAATGAGCAAATTACAAAACGAAGTGATGAATATATCAAATTGTATAAGACAGGAATTACTAAAGATGAAGATAAAAAATTAATGAATGAATTAGAAGAAAAAATAAAGGTATATAGAAGTATTAGAAAAGAATATACAGAAATATGTTTTTCTAAAAATAAATCACAAGCATCAAAAAAATTTGGTGCACTTAAACAAGCTAAAGATGATGTTTTAAAGGTGTTAGATAATTTAGTAGACTTGAATAATAAATGGGCAGAGGATGCTATAAGTGCAAATAAGTCAATTTTTACTAGTTCGATAACTGCAATAATCACTATATTTATTATCTCAACTATTTTACTTATAATATGTGCAATTTTACTTATAAAATCAATAATAAATCCTTTAAATAAAATAAAAGAGTTTGCTTATAGATTATCTCAATATGATTTTTCCACTAAAATAGATATTTCAGAGAAAAATGAGTTTGGACAGACAAGTGAAGCTTTAAATAAAGCTCAAGATAATGTAAATACTCTTATTAAAAGTGTTATAAATAGCACACAAGATATGAGTGCATCCAGTGAAGAATTATCTGCTACTGTGGAAGAGATGACATCTAAACTCGAAAATATTAATGAGTCAACTAAAAAGATAAATGTTGGTGTTCAAGAAACAAGTGCAACGGCTCAGGAATTATCAGCATCAGTTGAAGAAGTAGATTCAAGTGTTTCAATATTATCTGATAAGGCACTATACGGAAGTAATAATGCTATTGAAATTAAGGAAAGGGCTGTTACAGTAGAACAAAATAGTAAAGAAGCAGTTGAAAACACTAATAAAATTTATATGGATATGGAAAAAGAAATTTTAAAGGATATTGAAAAAGGAAAAGTTGTTAGTGAAATTAAAGTCATGGCCGATACAATATCAAGTATAGCAAAACAAATAAATCTATTATCACTTAATGCGGCCATAGAGGCAGCAAGAGCAGGAGAGCACGGAAAAGGATTTGCAGTTGTAGCAGATGAAGTAAGAAAGCTTGCTGAACAATCAGCTCAGGCAGTAGAAAATGTAGAATCTACTATAGAAGAGGTTCAAGTTTCATTTGGTAATTTATCTAGAAATAGTAATGAGTTATTAGATTTTATGAACAATAATGTTATTAAACAGTTTGAAAATTTCATAAAAGCAGGAGAAGAATATGAAAATGATGGTATATTCGTAAGCAATATGTCAGAAGAATTAGCTTCTATGACACAGGAAATTACAGGAACCATAGAACAGGTAAATGAGGCAGTTCAAAATATGGCTGAAATGGCTCAAAATTCATCAGAAAATTTAAATGAAATTCAAGATAGTGTAAATGAATCAACTCAAGCAATGGAACAAGTTGCATGTACATCTCAAGATCAAGCTGAACTTGCACAAAAACTTAATGAAATAGTTTCAAAATTTAAGATATAAATAGAATGTTTAAATATCTTAAAAATTTATTTTATAAAAATTAAAAGATTTTAAAATTATGCCTAAGGCTATGAAGTTAGGAGTTAATGATTCTAATTTTATAGCCTTTAATTATTTTAAAGATAGTTTATTAATATATAATACTACCTTCGCTTAAATAATAAAAGATTTGTAGCATAAAAATATCTAGTAGAATAATATATAGTAGCAAGAGAAATCTTGACTATGTATTATAAGGTGATTAACAATGGATAAATTTTATGATGGGTGTACTAAAGAGTGTAGACAAGTTGAGGATGGATGGATAGATATAATAAATTATGGAGGTTTTTTTGTAAGGTTTTGGGGAAGTTATGACTTAATTTTGCAAACATTTGATTATGATAGTGGCTCTTTTGCGATTGGTGGAGAAAGAAAAGTTATAATTCCTAAAAATGCAACTAATATTAAGCTCAATGTAGATATAGGACTTATTCCAGGTGCTTTAGTTACTGCGTTTACAAAGCAATTTCAAAATTCGGATCAAAGATGTTTTGTAGCCTATGGAGTAACATTTTTACCTTTCTTATCTGAGGTACCATGTACTGCACCAGGGGTAATTAAAGATGTATTCCCAGAAGGCGTTTTTATACCAAATAAGTGTTTTGATTGTTGCTATTGCAATCCTTGTTTATGTAATAAATGCTGTTGTAAATGTTGTTGCAAAGGTTGTCCCGATAGCAATTGTTGTTGTAATAATAATTCTTGTTATAGAAATAAAGACAATTGTTCGTGCTCAATTTGGGAAGATATATGTAAAGTAAACAAATGTAAAAACTATGATAATTGTTAATAGTGTCATAGTTTTAAAAAGATTTCATGATAAATTATATTTATATTAACTATAATAATTGTATAGAAAAAGCAAATTTAGTAAAGAAAGATGTTAAGATATCTTTCTTTACTTTTAATCATTATAATTTAATATGTTCTTATGAAAGTTTATAAAAAAACATAATAATTATGAAAAGTATGAGGATTGTGTAAAAAAAAGATATAAATGTTCGAATTATAAGAAGGAGGGTTATTATTAAAAGAGGAGTGTTTTTATGGAGGATAATATATTAATATTTACAAATGAAGAAAATTGTGTTGGATGTAATCAATGTATAAGATTTTGCCCAGTATTAGATGCAAATAAAGCTTATGTAAAAGATGGGATGAATAAAGTAAAAATAAATATTGACAAGTGTATTCATTGTGGGAAGTGTATAGATGTTTGTGAACATAAAGCAAGAAACTATAGAGATGATATAGAGTGTTTTTTTGAAAAGTTAGATAAAGGTAAAAATATATCTATATTAGCTGCACCTGCTATTAGAGCTAATTTTCCTAACTATAAAAAGTTATTTGGATATTTAAAGTCTAAAGGAGTAAAGTATTTTTATGATGTGTCTTTTGGAGCAGATATAACTATATGGGCATATTTAAAGTATATAAAAAATAATCCACAAAAGCCTATTATAGCTCAACCTTGTCCATCAATAGTTAATTACATAGAAAAAAATAGAACAAGACTATTGGAGAGTTTAGCACCTATACAAAGCCCTCTAATTTGTGCAGCAATTTATTTTAAAAAATATTTAAGGGTGGAGGAAGAATTTGCATTTTTATCACCATGTATAGCTAAAAAAGATGAAATTCAGAATAAGAATACTAAAGGATATGTTAAATATAATGTTACATTTAAAAAAATTGAAGAGTATTTAAAAAGAAATAATATAAATTTAGATTCTTATAAGGAAGTAGATTTTCATAAAGAAAGTGGACTAGGATTTTTATTTAGCAGACCGGGTGGATTAAAGGAAAATATAGAAAATTATAATAGTGACATATGGATTAGACAAATAGAAGGGCAAGAAATAGCATATAGGTATTTAAATAGTTATGAAGAGAGAAAAGTTTCGAATAAGATATTACCAGGTATATTAGATATTTTAAATTGTGAATTTGGATGTAATATAGGAACAGCTAGTGTATGTGATAAGAATGAATTGGACAATATAGATTTTAAATTCAATAATATTAAAAAGGAAAAGAATAAAAAGGAAATAAAAAGGCTACATAAGAAATTTGATAAAGAATTGAATATAGAAGATTTCTATAGAGAATATAGTAAGTTAAATACTAAAGAATTAAGGAATCCTAGTGAAAAGGAAGAAGAAGATATATATAAAGAATTACTAAAATTTAATGAAAGAGATAAAAATATAGATTGTTCTGCATGTGGATATAAAAATTGTAAGCAAATGATTAAAGCTATCTATAATGAATTAAATTTAAAAGAAAACTGTATGAGTTATAATAAAACTATTATAGAACAAGAAAAAAGTATTTTAGATGATAAAAATATGGAAATAGAAGCTGCGCTAAAGAAAGTAGAATTATTAAGTGAAGAAAGACTTAAAAGTTCTAAAGAACTTAAATCTAATGTAGAACAAATAATATCTTCTATACAAGAGATAGCAGAAGGAAATTCAGAGAGTAATGTACAGATGCAAAATATAATAAATGAGATGGAGGATATGAATAATACAGCTAAAATTTTAGAGGATAGTGTAAAAACTATGGAAGAAAAAATAAGAGTATTTAATAACTCGTCACATGAAATAGTACAAATATCTTCTCAAACTAATTTACTTTCATTAAATGCATCTATTGAAGCAGCACGTACAGGGGAGGCAGGTAAGGGCTTTGGTGTTGTAGCTTCAGAGGTTAAGAAATTAGCGGCAGAGAGCAATAGAGTGGCAACCTCAACTATAAGAGAACAAGAAGTCATGAACAAAAGTATAGAAAATATAAGAGATGTTTCTGAACTTTTAAATGATAAAACTCAAAATGTTAAGTCAGCTATAGATAATATATCTGCATCAATACAAGAAATAACCGCAAAACAAGAAGAGATTTCTTCTGTGGCTTCCAACTTAATAAAAGAATAAAAGGTTTATTATTTAATCTTACTTAATTTATAGGTTAAGTAAGATTTTTTTTATTTAACAAAAAAAGAATATAAAAATTTTTCAAAAAAAGTAAATCTATTATAAGAATTAGAGTAATATAGAATATAGGTATAAAAAAGAGGTGTATTATATGGCATATAATGTAATAGATTTATTAGAAAGAAAAATTGATATATCAAACAAAATTTTAGATTTATATAAAGATACTCAAAATGAATATAGATCAAATAAACCATTATGTTTAATTATCAATGTATTTATTAATTATAGGAATAGTAAAATAGAACATTGTAAATTATTAAAGGAGGATTTAAAACATAAAGATTTAAAGGATATCGATATATTTATATATGATAAAATATCATCTTTAATATCTCAGTTTCATAGTAACATGACGGGTTTTTCATGTAATGGAGAAGTTAAAGATTTCTTAGAAAGATGCATAATTTTAAATGAGGAAGAAAAAGCTTTAATTATAAATATTCGAGGAAGATTAATTCAGCAATATGAAGATACAAATACTATAGAGTATAGAGTTTTAACTAATATAATGGTGAAAGAAGAAAAATTTATAGATGAGTTGAAAAAATTTAAAAAAAAATATATATAGTTAATTTCCTATATATATTTTTTTTTAAATATTGTGAAACTAATCATGGAAATATATACATATAAGTTTAGTATATAAAAATAAAAAAGTAATAATAAATTAAAAAAACCTGAAGAATTATCTTCAGGTTTTAACTTTTCTAAATTAATTAGATAGTTTGGATGTTTTCAGCTTGAGGTCCTTTAGGTCCTTCAACTACTTCAAAAGTAACGTTTTGACCTTCTTCTAAAGTTTTGAATCCTTCTTTTTGGATTTGAGAGAAATGAGCGAAAACGTCTTTTCCTTCCTCAGTAGTGATAAATCCAAATCCTTTTTCTGCGTTAAACCATTTAACTGTACCTTGCATGTTTCGTACCTCCGAAATTTTTATTACTTTAATTCGTGGAAAATAAATACTTAATAAAAATTTCAGAATGTATATAAATAAGTTAATTTCTTAGCTCTATATAATCCTAAAAATGTTATTCATAAATAATTTATTTTTGAATCAAAGTTGTTTACTTAATCTATTATATACTATATAAAAAATAGTGCAAGTGTTTTTTATATATTTTTATAAAAATATTTAAAATAAAAATTATTTTGGGGTATTATTAAGGGATTTAACATTAAAATTTTTATATAATCTTTATAAGGGAAACATTGATAGTTATTGAGATAATACTTATAATAAGATATAGTTACTTAAAAAATATAGAAGTCGAAAGGTAAATAATATAATATGAAATTTAATGAAATGGGAATTAGTGAAGATATAATCAATATATTAAAAAAACAGGGAATTAATAAACCAACCAAAATTCAAGAAAAAAGTATTATAAGTATAAAAGAGGGAAATGATGTTATAGCAGAGGCACAAACTGGTACTGGTAAAACCTTAGCATTTTTATTACCTATGTTTGAAAATATGTCTTCTGATATAAATTTTGTTCAAGGACTTATAATAACACCTACTAGAGAACTTGCAATACAAATTACTGAAGAGGCTAAAAAATTAACTGAAAGTAAAAACTTAAATATCCTAGCTGCATATGGAGGAAAAGATATAGGGTCACAGTTAAATAAATTAAAAGGAGATATTCATTTAATAATAGCAACCCCAGGAAGGTTATTAGATCACCTAAAAAGAAAAACTATAAGTTTATGTAATTTAAAAACCTTGGTTTTAGATGAGGCAGATCAAATGCTATATATGGGATTCAAAAATGAAATTGAAGAAATTATAAAATATACACCTTCTAAAAATCGTCAGACTCTTTGTTTTTCTGCTACCATGGATTCAAAAGTAAAAAAATTAGCATATAGATATATGAATAATCCTAAGGTTATAACAATAGATGAAGAACAGGTTACGCTTAAAAATATAGAACAGTTTGTAGTTGAGACAACAGATAGAAATAAGAGGGAAGCATTGTGTAAAGTTTTAGATGAAGATAATGCATTTATGGCTATTATTTTTTGCAGAACCAAAAGAAGAGTTGACGAACTTGAGGAGTTTCTTCATCAAAAAGGTTACAATTGTAGTAAATTACATGGAGATTTAACACAAGCTAAACGAGAGAAAGTTATGAAAGATTTTAGAAACTTAAAAATACAATATTTAATAGCAACAGATGTGGCTGCAAGAGGATTAGATGTAAATGGTGTTACCAATATATATAACTATGATATTCCAGAAAATACAGAGACATATATACATCGTATAGGAAGGACAGGAAGAGCTGGTGAAATGGGAAAAACTTGTTTATTTATAGATCCAAAAGATAAATATGTTTTAGATTTAATAGAAAAAGAAATTGGATTTGATATTTCAAGAAAAGAAATTTAGAAATTATATATGTTATATAGTTAGATTAATAAGAAAATTTACCAATGACTATTTATTTTATGATAAAATATTAAGTATGTAGCTAAAAATATATAAATAATCGAAGTGGAGTCAAGAAGTATGTATAGAATCATTGAAGAATTAAAAGAAAAAAATATATTGGTAAATTCATTAGTATATAGTATAAGAGAAAGAGAAAAAGAACGAGAATTTGAAAAATTACAATTTATTGGAGACAAGATTTTAGGATGTGAAGTATCTACTAAGTTGTATGATATGTTCTCTTTTGCTGATAATAAAATTTTAAATGAAGAGTATAGAAATGTTATAAATAATGCATCTTCTATAGCTAAACAATTAAAGATAGATAGAGTTTTAAAGTTTAATGGAACATTAACAGATAATATGTTAGCAGATTCTGTAGAAGCTATTTTAGGAGAATTGTATTTAAAAAATAAAAAGATTGAATTAGATAAAATAGTAGATTATATGATTTTTAAGGGATTAAAATCTAAATAAAAGATTGATTATTTCTATAAAATAATAAAAAATTGTATAATAGGCGATGGAGTTCGCCTTAAAGTGCTTTTAGCTAATGACTCCTACCCAAATTTTAGGGTAGGGGTTTATTTTTTTGAAAGGAAGGAATTATATGAATTTATTTCTTATAATAATAAGTTTATTGTTTATAGGAATATTAGCTTTTTATGGGGGGGAATTAGTAGAGCGTCTAGAGTTACCATCGCTTATAGGAATGATTATTGTAGGAATGGTGATTGGTCCATCTTTTATAGATATAGTTCCTAAGGTAACAATTAAAATATCTCCGTATATAAAGGACTTAGCATTAGTTACGGTTCTTTTTATAGGGGGATTAGGTATCAGTATGGAACAAATGAAAAAAATAGGAAGGCCAGCTATTTTGTTAAGTATAGTTCCAGCTACTTTAGAAGGACTTACTATAGCTTATTTTTCAACTATTTTTTTAAAATTTTCTTTTGTGCAAGGTGCCATATTAGGATTTATTATAGCTGCAGTTAGTCCAGCTGTATTAGTACCATCAATGGTTTCATTAATAGAAAAAAAGATAGGAGAAGATAAAGCAATCCCTCAGATGTTATTGGTTGGTGCCTCAGCAGATGATACTATAGCTATAACGTTATTTACTACTTTTTTAGGAATTTATATTGAAAGTAGCAAGGGGCAGAGTATTTCAATATTGAATCAGGTAATTTTAATACCTATAACTTTAATTTTAAGTGTAGTAATAGGTTACATAATTGCTAAATTAACAAGAATAATTTTTATGTACATAAAAATGGATATGTTAAAAGTTATTATAACCTTTTTAGTATGTTTATCAATGAGAAAGATAGAAAATTTATTACATATATCACTTTTTAATTCATTACTTACTATAATGATATATGGGTTCTTTTTAAGAAGTTATTTTAAAGATACTGCTAAAATTATATTGAATTATATGAATAAAATTTGGAAAGTAGGTAAAATATATTTATTTGCTTTTGTAGGTATGGCTATAAATCCTATGTTAGTAGGAGAATATCTTGGAGTTGGTCTTAAGTTACTTTTAATATCATTAAGTATAAGATCAATAGGCGTATTAATCTCTTTAATAGGTACAGAGCTAAATGTAAAAGAAAGGATATTTTGTGTTATAGCATATTTACCTAAAGCTACAGTTCAATCAGCCAAGGCAGGTATACCACTTCAAATGGGGGTTTTAGGTGGAGAAATAATGCAGGCTATAGCAATTCTAAGTGTATTAATAACTGCACCTATTGGGGCCATAGGAATCAGAATAACATCTAAAAAGTTTTTAAAAAAACTTTAAGGCAAAATAAAAGCTGATTTATGTAAAATAGATCAGTATTTTATTGCGAAAAAATAATTTTCTATCTTAGGAAGTTAATTTATATTAAAAAAAAGATTTAATATAAAAAAAAGTAAATAAAATCTGTAATAAATGTTAAAAATTCTAAAAAAATAATGAAATTTTGATATAATTATATTTATGAAATTTGGTCTTAAAAGGATAAGTATAGAATATACTAAGTTTTGACCAATATTATAAAGAGTAATTAAAGGGAGATGGGTAAATGAAAGTAAGTATTAATGATTATAAGGTAAAGACAAAGATCTTTATACTTTGGATCTGTATGGCTATTTTCATTTTCTTAATAGGAATAGTGGGATATTCTAATATAAAGAAAATGGGAGCTAAAATGGATGAATTATATGCAAAAAATTTGGTGTCCATACAACTTTTAAATGAGAATAGAACACGTGCTAGAAGAATCGGAATGGATACTTTTAATATAATGATGTCTAATGGTAAAAAAGATATACAAGAGAAATTAATAAATGATATTGATGAATCTAATAAAATCTTTAATAATAACTTAAAAGAATATGAGGCAACTAAGTTAGATAAAAAAGAAAAAGAATTATTAGGTGAAATTAAAGATAAATGGAACGATTTTCAATTGAAAAATCAGCAAATAATAGATTTAGAAAGTAAAAATAACCTTAAGAATAAAGAAGGTGAAATTCAAGAAACTAATCTTCTGTTTGAAGGTTTTCAAGAAAAGCTAAATGAACTATCAGAGTATAATGTAAATGAGGCTAAAAGAATTGATGAGAATAACAAAAAAGAGTGTAAAGATGCAGTTAGATTTTTTTTAATCTCAATTTTTATCTCTATTGTTATGGGAATATTAATTATGAAGATTATTTCTAATAGTATAAGCAAGCCAATAAGTAAATTAGTAAAATATCTAGATATTTTAGCAAAAGGAGATTTTTCTAAAAAACTGGATTCTAATTTAATTAATAGAAAAGATGAAGTTGGAGTATTAGTTAATTCTATAGGTATAATGCAAAAATCAGTAAGTGAAATTATAAGTAATGTATTAAATGAAACTGAACTTGGAGAAAAAATAAGTAAAGATGTTGAAAGAAATATAGATGAATTAAATAAAAATATAGAAGACACGTCATCTACTACTCAAGAACTATCAGCAGGTATGGAAGAAACAGCGGCTGCATCTGAGGAAATGAGTGCAAGTTCTGTAGAAATTCAACAAAATATACAAGGTATTGCAAAAACAATGCAAGATGTTAAAGAAAAGGCAATTAAAATTAAAGAAAAAGCGGATAAAGTAAAAGTAAGTGGAGAAGAATCTAAGGGTCGTGCACTTAAGATCTATAAAGAAAACCAAGAAAAACTTGAAAAGGCAATAGAGAAATCTAAAAATGTTGAAAAAATAAATGTTTTATTAGAGGCTATACTTGCTATAACAAAACAAACTAATTTATTATCTTTAAATGCAGCTATTGAAGCAGCGAGGGCAGGAGAAGCAGGAAAGGGATTTGCAGTAGTTGCAGATGAAGTAAGAAAACTTGCGGAAGAATCTAATAATACAGCTAATGAAATTAAAGTAATTGTAAAAGATGTAATAGAATCAGTGGATAACCTTTCAAATAATTCGAAAAATATTCTACAGTTTATTGATGAAAATGTTTTTGAAGATTATGATAGTTTTATAAATACAGGGGAAATGTATAGTAATGATACAAGTGAATTTTATAATATGGCAGAAAATTTAAATGAAGTAACCGATGAATTGAATTCTTCAGTTAAGAATGTTATGGAGGCTATAAATAGTGTAGCCGTAGCATCTAATGAAGGAGCAGAAGGTGCTACCAATATAGCTCAAAAATCATCAGAAGTTATGGAAAAATCTAATTATGTATTAGATAAAACTGAAGAACTAAAAGGCTCATTGGAGAAATTATCTAAGTTAGTGTCCAGTTTTTCAGTATAATATTTATAAGTAATAAACATTTTAGGGTATTCAATTAAAGAGAATACTCTATTTTTTTATTTTAATAATTTATTTAATAAAGTATAAATAAAAAATATTTTTTAAACTTAGTTAATAAAATATTTTTATATATACATAAACTTTCACTAAAAATATAAAATTTTAAAAAGTATTATATATTTTTATTAATGGACGAATAAATAATATAACTTGAATATACAAAGGGGATGACAGCATGAAATTAAATGTTATTAGCAATTTAAAAATTAAAACAAAGATTTTAATACTTTGGGCAATCATGACGTTTTTTATTATTTTAATTGGATTTAGTGGATATCTAGATATTAGACATATGAGAGGTCAGATGAAGGATTTGTATAATGAGAATTTAATATCTGTCCAAGTGTTAAATGAAAATAGAACTTTTGCTAGAAGGATAGGAATGGATACAGTAAATATTTTGTTATATAATGATAAAAAAGATATTCAAAATAAATTAATTGAGGATACTAAAAAAACAGAGGCTAAGTTTAAAAAAAATTTAAAGATTTATGAAAATACAGGAATAGATCCAGAAGAAAAAGTTCTGTTAACACAAATAAAGAGTAAATGGAATAAGTATGAGCAAGAAAGCAAAAAAATAATTAATTTAGCATTAAGTAATAAAGTAAAAGATGGATTTAAAGAGGGACAAAAAATAAATGATATTTTTGAAGACTTTCAAGGAAATTTAAGAAAGCTTGCAGAATATAATATGGAAGATGCTAAAAATATAAATAAAATAAATGATATTGAAAGTAACAAAGCTATTTTAAATTTTTTAATTATTGTATTAATTTCGGTTATTATAGGAATAATTATTACTTTCATAATTTCCATGAATATAGGAATACCTATAAAAAAAGTTGTGGAGCATTTAAAATTATTAGCTGAAGGTAATTTTTCTAAAAGTTTAACTTTAGATAGTAACAGGAAAGATGAGATAGGTGATTTAACTAAATCTATAAATAAAACTCAACAGTCTGTAAGAGATATAATAAAAAGTGTGGTACAGGAAACCAATATAAGTACTGAAGTAAGTAAGGAAGTAGAAGAAAATATAGATGAATTAAATAAAAATATAGAAGATACATCATCTACTACTGAAGAGTTGTCAGCAGAAATGGAGGAAACAGCAGCATCTGCTCAAGAAATGAGTGCCACTTCTGTAGAAATACAAGAGAGTATACAAAGTATTGTAGATAAAATGCAAGAAGTTAATGGAAGAACAGAAGAAATTAAAGAAAGAGCAGAAGTGTTAAAGGTTAATGGAGAAACATCTAAGAATAATACATTTAATGTTTATAAAGATAATGAAAAAAAATTAGCAAAAGCTATTGAAAAATCAAAAGATGTTGAAAAAATTAATATATTGTTAGATGCGATTTTATCTATAACAAAGCAGACAAATTTATTATCTTTAAATGCAGCTATTGAGGCAGCAAGAGCAGGAGAAGCAGGAAAGGGATTTGCCGTTGTAGCAGAAGAAGTTAGAAAACTTGCACAACAATCCAATGAAACAGCTAATGAAATTCAAAAAATAGTGAAAGATGTAGTTGAATCTGTCAACAATCTTTCTGACAACTCAAATAATATTTTAAAATTTATTAATGAGTATATTTTAAAGGACTATGATATGCTTATTAATACAGGAGATAAGTATAGTGAGGATGCAGAATACTTTAATGAGGTTTCTAAACAGCTTGAAGGTATATCATCAGAGTTAAATTGCTCTATTAAAAATGTTATGGATGCTATCAATAGTGTAGCCATTGCCTCAAATGAAGGGGCGGAAGGGACAACTAACATAGCTCAAAAAACTTCCAAAGTTATGGAAAAATCAAATTATGTAGTAGAGAAAGCACAGGAGTTAAAAGAATCGGCTTATAAATTATCAGAGTTAATTTCTAACTTTTCGGTATAAATGAAGAAACTAAAAAAGATATAATTATAGTGAGTTATAAAAAAATCTATCTTTCAATAAAATGTATCCTATGAAGTAGACAATTTAAAAAAGTCTATTTCATAGGATTTTTTTATGTATACATAAAATATTTATAAAATTATACAAAAAATAAAGGAAATTAAAAATATTTGTATAATTAATATATAAAATTTTAAATTTTAGGGGGAAGGAATATGGTGAAAAAGAAAAAGGTATGTATATTATTTGTACTATTTATAGTTATGACATTTATGCAAAGTATTATAGTAATGGGAGATGAAATGAATAAAGATAAAAAATTAACTATTTTATATTATTGTGATGCAGATAATGACTTAGAAGAAGATTTATTAA
Source organism: Clostridiaceae bacterium 14S0207 (assembly GCA_003288255.1). Taxonomy (GTDB): domain Bacteria; phylum Bacillota; class Clostridia; order Clostridiales; family Clostridiaceae; genus Hathewaya; species Hathewaya limosa. The sequence continues at coordinate 1,869,764 of CP026600.1, read as the reverse complement.
ATGATATTGAAGAAATGAAGAAAGGATACAATAATAATCCTAATTTAAATTTAATAGCCTTAGTGGATAGAAGTCCTAAATATAGTTGCAATCCAGTTGTTTTAGGTGAAGATTTTGATGATACAAGACTGTATAAAATAGAACATAATAGTGTAAAAAGATTGGATGGAGGAAATGAATTTCCGGAAATAACATTAAATTCAAATTATGAAGCTAATATGGGAGATCCAGAAACATTAAAAAAATTTATTAATTATGGAAAAGCTAATTATAAAGCAGATAAATATGTTCTTATTATTTCTAATCATGGCAATGGTGCCAAGGATAAAAAGAAGAAAAAATTAAGCAAGGCAGTTTGTTGGGATGATAGTCATGATGATGGAAATAGTTCAGATTGTCTTTATATCGGGGAAATCTCAGATTATTTGACAGAAGAACAATCTATTGATGTTTTAGTTTTTGATGCATGCTTAATGGGAACAGCAGAAGTTGCATATCAGTATAGACCTGGAAATGGAAGTTTTTCAGCTGATGCCATGATAGCATCAAGTCCTAGCGTTTGGGCTGAAGGCTTTAAATATGACAAGATTTTTTCAAGAATAAAAGGTGGAAAAGGGTGTAGTGATGAGGAAGATTTAACTTTGGGAGGAAAGGAGCAAACATTTGATCCATCAACAATTACAAACGAGCAATTAGGAGCTTTATTTATAGAAGAACAAAGAGATGCATTAAAAGACAAATGGAGAAATGATCAACAACTGAGTTATTATGATTTAAATAAAATTGAAGGGGTCAAAAAATCAGTAGATGAGCTTGCCGTGAATCTAAGTAATGAAAATAAAAAACAGCAGGTTTGTGATTTAAGAGGTAGAAAAAGAAAAACAACTTTGATTCATTATTTTGATGAAAGTGATGAAGATGATTGGTGCAAATATCCATATTTTGATCTATATGATTTATGTGAGCAAATATCAATTAATAAAAATTTTAATGAAATAACTAAAAAATTAGCTTTAAAAGTTATGCACAATATAGATAATATGATAGTATACTCTTTTAGTGGAGACTTATTTAAAGGAACTCACAAATTTATAGAAGGCAAAAATGGTATAAGTATATTTTTACCAGATGGAGATGGAGAAATAATAGAAGGATATACAGGATATAAATTTAGGCATTGGGAAACTCAAGGATGGTATAATTCCATAGATACTAGAAAAGTTGGAATAGAAAATTCTTATGGAAAGTTAAAGTGGTGTCAAGATGGACAAAATCCTGAAATAAATAAGGTTGGAAATTGGTTTGAACTTTTAGATTCATGGTTTGATAAATCAAATGATAAAAATGGAGGAATAAATTATTATCAATGGTAAAATAGAGTATAATTTTGTAAGCTTATGTATAGATTTTTGTCAAAATAAGTTGTATTAATTTTAACAAAGGTACTTTACAAGAATTTAGCAATGAGTTAGAATATATAACATAAATACTAAAACATTCATAATATTCAGTAAAAAACTAAGGATAGTGCTTTTAATATTATAAAGTTAAGTTGTTACCAAATTAAAATTAAATATATAAATTTTGGAGGGATATGATATGTTAAAAAAGAAAATATCAATGCTTTTAGCGGCAACCCTGGTAACAGTCACATTTGTAAGTAGCAAACCTGTAAGCGCAAGTCCAATTGTTAAAAATCAAAATGTTAACCCAAAACAACAAGTACAAGTGGTTAACAATGAGAAACAAGCTAAAGACGCTATTAACAAAAGTAAAGGACAAAAAGTAACTATCCTATATTATTGTGATGCAGATAATAATTTAGAACCATATTTATTAAATGATATAGAAGAGATGAAAAGAGGATATAATAATGATCCTAATTTAAACTTAATAGCATTAGTGGATAGAGCAAAAGGATATAGTAATGATAGTAAAACATTAGGAGAAAACTTTACAGATACACGTCTTTATAAAATAGAACACAATAGTACGAAAAGATTAGATGGTGGAAAAGAATTTCCTGAAATAACAGTAGACTCAAATTATGAAGCTAATATGGGAAATCCAGAAACACTTAAGAAATTTATTGATTATGGAAAAGCTAATTATAAGGCAGATAAATATGTTCTTATAATGTCTAATCATGGTGGTGGAGCAAAAAATAAACCTAATATGAAAAAAGAATTGAATAAAGCAATTTGCTGGGATGATGATGCTCCAAATTCAGCAGAAGGCAAAGATGATTGCCTTTATATGGCTGAGATATCAGATAATTTAACAGAAAAACAATCTGTTGATGTTTTAACTTTTGATGCGTGTTTAATGGGAACAGCAGAAGTTGCTTATCAATATAGACCAGGTAATGGTGGATTTTCCGCTGATACCATGGTAGCAGCAAGTCCATCAGTTTGGGGATATGGATTTAAATATGATAATATTTTTTCAAGAATAAAAGCTGGTGGAGAGACAAGTTATGAAAGCGATAAGACATTAGGAGGAAGAGAACGTTGTTTTGATCCAGCAACAATTACAAATGAACAAATAGGAGCTATCTTTGTAGAAGAGCAAAGGGATTCTACAAAATATAGAAATGATCAACAGTTAAGTTTTTATGATTTAAGTAAAGTTGAAGAAGTTAAAAATTCAATAGATAAGTTATCCGTTAATTTAAGTAAGGAAAATGAAAAGGAGGCTCTTGAAAAACTAAGAGGTAGTAAAAAGAATATATCTTTAATACATTATTTTAATGAATATGAAAGAGATAATGATGGTACATCATTAGAAGAAAATTTATGGATACAATATCCGTATTTTGATATATATGATTTATGTGAACAAATAACAAAGAGTAATGATTTTAGTAGACATACTAAAGAATTAGCAAGCAGTGTTATGAAAAATGTAGATGACATGGTTGTTTACTCCTTTGGTCAAAGGGCATATGATGGTAAAACTGGTTTTAAAGAAGGAAAAAATGGATTAAGTATATTTTTACCAGATGGTAGCAGAAGACTTAGAACAAGAAAAGGGTATATACCACATTGGGCATTTCAATATGGATATAATGCAATAGATACTCAAGCTTTAGTACAAAATGGTGACTATGGAAAGCTAAGTTGGTGTAGAGATGGAATAGACCCTGAGATAAACAAGGTTGGAAATTGGTTTGAGCTTTTAGATTCTTGGTTTGATATAAATAATGATAGTAGAGGTGGATTAAACGGCTATCAATGGTAGTATAGGGTAAAATCTGTTTATAACTGAATAAAGACATAATATATAAAGCACTGTAAGAAAATTTTTACGGTGCTTTATTTTATATAAAAACAATAATAAAGTTTTTAACAAGGTATTTATAAAATATAATTTTGGAGGGATTTTATGTTAAAAAAGAAAATAGCTATAATTTTAGCCACAGCTTTGGCAACAATTACATTTATGGGGGGGAAGACTGTAAATGCAGCTCCAATAACTAAAAATACTAAAGAAATAAATCAAAAAATACTTAAAGAGAATAAAGATCAAAAAGTAACTATTTTATATTATTGTGATGCAGATAATAACTTAGAACCAGATTTATTAGATGATATAGAAGAGATGAAAAGAGGATATAATAATAATCCTAATTTAAACTTAATTGCTTTAGTTGATAGAACTGAAGGATTTAGTAATGATTCTCATGTTTTAGGAGAAAATTTCGAAGATACTAGACTTTATAAAATTGAGCATAATAGTGTAAAAAGATTAGATGGAGGAAAAGAATTCCCAGAGATAACTTTAAAGTCTAATTATGAAGCTAATATGGGAGATCCACAAACACTTAAAAAATTTATTGATTATGGAAAGGCTAATTACAAAGCAGATAAGTATGTTCTTATAATGGCCAATCATGGTGGTGGAGCAAAAAATAATAAAAAGATAAGTAGAGATATTTGCCAAGATATTACTAATTATGATGGAGATTATCCAGATATACTTTATAATGCAGAGATTTCAGATTGTTTGACAGAAAAACAATCTGTTGATTTGTTGGTCTTTGATGCATGTTTAATGGGAACAGCAGAAGTTGCTTATCAATATAGACCAGGTAATGGAGGATTTTCAGCTGATACAATGGTAGCATCAAGTCCATCAGTTAGAGGTTCAGGTTTACAATATGATACTATATTTTCAAGATTGAAGGCTGGAGGAGAAGTAAGTAATGAAGATGATGCAACTTTAGGTGGTAAGGAACAATGTTTTGATCCAGCTACGGTTACAAATGAGCAGCTAGGAGCTTTATTTATAGAAGAACAAAGAGATTCTGTAAATAAAAATTGGGAAACTGATCAATCATTAAGTTTTTATGATTTATCTAAAGTTGAAAAAGTTAAAAAATCAGTAGATAAATTATCTGTTAGCTTAAGTAAAGAAAATAAAAAGCAGGCAATAGAAAAACTAAGGGGAACAGGAAGAAAAGCTCCAGTAATGCATTACTTTGAGGAAAATCAGCCAATTTATTGGAGAGTATGCCCATATTTTGATTTATACGATTTATGTGAACAAATAAAAGATAGTAAAGATTTTAGTAATAATATAAAAAATCTAGCTACAGATGTTATGAATACTGTTGATGAAATGATAGTTTATTCCTTTGGTGGTCCTAAATTTAAAGGTAAAACTTCGTTTAAAGATAGCAAAAATGGATTAAGTATATTTTTACCTGATGGAGATAAAACATTCTATTCATATTATTCACCAAATGAGTTAACCCATTGGAGTACTCAAACTTGGTACAATTCAATAGATACAATAAAAGCGGGGTTAAAAACTCCTTATGGCAAATTAAGTTGGTGCAAAGATGGACAAGATCCTAGAATAAATAAAGTTGGAAATTGGTTTGAACTTTTAGATTCTTGGTTTGATAAATCAAATGGTAAAGATGGAGGAGTTAATCATTATCAATGGTAAGTCTTATGATATAAGATTTTTTATCTTATAAGAAATATAAAAAATTTAAAATATACCTTAAAGTAGTTATAAAGTAATAAAAATTTAAACTACTTTAAGGTTTTTTTATTAACAGTATACATATATGATTTCAATAGAAGAAATTAAATAATCTATGATATAATATAAAAACCAATTTAAAATATTACTAAATTTTTTATGTTGATATATACTAATTAATAATAAAGGGAAAGGAGGACTGTTTTAAACAGATATAATTATATGGGAAAAAATTTTGGGAACTTACAAAAGGTTAGAAATGGAGAAAGAAGATTTAGTATAACTCCACATATTCCAGGGGGTTTTATAACACCTAAAAATTTGCAAAAAATAGCTGAAGTTACAGAAGAATATAATGGTGTTTTAAAAATAACTTCTGGTCAAAGAATAATGATTACTAATTTAAAGGAAGAAGATCTACCAGAAATTTGGGGAAAGTTAGGTATGGAGCCAGGAGTTAAAACTCAAAATTCAGTTAAAAATGTAGAGATGTGTCCGGCGGGATTTTGTAAAAGATCAAAATATAATACTATAGGAATGGGAATGAAATTATCTAAAAAGTATCAATGGATGGAGATGCCTTGCAGAACTAAAATAGGAGTATCAGGATGTAGAAATGCATGTGGAAGTGTTTATAGTAAAGATATAGGTGTTATAGCTGATAAAACAGGTCTTATTATAACTGCAGGAGGATCATGTGGATATAATCCTAGGTCAGCTAATATTATAGATATAGATTTAAGTGAAAGTGAAGCTATGAAGTTAATAGAATCTATAATTAATTATTATAAAGAGAATGCAGAATTAGGAGAAAAACTAGGCTTTTTTATTGATAGAATAGGAATTGACAAATTTAGAACAGATGTAAAGGAAAAACAAACAGTATATAAAAATAATAAATTTAAAAGGAAAAGGGAGTTAATTTAAAATATGAAGATATATTTGACTAATTCAGCTAAAAGTGATTTAAGTAAACTTTTAAGCGATAAAAATAATAAGGAATATATAAGAATAAGTAAAAAAACAGGAAATGTATGACAAGGTCCTATTATGGATTTAGCTTTGGATAAGCGAAATAATGATGATAGCGTATATGAAGTTGATAATTATAAGTTTATAATAAAAAAACAATTGGAGTTAGAATTTAGTGTGCTTTATGTAAATTATATAGATAATGAATATTATACAGGATATAGAATTGATACAGAAATGTTTTAGATAATTAAAAAGTATAAGGTCTGGTATATAAGAAGATACTAAAGTAAAAAAAGTAAGAAAGGAGAAAAGTAAATGAATCTTTATATAACAGACTCAGCTAAAAGAGAATTTGATGCTATATTAGCACAAGAAGGAAATGAACATAAGTTAGTAAGATTTTATATAAAAAGAGTAAGCAGATGATATGGTCCTATTATAGGCGTGGTTCTGGATGAACCAGGAGAAAATGATAAGGTATATGAAGTTGAAGGAAATAGAATTATAATTAACTCAAGTTTAGAAAATCAGATAAAAAATATATATGTAGATTATATTAAAGATGGATATCATATAGGATATAAAATAGATTGTAATTAGAATAATTATTAAAAAAATTACCATATAAAAATATGGTAATTTTTTTAATTTAAAATATAATATGTAGATTTATACTAATATTTTAGTATGTTAATATACTAATAAAAGTGGTAATATTAAAATATAAAGGATTATTATGGAGGGATATTATGAGTAAAGTTATTCTTTTAAGCGGAAGTCCTAATGTTTATGGAAATAGTATGTTTGTACTTAAAGAATGTGCAAAGGTTATTGAAGAAAATGGAGTTGAAGCAGAGGCTGTTTCTATAGCGGGAATGAATTTAAAAGATTCTATGAATTATCAAGGTGGATATAATGATGATTTTGATGAAATAATAGAAAAAGTAAAAAATGCACAAGGTCTTATTGTAGCAAGTCCTGTTTATTGGGGAACAGCAAGGGCGGAAACAATGACAGCATTACAAAGAATTGCAATGGCATCAATTCATGAAGGAAACTTTTTATCACGTATGGTAGGCGGCCCTATAGCAATTGCTAGAAGAGGGGGGCTTACATCTACTATTGAAGAAATGATGATGTTTTACATGATAAATGATATGATAGTACCAGGTTCAACATACTGGAATATAGTTTTTGGAAAAGATCCAGGAGATGCATTGAAAGATGACGAGGGACTAAAAACGGTTAAAAGATTCTCTGAAAATGTAGCGTACTTAATAAATAAAATGTATTAAAAAATTTTAATATAAAAATAAGCTTGTCTTAACAGATAAGCTTATTTTTGTGTAATAGTATTTTATTATTGAAACATATAAAATAATTTAGTTCCATAGATACAAGTTAAGTTAAAAATTAATCCCATAGACACACCAAGTATTGTATTTATTATTGATATTTTAAGTATGGATTGTTTTGTAGGTATATCTAATTTTTTAGAGTTTTTTATAATTCTATATATAAAGAATATAGAAATTAACCAAGGAGTAATACCTTCAATGGAAAGTATAGGTATTAAGATAAGTATTAAGATAAACGGAATTGTTATAACAGGTAATTTCATACTTAATGCTCCTTTTTAAAATAATTTGATTCAATAATTTTGTTGCTATAGTAGGTTGCCTTAGAGAACATGTCTATTTCTTTTTTTGTTAGATTTTTTGATTTAATAGTACCATTAGGAAGAATGGCAAAATTCCTTTTTGTATTTAAAATATTCCTTCCCATAGTTGAATAAATGTACTTATCCTTCTCAACTCCTAGTAAATATGCAAGGGTAGGGGTTATATCTACTTCACCACCATAGGTATTTATGGTTTCTCCAGTATAATCTTTTGAATAGATTATTAAAGGAGTATTAAGATCATTTTTTTTACTCCATTTAGGAAGTCCTTTTATAGATTGTACTTGATCTTGAAAAAATTTATGCGGACCTTCATGATCTCCATAGAAAACAATAATTGAGTTTTCTAAAAGATTGTTATTTTCAAGGGAATTTATAAATTGACCAATAACTTTATCTGTATAATGAACAGATTCGAAATATTTTCCAATAACAGTTCCTTTTAGCTTATCAGGAATTTTTATATCTTTAAATTTTTCAGGCATGGAAAAAGGTGCATGATTACTTAAAGTTATTGAAAAACTATAAAAAGGATTTTTTTGTTGCTTCAATATAGGAACTAATTGTTTAAAAAAACTTCCATCACTAAGTCCTAATCCAATAGTTTCATCCATATTAAAATGACTAGAATCTATACATTTTTTAAAACCTATAGAACTAAGGGAAGGCAACCAATTCCAATAAGAGCCTTTATCAGGATGAATTGCTATAGTGTTATATCCTATGTCCTCTAAAAGTTTAGGAAGAGAAGAAGGATATGTATTATTAGGATACCTAAAAAATGTGCTTCCACGTCTTACAGGAAAAATAGAGGTATTTGCAAGAAGTTCTGCATCGGAGGTAGTTCCTGCAAAGGTTTGCTCTTTTATATTATTAAAATATAAACTATTCTTTAAAAGTTTATTTAGATTTGGTGTAATTTCTTCACCATCTATAGATTTACCTATTACGAAATTTTCTAATGACTCTATTTGTATTGTAATAAGGTTTTTACCTTTGAATATTCCTTTATATTTATTGTCAGGTAATTTTTCGGCTTTAGCTTTAAACCAAGTTTCAATTTCTTTCTTTTCAGAGTTTGTAAGCGTATGCTTTCTACTATCTTTGTAAAAACTATATCCATCATATATATGAAATCCTATAGGGGTTAAGTTAAACATGTTTTGATCTTGAGTCCAAGTAGTAAAAAACAAATGTTGATCTGAAAAACAATTTTTAGATATATCTATTTTATAATGGGCATAAGGTAAATAAAACAAAGGTATAATAAATAAAATTAAAAAAGAAGAGAAATTTCTTTTAAAAGTTAAATAGTTATTTTTTATCTTAAAAAAGTACAATAATAAAATTAATATGTCCAATAAAAATATAAGATCTATTGGTCTAAACATAGCAAAAATACTATCTGAAAGGTTGTGTAAATTAGCTGTATAACTTAACATATGAAAAGTTAAAAAAGAACGATTACTTCTAAAATACCATAGATCACCAATCATTAGTATGGTTAATAAGATATCTAATATTATAATACTAAATAAGTGTTTTTTACCTTTAAAAAGATATGTAAAAGATAAAAACATGCATATAAAACTTAGATATACCATGATAGGGGGGACATTGAAAAACATGGTTTTGAAATTAAATTTTGATACATTATGATCACCCATAACAGCAAAAAATAAAAATATTTTAACTAAAATAGCTAAAATAGAATATATAAATGCTTTATCTTTAAAAATAAATTTTATATTTCTAAAAACATTATATAAACAGTTAGGTATTTTTATGGTTTTATAGGATGTATTTATATTGTTCAATTGAGTACCTCTTTTCTATAAGAATATATAAACCATTATACTAGATTCTAGTAAAGTTTTTAATCTTTTGTGCATATTTTTAGGATTACTTTAAAATTTTAATCAATTCTTTAAGAAATTAATTTATCATATTAAACTATTAATAACTTAAAAGTATTACAGAGTGGTTAAATTTATCATAAAGAGGTTAAAAATTATATATTGACAAAATATAATAAGAATATTAGAATTTTCTTATATTCTTATTAAGTAAAGGAGAATATTTATGGAGGATACTGTAAAGATATTTAAGGCATTGGCACATCCTATAAGGTTAAAAATTATTAAGAAATTAATGATAGGAGAATGTTGTGTTTGTAAATTAAATGAAGATGTAGAGTTTAGTCAGTCAAATGTATCTCAACATCTTAGAATTTTGAAAGATGCTAGAATTTTAATAGCTAGAAAAGATGGTATGAAAACTTGTTATAGTATTAAAGATTCCAAGATTTTAGAAATCGTAAAATTAGTTGAAGATCTTAATAATAAATAGTGTTATATGTTTAAAAAATAAAGCTATGAAGAATTAGAATAAAAAAGAAGTTCATAAAAGATACTAAATGTATATATTATAAATGGAGGAATTTTAAATGAAAGAACTAAATGAAAACATATTTGAAGAAGAGGTAAAGAAAAGTAGTATACCAGTTGTAGTTGATTTTTGGGCACCTTGGTGTGGACCATGTAAAATGCTTACTCCAGTTATGGAGGAACTAGGAAGAAAATATGATGGAAAAGTAAAAGTTGTTAAAGTTAATGTAGATGAAAATCAAGGTCTTGCTAGGGAATATGGAGTTGCAAGTATACCAACTCTAATTGTTTTTAAAGAAGGGAACAGTATAGAAACTAGTGTAGGTTTTAAGCCACAAGTAGCTATTGAACAAATGATAGAAAAATATTTATAGTAATATGATTAAAGCAATATAATGAAAGGGGATTAAATATGGAAAATAGATATGATATTGCTATAGTAGGTAGTGGACCAGCAGGAATTTCTGCTGCTATAAATGCTAAGATTAGGAATAAAAATGTTATTATATTTGGACAAAAAAATTTGAGTAATAAATTGATAAAAGCCCCTAAAGTTAATAATTACTTAGGTTTTTATGATGTTACGGGATTAGAATTAAAAGAAAAAATTCAGACTCACATGGATAAAATGGATGTAAATGTAACTTATGAAAGAATAAATAACATATATGCAATGGGTAATTATTTTGCTCTTATGGTTAACGAAAAAATCTACGAAGCTACAACCGTAATATTGGCTACAGGAGTGGAATTTTCAAAACCTATAAAAGGAGAGGAAGAATTACTAGGAAAAGGTGTGGGATACTGCGCTACTTGTGATGCACCCTTGTATAAGGGAAAGATAGTTACTGTGGTTGGCTATAATAAAGAAGCAGAGGAAGAAGCTAATTATGTTAGTGAACTTACAAAAAAGCTTTATTATATTCCTATGTATAGTGGAGAGTACAATTTAAATAGTGAAATTGAAGTAGTAAAGGATAGACCTTATGAGGTTTTAGGAGAGAGTAAGGTAGAAAAAATTATTACAAAAAGTAGAGAAATAGAAACAGATGGAGTATTTTTTATAAGGGATAGTGTATCACCTAATCAGCTGGTACCAGGAATTGAGGTTGATGGTGCACATATAAAGGTAAATAGAAAAATGGAAACTAATCTTCAAGGTCTTTATGCGGCAGGAGATTGCATAGGAAAACCTTATCAATACATGAAGGCAGCAGGAGAAGGTCAAGTAGCTGTTTTAAATGCAGTATCATATATTGACGAATTAAAAAAAATAATATAAATAATAAATAGTTTATAAAGGTGAGGAATAGGTTTAATTTTAAAACTTATTCCTTATTTTTATATTATATGGAACAATTGAATATAATTGTTATAAGAAGTAAAATAAAAGTTATAAATTAAAATTATGTATTTGGGGGAAAATCATATGTTACTTATTAAAAATGGTAAAATTTTTACTATGGAAGGAATTGTATTAGAAGAAAGTTCTATTTTAATTAAAAATGGAAAAATAGAAGAGATAGGCAAAGAAATTAAAATTACTAAAGATGTAGAAGTAATAGATGCAAAAGGCAAAATTGTTATGCCAGGTTTTATAGATGCACATACTCATATTGCTATTTTAGAAGATGGAATAGGATTTGAAGGTAGTGATATAAATGAGATGATCGATCCAATTACACCTGAGCTAAGAGCAATAGATGCTATTAACCCAATGGATACTGCTTTAAAAGATGCCTATAAATCAGGTGTTACCTGTGCTGCTGTTGGTCCTGGTAGTGCTAACATTATCGGAGGACAATTTGCAACTATTAAGACCTATGGAAAAAGAATAGATAATATGATAATTAAGGCACCTACCGCTATGAAATGTGCTTTCGGAGAAAATCCTAAGAGGGTATATAATGGTAAAGGAAAATCACCTATGACAAGAATGGCTACGGCAGCTTTGTTTAGAGAAATATTAATGAAAACTAAAGAGTATGATAGAAAAATTAAAAGTGCAGGAGAGGATGAGAGTAAGAGGCCTAAGTTTGATATAAAATTAGAATCTATGCTTCCTGTAATTCATGGAGAAATTCCATTAAAGGCTCATGCACATAGAGCAGATGATATATTTACTGCAATAAGAATAGCTAAAGAGTTTGGACTTAAGCTTACATTAGATCACTGTACAGAAGGACATTTGATAGCAGATGAACTAGCAAAAGAAGGATATGACACAATTGTAGGACCAAGTTTAACCAGTAAATCAAAGTATGAATTAAGAGAAAAATCTTTTAAAACTCCAGGAGTTTTAAGTAAAGCGGGATTAAAGGTTGCCATAACAACAGATTGTCCAGTTATACCATTAGAATATCTTCCAATATGCGCATCTTTAGCTGTTAAATCAGGTATGGATAGAGAAGAAGCTTTAAAGGCTATAACAATAAATCCAGCACAAATTTTAGGTATAGATCATAGAGTTGGTAGCATTAAAAAAGGAAAGGATGCAGATATCGTTATATTTGATGGAGACCCATTAGAAATACAAAGTAAAGTACTTTATACAATTGTAGATGGAAACATTATATATAAATTAGATATATAGGTTAAATGGTATAGTCTAATTTTGGGGTATAAAAATATTTAATAAGGCAGATGTTGAACAGTGAAAAAAGGATATTTATATATAGCTTTAGGTGCATTTATTTTTAGTACTATGGAGATAGCAGGAAAAATAGCTAATAGTGATTTTAATCCATTTCAACTTAATTTTTTAAGATTTTTAATAGGAGGATTAATATTATTAATACCTAGTATAAGAATTTTAAAAAACAAAAAGATAAAGTTAACTAAAAGTGATATAAAATATTTTCTTTTAACAGGTTTGTTATGTGTTGTGATAAGTATGTCAGTTTTGCAAGTTGCCATTGGTTATACCAAGGCATCTATAGTAGCTATTTTATTTAGTACAAATCCAGTCTTTACAATACCATTTGCTTGTTTGATCTTAAAAGAAAAATTAAATAAAAGTAATATTATTTCAATTAGTATAAGTTTAGTAGGTATTGCTTGTATTTTGAATCCATTAAATTTAAAATTGAGTATTTCTGATTTGCAAGGTATTGGACTAGCAGTTTTATCCGCAGTAACTTTTTCATTATATAGTGTACTTGTAAAAACTAAATCACATAAGTTTGGAAGTATAGTTATTAATGGTGTGTCCTTTTTAGTAGGAGATTTTTTAATGTTGATTTTAATTTTATTATCTAAATTATCTATATTTAAAGGTATATCTAAAACTGAAACAGGGGCTATGTTGTACAATATACCTATTTTTAAAGGCATAAGTATGGATAATTTGCTTATATTACTTTACTTAGGGGTAATAGTAACAGGACTTGGATATGTATTTTATTTTTTAGCTATGGATAAAACATCTGTGGTTATGTCATCATTGGTGTTTTTTGTAAAACCTGCATTGGCACCTATTTTAGCATTTTTTATATTAAAAGAAGGAATACCAATGAATACAATTCTAGGAATAATGTTTATATTATTTGGTTCTTTTATAATGCTTAAATATAAAAATCATAATAAAGTTAAAGATAATTCATGTGTTCATTAATATAGTTTTTATTGAAAAAAGTTTTGCACAAGAGTATTATCGTATTTGAAAATATATTAATACAAGAGGGTGTAGTAAACATGATTAAAGAAGAGTCAATGATGAATACACTTCTTCATCTAATAAAGGTTCCAGGAATATCTGGTACTGAAAGTGAGAATCTTTCAGGTGAAGAAATATATAATATGATATTACAAATGCCTTATTTTAAAAAGAATCCAAATAAAGTTAAAAAAATTCCAGTAAAAGATGATTGCTATAATAGATTTTTTGTAACCGCATTATATGAAAATCCTAAAAAGACGAATAAAACAATAATTATTACTGGACATACAGATGTAGTAGGGATAGATGAATTTGGACATTTAAAAAATATAGCATTTGATGCAGAAGAATTTACTAAAAGAGTTTCGGAGTTTCCATTAACTAGAGAAGTTAAAGAGGATTTAGAAAGTGAAGATTGGTTATTTGGAAGAGGTTCTGCAGATATGAAGTATGGAATAGCACTCCATATGGAAGTTTTAAGAGAAATATCAACCAACAATACTATTGATGGAAACTTAATGATGGTAGCAGTACCAGGAGAAGAAAGTAACTCAGAAGGAATGGTAGCAGCTGCTGAATATCTTGAAAAATTAAGTAAGGAAGAAGGATATGAATTTATAGCTTTACTAAATTCAGAATGCACACTTCCTAAATATGATGGAGATACTACTAAAAAAATTTATTTAGGTTCTTGTGGAAAAATTATGCCTCTTTTCTATTTTGTAGGCAAAGAATCGCATGTGTGTGAACCTTTTAGTGGGCTTAACCCCAATATTTTGGCATCTGAACTAAATAAACTTATGGAAGTTAATGTGGAACTTTGTGATGTAGTAGAGGATAATATAACTCCTCCACCAGTATGTTTAAAACAAAAGGATTTAAAAGAACTTTATTCAGTTCAATTACCTTGTGCAGCTGCCGCATATTACAATATGATTTATCTTACAAGTTCACCAGAAGAAATTGTAGATAAACTAAAAAGACTTTCTTTGAGAGCTTTTCAAAATGCCATAAATATAGTTAATTCTAATATGAAATTATATAATGAGCATTTAGGAGAACATAAAGTTGAAAATCATATTGAGCCTAAGGTAATGACATATAATGAACTTTATGAAAAGGTTTTAAAAACTTATGGTGATAAATTTAACAAAGAATTAGAAGAAAAGATCTTATTATGGAAAAATCAAAAGTTAGGACATCAAAATATAGCAATAAATATAATAAGAGAAACCTTTGAAAAATATCCAGATAAAACACCTGTAATAATAATTGGTTTTTCACCTTCATATTATCCAGTTAGAACTCTTGATTCTAAAGATAAAAATTCAAAGATTCTTTTAAAAGCAGTAGAAAATACTATAGAATATGCTAAGGAAAAGTTTAATAGAGATATTTTCAAGGAAAGTTATTTTATGGGTATTTCTGATTTAAGCTATACAGGATTAAATGAAGGAGAAGATATAAGAAGTATATGTAGTAATATTTTAGGACTAGGATATAATTATAATCTTCCAATAGAAAGTCTTGAAAAACTAAATATCCCAAGTATTATTTTTGGAGGGTTTGGAAAGGATTTTCATAAATATACTGAAAGATTAAATCTTTCTTATTCAATTAAAGAAGTTCCACAATTATATGAGTATATTATAAGAAATATTTTTAAATTGCATAAATAACAAATTTCAAATATAGAATATAAATTTATTTAGGTTTTTTATAAAACAAACGGTAATGTATAAGATTAAAGTACTTATACATTACCGTTTTATTAATTATTTGCTATTGATATTTATTTTTCTTAGGAAGAATTAAAGCACATATTAAACATACTATCATAAAAAATGTCAATGTTACAAATATTGAATGTACACCTGTAAAGAAGGATTCTTTTATTTGTAATATAGATATATTTTTAGATGTTTGTGAAACTATGTTATCTGGAGTAATTCCTGATATTCCTAGTTTATTAAAGTATGAACTTATACCTGAGTTTAAAATACCACCAAAAATACTAACAAAAATAGTTTGTCCTAAAGTACGAATTAAAGCATTAGTTGATGTAGATACACCTCTTTTTTGTTCTAAAACATGAGTTTGTACTACTATAGTAGTTGTAGTAAAGATAGAACCAAAACCAAAACCCATGATAGTTGTGCATATCATTAAGAAAATAATAGGACTAGAAGTTCCTAAAAATTTAAGACATAGTGTACTTACTACAAGTAATAATGTGGCCAATTTAAGTATTTTTTTATGACCGTATTTTGGCAATGCCTTAGCTAAAATAAATGAACTGGAAAGCCATGTTATTGACATAGGAGCCATAGATAATCCTGATATAATAGCATTAAATCCTAATACATTTTGAATATATAAAGGACTGTAAGTTTCTATAGCTGCAAGTACACCTGCAGTTATAAAACATATTAAGTTAGCTAATGTTGTTGTCTTATTAAATATATCAAAAGGAACTATAGGTTCTTCAAAGTGTTTTTCAGTAAAATAAAAAATTACAAGGGAAATTATAGAAATCATAACAAATATTCCTGCAACTTTTAAAGAAGTTGAAAGAACCCCTAAAAGTAAAAATACTATAGAAATAGTCAATAAAAAAGCACCTAAATAATCAATTTTAGGAGAGGTTTTCTCAATATTTTCCTGTAAGTTTTTATTTAGTATAATTATAGCGATTATACCAAAAGGAACATTTATGAAAAATATCCAATGCCAAGATAAATAGTTAATTAAAAATCCTCCTATAAAAGGTCCTACTAAACTGGCTATTCCCCAAACTGTACTAAGCCATCCTTGGATTTTAGCCCTTTCCGATACATCAAATAAATCTCCAATAATTGTATAAGTAATAGTCAAAATAGATCCTGCACCTAGTCCTTGAAGGGCACGAAAAATAATTAATTGTAACATAGTCTGAGAAAATCCACAAAGTGAACTACCCGTTAAGAAAATTATAATACCAACAGATAACATTTTTTTTCTACCATATAGATCTGAAAGCTTACCATAAATTGGGGTAGAAACTGCCGAAGTTAAAAGATAAGCAGAGAATATCCAACTTATTAAGTCATAACCATTAAGTGAATTTGCTATGGTTGGCATGGCAGTGGTAACTACAGTTCCTTCAAAAGCTGCTAAGAACATAGAAAGCATTATAGCTATTACTACCTTATGATTTTTTTTATCCATTTTTATGTCTCCTTTCGTAAATAGTCATATAAAAGTTACATATAAAATAATACAACAAATTGTAATAAAAGTCTAAGTTATAAAAAAACAAGATAGCGTCAAGTTACTGTCGGTTAAAAAAATACAGACTTTCCCTAGAATATGTTAAATTAAGCTCCTCTAAGTGCTTTAAGCAAATAATTTAGTCCTGTTTTTTTACCAGTATTTAAAGATTCTATATTATTAAATTTTTCTATGCATTTATTTTTCATTGTTGAATTTACTACTTTCTTAGATAAGTAAAAATAGTTTTTCTTTTTCTTTAATGTTTTTTCAAATAATTCATAAATGGCTCCGCCATTAGCCGTATAGGCTCTAAGACGTGACATCTGATGAACTCCTTGTACGCTCCATCCCAATGGTCTACTACTCAATCTATCCGATAGGATATGGCTTATATGTCCTTCAGCACTACAATTAATAGCTCCGCTTTTTTTGTAATAATTCACAATACCTTCCCAGTTACTCTTGATATATTTTCTTGAATCTTTTATTTGCTGAATTTTATTTTCGTTTTCTGTTGAATCTATGAGATCTTTAAAAATCTTATCCAATTCTTTTAAATTACAATTATTTATACTTTCCCATATATGGAATCTATATTTATGATTATGTGTTGTTGCCTTTAAAATATATTTATTAATGTGAAATCTATCTAGAAGGTATACACTCTTAGGTATCCAACTAATTCCTTGTTTTATCCATGCAGCGCCATCTCCAGATACAAATATATTTTCTATGTTGTCAATATCATATTGATTATAAATATAATCAACTACCTCAAGCCATAATTCTTCAATATTATTATAAATTCCACAAAAATAATGTATGTTTTTTAATTTCTTTCTTTTGCTGTTTGAATGCTCATACCCCTCATGAACATATACAAGACGTGGCATAACTGATTTACCATTTTGTAGAGCTACATGATCTTCATCAGCTTCTACATATAAATATTTAACTTTTGTTTTTTTGCTTTCTTCTACTTGGCATTGATCCTTATATGTAATATTAGGTATTTCTCCAAGTTCTCTTATTGTATTCATAACAGTTTGAGATGATAAATCGATAGATTCAATTGTCTTTTTAGCACTTTTATCATAGGCAACATCCACTGCTTCTTTTACAAGCTGTACTTTTAATGATAAGTCCATTCTATCATGACAATCTATACCTAAAAATTCATCCGATAGGTATTTATACTCATTATCTTTCTTGGATTTGTAATATGTCCTTTCATATTTAATTTCACCAAACGTAGTTAACAATGTTTTTTTATCTCTTCTTTCCACTACCCACTGATTTTTACGATTAGGTTCTATTCGTATAGCCTCATCGGATGCTGCTAAGGCAGTTTTACATATTTCAATACCTAAACTGTCTAATTGTTTCTTTAACTCTAGTACAAATTTAGAAAAATCTCCTTTGTTTTTTAGCTCTTTTCCTAATAATTCAAATAAATTTTTAATGCCATTTTCCATAAAATCCTGTATAATATTCATAAGAGACATCCTTTCTATGTTTTGTTTAGTCACTTAACATATTACCAAAAGGGTGTCTCTTTTTCTATTTTTTGTTGAAAAATATCCTACAGTAATTTTACACTAACAAAAAACAATGATTTTTTAGTGTAAATTTCTTGATTATAATAATATAAGTGTAAAAATTTTAAGTATTTTTAATAATGATATAAAAAAGCTTAAAAAATAATAAAACCAATTTATACAAAAACAGTCATAAAGTAACACTAATAAGTTTTAAAATTAAATAAAATTAAACAAAAATATGCAATAAATTACATTATGAAAAAAATTTAACTTGTACATAGAAAATTTATAAAATTAGTATTATAATGAAAAAGTAAGGTTGTATAAAAAATAACAAGAGAGTGGGGATAAAATGATTAACAAAAATGAAAAACAAAAGTGGCAAGAAATTTTAAAAAACAAAGTTCAACCAGCTTTTTTAGCACCATGGCAAGAAGAAGCCAAGGAAGAGGAATTTAAAGATGTTGTTAGAGAAACTTTGCGCAGTGTAAATTCTCTAAAGGGTGATAGAGAAGATAAAAAATGTTTTTTAGGGGAATCTAAATGTTGTATAGCTAATGCTGATGCCATTGTAGAAGTTAAAAAGAAAGCTAATATTCCAGAAAAATCTACTGATATCAAAGATGTTATGAAAGACGTAGCTGGTTATTTTAATGGAATGTTCAATTGGGTACATCCAAAAGCTATGTTTAATGTAGCTCCACCAGCTGCTATTCCTTCAGTAATGGGAAGTTTAATGGGAGCTATGTTTAATCCTAATTTAGTAGAACAAGAATATTCTGGAAATATAGCAGCTTTAGAAATAGAGGTAGCATCTATAATTTCAAAATTAGTTGGATATGATCCGGTAAAATCAACAGGACATTTTACTTTTGGAGGTACAGGAGCATATTTATTTGCTACTAAGTTGGCCTTAACTAAATGTCTTGGTAAGGAAAGTAGAAATACTGGAATAAGAACAGAGGCTCAAATATTAGCATCTAAAGTTGGACACTATGCAGTTAAAAATTGTAGTGATTGGACAGGCGTAGGAATGGACAATGTAAGATCTATAGATCTTAATGAAGATAGTTCAATGAATTTAAAACATTTAGAAGAAACAATGGAACAATGTTATAAAGAAGGAAAACCAGTAGCTATGATTGTAGCGACAATGGGAACTACAGATGCTTTTGCTATTGATGATATAAGAGGTATTAGAGAAATTTGTGATAGACTTGCAGAGAAGTATAATGTTAAACAAAAACCATTTATATATGCAGATGCAGTTATAGGATGGGCATGGAGTGTATTTAATACCTATGATTTTAAAAATAATCCTATGGAATTCTCAGAGGATACTTTAAAAGCTATAGATGAATGTAGAGAAAAAATTAAAGATATAAATCTTGCCGATGCTATAGGAATCGATTTCCATAAAACAGGATTTACTTGCTATAATTGTAGTATGATTTGTATGAAGGATAGTGAAGATGTAGAAATCTTGGCTAGAGGAAGAGAACAAATGGCATACTTATATCAATTTAGTGCATATACACCAGGGGAATATACATTAGAATGTTCTAGAGGAGGAGGATATGCTCTTTCAGCATGGTGTAATTTAAAATACTTTGGTTTAGAAGGATATAGAGCTATATTAGGAAATTTAATAGAATCAGAAAAATCCTTAAGAAAAGTTATAGGAAAAGAAGACTCCATGGTTTGTGTAAATGAAGATGATCATGGTTCAGTTACATTATTTAGAGTGTATCCAAAAACTTTAGGTGAAAAATTAAATGTAGAAAATTTTGCAAAGGATCAATATAAAAAAGAATTTGAAGATGAAAACTATAGAGAAGAATTAAAGAAACATAATGATTATCAATTTAAGATTTCACAAGAAATACAAAGAATGTTGTTTGAA
Organism: Clostridiaceae bacterium 14S0207; assembly: GCA_003288255.1. Classification (GTDB taxonomy): domain Bacteria; phylum Bacillota; class Clostridia; order Clostridiales; family Clostridiaceae; genus Hathewaya; species Hathewaya limosa. The sequence continues at coordinate 1,849,375 of CP026600.1, read as the reverse complement.
GAAAATGGGCCTGCATTAAGCTTTACAAGTAAATTTAGATTAACACCTTATGGGGAGCCTATAGCAGCTATAAAGGCATATCCAATGTCTCCATATATGGGATGTGATGAAAAAGAACTTAGAGAAGATATAATAAACTTTATTTTAAAAGCAGCTGAAGCGGTAGACAAGCAATTAGAAAAATAATCTTTTAAAAGAGGGTGTTCTGTAAAGAACATCCTCTTTTAATTTTTATGTTAAAATTAAGAGAGAAACTATTAAGAAAATAAAAGAGAGGGAAGTTAATATGGAAAAATTCATATCTTGGAATGTAAATGGGATTAGGGCATGTGTAAAAAAGGGTTTTTTGGAATATTTTAAGGAGATGAATGCGGATATATTCTGTATTCAGGAAACTAAATTACAAGAAGGACAAATTGATTTAAATTTAGAGGGATATAATATGTACTGGAATTATGCAGAGAAAAAAGGGTATTCAGGTACAGCTATTTTTACTAAAAAGAAGCCAATTAATGAGTTTTATGGTATAGGTATTGATGAGCATGACAAAGAAGGTAGAGTAATAACTTTAGAATTTAATGAATATTATTTTGTAACAGTATATACTCCAAATTCTAAACAAAAACTTGAAAGATTGGATTATAGGATGAAATGGGAAGATGATTTTAAAGCATATTTGAAAGAATTAGATGAAAAAAAGCCTGTAGTTATATGTGGAGATTTAAATGTTGCTCATAAGGAAATTGATCTTAAAAATCCTAAAAGTAATAGAAAAAATGCAGGTTTTACAGATGAAGAAAGAAATAAATTTTCTATGCTACTAAAATCAGGATTTATTGATACATATCGATATTTTAATCCTGAAAAAGAGGGAGTATATTCTTGGTGGTCCTATAGGTTTAATGCAAGACAAAATAATGCGGGATGGAGAATAGATTATTTTTGTGTATCTGAAAAATTTAAAGATAGGTTAATTAGTGCCGATATACATACAGATGTTTTAGGATCAGATCATTGTCCAGTTGAATTGATTATAAAATAAATTTAAAATAGCATTTGATGTCTAAATAATTTAGTATCAAGTGCTATAATTTTTTTATTATATATGGATAAAACTTTAATTATTTATCTCTATAGGAATTTGTATCTCGGTTATAAATTCTTCCTCTAAACTAGTTTCATGAACATCTATTTTATAAATTTCAATAGGATTATCTAGAATTTTATAATTATTATTTTCTATGAATTCTAAAAGTTTAGTAATATAAACATGATTTTTTTTATAGGGGCCACCGTATGAAAAAGTTACATAATAGCCTTCTTTTAAAGTCAAATTATAATCAGGATCTTCATCTTCTAGAAGACAAAATACTGCTTTAAAATGATTAAATATATTTTGGTTGATTTTATCCATAGAATATATTGCACCTAAATTGTTATTTCCTAGAACATAAAATTTATGTTCATATTTTCTTTGAAGTTTTTTTAGAAGAAAATCGATCTCTTCATCTCGATGAATATCTCCATTTAATTTTAATGCTTTTCGTTCATTCATGAATTGAAGTTGAATTTTATATAAATTACTATTCGATACAACGGAATTTATAGCTTCTAATCTCTTTTTAATGTTTTTTTCTAGAGTTTTAAGTTCTAAAATTTTTTTTTCTAATAAAGAAATTTCTTCAATTAATATATTTTTAGTGAAATCTATGCTTCGGTTATCCAAGTATTCTTTTATTTTTTTCATAGGAAAGTTTAAATTTCTGAGTTCTTTTATTACATTAAGTTTCCAAATATCTCTTATGCTATACATTCTATAACCATTATTATCCCTAAATGGATTTAATATTCCTATTTTTTCATAGTACATTAATGAATCTCTACCTATATCATATATTTTAGATATTTCGCCTATCTTATAGTAGTTTTTCATAAAAAACACTCCTTAAAATTTTCAAAAAGTTTGACCTTGGTATTATACCATAGTTTATACTATTATTAAAGGAGTGATAATATGAGTACGTCAGTAGATAAAAATACTGAGACTAAAGGATTAAGAAAAAAATTTTTAAAGTATTTACTTCCCTCGGTAGCATCTATGTGGGTATATTCTTTATATACTATAGTAGATGGTATATTTGTAAGTAGAGGTGTGGGACCAACAGCATTAGCTTCTGTTAATATAGCTATGCCTTTTGTAAATTTTATTTTTTCAGTTTCTATGTTATTTACTACAGGGGCATCTACCATGATAGCCATTCATTTGGGAAGAAATGATTCAAAAAAAGCTAACGAAATCTTTTCTATGAACGTAACATTATTAGTTATAGTTTCTATGGCTATTTTAATAACTAGCCTTCTAAACTTGGATAAATTAGCACTTTTCTTAGGAGCGTCAAAAACGACTATTGAATTTGTTAAAACTTATCTTAAAATAATAATTATATTTAATATGTTTTTTATTGTTTCTTATTCTTTGGAAGTAATAATAAAAACAGATGGATTTCCACAATATGCTATAGTAGGCGTTGTTATATCTGCTTTAACGAATATAGTATTAGATTGGTTATTTGTTATAGAATTTAAATGGGGAATAGAAGGCGCAGCTGTGGCTACGGGTATTTCACAATTGTTTTCTTGTATATTTTTCTTAGTCCATTTTTTGAAAAGAAAGGGATCAAGATTAAATTTTGTAAAGTTCAAATTTGATTTTTCTATTATTAGAAAAATTTTATTTATAGGAGTTCCAGACGGGATAACAGAATTATCATCTGGTGTAGTTATCTTTCTATTTAATCAAAGTATTTTAAGATATATAGGAGAAAATGGAGTTGTAACTTATAGTATAATTTCTTATGTAAATACTTTAATTATTATGACTATGATAGGTATTACGCAAGGAATGCAACCGTTAACTAGTTTTTATTATGGCAAAGGTGAAAATAGTACAGTAAAAAAACTTTTAAAAATGAGTTTTAGAGTGATAGGTTATTGTTCTATAATAGTTTTTGTAATTTCAATGTTTTTTACAAGACCTATTGTAAGGGTTTTTATAGATGGAAATGTGCAAGGTGATATTTTTAATTATTCTGTAAAGGCGTTTAGGATTTTTTCAATTTCATTTCTTATTTTAGGATATAATATTCTTATATCAGGTTTTTTTGCTTCTGTAGCTAAACCAATTCATGCAACAATTATTTCCTTAGGAAGAGGACTTATTATAATTATAGCGTCCTTATTTGTCATGGTAGCCTTATTTGGAGGAAATGGAATATGGATGGCAACATCAGTATCGGAAGGAATTTGCTTGATTTTATCAAGTTTTATATTAAAAAAATCTAATTTAAAAAGATATAAAGCGGATAACAAAAAAATAGAAGAGAATAAAAGTAAAATAAAAGAAGAAGATGATGATGAGCAAGAAGTGATAGATGCATAAAATTTATATTAAACTATTAAGTTTTATTATATATAAAAGATTATTTAATTAGTAAGTTTAATATAATTTTAAGGAGTGTAAGACTAAGTATGAAAGTAAAATTAGGACAAACAATAAGATTTACACAAAATAGAAAGATAAGTATTGAGGATGGTGGAACAGTTACAATAAAAAAAGGTGATATGGCTCAAGTGTTACGTAAAGTAGATAATAAGTCAGGAGAAATCCTATATCTTACAGGAGAAGCAAAGGGGAAGAGCCAGATAATTACTATGGAAATCGATGATAAGATAGATGTGGACAAGGTAAGTAAAGAAATTATGGCTATGTTAAATAAAGAAATTTAGTTAACAAATTAACGATAGAATGAAACATCTAGTTAAATAGTTAACCCAAAAAGCAATAGGTTTTAAGAAAACATTAAATTTTACTTAAAACCTATTGCTTTTTTATATGCATATTTTAACCAGTACAAAATTGGTTAAAAGTTAAAAAAATAGCTTAAAATTAAATTATAAAAATTAAAATGTCATAAAATAAGAAAATAATAAATATAAATGTAAATAATGATCTAAAGTTGTTACTTATTATTAATAATATTAAAGCAAATAGAATATTCAGAAAATAAATATTATTAAAAATAAAAATATAGAATTTCAATATTTAAAATCTATTATAAAAGATTAAAATGTAACTGTGGGAATAATAAAAAATTAACAAGAAAAGAGGGGCTTTTATGGGAAATGCAAGTAAAAGTAAGATGAGATGGTATAATTTAGCCATGATGGGATTTATGTCGGTATGGGGTTTTGGAAATATAGTTAATAACTATGCCAATCAAGGATTAAGAATAGTTGTGTCATGGATATTAATTATGAGTTTATATTTTATACCATATGTATTAATGGTAGGGGAATTAGGTTCAGTATTTAACAAAACTCAATCAGGATTAGGTGAATGGATTAAAGAAACTTCTTTTTCAAAGAATGCAAGTTTTTTAGCTTATTTAGCTGGATGGACTTATTGGGTTGTTCATATTCCATATATAGCAAGAAAACCTCATGGGGTTTTAATATCATTATCATGGGTTTTAACTGGAAGTGGAGAATTAATTAAAAAATTTTCAAGTAGTAAAATACAAATTTTATGTTTAATTATATTTTTAATATTTATGTACTTTTCATCTAGAGGAGTAAATTCTCTAAAAAAATTAGCTACTATAGCTGGTTCTTCAATGTTTATCATGTCTATATTATATATAATTCTAATGATAGCCGCACCATTTATGGTAGATTTAAAATCAGCTACACCAAATCTATTGGCTATGAAAAATTTTATACCCAAATTTGATTTAACATATTTTGCAACTTTATCTATGCTTGTATTTGCAGTTGGAGGATGTGAAAAATTATCACCTTATGTTAGCAACTGTGAAAATCCAACAAAGGAATTTCCAAGAGCTATGATACTTTTAGCTATAATGGTTATTATTAGTGCTGTTTTAGGTTCTGTAGCTATGGGAATGATGTTTAATAGTAATGCAATTCCAAAAGATTTAAAAATGAATGGGTCTTATTATTCTTTTAAATTATTAGGTCAATATTATGGATTAGGAAACTTCTTCTTAATCTTATATGCAGCTGCTGTTTTTACAGTACAAATTTCAGGTTTTATAATTGCAATAGATGCTCCATTAAAAGTTTTACTTAGTGAAGCAGATGAACGTTATATTCCTAAAGCATTAGCAAAGAAAAATAAAAATGGAGTACTTATAAATGGTTACAAATTAACAGCTGTTTTAGTTGGAATTTTAATGTTAATTCCAGCTTTAGGTATAGGAGATTTTAATAATTTATTTACTTGGTTGTTAGACCTAAATTCAATAGTTATGCCGATGAGATATCTTTGGGTATTCTTTGCATATATTTGTTTAAGAAAAAATGAAGAGAGATTTGATTTACAATATAAAGCATTTAAAAATAGAAAATTCGCTTTAATTTTAGGGGGATGGTGTTTCTTCTTTACTGCATTCGCATGTATAATGGGAATGATTCCTAAAGGTGCTGAACTTTTTTCAGGAGAATGGTATTTTAAATTAGCACTTAATATAGGGACACCGTTTGTATTACTTGGATTAGGACTAATTTTACCGATTATAGCTAGAAAAACTAATGGTAAAGTATCAGTTAAAGATGATATAAAAGCGTAATTTAAGTAAGTGGAATTATAAAGATATTTTTTATACATTTGTTTAATGAATACTTATGTAGTTAAGACTTTAATAAAAAGTTTAAATAAATTTTTTTATAGATGAGATACAAGGCTTATATTTATATATAATATATACTATATATAAATATAAGCCTATTTTATTTAGGAGTTATAAATAATATTACTAATAGATAATTTATCTTAATATGGAAGTGGTTATAATGATGAATACTTTTACAATGATTTTTAAAATTATATTGGCAGGAGTTTTAGCTGGAATTATAGGATTGGAAAGAGAATTACATTCAAAAGAAGCTGGATTTAGAACTCATTTTTTAGTAGGAGTAGGTAGTGCATTAATTATGATAATATCAAAGTATGGATTTCTAGATATTTTAGGACATACTTCGATAGGTTTAGATCCTAGCAGAATGGCTTCACAAGTTGTTAGTGGAATAGGTTTTTTAGGAGCAGGTACTATAATAATAGAAAGAAAAGTAGTAAAAGGCTTGACTACGGCGGCAGGAATATGGGTAACAGCAGGAATTGGGTTGGCTATAGGTTCGGGGCTGTACTGGATTGGCATATTTTGTACACTAGTTGTGTTTGTAGGATTAGAGGGATTACAAAAGTTGTTTAGATTAACAACAAGTAAAACATTAGATGTTTCTATAACATTATTAGAAGCACCTATATATGATTTATGTGAAGTATTGAGCCAGGAAAAGTGTACTATTTCTTTTTATAAAATGAGTAAATATGTAGAAAATAATAAAGAGTTCTATATTATTGAATGTAGAATTCGAATTAAAAATAATATAAATTCTTTGGAACTAATAGAGAGGATTCAGAAACTTGAAAATGTTAGTTCTGTTAATGTAGAAACTCTTTAAGGATAGATATTAAATAAAAGTTGATTTTATATAAAGTTTTAAATATAATAAAAAGTGATGTTTTTTGAACACGGGAGGGCGAGGGATAAAATATAAAAGGTGAAAAAATTGAAAAAAAATAAGAAAGTATTTGATCTTAAGGGTAATAATACAACTCTAAAAAAAGAGATCATCGCAGGTCTCACATCATTTTTTGCCATTGTTTATATAATCGCAGTTAATTCATCTATTCTAGGAGATGCTGGAGTACCTATAGAAGGCGGTATAGTAGCTACTATATTAACTTCTTTTGTAGGATGTTTATTAGTTGGATTTATAAGTGATGCGCCAATGATTTTAGTTCCAGGTATGGGAGTAAATGCACTATTTTCGTATACTATTGCTACAAATATGGGATTAACGTGGCAGCAAGGTTTTGCAGCAGTATTTGTATCAGGAATTGTATTTGCTATTATAGCTTTTACTAAATTATCTAAGATACTTACGGAATCAATTCCAAATTCACTTAAAGAGGCTATTACAGTAGGTATAGGTCTGTTTATAACATTTATAGGGTTACAAAAAAGTGGTATAGTAATACATAGTGAGTCAACATTAGTAGCTTTAGGACATTTCAACGATCCAATGGTGTATGTAACATTTATAAATTTAATACTTACATTGATTTTATTTATATGTAATATACCAGGAAATTTTTTGATTGGTATGATAGGTGGAACAATTATATCCTATTTCTTTGGTTTAGTCGATATATCTAAATTAAATTTTGCCAATTTTTCATTAGGTGCCTATAAAAATGTATTTATGAGTATGGATTTTAGTGCTATAGGGTCTGTTACATTTTGGGTAGCAGTATTTTCACTAGCGCTAGTATTGGTATTTGAAAATCTAGGATTATTACATGGGCATGTTAATGTTATGTTAGACGAACCTAAGAAATTTAAAAGCTGTTTTAGATGTTGTTCTATTTCTGCAATAACTTGTGGAATTTTTGGAACAAGTCCAACGGTAGCCACAGTGGAAACAGCTGCTGGTATAGCTGCAGGTGGAAAAACAGGATTAACTTCTGTAGTTACAGGGATATTATTTTTGGCATCTTTATTTTTACTACCATTTATAAAAATTATACCAAATAGTGCCATATCACCTATACTTATAATTATAGGTGCATTAATGATAAAGAATGCTCTAAACATTAATTTTAATGATTTTTCAGAAGGTTTTCCAGCCTTTTTAATTATTGCTATGATACCATTAACTTATAGTATTGTTGATGGTATGGCTTTTGGATTTATAGCATATCCAATAGTAAAAATAGCTAATAAAAAATCAAAGGATGTATCAATTGCTATGTATGTAATAGCTTGTATGTTTTTAGTAAATTTTATATTACATGCATTAGGATAATTTAGTACTTATAGTATTAAAAATTGATTTTTATAGAAAAAATTATTTAAAATGTTTTTAACATAAGTTAGTTAAATAAAAATAAAAACTGTACATTATTTTTGTACGGTTTTTATTTTTATTTAGGTAAAAAACTTAATTTATATGTTTTTATAATATATTATGTACATCAAATAAAAGTTAAGAATAGGGCGCACAATATAAGATATTTACTCAAAATATGATATAATATAGATATTTGGTAAAAATACCATGAAAATGTTAAATGAATAGAGGGTTAAATGTAAATTAAGTATTTAAATTAATTGTATAAATAAACGAGGGGTAATGTATGAAGGAAGGTAAAATTAAATTTTTAATAAAATCTATAATAAGCATTGTAATTATTTATTTAGTATATAGTTGTCTATGGAAATATTCAGCACCTAGACATTCACGTTTTCAAACTATAGCAGATATTACAGCTATGCTTATTCAGATGAGTATATGGATATACGCTATGTATAAAGATACCTTTGAAAAAAATAAAAGCAGGTATGAGGCTATAATTATAGGTGCTATAATAGGACTATCTTTAGCTATGATTTTAATAGGCGTGAAAACTTTAAAACCAACTAATATTGGGTGGATTATGAATGAAACGGATAGAAGGCAACATTTTTTTAGTTGGAATTTTTTTGTGAAAGATAGCTGGAACTTTCCTTTAGGGTTTTATAAAAATTGGGGATGTCCAAATGGAATGAGTGTTATATTCACAGACTCTATTCCCATAGCAGCAGTATTTTTTAAAATGTTTAAATTAATATTGCCTCCTATCTTTCAATATTTAGGTATGTGGTTATACCTATCTTTTATATTAATGGGAGCTTTTATTGGAATTATTTTTAATAAAATAACAGATAAATTAACTATAAAAGTACTGGCAACTTTGTTTTTTATACCTACTCCTATGATGTTTTTAAGAATAGGAGGGCATACATCTTTAACTAGTCATTGGCTTGTGTTATGGGCAATTTATTTACTAATAAATGAAAAGTATGAAATAAAGCATTTAATTAGTTGGACTATATTAGTTGGATTAACAGTTATTATACATCCATATTTCTTATTTATGGTATATATTATATTCATAATTTATATATTTAAAGGTATTTTGATTGATAAGAAACTAAATATAAAAAAATCTATAAGTTTTATAGGTATTACAGTGGCACTGGTTTTTTTTCTTATGTATGTTAATGGATATTTTAAAGTTAATGCTCAAGTTTTAGATGTGGGCTTTGGATGGTTTAGTTTTAATTTAAATGGTTTTTTTAATCCTATAGGAACATCACAGTTTATGAATTCATTTTTGGCTTTTTCAGGACAATATGAAGGATTTGCATACTTAGGTTTTGGAGGAATATTATTAGTATTTCTTGCAGTAATTGATTTATTAAGAAATGGTTTTGATAAAGCTAATGCAAAGCTTTATATAACCCTTATAGTTACTTGTATAATATTTACTATGATTTCTCTTTCTAATAATATAACTTGGGCAGGACATTTAATTTCAATTCCCATAGGCAAAACTTTAACTAAAATTTGGACCATGGTAAGAGCTACAGGAAGAATGATATGGCCTGTATGGTATATTATGACTATTTATTCTTTCTTTAAAATAATAAAATCTAGTAAAAAAAATGTTACTATAATAGTTCTTATAATTTTAGGATTACAAATTTGGGATTTAAGTGGAATGTATATAAAGACTAGAAATGAATTTATATATCAAAAAAAGTGGAAAAATCCATTAAAGGATGAATTTTGGAATAAAGTAAAAAAAGAATATAAACATATCTGTGTAACCGAAAAATTAGGTGATTATGGTCCTATAGCATATTTTGCATCTATGAATAATTTTGATATGGATTATGGTTATTTTGCTAGAAATCCTAAGACTTTAGAGAATAAGTTAAAAGAAAATAAAGAAGCAATATTAAATGGTACTTTCAAGACAGATAGTTTATATATAGTAGCATATAATAAAGAGTTTATAGATAAAGTATTAAGATCAAAATATAAAGCTTTAATTAAAGAAATAGATGGCTATGTAGTATTTTCTCCTAGAGGATTTTAAATAATAATTAGACATAGAATAAAATTTATAAAAGTTTTTTAATTATATTTTATTAAAAAAAGGTTGTCCTAAAAATATTTTAAGGCAACCTTTTTAAAATTTAATTTATTAGTTTAATTTTTGCTAGGATCTAACTTAATTAAAAATCTCATTAAGATAAAAGTAATTGGTATTGCTATTATAGATGCACAAAAAGCTGCATATGTTTTAGAAATTTTAATATATTCTATTAAAATAGTTATTCCCGTACTTTGAATTACAAAATTAGGTAAACAAGAAATCGGAAAAATTATAAATTTTTTTAAAGTAGGTTTTACCTTAAAGGTAAAATAACAATTTAAGAAAAAAGAAATAATAGTGCTTAGTATAAAAGCAATGGTGTTAGCACCTAAATAGGGAATAAAGTTTAATAAAACTATATATACTCCATTGTGAGTTAAAGTGTTTATGATTCCTATAAATACGAAACGTAAAAATTCTAAGGAGAAAAATTTGTTTAATAATCTCATTAATTTTTCTCCTTTATGAAGTATTTAGGTCGTTTCTTAGTTTCTAAATATGTTTTGGATAGATATTCACCTATAATTCCTAAAGAAATAAGTTGAAATCCTCCTAAAATCAATATTAAACAAACTATCGTTGGAAATCCAGAAATATCACTGCCAAATAATATAGTTTTAAAAATAATATATAATAAATAAATAAAGGCTATAGAAGAGGTTAAAAAACCTAATATAGTAGCTACTTGCAAAGGAGCTGTAGTATATGCTACTATGCCTTCTAGGGCATATTTTAAAAGTCCCCAAAAACTCCAAGAGGTTTCACCGGCGGCACGTTCTATATTTTCCAATTCTATATAGACAGTGTTATATCCTATCCAATTAAAAATTCCTTTTGAAAATCTATTATATTCCGTAAGTTTTAAGATTGAATTTACTACTTCACGAGACATTATTCTAAAATCTTGACAACCTGGAACTATTTTTACTTGGCTAATTTTATTTATTATTTTATAAAATAATTTAGCAAGGAAAGAACGAATAGGAGGTTCACCTTTTCGAGTTATTCTCCTTGTAGCAACCATATCTACATTTTCAGTAGTTATTCTATTATACATTTCTAATATTTTTGTAGGAGGATGTTGTAGATCTGCATCAATTAAAACTATGTAATCTCCTCTAGATTCAGTAAGTCCAGCCAAAATAGCAGCTTCTTTACCAAAGTTTCTAGAAAAACTTATGTATCGTATATGATTATCCTGATTTGAAAGTTCCTTCATAAGATTTAAAGTGCTATCTCTAGAACCATCATCTATTAAAATAATTTCTTTATCTATATCTATTTGTGATAATACATTAGTAATTTCTTTATAAAATAGATTTAAAACTTTTTCTTCATTATAACAGGGTACAACTATAGATAATAATTTCATTTTAGTTTTTTACTCCTTTCTTTTTAGTAAATACTTATGAAAATTAAAGTAATTTTTATAAGTATAATAGCATGTACTAAAATTACTAATTTTTTAAATATCTTAAAAAATTAGTTAAACCTATTTGAAAAGGATTTCTAAAGGTGTATTAAAAAATTATGCATATATTGATTATACTTAATTAAACAAGAATTGCAAAGTCTAAAGAAAAATTGGCTAAAAAGGGTATTTTGTGTAAAAACTTATTCATAGTTATATTTTATAGTAAAGAAGTATGATAATATAGTAAGTATATTGTGAAAGGGGGAAGTATAATGAAGTTTAAGGATTATAAATATTGCAGACCAAATATGGAAAAGGTTAATGAGGAATTTAGGACATTAATCAAAGATTTTAGTGAATCTAAGACTTTAGATGAACAACTTTCTATTATGAAAGATATATATGATTTAAGAAGTGAAGTAGAAACTATGGCAACTTTGGTTGAAATAAGGAATTCTATAAATACTGTTGATGAGTTTTATGAAAAAGAACAAGAATTTATGAATGAAAATATGCCTGTATATGAAGGTGTAATTTCAGAATATTATAAGGTTTTAATAAAATCTCAATTTAGAACTGAATTAGAAAAAGTTTATGGAAAACAACTTTTTAAGTTAGCAGAATTTCAAATAAAATCATTTAGTCCTGAAATTATAGAAGATTTAAAAGAAGAAAATAAATTGGTTACGGAATATGATAAGCTTAGAGCCTCAGCTAAAATTATGTTTGAAGGTGAGGAAAGAAATTTATCAGAGTTAGAACCATTTATGCAATCTAAAGATAGAGCTATGAGAAAAAGAGCATATGAAGCATGGTCTGGATTTTACGAAGAAAATGAAGCAAAGTTTGACGAAATATATGATAAATTAGTTAAAGTAAGAGATAAAATGGCTAAGAAGCTAGGTTTCAAAAACTATGTAGATCTTGGTTATTTAAGAATGATGAGACTTGACTATAATTCTGAAATGGTATCAAATTATAGAAAGCAAGTCTTAGAATTTGTAGTGCCTTTAGCAGAAGGGTTAAGAAAAAGACAGGCTAAAAGATTAGGCCTAGAAAGTCTTAAATATTATGATGAGCCATTAGAATTTTTAACAGGAAATGCAACTCCTAAGGGTGATCCAGATTGGATTATAGAAAATGGAAAGAAAATGTATAAAGAATTATCAAAAGAAACTGATGAATATTTTGATTTTATGATTGAACATGAACTTATGGATCTTTTAAGCAAGAAAGGCAAAGCTGGTGGAGGATATTGTACATTTATAGAAAAGTATAAGGCACCATTTATTTTTGCTAATTTCAACGGAACATCAGGAGACATAGATGTATTAACACATGAAGCAGGGCATGCATTCCAAACATATTGTAGTAGAAATTCAGGTGTAATAGAATATGCGTTCCCTACTAGTGAATCAGCAGAAATTCATTCTATGAGTATGGAATTTATAACATGGCCATGGATGAAATTATTTTTTGAAGAAAATGAACTGAAATATAAATTTGCACATTTAAGTAGTGCAATAACCTTTATTCCTTATGGAGTTACAGTAGATGAGTTTCAACATTTTGTGTATGAAAATCCAGAGGCAACTCCAGAAGAAAGAAAACATGCTTGGAGAGAAATTGAAAAGAAATATTTAAAAGGTAAAGATTATGAGAATAATGATTTCTTGAATAGAGGAGGATTTTGGTTTAAACAAAGTCATATCTTCCAAACACCATTTTATTATATAGATTATACACTAGCTCAGGTTTGTGCATTACAATTTTGGGTTAAATGTAATGCAAATAGAGAAAAAGCATGGGAAGATTATTTAAGATTATGTAAAGTTGGTGGAAGTAAATCTTTCTTAGAACTTATAGAGATAGCAAATTTAAAAAATCCTTTTGAAAATGGATGTATAGAAAGTGTTATGAAACCAGCTAAACAATGGTTAGATTCAGTAGATGATAGTAATATGTAGTAATTAGAAAGGAATATGAAAACATATTCCTTTCTAATTTTTTAATAATAACTAGAAAAAGTTACTTAAATTTTATTATTTTAGTTTATATTTTATATTTTAATGGTAGAATATAAATATGTATTTTGAAAGTGAATAGGAGAGAAAGAATGTATACATTAATAGCAACGTCAACTTTTGGATTAGAAAAAGTAGTAGCAAATGAATTAAGAGAGTTAGGATATGAAGATCTAAAGATAGAAAATGGAAAAGTAACTTTTGAAGGTGACGAGATGGATATAGTTACCTGTAATATGTGGCTTAGGACAGCAGATAGAGTGTTAATTCAAATGGCAGAATTTAAAGCTGAATCCTTTGAAGAATTATTTAATGGAACTGTAAATGTAGAATGGGGAAATATAATTCCTATAGACGGATTTATGCATGTAAGCGGTAAATCGGTTAAATCAAAACTGTTTAGTGTACCAGATTGTCAATCTATTGTTAAAAAAGCTATAGTAGAAAGTATGAAAAGAAAATATAATAGGGAAGTATTTTCAGAAACTGGTGTAGAATATAAAATTGAAGTATCTATTCTTAAAGATATAGTGAGTTTAAATTTAGATACTAGTGGAGTTGGATTACATAAAAGAGGGTATAGAGAACATGCTGGAGCTGCCCCAATGAAGGAAACACTAGCAGCTGCTTTGGTACTTTTAAGTAAATGGGATATATCTAAAATTTTAATGGATCCATTTTGTGGATCTGGTACTATTGCTATAGAAGCGGCTATGATAGGAAAAAATATGGCACCTGGTTTAAATAGAGATTTTATTAGTGAAAAGTGGGATATAATTCCACAAAAATTATGGACAGATGCTAGAAGATATGCTAAAAATGTTATCAAGAAAGATGAATTTAGAATTTTTGCATCAGATATAGATGGAAGAGTTTTGAGAACAGCTATGGATAATGCTAAAAAAGCAGGGGTAGAGGATGTAATAACATATCAAACAATGGATATGAAAGATATTTCTTCTAAAAAGAAAAATGGATTAATAATTACTAATCCTCCTTATGGAGAAAGACTTAGTGACATGAAAGAGGTTGAAGGTCTTTATAGTACTATGGGAAAAGTATTTGGAAATTTACCTGATTGGTCTTATTTTGTAGTAACTTCTCATCCTAATTTTGAAAAATGTTTTGGAAAAAAATCAGATAAGAACAGAAAACTTTATAATGGAAAATTAAAATGTTATTTTTATCAATATTTTGCGAAATAAGTAGGATAGAAAATATTCTTATACAATGAATAAAAGCTATATTTATAACTGTCATATTAGTTAAATATGAATAGGTTATAAGTATAGCTTTATTTATAGCATTAATTAGGGAAAATAGGTTTAAATTATTAAAATAGAAATATACTAAATTAAGATATAAAAAATAATACATAAAATCAAACAAAATAATAAAAAAATATTCGTAAAAGGGTTTAAAAAATTTTAAAAATGTATTATTATATATAGTGTAAATGTCGAAAGTAAACGAAAGAGGGGTAAAATGGAGAAATTTTTTAAATTGAAAGAAAATAATACGAACATTAAAACGGAAATTGTAGCAGGAATAACTACTTTTATGACTATGGCATATATACTAGTGGTTAATCCAGCCATATTAGCGGCAGCAGGTATGGATACAGGTGCAGTGTTTACTGCAACAGCATTATCTGCAGTAATAGCAACTTTAATAATGGGATTATATGCAAAATTACCTTTTGCATTAGCACCAGGAATGGGTCTTAATGCCTTTTTTGCTTTTACAGTAGTAAAAGCTATGGGATATTCTTATGAGTTTGCATTAACAGCCGTTTTTTTAGAAGGAATAATTTTTATACTTTTAACAGTTTTTAATATACGTGAGGCTATTGTGGATTCAATTCCGGTAAATATTAAAAGAGGTATTTCTGTTGGTATAGGATTATTTATAGCACTTATTGGATTAGAGGGTGCAGGTGTTATTGTTCATCCAAAAGGTGGAGATTTATTAATTGGGTTAGGAAACATAACACAAGGTCCAGCATTACTTGCAATAATAGGAATATTAATTACGGGAATATTAATTTCAAGAAATATTAAGGGTGCTTTATTTATTGGAATGGTAGTTACGGCTATTATAGGTATACCTATGGGAATAACTCCAATGCCAAAAGGAATTATTAGTATGCCACCATCAATCGGTTCTATAGCTCTAAAGTTCCAATGGAATAATATTTTTTCAATAGACATGGCTATTGTATTATTCACACTTCTATTTATGGATATGTTTGATACTATAGGAACATTAGTAGGAGTCGCTACAAAAGCGAAAATGTTAGATGAGAATGGAAAAGTACCTAATATTAAAAAAGCTTTATTTGCAGATGCAGTAGGAACTACTTTAGGTGCTTGTTTAGGTACTAGCACAGTAAGTACATTTGTAGAAAGTGCATCAGGAGTTGCAGAAGGCGGAAGAACAGGATTAACAGCGGTATCTACAGCAGTTATGTTTTTCTTAGCATTATTTCTTGCACCATTATTTGGTATTATAACACCAGCAGTTACTTCATCAGCTTTAGTATTAGTAGGATTATTCATGATTGAACCTATTAAGGAAATAGATCTTACAGATTATACAGAAGCACTTCCAGCATTTTTAACAATAATAATGATGCCACTTGCATATAGTATTTCAGAGGGAATAGTATTTGGTGTAATTTCATATATTATTTTAAAGGTCTTTTCAGGAAGATATAAAGAAATAAGTTGGACTACAGTATTTATAGGAATAGTATTTGTACTTAAATTTTTCATATAGAATATGTTTTAAACTTCATTTTACAATATAAAAGCTCTATTTAAACTTTTTAAAAGTTTTGTAGGGCTTTTTATTATGGATTAAAAATAATGATATAATATAAATAGTTTAAACTTTCAAAAAGCAATTTAGGGGGAAATCTAATGGATATAAAGAACAGAAGAGAATTAATAGTTACAGGAGATATGTATAAAGTAATACTTACATTATCTATACCTATTATGTTTAATAATTTAATTCAAACTTTGTATAATTTAGCAGATGGAATTTGGGTAAGTAAATTAGGATCCATTCAGTTTGCTGCTACAGCATTTGTATGGCCAGTTATTTATTTGTTTATCTCCATAGGAATGGGAATTTCAATAGCTGGTACAGCTATATTATCACAGTTATTAGGCTCCAATAAAGATAAAGAGGGAATAGAATATACTAATCAAATTATAATGTTATCTTTAATTTGTTCTATTATTTTTGCTATTATAGGATATGTTACAACTCCATTAATAGTAAATTTAATGGGTGCTACAGAAGAGTTAGCCAAGTATAGTAATATCTATTTAAAAATAACTTTTTTAGATATTCCATTTACATTTTTTATATTTAATTTTAATTCTATACTTAATGCACAAGGTAATACATTAACACCAACAGTACTTAGTGCTATTAGTGCCATATTAAATGTTATATTAGATCCTATTTTTATTTTTGTATTTAAATTAGGAATAGGTGGAGCAGCCATAGCTACGTTAATTTCTAAGGCAATTTTAGCCTTTTTAGGGTTGTACATAATAATGAGACCATCTAATATATTATGTCCTAAGTTGAAAAATTTTAAATTTAAAAAGGAATTAGTAAAAAAAATAGTGGAGGTAGCTTTGCCTTCGTCATTAGGTCAATCAGGATCAGCGCTAGGCTTTATAGTTTTAAATAGTTTTATAGCATCTTATGGTACGGCCACTATGGCTGCTTTTGGAATGGTAAATAGAATAACATCTCTTATAATGCAACCAGCAATGGGAATAGGAGCCGCTCTAACTGCTATTGTAGGACAAAATTTAGGATGTAGAAAAATAGAAAGAGTTAAGGAAGCTTTTAAAAAATCAGTAATAATTACAGTTATTATTGCAATTGTAGGATGTATGCTTTTAATTCTCAATGATAGAACTGTTATAAACTTTTTTATGCAATCTAAGGATGATATGAAAGTAATAAATGAAGGAATAATTTATCTTAGATATATATCTGCATCTATGCCTTTAATGGGGATATTTGGCGTTTTTCAAGGAATATTTCAAGGTTCAGGACACACTAAATATTCTATGGTTATGGAGATTGGAAGACTATGGTTTATAAGAATTCCTATGATATTATTATTTAAGTACTTTACTAATATAGGATCAACAGCTATATGGTTTTCAATGAGTTTTAGTAACTTAATAATATGTATATATGGATTTTGTATTTATAAAAAAGGTATATGGAAAGAAAAAGTTCTAAAGGGATAGATAAAAAAAATTAATACTTAAAATAAAAAATAAATTAAATTTAAATAAATTAAATTTGATTTTACAAACAATTACAAAAATTATACTTTAGTATTTATTATAATATTAAACTAAATTTATTAGACGTTGAAATATTAATTTATAAGAACTATAATAAAATAAAATGGTTTAATTTTGAATAAATTACACTATTATTTCAAGATAGTAATTATTGTAGTAGAATTATTATGTAGTAAATAAATTCTTTTTGCTATATAAGGAGAGAAATAGGGGATATGAAATATTATATTAAAGAGAAATGTTTTTCAATAGGTGATAATTTTGATATTTTAGACGAACAAGGCTGTAAATGTTTTAGGGTTGAAGGAGAAATATTTACAATAGGCAATAAGCTACATATATATGATAAAGGAGGAAAGGAGTTAGTTTTTATTAAACAAGTTTCGCTGGTTTTCTTGCCTGTATATGAGTTATATATAGGAAAGAAATTATTAGCAACTATAGAAAAAGAACTGAGTTTCTTTGAGAAAAAGTTTAAAATCTGTAGTAATACAGGTCACTATAAGGTACAAGGTGATTTTTTGGCACATGATTTTTCTATATATAATAGAAGTAAGAAGGTGGCTAGCATTGATAAAAAATATTTTTCCTTTGGAGATAGATATGAAATATGGATAGATGATAATGAAGTTTCGTATCTATTATTGTTAGCGTTAGTAATAGTTATTGATCAAATTTATTTTGATAATTAAATTGATTATGTAAGATAAATATAAAATATATTTGGGGAGAAGTAATATGAGTGTAGAAAATGAAAACATTTTAATTGTGTACTATTCAAGAAGTGGAAATTCAAAGAAGATTGCATATGAATTAAAAGATCTATTAAATTGTCATATAGATGAAATTAAAGATCTAAAAAATAGAAAAGGGATAGGTGGGTTCATAAAAGGGGGAAGGGATGCATTAAATGGAAATATAACAAGTATAAACTATGAAAATAATTTATCTCATAAATATAGTAAACTAATCTTATGTGGACCTATATGGGCGGCAAATATAAGCCCAGCATTAAGAACTTACATATTAACTAATAGAAAAAAATTTCCTAAAGAAATTTTTTATATAAGTGTATATGGTGGAAGTGGCGAAGAAAAATATGACAAAAAAATGGAAGAAATCTTTAGTGGATCAATAACTAAACTTTGTACGATAAAAAATAAAGAGATAAAAACGGAAGAGTTTAAAAATACTTTAAAGAAGGTCATTAAAGTACTACAGGTTTCTTAAATTATAGAAATGGAGCAGTGTTTTATGAAAAATATAAATAACTGGTATATATAATGGATAAAATTATGAAATAACTTTCAATATTATATATACCAGGTGTTTTTATTATAATAAATTTAATGAAACAAAGTATAAAAGTATAAATAAAGTTACAAATAAAAATGAGTAAGAAGTTAATTTTAATGTATTGGTAAAAAAATTGTTTTTTTCATTAAGAATACTTAGATTGTAATTAATTATTTCCTTATATTTTGAGGATAAAGAAAAAAAAGTAGTATCTGTTTCATTCATATACATATTTTCAGTTAATTCGTTTGGTATAAAATATTTCAAGGATTTAAAATTAAATAATTTTAAAGTGAGAAATAAACTTCTTATAATGCAGCTAAATGTTAATATTAAAGCCATAAGTTCCAAAATAAATAATGTTATATTAGTAATGTTATGATTTTTTAATATAATAAACTTTGAGTTAGAAACGAAAACTAAAGTAAATAAAATAGTCAGTGTATTAATTATTAGTAATATCATAGAACGTAGATTTATATTTCTGTTATTTTTAAAAATTAAAGTATATTGTTCTTTATAATTATCGAAAAATATTCTTGCTGATGGATAATCGAAATCTATAAAATTTTTATCATTATTTTTTTTGTTTTTTTGTGATTTATCTTTTGGCTCTTTTCTTATTATTTTTTTTATGTATTTAGTAGTACTCATTAAATTCCTCCCTTTTTATTAGGTATAAAAATATTATAACATCATAAAAGTTTTATAAAAAGCAAATAGTAAATTATAGATTAAAAAATATGTTATAATTAAAAAGTTATGTTTAAATAAAATAAGGAAAGTAAGGGAATTTAGAATGCATAAATTTGAAGATTTTAATTTAGATAAAAATTTACTTAAAGCAATAAAGAATATGGGATATGAAAAACCATCAGAAGTTCAAGAAAATGTAATACCATTAGTTTTAAAAGATGAAGATGTTATAGTTAAATCACAGACAGGAAGTGGTAAAACGGCAGCATTTGCTATACCTATTATTGAGAATATAGATATAGAAAAAAATGCAGTTCAAGCATTAATTCTAACTCCAACAAGAGAATTGGCGGTTCAAATTAATGAGGATTTTGGAAGTTTAGGATTATACAAGAAAATCAAATCAGTGCCTGTATTTGGAAAACAACCTGTATCACTACAAAAAACACAGTTAAAGCAAAGGGTACATGTGGTTGTAGGAACACCTGGAAGAACTTTAGATCATATTGAAAGTGGGAATTTAGATTTAAGTGAAGTAAAGTATTTAGTAATAGATGAAGCTGATGAAATGCTTAACATGGGATTTATAGAACAGGTAGAAAGTATTATATGTAAGATACATACTGAACGACAAACATTAATGTTTTCAGCAACATTAGCAGAAGAAATTAAAGTTCTTATAAAAAAACATATGAAAAATCCTAAAATTGTAGAAATAGAAGCTAAAACTTTAACAGTAGATAAAATAAATCAAGTATATTATGAAATAGCAGAAGATAGGAAGTTTGGATTATTAAGAGATTTAGTAAAAATAAATGATATAAATCAATGTATAGTTTTTTGTAGAACGAAAAAAAATGTAGCAGAAGTTTATACTAAGATGAAAGGTAGAGGATATTCAGTTTGTGAACTTCATGGGGATATGCAACAAAGTGATAGGTTAGATACATTAAAACAATTTAAAAATGGCGAATTTACCTTTATAGTAGCTACAGATGTTGCCGCAAGAGGAATTGATATGAGTGGAGTTACTCATGTTATAAATTATGATATTCCATTAGAATTGGAAGCATATGTTCATAGAATAGGTAGAACAGGAAGAGCAGGAAGAAAAGGAGAGGCTATAACTTTTGTTACTCCATATGAAGAAAAGTTTTTGGAAGCTATAGAAGAATTTATAAATATGAACATTACTAAGGCAATTCGTCCTACAAAAGAAGAAATAGAAAAAATACCTGAAAAACAAATAAAAACAGTAGTAAAGAAAACAACTGTAGGTTCCGATGTAATAAAAGTTTATATTGCAGGTGGAAAAAGGAAAAAAATCCGTAGAGGAGATATAGTAGGTACCATAATTAATAGTTGTAATGTGCCAGCAGATTCTATTGGAATTATTGATATCTTTGACAATTATAGTTATGTGGATATACTTAATGGATATGGAAAAGATGTAATTAAAAATAAGGAATTACCTATAAAGGGTAAACCAATGTCTATAAGTAAGGCAAGAGAATAATTATATAGGAAATTAAAAACTATAGAGTTTAGGGGGATTTTTATGCCATATACTTATATAGTAGAATGTAGTGATGGAACTCTATATACTGGATGGACAACAGATTTAGAGAGAAGAGTAAATCAACATAATACAGGTAAAGGTGCTAAATATACTAAGGCAAGAACTCCTGTAAAATTAAGATATTTTGAAGAATTTATAGAAAAAGAAGAAGCGATGAAAAGAGAATGTGCTATAAAAAAATTAAGTAGAAAAGAAAAACTTATACTTATAAATGGATAAATAAAATTGACTTTAATAAAAAATCACTTCACAAAATTATGAAGTGATTTTTTCTGTATTATTTTCTTTTTTTATCGTAATACTTGGCTTTGGCAGTATAGTATTTTGCTTTAGCTTGATTTAAAGTCTTATTATATAAATCTGCACCAGTAGAAACTTGATTCACTACATATTCTTTAGCTTGTTCCGCACCTTTTTCTATATCCTCAGCTATGTTATCTAATCGATTTTCCATTTCTTCTGTAATCTCTTCTGTAATTTCTTTGCTATTAGATTTTTCATTTACTAAATTTGTATCTAAATTTTTATTAATGGTATTTTCATTATACATATATATCACCTCCTAAAAGCTTATTACTAATAGTATTTATAAAATCTATAAATTTATTAATAAACCTTAGTAACAACTTTTAGAAGATTAATTATTGAAATCTAAATAGCCCAATCACCATTTTTGAAAACTTCAATTTCTTTGCCATCATATGTTGTACCAATAATACTTAAGTCATTCGTACCTACCATAAAATCTACATGAGTTAATGAATCATTAACTCCGTTTTCTTTAAGTTGGTCTTCATCCATGTTTGCACCATTTTCTATACAAACAGAATAAGCTTTACCAATGGCAAAATGACAAGAAGCATTTTCATCATACAAAGTATTAAAGAATATAATATTAGAATTAGAAATAGGTGAATGGAAAGGAACTAAGGCAATTTCACCTAGATAATGAGATCCTTCATCTGTATCTATTAAATGTTTTAAACTTTCATAGCCTTGCTCAGCTTTAAAATCAACTATTTTACCATCTTTAAAAGTAAAAGAAAAATTATTTATTAAGTTTCCACCATAGTTAAGAGGTTTTGAGCTAACTAAGGTTCCATTTACACCAGTTTTAAGAGGAAGAGAAAAAATTTCTTCGGTAGGCATGTTAGCTAAAAATTCTATTCCATTTTCGGTGTGTTCTGAACCTCCAAGCCATAAATGTTTTTTAGGAAGTTCTACAGTTAAATCAGTTCCTAATGAATTTTTATAATGCATTGATTTAAAATGATATGAATTTAAAGCATTCATTTTGTTTTTAAGATTATTAGTATGTTCTTTCCAAGCTTCTACAGGATTTTCTTTATCCACTCTAACTATATTAAATATATAATCCCAAAGTTTTTTCATGGCATCTTTAGGAGATAATTCAGGAAATACCTTTGTAGCCCAACCTTCCGTTGGAATAGATATAACTGACCATGCATTTTTGTTACTCATTAAACGTTCACTATATTCTTTTAATGCAATACTTCTAGTTTTTTGAGCTATGGAAATTATATTAGGGTCAACATCTTTTAAAAGTTCTGGATCAGATGCATGAATAGATAAAAAAGCTGCCCCATCTTTTACATTAGATAAATAAAATTCTTTTTGCCAATCAGGCATTTCTTCAAATACTTCCTTAGGAGCTTTCATAAATCTTATTTTTGAAAATTTTTCATCTATCCAGTTTATGATTACATCTTTTGCTCCATTATCATAAGCCATATCTGCTACTAATCTTGTAAAGTCAGCACATTCAATAGGAGAGTTTATAAATAATTTTTGTCCTTTTTGAATATTTACACCTGTTTTTACAGCCAATTCGGCATATCGTTTTAAAAATACTTTATCCATATCAAATCATTTCCTTTTCTATATAAAATATTTTTTAATGTAATATATATCTATTTCTCTACAAATATATATTAACCTTTATTATTATAAAAGATTTTAAAAAGTCTTTTAAAGTAAAAATATAAAATTTTTTTATTAAAATTATAAAAAGACATATAACAGTATATATTAAACATATATAATTTAATTTAAAATTTATTTGTCATTTACTAATTATAGTGTAAAAAATTTAAATCATATCAACAAGTTAAAATAAAAAAACGTTTTATTACAGAAAATACATCTAAAAATATACATTTGAAAAATAACAAAAGATAAGATTAAAAATAAGAAGAAAGGTTGCAGAACTTATGAAAAATATATTTAAAATATATAAGAAGGATATAAAAAATGTAATAAAAAATCCTATTGCTATTGTAGTAATGTTGGGACTTATAATTTTACCATCATTATATGCTTGGTTTAATATCAAATCTTCCTGGGATCCATATAGTAATACAAAAGGAATTTCCGTTGCTATAGTTAATAATGATAAAGGTACTAATTTTAATGGTAAAAATGTAAATATAGGAAATGACATAGTAAAACAGTTAAAAAAAAATAATAAAATAGGATGGATTTTTGTAAAAGAAGAAGAGGCAAAGTATGGAATTGAACATGGAAAATACTATGCTACTATAGAAGTTCCAGTAGATTTTTCTAAAAAAATTTCATCTCTTTTAAGTGATCATATACAAAAACCAGAACTTATTTATACAGTAAATGAAAAAAGAAATGCTGTAGCACCTAAAATTACAGAGAAAGGTGTAACTTCACTTCAACAAGAAGTTACTAAATCTTTTGTTCAGGTTGTAAATAAATCAATCTTTCAAGTTTTTAATTCAATAGGTATTGAACTTGAAAATAAAAAACCTTTGTTAAATGAATTTACAGAGACCGTGTTTAAACTTAATAGTAAAATTCCAGAAATAAATCAGGCTATTGATGAAGTTGAAAGTGGAACTATAACTTTGGAAGAATTCAGTAAAAAGGTTAAAGGAGAAATTCCACTAATTAATGAAACTATTAATAAATCTACTAATATTGTAAATACAGGTGAGGAGTTTATAAATAAATCTAAATCTGCATTTTCTAATATTAATGAGTACATTGTAAAAGATTTAGAACTTGTAAAACAAATTTCGGATTCAATAGATGGATTTTTAGATGAAGCAATAAAGTTTGCCGGAAGAGATAAAACAAAAGAAAGAGAAATGATTATTTCAGTAAAAGATAGATTAAATAATTTAAGTAAAATTATAAATAACATAAATAATTCATTAAAAAAATTAAATGAATTTAAGCCTAAAGATGAAATAACTTTATTAATAAGTAAACTTGAAGAATTGCATAATAGCATCGAAATCCAAATTAATCTTACAGATAAGGTTATAGAAGGTATAGATAATGGTAATGCAACTGAAGATTTGTTGAATCAAATAAAGAATAAAAAATTAGAATTTAATAATAGAACTAATAAAGTTTTAACTTATTTTAATTCAAAAGTATCACCAAAACTTAAAAACCTAGTAGATGATATTTTTGTTGTTATGGATAATAGTTTAAAATTACTTAATGATGCTAAAAAAAGCTTACCAACAGTAAATGAATTATTAGGTAAAGCTGAAGATATCAGTATTAAAGGACAAAGTGAAATTAAAATTTTAAAGGAAAAACTGCCAAAGGCTGAAAAGATAATTGAAGAATTAAATGAAAAATTAAAAACACTAAATAATGATATTAAGTTAAATGATATTATAACTCTTTTGAAAAAAGATGCTGGGGTAGAAAGTGAGTTTATAGCTAGTCCTGTTAACATAAAACAAAAGAGAATTTTCCCAATTGAAAATTATGGCTCAGCTATGACACCGTTTTTTACAACATTATCATTATGGGTAGGAGCATTGATATTAGTTTCAATATTAAGTACTGAAGTTAAGAATTTTCAAAGAAAGCTTAAATCGTATGAAGAATATTTTGGAAGATATTTAATTTTTATGACATTAGGAATTTTACAGGCTTTAGTAGTTACCATCGGTGATATTTTAATATTAAGGGTTAAGCCAGCTAACTCATGTATGTTTGTATTATATGGTATGTTTATAAGTGTAATTTTTACAGTTATCATATATACATTGGTTTCTGTATTTGGAAATGTAGGAAAGGCTTTAGGAGTGATATTATTAGTGTTGCAAATATCTGCATCTGGAGGAACTTTTCCTATAGAAGTGACTCCACCATTTTTTCAAAAGTTAAATCCATTGCTACCATTTACTTATGCTATTTCTAGTATGAGAGAGGCAGTAGCAGGAGTAATGTGGGATACAGTTTGGTATAATACATTTATTCTAATTAGTTACTTTGTTATAGCTATATTAATAGCACTTTTACTAAAGAGTAAATTAGGAAAAATAAATAAAAATTTTGTGGAAAAATTTAAGGAAACTGGTCTAGCAGGAGAAGAATAATAAAGTTAAAGCACTATAAAAAGTTTCTAGTATGAAAATTTTTATAGTGCTTTTGTAATTAAACTATTAGAATTATAGTCTATTAGGTTAATAGTTTTCTTAATGCATCTAAAGTATAGTTTATATGATCTTCAGTATTGAAATATCCTATGCTAAACCTTATAGTACCATTTGGCAATGTTCCTAAGGTTTTATGTGCAGAAGGAGCACAATGTAATCCACATCTAGTGCTGATATTAAATTCTTTACTAAGTTTATAAGAAAATTCCCCCATATCCATATTAGGAAGTTCAATAGATATAGTAGAACTTCTGCTAGTGCAATCATCATGACCTATAATTCTAAGGTCTTTAAATTGTTTTAATTCCTTTAAGAATATATTTGTAAGTTGCATTTCTTTTTTGTGAATGTTTTCTATACCTATATTTTTTATATATTTAAGTGCAGAATTTAATCCAATTATGCCTAATGTATTAGGAGTTCCACCTTCAAATTTATCAGGCATATAATTTGGCTGATTTTCTTTTTCAGATAAACTTCCAGTTCCACCTTCTATTAATGGAGATACTAAAGCATTAAATTTATCTTTTATTAAAAAGCCACCAATGCCTTGAGGACCTAATAAAGATTTGTGTCCTGTAAAACAGAGACAATCTATATTGAAATTCATCATATCTATATTTAATACTCCTGCACTTTGAGCAGAATCTACTATGAAAAATAGATTATGTTTTTTGCATATTTCACCTATTTCTTTAATAGGTAAAATAGTTCCACATACATTTGAGCAATGTGTCATAATAATAGCTTTAGTATTGGATTTTATATGTTGTTCTATATTAATTGGATTTAAATCACCCTTATTTGAACATGATACTTTAGAAAATTCTATGCCAGAACCCTGTAAATTTGTTAAAGGTCTCATAATAGCATTATGTTCCATAGAAGAGACTATTACATGATCACCAGAGGTTAGAAAACCCTTTAGAATAGTATTTAAACTTTCTGTAATATTTTTTGTAAAAACTACATTTTCAGGATTAGAAAAATTAAAAAGATCACAAAGTAATTCCCTAGTTTCAAATACCGTATCTTCTACATGAAAAGCTTCATTATAAGTGCTTCTATTAACAGAACATCCGCAATTTTCTATATAATCATAAATAGATTTTCCAACAGTAGGTGCTTTAGGAAAAGAGGTTGCACCATTATCTAAATAAATTTTTTGCATATATATATCCTCCATAATGACAAAATTCACTTTCTTATTACATATTAAAACACTATAAGTGTTTTAAGTTGTTGTATTTACAATAACTATAGAAAAAAAATATCTATTGAAAATAACAATTTAACATAATTGTAACATATTGATATAATTATGTGTGAAAAATGGCATTAGGAGGAATATTATGAAAAATAAAAAAGGGATTTTAATAGCAGGCGCAATTATTGGTATTTTATCTGCTGTACTTGTTAAAATGGGTAATCCAGGTAATATGGGACTTTGTATAGCTTGTTTCATTAGAGATATAGCAGGAGCAGTTGGACTTCATAGAGCACCAGTTGTTCAATACATAAGACCAGAAGTTATTGGACTAGTTTTAGGAGCATTTATTATGGCCATTGCTAACAAAGAATTCAAAACAAAGGGAGGATCTTCTCCATTTACTAGATTTGTTTTAGGATTTATGGTTATGATTGGTGCATTAATGTTTTTAGGATGTCCTATGAGAATGGTTTTAAGACTTGCAGGTGGAGATTTAAATGCGATTACAGGATTAGTTGGATTTATTGTAGGTATAGGTATAGGTATAGTTTGCTTAAATAAAGGTTTCTCATTAAAAAGAAGCTATAAATTAAATAAGTCAGAAGGACTTATATTTCCAATAATTAATGTAGCACTTTTAGTATTACTTATTTCAGCACCAGCTATTATATTTTTTAGTAAGAAAGGACCAGGAGCTGCTCATGCTTCAATTTGGATTGCATTGTCAGTTGGACTTATTTCAGGTATATTAGCTCAAAAAACAAGACTTTGTATGGTTGGTGGTATTAGAGATTTAATCTTATTTAAAGATAGTTACTTAGTTAGTGGATTTATAGGAATTTTAGTATTTTCATTTATAGGTAATTTAATATTTAAAAATGTACATGTAGGTTTTACAGGACAACCTATAGCTCACAATGATTTTCTATGGAACTTTTTAGGAATGGTTGTTGTAGGATGGGGAAGCGTATTACTTGGTGGCTGTCCATTTAGACAATTAATTTTAGGTGGTGAAGGAAATATAGATTCAGTTATAACTGTATTAGGAATGCTTATTGGTGCAGCATTCTGCCATAACTTTGCTTTAGCTTCAAGTCCAAAAGGACCAACACCTAATGGAAAAGTGGCAGTTATAATTTGTATTATAGTTTTAGGACTAATTTCATACTTTAATTTTGAAACAATTACAACACAAATTAAAAGTAAGGATGAGGTGAAAGTAAATGGAAATTAATGCAAGAGGATTATCTTGTCCTCAACCAGTTATTTTAACAAAAAAAGCTATAGAACAAAATCCTAAAGATATAACTGTTTTAGTTGATGAAGGTGCTCCAAAAGAAAATGTAAGCAGATTTTTAACTAATTCAGGATATAAAGTTATTATAAAAGAAGATGAAGAAGGATTTATTCTTCAAGGGAGAAAATAAGGAGAAGTTATGGAATATATAGCTTTATTTTTTACACACTCAGGGGCTATGAAGTATAAAAGGGTTTTAAGTAGTCACGATATTCAATGTGAACTTATGCCTGTTCCTAGAAAATTAAGTTCTAATTGTGGTATAGGGGCAAGATTCTCGGTGGATAACTATGAAAAGTATATAACCTCTGATATTGAAAAAATATATGAAATAAAAGATGAACAGTATAATTTATTATATGATGATGAATAGTATTAATTGTATATGATAGTGTATCCATACATTTGACCTAAACAAATAACCCTCTATAATGTTTCTTGGGAATAAAATTATCTAAGAAATATTTATAGGGGGTTTTTATCTTGAAAAGAAAAATATCAACTAGAAGAATTGTAGTTACAGCACTCTTTACTGCTATATGTTTTGTGGGAACTCAATTAAAAATAGAATTACCACTAGGTGGAGGAAATGATACAATGATTCATCTAGGGACTACGGCTATTTTTTTAGCAGCTATTTTTATAGGTCCAGATGCTGGAATTTCTGCAGGAATAGGATGTGCTTTATTTGATTTAATGAGTCCTAAGCATGTTGCATGGACAATACCAACACTTATAATAAAAGGATTAACAGGATATATGGTAGGAAAAATTTGTTTTCTTAATGGAGCAAAAGGAAATTCAAAAGTTCAGAACATAGTTGCTTTTATAGTGGGAGGATTAATATCATTACTTGGTTATTTTATATTTAACTGGCTAGTTTTTTATGGATTCCATCCAGCTTTATTAAAGATGATAGCTTCCAGTGTAACTACAGGTATAGGGGTTGCGGTTACAATTCCAGTCTCTTTAATATTAAAACCTGTTGTTAACAAAAGTGGAGTAAAAATTCACGACGAAAATTAAAAAATACTTATTATATATAATTCAATATTAATTTATTAAAACTCTCTTTTAAAGTTTAAGGGAGTTTTAATTTTTTATAAGTAAATATGATATTATATGAATATAAAAGTTTATTTAAATAATTATAAGGAGAATCTGGAGTATGGGAAATACAAAGAATATAGGAATTTTTGCACATGTAGATGCAGGTAAAACAACAACAACAGAACAAATGTTATTTTTATCTGGTAAAATTAAAAATTTAGGCAGTGTAGATAAAGGGGAAACAGTTACAGATTATAATGAAATAGAAAAGAGAAGAGGTATTACTGTATTTTCAGAAGAAGTATCTTTAAGATGGAAAGATACAACTATTAATATAATTGATACTCCCGGACATCTAGATTTTTCTTCTGAAACACAAAGAAGTATTTTGCCTATAGATGGTGCAATTTTAATAATTTCTGCTCTAGAAGGAGTACAGGGATATACGGAAAAATTATGGACATCTCTTAGAAATTATAACATACCTACATTAATTTTTATAAATAAAATAGATAGAGTTGGAGTTGATTTAAATAAAACTTTTAATAATATAGAAAGCTCTTTAACTTCAGATTTTGTTATTCTAGAAAATCTAAATTCTAATAATAAAGAAAGAAATGATCTTATAGAAAAACTTAGTGATAAAAATGACAAAATACTAGAAATGTATCTAGATAATGAATATACAGAAAATGATGTTTTAAAAAATGCAATTACTGAACTTTCACATGAGGGAAAGTTATTTCCTTTAATTATAGGGAGTGCTATAGAAGGAAAAGGAATTAAAAATATATTAGATGCCATTTTAGAATATATTCCATTCTATGAAAGTAAAAGTGAAGAAAAACCTACAATGTTAGTTTATAAGGTAAAGCATGATCCTTCAATTGGAAAACTTACATATGTAAAGGTTCTTAGTGGACAGGTAAAAATAAGAGATGGATTTTTTATAAATGGGGAAGAAGAGAAAATCTCATCTATAAGAAAATATATAGGAGAAAAGTGCTATACTACAGATAAATTAGAATGTGGAGATATTGGAGCAATATGTGGACTTAAGACATCTATGGTGGGGGATATTATAGGTAAAACTACAGAAAAAAATTATTTTAGTAATATAGAAAGTTGTTTAAGAACAAAAGTATTTTTACAAGATAATGAAAAATATATGGATCTTTTAAAAGCATTAAAGATATTAAATGAAGAAGATCCAAGTTTAAACTTACAAATTAATAATGAAATCAAAGAGGCAACTATTAATATAATGGGTATTGTTCATATGGAAATTATAAAAGAAGTATTTCTAAATAGATTTGGTTTAAATATTAAATTAGAAACTCCAAGAGTGAATTTTTTAGAAACAATTACAGAGTCAAGTAAAGGATTTTGTCATTATGAACCTAAAAAACATTATGCTGAGGTTGAATTAAAGATTTCTCCTAAAAAGTTAGGAGAGGGATTCACATATGTTTCTAATGTAAGTTTAGATATACTTCCTTTGCAATTTCAGAATCTTATAGAAAAAACTATGAATGAAGCCTTAAAACACGGGATTGTGTTAGGAGAAAGAGTTACAGATATAGAGGTTAAATTAATTGGTGGAAAGTATGATTTAGAACATACTCATGGAGGAGACTTTAGAATAGCAACTATAAGAGCTATGCAGAAAGCTTTAGAAGAAAACAATTGTAAACTATTAGAACCGTTATATAAGTTTGATATAGTAGCACCACTAGAATATATGGGAAAAATAATGTCTGATATTTTAAAAATGAAAGGAGAATTTAAAGAACCTAAAATTACTGAGGATAAGGTGAAGATTTATGGAGAAGTACCTATTCAAAATGCTATGAATTATCCTATTGAACTAGCATCTATGACTTCTGGAAAAGCTTCTATAAGTTTAAGTTTTTCAAGATATATTGATTGTCATAATAGTGAGGAAATATTAAAAGATGAAAATAATAAAGTGTATAAGGATACATCAATATATAATTCTATATCATTATTTAGAGAAAATAGAAAGATGAAAAAAGTATACTAATAAGCAAAGGTTAATTGAGATAAAAATCTCTTTTAATCTTTGTTTTATTTATAAAAAGTAATTTAAAATATAAAACACAAAATACTATAAAAGATATATTGAAAACTAAACAATATAAATATATAATAATAATGAAAGACACCCCCTAGGGGTGGGGAGGTATAATTATGAGTAACATGAATGAGGAAAAGAAAAAAGCCATCCAAAGTTTAAAAACTTCAAAAGGACAAATTGAAGGAATCATAAAGATGATTGAGGAAGGTAGATATTGTATAGATGTTAGTAACCAAATAATAGCGGCACAATCTTTATTAAAAAAAGCAAATTTACTTATTTTAAAGCAGCATTTAAATCATTGTGTTAAGGAAGCTTTTATGCATGACAATGGGGAAGAAAAAGTAGATGAAATAATCTCTGTTATAAATAAGTTAATTGATAAATAATTTATACAAATAAAGGGGAGGTCAAAATGAAAGAAAAAAATTTCTCTATAGAGGGAATGAGTTGTGCAGCTTGTGCTAAAGCAGTAGAACGAATCTGTAAGAAACAAGATGGTATTAAGGAAGCAAGGGTTAACCTAGCTACAGAAAAGTTAAGTATTGAGTATAATGAACAAGAATTAGATTTTAATAAACTTGAAAAAGCCATAGAAAAAGGTGGTTTTAAATTAATTTATAACTATAAAAATATAATTTTAAATGTGCAAGGAATGAGTTGTGCGGCTTGTGCTAAGTCTATAGAAAAAATTTGTTATAAAATAAATGGAGTAAAAAATGCAAGTGTAAATCTTGCTACGGAAAAGTTAAATTTAGTTTATGATACAGATAAGGTTGAACTTTCCTATATAAAGGAAAAGGTGAATAAGGGTGGATTTCAATTAAGAGATGAACTTTCTAATAATACTATAGAAAAAGCCAGTAAAAGAAATGAAAGTAAAAGTTTAAAGAAAAGATTTATAATGTCTTTAATGTTTACAGTACCATTACTGTTAATTTCTATGGGACATATGGTTTTAGAAATGTTTAATATGCATTTACCTCAGTTTATAGATCCAATAATAAATCCTAAAAATTTTGCTATAGTTCAATTATTGCTTACCATACCTGTATTAATTTTAGGAAGAAAATTTTTTAAGGTTGGAATTAGATTATTATTTAAAGGAAGTCCTAATATGGATTCCTTAATATCTATTGGAACTTTATCATCTTTTATTTACAGTTTGTATTCTGTTTTTAAAATTTTTAATGGTCAAAGTCAGTATGCATTTAATCTTTATTTTGAATCATCAGCTACAATACTTACTTTAATTACATTAGGAAAATATTTAGAATCTATTACAAAGGGTAAAACTTCAGAAGCTATAAAAAAACTTATGAATCTTGCTCCTAAAAAAGCAATTATAGATAAGGATGGAAAAGAAATTCAAGTTTCAGTTGATGAAGTTAAAGTATCTGATATTATAGTAGTGAAACCAGGAGAAAAACTTCCTGTAGATGGAATGATTATTTCAGGTAGTACATCTGTTGATGAATCAATGCTAACTGGGGAGAGTATTCCGGTGGAAAAATCTGAAAATAATTTAGTTATAGGTGGAAGTATTAATAAAAATGGAAGAATAAAATATAAAGCAACTAAGGTTGGAAAAGATACCGTATTGGCACAAATAATACATTTAGTAGAAGAGGCTCAAGGTTCCAAAGCACCCATTGCTAAGTTAGCTGATATTATTTCAGGATATTTTGTACCTACTGTAATTTTTTTAGCATCTATAGGTGCCATAGGCTGGTATATAGCAGGTAAGGATTTAACTTTTATTTTGACTATATTTATTTCTGTATTAGTAATTGCGTGTCCATGTGCTTTAGGATTGGCAACACCAACTGCAATAATGGTTGGAACAGGTAAAGGTGCGGAAAATGGAATTTTAATTAAAAGTGGAGTTGCATTAGAAAATGCACATAAAATACAAACAGTTGTTTTTGATAAAACAGGAACTATAACAGAAGGTAAACCAAAAGTAACAGATATTATTACAAAAGGAATTTCAGAAGAAGAACTATTAATTTTAGCAGCAAGCTGTGAAAGGGCTTCAGAACATCCCTTGGGAGAGGCTATTCTAAAAAAATCTCAAGAGTGCAAGTTAACTTTAAAAGAAATAGAAAACTTTAAAGCAATACCTGGTCATGGAATAAAAGCACAAATTTTAGGAGACAATATTTTCCTAGGAAATAAAAAATTAATGTATAAGGAAAATATCAATATTGAAAATTTAGAACTAGAATATAGAGATCTAGCACAACAAGGAAAAACACCTATGTATGTTGCTAGAGGTAATAAAGCCCTGGGTATAATTGCAGTACAGGATCCAGTAAAAAATAGTAGTAAGAAAGCTATACAAACTTTAGAAAAAATGGGAATAGAAATTATTATGATTACAGGTGATAATAAAAATACTGCAGATGCAATTGGAAAAGAAGTTGGAATAAGTAAAGTATTATCAGAAGTATTACCAGAAAATAAAGCCGAAGAAATAAAAAAACTTCAATATAATGGTAAAAATGTTGCTATGGTTGGAGATGGAATTAATGATGCACCAGCCTTGGCCAGAGCTAATATAGGAATAGCTATTGGTTCAGGTACTGATATAGCCATAGAATCAGCAGACATAGTGTTGATTAAAAATGATTTAATGGATGTAGCAAATTCTATATATTTAAGTAAAAGAACTATAAGAAATATAAAACAAAATTTATTTTGGGCTTTTGGATATAATAGTTTAGGAATACCTGTAGCTATGGGAATTTTGTATATTTTTGGAGGTCCTCTTTTAAATCCTATGATAGGTGCTGCAGCAATGAGTTTTAGTTCGGTTTCTGTTTTGTTAAATGCTCTAAGATTAAAAAAATTTAAACCTTTACATTCATAATAAAGCTAGTGTTAAAGTAATATTCTTTTTAGTATAATATTAAATGTGATATAATGTTATATATCTCAAAATATTGGCACTTAAACTTAAGTATGGAGGTGAAAAGTTAATTGCTTATAAAAAGAATTAATAAACATAAGATCAATAAAAAACTAAAAAATTATAGAATTTTTATAATTACGGGTTTTGTAAGTATAGGGTTATGTTTTAGTACTTTAATAATAGAAAATAAGAACATGAATGTTTTTGCAAATACAAATAGCATACAGTTTAAAGTAAGTGAATTAAATAGAATAAATAAAATTGTTTTAGAAAATAATAAAGGAAATTCTAATGTAAATCCTTTAAAACTTGAAAAATTTAAGAATCTATCTTTAAATAAAAATGATTTTAATAATATAAATAAAATTTCTATGGAAATTTTAAAAGATAGTAATTACACTTTTTTAGTTAATAAAATAGTGAGTTTACCAAAAAAATATGTACCTAAAGATTTGGTTAAGGTAAATATACCTTTTGTTAAGCCAGAAAATTCTCATGAGAGATTAGCAAGAAAAGAAATGGCAATTAATTTAGAAAAGTTATATAAAGATGCTCTAAAAGATAAAATTTATTTTAAAGGTGTTTCGGGGTTTAGATCTTATGAAACACAAAATATGATTTTTTCATCAAAGGTGCAAAGTGAAGGGGTAAATTCAGCGCTTAAATATTCTGCTAGACCTGGAGAAAGTGAACATCAAACAGGGCTTGCTATGGATTTAAGTTGTGATAAGATAAAAAATGTGTTACTTGATACCTTTGCTGATACAAATGAAGGTAAATGGCTAAAAGATAATTGTTATAAGTATGGATTTATAATTAGATATCCAGAAGGAAAGGAACTTATCACAGGTTATGCATATGAACCATGGCATATAAGATATGTAGGTAAGGATTTAGCACAATATTTAACGGAAAATCACTTAACTTTAGAAGAATTTTATAATAAATAAAATATATTTGTAAATCATGAATTTATGAAAAATAAAAGGAAATAATATATACTAGATTATATAATTTTAAGAGGTGCTTAAAGTTGAAAAAAAATAGTATATATTTTTTCTTATTTATTCTTTTTATTAATATTGTTTTTAGTGGTTGCAATACAAGTAGTTCAGAACATATGTATACAAATAAAAAATTAGGAATTCAATTTAAGGTACCTGAAACATGGGATAAAAACTATAAAAAGGTACATATAAAAGAAAAAGATTCCTATGAGCATATAGTGTTTGAAAGTAGATATAAAGGTCAAAATGTAATACTACTGGAATTATGGGTTCTAGACAAAAATTCATGGATCAAAAATAAAGACTTTAGAAAGTTAAATTATCTGGGAAGTAGGAATGAAAATATATATGCGTATTCTAGACCAAAATTTAAGTCAATAATGGAAAATTTAGGAGGGGACATAGGTATGTTAGAACCTTCTATTGAAAAACGTCTTAAGGATATGTATATATCACCTGAAGAATTAAGGGAAAGATTTATAGTAGAATAATATAAAAAAGTGATAATTAAATTTAGTTATCACTTTTTTGTTAGATTAAATAATATAAATTTAATATTTTATAAGTATGATATAATAAAAAGTATAAATTAAAAATATTATAATGTATTAGAGGTGTTAATCTAGTTATGAAATTATTTTTTATGTCAGATATCCATGGTTCAAAATTTTATTTAGATGAGGCATTAAAATGTGTTGAAAAGGAGAAGCCACAGTATATAATTATATTAGGAGACGAACTTTATCATGGTCCAAGAAATGATTTGCCCAAGGACTATAATCCTAAAGAAGTAGCAAAAACTTTAAATAAGTTAAAATATAAGGTTATTGCTGTAAGAGGAAATTGTGATGGGGAAGTGGATCAAATGCTTATAGAATATCCTATAATGAGCGATTATAATATTATACTTTATAATAATAAAAAACTTTTTCTAACTCATGGACATGTTTTTAATAAAGATAATATGCCATATCTAAGTGATGGTGATGTATTTATTTATGGACACACACATATACCAGTTATAGAGAAAAATGATAAAGGAATAACTTTTATTAATCCAGGATCGGTTTCTATTCCTAAGGGTGGTTCCTCTAATTCTTATGGAATATTAGAAAACGATATATTTACTATAAAAGCTTTAAATGGTGAAGAGGTTTTAAAAGCTAAAATATAAAGTTAATAAATTAGTTACAGAAAATTGTTAAAATTTTTATAAAAACTTGCATAATTTATTTAAATATGGTAACATGATTGTAGAATTTTTAATGAAAATTGATAAATAAATAAAGGGATTTAGGTTCTACTTTGTAGATTAATAGGGAAAATGGTGTAATTCCACTACAGCCCCCGCTACTGTAAAAGAGGATGAAACTTATAATAGCCACTGTATAGAAATATATGGGAAGGATAAGGAGTAAAGCGAATCTTAAGTCAGGAGACCTGCCTAAATCACGAATAAGTAACCTTCGGAGGGAAGTGTGATACTTGTTATTGATTGTGAATGTATTTTAGTTCTTGCAAGTGTTATTATAAGTCTTAACCAAGGAAAGGTTAAGGCTTTTTTATTTTTAAAAATAAATTGAGACAAACTTTAGGGAGGAAAAGTTATGAAACAAAGTAAAAGAATAGGGGTATTTTTGTTTTTCTTAATTACTTTGGTATGTGCACCAGGATATGTTTATGCTATGCACATAGCAGAAGGAATGCTACCAATCAAATGGGCAATAATTTGGTTTTTAGCATCAGCACCATTTTTTATCATAGGACTTATAAATTTAAAGAAAATTTTTAAAGAGCATCCTAATCAAAAAATGCTTATAGCATTAGTAGGTGCATTTGTATTTGTACTTTCAGCTCTTAAAATACCTTCAGTTACAGGAAGTTGTTCACATCCAACAGGAATAGGATTAGGAGCAGCTTTATTTGGACCAACAGTAATGACTGTATTAGGAGTTATAGTACTTTTATTCCAAGCAATTTTATTAGCCCATGGAGGACTTACTACTTTAGGTGCCAATACTTTTTCAATGGCTATAGTAGGTTCATTAGTTGCATATTTTGTATTTAAAATACTCAAAAAATTAAATGTTAAACCAGCAATTGCAGTATTTTTTGCAGCATCTTTAGGGGATTTATTAACTTATGTTGTAACTGCAATTCAACTTGCAATAGCTCATCCAGATCCTGTAGGTGGAATTATGGCATCCTGTACTAAGTTTTTAGGTATATTTGCTGTTACACAAATTCCACTAGCAATTGCAGAGGGAATTTTATCAGCTATAGTGTTTAATCTATTAATAGAGTATAGAAAAGAGGGATCAATTGATGAAATCATCTAAAAAGACTAATATAATATTATTTTTAGTTGCACTTGTCATCATTGTAGCACCATTAATTTTAAAATCAGGTGCTGAATTTGCTGGAGCAGATGATCAAGCAGAAGATGCTATAACTAAGATAAATAAAGACTATAAGCCATGGGCAGAACATATTTGGGAACCACCAAGTGGAGAAGTCGAAAGTTTGTTATTTGCTGTTCAAGCATCTATAGGTACAGCAGTTGTGGCTTATTATTTTGGATATATGAAAGGTAAAAGAAAATCAGCGGTACAAGAAAAAATGCAAGGAACTAACAAAAATTCAATAAAAGAATCTTAGTAAACATAAAAAGCTCAGGAGGTATTTCTCTTGGGCTTTTTATGTTTATTATTTAAAATTTAGGAGGATAATAATGAAAGGGTTAAAGAAAGAAATTAAATTTAAAGAATTTTTTACTAAGGAAAGAACTTATAGATTATTTATGATTATCTTGGGAACATTTATTTATTCACTTTCGGTTAATTTATTTATTACACCACATAAATTAATAGCTGGTGGGGTAACAGGAGTAGCTATTATAATCCAATATTTAACCTATATTCCCTCAGGTATATTTGTGTTTTTATTAAATATTCCTTTGTTTATAATGGGAATTAAATTTTTGGATAAAGAATTTGGGATATGTAGTTTTATTGGAATGATGTCTATGTCTTTATTTCTAGTTATAACAAAAGATTTTACTAAAGCATATCATATGAATGATATGCTTCTATCTAGTATTTGTGGAGGAGTAATAGGTGGATTGGGAATGGGGATAGTATTTAGATGTAGGGGATCAGAAGGCGGAACAGATATTATATCTGTTATAGTTAAAAAGAAATATGGGGTTACCATAGGTACTATTAGTTTTATTATAAATATATGTATTGTAATTTTAGGAGCAGTAGTGGGAGGTAGTATAGAAATTGCAATATATACTATAATATCTATGTACATGAAATCTGCCTTTATGGATAAAGTTATAGAAGGATTAGATAGAAAAAAAATGCTTTTTGTAATAACTAAAAAACCAGAAGAGGTCAAGGAAGTAATACTAAATAAGCTAGGTAGGGGAGTAACTTTTTTAAATGGACAAGGTGCTTATACTGGAGAAGATAAAAAAATTATTTATTCTGTTATGTCATCAAAACAATTGGCAAAAGGAAAAGAATTAATAAATAAAATAGATCCTACAGCAGTAATAACTATAATGGAGGTTGCAGAAGTTCAAGGAAAAGGATTTAAATCTGTATCTTTTTAAAAGGATTTGAATATTATAAATGGAAGAGTATTTTTTAGGAGAGATAAATTTGAAAATAATAGCTAAAAATTATGATTTTACTAAAGTTAAAGGTCTATCCATGAAGCAATTAACACAACATTATAAACTTTATGAAGGATATGTAAGCAAAACAAATGAGATTTATAATATAATAAATAATACTCCAAAGTTTATGGAAGGAAATCAAACTTATAGTAAATTAAGAGCTTTATTAAAAGGTCAAAGTTTTGCATTAGATGGGGTAAAATTGCATCAATTATATTTTCAAAATATATGTCTAAATAATAGTGAGTATAAAGTACCAAGTATTCCATATGAAATACTTGAAAGATTAGAAAATGATTTTTATGGCTGTGAAAGATTTGTAGACTTATTTACTAAGTCTGCATTATCTGTTAGGGGATGGGTGGTTGTTGCTTTAGAACCTATTGATAATAAATTACACATATATGGTTGTGATGCACATGATGAAGGAGGTATTTGGAATTCAATTCCTATACTAGTGTTAGATGTTTATGAGCATGCATATATGATAGACTTTGGAATTGATAGAAAGGCATATATAGATACATTTTTAAAGACGATAAATTGGGATGTAGTAAAACGAAGATTATTAAAAGCAGAGCAATTATTAAAAATCACATAATTATGTATCATTTTAGGAATAAAATCATAAATTAATAATGTGATTATTTATGGAGGTTTTATAATGATAAATGAGTTAGAAAAATATCCAAGCTTACTGTTAGATGATGAGGAATATGCTATGATTCCAATGAAGTCTGGAATTAGTTTAGAAGAAGAAATAGAGAAAAACTATACAAGAGATTCAAATGAAACATATTTATATGATGAAAATGATTATAGAGGTGAAAGATGTGAAATTAAGGATCAATTTGATGAATTCGATGAATTTAATGAATTAGAGGATTTATCTTATATGGATGAGGATTTAAAAAGGGATAATAGAACATTTAAACCTGTATTTGGAGTACCTCTATTTATAGAAGAAAGATATATGGATGACGAGGAAGAAAATGAAGATTTATTAAGAGGACATAAACATCATTGTCATTGTAACTGTGATGTAAATAGAATTTATATAAAAATAAGAAAGTGTAATCCAGAAATTTTTGATGCATTGAGAAGATATTGTATTCCAGCAGAACAATGTAAAAGAATAATTATGCGTATTATAAAATTAACACTAAAATATTCAAATAGATAATATATAAATTAAAAAGACTTGTAATAGCAAATTGCAAGTCTTTTCCTTTTATACTAAAAATATTATAGCTTAAAACTATTTTATAAATAAATTAAGAGGAAAAATAGTAAAAATGTAGAATTTTTATTATTGTAAGGTGGTGAGCATATGTTAAATCTTAATTTAGTTGTAGAAGATATAGAAGTTAAAGATGTAAATAAGAATGATGTAATAAAAATTTATAATTCTATAACAAAAGAAAAGTTTTTTGTTGGAAATAAAGAATATATGAATATAGAAGAGGTTTATGACAGGTTCTTAGAATACTACTTAACAGAAGGGGAATTCTTTGCTAAGTTTGAATGTGAACATAAATTTATAGGTTTTTTAAGAGGACGTGTAGAATTTAAAAAAAGTAACAAAGTATGGATAAATTGTATCCATATAAATAAAGAATATAGAAATAAAGGAATAGGAAGTAAATTAATTATTAAAATTATTGAATTTCTAAAAAAAACATATGATATTAAAGTGTTTTATACTGGCATATTAAATGAGGAAAAAGATAATCTAAGATTTTGGAAGAAAAATGGATTCTGTATTGAAAGAATATCTAAAGAGTTTTTCGATATAAATGAAAAGAAAAAAGATATGCTCATATTAGTTAAACAATAAGTTCATACACTCATATTATTAAGACAATAAGATAGTATATTCATATTAATTACAAAATAATATTTGCACTCATATTGATAAAAAATAAAATTAAAGTTATATTTAGAATTAAATCCCATATAATATAAATATAGAAATAAACAGGGGGGA
The DNA here is from genome assembly GCA_003288255.1 of Clostridiaceae bacterium 14S0207. Classification (GTDB taxonomy): domain Bacteria; phylum Bacillota; class Clostridia; order Clostridiales; family Clostridiaceae; genus Hathewaya; species Hathewaya limosa. The sequence goes on along the minus strand of CP026600.1, from coordinate 1,808,198 downwards.
TAAAAATGAAGTATACTAAATATAATATAAGAGGCATTGAAAAAAGAAAGAAAAGTTCACAAAATTCTATTATTATAATATTAACTTTTATAGTATGTATAGGATTAAGTGCAATATTACTTTCAAAATATTTTTTTAAAACTGATATTGGAAAAAAGCTACCCAATATTAGTAATGGAATAAATAAAATTAATAATTCAGATAATAACAATGAAAAAAATATATATAAAAATGATAAAGATCATAAGAATGTTAAAGAAAGTTCAAAAGGATATATGGAGTTTTATGGGGTACAATGTGGAGTATTTAAAAGTGAAGAAAATGCTAAAAAGGTTTTAGAAAGTATAAAAAACATAGTATACCCTACTGTGATACATGATGGAGAATTTTATAAAATTATTGGAGGAGTTTTTTTAGAAAATAATGTAGATACAGTTATACAAAAACTTAATAGTTTGGGGATTGAATATAATAAGGCTAAATTTGAAGTTAATATGCAAGATGAAGGTACAGCACAAATAGGTAAAATTATAGATGGAACATTAAAGATTTTAAACAAATTTAATGATCCTAATATAAAATCTATAAATACAGGTCAATTAAAAAAATGGACATCACAATTAAGCTCTAATAGAAAAATAGAAAATGATCCTAATTATCTTAAGTTAAATGAATTAAAAAAATATATACAAAAACTACCTAAGGAAATTAATAGAAAAAGCTTAAGTGAAAATTATAATTATATATATGTTTTTTTAAAAAATTTAAATTAATACTTAATTATAAAACATATTTAAAGAACAAAAAGATCTTGCATAATGCAAGATCTTTTTGTTAAATTCATTGAAGTTTTTTAAATAAATAGATAATCTTACGAAAAGATTACAATTTTAAAAAATTTATAAAATGGACTTTAATATACTTGTGTATAAATTTATTAAATGATAAACTATATAAGATATAATAAGTATACTAAAGTAAAATGAAATATGTGTACTTATTTAAAAATTTAGAGGTTATTAGAATAATAAAAAGCTAATAATTCTAATAGGAGAGTGATAAAGTGGAAGTTATACTTGCATCAGGTTCTCCACGAAGACAGGAATTATTAAAAGTTATATTTAATTATTTTAAGGTTATGAAGAGTAATTTTAATGAAAAAAGTATAGAATTTAAAGGAGACCCTTCTTTATATGTAAAACAAATTTCAAGAGGAAAAGCTTTAGATGTCTATAATTCATTAAATGATAGAGAGGGAAAATTAATTATAGCTTGTGATACACTGGTATTCTTAAATGGGGAAGTACTTGGAAAACCTAAAAATGAAATAGATGCTTTTAACATGATAAAAGCCTTAAGTGGTAATGCACATAAGGTTTATTCTGGTTTTATTATATATAATACAACTACTAATGAAATTATAGAAGAAAGTTGTTGCACAGAGGTTAGATTTATAGAAATTAGTGATGAAGAAATAAATAATTACATAAAAAAGGGAGATTGTTTTGATAAAGCAGGAGCCTATGGAATACAAGGAGAAGCATCAATTTTTGTTGAAAAAATTAACGGATGTTATTTTAATGTAGTAGGTCTTCCTTTAAATAAATTGTATAAAACATTAAGGGGAATGAGGGTAATTTAATAATAGAAAGGTTGGTTTTCTAAGAATGGAGGAAAACATAATTATTAAAGAATTACCTGTTAACGAAAGACCAAGAGAGAGACTTTTAAGGTATGGACCTGAATGTTTATCTAATACAGAGTTAATCGCTATAATTTTAAGAACAGGACATAAAAAAGAAAATATACTTAATTTAAGTTCTAGGATTATAAAGGAAGCTGGAGGATTTAATAAGCTTTTATCCTGTACTAAAGAAGATTTTTTAAAACTTAAAGGAATAGGTGAGGCTAAAGCAGCACAATTGATTGCCTTGGGAGAAATATCTAAAAGATTTAAAAGTTATAAGGCAGGAGAAGAATATAAAATTTCATCTACTGAAGATGCTGCATTTTATGTTATGGAGGAAATGAGATGCTTAGAGCAAGAGATTTTAAAGGTGGTAATGCTTAATGTTAAAAATAAGGTTATCTTTGAAAAAAATGTTTCTATAGGATCTATTAATTCATCTATAGTACATCCAAGAGAAATATTTAAAGAAGCTATTTTAAAAAATTCTGCTTCTATTATAATTTTTCATAATCATCCTTCAGGAGATCCATGGCCCAGTAAAGAGGATATTAATGTTACTATAAGAATTAAAGAAAGTGGAAAAATTTTAGGAATACAATTACTAGATCATATTATAATTGGAAATAGAAAATTTATAAGTTTAAAAGAACATAACTTATTGTAAAACGAAAGGAGAAATGACAAATGGGATTATTTGGGATTTCGAAAGATATGGGAATAGATTTAGGAACAGCTAACACGTTAATATATGTTAAGGGAAAAGGTATAGTATTAAGGGAACCTTCAGTTGTTGCTATTAATTTAGATACAAACAAGGTTTTAGCTGTAGGAAATGAAGCAAAGGAAATGATAGGTAGAACACCAGGAAATATAGTAGCTATAAGACCTATGAAAGATGGCGTTATAGCAGATTTTGACGTTACTGAAAAAATGCTTAATTACTTTATAAAAAAACTATGTCCAAAATCAGCTTTTGCTAGTCCAAGGATAGTAGTTTGCTATCCATCAGGAGTTACAGAAGTTGAAAGAAAGGCTATTAAAGGTGCTACTGCTAATGCAGGAGCTAGAGAAGTATATCTTTTAGAGGAACCTAAAGCAGCTGCAATAGGAGCAGGACTTCCAGTAAATGAACCAACAGGAAGCATGATTGTTGATATTGGTGGAGGAACTACGGAAGTAGCAGTTTTATCTTTAGGTGGTATTGTTACAAGCCAATCTTTAAGAGTGGCAGGAGATGAAATTGATAAATCTATAATTGTTTATATAAGAAAAGCCTTTAATTTAGCAATTGGGGAAAGAACAGCAGAGCATATAAAAATTAATTTAGGATGTGTGTATAAAGAAGAAGGCGATAATGAAGTAAATAAAATGTTTGTTAAAGGAAGAGATTTAATTACAGGACTTCCTAAAAATATCGAAGTTTCAGAAGATGATATAAGAGAAGCTCTAAATGAACCAATAGCAGCGATATTAGATGCCATAAAAATAACTTTAGAAAAAACTCCACCAGAACTAGCTTCAGATGTTATGGATAAAGGTATTACTTTAACTGGTGGGGGAGCAATGATTAAAGGATTAGATAAATTAATACACCATGAAACACATATGCCTGTAAATATAGCTGAATCTCCATTAGATTGTGTAGTTATTGGAGCAGGTAAGGCATTAGACAATATAGGACTTTTGGAAAAGAGAAGAAAATAGGAAATGAAATTTTGGAAAAAGAATAAGTTAATTATTATAATAATATGCTTGTGTATAGGTTTTTTTGCTTTAATAGGATACACAAGCAAAAGAAGTAATATTAATTTTGCTGGAAATGGTGTAGGTATAATTTTAAATCCAATTCAAGAATTATTTTATAAGGTTAATTCTAAGATAAAAAATACTGTAAGTTTTGCATTTAACTTTAGTAAAGTAAAAGATCAAAATGAAGAGTTAAAAAAAGAAAATGCTAAATTAAAAAATTCAATTATTGACTACGAAAACATAAAAAAAGAAAATAAGCGTTTAAGAAAAATGGTAAGTTATGAAAATGAAAATGATAAATACAAATATATAGGATGTAGCGTACTTGGAATTGCAGGAAATAGTTATTTAGATGGATATATAATAAATAAAGGAACAAATGATGGAATATCAAAAAGAATGGTAGCAATTACCAATGAAGGGCTAGTGGGGCAAGTTACATCTGTAGGTAGTAATTGGTCTATTATTCAAACACTAGGAAATGAAAATATCTCAGTAGCTGGATTCAATCAACGTTCTCAAGAAGCTAATGGTATAGTAAAAGGCTATAAAGATGATAGTAATAATGTTTTAGCTAAAATGGAGACTTCGAACTTAGAGGCAGACATAAAAGAGGGAGATACTATATTAACTTCTGGATTAGGACAAATATATCCCAAAGGAATTTTAATCGGAAAAATAACAAAAATAATCGAAGATAAGGGTCAATTTGTTAAATATGGAATAATAAAACCTGCCATTAATATGAGTAAGTTAGAGGAAGTATTTATTGTAGTTCCTAAGGACAAGAGACAGGTTAAATATTAAAAGGTGATAAAGATATGAAAAAATTTTTTACAGTGTCAGGGATTATGATTTTACTTTTAATATTAGATTGTAGTGTTATGCCATTTATAAGTATAAATGGCTATTATCCTAGTCTTTTATTGATTTTTTCTATATATTTTTCTCTTATAAGTGGCACAGAAGAAGCTATTATTATAGGAGCAATGTCGGGCATTATGCAAGATGTGTATTTTACAGGAGTATTAGGAGTCAATGGATTTTCAAATTTAATAGTATGTCTTCTTGCAGCACAAATTGGTAAGGCTATTTTTAAAGAAAAATATCTTATTCCAATTGTATGTAATTTTATACTTAGTTTACTTAAAGGATTGATAATTTTTGCAATAGCGTTTTTTATTAAAGAAAGTATTACCCTTAACTCTGTGGTATTTATAAGTCTATATAACTTTGTTATTGGTTTATTTATGTATAAGTTTATTTACAAATTAAGTGAAAAAACTTTTATGAAAAATTATTGGAAGTATTAAGGGTGATAATATGAAAAAGAAAAAAAAAGCTTTTAATAGATTTTATGGATTTACAATTTGTTTAATCTTTATTTATACAGCTATAGTTTCAAGACTTTTCTATTTACAGGTTATTAAAGGAGATTATTTTAGCGAAAAGGCTAATTCAAATACTCATAAAATGATATTAAAGTCTGCTCCACGAGGGGAGATAACTGATAAAAATGGTAAAATTTTAGCAACTAGTAGACAAAGTTTTATGCTTATTTTTACAGAGACAGAGGAAAGTAAAAAAGAATTTTACAATACCATGGAAAAGGTATTTAATATTTTAAAAGAAAATAAATCTACTATAGAGGATGATTTTCCTTTAAAAATTGAACCTTTTAGATTTGAATTTAATGTATCAGCGGAAAGTGCTAAAAGGTGGAATGAAAATAGATTTAAAAAAGACAGAGGAATAGATGAATTTATTTTAAAAACTGAGTTTCCAGGAAAGAAAAAGGAAGATTTAACTAAGGAACAGAATAATCTAATAGATAAAAAAATAAATTCTATATCAGCAGAGGAAGTTTTTGATAATTTAATTACAGATAAATCATATAAAATATATGATCTTGCAAAGGAAAATTATATAAAAGAACAATGGAAATCTGTAACAGATAAAGATTCAATTGATGAGGAAAAGTGGACTAAGGAAATAAGTAATAAGTGGAACGGATTAGAAAAATCATATAAAGTTCAATATTTGCATTCTAAATACAATTTAAAGACCATAAGAGATTATATGGTTATAAAAGATAAGATTAAGATGCAAAGTTTTTCAGGATATAAACCAGTAGTAATTGCCAATGATTTATCAGAAGAACTTGCATATATATTTGAACAGTTACAATCCGATCTTCCAGGTATATCTATTATAAAACAACCTATAAGAGAATATCCAAATGGTGATTTAGGCTCTTCTATACTAGGATATATTAGAAAAATTAATTCTAATGAACAATCAAAATATGAAGAAAAAGGATACGATGTTAGTTCGGATTATATAGGGGCTGCAGGTATTGAGGAAAAGTATGAAGATATCTTAAAAGGTACTAAAGGTCAAGAAAGTATAGAAACTAATAAATATGGAAGAAAAGTTAAAACATTAGGTGAACAAACTCCTTATCCAGGAAATAATATAGAGCTTACTATAGATAAAGATATTCAAAAAATAGCTGAAAAAGCTTTAGATGATAAACTAGCATATCTTAGAAAATTAAAAGATAGAAAGCCGTCTGGCGAAAAAGATGATGCTAATAAAGTAAATGCCACTAGGGGAGCAGCAGTTGTACTAAATGTAAAAACATCAGCTGTTTTAGCATTGGTAAGTAGACCAGGATATGATCCTAATTTATTTACAACACCAGGAAAGTTATCTCCAGAAGAATATAAAAAATATTTTAATCCCGATTTGAAAAAATTTGGAGAAGAATATATTAAAAGAAGTGAACTTCTAGGATTAAAAGAATTTAATGGAGAAGATATTTCAAAACTAAGTGATAGTAAAAAAATGGATTACTTATTGAATAAATTATTTCCTTTGTCCAAAGGAATTGAAGGGAATACAACTTTAAGAGAGGATAATTATGATTTGTATCCTAAACCATTTTATAATTATGCTACAAAGTCTTTAATACCACCAGGATCAATATTTAAGCCTGTAACTTCTGTAGCTGGCCTTGAAGAAAAAGTTATTACTGCAGATACTAGAATATATGATGCAGGTCCTTATAATAAAAGATATAAGCAATTTAGAGGTGCCAGTTGGAAATATAACTTGTATAAATCAAGTCATGGTAATCAAAATCTAAAGGAAGCTCTTAGAGATTCTAATAACTATTATATGTTTGATATTGCAGACAGACTTTTTGCAAAAGGTGGAGTAGAAACTAAGGAAGGGCTTAATATGATTGCAAAATATGCATGGCAATTAGGATTAGGTGCCGATCCAGAGGATAGTCCTAATTATTCCACTGGCATAGAGTTAGATGAAAACTTTGGGCAGGTATATAATTATGAAACAGGTAAAAGAACTTTAACAGTAGTTTATACCCAAAAACTATATGATTATCTTCAAAATGGTGCGGCATCTATATGGGGTATAAAATATAAAGGTATAGATATTATACCAAGGGATAAAGAAGATTCCAAAGTTAATGGAATAAAGAAAAAATTAACTGAAGAAATAAAAAAAGAAATGTCATCTAAAAATAAAGGACTTATAGGATCGAATATTAAGAAACTTTTAAGTCAATTAATTAATATTTCTCCAGAATTAAAAAAGAAGTCATATACATCGAAAGATTTAGATAGTATGATTGAAGCAATTCAGGCTTCTGTAAATGATGCTAGAGGAGAAATAAAAAGTGGTACAAATGCATATAATGCTTCTATAGGTCAAGGATTAAATCAGTTTACACCATTACAAATAGCTAACTATGTAGCTACTTTAGTTAATGGAGGCAATAGAAATAAGGTACACATGATAAATAAAATTACTGATCCTGAAGGAAAGGTTATTAAGGATTATTCTAAAGAGCCTCAAGTGTTAGGAAAAACTACTATAAGTAAGGCGACGGTGGATAGTGTAAAATTAGGTATGAAGGAAGTTAGTGAAGGTGGTACGGCTTCATCAGTATTTAAGGATTTCCCAATTACTAATGGAGGTAAAACTGGTTCAGCAACATTCAGTAATACTCAAGATGAAATAGGAAGGACATCATATGGTAATTTCGTTGGATTTGCACCTTATGAAGAACCTGAAATAGTGGTTGTTGTTATGTTGTTTGATGGTGGACACGGTTCATATGCTGCGGATGTTGTTAAAGCTATATATGAGCAATATTTTAAAGAACAATTATTAAAGCAAAATTCAAATTATAAATTTAAATATCCTGATATAACTGTTCCTGAGAAGATAAAAAAAGAAAAAGAGGAAAAAGATAAAAAAGCAGCTAATAAAAGTAAAGAAATATCTGGAAAATATAATAAAGATAATACGAATAAAAAACAAGATATATCATTAAAGGAAACGGACATAAGCAATTCAAAATCAAAGACCACTAATGTAAGTACAGAAAAGGAAAAAAATGTTGATAGGTCGAAAAATAAAAATAAGGTAACTAATGGGGATGAAAAATCCAAGAGTACTGGTTAATTCAAATTTTTGAACCCGTGATTGTATAATCTCGGGTTTTTTTTATGTAATTTTTTAAGGTATAATATAAAATTAATAATATTTTTGTTTATATTATTATAAATTTTATTTTATAAATTAGAAGGAATTTGAAATATTGTGTTGAAATATAAATTTAGGTACTTATTTTGGAGGGCTTTTATGGTTAAAAGTAACATTGTTTTAAAAGGCAATCGAGAAGGTTTAAGTGTTATTATAAATATGAATGCTTTTAATGATTTTGAGGAAATGACAGAATCTCTTTTAAAAAAATTATCTAAGGGAAAGAAATTTTATAAAGGAAGTACCGTAAAGATAGTAACAGATTTAAGATACATAGATAATAAAAATATCAGGAAATTAAAAGATATTCTGTTTGAAGAGTTTTTAATAAAAGATTGTATTTTTGAAGATGCAGAAGAAGATAAAGATGAAATCTTTAATGGAGTAGTTGAAGGAAGAACTAAGTTTCTTAAAAAAACAATTAGAAGTGGTCAGATTATAAATTATCAAGGAAATTTAGTTGTTGTTGGAGATATTCATCCAGGTGCAGAAATATATGCTGCCGGAAATATAATTGTTTTAGGTACATTAAAAGGAATGGTTCATGCAGGGTTTACAGGGAATGATAAAGCATTTATTGCAGCTTTAAGATTACAACCTCAGATTCTTCAAATTGCAAATATTGTAACTAGAGCTCCGGAAGATGATGAAAAACCATCATATCCTGAAATTGCTAAAGTGAAGAATAATAACATAATTGTAGAACCCTATTTACCTAATAAATATTTGTAATATATGGAGGGAGTTTTAGTATGGGAGAAGTAATAGTAATTACATCAGGAAAAGGTGGAGTAGGAAAAACAACTACTACTGCCAATTTGGGAACAGCCCTAGCGTCATTAAATAAAAAAGTTGTTGTTGTTGATGGAGATACTGGACTTAGAAACTTAGATGTTTTAATGGGTCTTGAAAATAGAATAGTATTTACTCTTTTAGATGTTATAGAAAATAAATGTGCTTTAAGAAAGGCATTAATAAAAGATAAACGTTTTGATAATTTATACTTATTACCTACAGCACAATGTAGGGATAAAGATGATATAAAATCAGAGGAAATGCTTAAAATAATTGAGGAATTAAAGAAAGATTTTGAATATGTTTTAATCGATTGTCCTGCAGGTATAGAACAAGGATTTGAAAATGCCGTAGCTGGAGCTGATAGGGCTGTAGTTGTTGTAAATCCTGAAATTACATCAGTAAGAGATGCAGATAGAGTAATTGGTAAGCTTGATGGTAAGGGTGTAAATAATCATGCAGTAATAGTAAATAGATTAAATTATGAAATGACTAAAAATGGAGATATGCTTGGAGTAGATGATATTATAGAATGTTTAGCTGTAAAACTTATAGGTGTTGTACCGGAAGATAAATGTGTTACTATATCAACTAATAAGGGAGAACCTATAGTTCTTGATGAAGGAGCTAATGCAGGTGTAGCATTTAAAAATATTGCAAAAAGAATTTGTGGTGAAGAAGTACCGTTTCAAAATTTTGAAACTGAAACAACAAGTTTTTGGGGTGCTTTAAAGAAAATATTTAAAGTAAAATAGGAGGAACATAATGGATTTATTAAAGATTTTTTCAAGTAAATCAAACCCTAAAGATACGGCATCCAATAGATTAAAGTTAATCTTAATTCATGATAGAGCAAGTGTATCTCCTGAATTATTAGATAAAATAAAAACAGAATTATTACAGGTAATTTCTAAATATGTAGAAATTGATACACAAGAATTAGATGTTAAGGTTACTAGAACAGAGGAAATTGAAGGAAGTTCACCAGCTTTAATTGCTAGTATTCCTATAAAAAATATTAAAGAATAAGGGTTATGTTTAAAATAAGGATTATATAAATCATTAATTTTAAATGAATTTGTATAGTCCTTTTTTATAGCTAAATTTTTATTATATTTTGTGATATAATCTATATGTAAATTTTTTTGAAGGGAGTAAAGCAATGTTTGAAAGGCTAAAGATAAATTCTAAGTTGTGGAAAGAACTAGACTTAGTTATGCTTATTACAACTATTCTAATTGTATGTTATGGTATTGTAAGTATCTATAGTGTAGTTGGAGTAGATTTTGCTCAAAAACAGTTTACCTGGCTTATAATATCACTAATGGCAATATATGGCATAATAATTTTTGACTATAGAATTCTTAGTAATTATGCTGGTACCTTTTATTGGTTTACTATTTTTTTGCTTGTGTTAAATGAATTTATGGGATCCGTTGTAAATGGGGCAAAAGGATGGATAAAATTAGGTCCAGTTAGCATTCAACCAGCTGAGTTTGCTAAGTTAGGATTAATTATAATGCTTGCTAAAAAGCTTGACGATATGGAAGGGGATATAAATAATCCTAAAAACTTTTTTACATTAATTTTTTATGCAGCAATACCTATGTTACTTATTGTAAAGCAACCAGATATGGGAATGACTATGGTATGCTTCTTTATAATATTAGGCATTTTCTTTATAGCAGGACTAAATTCAAAGGTAATAATAAGTGGTCTTGTTGCAGTAGTATTAATGATATCTATTGTATGGTCAGTTATGCCTACTTATTGGAGAGGAAGATTATCATCATTTATAAATCCTGAGCAGTCAGGACAATATGGATATCAGGCGGTACAATCTAAAACTGCAATAGGTTCAGGGCAATTAACAGGAACAGGTTTTTTAAAAGGTAAGCAATTAAAATTTGTTCCAGAATCTCATACAGACTGTATCATATCTGTAATAGGAGAACAATGGGGCTTTATAGGTGTAGTGGCATTATTATTACTGTATGGAATTATATTGTATAGAATGATTAAAATAGCCGCCACATCTAAGGATATCTTTGGATCTATTATTGTATCTGGACTGGTGTCGTATTTTCTATTTGCTATTTTACAGAATATAGGAATGAATTTAAGTATTATGCCTGTTACTGGAATAACGCTTCCTTTAGTAAGTTATGGGGGAAGTTCCCTATTAACGAATTTTATGGCCATAGCCTTAGTTTTAAATATAGGAATGAGAAGGAAAAAAATTAACTTTTAATAAAAAACTCTAACTAAAATTTAGTTAGAGTTTTTTATTGCTACTTTATCATATTATTATGCGTCCTTAAATATAAATAATAGAGATTTAAAATAATTTGAAACTGAAAGGAGGTATGAGTAATGGGGGCGTATAATGAATATTATGAAAAATATTATAGAGGAATTAATAGAAAAAATAAATTTAATTATAAATATAAGGGTTCCTTTAATAAGGAAGCTTTTGGACAATATAGATTAAGAAATAATTATAATAACTACAATTATAATATAAATAAAAATTTTAGAGGTTTTAGTATACAGAGAATTTTAATTATCTTTAAAAGACAATTAATTTGTGTTTTATGTTTATTTTTATGTATTATTTTTTTAAAAGCTGTTCCTATAAAACAAAATAAGAAAATTTATTATTATTGTAATACCACGTTAAAAAAGGAAGTAAGGTTAAAAGATTACTTAGAGAGGTATAAAGAAAAATATTCACAAATAAATCTTAAGGACATTAAAAGTTACATAGAATTAAAAGAAAATACTATGATGGATATAATTAAAAATAAAAAAATAGAAAAATATGTGGTAGATAAATTAGATAGCTTTTTTTTAGGAATTTAACTTAATAAGTATTAGGAGGATAAGCTTGATAAAATTTTCCAAATCATTTGCCTTATATGTATTACTCTTATTGTTGTTTGAGTTTAGAGGAGAGATATTTATCTCTCTAATTTTTATTATTTTACATGAATTAACTCATTACTTTGCAGCTAGAAAATTGGGGTTTTCTGCTTACGAAATAAAGTTATTACCTTTTGGAGCAGTACTTAATTTACAGGATATAGATGATGCAGAACCTTTTGAGGATTTTATTATATCTATAGCTGGACCATGTATGAATATTATATTGGCTTTGGTATTTTATTTTATATATTACAAGTTTAAAGTTAATTTTTGTTATAGATTTTGTATTTGCAATTTAGTTTTAGGAATTTTTAATTTGATTCCTGCATTTCCCTTAGATGGGGCTAGAATTTTAAGGGATTTTTTATCTTTAAAAATGTTATACAGAAGAGCTAATAAAATAACTTTAAATGTAAGCGTAGTGATAGGGTGTTTACTATGTTTTTTATATTTTTTATGTTTTTTTAAGGGATACAGAGGTATAAGTATAGGATTAATAGCACTATTAGTTATAACAACATCACTTAAAGAAAGGGAAAGGGTGTCATATATAATTATGGGGGATATTGTGAAGAAAAAAGGTAAATTTATAAGAAGAGGATATTTAGAAAATAAAAGTATATCTATTTACTATAAAAGCAACTTATTAAAAGCTTTAGAACTTATTGATAAAAATAAATATAACGTATTTCTTGTATTAGATGAAGAAATGTGTGTTATGGATATAATATATGAGGATGAAATTATTGATGCACTTAAAAAATATGGTAATATAACTCTTGAGGAATTTGTAGAAGATGAATCTAATATAGGAAACAAATAATGTTTTGTAAAACATACTTTATGTGATAAAATAAAAAGATGTAAAAAACTTAAGGAGGAATATAGATGAACAAAATTTCTGACCACATTTTATACAAGGTAGAAAAACCTGCTAGATATATAGGTGGAGAATTTAATTCTGTGGTTAAAGATAAAGATAACGTTGATATTCGTTTTGCTTTTTGTTTTCCTGATGTTTATGAAGTTGGTATGTCTCATTTAGGAAGCAAAATCCTTTATTATACATTAAATGAAAGAGAAGATACATATTGTGAAAGATGTTATGCACCATGGCCTGATATGGAAGCAGAACTAAGAAAAAATAATATACCATTATTTACCCTAGAAACTAAGGACTCATTAAGTAAATTTGATATTATGGCTTTTACACTTCAATATGAAATGAGCTATACAAATATTTTAAATATGCTTAGTATGAGTAATATTCCTTTGAAGGCAGAGGATAGAACAGAAGAGGATCCTATAGTGTTCTTCGGGGGACCTTGTGCATATAATCCTGAACCTTTATATGCTGTAGCAGACTTTTTTGCATTAGGTGAGGGAGAAGAAGAATTAAATGACGTTTTAGATGTACTTAAAATATATAAAAAAGAGCATAAAGATAAACAATGGCTTTTAAGAGAACTTGCTAAAATTGAAGGGATATATGTACCAAGTCTTTATGATGTTAGTTATAACGAGGATGGAACAATTAAAGAATTTAAACCTAAATATGAAGATGTTCCAGCTAAGGTTAAAAAAAGAATTTTAACTAACTTTACAGAAGCTCCTTTCCCAGATAAATTATTAGTTCCATATACAGAAGTAGTACATGATAGAATAACCTTAGAAACTTTTAGAGGATGTACAAGAGGGTGTAGATTTTGTCAAGCAGGTATGATTTATAGACCAGTTAGAGAAAAATCTACGGAAAAACTTTTAGAACAGGTTGAAGGTTTAATAAAAAGTACAGGATATAATGAAGTTTCTTTAATTTCTTTAAGTATCTGTGATTACTCTAATATTGAAAATTTAATATCTCAATTTATAGAAAGATATGGAGAAAAGAAAATAGGGGTATCACTTCCATCTATTAGAATAGATTCCTTATTTGTTGATATATTAAATGAAATACAAAAAGTTAGAAAGTCAGGGTTAACATTAGCTCCAGAAGCGGGAACTCAAAGAATGAGAGATATCATAAATAAAGGAGTTACAGAAGAGGATTTAATAAAATCTGTAAGTTGTGCATTTAGAGCAGGATGGGCTACGGTTAAACTTTATTTTATGGTGGGACTTCCAAATGAAACTATGGAAGATGTTTTAGGTATTGCAGATTTAGGTGAAAAAGTAGTGGATCAATATTTTAATCTTCCTAAGAATGAAAGAAAAAGAGGATTAAAGGTTACTATTAGTACTTCTATATTTGTTCCAAAACCATTTACACCATTCCAATGGGCACCACAAGAAAGAATGGAAAGTGTTAAAGAAAAAATTGGACAATTAAATAGTAAAATCAAGAGTCGTTCTATATGCTATAATTGGCATGAATCACCAGTGAGCTTTATGGAAGCGGTATTTGCTAGAGGAGATAGAAGGGTCTGTGATGTACTTTTAAAAGCACATGAAAAAGGCGCTAAGTTTGATGGATGGAGTGAATATTTCAACTTTGAAATATGGAAAGAAGCTTTTGAAGAGTGTAACATAGATCCAGAGTTCTATGCATACAGGGAACGTTCATATGAGGAAATATTACCTTGGGATTTCATAGATGTTGGTGTTAGTAAAGAATTTTTAATAAGAGAAAATGAGAAAGCTAAAAATGTTGAAGTTACACCAGACTGTAGACAAAAATGTGCAAATTGTGGAATAAACAAAAGCTTTAAAGAAGGGAAGTGCTTTGAAGGTGCGTTACTTAATAAAGTATGCAAAAAATAGTGATATAAAGTTTATATCACATTTAGACTTAATGAGAACTATACAAAGGACTATAAGAAGAGCAGAGATTCCAGTAGAATTTTCAAAAGGATTTAATCCTCATATGTCTCTTTCTATAGGTCAACCACTTGCAGTCGGAGTATATTCAGAGGGAGACTATTTAGATCTTGTATTATTAGAGGAAGTTTCCGAGGAAGAAATTATAAAAAAATTAAATGAAAATGCTCCAAGTGGAATTACTTTTTTAGAAGCAGTAGCTGTTCCGAGAATAGAAGGTCAAAAAAAACTTCCACAGGCTATGGCTGCAATAGAAGCTGCTAGCTATACTATAAAATTTGTATGTTCAAATACTAATAATATTGAAGAAAAATTTTCTCAACTTCTAAAAAATGAAAAATGGGAAATCTTAAAAAAGAGTAAAAGTGGTGAAAAGTTAGTAAACATAAAACCACAAATTAAAGAAATTAAGTATTGGCTTAAAGATGAACAATTTATATTGCAAGTTTTAGTTAGTTGTGGATCTAAAGAGAACTTATCACCACAATTATTAAGTGAGTACATAATAAATAATACAGATTTTATGGATAAAGATAAATTTGTAGATATAAAAAGAAAAGAAATGTATATTATTAAAAATAAAAAATACGTTTCTCTTGCAGATTATTTTAGAGAAAGTAAATAGGTGGTATTAAATGGTCAAGGTTTACATAGAAAAAAATGAAAATTACACAAGAATTCTAAAACTAGACCAAGAAAAAAATATAACATTGTGTCTGATGGAGAAAGAAGATTTTTCACCTAAAATAGGGCATATTTATTTAGGGGCTATAGAGAATATAGCCCCTAGAATTAATGGCTATTTTGTTAATATAGGAACAAATAAAAATTGTTTTATGAATAAAGAAAAGGCACATAAAAATTTAAAAATAGGTGAATATGTTCTTGTGGAAATTTTAAAAGAAGAAATAGGAGAAAAAGGAGCAGTTGTAACCTCTAAAATCTCATTAGGGGCAAACTATATAGTATTAAGTAGAGGAACAGGAAAAGTAATCTGTTCTAAAAAGATAGTTAATAAAGAGTTTAAAAGTAATGTTAAAAATCTATTTGAAGTAGGAAATTTAGATATTATTTTTAAAGGTAAAAGTGAAAATGTTTCTGAAGAAGAAATAAAGAAAGAATTTACAAGACTACATAATAAATTTTCAGAAATATTAAAAAAAGAAAGTTTTTCTACCAAAGTAGGAGAAGTATATAATAGTCATGGAATTTTAAAAGAATGTATATATACTATTGATGCAAATGAAAGTTATGAGTTTATTATAAATGATAAAACTATAAAAGAATATGTAGACGAATACATAGATAATATAAATGAAGAACAGAGAAAAAACTTTAAAGTAACATTTATAGAAGAGAGCTTCTTAATAGAAAAATTTCATTTAGAAGAAAAAATTTTAGATCTTAGAAATAAAAAGGTTTTTTTAAATTCTGGCGGTAACATGGTAATTGATAGGATGGAAGCTTTAACGGTAATTGATATAAATTCAGGATCTAACAAAATAGAATGTCCTAATATAAAAGAAGAAAATATAAACCTTCAATGTGCAGAAAAAATCCCATCACTTATTATGAGCAGGAATTTAAGCGGAATAATAATAATTGATTTTATCAATATAAAAAGTAAAAGACATAAAGAAGAAGTTATAAAAGTTTTAAAAAAAGGTTTTTATAAAGATAGAAATAAAGTTACTATAAAAGATTTTAATGAATTAAATTTAGTTCACATAGTTAGAGAAAGACGTGGGAAAAATATATATGAATATTTAGATGAAAGTATTGATAATAATTTTATTAATATTAATAGAGTAAGCTTAGATTATTTTAAATTTTATGTAAGAAATAAAATTAAAAATTTAAGTTTAGAACATAATATGAAATTAAAAGTAACAATTCCTATGTTTTATAAAAATGACGTTGAAAAAGATAAAAATAAATTTTTAAAGGAAATAAATTTAAAAAATTATTTATTAGATATTGACTTTAAGGAAAATTTAGATAAAATAGTAATAGAAAAAATTCTTTTTTAAAAGAAGTGAAAGCCCAAAAAAAATTAAAAGTACAAGTATAATTAAATCTTTACAAAGAATTAATTATATGATAAAATGGCTTTTGTAGGCCGCACACAATGGTTTTTAGAAAACATTATTTTATTAATGTACCTAAGTGGCGAGATTGGATAGAGGAGGTGCTTTCGAATGTACGCAATTATTGCAACTGGTGGTAAACAATACAGAGTTCAAGAAGGAGACGTAATATACGTTGAAAAATTGAATGCTGAAGTTGAAGCTACTGTTGAATTACAAGATGTTTTAGCAGTAGGTAAAGAAGAAGGTTTAGTTGTAGGAAAACCTGTAGTTGAAGGAGCTAAAGTTGTTGCTAAAGTTTTAGAACAAGGAAAAGCTAAAAAGGTTATCGTATTCAAATACAAACCTAAAGAAGACTTCAGAAAGAAAAAAGGTCACAGACAATTATACACTAAACTTCAAATAGAAAAGATCCAAGCATAATTTATGATTACTGCTAGATTTAAACGAAAGCATGATAACATTGTATTTTTTAAGATTTCCGGCCATGCAGGATATGCAGATCCGGGCTTTGACATAATATGTAGTTCAGTATCCTCTATAAGTTATACTATTGCAAATGGAATAACAGAGATATTGTACATAGAGCCAGAGATTAAGGTCGATGAAAATCAAGGATTAATGAGTTTAGATTTAAGCCATAATTCCTTAGAAGAAATTGAAAAAAGTCAAGTTTTAATGAAAACAATGCTTTTAGGAATAAAAAGTTTAGAACAACTGTACGGTGATTACATTAAGGTAATTGAAGAGGAGGTGTAATACCATGTTATTAATGAACCTTCAGTTATTTGCCCACAAAAAAGGGGTAGGTAGCTCAAAGAACGGTAGAGACAGTGAGTCTAAGAGACTTGGTGCTAAACGTGCTGATGGTCAATTTGTACTTGCAGGAAACATTCTTGTAAGACAAAGAGGAAGTAAAATCCATCCAGGTTTTAACGTAGGTATCGGTGGAGATGACACTTTATACGCTAAAGTTGATGGAATTTTAAAATTCGAAAGAGTTGGAAAAGATAAGAAAAAAGCAAGTGTTTACCCAGTTGAAGTTGAAATAGAAGAAGCTATGGCTGAGTAATACGTGTAATTAAAGCACCCTAGTTTGGGTGCTTTTTTAAAATTAAGAAATAGATTATAAAATATAAAGTAGTCAATAATATAATTAAAGTATATAAGGATTGTTTTGTTAGGATAAAGACTTTTTACTAAAAAGAAATTATATCGTGGAAGTTTCTGGGAGTTTATGGATTTATGGATATATAACGGATATATAAATTATAATAAAAGCATGAAAGAAAATAAAAAATAATAAACCATAAGAAGGCAAGGTGAGAATATGTTTATAGATAAGGCTAGAATTTTTGTTAAATCTGGTGATGGAGGAGACGGATCCATTCATTTTAGAAGAGAAAAATATATAGCATTAGGTGGACCAGATGGTGGAGATGGTGGAAGAGGTGGATCAGTTACTCTGATTGCAGACAAAGATATGACAACACTAATGGATTTCACATATAAGAAAAAATACGTAGCAGAAAGAGGAACTAATGGTTCAGGATCTAAATGTTATGGTAAAGATGGAGAAAGTTTATCTATTAAAGTTCCTATGGGAACAGTAGTTATTGATTATGATACAAATAAAGTAATGGCTGATCTTTCACACCATGGAGATACTTGTGTAGTTGCTAAAGGTGGAAAAGGTGGGAAGGGAAATGTTAAATTTGCTACACCTACTAGACAGGCACCTAATTTCGCAGAACCAGGGATGCCAGGTGAAGAAAGATATATAAAATTAGAGCTTAAACTTCTTGCAGACGTAGGATTAATAGGTTTTCCAAATGTAGGAAAATCAACGCTTTTATCTGTAGTATCTAAAGCAAAGCCTAAAATTGCAAACTATCATTTTACTACTTTAAAACCAAACCTTGGAGTTGTTGATTTAAAAGGAATTGATAGTTTTGTTATTGCTGATATACCTGGTATTATAGAAGGTGCTGCAGAAGGTGTAGGACTTGGTATAGAATTTTTAAAACACGTAGAAAGAACCAGATTACTTGTTCATGTAGTTGATATATCAGGATTAGAAGGAAGAGATCCTATTGAGGATGTTAAGAAAATAAATGAAGAATTAAAAAATTATAGCATTAAACTATGGGATAGACCACAAATTTTAGCAGCTAATAAGGCTGATATGTTATATGATGAGGAAGACTTTAAAAAATTCGAAGAAGCAATGAAAGAAATAGGCTATGATAAGGTATTTAAAATATCAGCAGCTACAGGTCAGGGCGTTGAGGAACTTATGAAAGAAAGTGCTAGAATTCTTTCAACTATACCAGTTACTGAACTTGAAATTGCAGAAGAAGATAAGTTTATAGAAGAAGATAAGAAATTTACTTATGAAATTGATACTTCCGAAGAAGGAATATATACTATTACAGGTTCTTTTGTAGACAGATTATTAAGCGCTGTTAATGTTAATGATGCAGATTCACTAAGATATTTTCATAAGGTATTAAAGAATAAAGGAATTCTTGATGAATTAAGAGCAATGGGTATCCAAGAGGGAAATATAGTAAGAGTAAATGATTTTGAATTTGAGTATATATTCTAGGAGGAAATTTATGATAACATCAAAGCAAAGAGCTATGCTAAGAAAATTAGCGAATTCTATGGACCCTATTTTTCAAATAGGAAAATATGGAGTAGAAGAGAATTTATTAAATCAAATAAGTGATGCATTAGAGGCTAGAGAACTTATTAAAATTAAGGTTTTAGAAACTAGTGGAATAACATCAAGAGAAGCAAGCGAAATTCTATGTGAGGAACTTAATTGTGAAGGAGTTCAAGTAATAGGAAATAAACTTGTTATATATAGAAAATCTACTAAAAAACCTAAAATTGAATTATAATATAAGATAAGTGCTAGAATTTCTCTGGCACTTATTTCTATGTGCGCCCAGCATGGGCGCAATCTATAGGGTGAAAGTCCCGAGCGCCGAAGGTGATATAGGCGTTAGCCAATGACAAGGGTGTCCATTGCGAGATGGAATCTGAAGGAAGTCGGAGGGCAAAATTCCGGTCTGAGGAATACGAATCACATAAGAGGCTGATTATAGCTGGATGAGTTTGCATAACAAAACAAAGTCCGTATCACCCGAAAGCTACTACAGTATATGTGGCAGATATATGGAATGAAAGATTGCGTTCTTACCTGGGGAGGTCTGATAGATATATCATTAAAGGATGAATTTCCTACATGATAACTTACATAGTGATATGTAACTGAACTATCAGAAGTCAGCAGAGGTCATAGTACCACACTATGTGCACGTAGTGCGGGAAGGACTGAACATTAGGAGGTTTTCAGCTTTGAATAATTCAAATAAATTACAAGGAAAGCAGACAA
Source organism: Clostridiaceae bacterium 14S0207 (assembly GCA_003288255.1). Taxonomy (GTDB): domain Bacteria; phylum Bacillota; class Clostridia; order Clostridiales; family Clostridiaceae; genus Hathewaya; species Hathewaya limosa. Next base: position 1,788,157 of record CP026600.1, on the reverse strand, counting down.
CTCAATACAGAGGTCGCCTCGTGGAAGGAGAAGTGGAACTTCAAGATAAGCGAGGGGCGCAGAGTAATAATTTGGCGTTAGCAAAGAGAGAAAGAGAAAACAATGTAATAGATGATACTGATAACTTACTTGAAATGATTTTAGCTAGAGAAAATATGCTAAAAGCCATGAAAAGAGTAGTTGCTAATAAAGGAAGCCATGGTATTGATGGTATGAAAACCGATGAATTTCGAGAATTTATCATTAAGAATTGGATAACAATTAAGCAAAAGTTATTAGAGGGAAGATATAAACCTTCACCCGTTAGGAGAGTGGAAATACCAAAACCTGACGGTGGAACTAGATTACTTGGAATTCCTACTGTACTTGATAGATTAATACAACAGGCAATAGCACAAGAACTTAATAAAATTTATGACCCTACCTTTTCAGATAATAGCTATGGATTTAGACCAAATAAAAGTGCTAAACAGGCTATATTAAAATCAAAGGAATATATTAACGAAGGTTATAAGTGGGTTGTTGATATAGACTTAGAAAAGTTCTTTGATAAAGTTAATCATGATATATTAATGGAAAGACTATCAAGAAAAATTAAAGATAAAAGAGTATTAAGGCTAATTAGAGAGTATCTTAAATCTGGAATAATGATAAATGGATTGAAGGTAAAATCTGATAAGGGTATACCGCAAGGTGGTCCACTAAGCCCACTCCTTGCTAATATCATGCTTGATGAAGTAGATAAAGAACTTGAGAAAAGAGGTCATAGATTTTGTCGATTTGCAGATGATTGTAATATATATGTAAAAAGCAAAAAGGCAGGAATAAGAGTTATGGCAAGTACAAGAAGAGTACTTGAAGATGTATTAAAACTTAGAGTTAATGAAAATAAAAGTGCGGTAGATTTTGTGACGAGAAGAAAATTTCTTGGTTTTTCATTCTATTTTGTAAAAGGCGGAGCCAATATAAGGATACATGAAAAGTCATATAAAAGATTCATAAACAAAATAAGAAAATTAACAAATCGTAATAAAGGTATAAGTATAGAATATAGAATTTACATGATTAACCAATTAACGATTGGATGGATTAATTATTTTGGAGTAGCGAAAGCTAACGCTAAAATACAAAAAATAGATAGTTGGATAAGAAGAAGGTTAAGAAGTTGTATTTGGAAACAATGGAAAAAGGTTAAAACTAGAGGACGAAACCTCATAAAACTAGGTCTTCCGACCCATAAAGCATGGGAGTACGCAAATACAAGAAAAGGCTATTGGAGAATATCCAAAAGCCCAGTTCTTGACACAATCTTAAACAACAAATATATTGAAAACCTTGGTTACAGAAGTATATCTAAAGGATATCAGCTAATACATAATTCTTAATGAACCGCCGTATACCGAACGGTACGTACGGTGGTGTGAGAGGACGCTAAATAAAATAATTATTTAGCTCCTACTCGATATTTTAAATATTAAAAAGAGGTTTTAAATATGATGAAAAAAGGAATTTTTGGAGGTACCTTTGATCCAATTCATAATGGACACCTTAATATTGCATATGAAACATTTTATGATTTAAACTTAGATAAACTTTATTTTATACCTACTGGAAATCCTCCACACAAAAGTTTAAATAATATTACTTCAGCTTACTTAAGATATGAATTAGTAAAAATGGCTATACGAGATGAAAAAGCTTTTGAAGTATGCGATTATGAAATAAATAAAAAGAAAAAAAGTTATACATATGAAACAGTTAAGTATTTTAAAGAAAAAGAAAAGAGTACAGAGTGGTACTTCATAACAGGGGCGGATTGTTTATTTGATCTTGAAAAATGGAAAAATACAGAAGAAATATTTAAAAACTGTAATCTTGTAGTTTTTCCTAGAAAAGGTTATAATGAAAAAGATATTATAAATCAAAAAAAGTATATAGAAAGAAAATATAATACTAAGATTAAAATATTGCAAGCTCCTTTGTTAGAAATTTCATCTACAGAACTTAGAAAAAGATTAAAAGAAAACAAGAGAGTAGATTATTTAATGCCTAAAGGGGTATATAATACTATTAGAGCATTAAATTTATATAAATAAACAGTGGTGGTGATATAAGTGTGGCCTAAAGAAAAGATGGTAGAATATCTTAAAGCACATCTTAAAGAAAATAGATTTAAACATACTTTAGGTGTAGTTAAAGCTGCAGAAGAGCTTTCAAAAAAATATGGTTGTGATGAAAATAAAGCTAAATTGGGAGCATTATTACATGATGTAGCAAAAAATATGTGTGATGAAGAAATTATAGAAATCTTAAAAAAAGAAAATTATAAATTGGACTTTCTTATAAAAAATAATCCACAAATTATGCATGGATTTTGTAGTGCATATATAGCAAAACATGTGATGAATGTTACAGATGAAGAAGTTTTGCAAGCTATAATTTATCATACCACAGGAAAAGAAGATATGACTATACTAGAAAAGGTTATTTATTTAGCAGATTTTATTGAAGAAAATAGAGTATATCCTGGTGTAGAAGAATTAAGAAAATTAGCCAAAGAGGATTTGGATAAAGCATTATTAAAAGCCTTTAATAATACTATAGAATTTGTAGTTAAAAAAGGAGAGTATTTGCACTTAGATACTATAAAGGCTAGAAACTATATTTTAAAAAATATGTAGTGAGGTAATTATGAGTAAAGAAAAAAAGAATTCTTCAAAGAATAGAAAAAAGACAAAATTAAGTGAAAAGAAAAATGATTCTTCTAAAAAATATAAAAAGAAGAAAAAGAGACATTTTTTTAGAAACATATTTGTAATTTTTTTAGTGTTGATTTGTAGTTTTTTAGCATATGCTATGCACCATTTAGGAAAACTTAATAACAATGCAGTAGAACTAAATTCAACAAAACCTAAAAATGAGGAATTTATTAATATTCTAGCTATGGGAGTAGATATAGGAGATCCAGATAATCCTAATGACCCCAAAAGAACTGATACCATGATTTTAATTAATTATAACTTAAAAAAGCATAAACTTAACTTAGTTTCTATACCAAGGGATACTAAAGTAGATATAAATGGAAGAACTCAAAAAATTAATGTTGCTCATGCATTAGGTGGGCCTAAGATGACTGTAGAAAAGGTAGAAGAGTTATTAGATATTCATATAGATTATTATGCCAAAGTTGATTATTCTGGTTTTAGAGGACTAATTGATGCTATTGGTGGTATTGATATGGAAATTATGACCAATATGAAATATGATGATGATGCACAAGATTTGCATATTGATTTTAAAAAAGGTCAGAAGGAACATCTAGATGGTGCAAAGGCTGAACAATTCTTTAGATGGAGAAAAAATAATGATGGAACAGGACTTGCAGAAGGTGATATAGGAAGAATTAAAAATCAACATGAGTTTTTACAAGAAGTGTTTAAAAAGGTAAAAAGTCCTACCATAATACCTAGATTACCTAAAATAGTTTCTACTATTCCTAAATGTGTAGAAACTAATATGAGTGCTGGAGATATAATCTCTTATTCTTTAAAATTAATGAGAGTTAAAAAGAATGATATATCTATTAGAACTCTAGGAGGAGAAGGAAGATATATAAATAGAATTTCTTATTTTGTATATAGTGAGAAATTATCCTCAGATGTTTTAAGTTCTATAAAAAATTCTGATTATATAAGTATAAATAAAGATCAAATAAAAATAAATATTTTAAATCAAACTAAAAAAGCAGGGCTTGCTAAAGATTTGCAGAAGTATATAGAAGAAAAGGGATATAAAAATATTACATCAGGTAATAAAACAGGGGAAAATAAAACTAAAATTATATTTAATGGATTAAATAAAGATGTTGCTAATGTAATTAAGGAAGATTTTAAGATTACAAATGTAGAATATAATGATGAAAAAAAAGATGGCGATTATGATGTGGTTGTATTATTGGGATATGACCATGATTATATTAATGAATAATTATGAAAGGGGTTTTTATAATGAAACAAGTTATTTCAACAGAAAAGGCACCAAAAGCTATAGGACCATATTCTCAAGGAATTCAAATTAAAGATTTAATTTTTACTTCAGGACAGCTACCAATTGATCCTGCAACAGGAGAAATGGAAAGTAAAGATATTAAAAAAGCTACTAAATTATCTATGGAGAATGTTAAAGCTATATTAGAAAAACAAAATAGTTCTTTAGATAAAGTTGTAAAGGTAACAATCTTTGTAAAGGATATGAATATGTTTGGAGATGTTAATGAAGTATATGGAGAATATTTTAAGGAAAATGCACCAGCTAGATCTTGTGTTCAAGTAGCTAAGTTACCTAAAGATGGATTGATTGAAATAGAAGCTATAGCATATGTTTAAAAAAACTAGGCTCTGCTAAAATAAAGCAGAGCCTTAAAATTACTTTATATATAAAAGAAAGGAACTTTAGATAAGGCATGAGCAAAAATACCTTAAAAATAGAAGTAAAAGAAATATTAGAGAAAATTAAGTTAAGAGAATATTTAAAGTATGAACAGGAACTTTCAAGTAGATTGATTAAAAAAGCTGCTATAGAAAAAAGAATAAGAGTAAATGGTGAGATTGTAAAACTTAATTATGTAATGAAGCCTAATGATATTATAGAGATAGATCTTCAAAGTGAAGAAAGCCAAAATATTACACCGGAAAAAATGGAACTTGATATTATTTATGAAGATGAAGATATTATAGTAATTAATAAACCACCTTTTATGGTAGTTCATCCAACTAGAAGTCATCAAAGCGGAACTCTTTCGAATGGAGTGTTATATCATTTCAAAGAAAATAATGAAGGATGTATTGTGAGATTAGTAAGTAGATTAGATAGAGATACATCAGGACTTATTATTATAGCTAAAAATCAACATTCTCATATGGCACTGGCTAAAGAGATGGAAAAGAATAATATTGATAAAATTTATTTAGCAATAGTACATGGAAGGTTAGAAAAGAAAAAAGGTATTATAGATGCACCCATAGGAAGAAGATGTGCTGAAAGTCTAAAAAGAGAAGTAATGGAAGAGGGTCAAAAGGCTATTACTTATTATGAGGTTATAGAGGAATTTAAAGATGCTTCTCTAGTAAGGTTAAAGTTAGAAACGGGAAGAACTCATCAAATTAGGGTTCATTTAAGTTATATAGGACACCCTATTTATGGGGATAGCTTATATGGTGAAGAAGAATTACAATACATAAATAGGCAAGCATTGCATGCATATAAGTTAGGATTTCCACATCCTAAGACAAAGAAAGAATTATTTTTAGAATCAAAATTACCAAAAGATATGAATAAGTTAATTGAAATGTTAAAATAAAAATAATAAAAAATTCTAAGATAAAGTGTAATTTATCTTAGAATTTTTATTATCTTTTTTTTGATTTCTTTTTTATAATAATAATCATTGTAAATATTAATAATAAACCAATTAAAGTGTAACACAAAGTTTTTAATATTGTAGATGTTGAAGTATAATTTTGGGTTACATCTGTAAGAATATTATGTTCAGGTTCATAATTATCACCGCTTATAAGTTTAAGTGTATAGGTATTATTATTTGATTTAATATTAATATTTTCGATAAAGTCACCTTGTTTTAAACTTTTATCTTTAAGGTTTAGACTATCAAAGTTAACATTTGGTAATTGTATATTATTCTTACTATTTTTTTTACTAGTTATATATAAATCCGAATCAGATTTAAAATGTAACACCTTATTGTTACTTACTTTATAGGTAAAAAGTTCTTGATCTTTAGAAATAACTTTGTCAGTTTTAAAAGTATTAAATCCATAATTAAACAAAGCTTTAGAATCTGTATAGAATTGTTTATTAGGATCATGTACAAACGCAGCTATTAGTTTTTGACCATCTTTTTCTGCAAATGTTACATAAGAATGTAATGACTGAATTGTGTAACCGGTTTTTGAAGCTTTGCAAAATTTATTATAGTTAACACTACCAGTATGTATAGCTTTATTACCATTCCATAAAGGTCTATTCTCCTTACTTTTATTAGTAGGAGGAATAATATAACTAGGAGTACTTGCAATTTTTAAATATTCTTCATGCTTTATTAATTCTTTCATGATAAGTGCTAAGTCATGAGCAGTAGTCCTATGTTTATCATCATATAATCCATGTGGATTTACAAAATTAGTATTTTTACATCCTAATGCTTTTGCTCTATTATTCATCATCTCAACAAAGTGTTCTTCTGTTCCACCGATATGTTCTGCAAGAGCGTATGCACAGTCGTTAGCTGAAGAAAGAAGTAGGGCATATAGAAGATTTTTTACTTTAATTTTTTCCCCTTCAAAAATATAAATTTTTGAACCATCTACACCTTCGCAAGTTTTACTAATAGTTGCTTCCTCATCTAGGTTTTTGCAGTTTTCTAAAGTCAGAAGTGCAGTCATTATTTTTGTTGTGGAGGCTGGTGGGAAAGGTTTATTCATATTTTTATTATATAATATGTCTCCGCTAATAGCATCCATTAAAATTACTCCGTCTGAAGAAGAGTTTATTGGAGAGTTTTTTTCAGTAGCAAAAGTTAAGTTCATATTACAAAAAAGTATAGAACTAACCACATATATACTAACAACTATAGAAAAAAACTTTTTTATTTTTTGCATAATTAGTTCATCCCCCATATTGGATTTTAAATAACATAAAAATAGTATATCAAAAATCAGGAATTAATGCGATATTTTTTTAAAAAAATGTCAATAATGTACTATATATGATTAATTTAAATTATTTTAAGGAGGAAGGAGTTTGTGAAAAAAAATAAAAAGATAATAGGTTCTATTGGTATTCTAATAATTTGTATAATTTTATTTTCTGTTGGATATTTTATAAATCTAAAAAAAGACAATACATATGAAGATATTTTTAAAGATTATGATTTAAATAAAACAGAAATAGTATATAATGCGGATAAAGATAATGGAATGAATGAAAAAGTGAAAAATAATATGAAAGAATTGGACAATAAAAATAATATAGATGTAAATAAAAATAAAATGGAAGAAGAGAGTGGAGAAAATATAAAGGTTGACATTAAAGGTGCTATAAAAAACCCTAAAGTATATGCTTTAAAAAAAGGTAGTCGTGTTGAAGATCTTATAAAAAAAGCAGGAGGATTAACAAAAAATGCAGATACTATAAGAGTGAATTTATCAAAAAAGTTAATTGATGAAGAAGTAGTATATATTTATTCTAAGGGAGAAAAAAGTAAAGAAGATTTTTTCAATTTTTCTCAAGGAGTGACGGATTCATCTTTGGAAAATAATGATTCTAAAAAAGATAATAAAAAGATTAACATAAATAAAGCAAATAAGGAAGAATTAAAGACACTATCTGGTATAGGAGATAGCAAAGCCGATGCTATTATAAAATATAGAGAAGAAAATGGAGGGTTTAAATCTATAAATGATTTGGAAAATGTTTCGGGAATAGGGGAGAAAACCATTAGTAAATTTATTGATAAGGTGGACATTAATTAATTATTATTATAAAATATGCTTGAAAGATAATAACATAGTTTAAAGACTTAAAAGAGAATTTAATGGGGTGATACTTATGAATAAAAGATTAACTGAACTTTCAAAAACTTCAGGATGAGCAGCTAAAATAGGGCCGGAGACCCTTTCAAAAATATTAAATAAGTTACCTAAAATGGAAGATAGTAATCTTTTAGTAGGTATAGAGACGGCAGATGATGCCGCAGTTTATAAATTAAATGATGAACAGGCAGCTATACAAACACTAGACTTTTTTACGCCAGTGGTAGATGATCCTTATACATTTGGACAAATTGCTGCAGCTAATTCTCTAAGTGATGTATATGCCATGGGGGGAAAACCTACAGTTGCATTAAATATTGTTTGTTTCCCAAATTGTTTAAATATAGAGATTTTAGGAGAAATTTTAAAAGGTGGAGCAGATAAAGTAAAAGAGGCTGGTGCAGTGGTTATAGGTGGACACTCTGTATCTGATGATGAACCTAAATATGGTTTATCTGTTATGGGACTTGTCCATCCAGATAAAATTCTTAAAAATTATGGAGCTAAACCAGGAGATATATTAATTTTAACTAAGCCTTTAGGCACAGGAATTTTGAATACAGCTATTAAAGCAGAGTTAGCATCAAAGGAAGCTTATGATAAGGCAGTTAAGATTATGAGTACTTTAAATAGGTATTCAGGGGAAATTATAGTTAAACACAATGTAAATGCTTGTACTGATATAACAGGTTTTGGAATAATGGGACATTGTTATGAGATGGCAGAGGGTTCTAATGTAACTTTAAAATTATATGGAAATAAAATACCATTTATAGAAGAAACTAAGGAATATGCAGAAATGGGATTTGTACCGGCAGGTTCATATAATAATAGAAAATATCTAGAAGGAAAGTATGAAATAATTAATCAACCTCAATGGCTTGAAGATATTTTATTTGATCCTCAAACTTCAGGTGGGTTGTTAATTTCTTGTTCTATGGAAGAAGGAGAAAAGATTTTAAGAGAGCTTAATACCCTTGAGATTAAGTCATCTATAATAGGAGAAGTATTAGCATTAAAAGATAAATATATAGTTGTAGAATAATAACTTTATAAAATGGGGGAAGTTAAATGAAAAAGGAACTATTAAGAAATTTACCTAAAATAGATCAATTATTAGAAGAAGAACAAATAAAAAAATCTATGGAAGGTAAAATGAGAACTCTAGTGGTCCAATCATTAAGAGATGCTATAGAATTTTATAGAAATGCTATTTTGAATGATAATATAGATGAATTTTCTAAAGAAGATGTTATAAATAAGGCATTAAACATATTAGAAAGAAAAAATGGTTATAAACTAAAAAGAGTTATAAATGCTACAGGAACAGTTATTCATACAAACTTGGGGAGATCAATTCTTACTAAAAAGGCTATAGAGGCTGTAAGTAATATAGCTGGAAATTATAATAACTTAGAATATGATTTAGAAACTGCTAAAAGAGGTTCTAGATATTCACATATAGAAGAACTTTTGGTAAAAATTACAGGAGCAGAAGCTGCCATGGTAGTAAATAATAATGCAGCAGCTGTTATGCTTGCTTTAGATACCTTATGTAAAAATAAAGAAGCTATAGTATCTAGAGGAGAATTAGTAGAAATAGGAGGATCTTTTAGAGTCCCTGAAGTCATGACTTATAGTGGAGCTACGCTTGTAGAGGTTGGAACTACAAATAGAACCCACCTTTGGGATTATGAGAATAACATTACAGAAAATACTGGAGTACTTTTAAAAGTACATACATCAAATTATAGAATTTTAGGTTTTACAGAAACTGTTCCATTAGAAGAATTAAGTGCTTTGGGCAGAAAAAAAGGAGTACCTGTATTAGAGGATATAGGTAGTGGTGTTTTAATTGATTTTAACAAATATGGATTTACTTATGAACCAACAATTCAAGAGAGTTTAAAGAAAGGTGTTGATGTAGTAACATTTAGTGGAGATAAAATGTTAGGTGGACCTCAAGCTGGTATTATTGTTGGTAAAAAAGAATTTATAGAAAATATGAAAAAGAATCAATTAACGAGAGCTTTAAGAATAGATAAAATGACTTTAGCGGCATTGGAAGCTACTTTAAAATATTATTTAGATGAAAAAGAAGCAGTAGAAAATATTCCTACATTAAATATGTTGCTTAAAAATAGGGATATTATAAAAAAGGATGCTATTAGATTAAAGAAAAGATTAAATTCAAAAATTAAAACATTTGACTTTAAAATAGAAGAAGATTTTTCTATGGTAGGCGGAGGATCAATGCCTACGGAAAGAATAAAGACCTATGTAATTAAGGTATCTTCTAACAAATTAAATGCTGAAGAAATTGAAAAAAGATTAAGAGAAAGCAAGACACCAATTATTACAAGAATGTTTAATGGACAAGTAATTTTAGATTTAAGAACTATTTTTGAAGAAGATTTCAAGACTATTGTAGATGAATTTTTAAAGATAGAAGAATTAATTTAAAGAATAGTTTTAAGGGGAGTAGTGTGCTTATGAAAAACATAATTATAGGGACAGCAGGACATATTGATCATGGAAAGACAACGTTAATAAAAGCACTTACAGGTAGGCAAACAGATACCTTAAGAGAAGAACAAGAAAGAGGTATATCTATTAATTTAGGATTTACATTTTTTGATCTTCCATCTAAACGAAGGGCTGGAATTATAGATGTGCCAGGCCATGAGAAATTTGTTAAAAATATGTTAGCAGGGATTAGTGGTATTGATTTAGTTTTGCTTGTTATAGCAGCAGATGAGGGGATTATGCCTCAAACCAAAGAACACTTTGAGATTCTTCAACTTTTAGACGTTAAAAAGGGAATTATTGTTTTAACGAAAACTGATATGGTAGATAAAGATTGGTTAGAAATGATTGAAGAAGATGTAAAGGAATATTTTAAAGGAACATTTTTAGAAAATGCTCATATTCATAAGGTTTCATCAAAAACTAAAGAAGGTATAGATGAACTAGTAAATGATATAGATGAACTTACTTCTGAAATAAAGTCAAAAGATTTAGAAGGTCATTTTAGATTGCCAGTAGATAGGTCTTTTTCGGTTAGTGGATTTGGTACTGTAGTTACTGGAACAATACTTAGTGGAACTGTAAAAGTGGGAGATACTGTAGAAATCTATCCTAAAAAAATTGTAAGTAAAATAAGAAGTATTCAAGTACATGGTGAAAGTAAACAGATTGGTGAAGCAGGTCAAAGATGTGCACTGAATATTGCCAATGTTAAATTAAATGATGTAAAAAGAGGGTTTGTTATTTCAGGAGAAAATTTAATGGAACCTTCTATGATTGTAGATTGTAAGTTATATTATTTAAAAAGTATGGATAAGCCATTACTTAATAGACAAAGAGTAAGATTATATCATGGTACTGATGAAATACTATGTAGAGTTATAATTTTGGATCGAGATGAACTAGAACCAGGCGAAAGTGCTTTTGTACAATTAAGATTGGAAGGTGAATTAACTGCCCAAAGAAATGATAGATTTGTAATAAGAAGTTATTCACCTATGTATACTATAGGTGGAGGATCAATTATAAGTCCCGTTAGTAAAAAGGCCAAAAGGTTTAATGAGGATTATATAGAAGAGTTAAGATTAAAAGAAAGTGGAAAAACAGAGGGGATTATAGAAAACTCTATCGAAAAGGTTAGTGATACCTTCCCAGGTTTGGCTCAAATTATTAAACTATTAGGTAAAAATGAACAAAATATAGAAGAAAAGCTAAAGGAATTAGTAGAACAGAATAAGGTATTAAAACTAAATTCCACTGATAAATCTGTATATATCCATAAAGATTATCTTTTAAATAGAATAGAAGAAATAAAAAAACTTTTAGAAATATATCATAAAAATAATCCTTTAAAAATAGGTATGGGTAAAGAGGAACTTAAAAGTAAAATATTTTCTATGTCATTAAAACAAAAGTTATATGATGAGGTTTTAGGTATATTACAAGAAGAAAAAATAATAAAATTTAGTGAAAGTTTTGTGTCTCTTTATGATTTCAATGTAAAGTTAAATAAAGAACAGGAAAGAATGAAAGAAAAAATTCTAAGGGCATATGAAGAAGGAAAGTATAATCCATTAAAAGTTAATGAACTTGAGGAAACAGAAAAAGATAAGAAAACTTTTAAAATGGTATACACTATGCTTTTGGATAACAAGGAACTTTCTAAAATATCAGAAGAGTATATAATTTTAAATAAATATTATATAGAAGGAAAAGATAAGATTGTTAATTTTATAAAAGAAAATGGAAAATTATCTACTTCACAAGGCAGAGAACTTTTAGATACTAATAGAAAATATGCCGTTGCCTTTTTAGAACATATGGATAATATAAAGGTTACTAAGAGGGTTGAAAATGAAAGAATATTATTTTAGATAAGATAAAATTCACCAAATTATTATATAGTATGACAAAAACAATTTAGAAAAGTAAAAAGAATAAAAAAATATGAAAAAAATATAAAATTTTGTTGATAAATAAAAAAAACTATGCTATACTATTTCATGTAGCGAGGGGGTAGATAGGTGCTGGTGTGCCTGCCAGTCTTCAAAACTGAGTTGTCGTGCTAAGACCACGATGGGTGGGTTCGATTCCCACATACTCCCGCCAAATATGACATATTACGACGGACTAGGATACATAATAATGATATCTAGCCCGTCTTTTTTAATATATGTATAACAAAGAATATATATATTAAGTGTATTAAAAATATTAAGAAAAAACAGAAAATAATACAGGTTAATGGAAAAAAGTAGTTGACTTGTTAATAATATAATGTTAAACTAACTTTAAATAAGTAAACATATCCAAGAATCAACTCCTATGTTGGGAGCGAATAATTCTTAGAATGTTCTTAAATCCCAGTTATAGGAGGTGCCAATTATGGCAGATAAGAATTTAGTTTGTCAAGATTGTGGAAAGGAATTTGTTTTTACTGAGGGAGAACAAGAATTCTATAAAGAAAAAGGATTTGAAAACGAACCAAAGAGATGCCCTGATTGTAGAAAATCTAGAAAACAACAAAAAGGAAACTTCAATAAAAAAAATTTTTAGTAAGCTAGAAGCTGTAAGGTAACTTACGGCTTTTTTATTTTTTTGTGAAGAAATAATTATTTTAAACGAATATTAAATATGAAAGAAATTTTTATTAAAATTGAAGGTAGGATAGACATGAAAAAATGGTATAGTATGTCATATATTGATATTTTAAAAGGACTAAATTCTAATTTAGATGAAGGTTTAAATTATATACAAGTAGAAAAGTCGAAAGATGCTTATGGAAATAATGTGATTTTAACTCCAAACAAAAGTTCTTTTATGAAGATTTTATTAAAAGAGCTTATTAAACCATGGAACAGTTTTATAATACTGTATATAATCTTAACATTATATTTTAGAGAAATAAAATTAAGTTTTATTACTTTAGGAATGTATAGTTTTATTTTAGCAACTTTTATATATTTTAGAGTTAGAGATCAAAAAGGATTGGAAGCTTTGGAAGTTTTGAATTCATCAAACGTAGAAGTTGTGAGAGAAGGAATTCATGAGAATATTAATATTGAAGAGTTAGTAATAGGAGATATAGTATTTTTAGAAGCTAATACATATGTTCCTGCAGATATAAGATTAATAGAAACAAATAACTTTAAAGTTAATGAACTTGCAGTAACAGGGAAAAATTATGTAGTAGAAAAGTTTTCAGCAAAATTAGATGAAGATGAATTAGAAATAACAGAAATCGGTAACATGGTTTTTAAATCCACAGTAATAAAACAAGGCAAGGCTAAGGGAATAGTTGTGTCTACAGGAATGGAGACAGAAATAGGCTCTATTATGAAAGCACAATTAAATCGTGATAAAGAAGAAAATACATTTTTAAAAAGTGTAGAGGGGACATTAAATAAGTTTGCTATTACAGGAGTTTTATTAAGTTTTATAACAGCAATTATATCTACTGTATTAGGTATGAATAAAAGAGAGGTATTAGATAGTATATTAAATATTTTCTTTAGTGCAGTACCATTTATTACAGTAATATTTTTTATTCTTGTAGTAATGATTTTTTTACAAAGAGAGAAGAAAAAAGGTATTGAAATAACAAATCTAACTTCATTAAAAAATATAGCCAATATGAAAACCTTTTTTTTAGATAAGAAAGGCATATTATCTAAAGATGAAATGCACATAAATAAAGTTTTTATAGATAATAAATTATTAAAAATGAGTTCTTCGTCATCTTTTGAAGTTGAAAAATATTATGATGAGAATAACACCAAAAAAGAAGATAAAGTAATAACGGTTTCCAATAGTAATACTTTAGAAAGGTTGATTTCTATTTCTCTTTTATGCAATGATGCTACTTATATAAAAGATGATAATATAGAGAAAGGCGATATTAAAGAAATTGCCATGATTAAGTTTGGTATGAATAATTTACTTTATAAAAATGAATTACAAAATAAATTTACTAGAGTAAATGAAATTTCATTAGATGGGGATAAAAAAATAAAAACAACTATAAATAATATTGGGAAAAAGTATAGAGCCAATGTTGTTGGAGCTTTGGAAAAAATATTAGAAAGAAGTACTCATGTTTTAAAAAATGGTATGGAAGTAGAACTTACGAAAGATGAAATAGAAGTTATAAAAGAAGGCGCATTAGATATTTCCATGGATGGTATGGAACCTATAGCCTTTGCATACAGAAATTTTAAGTATAATCCTTCTTTAGATGAGAATATAGAAAGTAATTTAGTTTTTGTTGGTCTAATGGGAATAATTAATCCTATAAAAGAAGAATCGTATAAATTTAATACAAAGGTTGTGGAATTAGGATTAAATCCTGTAATTTTTACAGATGAAAATAAAATTAGTGCAAAAGTTTTTGGAAAAGAATTAGAAATTATACAAGATTATAATCAAATATATTCTGGAATTGAATTTAAATATATGGCAGAACACGAAGTTAAAAATATAAGTACAAAGGAAAATGTTTTTTCTAAATTAACGGAAGAGCAAAAGGTAATGATTGTACAAGAGCATAAAAAGCAAAATCCACATATAGGAATTTTAGGATCTAAACTTACAGATGTTCCTCATGTAAGTGAAGGAGAAGTAACTATATCATTTGGGGAAAAAGTTAGTAATATATTAAAGAAAATTACACATATATATATGAAAGATGGAAATATAAATAACTTTTTTGAAATGATTTATGAAAGTAGAGCATTAATAAATTTCTATAAAAAAGTTATTAATCAAAATGTTTTAACTTCCAGTGCTTTAGTTTTATCAATGTTATTAACTACTAATATTAATAAAAAAGTTATTTTAGATTTAAGACAATTAACTTATATAAGTGTATTTGTAACATTCTTAGGTGTTTTATCTATCTTTATGCAATATAGAAAAGATGTGTTTTTAAAAGAGGATAATGTAAACTTTTTAAGTTGTAATGAGGAAGATAAGTCGTCTACAACATTTTTTTTCTTGAAGGGCATTTTCATAGGCCTTATAGCATATATAGCATATACCTTTGGAATAATAAAATATAATGAAGAAACAGGGAAAATGCTCTATATGTTCTCTATAGGAATAGGTCTTGCCTTTAGTCCATTAAATATTAATGTTAATGGAAAAATATTGAAAGGGTTTTTATCAAACTTTGTTATGGTATTAAATGTAGTTAATATTTTTGCTTTTATGACATTAGAAAGTGTTAACTACAAGTTATATAGTTTTAATATGTTTTTAAAGGAAAAATATGTGGTTATCATTATACTTATATTAATAAATTATTTAATAAATATAGTCTTTAGAAAAGAAAATAAAAAAGAAGAAGAAATGTATATGTATTATTAAGGAAAAAATGAAAATTTAAATAGAGAAAACGACATAAGCCTCATATATTAAAGTAGGAGGTGAGTGTTTTATGTTTAATTTAAATGGGAATGATATGTTTTTTATTCCTGTAATAACAGGAATAGTAAGCATGTTAAAGTCTTTAGGATTAAAAAAAACTTTTGCACCTCTTGTTTCTTTAGTATTAGGGATAATATTATCTTTAATATTTTCTACTGAACCTGAGTTGAAGTTTAGGGCACTAAAAGGAATGATTTTAGGATTGAGTGCTTCTGGATTTTATACCAATGGTAAAAAAGCTGTTACAATGATAAATTCAGATAATAATTTAGATAAACAAATAGAGAAGCAAGAGACAGATAATAATAAAATAGATGTCAAGAAATTAGATGATGAAAAAGATATAGAGTTAAAACTAAATAATCATATTAATAAAGAGTATGAAAAAATAGATAAGAAATAATATAGTAACTGTATTAGGATTCTATAAATTGGGAATAATTTAGAAAAAATGATAAAGGTGAGAAATAATGAAAAAAGAGAATTCTTTTATAATAGGCAATCCTTTAATATATTATTCCCTAGCTTTATTTTTAGGTGCTGTTAGTTATGTGATTTTTTATGAAGATTATTTTATAGGTGTGGCCTTTGCCACATCTTTCTTTTTTATTATGGCTAAAACAACAGGTAGTAAGTTTTTCTATTTAATAAGTATATTTTTTATATTGGGATTATTCTTTAACTTTGCGTATTTTTCTTTTTCTTTACCTTATGATTGCAAGAATTATCTCAAAGTAACAGTTGATGAGGATACAGGTTACTGTAAACTTTGTAAATATAAAGGAAGATATATAAATGTTTTAGGAATATATGATGATATAAAAGAGGGGGAAGAAGTTCTTGTAAAAGGAAAATTTAAAAGAGAACTTAATTTTTCGAAAGGAATAATAGGAAGTATTAAAATAAGTAGTTCTAAAAAAGTGAAAAATAAAAACATAATAAATCTCTATAAAATAAAAAATGATATCTATAAAAAGTTTTTAAGTTGTTTAAGTGAGGAAGATACGTCTATAGTAATGGCACTTTGTTTTGGAGAGGATAAGTATATCAGCAGTGATTACAGAGAAGAATTAACTAATTTAGGGGTAGTTCATGCTATTAGTGTATCAGGATTTCATATGGCAATTATTTTTAAAATTTTAGAGTTTATTCCTAGTATAATGGTGCAAATAAGTATAGCTTTTTTATATGTAATATTTACTGGAGGAAAACCTTCTACTATTAGAGCTTTTATTATGATTTTAATTCTAAAATTAGGTAAAAAGATATATAGAAATTATAATAGTTTAGCTGCACTTGCTTTTTCTTCTATAATATTATTAAGTATATATCCCTACTATTGTGTTAATTTAGGATTTATATTATCTTATAGTGCTGTTTTAGGAATAATTCTTTTTAATAAAAAACTTCAAAGAAAATTTTATAAATTACCTAAACTTTTAAATGAAAGTATAAGTATAAGTCTTTCAAGTTTATCTATATCTTGTTTATATTCTATTCCGTTATTCAACAAATTAAGCTTAGGAGCTATTGTAGGAAATTTACTGTTAGTTCCTATGTATTCCATAATAATTATTTTAGGGAATATAGGGTTAATTGTAAATAAATTTTTTATATTATTTAAAATAGATATTTATATGTTGCAAGGTGTGTTAAAATTTAATAATATAGTAAAGAACTTTTTAGTTAAAGTTATATTACCGCCTATAACTTTAGAGTATATACATGTTTTATGGTTTATAGTTCTTTATTTTACTTTTTATCTTATTAAAAAAGGATATAAAAGAATAAAATACATACCACTAGCTTTTATTGTAATGGTATTTTTTTATGGATATAATTTTATACCTAAGATTGCATATATAAATTTAGGAAAAGAAGAAGGGGCTATATTTAAATATAAAGGTAAAAAAGTACTTTTAATCAATAATGAGGAACATCTAAAAAAAGTAAAGGAAGAATTTAGTGATAAAATTATTTTAGGTAAAAATACAATAGTTTCTATTGGAAAATATAAAATAAATGAAAATAACAATATTCCTTTAAAAAAATTAAGACAGAATTTAGTAATTGAAATAAAAAAAGAGGACAAAGCATATATAGTGAGCTCTGTGCCTGATAAGTATATGAAAAGTCTCTTTAGGGATAAATATATAATTGAGATTAGAGGGAAAAAACTTTATAATAATTATGGAAAAGTTTTTGGAAAAGCTTATTTAATAAAATAATCGTCAGTTAAAGAGGTAAGAGGCCTTAGAGTTTTAGGAGGAAATAGATTTGATACAACATAAACAATTCTTAAAGGAAATAAAAGAATCGGATTCTAAAAATGTATATTTATTTTGTGGTATAGATGAAAATTTAATAAAAGAAGATATAGAACTTATTAAGAAAAAAATATTAAATAAAAATTTTATGGAACTTAATTATGTTGAATATGATGGAGAAAAAGTTACAGAAGATATTCTTTTAAATGCATGTGAAACTTTACCGTTCATGAGTGATAAAAAAGTAGTAATGGTTTATAGAGGAAATTTTCTTAAAGGAAAAGAAGGAAAAAGTGATAGATCAGAAGAGGAAAAAGTATATAAATTTCTTAAGAATTATGTTAAATCTATTCCGGAACATTGTATTTTAATAATGTATTATTTATTTGATTCTAATAGAGATAAACCAAGTGAAAAAATAAAAAAAATAGAAAATAGTAGCAATGGAGTCTTGGTGAAGGTTGATAAGTTAAAAGGAGAAGAGCTAAGAAGTAAGGTGAAAAAGATTTTTGATGATAAGGGTAAAGAAATTGGAAAGATAGAACTTACTTTGTTTTGTAATTTAGTTGAAAGTAATACACATATTATAGAAAATGAAGTTGAAAAGTTATGTTCTTATGCTAATGGAAGAGAAATAACTAAAGAAGATATTTATGAAATAGCACCACAAAAAAGTGAAAATGATATATTTAATTTAGTAGATTCAATATCCAAAAATAATATTAAAAAATCTTTAGATATACTAAATGAATTAGTTTTTAGAGGAGAAAAAATAACATATATTTTATATATGATTCAAAGGCAATATAAACTTCTTTTAGATATAAAATTGCGAAACTTAAAGGGATATTCTAAGGATACTATAGCTACAGAACTTAGGTTACATCCGTATGTCTGTGAAACTATGATTTTACAGAGTAAAAGTTTTTCAGAAAAGTATTTAGAATTTATGAATATGGAATGTTTACAATGTGAGAAAAGATTAAAAACATTATCCACAGAACAAAAAACAGAATTAGAAATGCTTATTGTAAAAGGTGCTTCTATGAAAAGAATTTTATAAAAAGGGTAAAATAATAACCGGTGTTTCCACCGGCTTTTATTATGCCATTGCGTTTAATCTAGCTGAAAGTCTAGATTTTCTTCTAGCAGCTTTGTTTTTATGTAGTATATTCTTAGTTGCAGCCATGTCTAAAGCTTTTATTGTTTCATTTAACTTTTCAGCAGCCACTTCTTTGTTTCCTGCTACTACAGCTTCTTCAAATCTTTTTATGCTTGTTTTTAAAGCAGATTTAACCATTTTATTTACAAGAGTTTTCTTTTCAGTAACTCTTATTCTTTTCTTAGCTGATTTAATGTTTGCCATTCAAATTCACCACCTTATATTCTAGTAACGTATATACGCAGTTTTCGAGAAATTGCGTAATAGTTCATATTAACACAGGTTATTATAGCATTTTTTTTTGATTACTTCAAGTATTAATTAAACTATAATTAAAAATATTAATATAGAATACTAATGCTTTTTTAGGAAAACCTAATTTTAATAGAAATAAATTATATTAAGATTATATCATAGGTATAGGATAAGGAGTGATATTATGTTAAAAAATATAAGAACGGATTTGGCATTAGAGACTCAAGAAATGTATAAAGAGGAAAATAAAAATTATATTCCTGGTACGGAGGTAAAAGAATATAAAGAAGGGGATATTAACATAACCGATGTTAAAGTTATAGATGAAAGAGGGGAAGAAATTATAGGTAAACCTAAAGGTTCCTATATTACTATAGAAATTCCTGAATTTGTTCATTATGATACGGATTCCATGGAGAATGTAAGTAAAGTTTTAGCTAAAACTTTGTCACCATTAATAAAATTAGAAGATAGTATGACAGCATTAGTTGTGGGGCTTGGAAATTGGGATGTAACTCCAGATGCTGTTGGACCAAAAGTAGTGTCAAAACTGATGATAACAAGACACTTAAAAGAATTAGTTCCAGATAGCATTGATGAAGGTATAAGACCGGTATGTGGGATATCACCAGGTGTTCTTGGAACTACAGGTATGGAGACTAGTGAAATTATAAAAGGAGTTGTAGAAAAAGTTAAACCTAATTTAGTTATATGTGTAGATGCATTAGCGTCTAGAAGAATGCAAAGGGTTAATAAAACCATACAAATAAGTTCTACAGGGATATCACCAGGAGCGGGTGTTGGAAATAAGAGAACAGAAATTAGTGAAAGAACTATAGGAATACCTGTTATAGCTGTAGGAATTCCAACTGTAGTAGATGCAGCTACCTTAGCTAATGATACTATTGACATAGTTATAGATCAAATGACTGCAGAAGCTAAAGCAGGTGGTAAATTTTTCGAAATGTTAGGTTCAATAGATAGAGAAGAAAAAGAAAAAATGATTAAGGAAGTATTACACCCTTATGTTGGTGATTTAATGGTAACACCTAAAGAAGTTGATATGGTTATAGAATCTGTAGCTAAAATATTGGCAAATGGAATTAATATAGCACTTCAACCTGCCTTGGATTTAGATGATATAAATAAATATATAAATTAAAAATGGTAAAAATAGTTATAATAATAAATAGCCCTTCATATATTAATAGTGAAATTACTATATATAAGGAGGGCTAAGATGGATAATAATAAGTTCGAAAGTAAGGCACGTTACATAAGGAAAATTTCACAGAATGAAGATGGATGTTTTAAGAATAAAAAGGTATTAAACAAAAGAAAAATAGTATGTTTTTTTATTGTAGCTATAGTTTCCATTACATTTTTGTTGCCACTTAAAATAAATGCTTTTACAGGAGAAAAACACTTAGATTTAGTTTATATAAATTTTATGAAGTTTACTTTCCCAAATATAAAGTTAGTAAGTAGTAAAGAAACAGGTGGGATCATGGAACTTTTATGGGATTTCAAAAATAAAGGAAAACAAGAAATATTAAAAAATGAAGTTAGTTTTCTAAAAAATCAAGAACAAAAAGTAAGTTCTGAGGTATTTAATAATTGCAATGATACTAAAACTAAAGATGAAAAAAGTTCTAATAAAGATAATGAATTTTTTAATCTAAAGGAAGACTCTATACACAAATTTAAAGATAACATAAAAGATAAAGAAATTATAACTGAGGAAGGAAAGAATTTTAAAAATTCTCCTTATAAAAATAAGGAGAAAAGTAAAAAACCACAAGTTTTAATATATCACACACATACTCATGAGGGATTTGTACCAGCTAAGGCAAGGACGAGTAATACTAAATATAATATTTGTGCTCCCGGAGATATATTAGCAGAAACATTAGAAAAAGATTTTAATATAAATGTAATTCATGATAAAACAGTTCATGATAATAATTATACGTATTGTTATCCTAAATCTGGACAAACCCTAGATAAATATTTAAAAACTTATGGTGACTTTGATTTAATTATAGATTTGCATAGAGATAGTCTAGAATCACTTGCAGCTAAAAAAGCCGTTACATGTAAAATAAATGGAGAAAATGCAGCAAGATTTATGTTTGTTATGACTACTACAAATCCATATTATAAAGATCAAAAGAAAACAGTAGATAAAATTTTGGATATTACTAATAAAAATTATCCAGGTTTAGTTAGAGGAAATGGAATTTATCCTTATAAAAGAGGAAAAAATTATTACTATAGTCAAAATAAAAGTAAGCATTCTTTTCTTATAGAAATGGGTTCAAATCTTAATACGATTGATGAAGCTAAAACAACATGCAAATATTTAGGAAGAGTTATGGCAGAGTATTTAAAAACTAAAAATGAATAAAATTAACAAAAAAAGTACATCCTTATAAAAGGAGGTGCTTTTTTTGTTAAAGAAAAAATATAAATTAATTACAATAGTTATGGTTTTAGTAATTTTCTTTACTGGATTTTTAACAGTAAATAAAGAGATAACAAAAACTTTAGGAGAAAATAATTTAGCTCCTATAAAGGTGTATTATATAGATAGTCCCTTTAATTTGAAAATAGAATTAAAGAAATATAGAATAGAGATAAGTAAAAATGCATTAAGGAATGTTTTTGCCAAAATTCACAAAACCTTTGAATAATTAGGGTAAGAGATATAAACGTATTGACAAATACTCTCCAGTTTATGATATAATTTTAACTGTTAATTCTAAAGAAAAAGCCTTATTTTACATAAAAGGTTTTAAATTTCTTATTGGGGGTAAAAATATGCAAAAAAACAGACAGAAATATATAAGAAATTTCTGCATAGTAGCTCACATAGATCATGGTAAATCAACATTAGCAGATAGATTGTTGGAATACACAGGAACTCTTACAGCAAGAGAAATGGATGAACAAGTTTTAGATAATATGGAACTTGAAAGAGAAAGAGGAATAACTATAAAGTCACAGGCAGCTAGACTTAAATATAAGGCTAAAAATGGAGAAGAGTACATATTAAACCTTATAGATACTCCAGGGCATGTAGATTTTAACTATGAAGTTTCAAGAAGTTTAGCAGCGTGTGAAGGTGCAGTACTAGTTGTAGATGCTACACAGGGAATACAAGCTCAAACTTTGGCCAATTGTTATCTAGCTGTAGATAATGATCTTGAAATTGCTCCAGTTATTAATAAAATTGATCTTCCAAGTGCTAGACCAGATGAAATTAAACAAGAAATAGAAGATGTTATAGGTATAGAAGCATCTGATGCACCTTTAATTTCAGCCAAAACAGGTTTAAACATTCAGGATGTATTGGAATGTGTTATAGAAAAGATACCATGTCCTAATGGAAATGAAGAAGGATCTTTAAAAGCATTAATTTTTGATTCTTATTATGATAGTTATAAAGGTGTAGTATCTTACGTTAGAATTAAAGACGGATCTGTTAAAAAAGGTTCTAAAATTAAGTTAATGGCTACTGGAAAAACTTATGATGTAGTAGAGGTTGGTGTTTTTGAACCTAATTATGTAGCAGTAGATGAACTTAGTGCAGGAGATGTTGGTTATATTTGTGCATCTATTAAAAATGTTAGAGATGCCAGGGTTGGTGATACTATAACAGATGCTAAAAATCCAACTAAAGAGGTACTAGAAGGATATAGACCAGCAATACCTATGGTATACAGTGGAGTTTATCCTGTAGATGGTGCAAAATATGATGAATTAAAAGAAGCTTTAGAAAAACTTCAGTTAAATGATGCTGCATTGGCATTCGAACCTGAAACATCTGTAGCTTTAGGATTTGGATTTAGATGTGGATTTTTAGGATTGCTTCATATGGAGATAATTCAAGAAAGAATAGAAAGAGAATTCGATATAGATATTATAACTACAGCACCATCAGTTATATATAAAGTTTATAAAACAGATGGAAGCGAACTTGCTATTACAAATCCAACAAATATGCCAGATCCAGCAGAAATCAGAAAAATGGAAGAACCTATAGTTAGAGCATCTGTTATAACACCATCAGATTATGTAGGTGCTATTATGGATCTTTGTCAAGATAGAAGAGGAATCTTCATTGATATGCAATATATTGAAACAACAAGAGTAGTTTTAAACTATGATATACCTTTAAATGAAATTATATATGATTTCTTTGATTGCTTAAAATCTAGGACAAAAGGATATGCCTCTTTTGATTATGAACTTAGAGGATATAAAGAAACTAAACTTGTAAAACTTGACATTCTTTTAAATAAAGAAAAAGTTGATGCATTATCATTAATCGTTCCAGAAGAGAGAGCATATGCAAGAGGAAGAATGATTGCAGAAAAATTAAAAGATTTAATTCCTAGACAATTATTTGAAATTCCTATTCAGGCTACTGTAGGAAGTAAAATTATAGCTAGAGAAACTATAAAGGCTATGAGAAAAGATGTGCTTGCAAAATGTTATGGTGGAGACATTTCAAGAAAGAGAAAACTTCTTGAAAAGCAGAAAAAAGGTAAAAAGAGAATGAGACAATTAGGAAGTGTAGATGTTCCACAAGAAGCATTTATGGCAGTATTAAAAACTGATGATTAAAAATTAAAGGAGAAATTAATATGAAGGAAAAATCACTATATATTCATATACCTTTTTGTAAACAGAAATGCCTATATTGTGATTTTACGTCCTTTGCCCATAGGGAAGAGTTTATGGATGATTACATTGAAGCTCTTTGTTCTGAATTACTTTTATATAAAGATAATATATTTAAAACAGTTTATATAGGTGGGGGAACTCCCACCTTTTTAAATATAAAAAATTTAAATAAACTAAGTAAAGTAATAGGAAAATTAAAATTGACAGAGGATGTAGAATTTTCTTGTGAAGGTAACCCAGGGACTTTTACAGAGGAAAAACTTAGAATTTTGAAAGCAATGGGTGTAAATAGATTAAGTATAGGCCTTCAAAGTTTTGATAATGGACTCTTAAAAATCTTAGGTAGAATTCATGATGCAGATGAGTTTTTGAAGTCTTTCAATATGGCAAGAAATGAAGGATTTAATAATATAAATATAGATATAATGTTTGGACTGCCTAATCAAAAAATAGATGATTTAAAGGATACTTTGGAAAAGGTTATCAAATTGAATCCAGAGCATATTTCAGCATATAGTTTGATTGTAGAAGAAGGTACACCCTTTTATAAATTATATGAAGATAGAAAATCTCTGCCTACGGAAGAAGAAGAAAGGGAAATGTATAATTATATTTTAGAAAGTTTAAAGAAAAATTCTTATTTTCAGTATGAAATTTCGAATTTTTCTAAACCTAATAAGGAATGTTTGCATAATATAGTATATTGGGATTTAGAGGAATATGTAGGATGTGGACTTGGAGCACATTCATTTTTAAATCAAACTAGAAGAGAGAACACTCATAATATTAAAGAGTATATGGAATGTTTAAGACAAAATAGGTATCCTATTATAGAAGAACATAAAAATATTAAAAAAGATTCTATGGAAGAGTTTATGTTTATGGGACTTAGAAAAATAAAAGGTGTTAATAAAGAAAAGTTTTATGAGAATTTTAAGATGTATATAGAAGATGTATATAAGGAAGTTATTGATAAATATAAAAGATTAAATTTATTAGAAGAAGATAAACAATATTTAAGATTAACCAAGAGAGGCATTGAATTATCTAATGTAGTAATGGCCGATTTTATTTTAGATTAATAGGTGATAAAGTAAACGAGAGAAATAAGTAGTAAACAAAAGAAAAATAAAGATAAAATTGAATTTATACTTTAATTATAGCATAAGATACATTTAAGAGGTTTGACAAATACTTTTTATGATGTTATTTTTAAAACATAGTCGTTAGCACTCAAAGGTGATGAGTGCTAATAAAGAGGTGATAGTCATGGATGATAGGAAAATAAAAATTCTTGAAGCCATAATTAGAGATTATGTTCAAACAGGTGAACCAGTAGGATCTAGAACTATTGCTAAAAAATATGATTTAGGTGTTAGTTCTGCAACCATAAGAAATGAAATGGCTGATTTAGAAGAACTGGGTTATTTAGAACAACTTCACAGTTCATCAGGGAGAATTCCATCGGACAGAGGCTATAGGCTATATGTTGATAAATTGATGCAATTAACAGATCTGTCGCAGGAAGAACAATTTTTTATTAAAAATAAATTATTGGGTTCAGCATTATATGAATTAGATAAGGTTGTTAATGAAGCAACAAGGATTTTATCTGAATTAACAGATTTAGCTTGTATAGTAAAAACTCCCTCTTTAAAACGGAGTTCCTTAAAGCAGATTCAATTAATTAGCATAGATATTCATACCATACTAGTAGTAATTATAACTAATAATGGAATGATTAAAAATGATGTAATTAAAATTGAGAAACCAATTGAAGAAAACATACTTTTAAAATTAAATAAATTAATTAATTTAAGACTTATTAATTTAAGCGTTGAGGATATAGATTTAGAAGTTATTAATAATCTAAGAGATGATTTAAAAGGGTATGATGATATATTTAATGCATTAATACCTACGCTGTATAAAAGTCTAAAAAATATGGAAACTTCAGAAGTATATGCAGAAGGAACTACTAATATACTTAAATATCCAGAGTATAGTAATATAGAAAAAGCAAGAGAGTTTTTTGAGTTTATTAACAATGAGGAAAATTTAAGGCTTATACTTGGAGAGGAAGAAAGCAAAACAAGTAATGAAGAAGGCATTAAAATTAATATTGGAGTTGAAAATAACTTAACTAATGCTAGAGAATATAGTATTATAACTGCAATATATGGTTTTAGAGATAAACCTTTAGGTGCCATAGGAGTAATAGGTCCAACAAGAATGAACTATAATAAAGTTATTTCTTCAATAAACAGTTTAATAAAAGAATTAAATTTTAATATATTACAAATATATGGTAAGTAACTTCTTATAGAAAGATATGAATGGGAGGAGTGGCGTTTTGACTAGAAATAACAATGAAGAAAATATAATTAAAGATTCTACTGAATTTAATGAAGAGGTAGAAGAAAGAATAGAAGTAGAAAATGATGACAATAGAGAAAATAGTGACTTACAGGATGAAAAGGTTATAGTATTAGATGAGAAAGAGTTATTACAAAAGCAATTAGATGCCCTTAAAGAGGAAAATGAAGCCCTAAAAGAAGAAAATAAACTTTCATCTAATAAATTAAATGCTGTAGAGGAAAAATATACAAATCTTGTTTCAGAGTATGAAAACTATAGAAATAGAACAGCTAAAGAAAAAGAAGAAATCTTTAATACTTCATGTGAGAAAATATTAAAAGAATTTTTACCGGTTCTTGACAATTTGGAAAGAGCTATTGAAGCTGATGGTTCTGTAGATGGGCTTAAACAAGGAATAGAAATGACAATAAAAGGCTTTATTACCGCTCTTGAAAAACTAGAAATAGAAGAAATTTGTACAGATGGTGAGTTCAATCCTAACTTGCATAATGCAGTTATGCATTTAGAGGATAATGCTTATGGTAAAAATGAAATAGTTCAGGTATTCCAAAAGGGATATAAAAGAGGAGATAAAGTTTTAAGATATAGCATGGTTCAAGTTGCTAACTAAAAAGTTTTCAACTGATTAAAAAATACTTAAATGTAAATAACAAATCATTAAGAATAAATAAAATTTCGTAATCTTATAGGAGGTACAAAATAATGGCTAAAATAATAGGTATTGATTTAGGTACAACAAATTCATGTGTAGCAGTTATGGAAGGAGGAGATCCAGTAGTAATTCCTAGTTCAGAGGGTGCTAGAACAACTCCATCAGTTGTTTCTTTCCAAGCAGATGGATCAAGACTTGTAGGGCAAGTTGCAAAAAGACAAGCGATTACAAACCCAGATAAAACAATAATATCAATTAAAAGATATATGGGTACAGATCATAAAACAACAATAGATGGAAAAGACTATACTCCACAAGAAATTTCAGCTATGGTATTACAAAAATTAAAAGCAGATGCTGAAGCTTATTTAGGAGAAACTGTAACAGAAGCAGTTATTACAGTTCCAGCTTACTTTAATGATAGTCAAAGACAAGCAACTAAAGATGCTGGTAAGATTGCTGGTTTAAATGTAAGAAGAATTATAAACGAACCAACAGCTGCATCACTTGCTTATGGATTAGATAAAATGGATTCTAACCAAAAAATCTTAGTTTATGACTTAGGTGGAGGTACTTTTGATGTATCTATACTTGAACTAGGTGATGGTGTATTTGAAGTATTAGCAACTAATGGTGATACTAAATTAGGTGGAGATGACTTCGACCAAAAAGTTATGGACCATATAGCAGAAACATTTAAAGCTGAAAATGGAATAGATTTAAGAAATGATAAAATGGCGCTTCAAAGATTAAAAGAAGCTGCAGAAAAGGCTAAAATAGAGTTATCTTCATCAACTCAAACAAATATAAACTTACCATTTATTACAGCTGATGCAACAGGGCCAAAACATATAGACATGAATATTACAAGAGCTAAGTTTAATGAATTAACAAGTGATTTAGTTCAAAGAACAATAGAACCAATTAAAAAAGCATTAAGTGATGCAAATCTAAATATTAATGATGTAGATAAAATTATCTTAGTTGGTGGTTCAACAAGAATTCCAGCAGTTCAAGAAGCAGTTAAAAACTTTACAGGAAAAGAACCATCAAAGGGAGTAAATCCAGATGAATGTGTTGCATCAGGTGCAGCAATACAAGCAGGTGTATTAACAGGAGAAGTTAAGGATGTATTACTTCTAGATGTTACTCCACTTACATTAGGTATTGAAACTTTAGGTGGAGTTGCAACTCCATTAATTGAAAGAAACTCAACTATACCAGCTAAAAAAAGCCAAATATTCTCAACAGCAGCAGATGGTCAAACATCAGTTGAAATTCACGTAGTTCAAGGTGAAAGACAAATGGCTGCAGACAATAAAACATTAGGAAGATTTACTTTATCAGGCATAGCTCCAGCTCCAAGAGGAATTCCTCAAATAGAAGTTACTTTTGATATAGATGCTAATGGTATTGTTAATGTATCTGCAAAAGATAAAGGAACTGGTAAAGAAGCTAATATTACTATTACAGCTTCAACAAATCTTTCAGATGATGAAATTAATAAGGCAGTAGAAGAAGCTAAGAAATTTGAAGAGGCAGATAAGAAAAGAAAAGAAGGTATAGAAGTTAAAAATAATGCAGATCAAATAGCTTATCAAACAGAGAAAACTTTAAAAGAGTTAGAAGATAAGGTATCTTCAGAAGATAAGGCTAAAGTTGAAGAAAAGTTAGAAGCATTAAAGAAAGTTAAAGATGGAGAAGATTTAGAAGCTATTAAAAAAGCTACTGAAGAATTAACTCAAGAATTCTATGCAATTTCATCTAAAATGTATCAAGAAGCTAATCCACAAGGAGCACCTAATGCTGAAGGAGCTCAAGGAGCAGAAAACACTACTAATAGTGCATCACAAGATGATAATGTAGTAGATGCTGATTTTGAAGTTAAAGATAAAGAATAGTATTTAAAAATTTAAGATAAAAGATTAAGGGATGGGTAATAACCCTCCCTTGATTTTAGTAAAAAATAATATTTAGTATAAAATGTTGTTGTTAATTATATGTAGTATAAGATATAATATTAAAGATTGAAATTTATTCTATTAGTATTAGGTGGTGAAAATAAGCATGGCAAAAGATTACTATGAGATTTTAGGCATAGAAAAAGGAGCTAGTGAGCCAGATATCAAAAGGGCCTTTAAAAAGCTTGCTTTAAAATACCATCCAGATAGAAATCCAGATAATAAAGAGGCAGAAGAAAAATTTAAAGAGATAAATGAAGCATATCAAGTACTTTCAGATCCAGAAAAAAAAGCTAGATATGATCAATATGGTACGGCTGATTTTGGAGCAGGATTTGATGGTGGATTTAATGGAGCAGGATTTGATTTTTCAGATTTAGGAGACATATTTGGAGATATATTTGGTGGTGGATTTTCAGGTGGATTTGGAGGATTCGGTTCAAGTGGCAGAGCTAATCCTAATGCACCAAGAAAAGGTGCAGATATAGAAACAACTTTAAATTTAAGTTTTGAAGAAGCAGTGTTTGGTTGTGAAAAAGAAATAGTAGTAAATAAACATGAAAATTGTGAAACTTGTAATGGAACAGGTGCAAAACCAGGAACATCTCCAAAGACATGCGATAGATGTAATGGAACAGGTAGAATAACAATGCAAAGAAGAACAGCTTTTGGAGCATTTTCAACTCAAACTACTTGTGATAAATGTAGAGGATTAGGAACAATTATAGAAAATCCTTGCTCTAGTTGTCATGGTACAGGTAAAATTAAAAAGAGAAAATCTATAAAGGTGAAAGTTCCAGCAGGTGTTGATAATGGTAACATTATACCTATAAGAGGACAAGGTGAACCAGGAAGTAACAAAGGTCCATCAGGTGATTTATATATTAACTTAAGAGTAGCTCCTCATAAGCTTTTTGAAAGAAGAGGAAATGATATTTATATGGAGGAACATATTAGTGTATCTAAAGCTATTCTAGGTGCGGAACTTAAGGTTCCTACAGTAGATGGAGAAGTTGTATACAAGGTTCCTTCGGGCACACAATCTAATACAGTGTTTAGATTAAGAGGAAAAGGTGTACCAAGGGTAAATGGTACAGGTAGAGGAGATCAATTTGTTAAAGTAGTAGTTGATATACCTAAAAAGATTAACGAAAAACAAAAACAAGCTATTCTTCAATTTATGGAGGTATCAGGTGAAATAGAACCTCAACAAGAGGAACATAAGGGCTTTTTTAAAAAGAATTTAAAGAAATAAATAAAAAATAGCAAAAAGATAAAGTCTTTTTGCTATTTTTTATTTATTTTGAAAACTTATTGTATTAAAAGTGTATTAATGCTATAATACATTTAAGATGTATTAATACATTAATACATTAATACATAAGGAGGAAAAGGGAAAAAATGATTGAGGTTAAAAATGCAGTAAAAAGGTTTAAAAAAGTTAAAGCTTTGGATGACATAAGTTTTAATATTGAGAAAGGAAAAATAACTGCTCTTTTGGGTTTGAATGGAGCAGGTAAATCAACCGTAATGAAAGTTATTATGGGTCTTCAAAGACTAAATTCTGGAGAAATATTAATAGATGGGGAAAAATTAAATTATAAGCAATATGATAAAATTTCTTTAATACCTGATATAAGTTGTCATTATTCTTTTATGACTATAAAAGAACTATTTCAGTATATGAATACATTTTATAAAAATTGGGATATGGAAAAGGCAGAGAAAATGTTAAAAGATTTTAATTTAGATGACCTTAAAAAAATATCACATTTGTCTAAAGGAAATATAGCTAGAGTAAAGCTTATAATTGGATTTTGCCAAAATCCTAAATATTTATTAATGGATGAGCCTTTTTCAGGAATTGATATTTTTACAAGAGAAGATTTTATAAAATCTATGATTAGATTAATGAATGATAACATGGCGATACTTTTAACTACTCATGAAATAAAAGAAATAGAACATTTAGCAGATGAAGTAGTACTTATAGAAAACGGAAAATTAATATCTAAGTTTAATGTGGAAGAATTAAAAGAGAATCAAGGATTATCTATAGAGGATAAGTTGAGGGAGGTATATAAAAATGGAGAAAAATAAGGAAAATAAGGAAAATAAATTTTGGTACTTATTAAATCACGAGATTTATAAAAGTCTAAAAATAGTAATACCATTCTTTATTCTATCATTTTTAGGTCATCTACTTATTGTAAAAGATAGAATAACAAATATTAAGGGGATTATAGAGGCATTTTTATCTGAAGGTAATACTATAGGAGCTTTTATTTCTGAACAAGGAAAAATAAGTTTATTTAATGTTATTACTGAAGATGATCTTTTAAAGATGTTTATATGTTTAGGACTTTTAGTGATTTTTTTGTATGCAATTATTATATGGCTTGGAGAATGGATAGGTAATAATAAAACCATATATACTTTACTTATGCTTCCTATATCAAGACATAAAATTATTTTATCTAAATTTAGTGCTATATTTTTATTAGGATCTACTTATTTATCACTTCATATAGGAACCTTGTTTATAGATAATATTATTCTAAAAAATTTAATACCTAAAGAAGTTTTTTTTAGTATGAATCCTATAAAGGCTTTTTTAGAGAGGAATTATCGATGTAACATATTCCCATATAATCTTGTAGATTTTAATATGTATATACTAATAATTATAGCTATAGTTTTCTTGATTTTTAGTTGTGTTCTTTTAGAAAGAAGCTTTAGATGGAAAGGTTTAATATTAGGTATAGTATTATTTGGCAGTAGTATTTTATTATATGGGCTAGTTCCTGAAAAATTTTATTTTTTTACAGATGAAACAGCAATTTATTATATATCCTTATCCTTAATTCTTATTAGTGGTAATTACAAATTAAATTATTATTTATTATGTAATAAGGTAAATGTATAGGGGGAGAGGAAACCATGAAAAAAACTTGGACAATAATATTTATGATATTTTCAATAATTATAATGGGTATATATTGTTTTAATATTATACCTGAAAAAGATTCTAATTATAAAGTTAAAAATCTAGGTGGAGATAGAAGCGTTTTAGAAAATGATAAAATTGTATATAAGTTTCCTTATAACAAATATAAAATGAAGGAAATAATAATTTCTAAAGATGGAGAAAACACAAAGAATGTAAAATGTGAACCTAAAAATGAAAATTTAAATGAAAAGGATTTAAAAGATAAAGAATTTTTTAGAGGGAATTCAGCATATTTTTCTAAAAAAAATCTTTATGAAGATGAAAAAATGAAACTATATATATGTGATGAAAGAAAGAATGATAGTGTAACTAGCAATGTTAAACGATTCTTAAAAGTATATTATAGAGATAAAATTAAGAACAAATTAAAAAAGTTCTATATTCCTTTAAATTTAGGTGTACAAAATGATTATATTTCTTCAGTTTATAGTAAACCATATAAAGATACAGTTAAGGTTATAGTTGATTTAGGATGGAATGATGAAAAGGGCGAACAAACATTAATAGGCGGTACTATAGATTTAAAAAAAGAAAAATTTAATATGGAAAAAGTAATAGGGATCAAAAAAAAATGTATGTTAGGGAAATTTATATATGGAAATAAATTTTATTATACTTTTCAAGAGCATAAAGAAGAAAAACAAGTAATGATTAATAGTATAAATTTGGATACCTATAAGACTTCCAGAGAAGGAGCTTTTGAAAGTAATTGTGCCGTGTATCCAGATTTGATTAAACAAAATAAAATGTTTTTTATAACATCTCTAAAAAATAATCAATTAGACATATTGTGTTTTGATCTTGATAAGAAAGAAGTTAAAAAGTATAATAACATTTATTTAGCTGAAGATGTAAAAGATATAAAACATACAGTTGTAAAAAATATACAATTAATAGACGTAAAAGGGAATAGAGCCTATTTTGATATTTCCAGTAATTATCAAAATAAAGAAGATCGTTATAGATATATAAATGTAGTAGATTTGTACAAAAACAAAAGTCTATATTTTGCTTCAATAGCTGAAAAAATAGAAGATTATGCTTATGTTACAGTTGAATAAGTTATAAGGAGATATGAAATATATGAATATTAAATTAAATGATAAGGAACCTATATATCTCCAAATTATTGAATATATAAAGAAGGAATTAATAAAAGGAAATTTACAACCAGGTCAAATTATTCCTTCAAGACGTGAATTTGCTGAGATGATACAGGTAAATCCTAATACAGTTCAAAGAGCATATAAGGAGATGGAAGGTGTGGGGTTAATAACCACTATGAGAAATTCTCAAAGTGAGATTACATTAGATAAGAAGTTTTTAAATAGTTTAAAAGAAAATTATATAGAAGAAAAGGTAAGTGAATTTATAAATGTTATGAAATCTATTAATATGAGCAAAGAGGATATAATAAATCTCATAGATAAAAAAACAGATTAATAGTAAGAAGGTTGAATAATGAAAAATTGCTAAAAATGAAAAATATTTTTAGCAATTTTTTATTTATGAAGCAATGAAAATTATTTGTAAGGGCTATATTTACATATTAAACCTAGACATAAAATGCTTGAAAGTGTAAAATATAAAATTAGTTGAAGTAGTACAAGAAAGGATTGGTATACATATGGAAGGAACTTGGAAAGAAATTAGAGTAATAACAAAGAGTGAATCATTAGAACCAATATCAGGAATATTTTATGGATTAGATTGTGATGGGGTAGCTATCGAGGACCCAGAAGATATATTAGGAAGAGAACAAGGTCCTTTAACTTGGGATTTTGCAGATATAAATATATTGGAGCATAAGGGAAAGGCAGCAGTAGTAAAAGGATACTTTGAAAAAGATATCGATGTTAATAAAATTATAACTTACATAGAAGAAAAAATTAAAGAGTTAAGAGAAATGGGTATTGATGTAGGTGAAGGAAAAGTAGAGGAAGAAGAAATTTACCAACAGGATTGGGCTAATAATTGGAAAAAGTATTATAAGCCAACTAAAATAGGTGAGAAAGTTGTTGTAAAACCAACTTGGGAAGATTATTCTAAGAAAGATGATGAACTTTTAATAGAATTAGATCCAGGTATGGCTTTTGGTACGGGTACTCACGAAACTACAAGAATGTGTGTAAAAGCATTAGAACAAAATGTAACAGAAGAAAGTACTGTATTTGATATAGGAACGGGTTCTGGTATACTTGCTATAGCCGCTAAAATTTTAGGTGCTAAGGATGTTAAAGCAGTAGATTTAGATCCTGTTGCAGTAGATGCAGCAAAAAAGAATGTTGAATTGAATAATGTTCATGGAATAGAAGTTTTAGAAGGAAATTTAATGGATGTAGTAGACGGTAAAGCTGATATAGTTGTAGCTAATATAATAGCCGACATTATTAAATTTGTATGTGAAGATGTTAAAAACTTCTTGAAAAAAGATGGGAAGTTTATTTGTTCAGGTATAATTCTAGATAGAAGAACTGATGTTGAAGAGAAGTTAAAATCTGTAGGCTATAAGATTTTAGAAGTTAAAAATGAAGGGGAATGGGTTTGCATCGTTGCAACACTATAATTTCTTAAAGGAAAGGTGAAAAAATGCATAAGTTTTTTGTTCCTGTAGAAAATTTTAATGATAAAGAAGTAATTATTGACGGTGATGATGTTAAGCATATATATAAAGTTTTAAGACTTGTAGAAGGTGATGAAGTAATTATTAATAACCTACAAGGTCAAGAGTATTTATGTAAGCTTATAGAGATTTCTAAAAAAGAAGTTAGAGCTGAAATCATAGAAACAAAAGAGGGATCAGCAGAAAGTCCTATAGAAATTACTTTATTTCAAGGATTACCCAAAAGTTCGAAAATGGACTTAATCGTTCAGAAAAATACAGAATTAGGGGTAACACATATAACTCCCATAATAACTCAAAGAGTAGTTGTTAAAGCTGATTTAAAGGAATATAAGAAACTAGATAGATGGAATAGAATAGCATTAGAAGCTTGTAAGCAATGTAAAAGAACTATTATTCCAAGTATAAATGAACCTAAAGAATTCCAAAATCTTTTAAATGAATTAGATAATTTTGATTTAGTCTTAGTTCCTTATGAGAATGCAGAAAATCATGGATTAAAGTATGTGCTTACGCAAGTCAATAAAGAAAATATTAAAAAAGTTGCTATTATAATTGGACCTGAAGGTGGATTTGAAGAAGAAGAAATTGAAAACTTAAAAGATAAGGGATGTTATATTATAACCTTGGGACCTAGAATTTTACGAACTGAAACAGCAGGATTTACGGCAGTATCTTTAGTTTCATATGAATTAGGTGATTTAGGAGGAAATATATAATGAAAGTAGCATTTGCAACTTTAGGGTGTAGAGTAAATATGTATGAATCGGAAGCTATGACAGAAAAATTCATAAAAGATGGTTATACTCTTGTACCTTTTGAGGATTTTGCTGATGTTTATGTTGTAAATACTTGTTCTGTAACTAACATGGGCGATAAAAAATCAAGACAAATGATAGGAAGAGCTAGAAGAATTAATCCAGAGGCTATTATTGCAGTAGTAGGATGTTATGCACAAATATCTCCAAATGATGTTAGTTTAATCGAAGGAGTAGATGTAGTTTTAGGTACTAGAAACAAAAGTGAGATAGTTTATTGGGTACATAGGGCCAAAGAAGAAGGCAAACAATTTGTACAGGTAAGTGATGTTCTTAAGGATAAAAAGTTTGATGAATTAAATATAGAGGAATATCAAGATAAAACTAGAGCCTTCTTAAAAATTCAAGATGGATGTAATAGATTTTGTTCCTACTGTTTAATTCCTTATGCAAGAGGTGCTGTTTGTTCTAAAGATCCTAAAAAGGTATTAGAAGAATGTAATAAGTTAGCACAACATGGATTTAAAGAAATAATTTTATCAGGAATACATATAGCTTCTTATGGAGTTGATTTAAAAGAAGATATAAATTTGGTTAATATTATAGAAGAAATAAATAAAATAGGTGGAATAGAAAGAATCAGAATAGGTTCTGTAGAACCAGGATTTTTTAAAGAAAATACAATTGAACGATTGGCAAAGTTTGAAAAGTTATGTCCACATTTTCATTTATCTCTTCAAAGTGGTTGTGATGAAACTTTAAAACGAATGAACAGACGTTATACTACAGAGGAATATAAAAATGCAGTAATAAATTTA
Source organism: Clostridiaceae bacterium 14S0207 (assembly GCA_003288255.1). Classification (GTDB taxonomy): domain Bacteria; phylum Bacillota; class Clostridia; order Clostridiales; family Clostridiaceae; genus Hathewaya; species Hathewaya limosa. The sequence continues at coordinate 1,752,023 of CP026600.1, read as the reverse complement.
AGGAAAAATATAAAGGATGTTTCTATAACAACAGACATAATTGTAGGGTTTCCTGGAGAAACTGAAAATGAATTCAAAAAAACCTATGAGTTCTTAAAAGAAATAAAATTATCAAAAATGCATATATTTAAATATAGTATTAGAAAAGGTACAAAAGCTGCCACAATGGACAATCAAATAGATGGCAATATAAAAGAAGATAGAAGTAAAGCTTTAATGGAACTGAATCTTAAAAATGAAATGGAATTTATGGAAAAGTTTTCAGGAAGAGATGAACAAGTTTTATTTGAACAAAAAGTTAAAGGTAAAAATAATACTTATGAAGGATACACTCATAACTATATAAAAGTTTTTGCGGAAAGCGAAGAGAACATAGAGGGAAAAATTTTAGAAGTTAAATTAAATAGTGTACATGAAGACTTCATATATGGTAATATATTATAAAGAGTCCTCGCTTTTAAAGGAGGTGAAAGATGTGGATGATTGTATTTTTTGCAAGATAGTAAAAGGAGATATACCATCAACTAAGGTATATGAGGATGATAAAGTTTATTGTTTTAAAGATATAAGTCCTGAAGCTCCAGTGCATGTTCTTATTATACCAAAAGAACATATTTCTAATTTAAATGAATTAAATGAAGAGAATAGTAAAGTTATTTCTCATATTTTTCTTGTAGCTAAAAAAATAGTGAAAGAATTAGGGATAAGTGAAAGTGGTTACAGGGTAATTAGCAATTGTGGTGAAGATGGAGGCCAAACAGTAAAACATATACATTTTCATATTTTAGGCGGTAGAAACCTACAATGGCCACCAGGCTAATAAGTGGTAATTTTGTATTGACATATTCTTTGGATATGTTGTATAATTTATAACGTGCTATTTATTCCCACAATAAATTATTATTGTACATGCAAAATGGTAAAAACGGCAAGCGGAGGGAGGGATATAGATGTCAGAAATAAAAGTAAGAGATAACGAGTCTTTAGAAAGTGCTTTAAAAAGATTTAAAAGGGAATGCGCTAAGGCTGGCGTTCTTGCTGAAGTAAGAAAAAGAGAACACTACGAAAAGCCAAGCGTAAGGAGAAAGAAAAAATCAGAAGCTGCTAAGAGAAGAAAGAAAAAATAGTTTTGAAAGAGGGTAAGTTTTAATGTCCTTAAGGGAAGATTTACAAAGAGATTGGAAAGACGCTGTAAAAGCTAGAGATAAATTTAAAGCTAATGTAATTAGCATGGCAAAAGCAGCTGTTCTGCTTTACGAAAAAAGTGGAGAGTCTAAAGAAGTTACTGATGATATAGTTATAGATATTATATCAAAAGAAGTAAAACAAAGACGTGAATCCATTGAAGAGTTTACAAAAGGAAATAGAACAGATTTAGTAAAAGCAGCCCAAGACGAAATCAATATACTGTTAAATTACCTTCCTCAGCAGTTGACAGAAACTGAAGTAAAAGAAATTGTTGCTAGCACGGCTAGCGAAGTGGGAGCAAGTAGCATGAAAGATATGGGAAAACTAATGTCAGCAATAGTTCCTAAAACAAAGGGAAAAGCAGATGGTAAATTGGTTAGTACCTTAGTAAAAGAATATTTAAATAAATAAAAAAACATAGACTCAGAGTAATCTGGGTCTTTTTATTTTGCAAATTTTATATTAAATTATGATAATCTCCTCATAATTAAGCGAATATTTTCATAAATTATTATGAAAATTCTTTTAATTATGGGGAGTGAGACATTTTGGGAAATTTTTTTAGAGAATCAACTGTAAAAATGGCTAATAAGTTTGATATACCAAGAGAAGCAATAGAAAAGATACCTAAGATAACCATTATAGGTGATGAAGAATTAACCATTGAAAATCATGGAGGAATTCTAAGTTTTACAGATAATGAAATTAGAGTTAAAACATGTCTTGGAAAAATGATTTTAAAGGGTAGAAATTTTGAAATTGCATATTTAAGTGAAACTACTATAACTGTAAGTGGAGTTTTTATATCTTTTAATCTAGAAAGACGTGGTGATGTAGATGAATAGAGGGAAAATTAAGGTTGAAATTACTACAATTATGCCAGAAAGATTTGTGAATATTCTTTGTAATGAAGGAATTGTTTTAGAAGAAATAAAAAAGATTAGTATAGTAAATTATACATTCAAAATTTCACCTAATGAATTAAGTAGAATAAATGAATTAGCCGAAGAACATAAAGTAAGGGTTAGAATATTAGATTCTGCTGGAATGTACAAGTTTAAAAATAAGTTTTTTAAAAGAAAAGCTTTTTTTATAGGTATGGCATTATTTATAGTACTTATATATTATTTATCAAATTATATATGGGTTATTAATATAAAAACAGAGAACTATGTTTCACCTTATGAAATTAGAACATATTTAAAAACATTAGGAATTAAACCAGGAATTAAAAAAGAAAAATTGGATATATTTAAGTTGGAAAATAACATTCAGGAAGAAAATAATAATGTGGTATGGGTGAGAGCTAGGATTCAAGGTACTAAGTTAGGAATTGAAATTTCAGAAAGACAAAATCCACCTAAAATAGAAGAAGATAATTCACCTTGTGATTTAGTTGCTAAAAAGGATGGAATTATTGAAAGAGTATATACTAAATCTGGTACTGCTATAGTAGAAGAAGGACAAATAGTAAAAAAGGGAGATGTCCTAGTAAGAGGAATTCAAGGTAAAGAAGAGAGTACCTATGAGGTTAAAGCACAGGGGGATGTTATAGCTAAAACCTTTTATGAAAATATAAAAAAAGTCAAGATTCCTAAAGTTAAAAGGATAAGAACAGGTAGGATGTTAATAAACAGGTATATTACCGTAAAAAATAAAAAAATTTACTTAAAAAACGATTTAAACAAATTTAAGAAATATGATAAAATAGAAGATAATAATTCCTTTGTTAAAAAGGAAATTTATTACGAAGTAAAAGAACAACCATTTACAAAAGATGATGAGAAGAAGATTATAAAAGAAAATCTTCTTAAAATGTATTCCGATATTACTATTAACTTCAATAATAATATTAAGATTATTAAAAAGATAGAAGATAGTAGGAAAGAAGGAGAGAATTGTAAATTAAAGGTTTTAATTATTGTAGAAGAGGAAATTAGTGAAGCTAAAGGCAATCTAATTGTTAAAAATGAGGAAGGAATTGATGGAAATCAAAAAAATGAAAATGGAGAAGGGCAAAATTAAACCTATATAAAGGGTGGGAAACAATATGGTTAAAAGAGAAGCAAATAAAATTGTTATGAGCAAGAAAATGAGAAAAATAGCTATTCTTGTTTTAAATTTTATTTTTATTTATGGAATATTAATAACTGCCGTTTTACCTGAAAAATATTCCCTCAAAGAAGGAGATATTGCAAGAGTAGATATTAAGTCTCCAAGAGATGTAGAAGATGAATTGTCTACTAAGGAAAAGAAAGAAGCAGCTATAAAAAGTATACCCAATCAATATACAATAGATAGTAATGTAAAAACTAATATGCAGAAAAATATAGAGTCCTTATTTTCAAAAATTGTATCAGAAAATAGCAAGTTCCATGATGAAAATTTAAAAAGCAATTCTAAGCTTAGTGAGGAAGAATTAAATAAAAAAAAGGAAGAATTAGCTGCAAGAATTAAATATGAAATTAATATTAATTTGACATTAGATGAAATTCAGAAATTGTTAAGTTTAAATCCACAAGATACAGATGTCATTAAGAATACTATTATAAAAACTATGACAAGGGTGTATGATGAATATCAAATAAACTCTGAAACTCCTTTAGAGGTTAGTGATAAATTAAATAGATTAAGTACTTATGAACAAGAGGATGGTTTAGAAAAAAAGAAAGAAAATGATGCGAAAAAATCTGCAAATATACAAAATAAAGAAAAAAAATTAAAAATAAAAGAAGAAGATAAAAAAAAATCAACTTATTTTATAGAAATTGAACTTTCTAAAAATAGTAATACAGCTGAGTATTTAGATATAAGTAAAAAAATTGCTTTAAGTGAATTAAAGCCCAACGTATTTTATGATGAAGAAAAAACTAGAAGTTATAAAAGTGAAGCGCTTAAAAGTGTAGAACCAGTTAAAGTAAAAAAAGATCAAATAATTGTCAAAGAGGGGGAACCGGTTACAAAGTATCAGGTTGAACTTTTGAGGCAACTAGGTTTTTTAGAGGATAAAAATAATTTTCAATGGATAATTTATGTAGGGTTAGGAATTTTAATTGGTTCGCTTTTGGCTGTAGAAGGATATTATTTATATAAATATCAAAGAAAAATTTATGAAGCTGATAAATTTTTAGTATTAGTTAGTGTAATTAATATAATAACTTTAATTTTAGGTAGAAGCCTAGATTTGATAACACCATATTTAATACCGTTATCTTTTGCACCTATGATGTTATCGTTATTATTAAATTATAAATTAGGTATAACTATGAGTATTTTCAATGGTGTGTTTTTAAGTATTGCGGTTAAATTTAATGCACCTGTGATCATTTTAATTATGTTAAATGCTGTTATAGGATCGGTGTATTTAAAGAAAATGGATCAAAGAAGTGATATATTATATTCAGCTTTTTTTATAGCAATAATTAATGCAGTAATAACTATGTGTTTATGTATTATTCAAATTAATAATAATGTAAAAGATTTATTATTAACATGTGGAGCTACATTCCTTGCAAGTATTTTATCAGGAATATTTACTATTGGATTTTTACCTTTATTCGAGAGTGGATTTGATATAGTTACTACAGTTAAATTATTAGAGCTTTCTAATCCTAATAATCCGCTTTTAAGAAAATTATTAATAGAAGCACCTGGTACATATCATCATTGTGTACTTGTAGCAAATCTTGCTGAACTTGCTGCAGAGGCAATTGGAGCTAATACTGTGCTTGCGAGAGTAGGAGCTTATTATCATGATGTAGGAAAATTAAAGAGACCTTATTTCTTTAAGGAAAACCAAATGGGAAGACAAAATCCACATGATAAAATAGGACCTAATTTAAGTGCTTTAATTATTACATCTCATGTTAAAGATGGGATAGAATTAGCTAAAGAATATAAGATACCAAAGTGTATTCAAGATATAATAATACAACATCATGGAACTTCACTTGTAAAATATTTTTATATAACAGCTAAAAACAACAGTGAAAAACCAGAGGATGTACTAGAAGAAGATTTTAGATATATAGGGCCTGATCCTCAAAGTAAAGAAGCAGCTATAATAATGTTAGCAGATGGCTCAGAAGCAGCTGTAAGATCTATAAATGAACCTACAGAGGAAAAGGTTGAACATATGGTTTCAAGTATTATTAAGTCAAGACTTGATGACGGACATTTAAATGATAGTGATTTAACACTGAAAGATCTAGAAAAAATAAAAAAAGCGTTTTTAAAAGGACTTTCAGGAATTTATCATGAAAGAATAGAGTACCCTAAACTAGCTACTATGGAGAAGAATAGAAATAATAATAGTGGCAATAATTAATGGTTAGAAATAAAATAAACTAGAGAGGAATTTGAAATGTTACTAGTAGATAATAGACAAAATAAAATTAAAGTTGAGGAAGAATTAATAGAATTAATAGAAAATATGATTGAGTATACTCTTAGAGAAGAAGGAGTAAAAGAAGATTATGAGGTTAGTTTAATATTAATTGATAATGAGACTATAAAAGAGATAAATAAAGAACAAAGACAGAAAAATGTGGTAACTGACGTGTTATCTTTTCCTATGTTGGATTATAAGCCTCATACTGTATATAAAGAAAATTACTTAAATTATACTTTTAGTGAAATGGATTTAGATGATGGTAAATTAGTGTTAGGAGATATTGCTTTAAGTTTAGAAAGAGCTAAAGAGCAAAGTGAAGAATTTAATCATTCATTTAAAAGAGAGGTTTGTTATCTTATAATTCATTCCATATTGCATTTATTAGGATATGATCATATGGAAGAGGATGATAAGGTAGTAATGAGAAAAAGAGAAGAAGAAATTTTGAATAATTTTAATGTAGTAAGAGAAATTTAATAATGTAAGCAATGTTAATAAAGTTTATAAAATATGTGACAGTAATTCTGTCACATATTTTATAAGTAAGTTTTTTTAGAAAGCGTAGTGGGCATATGAAAAAGAAAACATTAGTACAAAGTTTAAACTATGCTATTATGGGGATTATACAGAGTATAAAATGTGAAAAACATATGCAAATACATGTTGTTATAGGGATTTTAGTAATTTTATTTTGCTTTTTTTTAGATTTAACAAAATTAGAATTTTTGCTAGTAATTTTTGCTATTTCATTTGTGATAGTATCTGAAATGATAAATACCGCTATAGAAAATACATTAGATGCGGTTATAGAATATAGGCATCCTTTAGTTAAAAGTGCTAAAGATATATCGGCAGGGGCTGTTCTTATATCAGTTGTAAATGCTGTTATTATAGGGTATGTAGTATTCTGGGATAGAGTAAAACCAATTACAGAAACTATAATATATAAAATAAAAAATTGTAGTCCGCATATAATTTTTTCCATATTAACGGTTGTTGTTTGTTTAACCGTTATCTTAAAAATAATTTCAGGTAAAGGAACTCCATTAAAAGGTGGAATGCCTTCAGGTCATAGTGCTGTAGCATTTTGTATAGCTACAGTTATTGCATATTATTCTATGCAGCCTTTGATAGTTTTTCTTGGGTATGTTATGGCACTTATAGTAGCACAAAGCAGAGTGGATTCAAATACACATTCTATCTTAGAGGTTATACTAGGAGGATTATTAGGATTTTTAATAACGCTTTTAATACTTATATTAATTTGAAAATCATGATATAATCGTATGTACTTACAAATTTAAATGAGAGGTATATTATTACATGGTAAATGAAAAATTATTAGTTGAAAAAGCTATTGAAGCAAGAAATATGGCTTATGCACCATATTCAAATTTTAAAGTAGGTGCTGCTTTAATCACAGAAGATGGAAGTATATACACTGGATGTAATGTAGAAAATGTATCTTATGGGGCTACAAATTGCGCAGAAAGAACTGCTATTTTTAAAGCTGTTTCAGAAGGACATCATACTATAAATATGCTTGCAGTAGTAGGTGATGAAAAAGATTACACATATCCTTGTGGAATATGCAGACAAGTGATTTTAGAGTTTGCTTCAGAAAATTTTAAAATTATTATTATTAAAAATAAAGAAGAATACATGGTAAAAACTTTAAATGAAATTATGCCTTATGCATTTTCAAAGGAAGCATTAAAATAGAAAGAAGTCTTAAGGAGGACAAATGTTTAAATCAGGATTTGTAACAATAATAGGAAGACCAAATGTAGGAAAATCTACCCTAAATAATTTTATAATGGGAGAAAAACTTTCAATAGTATCAAGTAAGCCACAAACTACTAGAAATAACATACAAACAATATTAAATGGAGAAGATTATCAAATAATTTTTGTTGATACTCCAGGGGTGCATAAACCTAGACATAAGCTAGGCGAGTATATGGTTAAAATAGCTACAGATGCTATAAGGGAAGTAGACTTAATTCTATTTATAACTACTCCAGAAGGTGAAATTGGAAAGGGCGATAAACTTATTTTAGAACAATTAAGTAAAGTTAATATACCTAAATTTCTCTTAGTTAATAAAATAGATGAGGTTGAACAAGAAAAGGTAGCAAAAACTATTCAAAATTACTCTGAGTATTTTGAATTTGAAGAGATTATACCTATGTCTGCTTTAAAAGGAAAAAACGTAGATGTATTAATAGATGAGATGAAAAAACATATTCCAGAGGGACCTAAATATTATCCACAAGATATGGTAACTGATAGACAAGAAAGATTTATTGTAATGGAAATTATAAGAGAGAAGGCACTTAGACTTTTAGATAAAGAAGTACCACACGGTACGGCGGTGGAAATTCTTTCTATGAAAAAAAATGAGAAGGGAATATATTATATAGATGCTAATATGCTATGTGAAAAATCTTCTCATAAAGGTATAATAATTGGTAAACAAGGTGCTATGTTAAAAAGAATATCTCAGTATGCTAGACAGGATATAGAAAAATTCCTAGGAGCAAAAGTATACCTAAGAGTATGGGTAAAAGTTAAAGAAGACTGGCGAGATAGTCCAAATTTATTAAAAGAATTGGGATATAAAGATTAATTAATTTATAATTAATTATTAATTAATCAAAAATTCATATTATTTAATGCAAAGTTGAGTATATTATTTTATAATAGGGTTAGGAGATGGTTTTCTGAGCCTGATAAAGACAAGAGGTGTTATTTTAAAAACTAAAGACTATAAGGAAAATGATAAGCTCTTGTGGATGTATACTGAAAACTTAGGAAAAGTATCTGCAATCGCAAAGGGTGCTAAAAAAGGAAATAGTAAACTTTCAGCATCAACTCTAGTATTTTGTTTTGGCGATTATGTACTTTATAAAGGTAGAAGTATGTATACGATAAATGAGGGATATGTAATCCATTCTTTTCAAGAATTTATTAGAGATTTAGAAACTATTACATACTGTTCTTATATAAATGAACTTATAGATATTTCAAGTATAGAAGAAGAAAAAAACTTTAATTTATTTAAAGATTTAATAACTATGTATTATTTAATAAAAAATAAGGTAGGAGATATTGAAGTATTAATAAGAGCCTTTGAAATTAAAATGCTTTATAGTACTGGATATTCATTAGAGTTGGAGCATTGTGTTCAATGTGGAGAAAGTATTAAGATATCTAACTATGTTGATCTTTCAAACTTTGGATGTATATGTACAAAGTGTAATAAACAAAATTGTATTAAAATATCAAATTCTACTTATAATATATTAAGATACATGATACATTTTCCTTTAGAAAAAATTTATAGGTTAAATTTAGATAAGAACAGTAAAAAGGAACTAAATTTACTTATGCAATCATTTATTTTAGAGGTATATAATAGAAAACCTAAGAGTTTAGAAATGTTTAATTATATTAACAAGGAGTGATTTTAATGGAAAAGGTAACTCTAGAGAAAATAGACATAATAAGAGAGAGAACAGGTGTTAGTTATACAGATGCTAAAGAAGCTTTGGAAAAATGTGAAGGAAATGTAGTAGATACTTTAGTTTATTTAGAACAAGAAATAAATAATAAAACTAAAAATAAAGTAGAAGAAATGGTTACTACAAAAGAAGAATTTAAAAAATGGTTTATTGATCTTGTAGAAAAAGGAAATGCCACAAGAATAAAAGTTAGAAAAGAAAATAAAGTTATAGTAGATATGCCAGTTAATGCTGGTATTGCTGCAGGAATTTTTTCAATGATATTTCCACCTCTAATTGGAATAGGATTAATTGTGGCGATGGCTACCAAAATTACTATAGAGGTTACAAAAGAAGATGGGTCAGTAGAAGTTGTAAATGCGGTAATAAAAAATACGGTAGATGATGTGGCAACAAAAGTTAAAGAAGTTAAAAATGAATTTAAAGAAAAAATATTTGAAAAAAAAGATAATGCTTCAAGTAATGATTCATCAGAAGTAAAAACTTATTCATATACAGTAAATTTTGAAAATGAAAATAAAGATTGTTGTGATGATTCTTCAAAAGATAATAAAGAAAATTCCACTTGTGAAGAAAAAAATAAATGCTGTTGTGAAGAAAAAAAAGATCAGGAATAATAACAAAATAAGAGTAACTAAGATAGTTACTCTTATTTATTTGAAAAATAATATAAAACGTTTATTGTGTATACAAATATAGGTTAGTAATATAACATATATATAATTTTTTTTTGAAAATGTATACAATATATATTGTAATATTAGTAATAATACATTATAATAAAATTAATAAAAGTAATTTAGTAATAAAGAAAGAGGGTGAACGCTATTAAACTAACTGCTAGACAAGAAGAAATAATAAGATTAGTAAAAGAGAATCAACCAATTACTAGTGAGAAAATAGCTAGTAATTTAAGTGTAACTAGAGCTGCTTTAAGACCTGATTTAGCTATATTAACTATGACAGGAATCTTAGAAGCAAGACCTAAAGTTGGGTATATATATTCTAAAAAACCCTCTTATAGTATAATTCATGATTATCTTAAAGAAATTAAGATAAAAGAAATAATGAGTGCATCAGTTTTAGTACAAGAGGAATGTAGTGTTTATGATGGAATTGTTCAACTATTCTTAAATGATGTTGGAACGTTATTTATTGAAAATGATGTAGAAGGATTAGTTGGAGCCGTTTCACGAAAGGACTTTTTGAAAATTGCAATGGGTGGATCTGATATTCATAAGGTACCTATAGGAATCATTATGACAAGAATGCCTAATATTATATATATTTCTGAAGAAGATTCAGTATATGATGCTGCTAAAAAAATAATAGTTCATGAAGTAGATAGTTTACCAGTAGTAAGAACAGTTGAAAAAGATAATAAAACTTTTAATAAAGTCGTAGGAAAGGTTTCTAAGACTAATATAACAAAATTTTTAATTAATTTAAGTGATAATGGGTAGAATTTAATTAGAGTGGGACAAATATGACCTAGTTGTGTTTGTTTTTAAGGTATCTTGTTTATTTAAATAAAGGAGATGTCATTATTTATGGAAAACAAAAAATATGTATATTTATTTAGCGAAGGAAATGCAAAGATGAGAGACCTACTTGGGGGTAAAGGTGCTAATCTAGCGGAAATGACTAGACTGGATATTCCCGTCCCACAAGGTTTTACAGTATCAACGGATGCTTGTACAAAATATTATGAAGATGGTGAAACACTTTCAAAAGAAATTATCGATGAAGTTAAAGTGGCCTTAGAAAAAGTTGAACAATTATCAAATAAAAAATTTGGTTCAAAAGATAATCCTCTTCTTGTATCTGTTCGTTCAGGTGCTAGAGTGTCTATGCCAGGTATGATGGATACAGTATTAAATTTAGGATTAAATGATGAAACAGTTGAAGTTGTAGCTAAGCTAACTAACAATCCTAGATTTGCATATGATTCTTATAGAAGATTTATTCAAATGTTTTCAGATGTAGTTAAAGGACTTGATAAATCAGTGTTTGAAGGTTACATTGATGATATGAAAGAAAGTAAAGGTGTAAAATTCGATACTGAATTAGAATGTGAAGATCTAAAAAAATTAGCAATTAAGTTTAAAGAATACTACAAGTCAGAAGTTGGGGAAGAATTTCCACAAGATCCATTTTGTCAATTAAAAGAATCTATAACAGCTGTATTTAGATCATGGAATAATCCTAGAGCAATAGTTTATAGAAGATTACATGATATTCCATCAGAATGGGGTACTGCTGTAAATGTTCAAAGAATGGTATTTGGAAATATGGGTAATAACAGTGGAACAGGCGTTGCCTTTACAAGAAATCCTTCTACGGGAGAAAAAGGTATTTTTGGAGAATATCTAATTAATGCTCAAGGAGAAGATGTTGTTGCAGGAATTAGAACTCCTCAGCCTATAACAAAATTAGAAGAAGATTTGCCAGAATGTTTTAAGCAATTTATGGAAATATCAACAGGCTTAGAAAAACATTATAAAGATATGCAGGATATGGAATTTACCATAGAAGAAGGAAAATTATATTTCTTACAAACTAGAAATGGTAAAAGAACTGTACAAGCAGCTTTAAAGATAGCTGTTGATATGGTAAATGAAGGATTAATTACTAAAGAGGAAGCATTGCTTAAAGTAGAACCTAAACAATTAGATGCATTATTACATCCAGCTTTTGATGCTGAAGAATTAAAAAAATCTAAAGAATTAGCTAAAGGATTACCAGCTTCACCAGGAGCTGCATGTGGTAAGGTGTATTTTACTGCAGAAGAAGCAAAAGAACATCATGAATTAGGAGAAAAGGTAATTTTAGTAAGATTAGAAACTTCTCCAGAAGATATAGAGGGAATGATTGCGGCCGAAGGTATTTTAACTGTTAGAGGCGGAATGACTTCTCATGCTGCAGTTGTAGCAAGAGGAATAGGAACTTGCTGTGTAGCTGGATGTGGTGAACTTACAGTAAATGAAAGAGAAAAGACAGTTCAAGCTTTAGGACAAGTTATCAAAGAGGGAGATTATATCGCATTAGATGGTAGTACAGGAAAGGTATACGGACATGCTATAAAAACTGTTGATCCAGAGATAAGTGGATATTTTGGAACTTTTATGGGATGGGCAGATAGTATTAAAGCTTTAAAAATTAGAACTAATGCAGATACTCCAAGAGATACTAAAAAGGCAATTGAATTTGGAGCAGAAGGTATAGGTCTTTGTAGAACAGAGCATATGTTCTTTGATGAGGATAGAATTCCTGCGGTTAGAGAAATGATATTATCAAAAACTGTTGACCAAAGAAGAAAAGCCCTTTCAAAAATCTTACCAATGCAAAAAGAAGATTTTGTTAAAATTTATGAAGCATTGGAATTTAGACCAGCTACAATAAGATTTTTAGATCCACCACTACATGAATTTTTACCAACTGATGAAGGTGATATTAAAGATCTTGCAAAAGAATTGGATATAAAAGTGGAAGAGTTAAAATCTACAATTGCATCATTACATGAATTCAATCCAATGATGGGGCATAGAGGTTGTCGACTTGCAGTATCTTATCCGGAAATTGCAGAAATGCAAACAAGGGCAATTATAGAGGCTGCAATTCAAGTTAAAAAAGAAAAAGGATATAATATAGTGCCAGAAATAATGATACCTCTTGTAGGAGAAGTTAAGGAACTAAAATATGTTAAAGATGTGGTTACTAGGGTAGCTGATTTAATTATAAAAGAAAACAATATAGAACTTGAATATAAAGTAGGTACAATGATAGAAATTCCGAGAGCTGCATTAACAGCAGATGAAATAGCAAAAGAGGCTGAATTCTTTTCTTTTGGAACTAATGATTTAACTCAAATGACTTTCGGATTTTCAAGAGATGATGCAGGTAAATTTTTGAAATTCTATTATAATAGTAATATATATGAACAAGATCCATTCCAAAAATTAGATCAAGTGGGAGTAGGAAAACTTGTTAAAATGGCTACAGAATTAGGTAGAAAACAAAGACCTAATATTAAACTAGGAATTTGTGGAGAGCATGGAGGAGATCCAGCATCAGTGGAATTTTTCCATAATATTGGATTAGATTATGTATCATGTTCACCATTTAGAGTTCCTGTAGCAAGACTTTCAGCTGCACAAGCTCAAATTAAAAATCCAAGAAAATAAATAAAAAGAGTCAGAGAATACAAACTCTGACTCTTTAAAATTTTGTATTAAATTTTTCTTGTATATATTCCTTAAAGTTTATTGCAAAATCTAATTGTTCCTTGCAATTTTCAACTGATTTTGATAGTATTTTACAAAATGATTTTTTATTACATTTTTTTATATTTCTATAATAATCTCTTGATATTTTCCAATATTTTTGTGGAAAAGCTAAATATGCTAGTATATATTTATAATCATCTAAATTTAAAGGGAAAACTTCATTATATTCACTTAAAAGTTTAATGCATAATGATACATTCCAATTAGTAGAATCACGTCTTAAAATTCTTCGTAAGGCATATGAAATGTCATGAGCTATAAAGTCTATAGATACTTTATCAAAATCTATAACATATATTTTATTATTAGGATTGAAAATTAAATTCTTATTTACATAATCTTCATGACAAAGACTTCTAGTTAGATTTTTATTATTAATAGTATAAGAAACATTGGAGGAAAGTTCACCTAATTTATTACAGATATTAAAATTATCTATATATAGTTTAGAAAAGTTATCTTTATATTTAAAAGCTAAGTTAGAATATTGAAGCATATTTTGCCAATGTTTATGAAGGGAATTATAAAGTATATTACAAGACTCCTTACATTCACTATCTTTTATAGGAAAAAAAACAGTACTTTTTTTATGCATTTTTCCTAAGTTTTGCATCAATGCAGTTAGATGATTATTATTATCATAGTTACATTTTTCACCTAGAATCCATGGTGTTAGGATAAAAAGCATATCGTTATAATTAACAAATCTATCATTATTTTTTGTTGGAAGTATTCTAGGTACATTAATACCGCATCTATACCACCATTCTACAGAAGAATATACGAATAAAAGTTTTGAAGCATCATAATAAACTTTTTTTAAACAGTAAGAATTATTATTTGATGTAATTTTATAAACAGCTCTTTGTTTATCAGTATCTTTAAATTTAATTTCTTCTATAGAACTATTCTCAAGTTTATAGTAAGGTAATACATTAAGTTTTACATTAGAAACGCTTAAGTCACCATAAGCAGTATATTTAGAAGCCTTATATGGCATTATAATCCAACTCCTTTTAAACAATCTTCTATATAACATATTATAGAAATTAAGATATTATAACTATTTTATAAAAAGGAATTTTTGCTTTTAATATAGAATAAAATAATTAAGAAAAACTTTTTTATAAATTATTAAAGTTAAAATTAAAATATAAAAAATAAATTATTAAACTTTTAAATTTATATTGTTCTTATACAGTGAGAAGGTATAGTATAAATAGAAAAGGGGAAAGAATAGAGTGAAAGAAATGTAATCTTGTATAAAAACTTTTAAATAAGACAAAGAATATAAAGATATGACAAATATAGTTTAAAAAATATATTAATTAGAGAAGGATATTTTTTATTTTTGTCGAATAATAAATAAGTCATATTAATTAAATTTTGAAAGTTAGGTGGGAGTTTTTTGCTTATACCTGAAGAAATAATTGAAAAAATAAAAGATGAAAATGATATAGTTGATATAGTTTCGGAAAGTGTAAGACTTAAGAGAACAGGAAGAAATTATCTTGGGTTATGTCCTTTTCATCACGAGAAAACTCCGTCCTTTACGGTTTCTCAAGACAAACAGATATATAAGTGTTTTGGATGTGGAGAAGCTGGTAATGTAATTACATTTTTAATGAAGACAAAAAATTTGTCTTTTCCAGAAGCATGTGAAATTTTAGCTGAAAAGGCAAATATAGAAATAACTACAAATAAAAATCAACAAAGTACTAATTCTACTAAAAAGTTATATGATATAAATGTAGCTGCTGCTAGATTTTTCTTCAATAACCTAAGAAATAATAAAACAATTATTGGATATTTAAATAAAAGAGGTTTATCGGGAAAAACTATAGCAAGTTTTGGATTAGGTTATGCAATGGATAATTGGACGGGATTATATGATTATTTAAAAAGTAAAAATTACTCGGAGATTGACATATTGTCATTAGGACTTATCTCTAAGGGAAAGAATGGTAAGTACTATGATAGATTTAGAAATAGAGTAATTTTTCCTGTTTTTAATTATAGGGGGAAGGTTATAGGATTTGGAGGAAGGGTATTAGATGAATCCAAACCTAAATATTTAAATTCCCCAGAATCTATTATTTTCAATAAAGGTACTAATTTATATGGATTAAATTTTGCTATTAAAAATAATACTACTAAAAGTTTAATTATGGTAGAAGGGTATATGGATTGTATAGCATTACATCAAGCAGGTATAACTAATGTAGTTGCATCATTAGGTACAGCACTTACTGTAGGCCAAGCAAAACTTATGAAAAAATATGCTGATAAAGTATATATTGCATATGATTCTGATGCTGCAGGGCAAATAGCTACTCTTAGGGGATTAGATATTTTAGTTAGTGAGGGGTTCGAAGTTAGAATAATAAAATTTCCAGATGGAAAAGATCCAGATGAATTTGTTAAAAAGCATGGAGGAGACAGCTTTAAAAAGTTATTAGAAAATGCACTTCCATTAGCACAATATAAAATTGATAGGGCTAAACAAAAAACAAATTTTAAGGATGAAAAATCACTTTCGAATTTTATAAAAAATATAAGTGAGATGTTAATAGAACTTGATCCTGTGGAAAGAAATCTTTATGTGAAAAGAATATCTGAAGATACGGGAATAGATGAAAATGCAATATATGACTTATTAAATGAAAAAATGCAGAAAAACAGTAAATTCAAAAAAATATGAATATAAAGGAAAAAATTGGGGCAAAATTATATGTAGAAGAG
Organism: Clostridiaceae bacterium 14S0207; assembly: GCA_003288255.1. Taxonomy (GTDB): domain Bacteria; phylum Bacillota; class Clostridia; order Clostridiales; family Clostridiaceae; genus Hathewaya; species Hathewaya limosa. The sequence goes on along the minus strand of CP026600.1, from coordinate 1,735,890 downwards.
CCTTATGTAAAAGCAGAGCGTACTATTTTGAATTTAATGTTAAATAAGGTATGTTTAGATTACATAATTAGTTTATTAAAAGTAGAAGATATTATAGAAGAATCACATAAAAAATATTTGAAATTATAATAGGTAATAAAGAGTTAGAAAGTAATGATCTAAAAAAGAAAGTTGAATTTTTATGTCAAGATTTGGAAACAAATAAAGAGTGGATTAATATTAATGAAATAAAAGTACTACATGTACAAAATGATGATAGTAAAAAAATTTTTATAGAGGATTGTGTAAAAGAAATCAAAAAATCTAGGTTAGAGGAGTCGAAAAAAGAAATTATGAGTAAGGTGAAACATTTTGAAGAAAAGGGAATGTTTGAGGAATCAATAAAATATGCAGAGCAACTTTTAACAATAGAAGAAGAACTTAGAGAAATATAAAACTACGGAAGGAGGGAATAGCATGAAGGATAAAGCACAAAAAATGAAATTAGTAAAAAAACTTATGGAAAAAGGAAAAGCCAAGGGGAATCTAACATATAAAGAGATAATGGATGAATTAGATGATGTAGATTTAAATCCAGAGCAAATTGAAAAAATATATGAAGTATTAGAAAGTATGAATATAGATGTTATAGGAAATGCAGAGGAAGAAGTTGAAGAGGAAATTGATATTTCGGTTCCAGAAGGTATAGCTATAGATGATCCTGTTAGAATGTATTTAAAAGAAATTGGAAAAGTACCTCTTTTAAGTCCAGAAGAAGAAATATCTCTTGCTAAACGTATAGAGGATGGAGATCAGTATGCTAAAAAGAAATTAGCAGAAGCTAACTTAAGATTAGTTGTTAGTATAGCTAAGAGATATGTGGGTAGAGGAATGTTATTCCTAGATTTAATACAAGAAGGAAATTTAGGACTTATTAAAGCGGTAGAAAAGTTTGATTATAGAAAGGGATATAAATTCAGTACTTATGCAACATGGTGGATTAGACAGGCAATTACAAGAGCTATTGCAGATCAGGCAAGAACTATTAGAATCCCAGTTCATATGGTTGAAACAATAAATAAACTTATTAGAGTTTCACGACAATTATTACAAGAGTTAGGAAGAGACCCTCAACCAGAAGAAATTGCTAAAGTTATGGATATGTCCGTGGATAAAGTTAGAGAAATAATGAAAATAGCACAAGAGCCGGTATCTTTAGAAACTCCAATAGGAGAAGAAGAGGATAGCCATTTAGGTGATTTTATTCCGGATGATGAAGCTCCAGCACCAGCTGAAGCAGCGGCGTTTACAATGTTAAAGGAGCAATTAATTAATGTTTTAGATACATTAACTCCTAGAGAAGAAAAAGTTTTAAGATTGAGATTTGGACTTGATGATGGAAGAGCTAGAACATTAGAAGAAGTAGGTAAAGAGTTTAATGTTACTAGAGAGAGAATTAGACAAATAGAAGCTAAGGCACTAAGAAAGCTTAGACATCCAAGTAGAAGTAAAAAGTTAAAAGATTATTTAGATTAGATAATAGCACCTATAGGGTGCTTTATTTTTTATATACTTGAATTAAGAATATACTTAATGTAAAATTATAGTATCGGTTAGGAAAGAAGGTGATGGAATGAAACAATATAAACCAAATAAAAATTTTAAAACATTTTTAATAATTATAGCATTGATACTTATTAATATTACTGTAATCTATCTTAGCATATATTTAACTTCATATACTATGGTTATTTTAATAAAATTATTATTAATTTTATTAGATTTATATGAATCTTATTACATAATTTCAACTTTTACAATAAGATATATGATAAATGATAATTTTATATTAATTAATAGTTTTTTTGGCTTAAGAAAGGTAAAAATAACTTTTGAAGATATAATTGGATATAAAAAAATTTCATCCGAAAAAGAAATGCAAGGAATAAAATTATCAGGTTTTGCCTTTAAAGATATAGCTATGGGAAGAGCATTTCTTGAAAAATTAGGACTTACAAGAATGTATATTACTTCTAATAAAAATGTTGTTATAATATTGACAAAAGAAATAAATTATGCTATTACTCCAGAAAAAACGGAAAAAATAATAAATTTTTTAGAGAGTAAGGGTATAGTTGAATTATCTGTAAGTAATTTAAAAAATAAAAGAAAAGTTTCACTCCATAATGATAAGGTATTTATGATTCCATTAATTTGTTCTACAATAATTTGTTTTGCACTTGTAATCTTTCCTTTTATTCTTTATTTAAAGGGAAAATTACATAACATAATGCCTTTAAGTTTTGATGTTAATTTTAATCCTACTAGAACAGGAACAGGAAAACAATTTGCTTTTCAGCAAATGATGTATGGCGCTTTGAATATGGCTTTAATATTTTGCATGTATTTTGCAGCTCATTTTAATGCAAAGTACGATAAAAAGTCTACGTATAAATTCATTTATATAGCACTTATTATATCTGTAACATTTTTAATATTACAATTTAAGATATTAGCGGTATATCTGTAAAAATATAAACTCTAAGATGAAAAGGTGATTAAATGGAATTAAGTAAAAGATTGGGAATAATTGCTTCGTTTATTGAAAATGGAGATAGTATGGTTGATATAGGCACGGATCATGGATATATCCCTATATATTTAGTGAAAAAAGGAATCTGTAATAAAGCTATTGCAGGAGATATAAATAAAGGACCTATTGAACGAGCAGAAAAAAATATATTTAAGGAAAGATTAAGTGATAAAATTATATGTAGATTAGGTGGTGGATTTTCTGTAGTTTCTGAAGGTGAGGTTGATGCATGTGTAATAGCGGGCATGGGAGGAGACTTAATAACAGAAATTATAGAAAATGATATAGAAAAGTTTAAAAACCTAAAATATGCAGTAATTCAACCTGTTCAAAATGTAGATGTATTTAGAAAAAATCTGTATAATAAAGGATTTGAAATTTTAAACGAAAAAATGTGCATAGAGGATGGAAAATTTTATGAGATATTTAAAATAAAATATGATACTCATAAAAAAAAGGTGGATCCTATTTATTATGAAATTAGTGAAAAGCTTTTTAAAGAAAAAGATTTGATTTTAAAAGAATATATTATATTTTTAATTAATAAATATGAAAATATTTTGAAGTACATAATAGAAGACACTGATAATGCTATAAAAAGACGTAAAGAATTAAATATAAAATTAAGTAAGCTAAGGAGTTGTTTAAATGACTTTAACCGTTAAAAATTTAATGGATATTATAGAACAATATGCCCCTTTAACACTTAAAGAAGATTTTGATAATGTAGGTTTAATGGTAGGAGATACCGAAAATATAGTAAATAATATATTGGTATGTTTAGATTGTACTGTGGAAGTCATAAAAGAAGCAAAAGAAAAAAATTGTAATTTTATATTAAGTCATCATCCATTATTTTTTATAAAGCCTAAGTCTATAACTTCAGAAACAATAAAAGGAGAAAAAGTCATAAGTCTTATAAAAAATGACATAGCACTTTATGCAGCACATACTAATCTAGATTCGACTAAAGGTGGACTGAATGATTTTGCAGTAGAACTTCTAGGATTTAAAGAGTTTGAAGTAATAGATAAAAAAGAAAATACTGATATGGGTATTGGTAGGATAATCAAGGTAAATGGACAATTTACTTTAAAAGAAATTTGTAAAAAAGTAAAAAAAGCTTATGATATTGAGCAATTAAGATTTAGTGGAGATTTAAATAAAAAAATTAAAAAGATTGCATTAATAAATGGATCAGGAACAGATTATTTTTCTTTAGCCACAAATTTGGGATGTGATTGTATTATAACAGGAGATACAACATATCACTATGCAAGTGATTTATATGAACAAAACGTAGCTTTAATTGATGCAGGACATTTTAATTCCGAATGGCCGGCTATGAAGGTCGTAAGTAAAATATTAGAAAAGAAAATTGAAAAAATGGGTTTAGATAACCAAGTTATTTTAGCAGAAACTTCTAAAGATGTTTATAATTATTTTTAATATGTGCTAAAATTGACTAAAAGTAATAAAATGTAAAAAAAGACAATATAAACTCGTTGATTTCTTAAATAATTTATGATATCATGAATATTGTGAGTAAGTCAGATAGTCGCTGCTGACCAAGGTCAGGAGAGGAAAGTCCGAGCTCCATAGGGCAGGGTGCTGGGTAACTCCCAGTGGAGGCGACTCTAAGGAAAGTGCAACAGAGATATACCGCCAAAGTTTCTTTGGTAAGGGTGGAAAGGCGAGGTAAGAGCTCACCAGCGCATAGGTGACTATGCGGCTATGTAAACCCCACTTGGAGCAAGATCGAATAGGAAGACATATGGGGCGGCCCGTCCCGTCTTCGGGTGTATCGCTTGAGTCTATTGGTAACAATAGGCCTAGATAGATGACTATCAAATACAGAACTCGGCTTATAGACTTATCTCGTATATGAAAAACACTAGGTTGATGCCTAGTGTTTTTCTTTTTATGTAAAAATAAAGATCTCCCTCTAAGTTATGGAGGGAGATTAATATTTATATAGTAGAGTTCTAAATTACCAATTATAATTATAACTTGTTAGATAATTCATCATTTGAGAACCAGGATTCATATACGGATTACAATTACAGCATTTATTGCATTGTTGGCCACAACAAGAAGGGCCACAATAAGGACGACAACAAGGACAACAACAAGGACAACAACAAGGACAACAATGATTAGACATTGGAGGTGTAGGGATGTTAGGAATATTATCGCCGTTTCCACCGCCATTGTCACCTAGTGGACATTTTATTTCATCACATTTAGGATCAAATACTGTACCATATACCATAAAGCATTTTTGTACGGCAGTTTCAAAAGTTGTTTCAAAAATCTTTCTCCAAGTTTGAATGAATATAGCCATTTGTATTGTCAACTGAATGTTTGTAGCTTCTTTAGGATAACGAATTTCAGCTTTAGATTGATAAGAAAATGCATTAGTATTATTAGTAAAAGTTTGTCCATTAAGAGTATAGGTTAGAGAAAAATAAATATAGAAACCACTATTATTATAAACTCTAATATATCCAACATCAATAGGATTTGTATTATCATCAAGATTAGTATTATCACCATTTTCAATTTCTTTATTTGTTATAATTAAATTTTTATCCATTGTTAATCACATCACCTTTTGTAGTTTATAGTAAATATTTGTATTTACAGTGATAGTATATGAATGTAAATTTAAGAATGTGAATATACAGATTAAAAAGAAAAAGACATGATTCTACATTAAATTTAAAATTAAATAGAGAAATTCTTCATAATATAATATAATAGTAAGTAAATTTGTATATGAATAAAGAATGGGGGAAAAGGATGGGAAATAATCAAATGCTAAAGCAAGTTAAAGAATCAAAACAAAGCATAGGAAATGTATGGGCGTTATTGCCTTTAGGTGTATTTCTAATCGTATATTTACTAAGTTCCATTATTACAAAAGATTTTTATAAAATGCCTGTAAGTGTAGGGTTTGTTGTTGCAGCAATTGTTGGAATTAGTATGAATAAAACAAAGACTATAGAAGAAAAATTAGATACATTTTGTAAAGGAGCAGGAAATAGTAGTATAATTCTTATGTGTTTAATTTTTATCTTAGCAGGATCTTTTGCACAAACAGCTAAAGATATGGAAGCAGTAGAGTCAGTTGTAAATTTAGGATTATCAGTTTTACCATCTAATTTAATGTTAGTAGGGATTTTTGTTATAGGATGTTTTATTTCATTATCTATAGGAACTTCTGTGGGTACTATAGTGGCTTTAACGCCTGTGGCAGTAGCTATTTCACAAAAGTTAGGAATAGAAATGGGGTTGATTTTAGGTGCAGTTGTAGGAGGATCTATGTTTGGAGATAATCTTTCTATGATTTCAGACACTACTATTGCAGCTACAAAGTCGCAAGGGGCTCAAATGAAAGATAAATTTAAAAGTAATTTAATACTTTCTGTGCCAACTGCAATTATAACAATGATTATTTTATATTTTTTAGGTGGACATCATGCAGCTACATTAGATGGAACTTATTCTTTTAGTATTATAAAGATAATTCCTTACTTAGCAGTACTTATAGGAGCTTTAATGGGTATAAATGTAATGAAGGTTTTAGTAGTAGGAATAGTTTTATCTGGATTTATAGGTATTTATACTAAGGGCTTTGATTTCTGGGGATTTATAAATTCTATTTCAAAAGGTATGTTAGGTATGGGAGAACTTATAATAATTTCTTTAATAGTAGGTGGCATTGTAGAACTTATAAAAGCTAATGGTGGTATAGATTATGTTATAGAATTTATAAAAAAGAGAATTAAAGGAGAAACTGGAGCTAAACTTGGGATTGCATTACTTGTTAGTTTCATAGATATTTGTACCGCTAATAATACAGTAGCTATAGTTATGACAGGTCCTATAGCTAAAGAAATAGGTGAAGAATATAATTTACAACCTAAAAAGGTTGCTAGTATATTAGATATATTTTCTTGTATAGCACAGGGGGGTATTCCTTATGGGGCACAACTTTTAATGGCAGCAAGTTTAGCTGGAATTAGTTCTTTTGCTATAATGAAATTTTTATTTTATCCTTATTTATTAGCTGTAATAACTATGACAGCTATTTTATTAAAAAAGGTGTAACTTATACATAAAAAACCTAAGAATAATTAAAATGTATCCTATGAAGTAGACAATTTAAAAAAAGTCTATTTCATAGGATTTTTTTATGTATAATAGAATAAAAGAATTTTTTAAACGTGAGGTTATGAAAATGAGTAAAAAATTATTTACTAAAGACGAAGTTAAAATCTTATCTAAAAATAAGTATGTTAAGAAAGTAAGTTCAAAAGGAATTACTTATACTGATGAATTTAAGAAAATTTTTATAACAGAAAATGAATTGGGTAAATTTCCGAGACAAATATTCGAAGAATGTGGATTTGATATAGAAATTTTAGGTATGCAAAGAGTAGGATCAGCGGGCAAAAGATGGAGAAGTTCTTATAAAACTGGCGGAGCCATTGCGCTTCAAGATACTAGAAGACTTAATACTGGCAGACCAAGTGAAAAAGAATTATCTTTAGCAGAAAAATATGCTCGTCTCGAGGCTAAAGTTGAGTTGCTTCAAGCTGAAAATGAATTATTAAAAAAGTTAGATATGTTAGAAAGGAAGGTGTTAAAGAAAAAATAAAATTATTATCTAGAGAAAAATTTATTGTTATTAAACAAGTAATTGAAAAATATAAACTTAAAAATTTAGTAACTTATTTGTGTAAAGTTGTAGGAGTATCTAGATCTGGGTATTATAAGTTTTTTTCTAAAAACGCTAAAAATACAAGAATTCAAAGAGACAGTCTAGATGAAATCTCTAAGGAAAACATTTTGAAGGCATTTAATTTTAAAAATCATAAAAAAGGTGCTAGACAAATTAAAATGGTTTTACAAAATCAATTTGATATAATTTATAATCTAAAACGCATTAGAAGAATAATGAAAAAATATAATATTATTTGTCCAATTCGGAAAGCCAATCCTTATCGAAGAATGATGAAGGCTACAAAAGCGCATACTGTTGTGCCCAATTTGCTAAATAGAAAATTTAAGCAAAAAACTCCTGGAAAAATTCTTTTAACAGATATTACATATCTAACCTATAAAAATAACCAAAGGGCTTATCTATCAACTATTAAGGATTCATCTACCAATGAGATATTAGCGTACAATGTCTCCGACAACCTTAAACTTGATATAGTTATAGATACTCTAAAAAAACTTAAATCAAATTCTAATATTAAACTTCATAGCGAAGCTTATATTCATTCAGATCAAGGCGTACATTATACAAGTCCTAAAGTTCAAAAAGTGATCCGCGAACTTGGATTAGGACAATCAATGTCTAGACGTGGTAACTGCTGGGATAATACTCCGCAGGAATCATTCTTTGGGCATTTTAAAGACGAAGTAGATTTAAAAAAATATGAAAATCTAAATCAATTAAAAATAGAAATAGATAACTACATGAACTATTACAATAACTACAGATACCAATGGAACTTAAATAAGATGACTCCTGTTCAATACAGAAATCATCTTATCATATAGTCTTTTTTAAAACGTCCTTGACAAAGGGTACATTTTAAATAATATGTTCTTAGGTTTTTTTATAAATGAAATATTATATATAAAGGTGAAAATAATAAACTATATAGATATATTGAAAATAAATGAAGTATAGGATGTAAAAACAAGGGATAGTATAAAAAAGTGAAATTATCAGAAAAATTTATGTTTTTAAAATATTTTGTAATTAACTATAATTATATGGAGATGAAAATTATAGTTTTGTTAAGGGGGTTAACAGTAAAAAAATATAGGAGGAGCACTTATGAATAATCAGACTGTTACTAGAAAGAAAGAACAATATAAAATTATGGGGATGCATATAAGCATTTTTTTCATTATATCAATTATAGTGTTAATTGCAACTTATATTGGCAAATTACCTAAAGGTATGATTGGAGCATTAGCTTTAATGATGGTTGGTGGAGCCATATTAAATGAAATAGGGGATAAAACACCTATAATTAATACTTTTTTAGGTGGAGGAGCTATTGTTATTATATTTGGTTCAGCGGCTTTAGTTATGTTTAAAATTTTACCAGAAGATTCCGTGAAAAATATTACGATGTTTATGAAAGGCGGAGGTTTTTTAGATTTTTATATTGCTGCACTTATAACAGGAAGTATTTTAGGAATAAGTAGAGAATTACTAGTAAAAGCTGCACTTAGATATTTACCTGTTATTATTTGTGGTGTACTGGGTGCAATAGGTCTTGTTGCCATTGTAGGAGGAATTACAGGATATGGAGCTCAAAAAGCTATATTCTATATAGGAATTCCTATTATGGGAGGAGGAATGGGTGCTGGGGCAGTACCTTTATCAAAGATTTTTGGAGAAGCTATGGGAGTAGATCCTTCACAAATGTTATCTGTTATGGTACCAGCAGTAGCATTAGGGAATGCTATGGCTATTGTAGCCGGTGGATTGCTTGATAGATTAGGAAAAATTAAACCAAGTTTATCAGGTGATGGAAAGTTAATGAAAAATGATATAAAAGAAGAAAAAGTTGAAAACGATGAAGAATGTGCAATTGATTTAAAAATGATGGGTATAGGATTATTAATGGCTGTTACATTTTATACCTTTGGAAATATAATAAATAAGTTTTTACCTTCAATTCACACATATGCATGGATGATTATTACTGTAGCCATGGTTAAAATAGTAGGGATTATACCAAGAAAATTTGAAATAGCTGCAAAACAATGGTTTTCTTTTGTGATGACAAATTTAACACCAGCACTTTTAGTTGGAATAGGAGTTGCTTATACTAATCTTGGAGAGGTGGTAGCTGCATTTAGCTGGCAATATTTAATACTTGTATTAGCTGTAATAGTGGGAGCTATTATTGGTTCAGGATTAGGTGGAAAATTAGTAGGATTTTTCCCAATCGAATCAGCAATAACAGCAGGAATTTGCATGGCTAATATGGGAGGTACCGAAGATGTTGCAGTTTTATCAGCATCAAATAGAATAGAACTTATGCCCTTTGCACAAATTTCTTCTAGGATAGGTGGGGCATTTATGTTGATTCTTGCAAGTATCTTATTAAGATTGTTAATTTAATATATTTTATAAAAAGTATTCTATTTTATAAAGAAATAGAATACTTTTTTATTTTAAATTTTATTATTTGATATAATAAGGCTATATAAAAGAACATAGGAGGATTATATGAATAATTTAAACTTTAATTCAACTATAATTTGTGATGGAGCAATGGGAACTGTATTAATGAAACATGGCTTTAAATTAGGAGATTGTGCAGAAAGTTATAATTTAAAAAGCCCAAAACTCATAGAACAAATTCATAGAGAGTATTTAGAGGCAGGGGCACAGATTATTACAACTAATACTTTTGGTGCTAATGCGGTAAATTTGAAAAAATATGGGTATAAACCTAAAGAAGTTATTTTCGAAGCCATAGATATTGGTAAAGAGGCTATAAAGAGCTTTAATAAATTAAATACAGATGAAAAAAAATTATTGGCTTTGGATTTAGGACCCTGTGCCATGTTACCACCTTATGGGACTATGAATTTTAATGAGGTATATAATCTTTATAAGGAACAAGTTATATGTGGTGTTACTGCTGGTGTAGATTTAATTATTATAGAAACTATGTTATGTATAGAGGAGTCGAAGGCAGCTATATTAGCAGCGAAGAAATATAGTGATTTGCCTATTATTTGTAGTTTAACTTTTACAAAGGAAAACACAACACTACTAGGAGAAAGTATAGAAAATGTAGTTAAAATATTGGAGCCGTTAGGAATACAGTGTATAGGTGCAAATTGTTCTATGGGACCTAAAGGTTTAATAGTAGTAGCTAAAGAATTTAAAAGGTATACCAATCTGCCACTAATAATGCAACCTAGTGCAGGAATACCCAAGAAAAAAAATGGTGAAAATATTTATGAAATTACACCTTGGGAATTTAGTAATGCACTTAATAAGATGGTGGATATAGGAGTATCTGTTGTAGGAGGATGTTGTGGAACTAATCCAGAATTTATACATGTATTAAAAAATAGTATTGAATCTAGAGAGAAAAAGAAAGGAATTTAAATATTATTATTTAATAAAAAAAGATGTTTACTTTCACTTTTTAAAAGAAAATGTTAACAAAGTGTAAAAAATGTTGATATACTTTTAAAAAATTTCTATAATTATTAATATAAAAGTTTAAGAAGTGAGAGGAAATAAATATGATTATGCTTATAATAAACATAGTAATATGGGGAGTACTTATAATCACTAGTGCTAGGAATTTTGCAAATAGAAAATATTTAGGACCCAATTTATTATATGATAAGAATAAAAGTCTTTTTAAAATACATAAATATGGATTTATCATATTTTTTATAATATATATTGAAATACTACTTTATTATATTCAAAAAAATAGAATGATACAAATTGAACCATTATATTATATTTGTTTTTTAGGGATTTTTCTTATATTAGTATCTTTATATATAAAAAGAGATTATTTATTAATTACTGAGAAAGGGATTTTGCTTAAAAATAATTGTTTACAATGGCATGAGATTAAGTATTATATTTGGAATAAAAACACATTAAAAGTGGTAACTAAAAGTAATACTATATTTTTAAAAAATAAGTGGAAATTTAAAGAAAAAGAAACAATAAACAAATTATTGGAAAAGTATATTGGAAAAGGAAATTACTTAGAATAATATTTATTGTTTAAATTTTAATATTTATGTAACTTAATATTTATATACTTTAATGTTATAATAGTGTTTAATGAAGGAATGGGAAAATTACGGGGGGAAGTTTATGGTGAAAGGTAAAAACTCTGTTTTGGGGCGTAATCTTCTAGGCTTATTTTTGTTTATAAGTTCATTGATTATAATAGTATTAGATATTAAGAATAGATGTTATTTTAAGATTATAATTGATACGTTTATTTTTATTGGAACATACATAATATTTTTTAAAAGAAAGAAGTTAAAAGAATTATTAAAAAAATATAATATACTTAAATATATAATAATTATATGGGGATTTCTTTGGTTATTTGAAGTTTCTATATTAATAGGTAAACTTTGTGTTAGTGCTTATTTTTTCTTTGTATAATACATAATATAAGTATTTTTAATCTTAAATTCATTATTTATTAAGAAAAGAAGGTATAATGTATATATACTAAATTGGAGGGTAGATTCATGGATAGAATTATTGATTTTAATGAGTTAAAAAATAAAGCTAGTGATAAAGAGATTGATAAATTTGAACAATATATATACTCTTTATATTATTCTGTGGCTCAAGGTGAAATTACTATGGCAGAATTCTCTAAAAAAATAATGAAGTATATGGGGGAAAATAATATTTCACAAGAGAAATTCTTTAATATCCAAAAAGAATTTATGAAAAGATATGGATTTGATATGGAAAATTTAGAAGAAGAAATGAAAAGCTATGGAATAGATTTAAATAAAAATAACTTGGGAACGGATTATGAAGTAATTAGAAAGACTATGGGTTTTCAAGAGAAGTATAAGGGTAGAATAGGTAATTCTATGGTTATTACTTATTCAATAAAAAATGACATAAATAATTTATCTATTCATTTAGAAAATGAAAATGTACTTTTAAAAAGTGAGAAATCAATTGACTTGCAAGATAATGAATTAAGTGAATTTCTATGTTCATATAAAAAAGTGGTTGAAAATAAACAACTTAATATTTCTATATGTGAGTTTTGTAAAACATATAATTATTAATAAAAGATTATTTAATATAATTAAAATTTTAAAATAATAGCTAGGTATAAAAAATTATACTTAGCTATTATTTTAAGTAAAGTTATAAAAAAATTAATGGTTAAAAACAAAAAATTTATTAACTAAAAAAGCTAAAAATCCAGATAAAATAGAAGCTATAGCTTTACTAATATTAGCCCATAATAGTTGAGATATGTTTGGTATGTTATACAAACTTAGAAAAGAAAAAATAACACCATTAATTAACATAAAGATTCCTAAGACTGAAGCATACTTGAAATAAGAATTTTTATTAGATTTAAACGTGAATCTTTTGTTAAAAAAATATCCATTTATAGAGTACGTAATAAATGAGAGTATATTAAAGATAATTAAAATAGGACCTTTATATATTTTAAAAATAAACATTAATAAATTTAGCACTGCTATATCTAAAATAAAGTTACAAGTTCCAACTAATGCATAGGTAATAAGTTGTCTTATATTTTCATTATTTTTTAAATTATTAATCATTGTATTCATCGCCTTAACTTAAAAATTAAACTTATTTAACGCATATAATCAGTATACATAAATATTCCTTAATATACAAATATTATAAGAATATATTTATATTAAAAGATTAAAAATAATTAACATAAATTATGTATATATTAAAGTAGAGTATAAAAGGATATAATAAAAAGAGATTTTCAAATTAATTTGAAAATCTCTTTTTTATTATTAAGGTAATTTAGGTAGAATTAATTAAAGTAAATTAAAAAACATATAAGTTAAACCTTATTTTTTGTTAACTTTTGTACTAACTTGCAAATCTCTTGATTTATAACCGTTTACAGAGTTTAAACTATCCCTTTGCTTTTCTAAAAAAGCATGAAAATGAGAGAATTCATTAAGTGGCAATTCTTTTTTTTGTTTACTCATAGTATTCTCCTCCGATTTTATCTTGCAGTTATTACAAGAGTTATTTGGTTCAATAATAGTATGTGCAGAGTATAAAGTTTAATGCTATAAAAATTTTGTAATTATTAAATAAATTAGAATATAAGTTGAAATAATATGGATATATTTCATATTTAAAAAGTATTAAAGATTTTTAGTAGGTTTACATGGAGAGTTTTGGTATAGTATATTTATGATGTAAATCTATTTATTATATAAATTAGTCAATTAATGTTAAAAATAGCATTATAGTAAGGAGATGAAACTATGCCACTAGCTGATAAAATAAGACCTAAAATTTTAAAAGAGGTAATAGGTCAGGAGCATATTTTAGGAGAAAATAAAATTCTAAATAGAATGGCAAAAAGTAAAAATATACGTAGTATGATTTTTTATGGACCTCCAGGAGTGGGAAAAACTACTGTAGCCAATATTATAGCAAATACAGCTAATAAAAAATTTTATAAACTGAATGCTACTACGGCGTCTGTTAAGGATATTCAACTTATTATTGGAGAATTAAATACTATAGAAAATATAAATGGTATAGTTCTGTACATAGATGAGATACAAAATTTTAATAAAAAGCAACAACAATCTATATTGGAATTTATGGAAAATGGAAAGATAACGTTAATTGCCAGTACTACAGAAAATCCTTATCACTATGTTTATAAAGCTATTTTAAGTAGAGCACTAGTTTTTGAATTTAAGCCTTTATTAGAAAAAGACATATTAATAGGTATAAAGGTAGCTATTAATAAAATTGAACAAGATATAGGAAAAAAATTTATTAAATGTGAAGAAGATGCTATGTGCCATATAGCTAAAGTGTGTGGAGGAGATTTTAGAAAAGCTCTAAATATTTTAGAAACTGCAATATTATATACTTCTAAAGATGAAAATGGTGATATTTTTATTGATTTAAAAGTTATTGAGGAATGTAGTGGAATGAAAAGTTTTGATTATGATAGAGATGGAGATAGTCATTATGATATTTTAAGTGCTTTTCAAAAGTCTATACGAGGTAGTGATCCCGACGCAAGTGTACATTATCTTGCAAGACTTATAAAATCAGGAGATTTAGTATCTATTTGCAGAAGGCTTTTAGTAATTGCATCGGAAGATATAGGGCTTGCATATCCCAATGCAATTACAATGGTAAAGACCTGTGTTGATTCAGCTATGCAGTTAGGATTTCCAGAGGCAAGAATACCTTTAGCACAAGCCACGTTACTATTGGCTACTTCACCTAAATCAAATTCAGCATATATGGCTATTAGTAAGGCTATAAATGATTTAGAAACAAAAAATATAGGAGAAATACCCAATTATTTAAAAGATGCACATTATGAAGGAGCTAAAGCTTTGGAAAGAGGAAAAACCTATAAATATCCACATGACTATAAAAATAATTATATAAAACAACAGTATTTGCCAGAAACTTTAAAAAATGAAAAGTATTATATACCTGGAGAAAATAAGATGGAAAATGCAATTAAATCATATTTAAATAAGATAAATATTTAACTTATAAAATGAGAAAAAATTATTGTTGACAAGAATACTCTGATTTGCTAATATGAAATCAGAGTAAAACACTCAACAATAAGGAAGTGATTGAATGAAGTTGTCTACTAAGGGCAGATATGGAGTAAAGGCCATGGTAGATTTAGCTATAAATTATGGCGATGAACCTGTGTCTATTAAATCAATTTCAGAAAGACAAAATATTTCTGAATATTATTTAGAACAACTTTTTGCTACTTTAAGAAAAGCAGGCATTATAAAAAGTATAAGGGGTGCACAGGGTGGATATGTTTTAAATAGAGATCCTTCAGAAATTACTATACATGAAGTTATAGAGTTATTAGAAGGACCCATAGAAATTTCAAATTGTCTCGTAGAAGAATCGTGCGATAATATTGAGGCATGTCCTACAAGATTATTATGGAAAAAGATAAAGGAAAGTATAGAAGAAGTGACACATTCTATAACTCTTCAGGATATGGTTAATGATTATAAAGATATGAAAAAGATTACCATTGATACTACACAATTAAAAAGATAAATAATAAAAATAAAATTTTGGGAAAAATTATTACATAAAGGAGCGGATATCAATGAATAAGCACGTATATATGGATCACGCAGCTACAACTTACACTAAAAAAGAAGTTTTAGATGAAATGATACCTTATTTTACACAATACTTTGGAAATCCATCATCTATATATTCTTTATCAAGAGAAACTAAAAAGGCGATTGATAAATCAAGAGCTAGAATTGCTAAATGTATAAATGCTGATGAAAGTGAAATTTTCTTTACAGGTGGTGGTTCAGAAGCAGATAACTGGGCATTAAAAGGTATTGCTTTTGCTCATAAAAATAAAGGAAATCATATTATAACTACAAAAATAGAACATCATGCAATATTACATACCTGTGAGTTTTTAGAAAAACAAGGTTTTGAAGTAACTTACTTAGATGTAAATGAAGAAGGAATAGTAGATATAGAAGATTTGAAAAATGCTATTACAGATAAAACTATATTAGTTACTGTAATGTTTGCAAATAATGAAATAGGTTCTATCCAACCTATAAAAGAAATAGGAGAAATATGTAGAGAAAAGAAAATATTTTTCCATACAGATGCAGTTCAAGCAGTAGGACATGTACCAGTAGATGTTAAAGATATGAATATAGATTTATTATCTATGGCCGGACATAAGTTTTATGGACCTAAAGGAATTGGTGTTCTTTATATAAAAAAAGGAATTAGAATTGCTAATTTAGTACATGGTGGAGGACAAGAAAGAGGAAGAAGAGCTGGTACAGAGAATATAGCAGGAATAGTTGGTATAGGTAAAGCTTTAGAACTTGCTTGTGAACATATGGAAGAGAATAATGCAAAGCTTGTGAAAATGAGAGATGAGTTAATAGAAGGCCTATTAAAAATACCTTATTCAAGATTAAATGGACCAATGGGAGATAAGAGATTACCTGGAAACGTTAATATATGTTTCAGATTTATAGAAGGTGAATCAGTGTTATTGCTTTTAGATTCTCAAGGAATTTCAGCATCTAGTGGAAGTGCTTGTACATCAGGCTCCTTAGATCCATCACATGTATTACTTTCTATAGGTTTACCTCATGAAATAGCACATGGATCTTTAAGACTATCTTTAGGTGATGAAAATACTGAAGAAGATATAAAACACGTATTAGAAGTAGTGCCACAGGTGGTACAAAGATTAAGAGATATGTCACCATTATGGGATGACTTTTTAAAGGAAGGGGAAAAATAATTATGATGTACAGTGAAAAGGTTATGGATCATTTTACAAATCCAAGAAATGTTGGAGAAATTCCTGATGCAAATGGTATTGGCGAAGTTGGAAATCCAAAATGTGGCGATATAATGAAAATATACTTAAAAATAGAAGATGATATAGTAAAAGATGTAAAGTTTAAAACTTTTGGCTGTGGTTCAGCTATAGCATCATCAAGTATGGCAACTGAGCTTATTAAAGGAAAGAATGTTGAGGATGCTTGGACTCTTACAAATAAAGCAGTGGCAGAGGCATTAGATGGTCTTCCACCAGTTAAAATGCACTGTTCTGTTTTAGCAGAAGAAGCTATTCATAAAGCTATTAATGATTATAGAGTAAAAGCTGGATTAGATCCTTGGGATTATAAAGAACATGATGATATTCACGAACAGGTTCATGGTGAATAAATTATAAAAAGAAATAAGCTCCTTTAAATTTAAATTTAAGGAGCTTATTTCTTTAAATACGTAGATTAAAGGTGAGAAGAATATGAAGAAAAAAGTTGTTATTGGAATGAGTGGAGGAGTGGATTCTTCAGTAGCTGCATATCTTTTGAAAGAACAAGGATATGAGGTTATTGGAATTATGATGAAGTTGTCTCCAGATGACCCGGATTATGTGGAAAATGAAGGCGGTTGTTGTTCTTTATCTGCCGCTAATGATGCACGTCGTGTAGCTGATGTAATTGATATACCTTTTTATGTAATGAATTTTAAAAAAAGTTTTAAAGAAAATGTAATAGACAATTTTATCTCAGAATATTTAGGGGGAAAAACTCCTAATCCATGTGTAGTATGTAATAAAACTATTAAATTTAATGAGTTTTTAAGAAAAGCTCAAGCAATAGGTGCAGATTATATTGCCACAGGACATTATGCAGAAGTTATCGAAAAAAATGGAAGATATCTTCTAAAAAGACCAGAAGATGCAAGAAAAGATCAAACATATATGTTGTATAATTTAACACAAGATCAATTAGCACATATTTTAATGCCATGTGGAAAATATGAGAAAACTGAAATTAGATCCATAGCAGAAAAAATAGGATTAGATGTGTTTAGAAAAAAAGATAGTCAAGAAATATGTTTTATTCCTGATAATAATCATGGTGAATTTATCAAAAAAAGTGTAGAGAAAAATAAAGTAAAACCAGGAAATTTTGTTGATAAAAATGGCCAGATTTTAGGAAAACATAAAGGTATTGTTTATTACACTATAGGGCAGAGAAAAGGCCTTGGGCTAGCACTTGGTAAGCCTGTATTCGTTACAGATATTATTCCAGAAAAAAACCAAGTAGTAATAGGTGATGAAGAAGAAATATTTAAAACCGAACTTATAGCTAAAGATGTTAATTTAATATATATGGATGAACTTAAAGAACCTATGGAGGTGTTGGGAAAGGTAAGATATAGTGCTAAACTTTCGGCAGCTACTATATATCCTTTAGAAAATGGTAAATTAAAAGCTGTGTTTAGAGAAAAACAAAGAGCTATTACAAAAGGTCAATCAGTAGTTTTTTATAAAGATAATTTTGTTGTAGGTGGGGGAATAATAGAAGAAATATTATAATTATTATACATATATAATTTATATTTTCTAATTGAAGATATTAAGGGGATGATCATAATGATGGAATATAGTGATAAAGTATTAGATCACTTTTACTGTCCGAGAAACGTAGGAGTATTACCTAATGCAAATGGTATTGGAGAAGAAGGAAATCCTAAATGTGGGGATGTAATGAAAATTTATTTAGAAATAAAAGAAAATAAGATAATAGATGTAAAATTTAAAGCATTTGGATGTGGTTCAGCTATAGCATCTGCTAGTATAGCAACTGAACTTATAAAAAATAAAACTTTGGAAGAAGCTTTTGAACTTACTAATAAATCAGTAATAGAAGCCTTAGATGGACTTCCAAGTGTTAAGATACATTGTTCAGTATTGGCAGAACAAACTATTCATAAAGCTATTAATAATTATAGAATCTCTCAGGTATTACAACCTTGGGAAGATAATCTAAAAGAAGAAATTGAAGAATAAATCAAAAAACATTTACTTTTATTTTATAAAGGTAAATGTTTTTTTTATATCAAATTTTATAGTATAAATTTTTAGCAAAAGATGCACATTAGTAATATGACTAAAGTAAATTTTAAAAGTAGAGTGATAATGTGTATAAAAAAAGAGATATTATTAATAAAAAAGTTATTGATGAAAAAGGAAAATTTTTAGGAGTAGTACAAGACCTAATTATTGATTTAGATAATAAAACAGTAAAGGGATTTAAAATTAAAAAAAATAGCTTTTTGAAAAAAGAATTTTATATTCTTCAAGATAATATAATTTATTTTGGTAATAGAATCATAATTAACGGAGGAACAAAAGGAAATTTTTTTTATTTTAAGGATATTAGGGGGATGGAGGTATATGATCTAAAAGGAAGTATCATAGGTATAGTTGAAGATCTTTTTATTTCATATAAAGACCTTTCTATAAAAAGTCTAATATTAACAGAAGGATTTTTTAAAAATTATACTAAGGGAAAAAGAATTGTATTGTTAGAAGATTTAATAGTGGGAGAAGAAAGTGTAATTTATATTAAAGAAAATAATTATTATTTTTATAGTAAAATTCACGGAGTTGAAGAAAATGATAATAGGAAATGAGATTAAAAAAAATAAATTTTTAAAATATACGTTAATTGTGATTTGGGTTATTTTCCTTTATTTACTATTAAAAATTCCTTTTATTAAAGTTCTTTTTAAGGTTACATTAATTTCTTTATTTTTAAGTTATATAATAAAACCTGTGTATATTAGTATGATAGATAGAGGGGTAAAAAAATATCTGGCTGCTTTGATATTGGTATTTTTATTAGTGTTTTTTAGTGTAGTATGGATAATAATTTTGATACCTAGTTTACTTAATGAAACTAATAGCATAGGAGAGATTTTAAACAATCTTTTTAGTTATATAAATAATTTTTTAAACAACATACAAGTAATGCAAAACAATTATTTATTTAATAATATAATAAAAAAGATATATGGTATAAGTAGTAAGGTTACAGAAAATATGATATTTTCTATTATGTCTTTAGGGCAAAACATTCTGACATATTTAGTTATACCTATTTTTATATATTATTTTTTAATAGATGGTGAAACATTTATAAATAGTATATTATTTTTCTTTTCTTCGAAAAAACGTAAAATAATAAAAAAAATTGCTAAAAACATAGATATAGTTCTTAGTAAATATATTTTAAGTCAGGTAGTACTTAGTTTTATAATAAGTATATTAAGTTTTTTCGTTTTAATAGTATATGGTATAAATAATGCTCTGCTTTTATCAATATTTAATGGGATATTTAATATAATTCCTTACTTTGGACCTATTTTAGGGGCTATACCAGCCATTGTAGTGGCGTTTTTAACCTCATCCCATAAAGGTATATGGATTACAGTTTGGTTGATGTTAATACAGCAAATAGAGGGAAATTTGATATCACCTAAAATTATAGGAGAATCTGTAGATATACATCCACTGTTAGTTGTGATACTTCTTATAATAGGAGGAGAAATTAGTGGATTTATGGGAATGATTCTTGCTATACCAATGGCAGTTGTAATAAAAGTTATTATACAAGATATAGATTATTATTTTTATTAAAACTGACTAAAGTTACTGAAAAAGTTAAATTTAATTTAAATTCTTCTATTAGATACTCTTTATAACTATACAGCAATATTGACATAAGTTATGATTTTTTTTATAATCAAAATAAAATACTGGGCTCATTTTACAGTTTGGAGGAGATTGAGATGAAGAAAATGGGATTGAATGAAATAAGAGAATCCTATCTAAATTTTTTTGAAAGTAAAGGGCATTTAAGGTTACCAAGTTTTTCTTTGGTTCCTCAAAATGATAAAAGTTTATTACTTATAAATGCTGGTATGACACCAATGAAAGCTTTCTTTACAGGGCTTCAAGTACCACCAAGAAAGAGAGTTACAACTTGTCAAAAGTGTATAAGAACTGGTGATATTGAAAATGTAGGGAAGACTTCAAGACACGGTACATTTTTTGAGATGTTAGGAAACTTCTCTTTTGGAGATTACTTTAAAAAAGATGTTATACCTTGGGCATGGGAATTCATAACAAAGGTTTTAGAGGTTCCAAAAGATAAACTTTATGTTACTATTTATTTAGATGATGATGAAGCGTTTGATATTTGGACTACTAAAACAGATATAGACCCAAAGAGAATATTTAGATTAGGAAAAGAAGATAACTTCTGGGAACATGGAACTGGTCCTTGTGGTCCTTGTTCAGAAATTCATTTTGATAGAGGAGATAGAACTTTAACTACGGTTGAAGAGTTCTTAGAAGCTTCAGATAAAGATATAGTAGTTGAATTTTGGAATTTAGTATTTACACAGTTTAATAGAGAAGAAGATGGATCATATACTCCACTTGCTCATCCTAATATAGATACTGGTATGGGACTTGAGAGAATGGCTACAATTATGCAAGGAGTTAATACTATTTTCGAAATAGATACTATAAATAGTATACTAGAGGAAGTTTGTAAAAAAGCTGGAGTAACTTATGAGCAAGATAAAATTAAGGATATTTCCTTAAGAATAATTACAGATCATATAAGAAGTGTTACATTTATGATAAGTGATGGTATTCTTCCATCTAACGAAGGAAGAGGATATGTTTTAAGAAGATTATTAAGAAGAGCTTCAAGACATGGTAGACTTTTAGGATTAAATAAATTATTTTTAAGTGAAATTTGTCATGTAGTTATTGAAAATTCTAAAGGGGCTTACCCAGAACTTTTAGAAAAACAAGATTACATAAAAAAAGTTATAAAATTAGAAGAAGAAAGATTTGCTGAAACTATAGATTCAGGTATAGAAATATTAAAATCATACATAGATGAATTAGAAGAAGCAAATGAAAAAGTTTTATCAGGAGATAAAGTTTTTAAATTATACGATACATTTGGTTTTCCACTTGAGCTAACAGAGGAAATTTTAGAAGAAAAAGAGCTTTCTTTAGATTATGAAGCATTTAAGAAAGAAATGGAAAATCAAAGAAATATAGCAAGAGCGGCTAGAAGTGAATCAAACTATATGGGAAAAGATCTTTCAATAATAGATCAAATTCCAAAAGAGTTAGTAACCGAATTCGGTGGATATGATAATACTTCCTTAAAATCTAAAGTTGAATTAATAATAAATGGAGATGAATTTAAAGAAAGTATTAAAGCTGGAGAAGAAGGTATTTTAATAACCTCTAGAACACCTTTCTATGCAGAAATGGGAGGACAAATAGGAGATATAGGAATAATTTCTAAAGAAGGATTTAAGGCAGAAGTATTAGATTGTCAAAAGAATATTTCAGGCAAAATAATGCATATGATAAAAGTTTTAGAAGGAACTGTATCTGCAGGAGAAGAAGTTTTATTAGAAGTTAAAGAAGATAGAAGAAAGAACATATGCAAAAACCATACAGGTACTCATATGCTTGATGCAGCATTAAGAAAAGTATTAGGAGACCACGTTCATCAATCAGGTTCTTATGTAACACCTGAAAGATTAAGATTTGACTTTACACATTTTGCAGCATTAACTGAAGAAGAAATTAGAAATGTTGAAAAAGTTGTGAATGAAGAAATTATGAAAGCTACAAATGTTTCTACAAATGTAATGAGCATTGAAGAGGCTAAAAATAGTGGTGCCATAGCATTATTTGATGATAAATATGCAGAAGAGGTTAGAGTTGTTTCAGTAGGTGAATTTAGTAAAGAATTATGTGGAGGAACTCATCTGAAAAATGCTGGAGAAATTGGTAGCTTTAAAATAATTTCTGAATCTGGAGTAGCTGCAGGGGTTAGAAGAATAGAAGCTATTACAGGTTCTGAAGTTCTAAAATATATGGAAGAAAAAAATGACTTAATTAAAGAAGCATGTACAGTATTAAAATGTTCAGAAAAAGATTTGTTAAATAAAATACAAAATCAAATATCAGAGATTAAAGATAAAGAAAAAGAACTTAAAGGTCTTAAAAACGAAATGTCTAAATCTATAGAAGAAGATTTAGTTAAAAATGTAGTAGAAATTAAAGGTGTTAAAGCAATTTATGCTACTACTGAAAATATGGATGGTAATACATTAAGAGAACTTGTAGATAGACTTAGAGGAAAATTAGGTTCAGGTCTGGTTATCTTAGGTAGTGAAAATGAAGGAAAAGTTATGTTTGTAGCTATGGCAACTAAAGATGTTGTATCTTTAGGAGTACATTGTGGCAAGATAATAAAAGAAGTAGCAACAATAGCTGGCGGTGGCGGTGGTGGAAGACCGGATATGGCTCAAGCAGGTGGTAAACTTCCAGAAAAATTAAAAGAAGCTATAGAAAAAGTCCCTACTATAGTAGAAAGTATGGTAAAATAATAATATAAGGTTTAAAGTTAATTAAAAAATAATTTTAAAAACTGCCACTTTGTGTTACAATATATATCAAATATTTAATATATTTATTTTAAGAATAGAGGTGATCTAGGTGGTAGACAACGATATGACCTTACAATTTAATAGTATTAGGGATAAAAGTGCTGTTACCAAGGAAATTTTAGATCAAGTTTTTAAATCTTTAGAAGAAAAAGGATATAATCCTATAAATCAATTAGTTGGATATTTTATTTCAGGTGATCCAACTTATATTACCAATTATAATGGTGCAAGAGCTATGATTAGCAAACTTGAAAGAGATGAAATTCTAGAAGAAGTTTTAAAACATTATTTAGAAATTAAGTAAAAATGCCCTTTTAGGGCATTTTTATTTTTAAATAAAAGAGAGATGTTGATTTTGTACATATAAATTAATTTTTATTAAAGGAGATGAAAGTATGAGAATTTTAGGATTAGATGTTGGAGATAGAACTATAGGAGTTGCTATAAGTGATCCGTTAGGTTTTACAGCACAAGGTATTACAACTATTAGAAGAAAAAATGAAACTTACGATTTAGAAGAATTAAAAAAAATATGTGATGAGTATAAGGTGGAAAAAATAGTATGTGGACTTCCTAAAAATATGAATGGAACATTAGGACCTCAAGGGGAAAAAGTGGTTAATTTTGCAGAAAAAATAAAAGAATTTTTAAATTTAGAAATTATTTTTTGGGATGAAAGATTAACAACAGTGGCAGCTCATAGAGCTATGTTAGAAGCGGACTTGTCTAGAAAGAAAAGGAAAACTATAGTTGATAAGGTGGCATCTACATATATACTTCAAGGATATTTAGATTATAAGAAATAAGTAGAATAAAGAAAATAAAAATATACAAAATAAATAGAGGAGAGATGATTTGTGAAGAATGACATGGAAACAATTATATTAACTGATGAAAGTAATAATGATGTAGAATTTGAAGTAGTAGAAAAAGTTCTTGTAAAAGATAAAAAATATTTAATTGTAACTCCGTTAGAGGGCAATGATGATGAGGCCTTAGCTTTATCTATGATAGAAGAAGATGGAAAATGTTATTTTAAACCTGTGGAAGATTCAAAGGAATTGAAACTTGTTGAAGAGGCATATGAAGAATTACTTCTTGAAGAATAAAATTTTAAATAATATCTATAAATTGGAAAATAATTATACATTATCAATTGACAATAGATACTCATTATATTAAACTATATTTAAGATTCAAGTTAAAATATTCGCAGTAATCTAATATATTGTGGTTTAGAAGAAATGAGGGAAATTAAAATGTCTAAATTATCTCCTGAGAAGATATTACAATTGAAAGAAGTGTTAAAAGATAAGGGATATAAGTTAACACCTCAACGTAGAGCAATCCTAAATTCTATTATTGAGAATAATGGGAATCATTTAACAGTAGAAGAGTTATATGAAAAAGTAAAAAAAGATTGTCCAGAAATAGGGCTTGCTACAGTATATAGAACAGTTCAACTTTTAGAAGAAGTTGGTTTTATATGTAAGTTAGATTTTGATGAAGGATGTAGTAGATATGAACTTGTAAATGAGAATGAAGAACATCATCATCATCATTTAATTTGTAATATTTGTGGAAAAGTTATAGAAGTTGAAGGTGATCTATTAGGGGAATTAGAAAAGAATATAGAAGATAATTATGAATTTAAAATTTTAAATCATAATGTTAAATTTTATGGAATATGCAAAGACTGTAAAAAAAATATGCATGAATAAAGGGTAAACCTTTTATTTATATATAAACGTAAAATAGGTTAAAAGGAGGGTAGGACTTTGCGTAAAGAAAAGGATAAAATAAAAATAATTCCTCTTGGGGGATTAAATGAAATCGGTAAGAACTTAACTGCTTTTGAGTACAAAAACGAAATAGTAGTAATAGATTGTGGACTTAAGTTTCCTGATGATGAAATGCTAGGTATTGATGTAGTTATACCGGATGTAACTTACCTAGTAAAGAATAAAGATAAGGTTAAAGGTATATTTTTAACTCACGGACACGAAGATCACATTGGGGCCTTACCTTATGTTTTAAAACAATTAAACGTACCAGTATACGGAACGAAATTGACAATTGGTATGGTAGAATCTAAACTAAAAGAACATGGTCTTTTAAGTTCTGTTAGTTTAAGAAGAGTAAATCCTAAAGATATTGTAAAGTTAGATACTATTTCCGTTGAATTTATAAAAACTAGTCATAGTATAGCGGATTCAGTTGCTATTGCAATACACACACCAGTAGGTATTATTTTGCATACTGGGGATTTTAAAATCGATTTTACACCAATTGATGGTTGTGTAGCGGATTTAGCAAGGTTTGCGGAATTAGGTAAAAAAGGTGTTCTTGTTATGTTGGCAGATAGTACTAATGTAGAAAGACCAGGATATACTATGTCAGAAAGTACTGTTGGTGAAACATTCAAGAGTATGTTCACTAAAGCAAAAGGAAGAATTATAGTGGCTACCTTTGCTTCTAATATTCATAGAATTCAACAAATTTTTGAAGCAGCACAAAAATTCAATAGAAAAGTTGCAGTTTCAGGAAGAAGTATGGAAAACATAGTTTCTGTGGCTATTGAGCTAGGATATCTAAGTATCTCAGAAGATAGATTAATTACTATTGATGAAATAGATAAGTATCCTAATGATAAAATTATAATAATAACTACAGGAAGCCAAGGAGAACCGATGTCAGCTTTAGCTAGAATGGCTGCATCAGAACATAAAAAAGTAAATATTCAAAAAGGTGACATGGTTATTATTTCCGCCACACCAATACCAGGAAATGAAAAGTTAGTCTCTAAAGTTATAAATCAATTATTTAAAAAAGGTGCAGATGTTATATATGAAGCATTAGCAGATGTTCATGTATCAGGGCATGCATGTCAAGAGGAATTGAAACTTATGCATACTTTAGTAAATCCTAAATTTTTCATTCCAGTACATGGTGAGTATAGACATTTAAAACAACATGGTGAACTTTCTATGAAACTTGGCACACCAGAAGAAAATATTATTTTAGGTGATAACGGAGAAATTATTGAAGTTTCCAAAGAGTGTATAAGAAAAAATGGTTCAGTAATTTCTGGTCAGGTATTTGTTGATGGTTTAGGTGTTGGAGATGTTGGAAATATAGTTTTAAGAGATAGAAAACATCTATCACAGGATGGTATCTTAACAGTTGTTGTAACTATAGAAAAAGAAACTGGTAAGGTAGTTGCTGGTCCAGATATTATCTCTAGAGGTTTTGTATATGTAAGAGAATCTGAAGATTTAATCGAAGAGGCTAAAGCACAAGTAAGAATAGTTCTTAAAAATTGTGAAGAAAATAAAATTAAAGAATGGGCTACAATAAAATCTAGTGTAAAAGATGTTTTAAGAAATTTTTTATACGAAAGAACAAAAAGAAATCCAATGATTTTACCAATTATAGTGGAAGTTTAAAATCTTTTATACTGTTTTATTTGACATTTTTAATACATGATATTAGAATAAAATAAGATTTAAATTTTAAATTGGGTACTAGAATGTATCCAATTTTTATTTGTAGAAAATCAAAAATAGACTAGATGAAATAACTTGGAGGAGTTTAGATGAATATATTTCAAAGAAATGATATAAGAAACATAGCTATTATAGCGCACGTTGACCATGGTAAGACTACTTTGGTTGATGCTCTTTTAAAACAAAGTAATGTTTTTAGAGAAAATCAAAAAGTACAAGAAAGAGTAATGGACTCTAATGATTTAGAAAAAGAAAGAGGAATTACAATTCTTTCTAAAAATACATCTGTTATGTATAATGGAGTAAAAATTAATATAATTGATACTCCAGGCCACGCAGATTTTGGTGGAGAAGTTGAAAGAATACTAAAAATGGTTGATAGTGTTATTTTAGTTGTAGATGCTTATGAAGGACCAATGCCACAAACTAAGTTTGTTCTTAAAAAAGCTTTAGAATTAAACTTAAAGCCAATGGTTGTTATAAACAAAATTGATAAGAAAGATGCTAGACCAGAAGCTGTTATTAACGAAGTATTTGACTTATTTGTTGAATTAGGTGCAGATGATGAACAATTAGATTTCCCAATAATTTATTGTTCTGCTAAAGCTGGTATAGCTAAGTATGAAGTAGAAGAAGAAGGAGAAAACATGGTTCCTTTATATGAAACTATTATAAAGAATGTTAAATCTCCAGAAGGATATTTAGATGCACCTCTTCAATTACTTGTATCAAGTATTGATTACAATAACTTTGTAGGTAAAATCGGTATAGGTAAAATAGTTAGAGGAAGTATTAAGAAGAATCAACAAATAGCTTTAATGAGAAAAGATGGTTCTCAAAAGAATGTTAAAATTTCTAATGTTTATGTATACGATGGTTTAAAAAGAGTTGAAACTGAGGAAGCAATGTTAGGTGATATAGTTGCTGTATCTGGTATACCTGATATCAATATAGGAGAAACTATAGCAGATATAAATAATCCAGAGGCATTACCTTTTGTTGAAATTGATGAACCTACATTAAGCATGAACTTTATTGTTAATAACTCACCATTTGCAGGTCAAGAAGGAGAGTTTGTAACATCAAGACATTTAAGAGATAGATTAATGAAAGAACTTGAAACTAATGTAAGTTTAAAAGTTGAAGAAACTGATTCAGCTGATTCATTTAAAGTAAGTGGTAGAGGAGAATTACACTTATCAATACTAATAGAAACTATGAGAAGAGAAGGATATGAATTCCAAGTTTCTAAGCCATCTGTTATATACAAAATAGAAGATGGAAAAAAATGTGAACCAATAGAAGAGTTAACAATAGACGTACCAGAAGAATTTATGGGAGTAGTTATGGAAAAACTAGGACCAAGAAAAGCGGAAATGCAAAATATGACTTCTGCAGTAAATGGATACGTTAGACTAATATTCCACGTGCCATCAAGAGGATTAATAGGATTTAGAAATGAGTTTATGACTGATACTAAAGGAAATGGTATAATGAACCATGTATTAATTGGATATGAACCATTTAAAGGAGAAATTCCTGAAAGAAGTAAAGGATCATTAACTGCATTTGAAGCTGGTACTTCAATAACTTATGGATTATATAATGCACAAGAAAGAGGAGTATTGTTCATTAATCCTGGAATAGAAGTATATGAAGGAATGATAGTAGGAGAAAATTCAAGACCTGGAGACTTAGAAGTTAATGTATGTAAGAAAAAACATTTAAGTAACACAAGATCTTCTGGTTCAGATGATGCATTAAAACTTATAACACCAAGACAAATGAGTTTAGAGCAATGCTTAGAATTTATAGCATCTGATGAATTAGTTGAAATTACTCCAACTAACATAAGAATGAGAAAGAAAATTTTAGATACTGCTCAAAGAAAGAGAACAGCAATGAGAAATAAATAAATATCTAATCCTTCTTAAGGAAATTTGGAGGAATTAAAATATGAGTGGAATAATGTATGATTACATGGAAAATTATCTTAGGAATTTAATAAAGGAAGATAATGAAATTCTTTTACATATGGAAGAATATGCAAAACAAAATGGAGTTCCTATAGTTCAAAAGGAAACAGCCAATTTTCTTAAACTGATGATTGAGCTTAAAAGACCTAAGAGAATATTAGAATTAGGAACAGCAATAGGTTATTCTTCGATATTAATGAAGCAAGCTTCTAAAGAAAATGTACATATTACTACGATAGAAAGAGATCCAAATATGATTTCAAAGGCCAAAGAGAATTTAAAGAAATATGGATTTGAACAGGCTATAGAAATTAAAGAAGGTGAATGTGAGGAGATTTTAAAGAACCTTTGTGATACAAAGGTTCCTCCTTATGATTTAATCTTTATGGATGCTGGTAAAGGACATTATAATCATTTTCTTCCTTATTGTTTAGAACTTTTAAATAAAGATGGGGTTATAGTTGCAGATAATGTATTATTTAGGGGTATGGTACCTTCTGATGAACTTTTAGTTAGAAGAAAAATAACTATAGTTAAAAGAATGAGAACTTATCTTGAAGAAGTTAATGATAATGAGAAATTTATAACCTCAGTATTGCCAATGGGTGATGGCATAGCTGTAACTGTAAGGAGGGATTAATTTGATTAAGAAACCAGAATTATTAGCTCCTGCTGGAAATTTAGAAAAGTTAATTACTGCTATAGATTTTGGAGCAGATGCAGTGTATTTAGGTGGAAGTAAATTAAACCTAAGAGCTTTTGCTGATAACTTTACCAATGAAGATCTTAAAAAAGGAATAGAATATGCTCATGAAAGAGGAAAGAAAGTTTATGTAACATTAAATGTATTTCCTCATAATGATGATTTAGAAGGACTTGAAGATTATCTAAAAGAATTATATGAACTTCATGTAGATGCAATAATAGTGTCAGATCCAGGAATAATTTTAACTGCAAGAGAAGTTGTTCCAGATTTAGAATTACATTTAAGTACACAAGCTAACAATGTTAACTGGAAGTCAGCAATTTTTTGGCATAATCAAGGAATAAAGAGAGTAGTTTTAGCAAGAGAGCTTTCTATGAAAGAAATTACTGAGTTAAAAGAAAAAATTCCTGCAAGTTTAGAATTAGAAGCCTTTGTTCATGGGGCTATGTGTATGTCTTATTCAGGTAGATGCTTACTATCTAATTACATAGTTGGAAGAGATTCTAATAGAGGACAATGTGCTCAGCCATGTAGATATAAATATTATTTAATGGAAGAAAAACGTCCAGGAGAATTATACGAAGTAAGAGAAGATGATAAGGGCGCTTATATAATGAATTCAAAGGATCTATGTATGATTAGACATATTCCAGAACTAGTTCAATCAGGCATAGATTCATTTAAAATCGAAGGAAGAATGAAAAGCGTATTTTATGTTGCATCAGTTACTAAGGCTTATAGAGAGGCAATTGATGCGTATTTCGATAATCCGGATGAATTTAAATTTAAAAACAAATGGTTAGAGTATTTAATGAAACCAAGTCATAGAATATATTATACTGGTTTTTATTTTGACGAAGAAGAAAAACAGGTATATAATAGTTCGGCTTATGAAAAGTCATATGATGTAATTGGTGTTGTTAAGAATTTTGATAGGAAAACTATGACTGCTACTTTAGAACAAAAAAATAAAGCGGTAGTTGGTGAGCAAGTTGAAGTATTAAGAGCACAAGGCGATAATGTGGAAATAACATTAGGCCAAATGAAAAATGAAAAAGGTGAAGACATAGAAGCATGTGCTGCAGCTAAAATGATTTTCACTGTAAAGGTAGATAAGGAACTAAAAGAAAAAGACATCCTTATAAAGTCTAAGGAGGAGAAATAATGAAGCAACCACTTGTTATTGGAATTACTGGAGGATCTGGCTCTGGGAAAAGTACTATTGCAAAAGAAATTTGTAAAACATTTGGAGAAAATTGTCTTTCTGTGTTAGAAATGGATTGTTACTATAAAGATCAAAGCCATTTAACTTTTGAGGAAAGAATTCTCACTAATTATGATCATCCTGATGCTTTTGATATGGAGTTATTAATACAACATGTTAAAGATTTAATAAGTGGAACAGAGGTGGAAAAACCTATATATGATTTTGAAGTACATACAAGAAAAGAAGAAACTGTAATAGTTAACCCAAGGAAAATTATTATTGTAGAGGGGATTCTTGTACTTCAAGAAAAGTCATTAAGAGATTTATTAGATATAAAACTTTACGTGGATACAGATGCCGATGTTAGATTTATAAGAAGACTTTTAAGGGATGTAGAAGAAAGAGGTAGAACTATTGAATCAGTAATAGAACAGTACTTAAATGTAGTTAGACCTATGCATTCACAATTTACAGAAGTAACTAAAAAATATGCAGACATTATTATACCAGAAGGTGGACATAATGAAGTTGCTATTGATTGTTTGTGTTCAAAAGTTAGAAGCATTTTAGAAAATACGAAAAATTAATGTATTTTGTATATAACACCTTATTTTGGATATAATTTTATCTAAAGTGAGGTGTTTGTTTTTTATGATGAAAGACAAAAAAACTATATTATCTTTTTTATCTTCAAGAAAATATAGTGGAAGAATAAAGGGAGTTTACATTGGTATAGTGCTTATCTTTATAAGCCTTATAGGAAAGTTTTTTTATATCCAGTTTGTTAAACAGGGAGATTTAAAAGATATTTTAAATAAACAATATTATTATGTTGAAACTTTAAAAGATAAAAATTATAAGCTTTTCGATAAAAATGGTGAAAAGTTTTTTAAGTATTCAAGAAATTATTATGCAGTAATAGATCCAGCTTTTTATATGAGATATAATATAAATAAAAACGAGTTTAATATTAAAAAGGCTAAATATATTTTAAGGGAATGTAATAAAAATTATATTTTCCCAGACGAAGTTGAAGAATATAAATATACAGGAAAAATAAAATATGAAATAGATAAAAGTTGCTATGATAAGTTAAAAAGTTTAAAAGATATAAAAGGATTTTATGTATATTTATATGATAAATCTAATTTAAAAGAAAATTGGAATATAATTAGTGTTATGGATAGAGCAAATAATTTAAAAGATAGTTCTATGAAGCAAGAAGGAACATTGGAAAGGACAATGGAAAATATTCGAAAAAATAATCAGGTTGATAAGGTTGTTATAGGAAAAAATCTAACATCAGAAGATACCTTTAATAAAGATATTAAAGGAAATGACAATCTAAATTTTAGACTTACATTAGATAAAGAAATTCAGAATTCAGTCGAAAAAATAATTAGAGATGAAAAGTATAATTCATATAAAGATATTGGCGTACTCCTAATGGAAAGTGATACGGGAAAAATATTGGCCATGGCTAATAAAGATGATAGACATCCTAATATTAATATAGGTGCTAGTTCTAATAGTGGTTATTTTCCAGGTTCTATTTTTAAGGTAGTTACTTCAGCGGCGGCTTTGGATAATAATATAGTGTGGGTAGATAAGATGTATAAGCGTAATTCTAATATTAAAGAACATAATAATAAAAAAAGAATGACATTAAGGGAAGGGTTTATTATGTCTTCCAATGACGTGTTTTATCAGGTAGGAGAAGAAGTTGGGTTTAATAACATATATAAATATGCTAACAAGTTTAATTTAACAAATCCAATTTTAGGATTACAAGATGAGGTAAGTGGAAAATTTGAAATTAGTAATAAAATACATAGAGATGAAATTAAACATGCGGCTATCGGTCAAAAGATAAGAATAACTCCATTAGAGGCTCTTAATATACCTAATGTAATTATTAATAAAGGTCAGTTAGTAAAACCATACATTATTGATGCTATTGTTGATGATAATAATAAAGAAATAAAGAATATACAGATTAAAAAAGAAAAGGTTATAAAGAATAGTACCGCAAAATTGTTAGAGAGTATGATGATTGATGTGGTGGAAGATAAAGAGGGCACAGGCACTAAAGCTAAGGTTAAAGGAGTTAAAGTTGGAGGGAAAACCGGTACATCTGAATATTATGAGGTTAATAATGGGAAAAGAAAAAAACATTCAGATGGTTGGTTTGTAGGATTTTTCAAGTTAAATGAAAAAAAATATTCTGCAGTCGTATTAGTGAGAGATATTGATTGGATAAAAATATCCCAAGGAGGAAA
Organism: Clostridiaceae bacterium 14S0207; assembly: GCA_003288255.1. Lineage (GTDB taxonomy): Bacteria > Bacillota > Clostridia > Clostridiales > Clostridiaceae > Hathewaya > Hathewaya limosa. The sequence goes on along the minus strand of CP026600.1, from coordinate 1,702,997 downwards.
AGAAGAAGATGGAGGTAGTACAGCTGCACCAATATTTTCACAAATTATTACTAACTTAAAAGAAAATAGTATGTTAAAATAATAAAAGAATTAGTAACATTTGGGGAAATAATTCATATGATAATAATAAGCAATATTGGGAGGAACTGCTGTGATTTTTATACATTGCTTATTAGAGATTGTAGGAAGTATGACTTTTTTTACAGCGTATATTTCAGGAAATAATTCATTTCCCCAGCCTTTAACAGAAGAGGAGGAAAAGGAATATTTAACGAAATTTGCGCGAGGAGATCAATTAGCAAAAGGGGTTTTGATTGAAAGAAATTTAAGATTGGTTGCTCATATTGTTAAAAAGTATACTTATACAGGCAAGGATATGGATGACTTAATTTCTATTGGTACAGTTGGACTTATAAAGGCTATAGATTCATTTGATATAGCAAAAGGTACTAGATTAGCGACATATGCTGCTAGATGTATAGAAAATGAGATTTTAATGTTAATTAGGAATAACAAGAAAACAAAAAATGAGGTTTATTTACAAGATCCTATAGGGGTAGATAAAGAAGGAAATGAAATTTCTCTAATGGATGTACTTAGTAGTGATGAAGATTCTATAATAGAAATTGTACAAAATAAGATTGAAACTAGAAAGCTATATGAAAAAATCAATAAGGATCTTACGGAAAGAGAGAAAATTATAATTAAAATGCGTTATGGTCTTCAAGATGGAAAACCTCAAACTCAAAGAGAAATAGCAAAATATTTGGGTATTTCTAGATCATATGTTTCTAGAATTGAAAAAAGAGCATTAAAAAAACTTTATAAATCTTTAAACTGTAAAAAAATAGTTTGAATTATATAATAATTTTACGTATAAGAAAATAAAGAACTTAGGGGGAACTTAGAATGATTAAGTTAGACGACTTATTAGAAATAGCGGTAGAAAAAAATGCTTCTGATATACATTTAACAGTTGGTGCTTATCCATATATAAGGGTAAATGGAGAACTTAGCAAAGTGTATAATGAAAAATTAACAGTAGATGATACTAAAAATTTTGCCATAGCTATTTTAAATGAAGACTACAAAACATATGAAACAATAGGTGAAATAGATACTACCTATTCATTGGCGGGATTAGGAAGATTTAGAGTAAATATATATAAACAAAGAAGTAGTGATACTTTAGCCATACGAATTGTAGGAGGTAAAATTCCAACATTAAAGGAACTTAATATGCCTACAGTAGTTAAGGAGTTTGCATTAAAAGATAGGGGATTAATTTTGGTTACAGGTCCTACCGGAAGTGGGAAAAGTACAACTCTTGCTGCTCTTATAAATGAAATAAACAATACAAGATCAGAACATATTATAACTTTAGAAAAACCTATTGAGTTTTTATATAAACATAATAGATCTATTGTAAATCAAAGAGAAATGGGTAGAGATAGTGAAAATTTTGAAACAGCTTTAAAAACTCTTTTGAGAGAAGATCCAGATGTAGTGTTTATCAGTGAACTTAATACCCAGGAATCAATATCTATTGCTCTTACGGCAGCAGAAAATGGAAGATTAGTTTTATCATCAATGAATACCATGGGTGTTTGCAAAACTATAGAAAGAATTATAGAATATTTCCCTCCATACCAACAGGAACAAGTTAGAATACAATTGAGTAATGTATTACAAGGAGTGGTGTCTCAACAGTTAGTTCCTAGACATAATGGTGAAGGTAGAATTCTATCTATGGAATTAATGACAGTAAATCCTACTATACAAACTCTAATTAGAGAGGGAAAAATACAACAAATTGAATCTATAATCCAGACAGGTAATAAACTTGGAATGAAAACTATGGATATGTCTTTAGTAGAGTTATATAAACAAGGCGAAATTTCTAAAGATATAGCATTGACTTATGCTATGGATAAGGAAATTATGTTAAGAATGCTTATGTTATAATAAAAAAGATAAGATAATAGTATCTAAAACTATTATCTTATCTTTTTTAAATAATAATTTCATTAATATAAGCTAATTTTAAAGAAATATTGATAAATTTGGTTCTTTTATATTATAATATAAAGTATATAAAGTTCTTATTATGTGATATAATTAATTAATTATATCAAGGTTTTAAAATATACATAGATGAGATTTTGTACCTTAATTTATTTGTTTAAAAATTTTTTACTAAAAAAAAGCATTTTATTACAAAAAACATAATTAAAATAAAAGGAAAAATAAGTTTTGTGTTGAATATATAATTTTGAGGATTCTCTTAAGGAGGTTAAATTCATGTATAGGTATATTGTAGGACTAGATATAGGATCTTCAAAGGTTTGTGCTTCAATGGGCAAGGTTAACAGCGAAGGGACAATGCAAATTATGGGAATCACCTCCGTTTCTTGTAGTGGTCTTAAAAAAGGCGCTGTAGTAGACATTGATGTAACATCAGAAGCTATTGAAAAGTGTATTTTTAACTTAGAAAAGATCGTACAATTTAAAATAAATGAAGCTTATATTAGCATACAAGGTGGGCTTTGTAATTTTTGTAGTAATAAAGGCATAGTTGCTGTAGAAAGTGAAGATAAGGAAATTACAAAAAGTGATGTTAATAGAGCATTAGAGGCAGCTAAGATGATTTCAGTTGAAGGAAATAATGAAATTATTACAGCTATACCAGAACAATTTATTATAGATGGATACGATAATATAAAAGATCCTATAGGTATGTGTGGAGTAAAATTAGAAGTAGATGCTAAAATAGCATTATCTCAAAGTACCATAATAAATAATCTTATTAAAAGTGTTAATAATGCAGGTATAAAAGTGTTAGGAATTACACTAGAACCTATTGCATTGGCATCTGCACTTTTATCATCAGAAGAAAAGGAAAAGGGAATAGCTATTGTTGATATAGGATATGATACAATAAATATTTCTATATTTAAAGGTCAGAAATTATGTAAAACTATTTTTATACCTCTTGGAGGAGATAATATTACTAAGGATTTATCCTTATGTTTAAATATTTCTTATGAAGAGGCAGAAAAACTTAAGTTGAAATATGGTTCTGTTATTAAAGATAAAGTTGAAGATGAGAAAATAAGAATATATACGTCTCAAAGAGAAGAATATGAAGTAAATTATTATACTTTAGTTGATATTATTAATGCAAGAGTAGATGAAACCTTAAAATTTATAAAAGCATTTATAAAAGAAAGTGGTTATTATGAAGAAATTTATAATATAGTTCTTATAGGAGGGGGAATTTCTTTCCTAAAAGGTATTGTAGAACTTTGTGAAAATATATTAAAGAGACCTGTAAGAATTGGTATACCTCAATATATCGGAGCGTCAAATACTTTATATGCAACTTCAGTTGGAATAGTTAGTGATGTAGCTAAGAGTATAAAGTTAGACCGTCCTAAAAAAACTACTAATCCAGTAGTTGAAGAAGAACTAGACTTTAGTATCGATGAGGAAGACTTAGAACAAAATTATGAAGGTTCAGGAATTATGGGTAAAATTAAAGAGTTTTTTGCAGATTTTTTCTAATATAAGGAGGTAGTACTGTGATAGATATTGATATGCGAGATCTTACTCAGATTAAGGTAATAGGCTGTGGTGGTGGAGGAAATAACGCCGTTAACAGAATGATAAAAGAAGGATTGAGAAATGTAGAATTTATAGGGATTAATACAGATAAACAAGCTTTAATTTTATCTCAAGCTTCCCAAAAGATTCAAATAGGAGACAAACTTACTAAGGGATTAGGTGCAGGTGCTAACCCTGAAATTGGAAGAAAAGCTGCTGAAGAAAGTAAAGAAGAAATATCTGAAGCTATAAAAGGCGCAGATATGGTATTTATAACGGCAGGTATGGGTGGTGGAACTGGAACAGGTGCTGCTCCAGTTGTTGCAGAAATAGCTAAGTCTATGAATATTTTAACTGTAGGAGTGGTAACAAAACCATTCCCATTTGAAGGTCGCAAGAGAATGTTACAAGCTGAACTTGGTATAAAGGAATTAAAAGAAAAGGTAGATACCCTAGTTACAATACCAAATGAAAGATTGTTAACAATGGTAGATAAGAAAACTTCATTAATGGAAGCTTTCGGATATGCTGATGATGTATTAAGACAAGGTGTACAAGGTATAGCAGATTTAATTACTGTTCCGGGACTTGTAAACTTAGACTTTGCTGATGTAAGAACTATTATGTTAGATAAAGGTTTAGCACATATGGGCGTTGGATATTCATCAGGAGAAAATAGAGCGGTTGAGGCTGCAAAACAAGCAATATCAAGTCCACTTATAGAAACATCTATAGTTGGTGCTACTGGAGTGTTATTAAACATAACTGGTGGAGAAGATATTGGATTATTAGAATTAGATGAAGCTTGTGAAATTGTAAGAGAAGCAGCAGATCCAGATGCAAATATTATATTTGGTGCTGTGATCGATGAAAGTTTAGGAGAAGAACTAAAAATTACAGTTATAGCAACAGGATTTGATACAGATAGACAAGGAAATAAAAGTAAAGAATCAGGCATGAAGATTATAGATCAACAACCTAAAACTGTTGTAGAGGAAACACCAGTAAAAGCAAATGTTTCCAAAGAAGAGGTAGCAGCAACAAAGGTGCCTTATGAAGAAAGCGAATTAGAAATTCCAGCTTTCTTAAGAAGACAAAGTAGATAATTGAAGTTTTTATGTAAGGAGCTATTTCGAAATAGAAGTTAAATTTCTATGGAGAGATAGCTTTTTTATAAATTTATTACCTAAAATTGTATAAAAAGTTTATGAAAATATTTTTTGGAAAATAATGTGTTGAATTTAAATAAAAGTGGTTTATAAGATGATTAAAAAATTATTTTATAAATCGCTTTTATTTATTTTTAAATAAAAAATAGAGATTATTGTATTAAGAAGGGGAATGATTTTATTTGAAAAAATTATTTTTCTTATACAAATTGACAAAATTTTGAAATTCATAAGTATATAATATATAAATAAAGGGGGAATGCTTATGGCTATATATTTGGACATGCTTATATTAGAGAATTTTATAGTAAATTACTTTCTTGTAACATTAAGTTGCAAAACTATAAATATAAAATATAGTATTTTAAGAAATATTATTGCAGCTTTAATAGGAAGCTTATCATGTGCCTTTTTTATATTTTTTTATATGCCTGTGATTGTACAAGGAATACTAAAATTCTTAATAGCATTTTTAATGATTTTTATAGCTATGAAAAATAAAATAAGCAATATGATTAAAGGGTTCTTTACTTTATTAGTATATTCTATGGTACTTGCAGGAATTTGTATATTTTTTATTTATACAGAAAAAGGAGTACTTCCACAAAATACGTATATAATAAATTTTCCTTATAAAAAACTCCTTATAGTGATGATGATTGCTTATTTATTAGTAAATAGAGTAGTTATATATATTAAAGACAGGATAACCTTTAATAGTTTGATTTATGATATAGAAATAAATTTAAAGGGAAATAAAAAAACTGTAACAGCCTTTTTGGATACAGGAAATGAATTAAGAGAACCTGTTACGAATTTACCCGTTATTATTGTGGAGGACAATGTATTTAATAAAATTGATTTAAAAAAAGAAGATGAATTTTTAATTCCCTATAAGGTTGTAAATGGAAAAAATGATACATTAAAAGGAGTGAAGGCTACTAGTATTAAATTATTCAGCAAAAGTAAATCTTTTGAAATTAAGGAGGGAATAATTGCATTTTGCAATACTAATTTAAGCAAAAGTGGAGAATATAAAGCTCTTTTATCTAGAGGTATTTTATAAAAATAGGAGGAAAGATTATGACTAAGTTAAAGATATTTTTAAATAAGATTCTTTGCAAATTTAAGGTTTTTACAAAGAATGTTTTTTACATAGGTGGAAATGATGCATTACCACCTCCATTGACAAAGGATGAGGAAGAAAAGCTTGTTAACAAGATTTTAAATGGAGAAGAAGAAACTAGATCTATTTTAATTGAAAGAAACTTAAGATTAGTTGTATATATTGCAAGAAAATTTGAAAATACAGGTGTTAATATTGAAGATTTAATTTCTGTTGGAACTATAGGACTTATTAAGGCTGTTAATACATTTGATCCTAATAAGATGATTAAGTTAGCGACGTATGCTTCTCGATGTATTGAAAATGAAATTTTAATGTACTTAAGGCGTAACAGCAAGGTAAAAGCTGAAATATCATTTTATGAACCATTAAATATAGATTGGGATGGAAATGAACTTCTACTTTCGGATATTTTAGGTACTGATAATGATATGGTATATAATATGATAGAAGATGAAGTTGATAAACAACTTTTGATACTTGCTATGAAAAAATTAAATAATAGAGAAAGAGAAATTGTAGAATTAAGATTTGGATTAAATGGTAAAGGAGAAAAAACGCAAAAAGAAGTTGCGGATATGCTTGGAATCTCTCAATCTTATATTTCTAGATTAGAAAAAAGAATAATAAAAAGATTAAAAAAAGAAATTAATAAAATGTTATAAGGTTGTCTTATGTATAAAAATCTAATCATAAGGGGAAAATTTTAATGCAACTATACTGAAGGGATGGATGACCTTATGATGAGTAATAAAGTTGAGATATGTGGTGTTAATACATCTAAATTGCCTATCTTAAAAGAAAAAGAAATGAAAGAATTATTGTTGAAGCTTAAAGATGGTGATGAAATAGCAAGAGAAAAATTTATTCAAGGAAATTTAAGGTTAGTATTAAGTGTTATTCAAAGATTTAATAATAGAGGAGAAAATGTAGATGATTTGTTCCAAGTAGGATGTATTGGATTGATCAAATCCATAGATAATTTTGATCTATCTCAAAATGTTAAATTTTCAACTTATGCAGTTCCTATGATAATTGGAGAAATTAGAAGATATTTAAGAGATAATAACTCAATAAGAGTAAGTCGTTCCCTTAGAGATATAGCCTATAAGGCATTGCAAGTTAGAGATAGTTTTATTAATAAAAATAATAAGGAACCAACTGTATCTCAAATTGCAAAGGAACTAAAAATTGATCGAGAAGATGTTGTATTTGCATTAGATGCTATCCAAGATCCAGTATCTCTATTTGAACCTATATATCATGATGGGGGAGATGCAATTTTTGTAATGGATCAAATAAGTGACAATAAAAATGCAGATGAAAATTGGATTGAAGATCTTTGTATTAATGAAGCAATGAAAAAGCTTAATAGTAGAGAAAAACTTATTTTAAATTTGAGATTTTTTAATGGAAGAACTCAAATGGAGGTTGCAGATGAAATAGGAATTTCTCAAGCTCAAGTATCAAGATTAGAAAAATCTGCATTGAAGCATATGAGAAAATTTATTTAAATTAAGGCCTTAGTGCCTTATTTTTTTAACATATTTTATGAAAAAATAGCATATTTATATTAGAGATGAGACTATATTAATGTTAGGAGGGGGAAGCTTGGAGAATGTAATACAGGAAGAATTATTTTCTTTAAATAATCTTAAAACCATGGAGGTTATTGACATAGATACTGGAAGAAGATTAGGACATATTAAGGATTTAGTTGTTGATTGTGAGGAATATAAAATAGATTATATTTTATTACCACAAGAAAAAAATTCGTGGTTTGGAAAGGAAAATTTCTTACAAATTCCTTGGAATAATATTGATAAAATTGGTATAGATGTTATCTTAGTACATGCAGAACTTAAATTTAATGCAGAAAATTTTAAAGAAAATAATACAAATAACAAATTTTTTTAATAAATTTGATAAAATTTGAAATTATGTATGGAAATTTTTTAATAAAAATGTTAATATGAGAATGACAATTTATAAATTCTAAAGGAAGATGCTGAAAAATGAAATGTCCATACTGTAATTATAATGAAAGTAAGGTTGTAGATTCAAGATCTACAGATGACAATTCAGCTATTAGAAGAAGACGAGAATGTTTAAACTGTGCTAAAAGGTATACTACATATGAAAAGGTAGAAGATATACCTATTTCCGTTATAAAAAGAGACTTAAGTAGAGAATATTTTAATAGAAATAAAATCATAAATGGATTAATTAAGGCTTGTGAGAAGAGACCAGTATCAAGAGCTAAAATAGAGTCAATAGCTGAAGAAGTTGAAAAAAAATTATACAATGAAATGTTAACTGAAGTAAGGTCAGAGTACATAGGAGAATTAATCATGGATATGTTAAAAGATGTTGATGAAATATGTTACGTAAGATTTGCTTCGGTTTATAGACAGTTTAAAGATATTAATACTTTTATGGAAGAGATAAAAAGTCTCATGGAAAGAAAAAAATCATAAAACTTTAAGTACTAGTGGAGGGCTATGTTATAATATTTTTATAACATAGCCCAAGTTTTTATTAAAATAAATATTATGGTATTGGTTAAAATTAGGTTAAATATGTTCTGAAAATTTTAAAATAAGTATAATTAATGATAAAATAAATTGAAAAACATATAGAGGTGTAATATGGAGTTTAAATATATAGAAGATTATAAGTTTATAAAATTTAATTATGATAATGTGTATATGTTTTTTTCAATGGCTGAGGGAAATCTAGATTTTAATAAGAATTTTCCTAAGGGTATTGAAAACTTAAATAATTTAAAAAGATGGTTTAATGTTGATTATGTATCTTATTTAAATCAAACTCATTCTGATAAAGTGTTAATTGCAGATGATAATGTGTATGATGGAGATGCGTTAATTACCAATGAATTAAATAGAATTATAGGAGTATTTACAGCAGATTGTGTTCCTATTTTACTTGTAGATAAACAAAATAAAGCTATAGCAGCAGTACATAGTGGATGGAGAGGAACTGTACAAGATATAGTTTTGAATACTATAGAAGAATTAAAGAATAAATATAATTCCAAAGAAGAAAATATAAATGTTTATATAGGTCCTCATAATAAAAAATGTTGTTATGAAGTAGGTGAAGATGTTATAGAATTATTTAGAAAGAAAAAATGTTTTAATGAAAGTATGTATGTAAATGGCAAAATTAATTTAGAAGCATACATAGTTGAAACCTTAATTAATAAAGGAATAAAAAGAGAAAATATTTGTACTGAAAATTTATGTACGTATTGTAATAAAGATACTAAATTACATTCTTATAGAAAAGAAAAAGATGGTTATGGAAGAATGTTTTCATTTGTATTTATAAAATAAATTTATATTTTAAAATAAGGAGTGTAAGGTATGAAAAATGCTCGAATTCTTATAGTTGATGATGAGGAACATATTCAAGAATTAATAAAATTTAATTTGGATAAAAATGGATATAAGGCTTTTTGTGTAGGGAATGGTCTAGATGCTATTAAAGTTGCAAAAGAAGAAATTCCGGATTTAATTTTATTAGATTTAATGTTACCCGGTATGGATGGATATGATGTTTGTAAGCAAATAAGAAATGATTCTAGCTTAAGTAATATTCCTATTATAATGATTACAGCTAAAGGAGAGGAATTTGATAAAATTTTGGGGTTGGAATTAGGGGCTGATGATTATATAACAAAACCTTTTTCAATAAGAGAACTTATGGCTAGGGTTAAAGCTATTTTAAGAAGAATAGTAATGCAAAATGAAGATAAGTCATATAGATTTGGAAATATACTTATAAATTTTGAACAACATGAAATAAGCAAAGAAAATAAAAAAATAGATTTAACATTAAAAGAATTTGAACTTTTAGAGATATTAATTAAAAATAAAGGTAGGGTCATGACCAGAGAATTTTTATTGGATAAAATTTGGGGATATGAATACATAGGAGAAACTAGAACAGTAGACGTTCATATTAGACATTTAAGAAAAAAGATTGAAGATGATGATAAAAATCCAAAATATATCCAAACAGTTAGAGGGATAGGGTATAGATTTAGTATAGGAGATTAGAGATGAAAAAAAAGATAATGATATCTATGTTTTTGTCTATTACAATAGTCGTAGGTATAGTTATATTTTTAATATCTAAAGTATTTGAGTATAAACAAGAAGAATTAGTTACTAATTATCTGAGAGCAAATAATGATCTTATGAGATCGTTTTTATCTGAAAATAAAGGGCTTAAAAAAGATCATATAAAAGAGAAAGAAATTAGGGTAACTTATATTAATTCTAGAGGAAAAGTTTTATTTGATACAGAATTAAATGATGGAAAATTAGAAAATCATAATGAAAGAAATGAGATAAAGGGAGCAAAAGAAAAAGGAGAAGGAATAAGTTTAAGAAAATCAGTTTCTTCTAATAAAAAAATGTTATATTTAGCTACAAAGTTAGAAAATGGGGACATTATTAGAAGTTCAATTTATATGGATAGTATTTCGCTTTTAAATAATAAATTTCTAAATTATTATTTAATTATTATTGTAGTTATTTTAATATTTACTTTATGGATTTGTAATAAGATAACGTATATAATAGTAAAGCCTATTAAAGATTTAGATTTTGCTACTGATAGAATTGCTAAGGGAGAATTAAATAGAAGAGTTAATATAACTTCTGCTGATGAATTAGGTGCTTTAGGTAAAAATTTTAATTCTATGGCTAATAAATTGCAAAAAACAATAAATGAAGCATTGGATAATCAAAATAGATTAGAGGCTATTTTAAAATGTATGGATAGTGGAATTATTGCAGTAGATAGGAATTTTAATGTTATTATGATAAACCCATATGCAGAAAGAATTTTTGGAATTGATGAAGATATTATGGGTAAATCTCTTTTAAATAATATTAAAGATTATGAGTTGGAAAAAATTCTTTTAAATAATGATAATGAATATAAAGAATTTAAGATAATGTGGCCTCAAGAAAGAGATCTTAGGATAAAGACTACAGATATAATAAATAGAAATGAACATATAGGAAAGGTAGCTGTAGTTCAGGATATTACTGATATTAAAAAACTTGAAAATATGAGATCTCAATTTGTTGCAAATGTATCCCATGAACTTAAAACACCTCTTACTTCTATAAAAGGTTTTGCTGAGACATTAAAAGAAGTGGATGATGTAAAATATAGAGAAAAATTTTTAGACATAATAAATAATGAAGCAGAAAGATTAACTAGGCTTATTAATGATATATTAATACTTTCTCATATTGAAAATAAAAAAGAAATTAAAAAAGAATATATTAATGTAGATGATCTTATAAATGATGTATTTTTATTAATAAAAAGTCAGGCGGAGTCTAAAAAAATAAAATTAACTTTAGAAGGAGATAAGATAGATAACATATTAGGTGATGGTGATAAATTTAAGCAAATGCTTATTAACTTGATTGATAATGCAGTTAAATATAATCACTTAGGAGGGTATGTTAAAATACTTTGTAAAAGTTATGATAAGTACTTTACTATAACAGTAAAAGACAATGGCGTGGGAATTCCAAAATCTGAAATATCAAGATTGTTCGAAAGATTTTATAGAGTGGATAAAGCAAGATCAAGAGCCAACGGTGGAACAGGATTAGGACTTGCAATAGTAAAACATATAATCATCTTATTTAATGGTGAAATTTTTGTGGAAAGTGAACTAGGTAAGGGAAGTTCATTTATAGTAAAGATTCCATATGAAGAGGGATAAAATTTATAAATTAAAGGAAACATAAACCTAAAGATTATTTTAAGATAATCTTTAGGTTTATTTTTTGTAAAATTTAATTAACATGTAAAAAACTTAACTTAACTTTTAAGTAATTTGGATTTAACTTTAAATTAGTATATTTATATTAAAGATTAAAATGCTAAAGGATAAAAGTAAATTAATTTTGGAGGTATAAAATATGAAAAACAGTTTTACTAAAATAATAAGTTTATTAATAGCAAGTACACTGATAATAGGGACATTTGTAGGATGTGGAAGTTCAGAAACAACTAAAGCACAAAAAGAAAATAATAATGCTCAGACTATTACAGCCATTGGATCTTCAGCTTTACAACCTTTAGTAGAAGAAACAGCCAAGAATTTTAAAATTAAAAATCCTCAAGTTACAATTAATGTACAAGGTGGTGGAAGTGGAGCTGGTATAAATCAAGTATCTGAAGGAACAGCGGATATAGGGAATTCCGATGTGTTAGCAGAAAAGAAATTAAAAGATAAAACAAAGTTAGCAGAATTAATAGATAACAAGGTATGTGGAATTGGATTTGCAATGGTGGTTAGTAAAGATGTAAAGGTCAATTCTCTAACAAAAGAGCAGATTCAAAAAATTTTTATTGGAGAAATAACTAACTGGAAACAAGTTGGAGGAGAAGATAAAGAAATAAGTGTAATTAATAGAAGTTCTTCTTCAGGAACTAGGGCAGCTTTTTTGGATAAAATTATGGAAGGCAAAAAAGAACAAGAAAGTTTGGGAATAACTCAAGATTCTAGTGGTGCTGTAAAGACGGCTCTTCAAAGTACAAAAGGGGCAATAAGTTATTTAGCTTTACCTTATATAACAGAAGAGGTTAAAAAAGATATTAATTTATTGAAAATAGATAAAGTAGAACCAACAATTGAAAATATTATAGAACATAAGTATGATTTTTGGTCATATGAACACATGTATACAAAGGGTGAAGGAAAGAGAGTAGTAAAAGATTTTATAGATTATACCATCGGTGAAGAAAATAGTTCTACTATTGAAAAAATGGGATATATTCCTGTTAAAAATTTAAAATAATTTTTAGATAGGCAGTGTTAAAAATGGAAAATAAGAATTTTTTTAATAAGTTAAAAAATGAATATTTAGGAAACATATATGCTACTTTTTGTGGAGTATTTATAGTTATAATAACTTTTTCTATTATTTTATTTTTGGCTAGTAAGGGAGTGAAAAGTTTTATTAACAATGGTGTATCTGTAAAAGAATTCGTTTTTTCGGGACATTGGTCTCCAGAAGGAGATATACCTTCCTTTGGAAGTGCTAAGTTTATTTTAGGATCTACTTTAGTATCTTTAGGAGCAATACTAATAAGTACTCCTATTAGTATAAGTTTAGCTTTATTTATAACCTATATATCACCAAACATTGGCAAAAAAATTTTAAGACCTGCAATAGAATTATTTGTTGGAATACCTTCAGTTTTATACGGATGGCTTGGAGTAACCTTATTAGTACCCTTAATAAAAAATATTTTTGGAGGAATAGGATTTAGTCTATTTGCAGGTATTATTGTATTAAGCATAATGATACTACCTACAATAACAAGTCTTACATTAGACACATTAAAAAATATTCCTAAAGAGTATATGGAAGCTTCTTATGGAATGGGGGCAACAAGAAGTCAAACAATATTTAAAGTGTTGCTTCCGGCAGGAAAAACTGGAATTTTAACAGGTATAGTTTTAGGATTAGCAAGAGCTTTTGGAGAAGCTTTAGCAGTACAAATGGTTATAGGAAATACTCTAAAGTATCCGGATAGTTTATTAAAACCAGCAACTACTTTAACATCTGTTTTGACTATGGATATGGCAAATACCTTAAATGGTACTCCGTGGAATGATGCTCTTTGGTCTTTAGCATTATTACTTCTTTTAATTTCCTTTTTATTTATATTGATTATTAAATTTATAGGAAAAAAGGGGGAAAAATAAATGAATAGGGAGTTTAAGGATAAAGTATTTACAGGATTTTTATATTGCATAAGTATTTTTGTATTAATATTACTTGCTTTTCTAATAGGATATATTATTATCAATGGAATACATGGATTAAATCCTAAATTTTTATTTGGAACATCTCTTTTTACCGTTGATGGTAAAGGAGGAGTAGGAATACAATTATTTAATTCGATATATATACTAATTTTATCTTTATTAATTTCTGTGCCTTTAGGTATAGGAGGAGGAATCTATTTAGCAAAGTATGCTAAGAAAGGTTTGTTTATAAAAATTCTTAGAATTTCAATTGAAGCTATGGCATCCCTTCCTTCTATAGTAGTTGGATTATTTGGACTTTTAGTATTTGTAAATAAAACAGGATGGGGATTTACATTATTTTCAGGAGCATTAGTGCTGAGTATATTAAATTTACCATCTTTAGTAAGGGTAAGTGAAGATGCTATTAGCATCTCATCAAAAGGTGTAGAGGAAGGAAGTTTGGCATTAGGGGCTACAAAATGGCAAACTATAAAAAAGGTAATTCTTCCAAGGGCTATTCCACAAATTTTAACAGCTATTATATTAGCGGCTGGCAGAATATTTGGAGAGGCAGCGGCTTTATTATATACTGCAGGTATGAGCGCGCCGAATATAAGCTTTAAGGTAACAGAATTATTTTCTAAAAATGGAGCATTAAATATTTTTAGACCTGCGGAAACTTTATCGGTATTCATATGGAAAACTAATTCAGAAGGAATGATGTCCAATAGTGGAAAGATAGCTAGTGGGGCGGCTGCTGTTTTAATAGTTATGGTTATAGTTTTTAATATAATAGCTAAGTTAATAGGAAAGAAAATGAGCAGATCATATGAAGGGCACTAGAAAGGAGAAGAATAAGTATATGATAATTGTATCGAAAGATTTAAATCTTTATTACGGAAGTAATCATGCTTTAAAGAATATAAATATAGAGATAGATAAAAATAAAGTTACAGCATTAATAGGACCTTCTGGTTGTGGAAAGTCAACTTTTTTAAGATGTTTAAATCGAATGAATGATTTAATAGATAGTGTAAAGATTAAAGGAGAGGTAATTTTTGAAGATAAAAATATTTATTCGGAAAGTTACAATATAATAGATTTAAGAAAAAGAGTGGGTATGGTATTCCAAAAGGCCAATCCGTTTCCTATGAGTATATATGATAATGTAGCTTATGGACCAAGGATACATGGAATTAAGAATAAGAAGATTCTAGATGAAATAGTGGAACAAAGCTTAAAAGGTGCTTCTATTTGGGAAGAGGTAAAAGATAGATTAAATAAAAGTGCTTTAGGTATGTCAGGGGGACAACAGCAAAGACTTTGTATAGCTAGAACATTGGCTGTTAAACCCGAAATTATATTAATGGATGAACCTACTTCAGCATTGGACCCTATTTCAACTTTAAAAGTCGAGGAATTAATGGAAACGCTTAAGAAGAATTATACAGTGGTAATTGTAACTCATAATATGCAGCAAGCAGGAAGAATTTCGGATAAAACTGCATTTTTCTTAAATGGTGAAATTATTGAATTTGGAGAGACTAATGAAATATTTTATAATCCCAAAGATAAAAGGACAGAGGATTATATAACAGGAAGATTTGGATAGATTATAAGTACTAAGAAAGAGAGATGAATGAAATGGTTAGAGTAAGCTTTGAAAGTTCTATGGAAGAACTTCACAACGATATAATAAGAATGGGGTCAATGGTAGAAAAACAATTATATAATGCTGTTAAATCTGTTTTAAATAAAGATTCTATTATGGCCGAGGAAATAATTAAAAAAGATGATGAAATAGATGATTTTGAAAAAGATATAGAAGATAAAGCAATAAAACTTATAGCAACTCAACAACCATTAGCAGGAGATCTTAGAAATATTTTTACTTCAACTAAAATAGTAACTGACCTAGAAAGAATAGCAGATCATGCAGTGAATATTAGTAAAATGACTATAAAAATTAAAAATAGTAATATGGAACAAGAACTAGTTTTGATAAACGACATAGTAGAAATTATATTAAATATGTTCAGAGAATCATTGGATTCTTATGTTGAGGGCAATGTAAAAAAGGCATATGAAGTATGTGCAATGGATGATGAAGTGGATAGATTGTATGGTCTTGCGTTTACCAAAATTATAGATTCCATAAATGAAAAAAGTAAAGATATAGATACTATATACAGAATACTTTTAGCCTATAAATATTTAGAAAGAATAGGAGATCATATAACTAATATATGTGAATGGACTATATATCTAGTTACAGGTGAAAAAGTTGATTTAAATGAATAAAAAAAATAATATGAGAAAAACTAAGAAAAACATTAAAAGATTCGAGGGATTTAAATGAAAAAATTCTTGGCTTTTTTTTGTATTATAAGCTGTCTATTTTTTGCAGCATGTTCCACATTACCTTTAAAATTTAATAATGCTAAAAATGAAGAAAATAATAGTCTCATTCTTTATTGTAGTAATGTAATAAAACCAATGGCTGATAGTATAGTTAAAGATGTAAATCTAAATAGTAAATATAAAATAGAAATAAAAACTATAGATGAAGCCGAAGTGGATTCTATATTAAAAAAAGGGAAAGAAGCATGTGTTTTTATAGGTTTTGAAGAAAGACAGACAGAAAATATTGCAATAGAAACTATAGGGAAAGATGGTATAGGAATTATTACAAGTGCAGGTTCTAAATTAGAAAATATAAATTTTGAAAATTTAAGAGATATATATAGTGGTAAAGTAAATAGATTTGAAGATAATCCTAATAAAGAAAATATAATAAAATTTGTAATGTTCGATGATAATAACACTTTAAGAAAAAAATTTAATAAGCAGGTTATGGAGTTTCCTTCTAAAATTATGTATGATTCCAAAGTAGAAGTTGTTAATACAATGGATGAGATGATAAGTAAGGTAAAACAAGAAGGATATATCGGATATACTAATTTGCAATATGGAAAAAGTAATGGAATAAAAACGTTAAAACTTAATGGAGTTCATTTTTCAAAGGATAGTATTAAGACACTAACTTATCCTTTAACATATAATTTAAATGTTATCTATGATAAAAAATATAAAAAAGAATCTCAAGAATTTATAAATTATCTTAAAAGCATTCAAGGAAAAAGAACTATAGAAAACTTTGCTGTTGGAACTTAATGAAAACCTTCCTATATAAGGAGGGTTTTATTAGGTTTGAAGTAAATAGATTGACTAAAAAAGAGAATTAGGGTAATATAAAGTGATGTATGTTGTTTATCAGAGGAGGTTTAAATGAAAAATCTTATAAGCAAAGTTAAACCTAATAGTATTGCTGAGGAAGTAGGAATAGAAGCCGGAGATTTTCTTATTAGTATAGACGATACAGAGATTAAAGATGTTATAGACTATAAATTTTTAACTACAGATGAAGAACTAGTTATTACTATAGAAAAATCTAATGGTGAGATTTGGGATATAGAAATTGAAAAAGATTATGATGAAGAAATAGGTATTGAGTTTCAGAAAAGTATTATGGATGGCGCTAGAAGCTGTATGAATAAATGTATTTTTTGCTTTATAGATCAAATGCCTAAAGGAATGAGAAAAACCCTATATTTCAAAGATGATGATTCAAGATTATCTTTTTTACAAGGTAATTTTGTTACTCTTACCAATATGAAAGAGGAAGACATAGAAAGAATCATAAAATATAAAATTAGTCCTATTAATATATCTATACATACTACAAATCCCGAATTAAGAAAAAAGATGTTGAATAATAGATTTGCAGGTAAAGCTTATGATCATATGAAGAGATTTGCAGAAGCAGGAATAATTATGAATTGTCAATTAGTGCTTTGTCCTGGAATTAATAATGGAGAAGAGTTTTATAGAACAATTAATGATTTATATAAGTTATATCCTTATGTGAATGATATAGCAGCAGTTCCAGTAGGGGTTACTAAGTTTAGAGAAGGATTGTTTGAACTTAAAACTTATACAAAAGAAAGTGCTAAGAAAGAAATTGAAGATTTAAAGCCTATGCAAGAAAAATTTATGAAGGAAATACAAACTCCTTTTGTTAGACTTTCTGATGAGTTTTATGTTTTGGCAGGTGAAGAGGTACCAAATTATGATTTCTATAATGGATTTGGACAATTAGAAGATGGAATTGGTATGATAAGAATTCTTAGACATAATATACATAATAGTTTAGATAATTTAAATCTAAACAAAAAAGGAAGCTTTACTGTAGTAACTGGAGTTTCCGCTTATAATGAAATTAATAACATATGTAAGAGTATTAAGGATAGAAATCCTAATATAAAAATTGAAGTTAAAAAAATTATAAATTATTTTTTTGGAGAAACTATTACGGTAGCAGGATTATTAACAGGGAAAGATATTATGGAACAGCTTAAAAAAGGAGAAATTGGGGATAATATAATTTTGCCTAATAATGTAATTAGAAAAGGCTACGAACTTAGTGATGATAATAAACAAATTCTCTTAGATGATTATACTATTGAGGACTTACAAAAAGAACTTAATAGAAAGATAATTTTATGTGATTATACAGGAGAAGATTTAATTAATATAATTAATGAATATAGTGAGGAGGAATAAATATGGCAAAACCTATCGTTGCTATTGTAGGAAGACCTAATGTAGGTAAATCTACATTATTTAATAAATTAGCAGGAAAAAGAATAGCTATAGTAGAAGATACACCAGGAGTTACAAGAGACAGAATTTATGCAGAATCAGAGTGGTTAAATCACAAATTTACAATGATTGATACAGGTGGTATAGAACCTAAATCAGAGGATATAATTTTCTCACAAATGAGAAGACAGGCTGAAATGGCTATAGAAACAGCAGATGTTATAATGTTCCTAGTTGATGGAAAGCAAGGTCTAACAGATTCAGATAATGAAGTTGCACAAATGCTTAGAAAAAGTAAAAAACCTATAGTTTTAGTTGTTAATAAGGTTGATAGAGTAGAGTTAGAAGATAGTATGTATGAATTTTATAATTTAGGTTTAGGTGAGCCTATACCAATTTCAGCTAATCAGGCACTAGGTTTAGGAGATATGCTTGATGAAGTAGTTTCACATTTTGAAGCTATAGAAGCTTTAGAAGAGGAAGAAGAGGATATTGTTAAGATTGCTGTTATAGGAAAGCCTAATGTAGGAAAATCTTCTTTAATAAATAGAATTTTAGGCCAAGACAGAAATATAGTAAGTAATATACCAGGAACTACTCGTGATGCTGTTGATAGCTATGTTGAAACAGAAGAAGGAAAATTTGTCTTAATAGATACAGCTGGTATTAGAAGAAAGAGTAAAGTAAAAGAAGAGATAGAAAGATATAGTGTAATCAGAAGTTTAGCTTCTGTTGAGAGAGCTGATGTTTGTATATTAGTTATAGATGCAGAAGAAGGACTAACAGATCAAGATGAAAAAATCATTGGATTTGCTCATGAACAAAATAAAGCTATTTTAGTTGTAGTAAATAAATGGGATTTAGTTGAAAAAGATAATAAGACCTTAGATATATACACAAAACAATTAAAACAAGGATTAAACTTTATGAACTATGCAGAGTACCTATTTATATCAGCTAAAACTGGTCAAAGAGTAAATAGAGTGTTACAAAAAGTAAAAGAATGTTATGAGAGCTATTCATTTAGAGTTCAAACAGGTCTTTTAAATGATGTAATAAATAGAGCGCTTATGATGAAAGAGCCACCAGTAATTTGTGGTAGAAGATTAAAGATATTCTATGTAACTCAAGTTGGTGTAAAACCACCTACATTTGTATTCTTTGTAAATAATCCGGAGCTTGTACATTTCTCTTATAGAAGATATTTAGAAAATCAATTAAGAGACGGATTTGATTTTAAAGGTACAGGAATTAAATTTATATTCAGAGAGAGGAATGATAAGAATGATTAAAGCTACATTTCTCGGAGGGGGCAGTTTTGGAACTGCTCTCTCTACTGTATTAGCTAAAAGAGATGATTTAGATATTGTTATTTGGGATAGAAATGAAAATGTAATTAATGATATAAATTTAAAGCATGAAAATTCTAAATATTTAAAAAATATTCAACTATCTTGTAAAATTAAAGGCGAAAAAGATCTAAAAACTGCGGTGGAAGGTGCAAAATTTTTAATTTTGTCTCTTCCATCTCATGTTATAAGGGAATATAGTAAAAAGATCAGACCTTTTATATCTAAAGATACAATTATTATTAGTATTGCTAAAGGATTAGAACAAGGAACTTTAAAGAGAATGTCCGAGATAATTTCAGAAGAGGTTCCTAATAATCCTGTAGTTATATTATCAGGACCAAGTCATGCCGAAGAGATAAGTATAGGTATTCCAACAGTTATTGTAGCATCTTCTAAAGATAAAAAGTACTCTCAAGAAGTTCAAGATCTTTTTATGAATAAAGATTTAAGAGTATATACTAATGATGATTTAGTAGCTGTTGAATTAGGGGGTGCTGTTAAAAATATTATAGCATTAGCCGCAGGAATTTTAGATGGTATGGGATATGGGGATAATGCTAAAGCTGCGTTGATGACAAGAGGTATGAGTGAAATTATCAGAATAGGTGTTAAATTGGGTGGTGATTTAAAAACTTTTTATGGTTTGACTGGTATGGGAGATTTAATAGTTACTTGTACTAGTATTCATAGTAGAAATAGAAGGGCAGGAATTTTAATAGGACAAGGTATGAGTATGGAAGAAGCTTGTAAAGAGGTTAATATGGTTGTAGAAGGAGTAAAAGCCTGTAAAGCTATATATGAATTAAGAGAACAAATAAATGTTTCTATGCCTATTACAGAGGCTTTATATGATGTATTGTATAAAGGAGCTAATGTAAAAGAATGTATACAAGAATTAATGACAAGAGAAAAAAAAGATGAAATTATAGATTTTTAAATTATAAGATCTCCTAATAAATATTATACTATCATTGATATGAAAAACTAGTTTATTATTTTTATTAGATAACATACGAAAAACTCCTTGTTAATGGTTGTTTGGTCACTTCCATTTAAACACAAGGAGGTTTTTTCTTATTAAACTTTTATCAATTAAAAAATGTTAATATAAAATAATTTCTTTAATACAATACTAGAAATATACGTTGCTATATTTTAATATAAATAAAAATATTTTTTAAAGAGGTTATAAATAAATTTATTCTTCAATATATATATATTGATAAAAAGCAAATGGGAGGGTGTATATATTGGAGAATTTTGATATATATAAAGATATTGCAGAAAGAACCGAGGGGGACATATATGTTGGTGTAGTTGGTCCCGTTAGAACGGGAAAATCAACGTTTATCAAAAGATTTATGGATCTTATGGTAATACCGAACATAGAAAATCCTCATAAAAAAGAACGTGCTAAGGATGAACTTCCTCAAAGTGCTTCAGGAAAAACTATTCATACAACAGAACCTAAATTTGTACCTAATGAAGCTGTAGAAATTTCTTTTGATGAAAGTACAAAATTAAAAGTTAGAATGGTGGACTGTGTTGGATATATAGTTAAGGGGGCGCTAGGTTATAAAGAAGGGGAAGGTCATAAGATGGTAAATACACCTTGGTATGATTATGAAATTCCCTTTGAAGAAGCCGCTGAAATTGGTACTAAAAAAGTTATAAATGAACATTCTACTATAGGTATAGTAGTAACTACAGATGGGTCTATAACAGGTATACAACGAGAAGAATATCTAGAGGCTGAGGAAAGAGTTATTAATGAGTTAAAAGTTATTAATAAACCTTTTATAGTAGTATTAAATAGTAAAAATAGTACTGCACCTGAAACTTTAGAATTGAAAAAAAATATGGAAGAAAAATATGATATTCCAGTACAAGTTATAGATGTTTTAAATATGACAGAAGAACATATAAAAGAGATTTTTGCTAAAGTATTAAAAGAATTCCCTGTAAAAGAGATAAAAATAAACATGCCATCATGGATTGAAAAATTATCTCCAGAACATTGGTTAAAAATAGACTTTTTAAATGTAGTAAAGGGTATGTGTAAAAATATATTTAAGTTAAGGGATATAAAAGAATCATTTAAAAGTGTAGAACAATGTGAATTTCTTCAAAATAATCTTTTAAAAGAAGTTAATATGGGAGATGGTACGGCAACAATGGTACTTAATCCTAAGGGGGATTTGTTTTACAAAGTTTTAAGTGAAGTAGGTCAATGTGAAATTAATGGAGAAAGTGATTTGTTAGGTATAATAAAAGAATTTCATGAGGCGAAGGTTGAGTATGATAAGATTAAAGATGCCTTAAGAGATGTTAAAGAAACAGGATATGGTCTTGTAGCACCTCAACTTTCAGAAATGAGATTAGAAGAACCTAAAATTGTGAAACAAGGTAATAGATATGGCGTTAAGTTAAAGGCCAGTGCACCTTCTCTTCATTTAATTAAGGCCGATATAGAGACAGAGGTATCCCCAATAATGGGAACAGAAAAACAAAGTGAAGAATTAGTAAAATCTTTGTTAGAACAATTTGAGAATGATCCATCAGAAATTTGGCAAAGTAATATGTTTGGAAAATCTCTTGAAGTATTAGTAAAAGAAGGATTACAAAAGAAATTATATAAAATGCCCGAAGATGTTCAAACTAAAATACAAAAAACTTTAGAAAAGATTATTAATGAAGGTAATGGCGGATTAATTTGTATAATTTTATAAAGTTAATAATAAAACACTTTGTTTTTACAAAGTGTTTTATTATTTTAAAAAAAGTATGAAAATGATGAAAAGTATCAAAAAAGAATAAAAATTTAATTTTATTCCATGACATAGTTAAAAGGTAGATATATAATTAGATTGTATGAAATTAATAATTGAAAAACAGGAGGGGATTTTAGGTATGAAAAAGGTTGCTATAGTATTTAATGGGGGAACTATAAGCATGAGAGTTGATCCTAAACTTCAAGCAGCAGTACCTACTTTAGATGGTGAACAAATAATGTCAATGGTAACAGGAATTGAAGAATATGCGGAAATTGAAACATATACTTTTTCAAGTTTACCAAGCCCACATGTTACGCCAAAGCTTATGATGGAGTTATCAGCCTATATACAAAAACTTTTAAATAGGGAAGATATTGTAGGAGTTGTAACTACTCATGGAACAGATAGCCTAGAAGAAACAGCATATTTTTTAGATTTAACTTTAAATTCTAATAAACCGGTAATTGTTACAGGATCTATGAGAAATAGTTCAGAGTTAGGATATGATGGTCCTGCTAATTTAGCTGCATCTATATGCACCGCTATTTCGGAAGAAGCCAAAGGTAGAGGGGTTTTAGTGTGCTTAAATGATGAAATAAATTGTGCATCAGAGGTTACAAAGGAACATTCTATGCATTTAAATACATTTAAGAGTCCTGAATTTGGACCAGTAGGTATTGTAGATAATAATGAGGCCATATTCTACAGAGATAATCTTAATAAACAAAAAGTTTTAACAGACAAAATAGAAACTAAGGTAGATTTGATTAAAGCCGCTGCAGGGATGGATGGTAAGTTCATAGATTTTGCTGTAAGTGAAGGAAGCAAAGGAATAGTTATAGAAGCTATGGGAAGAGGAAATTTACCTCCTAAAATGGCCGAAGCTGTAGAAAGAGCCATGGCAAAGGATGTAATAGTAGTAATGGTGTCTAGATGTTTTAAAGGAAGAGTACTAGATAGTTATGGATATAAAGGTGGCGGAAAAGAATTAAGAAATGCTGGGGTTATATTTGGAGACAGGCTTCCAGGGCAAAAAGCAAGAATAAAATTAATGGTAGCCCTTGGTAGAACTACAGATAAAGAAGAAATAAGGAAAATATTTGAGCAGGATATATATTAAAACACGAACGATATAAGTGATAAAAAAATAAATGTTCGAAAATCCATTGACAACGTAATATTAATTTGATAAGATTTAATTAATAAAACAAGCGAATAACTTGCTTATATAATACTGAAAATATGGTTCAGTAGTTTCTACCGAATACCTTAAATATTCGACTATAGGCTTGTCTTTGGTAATATATAAATTTTGTTTGTAAATAATTAAATTTATATAAATAAAAAACCTTAAGATAGGACTATCTTAAGGTTTTTATTATTTTATGGAGGGTATGTTAATGGAAAAATTTTTTAAACTTAGGGAAAATAGTACAAATACTAAGAAAGAAATAATAGGGGGGATTACAACTTTTTTAACTATGGCGTATATTATTGCTGTAAATCCCAGTATTTTAAGTGTGACAGGTATGGATAAAGGAGCATTAGTTACAGTAACATGCATAACAGCGGCAATTACCACTATTTTTATGGGGGTATATGCTAACTTACCTTTTGCCTTGGCATCTGGTATGGGATTAAATGCTTACTTTGCCTTTTCAGTTTGCTCTAAAGATGGTATGAATATACCTTGGAAGGTGGCTTTAACAGCAGTATTTATTGAAGGTATCATATTTATAGTGTTATCATTAACTAATGTTAGAGAGAAAGTAGCTAATTGTATTCCTAAAAATATGAAGTTAGCTGTAACGGCTGGAATAGGTTTATTTATAGCTTTTATAGGATTTTGCAATGCAGGTATAGTTGTAGCAAATAAATCAACAAAAGTATCTATTGGTGTTTTAACTTCACCTACTGTATTAATTGCTCTAGTTGGTATTTTAGTTATTGTAATATGTAGTATAAAGAATATACGAGGAAGTATTTTACTTGGTATATTAAGTAGTACTATAGTAGCATGGATATATGCTTTAGTACTCCCAGAAATGGCAGCTAAGCATATGATTTTTGTACCAAATAAAATATTTGAGTGTACAAGTATAAAACCAATTGCATTTAAACTAGATTTTTCATATATTGCAGATACAAAAATGTTAGGAAATTTTATAGTTGTAATATTTTCATTTTTATTTGTAGATTTTTTTGATACTGTTGGAACTTTAGTTGGTGTAGCTTCAAAAGTAGGTATGCTTGATAAAAATGGCCATGTTAAAAATGCAAGAAAGGCTCTTTTGGTAGATGCAGTAGGTACAACTTTTAGTGCTGTTTTGGGTACATCTACAGTAACAACATTTGTAGAAAGTTCTTCTGGTGTTGCAGAAGGAGCTAGAACAGGACTAGCATCTATTGTTACTGGAATACTTTTTTTTATTGCAATGTTCTTTTCACCATTATTTATAAGTATTCCTGCTTGTGCTACAGCTCCAGCATTAATTATGGTAGGGTTTTTTATGATACAAAATATTGTTAAAATTGATTTAAATGATTTTACAGAGGGTGTACCAGCATTTTTAACTATAGCACTTATGCCATTGACGTATAGTATAGGCGATGGATTAACAATTGGACTATTTTCTTATGCACTTATAAATGGAATATATAATATTATGCAAAAAATAAAAGGGCAAGAAAGAAAAGATGTTTCACCTGTAATTTATATTTTAGCAATTTTATTTATATTAAAATTCATATTCCTATAATATTAAAATTTATGTTAAAATAAAATATAAAATTAACTCTCTTTATTTAGTAGGTTTATTTAATAAAGAGAGTTTTTATTTTGATAAATTGTAAACTATTTGTGTAAAATAGTTGATTTTTTTATGAAAATATGTTTTAAATAATATGATAAGAATAAAATTTGAAATAAGTATTTTTTTTTATGTATAATTGATAGTATATTTATAGACCATAATTGGAAGGTGAATAGTATGGCAAATAGTATGACTGGGTTTGGTAGAGGTACCAGCACAGATGGTGGTAAAACCTTTATAATAGAAATCAAAAGTGTAAATCATAGATTTCAAGAAGTATCGGTGAAACTTCCAAGAACATTTATGTCCTTAGAAGACAGGATAAGAACACAAGTTAAGAATTCTTTAAAAAGAGGAAAAGTAGATATATACATAACTCAGAAAGATTACGAAAAAGAATCTACTGAAGCTGTTTTAAATATTAGTTTGGCTGAAAGTTATTTAAAGTGTTTTAAAACCTTAAGCGAAAAATTTGGATTAAGAGATGATGTTACTGTAGGATCTATTTCAAGATATCCTGAAGTTATTTCATTAGAACAAAAAGAAGAAGATTTAGAAAAAGTGTGGAGCATTATGGAAAAAGCTTTACAACAAGCTATTGAAAATTTACTTTCTATGAGAAAACAAGAAGGTAAAAAATTAGAAGAGGATCTTTTAAACAAATGTACTCATATAACACAATTGGTAGATTCTGTAAAAGAAAGATCACCGCTAGTGGTTTTAGAATATAAAAATAAATTAAGTGCAAGATTAAAGGATTTAATGGATGAAGTGAAGAATTATGATGAGGGTAGAGTTGCTATGGAAATAGCTATATTTGCTGATAAGGCTAGTATAGATGAAGAAATAACAAGACTATATAGTCATGTTGAGCAAATTAAATCTACATTAAATTTAAATGAATCCATTGGAAGAAAATTAGATTTTATTGTACAAGAAATGAATAGAGAAGCAAATACTATTGCCTCAAAAGCAAATGACCTAGAAATATTAAATTATACTTTAGAACTTAAAAATGATATTGAAAAAATTAGAGAACAAGTACAAAATATTGAATAATTACATGTAGGAGGGTTTTATGAATATAAAATTAATAAATATAGGATTTGGTAATATTGTATCAGCTAATAGATTAGTTGCTATAGTAAGTCCGGAATCAGCACCTATAAAAAGAATAATTCAAGAAGCTAGAGATAGAGGAATGCTTATAGATGCTACTTATGGTAGAAGAACAAGAGCGGTTATTATAACAGATAGTGACCACATAATTTTATCAGCAGTTCAACCTGAAACTGTAGCTCATAGATTATCTGTTAAGGATGAAGAAGCTATGGATGAGGTGGATGAATAAATGAAACAAAAGGGGTTATTAATAGTAATATCAGGTCCATCAGGTGCAGGAAAGGGTACCGTTTGTAAGGAAATACTAAAGAATGAAGCTTATTGGTTATCAGTTTCCGCAACAACAAGAACACCTAGAGCAGGTGAAGTTAATGGTAAAAGTTACTTCTTTTTAGAAAAAGAAGAATTTATAAAAAAGATAGAGAATAGCCAATTCTTCGAGTATGCAGAGGTATACGGAAATTATTATGGAACTCCTAAAGATAAAATAATGGAAAAGATCGATGCAGGTATAGATGTAATTTTAGAGATTGATATTCAAGGTGCATTGAAGGTTAAGGAGATCTATCCAGAAGGTGTATTTGTATTTATTATGCCTCCATCTATGAAAGAACTAAAGAATAGAATATTAGGTAGAGGAAGCGAAACTGAAGAAAGTTTGAATTTAAGATTCCAATCGGCGTTTAAAGAATTAAATTATGTATCAAAATATAACTATATGGTAATAAATGATATAGTAAGCAATGCTGCTGAAAAAATAGAGGCTATAATAAAGGCCGAAAAATGCAGAGCAGATAGACAAAAAGATTTTTGTGAAGATATAATAGGAGGCTATGAAAATGACTAATTCAGATGCAATGATAAACCCATCAGTGGTAAATTTATTAAAAAAGGTAGATAATAGATACTCTTTAATAATTTCTACTTCAAAAAGAGCTAGACAAATTATTGATGGCGAAGAAGTACTTGTAAATACAAAATCTACAAAACCACTTACAGTTGCTATAAATGAGATTAATCAAGGTGTTATAACAGTTCAAAGAATAAAGGATGGTATCAAATAACCATGCTTAAAAATAAGACCGTGGTTTTAGGAGTTACAGGTGGAATTGCAGTATATAAGGCTTTAGATCTTATTAGTAGGTTAAGAAAACGTGATATTACTATTCATGTTATTATGACTAAATCTGCAACACAATTTGTAAGTCCCTTAAGTTTTCAGAGTTTAAGTCAAAACATGGTTATTTCAGATATGTTTGCAGAACCTAAAGCATGGGAGATTCAACACATATCTTTAGCTCAAAAGGCTGATTTATTAGCTGTAGTTCCTGCTACAGCTAATATTATAGGAAAAATTGCAAATGGCATAGCAGATGATATGTTAAGTACTACAATAATGGCAACTAACGCTCCAGTTGTGTTTGCTCCAGCTATGAATTGTAACATGTACAATAATTCAATAGTTCAAGAAAATATAACTAAATTAAAAAAACATGGTTATGATTTTATAGAACCAGTCAAAGGTAGACTTGCTTGTGGAGATGAAGGAATAGGAAAGCTTGCAGATACAAGTTTAATAGAAGAAGCTATTTGTAGTAAATTATATGATGTAAAAGACTTAAAAGATAAAAAAGTAATTGTTACAGCAGGACCTACAATAGAAAGAATAGATCCTGTAAGAATAATAACTAATAATTCTTCTGGTAAGATGGGATATGCTATAGCGGAAGAAGCTAGAGATAGAGGTGCCCATGTTGTTTTAATCTCAGGACCTACAAATTTAAAACCTCCTTATGGAGTAGAATACATTTCCGTTAATACTAATGAAGAAATGTATAATGAAGTTATGAAATATTATGAAGAGGCTGATATTGTAGTTAAAAATGCAGCAGTTGCTGATTATAGACCTAGGGCGTATAGTGATAAGAAAATAAAAAAAGGTTCTGAAGAATTTACTATAGAATTAGTAAAAAACAGAGATATTTTATATACTTTAGGACAAAATAAAAAGAACCAAGTCTTAGTAGGATTTGCAGCTGAGAGTCATGATGTTATAGAAAATGCTGAGAAAAAAATAAAGAAGAAAAACTTAGATTATATAGTTGCTAATTGTATTTTAAATTCTGATACTGGATTTAAATCAGAGTATAATAAAGCTACTATTTTATCTAAGGATGGATTAAAAGTTCAAACAGAGAGAATTACAAAACGAGAACTTGCAAGTGAATTATTTAATTTAATAAACAAAAAGCGCTAATGCGCTTTTTTCTTTATTTATTATAGTAAATTACATTTAGTTTTGAAAAGGTGATAAAGTGAGTGAATATGCAGGAATTATAATTAATTCTTTAACGAATTCTATAGATAAACCTTTTACTTATAAGATACCAGATTGTTTTTTAGAAGATTTGTTGATAGGACATAGAGTTATGGTTCCCTTTGGAAAGGGTAATAAACAAGTAGAAGGATATGTAGTAGAGTTTATAGAGGAAGAAGATATAGATTTTTCTTTTTCTATAAAAGAAATTTCAGTAATTTGCGAAAAAGAACCTTTATTAAGTATAAGTGATATAGAACTTATTAAAATAATGCGTGAAAAATATCTTTGTACATACATTGAATGTATAAGATTATTTTTGCCTAGTGGTATTAGTAAAGGCATGAAGTTCAAGAAAAAAGAAATTTTATATAAAATTAAAGAACTAGAAGGAAGATATAACAAAGAGCCATATATAAGTATTATGAAATATGTGGAAAAAGAATCCCTAGAAAGAAGTCAAATAAAAAGTAAATATAATCTATCTATAAGTTCTGTGAATACCTTAATTAAAAATGGATTTTTGAGGTTAAGACCTGAAATAGATTGGAGAACTGGTAATAGGAGTTACAAGTATTATGATAAAAAGATTCTAAATAATATGCAAGTAAATACGTTGAATTCTATAATGTTTTCAGAAGAAAACAAGTTTCTTATACATGGAGTTACAGGGAGTGGAAAAACAGAAATATATTTAAGCTTAGTAGAAAATATGCTTAATAAGGGAAAGCAAAGTATTATACTTGTACCAGAAATTTCATTAACCCCTCAAATGATAGAAAGATTTCACGGAAGATTTGGGGAAGAAGTGGCTATTTTTCATAGTAGACTTTCTCAAGGAGAAAGATTTGATCAATGGATGAGAGTTAAGGAAAAAAAGGTAAATGTAGCTGTAGGGGCTAGATCAGCCTTGTTTTTACCTTTTGAGGATTTAGGACTTATTATAATTGATGAGGAACATGAATCAAGTTATAAGTCCGATAGTGATCCTAAGTATAATGCAAGAGAAATAGCTTTTTGCATAAGTGAGTTAAAAAATGTAAAAGTAGTTTTAGGTTCAGCTACTCCTAGTTTGGAGACTTATTATAATGCATTAAAAGGTGAATTAAAATTAATCAATTTAGATAAAAGAGTGTCTGATAAACCATTACCAAAATCTACAATTATAGACATGAGAGAAGAACTTATGCAAAATAATCGTTCTATATTTAGTAGAGCCTTATATAATGGAATTAAGGAACGGTTAGAAAAAAAAGAACAGGTTATTTTGTTTTTAAATAGACGAGGGTTTTCACCCTTTGTATCTTGTAGAAAATGTGGATATGTTTTTAAATGTAAAAATTGCGATATAAGTTTGAACTATCATAATAACGGAAATATGGTGTGTCATTATTGTGGATATACTGAAAGTTCTGTTACGGTATGTCCTAAGTGTAAAAGTAAATATGTGAAATATTTTGGTATAGGAACAGAAAAAGTTGAAAGTGAAGTTCGAAAATATTTTAAAAATAGTAGAGTTATAAGAATGGATTATGATACTACAAGAAAAAAAGATTCTTATGAAAACTTATATAATGTGTTTAAAAACAAAAAAGCAGATATTTTAATAGGAACTCAAATGATAGCAAAAGGTTTAGACTTTGAAAATGTAACTTTAGTTGGAGTATTAGCTGCAGATTTATCTTTAAATTATCCTGATTATAGGGCGGCAGAAAAAACATATCAACTTATAACTCAAGTTGCAGGGAGAGCTGGAAGAGGAGAAAAAGAAGGTGAAGTTATCCTCCAAACTTATTCTCCAGATAATTATAGTATTGTATATGCATCGCAAAATAATTATAGGGATTTTTTTAAAGAAGAGATATGTCTTAGAAAAGCTTTAGATTATCCACCTTTTTCTAAAATACTTTTAATTAATATAAGTTCAGAGAATAAGGATAATGTTTATAAATATGTTACTATTTTAGAGAAAAATTTAAAAGATATTTTGACAAAATATGATAAAATAAATATGTTAGGGCCAAGTCCTTCTTCTGTATTTAAATTAAAAAAAGAATTTAGATGGACTATAATTTTTAAGGGAGATTTTAAAAATCAATTTGCATCTAAGGTAAAAGATATAGTATATAAAACTTTAAATGAAAATAATTTTAAAAATATAAAAATAGGAATTGATATAAATCCTAATTCCTTTATATAATAAAGAGTAGGAATTAAATAGAATTAGATATTTAGATATTTAGATAGAATAAACAAAAAGTTGAAAAAATGGGAGGAATATAAATGGCATTAAGAAATTTGAGAATAAATGGCGATGAAGTTTTAAGAAAAAAATGTAAACAGGTTACTGAAATTACACCTAGGGATCTTCAACTAATAGGAGACATGAAAGAAACTATGTATAAAGAAAATGGTGTAGGACTTGCAGCTCCTCAAGTAGGAATATTAAAAAGAATTATTGTAATAGATGTAGGGGAAGGACCTTTTGCAGTAATTAATCCAGAAATACTAGAAAAAGGAGGGAGTCAAATTGATATAGAGGGATGTTTAAGTGTTCCAGGTGAACAAGGTAGAGTTGAAAGACCCAATTATGTAAAGGTAAAAGGTTTAAATGAAGAAGGAGAAGAAACTATTTTTGAGGGAGAAGAGCTTTTAGCAAGAGCTTTTTGTCATGAGATTGATCATTTAGACGGAATTTTATTTATAGATAAGATTATAGACTAGAAAGGAATGAGAAATAATGAAAGTAGTTTTTATGGGAACACCAGAGTTTGCTGTACCATCACTTCAGGCTCTTATAGATAATTTTAAGGTAGAAGCGGTTTTAACACAACCAGATAAACCTAAAGGTAGAGGTAAAAAGCTTTCAATGTCTCCAATAAAAGAGTTGGCTTTAAAATATGATATACCTGTATATCAACCTAAGAGCTTAAGAAAGGATGAAGAAGTAAAGCAAATTATTAAAGATATAAAACCAGATTTTATTGTAGTTGTAGCATTTGGGCAAATTTTGACTAAAGAAGTTTTAGATATACCTAAGTATGGATGTATAAATTTACATGCCTCTCTTTTACCAAAGTATAGAGGTGCCGCACCTTTAAATTGGGCAATTATAAATGGAGAGAACAAAAGTGGAAATACTACAATGTTAATGGATGTAGGACTAGATACTGGAGATATGTTATTAGTTGATGAAGTAGATATAGAAGATAATATGACAGCAGGAGAATTACATGATGTTTTAATGGAAAGAGGAGGAAACCTTTTAATTGAAACTTTAAATAAACTTTCTAAAAATGAGATAACTCCTATAAAACAAGGCGAAACAACTTCAATGTATGCATCTATGTTAAATAAAGAAATGGCTAAAATTAACTGGAATCAAGATGCAAAAAAAATACATGACTTTATCAGGGGATTAAATCCATGGCCAGTTTCTTATACTTATTATGAAGATAAAATGATGAAAATTTATTCATCCCAAGTTATAGATAAAGAATGTAATGATACCCCAGGAAAGATATTGGAGGTTTCAAAATACGGAATTAAAGTTGCATGTGGCAAAGATATTTTATTAATTAAATCTATACAATTTCCAGGTAAGAAAGCCATGAATGTTGGAGAGTATATAAAAGGGAACTCTATAAATATAGATGTTATTTTAACATATTAGAATCTAATAAAATATAAGAAAGGAAGGATATTTATGGGTTTTTACTTTTGGGATCCTACTATGATTATATTAATACCAGCCTTTATTATAGCTATGTATGCACAAATAAAAGTTAAAAGTACCTTTGCAAATTTTTCAAATGTTTATAGTAAAAGTGGTTTAACAGGTGCACAAGTGGCAAGAATATTATTAGATAGTGAAGGGTTATTTGATGTTCCAATAGAGCTTGTATCAGGGAGCTTAACAGATCATTATGATCCTAGAGATAGAGTTATGAGATTATCAAGGGATGTATATTATGGAAATTCAGTTGCATCTATTGGAGTTGCAGCCCATGAGACAGGGCATGCAATTCAACATAAAAATAAGTATATGCCTTTGGAAATAAGAAATTCCATAGTACCTATAGTTAATTTAGGTTCTAGTGCATCTTGGATATTTTTTATGTTAGGACTTTTTTTTAGTATTAAAGGATTAGTAACTTTAGGAATAGTTTTGTTTTCAGGAGCAGTAATATTCCAATTAATAACTTTGCCAGTAGAATTTAATGCATCAGCAAGAGCCATAAAAATTTTAGATGAGAAAGTTATTTTAGATAAAGAAGAATTATATGGAGCTAAAAAAGTATTAGAGGCAGCAGCTTTAACATATGTAGCGGCAGCAATTACAGCAATAGCTCAACTTTTAAGATTAATTGCTATAAGCAATAATAGAAATGATTAAAAAATTAGATAAGAAAAATATGAGGTGTTTATGAATAGTAGAGAAGTAGCAATAGAGGTTATTAACTTAGTAATATATAAAAAGGCTTATTCAAATATAACATTAAATACATATTTAAATAAATATGATTTTAAGAGAGAGGATAAAGCACTTATAACGGAAATAGTTTATGGAACTTTAAAATATAAAGGGCTTATAGATGAAATATTAAATTATTTTTTAAGAGAAGGTGTTGGAAGTATAGATTCATATGTATTAACTATACTTAGAACATCTATATATCAATTTAAATACTTAGATAAAATACCTGATTTTGCAATTGTAAATGAAGCAGTAAATATTTGTAAAAAACATAGAGGAATTAAAGAATCTAAGTTAGTAAATGGTGTTTTAAGAAATTATATGAGAAAAGGAGAACCAAGACTAAAGGCTAATGGTTCAATTGATGGAAAACTTGCACTTCAATATTCATTCCCTAAATGGATGATAAATTTATTTATAGAACAATATGGTGAAAAGCAAGCTATTGAAATTCTAAAAGGATTGAACGAAAGACCAGCATTAACAGTAAGAGTTAATGCCCTAAAGGGAGATTATGAAGATACTTTGGAAAAATTATCTCAAGAAGGATATGACGTAGAAGAAAGTGATGTATGTCCTGAAGGCATAATAATAAAAAAAGGAAGTAGTATTGAAAAAAATAAACTATTTAGAGAAGGATTTATTACGGTTCAAGATGAAAGTGCTATGTTAACTGCACCTTTAATGGATATAGAAAAGGGAAGTAAAGTTATGGATTTGTGTAGTGCACCAGGAGGTAAAACTACTCATATGGCAGAAATTATGGATAATGAAGGTGAGATTTTGGCCTTTGATATTCATGAACATAAAATAAAGTTAATTGAGCAAAATGCAAAAAGACTGGGCATTGATATTATAAAGGCAAGCATTAAGGATGCAGAAGAATATGATGAAACATATAAGGAATGGGCTGATGCTGTATTAGCTGATGTTCCTTGTTCAGGACTTGGTATTATAAGAAAAAAACCTGAAATTAAATGGAATAAAAATGAAAGAGAATTAAATGAATTAACTCGAATCCAATATACCATACTTCAAAATGCCGCAGGATATGTAAAATCAGGAGGAGAAATTATATATTCAACTTGTACTTTAAATAAAAAGGAAAATGAGGATATTGTGAATTCTTTTATAAAAGAAAATCCCGAATTTAAAATTGAACCAGTGTTTATAGGAAAAAGTGATAATATACTTTATGATAAAAAAGGCTATTTAACAATACTGCCTAATAAATATATGGATGGATTTTTCTTATGTAAAATTAGAAAACAGTAGGTGATTAATTTAATGAATATATTAGATTATAATTTAGAAGAACTACAAAAATGGATGAAAGATAACAAGGAAAGTAGTTTTAGAGCTAAACAGATTATGGATTGGCTTTATAAAGGTGTATGTAATTTTGATGATATGAAAAATCTACCTAAGAACACTAAAGAAAATTTAAAATTGAATTTTAAAATAGAATTACCAAAAGTAATAGAAAAGTTTGTATCTAAAAAAGATGGTACAGTGAAACTTTTACTTGGATATGATGATGGAAATTTAATTGAAACAGTAGTTATGAAATATACTCATGGAAATTCAATCTGTGTATCTACACAGATTGGATGCAGAATGGGATGTAAATTTTGTGCATCTACTTTAGATGGTAGAGTAAGAGATTTAAGTTGTGGAGAAATAATATCACAAATTCTTGTAGCTCAAAAAGAAATTGGAGAGAGAATATCTAATATTGTTTTAATGGGAAGTGGAGAACCACTAGATAACTATGAAAATGTAATTAAATTCATAAAACTTGTTAATGAGAAATATAGTTTAAATATAGGTCAAAGACATATAACATTATCTACTTGTGGATTAGTACCTAAAATTAAACAATTGGCAGATGAAGATCTTCAAATTACTTTGGCAATTTCATTGCATGCTCCAAATGATAATATAAGAAAACAAAGTATGCCCATAGCTAATAAATACTCAATAGATGAAATTATAGAAGCTTGTACATATTATATAAGTAAAACTGGACGTAGAATTACATTTGAGTATGCTTTAATTAAGGATTTTAATGATACTAGAGAATGTGCCGAAGAATTAAGTTTTTTACTTAAAAATATTTTATGTCATGTTAATCTAATTCCAGTAAATGAAGTTAAGGAAAGAGAATACAAAAGAGCGGACAAAAAAAATATTGAAAGATTTAAAGATATTTTAAGTAAAAAGAATATTGAAGTTACGGTTAGAAGAGAAATGGGTTCAGACATTAATGCTGCCTGTGGACAATTAAGGAGAAGCTATCTTCAAAACAAAAAATTAGTTTAAAGGGGGCTACTAAATTGGTGGGTATAATTTCGGATATTGGAAATTATAGAAAGATAAATGAAGATTCAGTTGGATATTTTGAAGATTTAAATCTTAGATTTTATGTAGTTGCTGATGGAATGGGTGGACATAATGCAGGAGAGGTTGCTAGTACTTTGGCTGTAGAAAATGTTATGAATTATTTTAAACAAGTTGATACTAAATGTGATTTTAAGGGCGCATTAGTTAATTCAATTGATAAGGCTAATAAACATGTATATACACTTTCTATTGAAAAAGATAAGTATAAAGGAATGGGAACTACTATTACAGTATGTCTTATTTATAAAAATAAAGCCTATATTGCTCATGTGGGTGATAGTTCTTGTATTATTGTTAAGAAAAATAAAACTATAGAAAAAATAACTAAGGATCATTCTCTTGTTCAAGAATTAATTGATAGTGGAAGTATAACGAGAGAAGAGGCTATTAATCATCCTAACAAAAATATTATAACTAGAGCTCTAGGCACAAGTGAGAATATAAATGTGGATGTTTATGAATTTGATGTGGATGATGTATATAGAATTTTATTATGTACCGATGGACTTACTAATGTAGTTTCATTAGAAGAAATTTTAGAATATACTCTTTCTTATACAGAAGAGGAAGTATGTAAAAGGCTAGTAGAACTTAGTAAAAAAAATGGCAGTAAAGATAATATATCAGTAATTGTTTTTAAAGGAGCTGATGAAAATGATAGGTAGTGTCTTAGGTAATAGATATGAAATTATAGAAAAAATAGGTGAAGGAGGGATGTCAGAAGTATTTAAAGCTAAATGTAGAGTTCTTAATAGATATGTTGCAATTAAGGTACTAAAAAAAGAATTCTCTACGGATAATGAATTTGTAGAAAAGTTTAAATTAGAAGCAACTGCAGCTGCAGCATTATCTTGTAATAATATAGTTAGCATATATGATGTAGGTTCCCAAGATGGTATTAATTATATAGTAATGGAACTTGTTACAGGAAAGACGTTAAAGCAAGTTATTAGAGATAGAACAAGGTTATCTTTTAACGAAACTTTGGATAAAGGAATGCAAATAGCTAGGGCTTTAGAATGTGCACATAAAAATCACATTATCCATAGAGATATTAAGCCACAAAATATTTTAGTTACAGAGGATGGAATAGTAAAAGTAACAGATTTTGGTATAGCAAAAGCAATGAATTCTGCCACAATAACAAATACTACTAAAATTATAGGGTCTGCACATTATTTCTCACCAGAACAGGCAAAAGGATCTGTAGTAGATTTTAGAACTGATATATACTCATTAGGTATAGTTTTATATGAGATGATAGTAGGAAAGGTTCCGTATGATGCTGATAGTCCTGTGTCAGTTGCTTTAAAACATATACAGGAATCTGTAGTTCCACCAATACAACTAAATCCTTATATTCCAGAAAGCATGAATAAATTAATTTTAAAAGCTATGGAAAAGGATCCAAATAAAAGGTATCAAACCATAAAAGAAATGATATCAGATATGCAAATGATACAGTTTAATCAAAATACAGATATCAATGTAAGTAGTATGGATGATACAGGTGATTTTACAAGAATAATGGATCCTATTACGGAAGAACAACTAGGAAAAACAAATATACATACTCCAGTGAATAATTTGGATAAAGTAAAAAATGAAGATTATGATGAAGATGAAGATATAGAGTACTTAGATGATGATGTAGAAGATGATAAAGATCAAGATAAAGATGAAAGAAAGAAAATTAAAATCATAAAGTGGAGCATTATAGCCCTAGTGGTTTTAATTGTAGGTATAATTTCAACTTTCTCCATTAAAATGATAGGCTTAAAGGGAAAGAAAGATGTGGTAGTGCCAACTATTATAGGTCTTAATAAGGATGAGGCAAAAAATAAAATAGAGGCATTAGGTCTTAACTTTGTTATTGAAGGCGAAGAAGAAAATGAAAAACCTAAAGATACTATAATTAAAAGTAATCCATCAGAAGGAGAAAAGGTTAAGAAAGATTCTGATGTTAAAGTTATTATTAGTAAGGGAAAAGGAAAAGAAATTGTATTAAAGAATTTTGTTGGTATAAATTTTGAAGAAGTTAAAGAAATGATTAAAGGTGAGAAGTTACAAGTAGGTAATGTAACTGAACAATATAATGACATAGTTCCTAAAGGTCAAGTAATTAGTCAGAATCCTGAACCTGATACAAAGGTTATGGAAAATTCTTCAGTAGATTTTGTTGTTAGTAATGGACCGGAAAGTAAATCTACAAGAGTCCCAGATTTAACTAATAAAACAATACAAGAAGCTCAAACACTTTTACAAGGAGCTAATTTAAAATTAGGAAATGCTACCACAGTACCAACTCCTAAAAAAGAATTAGATGGAAAAATTATAAATCAGAGTTTTGAAAAAAATAGTGAAGTTAAACAAGGTACTTATGTAAATGTAACATATTATAAGTTTGATTTAAGTTTAGAATTTAAAAATAAAAAATAAGCATAAATGTAGGAGGAGAGATGGAAGGAATTATAGTAAAAGGTGTAGGTGGATTATATACAGTAAAAGTTGAAGATAAATATTATAGTTGCAAAGCA
Organism: Clostridiaceae bacterium 14S0207; assembly: GCA_003288255.1. Classification (GTDB taxonomy): domain Bacteria; phylum Bacillota; class Clostridia; order Clostridiales; family Clostridiaceae; genus Hathewaya; species Hathewaya limosa. Next base: position 1,664,826 of record CP026600.1, on the reverse strand, counting down.
AGAGGAAAATTTAGATTTAATAAGTATACTCCTATGGTTGGGGATAGGGTTGAAATTAAATTAGAAAAAAATGATAGTGCTGTTATAGAAAAAATTTATGATAGAACCAGTGAACTTATAAGGCCTTTTGTCTCTAATATAACACAAGCATTTGTAGTATTTACTTTAAAAAATCCAGATATAAATTTAGATCTTTTAAATAGATTTTTGGTTTTATGCGAATATAATAGTTTAAAGATAAATTTGTGTTTAAATAAAATGGATTTAGTAGATAAGGAAGAATATAGTGAAATATTTAATATGTTAGAATCTACAGGTTATGATATTTTATATCTAAATGCTAAAAATGGAGTTGGAATCGAAAAGATAAAAGAGAAATTAAAAAACAATATATCTGTATTCTGTGGCCCTTCAGGAGTAGGTAAATCTACTATTTTGAATGGTATTATAGGAAAAGAACATATGGAAACAGGGGAAATTAGTGAAAAATTAAAAAGAGGAAAACATACTACAAGACATGCAGAACTTATAGATTTTGAAGGGGGATTCTTGGTAGATACCCCTGGATTTTCCTCTATAAGCACTGATTTTATAGAAAAAGAAGAATTAAAAGAATGTTTTCCAGAGTTCAATGAATTTATGGGGGAGTGCAAGTTTTCAAACTGTATGCACTTTAAAGAACCAGGATGTGTTATTAAAGAAAAAGTTGATCAGGGAAAAATTCATAAATATAGATATGAATTTTATATAAGACTTTTACAGGAGTTACAAAATTTAAGGAGGTATTAGTTATGAAAATAGCACCATCTATATTATCGGCCGACTTTGCAAAATTAGGAGAAGATGTTAAAAAGATTGAAAAATATGGAGCTGATTTAGTCCATATTGATGTAATGGATGGAAAGTTTGTTCCTAATATAACATTTGGTATTCCAGTGGTAAAAAGTATAAGATCTTATTCAAATCTTTTATTTGATGTTCATCTTATGATTGAAGAACCTTCAAAATTTATAGACGAATTTATTAATGTAGGAGCTGATATTATAACAGTTCATTATGAAGCAGATAGACATATTGATAGAACAATAAATTATATAAAATCTAAAAATATAAAAGCTGCCATTGCATTAAATCCTGGAACACCTGTATCTTTAATAAAAGATTTAATTCCAAGTTTAGATATGGTACTTATTATGTCTGTAAATCCAGGGTTTGGTGGACAAAAATATATATCATATTGTACAAACAAAATTAAAGAACTTAGAGAACTTAGTGAAAAATTAAATAAAGAGCTTTTAATAGAAGTTGATGGAGGAGTTACCTGCCATAATATAAAAGAAATATGTGAAAGTGGTGCAGATATAGTAGTTGCAGGTTCAGCAGTATTTAAAAATGGGGAAATAGAAAAAAACATAAAGGTATTAAGAGAGGCTCTATTATAAATGAAGGGTATAATTATTTCAGGAGGTACTGAACCTTCTTTGGAATTATTAAAGGATAATTTAAAAGGAAAGTATGTTTTAATCGCAAGTGATAGTGGAGCTAATGTTACATATAAGTATGGACTATGTCCAAGTATTATAGTGGGAGATTTAGATTCTATTAAAGAATCTGTTAAGGAATATTATTCAAATCAAGGATGTAAGTTTATAAAATTTAATCCTGAAAAAGACTTTACAGATACAGAACTTGCTATAAAAGAAATTACTAAAAAAAATATAGATGAAATTATTTTACTTGGATGTACAGGAACTAGATTAGACCATGTTTTAGCAAATTTAGGACTCCTTATTGATTATCATAAGAAGGGATATAAAATAAAATTAGTTGATGATAACAATGAAGTTAAGGTATGTGAAAAAAGCTTATCTATAAAAGGAGAAAAAGGAAAATTATTTTCTGTACAAGCTTTTAAAGAAACAGTAAGTAATTTATCCATAAGAGGGGCTAAATATGAACTTGAAAATTATAATTTAGAACCAGGTTCACCGTTAACGGTTTCAAATGAGTTTTTAAATGATAAAGATATAAAAATAACTTTTAATAGTGGGAATCTATTGTTGATTTATCCTAAAGATTAAATAAAAGGGGCTGTCGCACTAAAAAATAGTGCGACAGCTTTTTGCGTAAAAAATAAATCTCCCACTCGAAAGAGTGAAAGATTTATAGTAAAATTAATATATGCCAAAACATATTAATTTACATAAAAATTATACTTCAAATCGTGGAAATTATCAATTAAAACTTCCACTAAATATTGAATACATGATTCCAAATAATGATTCGGTGCGTTTGCTAAGTCAATTTGTAGAGGAGATGGATTTAACAGATTTATATTCGACTTATTCCCGATTAAGGGAAAATCAGGCTACGCCTCGTCAGATGCTGAAGATTGTATTTTATTCTTATATGAACCGTAGGTATTCTTCTAGGGAAATGGAAAACTCTTGCAAAAGGGATGTTAATTTTATGTATCTCCTAGAAGGGTCGCCGGTACCAGATCATTCTACATTTGCAAGATTTCGTAGTCTTCACCTTGCGCCCTGTTCGGAAATAATTATGGCTGAAATGACTAATTTTTTTTATGAGATTGGAGAAATATTAGGAGATTCTATATTTATTGATGGCACAAAGATAGAGGCATGTGCTAATAAATATACTTTTGTTTGGAAAAAAGCAGTTTCAAAGAACTTACAGAAATTGCTTTCTAAATTAGGTGATTTAGTAGCTGAATGTGAAGAACTTTATGGAATAAAACTTATATATGAAAACAAAGTAAAAATAAAGCATGTAAAGAAGCTACGCAAACAACTTTACTCTTTAAAACAAAAAGAAAATATCCAATTTGTACATGGATGTGGCAAAAGAAAAACTCCTATTCAACGTTCTATTGAAAAACTCGAAGAGTATCTTGGTAAGTTAAGAGAATATACGCAGAAAATCTATACCTGCGGTAAACGTAATAGTTATTCTAAGACAGATAAAGATGCAACTTTTATGAGAATGAAAGAAGATGCTATGAGAAATGGTCAGTTAAAACCAGGTTACAATGTTCAGCATGGAGTAGATTCCGAATATATCGTATGGCTTACTGTTGGCGATCAGCCTACGGATACAACAACATTAATTCCATTTATAAAAAGTATGGAGAATTTTTTGCACTTTAAGTATTCTAAAATTGTTGCGGATGCGGGTTATGAAAGTGAAGAAAATTATGTTTATATTAAAGATAATGAACAGTTATCATATATTAAACCAGCAAATTATGAAATTTCAAAAACAAGGAAATATAAAAATGATATAAGTAGAATAAGCAACATGGATTATACCGTATTAGGTGATTATTATACTTGTAAAAATAATAAAAAACTAATAGTAAATAAGACAATAAAAAGAAAAAGCAAGACAGGCTATATAAGTGAAAAAACAATTTATACTTGTGAAAACTGTAGTAATTGCGTTTACAAGAGTAAATGCATAAAAGGTAATAATAGCAAAACACCCTTAGAAGAAAGAGTTAAAAATATTGAAATATCAAAGCTATTTAACATGCTTCGCAAAGAGAATCTTGAAAGAATTGTAAGTGAAGAAGGATGCCAGTTAAGAATGAATCGGAGCATTCAAGCTGAAGGTTCTTTTGCAGAAATTAAACAAGATATGAGATTTCGTAGATATCTAAGTAAAGGTAAAAGAAATGTTTTGGCTGAAAGTATGCTATTAGCAATGGCACATAACATAAATAAGCTACATAATAAAATTCAGGCAGATAGAACTGGAACACACCTTTTTTCACTTAAAAAAAGTGCCTAATTTTAAAATATTAAAATTCTACAAGTCAAAAAAGCCTTAATACCAAAGGCTTATTAAAGTGCGACATTTTTAAATTATTAAGCTTATAGGCGGTGAACTATCATTAAATTTTCTATAAAACACAAAAAACGCTGCCGCGTTAGTATAAATTTTTATGCTAATGCGACAGCCCCTTATTTTTGTAACTTAAAATTTTATATAACATATAATATTAGTAGCAAAGTTTTAATTTAAATATAATTTTAATATTTATTAAAATATGGAATATACAATATTAAAATACATATAAATAATATTGTTATAATATTGTATTTATTATAAAGGAGATAAAATATGAAGATAGTTACTATCAAATTACCTAAGTTTTTATCTAATTTAATTAAGTTATTTATGCAAAAAAAATAAAAATGCAGTTATTAACTGCATTTTTATTTTATATTATATGTTATAATTATTATGCACGCTCAACTTTACCAGAACGTAAACAACTAGTACAAACTTTTATTGTTTTTGGTGTTCCGTTAACTATAGCTTTAACCTTTTTTAGGTTTGGAGCCCAAGTTCTACTACTTTTATTTTCAGCATGGCTGCTTTGTCTACCATAAACAACGCCTTTATTGCATATTTCACATACTCTTGACATGTAAAAGCACCTCCTCTTTAAACTATATAGGAAATCTATGAGTTCAAACATGATTTATTTTATCACAAAATGTATATAATGTGCAAGTATATTATAAAATTATTAAATAATCTTATAATAAAATTTATTACCTTGAATAAATTTGGTATATAATATAAAATAATTTATATGGTATAAATGAAGGAGGAATAAGTATGAACGGAAAGATAACTACTGAATTAGGTATAGTTCACTATACTGATGAAGTTTTAGGAAATATAGTAGGTTTATCAACAATGGAGTGTTATGGAGTTGTTGGTATGGCTTCCAAGAATGCAAAAGATGGATTTTGGGAATTGTTAAGAAAAGAAAATTTAAATAAAGGTGTAAAAATCCATACTAAAGATGATCAATTAAATGTAGAATTGTTCATTATTGTAGAGTACGGTATTAAAATTTCTGTTATAGCAAATAGCATTATTCAAAAAGTTAAATATACCATAGAAAATCTAACTGGATTAAAGGTTGCTTGTATCACAGTTAATGTTCAGGGTGTAAGAGTTTAAGGAGGTATAACAATTGAAATATCAAAAAATTGATGGGCATAATTTTTATAATATGATAATAAATGCATCAAATAAACTAGGGGAAAATAAAGAACATGTAAATGCACTTAATGTTTTCCCAGTACCAGATGGTGATACAGGAACAAATATGTGGATGACTTTTAGTTCTGCAGTAGAAGATATTAAAGGATTAAAAGATGAATCTATTGGTAATATTGCAAGGGTTTTAGCAAGAGGTGCTTTAATGGGTGCTAGAGGAAACTCTGGAGTAATTTTATCTCAAATTCTAAGGGGTTTTGCAAAAGGATTGGAAGAAAAAGATGAAATTTCTAAAGATGATTTAGCAAGAGCACTTGAAGAAGGTGCCAAATTTGCATATAAAGCTGTTATGAGACCGACTGAAGGAACTATATTAACTATAGTGAGAACTGCAGGAGAGGCAGCTGTAAATAGTAATAAAACAGAACTATGCGAACTTTTTGAAGAAATTATTCAGAATACAGAAGAAATGTTAAATAAAACACCAGAAATGTTACCTCAATTAAAAGAAGCTAAGGTTGTAGATGCGGGAGGTTATGGACTTTTATTAATAATAAAAGGTATGTACGAAGCTTTAAAATTTGGAGTAGATGTAGAAGTAAATAAAGATTTTAAAGAAACTAAAGTTGTAGAGAATAAAGCTCAAAGCAATATTGATGTAAAAGATATTAAATTTGGGTATTGTACAGAGTTTTTTGTTTTATGCAATAATGTAGATGTAGAAGCATTTAAAAAGGACTTAGAAAAATATGGAGATTCTATGGTCGTTGTTGGACTTGAAGATATCGTTAAAGTTCATATTCATACAAACGATCCAGGTCTAATTTTATCTAAGGCATTAAAATTAGGTGAATTATCAAAAGTTAAAATTGATAATATGAGAGAACAACATAGACATTTAATATATGACGAAAAAGAAGTAGATAAAAACATAGAAGAACAACCAAAGGAAGAAGAACAAAAGAAATATGCATTTATATCTGTAGCTCGTGGTGAAGGTATAGTTTCTATTTTAGAAGAATTAGGTGTAGATAGAATAATTGAGGGTGGTCAAACTATGAATCCAAGTACTCAAGATATTCTAGAAAAAATAGAAAGTTTAAATGCAGAACATATTATAGTATGCCCTAATAATAAAAACATAATTATGGCAGCAAAACAAGCTGTAGATTTAACAGATAAAAAAGTGTATGTATTACCAACTAAAACTATACCTGAGGGTATAACAGCTTTAACAGTATTCAATGAAGAAGATACTATAGAAGAAAATCTGCAAAATATGGAAGAAGTAATTGGCAATGTATCAACTGGTTCTGTAACTTACGCTATCAAAGATACAGAGGCAGATGGAATGCAAATAAAAAAAGATGATATATTAGGATTAGTACAAGAAAAAATATCACAGGTTGGTAATAACATTTATGAAGTATGTGAAAATGTATTAGATAAAATGGTTAATGAGGACAGTGAACTTATTACAATATATTATGGTGAAGACTGTGAAGAAACAAAGGTTAAAGAACTTGTAGAAAAATTAGAAGAAAAATATGAGGATTTAGATATTCAATGTTATGAAGGAAAACAACCTTTATACTATTTTATAGTCTCTGTAGAATAAAAGCCTTAGGGCTTTTTTTCTTTAGAAGTGTTTTAAAGGTGAAAATACTAGGAGTGAATTAACGTGAATGTAGATAATAGTGTAAAATATGTAAAGGGTGTTGGGCCTAAATCTAGTGAAGAATTGAATAAGATTGGAATTTTTACAGTATTAGATCTTTTATTATATTTTCCAAGAGATTATGAGCATATAGGATTTATTAGTAATTTATCACAATGTAAAAATGATGAAAAAATTTTTATATATGGCAATGTAGCTAAAATTAATAGGGATATAAGAACTAGAACAGGAAAAATAATGAGTTCTATTATATTTGAATCTAATGGAGAGAAATTTAAAGGAATATGGTTTAATCAACCATATGTAAAAAATAGTTTTTCTATAGGAAGAACGTATTTAATATCGGGAAAATGTAAAATTGAAGGAAAAAATATTTTTATTCAAAATCCCAGATTAATAAGAAATTCTTCTCAAGATTCAGAAAAAATAGTAGCTAAGTACCCCTTGAAAGGAAAAATAACTAATAATTTTTTAAATAAGATAATTACGAATTTATTATGTGATTTTAAAGTAGAGGAAAATCTTCCGAAGGAACTTATTGAAAAATATAAATTAATAGATTTAAATAATGCCTTAAGATATATCCATTGTCCAGATTCTTTTGAGCATTTACAACAAGCTAGACACAGATTAAAATTTCAAGAGTTATTTACATATTCTTTAAAAGTATTATCTTTAAAAGAAAGATATAAAAGTGGTGAAGGTATTAGTATACCTATAAGTAAGGAACTTAAGGTTTTAAAAGAAAAAATACCTTTTCAATTAACTAATGCACAAAGTAGGGTAATTAGAGAAATTATTGTAGATCAAAACAAAAAGGTACCTATGAATAGATTAGTGCAAGGTGATGTTGGAAGCGGAAAAACTGTAATAGCTATTATAGCTATGTTTAATGTTGTTATGAATGGACATCAAGCACTTATGATGGCACCTACAGAAATTTTAGCAAAACAGCATTTAAAAGAAATATCGATGCTGCTAAAAGATTTTAATTTAAATGTGGAACTTTTAGTTGGTAGTACTACACCTAAAAACAAAGAAAGAATAAAATCACAATTAAAGGCAGGAGAGATAGATATTGTTGTAGGAACTCACGCACTAATAGAAGATGATGTAGAGTTTAAAAATTTAGGGTTAATAATTACAGATGAACAGCATAGATTTGGAGTTAATCAAAGATGTAGGCTTTCAAATAAAAGTAAAAGTGCAGATATGTTGGTTATGACCGCCACTCCTATACCAAGGACCTTAAGTCTATGTTTTTATGGAGATTTAGATAAGTCTATTATAGATGAATTACCACCAAATAGAAAATCAGTTGAAACTTATTATATTTCTAAAAATGAAAAGGATAGGGTCTATAATTTTGCATTAAAAGAAATAAATAATGGAAGACAAGTTTATATAGTATGTCCTTTAGTAGAAGAAGTAGAAGACATGAATTTAAGTTCTGTAACTACGTTATATGAAGAGATAAAGAAAAAATACTTTAAAGATATAGAAGTTAGAATTTTACATGGTAAAATGAATGCAAAAGAAAAAGAAACTATTATGGATGAATTTAAGAAAGGTATTGTTAAAGTCTTGGTATCAACTACAGTAATAGAAGTTGGAGTTAATGTGCCTAATGCAACGTTAATGATAATTGAAAATGCAGAAAGGTTTGGACTTTCACAATTGCACCAATTAAGAGGAAGAGTTGGTAGAGGAGAACATAAATCTTATTGTGTACTAGTAGCTAATATTAAAAGTGAAAAGACTCGAAAAAGAATGGAAATTATGCAAAATACAAATAATGGGTTTATACTTGCGGAAGAAGATTTAAAATTAAGAGGAACAGGTGAACTTTTTGGGTATAAACAGCATGGTGAAAATGAACTCATAATTTCAGATCCAATAGAAGATGTTAAAGTATTACAAGTAGCTAATGAAGAAGCTAAGAAAATTTTAGTTAGTGAAGATGAAAAATATAATAGTTTTAAAAATTACATAGATGAATATATTAAAAAATCTTCTAATTATATTTGTTTTAATTAAAAATATATTGAATTTATCTAAGTAAAAAAATATAATACCAATTAGAGTTAAAATCAAAGGAGGAAGTAAATTGAGAGTAATAGCAGGAATAGCAAGAGGAAGAAAACTTTTAGGACCAGAAGGTGATGCGGTTACAAGACCAACTTTAGATAGAGTAAAAGAATCTATTTTTAGTATAATCCAAAATTATATACAGGATGCTGTTGTTGTAGATGTATTTTCAGGAACTGGTAGCTTAGGTATAGAAGCCGCTAGTAGAGGGGCAGAAAAATGTTATCTTATAGATAGAAATAAGGTGACGTTCTCCTATCTTTCTCAAAACGTACAAAATTTAAAGTTTGAAGATATATGTACATGTGTTAATGGGGATTCTTACGAAAATTTAAAGAAATTAGGAAAAAAGGGCATAAAGTTTGATATAATATTTATAGATCCGCCGTATGCTAAAGAAATGATTCCACCGGCAATAAGTATTGTTGAAGATCAAGAATCTTTAAAAAGAGATGGGATTATTGTATGTAAAATAGATTCTTCAGAAGAAATATATGAAGGTGGAGAAAAGATAGAATTAGTAGATAAAAGAAAATATGGAAATACTACAGTACTTTTCTATAAGTACAGGGAGGAATAAAATGAAAAAGGCAGTTTATCCAGGGAGCTTTGACCCTGTTACTAACGGTCACTTAGATATAATAGAACGTGCCTCAAAGGTATTTGATGAACTGATTGTAGGGGTATTGGTTAACCCAGATAAAACAGGACTTTTCAGTGCACAAGAAAGAGTTGAATTAATAAAAAAAGTAATAGAACCTTATGAAAATGTTAAAGTAGAGAGTTTTAACGGATTACTAATTAATTTTATGAATAAGCATAATTCTAATGTTATAGTAAAAGGATTAAGAGCAGTTTCAGACTTTGAATATGAATTTCAGATGGCGTTGATGAATAATAAGTTAGATCCTACTAAGGAAACGGTTTTTATGATGACTAATGCTAAGTATTCTTATTTAAGTTCTTCTTCAGTTAAACAAGTAGCAAAATTTGGGGGATGTATACGAGATCTAGTTCCAGAAGAGATTGTGGAAATAGTTGAAAGTAAGATACAAGAAACTAAATAAGGAGAGGGTTGAAAATGGATGTTATAAAATTATTAGATTATCTTCAGGAAGTTTTGGATACAGCATCAAAAATACCTATGAGTAATAAAATTATGGTAAATAAAAAAGAAATATCCGATATAATAGAACAAATTATAAATTTTTTACCGGATGAATTTAAAAAGGCGCAGTGGGTTTGCGAACAAAAAGAAAAAATTTTAAGGGATGCACAGGAACAAGCAGAAAGTATTAAAAAAGAGAGCTTGGAAATGGCAAAAAGACGAGTTGAAAGTCACGATTATGTAAGAGAAGCTCAACTTAAAGGAAATGAAATGATAATGCAGGCTCAAAAAAAATCTAAGATTATAAAAAATGGGGCTAGAGATTATGCATTAGAAATTTTACAGGATACAGAAAAAAAGATAGCGTATAATCATGATCAGTTTACCCAAAATCTTAGAAAAGAAATGGAGGAATTCACTATAAATATTGATTCTTATATAAAGGAAACTACCTCCATTCTCAATGAAAACATAGAAGAACTAAAGAATGTTAAATAAATAATTTTTTTATTTTATTTATGATAATAGGAATTAATAATAAAATGCTTATTATAAGAACATAGGATATTAAATCTAAATTATTTATTGTATGATTTAAACTAAAGGTTGGTAAAGTATTAAAACTTATAAAATAAATAGTTATAGTAAGTAATGAACTTAAGATACCTTGAAAAAATTTTCTTAATATATATTTTTTAATAGAAAAATTAAACTTATAAAGAAAAGAATATACTTGTAGAATTATGCATATGCCACTAAAAGATATTAAAAAGCTTATAAAACCTAATTTTAGAAACATAGGTATATTTAACAACGAAATACTATTACATCCATTAGTTATTTCTAAAATACCTAAAGATAGTGAACTAATTAGCCCAGTAAATTCTTTATTTAAAAAAGCGATACTAAAAAAAGTATTGCTTTTTATTATTTCCATAAGCATAGAAAAAATAATAATAAATCCACCAACACGTAAAGTTACACTAATGGCATCTTCTACACTTTTTGAAAAAGCCGTAGAGAAGTTTTTTACAGGAATATAAGGATGACTATTTAAATAATTATTGGAGTTATAATTATTATCTCTTTTATCCTTAAGTAATAAACCCATTAAAAAACAAGATAAATAATTAGAACAAAGTAATATATATCCGAAGTATTTATTTTTCAGCATTGTTAAAGAAATAGAACCTACTATGAAAAGAGGACTTGCATTAGAGGCTATATTTAAAAGTTTTTCTGCAGTATTAAAATCTATAATTTTTGCTTCGTATAAATCTGCAGTATATTTTGCTCCCATTGGGTAACCACATAGAGCACTTAAAATTAAAACTACAGAAGATTGCAATGGAAGTCCTAAAGGTTTGCATAAAATAGGTCCTAAAAGTTTTGCATAAATATATGCTCCATTAAAGGCTACTATTAAATTGCAAATAACTAAAAAAGGAAATAAGCATGGAAAAAGTGCTGTAATAAAAAGTCTTAAGCCATTTAAAGAACCATTTATACATGGTTTAGGAAAAATTAATATGTTTACAATTAAAATACTTAAGAGAAAAATAAAAATTTTGTTTGAATTTTTATTTATATTCTTTTCTCCAATTATGTTTTTACTACTCAAATTTTAAACCTACCTTTTAAGTGATTACATAATATGTATATTTTAATTTATACAAATTAATTCCTTATTATTTAATTATAATAGGCATTCTTAAATAATCATCATTATACTTTGTTGAACTGTTTAATAGACTATACATTTTTGTACCTTGAATATCTAGATTTAGAAAATCATTTTTGATTTTAGGTAATTTTGTTATAAGTGGTATGTTAGAGTTTTTCTTCAATTCTCTTAGTATCTCCCTACCTTTGGAATTAAAACCTAATATTCTAGCATAGGGCACCTTAGAAGTTCTCATAGTGGTTATATCAAATTCATCGAATCCAACATAATACTGACATAAAATTCTACTAAGTCTTGTAAGTGCATATCGTTTACTTTTAGATTCTTCTAAAATCTCTTGGAAAGAATTCTTTTTTATAATGGCGTCTATAAGTCTATTTTCTAAACCTTCTTTAACATCAGGTAATTTAGTTAAACTTTTAGGATTTGATAAAATCTTATATTTTAGATAAGGGATCATTTTATCTTCAAATACAAAATTATCATTAGAAAATTTTTCTAATGTCCTGAAGGTTTCATAAGGTAAATAATTTTTCAAATCTGACATAGGTAAATTGGATTTAAGATATTTTCTTATGGCAGTAGCGCTAGAAAATTTTAAAAGCTCTGTAGAATTATATGTTCCTCCTTCTCTTTTAATGGTAAAAGGTTTAATTTTGCTATTTAATCGAATTAAACTTTTTAAGTATTCTAAGGCTAGAATGTTATTTGAAGAATTTAAAATTTCATCTAAGTTTTCTATAGAATAATTTAATGAATAAAAATATTCTGAGATGGCGTTGTTTCTAGCTTTAGGATAAGATAAACCTTCGTTTAAATGATAAGATAAAAAATTTTTAAACTCTATAGGTTCTTTTATTAACATTTCTGCAATTTTACTTAATAAATTTAAGTTTCCAAGTTCAGATCCAAAACATAAATTATTTATTATATTTAATTCATTTAACAAGCTTATGGCTCCAAAGGAAAAAAACTCAGCAGAAGAAATGGAATAAGCCATAGGGAGTTCTAAAATTAAATCAACACCATTTTTAAGTGCTATTTCAGTCCTTTGCCATTTATCTAAAATAGCAGGTGTACCTCGTTGAACAAAATTTCCACTCATTACACAAACTATACAATCACAATCAGTTATTTCACGAGTTTTTCTTATATGATACAAATGTCCTTTATGAAAAGGATTATATTCAGTAATAATACCAGTTATATTCATTAAAACACCTCATTTTAAACTTTATTATATATTATAAATCAAATTTTATTAAAGTAAAACTTGAATAAATTAAATAAAAAGGTTATATTATTAATGTGTGTATATAATTTTCTAATTAAAGATATATCTCAAAGGGGGAAGGGATATGGAATTAATGAATAAAATTTGGAAAATGGCAAAAGAAGATAAAAAAACAATTGTTTTGCCAGAAGGTGACGAAGAGAGAACAATTATTGCTAGTGAAAAAATAAAAAATGAAGGTCTTGCAAATGTAATATTAATTGGGAAAGAAGAAAATATTATTGAAAAGGCTAAATCACTAAAAGTTGATATTTCAAATATAAACATAATTGATCCTGAAAAGTCAGATAAGTTAGAGGCTTATACAAGTGAATTTTACCAATTAAGAAAACATAAGGGAATTACTTTGGAAAAAGCTAAAGATGTAGTATTAGATCCTTTATATTTTGGAACTATGATGGTTAAACTTGGAGATGCAGATGGTATGGTATCAGGTGCCATACACACAACAGGAGATCTTTTAAGACCAGGACTTCAAATTGTAAAGACAGCACCAGGAATAAAAGTAGTATCTAGTTTCTTTTTAATGAGTATTCCAAATTGTGAATACGGAGAGGATGGATTCTTATTATTCTCAGATTGTGCGGTTAATCCAAATCCCGATGCAGGACAGTTAGCATCAATAGCTATATCAACAGCAGACACAGCTAAGAATCTTTGCGGAATAGATCCTAAGGTTGCTATGTTATCTTTCTCAACAATGGGAAGTGCAAAGCATGAATTAGTAGAAAAAGTTCAGATTGCTACAAAACTTGCGAAGGAACAAAGAGAAGATTTAGAGATAGATGGTGAACTTCAATTAGATGCGGCTATAGTAAAAAAAGTAGCTGATTTAAAAGCACCAGAAAGTAAAGTAGCAGGTAATGCTAATGTATTAATATTCCCAGATCTTCAGTCAGGAAACATAGGGTATAAATTGGTACAAAGATTTGCTAAAGCAGAGGCAATAGGACCTATTAATCAAGGATTTGCAAAACCAATAAATGATTTATCACGTGGATGTTCTCCTGAAGATATAGTTAATGTAGTAGCTGTAACTGCAGTTCAAGCACAGGCACAACATAATTAATACAGCTATAAATAATATTAATATATATAGATTTATATGTAGGAGGAAATTAAATGAAAATTTTAGTTATTAACTGTGGAAGTTCTTCATTAAAATATCAATTAATTGATATGGAAAGTGAAAAGGCTTTAGCAAAAGGATTAGTTGAGAGAATAGGAATAGAAGGTTCTATATTAACTCACAAAGCAGATGGAAAAGATAAACATATTATCCAAACTCCAATGAAAGATCATCAAGTAGCTATAGAATTAGTATTAGGTGCTTTAACTGATAAAGAATATGGTGTAATAAGTGATATGAGCGAAATTTCAGCTGTTGGACACAGAGTTGTTCATGGTGGAGAAAAATATGCTAAATCTGTTTTAATTAATAATGATGTTATGACAAGTTTAGAAGAGTGTGCTAAATTAGCTCCTCTACATAACCCAGCAAATATTATAGGAATTAATGCATGTAAAAAATTAATGCCAAATACTCCAATGAGTGTTGTATTTGATACTGCATTCCATCAAACAATGCCAGAAGAAGCTTATATTTATGCTCTTCCATATGAAGTTTATGAAGAAAATTCAGTAAGAAGATATGGAATGCATGGTACATCTCATAAGTTTGTATCAGGTGTTGCAGCTGAAATGATGGGTAAAAATATAGAGGATTTAAAAATAATTACTTGTCACTTAGGAAATGGTGCAAGTTTAACTGCTGTTAAAAATGGTAAATCTATAGATACTTCAATGGGATTCACTCCACTTGAAGGATTAGTAATGGGAACTAGATGTGGAGATATAGATCCAGCTATAATTCCATTCCTAATGAAAGAAAAAAATCTTTCAGTTGAAGATATAGATAAATTAATGAACAAAGAATCAGGTGTTTTAGGAATATCTGGTGTAAGTTCTGACTTTAGAGATATCGAAAATGCAGCAGAAGAAGGAAATCACAGAGCAAAACTTGCTTTAGATGTATTCCACTACAGAGTTAAACAATATATAGGAGCTTATGCTGCTATAATGAATGGTGTAGATTGCATCGTATTTACAGCTGGTCTTGGTGAAAACTCTATCTCTTCAAGAGAAATAATCTGTGAAAACATGGAATATTTAGGAGTTAAATTAGATAAAGAAAAGAACAATGTAAGAGGAAAAGCAGTAGAAGTAAGTGCTGATGATTCAAAGGTTAAAGTATTTGTAATTCCAACTAACGAAGAGCTAATGATTGCAAAAGAAACTTTAGCTTTACTATAGTATTATATAGTATAAAATTATATAATTTGGAGTAAATTTATTTTGCTCCAAATTTTTATTTAAAAAATAATCTTGACTTTTTCTCTTATTATTTATATAATAACTCTTGTTTAACAATATAAATAGCTAAGAGGTATGTATGATGAAATTTGATTTAATAGAGTTAATGAATGGCAAAAAAGATAAAATTGAAGTACATACAGTTATTGAAAAAGAAAGTTTGAAGTTTGATGGAGAAGATATGAAATATTTGTCTCCTATAAGTTTAAATGGTTCTTTTCGCAGAAAGGGAGAACAATTTTTCTTTAAAGCTAAGTATGATACTGTTTTAAATTTTACTTGTTCAAGATGTCTTAAGGAATTTCCACAAGAATTTCATTTAGAGTTAAATGAAACATATTCAAGAAATCCCGAAAGTGAAGAAATAAGAAAGATAGAAGGAAATTCAGTAGATTTATATGAACTTATAGAAGAAAGTTTGTTTTTAAACATCCCAATTCAAAGATTATGTAAGGAATCTTGCAAAGGCCTATGTCCTTCATGTGGGATAAATTTGAATAAGAATATTTGTAAATGTAATTTAAATTTTGAACAAGAAGAAGAACAAGAGGAAGTGCTTGATCCGAGATTCGCAAAGCTAAAAAGCTTATTAAAATGATAATAAGTTATAATAAACTTCATTCACAGGTTAAGGAGGTGTTTATTAATGGCTCATCCAAAGAGAAAAACATCAAAAGGAAGAAGAGATCAAAGAAGAGCTCAAAACTTTAAGCTTAGCATGCCTGGTATAGTGGAATGTCCTCAATGCCATGAATTCAAACTAGCTCATAGAGTATGTAAGAATTGTGGATATTACAATAGTACAAAGGTAGTATCTGATGATAAATAATAAGAAAGTCGAAAGACTTTCTTTTATTTTTAAGTTTATATTTTTTGTAAAAATATGATATAATAATTTTACAAAAAATATAAGTAAAAGAGAGGTTATTATATGATTATAGCTGTAGATGGAATGGGTGGGGATAATTCTCCACAAGAGGTTGTAAAAGGATGTATAGAAGCATTAGAATGTTCAGGTATTAATATTATAATAACAGGTAAAGAAGAACTTATAAATAATGAATTGAGTAGGTATAATTATGATAAAAGTAGGATAGAAGTCTTACATGCCGAAGAAATAATTTCTAATAATGAGCATCCTGCTATGGCTATTAGAAAAAAGAAAAATTCTTCTTTATGTAAAGCTTTATATTTAGTTAGAGAAGGAAAGGCAGATGCAGTTGTATCTGCAGGTAGTACAGGTGCATTTTTAACAGGGGCTACATTAATTGTAGGAAGAATAAGAGGAATAGATAGACCAGCTTTTGCTCCGGTTATGCCAGGAAAGAATGGTGCCTTTATGGTGACAGATGTAGGTGCAAATGTAGATTGTAAACCTAAAAATTTACTTCAATTTGCTCTTATGGGAAAAGTTTATTTTGAGAAGGTCTTAAAGATTTCCAATCCAAGTATAGGACTTATAAACATAGGAGTAGAAGAAGAAAAGGGTAATGAACTTACTAAGGAAGCTTTTAAGTTATTAAAAGAAACAGAATTAAATTTTGTTGGTAATATTGAACCTAGAGATGTACCAAAAGGTGATACGAATATTTTAGTGTGTGATGGATTTGTAGGAAATACTATTTTAAAAATGTATGAAGGTGTTGCAAGTACTATTTTTTCAGTTTTAAAGGAAGGAATAATGTCTTCTTTTAGAACTAAAATAGGAGGAATTTTATTAAAACCTATATTTAGAAAATTTAAAAAAGACTTTAACTATAAAGAATATGGTGGAGCGGCTTTTTTAGGTACTAAGGGTATATGTGTAAAAGCACATGGAAGTTCAGATTCAACAGCTTTTAAAAATGCAATAAAACAAGCCAAGTTTTTTTATGATAATAAAATTGTTGATGCAATAAAGGAAGAACTTGAAAGTTTAAAACAACTAGAAGAAAAATAGAAATAAAAATTAAATTATTACATATAATATAAGGAATTATAAAATAAATTATAAAAAATACAAAAAAATAGTTGCTAAAAATAAATAAAACGATTAATATTTATTTATAAATATTAAAAACCATGCTATTAATTGGAGGCGAAGGTATGATTTTCGAAAAAGTTAAACAGATAATAGTTGATCAATTAAGTGTAAATGAAGATGAAGTTTTAATGGACTCTTCTTTTGTTGATGATTTAGGAGCAGATTCACTAGATGTAGTTGAATTTATAATGGCTCTAGAAGAAGAATTTGATATAGAAATTCCAGATGAGGCAGCTGAAAAGGTTGTTACTGTGGCAGACGTTGTTGAATACATAAAATCACGTGTAGATGAATAATATAAGTCCCGCGCAGATAAGCGGGACTTAAATTCTTTAAATAAAGAATAAAAAGGAGTTAAATTATGATGCAAAAGGAAAATGCAATTAATGAATTAGAAAAAATAATTGCAATCGAATTTAAAGATAGATCTATATTAAGGACGGCTTTAACACATAGTTCCTACGCAAATCAAAGAAAGAATGTAGCTTATAACGAAAGATTAGAGTATTTAGGAGATGCTGTTTTAGAATTAGTTATATCCGAATATTTATTCATAAATTATAAGGATAAGTTAGAAGGGGAACTAACTAAAATAAGGGCTACAATTGTATGTGAGACTTCTCTTTATGAAATAGCGCAAAAGTGGAATTTAGGTAAGTTTATTATAATGAGTAAGGGTGAAGAACAAACTGGAGGAAGAACGAGAAATTCAATTTTAGCAGATTGTGTAGAAGCTATTATTGCAGCCGTGTACTTAGATAAGGGATTAGAAGTAGCTAAGAAATTTATATTAGATAATTTCATGGAAATTATAAAAAAAGCTATAAGTAATGAAATAATATTAGATTATAAAACTAAGCTACAAGAAATTCTGCAAAAAAATGGAGAAGTTTCTATAGTGTACGATTTAATTTCTTGTGAAGGTCCACCTCATAGACCAACTTTTTATGTTGAGGTTTGTATTAATGGAGAGGTTAAAGGAAAAGGTAAGGGATATAGTAAAAAGGAAGCTGAACAAAATGCAGCTAAAGAAGTAATTTTAAGTATGGGGAATAGAAATGAGTAGAAGCCATTATATAATTCCAATTTTCGTTCCACATATAGGATGTCCTCATAATTGTGTTTTTTGTAATCAAAATACAATTACAGGCAAAAAAGAAATTAAAGATTCTAATGTACAAGAAATTACTAAAAAAAGTTGTAGAAATATAATAGAAGAATATTTAAACACTATAAATAAATATGGCAATGAAGAAAAAGTAATAGAAGTATCCTTTTTTGGAGGAACATTCACAGCCATTCCGCTAGAGAAGCAAATTGAATTATTAGAAGTAGCGTATGAATATAAATGTAAGGAAAAAATTAATTTTATAAGATTATCTACAAGACCTGATTATATAGATATTAGTGAGCTAAATATTTTAAAAAAATATGGTGTAGATATAATAGAATTAGGTGTTCAATCTTTAGACAATGATGTTTTGAAATGTTCTGGTAGAGGCCATTCAAGTGATGTTGTTAAAACGGCATCTAATCTTATAAAAGAATTTAATATTACTTTAGGTATACAAGTTATGTTAGGACTTCCATGTGATAATTTTGCAAAAGATATTAAGACGGCTAAGGAAGTATGCGAGATAAAACCAGACATTTGTAGAATATATCCTTCTTTAGTTATAAAAGATACTCCAATGGAAACTATGTTTAAAAAAGGAGAATATACTCCATATAGTTTAAAAGAAACTATTGAAATTTGTAAAATAGTATATAGTATGTTTATATCCAATGATATTAATGTTATACGTGTAGGACTTCAACCTACAGAAGATATCAATGAAGGGGCACAGGTTGTTACGGGACCCTTTCATCCGGCTTTTAGAGAGCTTATGGAAAGTTCACTTTTAAATGAAATGATTTTTAAATTTTTAAAGGATATAAATTCAAAAGAAATTCAAATAATCATTAATCCTAAAAATGTTTCTAAATTATATTCTAATAAAAAGTATTATTTTAATGAATATAATCATAAATATTACAATGGAAATATAGAAGTAATACAAGATTTCAATGTAGAAAAAGATGAAATAAAAATAAAGATCCAGGAAACTTGTAAAACCATGTCGTTCAAAAAATTTCTTGAAATAAAGAGTAAAGAAGGAAATAAATATCTTTTGTAGAATATATAGTCATTACCATAATATTCTATAGGGGGTATATCATGGATATATTAAAAGTTTCAGCAAAATCTCAGCCTAAATCCGTAGCGGGAGCTTTAGCAGCAATTTTACGAGAAAATCAATCAGCAGAAGTTCAAGCTGTAGGAGCAGGGGCAGTTAATCAAGCAGTAAAAGCTATTGCTATTACGAGAGGATATGTAGCACCCAATGGTATTGATTTAGTGGCTATTCCGGCTTTTTCAGAAATAGCTATTGATGGTGAAGAGAGAACAGCAATTAAATTTATTGTAGAACCAACTAAGGGCTAAATTAAAAACCGTGTTTGCACGGTTTTTAATTTTTATATATACATAAATTTAAGTTACTTGATATTTTGATGTAAATATAATAAACTAATAAAATGGATATATTAACAAAAACGAGGTGTTGTTTTTATGAGAAAAAACCAAAGAGAAAAGGTTACAAAAATTATGGCTGTAGCTATATTAGTAGTGTTTGTAGCGGTTACTTTTCTTTCAGTTATAATTAGATAAATTTAGGAGAGATTAGTGTATGTTCCTTAAATCTATAGAAATTAGAGGATTTAAGTCTTTTGCAGATAAGACTGAGTTGAATTTTAAAAAAGGCATAACTTCAGTAGTTGGCCCTAATGGTAGTGGTAAGAGTAATGTTTCCGATGCTGTAAGATGGGTTTTGGGGGAACAAAGTGTAAAGAGTTTAAGAGGGGCAAAAATGGAAGATGTAATTTTTGCAGGTACAGAATTTAGAAAACCTGTTGGATTATCTCAAGTTTCTCTTATTTTAAACAATGATGATCATGATTTAAATGTTGAATATTCTGATGTAAAAATTACAAGAAGGCTATATCGTTCGGGAGAAAGTGAATACTTTATAAATAATACTAAATGCAGATTAAAAGATATTCAGGAATTATTTATGGATACGGGTATAGGTAAAGAAGGATATTCAATAATTGGACAAGGCAAGATAGATGCCATATTAAGTGGTAGACCAGAGGAAAGAAGATCACTTTTAGAAGAGGCGGCTGGAATAGTTAAATTTAAAACTCGTAAACAAGAGGCGGAAAGAAAGCTTGAAAGTACGGAACAAAATTTAATTAGAATTATGGATATATTAAATACCTATGGTGAAAGATTAGAACCTTTAAAATCAGAGATGGAAAAGGCTAAAGAATTTTTAACCTTATCTACAGAATTAAAAAATAAAGATTTAGCTTTAACTATAGATATCATAGAAAGAATCCATGATAGGATTAAGCTTGTAAATAATGATAATATAAGTAAAGAAAAGATTCTAAAAACATATTCACATAAAAAACAAAGGTTAAAAGAAATTTTAGAACAATATAATAAAACTTTAGAAGAATATGAAATTGCTAATAAAGAAAATAGAGAAGAATATTATAATTCTAAAGAAAAAATAAATAATATACAAAACCAAATTAAACTTATAGAAGAAAAGATAAAAAGTTTAAATATTTTTTTAGAAAGTTTTTCCGAAGAAAAGAAAAGAAACGAAGAAGAATTAAATAATTTATCTTTAAAAAAAGAAATTCTTGAAAAAGAAATTCAAGAAATAAATAAAGAATTTTTAATTTATGAAGAGTCTATACATAAGGGTAATGAAAGTTTAGAAAAACTGCAAAAAAGTATAGAAGAAGATAGTTTAAAAACAAGTGAATTAAAACAGAAACTTAAAGTTTTAAATGAAAACGAAAATAAAAAACAACAAGAAGTTGAAAATCTTAAAAGGGAACTAAAGGCTTTAGAAGAAAAAATAGAGGATATAAAATTTAATTTCGAAAATACCCTTAATATTATAAAAATTAATAATAATACCAGATTAGAATTAGAAAATCAATGTGAAATTTTAAAGAATAAAATATCTCAATTAGAGAATACTCTAAAAGAAAATCTAAAAAATATTGGTATTCTAAGAACTAAGGTTAGAAATGAAGAAAATAAACAAAAAAGCATAAATATAAATTTAAGCAAAGAAGAGGCACAGTATAATTTGCTTTTAAATTTAGAAAAACAACATGAGGGATATACAAAAGCTGTTAAAAATTTAATGGATCATATAAATAAGAACTTTATTAAAGATGTTAAAGAATCTTATGTTTTAGGTGAAATAATAAATGTTCCTGAAAAATATGAAAAAGCTATTGAAATTGCCTTAGGTGCAGCTATATCTAATGTAATTACAGAGAATGAGAATGAAGCTAAAATTCTTATAGAGTATCTAAAAGAAAAGAATTTAGGGAGAGCGACATTTTTACCTTTAAACATTATTAGAAGCAAGAATTTAAGTGTATTTGAGTCTATAAAAAGTATGAATGGATTTATGGGAGTAGCAAGTTCACTTATACATTATCCTTTAAAGTTCAAAAAGGCCATAGAATTTGTTTTGGGTAATGTAATTATTGCTGAAAACATGGATTGTGCTTTAAAAATTGCTAAAAGAATAAATTATAGTAATAGAATTGTTACTTTAAGTGGAGAAGTTCTTAATGTAGGTGGATCTCTTACAGGGGGAAGTACGTATAGTAAAAGTTCTAATGTTATAAGTAGAAAAAGGGAAATAAAAGATACAGAAGAAAAAATTAATACTATAAAACAACAGTTAAATGATATAACAAAGCTTATAGAACAACATACTAAGAATATTAGCTTTTTAGATGAGGAAACTTTAAATTTAAGGGATACTATTCATGGAGAAAATATTGATCTTGTAAAGTTAAAGGAAAAAATAAATTCACTAAAAGATGAGGAAATAAGATGTAACAACTCTATTAAGACTTTAAAAGAAAATTTATCAGATGGAACTTCTAAAATTAAGTTTTTTAAAGGACAAAAAGAACTTTTGATAAAAGAAATTGAAGAACTTGATAAAGAAAAAAATGATTTAAATACTTCAATACAAAATATAGAAAGTGGATTACAAGATTTTATTTTTAAAATAGAGGATCAAAAAGAAATTTTAGTTAATTATAAAATTCAATTAGCTAAGGTAAATGAAAAGGTAGAGAATAAAAATAATTTATTAAGTAATTTAGACATAGCTATTCAGGATAAATTGAATAACATAAAAGAATTTGAACATAAACAAAAGGAAAATATAGAGGCTATTAAAGTATATAAAGAAAAGATAGAAAACTTTAAAATGGATTTAGAAACTTTAAATAAAGAAATTTTTTCTTTAGAAGATAGATTTAATCTTAAAGAGCAAGAAAGAATAACTTTAAAGGAACAAGTAAAAAAGGTAAATTCTGATTTTGAGCAAGTTTTAATGGAAGAAGAAAAAGTTGAAAAAGATGTCAATAAAATTGTAGTAAATTTGACTAAGTTAGAGACAGAGAAACAAGGTATTATAGATAGGCTTAATGAGGAGTATGATATTACATATGCAGAAGCTTTAGATTATAAAGAAGAAAATTTGGATCATACTGATTTGAAAAAGACAATATCTTTATTAAAAGAAAAAATTAGTTCTTTAGGCATAGTTAATGTTGGGGCTATAGAAGAATATAAAGAACTAAAAGAAAAGTATACCTTTATGAGTGAACAGAAAATTGATTTAGAGAATTCGAGAGAAGAGGTAATTAAAGTTATTGAAGAGATGACTTTAAAAATGAAAGAGGTTTTTAGAGAAAATTTTGAGAAATTAAATGAATATTTTCATGAAACTTTTAGAGAATTATTTAAAGGTGGAAGTGCATCCCTAATTTTATCAGAAGGTGATGAATTAGATGGTAAAATAGATATAAATGTACAGCCTCCGGGGAAGAAACTTCAAAATATAAATTTAATGTCCGGTGGAGAAAAAGGATTATCTGCTATTGCACTTTTATTTTCAATTTTAAAAATGAAACCAACACCATTTTGTATTTTAGATGAAATAGAAGCTGCCTTAGACGATGCTAATGTTAAAAGGTATGCAGATTTTTTGAAAAAGTTTTCGGATAAAATTCAATTTATAGTAATTACTCATAGAAAAGGAACTATGGAAGTAAGTGATGCATTATATGGAATAACTATGGAAGAGAAAGGAATATCTAAAGTAGTTTCTGTAGATTTAAATAAACATAAAAATGATTAGAAGGATGGTGTTCCTATGTTTGGAGGATTTTTTGACAAACTAAAAGAAGGATTAACAAAGACTAGAGATAATTTAGCTGATAAAGTAACAGATGTACTTAATTTAGCTGTAAAAATTGATGATGATATGTATGAAGAATTAGAAGAAGTTCTTATTACTTCTGATCTTGGTGTAGAGACTACATTAGAAGTAATTGAAAAATTAAAAGCAAAAATAAAAGAAAAAAAGATTAAAGATACTGCTGAAGTTAAACCTTGTTTAAAAGAAGTATTAAAGGAGATTTTACAAGATACCGATGAAACAGAAGAGAAATTTCCTAAAATGTTATTAATAATTGGAGTTAATGGAGTTGGAAAAACAACTTCTATAGGCAAAATAGCTTATTCTTATAAAGAACAGGGAAAAAAAGTTCTACTTATTGCAGCAGATACATTTAGAGCAGCAGCAATAGATCAACTTCAAATTTGGAGTGGAAGAGCTGGAGTAGATATTGTAAAACATCAAGAAGGGGCTGATCCAGGTGCAGTAGTTTTTGATGGTATTCAAGCTGCTAAGGCACGTAATTCAGAAGTTGTAATTTGTGATACAGCTGGAAGACTTCATAATAAAAAAAATCTTATGGATGAGCTTGCAAAAATAAATAGAATAATAGATAGGGAATTTGGATCAGAAAATGTAGAAACACTTTTAGTATTAGATTCTACTACAGGACAAAATGCAGTACAACAAGCTAAGCAGTTTAAGGAAGTTTGTAATATAGATGGAATTATATTGACTAAATTAGATGGTACTGCAAGAGGTGGTATAGTAATCTCCATCAAAGAATCTTTAAATATACCAGTTAGATACATTGGTGTTGGAGAAGGAATGGAAGACTTACAAAAATTTAATGCAGAAGCATTTGTTGAGGCATTATTTTAAAAAAAATATATGTGTTAAGGAAAAATACTTGACACATATATTTTAATCTGATATTATTATTTTTGTGTTTAAGGTGATGTTATGGAAAAGCGAACAGAAATACTTATATTGTTTGATATATATGGTAATTTATTAACAGAAAAACAAAAGAATGTGATGGATTATTATTATAATGATGACTTATCTTTATCCGAGATAGGCGAAAATAGTAACATCAGTAGGCAAGCTATACATGACACTATAAAAAGGTGTGAAAAGTTGTTATATGAATATGAAGAAAAACTTCAACTTTTAAAGAAAAATTATATTTTAGAACAAACTAAAAGTAAAGTAAATGATTTGTTAGAAGAATTAACTTTTTTAGATAATCAAGAGGTTAATGATATTGTACAAAAAATTTATAAAGAGTTGAAGGAGATAAATTAGGAGGTTTCTATGGTATTTGAAGGTTTATCCTCAAAGTTACAAGAGGCTGTTAAAAAGCTTAAGGGAAAAGGAAAGTTAACTGAAAAAGATATAAAAGAGGCTATGAGAGAGGTTAAACTTGCACTTTTAGAAGCAGATGTTAATTATAAAGTTGTTAAAAGTTTTGTAAAGACAGTTGCCGATAAGTGTATGGGTGAAGAAGTTCTTGAAAGTTTAACACCTGGTCAACAGGTTGTAAAAATAGTTAACGATGAGCTTACTAATTTAATGGGAAGCCAAGAAAGTAAAATAGAATTTTCTTCAAAAGGATTAACCGTAATTATGCTTGTAGGACTTCAAGGTGCAGGAAAAACAACTATGTGTGGAAAACTTGCTTTGAATCTTAGAAAAGCGAATAAGAAACCTTTATTAGTAGCTTGTGATGTATACAGACCGGCAGCTATTAAGCAATTACAGGTTGTAGGAAAGCAAATAGATATACCTGTATTTACAATGGGAGACAAATTGTCTCCAGTAGATATTGCCAAGGCATCCTTAGAACACGCAAAATCAAATGGTAATAATGTAGTTATTATAGATACAGCTGGAAGACTTCATATTGATGAGGCATTAATGGGAGAACTTCAAGATATAAATAAAGAAGTAGAACCATCAGAAATTCTTTTAGTAGTTGATTCTATGACAGGACAGGATGCTGTTAATGTAGCTGAAAGTTTTAATGAACAACTAGATGTAACAGGAGTAATTTTAACAAAATTAGATGGCGATACAAGAGGGGGCGCAGCTCTTTCTATAAAATCAATTACAGGTAAACCAATTAAGTTTGCAGGTGTTGGTGAAAAAATGTCTGATCTTGAAATATTTTATCCAGATAGAATGGCCTCAAGAATATTAGGGATGGGTGATGTTTTATCCTTAATAGAAAAAGCACAACAAGCTATAGATGAAGAGGAAGCTAAGCAACTTGGTAATAAAATGCTTAATGAAGATGTTGACTTTGAAGACTTTTTAAGTATGATGGGTCAAATGAAAAAGCTAGGACCATTAAATAAAATAATTGAGATGATACCAGGGGTTAATTCCAAACAGTTACAGGGAGTAGATTTAAGCCAGGGTGAAAAAGAAATGTCTAAAATAGAGTCTATGATAAACTCTATGACGGTTCAGGAAAGAAAAAATCCTAGTCTGTTATCTCAAGGATCTAGAAAAAGAAGAATAGCTAATGGATCTGGTACTACTATTCAACAGGTTAATAAACTTGTTAAAGATTTTGAAACTATGAGAAAAATGATGAAAAAAGCAAAAGGGATGCAAAAAAAATCCAAAAAAGGTCTTTTTGGAAAACTCCCTTTTTAAATAAAGCTTAATTTTTAAGGAGGTGAAATGTAATGGCAGTTAAAATAAGATTAAAAAGAATGGGTGCTAAAAAAGCTCCTTTCTATAGAGTTGTTGTAGCTGATTCAAGATGCCCAAGAGATGGTAGATTTATCGAAGAAATCGGATACTACAATCCTACAACTGAACCAATGACTTTTAAAGTTGATGAAGAAAAAGCAACAAAATGGATTCAAAATGGTGCTCAACCTTCAGACACAGTTAAAAAATTATTTGTTAACGCAGGTATCTGCAAATAATAAATGGAGGCGTATCTCATATGAAACAATTATTAGAGGTAATAGCCAAATCACTTGTAGATAATCCAGACTTAGTTCAAGTAAATGAAGTAGCTGGCGAACAATCAATAATCTTGGAACTTAAAGTATCTCCAGAAGATATGGGAAAAGTTATTGGTAAACAAGGTCGCATAGCAAAAGCAATAAGAACTGTAGTAAAAGCTGCAGCAATAAAAGAAAATAAAAGAGTTGTTGTAGAAATAATTTAAGTACATAAGAGTTAGGGGATCCTAACTCTTATTTTATAATTTTTTTTAAAAGAGGTGGAGAAATGCTAAAGGAATTTTTAGTTGTAGGACAAATTTCAAAACCACATGGTATTAAAGGTGAAGTAAAAGTATTTCCTTTAACTGATGATATAAAAAGGTTTAAAAAATTAGATTATGTAATAATTAATGATGAAGAATTTAAAATAGAAAGTTGTAAGCTTCAAAATGATAGAGTTATCTTAAAGTTTGATAAGATAAATTCTATAGATGAAGCTATAAGATATAAGAATGTGCAACTTAAAATTAGAAGAGAAGATGCTGTAAAACTTCCAGAGGATCATTATTATATTGCAGATTTGCTACAATGTGAAGTTTATGATACAGAAGAAACTTATTTAGGCAAGATGTTTGATGTTATTGAAACAGGCAGTAATGATGTGTACTGGATTAAAAATGAAGGAAAAGAACTTTTAATACCTGCAATAGGAAGTGTTGTTAGAAAAGTCGATATACAAAATAGTAAAATAACTATTCTTCCGGTGAAAGAGTGGATGTAATGAAAATAGATATTTTAACTTTATTTCCAGAGTATTTTGAGGTATTTAATCATAGTATAATTAACAGAGGAAGAGAAAAAGGGATTTTATATATTAATACATATAATATCAGAGATTTTTCTAAAAATAAACATAGGAAAGTTGATGATTATCCCTATGGTGGGGGAGCAGGTATGCTCATGACTCCACAACCTATTGTAGATTGTATAAGAAAAGTCAAAGAAAGTAACCAAGGGAAAGTTATTTTTTTAGGACCTAGAGGAAATAAATTTAATCATGAAAAAGCAAAGGAATTAGCTCAAAGTGATCAACTTATATTTTTATGTGGACATTATGAAGGAATAGATGAGAGAATAAGAAAATACATAGATGAAGAAATTTCTTTAGGAGATTTTATTTTAACAGGAGGAGAGGCAGCATGTGTTCCTATTGTTGATAGTATATGTCGTCTTATTCCTGGTGTGCTTTCTACATCTGAAAGTTATGAAGATGAATCTTTCTATAATGGATTGCTTGAATATCCTCAATATACTAGACCAGAAGTCTTTGAAGGAGAAAAGGTACCGGACATACTTCTTTCTGGACATCATGAAAATATAAGAAAATGGAGAAAGGTTCAAGCTTTAAAAATCACTAAAAAGTAT
The DNA here is from genome assembly GCA_003288255.1 of Clostridiaceae bacterium 14S0207. GTDB lineage: Bacteria > Bacillota > Clostridia > Clostridiales > Clostridiaceae > Hathewaya > Hathewaya limosa. The sequence continues at coordinate 1,636,815 of CP026600.1, read as the reverse complement.
AGAAAAGATTTATATTTTAAGTATGAACTTTCCGGTGAAGATAAAAAACTTCTAAAAAAATTTAATGAAAATACTTGATTAGCAAATAATAGTGTGATAAAATCATAATCGTGCATACCGGGCGGTCCTCTGTTGCAGAATGCGATTATGAACGTCTAAATATATATAAGGAGGGTGTACATATGTTAGAAATAATAAAATCAATCGAAGCTGAACAATTAAGAAATGATCTACCAGAATTTTGTGTAGGTGATACTGTAAAAGTTCACATCAAAATCAAAGAAGGAAATAAGGAAAGAATCCAAATTTTCGAAGGTACAGTTCTTAAGAGACAAAATGGTGGGGTTAGAGAAACTTTCACTGTAAGAAGAGTAGCTTATAACTGTGGAGTTGAAAAAACATTCCCAACGAATTCTCCTGTAATCGAAAAAATCGAAGTTACAAGAAGAGGTAAAGTAAGAAGAGCTAAATTATTCTACCTTAGAGATAGAGTTGGTAAGGCTGCAAAAGTTAAAGAAAGATTATAATAAATTGGGACTGTTAAAGTCCCTTTTTTTATATTAAAAATTATATATTATAAATTGAAATAAAGGAGTATAAGTTTATGCAAATTAACTGGTATCCTGGTCATATGGCTAAAACAAGAAGGGCTATAACTGAAAATTTAAAGTTAGTAGATGCAGTAGTAGAAATAAGAGATGCAAGAATAATAAAATCTAGTGCAAATCCTGATATAGATAATATATGTCAAAATAAGCCTAGACTTATTTTATTAAATAAAAGTGATTTAAGTGAAGAAGCCATTACTGATAAATGGATAAAGAGCCTAAGTAAGGAAAACGTAAAGGTTATAAAAACAAATAGTTTATCTGGTAAGGGATTAAGAGAGATTAAACCAATGCTTAATTTATTATTAGAACAAAAATTAGAAAGATTACGTTCAAAAGGTCTTAAGAATATAGTGATAAGAGTAATGGTAGTTGGTATACCTAATGTAGGAAAATCTTCTTTTATAAATAAGATGGCAAATAACAAAACGGCAAAAACAGGTGATAAACCAGGGGTTACTAAGAGTAATCAATGGATTAAAACTAAAATGGGTATAGAATTATTAGATACTCCAGGAGTATTATGGCCTAAATTTGAAGATGAACAAGTTGCATTAAATTTAGCTTTTACTGGAGCAATTAAAGATGAAATTATGGATATTGAAGAATTAGCATTAAAATTAATAGAAACTCTTCAGGAACATTATCCTAAAAATCTAAAAGAAAGATATAAAATAGAAGAATTGTGTGAAACACCACTTGAAAATATGGAACTTATAGCTAAAAAACGTGGATGTGTAATGCATGGTGGCAACATAGACTATAATAGAGTTGCAATTATGTTATTAGATGAATTTAGGGCAGGTAGACTTGGTGGAATTTCTTTAGATAGAATATAGAAAGGAAAGAAGTTTATGTTAGATATAAGCCAAATAAATTCATTAAGTATAAAGAAAATTAAAGAATTATGTAGTAAATATGAAAATAATATAAAAGATTTTTGTGATGACGAAGAATTTAATCGAGTATTAACTATATTAAAACAGGATGAAAGAAAAGGTGTACAGGATACATATAAAAAGCTTTTTAGATTAAAGGATCACTATATCAAAGAACTTAATAGGGTACAAAAATTATATGACTTTGATAAATCCTTTAATGTAAGATATATAGCTGGAGTAGATGAGGTTGGTAGAGGACCTTTAGCAGGACCTATAGTAGCTGCAGCTGTTATTTTAGATTTAAACTTAGTTATAGAGTATATTAATGATTCTAAAAAAATAGTTGAAGAGAAAAGAGAAGAGTTAAGTGAAATTATAAAAAGATGTGCTATAGATTACAATATTTCAGAAATGTCTAATGAGGAAATTGATAGTAAAGGTATAGGTTTTTGTAATAATCAAATTTTTATAAAGGCTGTTGAAGGCTTAAAAATAAAGCCAGATTTAGTTTTAAGTGATGGATATTTAATTAAAAATTGGAATGCTATTGAAAATAAACATGTTATAAAAGGCGATGCCAAAAGTGCTAGTATAGCATGTGCCTCAATTATAGCTAAGGTATATAGAGATGCTTTAATGAAAGAATACAGTGAACAATATCACCAATATAATTTTAAGAAAAATGTTGGATATGGGACACAGGAGCATGTAAGTGCTATAAGAAAATATGGTATATGTCCTATACATAGAAAAACTTTTTTAACTAAATTAAATGAATGAAAAAAAGACTCTTAAGAACTTAATATCTTAGGAGTCTTTTTCTATAGTCTAAAAGCATCGTTTATAAAATTAATTTTATATTTATTGTTATGTTTATTAAAAAAAATTTCTACTATATCATAAGAAAAATAGTAATCTTTAAGATTATATTTTTGAATGTAATATGAAGAAACTAAAAATATTTTTTTCCTTTTGGAAAAAGTAATAGATTCCATAGGTAAACCATAATTAAAATAATACCTTGTTTTTACCTCTACAAAAGAAATTATATTTTTCTTTTGAACTATTAAATCTAGCTCTCCTAATTTACATGTAAAATTATTATCTAAAATAGTATAGCCATTTCCAATTAAAAAATTTTTAGCTAAATTTTCACCTAAAGCGCCTATGTCTTTATTAAAATTTTTCATATTTTCTCCTTTCGTTATTAGATAATATATCCAAGAAAACAATTATTAAACTCTAATATGGTATTAAAACTTTAATGTGGTCAATAATTGAAATATAGATATTAAATAGAAGGAGGTATAGAAGATGATAACAAAGGTGAATAGTGCAACTTTTAAAGGCATAGAAGGGGAAATAGTTAACATTGAGATTCATATTTCTAAAGGTCTTCCCATATTTAATATAGTAGGACTTGGAGACATTTCAATAAAAGAATCAAAAGAAAGGGTACGCTCTGCATTGATTAATTCATCTTATGAGTTTCCATTAGGCAGAATTACTGTGAATTTAGCTCCAGCTAATATTAAAAAAGAAGGTTCTGTATTTGACCTAGGGATAGCAATAGGAATTTTGATACAATCCAATCAATTATGCAATGTTGATTTAAGTGAAACATTAGTATTAGGGGAATTATCTTTAGATGGCTCAATAAATAAAATTAAAGGAATTTTACCTATAATATATAAAGGCAAGGAAAGTGGATTTAAAAATTTTATTATCCCAGTAAAAAATCAAAAAGAAGCATCCTTGATTAAGGATATTAATCTATACCCTTTAAAAACTTTAAATGAGGCTATTCATTTTCTAAAGTATAGAGATTTGTTGCCCTATGAAAAAAATTGTGTAGAAGAAAAGAAAAATGAAAAAAATGTAGATTTTAAAGATATAATAGGACAAGAACAAGCAAAACGGGCACTAGAAATAGCAGCAGCTGGAGGACATAATGTAATTTTATATGGTCCAGCAGGTTCAGGAAAATCTATGCTAGCTAAAGCATTTACAACTATAATACCTGATTTATTATATGATGATGCTTTGGAAGTTGCAAAAATAAATAGTGTTTTAGGAGAAATTAATGATGAGGGTATAAATTTTAGACCTCCATTTAGGACACCACATTATAGTGTTACTAAGTGTGCACTAATAGGGGGAGGTCATAAAGTATTGCCGGGAGAAATATCATTAGCACATAAAGGTGTTTTATTTTTAGATGAATTATTAGAATTTGATAAATGTATCTTAGAAAACCTAAGAATTCCCTTAGAAGATAAAAAGATTATTTTAAGTAGGGCGGTAGGAAGCTATGAGTATCCCTGTGATTTTACTCTTATAGCAGCTATGAATCCTTGTCCTTGTGGAAATTACATGTCCAATATTCCTTGTACTTGTACTGAATTTGAAAGAAAAAAGTATATAAAAAAATTATCTTCCCCTCTTTTAGATAGAATAGATATTTTTACATCTGTACCAAGGCTTTCTTATGAAGAATTTAAAAGTAAAAAAGGTGAAAGTTCAAGTGAAATAAAATATAGAGTAGAAAATGCAAGAAAAATTCAAAGTGAAAGATTTAAAAATAAAGAGATTAAATTAAATTATCAAATGAACAATTTGTTAATAAATGAATTTTGTACATTAAATGAAGAGGGAGAAAGGGTTATGAAAACAATGTTTAAAACTTATAATTTAAGTTTGAGAGCTTATCATAGAATTTTAAAAGTTGCTAGAACTATTGCTGATTTAGAAGAAAGTATTAATATAGAAAAAATACATTTAATTGAGGCTTTTACATATAGACAATTTGTAGAAAACTAGAAATAAAAAATTTATACATTTTTAACATTATTTAAAGTATTGCGATAAAAGCGGAAGAAAGGAGTAATTATGAGTATTTATGATTTATGGTTTTCTAGACTTAAAATTAATCTTAAAGACAAGATAAGGCTTTTAAAAACACATGATTCTATAGAAAATATATGGATAAGTGTTTTTAAAAAAAATGAATTTAACTCTAATAAGAAAATCTATGAAAAATTTTTAAATGCGTGGAAACTTGAAGAATTAAAAAAAATGTATTATTATATGAAGCAAAATAATATAAATTGTATAAATTATTATGATTCTCTATATCCCCAAAAACTAAAAAACCATGATGATGCTCCTGGAGTATTATTTTTTAAGGGAAAGTTCAATCTAATAAATAATGGCTTAACTGTAGGTATAGTTGGTTCAAGAGATTGTAGTTTATATGGTAAAAATGTAGCAATAAATATAGCCAATGATTTAGCAAGAAATAATATAAATGTAATAAGTGGAATGGCTAGAGGTATAGATAGTATGGCACATAAAGGAGCACTAAAAGAAGATGGTAGAACATTTGCAGTTTTAGGATGTGGTGTAGATGTTATTTATCCTAAAGAAAATGCTGATATATATAAACAAATTCAAGAAAGTGGATGTGTTATATCTGAATTTGAACCTAAAACAAAACCATTTTCATGGAATTTCCCCCTTAGAAATAGAATAATAAGTGGGTTAAGTGATTTACTCATAGTAGTAGAAGCTGGTGAAAAAAGTGGTAGTTTAATAACAGTTAATTATGCACTTCAACAAGGAGTGGATGTAATAGCAGTTCCTGGTTCTATTTCTTCAAAATTTAGTAAGGGTACTAATGAACTTATAAAAGATGGGGCATATATATTTACAAAATTACAAGATATATATTCGATATTAGGTATAAAATATGAAAAAAGTTTAAATAAAAAACAAAATATTGAGAAAAAATACAATAAGATTTATTCTGTTTTAAGTGATGTTCCAATGCATATTGATAAAATTGTTGAAATAACTAATATTGACATAAAGTATTTATATGAGTTATTATTTGAAATGCAGGTTAAAAAACATGTTAATTGTATAGATGGAAGTTTTTATGTTAAAAACCAACAACTAATTTAAAATATAAAAATATGGTGTAGAAATTTAATGGAGGGGAAATAATGGGACAAAAGTTAATTATAGTTGAGTCACCAACAAAAGTTAAAACTATTAAAAAATATTTAGGAAGTACTTATGTTGTTGAAGCAACTATGGGACATGTAAGAGATTTGCCAAAAAGTCAGTTAGGCGTTGATATAGATAATAATTATGAACCTAAGTATATAACTATTAGAGGTAAAGGTGAAGTTCTAGATAAGTTAAGAAAACAAGCTAAAAAATGTGATAAAGTATTTTTGGCTACTGACCCTGATAGAGAGGGTGAAGCTATATCATGGCATTTAGCAAAAGCTTTGAAAATTGATGAGAAAACTTTGTGTAGAATAGAATTTAATGAAATTACTAAAACAGCTGTTAAATCTGCTATTAAAAAACCTAGACAAATAAATGAAAGTCTTGTAGATGCCCAACAAGCTAGAAGAATATTAGATAGATTAGTTGGTTATGAAATAAGTCCTATATTATGGAGAAAGGTGAAATGGGGTTTAAGTGCAGGTAGAGTACAATCTGTCGCATTAAAAATTATTTGTGATAGAGAGAAAGAAATAGAAGCTTTTGTACCAGAAGAATATTGGACTGTTGAATGCACATTAGAGAATAAAAATAAAGAAAAAGTAAAAGTAAAACTTTCTAATTATAAGGGCAAAAAAATAGAGATAAAAACAGAGGAACAAAGTAATAAAATAATAAAAGAATTAAAAGATGGAGAATTTATTGTAAAAGCAATAAAAAAATCAAAAAAAGAAAAATTACCTCAAGCACCATTTACAACTAGTACAATGCAACAGGAAGCTTATAAAAGACTTGGATTTACGACACAAAAAACTATGTCAGTGGCTCAAAGTCTTTATGAAGGTATAGAAGTTAAAGGCTTTGGAAGTGTAGGATTAATTACTTACATGAGAACAGATTCTGTAAGGATATCTAAAGAAGCTAAAGAAATGTGTAAGGAATATTTATTAAATAATTTAGGTAATGAATATATTCCACAAAATGAGAAAATATATAAGAGTAAAAAGGATATTCAAGATGCTCATGAAGCAATAAGACCTACCAATGTTGATATTACACCAATTCGTGTAAAAGAGAGTTTAAAACTAGAACAATATAAACTATATAAACTTATTTGGGAAAGATTTGTAGCCTCACAAATGGCAAATTGTATATATGAAAGTACTTCTATAGAAATAATAAATAGTGACTACGGTTTAAGAACCACTGGTAATAAGGTTTTATTTGATGGATTTACTAGAATATATGAACTTATTTCAGAAAATGAAGAAAATTTAATTCCAAGTATTGAGGAAAATGAAAAATTAAAGTATAATAATGTATTTGGAAAACAACATTTTACTCAACCACCAGGAAGATTTTCCGAAGCAAGTTTAATTAAGTGTATGGAGGAAAATGGTATAGGTAGACCTAGTACATATGCTCCAACTATAGGAACATTACTTGGAAGACAATATGTAGAAAGAGATAAGAAAACATTAAAGGCTACAGAACTTGGATTTATAGTTAATGATATTGTAAGTGAATACTTTAAAAATATAGTAGATGTAGAATTTACTGCAGAAATGGAAAGTAAATTAGATAAAATAGAAGAAGGACAATTGAGCTGGAAAAGTGTTGTAGATGAATTTTTTACTCCACTAAGAAAGCTTATAGAAATTGCAGAAAATGAAATAGCAAAGATTACTATTGAAGATGAAGTTACAGATGTAAAGTGTGATAAATGTGGAAGGTTTATGGTTATAAAACGCGGAAGATACGGTAACTTTCTTGCTTGTCCAGGTTATCCAGAATGTAAAAATACTAAACCAATAGTTGAGGAATTAGATGTTAATTGTCCACTTTGTGGTTCAAAGATTTTAGTTAGGAAAAGTAAAAAAGGTAGAAAGTTCTTTGGATGCAGTGGTTATCCAAATTGTAATTTTATAAGTTGGTATGAGCCAACGGAGGAAAGATGTCCAGAATGTAAGTCTATTTTGGTTAAAAAGAGTTCAAAAGCTAAAGGAGATTATTTACAATGCATAAATAAGGAGTGTTCATATAAAAATAAGTAAAGTTAATTTTATACAATGTATTTTATATAAGAAATTTAATTTTATTATAAAAAACAGATGTGTATTAGAGAGAAATATTTACAAAAGGTATAAAATTCTTAATAATGCACATCAAATTTATGATTTTTTTTAAAATTAATAAAAAAAATATAAAACTTGTCGAAAATTTTACTAAATACTGTTGAAATAGTCTTATTAGTATGATATTATATATTAGTATCAAGAACTAGACTAAAAATTAAAAATAATTAGTGAATTTTGAAAATTCCAATTAATGGTTGAAAACATAAAAAAATTTTAGGAGGAAAATATAATGACATTATTACATAAAACAAGAATGTTAAATAAAATATTACAAAAATCAGGAAATGAGCCAGTATCTTTTAGTGATATATGCACTTTATTAAGTGAAATATTAGAAGCGAATGTATACATAGCAAGTAGAAAAGGAAAGATTCTAGGACATAAGTTAGCAAATGAATTCGAATGCGATATGCTAAAAGATGAAGTTGTAGATACTTTAAAATTTCCAGAAGAGTACAATAATAAGCTATTGACAATTGAAGAAACAAAGGAAAATTTAAAAAGCGAAGGTTATTGTGTATTTAAAGATAAAAAAGTATGTGAGTTAGATAATAAGATTACAACAATAGTACCTATTATAGGAAATAGAGAAAGATTAGGAACTCTTTTAATAGCTAGATATGATAAACCTTTCACAGAAGAAGATTTAATATTAGCTGAATATAGTGTTACTATAGTTGGTATGGAAATATTAAGATCTAAAAATGAAGAAATTGAAGAAGAGGCAAGAAAGAAAGCTATAGTACAACTTGCTATAGGCACTCTTTCTTATTCAGAATTAGAAGCTGTAGAACATATCTTTAATGAATTAGATGGAAATGAAGGATTATTAGTAGCATCTAAAATTGCTGATAAAGTAGGAATTACTAGATCTGTTATAGTAAATGCTTTAAGAAAGTTCGAAAGTGCTGGGGTTATAGAATCAAGATCTCTTGGAATGAAGGGAACTCACATTAAAATATTAAATGAAAAACTTTTAGAAGAATTAAATAAAATCAAATAGTTTCGATAAAAAATAAAAATCAGGATATTTATATCCTGATTTTTGATTTAATGAAATATTTTATTAAATTTATATTGAATACGGGTTTGGGTTATGTTATACTACTTAAAGTGAGAAATACACACACTATCCAATTTGCAAAATAGGTGCCTTAAATAAAGGTTGTTTTGTAAAAAAGAAGATAGTGGAGGAATAAAACCACATTAGGAGGAATATTTAAATGGCAGTAATAAGCATGAAACAATTATTAGAAGCAGGTGTTCATTTCGGACATCAAACAAGAAGATGGAACCCTAAAATGGCTCCTTACATCTTCACTGAAAGAAACGGAATCTACATAATCGATTTACAAAAAACAGTTAAAAAGGTAGATCAAGCATACGATTTCATTAAATCAGTATCAGAAGAAGGAAAAGACGTATTATTTGTAGGTACTAAAAAACAAGCTCAAGAAGCAATCCAATCTGAAGCTATAAGATCAGGAATGCATTTTGTTAACAATAGATGGTTAGGTGGTATGTTAACAAACTTCAATACTATTAAATCAAGAATAGCTAGATTAGAAAAAATTGAAAAAATGGAAGAAGAAGGCGTATTTGAAGTTCTTCCAAAGAAAGAAGTAACTTTACTTAAAAAAGAAGCTGACAAGTTACAAAAGAACTTAGGTGGTATCAGAAACATGAACGTAGAAAACATTGGTGCTATGTTTGTTGTTGATCCAAGAAAAGAAAAGAATGCTGTATCTGAAGCTAAAATATTAGGAATTCCAGTTATATCAATCGTTGATACAAACTGTGACCCAGATGTAGTTGACTATGTAATTCCAGGTAATGATGATGCTATAAGAGCTGTAAAATTAATCACAGCTAAAATGGCAGATTCTATTATAGAAGGAAGACAAGGTGAACAATTAGCTGAATAATAAATATAAATTGAAAAATTTTATTTATTATATGGTTTAAGGAGGAATATTCATGATTAGTGCAAAGATGGTAAAAGAGCTAAGAGAAAGCACTGGAGCAGGAATGATGGACTGCAAAAAGGCTTTAACTGAAGCTAATGGAGATATGGAAAAAGCGGTAGAAATCTTAAGAGAAAAAGGTTTAGCTGCTGCTGCTAAAAAAGCAGGAAGAGTTGCTGCAGAGGGATTAGTTAAAACTTATATAGCTGAAGATGGTAAAAAAGCTACTATAGTAGAAGTTAACTGTGAAACAGACTTTGTTGCTGCAAATGAAGATTTTATAGAATTCGTTAACGAGGTTGCTAAGCAAGCATGTGCTTCAAGCGTAAACACTGTTGAAGAATTATTAGAAGAAAAATTCATAAAAGATGAAAGCGTTATATTAAAAGATGCTTTAACTGCTTTAATAGCTAAATTAGGCGAAAATATGTCTATAAGAAGATTTGAAAGATTTTCAGTAGAAAACGGAAAAATCAATAGCTATATCCATGGAAATGGAAAAATTGGTGTTTTAGTTCAATTAGGATGTCAAAAAGATGATGAAATATTATCTGAAATAGCTAAAGATGTGGCAATGCAAGTTGCAGCTGTAAATCCAGCTTTCCTTAACAGAGACTCTGTAGATAATGAAAGTCTTGAAAAAGAAAGAGAAATATACAGAGTTCAAGCTTTAAATGAAGGAAAACCAGAAAAGATTGTTGATAAAATGGTTGATGGTAGAATTAATAAATTCTATAAAGAAAACTGCTTAATCGAGCAAGTTTGGGTTAAGAATCCTGATTTAACTATTCAAAAGCACTTACAAGAAGAAGGAAAGAAACTTGGTGCTGATATCACGGTAGAAAAATTTGCTAGATTTGAAAGAGGCGAAGGTATCGAGAAAAAAGAAGAGGATTTCGCTGAAGAAGTTAAGAAGCAAATGGGTGGTAACTAGTAAGAGAAGAGAACACGCAGTGTTCTCTTTTTTTAAGATATAAGTAAAATTCTGCTTTGGAGGTATGGTTAAATGGCAACAGCTAAGTATAAGAGAATAATGTTAAAGTTATCAGGTGAAGCTTTAGCAGGAGAAAAGGGATTTGGAATTAACTTTGATGTTGTAAAAATTATAGCTAAACAAGTTAAAGAATTAGTTGATATGGGTGTTGAATGTGGTATGGTTGTTGGCGGTGGAAATATCTGGAGAGGAAGACAAGGCGAAGATATGGACAGAGCTACGGCAGATTATATGGGTATGATGGCTACTTGTATAAATGCACTTGCACTTCAAGATTCTCTAGAGGCTATTGGAGTGTCAACAAGAGTTCAAACTGCTATAGAAATGAAAGAAGTTGCAGAACCCTACATAAGAAGAAAAGCTATGAGGCATCTAGAAAAAGGAAGAGTTGTAATCTTTGCAGCAGGAATAGGTAATCCATATTTCTCTACAGATACAACTGCAGCATTAAGAGCTGCTGAAATAGAAGCAGATATTATTTTACTTGCAAAAAATGTTGATGGAGTCTATGATAAGGATCCTAAGAAACATGAAGATGCTAAAAAATATACTTTATTATCTTACATACAAATTTTAGAACAAGGCTTACAAGTTATGGATTCTACAGCTACATCTTTATGTATGGATAACAATATTCCAATTCTTGTATTTGGACTTCATAAACCTGAAAATATAATTCGTGCTGTTTGTGGTGAAGAAATAGGAACAATAGTTAAAAAATAATTTTAAGGAGGATATTTATGGTATCTGATATTATTAATAATGCTAAAGACAAAATGTCAAAATCAATTTCAGTATTAGCTGAAGAATTAGGAACAATGAAAGCTGGTAGGGCTAATCCTAAAATTTTAGACAAAATTGAGGTGGAATATTATGGAAGTTTAACAGGTCTTAATCAATTAGCTAATATTTCAGTTCCAGAAGCAAGAATTATTCTAATTCAACCATATGATAAAACTGCTATAAAAGAGATAGAAAAAGCAATTTTAAAGTCAGATTTAGGATTAAATCCATCAAGTGACGGAGCAGTAATTAGATTAATAATACCAGAACTTACAGAAGAAACAAGAAAAGAATTAGTTAAAGCTGTAAAAAAAGCTGGTGAAGATTCAAAAATAGCTATAAGAGCAATTAGACGTGATGCTAATGACAAGATTAAGAGCTTGAAAAAAGACGGAGAAATTACTGAAGATGAGGTTAAGTCTTCAGAAGAAAAAATACAAAAACAAACTGATACTTTTGTAACAGAAGTCGAAAAATTAGTTGAACAAAAAGAAAAAGAAATAATGACTGTTTAAAAAATGAACCTGCTTTGGCAGGTTTATTTAATAAAAATACTTAAATTATTTATAAAGTTTAAATTAAAGAATATAATAATAGTAACTTTATAATATTTAGTTAGGGAGTGTGCTTACAAAAGTGAAAAATTTTTTTGGTTTTTGTAGCAATAAAAAAGATATAAAAGAACTTAAAAAAACAAATACAGAATCTATAAATTTAGATTTTAAAAAAGTACCTAGTCATATTGCTATAATTATGGATGGTAATGGAAGATGGGCTAAACAAAGAAATTTACCAAGAGCAATGGGGCATAAAGCTGGGGTTGAGGTTATACGTAATATAGTAAAAGAGTGTAATAGACTAGGAATCAGATATCTAACCTTATATGCTTTTTCTACAGAAAATTGGAAACGACCTAAAGAAGAAATTAATACACTTATGAGTTTATTGGTTACTTATTTAAAAAATGAATTTGAAGAATTACATAAAAATAATGTAATAATAAATTCCATAGGAGATATAAGTTATTTACCTAATATATGTGAAAAAGAACTTAGGTTAGCTTATGAAAAAACTAAAGAAAATACCGGATTAACTTTAAATTTGGCATTAAATTATGGTGGAAGAAATGAAATTATAAATAGTGTAAAAAATATTTGCAACGATGTTAAAGAAAATAAAATTAATCTAGAGGATATTGATGAGAGTCTATTTAGTTCTTACTTATATACTAAAGGTATGCCGGATCCTGAAATATTAATAAGAACTAGTGGGGAAGAAAGAATAAGTAATTTCTTGTTATGGCAAATTTCTTATTCAGAATTTTGGTTTACAGAAGTGCTATGGCCTGATTTTACTCCAGAACATCTTAGAACAGCTATTAAAGAAGTTCAAAACAGAGAAAGAAGATTTGGAGGACTAAAATAGTATGAACAAGATCTATGAGAGGTATGTAGGAGTACTTGTTTTGCTTCCTATTTTTATTCTAATATTTATAGGAGGTCAGTATTTAAAATTTTTAACTTTAATACTATCTTTAATTGGATTGTATGAATTTTACACTATATTAAAGGCAAAAAACTATCATACTTTTAATATAGTTTCTTATGCATTTACAATAATATATTTTTTAACTTCTAAAAATTTATCTACAGATAAATTTTTATTAATATTAATTGCATTTGTAGCTATTTGTTTGAGTATACCTGTGTTTAATTTAAAACATAATTTTATAGAAGCAGCATTAACTATTTTTGGATTTTTATATGTAACCCTTATGTTTAGTTTGATACCTAAGATTGAAGCAAAAGATTTTGGAAATTATTTTGTTTGGTTAGTTTTCATTTCATCTTGGGGAAGTGACACTTTTGCTTATTATTTCGGAAGAATTTTCGGAAGGAACAAGTTGTGTCCTAAGGTTAGTCCTAAAAAAACCGTAGAAGGTGCCATAGGTGGACTTATAGGTAGTATATTAGGATGCTTATTATATGGAATTATAATTTATAAATTTGGAGTCCATATTAATTTATATAATTACTTAATTATAGGATTAATAGGAGGAATATTAAGTCAAATAGGTGATTTATCTGCATCTATTATAAAAAGGTATTTAGAAGTTAAAGATTATGGTAAAATAATACCTGGACACGGAGGAATATTAGATAGATTTGATAGTATTCTTTTTGTATCTTCAGTAGTATATTTTTACTTAACTTTTGTAGTAGGATTATAATTCTAAAAGAGAGTAAATGAAATTTTTATTTCAACTCTCTTTTTATTTTTTTCTAGGTTTATTATGTGCTTAGATATATTAATAATAGAAATAAATATGTTTAATTATTTTTATTATTAATATATAATTATAAATATGAATATATTATACAGTAAAATAATATTTTAGGAGAAAAATTTTGAATGAAAAATATGAAAAATTAGGGTATTGTATTCTTTTATTTATTTTACTGTGTATACTTGCCAAATTTTTTGATACTTATTTACAACCTTTTTTTATAACTTTAATTTTATTTTTCTTTACTAAACCTATATATAATTTATTTAGTAACATAAAGGGACTCAATAAACAATTAAGGGGTATCTTTAGTATTATAGTAGTAAATTTTCTATTCTTTATATGTATTTTTAAAATAGGACATTTATTAATTAAAAATTTAGAGATTATAAAAAAGGGATTTGTATATATTTTTAATATATATGAAAATTTAAGTATGCAATTATTAGGAAAGTTTAATTTACATAGTTTTGTTACTAAAATTATAGATGGAGGCAATAGTATATTCTCAAAAGAAGTTATAAGAGAAGGAGCAATAAATACTACAGAATTTTTATTTTCTTATTTTTTAGCCAATATAATAGTTTATTTTTTATTAGTTGATGAAGAAAAAATATTAAAAGTTTTAGAAAAAACCTTTAATTCAAATATTATTAAACAAATACATCTAAAAAGTTTAGAATTAAATAAAATTATTGCTATAGAAATTAAACTTATGCTTATTTGTACTGGTATAACTATATTAGGATTTTTTATTTTAGGAATAAAATATGCAATACATTTAGGCATAATATGTGGATTATTTGATATATTACCTTATATAGGTACTATTTTTATTTTTATTCCTTTAATTTTATATCGTGTAGTTTTAAAGGATTATACTAGAGCAATAGGGCTAGTAGCTTTATATTTATTAACTCTAATTGTGAGACAAATTTTAGAAACTAATTTTGTTAGTAAAAATTTTGAGGTTCATCCACTTATTATTTTGATTTTTATGTATATTTTTATTAAAATAACAGGAGTAATTGGAGTAATATTGGCTCCTATTTATGTGATTAGTGCAAAAGAGATACTACAAATATAAAGGAGAGAATAACTTTGAAAAAGATAAGTATTTTAGGGGTTACAGGTTCTATTGGAACTCAAGCTCTTGAAGTTATAAGAAAAGATAAGGATAATTTTAGATTGATTGGTATAAGTGCAAATACTAGTGTAGATAAGGTTATTAACATAATAGATGAATTTCAGCCTAAATATGTTGCCATGAAAGATGAGAGTTCTGCATTAAAATTAGAGGAATATTGTAAACGACAATCTGTTAATATTAAAGTATTAAAAGGTATGGAAGGATTAATTAAGATAGCAACTTTAGATGAAATAGAAATGGTTTTAACTTCTGTGGTTGGAATGATAGGATTAAAACCAACTATAGAAGCGATTAGGCATAAAAAACATATAGCACTGGCTAATAAAGAAACTTTAGTAGTAGCAGGAAAATTTGTTATAGAAGAAGCTAGAAAAAATGAAGTTAGTATTATACCGGTTGATTCTGAACATGGCGCAATTTTTCAATGTCTTCAAGGAAACAAACATAAAGATGTTAAAGGAATTTTACTTACTGCTTCAGGAGGACCATTTAAGGGTAAAAAAAGAACAGAGTTGGAGAATATGGGTCCTAAAGATGCACTAAAACACCCTAAATGGAATATGGGGAAAAAGATTAGTATAGATTCTGCAAGTCTAATGAATAAAGGGTTAGAAGTTATAGAAGCACATTATTTATTTAATGTACCTTATGATAAAATAACAGTAGTTGTTCATCCTGAAAGTATTATTCATTCTATGGTAGAATATAAAGATGGAACAGTTATGGCTCAACTTGCAACTACAGATATGAAATTACCAATTCAATATGCATTGAAATATCCTGATAGGGGTGAATGTGCTATAGACAGGTTAGATTTATTTAAAGTTGCAAAATTGAATTTTTGCAAAGCAGATATGGATACATTTAAATGTCTTAGTCTTGCATATAAAGCAGGAGAAATGGGTGGAAATATGCCAGTCATTTTAAATTCAGCTAATGAAGTAGTAGTAGAATTATTTCTAAAAGAAAAGATAAAATTTCTGCAAATTGGGGAATTAATAGAAGATGCTATGAATTACTTTGAGTATAAAAAGAACATAACATTGGATGAAATTTTTGATATTGATTTAGAAGTAAGAAAATACATTATGAACAAATTTAATAATTAATGGAAGGAGAATGCAAGTGATTATTCTGTATATATTAGGGGCTCTATTAGCTTTTAGCATATTGGTTATAGGACATGAATTTGGTCATTTTACTGCAGCTAAGTTAAATGGGGTTAAAGTAGAGGAATTTTCTTTAGGAATGGGTCCTAAATTATTTAGTATTAAAGGAAAAGAAACAGAATATTTAATAAAAGCATTGCCTATAGGTGGGTATGTTAAAATGCATGGTGAAGAAGGGGAAGAATGCAGTGATGATAGGGCATTTTCTAGTAAATCTCCACTTCAAAAATTAAGTATTGTAGCAGCAGGGCCAATTATGAATCTAATTATGGCAATTATATTTTTTGCCATAACAGCTAGAACTATGGGATACATAATTCCGAAAATAGATAAAGTACAAGATAATTCACCAGCTATGCATATAGGCATAAAAAAAGGTGATGAAGTTATAAAATTCAATAATGAAAAGATTTCTTCTTGGACCGATTTTCAACTTAAAATGTCTAAAGTTAAAGGAGAAAAAATTAATATAGGAGTAAAAAGAGGGGAAGAAGAATTAAATTTTTATATACTTCCTAAGGAATCAGAAGGAAGATATATGATTGGAGTTGTGCCTACGGTGGTTAAGCCTAATTTAGGTCAAATGTTGAAAAGTGGAGTTGACCAAACTGTAGATATTACAAAACAAACATTTTCTTTCTTTAAATCTCTATTTACTGGAAACTTTAACAAGAATGATGTAGGTGGACCTATAACTATTATAAAGGTTTCAGTAAAAGTAGCATCTAAGGGAGTAGTGCAATTAGTATATTTTATGGCTCTTTTAAGTGTCCAATTAGCTATATTTAATTTAATTCCTTTCCCAGCTTTAGATGGTGGATGGATATTTATATTATTAATTCAGGTAATAACAGGCAAAAAAATTAGTGAGGATAGAATAGCACAGATAAATTATATAGGATTTATAATTTTAATATCCCTTATGATCTTAGTAACTATAAAAGATATAATAAATCCTATTCAATTTTAGAGGTGAATTTTTATGATAAATAGAAGAGTAACAAGAGAAGTTAGAGTAGGAAATATTAAAATAGGAGGAAATAATCCTATTGCAGTTCAGTCTATGACTAATACAGATACAAGAGATGTAAAAAAAACCATTGAACAAATTAAGTCCTTAGAGGAATTAAAATGTGATATAATAAGATGTGCAGTTCCTGATATGGAAGCAGCTGAAAGCATAAAAGATATTATAAACAAAGTAAATATACCAGTTGTTGCAGATATACATTTTGATTATAGATTAGCACTTAAAGTAATAGAAAATGGAATTTCAGCTGTAAGAATAAATCCAGGAAATATAGGAAGTGAAGATAGAATTAAAGCTGTTCTAAATGCGGCTAAAGAAAGGCAAATTCCTATTAGAATTGGAGTTAATTCAGGATCAGTTGAAAAAGAAATTTTAGAGAAATATGGTTCTCCTACTGCAGAGGCCCTAGTCGAAAGTGCATTAAAACACGTTAAAATCTTAGAAAAGCATGATTTTTATGATACTGTGATTTCAATAAAATCCTCAGATGTATATAAAACTATAGAAGGTTATAGGTTATTATCAACAAAAGTTGATTATCCACTTCATTTAGGTGTCACAGAAGCAGGGACTATTTTTTCAGGTACTATAAAATCGGCAATTGGAATAGGTACTTTATTAGCAGAAGGAATAGGAGATACTATACGGGTATCTTTAACTGGAGATGTTAGAGAAGAGGTTAAAGTAGGAAGAGAAATGTTAAAATCTTTAGGATATATAAATGAAGGTATTAAATTTGTATCATGTCCTACGTGTGGTAGAACTCAAATAAATCTTATTAAAATAGCTGAAGAAGTAGAAAAAAGATTAGCCTCTGTAAATAAAAATATAAAAGTTGCAGTAATGGGTTGTGTAGTCAATGGTCCAGGTGAAGCCAAAGACGCTGATATAGGCATAGCAGGTGGAAATGGAGAAGGACTTATTTTTAAAAAAGGCGTTATAATAAAAAAAGTAAAAGAAGCAGATCTAGTTGAAGAATTGATTAAGGAAGTCAATAATATATAAAAGATAAATAAAAATAATGGCTATGAATTCATGGCCATTATTTAATTAAGATGCTTATAAGGAGGTATAGATTTTGGAAATATATGAAGTGCTTAAAGAGAATCTAAAAAAAGAAGAATTTATGTCATTAAAAGAATTTAAATTTTTAAAGGCACAATATTTTAAGGGTCTAAACAAACTTACACTAATATTAAAAGGAAAATACGAATTAGACTCCTCCTTACAAGAAAAAATAAAAAAAATTTTAAAGACATATCTTGGATATGTGGAAGAAATTGAATTAGGATTTTATAAAGATATTTCAGATATAACCTTAGATGGAGTAATAAAAGAATATTGGTTTGAATTAGTACAATCAGTTTCAGAGAGTATGCCGGTAGCTAAAGAATGTCTTAATAATTGTAAAAAAGAAGTAAAACAGGATTTGTTAATATTGTCTTATGGAAATTCTTTTGTTTGTAACTTTTTAAAAAATAGAGATATAGAAAAAATTATAAAAAATAGAATAAAAGATGTTTTTGATATTACTGTCATTGTAGAACTTCAATATAATAAAGAATTAAATAATGATACATATTTTGAAGAAAAACAAAAAGAAAATGACAAAATAATGAAAAATGTATTGACAGAGAATGTCTCATTAGGTGGAAGTAATAAAGAAAAGAAAAGTAATAAAAGTAATCAAAAAACTTATAATTCCAATATATGTAGAAATTCTAACATCCTTTTAGGAAAAACTATTATGGAAGAGCCAATTTCAATTATAGAATTAGATTCCGAACCAGGGGATGTGTGTGTAGAAGGAGATATATTTAAATTAGAAATTAAGGAAACTAAAAAAGGAAGAAAGTTTTTCATTTTTGCTATAACAGATTATACAGGGTCTGTTACTATAAAAAGTTTTCCACAAAATGCGTACATAGAAAAGATGGAAGAGGAATTAAAAAAAGGTGAACATTATAAAGTGAAAGGTGAGTTGAAATATGATACTTTCATGAACGAAATGATTTTAATGGCCTCACATATAAGTAAGTTAGAAAAAATAGAAAAATTAGATCTTGCAGAAGAAAAAAGAGTAGAATTACATTTACATACAAACATGAGTGCAATGGATGGAATGGCACCTGCGTCTAAACTTATTAAAAAGGCTGCTAAATGGGGACATAAAGCTATAGCAATTACGGATCATGGAGTTGCTCAAGCTTATCCAGAAGCTATGGACGCCGGCAAGAAAAATAATGTTAAGATTTTATATGGTGTGGAAGCTTATTTAGTTGATGATGGTATTCCAATAATAATAGGTGGAGAAGATAAAAATATAGATGATGAGTTTGTAGTATTTGATATAGAAACCACAGGTTTTTCTAGTGAAAATGATAAAATTATAGAAATAGGAGCTGTAAAAATCAAAAATGGAAAGATTATAGATTCCTTTAATGAATTTGTTAATCCACAAATAAGCATTCCATATAAAATAACGGAACTTACTAGTATTACAAATGATATGGTTTTTGGAAAAGATAATATAAGTATTATTTTACCTAAATTTATGGAGTTTTGTAAAGAAGCTATTTTAGTTGCTCATAATGCTAACTTTGATATTTCTTTTATAAAGAAAAATTGTAGAGATTTAAATATAGAATTTACAAATTCAACTATGGATACTATTCCATTATGTCAATTTTTATATACTGAATTAAAAAGATATAAACTAAACGTAGTTGCGAAACATTTAGGAATTTCTCTTGAAAATCATCATAGAGCAGTTGATGATGCCAAAGCAACAGGAGAAATATTGCTAAAATGTTTTGAGAAATTGAAGGAAAAAGATATTTATAAATTAGAGGATTTAAATAAAGAATTTATAGGAAACTTTAACATTAAAGCTGCACCTACATATCATTTAATAATTCTTTGTAAAAATCAAATTGGATTAAAAAATTTATATAAATTAATTTCATCTTCTAATTTAGATTATTTTCATAAAAAACCACGTATGCCTAAAAGTGTAATTCAAAAATATAGAGAGGGATTAATCATAGGATCGGCATGCGAAGCTGGGCAAGTATATAAAGATGTTTTAAATGGTAAGACTTATGATGAACTTAGAGATATGTTATCCTTTTATGATTATTTAGAAATTCAACCCATAGGTAATAACCAGTTTATGATACAAAACGGTACAGTAAAAGATGAAAAAGAGTTACAAAATATAAATAGAACTATTTGTAAAATAGGAGAAAAATCAAATCTACCAGTAGTAGCTACAGGAGATGTGCATTTTTTAGAACCTCATGATGAAATTTTTAGAAGAGTTTTAATGGCAGGTCAAGGGTTTAGTGATGCTGATAATCAACCACCACTATATTTAAAAACTACTGAGGAGATGCTTGAAGAATTTTCATATCTAGGAGAAGAAAAAGCATATGAAGTTGTAGTTAAAAATACAAATTTAATTGCAGATAGTATAGAAAATGTAAAACCAATACCAGATGAAACTTTCCCACCTAAAATAGAAGGTGCAGAAGAAGATATTAAGAATATGACATTAAATAAAGCACATGCTATATATGGAGAAAAGTTACCAGAAGTTGTACAAAAAAGATTAGATAAAGAACTAAATTCTATTATTAATAATGGATATGCAGTACTTTACTTAATTGCTCAAAAGTTAGTTGCAAAATCTGTAAACGATGGATATTTAGTAGGTTCCAGAGGATCGGTTGGATCATCCTTTGTAGCTACTATGTCCAATATTACAGAGGTTAATGGTTTACCTCCTCATTATGTTTGTCCAAACTGTAAGTATAGTGAATTTATATTGGATGGTTCTGTTGGATGTGGGGCAGACATGGAAGATAAAAATTGTCCTAAATGTGGTACTAAATTCAATAAAGATGGATTTGATATACCATTTGAAACTTTCTTAGGATTTGAAGGAGATAAAGAACCTGATATAGATTTAAACTTTTCAGGAGATAACCAAGGGGAAATCCATAAATATACAGAAGTATTATTTGGAAAGGGTCACACATTTAAAGCTGGTACTATAGGTACTATAGCTGAAAAAACTGCCTATGGCTTTGTAAAAAAGTATTTGGAACAAAGAAATTTAAAAGCAAGTCAAGCAGAAATAGATAGGCTAACAGAGGGATGTACGGGAGTTAAAAGAACATCAGGACAACATCCAGGGGGCATAATGGTTGTACCTAGTGATAATGAAATCTTTAATTTTTGTCCTATTCAGCACCCGGCAGATGATACTGAATCTGATATTATAACTACGCACTTTGATTATCATTCTATAAGTGGTAGACTTTTAAAATTAGATATTCTAGGACACGACGATCCTACTATTTTAAGAATGTTAAAAGATATAACTAAAATAGACCCTAAAACAGTTCCATTAGATGATAAAGGAGTACTTAGTTTATTTACAAGTACTGAAGCGTTAGGAGTAACTAAAGAAGAATTAGGCTGTGAGGTTGGAACATATGGCCTTCCGGAGTTTGGAACTAAGTTTGTAAGACAAATGTTATTAGATACTAAGCCAAAGACCTTTTCAGATCTTGTTAGAATATCAGGACTTTCACATGGTACTGATGTTTGGATAAATAATGCCCAATATTTTATAAAAGAAGGATATACTACATTAAAAGATTGTATAGCTACAAGAGATGACATTATGGTATATTTAATTTATAAGGGGTTACCACCTAAAATAGCCTTTACAATAATGGAAAAAGTAAGAAAAGGTAAGGGATTAACAGAAGAACATGAAAACATAATGAAAGAACATAAAGTTCCTGATTGGTATATAGAATCTTGTAAAAGAATAAAATATATGTTTCCTAAAGGGCACGCTGTTGCTTATGTTATGATGGCCATTAGAATAGCCTACTTTAAAGTTCATTATCCCAAAGCATATTATGCTACTTATTTTACAGTAAGAGGCGGAGATTTTGATGGAGATTTAATAATTAAAGGTGATGAAGTAATTTTAAATAAAATGAATGAATTATATGCTCAAGGTAATAATATAACTGTAAAAGATAAAGGATTATTGACTATTTTAGAATTATGCCATGAAATGTTTGTGAGGGGCATGAAATTTTTACCTGTTGATATATATAAATCTAATGCAACTAAATTTAAAGTAGAAGGGGATTATATAAGAATGCCTTTAAGTGCGCTTCAAGGAGTAGGAGAAAATGCAGCTAAGAGTATTGAATTAGTAAGGGAAGATGGAGAATTTATTTCTAAGGAAGATTTAAGAATAAGAAGTAAAGTAACTAAGACTGTAATAGAGGCTTTAGACTTACATGGATGTTTAAAGAATCTTCCAGAAACAAATCAACTTTCATTTTTTACAGGACAAAATGGATTTTTATAAAAAACTTGCAAAATCAGTGCTTGTGTGATAAAATTAATCCTAGTAACTTCCTATAGTTTTTGTCGGATAATTAAGAGTGGGTTTTTACCCGCTCTTTCTGTTTGTATAAACGCAGCATTTGTTGCGTTTTAATTATAATAATTAAAAAAATATAGTAAAAACTAAATATAAGGAGGGATAATATTGACAGATGAATTAATGAAGAAATTAAATAATCTAATTAAGCCTATAGTTGAAAAGTCAGGTTATGAACTTTACCATTTAGAATTTGTAAAAGAAGGTGGAGAAGATTACCTAAGAGTTTACATAGATAATGAGCAAGGTATTATTTTAGATGACTGTGTAAAAGTAAACAAATTAGTTAGTGAAGCATTAGATGTAGAAGATTTAATTAAAGATTTTTATTATTTAGAAATTTCTTCTCCAGGTATAGAGAGAGTCTTACATAATGATAGGCATTTACAAAAATATATGGGATTCAATGTTAAAATAAAACTTAAAAACCTTGTAAAAGGTAAAAAGAAATTAGAAGGTATTTTAGAAGGTTTTGATGAGGAAAATGTCGTAATAAATTTAGAAGAAGAAGAAATATCTTTAAATAGAAATAACATAATTACCATTAGTTTAAAAGGGGAGTATTAAGATGAATGAAGAATTTATAGCTGCATTAAAGGAGATTGCTAAAGAAAAAGGTATTAGTGAAAGTTATTTATATGAAATTATAGAGGATGCAGTAATCTCAGCTTATAAAAAGAATTGTTCAAAAAATACTAATAATATTTATGCAAAGTATTTAAATAATAACAACAATAATCAAAATGTAAAAGTTTCAATAGATAAAGAGACAGGAGAATTTCATGTATTCGCCCAAAAGAAAGTTGTAGATGGTCTTTGGGATGAAGTTAATGAAATAGAACTTGAAGATGCAAAGGAAATAGATCCTCGTTATGAAGAAGGGGATATTGTAGAAATGGAAGTTACTCCTAGAGACTTTGGAAGAGTAGCTGCTCAATCTGCAAAACAAATTGTAGTGCAAAAAATCAAGGAAGCTTCAAGAAGTGCTCTTTATGAAGAATTTTTAGAAAAAGAATACGACATAATTACAGGTACTATAACAAGAAAAGATAATGAAAACATTTTAGTTGATTTAGGAAAAATTGAAGCTGTATTAGGCCCTAATGAGCAAATACCTTCAGAACACTATGGATTTAATGATAAAATAAAATTATATATAGTAGAAGTTAAAAAGACAACTAAAGGACCTCAAATAATATTATCAAGAACTCATCCAGGTCTTGTTAAGAGATTGTTTGAATTAGAAGTTCCAGAAATTTATGACGGAACAGTTGAAATTAAAGCAATATCAAGAGAAGCAGGATCAAGAAGTAAAGTTGCAGTATATTCACAAGATGAAAATGTAGATCCAATGGGCGCTTGTGTAGGTACCAAAGGTACAAGAGTACAAAATATTGTAAACGAACTTAATAACGAAAAAATTGATATTATTAATTGGGATAAAGATCCTAAAGTATATATAGCTAATGCATTAAGCCCAGCTAAAGTTTTAAAAGTAATCATAGAAGATGAAGATAACAAATGTGCAAAAGTTATAGTGGACGACAGTCAATTATCACTAGCTATAGGAAAAGAAGGCCAAAATGTTAGATTAGCAGCAAGATTAACAGGTTGGAAAATTGACATTAAAAGTAGTTCACAAGTAGAAAATTTAGAAGAAATCCTACAAGAAAATTAATTATATTTTAATTTAGGAGTGATTCTTTATGAAAACAAAGAAGTTGCCAGAAAGAAAATGCGTAGGATGTATGGAAATGAAACCTAAAAAAGAGCTTATTAGGGTTGTACGTAATAAGGACGGTGAAATATCTATAGATCTTACAGGAAAAAAACCTGGTAGAGGAGCTTATGTTTGTAAAAACGTTAAATGTTTTGAAAATGCATTTAAAACTAAACGTCTTGAAAAGAACTTATCTCACAACATAGAAGAAGAAATTTATCTTAAACTAAAGGAAGAGATAGTGCATGGACAATAAGACAAAGTTCTATAATTTTCTTAAGATAGCTAAAAAGGCAGGTGTCTTAACAGAGGGATATAATAGAACAGAAGAGAATTTAAAAAAGAATAATATATTTTTAGTATTTATATCAAAAGATTTATCAGCAAACTCAAAAAATAAATTTAAAAACTATGCATTAAAATATAAATTTACTTTAATAGAGGATGCTCCTATGAATGAAATAGGAAATGAACTTTTAAATTCTGAATTAAGAATTTTAGGAGTGAAAGATAAATCTTTCGGTAAAAACCTACAGTCTTTATATATGAGTAAAGATGAGTATTTTGGAGGTGAATAGTTTGGCGAAAGTAAGAATTTATGAATTAGCTAAAGAACTAGATATATCAAGTAAAAAATTAATCAATGTATTAATGGAAGAGTTTGATATAAAAGTTAAAAATCACATGAGTATGATAGATGAAGAGGATGCTGACTTATTAAAAGAACTATTTGGAACAGTTCCTACAGATGGAGATAATACATCAGAGGTAGTTGAGCATTATGAAAAGTTAGAAAATGAAAATGTACTTAAAAATATTAAAAGATCAAAAACTAAAAAGAATGCATCTAAGGGTAAAGACGCTACTAATACACAAGAAGATGAAGATTCAGATGAATTAAAAGTTATAGAAATGGGAGATACTATAACTGTTAAAGAATTTGCAGAAGAATTAGGTAAACCAGCAACAGAGGTTATTAAACAACTTATGTTTGCAGGAGTTATGGCTGCAATGAATCAAGAAATAGATATACCTACAGCAGAAAAGGTTGCAGAAAAGTTTAACGCTGTTATTGAAGTTATTAATAGAGAAGAAGTTCTAGAGGAAGAAAATGCTGAGCTTATGGAATCAATGGAAGATTCTTATGAAGAAAATGAAGAATCAGTAAAAAGACCTCCTATTGTAACTGTTATGGGACACGTTGACCATGGTAAAACATCTTTATTAGATGCAATTAAAAAAACAAAAGTAACAGCTACAGAAGCTGGTGGAATAACACAACATATTGGTGCTTATACAGTATCAGTTAATGGAGAAAAGGTTACATTCCTAGATACTCCAGGACATGAAGCTTTTACAGCTATGAGAGCTAGAGGAGCACAAATTACAGATATAGTTATATTAGTTGTTGCTGCAGATGATGGAATAATGCCACAAACAATAGAAGCTATAAACCACTGTAAAGCTGCAGAAGTAAGTTTAATAGTTGCTATTAATAAGATAGACAGACCAGGTGCTAATATAGACAGAGTTAAACAAGAGTTAACAGAACATGGTCTAATAGCAGAAGATTGGGGAGGAGATACTGTTTGCGTACCAGTATCAGCACATACTCATGAAGGACTTGATTCATTACTTGAAATGGTTGTTTTAAGTTCTGAAATGTTAGAACTTAAATCTAACCCAGATAGAAAAGCAAAAGGAACTGTAATAGAAGCTAAGCTTGATAAAGGTAGAGGAGCAGTAGCTACATTGTTAGTTCAAAATGGAACATTACATGTGGGAGATTCTATAGTAGTAGGAACAAGCTATGGTAGAATAAGAGCTATGTTTAATGCTCATGGTAAAAAAATAAAATCAGCAGGTCCTTCTATGCCCGCAGAAATTTTAGGTTTATCAGAAGTGCCAGAAGCTGGAGATAAGTTTGTAGTTATGAAAGATGAGAAAACTGCAAGAAATACTGCTGAAAGCAGAAAAGAAAAACTAAGAGAACAAAAATTATTAAAATCTCATAAAGTTTCACTTGAAGATTTATATAATCAGATTCAAGAGGGAACAGTAAAAGAATTAAGCTTAGTTGTTAAAGCGGATGTTCAAGGATCTGTAGAGGCATTATCTCAATCACTTGAAAAATTAAGCACAGATAGTGTAAAAGTTAGAGTAATTCATGGTGGAGTTGGAGCTATTACAGAAACAGATGTTATACTAGCTACAGCATCTAATGCCATTATTTTAGGCTTTAACGTGAGACCTGATGTAAATGCTACTGTTCTTGCAGAAAAAGATGAAGTTGATATTAAAACTTATAGAGTAATATACGATGCTATAGATGATGTTAAATCAGCTATGCTAGGACTTTTAGATCCAGAATATAAAGAAGTAGTATTAGGTAGTGCTCAAGTAAGGGAAATATACAAAATTTCTAATGTAGGAACTATAGCTGGTTGTTATGTGTTAAATGGTAAGTTAACTAGAAATAGTAGCGTTAGAATAGTAAGAAACGGTATAGTAATTTTTGAATCTACATTGGCATCATTAAAGAGATTTAAGGATGACGTAAAAGAAGTAAATTCAGGATACGAATGTGGATTAAGTATAGAGAAATTTAATGACCTTAAAGATGGAGATATAATAGAAGCTTTCACTATGGAAGAAATAAAGCCACAAAGTCTGTAAAGGAGTGGTATTATGGCAAAGTATAGAAGTGGAAGAATTAACGAAGAAATAAAAAAATATATAAGTGACATAATTAGAACTAAAATTAAAGATCCAAGATTAGCGGGAATTATTAGTGTAACTCATGTAGAAGTTACACGTGATTTAAGCTATGCTAAAGTATATGTAAGTATTTTTGGTAGTAAAGAAGAGGAAGAACAATCATTAAATGTTTTAAAAACCTCTGCAGGATTTATAAGAACTGAATTAAGTCATTGTGTAAAGCTTAGACATATTCCGCAAATAGTTATAGAAAATGATAAAAGTCTTGAATATGGTATGCATATAGATTCTATTTTAAAGAAAATGGATTCTAAAAAATAATAAAATGCTTAAAGAAGTTATAAAAACATTAAAAAATTCCCAAAGGATTGGCATCAGCTTTCACACATCACCTGATGGCGATTCTTTAGGGAGTTCTTTAGCTCTACTACAAATTTTAAGGGAGCTAAAAAAAGAAGCATATATTATTTGTAAAGAAAGCATACCAGAGACTTTTAATTTTTTACCTTTTAATGCGGAAATAGAAAAAAATATTACGGAACCCTTAGATAATACTGATTGTATAGTGGTTCTTGATTGTGGAAATGTAGAAAGAATAAACGGAAATATAGATTTAAACAACGATAAATATATAGTATTAAATGTTGACCATCATAAATCAAATGAAGAGTACGGCAAAATAAACTATGTAAATAGTGAAGCTGCCGCTGTAGGTGAAATTATATATGATATAATGGAACAATTAAAGGTTACATTAAATAAAAGTATTGCTACATGTATATATACCTCCTTATTAACAGATACAGGTTCATTTAGACATTCTAATACAACTTCTAAAACTCATAATATTGCAGGAAAATTAATTTCTACTGGGTTTGATTTTTCACAAATTCATAGAATTATTTTTGATAATAAATCTTTAAATAGAATAAAATTATATGGAAAGATTATTGAAGATTTAGAAGTTACCAATAATGGCAAAATTGCATTTATTAATGCCAAAAAATCATATTTTGAAGAATTAAATTTAGAAGATGGAGATACTTCTGATTTACTTACTTTTGGTATGAAAATAAATACAGTAGAAGTAGTGGCATTATTTAAGGAAAATGATGATATACTTAAAGTTAGCTTAAGATCAAAACAATATGTAGATGTAAGAGAAATTGCAGAATCTTATGGTGGTGGAGGTCACATAAGGGCGGCAGGATTTGCCAGTGATAAACCATTAGAACAATTAAAAAATGAACTAATTTTAAAAATAGAGAGTTATAAAGATGAAAGAATTTAATGGAATTATAGTTATAAATAAAGAAGAGGGTATGACCTCTTTTGATGTAGTAAGAAAAGTTAAGAAAATTTTATCATGCAAAAAAGTTGGGCATACAGGTACTTTAGATCCTATGGCCACAGGTGTCTTACCTATTTGTATTGGAAAGGCTACTAAAGCTGCTAATTATTTGATAAAAGATAATAAAGCATATATAGCAGAAGTAAAGCTAGGAGAAGTTACTGATACTTATGATAGAGAAGGAACTATAGTATCAACAAATGATGTTAATATTAGTGAAGAAAATTTAATTAAAGCTATAAAATCATTTGTAGGAAAGATGATTCAAGTACCACCAAAATATTCAGCATTAAAGATAAATGGTCAAAAAATGTATGACCTAGCCAGAAAAGGAATAGAATTTGAAGTTAAAGGAAGAGAAATAGAGGTGTTTAGTATAGAAATATTAAATATTAATCTTCCTTATTTTACTATAAAAGTTACTTGTTCTAAAGGAACCTATATAAGAAGTTTAGCTTATGATATTGGACAAAAACTAGGATGTGGAGCACATCTTTTTAATCTTCAACGTATTAAATCAGGGCATTTCAATCTTGATCAATCATTAAAGTTAGAAGCATTAAATTTAGACAATATAGAAAGCATATTAATTTCTGTAGAAGAGCTTTTTAAAGACTTGAATTCTTTTACCATTGAACCTTATTTTGAAAAATTATTTTTAAATGGAGTTTCTATAAAAGATAATAGACTTATATCTAAATTTATGGAAATGGGTATATTTAAAGTGTATAATAATAGTGGAAAATTTTTAGGACTTGGGAAAAGAGAACAAGATTTCTTCAAGATGGAAAGTTTATTTTAGAAAATAGGGGTTATGATATGGTAATTTTAGAAGATAACTTTAATAAAAAACTTCAATATGATACATATATAGCTTTAGGGAGTTTTGATGGATTGCATTTAGGGCATTTAAGTTTAGTACGCAAGGTAGTGGAACTTTCTAAAAAAAATAAATGCAAAAGTATGATATATACTTTTAAAAATCATCCTATGAGTCTAGTAAATAGTGAAAAAGTACCTAAGTTACTTCAAAGTAAAAAAGATAAAGTTAGAATTTTTAAAAATGAAGGTATTGATATTGTAAATTTTGCTACTTTTAATTTACGTCATATGAAAATGCAACCGGAACAATTTGTATGTAGATTAGTAAATTATTATAATGTTAAAGGTATAGTAGTAGGATTTAATTATAGATTTGGATATAAAAATTTAGGTACAATAGAATTATTACAGGATTTTAGTGAAAAATATAATTTTGAACTTTATGTTTGTCCTCCAATAACATTTGGAGAAAAAATAGTAAGTAGTACTTTTATTAGAAATCTTATTATTAAAGAGGGGAACGTAGAAAAGGCAAGATTACTTTTAAACAAACCTTATTCTATAGAAGGTGAAGTAATAGAAGGAAAAAAAATTGGAAGACAAATAGGTTTTCCCACTATTAATTTAAGTTATAAAAGAAACTTTGCTTTGCCTAAAAGAGGGGTTTACTATACTATAGTAGAGTATGAAAAAAAATTATATAGAGGAATTACAAATATAGGGTTTAATCCTACGGTAAATGGTAATAATTTAAGTGTAGAAACTAATATTATAGATTTCAGTAAAGAAATATATGGTGAAAGTGTTAAGTTGTTTTTTATAGAGAAATTAAGAGATGAAAAGAAATTTAATTCTTTAGAACAATTAAAGCAAGTTTTAATAAAGGATAAAATTTCTGCAAAAGAAAAGGAACTAAAATTATAAAAATTAATTTACAATAAACAATA
This sequence comes from Clostridiaceae bacterium 14S0207, assembly GCA_003288255.1. Taxonomy (GTDB): domain Bacteria; phylum Bacillota; class Clostridia; order Clostridiales; family Clostridiaceae; genus Hathewaya; species Hathewaya limosa. The sequence continues at coordinate 1,606,766 of CP026600.1, read as the reverse complement.
TATTTGTTATAATTGTTTTGAACCTTAAGCTAAGAATATCGATTTGCCAACGATTTCTTGGATTAAGGGGATAATTTTTGGAGGTGTTTTATAATGGATAAGGCAACAAAAGAACAAATAATAAGAGAATTCGGTAAGCACGAAGGTGATACTGGTTCATCAGAAGTACAAATCGCTTTACTAACTCACAGAATCAATCATTTAAATGAGCATTTAAAACTACATAAGAAAGATCACCACTCAAGAAGAGGTCTTTTAATGATGGTTGGTCAAAGAAGAGGTCTTTTAAACTATCTTATGAAAGAAGATATACAAAGATATCGTGCTATTATTGAAAAATTAGGTTTAAGAAAATAATTATAGAGCGGCTATGCCGCTCTATTATTTTAAAAAGAATTACAAAAACAGAATTAAAAATTTATATTTAGATAAAATAATAATATATTTTATTTATGGAGGTATGCCAATGAGTCATGTACATGAAATGCAATTAGGCGGAAGAAAGCTTAAAGTCGAATTTGGCAAAGTAGGTATGCTATCAGACTGTGCGATATTCGTAAGCTATGGTGACACAGTTATAATGGTAAACGTAAATGCATCTAAAGAGCCAAGAAAAGGAATAGATTTTTTCCCTTTAAGTGTAGAGTATGAAGAAAGATTATATTCTGTAGGAAAAATTCCTGGAGGATTTATTAAAAGAGAAGGAAGACCTTCAGAAAAAGCAATTTTAAGTGCAAGAGCTATAGACAGACCATTAAGACCGTTATTTCCTAAAGGATATAGAAATGATGTTCAAGTAGTTTGTACAATTTTATCTGTAGAACAAGATAATTCACCGGAAATTTTAGCTATGAATGCAGCATCTACTGCATTATGTTTATCTAGTTTACCATTTACAACACCAGTTGGTAACGTTTTAGTAGGATTAATAGACGGTGAATTTATATTAAATCCAACTACAGAACAAAGAGAAAAAAGTTTATTACATTTAGTAGTAAGTGCTACAGATGAAAGAGTAATGATGATAGAAGCTGGTGCAGATGAAATTGATGAAGAAACAATGATTAAAGCTATTGAGTTTGGTTTTAAAGGTTGTCAGGAAATCGTTAATTTTCAAAAAGAAGCTATGAAGTTATTCGGAAAAGAAAAGCCTCAACCAGTACTATATAAAGCTGATAATGACTTAGAAACAGAAATTAGAAGTTTTGCTTCTGATAAAATTAAAGAAGCTATGTATATTACTGAAAAAGATGAAAGAAATAAAGCAGTAGATCAGGTTATGACTGAAATCCAAGAAATGCTTGGAGAAAGATATGAAGAAGTAGCTATTGATGTTGGAGATATTACTTATAGAATGCAAAAAGAAGTAGTAAGAAGTATGCTTTTAAATGAAAGAAGAAGACCAGATGGAAGAGCATTTGATCAAATTAGACCTATAAGTTGTGAGGTAGGTATTCTACCAAGGACTCATGGTACAGGAATATTTACAAGAGGTTTAACACAAGTTATGACCGTTGCTACTTTAGGAGCTTTAGGGGATGTACAAATAATAGACGGTCTAGGAGAAGAAAGTTCAAAGAGATACATGCATCATTATAATTTCCCTTCATATAGTGTTGGAGAAGTAAGACCATTGAGAGGTCCAGGAAGAAGAGAAATAGGACACGGAGCTTTAGCAGAAAGAGCATTAGAACCATTAATCCCTTCAGAAGAAGAATTCCCATATACTATTAGATTAGTTTCAGAAGTTTTAAGTTCAAATGGATCAACATCACAAGCATCAGTTTGTGGAAGTACGTTAGCATTATTAGATGCAGGTGTACCAATAAAAAGACCAGCAGCAGGTATAGCTATGGGACTTATAACAAATGAAGATCTTACCAAAGAAGAAGTTTTAACAGATATTCAAGGATTAGAAGATTTCTTTGGAGACATGGATTTTAAAGTTGCAGGAACAGAAAAGGGAATAACTTCAATTCAAGTTGATACAAAAATTAAAGGTTTATCATATAAGGTAATCAATGATGCTATATATGGTGCAAGAAAAGCTAGATTGTTTATTTTAGATAAAATTCAAAACTGTATTAATGCACCAAGAGAAGAATTATCTCCTTATGCGCCAAGAATGTTAACTATGAAAGTAGATCCAGAAAAGATTAGAGACGTAATAGGTGCGGGTGGAAAAACTATAAAGAAAATTATTGCAGAAACTAATGTTTCAATAGATACAAATGATGATGGAACAATAGTTATTATGTCAGCAGATATGGAAGCTGCAAATAAAGCCTATGAAATGATAGAAAGAATTACAAAAGATGTAGAAGTAGGGGAAGTGTACTTAGGAAAAGTAACTAAGATAGCTGCTTTTGGAGCTTTTGTTGAAATATTACCAAATAAAGAAGGATTAGTTCATATATCTAAACTTGATCATAAAAGAGTTAATAAAGTTGAAGATGTAGTATCTGTAGGTGATGAAATCCTTGTAAAAGTTATGGAAATAGACAATCAAGGAAGAGTTAATCTTTCAAGAAAAGATGCTGTAGCTAAAGAAGTTGAAGAATAATTATAAATAGAATATGTTAGTTTTGAGTAGAAGGGCATAATTAATGCCTTTTTATTTTTATAATGAATAATATATTGTAATTTCTTAAAAATATATTTGAGGTGAAATATATATGTATGAATTAGTAACTTTAGCTAATGGACTTAGAATAGTTTTAGAACATATTGAATATGTAAATTCAGTTAGTGTAGGAATATGGATTGAAAATGGTTCTAGAAATGAAGAAAAACTTAATAGTGGAATATCTCATTTTATTGAACATATGCTTTTTAAAGATACATACAAGAGGACAGCCAAACAGATAGTAGAGGATATTGAAGATGTAGGCGGGCAAATCAATGCTTTTACAAGTAAAGAAGCAACTTGTTTTTATGTAAAACTTTTAGATTCGCATTTAGAGCTAGGATTAGATGTGCTTTCGGATATGCTTTTTAATGGAAAATTTTTGGAAGAGGATATAGAAAAAGAAAAAAAGGTAGTTATAGAAGAGATAAAGATGAATGATGATAATCCAGAGGATGTTCTGTCTGATATTCATATTTTATCTGCCTATGGAAATGATACTATTTCAATGCCTATTTTAGGAACAGAAGAAAGTGTAAATAAATTAAATAGAGATTCTATATTAGAGTATATGTCTAAGTATTATGTACCACAAAATACCGTTATATCTATTTGTGGTAATTTTAATAAAAATAATATATATAGTCAAATTGAAAATTATTTTGGAACATGGCAAAGGAGTAAGAATAAAAAAAGTTTTTATAGTACTCCTAAGATGGAAAATAAATTTTTATTTAGACAAAAAGATATAGAACAAACATATTTTAGCTTAGGACTTCAAGGACTTCCCATAGGACATAAAGATTCATATAGTTTGATATTACTTACTAATCTTTTTGGAGGAGGAGCATCTTCGAATTTATTTCAAAAAATTAGAGAAGAATTAGGACTTTGTTATACAATATATTCTTATTCTAGTGCCTTAGTTAATACAGGAATTATAACTATATACGCTGCACTAAACTCAGAATTTATAAAAGAAGCATATAATGAAATAGAAAAAGAAATTTTTAAATTTTCAAAAGAAAGTTTAGGAGAAGAAAAATTAAGAAAAGCTAAGGAACAATTAAAAGGAAATTATATTTTAGGATTAGAAAGTACTAGTAGTAGAATGTTTAATAATGGTAAGACCGTTATTAACTTAAATAAAATAAATAAACCAGATGAAATTCTAAAAAAAATAGATAACATAAATCTTAGAGATATAGATAGAGTTTTATATGAAACTTTTAGAAAAGGAATTATAAATGCTGGATTTGTATCTAAAGATTACGAATTGGTTAAAAATAGTTTACCAATAAATATTAAAAGCATATAATAAGGTTATACAACTCCTCTTAAGAACATAAAATGTAATAATAAAATCTTAGGAGGAGAAAGTATGGATAATAGTAAAAAATATTTTAGTGAAATGGAAAGATATGAAATTATTAATATAAATGATGGAGATAAATACAGTTATTTAGGAAATAATGATGTTGCTATTGACGAAGAGGGAAATTTAAAGTTATTATTATTAAATGATATGAAAAATAGTTTTAGTTTTTTTTCAAAAGGAAATTTTTTTGAGGTGCCTTGGGAATGTGTAAAAAAAATAGGCTCTAGAACTATAATTATTGATATGGATAAAAATCAAAAATAATTAAAATGAAATAAATTTTTAGTAGGTGATCTTATGAAGCTAATTGTACAAAAGTTTGGAGGAACTTCGGTTTCTACAGAGGTTAGAAGAAGAAGAACAGTGGAAAAAATAAAAAAAGTAATTAATGAAGGATATACACCTATTGTAGTAGTTTCAGCCATGGGAAGAATGGGTGAACCTTATTCTACAGATACGTTAATCTCTCTTTTAGATAAGAAATTCACAAAGACTAATTTACAAGCTTTAGATACTATTATGAGTTGTGGAGAAATTATAAGTACCGCAGTAATGTGTAATGAATTATATAAAGAAAACATAGATGCAATTCCATTATCAGGTGGACAAGCGGGAATTATAACAGATAATAATTTTAATAATGCAGCATTCTTGAGAGTGGATACTGAAAAGTTAAAAAAAGTTTTAAAATCAGGAAAAATTCCAGTAGTAGCTGGTTTTCAAGGAATCACAGAAGATGGTTTTATAACTACAATAGGAAGAGGTGGAAGTGATGTTACTGCCGCATTATTAGGTGCTGCTTTTAATGTAGAAAAAGTAGTAATATATACAGATGTAGATGGTATTATGACTACAGACCCTAGAATAGTACCAGAAGCTTCCTTAATTAAAGAAATAAATTATGAAGAAATTTTTCAGTTTGCAGAACAAGGAGCTAAAGTTATACATCCTAGGGCTGTGGAAATAGCACAAAAAAATAATATACCTCTTTTAATAAAGAATGCAATGAATGATAATGAGGGAACTTTAATAAGTAAGTTCTATCAATCAGACTTAAATAAGATTGTAACCGGTATAACTAATATAAATAATAGGGTTCAAGTAAAGGTATCTTATAATAATGATAATTATTTTAGATTATTTGATACATTAGGAGATAACTCTGTTAGTTTAGATTTAATTAATGTATTTCCTAAAGAAAAAATCTTTACTATAGACAGTGATGATTTAGAAAAAGTAGAAAATATCTTAAAAGAATTTGAACTAGATTTTAGTGTTATAGAAAGATGTAGTAAAATTTCTATTATAGGATCTGGTATGAAAGGAAAGCCAGGAGTTATGGCTAAAATATTAACATCTTTAACTAAGGAGGGAGTAGAAGTTTTACAAACAGCAGATTCTCATATGACTATATGGTGTCTTGTAAAAGAAGAAGAGGTTAAAAGGGCAATTAAATCCTTACATGAAGCTTTTCAACTTTAAATTTTAATTAATGTATAAAATTCCTCCTATAACAAAAACTAAACTGAAAGTTAGGAGGAATATTTATGAGAAATTTATATAATTCACAAGAGGATTTTATTAAAAATGATGTAAATGAAGAAAATAATGAAGTAAATAGTGAGGAAGACCAAACAGAAAATATAAAGGAAATGGGTGTTCCCCAAATAGAAAAGAAAATTGATGATAGAATTCAAGTTGTTCCTATAATTGGCCAAATTGAAGGGCACATGGCTCAAAATCCTCAAACAAAAACCACTAAATATGAGCACATAATTCCTATGTTAATCGCAATGGAAAGAGATGATAATGTTAGGGGAATTCTCACAGTTTTGAACACTGTAGGAGGGGATGTAGAAGCCGGGCTCGCAATTGCAGAAATGATAAGAAGTTTAAGTAAACCAACTGTATCTTTAGTGATTGGAGGAGGACATTCCATAGGAGTACCTTTAGCTACGGCATCAACATATTCATTTATATCACCTTCTGCTACTATGATTATTCACCCAATAAGAATGAATGGACTTGTAATAGGAGTTCCTCAAACATTTCATTATTTTGATAAGATGCAAGAAAGAATTTCGGACTTTATTGTGAGAACCTCTCATATAGAAAAGCATATTTTAAATAAGCTTATGCTTGAAACCAAAGATCTATTAAATGATATGGGAACCATTTTAATAGGCAAACAGGCTGTAGAGTGTGGATTAATAGATGAAGTTGGTGGAGTAAAAGAGGCGTTAAAAAAATTAAATGAACTTATAGATGAAAATAAATAAATTTAAGAAAGGATATATGCTTTTATTTTATAAGTATATATCCTTATTTTATGATATAATTTAAATACATATTATGGCATATTTTTAAAATAAAATCTTTAAGCTAATTAAATTATAAATAAATATTTAAAAAGGATTTAAGTTACTTTTGTAGAAATAATAAGTTTGGAGGTGAAGAAGTTGGCAAAATCTAAAAAGGCAAAAATAACCAAAGAAAATAAGGATATTAAAGGGATAATATTAATAGCAGTAGGAGTTTTAATGTTATTTAGTTTAATATCCATATTTTTTCAAGATTCCTCCCCAGGTATTATAGGAAAGTTTATAAGAAATGTATTATTTACTTTTTTAGGGGTAGGAGCTTATATTTTACCTTTTGTCTTATTTTTTATAGGAAAGTGTTTTATCGTTAAAAAGGGAAAAATTGAATTTAATACTAGGTTTTATTCCATTGTAACAACTATAATTAATACTTTGGTTTTAATTCAAATGGTGAAATTAAATAAGTTTACATCTGAAAATATTTTAGATACATTTTCTAATTTTTACAATTCAAACACTATAATTCACGGTGGATTTTTAAGTTATATTTTAATAGCACCGGTAAAGTTTTTAATAGGTAATGTTGGAGTTTATGTAGTTTGTATATGTGTTTATATAATTAATGCTATAATATTATTTGATTTATCTATAGGAGATGTATTTATTAATTTTAAAGGAAATGTTAAATCTAAAAAGAAAAATATAAAAAATAAATTGCAAAAACCAGAAAAAATAAAAATTGTAGATGATACAGAGCAACCAATAGAATCAGACAATGAATTAGAAAAGGATGTTAATAGACTAAAATTAATGAATTTTTTAAAGTCAACTGATGGAGAAAAAACTGCAAATGAACCTTTAGTAAAACAAAGCATTAGTGTAGATATATTAGATAGTAATGATGACATAGTAAATAGTACTAATAAAAAAATTGTTTCAAAAAACACAGGTGAACAAAGTTTTGAAAATGAAATTGAAAAAAATATATCTATGACTAAAGAAAATGAATTTAATATACAATATAGAATTCCACCTATAGATCTTTTAAAAGAAAATGATGCTTTAAAAAATAAAAGGGGAGATAAAAAAGAACTTTTAAATAATGCTACAAAACTTCAAAATACATTAAGTAGTTTTGGCGTTAGTGCAAGTGTAACTCAGGTAACTAAAGGACCATCTGTAACTAGATTTGAAATTCAACCAGAGACAGGAGTTAAAGTTAGTAAAATTGTTAATCTATCCGATGATATAGCACTAAATTTGGCAGCACCAGGTATTCGTATGGAAGCCCCTATACCAGGAAAGGCAGCTATAGGTATAGAGGTGCCAAATGAAAATTTAACCCCTGTATTCCTAAGAGAAATAATAGAATCAGAAGAATACATAAAATCTACTAAAAACATATCTTTTGCATTAGGTAAAGATATAGGAGGTAACTCGGTAGTAGCAGATTTATCTAAAATGCCTCACTTATTAGTAGCAGGAGCTACAGGATCAGGAAAAAGTGTATGTATTAACACTTTAATAGTTAGTTTACTTTATAAATATTCACCTAAAGAAGTTAATTTATTATTAATTGATCCTAAAGTTGTAGAACTTAGCATATATAATGGTATACCACATTTATTAATTCCGGTTGTAACAGATCCAAAAAAAGCTGCTGGCGCTTTAAATTGGGCGGTAACTGAAATGACTAGAAGATATAATTTATTTGCTGAAAATGGTGTTAGAAATATAGAAGGTTATAATAAACTTAAAGAAGGACAGGAAGATGAAAAGCTTTCATATCAGGTTATAATTATAGATGAGTTGGCAGATTTAATGATGGTATGTCCTAAAGATGTAGAAGATTATATTGCAAGACTTGCACAAATGGCAAGAGCAGCAGGAATGCATTTAGTAATAGCTACTCAAAGACCATCTGTAGATGTAATTACTGGAATGATAAAAGCTAATATTCCATCTAGAATATCCTTTGCAGTATCTAGCCAAATAGATTCAAGAACTATCTTGGATTCTTCAGGAGCAGAGAAACTTTTAGGAAAAGGTGATATGTTATTCTATCCTGTTGGTGCACCTAAACCAGTACGTATTCAAGGTGCATTTATATCAGAAAAAGAAGTAGAAAACATAGTGGAATTTATAAAATCTCAAAGTGAAGAAGTAAAATATGATGAAGATATAATAGAACAAATTCATGCAAATGCAGAAGGCGGAACAGCGGTAAATAATGATGAAGAAGTTGACCCTATATTAAAAGAAGCTATTAATTTTGTTGTAGAAAGTGGATATGCTTCAACTTCAATGTTGCAAAGAAAATTCAAAATAGGTTATAATAGGGCAGCGAGAATAATTGATAGTATGGAAGAGAGAAATATTATTTCGGGTAGAAATGGAAGTAAACCTAGAGATGTATTGATTACTTTAGCAGATTTAGAACATATTTAATGAACATAATTTTAGGAGGAACAGAAGTGAAAAAGTTAAAATTGGGGTTTGTAAATTTAGGATGCGATAAAAATAGGATAGATGGAGAGATTGCACTAGCTAATTTAAGTAAAAATTATGTTTTAGAATCAAATGCAGAGAATGCGGATATTATTATAGTAAATACTTGTGGATTTATTGAAGCTTCAAAGCAAGAATCTATAAATACTATATTAGAAATGGCAAAATATAAAGAAAAAAATTGTAAAGTATTACTTGCAACAGGATGTTTAACTCAAAGATATGGAGATGAAATTTTAAATTTAATGCCGGAGTTAGATGGTATCTTAGGAGTGAATGACTATAATAAATTACAAGAACTAATAGAGAAAGCTTTAAATAAGGAAAAGGTAAGTTATTGTAACTATAGTGATTCTAATATTAATGAAGGAGAAAGAATAGTAACAACAGATAAAGGAACAGCTTATATAAGGATTTCTGAAGGGTGTGATAATGCCTGTGCTTACTGTGCTATTCCTAAAATTAGAGGAAGATACAGAAGTAGAACTATGGAAAATATTCTAAAAGAAGCGGAAACATTAGTATCTCAAGGTGTTAAAGAACTTATTTTAGTAGCACAAGATACTACAAGATATGGAGTAGATATATACAAGGAGAAGAAACTTCCTGAGCTTTTGAGAGTATTATCTGAAATTAATGGTATAGAATGGATTAGAGTATTATATTGTTATGCTGAAGAAATGACAGATGAGATTATAGACGAGATGGCAAATAATAAAAAAGTTTGTAAATATTTAGATATACCAATTCAGCATATATCAGATAATGTTTTGAAGAATATGAGAAGAAAAGGTAGAAAAAGAATCATATTAGAAAATATAAATAAAGTAAGAGAAAAAATTAAAGGTGTAGTTTTAAGAACATCATTAATTGTTGGATTCCCAGGAGAGAGTGAAGAGGATTTTAATGAACTTAAAGAGTTTTGTAAAGAAATAAAGTTTGAGAAACTAGGAGTATTTAAATATTCTAGAGAAGAAGAAACTGCAGCATATGAAATGGAAAATCAAATTAGTGAAGAAATTAAAGAAATCAGAGAATCTGAAATAATGTTACTACAACAAGAGATTTCTAAAAAAATTAATGAAAATAAGATGGAAAAAGTATATAATGTAATAGTAGAAAGCTTTGATGGACTTTTATATCATGGAAGAACTTATGAAATGGCTCCTGAAATTGATGGAGAAGTACTTTTTACATCAGAAAAAGAATTAAATCTTGGAGAATTTGTGAAAGTTAAAATTACAGAAAGCTTAGAATATGATTTAATAGGAGTTGTATGCGATGAATCTAGCAAATAAACTTACTGTTCTTAGAATTTTTTTGGTTCCAGTATTTTTGATTTTTATTGCTATAAAGGGAATACCCTATGGTACTATAATTGCTACGTGTATATTTATAATAGCTTCTTTAACAGATAAGTTAGATGGGTATATTGCAAGAAGTAGAAATCAAATTACTAACTTTGGAAAGTTTATGGATCCATTAGCCGACAAACTTTTAGTTACTACAGCTTTAATATCTTTAGTGGAATTACAAGTAATTCATTCATATGTGGCAGTAATAATTATAGCAAGAGAATTTGCAGTATCTGGACTTAGAACTATTGCAGCATCTGAAGGTATTGTTATAGCAGCTAGTTGGTGGGGAAAATTAAAAACAGTAATTCAAATAATAGCTATAATTTTAGCGTTATTAAATTTAACCTATGGAGTTACATATTTAGAAAGTTTAACACGAATATTTATGTTTGCAGCAGTAGTAATAACTATTGTATCGGGAGTAGATTATTTTAGAAAAAATCTTCACATTATAAAAACTAACAAATAATTGTTTAAAAATAGATTGTTTGGTAATAATAAGTAAAAAGACTAAAAAAGTTCCTACTTTAAATATGTAGGGACTTTTAATTATATTTATTGACTATAGTTGATAAATAATATATAATATAATTATTGAACAAATGTTCGAGAAATGAGAGGATGGTGAACCCTAAAGGGAGAAATATGGAAAACGAAAAAATAAAAGCGTTAGAAGCAGCTATGTCTCAAATTGAGAAACAATTTGGTAAAGGTTCAGTAATGAAATTAGGAGAAAAGACAGAATTAAATATAGATGTTGTTTCAACAGGAAGTCTAAGTTTAGATATTGCTTTAGGAGTAGGTGGAGTACCAAGAGGTAGAATAATAGAAATATATGGACCAGAGTCATCAGGTAAAACTACTGTAGCATTACACATAGTAGCTGAAACACAAAAAAAAGGTGGAGTGGCTGCATTTATAGATGCAGAACATGCACTTGATCCTATATATGCTAGATCTTTAGGTGTAGATACAGAAAATTTAATTGTATCTCAACCAGATACAGGGGAACAAGGTTTAGAAATAGCTGAAGCCTTAGTGCGTTCAGGAGCCATTGATGTTATAGTTGTTGATTCGGTTGCAGCTTTAGTTCCAAAGGCTGAAATTGAAGGTGAAATGGGAGATGCTCATGTAGGGCTCCAAGCAAGACTTATGTCACAAGCATTAAGAAAACTTGCAGGAGCTATTAATAAGTCTAATTGTGTTACTATATTTATAAACCAATTAAGAGAAAAGGTTGGTATAATGTTTGGTAATCCAGAAACTACACCTGGAGGAAGGGCATTAAAATTTTATTCATCTGTTAGAATGGATGTTAGAAAAATAGATACAATAAAACAAGGTGATGAGTTCTTAGGTAATAGAACAAGAGTTAAAATAGTTAAGAACAAGGTAGCACCTCCATTTAAACAAGCAGAATTTGATATAATGTATGGAAAAGGTATATCTAGAGAAGGTAATATATTAGATTCAGGTGTAGATAATGGAATTGTACAAAAAAGTGGAGCATGGTTCTCTTATGGAGATATTAGATTAGGCCAAGGAAGAGAAAATTCTAAACAATATTTATTTGATAATCCTAAGGTAGCCTTAGAAATAGAAAATAAAATTAGAGCTAAATTTGAATTGCCACTAATGGAAGAATTAAAGGAAGTAAATAAAGTGGTTGCAAAGAAAAAAGAAGTAGACAAGTAAATTTTATAAAATGCTATACATCTAATAATAGATGTATAGCATTTTTTTTATAAAAAATAAAGTTTTAAAAAGTTTAACCTTAGGTGAATAATAAGTTAAATTTTTGCTAAATATCATAACTTAAATATAAATTATAATTTAATTAATAAAAATATTAAAAAATAGTTGTACTTTTTTTGAAAAAGGAATATACTACATATAAAGGTAATAAGGAGGGTAATACTATGAATAAAAATATTTTAAAAAATTTAGGGTATGTTTTAATAACAGGATTAATATGTATAAGTTCCACAAGCAAGGTATATGCATGGGATGGAAAAAAAGATGGAACAGGGACTCATTCTGTAATAGTTACACAAGCTGTTGAAATGTTGGAAAAGGATTTCAGTGATAAGGAACCAGAGGTTATAAAACAAAATTTTAAAGTTCTTAAAAATAATTTACACAAATTTCAATTAGGCTCTACTTATCCAGATTATGATCCAAATGCTTATAAGTTATATCAAGATCATTTTTGGGATCCTGATACTAATCATAATTTTTCTAAAGATAATAAATGGTATCTTGCATATGCAGTTCCAGAAACAGCGGAATCACAAGTTAGAAAATTTACAGCAATAGCTAAAAATGAGTGGGCTAAGGGTGATTATGAAAAAGCAACATGGTATTTAGGACAAGCTATGCATTATTTTGGAGATTTAAATACACCATATCATGCAGCAAATGTAACGGCTGCAGATAGTCCAGGACATGTAAAATATGAAACTTATGTAGAGCAAAGAAAAGATAATTATAAATTGTATTCAACAGGATATAAAACTAATGAAACATTTTATTCTGATATATTAATTAATGATGATTTTGATAATTGGTCAAAACAGTATTCAACTTATTGGGCAAAACAAGCCAAAAGTTTATATTATACACACTCAACAATGAATCACAATTGGAATGACTGGGAATATTCAGCTATACATGCTGTAGGAAATGCTCAAAAAGGTACAGCAGGATATATATATAGATTTCTTTATGATATATCAAAAAACCTATTGCCATATAAAAATCATGAAACTAATGAATTAATGGTAGTTATAAAAACTGCTAATGAACAAAATGCGGGTACTGATAATTATATTTCTTTTGGTATTGAAACAAAAGATGGTAAACAACATGAATGGAAGTTAGATAATCCAGGAAATGATTTTGAAAAAAATCAAGAAGATACTTATATATTAAAATTTAAAGATAATAAAATTAAATATAATGAAATATCAAAAATGTGGATAAAGAAATCAAAACTTGCATCTATAGAAGATGAGTGGAAACCAGAATATGTTAAGGTAATAATAGATGGAAATATACAGTGTGAAAAAAATATTAATGAATGGATCAAAGGAAATACTACACATTATATAAAATAGATATAAATAAAAAAATATAGTTAAAAAATACAAATAAAAGTTATAATATAATTTTTATTTGTATTTTTATTTTCTAATTTCATAGAATTAATAAATTTTTAAAAATTAAATCACTTATTGTAAAAAATATTGAAATATTAATTATAGAGTATTAATCAAGCAACAGATTTTATATCTTATTTAAGACTAAATTAATAATAAGATAATGTTTAAGATATTATTATAGAAAACAGTTATAATTGCGTTTAGAAAATTTAAAATAGTTAATAATAAAGAATGTAGTTTATAATAAAAATTAAAGAAAAATAGCTTAAATTTGATATAAGAAAAGAAAAAAGGGGATATTTCTAATTGCTTGACACAATTTAAAAAGTAATATACAATAAATACAAATGCTGGTTTAGTATATTCAATTTGCTGCCAATTTTTTAAATATAACACCTTTTCTAGCTTTTAAAGTTAATTGCTATTATATGGACAAAAAGGAGGTGTTGTTTATGGAGGGCTCAACAATTTTAATTGTTACAGTTGTGTTTGCAGTAATTGCCGTTGTGCTTTTAGGTATATTTGTTTTGATATATACTAGAAAAAATATATCTCAAGCTAATATTGCAAAAGCTGAGGAAGAAGCTAAAAGAGTAATTGAAGAAGCACAAAAAAATGCAGAGTCAATCAAAAAAGAAGCACTATTAGAAGCAAAAGAGGAAGTGCATAAACTTCGTTCAGATCTTGAAAAAGAATCAAGAGAAAGAAGAAATGAAATCCAAAGGCTAGAAAGAAGAAATATTCAAAGAGAAGAAATATTAGACAAGAAAAGTGAAGCCTTAGAAAAGAAAGAAGAAGTTCTTAATAGTAAACAACAAGAAGTAGAAGTGTTGGAGTCAGAGATAAGAAAAACTTACGATGAACAAAGAAATGAGTTAGAAAAAATATCTAACTTAACTTCTGAAGAAGCTAAAAATATCCTTTTAGATGAAGTTAAGAAAGAAATAACTCATGATTCAGCAATGATGATTAAAGAAGTAGAAACAAAAGCGAAAGAAGAGGCTGATAAAAAAGCGAGAGAAATTATCACCTGTGCTATTCAAAGATGTGCTGCAGATCATGTTGCAGAATCAACTGTAAATGTAGTACCACTTCCAAATGACGAAATGAAGGGAAGAATTATAGGAAGAGAAGGAAGAAATATTAGGACTCTGGAAACCTTAACAGGTATAGATCTAATAATAGATGATACCCCAGAAGCAGTAATAATTTCTGGATTTGATCCTATAAGAAGAGAAGTTGCTAAAATTGCATTAGAAAAACTAATTATAGATGGACGTATTCATCCAGCTAGAATAGAAGAAATGGTTGAAAAAGCTAAAAAAGAAGTTGAGAATATTATAAGAGAAGAAGGAGAACAATCAACATTTGAAACAGGTGTTCATGGTCTTCATTCAGAACTTATAAGATTATTAGGAAGATTAAAATATAGAACAAGTTATGGTCAAAATGTTTTAAAACATTCTATAGAAGTATCTTACTTATGTGGTATTATGGCATCAGAGCTAGGATTAGATCCTGCTATTGCAAAAAGAGTAGGTCTTTTGCATGATATAGGAAAAGCTGTAGATCATGAAATTGAAGGTCCACACGCACTAATAGGTTCTGAAATTGCTAAGAAGTATCATGAATCATCAGTAGTAGTTAATGCTATAGGAGCTCATCATGGTGATATAGAAACTCAATCAGTAGAAGCTATATTAGTTCAAGCAGCAGATGCGATTTCTGCAGCTAGACCTGGTGCAAGAAGAGAGACTTTGGAAGCTTATATTAAACGTCTTGAAAAATTAGAAGAAATAGCTACATCATATGATGGAGTTGATAAATGTTTTGCAATTCAGGCTGGAAGAGAAATAAGAATAATGGTAAGACCAGAGGAAATCGATGATGCTTCTGCCATAGAAATGGCTAGAAACATTATCAAGAGGATTGAAAATGAATTAGAATATCCTGGACAAATCAAGGTGAATGTTATTAGAGAAACAAGAGCAATAGAATATGCAAAATAATTTAAAATTGTGAATAAATTTTGAAGTTTAAAAAAATCCTTTTAAATACGAGTTAAAAAGACTTATATTTAAAGGATTTTTTTGTTATTTGTAGAAGTATATAAAAGTATATACTAATGTATATTTTATATACAATATTATCAGGAGGTATACTATGGAAGTATTAAAAGTTTCAGCAAAATCAAATCCTAATTCTGTAGCAGGTGCTTTAGCAGGAGTTGTAAGGGAAAATAAAATTGCAGAAATACAAGCTATAGGGGCAGGAGCAATTAATCAAGCAGTTAAAGCTATAGCTATTGCAAGAGGTTTTGTAGCACCAAGTGGAATGGATCTAGTTTGTGTACCTGCGTTTACTGACATCGAGATTAATGGCGAAGAAAGAACTGCTATTAAATTTATAGTGCAAGCTAAATAGAAAAAGCTACTAAAAAACATGAAGAAAATTCTTCATGTTTTTTTGATTTTAGTGTAATATATAGTGTATTATATATTTTAGGTTTAAAAAGTTTAATGAATAGGTGATTATAGTATGGAAGAAAGATTACAAAAGTATATGGCTTCTTGTGGAGTTGCATCACGAAGAAAATGTGAGGAATTTATTATAGAGGGAAAAGTAAAAGTAAATGGTAAAGTAGTAAATACTTTAGGTGAAAAAATTAATGGAGAAAAGGATGTAGTAGAATTTCAAGGGAAAAGAATTTTTAGAGAAGAAAAAAAATATATATAGCTTTAAATAAACCTATTAAGTATGTTACTACAGTAAAAGATGAAAAAGATAGAAAAACAGTTTTAGATTTAATAAATGTAGAGGAAAGAATTTATCCCATAGGAAGATTAGATTTTATGACTTCAGGATTATTACTTCTTACCAATGATGGAGAGGTTTTTAATAAAATAATTCATCCTAGAACAGAAAAAAGTAAAACATATATAGCAAAAATAAAAGGAGTTCCTAGTAAAAGAGAAATAGAGCATTTTAAAAATGGAGTAGATATAGGTGGATATATAACCGCTAAAAGTGAATTTAAAATCATAAAATCGGAACATACACATGCTATAGTAGAAATAAAAATACATGAAGGCAAAAACAGACAAATAAGAAAAATGTGTGATAAAATAAATCACCCTGTGGTAGAGTTAAAACGTATTTCAATAGGTAAAATTAAATTAGGAAATTTGAAAGAAGGTACTTGGAGGTATCTAGAAAAAAATGAAATTGATTATTTAAAAAGTTTATAGCAAAGGGGATAAATTATGTTTAAATATGCAAAAGATATAAGTTTGCTTGCTCAAGATATTATAAAAAAATATGTAGGTGAATTTAATGTGGCAGTAGATTGTACTTTAGGAAATGGACATGATACAGATTTCCTATCAGAAAATTTTGATAGAGTATATGCCTTTGATATTCAAAAAGAAGCTATTGAAAATTATAAAAATAAAAATGTTAAAAACGTATGCTTAATAAATACCTCTCATGAAAATTTAAAAGAAAACATAAAAGAAAAAGAAATAGATTGCTTTATGTATAATTTAGGATTTTTGCCAGGAGGAAATAAAGATATTACTACTTTGCCAGAGAGTAGTTTTAATAGTTTAAAAGAAGCTATTACTCTACTAAAATCAGGAGGAATTATAACGCTTTGTTTATACATTGGACATGAACAAGGTAAAAAGGAACAACAAGTATTAGTTCCGTATTTAGAGTCATTGGATAAATCTTTATACGCAGTTGTAATGCATGATTTTATAAATAGAAGTGATTTTGCACCGAAGCTATTGGTAATAGAAAAAAAGTAATATGAATTTTATATTGATAACAAATGCAATTAATGTTAAAATGAAATTAATATTTCGTAAATTTTAAAAATGAAATATTTATTGCGAAAATTTATGAAGGGGTAGTATACATGGAAGAAAATAAGGATTTAATGAGGATTATTCAAATTAAATTCCCAAGACTAAGTAAGGGGCAAAAGTTAATTGCGGAGTACATATTAAAGCACTATGATAAAGCAGCATTTATGACTGCAGCTAAACTTGGGATTAGTGTTGGGGTAAGTGAGTCCACTGTAGTTAGATTTGCAAATGAATTAGGATTTAGTGGATATCCTAAACTGCAAAAAGCGTTACAGGAAATGATTAAAAACAAACTAACTACTGTACAGAGAATTGAGTTATCTAATGATTATATAACTCAAGAAAATGCATTAAAGGGTGTTTTAAAATCTGATATGGAAAATATTAGAGCTACATTAGAAAAAATCAATCATAGAACCTTTGATACAGTTGTAGAATCTTTATTTCAAGCTAAAAAAATATATATTATAGGTTTAAGAAGTTCAAGTGCACTTGCAGAATTTTTAGGTTTTTATTTAAATATAATATTAGATAACGTAAAAGTTGTTAACTATGGTGTAAGTGATATTTTTGAGCAAATTTTAAATATTTCAGAAGATGATTTAGTCATAGGAATAGGATTTCCAAGATATGCTACTAGAACTATAGAAGCTCTAAGTTTTGCTCAAAGTAGAAATGCTAAAGTTGTAGCAATTACAGATAGTTTATTATCACCATTAGCAGCTAAAGCAGATTTAACTTTAATAGCTCAAAGTAATATGGCTTCTTTTGTTGATTCTCTTGTTGCACCACTTAGTGTAATAAATGCCTTAATTATAGCAGTGGGCTTAAGAGAAAAAGAAACCATTTCTAATACTTTTTCTAAATTAGAAGATATTTGGCAAGAGTATGGAGTATATTCTCATAAAGAAAATAAATTAGAATAGTATATTTTATACTATTCTAATTTTATTAATTAATAAAATTTTAATGCGTTTAGATCTTTTTAACTTAATGGATCTTATAGGAGGCTCTTAATATGAAAAAAAATACATTAAATTCTATAGAGTATATTAATAGTGTTTTAGAAAAAGTAAAAAAAAGAAATCATGGAGAAACTGAATTCATTCAAGCAGTGGAAGAAGTTTTACCAACCTTAGCGCCCGTTTTAGATAAACATCCAGAATACATTGAAGAAAACCTTTTAGAGAGATTTTGTGAACCAGAAAGACAAATTATGTTCAAAGTGCCATGGGTAGATGATGACGGTAATGTTCAAGTAAACAGAGGATTTAGAGTGCAATTTAATGGATGTATTGGTCCATATAAGGGAGGATTAAGATTTCATCCATCGGTTTATTTAGGAATAATTAAATTTCTAGGATTTGAACAAATTTTAAAAAATTCCTTAACAGGTCTTCCAATTGGTGGTGGAAAAGGAGGATCAGATTTTGATCCAAGAGGTAAGTCGGATGGAGAAATAAGAAGATTTTGTGAAAGTTTTATGGCGGAATTATATAAACATATAGGGCCAGATGTAGATGTTCCTGCAGGAGATATAGGAGTAGGTGCGAAAGAAATAGGATATTTATATGGATATTATAGAAGATTAAGAGGGGCTTTCCAAAATGGAGTTTTAACAGGAAAAGGTTTATCTTATGGAGGAAGCTTAATAAGACCGGAAGCTACTGGATTTGGAGTAACTTATTTTTGCGAAGAAATGTTACACCTTAAAGGAGAAGGTATAAAAAGTAAAACAGTAGCAGTATCAGGATATGGAAATGTAGCTTGGGGAGTATGTAAAAAGGTAGCTGAACTTGGAGGAAAAGTAGTCACTTTATCAGGATCAGATGGATACATATATGATAAAGATGGAGTTATAACTGAAGAAAAAATAAATTATTTACTTGAAATAAGGAGTTCTACTAAGGGCAAAGTAAAAGATTATGCAGACAAGTTCCGATGTGAATATCATGTAGGACAAAAGCCTTGGGGTGTTAAAGTTGATATAGCTATGCCATGTGCCACTCAAAATGACATTGATTTAGAACAAGCTAAACAAATAGTTGCAAATGGTGTTAAATTTATCTGTGAAGGTGCTAATATGCCTTGTACAAACGAAGCAATAAAATATTTCTTGCAAAATGGGGTAATAGTTGGTCCAGCCAAAGCAGCTAATGCTGGTGGTGTTGCAGTATCTGCACTTGAAATGGCTCAAAATAGTATGAGATTAAGTTGGAGAAGTGAAGAGGTAGATGAAAAATTACATGAAATAATGATTAATATTCACAAAAATGCTATGAATGCTGCTAAAGAATATGGATTTGGATATAATCTAGTAGCGGGAGCTAATATAGCTGGTTTCTTAAAAGTAGCAGAGGCAATGTATTCTCAAGGAATTTATTAATAAGTAAAAACGGATATCTTTTAATTTTTAAAAGACATCCGTTTTTTATTTAATTAAAATCTAAATATCAATAGGAGTTTTTGCTATGGTTATAATAGCCTCACTAAAGGATTTACAGGCTGTAGTGCAACTACTCTCATTTCCGCTAATTAAGGCACCACCAAAGTTAGTTGCTGTAGGTGGTTTCCATAAAACTCTTATTTTTACATCAGCACTTTTTAGCACTGAATCCAAAGCATACATAGATTCAAGTGGGGGAGCTATTAAAAATGCTATAGATTCGTTTTCAGATATGTTAGTTGCAGTTTTGAAATAAGTACCGGGTCTAGGAATACAGTGAGCATAATAAGGAATAGAATTTTCTTCATCTGCAAATTGAATTTCTCCACATAAAGAATCCTTCATGTAATTAGAGGCTAAGGTTAAAGCAGTTTTTACATCTTCTGTAGTACCACCAGATAAGATTCCTATAAATTCACCTGCAAGTTTTGTTGTGGCATTAGTATGTCCACCATAGGTAGATTTTGCATACACTAACTCTACATCTACCATTTTAGTAACTTGGTCTAATGCTGTATAAGCAGGTAAATCTATTTCGGCAGTAATCATGCCAATACTTTTATGATTGTGTTTAATGTTAAGTTCCTTTTTTAAGGCAGGACTTACATTAGAGATTATTTTTGCACTTAGTATATTTGAGCAAATTTCAAAGTTGTTCATTTATTTTATCTCCTAAGTTAAATTTCTATATAAAATAGCCAATTTATGATTTAAAAATATAAAACTATGCACGATGTGATTTGTACACAATATTAATAAAAATCCATATATAGTATAAATATAAATTTGTATACAATATAAATATTATACATAGTTTTAATGTAAAATACACCTTTTTCAAATTTGTAATTAAATTTAGAAATTTAAAACTTTAAGAAAGACTAAATCGAGTAGTATACAGAGACTAATAAAAACCTCTTTATCCATTAATAGATTTTTTAGTGATTCTTCTAATTTAGCATCTAGTTTAGAAGTGCTATCATCTAAAACTAATATTTTAGTTTTTTTACAATTTAAATTTTCATTAATTAAAGTATTAATGGAATCTAAATTATCTTGTGTTTTACCAAAAGTATGTTATCTTAAGTTGGTTTAAAAGTTTTGGAATACAGTTGTAGAAAAAAATTACACTGCGTATAGCTCCAAGTAATCCCAAACCAGCTAAAAATATCATTAGAAAACTTATACATATGTAAAATTAAACTTATATAAAGTAGTGTTTTATAAATTAAGATAATTATTAAAAATTTTATTTAACATTAAAATAAAGAGATATTAATATAATGTTAATAAAATTATGAATAGGTTGACAATTGAAAAAATGATAATATAATGATTTGTAACATCATGTTTCTTTTTATAAATAAAATTTTATTTAAAAGCATAAAAGAGTTTAATTTTATTCATAGAATGTAATTTTAGAATTATTTGCTATAGTTATAATTCTTTATAAAATTTCATAACAATGAATAAGAATTTAATTTTTGAGGTAACATAATATAATTAACTTAAATGTAAATAAATAAAATATATGTTATAATTAGTAATGAAAAGAATTATACTTGATGGGTTATAAAATGATAAGAATTATAATACAGTAAGTCTTATTAATATTATAAAAGAGGTGATTTTATGGGCATTAAGGATACATTAGAAAAAGGGACAAAAGAAGCTATAATTAAAGCTGGAGTTGAATTATTAGAAAAAAATCCTGAAAAAAATGTAGATAAAATCTTTGCCATTATTCGTAAAGGTGTAAAAGATGAATTTTCAAAGCAAAGAATAGATAATGTTCAAAAATATTATGAAGAAATGCCATCGATACATGAATATATTCAGGATATACTTCTTAATACAAATAAAAACTGTTTAAAGAAATTCTTTTCAAATTTTGTTGGAAATGCTATGTGGTATGGTATTCCTAAAAGGGAAAAACAAGGAGAAAAATATAATACAAAAATACCTTTTACAATTTTGATGAGTCCATCAATGAGATGTAATTTAAGGTGTAAAGGATGTTATGCTGCTAATTATAGTAAAAAAGACGATATTCCTTTAGAAGAAGTGGACAGAATAGTAAAAGAAGCTAGAGATTTAGGGATTTATTATATAGTTATTTTAGGAGGAGAACCTTTTTTTAATGACTATATGTTAGATATATATGAAAAATATAATGATGTATATTTTACTCCATTTACAAATGGGACGTTATTTAATGAGAACATAGTAAATAAATTGGCTAAGTTGGGTAATGTAATGCCTATGTTTTCTTTAGAAGGATTTAAAGAAGAAACAGATGCACGTAGAGCTCCTGGCGTTTTTGATTCAGTTATGAAAGGAATGGAACTCTTGAAAAAAGCTGGTGTACCTTTTGGAGTATCTTCAGCTACAAGTAGAAATAACATAGATATAGTTACTTCAGATAAATTCACAGATATGCTAATAGACAAAGGCGCTAGAATGATCTGGTATTTTATGTTTATGCCAGTAGGCGATAATCCAATTCAAGATATGGATTTAATGTTGACTCCAGAACAACGTTTACGTTTAGGAGAAAGAACAAGAAAAATTAGAACTACTAAAAAAATGTTTACCATAGATTTCTTTAACGATGCTCCATATGTTGGAGGATGTATAGCAGGAAAATATTATTGTCATATTAATTCAAAAGAAGATTTAGAACCATGTATTTTTTCACATTTTGCAACTGACAATGTTAAAGGAAAACCTTTAGGTGAAGCTTTTAAAACATCATATTTTAAAGAATTGAGAAATAGACAACCATATAATAAAAATTTATTAATGCCTTGCCCTATGATAGATAATCCAAAGCAAATTAGGGAAATTGTAAAGGTAACAGGGGCTAAAGGAACCCATCCAAGTGCCAATTTAATGGTAACTGATCCTGTATTTATGAAGAAATTAGACAAGCTATCAGAGGAATTTAAGCCATATGCGGAAAAAGCATTTAAAGAACAATTTAATAATACAGGTAATTATAAAATGTCAAAAGGCTAATATTAAAAAAGCTATCTCTTATAAAAAATATTTTTTTATTTAGAGATAGCTTTTTTAGAGTAGAAAACATATTAATATTTAGTATAGTTACAAAATAAACAGTGTACATATTAAAAAATGTATTATAAGTAATAATAAAAGAATGTTATATATGTTATTGATAGTTTAATCACATATATAAATAATAAAGTTTTAAATAAAAATTTTGAATTTTTGTTTAAGGATTTTTTGTTATTTTTGCGAAATTTGTATATATTTTTATATTATAATAAAATTGTTTTAAACGTTATTAAAGTTTGGTTTTGTAAAGAAACTTTTTGTAAAAAAATATATTGAAAAACCATATATCAGCAATGGCTAGGTAAAGAATAGGCTTTTTTATTTAAAAATTATGCATAATTATTCATGTACAATTTTATTTATTATTCAGATTTAAATAGTAAATTATAAATAATTAATTAGTAAGTTTATAAAAATGTTCAATACTACCATATAAATTAGAAAAAATAAAGAAAATAATAGATAAAAATTCAAAAAGTAGAAGTTTAAAAAATTAAAATAATTTGAAAATTTAAAAATATTCATTGCGTAAAAAGAATAAATATGCTAAACTTTTAAAAAGGTTTGAAAAACTAAAATTATTGTGGGGAATGAAATTTAAGAAAGGAAGGATTAAATGTCAAAAACTAAACAAGTGAAAGAAAACGTTAAGAGGGGTGGTTTTCAAAAATTTCTTGACTGGGTTGAAAGAGTAGGTAATAAGATGCCTCACCCAGCTGCAATATTTGTGGTATTATGCCTATTATTAATTATAATATCTCATATTTGTGCTAAAATGGGGGTAAATATTAATGCTAATTTAGTGGATAAAGTAAAGGGAGGAACAAAACTTGTTAATGTTAAAGCTGTAAGCTTACTTACTCCGGATGGAATAAGATATATGTTTACAAGTGCTGTAGATAATTTTACAGGATTTGCTCCATTAGGAACTGTACTTGTTGCAATGCTAGGGGTTGGTCTTGCAGAAGAAACTGGACTTATACAAGCTATATTAAAAAAATCTGTATTAAAGGCACCTAAAAAATTTGTTACAATGATAATTGTTTTATTAGGTGTAATGTCTAATATTGCATCAGATGCAGGATATATAGTATTAATACCTTTAGGGGCTATGGTGTTTTTAAGTTTTGGTAGACATCCGCTGGCTGGGATGGCTGCAGCTTTTGCAGGTGTATCAGGTGGATTTAGTGCAAACTTATTAATAGGTACTACAGACCCATTATTAGGAGGAATTAGTACAGAAGCAGCAAAACTTGTTGATACAGGTTACAAGGTTGCACCTACAGCCAATTGGTATTTTATGATAGTATCAACTTTTTTAATTATGTTTGTGGGTACTTTTGTTACAGAAAGAATAGTAGAACCTAGGCTTGGAAAATGTAATCAACAAATTGATCAAGAAGACATGATGGTTATTACAGAGAAAGAGAATAAGGGATTAAAATCAGCAAGGATAGGATTCTTTATTTTTATGGCAATTATATTGCTTCTTGTTGTTCCAACAAACGGAATTTTAAGAGATTCAAAAACACATAAAATTATTGGACATACTCCATTTATGAATTCTATAGTTCCTATTATTACATTATTTTTCTTTATACCAGCAGTGGCTTATGGGAAAGTTGTAGGAACTATAAAGTCAAATAAAGATATAGCTAATTCTTTAGGAAAATCTATGGGAAAAATGGGAGGATATCTTGTATTAGTATTTACAGCATCTCAATTTGTAGCTTACTTTGCTCATACTAATTTAGGAACAATAATAGCTTTTAAAGGTGCTGAATTTTTGAAGTCTACTGGATTTACAGGAGTACCTCTTATAATTGCATTTGTTATATTATCTGCATTTATAAACTTATTTATGGGTTCAGCTTCAGCTAAATGGGCTATTATGGCACCTATTTTTGTACCTATGTTTATGGGATTGCATTTCTCACCAGAGTTTACTCAAGTTGCTTATAGAATAGGAGATTCTTGTACTAATATAATAACCCCATTAATGTCTTATTTTGCATTGATTGTTTCATTTGCAGAAAAATATGATGAGGATACTGGAATAGGAACATTAATTTCTACTATGCTTCCATATTCCATATTCTTCTTAATATTCTGGAGTATATTACTTATGGTATGGTATAAAACAGGATTACCTATAGGACCAGGCTCTCCAATACACATATAAAATTAAAATTTGTAGATAGGTAAGTATATTACCTATCTATTTTTTGTATAAAGATATTATATATTTTAATAATGTTTTATGAAAATAAAAAGTAAAGTTTATATAATAAAAATAAATTTTAAATAATAATTAGATAAAATATGCAATATAATATCTTAGAGGTGATATATATGGAAAAGTTACCTAGGTTGACGGGAAGAGAACTTGTGATTTTAGCAAATATAGCAGCCTTAATAATAGCTGAAGATAAACAAAATGATGATCTAAGAATAATAGGGAACTTTTTAGCACTTACAGGAAGTAACGTTTTAGCCATACTTTCTATTAATTTGGGAGCTAATATAAATGCAGAACAAGGGCCTATTCCATAAAAATTAAAATTTATGAAAGAAAATATTAGGTATTAGATTTATAATATAATTATATAGTAAAATAATAAAGAATATAGGTTAAACTAAGGAGTAAAATATGAGAAGGGAATATATAAATTTTTATGGAGGAATACCTCTTAATATAAGCTTAATAAATTTTAGAGAATATCCATTTCATTGGCATGATTGTATGGAAATTTTATATGTACTAAAAGGGAAAATTTTTGTTACCATAGATACGGAAAGTTTTACTTTAAAATCCGGAGAAGTAGAGATAATCAATATAGATGAAGCGCATAGTATTAATTCTAAGGAAGATAACTTAGTTCTTCTTTTTAATATAGATACTAAGTTTTTAAAAAATTATTATGAAGATATTGATAATGTCTTTTTCTATACAGATAATGAGTCACAAGAAAAAGAAGAAAAATATGATGTATTAAAAAGATACTTAGCTAATATATTTTATGAAGTTATAAAATCTGAGGAAGAATATGAAATTGAAGTACAAAGTAATCTAATATCTATTTTATTTCACCTTGTAAATGAATTTCATTATTTAACTATGGAGGATAATGATTTAAAAGAAAAAGAACTACAAATGGAGAGATACCATAGGATAACTAAATATATTTATAATAATTATATGAATAAAATTAGCTTAAAGGATATTGCAGATAAGGAGTTTCTAAGTTTACATTATCTATCTCATGAACTTAAAAATAAATTTGGATATGGATTTCAAGAGATTTTAAATTTAACAAGAATAGAGGAATCTATAAAATTATTATTGGATACAAATAAAAGCATATCTGACATAGCACTAGAATGTGGCTTTTCTCATGCAAGATACTTTAATAAACATTTTAAGTATTATTATAATTGTTCACCAACGCAATTTAGAAAAAAATATAAATTTGATGAAAAAGAATTAGAAAAGCTAAAAATTTATTCTATTGAAGACTTAGAAGAGGCTACACCTTATTTAATTTCCTATATAGAAGATTATGAAGAAGAAAATATAAATTATGATGAAATACAAGCTATTAACATAGACTTGGAACAGCAAGTAGATTTTGATGAAAAAAATAAATTAAATTATGGAGCTTTTAATTATATAGAAATAGGTAAAATACATAATGTATTTAATAAAGATATATTAAATACATTAAAGAAAGTCCAAAATAAATTAAACTTTAAATATGGAATATTAAATGATGTTTTTTCATTATTTAATAGCATAGAAGACATCTATAATTTTTCAAACTTTTTATATGAAAGTATTAAAGTTTTAAAAGAATTAAACATTTGTCCTATTATTGAATTTACTTTTAAAGATATGCAGAAAAAATGTTTTTTAGAAATATTACAAGGTGTTATTACCTATCTCAAAGAAAACTATGGTGAAGATTTTAAATTTGGTTTTAAATTACCTTTTAATTTAGAAGAAGGAATAAAAAATAAAATAGTAAATACCATTAAAGAACTAGATGATAATATAATAATTTTAATCAAAGATATAAAAGGTATTGGAAAGGGGCTAGAAAAAGAAACTAATTTTATGGCTGCCTATCTTTTACACAAATTTATAGAAAAAGGACAAAATAATATTATTATGAAGTCAGTAGATGAGGATTATCCTTTAATCATAGAGAATAAAAAGAATTTTATATTTCAAGGGGAAAAAGGATTGACCTATTCTAATGGTTTAAAAAAACCTTCTTATTTCGCATATTCTTTTTTTAGTCAATTAGGAGATATAATTTTAGACAAGGGCAAAGGATATATAGTTACTAAAAAACAAGATGATATTGAAATACTTTTGTATAATTACATGAGTCCTAAGGAATTAAGTAAAATAAGCAATAAAAACTATAAAAATTTAATGGATTTTGTTAATGACGCTTATAGTATGGACATATGGAAAGAAACTACTATAAATGTACTAAATTTAGATAATAATTATAAGTTAATTAGATATGAACTTACAAAAGAGCAAAATTGTCCATATGATAATTGGAATAGTTTGGGTAAACCTCAATTATTAACTTCTGAAGAAATAGATTTAATAAAAAATATTAATCATCCTAAGGTAAACTTTGAATTTGTAGAGGAAAGCAGTATATATTCTATAAAGTCAAGCTTAGAGCCTTTTGCAATAGAACTTATAAAACTCATAAAACTTTAATTTTAAAACGTCTTTATTAACTTAAAGGCGTTTTTTGTTTTATATGAAATAATGTAAATTTTAAGAATAGCAAAGTTGTACATATAAGTCAGCAATGTTATAGGTTAAGAATATACAAAAAAAGTAATATAATAATATTAAGATGAAAAACGGAAGGGGATAGATAAATGACAAAAATCTTTTTTAAAAGTGGAAAGGACATTGATTATTTGAAAAGGTGGTATTTATGCAAACTGAGAATATTAATTTAGGGACGGAAAAGGTAAATAAGTTATTATTTAAACTTTCAGTTCCAGCTACAATTTCATTAATGGTAGCACAATTATACAACGTTATTGATACAATTTTTTTAGGTAAAGCCATTGGAACTACAGGAATCGGCGCCTTGGCAATAGCTTTTCCTATACAAACATTATTTTTAGCCATATCTGCTATGGTTGCATCGGGATCTTCATCTATAGCGGCTAGAAGTTTTGGAGCTCAAGATATTGAAAAAGGTAAAAAAGCGGCTGGTAATGGGATTATATTATGTTTATTAATTAGTTTTATAATGGTAGTTTTTACTTACATTTTTCTTGATCCTATATTGATATTTTTTGGAAGTAGTAAGGAGTTATTATCTTATGCTAAAGAATATGTAAGTATTGTACTTTTAGGTGGAGTTTTGAATACCTTTGTAATAGTTCTTCCTGAATTAATTATAGCATCAGGGAATTCTAAGGTATCCATGAAAGCTACTATTATAGGAGCTATTACTAATGTTATATTAGATTATGTTTTTGTGATTTTACTTCATAAAGGAGTAACTGGAGCCGCTATTGCTACGGTTATTGGACAAATATTTTCTTCTATTTATGTAATAAAACATTTTACAGGAAAACAATCTATATATAAATTGAGGTTAAGACATTTAAATTTTGATTTTAGTCTGATCAAAGAAATAGTTTATATTGGAATTGCTGCCTTAGTTATTGATGCTTCAGATGCATTAATGTCTATAGTTTTAAATAGAGTAGCAGGAGATCTTCAAGGATCTCTTGGAATAACTATAGCGGGAATAATAACAAAAATAACTTTATTTATGGATATTCCCGTTATAGGGATTACTACAGGAATGCAACCCATAGTATCTTATAATTTTGGTGCATTAAGGTTTAATAGATTAAAAAATGTGCTAATATGTGCTATAAAAACTATAATAGCTTTTTCAACGATATTTTGGATAGGACAATTAGCTTTTTCAAGAAATATTATAAGTTTATTTATAAATGATAGTACTGTATATAAAAGTGCTATTACAGCTTTAAGAATCACTATAATTTTATTTCCATTAGGTGGAATATACTTTATATCCACGTATTTTTATCAATCTTTAGGACAAGGAAAGTTAGCACTATTTTTCTCATTATTTAAACAAATAGGAGTATTTATTCCATTAGTATATATATTATGTTATGGAACTAAACTTTCTATATATGGATTATGGCTTGCATTTCCTATAAGTCAATTGATAGCATGTATTGTTTCTGCAATATGCTTAAGAAAAACTATACACAAACTAAATATAGTTATCAGAAAAAATATAAAAAAATCTTTTCAATATGTTCATGTCTTTGAAGGACATAGAAAAGAATAATTTTAAAAGACTATGCAAGAAATATAGCATAGTCTTTTATTATAAAATTTAGTGACATTTTATAAAATCATAAAAATGACCTGAGAATTCAATTCTGTTAAGATCTTCTCTAGTAGAATGGAAATATACATATATAGGAGAGCTATTTAAATAAGGATAATTTATAAACAATTCCTTATCAGCATAGGCTAAACCTTTTATTGCAAGAGGTAATTCCTCCCTGAAAATTTTATTTCTTTTTTCTGCGCTATTCTTAAGATTTTCGTTATCCACTAAAACATATACACAAAATATATATTTATCATTTATATGAGCCCATTTAGCTAGAACCTCATCTCTTTGTTTAAGGTCTATGTTTTGAGTTGCAAAGTTACTTCCTATAGTTATAAATAAATCGCCGGTTTTATCAGAATGAGTTAAGGTGTATCTTCTGGGAACAATAGGGCAGATGTCTTTAGTACCTTTTTCATAAAATATATTTACTTTATTTTTATTAAATTTATACATAAATATTCCTCCTAGTATTAAATTCCTATAATATGACTATATACAGTATATTTGAAACATTTAAAAAGTTACCAAACAATTTACGTAAAAAATATAACTTTTTTTAAAAAAAGTTGAGGATTTTGTTGAAAGAATTCCTATTATAATTTACAATGTATATGTATAGTTTTTTATCGGTTTAATTAAATGCATCTAATTAATTTAATTCAGATATTAATGCTGTATGCAAAGTTTAATTTAATATATAGTTTTATTATTTAACTAAGTTAAGTAAAATGTATACAAGTTGTAAGTTTTCTTGCTAAATAAGATTAGAAAAGAGTGATTTTTAATGAATAATGAAAATAATGATAATAATATAAAGGAAAAAAAATATTTTCAAGAACATAATACAAATGTAGAGAATAGTAATGAAAAAAAGCTTAATAAAAAAGAAGAAAAAATAAAAGGTGCAGGGGAAGATATTGTAAAGCACATTAATAAGTTAAAAGAAGATGGAATATTTGGCGGAAAGTCTAAATATGTTCAAAAGATGAAAAATGATCATGAAGTTCAAAAATGCATAAAAGAAATGCAACAAATGGAAGAAAATTATGACAAAAAAAATAATATGATTATGGGTGGAGCAATTGGTATTGTTGCTTTGGTAGTAGTATTTGTAGGAATAAAAATGATTAACACTCCTGCTGATAAACTAACAGGAAAAAATACTGAATCTATTAAAGTAGAACAAAAAGTAGAGCCAAATAATAAGCCAACTACCCCACAAGTAAACCCACAAACTCAGCAACCGGTAGGAGCAATAAATAATGCTGTTTATACTAATGTTTTAGGTGACGAAAATAGAAAGAAAGCATTAGAGGAGTCTGTAAGAATAAATGAAAATGAAACAACTGGATTGGCAGCTATATATATATCAGAACTTTTGAGACAAAGTGGAGTTCAGGTTCCTAGAGAGGTTAAGAATACAAAAGATTTAGTTTCGTCTTTACAAAATTTAGGATGGCAAAAAATCACAGATCCAAAACAATTACAAAAAGGTGATGTTTGTTTTACTACGGATATGACTAATATGGAAGGATATCCATCACATGTTTATATATTTATGGGATGGGCTAAAGAAGGTAGTACTGATTATGCATTAGTTTGTGATAACTTATTTGCTCAAAATAATAATCAACCAATACATAAAAGAAATATAGATTTTGAAACTGAAGATGCACAAAAAATGAATTTCTTTATGAGAAAACAATAATAAAAACAATATAATAATTACATAGAAATAACCTACAATAAATTATATTGTAGGTTGTTTTTGTTATATGATTTAAGTATCTTAACAAAAAAGGTGTTTAAAAATTATTTTATATATGATTGAAAAGCCTTGAAATAAGGCTACTTGATAAAGAATATAAAGTATAGTAATATTAATTAAAACAAATAGATTTAAAAATAAAAAATAAAAATTTATTATTGTGTTTTGGAAAGGAAATTAAATGGAAAGGTTAATTAATACATCAAATTATCCATTGGATCTAGACAGATTTGGTGCAACTTCCAAAGAAGTAGAAAAGTTTTTAAAAAAATTAAATCTAACAGGTGTAGAACTAATTCAATGTGGAGAATTAGATGAAAAAAGATTAAATGGAGAAATTATAAAAGGGGTTCACTTAAGGTATTATCCAATTTGGTTGGATTTTTATAAGGGTAATATAAAGGAATTAGAAAAACAATTTGGAACTATGGATACAGTAAAGCAATTTTATGGAGGTACCATAGAAGATATTATAGAAACTTATAGAAATGAGTTAAAACTTGCCAAAAGTGTCGGTGCTAAGTATGTTGTTTTTCATGTAACGCATGTTGCTTTAGAACATTGTTTTACTTATAAATTTCCATATAGTAACGAGGAAATTATAAATGCCTCTATAGAATTTTTAAATGAGGTGTTAAAAGGTTTTGAAGGTGATTTTTATCTTCTCTTTGAAAATCTTTGGTGGCCGGGATTAAATTTTTTAGATAAAAAATTAGCAGAAAAACTTTTATCAAAGGTAAATTATAGTAAATGTGGTTTTATGTTGGATACAGCTCATTTGATAAATACAAATATTAATCTAAATACTGAAGAAGAAGGTATAGATTATGTTAAAAAGAAAATAATGGAGCTTGTAACCTTAAAAAATCATATAAAAGGTATACACTTAAATTGTTCTATATCAGGTCCTTACGTAAGAAAAAAATTAAAAGAAAAAATTACATATAAAAATCCTCATAGTAGTGAAGAATTTTTTGAAAATTTCAAGCTTGCATATGATCATATTTTTAATATAGATCAGCATAAACCTTTTACTCATACTAAAGTTAGCCAGATAGTTGAACTTGTTAGTCCAGAATTCTTAGTATATGAGTTTGCTGCAAATACTAAAGAAATATTAAAAGAATATATCTTAACTCAACATAAGGCTCTGGGTATCTCAAATTTATAAAAATTAAAAATTGAATTAAGAAAGAGGGTAAATCATATATAAATGGATATAGTAAGTGTAAATGAGGAGAAAATAAGTATTTTAAAGGAAAAACCTCATTTTATAGAATATTTTTTAAAGATTAAAGCTTTGAAAAGTAAAAATACATCTAAAAGTTATGAAAGAGATATAAAAGATTTTTTTGGAGTAGAAAATATAAAAAGTATATCCATAGACCAAGTTAGGTGTGTAAATTTTCTTCATGCAGAACAATATATTTTAGAACTAAAAAACAAGGGGTATGCTTCTGCTACAATTAATCGAAAGGTTTCATCTCTAAGTGCATTATATAGGTGGTTACTTAAATATAGAGATAATGTTAGAGATATACAAATAATTAAATACAATCCTTTTGCAGAATTAGGGGATGAAAAACCAACTGTAGTTAATAAGGAAACTGAATTTTTAACTAAAGAAGAGTGTGTTAAGTTATTAGAAAGTATCGATATCGATACTTTAATTGGACTTAGGGATAAATGTATATTATCTTTAGCTCTAACTACAGCATTAAGAAAATCAGAGATTATAAACATACAATTAAAAGATATAAAAAAATATGCAGATTTTGATGTAATAGAGGTTAGAAGAAAGGGTGGAAAAAAAGATTTAGTTAAATTGCAAGATGGAGTTAAAGAATTAATTTTAACATATCTTGAAAAGACACAGAGAAATTTAAAAACAAATAGTGAAGAATATTTGTTTATGGGACATTCTACTAATGGATTAAATGGTAAAAAATTAAATCGTAATACTTTAAATTTAATTATAGATAGAACAAGAAAAAAAGCAGGTATAGATAAAAAACTACAAGTCCACTCTACAAGACATACAGCTATAACATTAGTAATCCAATCAGGAGCTACACTAGAAAAAGTTAGAGATTTTGCAGCACATGCTAATATATCTACTACAAATAGGTATATACATTCTATAGATAAACTTAAAAATAATCCAGGGGATTTAATAGACATATTATAAAGAAGGAGGCGCTACTTTTAGTAATTAATAAATACAGAAGATGTAGTTTAGTACTTTTATAGTAGCAAAATAAAGATGAGTATTTTAACGGTTGATAACGTAAGTCAGGGATTTGGAGGAAGACAAATTCTAGAAAATGTTTCTTTTAGACTTTTAAAAGGGGAACATGTCGGGTTGGTTGGTGCCAATGGAGAAGGAAAAAGTACATTTATAAATATAATTACTGGAAAAATAGTACCGGATGAAGGAAAAGTCCAATGGTGTAATAGAGTAACTTATGGTTACTTGGACCAGCATAGTCAATTAATACCAGGAATGAGTATAAGAGATGCGTTAAGAGAAGCATTTAAAGGTATGTTTGACTTAGAAAATGAAATGATGAGTATATATGAAAAAATGGTAGATTCATCAGAGGATGAAGTGTCTAAAATGATGGAAGATGTAGGAGAAATTCAGACTATTTTAGAACAAAGTGGTTTTTACACTATAGATGCTAAAATACAAGAGGTAGCAAGCGGACTTGGTCT
Source organism: Clostridiaceae bacterium 14S0207 (assembly GCA_003288255.1). GTDB lineage: Bacteria > Bacillota > Clostridia > Clostridiales > Clostridiaceae > Hathewaya > Hathewaya limosa. Next base: position 1,573,107 of record CP026600.1, on the reverse strand, counting down.
TATGGAGATTGGACTTGATAAAAAAGTTGATGAACTTAGTGGAGGACAAAGGACTAAAGTTTTATTGACTAAGCTTTTATTAGAGCAACCTATGATATTAATATTAGATGAACCTACAAACTATTTAGATGTAGAACATATAGAATGGCTTAAGAGATTTTTACAAGAATATGAAAATGCCTTTATTTTGGTATCACATGATGAAAGTTTTATGAATGCAGTTGTAAATGTGATTTATCATGTGGAAAATGGTGAAATTACTAGATACAAAGGAACTTATGAATATTTTCTTCAAATGAATGAAATAAAGCATAAACAAGAAAAACAAGCATATGAAAAACAACAAAAGGAAATTGAGCAATTAGAGGATTTCATTGCAAGAAATAAGGCTAGATTTTCTACAAAAGGTAGAGCAAAATCAAGAGAAAAACAATTAGAAAAAATGGAAGTTTTACAAAAGCCAAAGGAAAGAATTAAACCAACTTTCAAATTTAAAGAATCAAGGGCGGCAGGTAAAATAATATTAAGTACTAAAGATTTAGTGTTAGGCTATGATTCTCCATTAACAAAACCTGTAAACGTAGTTTTAGAAAGAGGACAAAAAATTGCTATAAAAGGGGTTAACGGATTAGGAAAGACTACATTATTAAAAACTCTTCTAGGTATCATAAAACCAATATCAGGAGAAGCTAAATTAGGTGATTATTTATTTACAGGTTACTTTGAGCAAGAAGGAGATAGAGAAAACAATAATACTGCTTTAGATGAAGTGTGGAATACTTTTCCATCACTGGGCAATGGTGAAGTAAGAGCTGCTCTAGCAAAATGTGGACTTACTACAGAACATATAGAAAGTAAGATGAAAGTTTTAAGTGGTGGAGAAAATGCAAAGGTACGACTTTGTAAGTTAATGCTTAAAGAAACAAACTTTTTAGTATTAGACGAGCCTACAAATCATTTAGATGTAGAAGCAAAAGAAGAACTAAAAAAGGCTATAAGAGAATTTAAAGGTACAGTTCTACTTGTATGTCATGAACCAGAATTTTATGAAGGATTAGTAATGGATGTGTGGAATGCAGAGGCGTGGTCTACAAAAATAATATAATAAATTAATATAAAGAAACTGCTAATGAAAAAGTTTCAATGGTAGTTTCTTTATTAAATTAGTATCTTTTATATAATTTAAACATCAGGAAAGTATGGTTAAAAAAGAAAAATAAAATAATTATGGAATATATGGTTAAACTTTGATATAATCAATATAAAATTGTTTAAATATTATGAAAATATAAATGCGGTAAAGGAGGATAATCATGAGTGGAGTAAATAGTATTGGAGACAAAAAATATGGAATAGGAACCTTAGCATTAATAATTTCTTTATTTGCTATAATGGTGTCATTTACTTATATAGGCGGAAAAACTATAGGACAATATATAGTAGGAGTAGTTCATGGTTCAATACCTAGTTCGGTTATATCAATCATTTTATTTACTTTAGCAGGAATTAATGGATATAAACATAAGGAAGGTTACGGAGCTAAACTTGGAAAAAATATATCTTTAGTATTTATGAGTATAATATTATTTATAACAATAATGAGTTTTATTTTTTAAAACAATATAAAAGCTATGTAAAACTCTTAGATAGAAATTTAAGTATGTTTTTATATAAAAAGTCAATTGCGACATAAAAATAATAAATTTTAAAATAGAAAAATAAACGATAATCCTTAGAATTGCCCTAAAGAAAAAAATGTTTTGCAAGTAATTGGAAAAAACGTTATATTAGTGTTATACTACTATAAAGGAGAGAAAGAACATGATAGATAAGAGGATTGAACAAAGATTAAAAGCAATTAATTTAAAGTATGTATTAAGCTTAAGTATGAGACAGCTATCTAAGTATTTAGTTGATGAATTAAGAGTTTTTGAATCAGAAAAAGATTTAAAACTTTTTATATTAGAGTACATAGGAAAAACTTTTGAAGATGATAATACAGATTTTCCTATAAGATATTATGAAGTGTTGGAAGAAGATTTAATTAAGGATCCAGAACTTAGGGATGATGAATTTGTTCAACTGCAAGTAAGTACTTTAATTGATAAGGATCCAGTAAATGAATAATAGATATAAAATAAACATAAATTTAATAAAGGAGGAAAGAGATAAACTATGGCCGAATCTAAATTAAATTTAATAAGAGGATATAAAAGAAAGGAAATAACAATACCAAAAGAATATAAAAATGAATATAAGCGAATGTTTCCATCTAAGATGTCTAGTACAAACTTTTTATCAATGTATACTTTGTATTATATTTATAAAGCTGGGCAACCTGTATATGGTAAAGAAATTTTAAATGAAATAGAAAATACATTTGATTCTAATGTATGGAAACCTTCGCATGGTACATTATATCCTCTTTTAAGAAAATTAGTTAAAGAAAAACTATTGGAAGTTTATACAGAAACTAAATTAAAAAAATATTACATTATAACAGAGTTAGGAAAAGAAACTATTAAAAATGAAATTCCAGAACTTAGAGAAATTATTCTATCTTCTAGTAAGTTTTTTAATAAAGTCTATAAAGATTTGAAATAGTAGCATGTTTATTAGAAAGGAATAATGTCAAATTAGTTTTAGTATAATTATTAGTTAATATTTTCTTTTAATAAACTTACTGCTTCATCTTCAGATATTTGCTTTATTAAAGTTATCTCATTGATTAATAACTTACGTGTATTTTTTAACATCTGTTTTTCATTGGAATTAAGGGGTTTCTTTTTATTGATAAATGTTAAATCATATACTACTTCAGCATTTTTTTCAAAAGAACCTGATTTAATTTTATCCATATTAATTTTATATCTTTGTTTAGAAGGTGGCATTTCTTCAGAATCCCATTGTTTATTATTAAGAGCTATTAGAACATTCTCTAAAGTGGATTCATCACTAATTAGGCGTACATTAAGATCTTCAGCTCTTATAGATGGTAACATTATTTTCATATTATTTGTTAACATTTTTATTATATAATAAGTTTGTGTTTTACCTGAAAAAGTTTTTTCTTCTATGTCCTCTATTATTCCTATACCCTGCATTGGATAGACTATTTTATCACCGATATTAAACAAATAACTCGCCTCCATATATAATTTTATACTTACATAATAAGTATAACATAGAAAGGCTAAAATAGCAAAAACTATATGTTACCATAAATAATACTATGATGTCAACAAAAAAATGTAAAAAAAGAAAAACTTAGTTGTGTGTATTTAAAGTAGAAAAATATTGGAGGAAAAAAGAAAAAATAATGAAGTTCATGATAATAAATTATTTTATTTGTATTAATGTAATAGGCTTTATTTCTATGTATTTAGATAAAAGAAAAGCTGTAAAATCACAATGGAGAATAAAAGAAAGTACTTTAATTATGATTGCTATTTTAGGGGGAGGTATAGGATCTTATTTAGGAATGGAAACCTTTAAACATAAAACTAAACATATTAAATTTAAATATGGTATTCCAATTATAATAGTAGTACAAGTTATAATTTTTTATATTCTAAAAAATTGTATCTAGATAATATTATAAATTTTTAAAAAATAAGTCAAAATTGTGGTAATATATATAAAATAAGTAAATATATTAAAATTCAAACTAATAAGTCATTTAATCCTTGTTTATACATAATAAATTTTATATAACCTATACATAACTAATAAGGGGGGATTTTATGAAAATTAAAACAAAAGTAAGGGTTATGAGTTTAGTTTGTTTATTTTTAATATTAATAGTAATAGGTACAAATCTTGTAACTTACAAGTCAATTGAAAGTGATGTAAATATTGTAGATCACAAAGAAGAAAGGTTAAATAAAGATAACAATAGTACACAACAAATTGATAAAGTCGTTGATAGTTATTCTAATTCTACTAAAAATAAAATTTTGAAGGCAAAAATAATAAATTGTTTGTTCCTTATATTTGCACTAGGTTTTACTGTTTTTGCTATAATCTTAATTAAGAATTCAATATTAAAGCCAATAAGTCTTATAACAGAAGAATTAGAAAAATTATCAAATGGAAAAGGAGATCTTTCAGAAAATATTACTGTAAAATCAAGTGATGAAATAGGGGATTTAGCAATAGCATTTAATAGATTTTTAAAAGATATAAAAGAAGTAATTGTTCAAATTATGGATATAGCAGCTCAGGTAACTTTGTCTAGTCAGCAGCTTTCGGCTTCTATGCAAGAAATTTCATCAAAAATGGATGTAATAGATGAATCTACTCAACAGATATCAAAGGGAACAGAAGACTTAAGTGCTACTACAGAACAAGTAAATGCATCTACACAAGAGGTTTCATCCGTAACAAATGAGTTTGTAGAAAAAGCGGAAAGAGCAAAAAAATCATCTATAGAGATAAAGAAAAGAGCAAATAATATAAGCAAAGAAGGGACTAGCTCTATAAAAAATATAGAAGGAATTTATAAAGAAAAGCATGATAAAATAATAGATGCAATTAAGTCCGGAAAAATAGTAGAACAAATAAAAGTTATGGCAGATGCTATAGCTGCTATATCAGAACAAACTAATTTATTAGCACTAAATGCGGCTATTGAAGCAGCAAGAGTAGGTGAACAAGGAAAAGGTTTTGCTGTAGTTGCAGAAGAAATAAGAACACTTGCAGAAGAATCAGGAAATGCTGTATCTAGTATTCAAAATATAGTAATGCAGGTTCAAGAAGCTTTTACTAATCTTTCACAAAATACAGAGGATGTTTTAGCTTTTATTGATGAAAGTGTAAAGCCAAGTTATAAATTACTTTTAGATACTGGAACTCAGTATGAAAAAGATGCAGAATTTATTAATAGTATTTCAAATGAAATTTCTTTAAGTACTAATCAGATTTTAGAATCCATGAATCAAATAAGTGCTGCAATACAAAATATATCAGCTACTTCCCAAGAATCAGCAGAAGGTTCAGAAGAGATTCTATCAAGTATTGATGAAACAACTAAAGCTATTATGGAAATTTCAAAGACAGCACAGATTCAGGCAGAGCAATCTGAAAAACTTAATAAAACAGTACAAAAGTTTAAGATACAATGATAATAAAGATTATAAAAAACATATGCAATCTTATAAATAGCTAATTAACTTAGAATATTACACTATAAAAGGAGAATATTAAGTTCTTCTTTTATAGTGTAATTAGATGATAAAGTATATATATAAATTTAGTATTAAAAAAATAAAGTATATTAGTATATTTCTGGATTTCTAGAAATAACTATATATACTTTTTTTATTAATTACTTAACTTCTTTAATTTTAAAAGCTTAATTTCCATAACTGAATATAATTTTAAATTAAGTAATTTATTTGAAGTAAAGAATTGTAGTTATCCTAAGTAATCTTTAAGGATTTTTTAAGAAACTAATTTTAACTTATAAAGAACTCTTTCAATTGGAATATTATTTTTAGCTTGATTATAAACAAACCATACAAATTCTTTAGCCGTTAGGCTTCGTATGAATTCGATAGTATCACCTATAGTAGATACTTGACGTAAATAACGTATTCTATATATTTCAAGAAAGTTGATTGTAAGAAATACAATCAAAAAATATCTTTCGATAGAAAGTAAGCTTCTAACCTTATATTTATCAAAACTTAGATGTGTTTTCAGATAATTATAATTGGTTTCAATGGTCCACCTATTAAGATAATATTCAATTATAGTTTCAGAATTAAGTTCTATATCAGTAGATAGCAAATATATTGGTGGTTTAAATTTATAACCATCAACTTCATAACAAATTAAAACTAATGAATTTTCAACATTGGAAACTTTACCTTCATATTTGTAAACTTCGTATTGTTTACCTTTTACGGTAACTACGTCTAAGGTAGAAGGAACAATATATTTTGTAAATTCTTTAAGTTGAACTGTTATGCCTAATGGAGATATTTTTCTATTAGATTTTAAAGCTCCAATTAAGTTGTAACCTTTAGTTAAACAACAATCTATAAGCCTCTGACTAGTATACCAGCTATCAACTAAGCAATAAATTTTATCACAATTAGATTACGCAGTTTTCTTTACTCAAATAAGGCTTATAATTTAAAGGAATAGAAATATTATCTGTAACAAAATTAGAAGTAACTACACAATGGGACCATAAGCTTTTACTTGATACATGAGAAAAATTATAACTTAATCCTTGCATCTTTTTCGCTTGTATCTTAGGATTTACAGTATCATCTATAGCCAAAAATCCTACGGATTTGGGTTTTATGATTTTATCAAAGTGTAGATTTAAATAACTAATACGATTTTTATCAATAAGACTATTGTCCCATTTTGAATGGCTTAAAAATCTATATATAGAACTACTATTTTTAGCGGTTAATACAGTTTTAGAAATCTTCAATAAAGATTTTGATCCAGATAAATTTATAAGTCCATTAGCAATAGTAGTTAAATTATGAAACTGAGATTTGCTCATTCCATAATTAATATCACTGTTAGTGTAAAATTACTGTAGGATATTTTTCAACAAAAAATAGAAAAAGAGACACCCTTTTGGTAATATGTTAAGTGACTAAACAAAACATAGAAAGGATGTCTCTTATGAATATTATACAGGATTTTATGGAAAATGGCATTAAAAATTTATTTGAATTATTAGGAAAAGAGCTAAAAAACAAAGGAGATTTTTCTAAATTTGTACTGGAGTTAAAGAAACAATTAGACAGTTTAGGTATTGAAATATGTAAAACTGCGTTAGCAGCAGCCGATGAGGCTATACGAATAGAACCTAATCGTAAAAATCAGTGGGTAGTGGAAAGAAGAGATAAAAAAACATTATTAACTACGTTTGGTGAAATTAAATATGAAAGGACATATTACAAATCCAAGAAAGATAATGAGTATAAATACCTATCGGATGAATTTTTAGGTATAGATTGTCATGATAGAATGGACTTATCATTAAAAGCACAGCTTGTAAAAGAAGCAGTGGATGTTGCCTATGATAAAAGTGCTAAAAAGACAATTGAATCTATCGATTTATCATCTCAAACTGTTATGAATACAATAAGAGAACTTGGAGAAATACCTAATATTACATATAAGGATCAATGCCAAGTAGAAGAAAGCAAAAAAACAAAAGTTAAATATTTATATGTAGAAGCTGATGAAGATCATGTAGCTCTACAAAATGGTAAATCAGTTATGCCACGTCTTGTATATGTTCATGAGGGGTATGAGCATTCAAACAGCAAAAGAAAGAAATTAAAAAACATACATTATTTTTCTGCAATTTATAATAATATTGAAGAATTATGGCTTGAGGTAGTTGATTATATTTATAATCAATATGATATTGACAACATAGAAAATATATTTGTATCTGGAGATGGCGCTGCATGGATAAAACAAGGAATTAGTTGGATACCTAAGAGTGTATACCTTCTAGATAGATTTCACATTAATAAATATATTTTAAAGGCAACAACACATAATCATAAATATAGATTCCATATATGGGAAAGTATAAATAATTGTAATTTAAAAGAATCGGATAAGATTTTTAAAGATCTCATAGATTCAACAGAAAACGAAAATAAAATTCAGCAAATAAAAGATTCAAGAAAATATATCAAGAGTAACTGGGAAGGTATTGTGAATTATTACAAAAAAAGCGGAGCTATTAATTGTAGTGCTGAAGGACATATAAGCCATATCCTATCGGATAGATTGAGTAGTAGACCATTGGGATGGAGCGTACAAGGAGTTCATCAGATGTCACGTCTTAGAGCCTATACGGCTAATGGCGAAGCCATTTATGAATTATTTGAAAAAACATTAAAGAAAAAGAAAAACTATTTTTACTTATCTAAGAAAGTAGTAAATTCAACAATGAAAAATAAATGCATAGAAAAATTTAATAATATAGAATCTTTAAATACTGGTAAAAAAACAGGACTAAATTATTTGCTTAAAGCACTTAGAGGAGCTTAATTTAACATATTCTAGGGAAAGTCTCTATTTTTTTAACCGACAGTAACTTGACGCTATCAATATCACTAAAATAGTTGCAAAGTTCCTTATTAATAGATAAAATATTACTTGGCATATTTACCTCCGTGTATCAAATGTGTAGTAACTTTTTATATCATGGGGACGATAAATATGTCATATTTATTTTATTACATTTTTACCAATTTAGCTTTTTATTTTGCAGAAGTTAAGTTAATTAATAAATTAAAGTTATTAGTTGATATTTTTTTATATAATTCTTATATTTAAATTAACTAGAAAATATTTTTAGTTAATTTAAATATTATAATAATCTAAAATAGCTTATGTGATATAATTTGAGTTATATTCTTACAAGAATTTTATATGTTTTTTCACTAGTGTTTAATTTTTAGAAAATATTTCTATTGACAATTATACTATACTTAGTTTTTATAACTAATTTCCTAGATTAATATTTACTAGAATAATATTCCAAGAATAAAAGGCAGACTTATCTAAATAGCGATAGCTTATGGGGGGTTTATAGTTTTTTAGTTATAATTATCCACTTAGCCACTTTTGCCACAAAAATAGAATATTATCTATTAATTTTGTGAGAGAATGTTTTATTAATCTTTTTATTTTTAATAGGCCGTAGGCTGTTTTTGCTACATTTTGTATTAATTTTATTATAATAAATGTTATTATTGCAGAAACAATTTGCATCATCACTGCATTGAGACTATGTCCTATAAATCTTTTTATTTTTAAATTCTGTTTAATCCATTTGAAGAATAGTTCAATATCCCAACGTTTTTTATATAACCATGCTATATCTTCGCTAGTATATTGTAAGATGTTAGTTACAAATGTTAGTATTTTACCCTCAGAATTAACTACAGTAATAACCCTATACTGATGTTTTGTCATATTAATATTTTCTGTACCAAGATAGCAAATAATATCTTCAATGATATTTATAGAATCATCTAGTAGAGTAACTTCAGAATAAGTTATTTTAAGCTTATCTACTTCAGATATAGCAGCATTATCTTTTAACCGTGTAATATATTGTATTCCTTTATTGCTAAATTCATCAAATTTTTTGTAGTCAACATAACCCTTATCGAAGACATATATACAATTGTTTTCTGTAATAAGTTCTTTCATCTTAGTTCTATCATGAGGTTTTGCATTAGATACAATTATAAGTTCTGGAATTCCTTTGTTTAAGTTGAACTTTGTATGAAGTTTTATTCCCGCTTTTGTAGAGCGAAATTCTGCCCATTCAAAATAAGTTTTAACCATGCTTATAGTTGAAGAGTCTATTAGTTTTATGTTTCCAAACTTTTTGATTTTCTCATTTATAGGCAATTGTTTTAAAGCATTAGAAATTAGTTCATTCAATATTGGAATGTAAACATTATAATCAACATGATTGTTATATTTGGATAACATTCCCAAGCTAACGCTTTTTATTGATTCCATTAGTTTAGAATCTGATTACATAAAATCATCAATATCCCTTAAACTGTCTAGCTTCGCTAAGTGAAAATATAGGTGAGTTTTTAAATGATTTGATGCTATAGTATAGTTAATATCTAACTTATACGCAGACTTTTTCAAAGTGTTCCAATTAATAATATCTAACAATTTTTCAAAGATAGTGATATAATTATTCATAAATAGTCAGCAACTCCTTTGCGATATGATGGTGGTAATTATATTAAAGCAAAGGTGCTGGCTATTTTCATTTATATATTTCTGGTATAAATAGAACTTTATTACATAAGATTATTGTCAATAGGATTTTAAATCCATTTATTAAACACTAGTGATAATTAATAGGTTATATAAAATAAATTAGTTTAACTTTTAAAGAATTCTAAGATGTTAATAAGTATGGTTAACATAGTTTCTATGAAAATAAATATAGGATATAAAGGATATAGAAAAAATATGATAAATTTAGATTTAAGTAAGTTAGCAAATAAGATAATAAAAAATCAAAAGAAATTTAATTTTTTTATGATTGTAGCTATAATGTTAGCAATTATACTAACAATGTTAACTAAAAAGTCTTTTGAAAATAAAAACTATTTTTTCATATTATTGATTGTACTTATATATAATGTTATAGGTATATATAAAGGAATATTAAGAAAAAAATAGATAGTATTTAAAAAAATATTAGATATTATATTGTCTTATTATTTTTCCATTTAAGATAGATAATTGATGATTAACATGAAAAACAGATTTATTATAAATTTGTAGAAACTTTTAATGTATATGCATACAATATCTTAGTAGGATTTAAATTTTTATTATAAATATACTAATAGCAATGTAATAGAATAATGAATATTATAATAATAATTTTGTACTATGTGTGTATCTTAACTAAAGAAAAGGTGATTATAATGAACAACTATTGTGACTGTTTTTGTTGTTGTCAATATATGTATAATAATATTCCCCCTTTAGGAAATGCACTTAACGCATATATAAGGGTATTAAATTATGGTGGATTTGTTGCTAGATTTTGGGGAAGTTATGTTTTAGAAGGACAAAAATTCAATTTTCAATCATCTAAGTTTCCTATAGGAGTAGAAAAACAAATTAATATTCCAAGACATGCTGTTAATATAGAACTTTATATAGATGCAGCATTGTTACCTTGGGTTTGGATAAATGCTTTTCATAAAGTATTTCATAAAGCAGATGAATACTGTTTTGTAGCTTATGGAGTATCATTTGCACCTTTCGCCAAACAAATACCGTGTTCATCACCCGAAAATATGCTTTAATGGTAAAAATGTAAGAATTTTTTACTATATTATGTATAATAGAGTGAATAAAAAATTAGATAGAAAATGTTAATAAAATATAAAAAAGATGGGGCTGTCGTATTAGCATAAAAATTTAGACTAACGCGGCAGCGTTTTTTTGCGTTTTATAGAAAATTTAATGATAGTTCATCGCCTATAAGCTTAATAATTTAAAAATGGAGCACTTTAATAAGCCTTTGGTATTAAGGCTTTTTTGACTTGTAGAGTTTTAATATTTTAAAATTAGGCACTTTTTTAAGTGAAAAAAGGTGTGTTCCCTGAATTTTATTATGTAGCTTATTTATGTTATGTGCCATTGCTAATAGCATACTTTCAGCCAAAACATTTCTTTTACCTTTACTTAGATATCTACGAAATCTCATATCTTGTTTGATTTCTTCAAAAGAACCTTCAGCTTGAATGCTCCGATTCATTCTTAACTGGCATCCTTCTTCACTTACAATTCTTTCAAGATTCTCTTTGCGAAGCATGTTAAATAGCTTTGATATTTCAATATTTTTAACTCTTTCTCCTAAGGGTGTTTTGCTATTATGACCTTTTATGCATTTACTCTTGTAAACGCAATTACTACAGTTTTCACAAGTATAAATTGTTTTTTTACTTGTATAGCCTGTCTTGCTTTTTCTTTTTATTGTCTTATTTACTATTAGTTTTTTATTATTTTTACAAGTATAATAATCACCTAATACGGTATAATCCATGTTGCTTATTCTACTTATATCATTTTTATATTTCCTTGTTTTTGAAACTTCATAATTTGCTGGTTTAATATATGATAACTGTTCATTATCTTTAATATAAACATAATTTTCTTCACTTTCATACCCCGCATCCGCAACAATTTTAAAATACTTAAAGTGCAAAAAATTCTCCATACTTTTTATAAATGGAATTAATATTGTTGTATCCGTAGTATAAATGTCAAGATTAAAATGTAACTTTTTGATCACTTAAGAATGTAGTTTTTTACTCATCGTCATCTTTAAAGTGATCTTTTAAGCGATAAGATTTCCCAGTAATAGGTACCACATGAGCATGGTGCAAAACTCTATCTAATATGGCATTTGCAATAACAGGATCATAAAAAATATCATCCCACGCATTGAAATTTATATTGGTTGTTAAAATTGTACTTTTTTTCTCATATCGCATATCAATAAGCTGGAAAAATAATTTAGAGTCTTCTTTATCTATCGGTAGATATCCGAGTTCGTCGATTATTAGGAGTTTATACTTACTAAAATGTTTAAGTCTAGAATCTAATCGATTCTCCAAATTTGCACGTTTTAATTGTTGTAATAGATCATGACATTTAATAAAGTATGTACTATATCTACGTTTTGCTGCCGCAATTCCTATAGACGTTGCTAGATGTGTTTTTCCAACTCCGCTAGGACCTAGGAAAACTATGTTTTCCTGTGTATCTAGAAAACGTAATGTTAAAAAATCTAATATCTGTTCTTTATTTATGCTAGGTTGAAAGCTAAAATCAAAGTCTTTAACCTCTTTTTTATGAGGAAAAGCGCCTACTTTTACCATAGATTTAATCATATTAGCTTCTTTAAAATCTATTTCATAAGCTGTAAGCTTAATAAGGGCATCAACAAAGGATAAATTATTTTTGGTAGAAAAATCAATAACTTCGTCTAAGTGATTAATCATTTGTTTAAGTTTTAAATACTCTAAATGTTTTATAAGTTGCGCATATGTACTATTCATTTTTATATACATCTCCTATTAAGTCTAAATTTTGTTTAGCTGTTTCCATCATCTCATATGAGTTTTTACTAAATGTTAAACCACTAACCTCAGCATAATGTTCCAAATGATAATTTAATTTCTGATTTTGTATATTATGAATAGTAACTAATTTTGTGTTATAATACACATGTAGTTGATCATCATATACTTGAAGCTTTAGTCTTTTACCTATATATTCTGGTGGTACAGAATATTGGTTTGATTTGTATGAAATCATGCTTTGACTATTTACTTTAACGGATGTGGTGGTTATTTTATAATGATTTCTTATCTGATCTTTAGGCAGTTCTGATAAGAAATCTCTTTCTTTTTGTAAATGTAGTATTGGTATTTTACCTGTTGATGTATGACATGTACTATTAATTCTATTGTTTAAATCTGAAATAAGCTTGTGTAATTCTTCATAGTTTAATGTTCCATTATATGCCCTTATTTCATCTAATAATTTCATAGGAGCTTCTACCTTAGCTTTGGTATTAGGTCTACCTGCTACGCAAGGATGAACTTTGAAACCATAATCTTTTGCAAATTGTTGAAATTTATTATTTACTTTTCCTTTAGAATAATTAGTTCTAGGTAAATCCATAACAGTTTTCATGTTATCTGTTAATAGTTCCTCCGGAACCCCGTCAAAGGCTTGAAATGATTCATCAAGAAAAGAAAATAATACTTCTTGTGTTTTATCGAGAGATAACCTGTATACTCTAAATCTTGAATATGAAAGTATTAATACAAAGATATTAACATTAATAATTTCTCCTGTATTCAAAACAAATTCTATATTTTCTTTCCAATCTAGTTGTGCTTGTTTACCTTTACCTGTTTCATACCTCATAGGCGCAGCCTTCGATAGATGACCTTTTCTTCTGCTATTAAAATAGTGACTAAATTCTGGATGATTGGAGATATACCTTCTAAAAGAAGATTGAGCACAATCTAGTCCATAATTATCTTTAAGATACTGCCATAAAATACGTTTATAATAAAATATTTGAATAGAATCTTTACCAAGAAGTGTTTTTATAACTGGTTCAAAAGGTTCTATTTTAGATTTACGATTTCTAGTAATTGGCTTTACATATCCACTTAAATATTTACCTACAGTTCGTGGATCAACTCCAAGTTCTCTAGCTATTTGACTTTTATTTACTTTCAAGTTGTTTTCCTCCATAATTAAATTTAATTTATGAAGATCTTCTAGTTTATCTATTTGAATTTCAGAATTAATATTCATTTGTATAATCATAATTACCTCCAGTTTGAATGTTGGTAATTATATTATTATACATAAACTTAATTCTTACATCCTTAAATGATCACTTTCTTACATTTTTATAGTATCATTTATATCCGTAGGCTCATCTCCAACAGTAAGCCATACGATATATTCAGAATCTACTCCATGCTGAACATTGTAACCTGGTTTTAACTGACCATTTCTCATAGCATCTTCTTTCATTCTCATAAAAGTTGCATCTTTATCTGTCTTAGAATAACTATTACGTTTACCGCAGGTATAGATTTTCTGCGTATATTCTCTTAACTTACCAAGATACTCTTCGAGTTTTTCAATAGAACGTTGAATAGGAGTTTTTCTTTTGCCACATCCATGTACAAATTGGATATTTTCTTTTTGTTTTAAAGAGTAAAGTTGTTTGCGTAGCTTCTTTACATGCTTTATTTTTACTTTGTTTTCATATATAAGTTTTATTCCATAAAGTTCTTCACATTCAGCTACTAAATCAGCTAATTTAGAAAGCAATTTCTGTAAGTTCTTTGAAACTGCTTTTTTCCAAACAAAAGTATATTTATTAGCACATGCCTCTATCTTTGTGCCATCAATAAATATAGAATCTCCTAATATTTCTCCAATCTCATAAAAAAAATTAGTCATTTCAGCCATAATTATTTCCGAACAGGGAGCAAGGTGAAGACTACGAAATCTTGCAAATGTAGAATGATCTAGTACCGGCGACCCTTCTAGGAGATACATAAAATTAACATCCCTTTAGCAAGAGTTTTCCATTTCTCTAGAAGAATACCTACGGTTCATATAAGAATAAAATACAATCTTCAGCATATGACGAGTCGTAGCCTGATTTTACCTTAATTGGGAATAAGTCAAATATAAATCTGTTAAATCCATCTCCTCTACAAATTGATTTAGCAAACGCACCGAATCATTATTTTGAATCATGTATTCAATATTTAGTGGAAGTTTTAATTGATAATTTCCACGATTTGAAGTATAATTTTTATGTAAATTAATATGTTTTGTCATATATTAATTTTACTATAAATCTTTCACTCTTTCGAGTGGGAGATTTATTTTTTACGCAAAAGGCTGTCGCACTATTTTTTAGTGCGACAGCCCCATCTTTTTAAACATTTAATATAGTATATTTTTTTTGATTTTTCTTAAAATATATTTCATTTAAATATCAATAAATTTTTGTTAGAAATTTTCATATTTAGGATCTTAAATATTTTTGAATGAATTGAATTTATAAGAATTATAATAATTACACGAACACTTATTACAGCAGCAATTATCATTAGCATAATTACAGCAAGATTTATTACAGTAAGGTTTACAACAATAAGATTTATAACAACAAAGATTACGATAACAATCTTCGGAGCAACAAGATTTACAACAAGCTTTACAACAACAGGAACAGTTATTTGAGTTTGAGTCTGAACAAGCCATTCTTCTCATAGTTGGATAAAAAATTGTTCCATGTAATTCAAAGCAATTTGAATTTCTTGTATCAATAAAATCATTAAATAATATAACATCTTTACCAAATATCCATACTTCTACTTTTAAAATAACTTGTGTGGTACCGCCAGCAATATATAATCTACGGGTTTGCCCAAGAGAAAAAACACCACTATCATCTGTAATTTGTTCACCATTAGCTGCTATATAGGTGATATAGAATTCTGCAAAATACCAACCAAGATTTAAAATCTCAACATAGGAATTATTTGAGATATTATCATTTGTACATTGATTTTGTATTATCATTTGATTCATTATAAACACCTCTAAAATATATTAAAATTTACTTCCTTAGTTCTAATATATTTATCAAGATAATAAATTGTTACAAAGAACATTAATTATTGGACAAGAACTTATTAAAAGGATTTTTTTATTACTTAATAAAACTATATATTTTTACAATAATTAATTTTTTATAAATATTGAATTTTTTTGACATATACTATACAATAAGAATAAATTAAAAAGTTAGGTTTTAGTATAATATTTAATTTTAGGATATGTTAAGGAGATTAATGAAATTGAGGGTAAAAGATAATATATCTATTAAAAAAATTAATAATGCTTTTGCAGTTCAACTTTTAGAAATATTAAATAAAGATACTGTATTATTAAATTCTTTAGGAACAAAAGAAAACAGAGAAGAAATATCTATAGAAGAATTTTTAAAGTACAGTGATAAATGGTGCAAGATCAATAACGCAGAGGTATTTGCTATTATTTATAAAGATATAGCTATTGGAACTATTTCTTTAAGTAATCAAGATATTAAAAATAAAAAAGCAAAGGTTGGTTACTGGAGTGGTAGTAAATATTGGGGAAAAGTATAGGTAACTAAAGCTTTTGAAAAAATATTAGAGTATGCTACAAAAAAGGAAATAATATATTTAAGCAGTAAGATTAAAAAAATAATATTGCATCTAGGAAGATTTGGGAGAATAAAGGTGCTAAAATAGAAATCATTAATGAATATCATATGCATATATAACAAATTAATTATTTTAAATATTGGAGGTGTAGGGATGGAAAAAAGAATATGTTTTAAGAGGTTTGTTTTAGAAGAAGATTTTTCATATTTTTTAAAGTTGACTACTAATGAAGAATTAATGGTAATGAATTATGGAAGAATTTTTACTAGAGAAGAATCCGAAGGGTTTTATAAAAAGATGATGGAGCAAAACAGTAGAACTAAGGATTTTGGATATTTCAAAGTTTTTAAAAAGAATGAGGATACTTTTATAGGACTAGCTGCCATTTCGGTAAATAATGATTGTACAGAGGTGGAAATTGAATATTTATTACTTCCAGAATATTGGGGAAATAGATATGGAACTGAAATTGCGGAAAACTTACTAGAAAAAATTAAAAAAATAAGTAATATATCTAAGGTCACAGCAATAATAAATCCAGATAATATACGTTCAAAGAAAATATTATTAAAAAATGGATTTATATTGTGTAAAACTTATAAAGTTGATGATGGAAAAACGGCACAAATGTTTATTAAGGAATTACATAACTAAAAATTTATTTACAATAAGGTTTATAGAGACCAAACAAATAATTAAAATTAATAAATAGACTATAAGCAACTATTAGTCCAAGTTTTATAATAAATTATATTATAAAACAAAATTGGATTTTTAGAACTTATAGTTTTTTTATTTTTCATGTTTGTATATATCTAATGCTAACATTTTTAACTTATCTATATTTAAGATTTTTATAGTATTTAATTCTTTTAATATAATGTTAGTATCACAAAGATCTTTAATAACCCTATTTAAATGTCTATAACTCGAACCTAAAAGTTCGGATATATGTGTTAATTCCTCGATTTCAACTATGTTATCATCAGTACTTGGAATAGATAGTAAATAGCTTGCAAACCTATTTTTTAATGGATAGAGCATGTTTATAGAACTAAAATTTGAGTTATTTCTAAGTTTTTTTTCTAAGGAGTATATAATAAATCTTAAAAATTTAGGATCATTACATGCAAATTTTTGAACTTTATCAATTGGAATTGCAATACAATAACAACATTCTAGAGCTTGTACAGAGCAGTCAGCCGCAGGATTATCTAAAAATTCAATATCCCCCATTATTGAAAGAGGAGTTGTAAATGATAGGAGTAGAGATTTTCCAGTTGATATAAGAGTGTAAATTTTAGCCTTTCCTTTAACTAAAAAATACATATAATACATATTTTCATTTAATGTGCAAATCATTTCGTTTTTATTGAAGGTATGAAGTTCACAGTAGTTTATCAAATTTTTATTTAAATATGTATCTAATAAATATTTTTTTAAATATGTTTCAAGTAAAGTTTGATCTTTTAATTTTTTCAAGTAATTCACCCCAAGACGATTAATTTAAGATAAAAATAAATAACAAAGTAATATATTAAATTATAAACGTTTATTTCAGATTTATACAGGACAAATGTCCTATGTAAAAAAGTATTACTTTGATATTATATACTTGATTAAAAAAAGTAACATTATTAATGGGGGAATAATTAATGTATAATATTTTAGCATTATTTATCGGGAGTTTAATTTCTATAATGATAACCTTCAATAGCCAATTAGAAGGAAAAGTTGGAACAATGTATTCACTTATAATAATCCATATAGTGGGATTAATTGCTACAATTTTAATTATGATAATAAGAAAAGAAATGGTTAAAATTAATACCAATATTCCAAAATATCTATTTTGTGGAGGTGCAGTAGGTGTTGCATTAACAATAAGTAATATTTTAACAATAGGAACTATAGGTGTTACATTGACAACTTCTTTAGCTGTATTTGGACAATTAGTATTTTCATCATTTATCGATAACTATGGGTTATTCGGAATGAAAAGATATGGATTTAATAGCAAAAAATTAATAGGTTTTACTATTATAATAATTGGATTAATAGTAATGACAATAAGATAGGAGGAATAATAAATGTACATACTTGCAATAATAGGTGGAATATTAACTACATTATCTATGGTTATTAATTCAACACTTGCAAAAAAGGTAGGATTAATTCAAAGTACATTAATAAATTATATAGTTGGATTGATTTTTTCTATATTTACATTGTTGATTATAGGAAGTTCAGTACAAATATCAATAGCACAATTAAAAAGCACACCTATATTTATGTTTTTAGGAGGTTTAATAGGGGTATCGGTTGTATATACATCAAACATAATAATTCCTAGAATACCAATATTTTATAGTATGATACTTTTATTTATAGGGCAAGTAATAACGGGAATTATAATTGACTTTATAATATGTGGAAATATAGAAATAAATAAAATAATAGGGTCTATAATTGTAACTTTAGGAATTATATATAATTCCAAAATCGATAAAAATCTAAATAATTCAGATTCAGAGTAAAATTTAATATAAAAGAATAAAGTTAAAAGAACAAAAAAGCTATTACTATGCAATATTTAAATGTATAGAGAAATGTAGCTTAATTGTTCTTTTTTTAATGGAAAAAGTTAAATAAAAATGAATAAGTAGATTAATAAATTGAAAAATAATCAATAAATACAAAAATAATTCAGCTAATTTGTCAAAAAATGTTGTTTAATGTTAAATAAATATTAACACTATGTTAAAAATATAAGAAAAAATTGAACAAATTGTAACCAATATATTAATATATAAAATATAATCAATAAAATAAAAGGAGAGATTTTATGAGAAAAGTATTTTTAAGTAGTTTAATCGCATTAACGTTAACAATGAGTATAGCTACAAATGGTTTTGCAGTACAAAATTCATTATGGTCTGATGTTAAAAGGAATTTAAAAAAATCAGGACAAGATATAGCACTAAGAGTAACTAATGAAAGTATAGATATTAATGAAATAGAAGATGAAAATGTTAGTTTAGATGAAAAAATACAGCTTAGAAAAAAGAAATCTGCTATTTTACAAAGTAATTCTAGAGAAAATGAGAAAAAAACAGAAAAGATTTCAAAGAATACTACTGGTAAAAAAAATATAGATCAACTTTATAAAGATGCATATAATGCAACTGAAAAATGTTTAAAATTAGGAACTCAAGAATCTATAAAAGAAGCTAGAGAGGCTATTGGTAAATTACCTAAATCATTAAATTGGGCTATTGGTGAATTTTCAAAGCAAGTTGATACTAAACAGCATCCTATATTTGTTGAAATAATTAAATCTATAGAGAAATCAAAAAAAAGTAACAAACAAGAAGATATAAACACAGGTAGAGAATTAGTTAAAGATGTAATTGAAGATCAATATAAAAGAACTTGGTCTGCTGAGTTAGATAAAGTTCAGCAAGTAAAAATTGAAAAATTAGTTTCTAGTGTAAAGAATATTAAAGTAGCACCTAATAATACTCTAATTTTAGAAAAAGTAGAAGAAGAATTAAGTGATTTAAATAAGGTAAAGTATAATGATGGGGTTAAAAAATTTGTAGATGAATATTCAGCTGAAATTTTCACTCAAGTTTTAGAGGTTAAAGCATTAGCTAAAAAATATATGGAAATTGTTGACAAAAGAATAAATAATGCGGAGAAAGAAGCAATTAAAAATTGTAGAACTTCAGAAGAACTAGTTGAATATTTAAAACATATAGGGGCAGATAAAAATAAAGCTTTTAACGCTGGCCTTTATTGGTCAAGCTTAAACCTAAAATTAACTTCTGAAAAAATAGATGAAATATTAAAGAGCTATGAACCAAATAGAATTGTGGAAGAAAACGTTAAACAAAATCATAAGGATAAACAAGAAAATCAAGGCCAAGTTGAAGAAGAGAAGGCAAAACAAGCTGCTATAGAAAAACAAAAACAAGCTGAACTTGAAAAAGCTAAAAAACAGGCAGAGGAAGAGAATGCAAGACAGATTAAACTTGAACAAGAAAGAAAAAAAGCAGAACAAGAAAACCAAGCTAAGCATAACATATACCCAACTAGAACAGGCGTTTTAGAGGGAAATATATTTGAAATAAATGGTGTAAATGAAATAAGTATAGATTTAAAAAATATAAATGGACAAGGACCAGCAGTTACAGTAGAAGATGATGAAAAAATATTATATAATATTATAGCTCAAAAAGGAAAGACTAATATATTAAGTTTGTCAATTGATGAAAATGATATATTAAAAATAAAAGTAAGAGATAATAAAGAGATTAAAGATACAGTAAAAGTATGTATATTAGCGGCTAGAGAAAGTAGTCAAAGTAAACAAACTCGTATAATGTTTGAAGTAAAGGTAAATACAATAAAAAATAAAGTTGAGAAAGAAAATAATGAAGTTAAGGATAATAAACAAAAATTAGAAGAAGAGAAAACAAGAAAAGATGCTATAGAAAAACAAAAACAAATTGAACTTGAAAAAACTCATCAAGCTAAACTTGAACAAGAAAGATTAAGACAAGAGGAAGAAGCAAGAAAAGACGCCATAGAAAAACAAAGACAAATTGAAGTTGAAAAAGCTAAAAAGAAAGTAGAAGAAGAAAGAAGAAAAGTAGAGAAAGAAAAACAAGCTAAACATAATATATATCCAACACAAACAGGTGTTTTACAAGGAAAAGTATTTGAACTGAATGATGAGAATGATAATATCAGCATAGATTTAAAAAATATAAATGGGCAAGGACCAGCAGTTACAGTAGAAGATGGTGAACGAATATTATATAATGTTATAGCACAAATAGGAAAAACTAATATATTAAGTTTATCAATTGATGAAAATGATATATTAAAAATAAAAGTAAGAGATAATAAAGAGGTTAATGATACAGTAAAAGTATGTATATTAGCGGCTAGAGAAAGTAGTCAGAGTAAACAAACTCGTATAATGTTCGAGGTAAAGGTAAATACAATAAAAAATGAAGTTATACAAAAAAGCAAAGAAGTAGAAATAAAAAGTGAATTAGTAGATAAATTTGTAATAGGTAGACAAGCTACAAATCAGCAGGGATATTTAGCATTTAAAATTGCAGGTAAAAAACTAACTAAAAATCAAACAATTACTGTTGTAGGTAAGTTAATAAACTTAGTAATTGGAGATGATTCAGGTAGTATAAAAAGTAAAATTTTAAAAGCACTTGAAAATGATCCAAATTGGAAGTTTGAAACTGGATATGTAGTAATAGAAGAAAAAGGTGCAAGTGTTAAATTTGAATGTAAAGAAATTAAGGAAAATGTTAATAACTTGGCATTAGGAACAGATGAAATTGAATTTTTACAATATGATGAAAGAATAGGGGATTTAGGTAAATCAAGAGTAAAAGAGAAGTGTCATGTTACAATAACTGAAGGTGCAAGTAAGGATGAAACAATTACTTTAAAGCTTAAGGGAACTAATGTAAATGTAACTATAGGTACAGTTTCTGTAGATGTTAAAAAGGGAGATAGTACTAGTGATATAGCTAAAAAAGTAGAAAATGTATTTAGAGCTAACGCATCTTTTACTAAATATTTTAAAATTGAGTTAGATGAATCTAATTCGAGAGTTATATTAACACAAAAAATAGCTAATAATTTTGGTACAACTGTAGAATTAGTTAAGTAAAATATTATAGATTTTTATAAAATTAAGAAAAAATAAATTTCTATTAAATAAACTGTAATGTATATCGAATACTTAGTATAGTATAATACTTTGTATTCGATATTTTATTATTATAAACTTATTATAAGTTAGCTCTATAAATAAAAAATTTTTTAAGGATAATTGAATAAATATTCTGTATAATATAAATATCTTGTAATAAATTATAAATTATTAATCATTAAAATCTAAAGCAGATTTATATTATTATGTAAAATCATTATTTAAATATATTGAAATTTGAGTTGACTCTCTAGTAAGAAGAGGGTTTAAAATATTTTTAAAGGGAGGGAAAAAATTTGAAAATAGGTGAGTTTGCAGAAAGAGCAGGTGTAACAATAAGGACATTACGGTATTATGATAAAATTGGTTTATTAAAACCATTAAAGAAAAGTAGTTCAGGATATAGACTTTATAGTGAAGAAGATTTTTTTAGACTGCAACAGATTACTACTTTAAAATTTCTTGGATTATCCCTAGAAGAAATTCATAAAATTTTATGTGAAACAGGTGAAAACTTAGAAGATATAATTAAGATTCAAAGAGAATATTTAGAAAATAAAAAAAGACATATAGAATCGGTTATAGGTGTTTTACAGAAGACGGAAAATCAAATAAAAAATAAAGGATGTTTAGAAACAGACAAACTTATTGATATTATCAAAATGACTAATATGGAAAATAATATTATACAACAGTATAAAACGGAAGAAAATTTAAATTTAAGAAAGAAATTTCATAGTTATAATGTAAATAAAATAGATTGGCATCAATGGTGTTATGATAACATGAGAATTCCTAAAAATGCAAGAATATTAGAACTTGGATGTGGAACAGGGGAACTATGGTATAAGAATAGTAAAAATATAAAAAAAAATTGGAATATAATTTTATCCGATCTTTGTGAAAATATGATATTTAGTACAAAACAAAACTTAAAGGATATAAAATATAACTTTCAATATGAAAAAATTGATGCACAGCATATTCCATATAAAAATGAAAGTTTTGATGTTATCATTGCGAGACATATGTTATATCTTGTACCTGATATAGAAAAGGCCTTAGCTGAAATAAAAAGAGTTCTTGTCAAAGGGGGAAAGTTATATTTAACAACTAATTCAAAAGATGCAATGAGTGAATTAAATGAACTTATAGAAAAATTTGACTCTAAGCTTGGATTACATAATAACGGTATGTGTAATAGATTTGATTTAGAACATGGACAAGATGTACTTAAAATATATTTTAGTAAAATAAATTTAAATATTCTTGAAGGGAGGATACTAGTAGATAATGCAGAATCAGTAGTTTCTTATAAGGCTTCGTCTATAAAAGGAAGAGATACATTGGTTGGAGAAAAAAGAAAGGCATTTCAACAATATGTACAAAAGTATATTGATATTAATAAAAGAATTTCAATTACCACAAAAGCTGGGATTTTTGAAGCTATAAAATAAAATATATTTAAAAAAGGGATGCGTATGAAACAGAAAAATATAACAACTAACATAAATAGGTATTTAATATATATGTGCTTTTCTAGAGCTTTATTTTATTTACCTATATTTATTATATTTTATAATGAATTAGGGGTTCCTTATAGTATAGTAATGTTATTCTTTTCTATATTATCCTTAGTAAAGTTTTTACTAGAAGTTCCTTCGGGTTCTTTTGCAGATAATATAGGAAGGAAAAAGACATTAATTATTAGTATTATATTTAAAATTATAAGTTTATTTCTATTAGTTATATTATCATTATTTTCAAAAAGAATAAATGTATTAGGATATATAGCAATAATACTTTCAACTATATGTTTTGGTTTAGGCGAAGTATTGGAGTCAGGTGCAGCAGATGCGTTAATGTATGATTATTTAAAATTTTATAATAGAGAAAATATATTTACAAATGTAGCTGCTAGAGCAAATAGTTTGATATTTTTTTCATTTTCAGCCACTGGGATTATAGGTGGAATTTTATATAGCATAAATAAAAGTTTGCCGTATATTAGCACTTTTGTAGCATTTGTAAGTGCATATATTTCTATAAGATCTTTTGATGAAGTAAAATTAGAAATTAAAAGTAAACAAAATTCTAGCTTTTTAAGTTCTAACTGTAATACAATACTTAAAAGTTTTAAGATGTTAAAGTATGAAAAATATTTAATAAACATTATGTTTTATGGAGCATTTTTATTTTCATATTTTCTGTTAGTAACTTGGCAATTTCAAATACTATTTAAAGATATAAAATTAAATGTACTTTGGTTTGGTGTGATTTTTGGAATATTAAATTTGGTAAGTTCTTTAATATCTAGATTATATCCCTATATAGAAGAAATTATAGGAATTAAACAATCATTATATAGTATACCTATAGTTTTTAGTTTAGCTTATTTTGTTCTTGCATGTACAAGTAATTTATATGTTGTGATATTAATGGCTGTTATAATATATTCTCTTTGGGGATATTCAGTACCAATGTATAGTAACTTTTTAAATAAAAACATAAGTTCTGAAACTAGATCAACTATGATTTCTATACAAAGTTTATTTAAATCTATAATTTATGGAATTTTGTCTCCATTATTAGGATTTCTTATAGATTTATATAAGATTAAAAATATATTTTTATTCATAAGTTTATTAATTTTAGTAACTCTTTTAATTTCCGTATCTCCAATTAAATTTTTAAAAGAGTAAAATGGATATATGAACTATACTATATAAACTAATAAAAGTTATTAAAGTTATATAGAAAATTAACTAAAAATTCTGTATAATTTTAATGTATTCTTTAATTAATAATATTTTAATGGAGGAAATTATGGATAACGTAATAGATCTTTATAACTTTGATTTTACGGATAAGGTTGTATTAGAAATTGGAACAGGAAGAGGAGGCACTACCATAGAATTAGTAAAAATTCTACAAAATTTTAATGGAGCTAAACTTATAACTACAGATATATATGATGGCAATTTTGAAAGTATAAAAGAAAAAATAAGTAATTATAAAGTACCAGTCTCTTTTGTTAGAACAGATGCTTGTGAGTTAGCTGGTATAGAAGAAGATTCAATAGATTTTATAGTTTGTAATTATACTATATGTGCAATTAATTCTAGAAGTGGAAGAGGTGTTATAGCATTAAATAAATTTAAAAAAGTTTTAAAAGTGGGAGGGAAATTATATATAGAGGAAGAATATCCTATAACAGATATTAATAATCCTATGCAAGAAGTATGGGCAAAAAAATGGAGATTATTAAAATCAGTAAATATGTTTTTAGGTGAGTTACCATACAACGAAATAGAACCTGAAATTTTAAAAGATATTTTGGAAATTTTGGAGTTTAAAGATGTAAAAGTAGAAAGTAGTCCGGAACGAATATTAGGAGAAGATTGCTTAGAGTTTTTTAATTATAGATTTAAAATATTATTAAATAGGATGAAAAATTTAGAGATCATACAAGGATTAATTAAAGAAGAAGAAAATCTACAAGACTTTGTGAAAAAGACTAAAGGAATGGAGATTCCTGTTTATAAAATTATGGCAGTAAAAGAATAAAAATAATTATAGGTAATATTATTGGTATATTATTAGGAATAGTTCTTAATGAATTTATAATTCTAACTATAGAAACTAGTATATTACTGTTTTTAAGAAAAGTTCAGCCTAGTTATTTTGTATATTCAGTATTACTTACTATAGAATTTTCAATAATTATAAATTTAGTTATGTATAAAAAATTTGATGAAATAGATATGATAGAATCACTTAAAAGTGCAGAATAAGCAAAAAAATTAATGAAAGTTATGAATTATTTAAGGATTAGGCCATATTCATTGGTTTAGTCCTTTTTTTGTTAAGTAATTTATTTAAAAGGCTGTATTTGAATACTAAAAGGTTTTTATTAACTTATATTTGTTTGACAAGTTTTATTTTTCACAATTATAATAATTTAATATAAGAATGTACATAGTATAAATTATAATACATAAATTTCATAGAGATTTAAACAAATAATTTATGTAAGGGGAGAATTTTTTATGGATAATGAACAACATAATAAAAGGCCTTGTACTAATTATAACATTAAAGAAAAAAACATAAAAAAAGAAGAAAAAGTTATAGAAAAAAGGCAAATAAACAAAGAAGAAAAATCTTTAGATAAAACTTTTCAGGTATATGATAAAGCTAAAGAGGAAAAATTTGAAAAATCACTTAAAATATTCGGTATAATTTCTTTATTTTTAGCTATAATTTTTATGAAATATTATCATTAAGTCTAAATTAGATTTTAAACAATATTGTTAAAATAATACTTAAGAGTATATCAATAAATTTTCACAAACTTTATAGTGGCAAGAATGTTCTGCGAAGTACAGTGTATTTTAGAAATTTGCATTGAAGCATATATTATATTTAAAATTAATGTAAAGAAAGATATATAAAGCATATATTGAAATTTTACTTAATATACCTAAAATAGAGGTTAATATATGTGAGGTATTTTTTATGATGATATTCAATGATATAGAAGAAAATTTATCAAATGAAGAGAAAAGTGATTTAGAAAAAGAAGATATTAAATTAGAAAACTATAAAGAAAAAACTATAAATAATGAAGAGAACCAATTTGATATTTGTAAAAAATCTGCACTTAAAGGGGATAAAGTAGCACAATTTAACCTAGGATGTTATTATCATAAAGGTATATATGTTACTAAAAACATAAAAAAAGCTATTATATGGTATACTTCTTCAGCAGAACAAAACTATTCAAAAGCGGAATGTAATTTAGCTTATATGTACATGGTAGGAAAAGATGTACCAAAAGATTTAAAAAAAGCTTTTAAGTGGTCACTTAGGGCAGCAGCACATGGAGATGTTAATTCTCAATTTAACGTAGGATACATGTATAGTGAAGGAAAGGGAATAGAGAAAAACATTAAGAATGCTATAAAATGGTATTCTTTAGCAGCTAAACAAGGTCATACTAATGCACAATGTAATTTAGCTTATATATATGATTTTAATGAGGATGGCTACAAGGATATAAAACAAGCTATAAAATGGTATACTAATGCAGCAAACAAAGATAATCCGTATGCCTTATTTAATTTGGGTGAAATATATTATATCGGTGATGGCGTTGATCAAAATAAAGAAAAATCTCTTGAGCTGTATAAAAAGGCTGCTAGTTTAGGGTTAGATATTGCAAAAGAAAAACTTAAAGAAAATTTTAATAATAAAGATTAGAAATATAAGAATTAAAGTAAATTTGATAAAAACTTATTTTATTATAGTACAGAATGATAAATATTCAAGAACATGTTAAATCATACAAATAAAAAGAAAAATATTACCTTAATTTTCACAATATTACTTTAATTTTATGTGGATTTCATTTATAATATTGTCAGGAAACTATGAAGTATAACTTTTATGTGGGCACTTGAATTATACTGAGTTAGTAGTGCAACCGACCTAATAGAAATTTTATGTTAGGGGAGAAGTATTTTATGAAAAAATCAAAAATTTTAACTTCTGTACTTTTAAGTACTACAATATTATGTAGTATAAATGTTTCTACTATTTCAGCAATGCAAAATGATATTTCTACTTGGAATAGTAAAAGTAGTTTAACTCAAAGTCAAAAAACATTATATACAAAGGGACAAGTTGTAATACATGATAATGGCGTATATAAATGTAAGAGAGCTCATTATCCTCATGAAGTTTTTAAACCTTCTGTGGCACCAATGTTTTGGGAAAAGTTAGATATAAGAGAATGGACAGTTGATGAAAGCTTAACACAAAATCAAAAAATACCATATAAAAAGGGGAAAGTTGCTTTATATAAAGGTAAATTTTATGAGTGTAAAAGATTTCATTATGCCCAACCAGGTTGGAATCCTAGTGCATCAAGAATGTTTTGGAAAAATATAAAATAATAATATTAAAATTTAATTATAAAATAACATAAAAAAATCGAGTAGGAGCTAAATAATTATTTTATTTAGCGTCCTCTCACACCACCGTACGTACCGTTCGGTATACGGCGGTTCATTAAGAATTATGTATTAGCTGATATCCTTTAGATATACTTCTGTAACCAAGGTTTTCAATATATTTGTTGTTTAAGATTGTGTCAAGAACTGGGCTTTTGGATATTCTCCAATAGCCTTTTCTTGTATTTGCGTACTCCCATGCTTTATGGGTCGGAAGACCTAGTTTTATGAGGTTTCGTCCTCTAGTTTTAACCTTTTTCCATTGTTTCCAAATACAACTTCTTAACCTTCTTCTTATCCAACTATCTATTTTTTGTATTTTAGCGTTAGCTTTCGCTACTCCAAAATAATTAATCCATCCAATCGTTAATTGGTTAATCATGTAAATTCTATATTCTATACTTATACCTTTATTACGATTTGTTAATTTTCTTATTTTGTTTATGAATCTTTTATATGACTTTTCATGTATCCTTATATTGGCTCCGCCTTTTACAAAATAGAATGAAAAACCAAGAAATTTTCTTCTCGTCACAAAATCTACCGCACTTTTATTTTCATTAACTCTAAGTTTTAATACATCTTCAAGTACTCTTCTTGTACTTGCCATAACTCTTATTCCTGCCTTTTTGCTTTTTACATATATATTACAATCATCTGCAAATCGACAAAATCTATGACCTCTTTTCTCAAGTTCTTTATCTACTTCATCAAGCATGATATTAGCAAGGAGTGGGCTTAGTGGACCACCTTGCGGTATACCCTTATCAGATTTTACCTTCAATCCATTTATCATTATTCCAGATTTAAGATACTCTCTAATTAGCCTTAATACTCTTTTATCTTTAATTTTTCTTGATAGTCTTTCCATTAATATATCATGATTAACTTTATCAAAGAACTTTTCTAAGTCTATATCAACAACCCACTTATAACCTTCGTTAATATATTCCTTTGATTTTAATATAGCCTGTTTAGCACTTTTATTTGGTCTAAATCCATAGCTATTATCTGAAAAGGTAGGGTCATAAATTTTATTAAGTTCTTGTGCTATTGCCTGTTGTATTAATCTATCAAGTACAGTAGGAATTCCAAGTAATCTAGTTCCACCGTCAGGTTTTGGTATTTCCACTCTCCTAACGGGTGAAGGTTTATATCTTCCCTCTAATAACTTTTGCTTAATTGTTATCCAATTCTTAATGATAAATTCTCGAAATTCATCGGTTTTCATACCATCAATACCATGGCTTCCTTTATTAGCAACTACTCTTTTCATGGCTTTTAGCATATTTTCTCTAGCTAAAATCATTTCAAGTAAGTTATCAGTATCATCTATTACATTGTTTTCTCTTTCTCTCTTTGCTAACGCCAAATTATTACTCTGCGCCCCTCGCTTATCTTGAAGTTCCACTTCTCCTTCCACGAGGCGACCTCTGTATTGAGTTGTCTGCTTTCCTTGTAATTTATTTGAATTATTCAAAGCTGAAAACCTCCTAATGTTCAGTCCTTCCCGCACTACGTGCACATAGTGTGGTACTATGACCTCTGCTGACTTCTGATAGTTCAGTTACATATCACTATGTAAGTTATCATGTAGGAAATTCATCCTTTAATGATATATCTATCAGACCTCCCCAGGTAAGAACGCAATCTTTCATTCCATATATCTGCCACATATACTGTAGTAGCTTTCGGGTGATACGGACTTTGTTTTGTTATGCAAACTCATCCAGCTATAATCAGCCTCTTATGTGATTCGTATTCCTCAGACCGGAATTTTGCCCTCCGACTTCCTTCAGATTCCATCTCGCAATGGACACCCTTGTCATTGGCTAACGCCTATATCACCTTCGGCGCTCGGGACTTTCACCCTATAGATTGCGCCCATGCTGGGCGCACATAAAAGGGACTATCTCACTAAAAAAATTAGTGGGACAGTCTCTTTATTTTTTATATTTTCAGTTACATTGACAGAAGCTTAAATTAGCTTTAAAATTGGTAGAGAAATAGGATGAAATATAGCATATAAGGAGAGATACAATACATGGAAATTCCACAGACGCTTCGTGCAGCATTAGAAGCTGAAATAAAAGGTGTGCAACAAACACAGATGATGAATGATGCTCAGGTAATTAGTATGAGATACAGAACAGAAAGTGGAAAAGGAAAACGACTTTTAACTCGTGATACAGAAGCAGTAGCATATGCCGCAGCACGAATGCCAGCAACATTTGGAGCTGTTTCTATGGCACTTCAGCATGCTCTTGAAGATTCACAATGCTATCCTGAAACTTTATTAGATGTAGGTGCAGGAACTGGTGCAGTTGCGTGGGCAGTTGATGAAAAGTTAGATTTGAAAAATATTGTCTGTCTAGAGAGAGAAAGTGCTATGCGTAAAACGGGCAAGGCATTAATGCAAAATGGATCACAGGTATTACGTAACGCAAAATGGATTTCTCATGACTTAACTATAGATGAAATTCCTGAAAAGGCTGACTTGGTTGTTGCATCATATGTATTAAATGAAATGTCACCTGAAGATAGGATTAAGGCAGCAAAGAAGCTATGGAATGCTACAAATAAGATGTTGTTAATTATAGAACCAGGAACACCAGTAGGATTTTCTAATTTAAAGAAAATACGTGAAGAATTAATAAAATGTGGTGCAAATATAGCAGCACCTTGTGTACATAATAATAAATGTCCTAAATTAGAAAGTGATTGGTGTCATTTTTCTTGTCGTGTAAGCAGAAGTAGTTTACACCGTCAACTTAAGGGTGGGGAAGCACCTTATGAAGATGAAAAATTTATGTATATTGCAGTAACTCGTGAGGAATGTAATTGTAGTGGAGCGCGAATATTACGTCATCCACAGGTGCGTAAAGGGCATATAATGTTTGAGGTATGTGCAAAAGATGGTGTTGAAAATATAAAACTTTCTAAAAAAGATGGTGAAATATATAAAGAATCTAAAAAATTAAAAACTGGAGATAAGTTAGAAATTAAATAATATTAATTAAGGACATATGTAGATTAAAAAATAATTTATATATGTCCTATTTTTGTATAAAATATATGGATATGTTTACTATGCACGTTTTGAAAAGTGTCTATATTCAAGGGGGCACAAGCCTGTACTTTTTTTAAATAATTCAGAAAACCTACTACCACTCTGATAACCAACTAGTTTAGAAATTTGCCCTACAGTTAATTCTGTATTTGTTAGAAAATGTTCTGCTTGACTCATGCGACGGTGTTGAATATATTCTGTTATTGTACATTTATACAATTGTTTAAAAGATTTTTTTAGCTTTGTAGTTCCCATGCAAGTTATTTTGCATAATTGATTTAAAGTAAGTGATGAGGCATAATGATCATTGAATAGATGAAATAATAGAAGCTAAAACCTTAAATCAAAGTAATATTAAAAATGAAATAAAGAAGTTTGATATTGAATTTAAAAATGTTACTTTTACTTATCCTGAAAATAAGAATGCAGCAATTAGTAATGTAAGTGTATCTATTTTAGAAGGAAAAACTTATGCATTAGTAGGACCATCTGGTGGGGGAAAAACTACTCTTGCTAGTTTAGTGCCTAGATTTTGGGATGTAGATGAAGGAAGTGTACTAATTGGTGGTGTAGATGTTAAAAATATAGAAGAAAAAGAATTAATGAATAAGGTAGCATTTGTTTTTCAAAACAATAAACTTTTTAAAACTAGTTTGTTAGAAAATATTCGAATTGGTAATCCAAAAGCAAGTAGAGAAGAAATATTAAAAGCCGCTCATTTAGCTCAATGTGATGATATATTAGAAAAAATGCCACAAGGACTAGATACAATTGTAGGTACAGAGGGTGTTTATTTATCTGGTGGAGAGAAGCAAAGAATTTCTTTAGCTAGAGCTATTTTAAAAAATGCTCCTATTGTTGTTTTAGATGAAGCGACTGCATTTACCGATCCTGAAAACGAATATAAATTGCAAAAAGCGTTTGTATCTTTAGTAAAAAATAAAACTGTTATTATGATTGCTCATAGGCTTTCTTCTATTAAAGATGTGGATTGTATTTTAGTCTTAAAGGAAGGAAAAATTGCTGAAAAGGGAAATCATAAAGAACTTCTAAATAAAAAAGGTTTATATTCAGAGATGTGGAATGAGTATCAAAACTCTATTTCATGGAAGGTTGGAAAGGAGAAGGCACATGCGTAAATATTTTAAAGATAAATTTGCATTAAGTGAGCAAGGATCAAAAGACCTAATTAAAGGATGTATATATAGTGCTTTAGTCAATATTAGTATGATGCTGCCTGTAGGACTTTTCATATTATTACTAGATGAACTATTAAAACCTCTTCTTGGAGAAAAAGCTGCTACTCCAAGTGTTATTAAATATGTAATTCTTATTTTAGTTGTTTTTTCTATTTTATATCTTTGTAATTATCTTCAATATTCTAGTGTTTTTATAACTACTTATAATGAGAGTGCAACTAGACGTATTACTTTAGCTGAAAAATTAAGACAATTACCTATTTCATTTTTTAGTAAGAGAGATTTATCAGATCTAACAAATACACTTTTAGGTGATTGTACAAACTTAGAACATGCTTTCTCGCATGCTATTCCTCAGTTAATAGGTGCTATGATTTCTACAATTCTTATAGCCATAGGATTATTATCTATGAATTTTTATATGGGATTATCAGCATTATGGGTTTTACCAATAGCGCTATGGATTATTATGTCATCAAAACGTTATCAAAAGAAAGCAAAATTAAAACATTATAAATTAAAAAGAGAGTGTGCAGAAGGAATTCAAGAATGTCTTGAAACTATTGAGGATATTAAATCCTATAATATACAGGAACAATATTTAAATAATTTAAATGAGAAGTTAGATAAATCAGAAAAAGCTCAAATTCGTTCAGAATTAATGATGAGTTCTTGTGTAATAGGAGGAAAAGCTATTTTAAACTTAGGACTTGCAACAGTTATTTTAGTAGGAAGTACACTATTAATTAAGGGGAAAACCGATCTTATAACTTATTTAGTTTTTTTAATTACTGCATCAAGATTATATGATCCTTTAGCAGGAACACTTGCTAATATAGCAGAAATTTTTGGCACAGAAGTTCCAATAGAAAGAATGAAAGAAATTGAAAATGAACCTGTTCAACAAGGGTCAGATGAATATAATCTTAATGGTTATGATATTAGGTTTAAAAATGTAGCTTTTTCATATGATAAAAAGGATTCTGTTTTAAAAGATGTTTCATTTGTTATAAAACAAGGAGAGGTTACTGCATTAGTAGGACCATCTGGTGGTGGAAAAAGTACAGCTGCAAAACTTGCCGCAAGATTTTGGGATATTACAAGTGGAAAGATAACTATGGGAGGGGTAGATATATCAACTATATCTCCAGAAGCACTTTTGAAGAATTATGCAATTGTTTTTCAAGATGTTACATTGTTTAATGATACAGTAATGGAGAATATTCGTTTAGGAAGAAGAGAAGCTACAGATGAAGAAGTTTTGAATGCTGCAAAAATTGCTATGTGTGATGAATTCGTTATGAAAATGCCAAATGGATATAAAACTGTTATTGGAGAAAATGGATCAACCCTGTCAGGTGGTGAGCGTCAAAGAATTTCTATAGCTAGAGCATTATTAAAGGATGCACCAATTATTCTATTAGATGAGGTTACAGCTTCTCTAGATGTAGAAAATGAAACAAAAATCCAGAATGCTCTATCGGAACTTATAAAAAATAAAACAGTATTAGTAATAGCACATAGAATGCGTACTGTAGAGAATGCAGACAAAATAATAGTTCTATCAGATGGATATGTGGCAGAGGAAGGTACACCAAAATCCTTATTTAAGAAAAATGGTATATATAGCAATATGGTTAAGCTACAAACAGAAAGTATGGATTGGTCTTTGTAGAAAGTTTAAAAGTATATAATGAAGGTATTCTTTCTTCTTTTAAATGATAGGTCATATATAAGTCCTCCTAAAAAATATAAATTTAATGAATATTGTTTATTGTAAAATAATTTTATGCTGATTTATTATACCATAGTTTACAAAATATACAGTACAGAAAAATGTCTACCATATAGTATAAGTTTTAATATTGAAATAGGACTAGGAATATGTAATTTAGAATTGCACTATGAAGATAAAAAGCCCATAATCATTAAAATTTCTTGGTTATGGGCTTTTTTATATATAAAATAGGATATTAAATAATATATTTTAACAACAATAATTAGGACAGTTGTATATCCTTTTTTCCCACCAACCAAAAGCAATCTTTGAACTTTTAGAACCAATTGGTAGGAACCCGCCAAGATAAATAAGAATAGATTATCCAGGACCAAGGATAATTTGTCCACCATCAACTACTAGAGTTGAATATGAAGAAACTATTCTACTAAATATACAGACACCATCACTTGGGGGATTAGTAGTTGTATTTAAATATTTAATTTCACCTTTAGGAGTGGGTTCAGGAAAAACGGCTGTATTCGTACAGCTAAATAAATCACTAATATCTCCAGTATTAAAACTAGATTTTAAATAAAATTCAGCCGATATATTTAGATTTGCAGCATTTGTTATAGTCATAGCATTTAAATATATAGTTCTATTTGAACCAATTGGATTTTGTAACATAGCTAAGGCATGTTTATCTTCACCGGTTAAAAATGGTGTTTGTCCAATAAAATAATTACCTTCTTTAGATTGATATAATGGATAATCAATAGATACTTCTATTGGAAATCTATTATTATAACATGACACTATAATTACCTACATATAAAAATTATAAGAAATACTATTCCTTGTAATTTATAATATTCATAATTTATATAATTTGTGTACAGTTTGTTTTTTGTTTATTAATAATTTTTCAAGATACTATATAAGTTTTATCTGCTAAAAAACTATAATCATGTTTTAAGTCTTTTTACAAACATTAAAAAATTCTTAACTTTATTCAAAAATAATAGTTATTTTTAAAACTATTTTGACATTCATTACGAATATGTAAGTGAAGGAATAAAATACTAGTATTTTAAAAGTAATAAACGAAGGGAGTTATAAATTTGTATGTCCCAAGATTTACAGCTTATTAAATTAATACAAAAAAAAGGTGATAGAACTGCAGCTAATACCTTAATTAGTTTATACTACAAAGAAATATATTTGTATGTTTTTAAACAAAATGGTAACAGAGAACTCTCTTTAGATTTAACGCAAGAAATTTTTGTTAGTATGATGAAGTCTATTAATGACTTTCAAGAAAAAAAGGCTTCTTTTAAAACCTGGATTTATAAAATTGCAAGCAATAAAATAGTCGATTATTATAGATCTAAATCTTATAAGCAGGGTATTGATATTGGAAATATTGATGATTTAGAATTAAAGGATAATTTAAGTATTGAGGATGATTTTATTATAAACCAAGATGCTAGGGAGATAGTGGAAATTATAAATAAAATGGAGGGAAGTATTCAACAAATCATAAGGTTAAAAATTTTTTCGGATATGACTTTTAATGAAATATCTAAAATTTTAGAAATTAAAGAATCTACGGTAAAGACTAGATATTATTCAGCTATTAAAAAAATAAATAGAATTTTAAGGGAGGATTAGAGTGAAGAAAGAGGTTGATTTTCCATCACTAGAAGAAATAAATATTGAAATAAACGAAATTTTAGATAAAGGATTAAAAAAGGAAAAAGGTTTTTTTTCTTATATAAATTCATCAATTAAAGAGATAGGTTTAAAAAATATATTTCATGATAAAAGTGAATTGATATTTATATCTATTATATCTTTAATAGTATTTGCAATTATAGGTGGACACATTGCATTAAAATTTATTTATGAAAAGACATACCTTTACAGATTATATGGATATATTTTTATGGTTTCTCCTATTATGTATGTAATGATTTCACTATTTTCTTTTATAAATGCTAAATTAAAAGAAACTTATGAAATAGAAGCTACATGTAAATATAATATGTATAATTTAGCGGTTATAAGAATGTTTATTTTCAGTATAGTAGGAATGATTTTAAATTCTCTTTTAATAGTTATTATATACTTTATATTTAATAACTTTAGCATGATAAGAGCATATGCAGTATCTATAACTTCGTTATTTTTGTTTTCTACTATATTTATATTAACAATAGTTTATTTAAAGAAACCTATCCATAAGTATTTAGTTATAATAGGGTGGATTTTGTTTAATTCAATTTTAATTATTGTTAAAAGTAAACTCTATATGAATTTTATTACTTATGGTCCATTATATATTCATTTTATAATTACAGCAATTTGTATAATTATTTATCTTAAAGTATTAAAAAAGCTTCTATATGTAAGAAAAGAGAAGGGAGAAATATAAATGTTATTAATAAATAACTTAAGTAAGAGTTTTGGAGATTATTCAGTTTTAGAAGATATAAATTTAGAGTTAAAGAACGGGGTATATGGATTACTGGCACCTAATGGAGAAGGTAAAACAACATTAATTAAGATGCTTACAACATTAATTTTCCCAGATAAAGGTGAAATTTTATATAACGGAACTAATATTATAAGTCTTGATGAAGAATATCGTAATGTATTAGGATATTTACCACAAAACTTTGGATATTATAAAAACTATTCACCTAAACAGTTCTTACTATACTTAGCAGCACTTAAGGGTATAGAAGAAAAAAATGCAAAAGTTAAGGTAGAAGAAGTATTAAAATTAGTTGCCTTAGAGAATGTTATAAATAAAAAAATGAGGAAATTTTCAGGGGGAATGTTACAACGAGTTGGCATAGCTCAAGCCCTTTTAAATGATCCTAAGATTTTAATTTTAGATGAGCCTACTGCAGGATTAGATCCAAAGGAAAGAGTAAGATTTAGAAATATTTTAAGTGAACTTGGAAGAGATAGAATAATTATTATTTCTACCCATATAGTAAGTGATGTAGAATTTATAGCTAATGAAATAATTATGATTAAAAATAAAAAAATATTATATAAAGATACTGTGGAAAACATATGTAATACTATTAAGGGTAAGGTTTTTGAAACAGAAATTTCTTTTAATGAAGTAGATGAATTTAGAAAAAATCATATTGCACTATCTGAAAAACAAGAGAATGGAAAAATAAAAATAAGATTTATAGAAGAGAAGGAGAAGAAAGATAAGTGGATGTTGGTATCTCCTAATATTGAAGATGTTTTTCTATATGAATATAATGAAGGAGTTTAGTGATTGCTTATGGAGATAATAGAAAATGAAATAAAAAAGATAGTTAAATCACCAATTGTAATTGGACTAACTGTACTATTTATATTATTTAATTTATTTATCATGAGTGAAAAATTTTGTTATAGAGAAGATTTAAAAGTTTTAAATACAATAGTTAAAAAAGTAGGTTATAAAATAGATGAAAAAATGATTAAAAATTTTAAAAATTATTATGAAGAAAATTTAAATGAAGTAAAGAAGATAATCAATAAAAAGGAAGGAAAAATTTATAAAAATGTAGCAGATTTTTATGAAAACACAAAGTTAGATATATCACAACAATATAATGTACAAGAACAGCAGAAAATTAAGGAGACTTGTATATTAGAAAATTATTATTATTCTATAGAGCAAAATGATATGGATTATAAAAAAATAAGTATGAAGGAAATAGCTGAATATCAAATAAAATCTTATAAAATATTTGGAGAGGCGGCTAAAACAATTAGAAGTAATTATAAAAAATTTCAGAAAAGGCTAGATAACATAAAGATTAATGGAGAACATAGAAATTTATTTTTTAAAGGACAACTTTATGAAATGCATTCTTTTTATTTAAAGATATTTTAAAAAATGTTATTTTTGAAATTGCTATATTAGGATGTTTAATTATATTATTTATAGTAAATTATGAATTTGATAATAATACGAGTTTAATTGTATATTGCACTAAAAGAGGAAGAAATCTAGTGAAGGATAAAATGTTAGCAGGTTTAATATGTATATGCTTGGTAACAACAATTATACTTGGTACAACTCTTATAATATATTTTTCTATATTTAGTTATGAGGGACTTTGGAAAATACCAATAAGTAGCTATTTTAATTGGGAACGCGACATGGGAACTCCTTTTATGAGTTGGTTTCCAATAAATATGAGACAATATTTAATTTTATTTATAATTTTAGTATATGGAATACAGATGCTTTTTGCAGGTATAACTTTTTTAATAGCTAGAATAACAAAAAACACTTATATTGGATTTTTTATATTTTTTATATTAGGATCCTTCACAGTAGTATTATCAACATTTGTGCCTAAAAATAGCAATTTTATTATCTATTCAAATTTCAACCCATTTTTTTTAACAATGCATCCCAATTTTTGGTTTATGCACGGTGATATATTTACAACTTATAAATGTTATGAACTGATAACTGTCTTAATATGGGGAGGATTATTAATAATTACTGGGATATTGAGTGTAAAAAAATTTAAAAAAGAAGCTTTAAATTAGGAGGAAAATATGAGAATTTTAATAAATGAACTTAAAAAAATATTTAATATTAAAAGCATATTAGTCGTATTATTAATAAATGTGGCCATATATTCTTTAGTTATAAAAACCTCTATGGATGTTTTTCCAAATGGAAGGCCACAGCTTGATGAGTACAGATTATCAGTAAAGATGATTGATGAAAAGGGAAACAATCTTGAAGATAAGGATATTAAATATCTTTATAATATGAAAAAAGATAGGCTAATGGAAGCAAATAATTATCTTAAAAACAATAAAAAAGCCAAGGAACTTAATATAAAAGATTATAATAGTTTTGACAAGAAAAACGATGGATCAAATGAAGCAGTACAAAGTTTAAATGATGATATTTTCTTTAAAGATAATGTTAATGTATTTTGGGAATTACAAGTAATAGATAGATATATAGAAATTTTTAAAAATAAAAATAATCATGATGAATTACTTACCCCAAAATATAAAAACAGAATAAATGAAATTAAAAAAAATAAATCACAAAACAGCATATTACCAGCACTTGTTTTTGAAAATTATGATAATATCATTAAAGAAACCTCTGTAGCTGTATTAATATCAATAATATTTATGATAGCACCTATTTTTACAAGGGATAAAAGAGTAGCATTAGAATCCTTACAATATACATCTAAAAGAGGACGAAGATTATATAAAGACAAAATCAAAGCTGCACTTATAGCAACACCTATAATTATAACAATACAACTGGGTATGTTGTTTTTTCTATATAGTACTCGTCCTTATACAGTAAGCATATTTTATAATTCAAATATAAATTCCTTTTTAGATTCTTTATTTTGGTTTGATGTAACTTTTATACAATATATAATATTAACAGTAATAGTACTATATATTCTTGGAGAAATAGTTACATTAATAACTTGTTATATATCAAGATGTATTTCAAATTATATTCTTCTTATAGGAGTTTTAGTACCTATCTCAGCAATTTTAATATATATAACAAAATCTAAAGTATTACACAGCTTTATAGGATTATTTCAACCTAAGTATAAAGAGCTAATTATAATCATAATTCTTACTATAATAGGTGTTACATTAGTAAGTATTAAACACAAAAAAGAAAAGAAAATAGATATAGTATTGTAATAATTGTTTTTAGATATTATTTATAAATTGATAAAAAAGCCTATCTATTAATCACAATAGATGGAAAACAATTGATCCAAAATGCGAAGTTTCAATAGGGGAAGTTACAATATTACTTGAAAGACTTGATAAGAAAGTAATAGCAGAAGAGAAAAATAATTTACTAAAATGTAGTAATTAAGTACTATGATATATAGAAATTTTATATGAATTAAATTTATAAAAATGACTCTTACTAATAGTGAGGGTTATTTTTATGTATAAAATATGATAATAATAGAATTTACCAGCTATATAATGCTATTTACCTATGATGTAATGAAAATATAATTTATACAGTGAAAATTAGAAAAGTAACGTTATAATGATAAAAAAATGAAAGAAAATGATAATCAATACAAAATGTAATTGAATATCATTTTCAATTGTTGTATAATTTATATATATAAATTGGAGTCGGAGGTAAAATATATATGAATATGATAAAGAAGATAAATAAGGGAGTAGGCGTCGCAACTACAGCAATAATCATTGTAGGGGGAGTACCTATGATGGTACATGCTAATCCCCTTAACAAAAATATATCTCAAATAGAGGCAAAAGCTATATGTAAAGATATAGATCAGTCGATTAAAAATGGAACTTATAAATTTACCAATTTAAGCGTAAATGAGAGTATAAAAAAATGTAATAATAAAATTGATGAAATAAAAGTAAAAGTATTACAAGAGAAATCAGATGCTGTTTCTATGGCAGGAGGATATATAAAAAAAGTTGAACATGAAGTTAATGATGGAAAGCACTATTTAGTTTTAACAATAGATAGTTTGGATTGGATGAATAATATAACTGTCTCTGTAGATGGTGATAAAGAAAAGAAAGTAGATATAATAGAAAAGAAAAAGAAAAAAAATGATGATGGCAAAGGAAAAGAAGAAGGAAAAATAAAGTTTGAAGTAAAAGATTTAAATTCTAAAATTTTAATGCATATGAATGTTAAACCAATGGGAAATAGTAGAGTTGCATTTAGAGTGATCCTAATAAATAGTAATAATACTAAATATAATAAAACAAATAATCAAGAAGTTAAAAAAGATGAAAATAAAGTAAAAAAATTACAAAAAGGAGATACTAAAGAAAAACAAAATTTAAATAAAAAATCTATGGAAGATGGAATATATACAATAGGATTTGAAGCATATCATTTAGAAAATCCAGAAGCTAGTTCTATGCTAGGAAACTTTTTTGATAAAAATGTAAAATTAGAAGTTAAAAATGGTAAGAAAAAAATAACTATGTTAAATACTTGTTTTGCCGATGGAGTTCTAGATTATCGTATTGGATCTAATAACATATTTAAAGAAAGCATAGGAAAGTGGTATGGAAAGGCTAATGAAGATGGAAAATATCTATATAAAACTTATGAAATAGAAATTTCAGAGTTGGAAGATGATTACATGGCGTGTGTACTTGCAGGTCCAATGGGTGGAGTAAAAAAGGATATTAGTGATTTTTCAAAATATAAAAAGGCTAAGATAGTATTCAATAAGGAATATAAAAAGGGTTGGAATGGATTTGAAAGGGATAAGAATGTAATTGATTACAATAAAAATCTTACTAAAGCATTAATAGATGCTGGTGTAGATAGAGATGGAAATGGAATTATCACAGAAGGTGAAATAGCTTCAATAAAAGAAGAATTAGATATTTCTGTAAAAGGAATAAAGGATATATCTCTTTTAAAGAATCTTGGAAGTAGTATTAAAAGATTGTATTTGATAGGAAACCACATAGACAAGTTGCCAGAAGGAATATTTGATAATTTAACGAACTTAGAAGTTCTTTATTTGAATGGTAACAAAATCAAAGAATTACCTAAGGGTATATTTGATAAGTTAACGAATTTAAAGGAACTTCAATTAAATCAAAACAAGATAGAAGAAATTCCAAGTGATATATTTGATAAATTGGTTAATTTAAAATCTTTAGTCATATCAGATAACCCATTAAAAAAGGCTGATTTTAGTACATTAAATAAGTTAAAAAAACTTGAATATGTATCAATGGAAAATTGTAATCTAAAGGAAATTCCAAAAGAAGTTTTTAATATAGACATGCTAAGAACTTTTAATGCTTCAAAAAATGATATTATTAATATTCCACAAGAAATAACTAAATTGAAGGAATTAAAACAGTTAAATTTAAGTTCTAATTATATAGAAGAAATTCCACAGGAAG
Organism: Clostridiaceae bacterium 14S0207; assembly: GCA_003288255.1. Taxonomy (GTDB): domain Bacteria; phylum Bacillota; class Clostridia; order Clostridiales; family Clostridiaceae; genus Hathewaya; species Hathewaya limosa. The sequence goes on along the minus strand of CP026600.1, from coordinate 1,531,086 downwards.
TATATACAAAGCTTCCTAATTTAGAAGTATTTCAAATAAATGACAACTTGGTAAAATCCATACCATTAGACGTATTTTATAAAGCACCTAAACTTAGAAATATTGAATTCATAATGAATAGATTAAAAGATATACCAGAAGTTCCAAAGGAGTTTAAGGGAAAGAAGAGTACTTGGGCATATCCTCAAAAAACATATATGAATATGCAATTAAGTGCAAAGAATGGAAAAATAACATGGACACAAAATTTATCTGGAATGGATATGATAGTTTGGAAGATGATTCATCCCAATGGAAAGACAGCTACTACACTGGATGAATATAAAAAGGAGTTTAAAAAAAATGAAATACTAGAATTGATGCATAAAAATTCATGTGAGCCTACTGTAAAAACATTAATACAAAAGAAGAATTCTAATGGAGAGTATATGACTTTAAAAGAAATTATATGTGAAGATAGAATAGATATTCCAGAAATAGTAGAAGATAAAAACATGAAAAGTGGAGATGAATATAGAATAGTAAAACTAGTTTCTGCAAGATCATATAGTATGGATGTATATGTGCTTAGAGATGTAGCATATGCGAAAGCTAGTAATGATGCATCTTTAATTAGTACAAAACCTAATTTAGAAAAACAACAAGAAAAGGATATAAAAATAGAAACATTAAAAGAGAAATCAAATGAACTATCAATGGCGGGACAATATGTAAATAAAATAATTAAATACACAGAAAAAGGTGGTAAAAAATATTTCACAGTAACACTAAATAGAATGGATTGGATCAAGAATGTAACAATAGAAGTAGGTGGAAAAGAAGTAGAAGCTGAAAAGAAAATAAATGAGAGAATTGGAAAATTTACATTTGGAGTAGAAAGCGAAAATACAGAAGTAATGATGAGAATGAATGTAGTACCAATGGGAAATGCTAGAGTATCATTTAGATTGGTAAATTCAGAGAGTACATTAAAAGATCAAAACCCAAATGTAAATCCTGAACAATCAAAGCCAAAAGAAAAACCAGACTTAAAACCAGAACAAAAACCAAAGGAAAAAATGACAATAAAGAAGATAATAAAGACAATATAAAAGACGATAATAAAGATAATATAAAAGAAGATAAAGATATTGATGCTAAGATATTAAAAGTAGTAGAAAACAAAAACTTAAAATCAGGAAACTACAAAAGTGTACAATCTACAATAAAATGTAAAAACAAAGAACAAGAAAAACTTATAAAAGAAAATCTTGAAATAAAAACAGATGTAACTGTAACAAAGGAGAAAGATGTTATAGTTAGAATGGAACTAACAGGTAAGTATGCTTTTAATTCAAAAGTATTTGTAGATGGAAAACAAGTAGATGTTACGGAAATTTTTAAGGATAGAACAGAGTTAATGGCATCACCTGAAATACAAACTGAAAGTAAAAAGGATAATAATAAACAAGTAGTAGAATTTAAATTGCCAAACATAAATTCAAAAGTAGAATTAGTAACTTTTGATAGTAATAAACCTAATGAAAAAATCCAAGCTACAATTAACTTAAAAAATGACTTGGTAAATAAATCTTTGGATAAATCAACATTATTAAAATATGATATAAAAGATAATAATATTAATGAAAATAAAGATAATGAAAAAATTTCAACGGATAAAAAATTACCACAGACAGGACTTCCTATTAATACAGGAATTTTAGCAAGTATGGGAACTATTTTATCTGGTTTGGGAATTGCATTAAGAAAAAAAATAAAAAAATAAGTTAATAAATGCCTATATGTTTGAGTAAAATCGAATGTATAGGCATTCTTATTTAATAAGGAAATTGAAGATATTTTCATTAAAACATATTAAAAGATAAGCGAAGATCATTTAAATGAAAAAAAAGTTTAAAAGTACTCAATATATTATAAATAGTTATTCAATTTTAAGAAATATATAGAAAGATACTCTAATATAAAAATTAATTTAAAGTTGTTAATTGCGACATAATGTTTTTAAAATTTTTATTTTTATAAAGTTTATATTTATGTTTTTCTGAAAATTATAAGATATAATATTATACAAATAGAATTATTTAGGAGGTATTATACTTGGAAACTGTAGATTACAATAGAAAATTAAATAATTATTATTTTAATTATTTAGGTATATCTGAAAAAGAAATTAAAGCAAAAAAACAGTTTTTCCATGTATACAAAGAGATATACCCTTAAACAATGATTTTTTATATAAACTGATAATAACTAATCTAAAAGGGAATAACATTTTTTCTATATCTCCTAGTTTATATAATGATTTTAAAAAATATGTAAAATCTTTTAAAACTCTTAATACTCTGGCATATTAAATTGGTGTATTGAAAATAATGTTTTACCAATTTATTTAGTAGATGAAAAAAATACATATTCAATTAAATTAGCAGAAAGTTTAGGATTTAAGATAAAGTCTAAGGAAATTGTTGTTAGCTATTTTATATGATTTTAAATAAGTGTATTAGTGAAAAATTGTTATTTAACTAATATACTTTTTCTTTTTTTAGTTTTTTGGAATTAATTTGGAAAAACTATATAGAAAATAAGCAAAATTAAATATATAATAAAGTTAGGTTATTTAAGAAGAGATTTTTGTTGCGGAAAAATATTAAGTTTTACAATTACACAAAACAACATTTATGGAGTGAGAAAATGAAAAATTTAGCTAATATTAAAATTTTGTCTTGTGGAGAAATCCCAAATAGAATTATAGAAAATATAGCACAACATAAAATTGAAAAAGATAATTATATAAATATCAAAAATGGTAGCTTTTTTAAATATTATATAAAATTTTTTATAAAAGAAGAAAGTTTAATAAAAAATCTAACAATTTATAAGAAACATGATAAAAAAAATATAGAAGAGTTAGATGAAGTTTTTAAGGATTTAGATATAGCTATTATTATAGGGGATTTAAAAGATGAAAATTCTTTTAGAAATATGAGATCAATAGCAAAAACAGCTAGAAAAAAGGGGATCTTATTAATTGGTGTAGTTTTAGTACCAACTTTTCAAGATAAAACTGAACAAATAAGATTAAAAAAAGAAATACATGGACTAATAAGAGTAATGGATACTGTAATTCCTCTAGAACTAGAAAAGATAGCAGCCAGTATTAAAGCTCCTCTCATAGATGAAAAAGGTGTGGAGTTTTATGAGTCATATCCTTTATTTTGTATTCAACAATTAATAAAGTTCTTTGAGGCAAATGGAGCAATACGTATAAATAAAAAAGACTTATATAATGTATTTTCAGAAGGGGGATTAGGATATATATCTATGGGTTATGGTATGGGTCAAGAAAAATTAGAAACAGCAATAGATTCGATCTTTATTCCAAATCCTGAACTTACTACATATGCTAAATTCTTAGTTTCTATATGTGTTCCTGAAGATATGAAGATAAGTTATATAGATGAAGTATTAAATAAAATCAATGAAAAGTTAGAATGTAACGTAAGCGTAACTTTTAAAGCAACCTTAGAAAAAGATAGAAAAGATGATCTGTTTATAAGTGTAATTGGAATAAAATAATATCTTAAAATTTCTCTTTGACATTGAAGTTACAGTTATATTTTCATATTAATTAATAAAATTGAATTTATATCTAAAGTTATAAGATGTAAAAAGAAATTAAAAGGGTTTAAAAATAATAGTAAAATACATGATATTATTTGGATAATGTGCGAAATATTGTATAAAAATAAATTAACTCACATTATCCAACTTGTATCATTTATATTTTCTTTTGTATATAATCTATCTAATTTTACTTAGTTCATCTAAAAAAGCTGGTCTTTTTCTGTATAACCCAATTAATTCATTTACTATAGTTTCAAAGTTATTTTTACCCGCTATTTTTTTATATTTTCTAAGAATTCTACAAACTCCTTGATAGTTTTTTCTATTAGATGAAAACTCTGCTTTCAATTTTATATATTTTTTATAAAGTTCAATTACTTCATCTTTGGACCTTTCTAGTAATATTTCATCATATTGTTCTATATATTGAGGATTTTCTCGAACGAACTCTGCTATTTCGTCAAAGTCTTTTTCATATACTATAAGATTTAGATAAATACTTTTGTTATACCATCCTTCATTATTTTTTAGTTCTTGTTTTAAATTATTATAAAAAATTGTCTTATCATATGTGATTAATTCTTTAAGTTCTTTGTAATAATCAAAATTCCCCTGTAAAATAAGTTCTTTTGCTAATATTTTCTGTTCTTCTTTTAGAGAAAGTTTTTTATAGGCTTCATATCGTATCTTTTTCCATTTTAGGACTAATCCTTGAAGTCGTTTATCTTGACGTTCTCCTTCGATTGCTAATTCTATTACTTTATAAAAATTTTTTTCTTGTATAAATTTATCTATAAGTAACTCCCTAAAAGATGAATACTTTAAATTCTGTTTTATAAATTCTAAGGATTCCTCTTTAGTACCATATAAATTTATTACTTGAAACATTATTGTTAGGGTTTGTTCATTATTGTATCTTTCATAAGCATTATTTGAATTTTGGGCTAAGTTATGTTTTAGTTTCATTATAAGTTTATTTCTTAGACATTCAACATCAGCAAATTTTACACACAGGCTAAGGATATCAATACTATAGTCTTCCCATCCATCAAAAATTTTGTTATCACTTTCTTTAATAAGTTTATTAAATATATTTTCACGTAATTTTATATCTAAATTAACATTATCTGTTAATAGTTCTTTTATTAAGTCTATAGTTTGTGATATTAAACAACCTATATTTCCATTAGAATCATCTGCATATTCAAAAGCTTCAATAGACTCATTAAGAAGTAAAAAGGCAATATCAAGAGCTAATAGTATATCATCAGTATTTCTTGATTTTTCTAATACATTTTGCATCTCATTTACAAAGTTATAAGTTTCATTATATGAAACAAAACCTTCTCTACTTGTATATTTGCTTACGATAGATTCTATAAACATTTTACATTTTTTTAGTTCTTGTTCCTTAGTACCTTTTGAATATCTAAGAATAAGATTATTTTTTAAAGTTGTATTACTTTCAGTTAGTTCTATTATTATTTTAATTAAATTTTCTTTAGAGAGTGTGTTTAATACTTCATTGATTTCTGGCAATTTTGTTACTTGGTTCTTCAAAGTTAATTTATTATTTGATATTTCAAGTAGTTCAAAGTATGCTGCTACTTGATGTTTACATATAGGGCCAAAATCATAGGGACAATCACATTCTGAATAAATAATTTTTCCTTGATCATCTATTTTTACTATAACTTGATATTCTTGATTTCCTTGAATTTGAAAAATATATTCGTTATCATTTCTACTATAAGTTTCAATTATGTTACCATCAATATAGTAATTATATCCCCTATCTAGAATAGTTTCATTAATGTAAATTTCAAAGTTATTTATATTCACTTATAAATTCTCACTTTCATTGATAATTTTTTACGAACTTAATAATATTATTACATATACTTGAATATAATATTATAATAAATAAGTTAGTTTAACAATATTAAATAAAGATAAATGGAATATTGAACTATGTACAAAACTTATTCAATGTTTTGTAAAATTATAATAAAAATATTAATTGATAAATAATAAAAAATTGTTTGACAATACAATAATTTAGTAGTATGATTAGTAATCAATAAGATTAAATTCTTAGAAGGAAAGAGTAAATATATACAGAGTATCCAAAGCGAGTAGGGTTGGTGAGAGCCTATGAGAAACGTAATATTGAAAGACATTCCTGAGATATTTATCTGAAATATGTAGTAGGATAAATCGGGTTTCCTCCGTTATAGGGACTTGAGATAATAGTGTATTAATGCATTGTTAAATTAGGATGGTACCGTGAACATATAAGTCTTCACTCCTAAAAAGGAGAGAAGACTTTTTTTATTTACAAAAAAAGAGCTCATTTTGTAAAAGGTATATATTCTAATTTCTTAAACATTATTAAAAAGGGTGGTACCGCGAAATATTTTGCCCCTTGAGTTATAAATGACTCAAGGGGTTTTATTTTTGGAGGTAATAAAAATGAATAGAATATTAATATGTGAACTTAAAAACTATTTAAATAAAAAAGTATGTATTCAAGGATGGATTTACAAAATAAGAAAGCTAAAGTCTATAACCTTTGTAATTCTTAGAGATAGAAGTGGGTTAATTCAGTGTATAGTTAATAATAATGAAGCTGCCTTAACTAAAATAAGTTTAGAATCTGTTGTGTCTATTTCTGGCATTGTTAAAGAAAATTGTAATAAATTAAATCCTTTTGAAGTGCAAGTAGAAAGTTTAGATATTATAAATGAAGTTAAACATGAACTTCCAATAGAATTAAATAAAGAAAATTTAGATGTTAATTTAGACACAATGCTTAATAATAGATTTTTAAGTCTAAGACATTGTAAAATAAATAGTATTTTTAAAATACAAAATTTAATAGTAGAAGCTTTTAGAGATTTTCTAAATAAAGAAGGGTTTATGGAAATTTATACTCCTAAACTTGTGAAAGAAGGGGCAGAAGGTGGAACAGATCTTTTTGAAGTAAAATATTTTGAAAATAAAGCTTATCTTGCACAAAGTCCTCAGTTTTATAAACAAATGATGGTAGCAGCAGGATTTGAAAGAGTTTTTGAAATAGGTCATGCCTATAGAGCCGAGGAACATAATACTAATAGACATCTTAATGAATATGTAAGTTTGGATTTGGAAATGGGCTTTATAGAAGATGAACAGGATATCATGAACTTAGAAGAAAATTTATTAATATATATACTTCAAGTACTAAAAGTTAAAGGACAAAAATATTTGGATTTATTAGAAGTATCTTTACCTACAATAAATGATGAAATTCCTAAGATTCAGTTTAAAGATGCTTTAAATATATTAAAAGAAAAATATAATAAAGATGATTTAGAAGAAGATTTAGATCCTGATGCTGAAAAACTTATATGTAAATATGCAAAAGAAAAATTTAATAGTGATTTTATATTTATAACTAATTATCCTAGAGTTAAAAGACCAATGTATACAATGCCTTGTGGAAACACTGGAACACATAGTTTTGATTTATTGTTCAAAGGAATAGAAATTACTACTGGTGGACAAAGAATCCATAACTATGATGAATTAGTAGAAAACATGAAATATAAAGGTCTTAATCCTAATAACTATGAAAGTTATTTAGAAATATTTAAGTATGGGATGCCTAAGCATGGAGGATTAGGTATGGGTCTAGAAAGACTTACAGCAAGAATTTTAGATCTTAAAAATGTAAGAGAAGCAACGCTAATTACAAGGGATAGAAAAAGATTAATTCCATAGAAAATTTATTTAGCACCTAAATTTAAAAGTTTAGGTGCCTTTTTATTTAATAAACCTTTTGCAATTAATATAAATGATAATTAGTGTTTTTTACGTCATAAATTCAAGATATTTTATTATGTACTTTTAGATACTTTATTGTAAAAACATAATATATATATACATAACTTTCCATTAATAAAGTAATATTTAATTCTATTAAATATTTACACATAATCTTGTTAAGATTTTGTTAATAATACGTTAAATATATGAAAAAAGATTGAATAAGATGTAAACGATACATTAAAATTATCTTAATAAGAAGTAATTAAATAAAAAGTAAAAATTTTTATAAAAAGGAGAATAAAAATGAGAAAAAGATTTTTAAGTACATTAATAGCATTAACATTAACGACGGGTACAGCTTCTACAGTTTTTGCTAGTTCGACAACTAATAAGTCTACCAACATAAATGAGTTATATAAAAATGCCTATACTGCAACTATGAAAAGTTTAAATGAAAAAACTCAATCATCTATAAAAGAAGCTAGGGAAGCTATTGGCAAATTACCTAAATCATTAGATTGGGCAATTGGAGAATTTTCAAAACAAGTAGATACAGTACAACATCCTATTTTTGTAGAAATTGTTAATTCTATAGAAAAATCAAAAAATACTAATAAGCAAGATGATATAAATAGTGGAAGAGAATTAGTTAAGGATGTAATAGAAGATCAATATAAAAGAACATGGTCATCTGATTTAGATAGAGTTCAACAAAAAAAGATTGAAAGATTAATTCAAAATGTAAATAAATTAAATGTTGCTAATAGTGATGCCCTAGAAGTAATTGAAGAAGAATTAAATGATCTAAGTAAAGTAAAATATAATAATACAGTTAAGAACTTTGTTGATACTTATAGTGATCAAATTTTTACCAAGATAACTGGAACAAAAGAATTAGTTGATAAATATTCTCAAATAGTTGAAAAAAAATTAAGTACCGAAGAAATTAAACAAATTAAAAATTGTGCAAATGCAGAAAAATTAACAAGCATATTAAAAGAATCTAAAGCTGACAAAAACAAAATGCTTGAAGCTGCAATTTATTGGATAAACTCAACTGAAAATGCTGATATTGAAAAGTTAACTAAGGAAGTAACAACTTATAATGTTAATGATGAAAAAGCAGAAAAACTACCAAAAGAAAATTCTCAAAAAGAAGCTGATGAAAAAAAACAATCTGAAGAAAATGATAATTTAAGTAGTTTATTTAAATATGTAAAAGAAAAACAAAATAAAGAAGAAGAAAAACTTAATAAATTAATAAAAGAAAAAAAAGAAGAAGAAAAATTAAATGTTGAAAAAACTCAAAATGAAATTCAAAAGCAAGAAGAACAAAATAAAGAAGTTGGAATAAAAAGTAATTTATTAAATAAAGGAATTCAAAGAAGAGGAGTTTCTTACCAAAAGAGTTTCTTAGTATTTAAAATGGTTAATGCTAAAATTACTAAAGATCAAATTGTTACAGTTGGAGGAAAAACTATTAATATTTTAAAAGGTGATACTTCAAGTAAAATAAAAGATAGAATTATTAAAGCATTTGAAAATGATTTAAACTGGGAATCTGGAGTAGGGTATGCTTTGGTACAAGAAAAAAGTGCAAGTGTAAGACTTGTATCTAAACAAGTTAAAGATAATGTTGATAATTTAGCTATAGGAAGTAGTGAAATTAGTTTTATTCAATATGATGATACTAAAGGAGATATTGGACAATCTGAAGTTAAAGAAAAATGTGAAGTAGTTGTAACTAAATCGGCTGGTGAAGATCAAAAATTAACGCTAAATGTTAAAGGTTATATAGCAAATGTTAATATAGGAACAGTTACAATTAATATATCAAAAGGAAATAGTACCCAAAAAATAGCAAAATCAATAGAAGCTGCTTTTAAAGCTCATGATAATATTTCTAGAATATTTAACATTTCTTTAGACGAGTCAAATTCAAAAGTTATATTAACTCAAAAAATGGCTCATAATTTAGGAATTACTGTAGAAGTTGAAAAAGTAAATGATATTGAAAGAAATAAAAAGTCGAACAAAATTAATCCTTCATTAGTAAAAGATGAAGTAGTAGGAAATAACTCTTCTAAAATAGACATTGAAAAAGAAAATGAAAAAAAAGTAGTAGAATCCGAAGAATTAAAAAAACAACAAGAAGAACAGAAAATACAAGCAGAAAAAGAAAAGGCTCAAAAAGAAGCTGAAGCTAATAGATTGGCAGAACAACAAAGAAGAGCTGAAGAACTAAAAAAACAACAAAAAGAAAATCAAGAAAATAATAATTTAAGTAGTCTATATACACATGTAAAAGAGAAAAAAGATACAAGTGAAGAGAAGCTTAACAAATTTGCAAAAGAAGAAAAAGAAAAACAAAAACTAGATGCTGAAAAAGCACAAAAAGAAATTCAAAAACAAGAAGAACAAAATAAAGAAGTTGGTATAAAAAGTACTCTAGTAAATAAAGGAGTTCAAAGAAGGGGAATTTCTTATCAAAAGAGTTTCTTAGTATTTAAAATGGCTAATGCTAGAATTACTGAAGATCAAACTATTACAGTTGCAGGAAAAACAGTTAATATTTTGAAAGATGATACTTCAAGTAAAATAAAAGATAGAATTATTAAAGCATTTGAAAATGATCCAAATTGGGAATCTGGAGTAGGTTATGTATTAGTACAAGAAAAAAGTGCAAGTGTAAAACTTGTATCTAAGCAAGTTAAAGATAATGTTGATAATTTATCTGTAGGAAGTAGTGAAATTAGTTTTGTTCAATACGATGATGTTAGGGGAGATATTGGACAATCTGAAGTTAAAGAAAAATGTGAAATAGTGGTAACTACTCAAGCCAGTGAAGATCAAACATTAACATTAAATATTAAAGGTTATATATCAAATGTTAATATAGGAACTGTTACAATTAATGTATCTAAAGGAGATACTACTCAACAGATAGCAAAATTTATAGAAGCTGCTTTTAAAGGGCATAGTAATATTTCTAGAATATTTAACATTTCCTTAGATGAGACAAATTCAAAAGTTGTATTAACTCAGAAAATAGCTTATAACTTAGGTACTACTGTAGAAGTAGTGAAATAATTATATATAAATAAGTTATAAAATAATATAGCTAGTAAAACTTTTTAGTTTTGCTAGCTATATTTGTATAAATAAAAAAAGTATATTGGCAAAGATTTATGGTTTTAGCTGATATACTTTTTTATTATTAAGATTTTTAGAATTACTATGAAAAAACTATGTAGAAAATAATTAAAATTAAATATAATCAAATTATAATATACTTAGTAAATATTGTAGTTTTTTTAATTATGTCAGACAATTTATATAAGTAAAAAAGATTCATATAATGTATTTTCAAAATAGGACTTAATTAATAAAAAGTTAGAATGTAAGATATGTTTAACTTTTAAAACAATTTTAGAGAAAGATAAAAAATATGATCTATTTATAAGTATAATTGAAATAAAATAATGATTAATATAAAAATATAATCTTAGGTTTAATATTATATATAATAGTGAATAAATTACTATGCATTTAATTCTTAGATATACAGGAAATACAAAAAATATCTATGGTATTATAAAAAAGTGAAAAAATGAATAGTTCAATATTATGATTAACCCCAATATCATTAAACTTAATCGTTACTTATAAAATGCTTGAGATAATAAAGATGTATTTTATTTATACGATTATAATACGTGTGAGAAGTTAGAATTAGATAATAATGAGTCATTAAAAAGCTAATAAATAATAAAGTAAATATGGATTTTCTGGGGAAATGTTTGATAAAGTCATTGATATTCCATTAATATATTTAGGTATATTTTTAAAATCTACAAAATAACTAAGTATTATAGAATTAAACAATATTCTGAAAAGAAATTAAAATTAATAAATAAATTATAATTATTGGAGAGTAAAATGTCGGATATAAAATTATTTAAAATAAACAATAACGTAGAAGAATTATCTGCTACATGGGCAGCATTAGAAAGAGAATTACAAATATTGATTGAAAAAAATATGTTCACATTTTTTGGTGTTACCTTTCTTAAAAGTGAGTATGTAACATCAAATGGTGGACGTATGGATAGTCTAGGAATAGATGAAAATAATTGTCCTGTAATTTTTGAGTATAAAAGAGCAAGTAATGAAAATGTAATAAATCAGGGATTATTTTATTTAGATTGGCTCTTGGATCATAAAGCGGATTTTGAACTTTTAGTTATGAAAACATTAGGGAAAAGTTACTCGGATAAGTTAGATTGGAGTATGCCACGTCTTATTTGTATAGCAGGAGATTTTACTAAATATGATGAGTATGCTGTAAAACAAATAAATAGAAATATAGATCTTATAAGATATAAAAAATTTGGAAATAACTTATTAATGTTTGATCTAATTAATTCAAATGTAATTACACCAGTAAATAGTGTGTGTGTAGATAAGATAGAAAAGCAAAGTTCAGACAAAACCTTTGATGATCAATTACAGACTACAAGTGAAGATTTAAGAGAATTATACTATTCAATTAGAAATTATATTTTTGCTCTTGGTGATGATATAACAGAAAATAAACTTAAATTATATAGTGCATTTAAAAAAATAAAAAACATTATTTGCATTGAAATCAGAATGAAAAGTATAATGTTATATTTAAGGTTAAATCCTGATGATATTGTAATTGAAGATGGTTTTACAAGGAATGTAAGTAAAATTGGTCATTGGGGAACTGGAGATCTAGAGATTACAATAAAAAATGTACAGGATTTTGAAAAAGCTAAAAAACTTATTGACAAAGCTTATGAGATGAATTAATTGTATTTCAAAATTTATGAAAAAATAGCTTATACCCATTTCATGATTCATATTCATTACATTTTTCATAAAGAAGTTAAGTTATTTTTATATTTAATTCAATAAATATTTAAAATATTTATAAAGTAAAAGGTGTGAAAATACTCCATTATAAAATGTTAGCTGAAAAATTTTAATAAAATATACAATAAGATATTCTTTAAAAAGCAAAGAATATCTTCGACGGAAATTATCATTATTGTTGAAATTGTCTTAAAATACTACTATAATTTTATAGTAGTATTTTTTAAATTGTACAAAAATTAAATTATATTATTAATTAATAATATAATTCTAAATATTTAAGGTTGGTGTAATTATGGGTATATCAGTTAGAGAAATGCTTCAATCGGATTTTTTTAAAGAGTATAAAGTTATAGCAGGAACCGAAGGTCTTAATAATCAGATTCAGGGATTTACTATATTAGATGCTGATGATGGATTTTATTGGTCGAGAGAAAAAGAGTTTGTACTTAGTTCTGGATATTTATTTATAGAGAATCCTAATCTTCTTGAAGAATATATTAATTCAGAATATTTCAAGAAAACTGCTTGTTTTGGTATTAAGGTAGAAAGATTTCTAAGACATATCCCTAACAATATTATAGAAAAATTTAATGAACTTAAAATTCCTTTAATAAATATTCCTTATAAAGATTCATGGATGGATATAATGAATGCTGTAAATGTTACAGTTCTTAATAGGACTATAAATAGATTTAATATAAAAGAAATACACTCTAATAATTCTTTAGATCTGTCTTATCAAGTAAGAAAGATTAATAAGATTTTAAATGCTGTTGAATATGAAATGAAATTTTCAGCTATGTTTTATGATTTATCTAATAATAAAGCTTATTATAGTTCAAATAAATTTAAAGAAGTAGCTAAGGAGTTAAAACTACAAGATTTCTGGATGCCTTCTTTTGATTATAGTAAAGAAATTTTATGTAAAGATATAAAAATGTCTAGATATAGATTTTACGATAGTAGATATGAAGCGCCTTTTAGTTGGATAACAGTTCCAATAACCATAGATAATAAAGTAAAGGCTTATTTTGTAGTTATAGAAGCTACAGGACTTATTGATTATTTTGATCAATTTTCTTTAAGAATAGCCTTTCTTTTAATACAACAATTGTATGAACAAATATTTGTTAAACAAATTATGAAGGACAGTGAATTTGAAAAATTTATAAGTAACATTTTACAAGATAAAATAATGGATAAAGAAGAAATAATGTCTTTAGCTAGTGATATGGACATTAATATAAATAGTAAATATTATACCATTTTAATACATCAAAAAAATAGTAAATTAATATTACTTGGACTAAGAGAAATTTTAAAAAATTGTGCAAAACATGCTCTAGGTTTCGAAGAGTATAAAATATGCTTTATAGATGATAATACTTGCTTAATTATAATTAAAGAAAATAGTGATTTAAGTAAAAATGAGAATATTAAAATTGTGAAAGCAGAGTTAGACAAACTTAAGAAACACTTAGAATTAGATATAGAAGATATTGATTTAAACTTTGGTATATCCGATATTGCAGGTTTTATTTATGAGATTAAAAATAATTATGAAAGAGCTAGTAAGGCAATTAATATTGGACAACTTATATATCCGAATAAAGGTTTTTGTACCTATTCTGATTTAGGTGTTTTTGGGTGGATGGATATAAGAGATGAAGAAGTTAATCTTATGTTAAAAGACATTCGAAATTTATTAGAAGATGATAAATATAAAGAGTATATACATACATTAAAGGTTTACTTAGAATGTAAAATGAATTTTAGTCTTACAGCTAAAAGTTTGTATATACATATAAATACTGTTCGTAAGCGCATAGAAGAAATTACTGATATTTTAAAAATAGATTTAGAGGATTCTATGAATAGATTAAAATTAGAAATTTTACTTAAGTTATTTTGTTAATGAAATAATTGTTTGATAATACAGAAAATAAAGTGAAAATAAAATCTTTTTTATAATGAAAAAATGAAAAAATATTCACTTTTATAATATTTGTTAGGTATAAGAAAAGTATTTATGTTGATGGACTATCTCTTTAACTGGTAACATTAAATTAAAGAAAATGATTGCAAATTAAAGAGGTGGTTTAAATGACTGAAATATTAAATAAAGCAAAAACTGTTGAAGACTATGTAATCCAATTAAGAAGGGAACTGCATAAATATCCTGAATTAAGTGGGCAAGAATTTGAAACTCAAAAAAGGGTTATAGAAGAATTAGATAAAATGGAAATACCCTATAAAAAAGTAGGAAATACTTCTATAGTTGCTACTATCAAGGGAAATAAACAAGGGAAGATAATAGCTTTAAGAGCAGATTTAGATGCACTTCCAATCAAAGAGGAGTCTTGTGTGGAGTTTTCTTCAAAAAATGAAGGATTAATGCATGCCTGTGGTCATGATGCTCATACAGCAATGTTACTTGGTGCTGCAAAAATACTTATTGAAATGAAGGATGAGATAAAAGGTACTATTAAATTAATATTTCAAGAGGGAGAAGAAATATTTAATGGAGCAAAACAAGTAATAAAATCCGGAGAAATAACTGATGTAGATGCATGTTTTGGGTTACATTGTATGCAAACTTTTGAAACTGGATATATAAACATAGAACCAGGATACAGAATGGCAGGTTGTGATACTATTTATGTAAAATTTAAAGGAGTATCAGGTCATGGCTCTTCACCACATCTTGCAAAGGATACTATTTACCCAGCTTGTACCTTCGTTTCAGGATTACAAGCAATAACAACAAAGAATATTGATCCCCAAGAGCCAATAATTCTTACTGTAGGAAAATTTATGGGAGGAACTAAAGCTAATATAATTCCTAAATATACAAGTCTTGATATATCAATGAGATATTTTAATCCTAAAGTTAGGGAAATTGTTCATGAAAGCATTAAAAGACATGCAAAAGCTATTGCAGAAGCTTATGAAATTAACATTGATGTAGCTATAGAAGAAAGTGCAATAAGTCTTTATAATGATGATCAATTAACTAAAATTGCTCAAGATTCAGCAAAAAAAGTATTAGGAGAAGGAAAAAATATATCCGGAATTAAATTAATGCAATCTGAAGATTTTTCTTATTATTTGAAGCATACCAAAGGAGTTTATGCTTATCTTGGATATAAAAATGAAGAAAAGGATACTGTTTACCCTCCTCATCATGAAAAGTATAAAATAGATGAAGACTGTTTTAAATATGGAACAGCATTACATATTCAATTTGCGTTAGATTTTCTAAATAGTAAAGAGAAATAATTCATTAGGAGGGTAAATTCTATGAGATTAAAAAATGATTTAATTAAAGATCCCAAGGTAAAAAAGGTAGAAAGCTATAGATGGGTAGTTTGGCTTATATTAGCCTCTGTATATGTGTTTGTAACATTTCATCGTATGGGGGTTGGAGTTGTTAAAAATGCTCTTCAAAATGAATTTGGAATTGGAGCAGCAGAATATGCTAATATTGGTTCTATGTACTTTTATGCTTACTTTATTATGCAAATACCTTCAGGAGTTCTTGCAGATAAATTGGGTCCTAAAAAAACAGTATCTATATTTTCAGTTTTAGCTGCTATAGGTTCTATAATTTTTGGTATGGCACCTAATATAATGATTGCTTATATAGCTCGTTTTATGGTAGGAATAGGAGTATCTGTTGTATTTATATGTTTAGTAAAAATTCAATCTCGTTGGTTTTATTCAAAAAACTTTGCATTAATGATTGGATTATCAGGAGTTGTCGCTAATCTAGGTGCTATGTTAGCACAAACACCTCTTGCTATAGTATCTGGTAATTTTGGTTGGAGAAAAACTTTTATATTTATGGGATTTATAATGGTGTTCTTCACAATTTTAACTCTTATATTTGTTAAAGATGATCCAAAAGATATGGGTCTTCCTGGAATGGATGAACTTGAAAATAGACCTGCAGTTCCATCTAATATTAAAGTTATGCCAGCATTAAAATCAATTTTGTCAAATAAACGAACTTGGATTATATCTCTTGCTTACTTTGGATTATCTACTTCTTATACAGTGTTTATGGGAACTTATGGTGTATCTTTTTTAAGAACAAAGTATAGCTTAACTAATGTTCAATCAGCAAATTATGTAATAGTAACTATAGTAGGATCTCTTATAAGTTGTTTAGTATTAGGACAAATTTCTGATCACTTTAAAAGTAGAAAATTACCTTTAACCATTGTAGGAACCTTAACTTTAATATGTTGGATTTTACTTATATATGTCGGTATACCTATAAATATTTTAATTCCTTTCTTGTTTGTCTTTGGTTTTGTGTCTTCCGGTTTTACTATGTGTTGGACAATAGGGAATGAAGTAAATGATAGAAGATTTTCAGGTATGTCTACAGGGGTTGTAAATTGTGCAGGATTTTTAGGGGCAGCTATTGTGCCAGTTATTATGGGAAAAGTTTTAGATACTTATAAAACTGCACCTTTAATTGGTTATGAAAAAGCATATTTTATATTAATAGTAATAGTAGCTATAAGCGTTGTAGCATCTTTTTTCACAAAGGAAACTAATGCACAAAATATATATAAACAAAAATAATAATTTGATTAATATAAAAAGATATCTTGTGAAGATGAAATACTTTATAGGATATCTTTATTTATTATATAAAATTAAATCTATATCTGATAGTTTTTTGTTTATAAATATTTTTATAAATGTAATTGAAAAAGTTTGTTTGTAAATTATAAAAAAATCATTAGATTTTATTAATAAAGAGTGAATAATACTTTGATGAATATAGAGATAAAAAGAAATGATTTAACTCAAGAAGACATAAAAGTAATAGGAACTGATTATGACAAATTTAATCTAAGCTCATTGGTGAATAAACATTGTATTTGAAAGTTGGGTATATGAATTCATTCACTATTGTACTCTCCGATTTATTAACGCAGTATGCCTTTATGGAAAGGGTTTTTATCATCATATTGTCATAGACGATGGTAGTCTGTGTAGTAATATTAGCGTTTCTTAAAATACCCACAAACTCTTCACCATTGGACATATTGTCTGCTGTGATATCAAAGATATAAAGTTTCTCTTTTTCAGATCTTTTGAATACAACCCCAGGAATCAGAGTTCCAATAAATGTTGCAACACATATTGCTATAATACTCAATATATCGTTTGACTTTGCCATTCTTACCACAGCAATCATGTATACAGTTGTAGATAAAGCTGCTAGCAAGCTAGAAAAGAAGAACTTTTCACGTGTCAGACATATATTTTTCATTGTGCCCAAAGTGTTATCCAGCAGTTTTAGTAAAAATACTATTAAAATTTCCATTTTTCCTCCTTATTTTTGTTATCATAAAAAAATAAAAGACTCTTGCAATAAAAATTACAAGAGCCAAATAATATCTTAATTTATTGATAAAATGGTTTTGTGCTATAAAGCACGTTCTTATGTAACTATATTAGCATATCATAAAGTATACATACTGTCTAGTTAAATTTCCCTATTTAATCTACTTATAAATAAAAAATATATATAATAGCTTATATTACAAACTGTTATAAATAGTATAAGAGAACTTGAAAAAGTACTTAATATTTCATATAAGTATTAATATAAAATAGAGAAAAGTAAAAGATACAAGTTAAATATTTATATGTACAAATTGAAGAATTGTGCCTTGAGATAGTTAATAATCTTATTAAATTTTTACATGTTACTATTAAAAACTATATAGAAAACAAGCAAAATTAAAGATATAATGAATTTAAAGTATAAAGATTAAACATGATAGTTTTTTATTTAAATGAAAAACTTCATATAAGTAAAAATGATTCATATTACATATTTTCAGTAGGGGTGTTAGGATATATAAAGTATGGAATAAATAAACTAAATGAAAAGTTCGTATGTAATATAATTGGTACATTTAAGGCAATTTTAGATAAATATAAAAAAGATAATCTACTTATAAGTTTAATAGTTAAATTAAGATAATATTTTTTTACTGACTTAAAAGATTATTTTGAAATGGGAAGGAGATTTTTATGAATTGTTTATTTTGTGATTATGATAAAAAAGATTATATAGCTGAAAATAAATTAGCATTTGCTATTTTTGATAAATTCCCAGTAAATAAAGGCCATGCTCTTATAATTCCTAAAAGACATTTTCATAATTTCTTTGATGCATCAGAGGAAGAAGTTACTGCAATTTATTCCTTATTACATGAAGTTAAATCTATAGTTGATAACAAGTTTACTCCTAGTGGATACAATGTTGGAGTTAATGTTGGTTATGATGGTGGTCAAACTATTATGCATTTACATGTACATTTAATTCCTAGATATAAAGGGGATATAGAAAATCCTCGTGGTGGTATAAGAAAACTAAAAAGACAACTAGTTGAATATGATGGCTAAAGGAAGTGATACTTTGAATTCGGAAAGATTAACTGATGTATGTTTAGATGAAATTAATGAAAACAAGTTTATTAATACTAATTGTATAACGGGAGATAAGGATTTCTTATTAAATAGATTGAAGGTTTCATTTAAGAAAGCTAAAAGTATTGATATTATAGTATCATTTTTAATGGAATCAGGAGTTAAACTATTAAAGAATGAGCTAAAAGAAGTATTAAATAAAAAAATTCCTATAAGAATTTTAACGGGAAATTATTTAAATATAACTCAACCACAAGCACTTTATATGTTAAAAGATATATTAGGAGAGCATGTTGATTTAAGGTTTTATAATGTAAAAAATAAGTCTTTTCATCCTAAAGCATATATATTTCACTATGAAGATGATGGAGAGATTTTTATAGGCTCTTCTAATATGTCATGTTCAGCTTTGACTTATGGTATAGAGTGGAATTATAAAATAATAAAAAACAAAAATAAAGATGATTTTAATCATTTCTATGGGGTTTTTGAAGATTTGTTTTTAAATCATTCTATTATTGTTGATGAAAATGAACTAAAGAGATATTCTCAAAATTGGATAAGACCTAAAGTATTTAAAGATATTGAAAAAACTTCTTTAAATAATAATATAGAAGATGATGAAACAGTCTCTTCTGTTATTCCTATGTTTGAACCTGGAGGAGCACAAATAGAAGCTTTATATGAACTAAAGAAGTCAAGAGAAGAAAATTTTGATAAAGCTTTAATAGGTGCAGCAACAGGTGTTGGAAAAACCTACTTAGCTGCCTTTGATAGTAGAAAATTTAAAAGAGTTCTTTTCATAGCACATAGAGAAGAAATTATAAAACAAGCAGCTAATAGTTTTAGAAATGTACGACCTAATGATTCTACTGGATTTTTCTATAGCGATACAAAAGAAATTAACAAGGATCTGATATTTGCTTTAGTTCAAACCTTAGGAAAAGAAGAATACTTAAATGAAAAATATTTTAAAGAAGATTATTTTGATTACATAGTTATAGATGAATTTCATCATGCTACAGCAAATAATTATAAAAACATATTAGATTATTTTAAACCTAAATTTTTATTAGGTTTAACAGCTACTCCAGAAAGACTTGATAATAAGGATGTATTTTCTTTATGTGATTATAATACGGTGTATGAAGTTAGACTCAGAGAAGCGATAAATAAAGGTTGGTTAGTTCCTTTTAGGTATTATGGTATATATGATGATACAGTTAATTATGATGATATAGACTATAAAAAAGGAAAATACAATGAAAAAGCCTTGGAAGAGGCACTTACATTAAGTAAAAGAGCTGAACTTATATTAAAAAACTATGAAAAGTATAAGAGTAAAAGAGCTTTAGGTTTTTGTTCATCCAAACATCATGCAGAATATATGGCAAAATATTTTAGCACTCATGGAATAGAAGCTGCTGCTGTATATAGTAAAAGTACTAGTTTTAATAAAGATACTTCTAGTAAAAACACAGTAGAATTTAAAGAAATAATACAGGAAAAAGAACTATCAAAAGAAGAAAAAGTTAATTATTATGATATAGATAAGGAAATTTTAAAAGAAAATAACCCCTATTGCATGGATAGGAATGAAGCGATAACTAAACTAATAAAAGGGGAAATAAATATCATTTTCTCTGTTGATATGTTTAATGAAGGACTAGATATTCCATCAGTGGATTTAGTTATGTTTTTAAGACCTACAGAATCACCAACTGTATTTTTACAACAACTAGGAAGAGGATTAAGAAAGTTTAAGGGTAAAAACTATTTAAATGTCTTAGATTTTATAGGAAATTATAAAAAAGCTAATTTAATACCATTTTTCTTAACAGGAAAATCTAATGTAAATACTAGTACTAACTCTACTAATAAAACTTCTAATGCCAATATAGATTCGCAAGATTACCCAGAAGACTGTATTGTTGACTTTGATTTTAGACTAATTGACATTTTTAAAAAACAAGAAAGAGAACAATTAAAATTACAAGAAATTATTAAGGAAGAGTTTTATCGAATAAAAGATGATTTAAATCATAGGCCATCTAGATTAGAATTCTTTACATATATTGATGATTCAGTATATGAAAACATGAGAAGTAAAAGCAAATTTAATGTTTTCAATGACTATATAAACTTTTTAAAATCATTAAATGAATTAAAAGAAGAGGAAAAGTTTTTAGAAAACGATTCCTTAGCTTATAAATTTATAAATATGCTAGAAACTACTTCCATGAGTAAAACATATAAAATTCCAGTTCTTTTAGCATTCTATAATAAAGGAGATATAAAATTCTCCATAAGTGATGATTATATTTATAATATATTTAAAGAATTCTATGCTGAAGGTTCAAACAGTGTAGATTTATTACGACATAAAAATACTAAGGATTTTAAATCATGGAATAAAGATAAGTATGTAAAACTTGCAAAGGATAACCCTATAAAGTTTTTAAATAAAACTCATGGAGATTTTTTCAAGATAAATAAAGATGTATTTTGTTTAAATGAGGAATTAAAAATATATAAAGATAATGCAAGTTTTAAGGAACATTTTAAAGATGTTATAGATTATAGGACTAAGCAATATTATAAAAATAGATTTAAAGATGGTAAATAAAATAGGTTTAAGATAATTAATGATTAACCTTATCATAAATAAGCCTTGGGCATTGATACAACTTGTCTAAGGCTATTTTTTTACTATGCTTAATTTTAATGCTGATTTTATTAAGTTTGCATAAGTAGTAAGATGTTTGACAGGAAGTACAATGTCAAACAGTGAAATTTATAAAAGATAGTTCTACACAAGTGGTTTATTATAATCAAGTTGATGTAAGATGGAAAGATAATAATTATCATAAAATTTTAAATTTTACATCTTAAGTTATGGGTAATGATGATATAATTAGAAATAGATTATGTATTTAATGAGAATTTTAGATAACCATGATTATATTAAGTATTAAATTTTATTTAAAATGCTTTGAGAAAAGAAATTATCTTATTTATTACATCAGAAGTTAATTGAAAAGTAGTTAGAGATTTAAATTAAAAGGAGGTGAAAACTGTTGCCAATATAAAAATACTAATAATATTATATTACGAAAATAGTTTCGGAAAAATCAAATATGTTTAAAAGAGAATTAAACAGACTTTATAGAGCTTTATAATGTTTTGGTAACAGAATTATGAGATTAGAAAATGATAAAGTTATATTAAGAGATTTCATTAAAGAAGATATTGAAGATATAATTAGATGGGAAAGCATAGAAACAGAATGGCAGTTATGGGATGCACCATGGGAAAATAATAATGAATTTAATAGCCAAGAATATAAAGAGAAAACGCTTTACCTTTTAAGTAATAAAAAAGATGATGTTTGTATACGCCATAAATTTCAAATATGTATAAAAGATCAATATGAAACACATATAGGTTGGTGTAACATATATAAAATAAATTCTGACTTTAAATATACAACTAGTAAAGGAAATTATGCTATTGGAATTGATATCCTAGAAGTAAATGTAAGAAGAAATGGTTACGCAACAGCTGCATGGGAATTGCTTATAGACTACTTAATATCAAATGATATTAAAGATATTTATACACAAACTTGGTCAGGAAATTTAAGATTAATAGGACTTGCTACGAAAATAGGCTTTGAAGAATGTAATCGTATCTTAAATGAAAGATTTGTTAGAGGTACTTTATATGACAGAATAACATTTAAACTTAATATAACTAAATTTAAAAAGAGATAACTTTAGTTTAATAAATAAATATATATAAATATGAAATAAGAAAAAAATTCACTATAGCTCTTGAGGTATTTATTTACACTGAAGAGCTTTTATTTTAAAATTAAGATAACAAAATTAATAAAAAGGATGATATTAGGATGAATAAGAGGTTTATAATTGAGCAATGTAGAAGATTAGATATTATACATAGAGAAGAAAGCAAAAAAATAAAGCAAGAGAATGATTTAAATTGTAAATGGATACTTATTCATAATGAAGGACATAAAGAATTAATTGATAAATTTGAGGAATTTATTAATTATAAAGATATTAATGATAAAAAAGTTATAAAAAAGTGGTTAAAAAAGCATATTACAAAATGTAATAACATTATTAAAAGCTTAGATGAAAAATATAATTACTTTAATAATTATGAGCTTATGAATGAAAAGGATGAAGAAATTTATAATTTTAATGATGGTATATGCTGTATTGCTTACACATTACTCAATATTATTAGTGGAAAAAAATATATAAGTAAATAAAATTAAAACAAATGAATATAAAAAATTTGTTAATAGGAGATTTATTTAATGTGGAGCAAAACTAGAAAAAACTTGGAAAATCTCATGTGTGACTCATTAAAACACAGAGTGAAATTTCATTGTTCTAATTATAGAATGCATGATGGCATTGGTAGAACTTATATAGCTGTAGATGGTAAAGAAATATATAATATGTGTACTTTAAAAAGAAATTATTATATGAAACCAGTAGAGGGTATATATTCTCAAGTTGAATTTCTTGACATAGTATATAAATATTTAAATACTTCTATAGATGAATGTATTAAAATTGAAAATTCTTTAATGAAGATATTAATAATTTTAGATAGAAGAATAGGAAAAAGAAGATTATTAAATATGAAGGAAAGTATAGAAAATGAAGAGGACACCGTAAAGTACTTTTATGATTTAAGATGTACTGCTGAAAAAATTCATAGAAAATGATGATAGTATAAAAACTATAATTATTCTCTCTTCTTTATATTTTTAATTATAATATCTTAGAAAATATTTAATAAACTCATATATAATCTTAAATTTGTTAATATATTTAAAAGTAATTGAAAACGATTCTCAAAAATGCTACACTACTAGTAATGTTAGATATAGATACTTAGGATTTTACTTATACTTTTAAATAAACTACAAGTTAACTACTTAGTAATTTTATTACCTCTAGTATATGGCTATTTATTTGTAATAACTTTGCATGAATCAATATTCTTAAATAAAATCTTTTATCATATGTAAAAAGTAAAACTTTTCTTAAAGCATAAGGAGGGGGAGCAAATGAATGCTAAAAATATTATTAATATAAGAGAAGCACGTAAAAATGAAATTGATATTGTTGGTGGTAAAGGTGCAAATTTAGGAATAATGATTTCATCAGAAATTCCAGTTCCTGATGGCTTTATTGTAACAGCACATGCATATAAAAACTTTTTACAAAATAATGGAATAACAGAAATAATACATGAAAAAATAAAAAATATTAATGAAGATCATAATCGTATAAAATCAGAGACTGAACACATCCGAAACCTAATATTAAAATCCCAATTTTCAAAAGAAATGAAAGAAGATATAGAAAATAGATATAATGCATTTAAAAAACCAGTTCATTTAGCCGTAAGATCTTCTGCAACTGCTGAGGATCTACCAGATGCTAGTTTCGCAGGACAACAAGAAACATATTTAAATGTTATGAAAATAGAAGATGTATTTCTGTCAATAAAAAAATGCTTTGCTTCACTTTGGAGTATTCGTTCCTTTTCATACAGGGAAAATAATGGATATAATCATTTTGATGTTGCCATAGCCGTTGTAATTCAAGAAATGATAGAATCCGAAATATCTGGAATTTTGTTTACGGCTAATCCTGTATCTGGAGAAAAACAAACCATAATAGATGCTTCTTATAACTTAGGCGAAGCTATTGTATCAGGTAGAGTTACACCTGATAACTATATTCTCGATGAGAATGGAAATGAAATATCATTTACACTTGGAAGTAAAGACATATCTATTATCTATTCAGATGAGGGGACCAAAACTATAAAAAATTCTAATTATATGAAAGAACGTAGATGTCTTAATGCAGAGGATTTAAAAAAATTGTTTTGTGAAGCTTCTAAGGTTGAAAATTTATATAAAAAGCCTATGGATATAGAATGGGCAATTAAAGATAAAAAAGTATACATTCTGCAAGCTCGTCCAATTACTACAATAGATACAATAAAAAAAGAAATAAAGAGTTCTAGGACCTATTCAAAAAAAGAAAAAGAGTATTTAAATAATATGATAGAGCATTTCCCAGTAGTATGCTACCCATTAGATTTTAACATAGCAATGATATTACAAAATATGAAGTATGAATTATTTGAAGAGGCAGGTTTAAAAATTAAGAGTCCTATTCGTATGGATGATATGGGTATTATTCATATGGATAAAATTAATTGGAAAATAAGTGGAAAAATATTACGTTTTTTAAAGATATACGGTGAATACAAAGATAATGAAAATAATATAAGTTGTGGAGAAAAAATTTTAAAAACTTGTGAAGATAACCTTAAAATATTAGAAAAAGAAATAATGTATAAAAATAAAAATTTCACTTTTTCAGAGATTAGGGATTATTTTAATAAACTTGTTGAAATTCATAAAAAAATATCATATGCAAGGTTTAGATATTTTCTTTTTCCATCAGTTATGATTGGTGAGAAACTTGATAAAAAATTAAAAAAGATAAATTCAAATTATAGTGAATATGATCTTTTATCAGAACTTGAGTATGTAACAGTAAATATGAATAAAGAAATAGATACTATACTAAAATTATTATCTAAAAATGACAACTGCATGAAAGATTTATTAGTTGAAAGTAATGATTATATGCTTTTAAAGAAAAAATATAGTACTGAATTTGAACCAATAGATAGATTTTTAAAACAATATGGATGGAAATCAAATTATTGTTGTATTCCATTCTCTTCAATTTCTTGGTGCGAAGATCCAAATAGATTTTTAAATCTTTTAAGAGTAACTATGACTTCAAAACTAAAAGATAAGGCTAATGAAAGTAATAAATATAAGAATATCTTAAAAACACTAGAAAAGCATACAGGCAAAAAAGAACTTAATAAAAAGAGTCCTTTTACAAAGAATAGCAACTCTATTAAATGTAGAAAAAAATGATTTATTATACTTATCTTTTAATGAGCTAGAGGAAGTAATGACTATAGGTAAGTTAACCCATAACCATGTTAAAATAATTTCTAATAGAAAGTCACATCATAAAGAAGCAGAGGGAAATTGGAATCAGATGACAATTGATGCTTTCTATAGTGATGAAGAAGATTTTTATAAAGGAATTAGTGGTAGCTGTGGAATAGTAAAAGGAAAGGTTTGCATTGTAAGAACTCATAGTGAATTTAATAAACTAAAAGAAGGAGATATTTTAGTTTGTCCATATACTGATCCTGAATGGACACCACTTTTTAAACTTGCAAAAAGTATCCGATACTGGAGGATCACTATCCCATGCAGCAATCGTAGCTCGTGAATATAACATTCCCGCTGTATTAGGTGTTGGTAATGCAACTATGAATCTATTAGATGGAGATTGCATACTAGTTGATGGTAATAAAGGAAGTGTAAGAAAGATTTCAGAGGATCTAATATGAATAAGAATAAAAAAATAAGTAAATATGAAAAGCTTACAGAGACTCCCGTTTCAAAATTAGTTATAAATATGGCAATTCCATCTACTTTGGCCATGTTAATTGGAATAGCATATAGCCTAGCAGATACATACTTTGTATCAAAGATTGATACTGCTTCCACAGCATCGGTAGGACTAGCTTTTTCATTTATGAGTGTTATTCAAGCATTTGGTCTTCTTTATGGTCATGGTTCAGGAAATTATATATCCAGAATGGAGGGAGAAAAAAATAAAAAGGAATCCTCCAAAATGGCAATAGATGGACTTATAATTTCTTTTATTGTAGGTACTATTATATTAATCTTAGGGAAAATATATATAGATAAGTTAGTATATTTTTTAGGAGCTAATAAAAGTCTTATTCCACTAACCAAAGAATATTTATCAATACTCTTGATAGGGGCTCCATTTATGATTTCTTCTTTAACAATAAATACCCAATTTCGTCTACAAAGAAAATGTAAAATTTAGCTTTAAAAATTTTCATATAAATAAAAATATATTAAAAGAACTTTTTGGTGGAGGACTTCCTAATTTCACAAGAGAAATCTTTATAGGTGTTTCTCTATCGCTTTTAAATAATAGGTTGAAGATTTATGGGAAAGAGTATTTAGCGGCTTTTACAATAGTAAATAGATTAATGCTTGCAGGAACATATCTTATGGTTGGATTAGGACATGGTTTTCAACCAGTATGTGTTTTTAATTACGGAGCAAAGTTATATAAACGCGTGAAAAAAGCCTTAAAATTCACATTAAAATCAGCCATTATTTTCATGATTTTTATTTCAGCTATATTTATTATTAAGAGTGATAATTTAATTTCATTCTTTACAAGTGATTATAATGTAATCACAATCGGTTCGATGGTTCTAAAAATACAGTCTCTTAGTTTACCCCTTATAGGTTATATAACTATATCAGGTATGTTTTTACAAAATATTCACAGATTTAAGGAAGCTACATTAGTTACAACTTTAAGACAAGGATTTATATATATCCCATTGATTTTAATAATACCAAAATTATTCGGTTTAGAAGGGATATTATGGGTACAATCTGTATCCGATTTAATTGCTTTTATAATTGCAAGTATCTTAACCACTAAAAATCAAAGTAGATTAAAATTGTCATAACATCATAGACGAATTTTTAATAAAATAATTCTTTAAAGGTGATTTTATTGAATAAAGAAATAGAAATAAATCCATGGAAAATTAAATGTATTAAAGTGCTTAAAAGAGAAAAAAATTTTACTGTTTATGATTATTGTTGTAACAAAGGTAAAAGTACTTTTACTGTATATGATTTATTTCCAGGTGTGCAGATTACTTTTCAAGATTTCAATACTGAGGAATTAATTGAAGGTAATTGTGGAAACGAAAATATTATTGAAATTAATCATTGCTTACGGGGAAGAGTCGAATGGGAATTTCCTAATAATACTTATTCTTATATAGGTGAAAATGAGATTTCTATTAGTTCTACAAAATATCTTCCAACTAAATTTTGTTTCCCTTTAAATGTTTATTATGGAATGGCTATTGTTATAGACAAGAAAAAAATCACAAAAAATTTTTGTATCCTATTAAATACCTTAGGAATTGATTTGCAAGACATATATAATAAACTTAGTCTAGATAAAAATTGGTATACAAATAAGGATAATGGAAAGATAAATCATATATTTAATGAAATATACACTGCAAGAGATGATGGACAAATAGATTATTTTAAAATAAAGATTTTAGATGTACTTTATTTCATAAGTAAGTTAACTAAAGGTAGTAAAGAAGAACTTAAATATTATTCAGGTAAACAAGTAAAGAAAGTTAAAGAAATACGACAAGCGTTAATAACAAACTTAGATAAATCATTAAAATTAGATAATATAACTAAAGATTATAATATGAGTTTATCAATGTTTAGAACAATTTTTAAACAAATATATGGTGATACTCCCTATGCTTATATAAAAAAATATAAAATGAATAAAGCAGCATTTTTAATAGCAACTACAGATCTTAATATTAGTAATATTGCATTATCCTTAGGTTATTTAAATGCTAGTAAATTTACAGAAGCATTTAAAGATATAAATGGGGTACTTCCAAAAGACTATAAAAAAGAAAATAATTTTTTGGAGCATTTTAGATATTAACAGAGTAGAATTGATAATCAATATCAATTAAAATAACATTGAGTTAAATTTTATTAATTCAATGTTATTTTTTATTTAAAAAAGGAGATGAATATATGAAAGATACTAGGGGGATATTGTTAAAAGAATCACCTATAAAACTTATGTTTAAATTATCAGCTCCAGCTATTCTTGGAATGATAGTAATTGGATTATATTCTTTCATGGATGGTGTATTCGCTGGCCAAATGATTGGTGAAAATGCAATGGGAGCTATATCTGTTGCGTACCCTTTAACTTTGTTTAATAGTGGTATATCAACATTAATAGGTATTGGCTCAGCTTCAGTTTTATCTAGAGCCATTGGGAAAAAAGATCAAGAAGTAATAAATAAAATAATGGGAAATTTAATTGCTTTAGTTTTAATTTTTTCAATAGCTATTACCTTAATAGGAGTTGTATTTACCAGACAATTACTTCAATTTAGTGGCGCAAAAGGAGAAATATTAGAACTTGCCATCCGTTACCTTAAAATAGTTTATCTTGGTTCTATTTTTGTTAATTTTGCTCAAAGTGCTAATATGGTTATGCGTGGAGAGGGATTAATGAAAAACGCTATGTTAATTATGGCATTTGGAGCAATATTAAATATCGTTTTAGATCCTATTTTAATTAAAGCTTTAGGAAATAAAGGTATTGAAGGTGCAGCAATAGCAACCGTAACCTCCCAAATAGTACAAGCTATTATAACTTTAAGATATTTTTTAAAGAAAAGTAGGGTTGTTAAAATTCATAGAATCAAAATAGATAAACAACTTAAGAATGAAGTGTTTTCTGTAGGTGTTTCTGCTATGATGATGCAAGTTTTAACAATAATTCAACAAACATTATTATACAGAATGGCTTTTAAATATGGAGACCCTAATCAAGCCATTTTAATGGGCGCATCATTGCGTATTCAAGCCTTTTCTTTTATTCCATTATGGGGAATGTCTCAAGGACTACAACCTTTAGTAGGAACAAATTATGGCGCTAAATATTATAATAGAGTTAAAAAATCTACAAACATGTTTATAATTGGATCTACAATTTTAGCGTTAATCTTTTGGATTCCTATGGAGATATTTGCAAAAGGGGCATTAGGACTTTTTATAACTAATGAAAATATAGTTGCAAAAGGTATTAGTAATTTTAGGATTTTTTACGGAGCTTTTCCTATATACGGCCTTATGATTATGATGATTACATTCTTTCAGTCTATTGGTAAAGGAAAAAATGCAGGTATTCTTGTATTCTTAAGACAAATAATAGCTTTTGTTCCTGCTATAATACTTATGCCTAAATTCTTTGGTATAAAAGCAGTATGGTTTACCCAACCATTAGTAGATACTTTTGTTGTACTTTTAGGGATTATATTATTAATAAAGGAGTATAAGTCGCTTATAAATTAAAAAATATTTAAAAATATAGGATATAAATTCATACAATTTACAATTATTCATTAACTTAGAAATTATCGAATATTAAGTAAGTATTTTTTTTATTGAAATTCATAATTTTTTTGATAAACTATAAATAGAAAGAGAATTCTCTTTCTATTTTATTTTTGTTTAATTTATTGAATCAATATAAATTTATTAGACTAATAACTATAATATAGGTCTTTAATAAAATTTAATATTCCTTTATATAAATTATTATAAAAATTATTATAAAAACTTATTTAATAACTTAGGAGGAAACTTATATGTTAAAACACGAAATAATCGAAAATATGAAAAACATTGTTGATAACTGTATGGGGGATTCAGAATCAGCATGTGTTGCAACTTGTCCTATGCATACTGATGTAAAAACATATGTAAGATTAATTAGAGAAGATAAAGGTACAGAGGCTATAAAGGTTATTAGAGAAAATCTTTTTTTACCAGGAACATTGGGAAGAATTTGTGCTCATCCTTGTGAAAAAAAATGTAAATGGAATGAAGGCAAAAGTCCTATGGCAATTGCTTCATTAAAAAGATATGCAGCTGATAATTTTGATAATGAAAGTGATTGGGATTTATCTATAAAATGTGCAACTGGAAAAAAAGTTGCAATAATAGGTGCTGGACCATCAGGATTACAGGCTGCCCTTGAACTTAGAAAAGAAGGGGTAGATGTAACTGTATTTGATAAGCTGCCAGTAAGAGGTGGAATGATGGCAGTTGGTATTCCTGAATACAGACTACCAAGAAATGTACTTGAAAAAGAAATAAGTTATTTAGATAAGTTAGGAATTAATTTTAAAACTGGAATAGAAATCGGAAAAGATATTAAATTTAACTACCTATTAGAAAATTTTGATTCTGTTATAGTTGCAGTAGGAAGACAACTAGGAAAAGTTGATAAAAGTTTAAGCAACTTTAATGCACAAGGTATATTTAGTTCAGTAGATTATTTAAAAGAAGCAGCTCTTACTAGAAATGTAAAGAATGTTAAAAAGAAAGTTCTAGTAGTAGGTGGCGGAGACGTTGCTATGGATTGTTGTAGGGTATCTAGAAGAATTCATGGAGTTGAAGAGGTTTATTCTATCTGTTTAGAAGATAATTTTAATAGTATGGCAGCATCAGAGCATGAACTAAAAGGTGCTATTGAAGAGGAAATTAAATTTAATCATGCAACAGCTATAAAAGAAATTAAATTAGATGAATATGGTAGAGTATCAAAAGTTATATTAAAAAAATGTCTTTCAATGTTTAATGAACAAGGTATGTTTGCACCTACGTTTGATGAAAATGATACTAGAGAACTAGAAGTAGATACAATAGTTTTCTCTATAGGGCAAGCGGTTGATTCAAGTTTTACAGAGGGAACATTACAACAAAGACCAAATACTACTTTTGAATGTGATAAGTTAACACTTCAATCATCTTTAAATCAAAAAGTATTTATAGCAGGGGATGCTTCTGGAGAATCTTCTGTAGTTATACAAGCTATGGCTACTGGAAGAAGAGCAGCTCAATCTGTTATTAGATATCTAAATGGTGACTCTTTAACAGAAGGTAGACAAATTGAAGATACTTGTAGCTATGATACTAAACTTAATATGCCAATTAATTGGGACAATATAGCTGGTCTTAGAGAGGATATGAAAGAACTTGATGCAGAAAGAAGAATAAAATCTTTTGATGAAGTTGCACTTGGATATACTAAAGAACAGGCTTTAAGAGAAGCTAGTAGATGTAAACAATGCGAATGTAGACTTTGTATGAAAGAATGTTTAATGCTTCAACAGTATACAGAATGTCCTAAAAAATTATTTAAAGAGTATTTAGAAAAAGGATATGAAAATATAGATAAAATGATAGCTTATTCTTGTAATGAGTGTAGTCAATGTACTATAGTTTGTCCTCAAAATTTTAATCTAAAAGATAATTTTATAGAAATGAAAGAAAATTTTGCAAGAAAAAATAATGGTTATGCGCCACTTAAAGAACTTGAATTTGTAGCTAATCAACAAGAGTTAGAATCAGGAAAGAAATATTCAACAACACTTAAAGCAGATTTTGGACGTTCTAAAAAGACTAAATATGTGTTTGTTCCAGGATGTACAGTACCAGCCTATAATCCTGAACTTTGTGAAAAAGTACTAAAACACTTGAAAGAAACTCTTGGTGAAGAAAATGTTGGTGCAGTACTTCAATGTTGTGGAAAAATGTCTTTAATGGTTGGTGAAAAACAAAGATTTTTAGATATAAATAAAAAAGTTATAAATGAATTTGATGAGATGGGGGCTGAGGTTATAATAACTGTCTGTCCTTCATGCTATAAAGTTTATTCAGCAAGTGTTAAAAATCAAAAGGTAATATCTTATTGGGATTTAATGAAGGAACAAATAGGCTTGCCAAAACAGGCACTTAACATAGGAGAAAGTTCTGATATTGTATTTAATATACATGATTCATGTCCTACAAGAGATGTTACTTCACATCATGAAAGTATAAGATGGATGCTTGATCAAATGAATTATAAATGGAGTGAAATCGAAAAAAGTGGTAAAAACACTAGATGTTGCGGTGTTGGTGGTATGGCTTGTAGCTCAAATCCAGAATTATATAAAAAGCTATATATAAGAAGAGCTAATGACTTTAATCAACATTCAATAGTTACTTATTGTGGATCTTGTAGAGGAACTATGGAGGCTGCTGGAAAAGATGCTGTTCATATATTAGATTTACTATTTATGGGAAAATCTTATACAAGTTCTGATAGAAGATATGATAGGGCATATAAAAATGAAGAAGAAATGTGGAGTCATAGATTAGATACAAAATGTAAATTTGATTCGTATAAAATTTATGATTTAGTAAGAAATCTTATAAAAGGTGTAATGGAAAATACGGTAGATAATACAAAAAAATAAGATTTATAATAAAAACTAAATAAGAGTAATATAATTAAAACACACCTTAAAATGTAATAATTTTAAGGTGTGTTTTTAAGCATACAAAACTAACTATATAAGATACATTTAATAAATGAATGAGAAAAGCTATATAGGCAATCTTAACTATTTCTCATACTGATTAAATGGAAATGCAAAACTTTATATTTAGCTTTACATTTTTATACCTATGAGGACTTTCAATAGAATTAAAACATAAAGATGAATTTTTTAAAATCAAACTTTATTAATACAAATATATGTATGTCTCTAACTTATTCAAGTTAATACCAGTTAATATGTATACAATATTGAATAATAGTCAAAACTATGATAGAATACTTTTTTGATGTGTATAAAGTTATAAAGAGGTAGATAAAACTATGGAAAATAAAGAATTTAAGTGTTCAAAATGTGGTAGTTTAGATATTGTAGATGTAGATGAATTACTTATGTGTAATGCATGTGGTGAAATCTTAAATCAAGATGCTAAAAAAGAAAGAAGCATTAAGGTGGATGCTATACTGGAAGAAAAAGAAGTTAATGTAGGACATATAAAAGTAAACTCAAAGGATTTAGGTAAAATAACTATAAAAGATAAAGAGTTAGAAAAAGAACATATTAAGGAATCATATATAGATAACCAGGAAAACCAGGATTCATTTGATGTAATGGATAATGAAGATCTTTGGTGCTATATAGATGATGAAGAAGGATTAGATGAGGAATTAGATGTTTTAGATGGCAATTCAGAATATGAAGAGGTATTTCCAGGTCTAATAACCTTTAGAAAAAAGGATAATTAAAAATTTAAGGGTAGGGATGTTATATTAAATAACATCCTTTTTTATATTTAGTATAAAATTAAATTAATGACTAGTATACTTATATACTTAACTTTTGATTTTTATCTTTTAAAATTAGATAATGTTTTAGTAATATATTTTAAAACTTAATTTTCTTCTAGATTTAGTGGATTTGCATACACAGCTTCTCTTAGATCCTCTTCATCTATGTGAGTATATATTTCCGTGGTAGAAATACTTTCATGGCCTAAAATGCTCTGTATGGAGCGTAAATCTACCTTACCATATTTATACATTAATGTTGCTGCTGTATGTCTTAATTTATGAGGAGTTAAAACATCATAATCCAATCCAGCTAACTTAACATATTTTTTTACAATACGTTCTACTGTTCTTTCAGATATTCTCATTTTTTTAGAAGAGATAAAAAGGGCATCTTTGTATTCTTCAGGAATATTATCTATTTGAGCATTTCTTATAGGCATATAATATTCAATAGCTTTTAAGCAAGCTTTATTTAAATAAATAACACGTTCTTTATTACCTTTACCAATAACCTTTAATTTATCATCTTTAATTTTAGATAAACTTATAGAACATAATTCTGAAAGTCTAAGGCCACAGTTTAAGAAAAGGGTGATTATACAATAATCTCTTTCTGTATTTTTTCCACCATTAGCTGTAACGGCATCTAAAAGAGCTTTACTTTCATCTAAAGTTAAATAAATAGGGTGCCTTTTAGGAATTTTAGGTACCTGTAAATTTTCACA
This sequence comes from Clostridiaceae bacterium 14S0207, assembly GCA_003288255.1. Taxonomy (GTDB): domain Bacteria; phylum Bacillota; class Clostridia; order Clostridiales; family Clostridiaceae; genus Hathewaya; species Hathewaya limosa. The sequence continues at coordinate 1,496,612 of CP026600.1, read as the reverse complement.
AGGATTAATGCTTAAAATTTCTTTAATATCGTATAAGTACTTAAAAAAAGCTTTTAATGAAGAGACTTTTCTAGCTCTGGCATAATTACTATTTTCTAAACTAATTTCAGTAAAACTTATAAAAGAAATAATAGCATTTAAATCGGCACTTAATAAAATATTTTCATCAAATTTCATAATATCAATGTTATTAAAATCAAGCTTTTTATTTTCACAAGTTTCATTTATAAAAATTAAATATTTTATAAAAAGAGTTAAGTCAGAAGCATAACCCTTAATAGTATTTGGTGAAAGACCTTTAACTGAAAGCGAGTAATTTAAAAAGTCTTTTAATAATCTAGGGTAATCTTTATTTAATATGGTATTATATAAAGTTTTCAATTTTAGCACCTCCAATAGCCCTACCCTTATATTTTATATATTTATGTCGTGAAATTTATATTTCACGACATTATTTATTTTACCCTTTTTCTCTATTTTACTAAAAAAAACTATATATATCTATAATTATATATACTTAAATTATATAATTTAAGTATATATAATTATTATAAACTTACTTAATTATATTAATTTCTTGTTTAGTACTTAATAAATGAGATTTTTTAATAAAACATAAAAAATCCAATCTAAAAAATCTTATTTAGATTGGATTTAAAAATTTAAACTTAAATCTTAATTTTAAACATTAATTTCAGATTTTACACCAATTAAATTTTTATTAGCTTCTAATGCTGGATTTACGTAATTTTCCATAAAATCTACAACTTGATTTGCAGCTCTACCAGTGAATTTTTTAGCATCTATAATGCTTAATATATCTTCTTTTGACATATTAAATGTTGGATCATTTATTATTCTATCAATTAAATCATTTTCAAGACCAAATTCTTTAACTTGTCTTGCAGCATCCATAGAATGAACTCTTATTTTTTCATGAAGCTCTTGCCTATCTCCTCCCCTTTTTACTGCTTCCATCATTATGTTCTCAGTTGCCATGAAAGGTAATTCTCTTTTTACATGAGCTTCTATAACTTTTGGATAAACTACTAAGTTTTCAGATATATTCAGGTAAAGGTTTAAAACACCATCTAATGCTAAAAATGCTTCAGCTATTGCAATTCTTTTGTTTGCGGAGTCATCTAATGTTCTTTCAAACCATTGAGTACTAGCAGTTATAGCTGGATTTAAAGCATCTACTATGATATATCTTGCAAGTGAACCCATTCTTTCACTTCTCATAGGATTACGTTTATATGCCATTGCAGATGATCCTATTTGATGCTTTTCAAAAGGTTCTTCAATTTCTTTCATACTTTGAAGAAGTCTTAAATCATTACTAAATTTATAAGCACTTTGAGCAATTTCAGATAATGTATTTAATACTATAGAATCTACTTTTCTTGAATAAGTTTGACCAGTTACAGGATATGTATCTTCAAACCCTAATTTATTTGCTACCATTTTATCTAATACTTTTACTTGTTCTTCATTGTCGTTAAAAAGTTTCATGAAACTAGCTTGGGTTCCTGTTGTACCTTTAACACCTCTTAATTTTATTGTATTTATAACAAAATCTAGGTTTTCAAGATCTAACATTAATTCTTCCATCCATAATGTAGCTCTTTTACCTACAGTAGTTAACTGTGCAGGTTGAAAGTGTGTAAAACCTAAAGTAGGCATATCTTTATATGTTAAAGCAAATTGTTTTAATGAACTTAAAACATTTATAAGTTTTTTCTTTGTAAGTAATAATGCTTCTTTCATTACTATTAAATCAGTATTATCTCCAACATAGCAAGAAGTAGCACCTAAATGGATTATTCCTTTAGCATTTGGACATTGAAGACCATATGCATAAACATGACTCATTACATCATGTCTAATTTCTTTTTCTCTTTTTTCAGCATCTTCAAAATTAATATTTTCAACGTTTTCTCTTAATTCTTTAATTTGTTCTTCTGTAATATTTAATCCTAATTCTTTTTCTGATTCAGCTAATGCTAACCATAACTTTCTCCAAGTCTTGAATTTCATATTATCTGAAAATATATATGACATTTCTGGTGATGCATATCTTGAATTTAAAGGTGTACTATATTTATTTCTATCTTTCATAATTACCTGATTACCTCCATACGTATGTTAAAAATATTTTTACATTATTCATTCATATTATAACATATAAATTCAAATAAAGTAATAATTTTGTTCGTATTAAATTCTAAATTTTACTTTATAAGAATAATATATAACATTATACAATATATTTTAAATAAGAACAAAAAGATGTATAGGGGGTTGATTACATGTATAAGATAACTAATCTAGATAAGATTGCCTTTATCTTAATAATACTTGGTTCTATCGTTTGGGGCATATATGGTCTGTTAGGGGTAAATGTTCTAGAAGTTTTATTTAGAAAAGCTGTTCCATTTCTAGAAAGACTTATATATATACTTGTAGGACTTAGTGGACTTGATTTATTATTCTTTTTATTTAAGACCCAAAAAAACTAAACATATCTAATATATTAAACATATATTAATACGCCTAAAAGAACTAATGTTCTTTTAGGCGTATTTTTTAATTTAGATTTCTTTTTCTAACATATCTAATAGTGAATTAAATACAGCTATAGTATCATCTATTGGTTTCGGTGATGTCATATCAACACCAGCAGTCTTTAATATTTCTATAGGGTCAGCTATGCAACCACTTTTTAAGAAACCTATATATTTATCTCTAGCATTTTCTTTTTTAGCTAAAATACTAGTTGCAAAAGAGTTTGCAGCAGCAAAACCAGTAGCGTATTGATAAATATAGAAATCTCTATAGAAATGAGGTATTCTAGCCCATTCAATAGCTATTTCCTCATCCAAAATAATCTCATCACCATAGTATTTTTTATTTAACTCATAATAAATACTTGAGTAGTCTTCGCAAGTTAAGGCTTCCCCTTGTTCTATTTTTTCATGAGTTATTTTTTCAAATTCTGCAAATAAAGTTTGTCTGAAGAATGTTGTTCTTATATTTTCAAGTTGTTGATTTAATAAGTAAAGTTTTTTACTCTTATCAGTCTCTTTATTAATTAAATGATTTACAAGAAGACATTCATTTGTAATTGAAGCTACTTCTGCACAGAATAAGGCATAGTCTGAATAGAAGAATGGTTGAGTACTGTTAGAGTAATAAGAATGTATAGAATGACCTAATTCATGGGCTATTGTTGATACATCATTATATTGATAATTAAAATTTGCTAATATAAAAGGTTTTGTATCATAAGTTGACCAAGAGTATGCACCACCCTTTTTCCCCTTATTACTAAATACATCAATCCATCTTTCATTAATACCTTTATCTAAGATGCTTAAATATTCTTCTCCTAAAGGTGTTAATCCTTCTTTTATAATCTTTAGTCCTTCTTCAAATTCTATATGATCAAAACTATTTTCAAATAGCGGAACATATAGATCGTACATATGAATTTCATCTAGATTTAAAATTTTCTTTTTTAATCTTACATATCTATGAAGTGAACTTAAGTTTTTATTTACCATACTGATTAAGTTATCATAAACACTTTCAGGAATGTTATGAGGTTTTAATTTGCTTTGTAGTGCTGAATCATAATGTCTTACTTTAGCCTCAAATACACAATTTTTCATAGAAGAAGAAAGCATTGTTCCTAAAGTATTTTTATATTTAATATAAGTATTAAATAAAGCTTTAAACGCTTGTTCTCTTACAGATTTATCTTTTGATTTTATAAATACACTATAATTAGATTCTGTTAATTGAACTTTTTTATTTTCTTCATCTATAATTTCAGGAAACTCCATATCAGCATTTGTTAACATATAAAAACAATTACTTGGAGAATTTAAACAATCCGCTACCTGTGCTAGAATTTTTTCTTCTTGTTCATTTAAAGTATAAGGTTTTTGATCGAATACTCTTTGAAGATAAATTTTATATTCTTTAAGCTTAGGAACCTGTTCATAAAGAGAATCTAAGTGTCCTTTATCAAAAGTTAATACTTCTGGAACAAAGAAAGCTATTATACCGTTAAATTCAGAATCATAAGCATCAATCCTATTTTTTAAAGCTTGATTAGCACTTACAGTAGTATCTTCATCGGATTTTAAGTGAGCATAAAGAAATAATTTTAAAAAACTTCTCGAAACCTTCTCATACTCTTCTAAAAATTCCAACAATTTAGAGCCATCTTTTAAGCTACCTTTAAAGTTTTCAAGCTTTGGTGCTTCTTCTTTTAATTTTTTAAAATCATCTTCCCATAAGTCTATAGAATTATAAATACTATCTATAGCCCATTTATACTTTTCATCAATTTCATTTCTTAGTAGAACTTTACTCATATATTTTCCCCCTTTATACTATCTTTAAAAGTAATAGTACCATATTATAAAATTTTATTAAAGAACTTTTAAAAATATTTGTTTGAATAACAAAAATAAAATTTTATGTTATAATATTAATAGAGAAGTAAATAATCATAAAGGAAGGTTTTGCATATGAATATTGCCTTTTTTCTTACTCCTAAAATAGAAGTAGTATTTATTAATGAAAATTATACTTTAGAAAAAGCTATGCACATTTTAGAAAAGTACAAATATACTGCAATTCCCATAATTGACGAAAAAGGTAAATATGTAGGAACATTAACAGAGGGAGATGTTTTATGGTACATAAAGAATAAAGTAGAAAAAGAAAAACATAGCCTTAATCAAGTAAAAAATATGTGTATCAAGCAAATTCCTAGAAGAGTTAAAAATTCTGCTGTGAAAATTAATTCAGACATCGAAGGATTAATAACATTATCCATCTCTCAAAACTTTGTTCCAGTAGTAGATGATGATAATGTTTTTATAGGGATAATTAAAAGAAGCGTAATTATAAATTATTGCTACAATCAAATAAAAGAAAAACAAGAAGTAGTTGTTAATGCATAAAAAAATAAAAGCTCCAATTTAAGGAGCTTTTATTTTTTTATTATTCCTGAGCTTTTATATCAGTCCAAATTTTATCATATTCTTTTATAAAATCACCAAGGTCTACAAATCCTTCACCTTTTACTATAACCTCTTTAGAAGGATATGCAGAAGGGTTTTCTCTAATTTCTTCTGGAAGCATTGCTTTAGCTTTTAAATTTGGAGTTGAGTATCCTATGTATTCGACATTTTTCTTTGAAGCTTCTGCACCGGTCATAAAGTTGATAAATAATTCAGCTTCTTTTTTATGCTTAGTTCCCTTAGGAATTACAAGATTGTCAAACCAAAGATTTGCACCTTCTTCTGGGATAACATATTTTAGCTTAGGATTAGTTTCTTTTATAGTCATAGCATCACCTGACCAAACAACAGCCATGGCCGCTTCTTCTTCTACCATCTGATCCTTTACTTCATCTCCCACATAAGCATGAACTAGATCCTTTTGCTTAATAAGTGCATTTTTAGCTTTTTCTAGTTCCTTTAAATTAGTCGTGTTCATAGAATAACCTAACATTTTCAAAGCCACTCCTACAGAATCTCTTTGACTATCTACCATTAAAATTTGATCTTTATATTTAGGATTCCAAAGATCCTTCCATCCCTTAATATTATCCTTTATTAAACCAGTATTATATACAATACCTAAAGTTCCCCACATATATGGAACAGAATATTCATTTTTAGGATCAAAAGGTAAATTCTTTAATTGAGGATCTATATCTTTATAATTAGGTATATTTTTAAAATCTAACTTTTCTAATAATCCTTCTTTAATCATTTTAGTAATCATGTAATCAGAGGGAACAACAACATCATATTGACCAGGAGAATTTCTTAGTTTTACAAACATCTCTTCATTAGTTGCATATTCACCATAGATTACTTTTATATTATATTTATTTTCAAATTCTTTAAGTAGAGATTTATCGATATAATCTCCCCAGTTATATACTTTTAACTTCACCCTGTTATCACCACATCCTACAGGAATTAAAACAGTTCCCACAAGAAATGTTATTAATAAAATATAAGATAAAAACTTTTTCATTCTTAGTTTTTTTCTCCTTTCGCACTCTTTTTATTGACTATTAATAAGACTATTAATACTGATAAAAACATTAACGTTGATAATGCATTGATTTTAGGATTTATACCCTTTCTAGCCATAGAGTATATATTAATTGACAAATTCGAAACTCCAGAACCAGTATTAAAGAAGCTTATTACAAAATCATCTATAGAAAGAGTAAAAGCAATTAATGCACCAGATATAATACCATCGAATATTTGAGGAATTATGACTTTTCTCATGGCATACATAGGTGTTGCACCTAAATCTAGTGCCGCTTCCATTATGTTTTTGGGTAATTGTTTCAACTTTGGAAGAACGGCTAAAACAACATAAGGAGTACAAAAACTAATATGAGCAAGTAACATAGTTAAAAAACCTTTTTCTATTTTTAACATATTAAATAATAACATTAACCCTACTGCTGTAACAATATCAGGGTTTAGAACTGGTAAATAATTTATATTTAATAGTAATTTTCTTTTAAAAGATTTATAATTGTTTATTCCTATAGCAGCTACAGTCCCCAAAATCGTAGAAATAAGAGAAGCTAAAAGTGCAATTATTATAGTATAATACAAAGATTTTAGTATTTCTGTATCAGAAAATAAACTTGTATACCATTTTAATGTAAATCCATTCCAAGTAACTCTAGACTTAGAATTATTAAAAGAAAAAATAATTAATACTATTATAGGAGCATATAAGAATAAATATATAAGAAAAGCATATATTTTTTTCCCTAAAGATTTTACCATAGTCCCCCACCACCTTCTTCTTTATCTACTTTGGACATAAAGGCCATAGTAATTAAAATAATTATTATCATGATAATAGATACTGCGGAACCAAAATTCCAATCACCTACTGTAAGGTATTGTTGTTCTATTAAGTTACCTATTAACATATATTGTCCACCACCTAGTAACCTAGATATTACAAAGGTAGTAACGGCAGGCATAAATACCATAGTAATTCCTGAAAATACTCCTGGCATACTAAGTGGGAAAATTACTTTATAAAAAATTTGCAACTTAGTAGCTCCTAAGTCACTAGCTGCTTCTATTAAACTATCATCCATTTTATTTAATATAGTATAAATAGGTAGTACCATAAAAGGTAAAAAGTTATAAACCATTCCTAATAATACAGCACCATCATTATATAGTAATTTTAATGGTGGTAGACTAAGCCAAGTTAAAAAAGAATTAATAAAACCATGCTTACCTAAAATAGCCATCCATGCATAAGTTCTTAATAAGAAGTTCATCCACATTGGAAGGACTAAAAGCATTACTAATATATTTCTTTTTCTATGTTCCAAACCACTTAATATGTATGCTAATGGATATCCTAAAATTAAACATAAAATTGTACAAAATGCAGCTAATTTTATGGAACGAAACAATATATTTATGTAAAGAGGGTCCATAAATCTTTTATAGTGTTCTAAAGTTACACTTGGGTCTATAACACTTTTAGTTACACTAAAATAAACTATTAAAAGTAATGGACATACAATAAAAATTATATTCCAAAGTATATATGGATAAGATGTGTATTTCTTCATTTAGCTACCCTTCTTTCTCCATAATATGAATATCATCTGGATATATATCCATTCCTATGCAAGTATCGATTTCTACTTTCTCTGTTGAATGAATAATCCATTGTTCTTTAAGAACCCCTTCTACTGTTATTTCATAGTGTACACCTTTAAAGATAATTGAAGTTACTTTCCCTTTAAGCATACCCTTTTCTTCTGATACAATCTTAATATCTTCAGGTCTTACTACCACTTGAACTTCTTCGCAATTATTTGGACGTTTATCTACACATTTAAAAACTGTATTACAGAAGTTTACTTCAAGGTCCTTATGCATTATTCCTTTTACAATATTAGATTCTCCAATGAATTTAGCGACAAAAGCATTTTTAGGTTCATTATAAATATCTTGTGGTGTTCCCATTTGTTGAATTTTACCTTGTTCCATTACTATAATTTTATCAGACATGGTAAGGGCTTCTTCTTGATCGTGAGTTACATATATAAATGTAATTCCTACTTGTTGTTGCATATTTTTTAGTTCTGTTTGCATTTCTTTTCTTAATTTTAAGTCAAGAGCACCTAATGGTTCATCTAGTAAAAGTACTTTAGGTTCATTTACAAGTGCTCTTGCAATTGCAATTCTTTGTTGTTGTCCACCACTTAATGCAGATATTTTTCTTCTTTCATACCCAGATAAGTTAACTAGTTTAAGCATTTTCGTTACTTTTTTATCTATTTCATCTTTAGGCATTTTTTTAAGTTTTAAACCAAAAGCTATATTCTCATATACATTCATATGGGGAAATAAAGCATACCTTTGGAATACAGTATTTATCTGTCTTTCATAAGGCGGAATATTACTTATATCTTTTCCTTCAAAGATTATTTTACCCGTAGATGGGGTCTCAAAACCACCTATTAACCTTAAGGTGGTAGTTTTACCACAGCCACTTGGACCTAAAAGAGTTAAAAATTCATTCTTCTTTACGGTAAAATTAATATTTTGTAAAATTTCTAATCCTTCATAATCTTTGTGAATTCCAACTAATTCAATTATGTTTTCACTCATTTTTTTGCTTCACCCCTATTTAGTTTTATAATTTTAGTATTTACAATAGTGGTTAATAGTAAACCAACTTTTATTTTATAAAAAAAATACCATAAATTCAACAATTCTTTTAATTTTTTTTATTTTTTATTGTTTTTTATTATAAATAAGCATCTATTAAAATTATTTTGATATTATAATGAATATCTTTAAAATACATAGATATACAGTATAATCTATTTAAATATGTTATATATATTGATTAAATTATGCGTTTTTGTTAATATTATCATTGTATAAAAAAAGAGAAAGAGGTGCTATTTATGGCTAGTAATTATTCTTTTGACGTAGTATCAGAAGTAGATTTACAGGAAGTGGATAATGCAATTAACCAAGCTACAAGAGAAATAAGCAATAGATATGATTTTAAAGGATGTACTGCTGAAATTGAAAGAAAAGAAGATGAAATTAAAGTTCATGGTCAAGATGAATATAAATTAAATGCTATGAAAGAAATTTTAGATGGTAAATTAATTAAAAGAGGTATATCCGTAAAAGCACTTGATTATGGAAAAGTAGAAGATGCAGCAATGGGAACACTAAGACAAGTTGCTAAAATAGTAAAAGGTATATCAAAAGAAAAGGCTAAATTAATAGTAGCTGATATAAAGGCAAGTAAATTAAAAGTTCAAGCTCAAATTATGGATAATCAAGTTAGAGTCCAAGGCAAAGATAAAGATGATCTTCAAAGTGTCATAGCTCTATTAAAAGGAAATGATTATGGTATAGCTCTTCAATTTACAAACTTTAGATAATAAAAAGAGTATTCACTATAAGTGAATACTCTTTTTATTTATCAAATAAACCACCGGATTTTTTAGAACGCTTAGCACCTCTTGAGTAGCCTATACATTTTGAAGGTCTTTTATTCTCTTTTTTAACATTCTTATTCTTTTTTTCTTCTATTAATTGTTTCATTCTTTCCATTGTATTATCGTTCATGAAAAAGCTCCTATCTATAATTTATTAAGTAATACATCTTATTTTAAGAGCATTTTCTATATAAAGTCAAGTTGTTCTTAAAGTAAACTTAATCTATTTAAGATTATTTATATGTTTTTTTACAATTTCTACATTCCAATTACAGAATTCATTTAAACTAAATTCTTCATTATCTCTAACATAAGTACAAATTCTATCACCTATTGGAGTAACCCACTTATCAATATTAATTCCATCTATTAAATTAATAATTCCTAAAATACTAGCAATTTGTGCTGCGTTACAATCTACATCTTGTCCTTCCATGCAAATTATATTCATAGTTTTTTCAAAATCACATTTTCCAAACCAAAGAGCAATAACTTCAGCAGCGGCATTAGGATAAGCATGTATCCAATTGTATTCCTTATATTTTTCTTCGCAAACTTTCCAGCATTCTTCAAATGAATCGGAATTTATGCATAAATCATAGGCAAATTTTACTACAGAATAGTATTCTGAATCATTAGGAATAGAATCTATAGCTAATTTAATTATTTTTGTAATATCATTTTCTACAAAGGCTAAAGAAGCCATTACAGCATTAAAAATCTCTCCTAATACTCCATTATTATGATGTGAAACAGATCCATCTTCAAAAGCAAGTTTGGCTGCCATATATGGATTACCAGGTGCAACAAACCCACATACTACACCTCTCATTTGAGCTCCAATCCATTCTCTATAAGGATTGTTTTTGTATCCACTTTCTGGTGGAAAAATACCCATTCTTATGTTTTTTAAAGCTATATCTTCAGCAGACCATCCAGCAGGTATTAATCCTACCCATTCTTTAGCAATATCTTTGGACGTAACATCATATCCCTTTGTTTCAAAAGCTTTTAAAAATGCTATCTCATATGTAATATCATCATTAAAAGTATTAGGAGTCCTTATGTAAGATGTTATATTTCCAAAGGCCTTTTTCAAATTCTCACTAGTATACCCTTCTATAGCTGTTCCTAATGCGCCAGCACATATTTGATATACCCATGCACTTTTTATTTGTTCATTAAATTCTGATATATTTAATTCAAAAGTATCATATTTAGGAAAAGTAACCTTATTAAGATATTCCTCAAAATTATTATATACTCTATAACTCCAATATGGATGATCTTTGATTTTAGGAGCATTATTTAATTCATAGAATATTTCAGCTGTTAACTTGTGTAATTCATATAAATTATTATCTTTTAATGCTTCTAAACCTTTTTCCATTAATTCTTCTGCCTTACTAACATCACATCCCATACTTTCAACTGATTGAATAGCCCCAATAAGAACTTTCTCAGGTGCATAAGAACCAGGAACATGGCTATTCCAAAGAAGATTGATTTTATCATCTTCATCTTTTAAGATTTTTTTATAAGAATCCCATGTTTGCTCCTCTTCTGTTAATACCTTAGGTATAGCATTTCTTCTAAGTTTCAACTCGTACTTCCATGATTTCATTTGTAAATATCCCCCTTTATTTTATATCACCTACTATATCTATTCCATTAACAATCATACTATAAAAAAATATAGTATCATATATATCAGCATTATGATTTATCCCATTAAATGTTGTTACCATCTTAGTAGGTATAATTATTGATGATTCTATATCTAATTGATTAAAATAGGTTTTTAAAGTTAATGCAAGTTGATATATACATATATCTGAACAACAACCAACTATAACAAAGCTAGTATATTTTCCTTCTAAAATTTCATAAGGATTTTTAGCTATACATCCATTAGTAGAATTTTTTAATACAGATATAATAGAATTTATTTCTTTTAATTCATCTACTAATTCACTACCATAAGTTCCTTGTAGCGAGTGACTCGGAAAACTATGAAACTCTGGAGAATTAATATTATGTGAATCCCTATATGCAATTATAGGCATATTTCTCTCTTCAAATTTCTTAGCTAATTCTACTATAGATGGAATTAAATCTTTAACATTGTTTGAATATAGTTCTCCCCCCTCTGTTGCAAAGGAATTTACCATATCTACTATAATTAAAGCTGTGTTTTTAGGCAAATCATTTATATTTAAAACTATTTCACTTCTTGTATTAACTTTATTAAGCATAAAATTAAATTCATTAAGTATTATAGAAGAATCTAGGTTTTTTCTGTCTAAAAGCATATGAACAACTCCTTTTATTATCTTATTTACACTTATAAAATACCCTTATGATATTTTTAATTATAAATTCTTTTTATACTGTTTAATATATTTTCTTTTTTGTTTTCCAAAGCATTTATATCTTTTATATCCTCTATTTTATAATCCTTGTATTCTTGCCTTTTAGTCAGTGGAATTAATTTAAATTTATTATTATTTTCATATAAAGCTATAGGAATATATTTTATATTATTAACCTTTGTAGCATTATCCTTATTTGTTAAATTAATCTTAATAAAATAGTTCATATTATCTGCCTTGGATGAATATAAATTCTTATAGGATAAAAAATCACTATTATTTTCCATACATAAAGTATTGGTGTTTTTTAAAACATCATTTTTAGCAGTAGAATTAGTACCTTTTTCTATTATTAAGTTTACACCTAAATCAGAAAAGTCCTTTTTTATTTTTAGATGATTTTTCTTTGTCTCTTGAAAATTAAGTGTAGCTATAATATAAGTAACTCCTTGCTTTTTTATATTTTCTATGTTTTGAGCAAGATTTTTTAAACTTCCTTCATAGTTTTCTAAAGAAAAAGAATTATAATAATTAGAAAAAACATTATCTCTTTTAACTTTATCTTCAATATTATAATTTAAGATACCTATTTTAAAATTGTTTTTTTTAATTACTACATAATTTTTTTCAGCTAAGTTATCTTTTAATCCTAAAACTTTTATATCATTATTTTTTAACATATCTAAACTTTCAAACAATTTCTTGTTTCCCTGTTCATATATGCCCTTTTTATCTCCATTTATAAGTTGTAAGTTTAATTGTTTTTTTAAAGAATCACAAAATTCTTTATGAATAACATTTTCTTTCTCAAAATAAGAATTTAAAGAAAAAATAGGTATAGACTTCTTGCATAAATTATTCATACAAGAAAACAATTCCTTATATCCCTCTTGATTTTTATTTAACTTATCCTGTAGTTCCTTTGAAAATTCTATTTTTCCTCCAATAAGTATATCTAAATTATTATCTTCTTCTTTATTGGGATTACTAAAAAGTTCATTATAATTTAAACTTAGTTCTTCTTTTTTAGCCTCTAGTACCTTTTTATCACTATGCCCTTGCTTATAATTGATATAACCTCCTACTAAAAATACCATTGAAGCTATTGTAACTAAAAGTATCTTATTTTTTGTATTATTTTTTTTCAATAAACTCACCTCAAATATTCACATATAAGATATTATACATTTTTTACCATAATATGTAAATACATTAAGCTTATAAAATATCTCTTAAACCTAATTTTTTACGTTTTAAAAATCCCACTGTAGTTTCTGCATTTATAAGAGCATTAAGAATACTCTCTTCTGTTGCCTCTCCCATTGCTTTAAATACCGTGTCTATATAGTTTTCATTTAAGTATTTTCCCTGCAATATATGATCTTTTTCATAATGTTTAACTTTATTTTCAGTGGAAAATCCTATTACAATGTCTCCACTACCATTTCCAAGATAACTTCCAGTTCGTACTAAACCTATATTAGCTCTTTTACAAACTCTTTTAAGTTGCCTATTGTTTAAAGGTAGATCTGTAGCAAATATAACTATAATAGATCCTTTATCTTCCCTGGGATAAGCATTTTTTAATGTATGCCCAAAAGGTTTTCCTTGAATAGTTAAATTTTCACCTATTCCAAAATTGCTAAGTACTAAAACTCCTAAAGTATATTCAACATTATTTATGTTTATTATCCTAGAAGAAGAACCTATACCACCTTTTAATCCAAGACAACACATACCAGTTCCAGCACCTACTGCACCTTGTAAAAATTCTTTATCTGTAGATTTAATAGTTTTATATACTAATTCTTCTGTTATAACATTTTTTCTAATATTGTTTAAATATCCATCATTACATTCACAGATTATAGGATTTACCGTACCTGTTGAAAAACCAATATCTTCATTTTCTTCTAACATATATTTTATTACACCTTGAAATGCAGATCCTACACTTAAGGTGTTAGTTAAAACTATAGGAGTTTCTATAGTTCCTAATTCATCTAACTGTATTAGTCCTGTAGTCTTACCAAAACCATTTATAACATAGGATGCAGCTTGTACTTTCTCTTTAAAAATATTACCTTCATGAGGAAGTATTGCAGTTATTCCAGTATTAATATCTTCTTCTTTTATTGTATAATGACCAACCGTAACTCCTTTTACATCAGTTATACAATTATTTTTTCCTTTTTTCATATTTCCAATGTTAAAACCAAATTCATCTATAGCTAAGTTATTCATGAAACCCCTCCTCAAGAATCTTTGTATATCATAAAACATCTTGATTTCAATTATATCATTTAAACGAAAGACTTATAAGTTCTTATTATGATAATTCAAATAAATTTTTCTTTATTTTTCTACAAAAATTTTATTGACAATTTAAGAAATTAGTTATAAAATTAAAATCAAATTAAAAAACATATAGATATTTACTATGAAGAGAAGAGTAGATATAAATTGAAGTCATAGCGAGTCAATGATGGTGAGAGTTTGACACTAAAGTTTATATTGAAGAACATCTCAGAGTTTCTAACCGAACTTCGAAAGAACAGTAGACTTAGACGGAACCATACCGTTAAATTTGGAACAGTATCAAATAATTATATTATTTCGTACTGTTATTACGAGTGAGTCTTTCAGACTAATTAGGGTGGTACCGCGAAATATACAGTCTTTCGTCCCTTTAGTGGATGAAAGATTTTTTTTATTTTAAAGGAGGATTTGTACAATGGTAGATTTAAAGTATTCACAAATTTCAATGGAACTAAAAAGTAGTATTAAGGAAACAGAAATTAACATTAAAAAAATTAAAGACTTTTTTGAAAGTAAATTAGCAGAAAAGTTGAATTTAGTTAGAGTTTCAGCTCCCCTTTTCGTAAAGAAAGATAGTGGTATTAATGATAACTTAAATGGTTATGAAAGACCTGTATCTTTTGATGCTAAAGGTGTTAAAGAAGAATTAGAAATAGTTCAATCTTTAGCTAAATGGAAGAGAATAGCTCTACTTACATATGGTTTTGAAAATGGCGAAGGTCTTTATACTGATATGAATGCCATAAGAAGAGATGAAGACTTAGATAGATTACATTCTTTTTATGTAGACCAATGGGATTGGGAAAAAGTAATACGTAAAGAAGATAGAAATATGGAAACATTAAAAGAAACTGTAAGAACTATTTATAGTGTATTTAAAGAAACAGAAGATTTAGTAGCTAGTTTTATAAAAGGATATACTAAAATATTACCTGAAGAAATTACTTTTGTAACAAGTCAAGAATTAGAAGATATGTATCCAAATCTTACAGATAAAGAAAGAGAAAATGAAATTGCAAGAGAAAAGAAAGCTGTATTCTTAATGCAAATCGGTGATATTTTAAAGAGCGGTAAAAAACATGATGGACGTTCTCCTGACTATGATGATTGGAGCCTAAATGGAGACATATTATTCTGGTATCCAACATTAGGATGCGCTTTAGAACTGTCTTCAATGGGTATAAGAGTAGATGAAAAAGCTTTAATGGACCAATTAGAAAAAGCTAATATGATGGAAAGACGTGAACTTCCTTACCATAAAGCATTATTAGAAGGTAAATTACCTTACACTATTGGTGGAGGAATAGGTCAATCAAGAATTTGCATGTTCTTCTTAAAGAAAAAACATATAGGAGAGGTTCAAAGCTCTGTTTGGAGTGAAGATATTATATCTCAATGTTTAAATAGTGATATAGAACTTCTTTAATCTTAGAAATAATAAGGTGTAATGGAATTTACACCTTATTATTAATTTTAAATATTATTAGCAACTTTAATTGCTTCTTCTATTAACTTTTCTTTAGAATTTAATTTAGGATTTTCAATAGTTTTCTCTAATAGAATATTTAATATTTTTTTTATACGTATCCCCTCTTTTATTCCTAAATCTATTAAACCCTTTCCATTAATATTTAAATCTTTTAAACTTATAGGTACTCTATTTTGTATAATATATTCTTTTTCTTTTAAAAAGTCCTTTAGTATTTCCTCATACACTTTATCTTCTAAAATTAATATATATGCTGAATATACCTGTAAAAAATCATTTAAATTTTCTAAGGAAAATTCATTAATAATTTTACATACGTATAACCTTGTAGCCTTGTTTATAGGATTATATAGGTATTTTAAATTAGTATTTATATGTTTTATAACTTCATTGGGATAAGATAAGCATTCTTTTAATCTTATACTTTCTATAGAAGCCTTCAATATATACTTATATATAATAAATAAGAAAAAACTTAGCTTTTCCTCCAAAGACAGGTCTAAATAAAATATATGTGAAAATCTATTTAAAAGTTTCAAATCATTTTCTAAAGTATAATTCTTAATTTGGAAGATATCATAAATAATCTCTGTTTCAAAAAGAGTAAGTATCCCCTTATAACAATTTTTATCTGAAAAGATTTTGGTTAATTCAGTAGTTATTCTTTCTTTACTTATATTTCTTATTAAAGACCTATTTATATAAATACCATTTTTAGTTAGAGGATCTAATGTAAAATTTAAACAAGTTGAAAATCTAATAGCTCGCAACATTCTAAGAGCATCCTCAAAAAATCTATCACTACTATTTCCAACAGTTTTTATTAATGCTTTATTTAAATCAGATTTTCCATGAAAAATATCTATTAACCCATCTTCATAATTATATGCCATAGCATTTATTGTAAAATCTCTTCTTTTTAAATCTTCTTTAATATCCTTTGTAAAATAAACTATGGAAGGTTTTCTATTATTTATATAATCTTTTTCACATCTAAAAGTAGTTACTTCAAAGTCCTCCTTATGTATATTAACTATAATTGTTCCAAAAGCTTTACCTACTTCATAAGTTTTATGTCCCAAATCATTAAATATATCTATAATAGTATTAGGTTCTGCATTAGTTGTAATATCCCAATCTTTGGGAACCTTGTGTAAAAGAGAATCTCTTACACATCCTCCGACAACATAGCTTTTAAATCCGTTTCTTTTTAAGGTTTCTATAATATATTGAACTTTTTTAGGAATAATAATATTACTAGTGTTTTTATTCATAAAATCACCTAAATTCTTATTGATTTTTACATAGATATCTATTATAATCTTGCTTAATATAAATTAAATTTCCTTGGAAATCTTTGGAAAATGTTTTATAAAAAATTAATTTATATATTCAATTGTAAGGAGTTGATAAATTATGTCAAGTAAAGTAGCTGCATTTTTTGATATTGATGGAACATTATACAGAGAAGGATTAATTACAGAAGTATTTAAAAAACTAATTAAAAGTGAGATTATAGATAATTCTAGATGGTACAACGAAGTTCGTCCTTACTATATTAAATGGGATAAAAGACAAGGAAACTATGATAATTATCTTTTAAAAATGGCGGATATCTATACAGAGGCAATAAAAGGTTTGCATAAATCACAAATTGAATTCATAGCTGAGTTAGTAATAAAACAAAAAGGTGATAGGGTTTATACCTTTACTAGAGATCGAATAGAATATCATAAAAAGAATGGACATTTAGTTATAGCAATTTCAGGTTCTCCTATAGAATTAGTTAAAAACATGAGCTTAAAACATGGGTTTACTGATTATGTAGGTACTGTATATGAAAAAGATAAAAATGATATATATACAGGTGAATTAATACCTATGTGGGATAGTGAAAGTAAACAAAAGGCAATATCAAGCTTTTGTGCAAAATATGATATTGATTTAAGTAAAAGTTATGCTTATGGAGATACTTCTGGAGATTTTACTATGTTTAAGAATGTAGGAAATCCAACTGCAATAAATCCTACTAAAGAACTTGTAGAAAAGATTCTTGAAGATAATGAAGTACGAGAAAAAGCAAAAATAATAGTTGAAAGAAAAGATATGATATATAAGCTTTCACCTTTAGATATTCAATTCTAATCTAAATAAGTTAAAAAGGAGGTTAATCCCTCCTTTTTTAATACGCTCATAAATACAATTTCAAACTGGAACTTGTCACATTGAAATAAGCTCCGTTATTTATACTAATTCTAATGAGTTCCATAAACAACTTCAAATCCTTCATTTTCTAGCATAGATTTAATTTCATCATATCTATTACATTGATTTTTTACACACAGAGAAAGATGAATTCTAGTAACATTACATTTTTTTAATTGTACCATTTTATAATCTAATTCTTTTTTTAAATCCTTATCACAACCATTGCAATGAAAAAATCCATATAATTTTATCTCTTCATCTAAATCTTTATATATAGCAAATCCTTTACTTTTTTCATTAAATGCTTGAAGACACCAAGCACCACAGCATTCATAAGAGAGCTTATTACAAGTTAATATAGCTATGTTCATATATATTTCCTCCTAAAAAGGCAATATTATAATTTTAATTTTGCTAATGCTTCAGCTAATGCACTATTCATATTTTCTTCATTCTGTTTGTTTTGCTTTTTTAGATAGTTTGATACTTCTCTTTTAGAAGGTGCATTTCCTTTAGTTTGTTTTCTTTGTTTAAAGGTACTTAATTTTTCTCTATATCCACAAGAACAAACAAAAATTTGCCCTTCCCCTTCTCCTCTTAATTCTAACTTTTTATGACATTCAGGACATCTAGCATTAGTTACTTTAGAAAGACCTTTTCTGTAACCACATTCTCTATCCTGACAAACTAACATCTTTCCTTTTTTACCTTTAACCTCTAAAAGATATTTTCCACATTCAGGGCATCTAGTTCTAGTCATATTATCATGTTTAAAGCTATTTTCTTCTAACTTAACATCTTGTACTAAGGCAACTGTATAATTTCTTATTTCTTTTAAGAATTTATGTGAATTCTCTTTACCCTTACTTATTTTATCAAGACGTTGTTCCCATTCTGCTGTAAGAAGGGGTGATTTTAAATCCTTTGGTACTAATTCTATTAATTGTTTACCTTTAGATGTTGGATAAATATCCTTTCCCTTTTTCTCTATAACAAAGGAATTAAATAATTTTTCTATTATATCTGCCCTTGTAGCAACAGTTCCTAATCCCCCTGTTTCACCAAGAGTTTTAGCAGATGCTTTATCTATTTCAGTGTATTTTTGAGGATTTTCCATAGCAGATAATAATGTTCCTTCATTAAATCTTGCTGGTGGATTAGTTTCTCCTTTTTTAGTAGAAACACTTGAAATTTTGATTTCATCACCTTTATTAAATTTAGGTAAAACCTGTTCAAGTATATCTGACTCATTATCTTCTATACTTTCTTTATCATAAAGAGCTTTCCATCCCTTTAACACAACAACATTTCCTTTAGCTATAACTCTTTCACCATTTATATTACCTTCTAAAGTTGTTTGTATATATTCATAAGGAGGCATTAAAACACTTAAAAACCTTTTTATAACTAAATTGTATACATGTTTTTCCTCAGTACTTAGATTAGCTAAGTTTCCATTCTCTTCAGTTGGAATTATAGCATGGTGATCTGAAACCTTAGAATCATCTACAAAGTTCTTATTCCCTTTAATAGTATGCTTTAATAGTTCACTTGATGTAGCCCTAAATTCTCCAAAAGAAACTGCTTTTAATCTATCTTTTATTGTAGGTACAATATCCTGTGATAAATATCTAGAATCAGTTCTTGGATAAGTAAGAAGCTTATGATTTTCATAAAGTCTTTGCATAATATTTAAAGTTTGCTTTGCTGAATATCCCCAAATTTTATTACAATCTCTTTGAAGTTCAGTTAAATCATATAAAGCCTTAGGATATTTTTTCTTTTTAGCTTCTTTAACTTCTACTAAAGTAAGATTATTAGATTTTACTTTTGATAAAACTTTATTTAAAAATTCTTTATCAAAAATTCTAGAGTTTCCTTCTTTATTAACCCATGTAAACTTACACTTAGGTGTATTAATTTCTATAGTATGATATGTTTTAGGTACAAAGCTTTTTATCTCTTCTTCTCTCTGAATTATAAGTCCAAGAGTTGGTGATTGAACGCGTCCTGCTGATAATTGAGCATTATATTTACAAGTTAATGCCCTAGTTACATTTAATCCAACAAGCCAATCAGCTTCTGCTCTACATACAGCAGCTTTATATAGATTATCATACATTTCACCAGGTTTTAAGTTTTTAAATCCTTCTATAATGGCTTTATTAGTTTGAGATGATATCCATAATCTTTTTATAGGCTTTTTAGATCCTACCTTTTCTATAATCCATCTAGCTACTAATTCTCCTTCACGTCCGGCATCTGTAGCAATGACTATTTCTTTAATGTCATCTCTCATCATAACTTTTTTAACAGCATAAAATTGCTTAGATGTTTTACGAAGAACTGTTGTTTTCATATACTTTGGCATCATAGGAAGAGATTCCATATTCCAATTTTTATATTTATTATCATACCCTTCAGGATCTTGAAGTCCAACTAAGTGTCCTAAAGCCCATGTAACGATATACTTATCTCCTTCTATATAACTACCTTTATTCTTATTACATTTTAAAACTTTTGCTATATCTCTACCTACACTAGGTTTTTCTGCTAATACTAATATTTTGCTCATAATTATTCCTTTCAAATACATTTATAATATATCTACATTATAAATTAAAATAGGAATATATACAAAATTATTATGAAAAAGTAATAAAATATGCCAAATTTACGGGGCCAAAACAAATGTTCTGTATTTATAAAAACACTAAAACTAATACAATATAAAAAATCCTATGTATTAGACTTTATCATTTAATACATAGGATTTATATTTAAATTAAACTTAATTTCAATTGTTTATTTATGAAGATTTACTATATGATTTTGTCTATGTTTTCCTAAAAAGAATATAGCTAAAGCTCCTGGGCCACCATAAGTTCCAACTGCAGGACATATATCATTAATAATTACTTCTTTAACATTTAGTTCTTTTAAAACAAGTTCCTTTAATTTTAGTGCATCACTTTCGCTATCACCATGGGAAATCATTATAGTTTGTTTTTCTGGTTCTTCTATTTGTTCACAAACAAAACGCAACATTTTGTTAAGCGCATTTTTTCTACCTTTAACTTTTAAAGCTGGTATAACTTTTCCTTCATTATTTAAAGTTAAAATAGGTTTTATATGTAATACTATTCCAAAAAGTGCTGCAACATTAGAGATTCTACCACCTCTTTTTAGATGGTTTAGATCATCTACTGTAATATAAGTGTTTAAATTAAATTTTTGTTCTTCTAGAAATTCAGTAACTTCTTTGAAAGTTGCTCCAGCTTTTTGAAGTTCTAGAGCCTTTATTACCATAAGTCCTTGTCCTAAAGAGGCTGTTAATATATCCACTATGTTTATTGAAGCATTTTCAAAATGTTCTAATGCCATACTTTTACCTATATTAGCACTATTAAAAGTTCCACTTAATCCTGAGGAAACACATATGTATATTATATCTTTATTTTGTTTTAAAATATTTTCGAAAGTTTTAAAGTAAACTTCAGGACTAGGTTGAGATGTTTGGGGAATTTCCCCTTCTTTCATACCCTCATAAAATTCTTTATAACTAAGAGTTTTACCAAAATGATCTTCATATTCTTTTCCTTTAAATCTACAAGTTAAAGGTATATAAGAAATATTATTATTTTCTATATATTGAATGGGTAAATCGCAACAAGAATCTGTAATTATAACATAATCTCTCATGTAAATTCTCCTTATAGGTATATTTTGATTAAATTTATTATATGCAATTATATAGATTTAATAATAAAAACTAAGTTAAATCCATATAGTTACACTTCTCAATAGATATAAGGTTTTAGACTGATTCACTATTTTAGAATTTAAAGCATTGTCTTAGATTTTTATAAAAAATGACTTGCAAATTCTTGTTTTTGCAAGTCATTTTTTACATTATATCATTTTTATAGATGAAAGAAAATATTTTTTTATTAATCCGCAGTAATAACTCTATTAATTGTAATTAATCCATCTAATGTTACAATTTGTTTATCTGAATTTTTTATTACTGGAGTAATATCACCATCTTTTTCGTCTGAAGTTAATTCTATATCTCTTATGAGCCCTTTTTCTAAAAGATGTTTAAAAAGATGTTTTAATGATTCATCATTTACTTTAAATCTTTCTTGGTATTTTTCTAAAAAGTTAAAATCAGTTTTGTGAGAAATATTAAAATTTTGATAGATTCTAGTTAATAATGCTATTTCCTCTCTACTCATTTTACATATCCTCCAATTTATTTATAATTTATCTTAATGAAAAACCATATTTAACAGGGTCCTCTTGATCTATAAATAATTGATTATGACCTACTATATAGGCTTTGCCTGTAATTTCAGGTATTATTGCATCAAATTCTCCAACTTTTGTTGTTCCTATAACTTTTCCTTTAAATGTAGTTCCTATAACACTTTCATATATAAAATCTTCATTTTCTTTTAATTGACCTTTAGCATATAAAGTAGCAATTTTTGCACTTGTTCCAGTTCCACAAGGTGATCTATCTAATTGTCCTTTTCCAAATACTACAGCATTTTGCATATCTGCATCTTTGTTTTTTGAAGGTGCATAGATTTCGCAAAGGTCTACTGTTTTTATATGAGGTAAAGTTGGATGTTGAATTTCTATTTGCTCATTTACACTTTTTATAACCTTCATTCCAATTTCTATTATTTTTTGAGAGTTTTCAGGTAAAATATTAACACCTAAATCCTCTGCTTTTACTATTGCAAAGAAACTTCCACCAAAGGAAATATCTAATGTTACAGTACCTATACCTTCAACATTTACTTTAACATCTTTTTTATAAACAAAAGAAGGAACATTTTCTATAGATACTTCCTTAACTTTTCCATTTTCAATTTTGGCTTTTCCTTTAACAAGTCCTGCGGGCGCTTCTAACATTACTTCTGTTACAGGCTCAGTCATAGGTACAAATCCTTCTTCAACTGCTACTGTTACTGCACCTATAGAACCATGTCCACACATATTTAAATATCCACCAGCATCCATGAATATTATTCCAAGATCTGCTTTATCGTTTGTCGGTTGAGTTAATATTGAACCAAACATATCACTATGTCCTCTTGGCTCAAGCATTATAGATGTTCTTAACCAATCTAAGTTTTCTTCTAAGTAAGCCTTTTTTTCTGGCATAGTTTTTCCAGGTATATTAGGTACTCCTCCTACAACTATTCTAGTAGGTTCACCCATAGTATGAGAATCTATTGTAAATATTGTTCTTGAGATATCCATATAATTACACCCCTTTATTTATATTTATTATTCATTTTTAATTTTAAGAAAGCTAAAGCTTTTTTTGCATCTAATTCAGTAACATTGTTTTCACCGACTACTTCTGTTTCTATGCCTTCCTTAGATTTATTAAAATCCACTATAGTATCCATATATCTATTAGTTACAACAAATTCAGCTTGAGTTCCTACAAAACTCATTCCTACAACTGGAATATCTCTTTTCCCAATTTCTTCAATAAGTGTAGCAAAATCGATATTACTATTGCCCCAGCCATCTATAGATACTATTGCCCCATCTGCTCTCATAGCTTCAACTAAAGCACCGGTTCTATTGGCGGAAAACTCTTTATCTGTATTTTCTTGTGGTGTGCCAACCACTATAACACCTAATAAATCTATGTCATCATCATTTGAAACTATATTGAGTAGTGGATCTCTAAAATGATGTATTGTAGTTTCTTTAGTAGATGGACCTATACCCATGTAATCATCTCCTTAGTTCATAGCCCTTAAAGCACCATCTCTATATTCATTTGGGCTTAATACTACAGGCATATTACCTAAATCAATAATAGATCGTGATCCTTTAAATCCAGATGGTTCTACAGGTAAAATTCCTGTATCATACATAGCACCTTGACCTGCAACTTGTTTTATTATTACAACTTTTCTTTTGTTAGGTTTTATCTTATCTAAATATTCGTATTTCTCATCACATAAATTTCCATTCATATTTTTTAGATATGTTCTAATTTCTTGAACAATACTGTCACATACTTCATGAGCAGCCATAGGACTAAGTCTTTGATTAGGAGCTTTTTTTAATGTAACATTTACATGAATGATTACATCATCTTCTTCAGGCGTTCCCGCCATTCCAAACTTAACCTGTTCTTTAAGAATTCCTTCTGATGAACCAAACTCAGCCACCTGTGTTCCATCTTCATAAGTTCCTGTAAGCATTACTATAACACCGGTTAGAACATAAGTTATTCCTTCACCTATGGTTCCTAAAACCTTTGTAGCAATTGGCGAAAAATCCATTATTGAATTTACAAAGATATTGTGTTCGTTTGGATTTATTATATTTAATTCTAAGTCCTTTATTAATTCTTGAGATTCCATAGCTTCTTTTACTACAGTTTCTTTTATGTATAATTTTTTATCTTCTATGTACGTTTTCTTTTCATTAAATAAAACTTTATTTATGTGAAAGGTTTTGATTACAAGTCTTCTCATTTCTTTTTGTTTATTCATAAAATCACCACAATACATTTTTTATTAATATTCTTTATAGCAAGTCTCAAAAGAGACTTGCTATAAACTTATTTTAAACTTTTGCTATATATTCATAAGGAAGTGTAACTATTGTTCCTGGAGTAGTTATTTTTGTTAATTGAATTAATGAATCTTTAACTATACCAGTTTGCATTTCAATATCATTAGGTTTTCCGGCATTAGCACCCATAGGTACTCTTGGAGCAACTGCTCTTGGAGTTCCTGTTTGCTTAACTACTGGTGGTAAGGCTGCTATAATTATAGTAGGAATACCAACTTCTTCAATTGCTCTCTGCACCAAAACTGCAGAGCGGTGGCAAGTTCCTCAGCCAGCTGTCATTAATACAGCATCTACCCCTTCATCTTTAAGTATTTTAGCAATTGCTGGTCCTGTTTCTTCTTTAAAAACTTTTTGGTTTCCTCCACCACCCATGAAACCTATATGAGTTGGAGCTACAGCTTTTATAAATCCTTCCTCTACAAGCTCTTTTAATCTATCTATAGGGAACATACTATTTATATCTTTGTTAACATCACTATTATCATAACCACCATGTGATACCATTAAGTCCTTTGAATCAACATCTCCTGGAACTTTTCTAAATGAAGTATCTCCTGCTAGGTTAAACCTTTTATCTGATTTTAAGTGTACTCCAGCTGCGGTAGCTATAGCAATTTGCATATCCTTAAGTTCTTTTGTAACTTCAGCCCAAACTGGAGGAGGAGTTATTGGTACATATATTTCTGATTGCATTCCTTTAACAACTGTTAAACTCATTACTCTCTACCATCCTTTCTATTAATTTTCTCTAAATTGCTTATATATTTTTCATTTGGCTCTTCTGATAAAACCTCTAAAAAGCTCATTTTAAATCCAACTTCTTGCCCTATCTTAAGTGGATAATCGGTTATAAGCATTCTCATAGGAATTCTTATATAACCTAATCTTCCTTTTAAGTCTATTGCAACACATCCATCATGTATTTCTACTATGATTCCTTGCATTTCTATTATTTTGTCACCGAATTTTAGATCCATTTTATTTTACCTTCTAAGAATATTTTTCTTGTCTCTTTTTACTCATTGGTATTGAAGTTTCGTTTTTAACTCTATCTATTTTAGTATTAGTAGATTTTTCTATTGCATCTATGTTATTTTCTTTTACATTTTTATTGTATTTTCTTTCAGGAGTTTTTACTTCTTCCCCTGCCATAGCATTTTTAATCATAGCAATACCTCTTTCAGCATCTTCAGGACATAGCGTATTGCATCCTAATACTTCATTTTCTATACCAGCTTCTGATTTATTATTATCTATCATGTATTTCATGTATTTATTTCCTACAACTAATGCACCTTGAACTGCACAGAATGAGAATGCCACGCATGATATACCTCTCATACCTATTTGTTCAATGTGACTTGCAAAGTCTATATGGTTATTACCAAATCCTTCAGTTGTAACAAAAGCACCATCTACATCTAATGCTTCTACAATCATACCCATTCTTTCTGATACATAGAATTTTTCAGAGTTGATTTGAGGACTTCCAACAAATAATACACCACAAAGGTCTAATTCTTCATCTTCTAATACAGCATGAACAAGAGGTTCTCTCCAGTAATGTCTAGAACATTCTTTAGATGCTGGTCCTATACAAGTTAAAGCATGAATTCCACCATCTGCAACTTCTAATGGAGAAAGCATTACAGGTACATTACCTAGGTCAACGTTTGGTTGAGCTCCAATAAATCCTACTGGTTCTAAAGGTAATATTAGGTTATCATGCATTGCACCTTGTCCCATTATTTCTTTAACTATAACAACTTTTTTCTTTCCAGGTCTTCTAACATGTTTAAATTCTTCTGTATTTACAACTAAAGTTTCGTCTTCTACTTCTTTTAAAGCATTTCTTATTTCTTGAGTTATAATATCAGTTGCCTTATGAGCAGCCATAGGGCCTCTTCTTTCCATGTTAGTTTTAGCTTGTATAGTTACTTGTGTTTTTATAAAGATTTCACCTTTATCTGGACAGCTTGGTCTTCCCCACATAATATTTTCATCTAAATATCCTTCTGAAGAACCAAATTCACCTATTTGTACACCATCTTCATCAGTTCCAGTAACCATCATAATTACGCCATCTAAAACTCTTGTAACCCCAGTTCCTAATTTTGAATCTCCTTCTTTAGTAGCTATTGGTTGGACATCCATTATTGTTTCACTGTAAGTATGATACTTATCAGGAGTAATTATTTCTATTTTCATATCTTTTACAAGTTCACTTGCTTGTAATGCATCAAGACAAACATCTTTTCTAATATAAAGAGTTGTTCCATCTATTTTAGTAGTTTCTGCATCTACAACTACTTTATCAATTTTATAATGCTTTCTAGTAAGAGTTCTTAAAATCTTTTCTTTTTTAGGTGTTTCTACTGTTTTAACATTTGATATAACAGCATCTTCAGCCTTGATCATAGGAGTAGTAGTTACATTTTGTGTAGTTGAAACTCCATTTAAAGGTATTTCAATATTAATACCTTTTCCTTCTGCAATTTTAATTCTCAAAGTTTTATTGTTACAAGTTACTATCTTCTGTTCGTTTTTCATTTCAGCACTCTCCTGGAAACCTTCCAATAATGATGGAGTTATAGGAGTTAAGGCTACAGTATCATTTTTTAATACCTTGCCAATAACATCCTTTCTTGTTAATACATTATCACCTAATTTTATAAGTAATGAATCTTCTAATTTTGCGAAGTTCATTGGATTTTCTAAATCAGTAATACCTATTGTATCACCTGATAATTTATTATATTTTAGAACTGCTTTTTCTAAAGGTTCTGTCAATTCTTTATTTTCACTTATTTCTTGATTTTCTCCTTCCTTAGCCCCTTCTAATAGTTCGGGAGTTAAAGGAGTAAGAGAATCTATAGTTTTTAGAAGTTTAGCACCTATTACTTGTTTTATTTTGTAACAGTTATCAGGGATATTTAAAAGTCCTGAATCAACCATATCTGGAAATATTGCAGGATCTTCTAAGTTTGATGCGGAAATTACTGTGCCTTCTTCTGTTCTACAACAAACTACTGCTAATTCGTTTTTTAGTTCCATTGCCTGTTCTTCACTCATTGACATGGCAATCATCCCTCCTTATCTTCAATTTATTATATTTAAATTAAGAATTTATAAAGGAAGTTCTATATCTATGCCCTTACCTTCTTCTATTCTTATTTTTATAACCCCTTCTTGTTCCTTGATTTCATAAGTACAATTTGTATCATTACAAATTTCAGTCGTAGAACTTTCTATAACTTCTTCATTGCATTCTTCTTCATTGCACTCATCATCTTCTTTAGCTCCCTCTAATAATTCAGGAGTCAAAGGAGTAAGAGAATCTATTGTCTTTAAAAGTTTGGCACCTATTACTTGTTTTATTTTGTAACAGTTATCAGGAATATTTAAAAGTCCTGAATCAACCATGTCTGGAAAAATTGCAGGATCTTCTAAATTTGATGAAGAAATTATTGTGCCTTCTTCTGTTCTACAGCAAACTACAGCTAATTCATTTTTTAATTCTTCAGCTTGTTCTTTGCTCATTGACATAATTACATTCCCCCTTATTTATCTTCCATTGGAAGTCTTCTTGTTAATGGATAATCCACTGTTCTGAAAACATGATCTGTATGATGATAAACAGGAATTCCCATCTTAGGAGCACAACACATAACAGTATTTGAACAATCACTACAATTAGAAATTAAAATTCTCTTAGCGCCTTTACTCTTTAGATATATAATTCCCGCAGCTTGTCCAGGACAATTACCCGGTGTTTTACATTTATTGTTTCCTTTTATTTCTTCTACATTTTTACACTTAGTAACTCCAACTACAGTGGAACCCATTTTTTTAGCTATATCTCTAAGTCTTTCTTCATTGGCTCCACAGGCACATACAAGTAATCCTAATGGACCATCATACTTTGGAAATGGTATTGTAACTAATGCACCACCAGAAGTTTTTGTTACTATTGAAGTTTCTAAATCTCCAGCACTTCCTGTATTAGGGCCACCTATAAGTAACTCTCCATATTCTCCATTTATTCCACCACAATTTTCAATTAAAGATTTAATGCTTATTCCAACAGGAACTTGGAATAAAATATGAGGAGTATTGCCACCATTTAATTTTCCAGCTATTGTTAAATCTTTATCTATTACTGGCTTACCTTCTTCTACTGCTCTAGTAATATTGGCTAAAGTTTCCGCATTTAGAACAACACAATTAGCTTCTAGAGGTAGTTGTGTTGGTTTTAGCCATATATCAAATATTTCATGAATTAAAGCTCTTTCTTCCCCCATTGGGTACATATCTTTTAATTCTTTTACCTGTATATTTTCGCACCCTTCGCAATTTTGCAAAAATTCTTTTAGCACTTGTATAGCTTTTGAATGTTTTGCCTTAATACCTATATAGGCTTTTTTAGATGAAGTTGCTTCCATAGCATATTTGATACCATTTACAAGTAATTCAGGTTGTTCTTCTATCATTTTTATATTGTGATGAAGAGTAGGTTCACATTCAGCACAATTAGCTACAACATATCCATCTGGTATATTAACCTTTAATTTTATATGTGTAGGAAAACCTGCTCCACCGGCACCTACTATACCAGCCTCATATATAGTATCTAATGTATTTTCACACTTTTTAATTTTTATAAAATCTTCTGACTGTTTTTCGTATGCATCTATGATTATTTCATTTTCAGTTACTTCTAAAATCTTTCCAGATACACTTGAATGAATTTTTGAGCCTAATCCTTTAGGTTCTGATATACATTGACCTCTTTGAACTTCTTCTCCTTTTGAAACTAAAGGAGTATTTGGTGCACCTACATGCATCTTTAATGGAAACTTATAAATAACTCCCACAACCTACACCCCCTAAATATAATGATTTTATAAATATAACATATAGTAACATTGATTATTTTTTATTTAGTTAGGAATACATTTAATTTATAAAAAAACACTTCCTAATTTTAAAGTAATAAATCAATGAACAGCCTAAATAAATAGTTATTAATTAACATCTTAGTTTATAGATATACAAATTACCTATTTATTCATTTCTAGAATATCATTTTCGATGATTTTAGTAAAGTTTTAAAAAGGGATTATTTTTTTATTAACAAGCATATATAAAGATTATATCCTTTTTAAAAGCTTATTATGAACTTTTTTTGTTTTATTTAAAGGTTGATTATTATAAAAAATTATTTTCACATGAAAATCCTTATAACCTTCGTGAAATTTTTATAATATATCCTTGTTTTAATTATATAGAAATTTATCGTAATAATCTGTCGTTTTATGAAGTAAATAAAAATATTTTTTATTTTTATTTTGACTTATGTTTTAATATGTAATTTAATATATATTTTTATCAATTTATTAGTTTAAAAAATATATCTTTGGAGCATACTAATTATTTATATTTATGATTAATTTTTGTAAAAAAGGAGACTTTATAAGTAAAAAAGTTATAATCATAGGCGCAGGAATTGGAGGATTAAGTTTAGGTATAAGACTTTTAAATCAAGGATTTAATGTGAAAATTTTAGAAAAGCAAAATTATATAGGTGGTAAACTAGGCATACTAAAAAATGAAAATTTCATTTTCGATTTAACAGCTTCTCTAATAATGATACCAAAATCGTACTTACAATTATTCCAAGACATTAATGAAGATTATAGAAATTATTTAAATATAATACAGTTAGATCCTATTTATAAAGTATTTTTTACTAATAATCGTTCTTATAATTTTTCAATTAAATTGCCAAAATTAGCGGAAACTTTGGAATGTTTTTCAAATAAAGATATGGAAGGATATCTACATTTCTTAAGTAAGATTTATAAAAAATATTATATAGCAGATAAATTCTTCTTAAATAATTTATTTATAAATAATAAAAAACTTTTAGATTCTAAATATATAGAACAAGTTTTATATATTTATCCTTTTTCTTCAGCTTACAACAATATTTTAAAATATATAAAAAATAAAGATCTTGCTAATTATCTGGCATTTCAGACTATGTACGTAGGTATCTCTCCTTTTAATGGCTCAAGCATATATATTTATTCGCCTAGCAGAATTGATTCATCTATGTGTAAAAGTGGATATGAATGCTTAAATGTAGTTTTAAGAATACCTAATTTATCTTTTACTAATATTAAATGGGACGAAAAAACTATTTTATATTTTGTAGGAGATTCAATTCATCCCAACGCAGGAGTATCTATGGTTTTAAATAGTAGTAAAATAGCTTCAGAAGAAATTTTTAAAGATTATCTTACAAATTATAAATAAACAAGGAGAGTGATAAAAATACTTAAAGTTTTTATACACTCTCCTCTTAATTTATTTAGCTTAATTCATATATTTCTTTATATTTATCATTTAAATAATCTATAAAATATTTAGCTGATAATTCTTCACCAGTAACTTTTTTAATAAGTGTAGTTGGCTTATAAACAGCTCCATATTTATGAATATTTTCTTTTAACCATTGGTGGACTACTTCTAATTCACCCTTTTCTATTTTGTCATTTAAATTTGGAATATCATTCTCCATTTTCTTTAAGAATTGAGCTCCGTATAGATTACCAAGTGCATAACTTGGGAAGTATCCAAAAGAGCCACCAGCCCAGTGAACATCTTGAAGTACTCCTTCAGCATCATTTTTAGGTTCCACACCTAGATATTCCTTATATTTTTTATTCCATATTTCTGGAAGATCTTTTACTTGAATTTCATCATTTATAAGAGCTTTTTCTAGTTCATATCTTATGATTATATGAAGTCCATAAGTAAGTTCATCTGATTCTGTTCTTACAAGTGATGGTTCAACAAGGTTTATAGCTTTATAAAATTCATTAAAATCTATATCTTTATATTCCTCAATTTGTTCTTGAAGTATTGGATAAAAATAAGTCCAGAATCCTTTACTACGTCCTAAAATATTTTCATAAAATCTAGATTGTGATTCATGAATTCCCATAGAAGTACCAGTATTAAGTGAAGTTCCTTCTAAGTCATCAGGTATGTCTTGTTCATATATTCCATGTCCACCTTCATGAACATTACCTAATAGTCCTCCAATTATGAAATTATCTTCAAAGTAGTGAGTAGTTATTCTTATATCCTTATTTCCAAAATCTATTGTAAATGGATGTTCAGTTTGATCTAATCTACCTGCATCAAAGTCAAATCCCATTTTTGTTAATACATCTTTTGAGAATTTATCTTGTTTTTCAATATCAATTTTTTTAGTAAGAATAGACTTATCTATTTTTACATCACTATTTTTTATTTTATTTAGTAATTCTATTGTAGAATTTCTCATTTCGCTAAAAACTTTATCTAATTTTTCAACAGTTATTCCTGGTTCAAAGAAATCTAATAATGTGTCATATTTATTATCTTTATATCCCCAATAACCTATAAATTCTTTTTGAAAATCTACTATTTTCTCAAGATATGGTTGAAAAATGGTGAAATCTGAATTATCCTTAGCTTCTTTCCAAGCATTTTCTGACTTTGAAACTAAAATATTATACTCTGTAAATCTATCTTCTGGAATTTTTTTTGTTTTTTCATATTCTAATTTAACATTGTCTACCATAGCTCTTGTAACTACATCTAAATCATTTATTGGATCAAAGTACTCTATAAATTCTTGTATTTTAGGTGATGTTTGTAACTTGTATAACTCCCCTGATAAGTATCCTAAAACATTGCTTCTAAAATCTGATCCCTTTCTAGGCATGTACACTCTAGCATCCCAATATAAGACATTAGTAGCACATGAAAGATAATGAATTTTTGTTAAATACTCTTTAAACTCTTTTAATTTTAAATCAAAATCTTTTTTCAAAAGTACTCCCCCTTACAAGTTATCTTATTTATTACTAAAATGTTATCTAATTAAGATATACATTTTTACTAACCTTATATACTTATAATAATATACCTTTTATACATTTTATTTAGATGTAGTTTTAATCTTTAATTAGTCCTTAATAGACTTTATTACCTATCTAACATTAATTATAGAGATTATATTCTTGATCAAAACTCAGATATATTAACTAATTCTTTGCTTGATATCATTATAACAAAGATTTCAAAACATAGAAACTATTTGTAATAAAATACCTTCCTATAAAATCATATAATTTATAAGAAGGTAAAATTTCAAATCTACTTATTTTTATTTATATTTTTTAAAGAACTTTCTAATTCCTTTATAGTGTTATTTAAAAGTTTATTTTCATTAATTAAATCCATTATTTGAGTTTGCAATTGTGAAACCTTTTCATAATGATTTTCTTTTAAAGTAAGTATTTCACTATTTTTATTTAACACTTCTTTTTCTTTTATAAAACTTAAATCCTTTTGGTACTGTTCTTCTAAAGAACACTTTAATTCTTTTTTTAGTTCTTCCTCTTTTTGAAGTTTTTCTTTTAAGCCTACATTTTCTTCCTTATAGTTTTGAAGTAATGTATCTACATGATTTCTTTCCTCTTGTAAATTAGTAATTTGTTTTTTTAGGCTTTCTATTTTTTTAGTATTATCTTCTTCCTCTTTTAACTTATTTAATAGTTCTTCTATTTTATCTTCTTGCATCTTTTTTAAAGCATTAAAATTATTATTTAATTCTTCTTGTTCTTTAAGTTTCTTTACTATATTATTTTCTTCTTCTTTTATAGCTTCTATTTTATTTTCTAGTTCTTTTTTATTTTCTAATTCTTTTTCTAAAGAATCTTTTAATGATGTAATTTCTTTTTCTTTTTCCTCTAAAGCCTTTTTTCTTTTATCATCTTTTTCAGTATTAGCAAGTTTAATACCCTCTACTAAGTTTATGTATATATCTATCATTCTTTTTGTTATATGTTGAAGTTCATTTACATCACTTTGAATATTTATAGTTGATTCTTCACTAACTTTATGTAATTCGTAAAAACTTAAAATTTCTTCCATAAACTCTTTATTATTTATGCCAATACTTTTTGCTAGTTCATTAAATTTACCTTTTATTTGTTCATCTACTCTTACGCTAAATATTGTGTCTGCCATGTTCTTATTCTCTCCTTATTAAATTACATAAGTATTAATAGCCTGTCTTAAACATTCTAAATTATATTATACTAGCTTAACACTTTAAAAGGAATATAATTTCATTTTATAACCATAAATCTAATTTAGTTTTCTTAATTTTCATCAGTGGGTTTCAGAATAATTCTTAAATACAATATTTTTCATTAACAAGCTAATTTTTCGAAGCTGTATTTTGAGTTTTAAGGCCGGTTTTTATTATCGGTAGACTTATTATACCTTTTCGGGTGTTTTAATTTTTAAAATCAATTTTAAGCCTGTTTTCTTTATTTGGTTAACTTTTTCATCTTATTTCCATATGTTTTTATATATTAAAATTTTCGAAATATATTATTGTAAACATTATATACCTATGTATACATACGTAAACACAAGTAAAATCAAAGTAAATTCTTAACGTAAACAAACGTATACATATGTTTACGTTGTATTGCAATAAATTTTCTATATTTTTATCACTAGACATAACTAACATTATGTATTGTGATATTTTTATACCATAAGTTAAGTAAAATATATAGTTTTAAAAAGAGGAAGCAAATTATAAGATCATAGAAAAAGACATAGAATTTTATACTTAAACTGAGTATGCAAGAAAAAAATAAAGATTTTAACGAAAGACCCAAGAGAAGTATAAAATTACAGAAAGATGACTAAGTTTTTGTATTCAAAAAGAGGAAGCAACTAAAAATTTAAAACCTCAACAAAATACAGGCAATATGTAAAATCATACAAAGATAAAGAAATTTTTATATAAAAAGAGGAAGAAATTATTAAGATAACCGATTATACGAACATTTTTAGAATTTACAGATTATTTTGAATATGGTATTATGTAACTGTTCTTTCTATAAATATTAGTATCAATAAAATCAATAACTTATTTCATTCCATTTTATAAGTACACTCCCCTTTTGAAAATATCATAAAAGATTTATTTATCTTTACCTTAAAATTTATTTACATAATATTATAAACGGATGTGATACAGTTGAATAAAAAAAATTATAGTGTAATTGAAAATATCTCATATGTACATAAATATATACTCCAAGACTATATGTTTAAATATGTACTTTTTTCACTAGTAGTAATACTTTCTAGCATATTTACAACTTTTATGCTAACCTTACTCCCAGCCTTTTCAGTAAAATTACTAACGCATAACAAAGATGTTCTAGTAATATTAAAAAACTTAACATTATATTGTTTTATTTTGTATTCTACAACAATTTTATATAAAAGACTCGAAAAAAGTATTAATAACATAGTAGATAAAAAACGTATGTTTAAATGTTTAAATTACTACGATCATATAATGTTAACTGATTATGAAAATATTGATGTTTCAAAAGGAAAAGAGATCTTTAATGCTGGACTAGATTCATATATGGATGGTTTTCATGAAGGTTTTGCTCACATCATTGTAGACTTTAGAACTTTAATTCAAAGTATTTTAGGACTTTTAATATACTGTATATTTATTGCCAAAATAAATTTCTTAATTCAAGTAATTTTAATAATTATCTCCTCATTCTCTATTATAGTTAATCTATTTAATGAAAAGTGGGTTAATAATAATAATGAAAAATGGTTTAAAATCGATACTAAATTAAGATATTTATCAACTCAATCTAAATCATTAAAGAATGCAAAAGATGTAAGATTGTATAATATAAAAAACTGGTTTATGGATATATTTAATTGTCTTATTAACTTAAGACAAAACTGGTTAAAGAAAGAATTAAGAATATATTTTTTAGTTAATTTATCAGAACGACTTTTAACAGCAATAAAGTATGCTATCGCTTATTTTATTGTTTTTAATAAGGTAAGAAACGGATTAATAAATATTAATGAATTTATAATGATAATAGGATTAATTTTAGGGGTGAATACTTGGATAACCACAATTTTTGATAGTTTAAAATATCTACAACTAAACAATATAACAGTAAATAATTCTAGAACTGCTATAGAAATTGATGATGTTATACAAAAAAACAATACTAATAGTAATTCATATAATTTATATAATGAAATCCCTTTGCAGAAAACATATGAATTAAGATTTGAAAATGTATCATTTGCTTTTCCAGGTAGTAAAACTAAGATATTTGATAACTTAAATCTTACAATTCATAAAGGAGAAAAACTTGCTCTTGTAGGTGTTAATGGAGCAGGTAAAACTACCCTTGTAAAACTCATGTGTGGCTTATATACCCCAACTGAAGGGAAAATATATTTAGATGGTATTGATATAAGTACATATAAAAAAGAAGATTATTTTAACTTATTCTCTGTTTTATTTCAAAATTCTCAAATACTAGCCTTATCCATTGCAGAGAATGTAGCATGTTGTATTAAAGAAAAAATAAATTATGATAAAGTTAAGGATTGTATTAAATTAGCAGGATTAGATAGTGAAATACAAAAACTAAAAAGTGGTATTAACGCTAATATGCTTAAAGAACTTGATGATGAAGGAGTAGTTTTTTCAGGTGGCCAAGCTCAAAAATTACTCTTTGCAAGATGTTTATATAAAGATAGTCCTATAGTCATTTTAGATGAGCCAACTTCAGCACTTGATGCATTAGCAGAAAGTGAAATGTATGAAAAATATAATTCACTAATAAATGATAAAACAAGTGTGTTTATTTCACATAGATTAAGTTCAACTAAATTCTGTGACAGGATTATACTATTAAATCATGGGAAAATTATTGAGGAAGGTACTCATAATGAATTATTAAGAGAAAATGGAGAGTACTCAAAAATGTTTAACATTCAATCATCCTATTATCAAGAGGAGGTAACATATGATAATGTGTAAAATACTAAAAAAATTAAATTATCATAAAGCTGGTTTTGAAGGCTTACAGATAATTGGTAATCTAGATAAAGTTATTATTCCTCTTTGTATATTTCAATCCTTGTTAACTGCAATTTTCCCATACATAGAACTTTATATTTCTGCATATATGATAGATGCAATTATATCTAAAAATTTTGCAAAAGTTCCATATTTGATACTTATTTTAATATTATCAAACTTACTAATAGGTTTAGCAATAGATTTTATGGATAACTTAAGTAAGTACAAGGCAACTTATGTTCAAAATAAAATGCTTATGTTAATTGATAAAAAGGCATTAGAAATAGATTATGATATTATAGAAGATCCAAAGGTATTACAAAAGATTTCTAATGCAGAATATACCATGAGACATACAGGAGGATATTATTCATTTATACTATATTATAGAGAATTACTTGAATCAATTTTTAAAATAATAACTTCTTTTGCACTTATTATAAGATTATGTTTTATGGTTTCAGTAAGCAACTCACCTGTAATCAATATATTAGCATCTATGCCGCTTACTTTGACTATACTAGTAATTCTAACACTACTTAATATGAAGTTTAATAAATATGTAGCTATAAAATCTAAACATCATAATTCAGACCTATTTATAAAAAAATTAATAGTTGAAAGAAAATTTAATTATTATACAGATCAAGTCTTTTTAAATTATTCTATGGGTAAGGATATACGAATATTCAATATGTTTGAACTTATTCATAGTAATTATAATAAACATATGATTGAAGCTAAAAAATTTTATGATATGTTTTATTATGAAAAAAAGAAAAATAAAGAAACTTGTAATCTTTTAAGTAATTCAATTTATATGTATGTTGCATATGTTATTGTAGTTTTAAAGGTAGTATCAGGAAGTATTACAATAGGAGAACTTACAAAATATATAGGAGCTATAAGCATATTTAATACCTCCATTTTAAGTATAATTAGTACAAATCAACTTATAAAACTTCAAATTGAATTTGTTAAAGTATTTAATGAATTTATTAATATAGCTAGTAAAAAACATAAGGGATTACTTCCTATAGAAAAAAGAAAAGATGACATATTTAATATTAAATTTCATGATGTATCATTTAAATACCCTAACACTGACTACTATACACTTAAACATGTATCCTGCAAATTAACTATTAAAAACAAAATAGCCGTTGTAGGGAAAAATGGTGCTGGTAAAACTACATTTATAAAATTATTATGCAGATTGTATGAACCAACAGAAGGTTACATAACCTTAAATGGTAAAGATATAAAAGAATATAATTACGATGAATACTTATCCCTATTTTCTGTTGTATTTCAAGATTTTAATTTATTTGCTTTTCCTATTGATGAAAATGTGGCCATAAATAAAAATGTAGATGAATCTAAAGTTTGGCAATGTTTAAAATTATCAGGTATGGAAGATAGAGTACAAAGAATGCCCCAAAACATAAAAACAAATTTATATAATTATGATGAAAATGGAGTTGAAATAAGTGGTGGAGAAGCTCAAAAAATAGCAATTTCAAGAGCATTATATAAAGATGCACCCTTTGTTATATTAGATGAACCAACATCTGCATTAGATCCAATTAGTGAATTTGAAATTTATTCAAGATTTAATGAACTGACAAAAGATAAGACAAGCATTTTTATTTCACATAGAATGGGAAGTTGTAGATTTTGTGATGATATTATTGTATTTGATAATGGAGAAATAATTCAACGAGGTAACCACACTACTCTTTCTAAGGATATAAATAATGTTTATGCAATATTATACAATGCGCAAGCAAAACACTATAAAAAAGAGTTAATTTAACACATTTTATACATTAAGTTGAATAATTCAAATTTAAAAATACTATAAAGGCTAATCTCCAATAATATTTTTAAATAGTAGTCAAAGCTGCAAATATATATTCTATAGCTTTGCAGCTTTGTTATTCTATATATTTGTTAAATATTTATAAAAAAACACCTATGAAATAGCTTATTTTAAAGTTGCTATTTCATAAGTGTTTTTAAGGTATAAACGAGAATATATTTTATTTTTTTAGTTCAGCCTGTACAATTAAACGTTGGGCACCGTTGTTAGTACAAGTTACTATAGTCATTTGTTTTTTTGATTTGTCTTGTTTTAAAACATTAACATCACTAGGTTCTACAACAAATTTTTTGTTTATTTTATATTCAAAATCTTTTTTTAAAGTTTTTATTATAATTTTGTCACCAACACTTACCTTATAAAGCTCATTTAGGAGTTCATTATAAATATGACTACTATGACCTGCTATACAAAAGTTACCTTCTTGTCCTGGCAAAGCTGTATCTTCAAAGTGACCTAAATAATATCTTAGCTCTTCTTTATTTACTCCCTGTACTATTACAGATTTTAAATCTATAGAAGGTATCTCAATTATAGCAAATTCTCTTCCATGTTCAACCTTTTTAAATTTAACTTCTATATTTTTAAGATTTTTGTTATTACTTTTAAGATTTTTATTGCGATTAATACTATCTTCTATTTCTTTATCGAATTTATGTATTAATTTAGACTCTACATTTTTAGAATAAATTTTTAAGCCAATAGATGTAGCTACTAAAGTAATACCTATTACAATTAGCAAATATGGAACAAAATTTTTTTTCATAGATTTATAACTCCTTAAAGATGATTTAATAATAAAACTTTAACTTTGCTTATAAACTTTTTTAGGAATTAAAATTAGTTTTTCTCCTAATTGATTTTTTAATATTTTCATATCTACATTATATACTTCTCTTATTAATTGTTCATCTAATACTTCTTCTGGTTTTCCTTCAGCTTTAATTTCACCATTTTTTATTACTAATACTCTATTACTATATTTAGCTGCTTGATTTAAATCATGTAACACCATTATAACAGTTAATTTTAGTTTTTCATTTAATTCTTTTACAAGTTCCAATATTTCTATTTGATTGTTTATATCTAAATAAGTTGTAGGCTCATCTAATAAAAGAATTTTAGGTTTTTGAGCTAATGCCATAGCTATCCATGCCCTTTGTCTTTCACCACCGGAGATATTTACTATATTTTCATCTTGTAGTCTTTTAAGATTGGTTTTTTCGATTGCCCAATCAATTATCCCCTCATCTTCTTTATTTAAAGATTCAAACCATCCTTTATGTGGGGTTCTTCCAAAACCTACTATTTTTCTTATGGTCATATCTTTAGGAGTAGAATTGTGTTGAGATAAACAAGCCATTTCTTTTGCTATTTCCTTATTACTCATTTCAGAAAGTAATTTATTATCTAAGTAAACTACACCATCCATTGGATTTAAAAGTCTTCCTATAGCTTTTAGAACTGTAGATTTTCCGGAACCATTTGGTCCTATAATTGTAAGCATATCACCTTTTTTAACATGTAAATTAAAATTTTTTACTATAACCTTTGTATCATAACCTACTGAAAAATTGTCTATTTTAAGCATTAGT
This sequence comes from Clostridiaceae bacterium 14S0207, assembly GCA_003288255.1. Classification (GTDB taxonomy): domain Bacteria; phylum Bacillota; class Clostridia; order Clostridiales; family Clostridiaceae; genus Hathewaya; species Hathewaya limosa. The sequence continues at coordinate 1,456,578 of CP026600.1, read as the reverse complement.
TTTTTTCCTCCTTAATAAGAATAAGAAGAATGGTCCACCTATCATGGACATTATTACACCTACAGGTAATTCTACTGGCCTTGCAATAAACCTTGCCATGGTATCTGCAATTAACAATAAAATCGATCCTAAGACAGCACTCATAGGAATTAAATATTTATAGTCGTATCCTAAAATTAATCTACATATATGAGGAACTATAAGTCCAATAAACCCTATAATACCTACTACAGAAGTACTTATTCCTGCTAAAAATACAGCAACTAATGATATAAATATTCTAGTTCTATTTACATTTACTCCTAAATTTGTTGCTACATCATCACCTAATGCTAGAAGATTAGCACCTTTAGTACAGAATAAAGATAGTATTATTCCTATTATGCTATAAGGAACAAGATACGTTACTTCTTTCCATCCTTTATAAGCAATACTTCCATTAATCCATAATAATATTCCCTGTATCTTATCACTGTTTAATATAGATAGCAAAGAAGTTGCTCCAACAAAAATAGCATTTACAGCAACACCTGCTAAAATTATTCTCATAGAATTTAACCCATTATCCCAAGAAAGGGCAAAAACCATAATACAAGATACAATAGCTCCTAAAAATGCTATAAATGGCAAGGAACCATATAAATGTGGCAGATAAAGCATAACTACTATAGCCGCTAAACTAGCACCTGAAGAAACACCTGTAATTCCAGGATCAGCAAGTGGATTTTTCATAACAGACTGAAGCAATGCACCTGATATGGATAAACTTGCTCCAACAAATACAGCGATTATTATTCTAGGTAATCTCATGTCCATAATTATACTTTCAGTTATTTCATTACCATGTCCTAAAAAAGTTTGAATTATTTCATTTATAGGTATGTTTACACTTCCTATTCCTATAGTAACAACTATAAGGAATCCTAGTAATATCAAACTTATTAAAATTATTAATACTTTAATTTTATCACTTAGCTTTTTCATTTATTTCACCATTCCAGTTATTTATATAAATATTCCTTCATTTTTGCTAAAGAATCCGCAGCTTTTATATCTCCTGTAACATTAAAATATACAGGATCTAAATCATAAACTTTATTTTCTTTTATAGCCTTAAACTTTTTCCATTGAGCATTAGTTCTAAATTCTTCATCTACTTGTTTCCTAGCCTCATCAATATATCCATGATACATTCTAAAGATAATATCTGGATTTTCCTTTAAAGCTGTTTCTAAGGAAAATGGTACATATTGACCTTTTAAATTTACTTCATTAGCAATATTTTCTCCACCTAATTTTTCAATTAAACTTCCTGCAAATGAATTTTTAGTAGCAAGCATAAAATGTCCTGGTGCACCAAACAAAATCATTATTTTAGGTTTTTTATTTTTATCGATATTTTTTAAGATCTCTTTTTCTTTAGTTGTTATTTCATTAAGTAGTTTTTCACCATTTTCTTGTCTATTAAATTTATCTGAAAGATCTTTTATAGTTTTCTTAACATCATCATAAGAATCTAAATTACAAAACAAACTATTTATTTTATTTTGTTTTAATGGATTTTCTATTAATTCTTGTAAAGCTCCAGAAGTTATATACACATCTGGACGTAAAGCTTTAACTCTTTCTAAATCGGGACTCATAGGTAGTCCTATTTCAGGAATCGGCTTTACCTTATCAGATATTTGATATTGAGTTGTTGGTCTTCCTACTAGTTTTATATCTAATTTTGCTAACATTTCTGCTATTGCCATGCTTCCAGCGATAACTCTTTTGTCCTTTTTATTATTATCATCTTTAGTACTTATGGCTTCCTTAGTATCTTTTTTTGTTTCTTTTGCTGAAGAACTACAGCCAACTAGAGAAAAGGTCATAAAAGATGATAAAACTAAAGCCAATATTTTTTTCATATACGTTCCCCCTTAATTACTGCAAAGAAACTCCGTTTTAAGAAAATTACTAAATTCCTTAAAACAGAGTTCTTTTTACTTATGAAAGTTAGTTTTTCTTTTTAAGTAAAACACCACCTAATACAGTAGTTAATCCTCCTAACCATAATAAACTTGATTGAGATATAGGAGAGCCTGTCTTAGGTAATTCACCTTTTGATTTAGTAGCTTTTGCTAATGAAGAACTAGTAGCTTTATTGTCATTATCATTATTATTTTTTACTGTTGAACCTGCTAGTTTTGTTATGTTATCATTTAAAACAACTCTAAAAGCAACTCTAGCATTACCCATTGGTTCTACATTCATACCAAATTTAATATCAGGTTTAGTATTTGGTATTTGGAATTTTACAGTTGCATTTTTATTATCAGAAGCTTTTTTTAAATCATAATTAACAGAAGAACCGTTTAAAAAAACAGAAATATTTTTCATCCAATCTATTCTTGTAACATCAACAGAAAGATACATTTTACCATTTTCAACATTTATTTTAGCTGTTTGTCCAATATATTGTCCTGCCATAGATAGATCATCACTTTTTTCTTTTAATATTTTAATTCCTACAGAATATTTTCCATCCTGCAAACTATCATTCTTAGCAAGTAAAACCCTTGATTTGCTTGCATTATCTGAATTTCCTGCTGCAAAAACATTACTTGTCATTACACCTGATATTCCAGTAGCTAATGTACCTATTATTAATAAACTTAAAACTTTCTTTTTCATACCATTCTCTCCTTTTATTTCTTAAATTTCTTTAAGCTAATACCTAATCCAGATAAAATAGTTCCTAATGTAGCTAAAATACCTGTGTTAATTGGTAAGCCTGTCTTAGGTAAAGAATTCTTTTTATTATTAGATTCTTCTTTACCTGAATTAATAATTGTTTCTTCTATAGGCTCTAATTCTTTCTTTTTAGAATTTGGATCTAAGTTAGTTTTCTTTGCAGGGGCATTAGTAATTGAATTTAAGTTATTTATAGGTTTTAAAGAGTTTTTATTAGGAACAACTCTAAAAGTAACTCTTGAATTTCCCATTGGCTCAACATTCATAGATAGTTTAATCGGAGACTCTAAACTAGGGATTTCAAATTTAATTCTACTAGTTTCTTCTCCCTTAGAATTTTTAAAACTTTCTACAATCGTAGGAGTTATTTCTTTTCCATCAACAATAGCTTTAATATTTGTCATCCAATCTGTTCTATTTAAAGTTAAAATTAAATATTTTTTATCACCTTTTATTTCATAATTAGAAGCCTTTATATATTCTCCAGCCATAGATGGAGAATTATCCTTTTCTTTTAATGTATCTACCTTTATTTCATAGAAACTATGTTTTTCTTTATTGTCTTGCCTTCCAGAAGGCTTCTTTTCTGATTCTTTAGGTTTCTCTTTATCTTTATTATCAGATTTAACTTGTTCATTTTGATCTAATGGTTTTTCATTAGATTTTTGTTCTTGATCTTTTGCATCATTTTGATCAATTAATTTTAAACTATTTACTTCAGGTATTACTCTAAATGAAACTCTAGCATTACCCATTGGCTCTACATTCATAGTTAACTTAATCTTAGATTCAGGTGAACTTACTTCAAATTTAACAATTCCTTTTTCTTCTCCTTTATCATTTTTTGTACGTTCTATGATAGTAGGAGTTATTGTTTTACCATCAACAGTAGCTGTAATATTTGTCATCCAATCTAATCTATTTAACTTTAATAAAATAAACTGTTTTCCATCTTTCACTTCATAATTTACTTTTTCTATATATCCCCCAGCCATAGATGGTTCATCTGAACTTTCTTTTAATGTTTTTATTGATACATTATACATACCATCTTTAATTTGTTTTGAACTTTGAGAGCTAGACTGATTGTCCAAATCTTTATTAACAATTTCTTTTGGTAGCGTTGTCCTGTCTAATGACTTGGAAACTAAATCATTTTTAATATCTATATTTGCTTTAATCTGTTCATTTGGTATTTTTGAATCTTCAGTAACTAATTCAATTTTTGAATTTATATTAGGAAGCTTAAACTGAACTACTTTAGATTCATTTAATTTTTCTTCCACTATATTGTTGATTACAATTCCCTCAGGAGCTAGTAATCCCTTTCTATTTTTAGAAACTTCTGAAGATATAACAGACTTTCCATCTACAAGTATATTAGTAACATTAGCATACTTACCTTTTAATAGTATGGTTACCATAACATCTTTCTCTTCTGTAATTTTTATATCTGTTTTTATATCTAAATTTTCTTTTAATAATTTTTCATGTTTTTTATTATCACAACTAACTAATGTCTTAACATTATTATAAGAACCTTTTTTCAAATTTTTAAATTTTACTATTTTTAAAATTTCTTTATTTATCTTTGTTTGAGGTTGTTCTTTTTGTTTATCTTCTTTTTGTGATTCTTTAGGTTTATCTTCATTATCTTTATTTTCATTGTTTTTAGGTTCAGTTGGTTTAACATCAGGTTTTTCTACAGATACATTATTTTCATTTAAAACTCTAAAAGCAACTCTTGAATTTCCCATAGGAACTACATTCATATGCATTGTTACTTCAGAATTCTCACTGTTTACTTCAAATGTTAACTCTGCTATTTGACCTAATTCTTTTTTGTCATAAGGCACATTTGCACCATCTACTGATACATCTATGTTTTTCATCCAATCTATTCTTGTTACAGTTAAAGTAAAGAACTTTTTACCATCCTTTTCTGTATATTGTACAGTTCCATTTAAATAGTCACCTGCCATAGATTGTTCATTTGAATTTTCTTTTAATGCCACTATATTAATTGATTTTGTTACTTCTGACTTTTGAACTGGTTTCTCTATTGGTTTTTCAGAAGGCTTATTTTCTGATTCTTTAGGTTTATTTTGATTGTCTTTTTGTTTATCCTTATCTTGTTTAACATCTGGTTTTTCTTCTGGCTTAGTAGTGGAAGGTTTGGTTTTATCTTTTTCTTTATCTTCTTTATTTGCTGGCTTAGTGTCTTTCAAAGCTTCAAACTTTAATTTTTCACCTACAACTCTAAATGTTACATCACAATGCATTGGTTCAACATACATCTTAAATGTAAGCTCTGGATTTACTTTGTCCACTTCAAATTTTAAAGTAGCTCCTTCATGATCCATTCCCATAACTTTTGTTTTACCAGTCTTAGTTATTGTTGGATTTACTTCTTTACTATTTAAGAAAACTTTTATATTTTTCATCCAATCAATTGCTAAAACATTTATTTCACAATAAACTCTACCATTTTGCTTTGTATATTTAACTTTTTTCTCAAAATAAGTACCTGACATTGAAGTTTCATCAGATTTTTCTTTTAGAGTTTTTATTTCAGCCTCATATATACCGTCTTTATCTGTAGAAACCTCTTTTTGAACTGGTTTTGCAGGCTTTTCTTCTGGCTTTGTTGTAGAAGGTTTAGTTTTATCTTTTTCTTTATCTTCTTTATTTGTTGGTTTAGTGTCTTTCAAAGCTTCAAACTTTAATTTTTCACCTACAACTCTAAATGTTACATCACAATGCATTGGTTCAACATACATCTTAAATGTAAGCTCTGGATTTACTTTGTCCACTTCAAATTTTAAAGTAGCCCCTTCATGATCCATTCCCATAACGTTTGTTTTATCAGTTCTGGTTATTGTTGGATTTACTTCTTTACCATTTAATAAGATTTTTATATTTTTCATCCAATCAATTGCTAAAACATTAATTTCACAATAAACCTTACCATTTTGTTTTGTATATTTAGCCTTTTCCTCAATATAAGTACCTGACATTGAAGTTTCATCAGATTTTTCTTTTAGAGTTTTTATATCAGCTATATATATACCATCTTTATCCGTAGAAACCTCTTTTTGCACTGGTTTTACAGGTTTTTCTTCTGGCTTAGTAGTAGAAGGTTTAGTTTTATCTTTTTCTTTATCTTCTTTATTTGTTGGTTTAGTGTCTTTCAAAGCTTCAAACTTTAATTTTTCACCTACAACTCTAAATGCTACATTTGAACTCATTGGTTCAACATACATCTTAAATATAAGTTCTGGATTTACTTTGTCCACTTCAAATTTTAAAGTAGCCCCTTCATGATCCATTCCCATAACGTTTGTTTTACCAGTTCTGGTTATTGTTGGATTTACTTCTTTACCATTTAATAAGATTTTTATATTTTTCATCCAATCAATTGCTAAAACATTAATTTCACAATAAACCTTACCATTTTGTTTTGTATATTTAGCCTTTTCCTCAATATAAGTACCTGACATTGAAGTTTCATCAGATTTTTCTTTTAGAGTTTTTATATCAGCTATATATATACCGTCTTTATCCGTAGAAACCTCTTTTTGCACTGATTTTACAGGCTTTTCTTCTGGTTCAGTAGTAGAAGATTTTACACTTTCCTTTTCTATATCACCAGTGTTATGTTTTTGATTTTTTTTAGTTTTTATATTGGTTTGATCAATATTTTTTTCTAGTTTTATAGTGGTTAATTTTTCGGAGCTTGTATTATCTTTATTTAAACTATTTCTTGAATTAGCAGTAAGTATCTTTCTCGAATAATCCTCTAAAGTAATATATTTATTTTTATTTAAATCATTTTCTATATTTAAGGAAGCTGAGAAATTATTTAATTGTTTTTTTAAATAATTGGGACTCAAATAAGCTTGTTTATGCAATTCTATTGATGAATCATTTTTATTTTCAAAAGCATAGACATGTGATTGGGAGATTCCCCCTAAAACTAAAAATCCAGTTAATGCAATTCCAACTGATTTCTTTTTATTATTCATTTTACTCATTAACATTTCCCCCTTGTGTTCAATACATGTCTATTATAAGCTAATTGAAAATTAATTTCAATTGATTTTTTGAACTAAATGAAAATTATTTTGAAGTAATAATAAAATTCAACAAAAATCCTATATACTAAACTCTAATTTTTAGCATATAGGATTTTTTATTTTATCTATATTTACATATTATTATTTTTTAAATCTTTTTTTAAAAGCAACTCCTACTCCTGATAAAATTGCACCTAAACCGGCTAATATTTCTGTATTAATAGGTAAGCCTGTTTTAGGTAGGCTTTTTTGTATAGAAATTTTATTAGTTTTATCTTCATTTTGTACAGTTTGTTCTACTTCATCTATTGATGCCAAGCTATGTCTTTTCTTACTTAAGTCTTCATTATTTTTTCTTGATTTAGCATTATTGTTTGATTTTTCGGAAGTAGTAGTTTTTAAATCTGATTTCTCTCCACTTTCTTGCTTGTTTCCTTTTGATAATTTTTTTTCTTTATCCTCTTTCAAAACTTCTTTATTATTTTCAGTATTTGTATTTTTATCTTCCTTTGTTTCGTTTTTCTTATTAGATAAAGTTTCTTTTATCAACTCTTTTGGCAATGTATTTTTATCTAAGGATTTTGATACTAAATCATCTTTTAAATTAATAGTAGCTTTTATATCATTATTAGCTTGATCTAGTTTTTCTACTGCTAATTCTATTTTTGAATTTATATTTGGCAATTTAAATTCTACTATTTTTTTATTTTGAATATCCTGTTTTACATCATGGTTTTCACCTGATGACATGATTTTCTTTCTATCTTTAGTAACTTCTTTAACTAGTATTTCTTTACCATCTACAAATATTTTTGAATTTAACGCATATTTCCCTGTTAACTCCATTTGAACTACTATTTCTTTTTCTTTTGTTATTGTAGCATTTGTCTTAATAATTAAATTTTCTTTTATTAATTGTTCTTGTTTTTTATTTTCTGAACTTAACATTGCTTTTACATTTTCATATATTCCTGTTTTTAAGTTTTTATTTTCTACTACTTTTAAAATTTTCTCAGAAACTTTTTGCATTTTTATATCTTTATCTTTTTCATCTGAGTTATTATGTTTATTATCTTTATTTTGAGTAAAATCTTCTTTTTGTTTTTCTTGTTCCTCATTTGTACTTGTATTACCATTAGGTTTAACTTGATTCTCTTGATCTAATGGCTTTTCATCAGGTTTTTGCTCTGAATCCTTTATATCATTTTCTTTAATTAATGTTAAACTATCTATTTCTAGTATTATTCTAAATGAAACTCTAGCATTTCCCATTGGTTCAACATTCATAGTTAATTTAATTTGTGATTTAGGTGAATTTACTTCAAATTTAATAATACCTTTTTCTTCACCTTTATCATTTTTTATAGTTTTTACAATAGTAGGATTTATTGTATCACCATCAACAGTTGCTACAATATTTTTCATCCAATCTATTCTATTTAGTTTTAGTAAAAGATATTGTTTTCCATCTTTTACTTCATAATTTGTATTCTCTATATATCCTCCAGCCATAGATGGCTCGTCTGAACCTTCTTTTAGTGTTTTTATTAATAAACTATATAATCCATTTTTAATTTTTAAAGAATCCTCTTTGGAATTTTCAGAAGGCTTATCTTCTGATTCTTTAGGTTTGTTTTGATTATTTTCTTGTTCATCCTTATTATTAACATCTGATATATTATCTATTTTAGGAACTATATAGTTAGATATTTCAGAAAAACTTCTTGTTTCTCCTGAACCAATTGAACTTATAGTTTTTATAATTCTATATTCTTCTCCTGATTTAATTGATATATCAGAAAAATCACCTGTTAACACATCTTCATTTATTTCTTCTGAAAATTCTTTTAACGTTTCATATTCTCCATTTGCTTTTTTTCTTTGAAGTTCAGTTGTTATTTTCCAGTCTATCTTACCTTTTAAAAACTCCTTAGCAGTTTTATGATTAAGAGCATTTTTATACTCTTTAAAGTTATTTGGAATATTACCCTTAGTAGAATATTTATCTATGATAATTGTCCAACAGTATAAATCTAATATAGAAAAATCTTGTGTCCATTTTAATGTATTATTGTATGAAGTAAGTTTTAAATTCAATATATCCTTCTGTGGAATAGATATATATTTATCTACTGATAATTTAGGTAAAAATTGAAGTTTATTTAAACTTACATTTAGATCTTTTAAATTAGGCATAATTTCTAGTAAATTTTTAGGAATATTTTTAAGTTGATTATCACTTAAATTAAACTCTTTAACATTAGTTAAGTTTTTATAAATTTCAGTAGAAATTTCACTTATTCTATTATTTTGTAAAGTTATATTTGTCAAATTTTTTAACAGACTGAATTCTTTAGGAAGTTTTTCAATCTTATTATTATCTGCATATAACGTATTAAGAGAATTTAATTTACCTATACTTGTTGGAAATTCAGTTAATTTATTGTTACTTAAAAATAATTCGTTTAAACATACTAAATCATCAAATGAGTTGTCTTCAATTCGAGTTAGTTGATTCTTAGATAGCCCTAAATGTTTAAGTTTTTTTAAATTTGATAATGAATGTTTAGATACAATGTTTAATTTATTACTATTTAAATTTAAATTTTCTAAGTTAGTTAATTTTCCAAAAATATCAGAAGGTATCACATGAAGTGTATTACCAGCTAATGATAATTTCTTTAACCCTGTAAGATTATTAAATATACCTTTTGGTAAAATCTCTATATTGTTTCCGTTTAAATATAGTTCAGTAACATTAGGTCCTAAATCACTTAACATAGTTATATTTTCTATACCTTGATTTGATAGATCTATAACTCCTTTTGCATTTGCTAATTCTTCTTTTGAAATTTTTCCATCTTTATTAGTATCCAATTCATTTTTTTTCAAAGCATTAATTAAATTTAACTCACTATCTTTCTCTTCTTTTTTTATTACAAATCCATCCCAACCTTTTGTACATTCTTTATCAAAAATAAATTTAACTTTAGTATATTTACTCATATCCCCAATTTCAGTTTTTTTACCACCCATCATACCTACTAGAACACCACCAATATGTTCATCATTTAGGTTTTCAATAGGAACTTCAAAAGTTTGCATTTCGTATTCTCCATCTTTATTGGGAGTTCCATAATTCTTAGCTACAGTTTCATTAAAAACATTATTACTCTCTATTCTAAAGTCATAAAGACTATATGCATACATAGTATTAAGCATAGTTAATTTAATCTTTCCATTCTTAACATCCATTTTAACATTTTTATTAAAAAAGTCTTCCAACATAGATGAATTTTCAGGTTTATCAATTCTTCTAGCTTTAAAGTTTAATGTATATGTTCCATCTTCTAAATTCTCTGTAGAAATTAATTTCCCTATTACATTAACTTCACATGTATCTGTAACAGTTTTCCCTTTGCTATCAGTAACAGAATATATAACTTTATAAATACCCTTTTTAGGATTATTTATATCTAGGGTTCCATAATCAATTTTTATCTTATCAGTAATAATGCCATCTTCTTCATCTATAGCTTTTACATTTTCCATTAAATTAATTTTATTACCCTTTTCTACAGTTATTGACTTGTTTATAGTCAACATTGGAGGTGTATTTTCCTTATTTTTTTCAGATTTAAATTCTTGTTGACTTACTAATGTACCATCTTTTTTTATTTTTATAACCATTGTATTGTATTTCTTTGATTTCATTATGATAGTGTTAACTTCTTTGGTAAAAGAGTGGTCATTAAGTTCTAATCCTCCCATATAACTAAGATGATATTCATTAGTACTAAAATTAAAATTATCTTTATGTTTAACTCCATTCACTGTTAATTCACTTACAGATCTTATATAATCATCTAATCTATCATTCTGTTCTAAAGAGATTTCATATTCAACCCTTCCATAAATTTCTCCATATCTAGAATTAGTTACTTTAGGAAGAGTTTTAATCTTAACTTCATCTTCCGAAGAGAATAAATCATCACTTGAATTCTTTGAATTTGCACTTGTATTATCTATATTTTCCCTTTCTTTTTCGGAAATTTTATTATTTATATCCATACTAATTGTATTAGCTAATGGGGAAATCAATTCTTTTTGTTCTATTAACTGTCCTTGTTTATTTATTATTATTTTGGTATCATTAAATCCTTGAGATGAAATAATAACTTCATTATTCTCCTTATTAAAAGCATTTACACTTAATTCTAATCCAATTGAAGAAAAACGATATTGATTATCTTCTGTTAATTCATCACAGTTGGAATATACAAGATTATTAACTTTTATTGATGTTATATTGTTTCTATATAAATTCATAGTTTTATCAAAAAGTGGCAGCTTAAATTGTATTCTGTATTTGTTTATAGATGTATAAAAATCACCTAATTCTACCTTTGAAATCTCTGGAACGGACTTAACTTCAGCCCAATTAACTTCTTTTAAAATTTGTTTAGAAATAGGTAAATTGTCTGCTACGTTAGCATAAACACTATAAGAAGATATCCCTCCAAGTATTAATGCACTAGATAAAACAATTCCCATAGATTTAGTACTTTTCAATATTTTCCTATTCATTAAAATTCCCCCTTAAGTTATGTAATTAAATCCAATTATACTGTAAATGATATTGATTTTCAATATCATTTTTATTTTATATTAGTATTTTAAGTTGCCTACTTTGCAATCATCCAATATAATATTTTTAGGTAATTATAAGATTTACTTGTTATTTTAATACTAAAAAAATTAATAAATTAAATGTAAAAATCTTTATTAAAAATAAGGATTCCTACATTACAGAAAGGAAACTTTATATCTATGTCAAAAAATGCAAAATATTTTATAAAAAAATTAGATATGATAAAACATCCCGAAGGTGGATATTATAAAGAATCTTTCACTTCTAATGAGATTATAGATGTTAATAATGGTAAAACAAAAAGAAAACTTTGGACTAGTATTTATTTTCTATTACAAACTGGAGAGGTATCACATTTTCATAAATTAGAATCAGATGAACTATGGTATTATCATGGTGGTTCATCCCTTACTATTTATATGATTGATATGGAAGGTAACTTCATTACTAAAAAATTAGGATTAAATATAGATAAAGGTGAACAGCCACAAGTATTAGTTCCTAAAGGATTTATTTTTGGATCTGCTATGAATAATAAAGGATATGCTCTTGTAGGATGTATGGTATCACCAGGATTTGATTTTGAAGATTTTAAACTTTATAGTAGAAAAGAACTTTTAGAATTATATCCTCAATATACAGATATAATATATAAATTAACAAGAGAAGCTTAAACTGAAAAGTTTTCTTTTAAAACAAAAGAGCTAGCTCATTATAGAAATAAAATACTATTTTTGAGTAAGCTCTTCTTTATTATATATTTAACATTATTTACTTATATGAAATATCTAAATATTATTTACTAGATGTAGTAAGTGTACTAGGGTTACGAGTTTGTATCCATACTAAACCAGGACCTGTAAATTGACATACTAAACCTTCCCCTCCAGTTATAGAACTTATAAATCCAGAAGCAAGTTCCACAGAATATTTTAGATTACTATCCCATAAAACTAGATGATCACTATCTACAATATAACTTTCTCCCATTTCAAGGTGTTTTTCATAAATTGAACCATATGCTGATAAGAAAAGTTCTCCTTCGCCACTAGCTTGCATTTGAAATAATCCTTCTCCAGATAAAAATCCTTTTGCCCCAGCACCTTTTGTTAAAATTTCAATTCCATCACTAGATGCTAAAAAAACACCTTTACCTAATCTATAAGATTTAGACCCATCTAAAGAAATATGTTTAATATCTCCCATATAAGATGGTGCTAATAATAATTCTCCATTACCTTTTGAAGTAAACTTTTGAATAAAAGCACTTTCACCAGTAAGCATTCTTCCGAAAACCTTTCCTATACCACCAGCTTTAGTCTTAAGTTCAAAGCAATTAGACATAGATACCATAGCACCTGCTTCTACGTTAACTACATCCCCTTCTTCACATATTAATTTCAGTGTTCTATTAGCTTCTGCAAAAAGTAGTTCATGTTTTATCATTAATTGACTCCCCCTATAATATATTTACCAAGTTATTATAAACTACATTTTGCAAAAAGTTAATAAAAAGTTTGTTGTTCTCAGAAAACAACTATAACTTTACACATAAAAACAACGACATTACTATATAATGCCGTTGTTAGACTCGCTATAAATTATTTTCTTTTAATAAAAGTTCCTTCTTTCATTATAATGTCCATTCCGTCTGTATTTACATTATGGATATCTTTAAGAGGATTTTCTTGAAGAACTATAATATCTGCAAATTTTCCTTCTTCAAGGGTACCAGTTATTTCATCTATTCTAAGCATTTCAGCACCATTTTTAGTTGCTGCTAAAAGTGTTTCCATTTCTGTTAATCCTGATTTATTAAGAGTGTACATTTCTGTTATAGCATATTTGCCATAAGGTGTTAAACTACTACAGAATGAATCTGAACCAACTGTAATTCTAATACCTTTTTTATTAGCATTTTGAAGATTGTCTACAATACGGTTTAATTCCTTTTCAGCAGTTGTTTTTCCAGGATATTTATCATGAATTGGTCTATATGGTGGTTCATATACTGTAAACCATTCATAGAAGAATTGAAGAGTTGGACAGAAAGTAATGTCTTTTTCTTTCATTATTTCTAAACATTCTTCATTTAATTCTTGACCATGAATAATTGCAGATACTCCTGCCTTACAAGAATCAAGAGCTCCTTCATATCCTTCAGCATGTGACCATACAGGTAGTCCTACCATATTTGCTTCATCTACAACAGCTTGTATCTCTTCCATACAATAGTGAGGAGCTGCTTTTGCATCATGACGCCATATTCCTCCACCAGTTGACCAAATTTTTATTGCATCTGGATTTTCACGAAGTCTTTTTCTAACAGCTTTGCGAAGTTCCCAAGGACCATCTACTCTTTCAGCCCAAGGATGTGATGCATTGTTATATTCTAAAGGAAGTTTGTGAGAATCCCCGTGACCTGCTGTTCTACAGAAACCTAATCCTGATGTAACTATACGAGGTCCTGGTATAATTCCTTCTTCGATCATATTACGAAGGTCTATTCCAGATCTAGAAATTTCACCAACTGAAGTTAGACCATGTTCTAAAGCTTCACGAGCTTGTGCTACAGCAACAATTGTTTTTTGAGTAACTGGCTCTAAAACCCAATCTGAATCATTGTCTGTTCTATTTCCACTAAAATGAAGATGTGTATCAATTAATCCTGGCATAATAGTTTTACCAGTGATATCTATCTTTTCACATTCTCCCTCTATGTCCTTCATAGGTCCAACATATTCAATTTTTTTATCATTAACTATTAATAGAGAATTTTCTATAGGTTCTTTACCTGTACAATCTATTAATAATCCGCCCAAGAATGCAATTCTACTCAAGATAATCTCCCCCTTGTATAAAAAATATCTGTCTTCTCATATAGTATATACCAATAATTTAAATTCATCTAGTAGTATTTTAAAATTATTTTGAAAATTTATAATAATTCTATTAATGCTTTTTATCTCAGAAAAATAAAAAATCAATGCACTAAACATTGATTTTTCTAAGCTTATATTATTTTTAATAATCGTCTATAATAAGAAATATTTTTTTAATATAACTGCTCTTATTGATTCATAACTTATAGTATCAGGAAGTTCTTTTTTTACTTTGCTTATTTTATCATATCCATCCTTTTCACAGACTTTAATTATAGCTTCCTCGTCCTCTGGAGAATATAAATAGTCAATATCTAATTTAAAATCTAATTCTCCTTTTTCTACAATATAATCTGTAACATATCCTAATATAGTAGATACACCTACTTCAATTTCTTCAGAAATATTTTCTAAATCTTTTCCGTCCTTTAACATATCTATAGCTATATCTTCATTCTTTCTATTCTCACCATCTATAATTACTTTTAATTTGTTTTTTTCAGTCCAAACCCTATTAATATTATTTTCAGTAATATAATTATTTACTATTTCTAAGATTTCATCTCCATATTTTTCGATTTTCTTAGGACCGATACCAGAAATATCTTTAAGTTCATCAACGGTACATGGATAACGTCCACTTATTTCTTTTAATGAATTTTTAGATACTATCATTCTTGGAATTGTATGTTCTTTTCTTGCGAATTTTTTCCTTAAAACTAAAAGTTCCTCTAATAATTTTAAATCCGAATTCACATTAAAAGTATCTAATGTTGCTTTCTCCTGTATCTCCGGCTTAAAATTAACTTTTATATTATTATCCTTAACATATTGTTTGATTAATTCTTCAAATTTTTGTCCATATTTTTCGTATTTAATTTCACCAACACCAGATATATCTAACATAGCTTCCTTATTAATAGGATATTTACAACTCATTTCTCTTAAAGTTCCATCACCAAAAATCATATAAGGAGGTACATGTTCACTTTCAGCTATATCATGTCTTAAATTCTTTAATAGATTAAATAATTCACTTGTATCTGTAATCTTTCTTTGTATTTTAAATTCTTTAAATTCAACTTTCTCCTGTGACTTTAAAACCTTTACAGAATTCTCATTTAGTGCTAAAACAGGATAGGTTCCTTCTATTAAAGTTATATAATTATGAGATATCAATGTATTAATAAAGTTTCTTAAACTTTCTGCAGAGTATTCTCTCATAAGTCCATAAGTTGATAATTCATTAAAATTCAA
The DNA here is from genome assembly GCA_003288255.1 of Clostridiaceae bacterium 14S0207. Lineage (GTDB taxonomy): Bacteria > Bacillota > Clostridia > Clostridiales > Clostridiaceae > Hathewaya > Hathewaya limosa. The sequence continues at coordinate 1,440,976 of CP026600.1, read as the reverse complement.
ACTAAGAACCTTTTTATTTTTAGATCCTCTTAATACATCTATAAGCATAGTTATTCCAAAGTGTTTTTTCATTCTACATATACATGATAATATCTTTTGAGCATCTATGGTTCTATCTACTATATCTCCTTCATTTAAACAGTTACTACAATTATTGCAGTTTTCATTAAATTCCTCTCCAAAATAGTTTAATAAAAACTTTCTATAGCAATCATTACTATATACAAAATCCACCATTTGTTGAAGCTTTTTATATTGATTATTTTTTCTTTCAGGATTTTCACTACTAATTTCTATTAAATACTTTTGAATATGAATATCAGAAGGGGAAAATAATAATATACATTCACTTTTTTCTCCATCTCTTCCCGCTCTACCTATTTCTTGATAATATGCTTCTATATTTTGAGGAATATTATAATGTATAACAAATCTAATATTAGGTTTATCTATACCCATTCCAAAAGCATTTGTAGCCACCATTAAAGGAATCCTATCATGAATAAATTCTTCTTGATTTAAAGTTCTTTCATTATCATTTAATCCAGCATGATATCTTCCTATATTGTATCCTCGTTTTTTTAATCCTTCATATATATTATCAACTTCTTTTCTAGTAGCAGCATAAATTATTCCAGACTGTTCTTTATTATCCTCTATATAATTTAGCAAATAAGATTTTTTATTTTCATTCTTTATTATATTAATACTAAGATTTTCTCTATCAAAACCTGTAATAAAAACCTTAGGATTATTTAAATTCAGAAGATTTACTATATCTAAACGAACTTCCTTTGAAGCTGTAGCAGTAAATGCTGACACTATAGGTCTATTGCTTAAACTTCTTATAAAATTTACTATTTTTCTATAACTTACCCTAAAGTCATGACCCCATTGAGAAACACAATGAGCTTCATCAATAGCTATTTGAGAAATATTTATCTTTTCTATTATATTTAAGAATTCAAATGATTGAAGTCTTTCTGGTGCTATATAAATTATTTTATATATATTATTTTCTAGTCCACTTAAAATTTCATTAAACTCAGAATCTGATAAGGAACTATTTATGTACGCAGCTTTAATTCCCATAGATCTTATATCATCTACTTGATCTTTCATAAGTGATATAAGTGGAGAAATTACGATAGTTACACCATCTAAGAGTAAAGCTGGTATCTGATAACAAATAGATTTTCCACCACCAGTTGGCATTATGGCTAAAATATCTTTAAAACCTAAAATATTGCTTATTACTTCTTCTTGACCAGGTCTAAAACTTTTATACCCATAATGTTTTTCTAAAATTTTCTTTGCCTTATCTATCAAACTAATCTTCTCCTTAAAAATATTTGCACTATAAAACAAAGTACTTATTATACTATACATTAATTAAAACTATTTTACAAAATAATATTATCTTACTACATTAAGCCTATTAATAATGCTTTTAAAAAAATTTCAAATATAATATATAACATATATGTTATAATATAGATATGGACATATAAAGGAGTGATATGTCATAAATGATAATATACAATAATTGTATTAGTCCCGAGAAAATAATATTTATTATATCTATTTTAATATTCCTTAGTACTGTCTTTAGTAAGGTTATGTATAAGATAGGTATTCCTACTTTAATATTATTTTTAGGTATAGGAATGATTGCAGGATGTGATGGAGTAGGTAAAATATACTTTGATGATCCTCATATTGCTCAATTTGTAGGAACTATAGCTTTAAATTTCATTCTATTTCATGGAGGATTAGAAACTAAATATTCTCAAATAAAACCTGTCCTTAAGTCGGCCAGTCTTTTAGCTACAGTAGGCGTGTTTTTAACAGCTATTCTTACTGGTATTTTTATATTTTATATTTCAGATTTTACAATATTAGAAAGTATATTAATAGGTTCAATAGTCTCATCTACAGATGCTGCTTCAGTATTTTCTATATTAAGATCAAAGGATTTAAATTTAAAAGGTGATCTGGCACCACTTTTAGAATTAGAAAGTGGTAGCAATGATCCAATGGCATGTATATTAACAATTCTTTTTTTAGATTTAATAACTTCTCCTAATTCAAATATTATAAGTTATGTTTTTATGCTTATTAATCAATTAGTTATAGGTTGTTTATTAGGATATCTTTTAGGAAAATTAAGTGTAAAAATATTAAATAAGATAAATCTAGATATCCAAGGACTATATCCAATCTTAACTATTGCTTTAGCATTTTTAATATTTTCCCTATCAGAATATATAGGTGGAAATGGTTTCTTATCCATTTATATTGCTGCAATTATAATTGGAAATAGTAATATAATTTCTAAGAATACTATAATACGGTTTTACGATGGATGTTCCTGGCTTATGCAAATTATACTATTTGTTACCTTAGGTTTACTTGTTTTTCCTAAACGAATATTTAATATTTTATCCATTGGAACATTGATTGCAGTAGGTATGATTCTCCTTATTAGACCTATAGTGGTATTTTTACTACTCTATAAATCCAAATATTCTACAAAAGAAAAATTATTTATATCATTTGTTGGTTTAAGAGGTGGTGCACCTATAGTATTTGCAACATACCCTCTTATTGCTGGACTTAATATAGCTAGCGATATATTTAATATTGTATTTTATATATGTGTATTTTCTATTTTAATTCAAGGAACATTTCTACCAATACTAGCAAAAAAATTGCATTTAACAGAAGATCATAAAGAAAATTATTTTTTACATTATAAGTATTTAGAAGATAATAATATAAAAAACAAATTATTCGAAATTACTATTAAGGAAGAGTCTAATATTTGTGGTATGAAAATATTAGATTTAAATATTCCACAAAATGTTTTAATAATACTTATAGAAAGAACTAATCAATATATAATTCCTAAAGGTGATACTACTATAAAATCTGGAGATAAATTAATACTTATTTCTAAGACCCTTGATGATTTTTTAGATGTTAAAAACGAATTTTATAAATTAAACTAAAGAAGGAGAGATACCTTCTTTAGTTTAATTTGAATACATGAATTCACTAATTAAGTTGATCTTTTAAAAATTTTGTGATTTTATTTCTATCAAATTCTTTATGAATAAGTTTATTTTCTATATCTTCAAAGTTTATATTTAATAAAGTATCTGAATATATTTTTACATTATTTATTATCCCTGATTCTACATCTAATAAAACTTGGATATTTCCTATGTTTAAAGTCTGTTCCAAATTAATAGTATACTTTGGACTTTCACCATATATCCACTTTTTACAACTATATTTATCTATATATCTCGGAGAATAACAGTCCTTATTTAAAATACTTTCTTCTTTAACATTACCATAAACAATTTTAAAAGATTCCTTTAATGCATCTATTAAACTATCTATAGTTATATTAGGAACTTTATCCTTAAGATTTATAACCCTGCTTTTTACTGATTTAATACCTTTAGACTGTAATTTTAACTTTGAAGGTTTTAAAAATTTTTGTAACATAGTAATATCAACATCCACCATTAAAGTCCCATGATGATAGTATGAATTGTTTTCTTCATAAAAGGCATGTCCTGAGAACTTTTTTCCATCAGATAGTAAATCATTTCTTCCTGAAAACTCCACAGAAAGATTAAACATTTCAAGAGACTTTTTAATGACTTTTAATTGCTTATTTAAGTTTTCATTATTTTTGCTTGTTATAAAGGTAAAATTTAAATTACCTAAATCGTGGTAAACAGTGCCACCACCTGAAAGTCTTCTTGCTAAACTTATATTATCTTTCTCTATTGCATCAATATCACATTCTACATATGGATTTTGATTTCTTCCTATAACAATAGTTTTTTCATTTTGCCAAAGATATAAAATCATTTCATCTTCTTTAACATTTTCAAATAACTCTTCTTCAAGAGCAAGATTATAATAAGGATTAACTTCTTTAGAAATTACAATTTTATTCATGATAATGTATTGCTCCTATTCCTAATCCTAAAGCTGCTTCATGAATGACTTCTCCTGTAGTCGGATGAGCAAAAATTGTTTCTATAACATCTTTTTCTTGTATATTATTTTTAATTATTAAAGTTAAAGAAGCTATAAGAGTCGATGCATCTGGACCTATTAAAGAAGCACCTATTATTTTACCTTCGTCTATATCCTTTATTAATTTAATAAATCCTTTCTCTTCACCCATAGTTAATGCCTTACCATTAGCAGAGAATGGGAACTTACTTACCTTTATATTTAATCCTTTTTCTTTAGCAGCATCTTCTCCCATTCCAACACAGGCTATTTCAGGAGTAGTAAACACTATATCAGGTACAAAATTATAATCCATTTTTCTATTTTTATTTAAAATATTATCTACTGCCACTATTCCTTGATGAGATGCCACATGAGCCAATTGATACTTATTTGTTACATCACCAATTGCGTAAATTCCCTCTACATTTGTTTTAAGATAATCATCAACCTTTATTCCAGAGCCACCTTCATTTAATTCAACCTTTGTTTTATCTAAATTTAAACCATCTATGTTCGGTTCTCTACCTGGTGCTATTAAAACATTTTCTGAAACTAGATATTTTTCTTCTCCATCCTTTTCAAATACAACTAATGCTTCACCATTTTCAGTTTTTTCAACTCTCTTCACACTAGAACTAGTAAACACATTTATGCCTTTTTCTTTTGCAATAGCTGTAATTTCTTCTGAAATATCGGAATCCATAGTTTTTAAAATACGTTTACCATGAGAAACCAAATTTACCTTTACTCCAAAATTTGAATAAATAAAAGCAAATTCCATACCAATAACTCCACCACCAAGTACAGTTATAGATTTAGGTTTTTTAGTATAACTAAGGGCTGTTGTACTATTTAAAACAAAAGGAAGATCATAACCCTTTATGTTTCTATTAATCATTTTAGAACCAGTAGCTATTATTATATTTTTAGCATTTATTGTATACTCATCCTTACCTTTTTTAACAACTATAGTTTTTTCATCTTTAAAGGAAGCTTCTCCTTTAATTAATCTAACATGATTTTTCTTTAAAAGATAATCAATACCAGAAACTAAATTATTAATGATACCTTCTTTTCTCTTTACAACCTTTTTCATATCTACCTCTGGAGTATCACATAAAATACCAAATTCCTCAGCATTTAATGTATTATGGAATATTTCAGAAGATTTTATAAAAGTTTTAGTTGGAATACAACCTATATTTAAGCATGTACCACCTAGGTTTTCTCTTTCAATTAAAACTGTATTTAATCCATTTTTTGCTGCATAGATGGATGCCACATATCCTCCAGGACCAGCTCCAATAATTATCATGTCGCAATTAACAGTTTCTTTCTTTCCTTTTAATAGACTACCAAAGTAATCCATAACAGGTTTTTGTGAATTATTTTTATTATTTTTCTCTTCACCAGATACTATAAACAAAACTTGTCCAACTAATACTTCTTGTCCTTCTTCTACTTTTATTTCCTCAATTTTATAAGAAGCTTTAGCTTTGAAAGGTGAATTACCCTTTTGACTTTCTATCTGCATAAGTACATCATTAGTATTTATAACATCTCCTACTTTTACATTTATTTTTCCAATCCTTGCAGTTTTTTTATTTCCTAATAAAGATTCTAATTTAATTTCCATAAAGCAACCTCCTAGATATAATAATACCCTGAGCAATTACATACCCAGGGTTTTTATTTATTTTAAATTCAACTTATTTGAAGTCCTTTTCAAATTCATCAAGTGAAGCTTTTAATAATGTAACTGTGTAAGCCATACTTGGGCCACCACCAAATGCTACTGCAACCATTGCAGCTTCAAGTATTTCTTCTCTAGTAGCTCCTGCTTCTAAAGCTTTGTAAGTATGGAATACTATACAGTACTCACAACGATTATATGCAGAAACAGCAACACTTATTAATTCTTTAGTTTTAGTTGTTAAACTTCCTTCTGCATATGTAGTACCTAAAAGGTTCATGAAAGCTCCTACATGATTTTCATTAGTTTGACCTAAATCAGTTAAACCTTGAGTAAATTCATTTAACATTTGTCTTACATCTTTCATTGTGCTACCCCCTAATATTTAATATTAAAAATTTTCTTTCAATAATTATTCTTAATTAGAAAATAACACTAAATAAAATAAAAGTCAATGAATTTGTAGAATTTTTAACAATATTTATAATTTTTATACATTTTTTCTATAGATGTATTTTCTACTATAGATATATTAAATATATAAACATAAAATATGTGGCAAGTTTTGTTACTAACTTTTCTTTCTTACTCTTAGTGGAATACCCATACTATTAGCTATTTCTTTACATCTTTCGATTTGATCCTCTGTTATTACATCAACTACAGAAAACTTTACTTCTTTTATGTTTTCCTTTGCTTCCTTTGCAAAACTTAAAAGCGAATCAAAAGCTTCTAGTCCATAAATAGGTTTTGAAATTTCATTGTATTCCTCTTTAGAGTGTGCATTTAAACTTATAGATACACAATCTACTACATCCTTTAACATTGGAGCTGTACTTTTTTTATATATTAAATCTGAAAGACCATTTGTATTAATTCTTAACTTTATAGTACTAACAGATTTAATATATTTACATACATCAATAACTTCATTAATTCTCATTAAAGGTTCTCCATATCCACAAAAAACTATTTGAGAATACTTTGATAAGTCTTCCTTTTTTAATTCATTTATAATTTCTTCTACTGATGGTTCTTTTTCAAGCCATAGACTACCACTATTTTCTACTGAATCCCCTTCTTGTCTTATACAAAATACACAGTTACACGGACATTTGTTTGTAATATTTATATAAAGAATATCATCTATAGTATATAAAATATTCATTTAAAAATTCCCCCTAAAAATTATAAAATATCAGAATGTATTTTTTTAGTTATATGAACCTTATCTAAGGCATATGCAAAGATTACAAATGCAATACCACTTCCTATAGGTTGTATAAAGTTCATTAAAAGTGCTGCAAAAGCAACTTTAAAATTGCCAAACATAATTCCAGAAGCCATATAATAACCAAAAACCCCTACTATACCTGCTAAAAATATAGCGCATACATTGCGTTTACATAACATCCTAGTATTTTTAGATGTAAAAAATAAAACTAAAATAGGTTTAATTATTATTGTAGGTATAACCCATACAGCCCCGCCTGGAGATAAAAGATCTGAAAGTCCAGCTCCAACTGCAGATGCTATCATTGCATATGGTGTAGGTAAAATACAGGCTGCAAGATATATGAAAGCATCTCCTATATGAATATACCCCCCATTAATTCCAGTTGGTATATGAAATAAAAATGCTGTTGTTACATATATAAGTGCAGCAAACATACTTGTAAATACCAATAATTTAGTTTTCCTAGAAGTATTACTCATTTACATAATCAACTCCTTTAAAAAATATTCAAACATAATTCCATCATTTCTATCTGTATCAAATTTTGATGTATATTCTATTGATTTAGATATAAACTCTGTAGCCTTTTCTATACATGATTTAAGATCATATCCATTTAAAATCATTCCACAAAGTATAGAGGAAAATATATCTCCTGTACCACTATAAGATTTTTTATTGTAATTTGAACTTATAATAAAGCTCTCATCTTTTTCACTATCATAAGTTAAATTTGAAACTGTATTATCTTTTACTATTCCTGTTATAACTACTTTTTTAGGACCTAAATAAGAAATCTCCTTTGCAACCTGTTTAAAATATTCTATGTCTTTAGTAATATTTGTGTAGTCTTTATTTGTTAACAGCAAACTTTCCGTAGCATTGGGAGTAACTACATCTGCAAGTCTAACTAAGTCCTTCATTTTATTACACATGCTCTCTGTGTAGGTACTATAAATAACCCCATTATCCGCCATTACAGGATCTATTACAATTAAAGACTCCTTATGTTTTTTTATAAAATCTAATACTATATCAATCTGTTTCTCTGACCCTAAAAATCCACTATATATTCCTTTTAATTGAACATTAAGTTTGTCCCATACTTTTTCATACTTAATCATCTCATCTGTAAAATCCAAAAATGTAAATTCAGGATAACCCGTCTGCGAAGATAATATGGCAGTTGGAAAAGGACATGGTGTTAATTTTAAACATGAAAGTATAGGTATAGCTACAGTTAAAGAACATTTGCCTATACCTGACATATCATTTATAACTGCTACTCTATTATTCAAAAAATCGCCTCCCTAAAACACTAAAGAAATAATACCACGATTTTTAATTTTTGCAAACTGTACCGGTACATTTTATAATAAACAATTCATAGATAGTTATTGAAAAAATCTGAATATTATGTTAACATACTTAACAAGTTATAAATAATTTTTCTTATATATTTATAAAAATGAATAAATATTATATATGAATCAATTGGAAAAGAGGTACTTATCATGGCTTTCTATGTAACAGCATTTTTAATAGGAATAATGTTTACTTTCTTATTTACGGGCTTTTATAAATTTATAAAAAAGCAATATAATAATACTTTTGTAAACATTTTATTAAGTGAAAAACTTATGGAATTACTTAGTAAGAAAAATATAGGTAAGGAACAACATAATAAAATTACAATTTTATTAATTATTAAAATTATTTTATTAAGCTTGTTTTCAATAATGTTTTTATATAAATTTAAATCCAATGATATAGCTCTTAAGTACATATTAGTGGTTTTGATATTTATGATACAATTTATATTTAATGAACTTGTATTAAAGGTATGTTATAGTGATGAAAATAGATATTAAATAAAAAGGTTATACGAAAATAATTTTTATTATTTCCGTATAACCTTTTTAGTCATCATTATATTCTAAAATATCACCTGGTTGACAATCTAATTCCCTACAAATGGCTTCCAGTGTAGAAAATCTAATTGCCTTTGCCTTATTATTTTTTAAAATTGATAAATTCGCATTAGTTATCCCTACTTTTTCAGCTAACTCTTGAAGGGAAACTTTGCGTTTAGCCATCATAACATCTAAATTTACTATTATTGACATAACATATTTCCCCTTCTTATATGGTAAAATCATTCTCTTCTTTATATTTAATAGCCTCTTTAAATACTTTAGACAAAATCAGAATAAAGATTCCTGCAAATATAAAGATTATAAGTTCAGTATCCGTATGAATTCCTTTGGAATCTATATAAATGAATCTATAAGTATCTTTACCTAGATTAGCAATAAAATTACCTAAATAACAAGCAGCTATTATAAAACATTCTATTGAAATTTTATTTAAAGATTTTACATTCTCCCATACAAAAGGATTCCCCTTAGTCAAAGTAATCATTATTTTCTTTAGTTGAAAAACAATTAAAAATATACATACTATTCCAATGGTCAATAATGTGGCTACTATACATGTATTTAACTCTAAATTTTTAACATCTCTGAAAAAAGTATTGTAATATACTGTAATAGTCATAAAAATACCAAAAATTAAAATAAGGTTTAAAGAAACTTCTACTGCTTTACATAATTGTTTTTTATCTAAACACTTCATAATACTATTTCACCGCCTTTTTGCAAACAAATATCATAAATATTTCAAGTTAATACTATCATAGCTATTATTGATTTGCAATATTTGTTTATTGTTTGTCGATAACATAATATTATGATTTAAATATTTTAACTTATATTAAGAAAACTTTATTTTTATAACTAATATTATTTTTTGTTTAATTTATTTGTAAAATAATTATATTCATACCAATGAGTTATTTTTATTTTATTTAATCCTTTCCATTCTTTATATTCTTTTTCAGAAATTAACCCCATCCTATGTGCTTTTCCAATTTCATTATAACAATCTGCAGAAAGCATAGTTAAATAGTTAAGATCTATCTTTGCAGAAGATGTATATAAATTAACATTATTTTTTACTATAAAAGCGTCTAAATTCAAGAAATTTATAAATACATACATACATAATACATCCTAAAACTATTGTTGGTTTAAATATATTTATCTTTTTCCAAATAAACAATAAAAGTAATATTAATATTATACCTAAAAATATAGTAAATACAGTTACTAAAATTCTTAAACGTGTAAATCCAAAAGCCTCAGTATATAACTTCATTTTGTATAATGCCGAAATCATCATGTTAAAAGTTAAAAGAGTAATTAATGAATATATTCCTAAGAGTATTCTATTTCCTACTGGTGTTTTTATTTTAGTATTGCTTTTTATAAATACTATAGAAATTACATTTATAAATACTATAAATACCAATTGAAAAAATCCTTCTCTTGCATATTCAGCATAATTAAAACCTTCTGGTAAAACCCTACCACCATATAAATAAGTAACTTGAATTTTAGTAAATATAATATATAGCAAGGATATTAAAGAAAGAAGAGTAATAATAGTAATACTGTTAAATTTGAAAATATTATTTTCTCCTGCTTCTTTTCTTTTTAATTCACATGTAAAACTACTGTATAATCCAAAAATAAATATAGTAAAGAGAATACTAAGTATTACTCTAGGAAGTATATCATTAAAAAACCTATTATTGATATCAAAAGAAAGGTTACTTAAATAATAAGCAAAAATTCCATCAGCTCCACATAATATTTGAGAAAGCACTATAAGTATAGGAATTGCTAAAAGTAATCCTATCAATATAGATATAAATTTATTAGAGGCATCTTTTATATCCCCTTTTTTAAATAAATTTTTAGTTATAAATGGAATATCTAAACTATTTAATAATGATTCTTTAAAGATTCTGTTTAAAAGAATTGAAACAAAGCTTCCAAATTTAAATTCTATATTATCATAAGTAAGTAAAATAAAAGATGAAATTATAGTAAGTGGTATAAGCAAAGTATTTAAAGCTCTAAATATGGGATTTGAGTATATGGCAAAACTTATAGATAAAATAAAACCTATACATAGAAAAAAATATCCTAATTTACTTTTATTTTTTATACCAATATTGAAAACAAAAATAATTATTAAAACTGCAATAAAGAAAGGATACCATATGCCCTTATAAGCTGTTATAAAATTATAATTTAAAATTCCTAAAAAAATAGATATAAAAAGAATTTTAAGTTTTAATTGAATTACCTCTTTAGAAAGATTGTCTTTCATTTTTAACTCCTCCTATAATTAACAAATAATATAAATTAAGATTAGCATACTCTTTTACGAAAAACAATATATTTTTATTGTTTATCAATAAAAATATATTGTTTATTAGTTTACCTACTTATTTAGCTATATTATATTTGTTAATGGGAATATGTAGATTTTATATGACAAAATTATTATAATGTTGAAGTTGAACCACAAAATATATATGTAAAGCCTATTAGCATAAATCGTAAATCTAAAATAGAACCTTTTGAATCTATTATCAAAACACATAGGTTCAAAAGGTTCTATTTAAATATTTATTATAAAGTTAAAGATTCCTCTTTTAAAAAATTATTATAATTTTCCATCTCAAATTCTAACTTTTCTTCACAATTTAATTTGTAGATTGTAACATTTAAAGTTTTAAATTGTTTCTTTAACCACCTTGTGGAGAATATCGCCTCAATCCTTTATTCCATAGTAATTTAATAATTACTGAAAATATCACTACCCAAGCTAATTCAATTTTAATATATAAACTAAATTCAGACATATTATAGGTATTAGATAGTACCCTAGAAGGCACATAATATATGTACTGCATAGGTAAAATCAAAGAAACTTTTTGAATTATTTTAGGAAACATATTTATAGGTAAAAGTTGTCCTCCTAGTAAAAATGTTAGGTACATAATATTATCTCTAAGTGTTAGCACCTTACCAACCCAAAATGTACAAAGACCTATTACAAATTGTATTTGAAATAATAGTATAAATCCTAATAAACTTAATAAAGTACCTAATGTAAAATCTTTAAAATTAAAAGAGAGTCCCATAAAAATCGTAATTACTTCCACTAAGCCTGTTGCAAGTAAAAATTTTATTAAAAACTCACTAAACTTCTTTGAAAATACATATAAGGGATAACTTATTGGTTTTAAAATCCATAAACTTATATCTCCTTTATTAATTTCATTCCATACTTCATAAGTAACAATCATTGCAGGAAAACATGAAAGTTGAATTATATTTATAAAGACAAAGTACTTGCATAAAGATGTAGATGTATATGATAATACCTTTGTATTTTGTAGAGAATATTTCCAAAATAAATAAATGACAAATACTTGAATAGGTATAGCTAATAAACTATACAAAAAGTCTGTAGAAAAATGCTTGTAATCCTTTAATGTTAGTAATGAACTTCTAAAATATTTTTTCATAATTATCACCTACTTAAGATCCTGTGGATTGATATTTTAGCAAAGCTCTTTTTAAAACTATCCTGAAAATTATAAACCAAAATACAAATAACATAATAGAAATTATTATTATATATAGTACATTGTGTACCTTTCCTAAAAGTATTTTAGCTGGATATGTTGCAAGTAAACTTATAGGAAAAACATATGTTAAAAGATTAATCATAGTAGTATTAAATATGTCAATGGGATAATCTTTAGCAATATCTATAGAAAATATGATATCCCGAAGAGAACTTATTCTTCCTAACCAGAAACATAATATAGATATGGTTCCATACATAAACCTTAATGCAAAAGTGCCAATGAATATTAAAATTAAAGCTGGTACTATATTGTGTAAAGCTATATTTCCTGCAATTTTAGCGACTAAAATTATAGCTATCCCAACTATAAATTCTGCAACAACCCAAAAAATAAAGAACTTTTCTGCCATAATAGAAAATATAAGATTAACAGGTCTCATAAGAAACTTATCTAAATCACCAGTTAAAATAACTTCTTCTATATCACGAAAACCAAAGGTTAGTTGAGATACAGAACTGGATATAGTGCCACATCCTGTTAAAATAAAAATCTCATATTTATTCCAATTTGTATAGGAAACACCAAGATTCGTTATAGAAGTCCAAAAAAGCCATATAAATAATACTTGAAAACTTAAAGCAATAATTTTCATTAAAATTTCAAAAGGAAATTGCCTTAAATCTTCTATAGAGAGTTTTGTATATCTAATTATTAATCTAAAATATCTATTTATAGTATTCATATAAGATATCCTCTAAAGAAGGTAATTCTTTCTTAAAATTAATATTTTGTCCAATTTTTTCAAAACTCTCATTAAGGAAATTAGGAAGTTCATTATAAGGCATTACAAATTTAAAGTTACTTTCAGATTTATCTCTATAAAAACTTGATTTAGTTAGTATTTCATTAGTACTATTTCTTTCTATATATAGAACTACTGTGTCTTTTAAGATTGTGCAAAGCTCCTCCTTATTTAAATTAAGTTGAAGTTTTCCTTTATTTATAAAAACGATTCTACTACATAGTTTTTCAATGTCATGTAGATCATGGCTTGTTATTAATATAGTTGAATTATTTTCTTTAGAAATATCATATAATATATTTCTTAAACTTTGCTTGGATAGAACATCTAGTCCTATAGTTGGCTCATCTAAAATAATTAATTTAGGATTATGTAATATTACTGCTAAAAGTTCACACTTTATTCTCTGACCAAAGGATAGTTTACGTACGGGCTTGTTTATAAGTGATGTAACGTCTAAACTATGTGCATATTTTTCAAGTCTATAATTAAAATCCTCTGTAGAAATATTATAAATATCCTTCATTAAGTATAAGGATTCTATTACAGGTAGGTTGTACCATAAGGATGACCTTTGTCCAAACATTACACCTAATTCATAACATAATTTTTTTCTATTTTTAAAAGGATTTTTAGAAAGTACTCTTACTTCTCCATTACTGGGATTTAAAATCCCACATATTAATTTTATAGCAGTACTTTTTCCTGCGCCATTGGGCCCTACTAATCCAACAATTTCTCCTTCTTTTATATTTAGTGATAATTTATTTAATGCTTTTACTGTAGTATTGTTATAAAAATATTCCTTACTTAAATTTGTAGTTTCTATAACATTCATTGTAATATACCTTTCTTTTTTATTTTTAGCTAAATTTTGCAACAGTTTTTATAATATATAAGTTTTTAGGTATAGTGACTTTATCACTCCACTTAGAAACTTATATACAAATTTAAAAAACAATCGTAAATAATTAACCGAATATTCAAAACAATAATTATATTTCTACATTATATCACAATTTATTCTAGTTATGTTATATATTCCTTAAATATTCTAAAGCTTTTTTTGTTGTTAATGTCAAGTTTTCAGGAAGCTTATTTAAAGAAAACCACTTTACCTCTAAATGTTTTTCTGGTTCTACATTGCGAACTTCCCCATTTTCAATAGTAGTTAAAAAACTAGGTGCAACCCAATGTGCATTTTCGTTTTTAAGTATGTGATTAGTAACTCCTAAAAGTTTTTCAACCTTCACATCAACATCCAATTCTTCCTTTACCTCTCTTATAATAGCCTCTTCTAAAGTTTCAAAGAATTCTACCTTCCCTCCTGGAATAGACCAAAATCCTTTTTCAGGTGACTTATTTCTTAATAACAATAGTAACTCTTTATTTTCATTAAGAATTACAGCACCTACTCCTACGCCTATATAATCCTTACCTTGTATCATAATTTCTTCTCCCCCTTTTTAATCTTCTAATATTTATAATACTAAAAAATAAAAATAGGGACAAGTTATTCACTTATCCCATACTAAAAAGTTATTTCAAAAACAAATTTTTATTCTTAGTACTATTTATAAACAAGATAAATTAATATTTTATAACTAACATATTTAAAACTTAGTCTAATATTTAAACATACATCTCCAAGTTTCTTTTCCTACTATTCCATCTATAGCTAAACTAGTTCCATATTTTCTGTTACAATCTCTTTGCCATTGTTTAACTCTTTCTTCTGTGTTAGAACCAAAAATTCCATCTATACTAGTTCCAACTCTCCATTGAATCCATCTAGTTGCATATTCATAATGTGGAAATTTAACTCCATCAGTAGGATAACTTCTAATTTCTTTTATGGCAC
Organism: Clostridiaceae bacterium 14S0207; assembly: GCA_003288255.1. GTDB lineage: Bacteria > Bacillota > Clostridia > Clostridiales > Clostridiaceae > Hathewaya > Hathewaya limosa. The sequence goes on along the minus strand of CP026600.1, from coordinate 1,425,833 downwards.
TCCATGTTCTAGATCCTGCAATGCCATCCTCTGATAATCCCATTAAGGATTGAAATCTTTTTACTGCATCAGTAGTTCTAGGACCTTGAATACCATCTACAACTAACTTAGCATTTATTAATGAGTTTAATTGAGATTGAAGCTGTTTAATTGAGCCACTTGCTGAAGGACTTCCACCACCTGGTTTATTACCTTCAGGTATATAGTCCTTACCTGCACAACTTTCTATAAATTTTATACAATTAGATTGCATTTCATCTAGAGACCAAACTCCAGTATTTTTAAAATCATATTTTTTATATTCCATATATGAATTATAACTAACATTATAAGATTGGATACTTGGATATATTGGTTTATTTAGTCCATATCTTTTATGATCTGAAAGCATCCTATCAATACATCTACTTACAGACCATCCCATTTCACCCCAATAAACTTGAGGACTTGCAAAATTACAGTATTTGTTGAAAACTGAATAAGGAATATCTGTATGATAAGAAACTATAGGAAATGAAGAATACCCTATAAGCTTAGAAGGATGACTATTTCTTACCCTTCTACATATTTCTTCAGCTTGTTTAAACTTATTAGCAACATCTACTTCAGGATCGAAGATATAATAATCAGAAATATTTAAAGCCTCTATAATTAGATTAGACTCTTCAGTTATATGATTAAAGTAGTTATATCCCCAAGTTCCTACTCTAAATCCTGCATCTTTAAAATTTCTGTAATATCTTCTATAACCTTCTTTAAAGTTTATTCCTCCACCAATGGGACCTGAACCTTCGTGATATTTAATACATACATCTTTTACTCCCATTGATTTTAATCTTTCGATTAAACCATTTATTCCTCCATATTTTCTTACTTGGTTTTCTAACTGCCATATCCAAATGAACATTTAACCACTCCCATATCTTTTGTTAATAACTACTACTATATAAATATATTTAACTTGTACGATTTTTGTTACTTTTAATAGTTTATAGGCGAATTTTATTGGTATACTCTTATACTTGTACTCAACAAAAGAATGATTACACTTATAAAAATTATATCCTTATAAAAAAAGAATGTACTTTGAAATGATTCTTAAAAATCTTTTCAAAATACATTCTTGTAATTTTTAAATATTATTCATGTAATAAGTGCCTTAATCTTTTTGTATTTTTCTTCTGTCATGCAAATAAACTATCATTGCCATTCCAATAATTAAAACATCACCTAAAATACTTAAAGCATCTGGAATTTCTCTCCATATAAAAAATCCTATAATAGCTGAAAAAACAATATTTGTATAATTATATATGGCGACTTCAGATGCAGGTGCATATTTATAAGAATATGTTAAAGCAAATTGTGCAATAGCTGCAAAGACACCTGTTAAAATCAAATATAACAATTGAAGTTTTGTTAAAAACACAAAATTAAGTGCTACAAAAGGAAGTACACCTAGTACAGAAACTAAAGAAAAATAAAAAACTATTGTACATGGGTCCTCTTTATCTTTTAAATATCTAACTATAGTATATGCTCCACCTGCAAATGCCGCTGATAAAAAACCTGCAAGGGCAGGAATAATACTTAAATTCCATTGTGGTTTTATAACTAATACAGCCCCTATAAAAACAACAATCATTGAAATTACCTTCATAGATGTAAGTTCTTCTTTTAAAAATATAATAGCAAATATAGTTATAAAAAATGGTGACAGTTTATTTAACATAGATGAATCTGCCAATGGTAAATGAGCTATAGAATAAAAATACATAGTCATTCCAGTAAGCCCTAATAAAGCTCTTGCTAAAAGATATTTTTGATTTTCCCTTTTACCAAACATAGGCGCTTTATTTTTTTTAAGCATTGCAAAAGCAATAAATAAACTAACTAAATTTCTAAAGATAACCTTTTCGAAAACAGGAACCTTTCCTGCTAATTTAACCATAACCGCCATAAACGCAAAAGATAAGGCAGATAATAGCATAAATAATACAGATTTTGACTTATTGCTCATATAATCCCCTTCTCATTTCGATTTTTATATAAATTCTATAAATAATTTAAACATGTTTACAGTATACCATATTTATAGAATACATGTTTTTCTTTATTTTATTACTAAATTATTACCCTTACATTTTTATTCATATCATATTAATTTATATATAATTAAAATGTTCATTTTAAAGTTATTTATACATAATTCATATTGCACAACATAACTTTTAAAATTTTAATATAACATAGTTAATAAAAATCACTACCATACTTTAAAAATTGCATGATAGTGATTTTTTTATCTAATACTCATATATTGTTGAAATATTTTATCTCCGATTTCCTCATTTATATCCTTTATTTTATTTAAATAAACTAATGCACTTCCACTATATTCTTGATGTTCACCAAATAAAATGATCTCATAACAACTTCTTAAAACATTTATTATACAATTATCATAATGATTTTCTTTACAACTTCTACATTGTTTAAGAATATCACTTATACCTGCTATTATATCTTGCTGTTCGTATATTTTAGTATCTATACTTGGTATATTTTCAAAACCACTTTCCACATATGTTACATCATTTTTAAAACATCCATTTATACATTTTTTAGAATAACCAATTAAGCATTTTTCTTTATTACATGTATTACATCTTTCTTCTGTTAAACAAGAGTTTCCTAAATTTTTTATAATACTATTAAAGTTTATTTCATTATTCGCAATCCCCATAATAAATCCCCCAATAAATTAAATTTTCTTCGTATAATTAATATTAATTATTAAATAATATTAATTATACTTTATTCTTTTATAGATTTCAAGGATTTTTTAATATTTTATGGTATAAATTTTCTTTTATTTATTGTAAAATTAAATAATAAACTTCTGAAATTATATTAATACTACATATTATAAGAGGTGAAAATTTATGAATAAAAGCAAAAAAGTTATTTTTTCTTTATTAGGTATTATAATTGGAGTTATGGCTTTAATAGGTATAGCGTACTATTCTTTCTTTTATCCAAAAACTTCAGTAAAATCTATAAACTCTGATATTACCCTAAACGATAAAAGCTTATTAAAAAAATTCATTCCCAATGATTTAAAATTTTCTCTAAAAGAAATAGATGTTAAATCCAATACATACTTTACTGAGGATGAAATAACTGATCTACTTATAGTAACTATAGATCAAAATCCTAAGCTTAAAGAATTAATACAAGGGTTAAAGGTTAAAATTGAAAATGAAAATATAAATGTATATTCACATATAAAATATAAGGGAATTCCCATAGAAGCAAAATTAAATTTCACAGCGGAAAGTAAAGATGGTAAAGGAATATTACATTATAAAGAAGGTAAAATAGGCTTTATGTCTATTCCAAAAGAAACCATATTTTCTGATTTAGAAGATACTCCTATATTAAAATTTGATAAATCAAAAGGTGACATATTATTATCCTTTGAAGAATTACAAGGATTAAAAATTAAAGTTACAAAGATAACTACAGAAAACAAAAAAATCAATATAACTTTTGAAGGTAAAATGAATCTATTTAATAGACTTAAATAAAAGTTGAAAAACCTAGTTCTATAAATTATAGACTAGGTTTTTTTCTTTTAATCATATGTTTTTGTGGTTTTACAGTTACATCTGTTATAACCGTACCTTCTCTTTGATTTAAGATACTTTCCACTACATCTGCAACACACATAGGTGTTATAAAGCTGTCTTCTAAGTCACCTGTTTCAAAATTTGCGTTTCTATAAAAATTGCTTTCTGTCATGTCTGGATGTATTGTTATAACCTTTATACCTGTTTTTCTCGTTTCATCAAAAAGACTTTCAGTAAAATGAGATATTCCTGCTTTAGTTGCAGAATAGGCACATCCATAAGCGCTGGATATTTTTGCCGTAATAGATGAAACATTTATTATATATCCTTTAGTTTTCTTTAAGGTTCTTAAAAGTAATTGACATAGAATCATGGGTACCTCTAAATTTGTACTTACCATTTCGTGTATTTTTTTAGAATTCAATTCTTCATGTGGGCCAAAGTAACCCACGCCTGCATTATTTACTAGTATATATACTTCTTCTTGGTTTTTTATATTATTAATTATTTCTACTAACTTACTTGTCTTATTTATATCACATTGAAATTTTATAAAATTGGAGTCATTAAAATCAATTTTTGAAAAGTCTCTACCAATTCCATATACTTTATATTTCATAGAAATGAGTTTTTTTGCTATTTCAAATCCTATTCCTGAAGATGCTCCTGTAACTATTGCTGTTTTCAAAAAATCACCCCTAACCTCTATATGAATATTTTATCTTTAGCCACATATTGTTTAACTAAATCATAAACATAGGCTATAAGTTCCTTGGAATGTTCTTCATTATAGGTACACACTCCATTTTCTACATGAAAAGCATACGATAAAAGCTTACTATTTGGTTGTAACTTTTCCATTTTTTTAAAATAATCCTTAGATACTCTAAATACTCCTAAACTTACATCTAAGATTTTATCAGCAGAAATAGTATTAAAAGTAGTTTCTATACATTCTTTGTAATGATCTTTAAAATCTTTCACATATAATATAGGATCAAAACATAATCTAATAGTCCACCCTCTTTCAATGGCATCTTTTATACTATTTAATCTGTTTTTTAATGAAGGTGTTCCTTTTTCATAATTTTCAGTTATATATTCAGGTGAAAGTGTCCAAGCCAATATAACATTTTTTAATGGCTCTACATTATATATAGAACTAAAATTACAACTTTTAGTTCTTATTTCTATTTTTAAATTCGAATGTTTACTAGCAAATTTAAGCCATTTTTCTGTAAATCCTACTATATTTTCTAAGGCTAAAAGATCAGTATCATAGGACACACATAAATAAACAGGATGAATTTTCAATAACTCCTCTACCTCTGTAAAAATATCTTCTATATTTACAAAAATAACTATATTAGAAGAAGGATACATTCCCTGAAGATAGCAATACTCACAATTATACAAACAATTCATCATGGAAGATGTATAATAAAAATAATCATTTCCAAAGCTTTCACACATTTCAGCACCCTCATATACTAAATTACCCTCTTTATATGCTAATATAATTTTAGGTGATGTTTTTTGAATATAAAAGTTTTGATTACTTCTACAAAACATATCTTTATAATGTTTTATTTTTATTACTTTAGAATTATTGAATTTAGCTAATATCTTTTTAGTGTTTTCATTGTTTAAAGCTTTTTCTTCTACATAAACATGAGAAAAAGTCGGTAAAATATCTTTTCCTTTTATACATTCTTTAATTTTAATATTGTTATATAGATTTAAGTTTTTCACTAATTTCTCCAAAATACTTCTTCCCTTCATATTTAGATTTACATTCTATATCATAAAATGAAGTTAATTCTATATCTATCTTCTTATTTCTTATTTTATATCCCTTAAATAATTTTATAAGTTCTTCTTTCATTGAAGTAGATAATTTTAATTTACAACTTATAGAATCTATTAAATTTTTATCTTTCTCTGAAAGGATACTTTTAGGCTTTTTATAAAAATTATTTAATTCAACAAAAAAATTTAATAGCTTGTTTACATTATAAGAAATTAACTCAAATACCTTGTCCTTAGTTAAAAACTCTCCATCTAAATAGTCTGATACTACTTTTATACAGTAAATTTTATGGGGTGGTAGAAATATATTGGCTGCTTGAAAAAAGAATGCAGCTTCCATATCTATATATTCACCCTTTACATTCTTTAATTCTTTTTCATTAACTACTTTTATAAAACTCTCTATACTTCCCTCTAGAAAATCATGTGATTTAATCATATCTGGATAAAAGCATTTACGTGATAAGCTATCTATAACTTTATTACCTATAATAAGGTCTCCCCTAGAAACATTTTTATTTACAGTTCCACATATTCCTATATTGATAAAAGTATCATATTCTGAAATATTAAATTTACCTGCAATATAGGAAGTAGCTGAAAAAGCGTATACATTTCCTATTCCAGTTATAGTAAGTACAACATTATCTTTTTTAAATACCTGAAATTTTTTAATAGAATTATCCTTTTTCAAATTAAGCTTATCTATAATAGACTTTGCTTCACAATACATAGCTGTAAATACATATAACATAATATGTCACCTCACATCTTATATAATTCTATTATAACATTTAATTTTTGAAATAGTCTGAAAAATATAGTAAAAAAATAATAGTTTTTGTAATAAAAGTTAGATATAATTAATATAACTAATTTTTATAGGGAGATGAATGATTTGAAGTTAGGTACTTTATGCTATATAGAGAAAGATAATAAAATTTTACTTTTACATAGGATCAAAAAAGAACATGATGTACATGAAGGAAAATGGATTGGGGTAGGAGGAAAAATAGAGCAAGGTGAATCACCTGAAGAATGTATAATTAGGGAAGTTAAAGAAGAAACAGGCCTTATTATAAAGGCTCCTTTTTTAAGGGGAGTTATGACATTTCCTAAATTTAAAGATAATGAAGATTGGTACGTTTTTTTATATACTGCAGATAATTTTACAGGAGATTTAATAGATTGTACTGAAGGTATTCTTAAATGGGTCGATAAAGAAAAAGTCTTGGAAATGCCTACCTGGGAGGGAGATCTAATATTTTTAAAATGGATTTTAGAAAAAAGAAACTTTTTTTCTGCAAAATTTGTATATGAAAACAGGAAATTAGTAGATCATATTGAAAATTTTTACTAAAAATATTATAAGTGGGTATAATATTTAAATAATTCATGAACTTATTTAAAAATAGTAACTAAGCAAATATGAGGTGATAAATATATGAAATTTGTAAAAGGATTTTTTATTATACTTTTGTGTGTATTTTTATTGAATATAAGTGGTTGCAATAAAAAATCTAATAAAGAAATTGATAATAATGAGAACGGTACAAAACAGGTGCTTAAGAAAGAGGTTTCTAAAGAACCTAATAAGATTATGGAAAAACAAAGTAAACCAAATAAACCTACTATTATAAAGAAAAATACTACTCCCGTACATAAGTTAAAGGAAATTTTTCCTAAAAATGCACCTTTAAAATATAACAACGAAGGTGTTTGCATTTTTATGTATCATTCTATTGCTTATGAAAAAAATAACGGTTTAAGAATGCCAAAAGAAAAATTTGAAGAACAAATGAAATATATTAAGGATCAAGGTTATACTACCCTTACTCTTACTCAATTATATGATTTTTTACAGAATAATAAACCTATACCTAGAAAATCAGTAGTTATAACTCTTGATGATGGTTATGCTGATAATTATACCACTGCATACCCTATATTAAAAAAATATGGTATAAATGCTACTATATTTGTTGTTACAGATAATATTGATAAAAATAAGGATTATATGACTTCTGAACAGCTTAAAGAATTAGATAGAAATGGTATAGATATTCAAAGTCATACTACAAACCATGAAGAATTACAAATGTATCCTTATGAAATGCAACTAAAAAATTTACGTGATTCTAAAATAATGTTAGAAAAACTTTTAAATAAAAAAGTTAATTGTATAGCTTATCCTTGTGGTAAATATAATAAAGATACTATTATAGCAGCAAAAGATGCTGGATACACTCTAGGTTTTGCTACTGGTGGAAGGTTTGGAAACAAAAAACAAGGTATCTACTCCATAAAAAGAATAGGTGTTTATTCTGATAATGGTATGAATACTGTAAAAGTTAACTTAAGTATAGACTAAAAAAAGGTGCTTTAAAAGCACCTTTTTGAAGCTAATTTTATAATATCTTTATCTTTTTAATAATGCTGTAATTATAATTTGTTTATTATTAGGAGCTATTTGCATATCACTTATAGTGTAGGTGCTACTTCTAGGAAGCAACACTTCAAGTTGACCTTTAAAGGTACTAATAGGTTCAATATATCCTGCTTTTGAACCGTCTAAAACCTTAAATTTTGTTATAATTGGTCTACCTGCAAATGCTGAACCATTTACTAAAGAAGTGCTAATATATCCATATTCTTTTCTATCTTTTCCCTTGAATCTTAGTTTAACTTGTTCAAAAACAGCTTTATTAATTGTTCCATCTCTATTAAGAATAGTATTTTCAAAATCCGGTCCTAAATATCCAGGATCATCTCCTCTAAAAAGAATAATATTTTCAGGAGTTTGCATTTTAGTGAAAGATTTATCTATTTGTTCAACTTCTTTTCTTATATCTGCAGGTAATCCATTGGTATTTCCTTGATTTGCTCTTAAAGGACCATTTATTCTAGCAGCATTTCTAGTATAAATTGTTAACGCATTCTTTTCAGAACTACTTAATTTATATTTTGCAAATTGCTTATCTCCCCATGCCCTTGCTTCATCAATATTAGTAAATTCCTTAAAAGAATCCGCATAAGGTTTCACACGAGAAGCTGCTCTATTTCTTACAGGATTGGCATAACATTTTTTAGTGCCTTGAACTAAAGCCGCTACTGAAAACAATATTAATCCTGACACACCTACACAAAGAACTCTTTCTGTTAATTTATTCATAAAACTCCTCCTATTTGTTTATTAATTTTTTTCTTTAGTTATAAAATTTATACAGAACCTTATCCCCCCTTTATCTTTTAAGTAAACTTTTATAATAATTTGTAATATTTTAATAGGAGTTTATTTTTTTATGTATACTAAAAAAATATTGTACAAAGAATATACTTTTTTAGTATTTAACCATTTTTTCATTACTCTATATTCTATTCTGTAATTTTACATTTTGTGACACAATTATTTAATTTATGACTTTGTTTTAAAATATTATGGATATAAAAATAGAGTAAGGTAAGTTTTATAACACTTACCTTACTCTTATATTTAAATATAATACTATGTTTTAATATAGTATTAATGTTCAAATCTATCATATATTATTTATTTCAAATATCTCTATTAAATTTTATATCCTTTCTCTTATAGCTGAAGCAATTATAGCTGAAGCAATTTCTTTTCCTTTTAAGTCCTCCAACTTATAATACTGTGAATTCATAACTTCTGCCAATTCTTTTGCTAATTCTAATTTTATAAAGTCTTGTTCTGTATCTACAACTATAGTTTGAATTTTATCATTTTCAATTTGTTTACCTATTTTAATAGCTTCCTCAAAAGGATCTTCCTTATGATTTAATGCTACATTAGTTCTTCCATCAGATACAAGTACTATAACAGGAACTATTTCAGGATCTTTTTTCTTTGCTAATTTTAAAACTTCATAGGCCTTATTCAGTCCCATTGATAATGGGGTCTTTCCTCCTGTTGGAAGAGATTTTAAGCTTTTTTCTGCAAGTTCTACACTTCTAGTAATTGGAAGTAATTCTTCTGCTGTATCTTTTCTAAAAGCAATCATTCCTACCTTATCCCTTTTTTCATAGGCATCTGTAAGAAGAGATATAATGGCACCTTTAACTGCCTTCATTCTTTTTTTAGCACCCATAGATCCACTAGCATCTACTACAAATAATATGGTACTTCCTGTACGTTTTTCTCTTACCTTTTCTCTAAAGTCACTTTTATTTATGCATATAGCAAGTCCATTTTTATCTCTTCCCTTTTGATGAATTGCTGCTGCCCTTAAAGTAGCATCAAAAGCCAAGTCTCTCACCTTATCTTTAACAAAAGTATATCTTACATATCTTCCTTGAATTAAATTAGTTTTAGTCCTTGCCCTTTTTCCTGTACCATTTCTTTTCTTTCTATCCATAGGTTCAATATGTAGAGTTTTAACTTTAAACATTTCTCCTATGTCATCTATGGTTTCTTTTATATCAGGATTATCTTTAGGATGATTTTCATCTAACTTTTCTTCATTTTCACTGTCTAATTCATTTTCTTCCTCTTGTTCAGTTTTAGGAGAAATCTCATCTTCTTTTTCTGTATTTTCCTGAGATTCATTACTTTCATTCTCCTGATTCTCTTCTTGATTTTCACATTCTTCCTTATTTTCTTCTTCTGTGTTTTCCTGAGGTTCATTATTATTTATATCATTTTGCTGTTCCTTAAAATCTCTCATTCTATGAGGTAATGCAAATTTAGCCGCTTCTTTTACATCTTGTGCTGTTACATTTATTCGATTATCCAAGGCTGCTATTGCTTTTGATGTTTCTATTATTACAAGTTCTGCCCTATGCCCTTCACAATGAGCTTCTTCTGAAATTTCTGCTGCTAATTTTAAAATCTCCTCTGAAACTTTAACTTTTTCAAAGGTGTTTTTAGCATTTTTAATTTTATTATAGAGAATGTAAGTTTCTTCTTTAAACTCCTCTATAAACTTTATTGAATTTTCCTCATATTTAATTCTTCTTTTTATTATTTCTTTTCTTTCAAAAATATTTTTGCTACTTTTAACAGAAACATATAAGCCAAATCTGTCTAATAATTGAGTTGGAAGTTGTCCTTCTTCTGGATTCATAGTCCCAACTAATACAAATCTAGATTCATGAATATAGGAAATGCCCTCTCTCTCTATTCTATTTATCCCTGATGATGCTACTTCCAATAAACAATTTACTATATGCTTACTTAAAAGATTAATTTCATCCACATATAAAATATTACCATTAGCTTTTTCTAAAATTCCACCTTCAAAGGTTTTTTCCCCTTGTGAAATAGCTTTTTCTATATCAATAGTTCCTAAAAGTCTATCTTCCGTTATATTTAGTGGAAGATCAATAACTTTTATAGAATCCTCTAACTTTTCTAATCCTCTAACTAAAGTTGATTTAGCTGTTCCTTTTTCTCCAGTTATTAAAACTCCACCTATTAATGGATTAATAAGATTTAATATAAGTGCTTTTTTAACATCCTCTTGTCCTATAACTGCTACAAAAGGATAAACATAATTTCTATTCATTTAGAAAACTCTCCAATCTATTTTAGTTTTCTTTATTTCCATTTATAATTTCTTCAATTTTAGAAATATCCATATATCCTTCTTCAAAAGGTTTCTTTCTCATTCTATGAGGAATTACAAACTTAGCAGCTTCTAACATATCTTCTTTTGTAACTAAAGTTCTTCCATTAAAAGCAGCTATGGTCATTGCTGTTTTAATCATACTTATATCTGCTCTATGTCCATCTACATCCATTTCAATACTAATGGTTGCAGCTATTTCTAATATATAATCATCATAAGTTACATCCTTTAAAATCTCTTTAGCCTTTGCAATTTTATTTCTTAATTCTTTTTGCTCTGGCTCAAATTCTTTTATAAAATTTTCTGGATCCTTTTCATAATTAATTCTTCTTTTTATTACCTCTACTCTTTTTTCTACTTCATGCTCTCCTATAACATCAACAACCATTCCAAATCTATCTAAAAGTTGAGGACGCAAATCTCCTTCTTCTGGATTCATAGTCCCAACTAATATAAACCTTGCAGGATGTGAAAAAGAAACTCCTTCTCTTTCTATAGTATTTACTCCCATAGCTGCAGAGTCTAACAATACATCTACTATATGATCGTCCAAAAGATTAATTTCGTCCACATATAAAATATTCCTATTAGCATCTGCTAAAATTCCTGGCTCAAACTTTTTCTTACCATTTTTTATAGCATATTCAATATCTAAAGTACCCACAACTCTATCTTCTGTAGCACTTACAGGAAGATCTATTACCTTCATTTTTCTCATTTCAGTTTCAAGCTTATCATTATTTTGAAGTTTTTCTTTACATTGATCACACATTAAACTTTTATCTTCGCTATTGCAACCAAATTTACACCCCTTTACCTCTGCTCTTTCTGGTAAAAGTTTAGCTATAGCACGTACAGCTGTAGATTTTGCAGTTCCCTTTTCTCCTTTAATTAAAACCCCTCCCAATGATGGATTTATAACATTAAGAATTAATGCTTTTTTCATAGCTTCTTGTCCAACTATAGCTGTAAATGGATATACACTTCTTATATTTTTCATTATTTATTCCCCCAAATGTGTAACTTCATTTTGAATTATTAAAGTCATAAAATCTGTTTAATGTTTAATTAAGAAGTTTAAAAAAGCTTTCTACACCTTTGTGCCAATTTTTATCTTCTGCATAAGTATTATTTATCCATTTAAATACATTTTCATCCTTAGGCATCTCTCTACATATATTAAATACAGTTCTGGCTGCTATTTCAGAAGAATCTTTAATATCTGTATTGTATTCTTGCCAACTATGAAAAACATTAAAAGGATTATTGGCTATTTTTTTAGCCTCAGTTTGATCTTTAGGTACAAATCCTTGTTCTTGTCCCGTTATAGAAAAAAGAACTATAGGATTTAAATTAAATTCCTTGGCAGAACAAATTATAGATGAAAAATAAGGTTCTTCTAATAATAAGGAATTTCTAGTCTTTAAATATCCCCGTAATTTTTCCTTATCTATTTCTTTATATTTCATATATTCAGGCACATTTGGATTAAAAGTTTTACCTTTAAGCTTAGAGCCTAAAACAGTAGAAACCTCTTTAGTTTCTTCATTATTAATCAAACTCATTTCATTTATATTTTTCCTATTTATTAATTTAACTCCTAAGTATAAACTTGGAATCAAAATCACTATAATCCCTATTGATGTAACTATATAGTGTTTTTTCTTATTATTTTTATTAATAATGGTTTTTGATTCTATTAAGTTCTGTTTTTTAATAGTGGTAACTGCAATTTCATCATTTTGATGTTTTTCTTCAACATCTTTAAAGGTTAGATTATCTTTATGATCTTCTCCTTTAACTATTTCACTTTTATCCTGTACTATTACAAGTTCCTGAACTAGCTTTTCCCTTTGTGTTTCATTTATATATCTCTCTTCATATAAAAAAGTAATAAAAGATTCTTCATTTATACTAGTCTTTGAATATTTCTTTATCCAAGAAATTAACCTTTCTATAGTATTACTTTTATTAAAGTCACATTGTTTTAGATATGTAATTAAAACATCATACAAATAAGTAGTAGGCTGTCCACCAAAAATATTAGTTCTTAATACCTCCTGTTTAACCTTAGAATCAAGATTGGAATCCTCACCTATAATAAACTTATCCAAGATTTGATGAATTGTTGTACATAGAATATCAGCCTTTGCCTTATTATCTAAAGAACTAAATTTATTATCTATGTATTTTTTTATTCTTAAGAAATCTTCTGTATTAAGAACCTTAGTACTTTTAAAATCTTCCAAAAATTTATTCATATATATTCAACCTAATTTTATATTTTTATAGTAAATCTAAATACTACATATAATAATTAATCGAATACTTTTTACTTTTCTTCAAATATCTTTCTTATTCTTCTAAACTTCCTTCTAAATCTAATATTTCGCTTTTTAGTTTCTGTAATTGCTCTTTATTAGCTTTCCAATATCCTCTTTTTTCGTATTCCATCATAAAATTAAGCATTTCCATATAGGCCCAACTATTGTTTTCCTTAAGCTTTTCCTTTAAACCTTCATTTGTAACATAGGTATCAAACATATCATTATATACCCATTGCTCCACACTATTTGTGGTTGCAGATAATCCTAAAATATTTTCAAATCTTTTATTTATTTCTGAACCTGCATGATAATCATGTTCTAAAAGTCCTTCTATCCATTTAGGATTTAAAAGTCTAGTTCTTACCCCTCTATTAATAGATTTTTCTACACTTTCTGTTAGAATATTTTCTCCTGTAGTATCTGTTATATACATGGACGCTTTCTTTCCCTTAGACATTTCTACCGACTTTGAAAGTCCTCCAAAGAATTCATAATAATGGTCTAAATCTGTAATTTCATATTCATGATTACTCCTAATTTGAGATACTATATCTACAACAGATAAATTTTGGTTAAATAACTTTTTAGCTGGTTTTCCTCTAAAGTTATTAGTATAAACATGATTTAAACTATCTACGTAAGAAGCTCCTATATCATTTTCACTAGTCCAATTTTTAGTTTCTATTAAACTTGTTACGCTTGTACCATATTCCCCTTCTGAAGGTCCAAAAAGTCTTGCACAACTTAATTCTTTAGCTTCTTCCTCTGAGTATCCCTCTTTTAAAAGATCTTTATATAGAATATATGTGTGTTTTTTTACATAGTTCATATTCTCATCTTCATCTAGATTGCTTATTTCAACGAATAATCTAGTAAGTTCCTCCATTAAATTAGGAAACATATCTCTAAAAAATCCACATATATTAACAACTACATCTATTCTTGGTCTTTTTAATTCTGTAAGTGGAATTATTTCAAATTTATTTTTAAATTCTCTAGTGTTTGTCTTAAATCTTACGCCTATATATCTTAATATCTGGCCTAGAGTTTCTCCACCGGTTCTTGAAGTTTCAAGTCCCCATAGTACAGCTGCTATACTCTCTGGATAAGTATTATTTTGTTTATTATAATTTTCTATTGTATTTTCTGCTATATGAACTCCCCTATTAAATGCAAAAGGTGATGGAATACTGAAAGGGTCAAATTGATGAAGATTATATCCAGATGGCATAACCTCTGGACTTCTTATAATATCCCCTGCTAGCTTGCTTTCCATATATTCTCCAGATAATCCCTTCAAAAACCCTTTGAATTCATAACAGTTAAGAACACTTTTATATATTTTCTTAGCTTTTTTTAACTCATTTTCTATTTCATTTATAATTTCAATATTGCCTATATCTTCACTTAATTTTAAGTGGTTTTCTTCTATATAAGTTTTTAATACCTGTTCCATTTCATCTTTTATGGATTGTAACTCTAATACTTTATTTTTATTTAAAAGCTCTTCATAGTTTTTATTTTTTAACTTTGCTAATAAAGAAGTTAAAGATTTTCCACTAGGTCTATTAAAAGAAAGAATATGTTTTACATAGTTAAATGCTTCTTCATTAGAATACGCATCACCAAATACATGAAGTCCTTTTGGTATTAATGAATTTTTCATTCTATAAAGTTCTCTTTCAATTTCATCTAATGAATCATATTTAAGATTATTTTTCTCACTTAAACTTCTTATTTCTTTTTCTATATCTTTGCATAAGGCTGGATTTAATCTTTCACATTCATAGTATTTATGAAATAAGTTTTCTATATTGGTATATTCACCGTATAATTCACTTTCTGTAAACATTGGTGGCATATAACTTACTAAAGTTGCTAAAGACCTTCTTTTAGCTATCATAGCTTCTGATGGATTTCCTACATAATATAAATACAAATGGGGAATTGCTCCTGTTAAAATGTCTGGGAAACACTTTCCTGACATACCACATTCTTTTCCCTTTAAAAATTCAATAGTACCATGAGTACCTATATGAAGTATTACATCTGCTTTAAACTCTTCTTTTAAATAATTATAAAAGGCTAAATACTGATGATGAGGTAAAAGTTCTTTATCATGATAAAGTTTCTCTGGATTTTCATGAATTCCTCTGCATGGTTGTAATCCTATAAATATATTTCCATTTATAATCCCTGGAATTAAAAAGTCTTTATTAAGACTCATAATCTCTCCTGGTGCTTTTCCCCATTGCTTATTTATCTTTTCTTTATGGCATAAAGAGTTTAAAAACTTCTCATATTTTTTTGCATCATACTTTATACAATTTTTTTCACACTGTTCACTTTTCCATTTAGGAGAATTTACTATACCTTTTTCTATAAAAGTTTCTTTAAGAACCTTACTTTTTAAAGAATTAACATTATATCCTTCCTTTTTCAAGGTTTCTATTATATTTTCCAGTGACTTAAAAGTATCTAAAAAAGCTCCTCCAAAAAGATTAGCTTCTCCTGGTGGATAATCATAACATATAATTGCAACTCGTTTTTCATTATTTTTCTTTCTTCTTAATTTAATTAAGTTAACAGAAATCTCCCTTAACTTTAAAACTCTTTCTTCTATAAGAGTAAGATCTGAAATTTCCAATCCATATTTTTTATTCTTTTCTTTTATCTTTAAACCACCTACGGGAATTATATTAGTAGCTCCATCTAATTCTGGAAGCATTACAGAAACTAAAAATTCAGAAGTATTAAATCCCGATAAGCTATTTTCCCATTGTTCTATAGTCTTTCTTCCCATAAAAATAGGATGTAAAAGAGGTACATTTGACTTTCTTAAAAGTTTTAATGCCTTGTCTGCATTTCCGCCCATAGGACCAGCACCTAATCTAAAAGGAAGAAAATTTATTATTAATTCTATTTTTATATCTATGCTATCTATATAATCATTTAATTCTTCATTATTTCTTAAAGCAGAAGAGGGAAATGCTAAGGGAACTATATTAAACTTTTCTTTAAAGCTACAGTATATTTTTTTAACTTGACTAATAGTATCTGTTGGATAATTATATCCACTAAATAAAAATAATATAGTAGGTTTTATACTATTAAACTCTACATTATCCTTAAATTTCTTAAAAGTCATATACCTTTCTTCATTTTTAAAGTCATAAAAAGTTATATTTTTAATCTCTATAGGTTCATGTGGCTTAGGAAAATTTTTTGTATTTCCATAATCTCTAAGTAAAAGATAAATTAAATTTCTAAAGTCTTCCAAAGAAGAATTAGTCCAATACTTTCCTATATAAGATAGGTTTTTCATATCTTTTAGTATACCTATAGGTAACATACTACCTAGTTTTTCAGACATATCCATCATTTTCATCATCTTTTGCATATTAGCTTTTTTAGGCGATTTTGAAGAATTCTTCTTCATCATACTTTCCATATTTAATCTACCAAGTTTCATAGATTTCTGAAGTGCAGAACTTCTATCTCCTATAGGAACTACATTACAAGTTGCTTCTTTGCAAACTTTTTCTACTAAAGAATAGTTTTCTATAGGTGCACCCATAAGATCTATTAAAACTATATCTGAATTTTTTACATCTAATGAAAACTTTTCACCTTGTTCTTTACTTAATCTATCCTTACCGTTATATAATTTTAACTCTAATACAGTAGAATCAACCTTATTTATATCCTCATGAACTTTTATAAGATAATTTAATGACACATTAGAAATTGTAATTACAGTAATTTTCATAAGCTTTCCCTCCTTTTGTTTTAATATAGATTACATAATCTAAAACTAATTTTTTTCTTGTAGGTACATATTGTAGGTACATATAAGAAACTTTTATAAAACATAAAAATAAGGTTTATCTGTATCATCTCTTTTAAATACTTTAGAATTTATATTAAAAATATTTTTTAGATTGGATTCTGTTATGATTTCTTTGCTTGAACCATCTTTTACTAATATCCCTTCTTTAATTACAAAGAGTCTATGTGAAAACTGAGCAGCTTGATTTATATCATGTAGTACCATCAATACTGTTAAATTATCTTCTTCATTTAATGATTTTATAAGCTGTAAAAGTTCTACTTGATGACATATATCTAAATAAGTAGTAGGTTCATCCAAAAGAAGTATCTTTGGTTTTTGAGCAAGTGACATAGCAATCCATGCCCTTTGTCTTTCACCACCAGATAGGGTATTAAGTTTTCTATTTTGAAATTGCGTTAAATTAGTTCTTTCTAATGCCCAATTAATCTTTTTTATATCTTCATCTGAATTGCCTTTAAATAAACTTTTATATGCATATCTTCCATAGGTAATTAATTCACGTACCGTTAAATCTAAAGAAGCATTATAGCTTTGAGACACATATGCCATATTTTTCGCTACTTCTTTATTATTAAAAGTTTTTATAGGTTTTCCATTTAAAAATACATCTCCAGTATACCCTTTTAAATTTCTTGATAGTACTTTAAGTAATGTGGTTTTACCTGATCCATTAGGCCCTATAATAGAAACTATTTCTCCACTTGAAACACTTATATTTATATCCTTTATAATAGTTTTTTCCTTAATTTTAACGGTGATATTTCTGCCTTGTAATATAAATTCTTTCATTTTATCACCTAAGCCTTTCTTAATAAATATAGGAAAAATGGAGCACCTAAAACAGCCATAACAACCCCTACTGGTATCTCTACAGGACTAAATACAGTTCTAGATAATGTATCACAAAGTAAAAGAACTATAGCACCTAAAAGTCCTGATGTTGGGATTAAATATTTATAATTAGAGCCTACTATAATTCTTGCTGTATGAGGAACTATAAGTCCTACAAATCCTAAAAGTCCTACTACTGATACAGCACTTGCGGCTAAAATAGCCGCTACAGCTGTCATAATCATTCTAGTACCCTCTACATTAAGTCCAAGACTTCTAGCCACATCATCCCCAAGAATTAAAATATTCATTTTTTCACTTAATAAAATTGCTATTATAACTCCTATTATGGTGTAAGGTAAAATTACAGAAACTTGTGGCCAGCTTCTAGCCGAAAGTCCTCCTGTCATAAACATTAAAGCTCCATGTACTCTATCGCTATAAAATACTAAAAGTGCTGATATTCCAGCGCCTAAAAGACTAGATACTGCAACTCCAGAAAGAATAACCCTCATTGGTTGAATTCCACCCTTCCATGCAAGAGCATAAATTAAAAGTGCAGCACCCATGGCACCTAAAAACGCTACTGGAGTTAAAAGTCCTTGATGTTCTGGAAAGATAATTAAAAGTACAATACCTGTAAGTCCTGCACCAGAGGAAATACCTATTATTCCTGGGTCTGCAAGGGGGTTTTTCATAACCCCTTGCAAAATAGCACCAGAAATTGATAAATTTATTCCTACTAATGCTGCTAAAATACTTCTAGGAACTCTAACATTCCATATTACGATACGTTTTGAATCCATTGTTGTATTAATTAAGGCCGTACATATCTCTTTTACT
Source organism: Clostridiaceae bacterium 14S0207 (assembly GCA_003288255.1). Taxonomy (GTDB): domain Bacteria; phylum Bacillota; class Clostridia; order Clostridiales; family Clostridiaceae; genus Hathewaya; species Hathewaya limosa. The sequence continues at coordinate 1,406,950 of CP026600.1, read as the reverse complement.
GAAAGTTTCATTGTTCCAAACATATTACTTATAAAAAAACTAACTATGGCACCTATAATTAATATAAAAATTATATTTAATCTATAAAACTTAGTTTTATTACCATCATTTAAAGTATTGGTAATTTCCTTTGGCTCAACTTTCTTATTTGATTCCCATTTCCTCAACATTTCCATATACCTCCGGATAAACTGCTCTTGCCATAAATTCTATACTCTCCACATATTTATCTCCTGGATTAGATAGAAAATGACTTTGAGGTAAAAATACCATTTTATTTTCTTTTACTGCCTTTAACTCTTTCCAAGCTGGATTGCTTTCAAGATTCTTTTTAATGCATTGTTCTGCTTTTTCCCTTGAATGAACCATAGTAGTAACTAAAATAACATCTGGATTGCTTTCTACTATTTTTTCCATACTAAACGGTACATTCTCACTACCCATTTTTTCTGCTTTAAGTCCTGATGCTATATTTTCTAGTTTAAGTTCTTTAGCTACGTTTCCTGCAATACTATTCTCAAGTTTTAGTGAAACATCCTTTCCAGTAACATATAATATAGCTACTTTTTTAGATTTTTCAGGAAGTTTCTTTGTTAATTCCTCTTTTTTAGAATTCATATCATTTATAATTTTTTCAACCTTATCTTCATTTTCTGTTATTTGACCCATTAATTTAAGTTTTTCTAATACATCATCATAACTTTTCATATTTAAGCTTATAACAGGTATATTACTTTTTTGAAGTATAGGAACTATTTTATTTTGTAGTCCAAATTGAGATATAACTAAATCAGGTTTTAAAGAAATAAGCTTTTCAACATCTACATTATAAACTGCACCAACACTTTCTAAATCCTTAATTTCCTTTGGTAAATTTGGGTTTCTTGAATCAGTTCTAGCAATAGATTTTCCACCTGCTGCATACAATATATCTAAATATGTATTTGAAATTGCAGCTATTTTCTTAGGTTTTTCTTTTAGAACTACTTCATTTTTCAAGTCATCTTTTATTGTTAATGGATAAGATGCTTTCTTTTCCTCAGTTTTTTGTGAATCTTTAGCTGTTTCCTCAGTTGAAGTTTCCTTTGCATTGTTCTTATTTTCTGTGGCTGCTTTACTTCCACACGCTGTTAAACTAATCATTGAAGCAAGTAATACCATTGATACAAATACTCTAAGTTTTTTCATAAAAATATACCCCCGTTTATTTTAAAATTTTTTCTATATCTTTTAATTGCTTGTTCCAAGCAGATATATCCTTTGAAGTTACTATCTCTATATTTCCTCCTTGAGTTTCCCCTTTTGAGCCTTCCATACTTTCTTCCATATCCCCTTCTATATCTATGTAAGCCCTTCTTAAACCCTTTAGAGTTTCTTTATTAGGAATCCATTTTTTTCTTTCATTTAATTCCAAAAATCTTCTGGAAATTTCTTCTATAGCATATGGATTATTATCCTTAAACCAGTTAAACATTTCTTTATCATTTATATATATTTGTACTAATTTATCTAAATCTTTATTATCAACTATTTCGGAAGTACATTGCCAACTAAATACATTTTGCATAGCCATCATAATATCAGCTGCACCTTTATAACCTTTAGTTTTCATATTTTCCTTCCAAAGTAGATTAAATAGGGTTTCTTTCATATTATTTTTTAGTTCCTCTTTTAATAGAGAAATTTTAATATTATCTTTATCTTTAGTAGATCCATGATACTGTTTTAATTCTCTACTATCCCAAATCTCCTTTAGTATCTTAAATCCCCCCTGTACCGTAGAAGAAAAACTACAAGAAATTAAATTATTTCTTTTATTATTACTGAATTCATAAGATACATCTGATTTCTTAACATTTTCTATAAATTCATGTTTTGTATCTAATCCATTTAATTTTTCACCATAGGCATATGAAGAAAATTGCACAAAAACCTTTGCTAAATCTTTTTCCTTTTCCCAAGCACTAGCCTTTAATGCTAAATCTACACCAGCACCATATGCTCCTGGCTTATCTCCAAATATTCTTATGGTAGACCGTCTATCTATATTATCCATTTCTCCTATACTCTTAAGATAATTTTGTAATTTTAAAGTATTTTTTCTTACAAAATTTAATTCTTCTGATTCAGAAAGAGAGGCAACTGAAATAATTGCCTTATCTAAAAATTTAATAACACTGGGGAAAGAATCCCTTAAAACCCCTGATATACGAACTATTACATCAATTCTTGGGCGCTTTAATTCTTTTAAAGGTATAATGGATATTCCCTGTACTTTACCTGAACTATCCCATACTGGAATTACCCCTAGTAAATTTAAAATTTGAGATAATTGTTCTCCTTTTCCTTGTGAAATATCTGTAGATATCATATTCATAGATATTTTTTCTGGAAATTTCCCCTCTTCTGATACATATTTATCTATAAGTTTTGCAGATAAGTAGCTTCCAACCTTATAGGCTTCTTTTGTGGGTACTTTTTCGCAGTCTAATAAATAAAAATTTCTTCCTGTTGGAATAATATTTTTTAAATTATCACTAGGAACATCTGAAAGTCCTGGTGATATATATTTCCCTTCTAAAGCCTTTATAAGATTTAATATTTCTTCATTGCATAAAAGTAAATTTTTATAGATATTCACTATTTCTATTTGTAATTCTTCTAATATTGCCTTATTAATTTTTCCATATTTAACTTCTAAATTTGGGCTTTTATTAAGTATGTCCTCAATTATATTTAAAATTAGTTCCTTATAGTAAAAGTCATTTTTACATAGAGGTTTTAAATAATTTTTATATTTATCTTGATTTTGTATATACTCATTAATTAAAGAAGTAATCTCTTCATAATTAGGTATCTCTCCAAGTACATGAAGGTTTTCTAAGGTACTTGTGCAAGTTTGTTGTACTAGACAATCTCTTACCTCTTTTATTCTCTTATCAAAGGATTCTTCTCCATTCATTAATTCCTGTATTACCTTTAAGTTTCCTATTTGTTTTTCTATTTCTTCTTTTAAAACATACTCTTGATTACTTTTAGTAAGTTTAGCTTCAAAATACGTATCTATTAACTTAACTAATTCACAAAAATCCTTATTAAACATAAATGCAGAAGGTAAATAATCAATTAAAACTGCTTCACTTCTACGTTTAGGTCCAATTCCTTCCGTTCCAATTGCAACATTATAAGCATATATATTAGGTAAGTTTCCCAAAACAATATCAGGATAACATCTTGAACTTAGTGCATTTATTTTTCCGGGTAATCTTTCTAAATTACCACCAGTTCCAATATGAATCACTGCATTAGCCTTCATAATATTTTCTATATATCTATAAGTTGCAATATAATTATGTGGTGGTGGACATACTGGATCATGTAATATTTTGCATACTTCTCCGGTACATTTTGCACCGTAACACCCTCTCTTAGGTTGAACCATTACAGTTATATTTCCAAAGTTTATTCCTGTAATTATAATTTTATTTTTATATACCATACTTTCTCCTGGAGGAGATCCCCAAGTCTTCTCTATATCTTTACGTACATTACTTTCTAAGGTATTATAAAAATTCATATATCCTTCATTGCCCTTTAAAGGCATTTCATATAGACATCCTTTAGACTCCACTATATCTTCAACAGAAGTCCATCTAAAATCGTGGTACGCCTTTTTTTTCATAATAAGTTTATATAGACTTGTTCCATCTCTAGGTATATTTTCTATAAAATAATTTTGTACTTTTAATTTATTTAATAGATTTACAACACTTTGAAATACATCTAACCCAGCACCAAGTCCAATGGTTGATTCAACTCCTGCACACGGGGCATTGTGAATTATAATTGCTAATTTTTTATCTTTATTATTGATCTTTCTTAAATTAATCCATTTTAAAACTCGTTTTGTAAATCTCTCTATTCTATTGGAAATTGGTTCATATAACCCATCTTCATTTCTGCAACCTATTATAATTGGTTCGATCATGCCAACTTTTTCAGGTATTGTAAAAGCAGAAGATAATTCTTGTGATACCCCACTAATGTCATTTTCCCAGGATTCTATGGTATTATAAAAGCTAACTATAGGTCTAAAAACAGGAATATCTATTTCCTTAAAGATATTTACGGCATTTTCAAAAACATTATCATATTTATCATTTCCAATGGCTATTACCATTTGAAGATTTATAAGGGCTTCAATAATTATGTTTTTCTCAAAATAAAAATATGTTTCTAAAATCTCTCTAAAATCTTTTATGTCAGTATTACTATCCTTTTCCGAAGATGCATAATTAAATATAGGAATAACCTTAAAGCCTAAGTTTTCTAGTGAATCTATTAGTGCATATTCTATTTTTAAATTATTGTTTTCAAAGTTGCTTCTGTGAGTTGAAATACCTATCCAAGTGTAATTTCCAATATGCTCATTCCCTATATACCATTTTGCATAGCTTTCGAACGATGAAAATATTTCTTTTGTATCTTTGTGAAATATACCATCTAAAATTTCACTATCCAAGTTAAACCCTCCTAAATTATGTCCTTATTTCTCTAAAGCCTTGTTTTGAGTTTCAATATATCTCCTATGTTCTTCATTCGATCTTGTTATAAATTCATAAGTCACATATATAGGTTTAATTAAATTAATAATTTTCTGTACATTTTTACTTGTAAAAGGCTTATGCAAATCTATACTTATAATATGGTTCCAAATTTCTTCCTTCATAGTTTTTAATGTTAGCTCTTCATTTCTATATTTTTTTATTTTGTTTAATGTACTTTCTCCTGATAAAGATAAATTAAGGTGTATAAGTTTTATATAATCTTTTAATTCGCCTAAGTTACTTACAGTTTTTAATATATATTCAATGCCATCCTCTTCATTTTTTACATATGGATTACCATTTAATAAATGTCCCGTATCCAAAACAAACCCCTTGTTTTCATATTCAATGCCCTCTATGAAATTCTTTGTTTCTCCCTTATCTAAAAAGGTAAGACCTGGCCACCATAAGTTTTCAAACAATATAGTTATATTTGTATCCAACTCTTTAAAAATTTCATTTACAAATTCTATAGTGTACTTTATAACTTCTCTATTAGAAATACAAAACTTATACGTAAATGTTTCTTTAAGATACACTTGTGATACATGAAAAACCACATATTTAGCCCCTATTTTATCTGCACACTTTATTTCTTCTCTATATTTTTTTATTAAAACCTTAGGATCTAATCCCCCATAATAATTTTTAATTTCTTCTTCATTTTCAAATTGAGTAAATAGTGCTTTCTTATCACCTTTCCAAAAATCAATCCAGTTTGGATAGTAACTTAAATGAACCCCTTTAATTAATTCTTTATCTATAACCTTTTCATCCCATCCTCTAGGATTTAAAAGTTCTATTCCTTGCATATTATTTTCATATATAAAATCTGATATTTTTTCTTTATCATATTGAAACCTCTTAAGGTCAGTATCATAAGTTGATATATTTATAAGTTTTATCAAAATAATTTATCCCCCTTGCATAAACCTTCCATTTCTTCTTCTACAATTTCAAAAGCAGTTTTTCTTAAAGTACAATCTTCTATTGGAATAGACCCCTCTTTACAATTTATAATACTTCTAGCTGGACATGCTTTAATGCATATAGAGTTGTACTTACATCTATTACACATTTCACTATTTTTATAATTGATTTTTATTGTTTTCAAAGAAGTGTTTTTGTAAATATTTCCCATGAAATATTTTTCTATATTTACTAAAGAACCACATGGATATAATGTTCCATTAGGTAAACCAACTATAGATCCCCCATAAGTAGCATGACAATAATTAGTAGTGCTTATATTTTCTTCAAGCCTTTTTCTTGCATCTTCAATTTCTCGTATAACTACTCTTCTACCTGTTAATTTGGATAATTCTACTGTACGACTATAAGCTTTTTTTAAATTTACCTTGATTTCAATAGGACTTGCTGATTTCACTTCACTTTCAATAGCTCTCCCTGTTTTTCGTAAAAGATCAAGCCCTATACCCCCTACATTTCCAAGATAATATGCAATATCTACCAATTTATCTAATCCATCTATGCTCTTATTTGTTACAACACAATTTAAATTCACCATTACATTTTCTTTACCTAAGAGTTTTATACCATTTATTGTATCTAATGTTTTTCCCCTAAGATTTTCGTTTATATCTATATTTCCATCTAAGCTTATCCCCATAGCTATATTCATTTTTTTTATACTCTTAGCAATTTTTTCTGTAATTAGTGTTCCATTGCTCTGCATTTGAAGATTTACTTTCGGTCTTTCTTTACGTATATAATCATGCATATTTTCAATAAGAGAAAAATTCAAAAGTGGTTCTCCCCCTGCAAGTTGTATTTTAAAATTATCATTAGGTATTGTTTCAATAATTCTTTTGGCAGTTTCAAAGTCCATATAATCTTTCTTTGTTCCAGCCTTTGCATAACAATACTTACACCTTAAATTACAATCATTAGTTGTCCATAAGACCAATAGTTTTACATTATTAAACAAAGCTAATTTTGTCCTTTCCTAAACATAATCTTCTAGATCCCCTTCAACAGAAAGATAAAGCTTTCTTAATTTCTCTAAACTTTCTTTTTTAGCATTCCACATTCCACGTTGATTTGCTTCTAATAGCCTTTCAGTCATATTATGAACAGCCCAAGGATTTACTTCATTAATCCATTTACATCTTTCTTCATTAAACAAATATTCCTCACTGATTTTTTCATACATCCAATCTTCAATAATATCTGATGTAGCATCCCAACCGAAAACTATATCCACCATAGCAGATATTTCCTGAGCCCCTTTATAACCATGCTTCTTTAATCCTTCAAACCATTTAGGATTTAAAATTCTTGAACGCATAATTCTTGAAGTCTCTTCATTAATATCTTTAATTTTTACGGAAGAAGGATCGCTACTATTTCCACTATAGGACTTTGGCATATTTCCTGAATGTTTTTTTACAGCAGAAATAAGTCCACCATGATAATTATAGAAATCATCACTATCTAACATATCAATTTCAATAGAACTTTCATTTTTAACAGTAATTTCAGTATTAGCTAGTCGTCTTGCAAAAATATCTTTTACTTTCTTTCCATGTACTTTACTGCCATAAGCATGTCCACCCCATAAGGTATATACATCTCCTAAGTCATTGGAGCTTTCCCAATTTTTACTGTTTATTAGTATATCTACTCCTGCACCATAAGTTCCTGGAGGACATCCGAAAATTCTCATAGATGCTTCTTCCCTTGCATCTAGCTCACTCATCCCATTTTTTATAAGTTCATCTACTTCCTTTAGAATATTACCCCTTAAATAATTTAAATTTATATCTTCTTCTAATGATGAAACCTTATTAACTGCATTCTCTATAAGTTCTATAAGATTTGGGAATGTATCTCTAAAAAGCCCTGTTATCCTTAGTGTTACATCTATTCTTGGTCTTTTTAATTGTTCAAGAGGAATAACTTCCATGCCTATAACCTTATCTGTATCTCCAAGCCACTTAGGTTTTACTCCCATAAGGTATAAAATTTCTGCTATATCATCTCCACAAGTTTTCATAGTTTCACCTGCATAAACTACTATGGCTATATTATGAGGATATTTCCCCTCTTCTTTTAAGTATTTTTCTAGTAGTTCATCTCCCAGATTCATTCCAACCTTCCATGCAGCCCTACTTGGTACTGCCAAAGGATCTATGGTATAAAAGTTCCTACCTGTTGGAAGTATGTTAACTTTCCCTCTAGTTGGACACCCTGATGCTCCTGGAGGTACAAAATTTCCATTGATTCCTTCTATAAAATTATCTAATTCATCTATAGTATGATTTAATTTAGGAATTACAATATCAGAAACAAACTCTAAAACATTTTCCAAATTTTCTGTATTCTCACCATTAAAATCATCATTTAAAAGTTGTTTGATTTTTTTCTTATTGAAGTTACATTCACAAAATTGGTGAATTAAGCTTGTAGATATATTTTCCATATGATCTAAAATCATGAGATTAGTTTCTCCATTTTCATTTACATCATAGGGATTATCTTTTAAAGTTTTATAATCCTTTCCTTTAAAAGTACATATACTTTCTAATAAACTTTTTGTCTCTCCATTTGAAAGAACTAAAAGAGCTTTTATTAAATTTTCAAGTCTTTCTTCCTGTGGTACCTGTCCAAATATATGTAATCCATCTTTTATAAAGGAACCTTTTATTTCTTCAATCCATCCATGTAACTTTTGTACAAAATCTTCAAAGTTTTTCTCTGCATATTCCTTATCTAATTTTAGATCCTGTAGAAAATTATTTTTTAAAGAAAATTCTATTATTTCCTTTTGAATATGTGGCAGCTTTCCAAGATCTCCTGTTTTAGAAAAATAATATTGTCTTAAAAGTTCATCCAGTGATGCAATCTCTCCATAAGTTCCACTTTTCATTAAAGAAGGAATAAGATGATCTAGTATAACTGCATAGGATCTTCTCTTTGCTTGTACTCCCTCTCCTGGAACATCAATTATATATGGATATAAATGTGGAATGTCATCAATATTAATATCTGGATAACATTCTCTCGAAAGCCCTATTTCTTTTCCTGGTAACCATTCTAAACTTCCATGCGTTCCTACATGAACAATCACATCTGCTTTGAATACATTCTTTATCCATTTATAAAAAGCAATATATTGATGTGGTGGAACTATATCTGTGCTATGATAAACTTCCTCTTCATGTTCTTCATATCCTCTTGCAGGTTGAAGCCCAATAAATATATTACCGTTAATAATACCTGGTACTGGGAAATTATCATCAAATACCATAAATTCTCCTGGAGCTTTTCCCCAATCATGTTCCATTTTTTCTTGTACTTTAGGACTTAACTTTGAAAACCAACTATTATATGTAGTTTTATTTATTAAATCCACGCTTTTTTCACATACCTTTTCTGGTGTTAGCCACTTTTCATCATTACTTACAGCATCTATAATTTTTTCTATTATTTCATCACCATTTTTAAAATTATATTCTAAGGATATCCCTTCTTTTTTCAAGGATTCTACCATATTAAAAACACTTGCTGGGGTATCTAATCCAAAAGCACATCCAATCATATCGTTTCTAGGTGGCATATTATGAAATATAATAGCAACTTTTTTATTTTCATTAGGTGTTTTTCTTAACTTTGCCCAATTTAAGGCAAGTCTACAAACCTTATTTACTCTCTCTTCTATTGGTTTAAATACATATCTATCTCCAAACTCATCTACTATAAGTTCAGAACAAGCTGTTGGAACACTTATAATTTGCCCATCATATTCTGGATCGTAAACTCCAGATGTTAATGCCATCATGTCTATACCCTTTATAGAATTTTTCCATGACTCTAAACTTTGATAGGTATTCATAGCTTGGATTACAGGAACATCTAATTTGTCAAAAATACTCTCTTCTATGCCCTTAGTACCATCTCCTGGATTTCCTAATATACTTTGAGCATGTGCCATTGTGTTTATAATTACATCTATCATTGGCTTTTCATTATTAATTAAGTAATTATCAATAACCCATTGAATCCCCTTATAATTTGCTGTTTTATCAGGGGCAGATGCTGTATATATAGGAACAGGTATTGCACCTAAAGATTCTATTTCTTCTATAAATTTATCTATATGTCTTAAATCATTTTCAAAATAATAAGTACAATAAAATAAAATAGCCACAATAGGTTTATTTAGAGTATTTATTTTTTTCATATATTCTATTGGATCTTTAATTTCCTTATTAGGATAATATATTCCCTCATTTACACGAATCTTAGGAAATTTATAATTATATTTTTTATTGCCATAAACAGAGGCTAAATATAAAACCATATTTTTAAGATTTAGTTTTCCGCCTATTACATAATAGTTAAGGATATTTTTATATTCATCCTTTGAAATACTTAAATACTTTAGAAATTCTATATTTTCATCTTCCACCCCAGAATATATAAAAAATCTTTTTTTACCCTTATATACTTTTAGGATATCCTGTAATTTTTTAAAGTAACTAACTCCTCCATGCATGGTTACAAAAATTATATTAGATTCTTTAAGGGATTCTATACATAAGTTAAAATATTCTTCATTAGTTTGTATTTTGTATGAATCTAAAAATTCTAGGTTAATTTCCTTATTACATTCTTCTTTGATTTCTTTATTTATCTCTTTTAAGGTATAGCTAGCACCAGATGAGGACATAAGAAAACTTATTTTAAACATACTCTCTCACCCCAACTATTTTAGCCATAACCATAGTAAATAGTTCTATTAATTTTTCAACTACAAAATCTATATTTTTATGTTCATCATTAAAATTCATCTTACTATCTAGGAATTTTTCTATATTAAATTTAGTTTCTATTCTATTTAAAATTAAAATACATTCCTCTATTACTTCTTTTTTAGATAAAAGTTCCCAATCCATTTGATCTATCATATGGGCATATAATGAAGATACCGTAACTAAAAAATCATCTCCATCTAACATATCTAAGTTATGCATAAATTTTGGTTTGGTAAGAAGTTTTATTTCTTTTTCATCTTTAAATAGTTCCATATATTTAATCCAAATTCTATCTTCATTAACTCCAAATCTCTTCATTCTTCTTAGAACCCTGTGTTGGGATAATGGACATAGTCCACTTTGTAAATTTAATGCTTCTTTCAATGCTTTTTTTACAGCAATCCCTATAAGTTCTCCTAATTTTGAATGTTTCCCCGCATCTGTTAATTTAATAGATGAATCACTATTGCAAATAATAATACTTCCATCAGTTCCAGAGCCTGTTGCGAGTCCTCTTGAATAGTTACTTCCTGCCATTAATTCTTGCAATACTGCTGTTTTAGCCTCTGTACAAGTTATAAGTGCTCTTGTTAAGGTTCCCTCTGGAAGGTCTGCATCTATTACTAAAATTGTATTTATTGTACCTTGCTTTATCATTTGAGTTTTACCATGCTTTTGCACATAAGATGCAGGATCTCCAACTCTTCCTCCATTTACCTCAACTCCACCAGTAACTATAGCAGTTACTGTTACCTCATCAAAAGAAGTTACTTTTATAGCTACATTTTTCATAGATGCCGCTGTGGAAATTCCAGCAGATACCTTAGGATCTAGTCCTATTTCCTGTGCTATAATATTAAGATGTTCCGCATAGGTTGGAGCCTTCATTTTACATGCCATACCAGCTCCTGGATTTCCATCATGATTAAATACATATTTTAAATCTTCTCTATATCCTCCATTAAAGGGAGATGTACTTAATACCTTTCTTCCCCCCGTAAACTCTACTACTATACTTTTTTGATATCTATGAACTTTATCACCTGTTGAAAGTTTATGTATCATCAAGAAAATCCCCTCCTCATATTATTTTTTATGTAAAAACTCTTCATTATAATTTTCCATCATAGAAGAAATACTAGATAAATATTTAATTTTACTTGAAAGAGAAGCACCATATAGCTCTAAACTTTCATCTTTACCTCTGAAAGAAAAAAACTTTTTATTGGCTTTAAGTGCATACGTAATTAACTCTAGATTTTTTCTATTCATAGTACCTATTGGACATCCTGAATCAATTACTAAATTTACTTTATCTATAGACTTCACTGCAGTATTAAAAACCTGTTCTCCTATTTTCTCAAAAGGCTCTACAGTATGCATTTTTATACCCATAGTTCTTCCTATTTCATAATCTATATCATTTTTATGAAGAATTCCTGTTATAACTCCTATGTTGCCTTTTGTAAATGCTCTATAAATAGATGCACCAAATCCACATCCACCAATTACAAATACATTGTTTATTCCCGTATTTGCAAGTTCCACAGAACCTAAAAGATTATTAAAATTAGCATCTTTAAGTCCATATAAATTATTAATTATATTCTCATCTACCACATCTTCTGGTGCTCCATAAGCAATGATTTTATGTTCCTTTACAAGTACGACTTTGTCACAACTTTTTAGTGCTATATCAATTTCATGTAAGGATAAAATAACTGTTATGCCCTTTTCCTTACTTAATTTCTTTAAAATATCTATAAGTTCTAACCTATGACGGATATCAAGATGGGTTGTTGGTTCATCTAAAATTATAATTTCTGGTTCCTGAACTAAAGCACGAGCAACTAAAATTTTTTGTTTTTCTCCATCACTTAACTCGTCAAAATATCTTTCAGTTAAATAATCTGCATTTACAACCTTTAAAGCATCTAAAATCTTTTCATTATCTTCATTACTTAAATGTCCCCAAAAATCTGTATGTGGATATCTTCCCATGGCTACAATATCATAAACTGTCATTAATCTTCCTGAAAATTTATTTGTTAATACTAATGCCATTTTCTTTGCTAGTTCTTTTTTATTGATTTCTTTAATATTTTGTTCCTTTAAATATACTTCTCCTTTAATTGGTTCTAAAAGTGCTGAGACTGTTCTTAAAATAGTAGTTTTTCCTGCTCCATTAGCTCCTAAAAAACATAGAACTTGTCCTTTTAATACTTCAATATTTACTCCATCTACAACGATTTTTTTTCCATAACCTACTGATAAATCTTTACTTTTCAATATAATCATAGAGTAGTCCTCCTTTTAAGTATAAGAATTATAACTATTGGTGCCCCTATAAAAGAAGTAACTGCACTAATTGGAAGTTCTACTGGTGCTAAAATTGTTCTTGCTACTAAATCACAAAGAGAAGTTACAATTCCCCCAAGTAGAATAGTGCCTGGAACTAATACTTTATTATCAGAAGTTTTAAAGACAAGTCTAGATATTTGAGGAACTGCAAGTCCTATAAAGGCTACAGGTCCTGCAAAGGCAGTAACTACTGAAGCTAAAATACTTGAAATTGTTACAATGGCTATACGGAAAAATTTTATATTAACTCCCATACTTTTTGCATACTCTTCTCCAAGTAAAAAAGCATTTAAAGGTTTTACTATAAGAGTGCTCATTAAGACTGCTGGAATTCCTATAAGAAGAAGCACTTTAGTTTGTTGCCATGTAAATCCTGAGAAACTTCCCATAATCCACATAGTAAAGCCTTGTAGTTTTTCTTTATCGGCAAAAGCTATTAATATACTTGTAACCCCACTGCAAATATATCCAACCATAAGACCTATAACTAATAGGGTTACTACATTTTTTACTTTTCCTGCAAATATAATTACAATACACATAACAATAAGTGAACCAATAAAAGCTGATATGAATAGGACAAATGGTGAAACTGATTCAAATCCAAGTGTAAATCCTCCAAGAATCACAAGTCCTACAGCTAAGGTAGAACCAGAGGATATTCCTAAAACATAAGGTTCTACAATTGGATTTTTAAAAAAGATTTGAAGTAATAATCCTGCTGTAGCAAGTGCTGAACCACCAATTAAAGCGGCTAAGGCCCTTGGAAATCTTATATCCCATACAATATTATAAAAAGGATTATCTACTGCATTTTTGTTTAATAATATATTAAATACCTCTGGTAATTTAATTTTTACAGAACCTAATCCAATACAAAAACCAAAGGTTATTATTCCTATTATAATAAGTGTTAAAAAGATTATTTTATATTTCAATTTAGATTTTTTAACGAATTCCATAATTCCTCCTATGTAGCTTATAAAATAAGATAATGAGAATATATCCCATTATCTTATTTAAAAATAATTTATTTGTCATATTTAATGTAATGTCTAACATCACCTTTTACGGAACCTGGTACAAATATTTTCATTAAATCCTCTATTAACTCGTCAGTTTTATCTATTGATTGCCAATAATCAGGATGGAAACACCAAACCTTTTTATCCTCTACAACCTTTAATTTTTTAAGAATTGGAGATTTCTTAACTATACCTTCAAGTGATGGATTCCAATCCTTTGTTGAAGAATAAATAAACACATCAGCTTTATTAGCTTCATTATATAATTCTTCTAAACTTATTTTTGTATCTTTAAGATTTTTATCTTTAAATACATAATCTCCACCTGCAAGTTCAATCATTTTTGCTACATATGAATCTGATTTTGGAACATATACTTGACCTTTAAATACTGAAGCCCAAACTACTTTTGGTTTTTCTTTTCCTTCTATGCTTTTAGATGCAGTCTCTACTTTCTTTATAGAATCTTCAAAGTACTTTTCTGCAGCTTCTTCTTTATCATAGAATGCAGACATTAACTTAACCCATTCCATTCTTCCAAATGGATCTTCTTCTAAATATTCATTATCTACAACATAGTTTATTTTTAATTCCTTTAATTTATCTATAAGTTTAGTTTCTCCAGCAGGTCCACTATAAACTACAGCTAAATCTGGCTTTATAGTTGAAATTTTTTCATAATCTGGTGCTGAACTTTTACCAACAAATTCAATTTTCTTATCTTCCATACCTTTTTTTATCTCTTCTATAGTCCATGTACTAGCATCTGATGTTGTAGCACAAACACTTGGAAGCTCATCGATAGCTCTTAATAAACATCCTTGTGTTGTTGAACCTAATAAAACTTTTTTAACTGGAGTTTTTATTATAGTTTCATTTTTATATTCCTTTGGTACTTCTTTTCCTTCAGGAACTAAAATTAATGTTCTCTTATCTCCATCTACAACCTTTTTAAGTCCACCTTTAAGATATTTAACACTAAATGCTTTTGTATATTTTAAAGGCATTTCAGTTTTTATACTTAAATTTTCACCTTCTTTATTGTAGGTAAATCTAGCATCTATGGAATCATTTAAAAATTCAATTGGTACATATATATCTCCATCAGAAGATTTCAAATTTTCTTTTAGCTCTAATTTTTCTGAGTTAACAGTAGCTTCTTTGCTATCTGCTTTAACAGTTATTGTATCATTACCTATTTTTACAGTAGCTGTCTTTCCATCTAATTTAAAGTTTCCCTTAAAATATTCAGTCGTTCCTTTTAGTGAAACAAAAATCTTATCCCCATCTATTTTTGTTTCTACTGTACTTGATATTTTTTCATTATTTACAACCATAGTTGCTTTAGCATTTTTAGACTCATCCTTTGCTGAAGAACATCCAATGGCACCCACACTAACGGCTGTACATAAAGCTAAACATGCAAGTAATTTGCTTAACCTTTTGTTGAATTTTAACACAACCTTTTCCCCCTTAAGTTTTATAATAAACATTATAATTTATAAATAAAAAAACTTCCGCAAAACGGAAGTTTTTTTATATCACCACTTAATACGCCATTATACTAAAAATTACGATTTACCTACATCTACCCTACATAATATATTAATAGCATAATTATTATTTTACTGTGATACACTTGAATTTCCCTCCGAAATTTATATGTACAATATCTTAGGCAGGTCTCCTGACTTACGGCATGTCCTTCATCATCCTTCCCAGTTTCACCCAGTGGATTTTTGATGTTGTAACCGTCTACAGTAGCGGGGGCTGTAATGGATTTTCACCATTTTCCCTATTATACCTATAAAAGGTACCTAAAACATAAAATATTAAATTTTTGTATCAAACAATTCACATTATAGTATTAATATTTCGATATTTCAATGTTTTTTGTAGATTTTTATAAATTTATTTTTTAGTAAGACTATATTTGTATATTTTTTTAATTTTATTTAATGTTTTTGTAATTTATACTACTTAAATTAGTTATTATGTTAAATTTTAAAATATATAAAATTTTATATTTCTAAAATATATTCTGTATATAGCATATAATATAAAACTACATATGGTACTATTGTGAATAGAAATACTTTCTAAAAATTAAACACTAGTGATTTTTTATCTTATTTCTATAATAATAAATTAGTCTTATATTTACTATTACTATCTAATTATCTAGGTAGTGCTGCTAAAAGTTCTATTTCAATCTTAGCTCCTAATGGTAACTTCCCAATTTGAAATGCACTACGTGCAGGATAGACTCCTTCAAAATAACTTCCATAGATTTCATTAACTGTGGCAAAATCTTTTATGTTTTCTAAGAATATTGTAGTTTTTACTACATCTTTAAAAGTACATCCTGCTTCTTTTAAAATATATTCTAAGTTTTTCATTACTTGTTTTGCTTGTTTCTGAATACTTTCTTCTAATTTTCCTGTAGCTTTATCTATTCCTAATTGTCCAGAAGTATAAAGTAAACCATTAACCTCTACCGCTTGAACATAAGGTCCTATAGCTGCTGGTGCAAATTCTGATTGAATAACTTTTTTCATTGTCATTTCCCTCTTTCCAGTAAAATTAATTATTTTGCATGTTTTTTATTAGAGTATTTCATTAAAAAATAGAATGGAACACCTATTAATAATCCACCTAAGCCCCAAGCTATTTGTTGCATAGATGATTGTATTAAAAGCCAGAAACTTACTAATACTGCTATTATAGGAATAACTGGTCCAAATGGTACTCTAAAAGAACTAGTTAATTCTTTCTTTTTTCTTAATACTGGTATAGATAAACATGTTGGAACATATTGAACAAATCTAGATACAACACTTATTGCTGCTAAAGTAGTAAAACTTCCTGATAATGCTATAGGAATAGCTAATACTACAGTAATAATAATTGCAACATATGGTGTTCCCTTTTTACTTTGTTTAGCAACCACTTTAGGCACTAATCCATCTTCTGCTAAAGCAACTCCACTACGAGGAGTAATAAATGCAGCCGCTACGTTAATTCCACCAATTGAAATTAAAGTTCCTGCAGCTACTAATGCATTTCCAAAAGGTCCCATAATTGTTCTAGCAACTGTTTGAATTGGAGTTAATTCAGTAGATAATTGTTTTCCTAAGACTCCTATAGAAACTACTTGTAACAAAATATAGAAAATAGATACTATTAACATAACTATAATAATTGCTTTTGGTATATTCTTTTGAGGATCTTCCATATCTTTAGCAGCTACTCCTATTGACTCAAATCCTGTAAATGCATAAAATAATAATAATGCTGCTGCTCCAAATGAACCTGATACGTAAGTTCCATTAGGTCCTGAAAATACTGGAGTAAAATTTTTTCCATTAATAAAGAATATTCCTACTGCAATAACAATAATTAATGGAACTAATTTAGAAACAGTAATAATGTTACCTAATACCCTTGAAAAATTGACACCTAAAATATTTACAATCCCTAATCCAACAAGAACACATACTACTATTACATTTTGGTTAAATGGTTCTCCAGCTGGAGCCCATACCTTACCAAGAGCATTTGCAAATGCAACTGCCATTGCAGCCCAAGCTATAATGCTTATAGCCCATTTCATAAAGCCAACTTCAAAACCTACAAAATCTCCAAATGCTTCTTTAGCATAAAGATATGGTCCACCATTTTTAGAGAACATACCTGCTGCTTCTGCAAAGCAAAGAGCAATACTAATAACAAGTAACATATCAAACAATATTACACCAATACTTGCTGGACCTATAAGTGACATTACCTTATTTGGTAGTAAAAATATACCGGAACCTATAATTGCATTTAATCCTAATAGAACAATACTTGGAAGTTTCAGTTTATCTTTCACAGTTCACCATTCCTTTATTATTTATTGTTAATCTATAATAATGCAAAAATAGTCGAATAATTTTACAGTTAAATAAAAGAAAAAATTTTTATACAAAATTCTTTTATAATTAAGTTCTCAAGCCTTAAACGATCAACTTATAAAAAAATTTTTAATAATTTAAAAATAGCGTAAGATAGTATTAAGCTGTCTAACTGAAAAATTATTCAATTTAAAATGTACTATTTATACTATTATAGGTTAATTTATAGGTTAATCATTTTTTTGCTAAATCTATAATATATTTAAATAAATTTAACATCTTTTCTTCTTTAGCAGCCATCATTTCTGGATGCCATTGTGTACCAAATATTAATTTTCCTTCACTACTCTCAATTGCTTCAACCACTCCATCTTTTGCAAATGCTACTGCTTTTAAAGAAGACCCAACTTCTTTAACAACTTGATGATGAAAGCTATTTATTCTTATATCTGTACCAAATATCTTTCCAAAGCTACTATCTTTTTCAACCTTTACAGAATGAGTAGCTAAACTTGGAGTATGTCCTTGAGAATGTTTAATACATTTTTCATCTCTATAAGATAAATCTTGATAAAGTGTTCCACCATGAGCTACATTAATAATTTGGAATCCCCTACAAATTCCAAGAACAGGAATATTCCTTTTCTCAGCTGCATCTAATAATGCAAAATCAAATTCATCACGTTCTGGGAATACAACACCTAATTTTTGCTCTGGTTCTTCATTATAATTTACTGGGTAAACATCATGTCCACCTGATAATATTAATCCATCAATATGCTCTACTGTCATTTCAGCAACTTCTTTATCTTGTGAAAATGGAATTATAAAAGGTATTCCACCTGCATTTATTACAGATTGTACATAATCATTATTTACATATGAACGTTCATATCCTGGAAACATACCACCATTGTCAATTATTAAGCTACCTGATATCCCAATTACTGGTTTTCTCATGTCTAACACCCCTTATAGTGTATTTAAAGAATTATTTATGTCTTTAATTAAATCTTCTGAATCTTCTATACCTACAGAAAGTCTAAGTAATCCATCAGAAATTCCTTGCTTTAATCTTTCTTCTCTAGAAACACAAGCATGTGACATTTTTGCTGGATAAGATAAAATTGATTCTACTCCACCTAAACTAACAGCTACTATTGGAATTTCTACATTATCTAAGAACTTAACAACATTTTCATAAGTTCCTAAATCAAATGAAATTATAACTCCACCATTTTCAGCTTGATCTTTGTGTATTTCATAACCTTCATGAGATTTAAGTCCTGGATAGAATACTTTTTTAACTTTATCATGTTTTTCCAAAAACTCAGCGATCTTCATAGCATTTTCTACTGATCTTTCCATTCTTAAATGCATAGTTTTTAATCCTCTTAATAACAACCAGGAATCTTCTACTCCTAAAATACCACCTATTGTAATCTGAAGACATCTTAATTTTGCAGCAATATCATCATTATTAGTTGATACTAATCCTGCAAGAATATCACTATGACCATTTAAGAATTTTGTAGCACTATTTATAGAAATATCAACACCTAATTTAAAAGGTTTTTGATACATAGGAGACATAAAGGTATTATCTATAATAGTTAATATATTTTTTGATTTTGCTAATGCTGTAACTTTTCTTACATCAGTAATTTTTAGCGTTGGATTAGAAGGTGTTTCTATATAAAATGCCTTTGTCTTATCAGTAATAGCATTTTCCCAAGCTTCAATTGATGTTTCATCAACAAATGTAACTTTTATTCCAAAACGTGGTAACACTTCTGTAAAAAGTTGAAAAGCTCCTCCATATACATCCTTGCAAGCTACAATATGATCTTCCTTTGAAAATAAAAGAAGTACTGTGCTAATTGCTGCCATTCCTGAAGAAAATGCAAATCCATATTTACTTTCATCTAAACAACATATAGCTTCTTCTACTGCTGCACGTGTTGGATTACTAAATCTAGAGTATGTAAAATCTTGTCCCTTATCCATGTTTACTTGATGAAAAGTTGAAGTTTGATATTTAGGTACAGATGCCGCGCCTGTTGTGTTATCTACAACTGTGTAACCATGTAATAACTTAGTTCCATATTTCATTTGATATAGTCTCCTTTGTGATAATAATTTATTATTATGTTTTTCATTATAATGCGAAAAAAAATACATGTCAATAAATATTTACACAAAATTTTTAACTAATTTAATTTTTAAACAATTCATTTTTTATTTCTTAATATTTCTAAATTTATATTTATATTATGCCCTTAAAACCTAATAATAAATTACTAACTTCTTAACTCTGTTAATTTTAAAAGCTGATTATCTATATCTAGATAAATATTGAAATTAATCAATTAATTTCAAATAGATGACCAGACTTTCACCCTTCATCTTCTTTAGATTCCACGTTGCTATGAACACCCTTGTTATTATCTAACACATCATCTTGGTGCTCAAAATTTTCATCTTATAGATTGCGCCCATGCTGGGCGCACATAAAAATAGAAGTTTTAAAATATATTTCAAAACTTCTATTTTTTAAATTCTTATATTGATTTTTTTATAAAGATAGTATATCTTAAAAGTTGAGATTATATAAGGGTTATCAAATTGTAACTTTACATAAAAATAATTTAATTTAAAAATTTTATAATAAATTATTATTAAAAATTTATATAGTTTTATTTAAAATATGAATTATAAGGATATTGAGGTGAATTATATGGAATTACATAATATAAATCCTATACTACAGAAATATATACCCTTAGTTGAATTTCTTGGAAATATATTAGGAAAAAATAGTGAGGTAGTATTACATGATTTATGCAATTTAGACAATTCTATAATTGCAATATCCAATAGTCATGTATCTGGAAGAACTGTAGGCGCACCAATAACAAATTTTGCTCTAAAAATGATAAGAAATGAAAAAAATAATAAAAACAAAAAATTTATACTCAACTACAATGGATATAGTAAATTTAATCGTGAGTTAAAATCTTCTACATTTTTTATTCGTGATGACAAAGATACTCTTATAGGTCTTTTATGTATTAATACTGATGAAACTATATTTCATAAATTAAAAGATATAACATCATGTTTTGAAAATAATTTTAATATTCTTCAACCCGAACCAAATAATTTAATATTAGAAGATACAGAACGTTTCACTTCATCTATAGAAGAAATAGTTGAAAATGCAATAAATGATGTTCTTAATATGAAAGATAAAAATATAGATGATTTAAACCAATATGATAGACTTGAAATCATTGCAAACTTAAATAGTAATGGAGTATTTTTATTAAAAGGAACTGTAACAGAATTAGCTAAACAATTAAAGATATCTGAACCAACTATTTATAGATATCTTCAAAAAATAAAAAATATGTAAATATAACTAATGTTAATTTTAGAAAATATTTTTATTAACAATTTCACGCTATCTAGTTTTTATAATTAATTTCCTAGATTTTAATAGTTCATAGGCTATTTTTGCTAAATTTTTTAATAAGTTCTATAACAGCATTTACCATTAGATATAATTATAAACACTGAAGCTCATTTACTTAAGTTAAATTTTATATGAAATTTTATTTTTGCTTTTAAATACCCTATATCAATAAAAAATAAAAGCTATTTCTTTCTATAGAATTTATTTTCTAAAAGAAATAGCTTTTTTTATTTTCTATTTAAGTTTATCATTTAAAAATTTTAATATATTTTCTTCATACTTATGTTTATATAAATTATATGATCTTATATGATCTGCCTTTTCAGTAAGCCATAATTTAATATGTTTACTATCCTTACAAGTTTCATATAGGTTTTCACTGTTTTTATAAGATATAGCTTTATCAGCCTTACTATGAATTAAAAGTAAATCTTTATCTGTAAAATTTGTAACAGCTTTTAAAGTATTTACATCTTCAATATTAACCTTTACTATTTTAGGAAGTATAGTCAATATAATTCTTGTGAAAGGAAAATTAGGAAGATTTGACCAATAAGGAAGATTTTCTTTAAGGTAATCTTTTAAATTAGAAAAAGGACTGTCTGCAATAACAACTTGTACATTTTTTGTTTCTGCTCCAGCTAAAATTGAAGTTACAGCTCCCATAGACCACCCAATTAGTCCTATTTTTTGAGAGTGCTTATTATTTTTAACAAAATCAACGGCTGTTAAAAGATCATATTTTTCAAAAGCTCCTAATGAAACATATTTTCCTTCTGATTCACCTTCAGCTCTAAAATCAAATGTTAATACGTTATATCCCTCACCACATAGTTTTTTTGCTAGATTTAATACAGAAATATCAAGTAATGCTTTACTATCTCCATATCCATGAGAAAAAATAATTGTTTTCTTACTTTCCTTAGTTTGTCCATTATTTTGTGCTGGAATCCACCAACCCTTTAATAAAACATTATCATACTTACTATTAAAGGATATATTATCGTAAACTAGACCATAGTCTTTAGGTAACTTACTAAGTTCTTCTCTTTTAGGTGTAACTAATTTTAGTCCAACATAAAGAGATATCAAAAAAGTACTTAAAATAGTTAATATAATAAATCCAATTATAAACTTATTCCACTTTGTTTTTAAGATTCTAGTATTTTTATTTAGATTCATTCTCGACTCCTTTATATATAAAATTCATTATTTGTTTACATTTTAATTTTATCATAAATTGTCGAATAAAGTCCATGTATGTTTTTTACTTTTTAAGTTCTAAATTGGAATAAACTATCATAAACATAAGTAATTTAAGTATTAATCAAATTATAATTTTTTAATAGACTATATACTTGATTACAGTTTATAATAATAATTAGGAATTATTTAAATTATAAAAATTACATAAACTTTTAATATAAAAATGAGGTGAGATATTATGTCTGTTACTATGTACGCCATATCAGACTCCATTGGAGAAACAGCAGAAAGGGTTGCTTTAGCAGCCGCATGTCAATTTAAAACTAAAATCACCGTAAAAAGAATATCTTATATGAAAACCATGGAAACCGTTAGTAAATTTATAGATTCTTTGGACTCAAAAGAAAAAGTTATTATAGTTTCCACTATAGTCTTAGCCGATGTTAGAGAGTTTTTAACTCAACGTTGTATAGGAAAATGTATTGCTATAGTAAACGTTTTAGGACCTATTATGAATGTAACTTCTAGCCTTATTGGAGAAATGCCAGAATACAATCCTGGTGCCGTTTGGAATGTAGATGAACAATATTATAAACGTATAGAAGCTATGGAATTTGCAATTCAATATGATGATAGTAAAGATTACTCCGGTATAGAACATGCTGATGTAGTTTTAGTTGGACTTTCAAGAACATCTAAAACTCCTCTTTCTATGTATCTTGCTAATAAAGGACTTAAAACCTTAAACGTTCCTCTAATTCCAGAAGTACCTGTGCCTGAATCATTATTTAAAATAAATAGAAAAAAAATATTTGGATTACAAATAAATCCTCTAGAACTTATAGAAATAAGGAAAAATAGAATAGGAAAATATGCATCTCATTCATGTATTGAATACGCAGATGATGCTAGAATATTAGAAGAATTAGATTATGCAGATAAGATAATAAAAAGGTTAGGATGTAAAACCATAGATGTAACTAAACGTGCCATAGAAGATACAGCACTAATAATTTTAAATAGTATAAATGAAAATAATGACAATAGAGAAGTATAGATATAGCTATAGCTTCAATTTGTTAATTAAAATTATAAATTAACAAATTGAAGCTGTTTTTACTTTTTATTAAACTTGTTGCAAAAATTCAATAGATTACTGTAACTTTTTCCACTTTCGTATTTTTTTATAATTCTTTTTAACGTATGCTTTCTTTTTATAAATTATAATGCCTCCAGATATCACTTGCCCACAACTACCTCATATACTTGAGAAGTTTCATTTAAACACACATCTTTTGCATATAATTGTATAAAATCTCCATTTTTAACTTTAATTCTTTTTGTAAAACTTCTTCTACTTTTTTCTAATCCAAAATCTGCATTTTGTTCTATATTTAAAATCTGCTCTCCATTTATACTAAATTTATATCCTAAAGTATTATCTGCTACATCACCTTTTAATGTAATAAAATTTTTATTAGTATAAATCTTACCATCTATAATATTAGGACTAGTTAATCTTATTACAGGTTTTTCACTATCATAATATACAAAAACAGCATAATCTGCAGCTATATTACCATCCTTATCTTCAACATATAACATTATTTTATTTAATCCCTGTTTTAAGAAAATACTCTTCGTATACTCCATTATATTTTCCTCATGCATATCTTCTTTATTAAGTTTTATTTTTCTTATAGCCTTATTAGTAGTAACTTTTATTTTTAATTCCGAACTTCCACCAGCTCCAAAGAAACTATTAGGTTCTAATAATTCATACGTATTTTTAGTTATATCATAATTTTCAAGTTTTAGTTTAAGTTTTTCTTCTTTATAGTCTGCTATAACTTTAATATTTTTCCTATTAACCGTTCCAATGGATGTTTTAGCTACTACTTCAACTTGATTAATACCTTGAGATAATTCCACATCCTTTTCAAAAGTACCATCATCATTTAAAGTTATATCATCATCATTTAAAGATACTTTTTCCACTTCTTTTTTATCAACTTTTCCTTTAATTTTTAGTTTATTTTTATTGGTGTTAATAACTCCATATATGTTTTTTTCTTCAGATAAAATAATTTTTTCTTCAGTTAGAAGATCCATTTTAGGAGGAGTTATATGAGCTATTATATTAACTTTCTTATTAAATAAGATTTCCCCTTCTTTATTACATGCCTTAACCTTTAAAGTATTAGGACCTTCTTTAAGATCTATTTTAGCAGAAAACCACTTTTCCTCTCTATTTAGTTCTGCCTCTACATCATTTACAGTTACTTTATCTACTCTAACTGAAACCAATCCTCCAAATAAATATTTATCTCCGTCCATGTATTCATTAGTAATTACAGAATTTTCATTATAATTTAAAAGAACATCTTTTATTCCTTCCGGTTTCTTTCCAACAGCTATTTCTTTTTGAATTACTTGAGTATTTAATATATTATCATTGACTATTAAGCTTATTATCCTAGTTCCTTTTTCTAAATCTAAATCGCAACTAAATACCCCATCTTTTTCCTTAAAGTTTGGATTTTCTACTTCAACTCCATCTATATAAACTTCAGGTTCACTAATAATTTTATCTTTATCAGGTTTTTTTAATCCAACACCTTTATCTGAGGCTGTCCATTTTAAAGTATATTTCTCTGTATCAGTATGGTCAGATGATATTATGGATACGTCTGGTTTTGTAGCATCTACCTTAACTGGCATATCAAAACTTTGAGGTTTAGCATTTTTAGCCACAGCTTTACTTGTAACCCTCATATAATATTGTCCATCAGGAGCTATTATATTTTTTCCCGTTTTTTTATCATAGATCTTTCCATCCCATGCTAAAGATACTAACATTTCTCTACCTTTTTCACTACATTCACTACTTTTGTGTACATTATTCTTGTATCCACAAGTTTTTAAGAATTTCTTATTTTTATCTAAAATATCAACTTTAATTTCTTTCAAGTTTCTAAAAATGCACAAGTTAGGAATAGCCTGATCATAAAATCCATCACCATCTGGTGAAAATGCTATTTCACTAGGATCAATTACTATTTTTTCATTTTTATCATCCTTTATTTTTCCTATAAGTGTATTAAAGAAAAATAAGTTACTTGCAATTCCTGATCCTTTAAATCTATGATTTCCCCAAATAGGTCCATCTATATTTTGTGATTCACCCCAATTTCCATAAAATCCTATATAAGGCACAGATAATGAGGGAACCCCTTTTACTTTAGAATCAAAGCTAATAAAACCTTCTACAAAATTATTTTTCTTAAATTTGCAAGGAATTGTTAATTTAACCTTAATATTTGCAGTACTGTGTGCTTTTACCGTAACTTCTTTTCTTGAAAAACTTAATTTAGCACCTTCTATTTTTTGTTCACATGGCTTATCTTTTTGTTCTGTATAAACACTATTGCCATTTATAGTATATGTTATATCTTTATCTCCATAATTAGTCAAAGTTAAATTGAATCTTTTAATTCTTGATATTTCCCTTAAAGACACAACTGAATTTTGATCTTCATCATTAGTTATTAAAACTCTATTCTTTATTGCCTTATCTACTTGTACTAATCCACCACCCTGACATCTTGGAGAATATGGTATAGTTCCATCTAATAGTACCTTAGCCGTATTAATCATATTATTTTTTATATATCTAGATAATTCCGAATCTTTTATATTTACATTATCATTTTTTAAAGCTTGTTTTATTAATGCTACTGAACCAGAAATATAAGGTGTTGCCATAGATGTTCCACTATATGTTGTATATTTATTATTATTTATAGTTGAAAAAATTTTTCCACCTGGTGCTGTAATTTCAGGTTTAAAATCCAAATTTGGTGTTGGACCCCATGAAGAAAACTCTGCCATTTTTTCACCTTTCAAATTATCTAAAACCACTATTTCATCTGTAAATTTTATTTTTATATTTTCTTTTGCTAAATTTGTTAATTCTTTTCCATAAAAATTAGTAGTAAATACACACGGAATAGTTATTTTATCACTAAGTAGCATAGGTACATATTCTTCATCACCATCTTTATTATAAATAATAACTCCTACTGCACCTTCTCTTTGGGCGTTTTTAGCTTTTTGTTCAAAATGATTTTTTCCTCTTTTTATAAGTGCTATTTTACCCTTTAAGTCTTTCTCTTTAAAATCATCTGCTTTTATGTTATCTTTATCCTCTTTATATTTTCTACCATATCCACAATCTATAAGCTCTACCTCTTGCTGTGGTTTAAATATTTTTATAGGATTTATTTCTGATGATATATATGGAATTTTATAGTCTTGTCCACCTTTGCAATACTCAATTACATTTTTTATATCTTTAATATTTTCACTGGCGGCAACTTGTATTGATTCCTTACCTAGACCCGGATTATCTAAAAGTTCTGTATCCACAACATCTTTTACTTTTGACCCATCTTCTTTCTTTGATGAAAAAGAAGCATTCCCTGCAGCAGCAACCACTATTACTCCTTTTTCAGTAGCCTTCT
This sequence comes from Clostridiaceae bacterium 14S0207, assembly GCA_003288255.1. Taxonomy (GTDB): domain Bacteria; phylum Bacillota; class Clostridia; order Clostridiales; family Clostridiaceae; genus Hathewaya; species Hathewaya limosa. Next base: position 1,380,080 of record CP026600.1, on the reverse strand, counting down.
TTATAGCAATTTGTTCTGGGTCATTTTCATCTACAAATCCTCCATCTGCTCCTAAACTTAAATTAATTATATCTGCACCTTTTTCAACCGAATCTTCTATTGCTGCTACTATATCGTCACTAAATGCACCTTCTGCACCTTTCTCTGGGTTATTTGAAAATACCTTCATTGCAAGTAATTGTGCTTCTGGGGCAACACCTTTTATAGCTTTATTTTGAGTTATATCTTTTGTATATCCATTTGCACCAGCAATACCCGCTACATGTATTCCATGTAAACTACTAGTTCTATCTACAATATCTTGATTTTTATCTGCAAAATTATATCCATAAGGTATTTTATTAGTAAAGAATTTACCAGGATATGTAGGTTTAATATCTCCCTTTTTTATTTTAGCTCTTAAAGGATTAGTTAATTTCATATCTTTATGAGTATAATCTATACCCGTATCTATAATAGATATAACCATTCCTTCTCCCTTATATTTATATTCTTTCCAAACATTAGTTACTTCACATAATTCTTTTGCATAATTCATTGTTGGTTTATACATTCTAACTGGTCTAATTTTTTTAACACCAGGAATCTTTTTAATCTTTTCCAAATCTTTTTGATTAATTTCTGTACTAAATCCATTTATAAGATTTTTAAATTCATGTTTCACCTTAGCATGAACATCTTTTTCAACTTTTTTCTCTACAGATTTCCTGTTATTAAAGATTCCATCATAAGTTTCTATTGTTACTCTAATCTTATTATTATGCTTTTTAGCATAATTTTTCATATCTACATTGTTAACCTCTTCTTTTGATACATCATTAGTTTTTGTTAAACTAAGTTCTTTTTCTAGTGCTTTTTTTCTTGTTATGTTTATTAGTTCATCTTTACTTAGAATATTTTCTGCTTTAACTAGTGGAATATTAAATACATTTCCACTAATAAACATAGTTAATGCTAAAGTTGTTATTAAAGTTTTTACTTTCTTCCCCATTGCTTTCCCCTTTTTTTCATTATTCTACATTTTTTTAAATCCCATATAAATTTATCATGTAGTATTTAACTTAACAATATTAATTGAAAATTTCGATTGTTAAGAACTTATTTATTTATTTGTTAAATACTATAAAGTGTTATAATTCAATTTCTCTATATCTTGAGGATTTTTCATTAGTGCTTTTTATAACATACACTGATATTTTTAAATTTATAAGGTACTTATAATATTTTAAATACGTTTATTATTAGTAAGATAAACGTATTTATAGAGTTCTACATAATAAGTTTATTTTAAATACTTTATATGTTTTAAAAAAATATTTCAGATTTGTAAACAATGTGTGTTATTGTGTATTTTTTATTTTAATTCGACATTTTATTTGATAAACTATAGTGTAGACATTAAATTTAGTTGTCAGAGGTGAATATATGAAAAACGTTTTAAGAATTTTTAAGCGAGACCTTAAAAGTATAAAGAAAAATCCAATAACACTTTTAATAGTATTAGGAGTTTGTTTTCTTCCTTCTCTTTATGCTTGGATAAATATCGCTGCTTGCTGGAACCCCTACGAAAACACCAGTACTGTTCCTATAGCCGTAGTAAATAATGACAAAGAAGTATCAGTAAAAGGTAAGAAAATAAATGTGGGCAGTGAGGTTATTACTGAATTAAAGAAAAATAACGTGTTGGATTGGAAATTTGTAAATTCCAAAGATGCCAATATGGGTGTAGTAAACGGTACATATTATGCCATGATTGAAATTCCAGAAGATTTTTCAAAAAATTTAACTAGTATTCTAGATAAGGATGTACCAACAAAACCTACTATAACTTATAAAGTTAATACAAAATCTAATCCAGTTGCAGGTAAAATAACAGGAGTTGCTAAGAATGAAATTGTAAACAATATAACTTCTAATTTTATAGACACAGTAAATAAAACAGTTTTTTCTTCCTTAAATAATGCAGGTAAAAAAGCTGACTCTAACAAAGATAGTCTTTTGAAGTTAAAAAAAGGTATCATAGAATTAAATAATAATATGTCTTTAGTTAATAATGTCTTAGAAAGTGTTAGTAATCATGCAACTAACTTAAATCAATTTACAACAGATTTAAAAAAGTCCATGCCTTTAATGAGTAATGGATTAAAAGGAATTGAACAACAGTCAATTAATACCAAAGGATTAATTACTAATATTCAAAATGACTTAAATAAATCTTTTGATAACACTCAATTGATTTTAAATCAAATTCAATCTGAAAATAGTAGAACTAAAAATTTAATTGCAACTTTAAACAATTCTACTGGAGATACTATTTTATCAACTTCAAACAATATTATATTTGAAACAAGTACAGGAATAGATTCTATAATAGGTAGTATTACATCCCTTGTGGACTACTTACAACATATTAATAAGTTAGATAAAAATATATCAGATATGATAGTATCTTTAAATAAAATTAAGAGTTCTTTAACCGAAGAGAAAAAACATTTAAATGATCTTCAATCAAATATTAGTACAACTAATGGATTAAGTAAAAATACATTAAATTCAATAAATAACTATGCAAATGATGTACAAAATCAAATATCTAACACAATGAGAATGTATACATCAAATGTAAAACCTGCTTTAAATAATGTAACAAATGGTTTAGTAAATTCAACTGAAAGTGCTTCCTCAATTTTAAAATGTTCTGAAGGAGTATTTACTCAAATAGATAATCTATTAAACTCATCATCTACAGGAAGTAAACTTACTGCAGATACAGCTAAAAACTTAAATTTAAAGCTTCAAGAATTTAAAGGACTTATTGGAAAGTTAAGCACTGAACTAAAAAAAGTAGATGATACTGATTTAAGCAAAATTGTATCAATACTTCAAAGTAAACCAGAATTAGTAGGTGATTTTGTTGCAAAACCATTTAACTTAAAAGAAGAATCCATATACAAAATAGAAAACTATGGTTCTGGAATGGCTCCAATTTATACAACACTTTCATTATGGGTTGGTGCTTTAATATTAACTTCATTATTTAAAACTGATATTGCAGAATTTGAAGGTAGTGAAAATATAACATTAAAAGAACAGTACTTTGGTAAAATGATGTTCTTTACATTTATAGCTATGGTGCAAGGATTTATAGTTGCATTAGGAGATAAAGTATTATTAGGTGTACAAACTTCAAATGTATTACTCTTATTATCCCTAGCTATAGTATCATCTTTTACTTTCTCTGTTATAGTTTATACCTTAGTTTCATTATTACGTAACGTTGGTAAGGCACTAGCAATTATTCTATTAGTTATTCAAATTGCAGGTTGTGGTGGAAGTTATCCTATACAAGTTGATCCATTATTCTTTAGAATATTACAACCTTTATTCCCATTTACATATGCAGTAAATGGATTTAGAGAAGCTGTAGCTGGACCTCTTGCTAGTAAGGTTTTAGTAGATTTTCTAGCATTATTTGCTTTTGCTATAATCTTTATATTACTAGGCTATTTCCTAAAAACTCCGTTACATCCTCTAGTAGATAAATTTGAAACTAAGTTTGAAGAATCAGGTATATCAGAATAAAGTTCTTCAAATAACATTAATTACTCTAAAATCAGAGAGGTGAACGTATGAAAAAAGTATTTAAAGTTTTTATAAACGATTTGAGAAACATATCTAAAAATTGGGCGGCAATTATAATATTTTGTGGATTATGTCTACTTCCATCGCTATATGCTTGGGTTAATATAAAAGCATGTTGGGATCCATATGCTAACACAGGAAATTTACCTGTTGCCGTTATAAATAATGATGAAGGTACCACATTAAAAGGAAAAACTATTAATGTAGGAAATGAAGTAGTAAAGCAATTAAAGAAGAATAAATCTATAAATTGGAATATTGTAGATGCTTGGCAGGCTAATTACGGTCTTAATGAGGGAAAATATTATGCATTAATTGAAATCCCTAATGACTTTTCAAGTAAGCTTACAAGTTTAACAACTTCTAATCCTATTAAACCAAATATAACTTATAGAGCAAATGAAAAATTAAATGCTATTGCTACAAAGATAACTAATGTAGCAAAAAATAAATTAACTGATGAAATAAAAACTAATTTTGTATCTACAGTTAATAAGGAAGCTTTTAATTATTTAAATAAATTAGGTGGAGAATTACAGATCAATAAACCACAAATTATTCAATTAAAAGATTGTGTTGATTCTGCAAAGAAAAACTTAGATGATGTAAAAAAACATATAAATGATGCAAATTCTAATGCTGAAAGTTTATCAAAGTTTTTAAATGATGTTCAAAATAATCTACCTAAAATAACTGAACAGATAACTAGTTTACAAAACACAACAGAAGCTAATAAATCATTAATTTTTGCAACTAGACAAAGTATCAACAACTTAGCAAATGACTTTAAAAATGATGCTATAAGAATGCAAGGTATTAACGATCAAATTAATTCCTTAATTCAAAGTCTTAAATCTATAAATAACAGCACTATTTCTGTTGGTGATCAAAAACAGCTTATAAGTAAAATAGAGCAAAATATAAATTCATTAAATTCAACATTAAATAATTTTGTAACAGCATTACAAGCTCTAAATAAAGTTAAACCTAGTTTAGTTATTCAAGGTTTTATAGATTCAGCAAAGAATGTACAATCTTTATTAAAAGATGAATCAAATAAACTAAGTCATATTGAAGACTTAATAAATAAAAATAATTTAAAAGATAATAAAGACAATGTAAATAAACTTATAAATGCTGCTTTAGATGTTAATAATCAAATATACAGTAGAGTAAATAATACTTATAATATGCTTTATTCTAGCTTATTACCTACTATAAACAATATTTCTAATAATTTAGCTGAAGGTACAGATGTAGCAAATTCCATATTGGAAGCTAGTAAATCATTAGTTCCTCAATTAACAGCGCTTAATACTTTTGGTTCTGCAAATACTTCACTTGCATCTAATGAAGCTAAAAAATTAATAACTAAGTTAGAGGATTTCCAAAAGCAATTAGAAAAATTAAAAGATAAAACTAAAGACTTAAACGGTAATAACTTAGATAAAATAGTTACTTTATTAAAGAAAAATCCTAATATGGTATCAAACTTTATCTCTTCTCCAATAGAAGTTAAAGAAACTGAAGTATATGATGCTGGTATATTTGGAGTTGCTTTAACACCATTCTATACAGTATTAGGTATTTGGGTTGGTGTATTACTAGCCTCTGCTTTACTTTCTGTGGAATCTGAAGAATATATAGATGGAGAAAAAATAAACTTCCTTCAAAGACACTTTGGAAAAATGCTATTATTTATGTTCCTATCTTGTATTCAAACTTTAATAGTTACAATAGGAGATAAACTAGTATTGGGAGTACATCCTCAAAATATGATGTTAATGATAGGTATAGCATTGCTTACTTCTCTTACATTTACCATTATGATATTTACCTTAGTATCTTTATTAGGTAACATTGGTAAAGCCGTTGCAGTAGTTATTATGGTATTCCAAATAGCTGGTTCTGCTGGTATTTATCCAATACAAACAAACCCTAAAATCTTTGGCATTTTACAGCCACTATGGCCATTTACATATGCCATTAACGGATTTAGAGAAGCAATAGCAGGGCCTCTTTGGAGTGATGTTATGAAAAATGTTTCTGCATTACTAATTTTCTGTGTTGTATTTTTATTATTAGGTTTATTGAAAAAACCATTACACAAACTAAATGAATTTATGGAACATCAATTTAAAGAATCAGGACTTTAAGAGTATTATTTTTAACGTAAAATTTCTCTGAATTGTATTCACATTTTTCATTTTATGGAATATAATTTTTATAGGTGATGGGGTTCACCTTAAACTGCTTACGCTAACGACTCCTACTTTTTAAGGTAGGAGTCGTTATTTTTTTAGGAGGGATTTTTTATGCAAAAACTTTTTTATGTAGGTATTGGTGGATTTTTAGGTGCTTTAATACGTTATCTTATTTCAAATGCCTCAACTAAGCTTTTAGGAACTCGACTACCATATGGAACCTTAATAGTTAATATTTTAGGTGGTTTTCTTATTGGGCTTATAATGGGCTTAAGTATGAATAAAAATTTAATATCTCCAAATCTAAAACTATTTTTAACAACAGGCGTTATGGGTGGACTTACCACATTCTCAACTTTTAGTTATGAAACTGTAACACTTTTTAATAATGGAAGCTATATATTAGGTGTTATTAACATCAGTTTAAATCTATTTTTAAGTCTTATTGGTGTTGTTTTAGGCCAATTTATTTCTCATCTTTTACTATGAAATTTAGTTTAACTTTATATAATTTTTTATAAACTAAGAAAGGAAGCAACCACTATACATAGTAGCTACTTCCCTTTTATTATTTATATTAAAGTACTTATATCTTCCCAGACATAAGAAATTTCCACCATATTTATACCACCTATATTAACTATCTTATTTTTATCTTTTATACCACCTATATGTTTATAAAAGTTACTAGCATCATTTTTAGCAAAGGTCCATAAAATCATACTCTCAGCACCTAAACTTTGCAATTTTGAAGCTACTTCCTTTACTAATAATTTCCCAATACCCTTTTTCTGATAATCTTGACGAACATATAACGTATATAATGTGCTATCAAATTCACTTCCTTCTTCGTTAATGGATGCAGAAGAAAATCCAATAACTTGTCCATTTTCATCCTCTGCAAGAAGCATAAATTCTTTTGTATCTTCATTTTGAAAAAGCCTTTTATTCCACTTGTCTACCTGTTTATCATAAGATCTATTTCCAAGATATTCATTAGGAATTATATTTTTATAAGCACTTTTCCAAGTATCTACATGAATTTTTGATATATCATAAACATCATCTTTTTCAGCCTTTCTAACTATCATTTTATTATCTCCTTTTTAAATTATATAACTGTATTTCTTATATAAAATTTTAAAAAGCTACTATATTAATAAGCTATAATAGTTTATAACATTATATCATAATTTACAGAATATTGAGATATTAATTCTAAAATTTTCTATTTATAAATTTTAGAATTAATATTTATATCTTTAATAATATTTCTCAACGATTTTATAGTTAATTTTTCATTTTCAAGATTAACTGAATATACCTTAATCTTTTTATTTTCATCATGTTCTAGAACCCAAGATTCTAAACATTCATTAGGATTATATATTCTATTATTATAAGGATATAATAATACAACTGTTTCAACATTAGGATATCTAGTAAGATAGGCATACATTTGATAAAGATCTTCTCTTTTAACTCCATGTCTATTATATAAACTAGATATCGATTTCCACTTTGTATCAATTATTATACTCTCTATTCCACATTTTGCAATAACTATATCTGGCTTAAGTTGAAAAATTTCTGTATTTTTCTTTTCATTTACTAAAAGCTTGTACTTAGAATGTATAAAACTTATATTGCCTTTAACATATACATATTCAAAATAAGGTCCTTTAGTTAATTATTTTTGCAATTTATGAGCAAAAAGAGAAGATCTAATTAGCTCTTTATACCTTCCAAATTGTTCCGTTAGGCATCTTATAAAGCATTCCTGGGACTTTCTCTAACACTTTTCCAGTTTTCATATCACGCTTAATAATATATTCATGATATTCTGGGTCTTCAATCCATTGTGAGAAATAAAGGACATCTTCATCCCTGTATAATAAAGTTTCTGTATCTTCAATTTGAATTTCTTTTTTTACTGGCCATACAATTTCATATATGCCATTATTCTCCGACCTTCCCCAAATCAAAGGAGAAGAATCTAAAATTAAATTATAACAATCCTTCACATTTGATAAAGGTATTTCAGCAATTTCTTTTAGTTTATTACTTTCAGGTAAATAGTGGTATATAAAGATTTTTTTAAAATTAAAATCTACTACTAAAATTCCAAATTTTCCATTATCCCAAATAGGCTTATTAACATATACATTTGCTTGTTTATTAAAAGGTTTATACACGTCTCCATCTGGATAATGAATTAAATAACATTCCGTTCCTTGAAAATAATGTTCTTCTTTAAATATTTCTTCTGCTTCATATAAATCAGAACCATTATCATTAACCCCTACATACCATTCATCTGTACCTTCTACAGGTTCAATATATATCTCTGGAATTCCATTAAGCTTCTTTACTTTCACTGCAAAACCACCTTTTCTTATGAAATATTCTAACTTTATTATATATTTAATTTTGTTTATATTCTATAACCCTTATAATAATTATTGTAAAATATTCTATAAAAAAATGTATTAGTAGAGAAACTTTTATTTCTTACTAATACATTTAAATTTTTGTACTTTCTTATAAAACCATATCTTAAATTTGTTTTTTATTAAATATTATTTAAAGCTCTTTTTAAATTATTAACTTTTGATAATTCTATATTATTCTTTAAAATAATAACTTTTATGAGGTTTTTAGATATAAAAAGAACACCGTCTAAGTGTTCTTTTTTTAGCAATTTATTATTTTATAGTAACATTTATTGTTTTAAAGTACTCGTTTAACCATTGTTTTACACCATCATTATATTTTATTGTTTTTAAGTCTGTTATTTCTTTTTTAACATTTTCTGCAAGTTTTGAATTATCTTTATTCTTCTTTAATTGTTCTGCCATATTAACTAACTTATCTATCTTTTGTTGTTGTACTTTATCAAGGTCTGCTGACCATGTATTTTTATAAATATCTTCTACAACATCTTTAACAAGTTTTCTTCCTTCATTAATATCAGCTTGTGCTTTAGTTTTATTTGCTTTAGTTATATTTTTTATTATTTGTACAAATATAGGATGTTGTTTAGTATCAACTTTTTTTGAGAATTCTCCAATAGCCCAATTTAATGACTTTGGTAATTTACCAATAGCTTTTCTAGCTTCTTTTATACTTTCTTGCGTACCTGCTTTTAAACATTTCATAGTTGCAGTATATGCTTCTTTATACAAGTCATCTAAAGTTTTAGCTTTGATTACAGGGTTTACACGTACCTCAAATGTACGATATACTGTTAAACCTTCTTTGTCAGTTACAGATACCTTAACACTGTATTTTCCAGGTTTCTTAGTATTTACGTTGTTTTCTACAACTATAACTCTATCTGATAAATTTCCATCTTCTTTATCAGTTGCTTTAACATTTAATTGTGCTAAATCAAACTTATCTCCTTGGTTTAACACAACATCATTTCCTGTTATTACAGGTGAAGTATTCTTAGCTTTTTCTTTAGCTTTAACATTTACTTTAAAGTCTTTAACTGCTTTAGCACCTTTACTGTCTTCTACTGCAACTCTTACTAGGTAATTTCCAGGTTTTCTGCTATCTACAGTGTTCACCATAACTTTAACTTTATCTGTTAAATTTCCATCTTCTTTATCTGTTGCTTTAATGTTTAATGATTGTATTCTAAAAGTTTCACCTTCTGTTAAAGTCACATCTGTTCCTGTAATTGCAGGTGCAGTGTTTTTCTCTACTGGTTTAACTACAGGTTTTACAATAACTCTATACTGTTTAGTGTCTTTTCCACCTTGTTTATCTGTTACTTCTACTTTTACAGTATAAGTTCCAACTTTAGAAGTATCTACATCACTTGATACGATTTTAATCTTATCTGTAATGTCACCATCTTCTAAATCAGAAGCACCTAGTCTTAACATACCTAAATCAAACTTCTCACCTTGATTTACAGCAATATCTCTACCTGTAATTGTTGGATTACTATTTGGTTTTGGTTGTGGCTTAGGTTGAGGTTTAGGCTGTGGCTTAATTGGGTCTGGTTTAGTTGTAGGTACACCTGTTCCTGCTCCAGAAATCTGAACTGGTTTATATTGACTAGATGTAACTATACCTCTATTCTTATCCAACTGAGTAACAACCCTGTTTTCAAAATCCACTTTACCTACCTCTATAATAGGATTGTCAACTCTAGCACCGTTTTGTTTATACTTAAATGTTACTGTAGGATTTTTTACTGTAGGATACTTTATACCTGCTGTTTGTTGTCCAACATTTGTATATCCTTCCACATGAGGAGCCCACACCATTCTTGTATCTTTAGTAGTTCTAGGTAAGGCTATAGTCCCTAAATCTCTAACATACTTTCCACTTTACATAAGCATTTCTTTCTCTATAAGTCCAAGTTAAAGTTCTATCATTACCTTTAGTAAAAGTCATTTTCTTAAGATTTTCACCCACAATATCGAATCCTGGTATATCATTACCATGTTCTATATTACTTCCCTCTAATCTTATCGTCTTGTGAGGAACAGTAATGTTTGTTCCATCTTCTAATACGTAATTTATTGTCACTGTACATTTTCCATAAGCATCTGTCCAGTCATTCAATTGTTTTCTAGCTTTCTTTATTTCCTTCTTTACTTCTTTATTTTCTACAGTCTCTTTATTCTTTACTTCTTCTACTTTTTTACCTTCTACAATTCCTTTATGGTCTACTTTATTCTCCAATCCTTGTGCATTCTCAGCCATTACAGTTTTAACCCCAACTGTACTTCCTGTCATGATACTAGCACCAACTGCTAAACTCACTAATATTTTTGTTCTTTTATTCATAAGTATATTATCCCCCTATATGCTAAAATTTTTACTTAACTTATCTACATCTTAATTATGTAGTAATTCGTTTTTATTTTAACATAAATAAACAATTAATCCAACAAATATACAAAATACATTTTATATATCGAATTATCACGTTTTTCAATAAATTTTATACATTACAAACATCAGTTTGATTTTTTAAATATACTGTGATATAATTTACCATAATAGTGAGGTGAAATTTCATGACTACTAAACAAGGTGACAAGCAAATGCAAATTTATGAATATATAAAGGCTCAAATACAGGAAAAAGGTTATCCACCTTCTGTTAGGGAAATTTGTGCAGCTGTAGGCTTAAGTTCTACATCTACAGTTCATGGACATCTTTCTAGGTTAGAGAAAAAAGGTTACATAAGAAGAGACCCTACTAAACCTAGAGCTATAGAATTATTAAAGGATTCCTTGATAAAAAAGGAAATGATAGATATTCCTGTAGTAGGAAAAATCACTGCTGGAGAGCCAATTCTTGCAGTAGAAAATCTTGAAGAAACCTTTACTATACCTATTAACTTTGTAAAAAGTAATAATGAGCTGTTTATGCTTAAAGTTTCAGGTGAAAGCATGATTAATGCTGGTATACTTGATGGTGACTTTGCTATTATAGAAAAATCTAGCACTGCCCAAAACGGTGATATTATAGTAGCCTTAATAGATAATGAAGCTACTTTAAAGAGATTTTTTAAAGAAAGTGATCATTATAGATTACAACCTGAAAATCCTAACATGGAACCAATTATAGTAGATTCATGTTCTATAGTTGGTAAATTAGTCGGCCTTTATAGAAAATATTAAATTTAGAATTTTGAAAAAGGTAGTAAACTTATTTTTTGTAAGTTTACTACCTTTTTATGTTGACTATTTTTATTAACTATTTTATTTTTAAGATTCTTTGAATAGCTATAAGTATACCTAGTTTAGCATGATCAAAAGTTAAACCACCTTGTAAGTATCCTATATAAGGAGCTCTTATAGGTGCATCAGCAGAAAGTTCTATAGATGATCCTTGAATAAATGCTCCAGCTGCCATAATTACTTGATCTTCATATCCTGGCATTTCCCATGGTTCACATTCTACAAAAGAATCAATTGGTGAACCTTGTTGAATTCCTTTACAGAATTGAACTAATTTTTCTTTATCATTAAATTTAATAGCTTGAATTATATCACTTCTTCTTTCATTGTACTTAGGTAATACTTCAAAACCTAATAGTTCCATAATTCTAGCACATAAAATAGCACCTTTAACAGCTTCCATAGCAACATGAGGTGCTAAGAATAATCCTTGGAATAAACTTCTCATAACACCGAAAGTTGATCCACATTCTCCACCTATTCCAGGAATAGTTAATCTATAAGATGCTTGTTCTACACATTCCTTAGTACCAGCTATGTATCCACCAGTTGGTGCTATACCACCACCTATGTTCTTAATTAAAGAACCTGCAACTAAATCTGCTCCAACTTCTGTTGGTTCTATAGTTTGAATGAATTCTCCATAGCAGTTATCTACAAAACAAATTATATCTTTTCTTACAGACTTAACATTCTTTATGATTTCACCTATTTCATCTACTTGAAGAGAATGTCTCCATCCATAACCTGTAGAACGTTGAATATGTACTAATTTGATTGTTTCATCTTCTTTTAAAACTTCAATCATTTTGTCTATATCAACTTTATTGTCTTTAAGTTCTACTAATTTATAATTAACTCCGTATTCCTTTAAAGAACCCATATTAGAACCTGTTATACCGATTATTCCATGAAGTGTATCATATGGAAGACCACATACTGATAACATTGTGTTTCCAGGTCTTAAGTTTCCAAATAAAGCTGCTCCTATGGCATGAGTTCCATTAACAAAATGAGGTCTTACTAAAGCACTTTCACAGTTAAATATCTTTGCGAATACTACATCTAAAGTATCTCTTCCAATATCCCCATATCCATAACCTGTGGAATTAGTAAAGTGCATTTCGCTTATTCTCTCTTCTTGGAAAGCCTTTAACACTTTTAATTGATTAAATTCTCTAATTTCATCTAAAGACTTAAAAATATCTTTTGTATCTTCTATAGCCTTATCATATACATCAATAACTTCTTTATCAATTCCATAAAATTGATTTAATGTTTTTACTGTATCCTGTAACATAAAAAACTCCTTCTTATCCTTAAAATTTTACTTAATATTTATATTTATTTTTATCAATAATAAAGAATAGGATTTATCCTATTCTTTAGAATTTACTATTTTACATTATTATATAATATAGGTTTTTGTGGAGTAATAGTAGATATTGAATGTTTATAAATTAAAATCTGTTCCCCATTATAATCTAATATAACTGAAAAACTATCAAATCCCGTAACAAGACCTTTTAATTGGTGCCCGTTAAAAAGACGAACATTAACTGGTATCTTACTTTTTCTTGCATTGTTTAAAAAAATATCTTGTAAGTTATTGTTTACTTTATTCATTCTATAACCTCCATCTTTGTACATTTATACCCTAAATTAAATATTCTATAGAATTAACTAAAATCCTCTATTTTTTTAATTATTTTTATTTTTAAGAAAGTCCTCTTGTATGTATTTAATTATTTCTTCTTCACATACAAACTTGTCTTTATCTATCCAATTAACTCTTTTATCTTTTCTAAACCAAGTTAATTGTCTTTTAGCATAATTACGACTTCCTTTTTTAATTAGATATATAGCATCTTCTAAAGTAATTTCTCCATTTAGATACTTTATTAGTTCCTTATATCCTATACCTTTCATGGATTGCATATCATCTGTAAGACCCATTTGAATTAAAGATTCTACTTCTTTTATAAGGCCCTTTTCCATCATTATATCTACTCTTTTATTTATTCTATTATACAATTTTTCTCTATCCATAGTTAAAACATAATAATTAACATTATAAGGTACATCATAAATATCAATTTCTTCATTAACTTCTCTTATGGTTTTTCCTGTAGTTTTAAAAACTTCTAAAGCTCTTATAACCCTTTTTAAATCTTTAATACTAAGACGTTCATAAGACTCTGGATCTCTATCTTTTAAAAGAGAATGTACATATTCTTTTCCCTTTTCTTCTGCAAGACTTTTTAAATACTCTCTATATTCTTCATCTCTATTACTTTCAGCAAAATTATAATTAAAAATTAAAGAATCTATATAAAGTCCAGTACCTCCAACAATCATAGGAGTCTTTCCTCTACTTGTAATATCCTCAATAAGTTCTTTCGCTAAAGTAGAAAATTCTGATACAGAAAATTCATCTGTAGGCTCCACAAAGTCAATTAAATGATGTTTTACGCCTTGCATTTCTTTTTCAGTTATTTTAGCAGAACCTATATCCATATGTTTATATATTTGCATGGAATCTGCTGATATTATCTCTCCATTTAATAGCTTAGCTAGTTTAATTGAAATATCAGTTTTTCCTACTGCTGTTGGTCCTGAAAGAATAAATAAATCTTTTTTCATAATAACCCCTCTACTGTTTCTTATCTTTTCTATTGAATTCTCTTAAACTTTTTCTCTATTTCTTTTAAAGTATATTTTAAAATAGTTGGTCTACCATGAGGACAAGTAAATGGTTCATCTATAAATCTAAGTTCATCTAAAAGATATCTTATTTCCTCTAATGTAAGATTATTTTTAGCTTTAACCGCAGCCTTACATGCCAAAGTTGCTATTTTATTATATCTTACTTTAGTAGTATTGCCTTCCCCCATGTTTTTTAAATCCTCTATCATATCTACAAATAAATTATGAGGATCTAACTCCCCTAATAAAAGAGGTATTTCCCTTATGTTTATAGTGTTTTCTCCAAAATATTCTATATTAAAACCTGCATCTTTGAAAATTTCTTTATTTTCCTCATAGGCACAAAAATCCTTAGAAGTTAATTCCTTTATTACAGGGATAGCTAGAATTTGGCTAACTACGTCCTTTTCACTAATTTCTTTCATATACTTTTCAAATAAAATCTTTTCATGTGCTGCATGCTGATCTATTAAATATAAAGTGGAAAAAGCTTCTGCCAGTATATACGTATTATCAAACTGCCCTATAATTCTTAATTCTGGAAATTTGGCTTCCTTTAGTTTTATAGGCATCATATTTTCAACTTTATAATTATCCTGTGATTCCATAGCTTTAGGCTCTTTAAATTTATTATCCATGAAAAAATCTATATTTTTATTTTTTCTTCAAATTGCTCTTTATAATCTAAATCATTAGTAACTTTTACTTCATTCCTATTTGGAACATGATCTAAATTTTCATTTTTCTTCTGTTCCAAAATTTTATTTAATAATTCCTCTTCCTTAGCTACATTAGACATAGTTTCTAAATCAAAGCTTTGAACTAAGAATTTTTTATTCTCATTAAGGTCTTCTTTTGGTTTTTCATCATTATTTTTATCTATAAAAGGAGAGTTATTTTTATCTTCCTCATTATCAAAGGTAATTTGGAAACTATCCTTTAAACTTTCTCTTAAGGCATGATGTACTGAATCAAATATAAATTTAAAAATAAATCTATCATCTTTAAACTTAATTTCTGCCTTGGAAGGATGCACATTTACATCAATTAATTCAGGATAAATCTCTAAAAATAGCACAAAGAAAGGATACTTATTAATGGTTAAAAATGATTTAAAAGCATTTTCAACTGCTGTAGTTATAAGCTTACTTTTTATAAGCCTTTTATTTATAAAGATACTTTGCCTATTTCTACTTCCTCTACTTATCTCCTGATTTCCTATATATCCATACACTGTTGCTACATCACTATGTCCTTCAAACATAGTAACATTTTTAAATACTTCTTTTCCATATAAAGTTCTAATACATTCTAATAGATCTCCATTACCAGAAGTATTAAAAACCTGTCTTCCATTATTTATATACTTAAAATTTATATTATCATGTGATAGAGCCATTCTCATCATTAAATCTGATATTATAGCCCCTTCTCTTTGTGTTGATTTTAAAAACTTCTGTCTTGCTGGAACATTATAAAATAAATCTTTAACTTCTATGGTAGTTCCTTTAGAACACCCAGTTTCCTTAAATGAAACTACATTTCCACCTTCTAATATAATTTCTGTTCCTTCAATATTGTCTTCTGTACGACTTTTTAAATTAACTTTAGAAATAGATGCTATACTGGGTAGAGCTTCTCCCCTAAATCCTAAAGTGGTTATGTTATAAATATCATCTATAGCACTTATTTTACTAGTAGCATGAGGCATAAAGGCAAGTTTTATATCTTCTTTATGTATGCCTATTCCATCATCCTTTACTAAAATGGATTTTTGTCCACCATCTTCTATACTAATAGTTATATTTTTTGCTTCAGCATCTATACAGTTTTCTACTATTTCTTTAACTACAGAGGAAGGACGTTCTACAACTTCCCCTGCAGCTATTTTATTTGAAGTGTCCTCAGATAGTAAATTTATTCTTTTCATAATTAGCTTTTAAAAGCCTTTGTCACCTATCTTTCACTTATATTTTTAGCCTTTTTTACAAGTTCATAAAGCTTATTAAATCCTTCCATTGGATTTAAATTTAAAATATCAATTGAAGAAATTTCTTTTATAAAGTTCTCGTCTTCTAAAGTATCTAAACTTATTTGTTCAATTACATCATAACTTTGTTTAGTTTCTTTTTTCACTTCCACATATTCTTCTTTGGCTTCAGCTACAATTTTTACTTTTTCTATTTCATGTGCTATTTTTTCTTCTACTTTTATCTCTTCTATTTTTTCAGGCTCTACAGCTGATTGTTCTTTTTCAAAAGAAGTTACCTCTTCTATTACTATAGTAGGTTGTTCTCCTTTTAAACTATCTAATATATCATTAGCTCTATTAATAACCTCTAGTGGTATACCTGCAAGTTTAGCAACTTCTATACCATAAGATTCATCTGTGCCACCTTTAATTATCTTTCTTAAAAATACTACTTCATTATTAACCTTTTTAACTGCTATAGAATAATTCTTAACTCCAGGTATTTTACCTTCTAATTGTATCAATTCATGATAGTGAGTTGCAAATAAAGTTTTACACTTTAATGCTCTATTAGAACTTATATATTCTATTACAGCCCAAGCAATGCTTAAACCATCATGGGTACTAGTTCCTCTTCCTACCTCATCTAAAATAACTAAACTTCTATGAGTAGCATTTTTTAGTATATTAGATACTTCCCACATTTCCACCATGAAGGTACTTTTACCAGAGGCTAAATCATCAGATGCACCAATTCTAGTAAATATTCTATCACAAACTGAAATATTAGCACTTTTAGCTGGAACAAAACTACCTACTTGCGCCATTAAAGTAATTAAAGCAACCTGTCTCATATAAGTAGATTTACCTGCCATATTAGGACCTGTAATTAAAAGTACCCTATTATCATCCTCATTTAAGAAAGTATCGTTCTCCACAAAAGAAGTTTCCTTTATAGTTCTTTCAACTACAGGGTGTCTTCCCTCTTTTATATCAATAGCTCCATCTTCATTAATTTCTGGTTTAATATAAGAGTTTTCCTTTGCTACTATTGCAAGTGAACTTAGGCAATCTAATTCAGATATAATTAAAGCTGTTTCTTTCATTCTGCTTATGTTTTCTTCAATAGCATCTCTTATTTCTATAAATAAATCATACTCAATAGCTGTTAATTTTTCTTCTGCACCTAATACCTGTGCTTCCATTTCCTTAAGTTCTGGAGTTATATATCTTTCTCCGTTACTTAAAGTTTGTTTTCTTATATATCTATCTTCTGGAACTAAGTTTAAATTAGTTCTTGTAACCTCTATATAATATCCAAAAACCTTGTTATATCCTACCTTAAGAGATTTAATTCCCGTTTTAATTTTTTCTTCTGCTTCTAAGTTTGCAATCCATTCTTTACCATGTGATCTTGCATATTTTAATTTATCAACATTCTCATTATATCCATCTTTAATAATATTACCATCTTTTAAAACCATAGGGGCATCTTCATTTATAGACTTATCTATTAGTGAATATACATCATCTAAAGTGTCTAAATTATTGCCTAAAGTATTTAAGACCTTAGAATTAAAGTTTTTAAGTAATTCTTTTATATTAGGAAGTTTACCTATAGAGTTTTTAAGCGAAATAAGTTCCTTAGGATTTACGCTTTTAGAGCTTATTTTACCTACTAATCTTTCTATATCATATATTCCTGTAAGAGCTTCTTTTAAATCCTCATGAGAGAACATATTATTAATTAATGCTTCAATTCCCTCTTGTCTTTTTAAAATAAGATCTTTACTTATTAATGGCTGTTCAATCCACTTTCTAAGTCTTCTAGCACCCATAGCCGTAGCAGTTTTATCTAAAACCCATAAGAGAGTGCCTTTTTTATGACCTTCCTTCATATTTTCAGTTAATTCTAAGTTTCTTCTTGAATTATTATCTATTAATAGAAAATCTACAATCTCATAAAACTGAATAGAGTTTATATTAGAAAGTAAAGTTTTTTGAGTATAGTTTATATATTTTAATAAACATTTTATAGAAGTCGTTAAGGTATAGTTTAACTCTCCCTCATAATTTTCTATATTTTGATTTATATCGGTACTTAAAGCATCTTCCAAATATTCCTTATCAAATAATGTAATAGTTGAAGAATATCTTTCTTTTATATTTTTTACAAGCTCTTCATCTATGTAATCTGGTAATAATATTTCTGATGGTTTGAATTTAGATATTTCATCTAAAACTTGAGACACTCCTAGTTCACCAAAGGTACAATAAAATTCACCAGTGGATATGTCCGTTGCACTTATACTAATATTTAATGAGTCTGTATCTTTATACAGACTCATTAAAAAGTTGTTTTTTCCTTCCTCTAAAAATGAAGGATCAGTATAAGTACCAGGAGTTATAATCTTTATAATATCTCTTTTGACTAGTCCTTTAGCTTTAGCCGGATCTTCTACTTGCTCACAAATAGCTACCTTATGTCCTCTTGATATAAGCCTGCTTATATAGTTATTTGCAGCATGATATGGGATACCACACATAGGGGCTCTCTCTTCAAGACCACAATCTCTACCAGTTAAAACAAGCTCTAGTTCCTTTGAAGCTTTAATAGCATCTTCAAAAAACATTTCATAAAAATCACCTAATCTAAAGAAAAGGATACAATCTTTACATTTATCTTTAATCTCTTTATATTGTTTCATCATGGGAGTTAAAGCCAAATTAAACCCTCCTTTGTACTTTTTTAACTGTTAATTACTTAGCTTTACTATTAAATCTCTTCTCCTAAAAGTGAGAAAGATCTAGCCTCTATAATTTTTACATTTACTACTTTACCAATGCTATCTTTGCTTCCAGTAAAGTTTACAAGTTTAGAAGTTGAAGTTCTTCCCATAAGTTTAGAATCATCTGTTTTACTTACACCTTCCACAAGAACTTTTACTTCTCTTCCTAAATACTCTTTATTAAGCTCTTCACATATTTCATTAACTTCTGCAACTAATCTATCAAATCTTTCATGCTTAACTTTTTCAGTAATTTGCTCCTCATACTCATATGCAGGAGTTCCTTTTCTCTTTGAATATAGGAAAGTAAATGCAGAATCATATCTAACTTCTTTAATTAATTCTAATGTGTCATTAAAGTCCTCTTCAGTTTCACCAGGGAATCCAACTATAATATCTGTAGTTAATGATGCACTTGGGATTCTTTCTTTTATCTTTTTAACTAATTCTAAATATTGTTCCTTTGTGTAATGTCTATTCATTTTCTTTAGAATGTTACTAGAACCTGATTGAACTGGAAGATGGATATGGTCACATACTTTATCACATTCAGCTATAACATCTATAACATCATCTGATAAATCCTTAGGATGAGAAGTCATAAATCTAATTCTTTCTAAACCTTCTATATTATTTAATCTTCTTAAAAGATCTGCGAAAGTTATATGAGGTTCTAAACCTTTACCATATGAATTAACATTTTGACCTAAAAGAGTTACCTCTTTATATCCACTTTCAACTAAGCACTTAACTTCCTTTTCAATATCTTCTGGAGTTCTGCTTCTCTCTCTTCCTCTAACATGTGGAACAATACAATATGTACAGAAATTATTGCAACCATACATTATAGTTACAAAAGCTTTTATGCTGCTTAATCTATCTACTGGTACATCTTCAACTATGTCTCCCTCTTTATCCCAAACATCTATGATAGGTCTTTCTCCACCTAACACCCTATTTAAGTATTCAGAGAATTTATATGAATTATGAGTACCTATAAGTATATCTACAAAAGGAAATTTCTTTGCAATTTCTTGAGCCATTCCTTTTTGTTGAACCATACATCCACAAACTGCAATTACAAGTGATGGCTTTTTCTCTTTAAGCTTTTTTAGTATTCCTAAATGACCAAATACTTTTTGCTCTGCATTTTCTCTTACACAACAAGTATTAAATACAATTAAATCTGCTTCTTCTCTATCTTTAACTATTTCATATTTTTTTAATTTAAGCATACCAGAAATTTTTTCTGAATCCTCTTCATTCATCTGACAGCCCCAAGTTTCTATATAATATTTAAGAATTTTCTCCATTATTGCTCTCCTTTTAATAAAATATTTATACTAATACTTAATTATATATAAAAAGCCACTTTTTTTAAAGTATTTTATACTATATTCTTTTATTTATGAATAATACACAGTAATTTTTCGAAAAATCTGATTAATAACTTTTAAAATTTTAGTATATAACTATATATATTAAATTTATTACTTTTTATTTTTTATGTAAGTTGAATCAAATAATATAAATAAGTTATAATAACATAATACAAATCATTTAAGAGGAGGACTTTACTTAATGGAGTTAAATTTTGCAACAAGAACAAAATCTATGAAAGCTTCTGAAATAAGAGAGCTTTTGAAACTAGCTGAAAACCCAAATATAATTTCTTTTTCTGGTGGTTTTCCTGCCCCAGAGTTTTTCCCAACAGAAGAATTGAAAAAAATTACTAATTTAGTTTTAGATAAATATTCAAGTGTTTCACTACAATACGGAGCATCAGAAGGTTACACACCTCTTAGACAAGTTATTGCTAAAGAAAGAATGTCTAAAGTAAATGTAGATTGTAGTGGAGATAATATACTAATAACTAGTGGATCTCAACAAGGGCTAGATTTTACTGCAAAAATATTTATAAATAAGGGTGATAAAATCGTAGTAGAAAGACCTACATATTTAGGTGCTGTTACTGCATTTAAAGCTTATGAACCTGAATTTGTAGAGGTTGATACTGAAGAAGATGGAATGAATGTTGTTCAATTAGAAGAAGTTTTAAAAAATAATAAGGATATCAAATTTATTTACACTATTCCAGATTTCCAAAACCCTAGTGGAATTACAATGTCTCTTAAAAAAAGAAAACAACTTTGCATTTTAAGTGAAAAATATAAGGTTATTATTTTAGAAGATAGTCCTTATGGTGAACTTATATATGAAGGAAAATGTCTACCAAGTATAAAAAGTTTTGATAAGGCAGGATACGTTATTTATTTAGGTACTTTCTCAAAAATCTTCTGCCCAGGACTTAGAATTGGATGGATATGTGCAGATGAAGCTATATTAAATAAATTCCTACTTTGCAAACAAGGTGCGGATTTACAAGTAAGTACATTTAATCAGCTTATTACATATGAATATTTAAATAATTATGATATAGATTCACATATAGAAAAACTAAGAAATGTTTACAAAAGTAGAAAAGAAAATATGATAGAATGTACAAAGAGATATTTTCCAAGTAATATTAAATACACAACTCCTATAGGTGGATTATTTATTTGGCTAGAATTACCTGAGCATTTAAACTCTAGAGAAATTTTTAAAGTTGCCTTAGAAAACGGAATAGCCTTTGTACCTGGTGATCCTTTCTATGCTTTAGGTGGAGATTTTAGACATCTTAGATTAAATTATTCTTGTATGGATGAAGCAAAAGCTGAAAAAGGAATGAAAAAACTAGGAGAAGTATTAAAAAGATTTTAATAAATACTAGAATTTTATCTTCTTTTATGGAAAAACTATTTCATAAAAGAGGTGATATTTCATGTATGATGCTAAAGATCTAGAATATAAGGATAAAACTAATGAAAACAACTTAAAATATAGTTGTATTTGCGAAAAGTCTTATTTTGTATCTCAAGCTAAAAGAAATGATCTTTTTAATTGCAAATCTTCTCATGTTCCTTATGAACATCTTTTTTAAAAGAAAAACCCTGTGCAATTTTGAACAGGGTTTTTTACTATATTTTATCCATTAAAAGTTTACTCTTTGTTAAAATCCAAGTACTTATTTTTTTATTCTCTATAAAGCCCATAGATTTATATAAATTTATAGCAGCATCATTGTTATCATATACCTTTATTTTAATTATAGTTTCCTTTGGATATGACTTATTACAGAGTTTAATTATCCTATCTATTAGAATTTTTCCATATCCCTTTCTTCTATGCTGCGGTATGATTCCGAAATTCACAATTGTTAAAAATCCACTTTCTCTAATCACTTGAGTATATCCTATATATTCACCCTTATACTTTAAAAATATTCCTCCACCCTTAATATAATAACTTTGCTTTTCATCTTCTATTATATCTGCATGAGTTAAAGGAACTCTACTATTACTTTGAAAAATATTATTTTGAACTGAACATCTTATTTTCTCATGTAATCCCTCTTGTATCGTTTCAAAAGATAAATATTCATTGACTTGTGCATCATCCATAAACCTATAATCCTTAATATCTAACTTCATTTCAATAATACTGTTTTTTCTTTTAAACTTTAACTGTGTTAATACACTTTGATTTAGAGGGTTATCTTCACATATATAAGCAATTCTACATTCAGATGGAAAAATCTCTTCAAAAACATTTAAATCCATTTTATCTAACTCTAAATTAGGCAACATATAAAATTCATTTATAAAACATCTATCACTTTTTAATGAATCACCCCATAAAAAACCTACTAAAGAATTGGACATTCTTAAAATCTTACACTTTTTTCTTAAAAAAAACTTTTTTAAAAAATTACTATAATAATATTCTGTAAGAAAATCCCTATTTAAAACATTAAAATTTTTACTATAGATATTATAATTCTCTAATTCTTTTTCATTATCCTCATTTAAATTTTCCCAAGTTAACATCTCTATATTACCTCATTGTGTCATTAATTTGTTCTAAATAATTTATATACTCTTTAAAAAAACATATTTTACTTTCTTTATATAATAATATTTTATCCAATCTTCTATTATACTTTTCTTCAGTCCAATTTTTATGCTTAATATATCTTTTCTTGCCAATTTTCCAAAACTTATAAGGAAAATAAATAAGAGATAGCATTATTTGAAGTTCCTCTTTACTTAATGGATTATATACACTATATTCCTCTATTAACTTCTGTGCCTTTTTAAAATCCCAAGCGTATTCCGTTTTATACATTAATCTTCGTATAAATTTACCTAGGTCATTTACTCTTAAATCTATAATAACACTATTTAAATCTATTAAATAATAATCATCAAAGGTTTTTAAAATATTTTGGTAATAAAAACTATCATGACATATGGTCTTATTATTTTCTGCATCTTTACTGATTTTATAATATGGAGTAATGTTTAAAAGATTAAGAGAAGTTAAAGCTATACCAACAAATTTATCTATTTCATTATAATATCTATAATCAAACTCTGTCTTTAAAATTTTTTTATTTATTTTATGTTTAAAAACTTCTAAGTCTTTTATGGATTCTTTGTATAATCTAGGCCAATTTTTTAAGTTATTGGTAATCTTATAATTCCTATGATCCATTCTAGAAGTGGCTACATGAAACTTAGCTAAAAGTTTTACACTTTTAATAGCCTCATTAAAATTTTTAAAATCACACTCTCTACCATCTACCCACTCTGTAACTGAAAATATGTCATTCTTATGTTTAACATATACATTACCCTTAGTTGTTTTAACATATCTAGGCGTGTTTAAAAACCTTCAAAGTATAAATCTTCTGTTAACCTATAAGAATTCAATACTTTTCTTCTACCATTTTTACTTCTCTTTACACAATAACTTTTATTAGAATAATCTATAACCTTATAGGCACTTCTAACTTTATAAACTCTTTTTATAGTAATATCAAATTTTTTACATACGCTTTCTAACTGTTTAAGTTCTTTTTTATTTATAATTTCCATTAATAGCCTATTTTCAGTATCCAAATGAATTCCTCCAATAATAGTGCTATTAAATTATATTAGTTATTTTTAAATTTATTCCTTATAAAAAGATAAAACGCGATATACTCGCGTTTTACATATCCATTAAATCTTTAGTACTAAGTGAAATTCTTCTTTTTTCACCTTGAACTTCTATTATTCTAGCTTTTATGCTTTGATTAATTTTTAATACATCATTTAAGTTTTCTACTCTATCATGACTTATTTGAGAAATATGAAGTAATGCATCTACTCCTGGTTCTAATTCTACGAAAGCTCCGAACTGTGAGAATCTTACTACTTTACCAAGAACTATACTTCCAACAGGATATTTTTCCTCTATATTATTCCATGGATTTTCTGATAATTTCTTAATACTTAAAGATAATTTCTTATTTTCCTTATCTGCCTCTAATACACATACTTTTATTTTTTCACCGATTTTTAATTCATCTTTTATTGATTCAACTTTACCCCAAGAAATTTCTGAAATATGTAGTAATCCATCTACACCTTGTACATCAACAAAAGCACCAAAATCATTTATTCTTCTTACTATGCCTTCTACAACTTCACCTTTTTTTATGTTATTCCAAGCAATTTCTTGATTTTTTATTTTTTCTTCTGCTAAAATAGCACGTCTTGAAACTACTATTTTAGTATTGTGTTTTTCTTTATTGAATTCAATTACTCTAACTTCAATTTCTGTATTAAGAATATTACTTACATCTTCTGAATTATCAAATTTAACTAAAGAACCTGGTAAAAATACTTTTATACCTTTGAAGTTACAAATAAATCCGCCTTTTACTTCTTGTTTAACTTTAACTGTAAGAATCTTTTTATCTTCAAAAGATTCTTTTAGGATCTTATATGCTTCAGCTCTTTCTACTTCAATCCTAGATAGTACTACATTTCCATCAGAATTTTTAACTTTTATAACTTTTCCTTCTACAATGTCCCCCACCTTAAATAAATCATTCATTGTCACATTGTTTTCAGCTGTTACTTCGTCTAAAGGTAAAACTGCATCACTTTTATAATTTAAATCTATAAACGCTTCTTTTTCATTTAAAGAAACAATTTCCCCTTTAACAATTTTGCCTATATAAATTTCAGTTTCATTTTGTTCCATAAATTCTAATTGTTCATTCATATTTACTTCATTGTTATCTATATTAGACATTTTCTTCATTGCCTCCTCTATTATCCAATTAGGTGTTGATGCTCCTGCTGTAACACCTATTTTTTTCAAGTCTTTATTTTTTATTAATTCATCTGGTATTTCAGAAGAATTTTCAATGTGATAGGTATTTTTACAATTCTTCTTACAAATCTCATATAATTTAGCTGTATTAGAGCTATTTTTTCCACCAATTACAATCATAAGATCTACCTCTTTTGATAGTTCTTCAGCTGATTTTTGTCTTGTTTCAGTAGCACTACATATAGTATTCATAGCAACAAATTCCTTGCAATTATCTACTAAAACATTTAAAACCTTCTTCCAGTTAGATTGTTTTTCTGTGGTTTGAGATACTATACATACCTTTCCCTTTATACCTTTTAACTCGGTACCATCTTTTGAAATAATAGCTTCATCATTACACCATCCATTTATACCTATAACCTCTGGATGTTGTTTATCCCCAACGATTACTATTTTATAGCCCTCGGCGTAATATTTAGCTACTTTTCTATGTATTGTTGCTACATATGGACAAGTAGCATCTATAACATTTAACTTCTTCTTTTTTAATGTATTCATTATTGAAGGTTTTATACCATGAGATCTTATAATTATGGTATCTCCTTCTGTTAAATTTTCTATTTCTTCTAATTCAATGGAATATATATTGTTTTCTTTTAAATTTTCAACTACATCATTATTATGAATTAATGGTCCAAAAGTATAGATATTTTTATTAACACTTTGTTCTTTGGATGTAATAGCAGTATCTACAGCCCTCTTTACGCCAAAACAAAATCCTGCCTTATCAGCAAGTTTTATTTCCCTCATTTTAAGCCTCCTTTGCTATATGTTGTTCCATTTCATTAATTACTTCTTCTATAGTTTTTCCAGTAGAATTAATTTCTATAGCATCTTCTGCCATTCTCAATGGATCAACTTCTCTTGTAGTATCATAATTATCTCTTTCAATTATATCTTTTAGGATTTCATCGAAAGAAACTTCTATATTTTTACTTAGAAACTCTTTATATCTTCTATTAGCTCTTTCTTCTGCAGATGCTGTTAAGAAGAATTTATAAGGAGCATCCTTTAAAACTACAGTACCAATGTCTCTTCCATCCATTATTACATTATAATTTTCAGCGATTTTTTGTTGTAACTTAACTAATCTTTCACGAACACATTTATTAGCAGCATACTTTGATACATTATTACTTATGTATGGTGTTGTTATTTTATCTTGAACATTTTCCCCATTTAATATTAAATGATCGCCTTCAAAACTAATATCGGTCTTATCTATTAATTCTTTTAAGTTTTCATCATCAGTTTCACTAATATTATTTTCTAATGCTCTCATAGCTATAGCTCTATACATAGCTCCTGTGTTTATATACATTAAATCTAATCTTTTACCTAAAAGTTTAGCAATGGTGCTCTTTCCTGCTCCTGCTGGTCCATCTATTGCAACATTATATTTCAATATTTTTCACGCCTTTCCTTATAGTATATATTTATATTCTATATTATTAATAAAATTCCTCCAATATAAATTATATACTGCTACCTGCTACATATCCTGTTGAAAATGCTATTTGAAGATTATATCCCCCAGTAAAACCATGTATGTCAATTAGTTCTCCTGCAAAAGATAAGTTTTCTATTACTTTTGACTTCATAGTAGAAGGATCTATTTCTTTTGTTTTTACTCCTCCTGAGGTTATAATAGCTTCTGCAATAGGTCTATACCCTGTAATATTTAATTCAAAATTACTAATTAATTCTCCTAATCTTTTTCTCTCTTCTTTTGTAATTAGGTTTACTTTTTTATGTGAATCTATATTAGATAATTCAATTATAATGTCTATAAGTTTACTTGGCAGTAAATCTCCTAAACAATTTTTAAAATCCTTATTAGTGTATTTTTTAAAGTCTTTTTGAAGACGTTTATCTAATTCTTCCTCACTTAAAGCAGGTTTTAAATTTATAAAGGCTTTCATGTCCTTAATCTTTCCTTCTGGTATCTTAGCACTGGCACTTAAAACTACAGGACCTGAAATTCCAAAGTGAGTAAAGAGCATTTCTCCAAATTCTTTATAAACCACTTTCTTATTTTGCATAAATTTAATCTCTATGTTTTTAAGAGATAAGCCTTGTAATTCTTTTATCCATTCTTCTTTAGCAACCATAGGTACTAAGGAAGGTTTAATATTAGTTACAGTATGCCCAAGTTCCTTTGAAAAATCATAACCATCACCTGTAGAACCTGTTTGAGGATATGAAGCTCCTCCTGTACAAATAATATAATGATCTCCTTTAATTATGGAACCATCCTCTAATTTTAATCCTGTAATTACATCGCCTTCTCTTATAATGTCACTTACTTTAGTGTTTAACATGACCTTTACTTTGTTTTCGTATAATTTATTTTGTAGAGCTTTTATGATGTCGGAAGATTTATCACTTTCTGGGAAAATTCTATCTCCTCTTTCAACCTTTAGTTTAACTCCACACCCCTCAAAGAATTCCTTAACATTCTCATTAGTAAAAGTATAAAATGAGCTATATAAGAAATTAGGGTTACAAGGTATATAATCAAAAAACTCTGATATATCTTTATTATTTGTTACATTACATCTACCTTTTCCTGTAATAAATAATTTTTTACCTAGTTTTTCATTCTTTTCAATTAAAATTACAGAATTGCTTTTACTAGCAGCAATAGCAGCCATCATTCCAGCTGGTCCACCACCAATAATTATTACTTTTTTGTCCAAATCTAAGCACCTACCTTTTTTTAAGCAAAATTTCCAAAAAAAATTTCACATAAACCTAGTATATTTGTATTTAACTTTTTTGTCTACATTATTATTCGTATTATATGTTAACTTTTCTTTATATTTTGTAAATCCATATAAAAGTATTTTTAAAACTTAGTTTCAATTAAATTTGTGTCGCAATTGACTATTTTGTTCTTAATAATTAGACCTTAAAAATACTGCTTATTAACTTCTAAGTAATACAGTTCTTTATAAATTATTCCATTTTAATTCTAAATTACTTAAATATAGAAATTAGTCTATATATTAGTTTGTATAACTTTATTTTTAATTGAAATAATAATAGTAAATATAATTTTAGGAGGTTTAATATGACAAATTTAAGTCAATTAGAATTACAAAATCTTCGTCATCTTATTGGCTCACATGAAACAATAGCTAATAAATTAGATGATTATGCAAAACAATGTACTGACAAAGAATTATGTAATATGTTTAAATGTGATGCTCAAGATGCAAGAAATAGTAAAGAAAAATTAATGAATTTCTTAAAATAGGAGGTATAATTATGCAAGAAAAGAGTATGATGAATGATTATCTAAGTACCATAAATAGTAGTTTATCATTTTATGCTAGTGTAATTGCACAAACTGAAAATGTTCAATTACGTCAACAACTTCAAATGATGAGAGATCAAGATGAAGCTAGACAATATAAAGTTTATGAAGCTGCTAAACAAAAAGGGTTCTATAAACCTGCAGAAGCAGCAACTCAAACTCAAATAAGCACAGTTAAATCTGAATTAACTGCAAGTAAATAACTTAATAAATAAAAAATAAAAGGTAGCTATATATAAATGTAACTACCTTTTATTTTTGTCATAATTTTTTATTATCTCTTTTCTAACCATTTCATAGCTGATTTCCATTCACCTTCACTTAATTCTTCAAACTTATTACACTTTCTAAATTTACATATATATTCTTCTGTTATTTTTTTGGATTTTGCTAGTTCTCTTATTTCTTTCGCTTGTTGTTGAGATATTTTCTTTTCAACATCATTTGAATTATTAACTGGTAACTTATCATCATCATCTTCACTTGCTATTCCTAGCATAGATGTTAATTGATATCTTCTAGCATATGTTATAGAACTTCCACTTCCCTGTGCAGTTGGTTTTTCATTTTTAAGTTTCAAAGGGTTACTTTCTATCCATTCTCCACTTTCATGCATTATAGTAGTAACTACAGATACTGTAACTCCATCTTCACTCATAGGCTCTTGTATATAACTTAATCCATTTTCTTTTAATGGCTCCTTTATTACATTTATAACCTCTTCAAGAGGAGCATATTTGGTTTTAAAAAAAGGATTTTCTGCTACATTTTTGGGATTATTAACTTGTCCTTGAAATTTACTTAATGCTGTAGCAAGTTCCTTAATACTTTCAGACTTTTTCATTATAATTACCTCCTACTTTATTTATGGACTTCATTTTATCTATATATTATTGACAAATCTAATAATTTAAATATTTAATCTGTACTAGTATTTGCAATTTAATTAGTTTATAATCTTAACTTTTTCTTTTTAAATACTACTAATATTTTTTGAAAAATATTAGTAAATTATAATTTCTATATTTTTATAATCGAGTAGGAGCTAAATAATTATTTTATTTAGCGTCCTCTCACACCACCGTACGTACCGTTCGGTATACGGCGGTTCATTAAGAATTATGTATTAGCTGATATCCTTTAGATATACTTCTGTAACCAAGGTTTTCAATATATTTGTTGTTTAAGATTGTGTCAAGAACTGGGCTTTTGGATATTCTCCAATAGCCTTTTCTTGTATTTGCGTACTCCCATGCTTTATGGGTCGGAAGACCTAGTTTTATGAGGTTTCGTCCTCTAGTTTTAACCTTTTTCCATTGTTTCCAAATACAACTTCTTAACCTTCTTCTTATCCAACTATCTATTTTTTGTATTTTAGCGTTAGCTTTCGCTACTCCAAAATAATTAATCCATCCAATCGTTAATTGGTTAATCATGTAAATTCTATATTCTATACTTATACCTTTATTACGATTTGTTAATTTTCTTATTTTGTTTATGAATCTTTTATATGACTTTTCATGTATCCTTATATTGGCTCCGCCTTTTACAAAATAGAATGAAAAACCAAGAAATTTTCTTCTCGTCACAAAATCTACCGCACTTTTATTTTCATTAACTCTAAGTTTTAATACATCTTCAAGTACTCTTCTTGTACTTGCCATAACTCTTATTCCTGCCTTTTTGCTTTTTACATATATATTACAATCATCTGCAAATCGACAAAATCTATGACCTCTTTTCTCAAGTTCTTTATCTACTTCATCAAGCATGATATTAGCAAGGAGTGGGCTTAGTGGACCACCTTGCGGTATACCCTTATCAGATTTTACCTTCAATCCATTTATCATTATTCCAGATTTAAGATACTCTCTAATTAGCCTTAATACTCTTTTATCTTTAATTTTTCTTGATAGTCTTTCCATTAATATATCATGATTAACTTTATCAAAGAACTTTTCTAAGTCTATATCAACAACCCACTTATAACCTTCGTTAATATATTCCTTTGATTTTAATATAGCCTGTTTAGCACTTTTATTTGGTCTAAATCCATAGCTATTATCTGAAAAGGTAGGGTCATAAATTTTATTAAGTTCTTGTGCTATTGCCTGTTGTATTAATCTATCAAGTACAGTAGGAATTCCAAGTAATCTAGTTCCACCGTCAGGTTTTGGTATTTCCACTCTCCTAACGGGTGAAGGTTTATATCTTCCCTCTAATAACTTTTGCTTAATTGTTATCCAATTCTTAATGATAAATTCTCGAAATTCATCGGTTTTCATACCATCAATACCATGGCTTCCTTTATTAGCAACTACTCTTTTCATGGCTTTTAGCATATTTTCTCTAGCTAAAATCATTTCAAGTAAGTTATCAGTATCATCTATTACATTGTTTTCTCTTTCTCTCTTTGCTAACGCCAAATTATTACTCTGCGCCCCTCGCTTATCTTGAAGTTCCACTTCTCCTTCCACGAGGCGACCTCTGTATTGAGTTGTCTGCTTTCCTTGTAATTTATTTGAATTATTCAAAGCTGAAAACCTCCTAATGTTCAGTCCTTCCCGCACTACGTGCACATAGTGTGGTACTATGACCTCTGCTGACTTCTGATAGTTCAGTTACATATCACTATGTAAGTTATCATGTAGGAAATTCATCCTTTAATGATATATCTATCAGACCTCCCCAGGTAAGAACGCAATCTTTCATTCCATATATCTGCCACATATACTGTAGTAGCTTTCGGGTGATACGGACTTTGTTTTGTTATGCAAACTCATCCACCTATAATCAGCCTCTTATGTGATTCGTATTCCTCAGACCGGAATTTTGCCCTCCGACTTCCTTCAGATTCCATCTCGCAATGGACACCCTTGTCATTGGCTAACGCCTATATCACCTTCGGCGCTCGGGACTTTCACCCTATAGATTGCGCCCATGCTGGGCGCACATAAAAAAGCACCTACTATTTTGATTAGTAAGTGCATATTTTTAGATATGATTTTATAATTTTTATATTTATATCTATTACTTGCTTTTTTCTAAGACTTTTTTAAATATATATCTATTTTAATAATTTTATATGATGTATTAAAGATTAACGTCAGATATAAACAAGTAGTTTCCATCTATTAAATAACATCTAAATCTGTATAATTGTTTTCAGTAAATCTATTCTAAATCATGATTTTATGAAAATTAATAATGTTTAATTAACCTTTTCTTGTCTTTTACTATGTTATAACACAAACATTAGAAATATCAATACATAAGCACTATAAATATTTTTATTCATAGTAATATATGCAGCACCATATACTACACTCATTATGCATAACATTAACCCCATCATTAAATTACCTTTTGTTAACATATGCACTAAACCCCATGTTAAGCCTAAAAGAAAACCACCCCAAGGAAGTTTGCTATTTTTAAATTGTAATTCTCCTGCTCTTTGTCCAAATACTATAATCAACAAAACAAGCATAGCTTCAAAAAGATAATAAATATATTGAAATATAAATTTCAACCAACCATTATTTCTAAATTCAATTAAAATCTTAAATCCATTCCACTCCCAATTACTAACTATTATAGAAATGCCCAAAATAATTAAAGCAATAACCCAATTTATTTTTTCTATTTTATCTTTATTTGTAAAAATATTAAATTCATATTTCTTCTTTGATATACAAATTAGAACTTTTGCTATGATACCCCATATAGCACAGGTAATTATCCAATGTAATATATTTTCTAAAGTTGTAAATTGAGTTATGTTTTTTCCATATAATACTGGTTCAATAAAATTAGATAATACCAATTCTAAGCCTAATCCCGCAAAGGCATATAGTCCTAGATATAGAAAATCTAAACCCTTAGTATGTTTCCCTTCCACCTCTATATTCTCCCCTTTAATATTGATAATAGCCTTTTTTGTAAATTCGTTACTATTATAAACTGATTATATCATATTTTCTAAATATAACCATACATATATATACTTATCTATCATTGAATGGTTTATTATAGCTTTTTTAAGATCTTATTAAATATAAATGAATCATTATATAGCACATTCGTTAATCTTAAAAAATCCATCTTAACTTTAATTACCTAACGATTCTCTAATTATCATAAAAAACACCGTATATTCTTTTGAATAATAAGATGTTTTTAATATTAATAATAGTTTGAAATAAATTAATACTATTTTCACAACAAAAAAAACGCTACAACCCAAGTTATTGCAACGTTTTAAAAGTTTTGGTGACTCCTAGGGGATTTGAACCCCTGATTCGAAAAAATACAAATTATAATTTCCTATAATTCTCTGTAACGTAGATATATCAAGGGGTCTTTAACTAGCGTGTACTATTAAATTCTTAACTTATCTAAAACTAGTGTGGGAAAAGTGTGGGAAAATATTAATATAAAAATAGCTAAAATATTACTTATATTATCTCATGTCTTTTCCTTGATTCTCTAATCTTAAAATCAAATATTCTAGTTCTTCCTTGGTAAGAACTTCACCTACCACCTGTGCTAAAACTTCTGCATATTTATTTTCTAATATACTTTTATCTTTTGGAATTATTAATGTAACTATATCTTTCATATTTAACTTCCTCTTAAAAAGATTTTAATTATAAAAAATAAGAGTAATTTACAGTTTTTACACTGCAAATTCCCTTTCTCTTAGCTAAACTTTCTATTTTAACTTTGAATACTAAGTATGTTCTTAAATTTGATTTTAAGAGGTCAAATTTATTAAGTTATAGAATTAACACTTTATATATTTTGAATATCTATATAATGTTAACATTCAATCTAGTTGTTACTAATTTTTTAGTAAATTATTTTTGAACTTTAAATCCTTTTTAAGTCTAATTTCTAATAATTTATTTTTTACCTCATAAAATCATCTCTTTACTATTTATTCTACTAATAATAAAAAAGTTCCTTCAAAAAACAAAGGAAACATTTAGTCTAATGTTCCTTTGTTTTTATTATATCTTAATTTAGTTTAAATTTTATTAAATCTTCCTCTGAAAAAATACTTCCTTTATATAATAAAATTAATTTATCATTTTTAGGTTGTTCAAAAGCTAAAGTTCCCTCTACTTCTCCATTTGGCGCTAATTCACCATCATTTAGTGCTGTATCACTATCTATTGTTATTAATCCCTCATCTTCGATTTGCCCTTTACTATTTTGCATCTTAAAATCAAAAGGATTATAATGTACTTTATCCTTCCCTTTATTTTCTATCTTTACAGTAACTATTACAAATTCTTTCCCACTCTTTGGTTTTTCAAATTCTGAACCATTTGATTTTTTTATATTTGTAACACTCATTATCATATCATTAAATTTTACTGGTTCATTTACTCCAAAAATCTCTTCCTTCTTAGATTCTTCTTTTTTATTTTCTTTTTGTTTAGTTTCTTGCTTTGATTCTGTACTTGCTTTCATGCTGGTAGGTTTACTCTTATTCATATTACCTCCTATTCCAGCAATTATAATAACAGCTACCACCCATACCCACCATTTTTTATAAAATGGTTTTTTAATTTTTTCATTTTGTGACATTTGATACATCCCCCTTTAACTTTATATTTAGATTTTACAACATTTCTAATATTTTTACAATTAGAACTATATTTTTATATATAAACATAAAAAAATAAGGGCAATTTACAGTTTTTACACTGCAAACTACCCTTTCCCTAATTAAACTTTCTGTTTTTAATATATTTTTATATTTTCTTTCTTTTATAAACTTTTTCAATTTTTCTAGTGTAGTTTTATTTATTATGAAACTTCTAGCACTAAAACGACTTTTTAAGTAGCTTGAATATTCTTTGTTTTTAAGCTTCCATTTTTGATTAACTATAGTTTGCTTTGTTTTATTTCTTTTTCTACTCTCACTTATTTCTCCATTTGTCTTTAATTATTTATTCTTAATATGTTTTTATTACATAAATTTTATAGATAAATAATTTTTTATAAAAATAAGGTACTTATTTATTAAAACACCTTATAAGTTAATAACATAAAATTTTTAACTTTAACAAAGTATAGATTATCAAAAATTATTACTTTATTTTATGTTACATTGCAGGATGTTTTGTTTTATTTTTATCTACATCAGTAAAATATACTAAATCATTGTATTTTTTGTTTAATATTTTTAATATATTAGTTTTGCTATCCACTATTTTTTGTATGTCTTCTTTGCATACATTTAAAATTATTATCCCATCTTTGAGATATATTTTTTTTATTAATCCTTTTGCACTATCCCATTCACCACGACCTGATAAAGGGAAATATGAAAAAATTATACCTAACTTTAAATCTCTTTGTTGTAATAGACAATAAAATTTTCCTATCCATGTTACCCCTATATTACTTTTATAATTTTTACATTCTATAATTATATCTTTGTTCTTTTGTAAAAACTCTGGAAGAATCGCCGTTTGAATTTTTCCTAAATCATTCATTCTTGCTAAGACATCAATTTCATTACAACTATCTCTTAAATTAGATGTTACTGTATACATTCTATTTTGTAACATAAGAAACTCAGCTATTTTTTCAAGAATCTTTCCTTTAAAACTCTTTGTTATCTCGTATGAATCTACTAATTCTTTATACATGTCTTGTAATCTAGTTAGGCCTTCACCACGTATTCCAAATATCTCATCCTTTAAAAAATCAGGATCCTGAGAAGAAAGCTTTTCAAATATTTCCATATAACTGCAGAATTGTTTGTATAAATTTTCATTATTCATCTAATTTAACCCTATAAACAACATAAATATTATTTACCTTTTTACACTTTTTAGGACACATATCGCATTCTTCTAAAGGAATTTCGTAAATATTTTCATATATACTTTGTTCTGAATTACAATTAGAATTCTCACACCAAACTTTATAATTTAGTTTTACTATTCTTTCTTTTGCAAAATATATCAATAAGTTATTTACCTGTTCATAATTTAAATTTAGCTTATCTTTAATAACATCTATAGGAACAATTTCATTATTATAAAATTTAAGTATCTTGCTTAACATTTTTAAGTCATCTTCACTCAGACTAATATCTTTATAATTTTTCATCAAATTATTTAATTTTATCAATATATTTGATAACATAATTCATCCTCTCCATATCATTATTATTACTATAGTAATAAACTAATAAGTCTTTGTTTCTGCCTTTATAATTAAAGATAACTTTTGTTTTCATAAATTTTTTCTTTTTATCTTTACTGTCCTCACTATATGGCGGATTTAACCAAGTTAATTCTCTAAAATGTTTACTAGATAATTCTTTTCTTTCAAATATAAATTCTTCTAGTATATCTCTGCAATTTTGTGTATCTTTATTTTTATCAAAAATATTAGATTTATTCTTAATTAAATCCTCCAATTCCCCCAAAAATGGCATAGTGGAACTTTTGCCATATTTCATTACAATTCCTTTATCATCTGAATAACCTATAGAACAAATCTCTTCCTTAATATCACTTTTATTATTTTCAACTAAAGAAGTCATTTTCTTTCCTAATTCATAAGTAACAAATTCAACCTTTAACTTAGACATTAAAAATGATATAATAGGTCCCATTGTTATTTCATAAAAATCATCACTTTTTTTATGTGTTAATTTATCGAATCTAAATTCTAATAAATTTAATTTTTTATGTATAACAACTAATAAAGGATATCTTATGTCTGACTTCATACCATCTTCCATATCTATAACATTTATCATTTTATGGAATTTTATTAATAGAATTTCTTCTGTTTCATAAAAAATAGGTTTTTCTATACCTATTTTATTAATTTCTAAATTTTTTATATCACTTGCATAAAGATTAATATCAGTTAAATTTATATTATTACCATTTTGTATTTTATTTAAAAACGAATATTTATATCCTTTCATAAATTCAAACATCTCAAATACCCTAACAACTTCTTGGTTTTTAGAAAAACATAACTTTATCTTTTCATCAACTGATGGTACTCCTTTAATATAAATTTTATTTATATCATTTTTATTTCTAGTTGCTATATTATTTTTTAGTAATTGCTGTATAAATTTTCTCTTACACTCTTCACTATAATTCAAAATAGAGCTTTCTATTAACGTTAAATATTTATTGTCTTTCAACTTTCCCCACTCCCATATACTTTTAATTAATAAAACAAGATAATTATGGTAACTTATCTTGTTATTATTTTATACTATTTAAAATAGGTACTCAAGTGTTTATTTTATTTATACTTTTAAAGGTAACCTATAGTTAAAACTTTATATATTTATAATATACATAACCCCCACTCTTTGGATAGTAAATATGAATCCAATCCCCTTCTTTTCTATAAAGATTTACATTATCTCCTTTATTTAAACTTCCTATTACATTGCTAGTATCTTTAGTAGATTTACTACTTCTAATTCTTACACCTTCACCAGTACAAATTCCAGTTTTACCATCCAAATTGATAAATTTAGAATTATTATTTGTTTTTGGTTGAGGTTTAGAAACTTTAGGTGTTGAAATAGTTTCTCCTACAATTCCTTTTACTATTGCATCTGCTATCTTGTCTGATCCTAATTGTTTGTATAGGTTGACATCTGATTGAGTATCTATAAAACATACTTCAACCAACATGGCTGGAGCATGAGTATTTCTTATAACAGATAATCTCCCGCCCCTACCATTGTAGTTCATAGCGTTCTTAATACCCCTACGAGTAAATCCTAGTTTGACTAAGTTGTCCAATGTTCTCTTTGCTTGTGGAAGTTCTCTAGCATACATAGTGAATATTTCTGACCCTTTACCACCACCACCGTTGATGTGAATTGATACATAAAAATCAACATTGTTCCTATTAGCCGTATTGTATCTATGACTAAGACTTTCCTCTAACGTAGAAGCCTTGTCGATATTACAAATAATAACTGTATGCCCTAAAGCTTGTAGCTTTCTACTTACTTGATTGGCTATGGTTCTAGTCATTTCCTCTTCTTTCATTCCACAACCTCTTGCCCCAATATCTGCGCCCCATCTACAGTGTCCAGCATCTAATCCTATTTTCATAAAAACATCTCCTCTTTTATTTTTTATCGAGTAGGAGCTAAATAATTATTTTATTTAGCGTCCTCTCACACCACCGTACGTACCGTTCGGTATACGGCGGTTCATTAAGAATTATGTATTAGCTGATATCCTTTAGACATACTTCTGTAACCAAGGTTTTCAATATATTTGTTGTTTAAGATTGTGTCAAGAACTGGGCTTTTGGATATTCTCCAATAGCCTTTTCTTGTATTTGCGTACTCCCATGCTTTATGGGTCGGAAGACCTAGTTTTATGAGGTTTCGTCCTCTAGTTTTAACCTTTTTCCATTGTTTCCAAATACAACTTCTTAACCTTCTTCTTATCCAACTATCTATTTTTTGTATTTTAGCGTTAGCTTTCGCTACTCCAAAATAATTAATCCATCCAATCGTTAATTGGTTAATCATGTAAATTCTATATTCTATACTTATACCTTTATTACGATTTGTTAATTTTCTTATTTTGTTTATGAATCTTTTATATGACTTTTCATGTATCCTTATATTGGCTCCGCCTTTTACAAAATAGAATGAAAAACCAAGAAATTTTCTTCTCGTCACAAAATCTACCGCACTTTTATTTTCATTAACTCTAAGTTTTAATACATCTTCAAGTACTCTTCTTGTACTTGCCATAACTCTTATTCCTGCCTTTTTGCTTTTTACATATATATTACAATCATCTGCAAATCGACAAAATCTATGACCTCTTTTCTCAAGTTCTTTATCTACTTCATCAAGCATGATATTAGCAAGGAGTGGGCTTAGTGGACCACCTTGCGGTGTACCCTTATCAGATTTTACCTTCAATCCATTTATCATTATTCCAGATTTAAGATACTCTCTAATTAGCCTTAATACTCTTTTATCTTTAATTTTTCTTGATAGTCTTTCCATTAATATATCATGATTAACTTTATCAAAGAACTTTTCTAAGTCTATATCAACAACCCACTTATAACCTTCGTTAATATATTCCTTTGATTTTAATATAGCCTGTTTAGCACTTTTATTTGGTCTAAATCCATAGCTATTATCTGAAAAGGTAGGGTCATAAATTTTATTAAGTTCTTGTGCTATTGCCTGTTGTATTAATCTATCAAGTACAGTAGGAATTCCAAGTAATCTAGTTCCACCGTCAGGTTTTGGTATTTCCACTCTCCTAACGGGTGAAGGTTTATACCTTCCCTCTAATAACTTTTGCTT
Source organism: Clostridiaceae bacterium 14S0207 (assembly GCA_003288255.1). Classification (GTDB taxonomy): domain Bacteria; phylum Bacillota; class Clostridia; order Clostridiales; family Clostridiaceae; genus Hathewaya; species Hathewaya limosa. Next base: position 1,341,119 of record CP026600.1, on the reverse strand, counting down.
AATTGTTATCCAATTCTTAATGATAAATTCTCGAAATTCATCGGTTTTCATACCATCAATACCATGGCTTCCTTTATTAGCAACTACTCTTTTCATGGCTTTTAGCATATTTTCTCTAGCTAAAATCATTTCAAGTAAGTTATCAGTATCATCTATTACATTGTTTTCTCTTTCTCTCTTTGCTAACGCCAAATTATTACTCTGCGCCCCTCGCTTATCTTGAAGTTCCACTTCTCCTTCCACGAGGCGACCTCTGTATTGAGTTGTCTGCTTTCCTTGTAATTTATTTGAATTATTCAAAGCTGAAAACCTCCTAATGTTCAGTCCTTCCCGCACTACGTGCACATAGTGTGGTACTATGACCTCTGCTGACTTCTGATAGTTCAGTTACATATCACTATGTAAGTTATCATGTAGGAAATTCATCCTTTAATGATATATCTATCAGACCTCCCCAGGTAAGAACGCAATCTTTCATTCCATATATCTGCCACATATACTGTAGTAGCTTTCGGGTGATACGGACTTTGTTTTGTTATGCAAACTCATCCAGCTATAATCAGCCTCTTATGTGATTCGTATTCCTCAGACCGGAATTTTGCCCTCCGACTTCCTTCAGATTCCATCTCGCAATGGACACCCTTGTCATTGGCTAACGCCTATATCACCTTCGGCGCTCGGGACTTTCACCCTATAGATTGCGCCCATGCTGGGCGCACATATAAAAAAAGCAAGACTATTTGTCCTGCTTTTCCCTATCCTTGCTAAAATAAAAAGCTATAATCATTGTGTAAATTGTTATAAATTCTGTACTTAACTTATTTGTAATTGATAAAATTGCAAATACTATAGTCATTATTACAGCTATTAGCCATCTAGCACTTGTTATTTTCCTTAATATCCTTTCCATCTATTTACCCCCTATTTTGTAGTAATAAAAAAAGCTACTATAGCAGCAACCATTTGCCCTATAATAGCTCTAATTAACCATGTGTTATTGTTCTCTAACTTCTCAACTCTTTTCTCTAATTCTCTGTGTCGTTCTGCACTATTTGTAACTTTTTCTTCTATTCTTATAAGTCGTTCCCTTATATCTTGTACGATCTCTAAATCATTCATTTTACACCTCATTATTTTAAATAGGCAATAAAAAAGACTTATAAAAGTCCTCCTATTGCTCTTGTATTTTATTCTGTATATTCTTCTCCTGTAATAGTCTTAAATTCTTCCTTAGTTATACATTCCCACTTACATGCTTCTTTTAAATCCTCTAAACTTAAAGCTCTCTTATAAAACATCTTATAAAATTCAAACATACTATTTACCTTCCTTTTCTAATTTATTTATTCTTATATTTAAATCTGCTATGGTTTTAGCCATTGTATTGGCCATAGAATCTTTCTTCTTATTTTCTATAGTTAATTTAGATACTGTTTCAGCTAAATTTTTATTTTCTTTTTGTAACTCTATTATTGGATTCTTAGGTAATTCTGGTATAACTTCTTTAGGTTCTTGTCCTTGTAAAACTTTAACCATTGCCCCACTATCATATTCTGTTACTAAATAACCATTTTGTATATATTGTTTCATTATTTTTCAACTCCTCCTAAAAAATATAATGTATCAATATTGTAAGCATAATTATCTTCACCCCAAACTTTTACTCTTAAGCTTTTTTCAAAAAATATAGGTTGTATAATCAATTTTGTGTTGATATAGTCTCCAGCATTATAGCTATGTCTTGCAATATATCTTAAATCGTAACTTCTATCTCCTATATGCTCAAATCCTAAATAGCAAAAAGAATTACGAACATAATCATAAGTTGATTTTTTATAAATTTCCTTATCATCAACATATATTGTAACTTCACATTTTCCATAAACTATTAAATCTCTTATATAACCTTTTCCATTTATCGATAATATGTTCTTATCTTTCAATTCCTTTATATGTTTATTTATTTTTTGTTCTTGTTCTAAAGTTTCATACCTGCTCCAATCAGTTCCCCCATTGATTTTTAAGGGAAATTGGTTTTTAATATATTGAACATTATTTGTTACATTGCTTATACTTTCTTTTATATTATTAGTATCTTGTTTTACATTATCTAATGTTTCTTTATCTGCAATATAAACTTTTGGCATTATTCCACCTCCATGTAGTACAGTAAACCATTTTCTATGCCTATTTTATAATTCTTGTTATTACTATCATCTTTAATACTTCTACTTGCCTTAAGTTCTTCATTTAGACTTTTAATTTCCTTACTATTTTCATTAATTAAATTTAATAGTTTTCCTGATATATCTCCATCTAACGCTTTTTTTAATGTATCAAACCAATTTAAAAATTGTTCTTCAAATTCTCTTTTCTTTCTCTTAGTCCATATCTGAATATCTTTATCATATTCATTTTGTTTTTGCTCATACCAAGATTCGAATTGTTTAAAAATAACAGTAGAATCTATTTGTTCTACTGTTGTATGAACCAATCCACAAAGTTCTTTATTAAATCTTAAATCTGTGATATCTGCTTGTGTGATCTTTATTGCTCCAGCATTTACCTGTATATCTGCTAATGCTAATTCGTACATATCTGCATTTCTAGCTAGTTCTGGAGTTATTGGATTACTTGCAAACTCTCCTTTTTTAATTACTGCCCTTATATCTCTTTTCACTACATCATATTGTAGTACAACCTTGTCTTTTCTATTTAATACACCATCTGCAGTATCTACATTTAATATTAAGTCATCTGTATTTATGTAGATAAATCCATTTATCCATGCTTTACCTTGTCGAATTATTATTTGCATTTTATCTGCTTGAACCACTTGTAATTGACTTGCTGGATTAGGGAATATCCCATTTCCAATAAATGTAGCAAAATACTCCGCAAAATTTTCTGCTTTATAAATACGATCCCAAGTATCTCCAACTTTCATAGCATTAAAAAATCCACTCTTCTCCATCTACTACTTCACATCCTTTTTAGATATTCTCTTTATACTGTCTAATAAATTAGGTACATGATCCCCAAAAGTAACTTCTAAATTAAATCCATTAACTTCATAAATTTCTTTAACTTCTGTTATTTTTGCATTTAAAATAATACCCCATTTCCTATCTAATACTGTTACTGTATCTCCTAAATCCCAATCTTGCATATAGTTAAAAGAACCATATGGAATTACCGCTGCTTCAAATGTTTCTACTGTTTTAAAATCATTTAATTTATGTTCTCCCATGTTTTTTAATTCGGTCACATCTTCTGCCTGTGAACAGTCTATAAATACTTCTCTCCTCGATAGTCCCTTAGCATTTCCAATCTGTTGAATAAGGCGTTCTTCATCCTCACCTTTGCCCCCACAATATGCTATATTTTTATGATTTAATAAACTCCTTATGAAATGCTTATTCTTTATATTATCAAAGTCAACTGAAAAGATAACTGGTGGTAGTTGCTCCTGTTCTGATGTTAAATTTTTTCTTTCCATAATATCAAATATAAATTTATTATTGTTAGTATCTAATGTTATATTCCATCCTAAATTACTATATTCAGTTATTTCTGTAATCTTATCTGCTAAATTTTCATATCGTGTACGCCAGGCATCTTGTTTTCCTCTTTGTTTATCTTTAGCAATAACTAAATTAGGAATAATTCTATCTTTATCTATTGGATTTACAGCATTATTATTTATAAATTGTTTTATAATAGTTTCTTGGCTTCCTGTTGCTCGATCATATGCACTATTAGTTGTTGGTATTGTTATTCTTCTTTTAAGAATACCTTTAAGTGTAGAACCTTTTACAACTAATTGTTCTTTGCTATCCTCAGACATACTTTTTTCTATATGTTCGATAATTCCAATCTTATTAAAATAAGCTCCAAGTAGGATTAAATTATCCTCCTGAATCTTATCAGTATTATTTTTATCTAAATTTATTTGTAATTCAAATTCACCTACTCGGCTAAATCTTCTTATAAATATAAGACTTTCATAGTCATCAATTTCACCAAGTAGATTAAAATTTTGATCTATAATTCTTATTGGTACTTTATTCATAATCTATACTCCTATATATAAAGGTTTATAATATAAGGCCATTTCAAGATTATCTAATCCTTTTTCTGCATCATATCGTAAAAGATTATCTCCTACTGCCAATTGTAAAAATTCTGAAGCTAAATCTATATAATTAAATACATTTACTTTAGTTCCATTACTTTTAACCATTTCTACTCTTTTATTTCCAAAGCTAGTATTTATAATAAGTTTATCTCCAGCTTGTAGTGTTCTTTTTACTTTAATATATTTTTGTGTATAAACATTATATAAGCTTGGGTTTACAACTGTCGCAAGTGCTTTAAATTCAATTCTCATACCACATTCAACATCACCTTTATTGTAAGCATTAACTATTAAATTACTTATTCTATGGCCCATAATAATTCCATCAGGAGAGATAATTAAGGGAAAATGAAAATCCCCAACCCATAAAGCGATTTCCTCTTTACTTTCTTTAAGATCCATCCAATAGGGATTAGGGCAATATAACTGTATTAAAAACTCTTGTATATTAGCAACTTGATTCTTAAAACTAGGGGAATCTTCTACAACTACATCTATAGAATGTTCTCCAGCATTATTTATATAGATTAATTTCCCTTGTACTTTGGGATTAAATATAGAACACAATTTTTGTCTTTTTCTATACATATCTTCTATATCTGTCCCTACTATACCGCCTGTTAGTGGTAATATTCTTTCTTCTAGAAGTGATCCATGATAGCTTTTCCCATCTTGTCCTGGAGCCTTAGAACTTAATATTGTTGTTTTTGGACTTCCTGTATTTTCGATTTTAGTTAAAATAAAAGGACGGGTATTACCTAATGTAATACTCTGTCCTCTCTGATTTTTAAATATAATTTTTTGCATTAAATCACCTACTTAAACACTAAAAGATAAATTTCTTAATGTAGTTTCTATATTTCTACGTATTTCTGATGGACTTAAAGCTTTAGGACTGTTAAAAGTAATGCTATTGTGGTTAACTACTGTCTTGCTATTAGTAGTAGTTGAATTATTTATAGAACCACTACCCATACTTGAAATTGGACTATATTTAGCAGTATTAATAGCACCTTTTAATTCTTCTGTCCTAAGAGCACTTATTCTCTTCTCTATACTTGCTATCATATCAATTACTGGATTTATCTTTTCTTTCATACCATCTGCAAGTCTTTGACCTAAAGTTTTTCCTGCATTTTCATAATCCTTGTCATACGATTTTATTAATTTAACTATTTCTTGTTGGTTATTATCTATAATAATTTTTTCAGCTTCAGCTTGTAGATTAGTCATTCTTAATTTTTGATCATAGAACTTCTTAGTATCTGATAATTGTTTTTCTAAATTATTTTTATTAGCTTCATATAGAGTATTTATATTATTAATCTCATTTTGCTTTTTCTGTTCAAGACTAAGTTTTTTATTTTCTATATCTTCTCTATGAAGTCTTTTATTTCTTTCAGCTATAGACTTATTAAGTTCCTTCTGCAAGGCTACTTTATTAAATTCATTATGCTCAAAATTAATAGCTTGTTTTAAGTTGTTAATCTTCTTTAATTCTGATCTATCCTGTTCAGCTTTATCTTCTGCTTTTATTTCATCATCTAAGGCTTTAATTTTAGCATTATATACATCATCTATCCTTTTAATGCTTTCATCTTTCCAATTATTTAAATTATTTAATTCTTTATTAAACTTCTCTTCTTCTAATTTTAATTCTTGTGTATACCTCTCGCTTAAAGCTTCTTTAATTTTAGAATTAAAATCATTTATTTTATCTATTTGCTGATTATAGATATTGCTTTCAGTTTCTTTTACTATGTTATTCATTTCGATAAGTTCATTATTGGCATCTTCAAAGCTTTTTCTTAATTGTATAGTTTCATCAGCTGTAGCTCCAAAAACTCTGCATAACTCTTCGTATCTATTTTTAAGTTCCTGAATTTTTTGTTGTTGAATAATTACTATAGCTTTTTGATTCTGTAATTCACCACTTAAATTGCTAGTTGATGTTTTAAGCTTTTTAATTGCTGCATCATAAGTAATGATTGAATCTTTAAAAATATTTTGCTTATTTTTTTCTGAATTTTTAACTTCTTTTTCTCTGTTTTCTAATAATTTTTTTCCTTCTTTATAGTATTCTTCAAGTGCCCGTTTAGATGTTTCTAGTCTATTTATTTGAGCTTTTTGATTAGCTTTAGTTGTATTTAAAACTGCTTTTTGATACTGTCTTAAACCTGCTATTTTATTAGAATAATCTTTTTTAGCATTTTTATCTTTACTATTTCTTTGTAATTTCTGATAATATGCTATTTGAGCATCTACTCTATTTTTTTCTGTTTGTAGTTCTATAGTATTTTCATTTTTTAATATCCTAATTCTGTCTTCTAAAGCTTTATTCCTAGTCTCATAATCTTCTTTTATATACTCTTTAGTTTGTTCTAATTCTGCTTTATTTAGCTTATCTTTAAATGCTAAAAATTCCTCATAAGCTCTCTTATTATTACTTCCCCAATTTAACATTCTTCTAGTATTCTTTAAAATTTCATTTTCATTGGTATTAGCCTTTATTTTTATATCTAGATTAGATAGTTGGTTAACTTCTTTTAATACACTATCAGCTAGATATTTAGCTTTTTCTTCTGCTAGACATGTACTATCTTCTATTCCTAAAGCAAATCCTTCAACCGTAAATTTGCCTAATTGTTGCATAACTCTTGAAGGAGAATGTATATCTAACTTATCTTTTACTGCTGCTATAGTTCTTTTGGCTAATCCTTCTGCTTTTTCTTTAAGTTCTTTAGTAAATTCTAGTCCTTTCTTTAAGCCCTCAACTGCCCATTGCCCTATTGTTTTCATTTCTGATTTTATGTTATTAAATTTTTCTTTTATTCCTTCTTTTATTTCATTAGCTTTATTTTTTATACTTTCTTTTTTACTTTCTAATCCATTTTTTAAGTTTTCGGCAATGTTGCTTCCCCACGTTTTTGCATCTGTTTTAGCCTTTTCCCATTTTCCTTTTATTCCTTCTGTTGTTTCATGTGCTTTATCTATAATGCTTTGTTTCTTGCTTTCAAAAGCACTTTTTACATTATCCCATGTCTCATGAGCCTTTTTAGAAACATCTTCCTTCATCACTTGCCATTTAGTCTTTATTTCTCCTGTTTCCCAATCAACTTTATCAGCATGCTCTTTAGCTTGTTTTTGAGCTTCCATTACTATTTCTTCATGTTGACCCCTAGCACTATTAACAGTTACTTCTTTTTGATGTTCAGCAGCTTTTATTAAATTTTCAGCCTGTTCATCTGTAATAGTTCCTAATTCATCTCTCTGTCTTTGAATGTTTTGAACTGTTTTATCATATTGTTGTTCGGCATCCTTAATAACCTTATCACGTTGCTTAGCACTATTCTTAACAACATCTGATGCCTGTTCCGCAGTTAATATGCTAGCATTTCTTTTTTGTCTTTCTAAAAGACTTTTCTGTTCTCTTTGTGATTGGCTCATGGACTGTATCGCATCTTTATTCATATTATCTCTAATAGTCTTTATTATGTGCCATTCTTCATCTGTAACTTTTCTATTATTATCAGAAGCATTTTTCATTATCTCATTTATTTTTTTCTGACCAAATTTAACTGATTCCTCTTCTACTTTTTGTCTATCCCTCATTTTCTTTAATATCTCATTTTGCTCTTTCTCTCTAAGTCCACCATTTTTAGTCATAAACTGCTTTAGATTATTATAATCATCATTATATTTTTTCTTCTTAGCAGCTAAGATTTGTTGAGACATATTATTAAAATTACTTGTTATATCATTGGCCATATCCTTGGTTACTTTACTGTTGTTCACTCTCATATTCATGAGTGATTGTCCTACTTTTTTGTCTAACTTTTCATATTCACCAAGAGCTTTCTGTGTAGATTTACTTATGTCATTGCCAAATTTTTGACTTTGAATACTAGCTTGTGTAAAATGCTTATGTAACTTTTTACCTACATACACAGCACCGGCTATTGCAGCAACGACTAATGCAACTTTCCAATTTAATATTGTAAATACTTTAGATAATATCTTTACTGATGTAGTTGTTGCTGTTGTAGTTCCTTTTGCAACCCCCATAGCTTTAGTAACAGTTGAAAAAACTTTAGCAATACCAGACAACCCTTTAGATAATTTACTTCCTATCATAAAAAGAGGACCTATAGCCATGGCCATACCAGCTATATTAGTTATTATTTTAATTTGAGCTGGTGATAATTGATTTAACTTATCAGTTATAGCACTTAATCCATCACCAAATCGTTCTATGAATGGAGCTATTGCATCACCAAATTTTATTCCTACATTTTTTAATTTATTTAATGATTTCCTTATTTTTGCCCCTGTTGTATTTTGCATTTTGTTGAAAGCATCATCTAGTGCATGAGAGTTAGTTTCCATCTCTTTCATAGTATCATCATAGGTTTTCATGCCTTGTTGTGATGTTAACATTAATATAGAGTTTAAACCTTCTACGGAGCCAAACATTGTTGCCATAGCTCCTATAGGTGAATCCGCCATTTTGGCCATTCGTTCCATTTCTTTTTGAAAAGCTTTATACTCTTTTTGTACTTGTCTATACTCCTTAGAATTACCCTTGCCAGCTTTAGTTAAAGCAATCATTTTGCTCCCTAACTTATCCATAGTCTTTGTAATGGATGCAAGTTCTGGACTGGATTGTTCTAATCCCTTTTTTAAATCCTGTAAGAATGGCATCCATCCCTTACTCTTTAACTTACTTACACTAAATTTAATGCCTAAAGCATCTGCTGCCTCAGCTGCTTCTTTGCTAGGCTTAATAATGTTAGACATAGCAGACTTAAGAGCAGTAACTGATTCTGCAGTTGCTAAACCTTGAGCTGTTGTAGATGCTAAACTACCGAATAATTCTTTAGTAGAAATATTTAACTGTGATGATAAGGGAGTTACTTTTCCAATAGAGCTAGCTATTTCACCAAAAGAAGTTTTACCTTTGTTTTGAGTTATTAACATTTGATTAGCAATTTCATTGACTTTTTCAGTTTGCAATCCATAGGAATTTAAAACTGTAGAAAGTCCATCCACTGCAGTTTTGGCATCTGTAAAACCAGCTACACTTGCTTTTGTTGCAGTTCCAACAAATTCTACAGCCTTGCCAGTTGGCACGCTGGCTGATATAGCTTGATACATAGATTCAGTTATTTCCTTAGCTCCTGTTGCAAAGTCATCAGAAAGTTTTAATGCTCCATTTCTTAATTTCTCAATCGGTACTTGAGTAGTATCAGCAATAGTACTCACTTTAGCCATTCCTTCACTAAAATCAATACTTGACTTTGCAGCCATAGCTCCTAGTGCAGCTAACGGAGCGGTTACTTTAGTTGAAAGACCTTTTCCTATATCTCCTAACTTTTTACTTGTTTTTTCTGCTTTTGCACTAAAGTCTTTAAATTTATTAGAAAGTTTATTCCATTTTCCACTCTGCTTTTCTATACTACTACTTACACTATCTAATTGTTGTCGCATACCTTTTAGCTTAGACTCTGCATTATTAGCTTTTATATTCCAGTTATCTATAGTCCTAACATTATTTCTTAGTTTTTCTTCACTTGCTTCATATTCCTTATCAAGGTTTTCATATGATTCTTTAAGCTTCTTAGTTTCTTCTGAATTCTCACCTAGTTTTTTAGATGATTCTTCGTAAGCCTTTTTAGCATTTTCAACTTTCTCTTTAAGTTTTATATGTGCTATTTCATTATTTTTTAAAGTATTTTCACTTTCTGTTATTTTAGCCTTATATTTTTCAACTACCTTAGTCTGTGCTTCTATATATTTAGATAATAATTCTTGCTTAGCCTTTAAACCTTCAAGGCTCTTGCCATGATCCTTAAATCCAGCAGTTGCATTCTTAAATTCTGATTGAGCTTTTCTTATAGAACGATTTAAGTTATTTATTCCATCTTGAAAATTACTATTATCCATAGCTACACGTACAACTAAACTTCCTATATCCTCTGCCATATATCTACCTCCTTTCTTTCAAAATAAAAAAGAGCCTAGTTTCCTAAGCTCTTTCAAATAAATTATTAAACTCTTCCTCTTGCAATATCAATTCTCTTCCATTGCTAAAGCATATATTATATACAATATAATTTACTGGTATTTCATTTCCTTCATTGTCTAACATAATAGAAATTTTATTTTTCTTTTTTACTTTTACTAAATGTTTTAATTTAAACATATTTACTCCTTATAACCAGTTAACCTGATCTATAAAAACATCTTCATCCTTTTTATTATCTTTTTTATTTCTATAAGCTAATACATCAAAGTAATAAAAGATATCCATACAATCAATATCTTTCATGGTCCACCCTTGCTCTAGTAAGCTTGAATATATATCTAGCATGAACTCCTGTGGAGTTAAAGAACCTTCTCCGCCTTCTTCTCCACTAGCTAGTTTTTTACCTTTTCATCAAATACACCCATAACTCTTTCCATGTCTTCTACTGCCTTACTAAGAAACTGATCTGCTGGAAAGCCATCATATAATTGATCTAGTGTAAATTGATTGCCGTAAATATTAACTAAGTAATTTCCTACTTCATCAAGGGTGTTTTCATCAAATTCACCTTGAACCTTTTTACTTAAAGCAAAGGAATCCTTTAATTTTCTAGCACTAATAAAAGGTGCAGTAAAAGTTTTATCTTCTCCATTTATTCTTAATTTTATTTTCATAATTATTTGCCCTCTTTCTTTATAATTTAATTTATTTTTTTATATTTTTAAACATCAGCTTTTTTACCTGTTTTAAGAAAGTCTGTAGTAAAGAACTCTTGCTCTGTTGGTGCTTTTTCTTCATCTGTATCAGCAGTTATTTTATAAAGTCCATCACTTATTCTTGGCATAAACTTAAACTTCATCTTCTGCGTTTGATAAGAAATTTTATCTTCCTGTGTTTTGCTTTCATCACCAACTGGTTCTGCCTTACCCTTTGTAAGCCACACCATTCTATCTCCTTGTTTTGATTTAGCAGCTATAAATCCAAATGCTATTTCTGGTGGAGTATCTGATTTACTCTCAATCATTACACCATTCTCATATTTATTTCCTAATAAAATTGCTCTTATTGGTAAAGGTAATCCTGTTAAATCTATTTCTACATCTATTGCACCAATTGCTGAATTAGATTCTAGTAATTGGTCATCACCGTAAAGCTCTGCACTAGATGTTTTTGGTGTAACCTTTATGCTTCTAGCACCTATTAACTTTTTAATTTCTTTATCATATTCAACTGAATCATCTTGATCTTTTTTTAATGTAACAAATCTAAAACCTCTTAATCCTTTTAAAGCCATACTTATTCATCCTCCTTATTTTCTTCATAAAAAAAACGGATAGCTCTATGAAAAACTTGAGTATCCGTTTCATACATTTCATGTTCTGTTTTTCTTATAAATCCAGCTTTTTTTAACAAAGCTTTTACTTGATCTACTAACTTACTAAGACTCCCTTTAGACCATACATCAATTTGTATATAGTGTCCTGTTACAATTTCTTCATTATCTGAAAATACTTCACCTTGCTCTAAGTACTCTGAAAATGTTATATAAGTCGTTTCTTCTCCATCATAAATTTCAAAGTCTACTGGAACGCCTAAAGGGTTTAATATATCTATTATTAAACTTTTTATACTCATTTCAATTCTAATCCTTTTAAAATCATACTATTTATCATTTCCATTGTTTAATACATGATTCTCAAAATACTCCACACTATAAAAGCAAGTTTCATCTTTTGCAGATACACCAATTAAAAATTTATGGCCTTTGCTAAGTTTATTAAAATATTCATTAATATGTTTAATAGTTGTTCTATTTATCGTGCTAACCTTTAACTTGCTTAGTCTGTATTTCCTAAAATCTTCTCTCGTAAATACTTTATACAACATTGGTTCCTGAACCACTTTCTTAAAACCTTTAGGTAATATAATCGCATTTAATCCGTTTAATTCTTCTTTAATTTTCGTTAATTGTTCACCAGTTAAATCATAGTCCGTAGTTATTATTAATGGTTCAATCATTTAAGTTTCCCCCTTATTTTTAATAATGTTTCTTAATTATCTCATCTCCCTCAATCACACTCCTAAAGCCTTTTTAATTTCTTGCTTAATTATTTCTTTTGCTTCTTCTTTTTTAGATTCATAAGCTGGAACCATGAATGGTCTTGCACTCATTTTACTAGTTCCAAATTCTAAAAACTTACCATAAAATATCTTACTATTATCACCTTTCTGTATTCCAGCTAGAACAAATTTTTTTCCACCTTTTTTACGAACACCACTTACCTTTAAACCTTCTTTAAGATTTCCTGTTCGTACTGATACATTATTTTTAGCTTCATCTACTATTATTTGTCCAGCCTTTTTTAAAGCATTATTTTCTATTTTAGTACCAACCTTACCCATATTCTCTATTTTGCTTATTAAGCTATCCATACCCTCTAATTCCATATCAGCCACTTATTTTCACTTCCTTAGCATGTATTTCATATTCTATATGCTTTTCATTTAAGTCATTTATAGAGGTTATTTCATAAAAATTATTATTGTATTCTATTTTCATATTAGCTTTTAATCCTTTAAAATATCTACAATTAAACACCTTATCAGTTTCACTTTGAATTGCTGCTGCACTATAAAATTCTCTTCCTCTTAAACCTCTTACACTCGCCCAACATTCTTTAAAAACATTATCTCCCGGTATAGGATATCCTTCCGAATCTTTCTTTGGCTCTTTACAAATAAATTTAATCCTTTTATCAAGTTTACCTGGATCCATTTGTTTCACTCCTATTAATTTTTAAATATTCTGCTTCTAGCTGTAGTAGTATGGAATCCATACTGTAGCTTAACTTATGAAAATTAGGACCTGTGGTTTCAATAGCTCGATTTTCGTACCAATGGCTTATTAACATTTTTAAACAAAGATTGTACAATTCTTTTATTTCACTCTTTATCATATCTTCAGTTAAGCCTGTTGCATTTTTTATATAAGATTTAGCACCAATTAAAAGAGAGGATATTATATTATCCTCTTCATTTCCCTCTATTCTTAAATACTCTTTTATCTCATTTAATTCCATAAAAATAACACCTCCTAATTAGTGGTGTTTACTAAAATTTCTATTAAATCTTTTTTATTTATATTCGAATAACCCTTTATACCTTTTTCTTTAGCTTTTTCTCTTAATTCATCTACTGTTAACTTCTCTAAATCTTCTTTTGAATTTTTATCCAAAAGCTCCTTTTCTTTAAGATATTTATGCATAACTTCTTTAACATCTTCTTTAGGAGCATTAGCTGGGAGAACTTCCTCCTTTAACTTTTGCTATTCTAAAAGCTGATTTTAATTTAATCTTATGATCGAACCAACCTGTTAAAACAAATAAATATTCACCTTTGTCCACATCTTTATCACTATCATATACCATTTCTCCATCATAATTAAAATGAGAGTATTGAAAATTACCAACTATAGGATCTATAGCACTGTCACAGAATTCTGTTGGTTTACCTAATACTTTCTCTGGTGGAGCTTCATACAATGTTGCTGATCCATTAGCTAAAGTTTCAATTATATCTAAATAATCAGCATACCTCATAATTATTTTTGCATTTTCTCTAAAATCCTCATGTAAATCTGCTAATGCAGCTTTAATTGCTTTATATTTATTAGTACCTTCAATTTCTTTTATGCCAGCTTTATAAAATGATAATTCATCTTCTCCACTCTTAGGACTTGTTGTAAATGCTACCTTCTTTTCTTTAGCAGCTAACCCACTATTTAAAGCATTTTCAACAAAAGGAACTAAATTTGTGTCAGACCCATGTAATACAGTATCAGAAATTCTTGCTTTTACCTTAAACTTATGTCTGCCAAATTCAACTTGATCTCCTTCTAGTTTTATTTCTTTCGCAGTTTGTTCATCAGTAATAAAATCATCATCATCTAGTTCATAAGCTATCTTAGGTAATACTAATCCTTTTTCATTTGTAAATGTTGAAATGTTTCTTAATGGATTTTTAGTAAATGGTTCATGAATTAAATCTGTTGCTATGTTAACTGGTAATATCTTTTCTCCACCTGTTTTTTGAGCGGAATCTCCTATAGCTCCTAAAAGATTTCTTGTTTCATTAGATATTTCTACTCCAAGTAAACTCGCTCTAATGAACTCTGCTTTTGCATTTTTCATTCTTTGTTCATCAGTTTCCCCTACTCCTAAAGGATTTTGCTTTTGTAATTTTGCCCTTTGTTCTTCCTCAATTTTATCAATTTCAGCTTTTAATAAATTAAATCTTTCCTCAATTTCAGTTTTATTTTGTTTTAATGATCTTATTTCTTCAATTTTTATAGCTGGATTAGCAGTCTTTTCTACAATATCATTATTCAGACTTCTTAATTCCGCACCTAGTGTTGTTAAGTTTTGTTGCATTTTCCATAATTCCATAATCAAATCCTCCTATAATTTAAAATAATTATCTATTTCTTTTATTTGTTTTTTAGCTTCATTTAAAAGCTTGCTTCTCTCTTCCTGCTCATTTAAATCATTTGTTCCAATATTAACATCATTATCAAAACCTACACTTCTAACCTCTGCACTTGTACTCGTATAAGCTGGAATAGGTGTTAATGTAATTTCAAATAATTCTATTTCTTTAATTATTCTAAAATACTCACCATCTTTTTCTTCCCATTCTTGATCTACAATCTTAAACCCTATAGAGCATTGTTTTATAATCCCACTTCTAACATCTTCCTTTAAATCATTTGCCAAAGTAGAGTTATTCGGTATTAATTCAAAATAAATTCCTTTTTCATCATTTTTAAGAATCAAATTGGCTCCTGTTCTACCTAGAACCATATCCCAGTTATGATTTTTAAGAGCAAATATCTCGTGACCATCTTCTAATGATCCTTTTGCAGCATCTTTTGATATTTTTTCTTGAAAGCAATCACCCCATCTATCAGTTAGCTTTGTAAATTCATCATATACTGCTGCATAACCAACTATTTTATTTCCACTTGATTCATCTGATCTAGTTTCTAAATTCAATATATCTACAGTTCTTACTTCATGACTATTACCTAATTTATTCTGTTCCCTTTCCATGCTTTTCACCTCCATTCAATATTAAATCCATCTTATCTATTGGTATTAAATCTCTTGATATAAATAATTGATTACCTCCCTCCAATGGTGGCATTTCCTCTAATGCCCTTATTTCATTAGGCGTAAACCAAGCACTTCTAATACCCTTAAAATAAAATTCTCCTCTAGTTTTCATATCTGCCCTTGCTAAGCCATTCAAACTAAACTTAAAAGAGAATCCTTCATTACGTTGTTCTTCAGTTAATAGCTTTCTATTTAACTCTTGCTCATATTGTCTAACTAAAGGTAGAATAGTATCTTTTATATATTCTAAATCTGCTTGTTCAGCACTAGAATAACATTGTTTCTCTGATAAAAGCTTATGAAGTGGTATATTATATACTCTAGCTACCCTTGCAATAGTTATATTTTCTACATCCAAAACTTTTGGGTCAATAAATTGCGAATTTTTAAGTTCTTGAAATTCTTTTCCTTGGTCCACAAATAATATTCCATTCTTCTGAAACTTTCCTAACATTTCTGTGTATTGTTTCATAGCTTCTTCACTTAATTTAGCTGATAGTTTAATTACTAAATTAGCCTTTAATCCATTCTTCATTTGATTTAAGGAAAATTCCTTAATTTCTCTATCATAATCAATGGTATTTCTAAGTACATCCAATGGATTAATGCCTTTATAACCATTTGTTGAAATATGATTAAAATGTATTATGTGCGAATTATGAACATAATGTACATTATGTTCATTACTAATTGCATACCATAAATCTTTAGTTTCTGCTTCTATTACTGGGGTAACAAAACTCGGGTTTAAAATATGCACTTGTTTAGGCTGTTGCATATAATCATATTCTAATATTGCATATGCATTTCCCTTAATATCTTTTAAAGTTTCCATACACCTAATCCATTGAAGCATAGTTAAATATGGAGATGGGTTATATTCTATCATTTTAGCTAAGTCACTTTCAGAAGGACTTACAATTTCATAATTTTTATAAAGTTTTAAGGGTAAACTTCCTATTGCATTACTAAGTAATGATACTGCCGAAAATATAGTCTCATTTGTTGCCAAATCTGTATTATAAAAATTAAAATTACTATTATAATCTCTTATAAGTCTTGTTTTAAATGGTGTTTTAAAAATATTTTTAACTTTCTCCCATATTCCCATATTCCACCTCCTTTCTATATATCTGGACTATAGAATATATCTCCTGTATTATCTTCTAATACAAGCATTCCTCTTACATGTGCATTTATTGTAGCAGCTATTGGATCTATTTTTTCACTTGACTTTGCTTTATCTAACATAATAAATTCCTGTGCATTTTCTTTAGTAACTGCATTACTTATAGCCCATGTTAAAAGTCCATCTCCACTATGTTCAAGTGCTTTATCATATACTTGATCTCTAAAATCCTTGGTAGGTTCATTTAATGTAAATGGCCCTTGTCTTACTTCAACCATTACGTAACCTTCCTGTTCCATTTCTTGGACGAATTGAGTTGCATTATAAGGATCATATCCTATTTCTTTGATTATTAAATTATTTTCACGTTCTTTATCTTGAATCCATTGCTTAACAAATTCATAATCTATTACTGCTCCTGGAGTAACTGTTAAATATCCTTGATCTCTCCATAAATCAAAAGGGTATTTACCTTCCCTTAACCTGTTATCATAAGCTTCTTGTGGAATAAATGAGTGTTGAAATGGATAATATTTACCATTTCTTTTAAACTCAAAAGCTATAGATGTTAAGTCTAACTTAGTAGACAAGTCTAAACCTCCAGTACATTCTTCACCTTTAAAATCAGCCAAAGATAGGTTCTTATTCTCGCATGTGTCCCACTTTTGCATATTCATATAACCATTTTCTCTAGCATTTACCCAGATATCCATGTATTTAGTTTTAAACTTAGTCATTTTTTCAGGTGCATCCAGTGCCGCTTTAAGTTCGCTTCTTATTTTTCTTAATCCCAAATGATATGTAGCTAAAATCGGATTTGACTTAATCCAGTTACTTTCATCTTTTATATCATCACCTTTATCTAACTCACAAATCATTACAAAATATTCGTCATTAGTAATATCTTTTAAGTTAGGATCTAAGATTTTACTAACATACTGATACTCTTTATAACATGGCCCATTTAAATCTACTCCTGCAGTAGTTATAATAACCATTAAAGGCTCTGTTCTAGCACCCATACCTGATAAAATTGATTCATATATTTCATCAGTCTTATGCTGGTGGTATTCGTCACATATTCCTAAACTTGGATTATCACCATCACCATTGTTTTTAGCTTCTTTAGATAAAGGTTCAATTATTGAGCCACTTTTTAAATGTGTAATAACACCATAGCTTTCTTTCCACTTACCCCTTAAAAAATCACTACCCTCTAACTGATACTTCATTTCCTTATAAACTATCTTAGATTGTTTTTTAGTCCAACCACTTATATAACATTCTTGCTGTTCATCAGATAAGAAACATACATAACTAGATATCAAGGCCAGCAACTGTGACTTAGCATTTTTTCTAGCAAGTTGAATATATACTTTTCTAAATCTTCTATAACCTGTTTCTTTCTCTTTCCAGCAAAATATATTTCCAACTAAAAAGAGCTGGAAATCTACAAGGTCAATTTTATTACCTTTAAGAATCCCAACTCTATGTTTGAACATACCAGTCCACTTATAAAAATTATACAATTCCTCATAATCAAATTGAAAAGTATAATCTTTATCTTTGCTTTTCTCTAAATCATCAAGGAATCTTTTACAAGCTTGTTTATGCTTTTTGCATGCTTTTAGTCTGCCTTCTACAATATCAACTGCATAAGTGTATATCCTAGTAAATAATTTTGCAAATTTACTCATACTCTATCGCCAAAAAGCTTTTCTTCTTCTGTTAACTCCTTATTTTCCTCTTTTTTAGGAATAATTAATTTACACCTACTAGAAATATTTAAACCTAAATCACTTGAACTTTGCCTGCACATTTTAAATAACTTTTCTTGTTTTACTAATAGGTCTGTATATTTTTCATTATCAATACTAGTTTTTAGCAATTTCTTAGCAACTTTCTGGTAGTTATATTCACTTACTATATATCTTGCTAAGGCCTCCGAATCTAAATTTGACATTATATTTAAATTAACTAATTCTCCAGCTATTCTATTAAATTCTTTTTTAGCTCTCCAAGATAAGAAGGTGGTTCAATTTTATCTGCTGGAGCTTTTATTTCTTTTTCTTTTCTTTCTTCTATCTCTTTTTTTGTTAAATGTTTTTTACCCTTTAACATTATCAAATCCGTTGGTTGTCTTGGTCTTGCCATTCTCCTTACCTCCTTTTTAAATTTCATTTAGGGAATTTTTTGTGTAGAAACCTACCCACTCGGTCTTTGGGTTGCTCTTCAAACTTTCTAAGGTAGGGGGGATATGTTAAACTGTTTCCTGAATCGTTCTAACAACTCTCTAAGCAGCCTTTGAGTTCCTTTTTTATCTTTCTTATACAGCGCATGTATTTTCTTATGATTAAAATCGTTTAAAGGAAAAATATTATCCTTATCTAATCTTTTATCCCAATCCTCTTTTAATTCTATAATATGGTGTGCTGTATTTGCAGTAACTGCTTTATTTTCTATATAGTATGAATATATATCTATACCATTGTAAGTTATTAAAACATCTTCTCTTAAATCATTCCATTCGTTACTATGATAAAACTTAGTATACTTCTTGTCCTTATCATGTCTTATATATTTATCATACTGTTTATTCATTTGGACTTTCTTTTCTTCATATATATGTATATGCTCACTACAATAACCTGTTTTATCTCTTGTTAGATTCTTACATTTTTTCTGTTTACATGGTCTTAGGTTACGTTGTGCCATTAATTATCACCTACTTAAACAAATGTATAAAAAAGAAATATAGTAATGAGCAATGAACTAATACACTAGTAAATTGTACAATTCTATCACTAACTTTCTTTTCTGTAAATGTTGATATTAATTTTATTATTACATTTAAAATCTCCGTAACTAATCCAATCCATGCTAATATTCTCAATGATTTTTCCTCCTTCTGAACCACAAAAAAGAGCACCTAAATTAATAGATGCTCTTTAGATTCTATTTTAGTGGCATTGAGGTCCACTAGATATTCATCACAAAATATTTTCTGTTTTGGTGTTAGCTTCACAATGCCACCTCCTATTACTTGATAATGTTTACTTTTGTCTTAATCTTCCTCTACATCTCTTATAACTATCATGCTTCATCATTTCAACATAATCAGAAAAAGAGAGGTTTTGCCCTCTCTTATCTTTCTTCTTCTTATTCTGTTTCTTATTTTTATTTAAATTCCTATATTCTTTAGGCTGCTGAACTTCTAATATCTTACCTATTCTCAAAACCTCTCACCTTCTTTTCTATGTATATAGAATCTCTTAACCTGTGTTAAGTATGTAAAAAAGCACCTAACCTTAGTTAAGTGCTTTTTTGTATGGCATCAATTATTTTTTTATTTTTGCTATGATACAATTATATAATGACTTTTATAAACTTTGGGTATATAAAAAGTATATATTTTATATAACTTCTATATACCTCATTCAAGTAACAAAGGAATCATTTTCTTTACTGCTCTGTCTTCTGCTCTTTGGCAAGCTATAGTAGTAAACCCAAGTTGCCTTGCTATATCTCTCCATTGCATTACTGGAGATGTCATATACTTTAATACTATTACATCTTTCTCAAATTCTTTTAATACAGCAACCGCTTTTTCTATTTTTTTAAAATTAATCTCATAAGCTTTTCTTGCTTTTTCTAATTTCTTTATTTTATCGTCTTTGTTTACTATTCTATCTTCTAATTCCTTATTGATTTTAAATGTTTGTCCTGTTTTTTCTCCCATAGCCATCCCTGTTACATCATAATTATTTTTTACTTCTTCTATTTCTAAAGCTTTAATTTCAGCTCTATTTTTATATATTAAATATGAATTTAGTATAGTTCTTGCTTCTTCTTTCTCTCTTGCTAAATTGTTATCTGACATTTATACTCACCTCTTAATTTGTGATAAAAAAATACCGCATATTCTTTTGAATAATACGGCATTTTCTCTAGCTTTAATTAAATTAATACATATTTAAGTATATATAGTTTAGTTCTATCCCTTAACTATATTTCCTTATTTATAATTAATAATTTATTTAAAAGTTAATTTTTATACCTCTTTGCCTATGGGATCTAAAAACTCATATAAATAACGCCTTGATATTGAATCTAGATTTTTCCCTATTTCTTTTAACCTTTCTAGAAAGTTTTCTAAATCAACTACAACATTATCTAATTCATCTACATAAAAATGATTTTCATATTTAACATTAAATGGATATCGTGAAAAATCCATATTATCTCTGTATTTTCCATTTTTACTTGTTTTATTAAGTTTCTCATCTAATTCTTCTATATATTGTTCTAAATTTTCAGTCATATTTTTAAATTCTCTTTTTATATGTTTATTTTTTTCAAAATGCTCCATTTTTGCTTTTACATCCTGAAATATTTGTTTTATATCATGTTTACCTTCTGCTTTATGATCATTATCTAATAAAATATTTAGAGACCATAAGATAGATTTTAAATATACTTCTATACCATGATTGGCATTAAATACTATAGGAAAAATTATAACATCTGCTCTTTTCCCTCTATTATCCTTTATAACACTTTCTAATAACATAATTGAAGACTGAATATAACCATTAGCAATACTAATCATATTGCTGATTTTAGTATTTTTATCTAATCTCCAATTCATATACGCGGTCTTATCTGTATCATAGTTATAAGAAAACACATCTTTAAATTCCTTTTTCATTTTATCCCCCTACAATCATATAAAAATTCATATTATTTAAAAATATTGTACCATATTTTTTTACTGTACTATTCAATTTTCAAAGAACACTATAAAATTACTTTAACTATTTTAAAACTTGAACTTCTTTGTAATGCTCATATTTATGATTTAACATACTTTGAATAAATCAACAAAACTTTCTTTAGGTATTGTAAACTCCATATTTTTTCTTTCTAATCTTACTTTATTTGTTGAAATATATTTAAAATTAAACTTAGAATTTACACCAAAATTTAAATAACATTCTGCTTCAAATGTACTAAATTTCAGCACACATACATCTTTAGTTAAACATTTTCCGTATTCCATACCTTACACCTCTCTACTTTTTATCCAACCAACTCATAGTTTCCATTCCAGGATCATCATTCTTATTCTTTTTAGAACACTTCTCTAAATGCTTTTGAAAATCGTAGTTTATACTTTCTTCTAGAATCTTAAACAACTTATCTACTTCTTCTATTTTATTTTCTAAAAGTCTTTTCCTTAAAAACTCTTCTGTATCTGTGCCTATGGTTTTTATACTTTCTTTAAAATCCCATAATGCTTCTAACAAAACTACGATTTGCTTATGTGTTAATTTTAATTTTTTATTTTTAGTTGTAGTTATAAGCTTAAATTCTAATTGCTTTACTTCCAATAGTTACACTTCCTTATATTTAAATCTCTTCTTGTCTTTTATACAATGTCTGTAATGCACTTATTTCTGCTTGCAATGCCTGACTTTTATCTCTACCAGCTTTATATCTAAACTCTGCTAAATCTCTTTCAAACTTTAAATCAGATAAGTTTGCTCTAGCTACATCACCTATAAGTGTAGCTTGAACTTTTTGTTCTCTAAGCCTCATTATTTCAATTCCTAATGCATGTCTATATTTTTGTTCTGCTTGTGCATATTTCTTAGCAAGAGTGAAGAGCTTGTCTCCACTCTTTTGCAGCCTTTTAGTAGCAGTATAAATTTCCTTTGCTATTTCAACTATATCTATTGCCATTATATATTTGCCTTCCTTACTACTTGTCCATTAACAAATATTTCTCCAGTTTCAAAACAAATTTGAGCTTTAGTTTTCTTTCCATTGCTCCAATACTTGCAAGGATATTTTATTTTGTAATTCTCTTCAAATAATTGTGTCTTACCTTCTAGTAAATCATTTAGTCTTGTCCTCCAATTCTCCATTTTTTTACTCCCTCTCTACCAACTTTACTTCAACTCTCTCTTTATCCTCGTATATCTCTTAGATACACTAATCCCTTTTACTGTAATATGACTATCTTGACTATATATATATACCATGGTAATATATACCTAAAATTTAATGGGGGTATTTTTATGAATGATAACTATGATGATCCAAAAAATTTTAAAGATTTAAGCACTACACAAAAAAAGATACTGTTAAATTGGATTGACGAAAATTTAGAAAAAATTAAATCATTTAATACAAAGCATACTTCTTATGGACTAAAACATTTATTTGAAAAATCAACTAATGGATTTTATATTGATAATGGTACTTTTAAAGGTGCTATGCTTGAAGCTAACTATAAAATTCAAAATACTAATGAAAAAAATTGGGTTTTTAATATCTCTAATAAATCAGCTTGCTTTAAAAATAGTAAATAAATACTATGAGGAAACAGACTATCAAAGCCTGTCTCCTTTTTTCTATAAATAGTGCCATTTATTACTTTTCCTTTCTTAGTTGAATAATCATAATTGCACCTTCTATATCTTATACAGTAATAGATCCATGAAGATTCTTAGTTATCTTTAGTTTTTCTTTAAAATCCTTATATGGTATCACTTCAACATGAACTAGGGTTTCCATGCTATCTGATATTTCTTAAATCTAATTTAATCTGCTTATCTGCTCTTTTAAGCATTGCAAAATCTTCTTGGTCAAATCCATCTAATAAATTAGGTATAGGACTTATTGTAGTCTCCCAGCCATAACCTAATGTTCCTAAAACTTCTTTCCATCCTTTTATATCTGGTTCTATTAACTTATCTTCATCTATTTGTTTTAAACAACTATATATATGAGCCACAATTTGTTCATCACTTATTCTGGACACCCAAAACTCTCTACTCTCTATAACAAATTTATATCCTATAAGTTCAGTAACTTGCTTTGGTAATTTCTTTATTCGCATTACCCAGTCCGTTTTCTTATTTATTTCATCTGTTACATAATCTATATCCTCTAAAAACAATATCTTTTCTATATTTACACTTACTAAACTAGGTGATAACTCTCTAAGATTTTCTTTAACTTTCTTTGCTATAGGATAATAAATGTCATTCTTAATCCAATGCTTACAATCATATTTTCCATTGTTTAATGCTCTTATCTTTTGTACTTGTCCATTTCCCTCTGATGTTACAAACTGTAAGTTGTAGCCAATGCAATCTATTTCTTTTACTTCTCCTGTTCTATCATTTATAATCTTTATTTTCGGCATTTCTTATTCTCCCTTCTAATCTTGTTTAATTGATTATATTCTATCCACCCTGTAGGACTATACTTTAACGATCTAGCTATCCAAGTTAAGTTTAAATTAGGATATTTATAATCAAACATTTTCCTTCTCATTTCTCCTTGTTGTGTGCTCATTCCCTTAATATCTATTAATTCCTCTGTTCCATTAAGATGATATATTAAGAAATCTGGTGTATATGTTATTGCTCTATATGTTTTCCCATTCTTCTTAAATCCTGGTTGTAGTTCATATTTAGGTTGTAACTCAAAATTTAATATCTTACCTTTTGCTTTCAAATCTTTAAGATATAAATAATATCTTCCTTCATCCTTTGAATCAAATGTGATACCATCAATCACTATCTTCTTGGCTCCATATTTACTTTTTGCCATGTTTTCACCTCTCAATTAATTATCATTTGATAATATTAATTTAATAAAGTTTTCATTTTTCCTATTCTCTTGTACCTAAATAAACATTTTTATAAAAGTTTTTCTATTAACATGTAGTTTTGAACATGCTTCTTCAATACATTCACTAATAACCTTAGAATATGGCCTTTTAGTTGTATCCTCTAATGCTAAGCTTGTTGCTAGATCAATAACCTTTGCTTTTAGTTCCCTATCTTCCATACCGCTTTCCTCCCTTTAAAAAGGTATATCCTCATTATCCAGTACTTCCGTTACACCAAAATTTTGATTTTCTACTTGTCCATCATTTTCAGATGCCTTTTTATTTCCTAAAAACTCTACATCTTCTGCAATTACTTCTGTAACATATCTTCTAGTTCCATCCTTAGCCTCATAGCTCCTAGTTTCTATTCTTCCACTAATACCAATCTGTCTACCTTTAGTCATGTAATTAGCTGTTGCCTCTGCCATTTTGCCCCAAACAACTACTTGTATAAAATCTGCATCTGGCTGACCTTCTTTTTTAAACTTCCTGTTTACTGCGATATTAAATTTACATACTGCTGTGCCATTTCCAGCTAAAAATTGTAATTCTGGGTCCTTAATTAATCTTCCAACCAAAGTTACTTTATTCATATAATTATCCTCCTATCTATTTCTAAGCCTATATCTTTTATTATTTGCTCTTATTACTGCCTCTACCTTAAGAGATTCACATTCGCACTCTGCCCTTTTCTTTCTAGCCAATCTTCTTAATTGCAAATCTCTATACGTTTTTATTGCAAGTTCATGTGCATTCATATTTTTCATTTGCATACTTAAATCACCTTTCAACTATAATCTATATTTATTTTCTTCCCTAGTGCAATTTCTAGTTGCTCTTTAAACTTATTCTCCAAAACTTCCTTAGTAAATTCATTAGTAACCTTAATATTGATTTTATCTGCTTTTTCTTCTATAGAACTTAACTTAAACCATGTTTTATATGTTATCTCTCCAAATGTATTAAAAATTTTTTCATGGAATGGAGTAGGAAAAGAAGTAAGTTGGGTTGATGTTATTTCTTTACCTTCTTCTCCTTTCTTATCATTCTTTACATTCTTATTATTCTTATCATTCTTGTTAGGTGTTACCTGTTGGTTACCTGTTAGCGACCTGTCAGTTACCTGTTGGTTAGTTGTTGGTTGGTTGTCGGTTACCTGTTGGTTACTTTGTTGGTTACTTTCAATTTCAATACCTTGGTAAACCCTCCAATTCACTATGGTCATAAGCCTTCCTGTCTTGGTTGATTCGTTGGTTAGAAAATTATATTTTTCAAATTTTTTAATAGCACTTTTAATATTCTGAGGTGAAATTCCTTTACCACAACGTTTAATTATGCTATCAATTGAAGTAACAAATTGTCCTGGTTCTGCTTTAAATTGTTTACCTTTCCACTCCCATTCTTTGCCTTGGTGGTTAGCCATTCCAAGTAATGTGATTAATATAACTTTTTGTTCTGGAGTGGAACTTTGCCATATTGCTTTTTCAAATAGTTCTCTGTGTAATTTAAACCACCCTTGGCTCATTTGTACCTCCTTTAAAGCTTATTAACTATATCCTTAGCTTTCTCTAATTCTTTTTCTGATAAATTATATAGTATTACTTCTGAACTATAATCTTTTAAATTTATAATTAAGCACTTATTAGAAGAATAAATATTGCCTTGTATTTCTTCATTTATATTACTTAAAATTTCATCTTCATTTTCTATAAATTCTTCTACAATGGCATTATCTATTGCATATTCTCTTTTCAAGTTCAGCACCTCCTATTTCTTTAGGTTTTCATATCCAGCACACAATTCATCATATTGAGCTTTTGTCATATCTTCTAAATGATCAACGCTATATTTCTTTAATGCTTGTTTCTTTATAACATCTGCATCATATCCAGCTGCATTTGCTATTGCATAAAGTCTTTTTAGTTGTGCTTGGCTTAATTTCTTAGTATCACTTTTATTACTTGCTTTTGATTTTGAGTCGGTATTTGTTGTATCACTATCTTTTGTATCATCAATACAAAACAATCCGTTTAGGGCATATTTTCTAGCATAACTGCTTGTACTACCTGTAAGCTGACTTGCATCCATACCTTTTTTATTTTCTTCCTCTCTTGCAAATGCACTAACACTTTCTTTATCTCCTGTTTCAATATCAACAATAGTTGCAATAGCTTTTATATAGTATCTATCACCTACTAGCAATATTTCATCTGCTATTGTTAGAGAAAGTTTATTTTGTTGTAATAATGGTTTAACTGCTTCCAATATATCTTCACAATTTCTATAAGCATAGTTACCAAACTTATTAAACTGACTTTTAGGAGCTTTTAACTCACTTTGTACCTTAAGCAATTTTTCATATACTCCCATGCCTTTTCCCCCCTACTCTACTTTAATTGAAATACTTTCTTCTTCTCTGACATCTACTCCTGGAATAATCTCTCCAGTTTCTTGATTCACACCATTTTTATAAACTTTTTTAAACTCTGTTTTATTTATTTCTTCTTTAACTCTTATAAGTTCATCATTTTTATTTTCTTTTAAATACTTAAGCAGCTCTTCTTCATCAGTCCAATTATATTTTTTACTTTTTCTACTGCTTACTTTTCCATAAGGTGTACTAAGTTTAAACTTCTTATCCAATTCTCTATTAGCTAAATAATATTCTGTAATTAAACTTTCAAAGTATTGTATAGTTTCTTTATCTTCTTCTGTAACTTTCTTTTCCCATTTATCTATTCTTAGTTTTTCTGCAACTGCTAATGACTTATTACTTTCTATATTATTTTGTAAAGCACTTATTTTTCTGAAACACCAGTTAGCACTTTCTAAATCCGTTACTTTAAAACTTTCCCTTTCAACTGTTTCTATTTCAGCAATTTCTGATTTCAATAATTCATTAAGCATTTAATTTTCCTCCTCAAATTTACATTCTTCTAAACTACAGTTTGGCTCCAACCAAACTTGATCTTCTCTATCTGTGCTACATCTATTTTCTGTCCATATACAGTACTTACACTTTTCACATTCCTTATAGGCCATTGTAAATTCACCTTTCATGTGCTAAAATTTAAGTGGTTGTTTTTGTTAGCAGACAAGTTCGCTTGGCAGAGCTGCTTGTCTCATTTTTTTAAGCCCTTTTATCTTCAACCTACTAATTTCACATTGGCTTAAGTTAAACTCTTTAGCTAATTCCCTTTGCAATTTTTCTTCATAAAATAGGCCAATAATAACCTTCCTTTCTAGTTCGTCCAACTGCAAAATTAATTGTTCTAAAAAGATTTTTTCTTGAAGTTTTTCTTCAAATTCATCTGTTCCTTCAAGGTCTAAAAACGTAAATCCCTTATCATCATCTTCTTTCACCGTACTATCTAGTGAATATGGTATATGAGCTTCTCCTTTAACTCTTTGTTCTCTTGATCCTATATGCCACTTATCTTCTCTAAAATATCTTAAAATCTCACATCTAATCTTAAATACTGCATAAGTACTAAATTTTACATTTCTCCTTTCATCAAAATCATTTGCTGCTTTTACAAGTCCTATACTACCTATTTGAAATAACTCTTCATAACTAAGCTCTCTTTTAGGAAAATACTTTTTAATAACCATTCCTACTAATCCTAAGTGTTGCTCTACATTAATCAATTTTTATTCCTCCTATCTATATACCCAACATGCTAGTCCAATATATAATGTCCAAAATAAACCTATACAAATAACCTTTAACGTATAATCTAAAGCTTTTGTTATTTTTTTAGACACTGTACTATCTCCTTTAACCTTATAGGTCTTATTATTTAAAATATTTGAAGCCTGTACACTATAGAGTAATTTATAAAATTCTCTTTTCCTCTGATATTTTTTGAAGCCATTTATCTAACATATCTTTATTTATTAAAAACTTTTTTCCCACCTTAAAAACAGGGAAATCATTTTCTCCATGTGCTAGTTCTAAGATTTTATCTCTACCAATTCCACTATATTGAGTACATTCTTCTATTGTTAATGTAGACTTTTCTTTAACACGTGTTTCCTTTATTGCAGAAACAATAATATTTTTTAGTTCTTCTTGTATTAATTCCATTTGTAATTCCTCCTAATTTATTAATTCCTCAATTGAAACATCTAAAGCCTTAGCTATCTTTAATAAAATAGTTATAGACGGATTATTTTGTTTATTATTCGCTAAATCATATATATAACCCATAGAAACTTTACTTTTCTTCATTACCTGATATATAGTCATATTCTTTTCTTCCGCTATTCTTCTCATGTTGTCGCCTATTGTCATTTTTTCACTTCCTTTCGTTATATTGTAATATTCATCCCTGTGTGATAAAATTTTGTTGAAAGGGGTGCAATTGTTATGAAATTAAATCAAGACTGTGTACGTGATGCTTTGCTAGCTATTGAAGATATTGGCACTATCAACAATAGATTATCTTTAAGTGATTTACTAAATACTGATTTTTGTAAAAAGTATGATATTAACAATTTAGGCTATACCGTTTCAAAACTTTTAGAAGCTGGATTTATAAACGCCAGTACCATTAATTCCTTAGGTGGTAAAGGATTTATAATTCGCTCTATCACTTGGGATGGGCATCAATTCCTTGATAATATTAGAGATAAAGATATTTGGGATAAAACCAAAAGTATAATTTCAAAAGTTAGTAGTGTATCTTTACCCATACTTAGTGATGTTGCTAAAAATGTTCTATTACAAAAACTTGGCTTAGACTAATGACTTATAACTTTCTTGTAAAAATTCATCAATAACATTTAAAAACTTAGCAAATTTATCTGGGGTTCTATCATCACTTACAAAAGTGAACTGAACCTCTAAAATATTTTTATCATCCTCAAAATTTTCAACTATTTTATAACCTGTAATAGCTACTATGTCTTTCATTTTTTACTCCCTCCTATTTACTACAAGCTACTTCTTTTAAAGCTATTTGATTATTAATACATTCAATCTCTTCTTTTAATACAAACGGTGGTTTATACTTTGATATTATCTCTAATGAAAGTTGAAGTTCCTTTCTTTTAATAGCTTTATAACTATTTACTCCGAATTGCCTTTTTAATTCTCTTTGTATGTCTGAATATACCTTTGTTCTTAAAGACTTATCATTATAGGCATTTGTATGATATCCACCTAAAACTTTTATTCCTTTATATCTAACGGATTTTTGAAGTTCCTCCATTTCAATTCCAAACAATGGACTTTCTTCTCTTAATTCTCTAACACCCTCTTTTGCTTCTAGAGCATGACTATTAACTTGATTAAGTTGTTGTTTAACTTCTTTCATACCCTGTAAAGTACAAATCATTATATCTTCTAAAGTATTCGGACTAGCTTGTGGATTCTGCTTAACTCTAAAATAAGTTTCCTCTAAATTATCAAACTGTTCCCATGCTTTATCAGTGTCTAGTATCTTACAATGTCTGTTTGCTCCTCTTTCTGTCCATAGATATAAACTTGCTGCTCTTTTACCAACCAACTGAATATTATTCAGTTGGTTCTTAAACTCCCTTAATTCTTCACCTTGTAATAAATAATAATGTTTTCCTTCTACAAAGTTGTTTTTATGATTTTTAAAATTGACTTGAATATTATTTATATCTGTTTCATAAACTTTTGCTAACTGTTCTGTTGTTAAAACCTTTTGTCCTTCCTTTTGTATAACTTGTAAGTTATTCATTTAATCATCTCCCTTCTATTTACTACAAGCTACTTCAAACAACGACATTTGATTAGTGGTTCTATCTGCCTTTATAACTCTTATACTTTCATCAATTATATTGAGTGAGTCTCTTAATACTTCTACAGGTATATCTTCCCACTTAGTAGCATTTAACTTTATAAGTACTCTTTGTTTAACAAGTTCATATTCTTCATCAGCTTTACTAATTCCAAGCCTTTTTTTAATGTACTGACTTATATCCCATTTTTGTGAGCTTGTTGGTCTGTAATACTGTGAGCACTTTTCTTCTATTTGGCTTATTTTATCTGTTACTATTTCATCAACCAAACCTGTCATTTCAATTTTCATAGTATTAAACATTTTTTCTTGCACCTTTGCTTGTGCGACATAAATACCATTCATTCTTATACTTTTAAGAATTCTTTTAACTTCTTTCTTAAACTTCTTAGCTATTGGCTTTCTACTTTGCATTAATACTTCATAAAGTCCATCTTCTGTTAAAAACTTCATTTCTCTTAATTGACCTGATACGAAAATCTTTCGTAATAGACTTTCATCTTCATCTACTGTATTTAACATTTTAGAAACATCATAAGAACCATTTCCTGTTTTTGAATAATCAATCCATTCTGCAACGTCCTTTGCTAAAAATAATGGATTTTGAAAATCTCCATAAACTTTAAAATTTTTTCCTAGTAAACTTCTTTGGTCTATAACTTGTAAGTTGTTCATTTTTTATCCTCCTATGTTTTAATTTTTACTAAGTTTTTTCTAAGTATATCTTGTGAATTAAGTATATCTCTTTATTTAAGTATATTCAAGTAAATTACTTCGATATTTCTAAGCATTTTTTTAAATTATCTCTTTATTGCTTTAAATATCTTAAATTTTCTTGACATATCGATATATTTTAAATATTATATAGTTATATCGAAGTATTATTAAATAAGGAGGTTCATAAAATATGTTCAATAAAAATAAACTCATTTCAATCCTTGAAAATAAACGCTGGAGTGCTTATAAATTATGGAAGTCTTCTGGTGTATCCCAATCAGTAATAAGTGATATTATCAATGGCAAAGTTAAAAATCCTACTGTAAAAACTTTATCTAAATTAGCACAAGCTTTAGATGTTTCAGTAAATGATTTCTTTGATAGCGACAACTCTACCGAAGAAAAAACTGATATAAAAGAAGATTTGCCTATTATACCGAAGAAATTTACTAATCCAGCTGAAGCTAGAGAATATGTAAATAAACATCAAATATTTGGCTCTAATGGATTTGACTCTAATAAATTAGATGATAATGAAATATTAGATTTCGCTAATGAACTTTTAAAACAAATGGAACTTATAAGTTTTAAATATAAAAAGTAGGTGATGACATTGCACTGGATTGATGACATTGTATTAGGACTAATAGATACATATGGCACTAATAATCCTTATGAACTATGTGATGCATTAAATATATTTATTATTAAGTTAGAACCAGTAAATAAGTTACTACAAGATAATCATAGTGTTTATATAAGAGATTTCTATGGAAAAGAAATTATCTTTATAAGAAATAACTTACATAAAAAACATGAACTATTTTATTTAAGACATGAATTAGGTCATGCAATTTTACAACCCGATATTGAACATTCGCTAAATAAAGACTTATTAAATATTCCTAAATTCGAAAAACAAGCTGATTATTTTGCACTCAAGCTAAGTAATATAGAATTTGATGAAATAGAAATGTATCAAATGACTTACGAACAAATAGCTAGTTGTATTGAAGTTCCCGCAAGAGCTTTAAAACAACTAGTTAATTTATAAATCTTTTTAGAACATATATTCGTTCTAATATTTTAAAAATAATAAATAGGAGGTCTATTATGGCACGAAAAACAAACTATACAAAAAATGGGAAAGAATATTTTAGAGTAACTGCTTCTGTTGGTAGAAATGCTGCAGGTAAATTAATAAGAAAAGAATTTTATGGTTCTAGTAAAAAGGAAGCAGAACAAAAAAGAGATGAATATTTAAATAACATAAAAAATGGTCTTAGTATAGACTATAAAGATGTAACTTTAGGAAAATTAATGCATACTTGGTTGTTTGAAATTATGAAAAATAAACTTAAACCTTCATCATTTCAAAGATATGAAGGCATATATAGGCACTATGTAAAAAATAGTGATATATATGGTTTAAAATTAGAATCTTTAAGATCTCTACAAATTCAAAGATATTATAATGTATTAATTAAAACCAAAAGTAGTTGTGTAATAAAAACATTAAATAAATTATTAAAAAACTTTTTTAATTATTGTATAGATGAAGGATACTTATTAAAAAATCCATGTAATAACTTAATTATTCCTGGACTGAGTAAAACAGTTAAAAAAGATGTAGAAACCTTTACGGATGATGAAATAAATTTATTAAAAAAATATCTAAAAGGTCATAGACTGGAGCCTTTAATATTATTAGCATTAGGAACTGGACTTCGTCGTGGAGAACTATTAGGCCTTAAATGGCAAAATGTAGACCTAAAGAATGGATTAATACATGTTATAGAATCTATTAAAAGGGTTTCTATTTTTAATGATGATGGCACTAGAGAATGGAAAATTATAACTCAACCTCCTAAAACTAAAAGTTCTATACGATTTGTACCTATTCCTAGTAATTTAATTAACTTATTTTACAAACAAGATAAAATAAAAAAATTAGACAAATTAACATTTGGTATATGTTATACTGAAACTGATTATGTATTTACCACTAAGAGTGGATTACCTATTAATGAAAATAACTTTTCTAAAGCATACAATACTATATTAAAAAAAGCTGGTATTAAGCATAAGAAATTTCATTCTCTAAGGCATACATATGCAACAAAGTTATTTGAAAAGAATGTATCATTAAAAACAGTTCAAGAACTCTTGGGTCATTCTGACATTTCTACAACGGCTGACATATATACCCATGTGATGCCTAAACAAAAAACTTCTGCAGTAGAAAAATTAAATGATTTATTTCTATAAAATTTTATACTTATTTAAAACTAGTGTGGGAAAAGTGTGGGAAAACACTTATTATAATAATATTTTTACAACAAAAAAACGCTACAACCTAAGTGATTGCAACGTTTTAAAAGTTTTGATGACTCCTAGGGGATTCGAACCCCTGATACTACCGTGAGAGGGTAATGTCTTAACCGCTTGACCAAGGAGCCATATTTTTTATTATTTGGAACATTTATTATTATATTACTATTTCCTCAAAAAGTCTAATTGAAAAAATAAATACATTTTTGGTTAATTATTGGTTTATGCTATATTCACTTTAACTTAATGGTTTTAATTTCCGATAAATTTTTGTGATATTTTATTTATACTAACAAGTAAAACTTCCGATATAATATATAACTTAGTTATGTTATTAAAAATGTAGAAAAAATAAATAAGCGGAAAGGAACATACTTATGAAACTATATTGCAAATTAAAAGTAAATGACAAATCATTAAATATAGATTGCTTAGACTATGAAATTATTTATCGTAAATACTCAAAGCTTAATCCTATATATCATACTATTACCTTAATGTTTATAAACTTTAACTACGATATTAACAATGCAAAAAATAAATTAAAATACCTATGTAACTTATCTGATGAAGAATTAAAGAATATGGTTATCGCTAAAATTATTACGGATTTAGATAAAAAAAGTGAAACAAGTTTATTTAAGAAAAAATATCAGAAACAAATTCAAGAGCTAAATAGTAAAAAATAACTATTGAACTAGATAAAAGTAAAATGGAATTATGTTAACTTTTTTATATTTATAAATAATAAAAGAGCTGTGACAAAAGAAAAATATTTTGACACAACTCTTTTTTACTATAAAAATCTATTAATTGTATTTTTACACTTATACATACACATTTTTTCTTATTTATTTTTTATATGTATAATACTCTTTAATTTATTTATTTTGCTTATTTTTGTATTTTACAACATCTGTATAGTTTTCAATCATATCATCTGTTATATTCCAAAATATTTCTTGATTACCTGACAATTTTTCTGAAATAACATTAAAAACACCGTGCCCATAAAAAGCTTTCTTTTTACATTTATTACATTCTAAATTTTCTCATAATTTTTATTTACATAAAAAACATATAAGTAGATCTTGAATCTTTTTCATTGAATATTTACCTCCTGTTAACTACAGTTTTATTTTAAAATTAACTCAATAATATCGTATTTTGTAAATATAATATTATTTTATTTAAGCTAATATTCAAGTAATGTTCAGCTTTAAGTGAAGTACAAACAATAAAAACAGCATTACAGTTTAAATACAACTCTTGTTAATGTTCAACAAACAGGAGCAGTAACAGTTTTGGTAAGTTTGGCAAGTTTAAATACATCATATGTTAATGTTCAACGTCTTATCTACATCTTCTTTTATTGTATTCTTCCAGTTTAAATACATCATATGTTAATGTTCAACGGGTGTTCTTTATCCCCTGTATTACCATCATTTCCTGGTTTAAATACATCATATGTTAATGTTCAACTGTTATCTCGTTCCTTGTTTTCTTATTTCCTCTATTGTTTAAATACATCATATGTTAATGTTCAACTACTACACCCGACACAAATTACACCGTTTGAAAGTGTGTTTAAATACATCATATGTTAATGTTCAACATTTAATATTAATTCGGCTGAATATGCGTCTATTTTGTTTAAATACATCATATGTTAATGTTCAACCTTCATAATAACCTGGAATATCAACAACTTTATTCAAGTTTAAATACATCATATGTTAATGTTCAACTAAAGTAAGGACAACCTTTTCGCAAGAAAAAAACAAGTTTAAATACATCATATGTTAATGTTCAACATCCCAGGCTTTGAAACTATCATCAGATTCGTGTGGTTTAAATACATCATATGTTAATGTTCAACAAAAACACTAAGTAATGTGGCTCTACATCAAATACCGTTTAAATACATCATATGTTAATGTTCAACTAAAGAAAATATTCAAAATGGTAGAGATACAGAAGAGTTTAAATACATCATATGTTAATGTTCAACAGATAAAAGAATGTCTACGATCTTACTTGTGTTAGAGTTTAAATACATCATATGTTAATGTTCAACCGTTTCAAAAGAATATAAAGATCAATGCAAAAAGGTGTTTAAATACATCATATGTTAATGTTCAACGATATGTACTCGAATGGTTGGAACAGTGTGTTAGTTCTGTTTAAATACATCATATGTTAATGTTCAACATATTTACCTGCACAAGTTTGGAGTAAAATTCCGTTGTTTAAATACATCATATGTTAATGTTCAACTAGATATAACAAAGTAGCTAATTGTATTTTAAACATGTTTAAATACATCATATGTTAATGTTCAACGATCGTTTTCTCCTAATCCATACGTAACTTTTGTGGTTTAAATACATCATATGTTAATGTTCAACTTTAACAGTACATATACAAACTATAATAATATTTCGTTTAAATACATCATATGTTAATGTTCAACTTACGCCAACAGATTGCATTTGTCCAAACATACCGTTTAAATACATCATATGTTAATGTTCAACAAGCATGATACAAAACAATAATAGATTAGACACTATGTTTAAATACATCATATGTTAATGTTCAACAAAACAGTAGAAGGGCTAACAGGTAATTGGTGTAGGTTTAAATACATCATATGTTAATGTTCAACAGATAATGAAAAACTACAAAGAGCTAAAGATAAGTTGTTTAAATACATCATATGTTAATGTTCAACTAACTCGCAAAAGTGATGTATTTACTTTTACTTTTAAGTTTAAATACATCATATGTTAATGTTCAACTATTTTGATTTACTTTTAAATATTTATTTAACCTGTTTAAATACATCATATGTTAATGTTCAACACAAACACCAGGAAGATATTTAGTATATAGACTCAAGTTTAAATACATCATATGTTAATGTTCAACTATTATCAAAACCATTAACAATTACATTACTAAAGTTTAAATACATCATATGTTAATGTTCAACAAACTAATCTAACTTCTGGAGCAACTAAGCTTCTAAGTTTAAATACATCATATGTTAATGTTCAACATTTAAATTTAATTAATTTTAAAGAGCTTAACCTATTGTTTAAATACATCATATGTTAATGTTCAACTATAAAATTTCTTTTGCTTCTTCTTTATTTGGTATGGTTTAAATACATCATATGTTAATGTTCAACACGTAAAAGGAGCAACAAAAATGAAAATAGAAGAAAGTTTAAATACATCATATGTTAATGTTCAACAAGACACACGATTAAAAAATAGAAATACCTATCTCAGTTTAAATACATCATATGTTAATGTTCAACGACAAATCGGGGTGGTCACCATCTCGGTCAAGATTGTTTAAATACATCATATGTTAATGTTCAACTATTGCTAATGCTTTTTTTCCTGTGTCAGAGACTAGTTTAAATACATCATATGTTAATGTTCAACAAAAAAGACAGGAATCAGATTCCTTGCAGAATAGAGTTTAAATACATCATATGTTAATGTTCAACTGATCATTTTCACCTAGTCCATAGCTAACTTTTGTGGTTTAAATACATCATATGTTAATGTTCAACGATAAAAAGAAACAAACAGATAATAAAATAAAAAAGTTTAAATACATCATATGTTAATGTTCAACAGATAATTTAAAGTTCTATCAAGACACACTTTTAATGTTTAAATACATCATATGTTAATGTTCAACTGAAAATTCATATTTAACAATTTTTAATTTACAAGGGTTTAAATACATCATATGTTAATGTTCAACGATAGTACAGAAGATATAGAAGAAATAGATAAAATGTTTAAATACATCATATGTTAATGTTCAACAAAAATGAAGATAAGTTTACAGAAAGTGAATATTATAAGTTTAAATACATCATATGTTAATGTTCAACCACTGGAATTAAGCCATTCCTTAATTTATAGTTTACTCTTAAAGCGAGATTTGTCAAGGACTTTGAAGATTTTTTACCAGGTAATTTTAAAATTTTATTTGTTTTCAACAAAACCTGTGTAACCTTAGTTAAATCAATAATTTGCTTAGATTTAACTAAAATATTGGCTGGTAAAAATCTTAGTATTTAATCCTAAAAAATAACTTGTAACCTAAAAAGACTACAAGTTTAAAATACTTTTATTTACTTTACAATTCTTGTTAATATTCAACAGATGTAAATACTATTATAACTGATACTATAAAAATAAAGGTTCAAGTACCGTTTAAATACATCTCATGTTAATGTTCAACTGTACGGTGCTACAACACCCCACAGGACTTGTTAAAGTTTAAATACATCTCATGTTAATGTTCAACCAATGGTGAAGAAGGATTTATACTTCCTGTACTTCCGTTTAAATACATCTCATGTTAATGTTCAACGAGTTTTTATTCCTCTAAAAATGCAATAAAAACCGTGTTTAAATACATCTCATGTTAATATTCAACTTTTAGCATGTATGGAGCATGAAGAATATTTAAGGTTTAAATACATCTCATGTTAATATTCAACTTAAACCTAATGGATATTTTCAGGATAGAACATATGAGTTTAAATACATCTCATGTTAATATTCAACAATAGGAGGTATTATCGGAGGTTTAATAAAAATATTGTTTAAATACATCTCATGTTAATATTCAACGATGGGGAGCCGATACAGGTGCAAGAGGTTGTGGAAGTTTAAATACATCTCATGTTAATATTCAACAACCATGATTTAGATTTAAGTGAGTTAGAATTTTTGTTTAAATACATCTCATGTTAATATTCAACTTTGTTTACTGATATGGCAAATCTTGACCGAGATGGGTTTAAATACATCTCATGTTAATATTCAACTGGAAAAAATAACACAAGAACAATTAGAAAAAATAAGTTTAAATACATCTCATGTTAATATTCAACGATTGTATTTTCAAATATAACATTTCAAGGAACTGAGTTTAAATACATCTCATGTTAATATTCAACTATTAACTAAGGGAATATTTTTTAGATTTGTAAATAGTTTAAATACATCTCATGTTAATATTCAACTACTGAACGTATACTTAATCAATTTAAAACGTTTTAGTTTAAATACATCTCATGTTAATATTCAACACAAATACAGTAGAAAATGTTAGAGAAGAATTAAAGTTTAAATACATCTCATGTTAATATTCAACGCTAAATTTTTGTCGATCAATCCTATATAATTTAAGTTTAAATACATCTCATGTTAATATTCAACGAAAAGTTACCATTATATAATAGATCGGCTACCTTTGTTTAAATACATCTCATGTTAATATTCAACATATGACGAATGAAATGATGCCTATTTCAGTAGTGGCGTTTAAATACATCTCATGTTAATATTCAACAACATGAAATTTCGGCATTGACTGTCCAAAAAAAGGTTTAAATACATCTCATGTTAATATTCAACAACGTACAACATGACCCGTTTAGCATTAAAACAAAGTTTAAATACATCTCATGTTAATATTCAACAGACTTCATAAGCGTAGAAAAATAATCATTTGTTTTTGTTTAAATACATCTCATGTTAATATTCAACTGTTGCTAGTAAATATAAAAGCAATATAAATATATGGTTTAAATACATCTCATGTTAATATTCAACATTGACTGCAACAAATAGTAAACTAACAATAATTAAGTTTAAATACATCTCATGTTAATATTCAACAAGAGGTTAATTTTATGAAAATTTTAGTATTAGCAAGTTTAAATACATCTCATGTTAATATTCAACAAATCATTTACTATTTAAGTAAACTTATTTTTTAATGTTTAAATACATCTCATGTTAATATTCAACGCGAACTCTAAGGGGTATTATTATATTTAACCATTGTTTAAATACATCTCATGTTAATATTCAACGCAGCATGATTATAATAGATTTCTTAATATTATGTTGTTTAAATACATCTCATGTTAATATTCAACTATTTTTTTAGATATATATTTTAATTTACAATATATGTTTAAATACATCTCATGTTAATATTCAACAATCAAAAGGTTTATACCCTGAAGGTAGACTGTATTGTTTAAATACATCTCATGTTAATATTCAACTGACCCAAGTCCTTCTGGTGGGGGTGGCTCTAGTGGGTTTAAATACATCTCATGTTAATATTCAACTAGATTTGAATTTGAATTTAACCTTACAGAAATTTAGTTTAAATACATCTCATGTTAATATTCAACATATAGGTAAATCAAGTAACTTAGCACAAAATGCAAGTTTAAATACATCTCATGTTAATATTCAACCTGAACGGAAATGGCTTTTCCCCTGTATATTATTATGTTTAAATACATCTCATGTTAATATTCAACTCTTTTAGAACGTTCTGAAAGAGATAGTATACGTTAGTTTAAATACATCTCATGTTAATATTCAACTTGTCCTCCTCTACAAATCGGAATTACGTGATCTACGTTTAAATACATCTCATGTTAATATTCAACGAAAAAGAGATTAAGAAAAATAAATCTCTAACTTTGTTTAAATACATCTCATGTTAATATTCAACCACTGGAATTAAGCCATTCCTTAATTTATAGTTTACTCTTAAAGCTAGATTTGTCAAGGATTTTCAAGATTTTTTACCAGGTGATTTTAAAATTTTGTTTATTTTCAATAAGATCTGTGTAACCTTAGTTAAATCAATGGTTTTATTAGATTTAACTAAGGTATTGGCTGGTAAAAATCTTAGTATTTAATCCTAAAAAACAACTTGTAATCTATAAAGACTACAAGTTTAAATTTTTTGGGCTGTCGCATTAGCATAAAAATTTATACTAATGCGGCAGCATTTTTTTGTGTTTTATAGAAAATTTAATAATATTTTACCTTCTATAAGCTTAATAATTTAAAAATGTCGCACTTTAATAAGCCTTTGGTATTAAGGCTTTTTTGACTTGTAGAGTTTTAATATTTTAAAATTAGGCACCTTTTTTAAGTGAAAAAAGGTGTGTTCCAGTTCTATCTGCCTGAATTTTATTATGTAGCTTATTTATGTTATGTGCCATTGCTAATAGCATACTTTCAGCCAAAACATTTCTTTTACTTAGATATCTACGAAATCTCATATCTTGTTTGATTTCTGCAAAAGAACCTTCAGCTTGAATGCTCCGATTCATTCTTAACTGGTATCCTTCTTCACTTACAATTCTTTCAAGATTCTCTTTGCGAAGCATATTAAATAGCTTTGATACTTCAATATTTTTAACTCTTTCTTCTAAGGGTGTTTTGCTATTATGACCTTTTATGCATTTACTCTTGTAAACACAATTACTACAGTTTTCACAAGTATAAATTGTTTTTTCACTTGTATAGCCTGTCTTGCTTTTTCTTTTTATTGTCTTATTTACTATTAGTTTTTTATTATTTTTACAAGTATAATAATCACCTAATACGGTATAATCCATGTTGCTTATTCTACTTATATCATTTTTATATTTCCTTGTTTTTGAAATTTCATAATTTGCTGGTTTAATATATGATAACTGTTCATTATCTTTAATATAAACATAATTTTCTTCACTTTCATACCCCGCATCCGCAACAATTTTAAAATACTTAAAGTGCAAAAAATTCTCCATACTTTTATAAATGGAATTAATATTGTTGTATCCGTAGGCTGATCGCCAACAGTAAGCCATACGATATATTCAGAATCTACTCCATGCTGAACATTGTAACCTGGTTTTAACTGACCATTTCTCATAGCATCTTCTTTCATTCTCATAAAAGTTGCATCTTTATCTGTCTTAGAATAACTATTACATTTACCGCAGGTATAGATTTTCTGCGTATATTCTCTTAACTTACCAAGATACCCTTCGAGTTTTTCAATAGAACGTTGAATAGGAGTTTTTCTTTTGCCACATCCATGTACAAATTGGATATTTTCTTTTTGTTTCAAAGAGTAAAGTTGTTTGCGTAGCTTCTTTACATGCTTTATTTTTACTTTGTTTTCATATATAAGTTTTATTCCATAAAGTTCTTCACATTCAGCTACTAAATCAGCTAATTTAGAAAGCAATTTCTGTAAGTTCTTTGAAACTGCTTTTTTCCAAACAAAAGTATATTTATTAGCACATGCCTCTATCTTTGTGCCATCAATAAATATAGAATCTCCTAATATTTCTCCAATGTCATAAAAAAAATTTGTCATTTCAGCCATAATTATTTCCGAACAGGGAGCAAGGTGAAGACTACGAAATCTTGCAAATGTAGAATGATCTGGTACCGGCGATCCTTCTAGGAGATACATAAAATTAACATCCCTTTTGCAATAGTTTTCCATTTCTCTAGAAGAATACCTACGGTTCATATAAGAATAAAATACAATCTTCAGCATCTGACGAGGCGTAGCCTGATTTTCCCTTAATCGGGAATAAGTCGAATATAAATTTGAAGTATAATTTTTATGTAAATTAATATGTTTTGTCATATATTAATTTTACTATAAATCTTTCACTCTTTCGAGTGGGAGATTTATTTTTTACGCAAAAAGCTGTCGCACTATTTTTTAGTGCGACAGCCCCTTAATTATATAAATAAATCTTCACCTGTATTTTCACCATTTACTCCTAAAATTTCTTCACCAAAAACCTTATCATTTAAAAGTTTTATTATACATATAAAATCTTCTTTTTTATCTATAACCTTATTTAAATCTTTTTTTAGAAGTATTAACTTTGATGGAGTTATTTCTCCTCTAAATACAGACTTCTGAAAATGTGAAAGGTACTTTTTACAAACTTTAAATACCCTGTTTACTCTTTCTTCTTTTACATCATAAAACAAAAATGCGTAATTGTAATTAATATTTTTACTCACTATTTCAGCTCCTTCAATGAAAAAGGTACAAAATCCTTATCTTCCAAAATAAATTTTATAAGTTTATAACAATCCAATTTTATAGCTGTTCTATAGCTTACTTTTCTATTTAATTTTGTATGTTTAAATACTGATTCCATACGTTGTTCAAATGCAGTTATAAATATCTTTCTTCCCTCTTCATTTAAAAGACAGTAATTTAATTTTTTATCAAAATGTTTATTAACTTGAATTTTTTTATTATTGACTAATTCAAATATAGTCTTAAATGTTAAAATAGGTTTAAATACTTCGCTAATATCTAAACTTAATGAAAACCTTCCTTCAGATGGTTCATGTAAGAAACTAATTCTTTGATCTAAATGAGTATTATAAATAGCAGTAATTGTTTTAGCATAAACTAGACTATTACCAAAAGAAATCATAGCATTTATAGGATTATCTGGTGGTCTCTTAACTCTTTTACTAAAAACAAAGCCTTCTGGAATTATGTATTTAAAATTTGAATAAAACTTTTGCCACAACTCCCCTTCTGTTTGCATTATCGTTTCTATATCATTAGCTTTATCTAACTTTTGTTGGAATTCATCTTTGATCCAATCAATAGTTTCCTTAACCTCATTTTTATCATGTTTATAATAATGATATAAAACTTCTTTTATATTTTCTCCTATACCTCTCACTATGTTTCTCGCTATAATTTCTCGTTTTTCTTCATAAGCCTTCACTTGCCCTACTAATAATTTTCCACTATTTAAATATTCTCTTGGATAAAATGTTCCACAGTACCCTTCATAATAATTAAAAAAGTGAACTACTATTTTATTTCTTGATAAGAAATCTAGTAATTTAGTATTAATAGAAATCTCCTGCATACAATAAATTTCTTTAGTATTTTCTATAGGTATATATACATTTTTTCCGTTTTTTCTAAAACAAAGAGAATTATCTTTTCTTGAAAGTTCTCCCATGGATGTTAAATATCTAGTACTTCCCATATTCCTCACCCCTTATATATAACAGTATTCATAATAGGCACATTTTTTACACTTTTTATCATTTATAACATCAGGTGCATTTTTCATATTTACCAATTTTTCAACTTCCTTTATAATTTTATTTAACTCATTGATCTCTTCATTTCCTAGTTCTACATACACTATTTTCTTATCTGTCTTATTTTTTTCTTTAAATTCTAATTTACCTTTTCTCTCTATTCCTTTATCCTTTAAAATCTTTAGATACAATAAAAGTTGCCATTTAGCAGCTTCTACATCTGCATCAGACTTTTTAATTTCTGTTAAATACTCTTTTGAAATCTTATCTATCTTTATATTCTCTATAGAAATCTCAGTACTTTTTGATTTTTCTTCCTCTAGTTTATGAATTGCTTTTCCTATATTAACATTTTCACTTTCATGTTCTAAATTTATTCTATTACCATGAAGCCAACATTGCCTTTTACAATGAAAATAGTAATTTATTAATGTACCGTTTACTTTCATAAATTCACCTCACCTAAGATTAACAAAACAATCCTTCATTAAATCTCTTTCTATTAAACTTTCCATTTTCGAAATACTGCTCTCCATCTTCTATATAGTAAATTTCCCCTAATTTCTCATTATAGTTAAAATCATTTTTACGAACCTTGTATATAAAATAGTTCATTTGGCTTAATATTTTAGAAAGCTTTACTTTCTTCTCAGAATAAGTCAAAACATTGTCTTTTAATAAGTTTATATAAGCATTCCATACATTTTTACCGCTTAAAATTTCTCCACTATCTAATAAAATATCTCTATCGAAGAATACTTTGCACTGAAGTTCATCATCATCAATTAGCTTCATTTTATCTCTTACTTCTATATAATCTAATTTATTTACATATTTCTTAATAAAGTATTTTATTCCACCCTCACTTATCTTATTTCCCTTTTCATTAATTTTTTTTAATACCTGCTCATAAAATTTATTAAACTCCTTATTTTCTAACCATTGACGAGTATTATATTTTTGAGAATTTAATGTCCAATCACCGTTTTTTCTATAATCATGTCTATAAATTTCTGCAGCACTGTCTATGTTGAAAAAATATACTATTCCTTTTTCCTTTTTTAATGCACTTCTATTTATTCTTCCCAAAAATTGTTCATCACAATCAAGTATAGATATATCTTTGTATCCTATATCCATATCAATATCAACTCCAGCTTCAATAACCTGTGTTGCTACTAAAATAATATTTTTCTTTTTTTCTTTAGTTATTTTATTAATAATATTATTTCTATCAACAATGTTGTCATCACCTGTTATAAGTTCAACTTCTCTTTTATCATTATGACCTAATCCATTTATATCCTTATATTCAACTAACATTTCATAAAATTCATTTGCGGTAACTTTACTTATAAATTCAACAAGTATATTTTTATTTGATTCATTTGAAGTTTTAACAATATGATTTAACAAGTTTTCTAAATACTCTTCTTTATTATTCTTCTCTTCATCTACTAAAGAATAGTCTAATTTTACTCTTTCTTTAAAAAGTTTATGATTAAAATATTTTTCTCTATTAAGGATTAAATTAGTTGTATGGCTCTCTGTATCAATTAAAATATCTAAGTTAGGTAAAGTTGCAGACATTATTATAAACTTAATATTTAAAATTTCTGAATAATAATTCAAGAACATTATGATTTCTTTCCATATATAATTATTATAACTTTGGATTTCATCTAAAACTATTACACTATTACATAGCTGTGCTAATGGAAAGATATCTTCTTTAGATGTTCCAAATAAATAGTTAAATAAACTTACGTGGGTTGTTAATATCATTGGATAATGTAAGAATTGTCTATCAAGTACTGATTTATTA
Source organism: Clostridiaceae bacterium 14S0207 (assembly GCA_003288255.1). GTDB lineage: Bacteria > Bacillota > Clostridia > Clostridiales > Clostridiaceae > Hathewaya > Hathewaya limosa. Next base: position 1,296,383 of record CP026600.1, on the reverse strand, counting down.
TAATTGGGTTCTTCTTCATCTTTTAGTTTTCTTTCTTTTATAGGTACTATGGAATTTATTACTGCTACATCATTTAATATTTCTTTATCAGTAAATATATTTCCTATAGTTCTTATGTTTTGTTCTACTAGAGTATTAAATGGATATACATACACTAGTTTATTTAAATCCTTGTTTTTTTCTATAAGTTTAAAAGTTAAATTAAATGCCACATTGCTTTTACCACTTCCCGTTGGTGCTTCTAAATAAAATATATTTTTGTCTAGATTATTTAGCAATTCTTTTTCAGCATCGAGGAACATTTCTTTTCTTAAAATATTTATATCATTAATATTTGAAAAATTATTTATTTTTCCATATTCCTTACTTTCATACTCTCTTGTATTTTTTACTATATTTGTTTTATTAAATTCATCATAAAATCTTTCTATGTTTTCTATTTCACCAAAATCTTTTATTTCACAACCATTTTTAAATTCTGAGGTGCTATAATAATCACAAGAAACTAATATTGATAGTAGTAGCCTTTCATATATGTAATATACAATTGATATGTTTTTCTCTTCCTCTTCATATTGCTCCATATTGATTTCAAAATTTTTAAACAAATTTTTCAATATATTGTCGTTTTGACTAAACTTTATAGTTTCTTTATAGATATCTTCAAAAATACATAGTTCTCTATTACATAATCTATTTCCTTCTTCATCTGAATCTAATAATTTATTTTTAAAATTTTCTATTTTATCTAATCCACCATGATGTTTTGATATTATATACGCATTTAAAATCATAAATACTTTTAATTTTTTCTTATTTTTTTTATTAGTTAAATTTTCATCCTCTTTTATTTTCTTATAAAAATAGTCCATATAAATTAAAGCGGATAAACAAGAATGTTTGGAATTGTTAATCCCTATTGCTTTATCATTTTTCCAGTACTTATTTTTCATTTTATTTCTTTGAAAACAAATGTTTATTTTACCTATATCATGCATGTAAATTACATTTAAAAGCATTTCTCTAAATAAAGTTATTTCATGCTGATTAAAATCTTTGCATAACATTTTTTCAAATTTTATAAAAACTTTATATAGCTTTTTACATTGAAAGACCTTGAATAAATATTTTAAACTTTTATCTAAATGCTCCTCTAAAGTTTCCATTTTGGATATATTTTCATTTTTATGAGTATCAGTACTTTTATCTAAATCTGAAAATTCATCATTATTATTTATATGAGCATATATATTTTCTGGATCTTTTATAAATTTTTTTATTTCAAATTTCTTTATTCCTTCAAAATACATTTTTACACTCCTTATTTTTTATTTTAAATGTTATGTTAAGTAATGAATTTTTCTTTTAAATTAAAGGGAGATACAAAGTCTCCCTTTAATTTAAAAGAAAAATATATTTTTGTTATGAATCCTACAAATTAAATTTTCATTATTTTCTGATAATATTTTTTGTGCATAAGTATTAGTCATATTAAAAGTTTCTAATTCATATTTATTTGTATTTTCTTCTAAACCTATAGGTAGGTTTTCTTCATACTTCCATATTTCCTCTGCCTCTTCATCATCGTCATCTTCCTCTAAATCAAGATGAAAATGCTTTTTAATAAATAAACTGTCTATTTTTTCAACGTCCTTTATCTCTTCTATATTTTCTAATATTTCTACCTTATTTATATTAGCTAAATGATCATTTTTCCCTAAATAAGGTATATATTTAAAACAACAATTTTTAATTTGATTAGCTAATTCTTCTGTAATCTCATCTTCAATAATAATATATATATCCCAAATAGGATTTTCAAGCCATTGCTCTTTAACAATTAAATTTCCACCTTGTTCTTTTGAAGCATATCCTACGGAATTATTGAAAGTTTGTACTTTCTTTAGAATATATCCCTTATTAGTTAAAGGAACAATTCCAACTTTTATATGCTTAAGTTTATTATAGAACTCAGGATAAATGGAAATCTCCTTTTTTTCTTTATATAATTTATTGCATTGACTATTATAACCTTTATAACCCATAATAGCACCTAGGATTCCAAGTAAACTTACTTTGTGAATATTTCCATATGTAAAGTATAGATATGTGTTTACATCTGGTTTCTTAAAGAATGCTGTCTTACCACTTAGTTGAAACTTTAATACCTTCATAATTATACCTCTGCCTTAGTAAAGATATTAAATAATTTAGCTCCTTCTACATCACTATTTAAAATAGTGGTATATGGGTTATAGTAAATTTCTACTGACTTTATTTTTTCTTTTAATTCTCTTAATAAATTTCCACAGTTTAAATTAATAACCCCTTTTGGGCCTTCTTTTTCAAAAGAAATGAATTTACTTAAATTAGGTAAATATAAATCCTCTTCTGTTTCCACAAATAATGCAAACTCATTTTCACAACCAATTTTTGCATTTGTATTAAAAGATGTTGCTGCAACTAAAGCTGCATTTTTAAACTTTTTATAGTCTTCTTCTTCATATCCACCTGTTACCCCTATTTCTTTAAACTCATCATAAGCAGTTGGATTTATTACAAATGGATAAAAGTAATGAGCTTCATTACTAACAATTTTTGTTCCTAAAGTTGATGCCTTAGCATCTTCCTTATCTTGATTGTCTTTTTTGCTTTTCTTTTCTGATGCATCTCTAAAAGGTGATAAAATTTGTTGTTCTTCTGCATATGAATCTTCATATTTATTAAATCCTTGACCTATTTGTACAGCACCCGTTATAGATATATTATTTCCTTCCTCTGCAAAAGTTGCTCCAAAGTTTTTAACATCTATAGCGTTAAATAAATTAGTTAAAACTTCTTTTCCATCTTTTTTAGTATCCTTTTTACTATCTTTCTTATCTACTTCATTTGTTTTATCTTTTTCAAATAAGTATTCATATCTTTCTTTTAAAGATCTTGGTATTAATTCACTAACTCCATTTTTATCATATTGTAATTTCATAGATTTTATATATAAAACCTTTTCGCCTTCTTGATCCCACATTTTCTTTATTGGATATTTAAATGCTTTATCACTTCCAAATATCTCACCAGTTGAAATTGTTTTTGGATAACCTGTAAAGTCAGCATTCCAATTACTCATTATTGATGCAATACCTAATACTCCATAAATTCTTTTATTCATTGCCATTTTAATTTTCCTCCTTATGAAGTTTTTCAAAAATCAAGTTACTATGAAGATATCCAGCTATAATTAAATCATCATCTACCTTACCTTCTGGTTTATATGAACTTACCATTGCATTTAAATTTTCAAATCTACTTCTTGTAAATTCTATAGTATAATTGTATTTTTTATAAAGTTTCTTAAGTTCTTGTTTTATTCTGTCATCATTTCTTGCATTAATAATTGGATTAGCTAAGGAATGAGTTTTATTCTTACTTTTATTTAATGATATAAAATAACTTGCTAATTGTCCTACAGCAAAATAATATTCTATGTCATTTTCTATACTTGCAGTACCATCAGTACTTTTTATGTTGATTTTTTTTCTTAAAGAATCTTTAACTTCTTTTAGAACATCTGCCATTTCTTCTCCTCCTTTAAAATATTCCTTTAAAGCACATCTTAAATTAAACTGTTCTGCTGCCCTAAGCATATATCCATTATTTATAGAACCTTTTATTAAGCTTAAACTACTTTTATTTAAAACTTCCCAGACTCCCTGAGAATTACCTTTAAAAAACCAATTAAATAATATATTTCTACTTAATAACAAATTCATTTTTAGGTTATTATTATTAATAGATATATCCTTAGCTTCTGTAAAATAGTTTGAGTTTAAAAATTTACTAAATAAAACTTCGTTTATAAGACCTTTTATAGTTTTTAATTTGTTTATATAATCATATGTTCTATCAGATTTTATATTTTCGTAGTTTATATTTAGGACATTCTTTAACTTTATAGGTCTTTTTAACTTAACTTTATAATCATTTATAATATCAAAATCTAAAATTTCTACTTCTTTTCCTTTTTTAACCCTAATATATATACCATTAAAATCATTATCTAGACTTTCACCATTAGGCAAAGTATTAATTATTTCTTCGTTTAAGTAAATATTTACTTTTCCAGCGTTAGCCATATTCATTAAAAAATCAAAAAACTTCTTTTGTAGTAATACCTTATCTAAGGATATTAAAAATGGCACTTTAGTTTTCCTTGTTTTATTTTCTAAATAAGGTTTCTTAGCATTTAATCCCATATTATCATTAGGCAACCCATAGGTTATATCATTTATATTTGTATTAAAATCATTGTTATTATAAATATTAGGAATTAAATATTTTTTACTTTCTCTTTTATATTCTGATAAATCATATTTAAAAAATATTTTTAGATATGTTTTTTCTTTTGAGTCTCTTGGAACTAAATCATATATGTTATTGCAAATCCATTGCTCTATTTTATTTAATCTTTCTTCATCTACTTTACCAAATTCTTTTTCAGCATTTTCATACATGTTAAGTTTTTCTTTATCATATTTACTTCTCGGATTCTTCAAGATATTATAATAATTATGAATTATCTCTTCAGTTAGTTTACCATTTATTATGCTTTCTTTTTTCACTGCAAAACTTAAATAATTATTTGTATGAATAACTTTTTTCTTTTCAATTGACTTATTAGTATCTGTAACGCTACTTAAATAATCTGCTTTACATATAAATGTAAAATTTTGTATACCTGTTTCATCTATAGTTTTAGTTTTATTATCTTTTTTTATTATGGCTCTTTCTGAAATTCTAAAACTATCTTCTATTTCTTCTACAACAATGTATTCTCCATCAGCTGGAATGTATTGTTCACATATAAACTTGTCTAAATTTTCACCCTTTTGGTTTAAGCAAAAATATTGGATAGCTTGCTTTAACACTTGCTCACCTCCTTTTTAATACCACTTATAATTCACATATCCAAATCCACGAGAATTTGCTTCACATAACCCACTTCCTAACGCAAAATAGGCTAATTCTTGACTTATCTCGTCATTGCTTATGTGTAATGTAAGTTTGTCGCCCAACAAATGGATATTTTTGTATGGAACTGAAATAGGCTTTTTATTATGAAAAGCTATATTATCATACAACAGAAATTTTTCATTAATTTTAGTTTCAAAGTAATCATTGTATTTTTTAACTAAATTAATTTTAATTCTTTCTTCAAATTCCTCTAAAGAAAGATTTTTTCTCCAATATCCATTTTCTGTTTTTACAATTATAGGTGTAATAGAATAAATTTTTTCTATAAGTCTTTTTGGAATTATTCTAATTTCTAAAGTTAAAACTTTTATAAATTCTGTGTACTCGTTTACTAAATATTTTTTTATATACTCCATTAGTTCTTTATCTATAGTTCTAAATATAAAAGTATATATTTTACCTTCTTTATATTCTTCTTTCTCTAATGGGTATAGAAAATTGAAATTATAGTTTTTAAATTCTCTGCTTTTATGAAATTGAAGATATTTAGGATCTCTACATAGAGTTTTGTCAATGAGTTCTGCAATTTTTGTATGTTGTTCATTTTCTTTAATATTCTTTAATAAATAACATTTAACTGGTATTTCATAAACCCTAAACTTATCCATTTCTATCACCTCCTTGAAAAGCTTATTATTTGTTAATTCAATCAAGTATTAATTTTACAATTTTCTTAATATTTAATCTTCAATTGTATATTAACATCGTTTTATTATAAAGTCAATAATCTTTTTAAATTTACTAATGAAGTTTTATACTTTAACAATAAAAAAGACTTTAAGTCCTTTTTTAACATATCATGTTATAGTTCAAAAAATTTAAGCTTTTTAAATTTACTAAATTTAAATACACCTCATGTTACTGTTCAAATTACATTTTATATTATTGTGTATACTAACACAACATCTTATGTTACTATTTAATACACCTTAGTTTTATATTGACTACTTGGAATGTAAAATTTAAATACAACTCTTGTTAATGTTCAACACATATAGTCCAGTTCCAGCCTTTACACCTCTATTCCGTTTAAATACAACTCTTGTTAATGTTCAACCCGAGATGGTGACCACCCTGACTTATCTGCTATTTAGTTTAAATACATCTCATGTTAATGTTCAACTAGAATGAATCCTAAAAAAGCTAAACAAATAATTATGTTTAAATACATCTCATGTTAATGTTCAACCCAAAATCTTCTTTTTTAATTTTATAAGTATTTTTCGTTTAAATACATCTCATGTTAATGTTCAACATTAGCCTTATTGGTAGAGCTAGGTGAATTAGCAAAGTTTAAATACATCTCATGTTAATGTTCAACAAGATCACAGGCTTAAAACAAGAAAATCATACTTAAGTTTAAATACATCTCATGTTAATGTTCAACATCAATACTAGCATATATAAAAGCCTTTTCATTCCTGTTTAAATACAACTCTTGTTAATGTTCAACCATAATTTAGTAAATACTCTAAATAATTTGTTTTTCGTTTAAATACAACTCTTGTTAATGTTCAACAAATTAATATAACCTTTGGATTGAAAAATAATGAAAGTTTAAATACAACTCTTGTTAATGTTCAACTGAGAAAGGTTAAAAAGTCCGTGGTGCCCTCTCATTTGTTTAAATACAACTCTTGTTAATGTTCAACTTCTTATATTCATTTATCAAGTCATTTTTTTGACTTGTTTAAATACAACTCTTGTTAATGTTCAACATTATTAACATTACAATTAGATGCAATATTAATAGGGTTTAAATACAACTCTTGTTAATGTTCAACATGTTTAGGTGTTTTTATTATATTTTTATTATATAGTTTAAATACAACTCTTGTTAATGTTCAACGATAATTACTAATCTAATTAAATATTGTACTAATGTGTTTAAATACAACTCTTGTTAATGTTCAACCATTGTGGGGTGATAGCAAAAATTGCGATATGCAAGTTTAAATACAACTCTTGTTAATGTTCAACGAAAGTGCTAATAATATTGCTAATGTTTTCATGCAGTTTAAATACAACTCTTGTTAATGTTCAACGGAGAAACAAATACAACAGCAGTAGATAAAAAAGAGTTTAAATACAACTCTTGTTAATGTTCAACAGAACGTGGATATAGTTGTATATTAGACCATTTTTCGTTTAAATACAACTCTTGTTAATGTTCAACAAAGAAACTAAGGAAGATGGGAAGATACTTACTTAGTTTAAATACAACTCTTGTTAATGTTCAACGCAAACAAATTAAATGTATCAGAAGTACATGTATGTGTTTAAATACAACTCTTGTTAATGTTCAACGGCAAAAACAAAGACAGTCTTAAAAGCGACATAAACGTTTAAATACAACTCTTGTTAATGTTCAACCTTCAAAAATCACGCAAATGAACTTCCAGTCAAGGGGTTTAAATACAACTCTTGTTAATGTTCAACCAATTTTTGCCCTTCTGGGGTTTGAGGTAGTAAAAGTTTAAATACAACTCTTGTTAATGTTCAACCGATGGGGTAAGTCCTTCTGGTGGACTTAACGAAAGTTTAAATACAACTCTTGTTAATGTTCAACTTCACAAGGAGATTATGCAGAATTGTTTAAGTATAGTTTAAATACAACTCTTGTTAATGTTCAACATCATTTTGCAAAGTTATTAAACCGTTTTCAAATTCGTTTAAATACAACTCTTGTTAATGTTCAACTCATTTTTTAAATCCTTTATATCAACATTTTCCTCTTTGTTTAAATACAACTCTTGTTAATGTTCAACTAAAGAAGGAATACAATCTTAAATGAGTTATTATAGTTTAAATACAACTCTTGTTAATGTTCAACCTTCAAAAATCACGCAAATGAACTTCCAGACAAGGGGTTTAAATACAACTCTTGTTAATGTTCAACCATTGGAATTAAGCCATTTCTTAATTTATAGTTTACTCTTAAAGCGAGATTTGTCAAGGACTTTGAAGATTTTTTACCAGGTGATTTTAAAATTTTGTTTATTTTCAACAAAACATTTGTAACCTTAGTTAAATCAATGGTTTTATTAGTTTTAACTAAAATATTAGCTGGTAAATTAGTATTTAGATATAAAAATTAGCTTGTACCCCGTAAGGACTACAAGCTTAAACTATTATCTTAAAAAGCAAAAATTTCTAGAACTGCACATTGCATCTCTTACATGGAGTATACCCTAATCTTTCAGCCTCTTTTATAGTAATTCTTTTAGTTTCTCCTGTTAAAGTTGAACAACTTTTGGTATGATATTTTTTTCCTGTTGGAGCAATAAATACGGCATTTTTCTCAGTAGTTTCTACTGCCATTTTATATTCAGCAGTTACTGAGTTAGTATTATTTTTATTTCATCACTTTCATAAAAGACATCCTAAAAAAACAGGATGTCTTCTACTTTTACCTTAGATTAAATTACTTATTTTGTTTTAGAAGTTCATCGTATTCATTAAGTAATTGATCTAATTCTTGACTTAATGAAACAACTTCTTCATTTACAAGTTGATTTTCTTCATTTATTAACTTGTTTAATTTACTTCTAGTTTGTTCTATTTTATCCAATAATATCTGTTCTTTTAACATAATATCCCTCCTTTCTACTTTTACTTTATAGAAATTTGAGGAATATTACCTATAAAATTCATAAAAAAAAGAAATCACAATAAATGATTTCTTTTTTTACATATTATTCAATTTAAATTAATGATTTTTATTACATAACTTATTCTAATTACAATAAATTGTTTTAATACTTATAAAACTATATTTATATTACTTTCTAAAATAAATATTATATAAAATTACCCTTACTCTAGTTACTCTTCTCTGTCCTTACCAGTTTTGTACACTATAAAATCTACTATGCTTATTCCTATAAAAAGCCCTACTATTCCTAAGAAAAATACCATATCGAAAAAAGGAGCTTTTGTTACTAAACTATAAATAAAACGGATAAATACTATGCCTAAAAAAACAATCAAATATTTCTTCATATACTTTTGCATTAGACAATCCCCCATATATTTTTGTTTTATGTATAAAAATTTTTCTGCTTAAACCGCCGCGTTTATCAATATTTAATCGTCAATTTATAATGTGTAATCATAGTAACTAAGTTATATTTCAATTATAACATTATATTCTAAATATAAGAATAAATTATTTTTATTTAGACCTATCCTTTTATTTACAAAGAAATATTTATTGCCATCCTAACAACCTATTTTCTATTTCAGATAAGGTATATCCTCCATCACTTCCATCATAGGTCCTTTGAGGATAATTATTAAAATTAGCTTTTCTTGTATATAAAGAATTACTTGTATAATCATTTAATTCCATATTTATTTCTTTTTGATTTAGATAAGATTCAAACTTATGTCCAAAAAGAGTTTCTGGTCTTAAGTATTTCACCATATGGGTATTATTCCCCCACTCCCCAACTTTTTTATCTATAACAACTTTAAAATCTTCTTCACTAAATCCCTCTTCTAACCTTTTTTTAATCAAAACTTGAGTATTTTTAGTACTTACTTTATACTTAGTTCCTGCCATTTTATTTAGATAATCCACAATATTTATTATTATATCTTTTAGTAGACTATCATCTCTTAAAGATGAGTCTTTTAAAGAGTAATTCTTTGCTCCGTTATTTTCACCATAAGGGTATGGTGTTTTTACCTTAGGGGCTACGGTATTTTCAACGGGCCCCTCAGGTATTTTTACCATATGATCATTTAATCCTTCTTGAATATTCTCTATACTACAACTTGTCTTTTCTTCATCTTCAGTACGGATTTCTTTACATTTAATATTATCATTTATACCCACATTTTCATCACTATTATCCTGTTCTTCATATGACACTGTTTCTTCTTTACCTTCAATATTATTATCATCTACATTTTCTTCTATTAATTCTGCATATTTCTCTCCTAAGGTATAAAATGAATAAGTACCTTTTTTTCTAATAGTCTTATGTTTTAAAATTCCACAATCAACCAAATTTCTAAGTTTTCTATAAATCCTATCTTTACTTATATTTAAAATAGGTAAACTTTCCTTTAAGCCCTCATATTTAATCCAGTAATAATTTTCCCCTTTTACTTCTTCCTTTTTCATCTTTCCAGTATCCTTAAAGTCTACAAAATATCTTAGTATAAGAGCATCATGTAAAGAAAGCCCTAATTCTACTAATTTTCTTTGATTAAACCCTAAAATAGAATTTTTCATTTTAAATTCCTCCTAATTTAACTAATTATTTTATCTCCTACCTGTATATATGAAATTGAACAAGAAATTTTAAAATTTTTTTAAAGTTTTTCTAAAATACTTAGTTGTAAAAAGTCCGATTTAATCTTACTATATAAAATATAGGGTAAATATGAATATAGAAAACATAAAGGATGGTAAATATAATGGATAATGCTAACTTAAAAACTTCAATTTTAAATGCACATAACTTTAGATATGCTTGTAAGGAATTTGATTCTTCTAAAAAAATTTCTAAGGAAGATTTTAGCTTTATTTTAGAAGTAGCTAGGTTGTCTCCTGCATCTTTCGGCTTTGAACCTTGGAAATTCCTAGTTGTTGAAAATGAAATGTTAAAAGAAGAACTTCAACCTTTATGCTGGGGAGCTCAAAAACAACTATCTACATGTAGTCATTATGTAATAATACTTGCTAGAACTATAAATGACATGAAATACGATTCTGAATTTGTATTAGACTTTATGAAATCAGTTCAAAAACTTCCTGATAAAATCATTTCTATAAAGAGCAAATTTTATAAGAATTTTCAAGAAAATGATCTAAACTTATTGGAAAGTGATAGAGCTATGTTTGATTGGGCTTGTAAACAAACTTATATTGTTCTTGGAAATATGATGACTGCTGCTGCAGAAATAGGAATAGATTCATGTGCTATAGAAGGTTTCGACAAAACAAAAGTAGAAAAACTTTTAATAGATAAGGGAATTTTAGATACAAAGCATTTTGGAGTTTCTTGTATGGTTGCTTTAGGATATAGAAAAGATAATCCTAAACATGCCAAAACAAGACAATCTATGGACGATATAGTAGAATGGATATAATTTAGTCATAAAAAATATTATACTTTAAAATATAAAAACCTCTTTTAAGCAGAATAACAATGTCTTTATTTGTTATTCATTAACTTAAAGAGGTTTTAATCTTATAATCTCTACTAAAACTTATTTTATTATAAAAATTAACTCCTTAATTAACGAAAATATCAGGTGTGAATTCATCTAAATCACAATTTCCGTTAATCCCAGGTACTGTTCCCTTAGAGGAATATTGGAAACCAGCCCAATCCCTCCATATATTATTTCTACCAGGTGCTTGTACTCCATAATGAGCTATCCATAATGAATATTTTGAAAGACGAGAATCTAAGTTATTTAATGCAAAGTTTGTATAAGTATATACTACTCCATCATTACCTGAAAGTCTATTTAATTCTTGCATAAAAATTAAACATTGATTTGTTAATTCATTTTTACTCATTCCATTAGCTGATTCTACATCTAAAGCTAGTTTACAATTATATGACTTATTTTTAATTGTATTATAAAAATATCTTGCTTCTTCTATTCCTTTTCCTCTAAAGAAGTGGTAAAATCCTACGTTTAATTCATTTTCTTTAGCTTGTCTATAGTTTTGCTCCATGTACTTATCTTTATAAGTACATCCTTCTGTAGCTTTCATATAAACTACTTGTACTCCATGAGCTTTAACCTTTTTAAAATCTATATTACTTTGCCAGTTAGAAACATCTATTCCTTTTAAATTATTAGGATTTCTACTTGGCATATCCCAGCTTTCCTTAACTTTAAGAGCTTTTTCTACATCTTTAGAATAGTTTTTTATCCAATTTGCTACCACGTCATTATACTTAACAGTTTTTATATCGTTAAATTCATTTTTAATAGCATTAACAGTATTATCATCCTTTTTATTACTATTTACTAAAGTAACTAATGTATTTATTTTTCCCTGTTGAACTTTATCTAGTTCTGAGGACCAAGTTCTTTTATACTGTGTTTCTATTACATCATTGATCATTTTCCTTGTTGCATTAATATCTGCTTGTTTTTTAGTATTTTTAGCTTTACTTAAAGAATTAAGTAATTTTATGAAAATTGGTTGTTGAACTGAATCAACTTGTTTTGAAAATTCACCTATAGCCCATGTAATATTTTTAGGTAATTTACTTATAGCTTGTCTAGCATTTTTAACTGATTGTTGAGTTCTGACCTTTAGACATGTATTTGTTGCATCATACGCCTCTTTATAAAGGGCATTTATGTCTTTTGTGGCAGCAAAAGTTGAAATACTAAATAAATTCATACTTAGTGTAAAAGCAACAAGGCTTCCTAATACTCTTTTTTTCATATAATTTCTCCCCCGTTTTCCTTTGTTACTATATTTTTATCATAATTTGGCATAACTTTCAACGGCAATTTTTTACAAATATAAAAAAAACATCCTTTATTTGGATGCCTTTTTATAAAATAATCTTAATTTTAATTTAAATTCTTACATCAAAGAGTCTATATACTGCTTTGCTTCTATTAAATTTGCCCCTGAAAATTCTCTATAAGTTTTAATGGCCTGAACTTTTTTATCTGCTTTTATAAGTTCTCTTAATTCATCATCTATATTTTCAAATTCTACATCTAGTTTTTCTGCAATTTTATCTATTTTTGAATTCATACGCTTAATTTGTTTTGAAAAAGTACTAATAGCACTATTTACAGTAAAATAGATACTTAGATTCACTAATACTAAAATAGCTAAATAAATATATATATTGTCCATTTCATTTTCCCCTTATGATAATTAATATTGTAATTTGATAAAATAAGCTATGTATTTTTTACTTATTTATAAAATTATTTCCTTCATAGTATATATTACTTTTAACTATTTCTCAATATTTTCTTTATAATGACTCTTTTTAAATTTTAGTTTCTTTATAAACCTTTTATTTTCATTTTCTCGATTATTTTTCTTGACCTTTCTTCTACAAAGTTATCCATTTCTTCCTTACTTAGATATACAAAATTATCTTTATTTTCATTATTTTCTCCTAAATAAAATTCTGTTATGTATTTTACTTGTCTAGTAAATGCACCTTTAGGAAAATAGCCTAGATAATCTGGAACTTCTTTTACATGTTGAAATACTTTATAAAATAAAGATTCAGGATGTTGTTCTAAATATAAATAGTCAAGACCATACCAATCCTTTTTTATAACCCAAATAAAATTCTTATCTTTATCTAGACCATCTTTATATAATTTTGTTTTTTTCTTCTCCATATATATTGTATGCCATTCAATATCAGTTAATAAATGTACGTAATATCCTAATTTAAAATAATATTCACTGCAATTTTTATTTTGGTCTTCTATATATTTATTAAAAAAAGCTTCTGCATCAATACCTTTCTCACTTAATTGCCAATGGGTAATTTTTTTAGGTGGATCGAAATTACTCCAATCTTCATTTGGTACACCAGAATCAGGTCCAACATTTCCAAGTAAAAATGATTCAACCTCAAAGTCCTTTCTAGTATTCAATATCTTTTCTGCTACTCTCATATGAGCAATCCATGTAGCCATATTTATATCTCCTAAAGTTATAAAATTATTTTTTGAATTTTCTAAATCTTATATATTGATTATATCCTATACATATAAAGTATTCAACAAAAATTAAAGAGCACTTAAAATAACCTAAGCACTCTTTATTACTATAAAAAATTTACTTTTTAATAAATATATATAAATAAAATTTTTTTTAATAAAATTAATCATAGTCATAAAAATCTTCATCATAATAAAAATATTGCTCTTGATTTATGTTACATGACTCTTCACATCTTCTAACCAAAACTTGAATTATTGAGCTATTATCCAAAGTACCATTTAAATATTTACTTTTTTCAGTTTCATTCAAACTTTCCAACAATTTTCCTTCTTCATATACCTTAACCTCTTCATTTTTAATGCAACTTTCATATTCTTTTAATACATCATTTAATTTTTGATCCTTACTATCTAAAATCCCTTTTATATTATTATTTTGTACTATAATATATTTTTCCATATTTTTGCTGCACCTCTTGTTGTTAAAATATTATTTATATTAATATTATCATAAATTTTCTAAAAACAATACGATTTTTATATAAATTCTTTCTATTAAAATATATTTTAATTTTTCGCTAAAATGCGACTATTTAGTAACACTTCTAGTAGAAAAATAATATACTAAATTAGCAAGAGTAATCTTGACTATTTAAATCAGGTGATAATATATGGATACTAATGTTAAAAATGTTAAAGATACTAATGAAAATGGATATATTACTATATATAATCAAGCTGCATATGTAGCTAAATGTCTCATTGGTTATACTGTAGATGGAGTTAAACAAAATTTTGAAAGTCCTTATTTTCCAGTACTTCAATCATATAAATTTCAAATTCCTCAACATGCTACTGATATTACTTTTTTAGCAATATTCACATTTGACTTTTCTGATTGGGGTGTTATTTTTGATAAACAATATAATACTCCACCTAAAGTATGCTTTGCTCTATATGGAACACTTTTTAATCCAAGTTATGAAGAAATTAAATGCCCTCTTGGTTCAACTGGGGGGGGAAATGTAGGAACTACTCCAAATACTCCTGAAGGTATGCCTTCAATAATGACTCCTTCTAGTTGTAAGCCTTGTTGTTTCAACCCTTACTGTAAACCTTGCTGCAAACCTTGTTGTTGTGACTCTTGCTGCAAACCTTGTTGCAAACCTTGTTGCAAACCTTGTTGTTGTTACCCTTGCTGCAAACCATGTTGCAAACCTTATTGCGATAAATGTTCTATTAATGACCCAACCAAGAAATATGATATAGTATATCCAGCTAATTATTACGATAACACTGATTCTAATTTCTCATCTAGTAACATTTATTACGATTATTATAATTATTAATATAGACAACTTTATTTTTTAAGACATTTTTAAACTGGACAGATAATATATTTTTAAATTAGTTAATTAACACAAAATTCTTCTTAATAATGCTAAAAAAGACTATCTCTAAATAAAACTTTATTTTTATTTAAGATAGTCTTTTTTATATGAATTCTATTATTTTTTAAATTTCTTATTTAACTTATATTTACATAATTTTTAATAAGCTAATTCTTACTAAATGTTTTCCTATATGTAAAATCGCACTACTAAATACTCTAAATTAATCTCATTATCATTTACTATATGTTTTAAAATACTATTTTTGCCCTATTAAGAAAACCCTTTCTTTTTGTTGTAAAACTTTATCCCCTATAAACACAATTTTATCCTTTTTATTAATTATATATTATAACTGATCTTTTAATTGCTTACACATATTCATTAGCTGATATATTATTAATTTTACTGTATTGCTATTAAATATTAACTGTATATATTTTTTAAATTCTCTTTCATTTTCTACACTTATATAGTTAAATGTTTTATATTGTATATAATTGAATTGAGGATCTATTGTTAATATTTCATTAAGTAATACATTTTTCATTGTTATTTTTAATGGGTAAATGGAAGTACCATAACTTATTGAAAAAAGCCAGTATGCACAATCCTTAAAATCCTGACTAGTTACCTTAAAAGAATAAGCACATTCAGTATTATTGCAAAATGGATTTATTATGTCATTTTCAGCTTTATAATCATATTCAGGCAAAACTTTTGCATATAATAAATTATTAGTTAATTTAGGTAAGAAAGCAGCTTGATTTTCTAGTATAACATTAGGAAATTTTTTTCCATCACAGCTACATTCAAAATTTTGAGGCCATAAACTGTCCATATCATTTCCTCCAACATACTTCATTCAATCTAATTTATTATATATATTTATACCTCTCCCTAAAATATTGTACACTTATTTAAGCTTTTGTCAAATATTGTACATTGTATTTTGAATTTGTAAAATATCTTAATTTATTTTTAACTTCATTTACTTATTCATTATACTTATTAATATTTACTTATAAATGTACACCTTTTAAATGATTTTATTATTGCATGTATAAAAAATCTACACTACATTAAATTCGTATAATAAACTAAAAACTGTATCCATATTCTTGAAGTTTTACCCTATTTGAAATATTTTTAATAATTATATTCAAAAATATTTTTATCAATTTTGTATTTTTAAAAAATACGGAGATTTATTCCTGAAAATTTATATAACAAAATAAAAAGATTCGAAACTATTAAAATACTTATACATATAATCCATATGCTTCTTCATAAATCTATAAATAAACTTAAAAAGTACTATATTGGACTGGTTCCACACTTTTTTAATATAGCCACTCTTTAAAATTTAAATCCCTCTTTTAACTATTGCTATCCATTCATGGTAACCTGAAATATTATTATAATAAATTGCTTTTTTAGCATATTTCATAGCAATCTCTACATACCAATTGGGTTTCAGATTAAAAAGAATATAGTATGATATAAGATAACAAATATGTGCTATTTTCTTTCTTGCATTTAGATTTTTAAGATACTTATATTTATGTAGTAAATCAAAAAATATATTTACTCTTTCATTATCAGAACTTTCATCATATAAATCTTCTAAATAGTCTTCTCTTAATTCCATAACACTTTCTACTGGTATCTCAGAAATAGTATCATCTTTAAAATAATCTTTTATATTTAGTTATAAAGTTCATTAATTTAATAAACTCCTACTAAATCCTCCTTTTTAAATATATAATATATTTCATGTTACTATATTTTTCTTAATATGCTACTATTTATAAGCTTGTTATATTTTAAATTTCCTTGTGTTTTTTAATAGACGTTTAACATTTTGATTCACTTAAATCATCTTCTAAAAACAAGTAAAAATTTTAAGTGAACATTAATATTTTCTAGTTATTTTTTACTTAAAAAATTTATAAAAACTTGTTTTTCAAAATTTTATGTAACCAAATAAAGGAGTTCAAAATAATTTATTAGTATAGTATTTATTGGAGGAAAACATATGAGTTTTGAACCCTTTACTTGTATAGATGCTGGTAGTGAGTTTTGACCATTATGTATAAAAATACGATAATTTGGAAAGAATATATAATTTATATTAAATTAGCCAATATTGAGCTACCAAGTCTTAATTCACCGCCTTGGCAATGGCTTAAATACCATAAGGCAATACATAATCTATCCCAAACAAATATTGCTATAAAATTAGGAATGACTGAAAAAGAAAGATATTTAATTCAAAGTATAGAATCTGACCATAATTATCCTTCAAGGGAACTTTCCAAGAAGTTAGCAAATTTCTTTCAAGTTAATACTAAATATTTTTATGATGATTATTATTTATTTTTAGATTCCTTTCCAAAAGTAATATTAGATTATAGAATTAAACATAATCTTAGTAAATTAGAACTTAGTAAACTATTGGGTTTATCTTATGACATGATCTGTAGATGGGAAAGAAAAACTTCTGTTATTAGTAGAAAAAATTATTATAGATTAAAAAATATATTACAACCTCAAAAGGAGCCTTAATTTTTAAAGGCTCCTTTAGTAATATTTTCATTCTTAATTTTATTTTTTACACAAAAGAAATTTTTAAAAGCTCCTACCGTAACAATTTCCTGATCGTCTATTTTAGTCCTATAGACACTAAAAAGTATATAATTTTTACTCATAGTAGTATCTGTAATTAATCTTTTACCTAAAATACCTATTAATCCTTTTTCTAATATATCTGTACTTTTATATTGCATTGATTCCATTGTCCAATTAATATATTCATTTTTATTAGGATTAGTAAATATACAGCTTAAAATTAATATAGAAAAAATACATATAATTAATCACTAGTGTTTAATAAATGGATTTAAAATCCTATTGACAATAATCATATGTAATAAACTTGTATTTATTCCATCAATATATAAATGAAAATAGCCAGCACCTTTGCTTTAATATAATTACCACCATCATATCGCAAAGGAGTTGCTGACTATTTATGAATAATTATATCACTATCTTTGAAAAATTGTTAGATCTTATTAACTGGAACACTTTGAAAAAATCTGCCTATAAGTTAGATATTAACTATAATATAGCATCAAATCATTTAAAAACTCACCTATATTTTCACTTAGCGAAGCTAGACAGTTTAAGGGATATTGGTGATTTTATGCAATCAGATTCTAAACTAAAGGAATCAATAAAAAGCGTTAGCTTGGGGATGTTATCAAATTATAACAATCATATTGATTATAATGTTTACATTCCAATATTGAATGAACTAATTTCTAATACTCTAGAACAATTGCATATAAGTGAGAAAATTAAAAAGTTTGGAACCATAAAACTAATAGACTCTTCAACTATAAGTATGGCTAAAACTTATTTTCAATGGGCAGAATTTCGCTCTACAAAAGCTGGAATAAAGCTTCATACAAAGTTCAACTTAAACAAAGGAATTCCAGAGCTTATAATTGTATCTAATGCCAAACCTCATGATAGAACAAAGATGAAAGAACTTATTACAGAAAACAATTGTATATATGTCTTTGATAAAGGCTATGTTGACTATAAAAAGTTTGATGAATTTAGCGATAAAGGAATACGCTTTATCACACGATTAAAAGATAATGCTGCTATAACTGAAATAAGAAATCTTGAAATAACTTACTCTGATGTTACTTTACTAGATGATTCTATAAATATCATTGAAGATATTGTTTGCTATCTTGGTACAGAAAATATTAATATGACAAAAAATCAGTATAGAGTTATCACTGTAGTTGATTCTGAAGGTGAAATATTAACCTTTGTAACTAATATATTACAATATACTAGTGAAGATATAGCATGGTTATATAAAAAACGTTGGGATATTGAGCTATTCTTCAAATGGATTAAGCAGAATTTAAAAATAAAAAGGTTTATAGGTCATAGCCTCAATGCAGTAATGATGCAGATTGTTTCTGCAATAATAACATTTATTATAATAAAATTAATACAAAATGTCGCAAAAACAGCCTACGGCCTATTAAAAATAAAAAGATTAATAAAACATTCTCTCACAAAATTAATAGATAATATTCTATTTTCGTGGCAAAAGTGGCTAGGTGGATAATTATAACTAAAAAACTATCAAATATCCGCAAGCTATCGCTATTTAGATAAGTCTGCCTTTTGTTCTTGTAATATTATTCCATTACTTATTAATATAGGAAATTAGTTATAAAAACTAAGTATCGTACAATTGTCAATAAAAATACTTTCTAAAAATTAAACACTAGTGATAATTAATATTTTCTTATTTCTATTCATTAGTTTATCTCCTTATAATAAATGTTATATTAAATTGTTAGCTTAATATTAAAAACTTATTCAAATTTATTTTATTGGTGCTGGAAGTTTACTTATAAAACTTGCATAACCGCCAGAATAATATATTAAATTTAACGAATGGAACTTTTCCATATCTCTAAGATCTTCGTATTCAAAGTTCTTAATCTTATTTTCGAACTTCTTGAAATCTTCCTCTTTACTACCTTTTAGTAACATAAATGATGATCCAGCACCTTCTAATGTATTAAGTAATATATCTAATTGAGAAGTTATTTGACAACTAAATATAAATTTACATCCAAACTTTCTTGTTTGAGGTAAAACATTCTTTTGAGCCAATAACTCCATAGCTGTAGGTGTTTGGAATACTTCATCTATAGTTATATAAGTTCTTTTAGGCTTATTATTCCATTTACCACGTATCTCTGTAGAAAGCCATATCTTACTCACAAAGAAAGTTGTTATAACATTTTTAGCATGTTGTGAAAATTCGTCTTGTAACATTTTTACTATTATAACTTTTCCTTTTTCCAATTCTTTAGCTATGTTTATATTACCCTTTGCCCCTTTATTAAACATATATTCTAAATCAAAGTCTTCTTTTAATAATGAAATTCTATCTAATATACCATCTATTCTATTATCTTTAGTTCCTACAAGTTGTGGCTCTAGATTATCCTTTGTAGGTTTAGAATAATCATCTATCTCTTCTAATATATTTATTTTATCTTCTAACAACTCTTTTTCTTCAGTAGATAATTTCTTTATATATTCATGTCTAATTACATGATCCTCTAAGCATTTGACAACTTCTTTTAAAGAAGATTCTCCAGTACTAAATACTATAGTTGCAGCTGATATAAGATATTTTCTCATTCTAGCTGCTAATGGTTGAGTTTTGTCATTAACAGCATTTATAAGTTCAAGTACTTGCTGTGATTGTAGATTAGCTAATTTCAATTTATCATAAGAACTCATATTTTCATTGAATTCTATTTCATTAAATGCAAAACCTTGCATACACTCTGGCTTGGAATAATCTAATAATATTACATCCTTTTTAGGTAAATACCTTAATACTTCTTCTGTAAGTTCATTTTTCTTAATATAATCTATAAGCACTCCCCCTTCTTTTCTTTTATTTGCAAATTTATATATATTAGCTATATAGGTACTTTTACCACTTCCTTGTGCTCCATTTAATACTAATGGTAATGATCCTATATTGTATTCATCCTCTAAATATGATTTTGTTAATTGCCCCTTATATTTAACATCTCCAAGTTCTATATATCCTTTTTGTAATTGTTTAGGAACTTGTGTTTCAGCTACTTCTATATGTTTTATATTAAAATCATTTAATAATTTTCTACCTGGTGCTTGTATAAAATTTTGACACTCATCAACAGATACTGTATTAACATCAATTTTCTTAAATTTATAATCATCCAGCTTTATATTACAATTATTAACTTTCTTATACATTAATTCATTATCTTCATCTAGCACCCTATACGATTGACATACTGATACTGCATTATTTTCTTGCCTTGTTTTATCATTACTATCACTTATAACTGCTATTTGAGTATCTATAATACTGAGTTCTTTTTTCTTTTTAGTAGAATTACTTAACTCTTTCCCTCCATTTAAAGCAGTTGCTACTGTTTCTAATACTGAAAGATTAACTTCATTCTTAGATTTTCCACCTAGAAAATCACTTATAACTTCTGCTAATGTATTTACTAACTCTGAAAAAATACTTATTCCTAATTTTAAAATGTATTTTGAACTTACTTTTTCCTTCTCTATGGGCTTATTCTCTTTAATTTTGTCTATTGTATTGTTATATTGCTTAAACCATCCAAATTGAGTTCTAGGCATAAAATTATATATAATAGTAACTCTATCTTCATCTTTCATAATATCTAATACACTTAATATGGAATTCAGAGGTTCGTTTGATTTTTTATCTACATGAAGTGAAAGAGCATCTTCTTTTTTATACGTTAATTGATATGTTATAGGATTTATATGTTTTTTAATTTCTTCTACTTTTACTAGAGTCGTTTTGGGCCATATTTCTCTTATTTTTTCAATTATTATATTTAGGAATGATTTAGGTATCATAAAATAAAAACTTGTATCTTCTTTAGTTATATCTAATACATATGATATTTTAAAGTTTGTTTCAAAGAATATCTTTTTCTTTTCTTTGTGTATTCTTCTATCTATTGTTTTATAAGTATTAGCAATAGCTTTGGCTATATTAGTACTATTGTAATTTCTTATAGACTTATCTGGCATTACTTTTATATAATCATATTCCGGTTTAAGTAGTTCAAAATACTTGCTTAATTTCATTGATCTTTCTCTTTTAAATAACATCTCTTCCACCTATAAAGCACTATTTATTGCTTGAATTAAGGTATAAACAACAATACTTCCTGATACATACTTTCCAAACTTTTTATTACCAGATAAATAAACTAATATTGAAATTAAGGCTGTTAATAAACATAAAATAAAAGATACTCTAACTGTCCAATTCCATGCTGCACATACAATTTTGCTAGGATGAAATATATAATCAAAGAACTTAACAATACTTTTTAAATTATTATTTATTTTATTTAATGTTTCTGGCATATCTTATCCCTCCTATTATGAAAAACATTCTCTTATCACATCAAATACCCAAGGTAAAAAATAAAATGAACTAAATGCTATACAGTACTTCATTATTATTTTTCCAATGCTCTTTATATCTCCTTCAGCAAGTGTTTTGATTATCTCTGCAAAACAGAAAAATAAACAAGCAAATTTTCCTAAATATCTAACTATATTAAGTAATCTATTTCCCGCAATATCTAACTTTTCAGTACCAACAGCATAAACAACTTTTTGTAGGTTCATATAAGATGCTAAGCTTATTATAATTAGTTTATTTAATTTTTTATTTCTAGTAAGTTTGGTAATTGTATTATCTAATCGTATAATTTTATCTTGTTTTTCTACCTTTAAAAACTCTTCTAAACTCATTACTTTTTCACACATACTTTATAACCCCCTGTATAATTTTTAAAAATCTGGTTAAACTATAAATAAATTTAGTCCGAGGTGATAAAAATGACAGTACCATTTACTATAACTTTAGTTGCATTAGGAATTTCAGCTGGTGCTGAAATAGCTGTACATCTAATGACTAAATAATAAACTTTCTATTAATATTTATGAATAACACTCAAAATTAGCAACTTCCATGAATTTAAATCATATACTACGAGTGAAGTAAACACGAAGCGTAGCAAGTGAAAGCTGAACGTAGTAGTAACTAGGCAAAGTCTAGCCTCCTCGCTAGGCTTTATTTTTTTGCCCTTTTGCATATTTCATAAGCATTTATTGCTCATATATTATTCATTTCTTACTGACTTCTTTTTCTAAGTATTTTAAGTAATGTTCTATTGCTCTTTTAACAAATTCTGATTTCTCTTCTTGAGCTATTACAGCTGTATATAATGTCATGTCCTTGGTAGTTTGCTTAAAGCTTACATTAATCTTAGGCAACTCTTGAACCTCCCTTGTGCTTACTTTACTAATACTATATGCACCCTTTGCTCAAAAGTTTCCTACTTTACGGAAAAAGTTTATTATTTTATACTTTTATTTATATATATGAATCTTCACATAGTAAAAAAGCTCCTAGTCTTCCAGGAACCATATTTCTTCCACTGGTCGACTAAGAGCTTTTGCTATTCTTAATATTGTTTCTATATTACCTTGTTGTTTATTGTTTTCTATCTGGCTATAAGTACTTTTACTTACGCCTAGCATCGTGTAAAATTCTTTTTGATTCATCATATATTCCTTCATTCGAATCTCTTTGAGCTTATTTTTAACCACATATACCACCTCATTAACAGTATATGTAAGTATTCTATAAATAGATGATTTTACCTTTAAACTTTTATAGATAAAATGTACTTTTAAAATTTTTGTAGGATATAAGTATTTTTATTATAAACTCTAAGCATATAATATTTATTCAAAAATTATATTATATAGATTTTTTATTTCTGTAATAGCATTTTCATCAAACCTTCCATCTTTCTCTTCTTTTACTTTTAAATCATACTTATAGCCTTTTTCAAATATATCTCCATCTAACATATAATCTTGCTTAATATATTTCTTTCCAAATCTTCCAAGTGATACAAAAAATATTTTTTTAACCCCTTCTTTTTGTAATAAATTTCTAGCAGTTTCAAAAGTAGTACCATAAGTCAAATAATCATCAAATACACATACTGTTCTATTTTTTAGTTTGTTCTTATATTTATTATTCAAAATTATAGTATCAAAATGTCTATCACATGGAAATCTATTTCCACCATTTTTACGTGATTCATGTCCTTTCCATGTAGCCGTATGTCTAATAAAAATATTATCCTTTTTCTTTCCATTCATAAGTTCACGTGCTTTTTCTTTAAACAAAATCATGTCTTGATTTAACGCTTTTCCTGAGGATGGCATTATAGACCAATCCTTTATTTCTCTAAATTCTGGATTATTACTTATTCCAGCTAAAAAATGACATAAAAGTACATTAGCATATTTTTTATTACCTTCCTTTAAATATTTTTTAAAACCTTCTATCATATCTAATTCTTCTTGGGAATGCCCTGGCCCCATAGTGTTAGCACTAGTTAGGGATAAAACAGTTGTTTTTTCATCTAAATCTAATCTATAAAACCAACTATTTTGATTCTTTATTATATCAATTAACTTTTTTAATCTATCTAACGATTTAATCTTGACACCATAGTGATTAACTTTTCCTTGAATAACTTTACACCATTTAGGGACTATATAAAAAAGTTTACTCGAAGCTGCCATGAAAAGATCTGCTTCTTTATTTCCAACTACAATAAAATAATTTTCCCTACCCGAGTTATTCTTTATTATTCGTTTAAGGGAAAATCTATCATAGAAATACACTGTCTTATTATCTATATTTATTCCATTTAATTTTTTTTTCTTATCATTTGAACGAGCTGTAAATATAACTTTATCTCCTCTACTAGTAATATCATTTAATATTTTGTTGAAAGTTACTTTATCATCTTCTGTTAAATCAGTAAATACATCTGTTGAAAAGATTATAATTTTTTTCATGTTTATTCCCCTTTTTTGTAATTATCTACTATACTAAATATAATCCCATTAAAAAATTCTTTAACTGTTAAATTATTTTCTTTTAATATATCTTTGAATGTAGAATATACATTTTTATTAATTCCAAAACTTCCCCTACCATCAAACTCTTTATTCTTTAAATTGTTCAAATGTTCTAATCTAATATCGAAATTATTTATTATATTATCTATAGATTCACTTTTAATTTGACTTATTTTATTTTTATCATTAACTATCTTATATCCTAATTCTTTTACGACTAAATCATAATTGTCTTTAGTTCTTATTCCTATAGCCTTATTTTCCTTTAATAGTTTAATAAGACCAGCCGTCTCCAGTTCATATCTTAATGGAATAGGGCAAAAAACCTTTTTATCTTGTTTTAATGTATAATTAACAGTATGCATTGTCCCACTTTTTTCTTTAGTTTCAAAAACAATGGTACCTTTGCTTAAGCCACTTATAATCTTATTTCTATCTACAAATCTAAATTTCTCAGGTTTTGTTTCAACAGGATATTCAGAAACTAATATCCCCCCTGAATTTAGTATTTCCTCTGCAAGTTTCATATTTTCTTTAGGGTAAATCATATCTAATCCATGTGCTAATACTGCAATAGTTCTTCCTTTAGCCGTTAAACAAGTTTTATGTGCCTCAGCATCTATACCATATGCTAATCCACTAATTATAGTAAAACTCTCCTTAGCTAAACTACTAACAATAGAATTAACAGCTTTTTTGCCAAATATAGTTGGATTTCTTGTACCTACACAAGCAATCGATTTTTCATCTTGTTTTTTTATATTACCACCTTTTATATAAAGAATAGCAGGTGGATTATTTATTTTCTTTAAATTTGTAGGATAAAATTTACTATTAATTAATATGGTTTTTATCTTCAGTTTTTTATTTATTTCTAAAATGTGTTCAGCTTTTTTCATATTTTTTTTTATTATTTGGGAATCTTTGAATAACATCATATAAGAACTAATATCTATATTGTATTTATACTGAATCTCCATTAGGTCTTTTTCAAAAAATTTTTTTACCTCTTTATTTGGTATTAAATTAATTATATCTATTAGTGTATTATTTTTAATACCAAGCAGTTGCAATGCTATGTATACAACCTTATCCATTTTTTACTTCCTTTCATTTGAATGTGTTCTTATATATTTTTTTACTGATCTATACAATGTCTCTCTAAGTAACTATTTCTATATATAAGTTTCATTATCAAAATTTATTTTATTAAATTGGATCTAGCATATCTTTTAATTTACACTAACTCCACAATAATATCATAGCATTTATTTATTTTTTTTACTATATTTTTAAATTTTTAATATTAAATGTATTTATATCGTTTAACTTTTATTCTAAACTTCTTTCCAATTTATCTTTAGGGCAACATAATTCTTTACCATTATTTTTAAACTTGACCCATCCTTCTCCCATATCCTGTACATCTTCTATCTCATCTCCCTCTTCAAGTTTTACAGTTTTACTTGTATCATTATAATCTCCTACAGTAACTGATAAATTTATTTTTTTTGAATCTTTTGAACCACATGCTCCTAAAATAGCTGTAGCTAATAATAAAATTAATATAGAAGTCATTATTTTAACTTTCTTATTAATCATATATTCACCTTCTTTTATTAATAAATTACAAAACCTTTTTTATTGTATAATATTTCTGAAAGTTAGACAAGTTTTGCTCTTTTATTCTCTAAATAAAATAAAGATAGCTTATAGCTGTTAACTATAAACTATCCTTTTTATTAAAATTTATAGATACATTCTTTTAATAACATTTACTGCAAGGTCTTCTTCCTCCACAATTATTAACTGTTCCAGTTATTATATTCTTACTTCTTCTTAAAGTTTGACATCCCGTACTAGAATGATAACACTTCCCTTTAGGTGTATAATATACTTTCCCATTTTCAGAAACATTAGTATTATTAACTACTGTTCCATTACTATGTGACTTAGTAGTTTTATTATTAACCCTAGATTTTGAATTGCGTACTGGTGCAACTGATCCTGTACTGGTACTTATTGATGATTTCTTATTATTAACATTATTCGTTTCTGTATCTCTATAATTATAACTTCCTTCTTTACAGTTAAACTTTATATCTTTCCCATCACTTGTTAAAACTATAGTTCCACATTCATCGGTTCTATAAGCTTTAATATTTTTATTCTTTAATCTATCCATTACGGATTTATTAGGAAGTCTATATTTATTATCTTTTCCACAACTTATAACTGCATACATAGAATTAACCTTCTCCAAGAAATTAGCACAGGTAGATGTTTTACTCCCATGATGGCCAACTTTAATTACATCGCTTTTTAGTTCTAATCCAGCCTTAACCATATCCATTTCTGCTGTAGCTTCTGCATCACCAGTAAATAAGAAAGAATTATTTCCAAATGTCATTTTAATTACAATACTATTATCATTTATGTTTTCATATTCTTGTTTTGGACCTAAAATAGTAAATTTAGCTTCCCCAAGTTCATAAGATTGTCCTACTTGAGGTGAAGTTATTTGTAAGCCTTTGCTCTTAACAGCATTAATAACATCTTTAAATGTGTTAGTAGTAGATAATTTCTTAGGCATAAATACATTACCTATATTAAAACTATTTATAACATAATCCAATCCACCTATATGATCCTCATGAGGATGAGTACCTACTACATAATCTAGAGCAGTTATACCTTGTTTTTCTATATATGACTTAACTAATTCTGAATCATCATTATTACCAGCATCAATTAACATACTTTTATCACCTTGTTGAATTAGTATGCTATCAGCTTGTCCAACATCAATATAGTGAATTTTAAGTTCTCCAGCAACTCCACCATGTTCTTGTTTTATTTTTTCTTTTCTTTCCTTTTCTTCTCTTTCTTTTTCTTGTTTTACTTTCTCTTGTTTTGCTTTCTCTTCAGTTTCTTTTTTATTTTGAATTTCTCTTTGTTTTGATTTTTCTTCAGTTTTTTTATTAGTATTACTTGCTAGTGTCTTTTTAGCACTTGCCGTATTACTTTTAGAATTTACATCTACAGTAGTACATATTAGTCCAAATAAAAATACAATTATTAAACTTAAAGTTGTAATTGACTTTACTACCTTGTTCTTAGATTTAAATGCTATATTTTTAGAGAACAAATAATACAGTAATCCTCCCATTCCTAACATTGTTAATATTCCACAGACTCTAGTTTGATTAATAAATAGACTCAAATATACTATTACAAGTAATGGAATATAAACTATTTTCTTTTTAAAAAAGTTCATTACTCTTCCCCCCATATTATTAAAAATTACGTATTCATTTTACAATATTTTTATTATTGTGTAAAATTTTATATAAAAATAAAAGATAGCTTACAGTATTCAACCATAAACTACCCTTTTCTTAACCATTTTTCTATTTTTAAGACATTTTTATGTTTTCTTCTCTTTCTCTTATAAGTCTTCTAATGTAGCTTGTTTTCTTATAAAGCACATCTACTACGATTACTAAAATATTTTGCATATTCTTTATTTTTGTTCTGCCACTTTTTATTAGCTTCAGTTTAATTATTATTTTCCATAATCTTATTCCCTTCTAACTTAAAATATTGTTTTTAAAGCAATTATTATAACAATATTCATTATGGTCCCAATAGTTAATATTTTAATCTTTTTCTCTGTTCTCATTTATTTGCCCCAATCTTTTTATTAAAATGTGATAGACTAAATATTAAAGAAGAAATTATATATAGAATTCCAATCTTTCTATTAATAATTTAACTTGTAAATCCTTACTTAATTTCTTCTTTTTTTGTTTCATTATCTTTCCCTCTTTTTTAATTATATTAAACTACGCATAGTATAGCAGATCAATAATTTTATGTAAAAAAACATTATTTTTTATAAACTAATAAAAAATAAAGGTAATTTACAGTTTTCATACTGCAAACTACCCTTCTCTTAATATGATCACCTATTTTCATTTTTAAGCCGTTTTTATTTAAATAGATAGAATTACTCTAAAATAAAAATTTATTTATGATTTATAAAATTAATTTTTTAATAAAAAATCATAATTTTAATGAATAACTAATTAAAGTTAGTTAATACTATTAATGATTTAACTTTTAGAACTCGCTTTCCAAAGTATTTGTAAATGTGCTTTATACTTTATCAAATCAAAATATAAAATGTTAAATTCAATAATTTTATTAACTCTTTTGTGTAATCTTCGTGTCTTTAAAATAACTTTTTCCTAAAGTCTAACCTTTTGGTTAGGCTTTATTTTTATTCTTCCTTACTTTAAGATATCTATTTTTTTCTACATACACTGGAAATTCTTTAAGAAACAATTAACATACTTATTATTAATGTATAACTTCGAATATATAATTAGAATAAACAAAATAAGGGTAGCTTACAGTTTAATTTGTAAGCTACCCTTTCCTAATTAAAACGTTTAGTTATTAATAGGAGGATCTTAGTCAATTTAGAGTTATGTGTCTAAATTTTTACTTTAAGTATCTAAAATTAATTAATATTAATTATTAAATTAGAATGTTACTTTTTATAAACAGATATAGATGAAATCAAGTTAAACATAAATTAGAATCAATTCTGACCTTAAAGTAAAAAATATAATTTATTTAAAATGTACTGTGTAAGCTTATTATATGTTTATTCTATATATTTTATTCTACACTCAAATTTATATTTGTCAATATACTTACAATATTATGACTTTGTTTTTGTATATGACTTATCTTCACAAACTAATGATAGGCACTAATTACCAACACTTAAAGATTACATTATTATTTGAATAATTTTATATTTAATTGAAATAATATTATTGAATATAATTTTAGGAGGTTTACTATGACAAACTTAAGTCAATTAGAATTACAAAATCTTCGTCATCTTATTGGATCACATGAAACAATAGCTAATAAGTTAGATGATTATGCAAAGAATTGCACTGATAAAGAATTATGTGATATGTTTAAATGTGATGCTCAAGATGCAAGAAATAGTAAAGAAAAATTAATGAATTTCTTAAAATAGGAGGTACCATAATGCAAGAAAAGAGTATGATGAATGATTATTTAAGTACTATAAACAGTAGTTTATCATTCTATGCTAGTGTAATAGCACAAACTGAGAATGTTCAATTACGTCAACAACTTCAAATGATGAGAAATCAAGATGAAGCTAGACAATATAAAGTTTATGAAACTGCTAAACAAAAAGGATTCTATAAACCTGCTGAAGCTGCTACTCAAACTCAAATAAATACTGTTAAATCTGAACTAACTAGTAATCAATAATACTAAAAGGTAGTTGTAACATAAATTACGACTACCTTTTTCATATTCTTTCTTAACTTGAGGTGTAACTTGGACTTTCTAAGATAAATCTTAAATTTCCCTATATCATTCTATCCGCCACTTTATTCATTACAATAGTTATATATGTTAATAAATATGTTTTGTGATCGTTACTTTACATTTCTATATTAAAATTTTATATATTTTGAATATACATAACCTCCACAACGTGGGTAATAAATATGAATCCAATCCCCTTCCTTTCTATAAAGATTTACCTTATCCCCTTTATTTAAACTTCCTATTACATTGCTAGTATCTTTATTAGATTTACTACTCCTAATTCTTACTCCATCACCAGTGCAAGTGCCCACTTTACCATCTAGGTTAATCCAGTTGGAATTATTATTTACCTTTGATTGAGGTTGAGATTTAGAAATTGAAGATATTGAAATAGTTTCTCCTACAATTCCTTTTACTATTGCATCTGCTATTCTTCCTGCTCCTAGTTTATTATATAAATTTATATCTGATTGAGTATCTATAAAACATACCTCGACTAACATAGCTGGAGCATTGGTCTTCCGAATTACAGATAAATGAGAACCATCTTTTATACCTCTACGTATAAAACCTAATGAAACTAAATTATCTAAAGTTCTAGTAGCTTGTTGTAGTTCTTTTCCTTTCATAGTATATACTTCTGAACCTTTTCCACCACCAGCATTAATGTGGATTGATACATAAAAATCTACATTATTATCATTAGCTTTCTTACTTCTAACATTTAAGCTTTCCCTAACTGTTGAAGCTTTATCAATGTTGCAAATAATAATTCTATGTCCTAGAGACTGTAATTTTTTACTTACTTGATTAGCAATAGTTCTAGTCATTACCTCTTCTTTCATTCCGCAACCTCTTGCCCCAATATCTGCGCCCCATCTACAGTGTCCAGCATCTAATCCTATTTTCATAAAAACATCTCCTCTTTTATTTTTTATATAAAAAAAGCAAGACTATTTGTCCTGCTCTTTGATTTCTTTCTTGTTTCCTTCTTTTAGTTGTACCAGTGCTTCTGTTAACTGTTTTGGAATTGGTACACCTAAACATGCACAGTTTTCTAAAATAGAAATACCCTCATTTGCTATATAGAAATAACAAACAAGGGTACGGAAAACCCAACCTCCTGTATTAAGTAATCTATCTAAACTTACTGCTAATATAAGTACTACAAATATTACTGCCTTTTTTAACAAACCTTTAAATCCTGTTTTGCTAGATAATGTTTTATTACTTAGTGCTATTAATACTCCCATTACATAATCAGCAATCATAAAGATTATTAATATCTGTAATGCTAAATCCCAACTACCAAATAATGTTGTAAACAAAGTTCCTATCCCCGCAATTATTGTATTAAAAATATTTTGTTTATCCATATTTCCCTCCTTATTTTTTAAAAAATAGGCAATAAAAAAAGACTTATAAAAGTCCTCCTATTGCCTTATAAATTATTCTACTATATATTCTTGACCTATAATTTCTTTGTATTGCTCTTTACTTATACATTCCCACTTTGCTGCTTCTTGTATATCTTTTAGTTCTAAATATCCAAACTCATAACTCATTTTATAGAAGTCAAACATTGTTTTATTATCCATAATTATCTACCTTCCTTTTCTAACTTATTTAATTTTAAATTTAATTCTGATACAGTTCTAGCTAGTTGCATATTAAACTTGTCTTTCTTTTTTATTTCTAGCATTACATCAGATAAAATTTTTACCTGTGCAATTTTTTCTTGCTTTAACTTTTGGTTTTCCTCATTTATAATTTTTAAAGATTTAATATTTATAATATCCATTATTCAAAAGCACCTCCAAATCCGTTAAAGTAAATTTCTTCTTCAACTTTATCTTTCTTCTCTATATTAAATTTTATATTAATACCCCATGTATCAGCCGTTTTTTCTTTGTTTGTAAAATTATAATGCTGATTAGCTAGTACAGATTTAGTGCAATCTTCCCATGTTGGTTCTTCATCATTAGCATTGTTACAAACCTCTACTTTTACATTAGCATTTTCTATGCCCTGCCATACTGGGGTAATAAGAATTTTATTAGCTCTATCATCTGTTTTAAGTGCATTTTTAAGAGTTAAATCTATCTTAGTTTCTTTTTTAGTAAATGTATAAGTTCTAATAGATGTGGCGTTATTAGAATCAGTAGCATTTACAGTTAATTTATGTTGTCCGTTCTTAAGTAAAATCCAAAGGTTAGCTGGAATTTCTATTGCATATTCTTTATTAGAATCTGCTCTAAAAGTTTTAATTATAGTACCATCTATTTTTTCTACAACCGTAATATCGTTATTTTCTTCATCATGTACTGTATAAGGTCGTTTTATGTTCTTATCAACTACACTTAAATTTTCGTCTTGACCTGAAATAATAGGGGCAGTATTAGTTCTAGTAAATGTATAATTTCGATAAGATATTCCACCATATCCATCATCAACTTCTATAGTGATTTTACTTTCACTATTTAAAGGAAGTTTATATAAAGTTTCCTTATCTATGTTAATTGATAATTCTTCATTTTGTGGTGCGTTATTAATTGTTTTTATAACAGTTCCATTCAACTTTTCTGTAACTTTCACTGTATCCATATCTGATACAGTATAACTTATAGAAAACCCCTTGTTTTTATCTCCTAAGTTTCTATCAGTATCAGAAATTGTAGGTGCTGGTTTTAAGCATTCTAGTACAGGACGCCATTCATAGTATCCAGACTCCCACCTATCTCCACGCCAATAATCTGCACCACGTCCTCCACAACCTATATTATAAGTTTCTGAACCATTCCATCCACTAGGATTTCTAATTGGTGTACTGGTTTCTACCCCAAACCAATGCCATAGCTTGTTATGTTCTCCGTTATATGCTTTTTCTATGTCCACATTTTCGTGTAAATCATATTTTTGTGGGCTTGGTAATCCTTTAATACCTTTTTTATTTAAAATATAATCAGCCCATTCATCTTCGCAATAATAATATTTTTCTGTTTTAGGATCATAATATCTAGGACATTTTACACATATAGTTACACTAATACTTTCAGCATTTGGGTCACATCTTCTCTCAGCCATACATAATTTTATAGAGCGACATGTATACTTATTATTGTCTATGATAATTTCTCGTGATTCAGTTAATTCATCAATGTTATGTCTAGGTTCCAAGTGATCTAAAATAACCCTGTCACATATATATAATATTTTATTTTTATCTCGTATTTTAACCCAACTTAATTGTTCATCTTTATTTAGTGAAGTATCACCAATGTAATATTCATCATATATAGAATCATATTTACTTTCAGCACTATTTATATCACCTTTACCATATGTGAATGTATTTATTTTATCTACTTTATCCACTTCAGGGTCATTGGACCAACGGGCTATTCGGCTTACAGGATTTTTAGGATTCTTAAGAGCCTTAGGTTTTCCATCATTTTTGTAATATAAAGTACCTAATTTAACTACTCCTAAAAATTCAGCCATTAGATCACCACCCTTTTATTTATGTTATCAAATATTCCTTGTTCTAAGTTAATATCCTCTAAGTTTTCAAAACGTTCAAAGAATACGTTGTTAGTCATGTTATTAATTGTTGAACCTTTCAAAATAGCTACATCTACACTTAATTTAGTAATACTATCCGCATTCATATTAGTATTTTCTACTGCATAAGCAATACCATCTTCCATATGTCCTAAAGTCCTAGAATTTACTGGTGTACCTTGTTGAAGAACTTCGCCTTCCTTTGGGATTAATGTAATAGTTCCATCAGAATTTTTCTTTTCTGCAAAATTATAAGGTTTTTCTACAATATGATCTTGCCAACCAATCTTCTCATAATCCTGTTTCATTAGCCTTCTACCTCCTGTATTTTAAGAGAAAAAATAATAAGTAAGCCTCTAGAAGTATCCTTCTGAATAATATCAGCTTTATTCATTAATACTTCATCAGACTTACTTATTAATTTAGTTTCTGTTATTTCTCCTTGCATTGTATCATCTAACATAAGAAATACCTTCATATAATTATTTTCTATGCTAGTTTTATATAAAGCTAATTTTTTAACTTCTTTACCTATAACTATTTCCCCATGATCTATTAAATTTAAAATAGAATTAGCAATTAAATCTATTCCTTGTCTTGTTATCACTTAATCACCTACCTTAAATGTTCCAGTTAATTTATATTTTTGTGGCCAATTATTGTTATTAGACTTAATAGTAATATTTTCTTGTATCGTTACACCCCTATTAGAATAATCAGGAATAGTTCCACAATTAAAAGTTCCACACATATTATTATAAAATTCGTATTTATTTAGTTTTGTATTTAAGTTCAACTCTGTATTACAACATATAGTAAAGTTATATCCTAAATGAGAAGGCTTAACTCGATTGACTATATGGATGAATTCACTTAAGTTAATATTATTCTTTGTATCCATTTCTATTGTAAAAGTATATGGAGCTGTATTTTCAACTATAATAGTATCTATTCCAATATAATTTTTTATTATATTGGCCATTTTTTTAGGATTAACTACATATTTACTTTGAAGTTTTGCTATAACTTTTCCTCTTCTACGTTCTATATCTTCAGTTAAATTAGTTATTATCTTTACAGCATCTTCCCAATATATTAATCCCCATGTAGCTGTTTGTGGAAATAATTGTTTTAGAATATCTTCAGATAATTCTTCTGCACTATCAAATTCACTTCCTATAGCTTCAAATATAGCTTGCATAACCTTAGATTGTTCATATATAGGAGAAATATAGCTAATCATTTCTTTTCCTTTAGGCGAACTTATCATTTAATGTTAATCACCTCACCTATAACAGCTACTTGATCTATAAGTTTTATATTAGAAGTACTCTCATTTACGGTTAAATTAATAAAATCATCTACGCCTTCCCCTGTTAAGATAAATGATCCTAAAATAGTTTGAATTGCATTATAAACTATTGTTCCACCTATAGAAATTGTAGATAAATAACTGCTTATTTTAACTTTTAAATTATATAGAACATCTTCCTCAGAAAATTCACTTTTAAAATTAAATTTAGCTTTTATATTAATTTTAACTGTACTTGGAGTATCTACAGTAACTATTGCTCCTAAAGGGGCTTTACCACCTCTATTTTGTTCTGGTGGCGCTATATAGTTTTGAACTTTATCTATAAGTTCTTTAGTAGCAGTTTTATTGTTCTTATCTAAAATCAATACTTTAACTGTTCCTGAACCATTCCATTCAGATTTAACATCAGCAAACCCAACTCCATCAACTTCCTTGGCCCACTTTTTATAATGTTCTTCATTTCCACTAGTTGCTTCATTCTTATATTCCTCTAAAATCCTTTCCCTGTAATGTTCTTCATCTTCTAAGTCAGTACCACCTGTGAAATTCTCTTCATTTGTTATACTTTCTACCCCATTAATAGGATCCATAAGTACAGTTACAGTATTTTTTAAAACATTACCTATAGTACCTGGCTTAATACACTCTGTTTTAACATAAGCTATTCCTGTTTCATTAATAATTTTATTCTCTATAAACTTAAAAACAACAGATTCTAATTCATCTGTCGAAACTGTACTTATTAACTTATCTTTATATATTTTAGTGCCTTTTCTTCCTATAACTTTTATAACACCCATAGACTTAGTGGGAAGATTTTTAAATACTCCTTTACATTCTCCTAAAAACTCTAAATACTTACCATAAGAAGTTTGTGGAAATGCTAACCTTAGTATATTTTGTAGCTTTAACTGTACTAGCTCGGCCTTTTCTTCTGCAGTAGGTCTTGTAGTATCCCAAAAGAAATCTCCTTCAATAGTACTTACATCTAAAGGTGCCTTTGCTAACATTCTTTCATGTATATCATCCGCCGTTTCATTTAAAAATTCTGGTATAGATATATCTCTTTCCAATCATATCACCACACTTTCATTTCACTATTTAACATGAACTTTTCTTCATCTATAGTAATAAGTTTAAATTCAAAGTAAACAGATTCTTTCTTTTCATCCCATTTAAAGGAAAAGTCAATAACATCTTTAATTCTCGGATGTACCATAAGTGTTTCTTCTGTCATTCTCTTAATTTCAAGTTCTATAGCACTTTTAGAAATATCTTTACCCATAATATTTTTAAACTCTTGTCCATATAAATCTGAATAAGCTAACTTATATCTTGATGTAGCTAGAGCTTTATAACACCATTGCACATATCCTTCTAGATCATTTACTTTAGCTATAGTTCCATCTGGATTCGTTACAAAATCTCCTTTTTTAAAGTCAAATAAAAAAGAACCTTTAATATCTATAATAGGTTCCTCTAATTCTTCTATATTATTTTCTTCTAAGTCAGTATCTTCTGGAAATAAATTAGGCATTTACAACCCTCCCAACTACTACAAATTCACTTCCTAGTAGTGCAACTAAAACTCTATCCCCTACAGATATTGGTTTTAATTCTTTAGGAGTTTTTAAAACATGATTATGAGGATGTTCTCCTGCCATTTCAATATTATATTCATTTCCCATTTTTAAATAATCTAATATCATATAATCTTGTATTTCATATTTAAAATTATCTAACTTAAGACCACTGGAAGTTATAGTTCCTAAATCTAATCCTATATAAGAAAGTGCTTCATTAACTGCTTTATTTGTACTACCTCTTATTTCTCTTGCTAATTCATTAAATGTCTCCACTGTAAAACCTCCTTCTTATGTAATCTAATCCAGATAAATTTAAATTCATTCTTCCTGTACTACCTAAGTTATGTGTAACATCTATAACATATAATATTTTTGCATCAACACTTACTTTATCTCCTGACCTAATAGAATTTATATCTATACCACTTAATTTTACCGTTTCTTCTCCAGTATTAAACAAAGCATTTGCTCTTTTTCTGCCTTCAACACTACTTTTTATTTTTTCATCTTGTACAAGTTTTTGTATTGTTCCATACTTGCTTGTATCTTTTTTGTATATACCAGTAACAGGAGTCTTTTTATTTTCCTCCTGTTTACCTAATACTTTAACTTGTGTAACCATACCTTCTAGAGAACTTTTTTTATCTATATCTTCTGCTATAGTTTCTAATTTCCATGTTGTTTTATTACTACCTAACTGTATTATATTTAATTTATCTAGCATTCTAAGTTTATAAAGATTTCCACCCTTTTGAGCTGTTTCTTTTAAATCCTTGAGCATCATACCAAGAATAGTATCACTTCTATATACTGCCTTAGCTAGCTTAATTCTTGTATCAACTAAACTTACTATAATTCCCCAATCTCTACAATATCTTTGAATTCTTTGTGTTGCTGTCATACTAGGAAATAAATATTCATCTTCACTTTCTTCTAAATAAATGGTCCTTTCTTTACAAGTCATTGTTAGTCTTTTAGTTTTCTTAGATCTATCTATGTCCCATATAATGCCTTTAAAAATTTGTCTATTTGTCTTAGTTTCAAAGTCAATGTCATATATTTCAATATTGTTTCCCTTTGATATTCCTAGTTTCTTAAGTTCCTCCGTTTCTATTAAAGTAATATTGGCAGTATACGCTATACCATCTATTGCCTCACTTAGCTGTATTCCTTCTGTCAAATTATCTATCTTATATTTATTTCTAAGTATTATAGTTGCCATTACATCACCAACTTTTGCCCTGAATATATTTTATTTGGATTAGCTCCTATAGTTTTTTTATTTTTTTCATATATAACATTCCACTTAGAACCATTCCCATACCAGCACTTAGATATCTTCCATAAACTATCTCCTGGTTTAACAACATATATTTTAGAATTAGACCTTGTAGCTATTCTATTATTTCTTAAAGTCACTCTTTTCACTGTAGATTTCTTAGACATATTCCTTTTAGGAGAATTTAATGTTTCTATTTTTAATTGTCTATATGTTCGAAAACTAATATTAATGTATTTATCTCCTGTTTCTCCAGCCCTTTCTTCTTCAGATATACTCGTTATAATAACTAAATCATTAAAGTTAAAATCAGTTATTATAAGCCTTAGAGGTTCTTGTTGTTCCATCCATTTTTCTAATTTAGCTATAATTTCTACTGGATTTGGGATGTTTTTATATCTACAGTAAGCATCATATTGTTGAGGTAACAATGTATCAAAACTTAATTCCTTTATTTTTTTCCCTTTATCACTTAGATCTACTTCTCCATAATCTACTATATCCGCAGTATCATATTTTTTACTTCTATTTATTGTTATAGAATCAATCGGATTTATTGGAAAATGAAATACATTTTTTTCTCTTTCATTTTTTAGATATACATCCATATATAAAATCACCTCAATAAAAAAGAACCGCATAAGCGATTCTCTTTTTAATAATTATCCTTTAATATTCTTCAATGCCTGTTTCAATTTAAAAGCAAATTGTTTAGCTGCTTCTTCTACCACTTGATCTATATCAGTATCATTATTAAAGTTATTTTCTACATTCATATCTACATTTACGTTATTAGCACCTGCCCCAGCTAACTGAGGTTTTGATATTGCAAATTGTAGTTTTGGTTTTTCTTGTGTTTCATTATTGTTATTAATCATAGATCCTAAGAACTTTTTAGATTTTTTATTATTAAGAACTTTTTCTCCACCATTAAATTTCCTATATTGTCTATCTAATATTATTTCAAATCCATGTTCTGCCACTTCATGCATCCCACTTCTTGCATGCTCAGTACCAGTAGCATATCCCTTCCCTGGTCTTGAAAATCTTTCTTTTTGTTTTTTTATAAAGTCGTCTCGCTTAGCATCTCTTTTTTGGCCACTTTCTATAAATGTTTTTACAACTCTAATAACTTTTTCCTTTATTGATAAAGCATTAAATTCTTTTATTTTGGCTATCATTGAATCAAAATTACTTAATACTTCCCCTGTCTGCCAATTCACTTGATTAACATGCTCGGATGCCTGTTCCCTAGCATGCATTACCACTTCTTCATGCATTCCTTCTG
Organism: Clostridiaceae bacterium 14S0207; assembly: GCA_003288255.1. Classification (GTDB taxonomy): domain Bacteria; phylum Bacillota; class Clostridia; order Clostridiales; family Clostridiaceae; genus Hathewaya; species Hathewaya limosa. Next base: position 1,257,253 of record CP026600.1, on the reverse strand, counting down.
CATTAGCTATAGCAACCTCTTTCTGGTGTTCAGCTGCCTCTATTATAGTTTTAGCTTCTTCAGGTTTTAAAATTCCTAATACATCCCTTTGCATTCTAGCATTTTCAATGACTTTATCGGCTTCTTCTGTAGCAGATTTTATAGCCCCATCACGTGCTTTGGCACTTTCTTTAACTATATCAGCTGCCTGTTGTGCTGTTAATATACTAGTTTCATTTTTTAATTTTCCTTGAATCATTAATTGTTCAGCTGAGGATTTAGATATATTTTCAATCATGCTTTGTAAACTATTTTCTCTAATCGTATTAATTTGGAATTCTTCTTCTGCAGTTGTTTTTCTATGTTCACTGGCTGCTTTTTGATAAATTTCATTGATTCTTTTTTGGCCATCATCAATCAATTGTTTTTCAAAATCTTGCTTATCTTTGATTCTTTTAAGAATTTCAGCATTTTGTTTATCTGTAAAACAATTAGCTTTAGTCATGAATCCTTCCATATTCGTATATATTTCATTATACTTTTTATCAATAGTATCTTTTACTTTTACACCCATATCATTGAATTCACTTGTCATATTCTTAGCAATATCCACAGTTATTTTTTTACTATTTATCTTAATATCCATAAGACTTTGTCCTACTTTTTTATCTAATGCCATATAGGAATTCATTGCATCTGCAGTAGACTTAGAAATTCCTTCTCCAAACTCCTTAACTGCAGGTATACATTTACTACTTAAATGCTTATGCAACTTATATATTCCAAATCCAGCCGCTGCTATACCTAAAACCCAAGGATTTAATAATATTGTACTTGCTTTAGTTGCTAAACTTAATCCTTCTACCCCTTTAGTTGCTGCCCCTGCACCTGTCACAACAGTTTTTGTAACATCAGCCGCAACTTTAGCTTTCTTTGTAATTCCAAAGAAAGCCGATAACTTAGGACTTAATCCAATTAAAAAAGTTAGTGCTGTTGATGTTCCTTTTATAACTTTGGTTAATGGATTAAAAGCTACAATTCCTATTGCAACTGTTGTAAGTATTTTATTAGCTGCTGGTGTTAGATTATTAAATTTTTTTATAAGTTTAGATACACTATCTACCACTTTAACAACCCCTTTTGTTATATCAGGAATTTTACCTGTAAACCATGTTACGAATTCTTTGGCATAAGGTGCAAGCTTTTCTCCTAACTCTATATTCATGCCTTCAACTGCACTTTTTAATATTGTCATTTGGCCTTGTAAACTATCAAGTCTAGTATTTGCCATATTCTTAGCTGCACCATCTGAGCCTTCTAATTCCTTTGTTAATTTACTTAACTTTTCTGGTCCTTGTTCTACAAGTGCCATCATTCCAGACATAGCTTCAGTTCCAAAGATTGTACTTATGGCTTGAGCTTTTTGTTGTCTACTCAATTTTCTAGTACCATGTTGTAAGTTACCTATAACTTTACTTAATGGCAACATTTTACCCTTAGCATCAAATGCTGTAAATCCAAGTTTTTTCATAACCTTTGATGCCTCTTTTGAAGGATTTGCTAACCTAGCAAGAGATGCTCTCAATACAGTACCTGCTTGACTTCCCTTTATATTATTATTTGCCAATAAACCTATAGCTGCACTAGTTTCTTCCATGCTAATACCTAAAGATTTACTTATAGGTGCAACATATTTCATAGACTCGCCTAATCCAGATACATCTGAGTTAGTTCTAGATGCAGTTAAAGCTAATACATCAGCCACATGTGCACTTTTCGAGGCTTCTATTCCAAATGCTCTTAAAGTACCTGCTGTTATATCTGTGGCTTGAGCTAAATCCAATTCTCCAGCACTTGCTAAGTCTAATAATCCTGGTAATGCTGACACAGTTTCCTTTACACTAAAGCCTGCTTGGCTCAATAATGTTTCCGCATCTGTTACATCTTTAGCTGACCAAGCTGTAGTTGCTCCTAATCGTTTAGCCTCTTTACTAAGTACTTGCATTTCTTGTGCAGTAGCCCCACTAATAGCTTTAACATTAGCAAGCCCCTGTTCAAAATTACTAAAATCTCTTAGTGCAGCATTTACTCCTAGACCCCCAACCATTAGTACTCCAGCAGTAGCAATAGCTGCTAATTTAGAACAAACCGATTTAGAAAATGTACTAAGTTTAGCTTTAATTCTATTTAAAGGTTTTGTAGCTTCATCTTTTAGTTTTACAGTAGGTTTAGCCCTAATTTTATCTACCTTTTTTGTCTTCTTCTCTATCTTTTCAGCCGGTTTTGTTGCTTTATCTTTTAGCTTTGCACTTGGGTTTGCTTTGACTTTATTCAATTTTGACATTTTACTTTTTATCTTATCAACGGGCTTAGATAACTTATCTTTTAATCTTACGCTTGGACTAGCCTTAACTTTATTAAGTGCCTTCATTTTCTTTTCAGAACCTTTAACAAACTTTTCAGTAGCACTTAATTTTTTCTTGGCTTCTTCATCACCTTTAACGCCTATTTTTATATCTAAACGGTATATCTCTTTCTTAGCCAACTACTTCGCCCCCTTTTGGGCGTTCTCTCTTGCCTTATTTTCCTGCTCTATTTCATAACTAGAAAAGGCAAGGAGTAATTTCCTTGCCATATCATTCTTATCATAAAAAACATCAGGAGACATATTATGCTTTATAAATAGATTATATAAAGCAGTTATTTTGCCTCCTGATGTTATTAGTTTTTTATATCTTCAATCTCTTCTAATTCCTCATTATATCCACTAAGTTCAAGAACCTTATCTCCTATAGCAGATACTTCACCAGCAAGAAACTTTTTCTTTATTACTTGTTTACCATCACTGGCTTTTAAGGCATCTAATAATTTAGGGTTATTCCAATCTGGTGTTACTGTAGATGCTTCAATCAATGCTGCATTAAATTCTTCATCATCAAGTTTTTCAACTCTTCTTCCGCCTCTTTGCTTTCTAGTATAAGTACATTCCTTCTTTATTCTATTTATCTCTTTTTCACTTAATCCTTTAAGTGTTACCGGTATACCTAATCTTTCTAATAAATATGTTGCTTCAGGAACTTCTGTAGGTTCCATAAGTTTATTTATTATATCTTCCTCTGTCATATTTAATATTTCTTGATCTTTTATTTCATTACTCATAATTAATTCCTCCTAAAATTTATTTTTTTACTCTACTACTATTGGATCTAAAAGCTCATATCCCTCGAAAGTAAAGGGTGTTTCTTCCTCTACCAATTCATTAGCTTTTAAATTTATAAGATTTAATTTATCTGCCATACAGTTCATAAGTCTTATTCTTTCATATCCATAAGCTTCTGGATCCTCTAAGCTTGTTATTATTTCAAATCTTTTAAACCCTCTTTGGATCATAGCTGAACTTACTTTATATCCAGCCATATTACCTGTTCCTTTTTTAGAACCTTGCTTATATCTTGTCCAATCATCCCCTAATAAGTTTAATTCTTTTTTATCAAGTTCAGCTTCAGCGGTACACTCAGTTAAGTTAGTTTGCCACTCACCGTCTACTAAGATTTTTCCCTTACAACCATGTATAGTTCTTGATGCATCTAATGCCATAATTTATACCTCCTATCTTACATATCCTGTTCCATAAATACGTTTCATTACATTAACGTATTTAGCATCCCATTTCCAGAAGAATTCATCATTTTTTGCCTTAGCTTGTAATTCTTCATCTATATCAACTGTAAAATCTTCTATAACACCTTCCTTTTCTAAAACCTCAAAGTATTGTTTAAGAGCACATATAAGTGCTAATTGACCTGTTCCATCATTAGGTACCTTACCTACAAATTCTTTTCTTTTTAATGCAGTATCTCCATCAACTGCATTCATAAATTTTATGCCTCTAATATATCCCCAAGTTTCATTTTGCTCTTCATTGTACTTCTTAAGTGTATTTACATCATCTACAACTATAACCTCATCATCTTCTTTTACTAGGATTAGAGTTCCCGCTTCTAAACAGTTCTCTACTTCTTCCTTGCTTAAACGAGGTTCTATATCTTCAAATATAGTCTTTTCATTGCAAATACTTTCTTTAAGTCTTTTGCCTGTAGCTAATCCAGCTATATAACAAGCAGTTTCAGCTGGCGTATACTTAATTCCTTCATAAATCCCTTTTGTACCTACATTAACTATTCCTTCGAAATTAAATCCCTTTGATTTTGTATTTGCTTGTTGAATATTATCCGTGTCCTTACTACCTAAGAAAGCAATTATATTATTACCTTTGGTTTTATTTCTTTTAACCCATGCCTTAACAGTATTTTGTAATGCTTCATCAGTTACACCATCTAAACAAAATCCATCAGCTTTATATCCCTCTATAACATTTAAGGCTTTAAGATAATGTTCATTTGTTATAGATTTATTTCCATCATTTCCACCTGTAAAAGCTTCATTAGCTATGTTTTGTAATTTATTATTTCCTTCCTCTAACTTGGTAGCCTTAAACCATATATTTTCTACATTTTCATTTAAAACTTTGGCTATTTCCTCTATAGTTCCACCTAACTCTGAAAATACATATAATTGTTTAGATCCTTCATAAAGAATTAAGTCTTTTTTAGAATCATCTACTATGTTAGTTCTAATTGATACATTAAAATCTCTAGTTGTAGGATATAAAGTTTCTAGTTTTATAACATCTTTGCTTTCTATATCTTTTAAATTTAAAACAGCCACTTTTTCTGAGCCATCTACAAGTCTGTATAATAAAAGTTCTTTAGGCCTACCTAGTAATGCTAATTTACCTAATTTGTATACAGTATTCTCTTTACCAAACCTATTTATTAAGTCTTTTTCATCTTTAATACTTACTACCCTTTCTATAGGTCCCCAGTTAGCTTTAACTGGCATAGCTAAAATACCATGTATACCAGTTCCTATTCTTTTTTCTGCTACTGATTTAAACCTATTATAAAACCCTGGTATAGTTGGTCTATCATTTTCATTCCAAACTCCTGTAGCCATACTTTATTCCACCTTCTTTACTAAAAAATTTTTAATTCTTCCTTCAAATTCTTTTTTGCTCATTCCTTCTTTGCCACAATCAAATAAAGCACCAACAGCTACTTCTTTTTTATAGCCTGTTAGTGCTTCACAATTTTCTATTAGTTCCTGTATTGGATATAATTCCTCTTTGACTACATTAGTTTCTTCATCCATATATTAATCCTCCTATTTTATATTTCCTCTACTATAAATCTTATCTATAGTAGGATTATTATCTTCTATCATTTTTCTTCTGCTAAATTCTACAGTTAATTGTCCTATACCTAGCATATCTGCATCTCTATCTTCTTGTATACTTTCTATAGTTAGATACCTTCTACCCTTAAATCTAAAGGTATTTTTAAATCTGTTATAAGTTTATCTTCTATAGTATTTAATATCTTTTCTATATTGCCTTTATTTCTATCAACTACATGACATACAAGAGTCTTGTTTTTTTTAATTAAAGCTCTATTTATACGTTCTCTACTCGTATTAGATGTTCTCCACAATACAGAAGGTACTTGGAAATCTTTATTCCAATAATCCCTATATACTTTTATATTTGCTATATTTTCTGTATAATTACTTAAAGCTTCTACCCATGTATCTGCCGTAGTTTCTTCTTCTCCATGCAAAGCTATTACACTAAATTGCAATCCTCTTGCTATTGCATCCCATTCTATATCTATAACATCTTGACCTATAGTTCCGTTGAACATACAAGTAAAAGTTTCCTTAGAATTTTTATCTTCTATAGTTTGTAAATCTAAAGATTTAATAACCCTTTCAGATAAACCATCTAATTTTTGAAATGTAGTTCTTTTTTCATAAAGCCATATTTCTATAGTTCTTTTAAATGAAGTTGGATTATTCTGTTCATCATCACTACCTTGGAGTATAACTGCATAAGGTTTCAATGTATCTTTAGATGGTACTGTAGGTTCATAACAGTCTTTAAGTTCTGGAATACTATCTAGTAACTTTTGTCTTATTCCTGCTCTCAATTTTAATCATCACCCCAATATTTAATTACTATATTTATAATTCTTTCTTTATTATTTTCTAAGGTATTTCCTAAAGTATTAAATCCTTTAGTACCTGGATGATGTACTTCTCTAACAGGATGTGCTGCACCTTTCCAATATAATGCCTTACCATTTTTAGGAGTTATAACATGAGGTTTTGAACCTTCCTCTAATATTTCTCCGTAGTCTACACCATGCGAAAGATATATAGAATAATTATTTCCTCCGCCTTCACTACCACCTATTAGGCCTTGTCTAGCATTACTAGTTCTATCCTTCCAATTACCTTTATCCTTAGCTTCTCTCTCTAATTTTTTAGCTATAACATTGCATAGTATAGTCATTCCAGCTTTTTTCTTATCTATATAATCAATTGCTTTAAAGCTCATATCAACCTATCCTTTCAAGCTCGCATTGATAACCGCATATTATATCTTCTATGACTATTGGATATACTGCTTTTACTTTCATGTGTCCCTCTTTACAATTAAACTCAATGGCATCTTTAGAATTTACTTGTAAATTTGCCTTGTAATTAGCTATCATGTAGTACTTTCTATCTGAATAAGAACTCCCTATAGTATCTGTTGTTATCTTTATATCTGATTTATTACTCTCCAAATATATCAATACTTTTAATTTTGATTCTCGTTCTTCTTCTTCAAAATAACCTTCCTTTTCAACTTTAACTACTTGTTTTACTACAATTTCTGTAGGATTTAATTCTATCCCTTTATTAATTGCATCTATAATTTTTTTAGCCTTTAATTTAGCCATTTAACATCCATCTGCCCTTCTCATAGATGTTTTATATCCTGTAGTTTTGCTTGGATTTAACTTAGTTTGTTCTTCCAAATAATCAGCTTGATACATGGCTCCTAAGTTATTCCAATAATCAGGATCAGCATTTTCTATTTCTATAGGACCTACTTTTATTTTTTTATCTACATTGGCTTTCATTAAACAACCTCTCCAACTTGCTTTAAGAATATTGTTATCATTAACTAACAATAGATTGTTTAATTCTTCATCACTAAATATGGGATACTGCTTTTCATTTAAATTAATCTTTAATATTTCCAATGGAGTAAGATCCATAATTATTCACCTTCTTCAATTACTTCTTCTTGATCCTCAACATCAATAGGTGATTCCTCCATTAGTTCTACATAACCTCTATCATTCATTTCTTGAGCCTCTGATATTCTTACTTTAAATTCTTCATTAATTTTATAAAAGCCTTTGTCATAGCATATATTCACTAATGCCTTTACACTAACTTGTTTTTCTTTTTTATTTGCCATTTAGATTATCTCCTATAAAAAACAATAGACATATAAGAAATATGCCTATTGTTTTTATATTTATATCTTTCTATATATTGCTAAATTAGCAGAGTTTTTTCCAAATATTCGACTTGTTTACTAATAGGATCACCCTGAGTAACACTTTGATAAAATAACTTACCTACAGTTAGCCTAGATCCTTTTGTGAATTTATCCCATTCCATTGTTTTATCAAATAATTCTGGAATAGAGAACTTTTTTCCCTTCTTTAACTTATTAACTTTATTATTGATTTTATTTAATGTAAGTTTTGTATAATGAGTTATAGGTAAATTATTTAAGATAAAATCTGTTACTGTTTGATTATTAATTTTACTTTTTTGTAGTATTTCTTCATATTGTTCATCACTTACATTTAAACTAATTTTTTTTGACATTATATAAACCTTCTTTCATATTATAAATCACAATTAATTGGAATATAATTAATTAGAATATAATTAATTATATTCTATAATTATTAATAATGTCAATATTAATTAACTGTAGCAAAGAAACATTCATCCGCACGTTCAAAGCTTGGCATACCTAATTGTGATACCTTGGTTTGAACTGTTACTGGATCATCTTTCTTCATAGTCATAATAGCTATTCCTGTTCTAACTATTTGTACATTTTTAGAGTTACCAAACATTTTATCGGCTTCTTCTGGAGTTGTACCATAATAAGTTTTACCTAAACTTCCTGTAGGAATTAATGTAAATTTACCTTTTGTAAAATAAGGCTGCTCTGTTCCATCTTCTAATTTATAAGAACCACTAACTACTGCAAATGCTACTCCTGTTTTATCTTTTATAAACTTTTTAATCTCTTCATCAGAAGCTATATAATTAGGATTATTAGGGAATGCTGATTTAATAATATTTTTATTTGCAGTAATCCATCCAAAAGTTGTTGCATCTAATATTGCCCTGTTTACTACATATCCATCTTCTTTCATTAATCTAACCCACCTAATTATATCTTCAATAGGATTAGATTTTTCAATATCTGACCACTTAGCAGTTCCACTTAATACTTCCTTATGATTACTTGGTACACCAAAATCAAATACAATATCCCCATCATCAGAAATTATACTAATAACTCCTGCATCAGCTAATAATTGCATCCTCATTCTTTCCATTTGCATGTCTCCACCATCAACTAAAACCTTATAATTATCAAATATCTTAGTTATTATCATATCTATAACATTCTTATTTTGAGCTTGCATAGCAAGTAATAACTGCTGTCTATCTGCTTCATTTATTAAAACAGATTCTTTAAAGAATGGCATCTGCTTTGTAATTTCATCTACTTGTGCTTTTAATGCTCTTATTTTAACTGCAGTATCAAATGTAGATTGCTTTAATACTACTGGTTTTTGCTTTGCACCTTTAATATATTTCAATTCCATCCCTAATTGTTTCTTTCTAGGAAAAAGAGCTTCCCCAATTGTAACTTCTGGTGAAAGCTCTTTTATATAAGTTGATATTTCTTTTACGTTTATAATATCTCTCCAATCCATTCTATAATTCCTCCTTTTTATTATAAAAATTGCACCATTGGAAGGGCTTTTTTAATCTCTTCGCTTGGCTGTTTTGGTAATATTTTTGTTTTTACAAATCCGAAAATTAATACCGGAACTGTTTCTGTTCCATTAGAGTATGTAAAATTTACATCTCTATAAACTAATCCAAATACCTTATCATCTGAAACAGTTGAACCATCAACTACCTTTCCATCTTTTGAAATAAAAGTGCCTGCTTTTAATAATCTTTTGGCATCTTGTATTTCAATATCTGTCTTTTTAACTTTTATTAATGTAGTTTGAAATAATTCTCCTGCAAGTTCTAATATGGTTTTATTTTCACCCATATAATTTTGAGTTTTTTCTATACTCATAGTATCTACCTCCTATTTATTCAAAAAACTTATTTTGCATTTCACTTGTTTTAGTTGCTTCAGCTCTTTCTTTAGCTAGTCTAACACCTAAACTTTCTTGTTTATTATCGTCTACTGAATATTGACCACCTCCTATATTTCCAGTACCTCCTGTTGATTCCTGTTCAAATAAATAAGCATCGCTTTCTTTTAATGCCTTTACCTGTTCCTCTAAACCTATAAAAGTATCATCAACAAGTTTTACCTTATCCATGTCCAAGAGTGCTCTTAATGCTTTAGGATTCTTAGCTTTATATTCAGCTATAGCCTTATCAAATTTAGTATCAAAACTTATTTGATTAATCTTAGCTTCATAATCTTCACTTGCTTTCTTATTAGCAGCTTTTAAAGTTTCTATCTCTGAATTTAGTTCCTCATTATCTTTAATTTTTCCTTGTAAATCCTCTAGATCTTTATCCCTCTTTTTTATATCTTTTTTATATTGTTTTATCGCTTCATTAGCAGTTTCTAATTCTGTTTTCTCCACATATTTAGAACTATCAACCAGATCTATATCTTTATACTTTTTCTTTAAATCCTCTGGTATTTGCTTAAAATGTTCTCCTAATATTTCACTTAATTTTGGCATTGTAATTACCCCTTTCTATCCTAATAAATCTTTTTCTATTTCTTCAAAAGTATCACCATAAGTAAATCCAACTATTTTTATAAAGCCTAAAGCTAATTCTTTGTTAAATACCTGTTTAATAAAATAAAATCTTGAATCAAAATCAGCATTCTGAATTATTAAAATTTCATTATTCTTATATCCACTTAATTTTAAAGCTACATACTTTTTATCATTTTTACTCGCTTCATAAAAGCATCTTTCTAAATTATTAATAGTTAGTTCCATTTATATACTCCTTTCTTAGCCTTTTAAACCTTGCTAAGGGCAAAATAAAAAAGCTATATACTTTTTAGCTTTTAAAATAAATTTAACTGTTCAAATTTTTTAATGGTTAATAATCTTGATACTGTAACAATAGTTTCTATTATTTTCTTTGAATCTTCTATACAAGTATCCTCCCATTTACTAATCTGCAATAAACCAAATACCCAATCTTTAACTATATGTACTTCTTCATCATTATTAGTTAATGACTTAATCATTTTATTATAGTCAAGCTTTCTTTTATGACTAGGTTTATACTGTTGTTTAGCTTCTTCTGTAAGGCTTTTAAATTCAATTACCGTATCCTTTAACTCCTGAATTTCTTTATTTGCTAATATTAATTGATTATTTTTAAAGCTCTGTTCCATTTGATTGAATCTTTTAATATAAATCGCCGTAAATGCTGTACCTTTAACCCCTGTTAGTTTATTAGCTACAAACTCACATCCTAATTTTGTTATTTCATAACAAGGTTGTTTCTTATTTTGTCTATTTATATAGGTGCTCTCAATAAAGTAATCACTTGAATTAATAGGACTCTCCAAACTTGGTGACTCCTTATTTGCTTGTTTCATCTGACTTATATAATTTCTTATATCTCTTAAAAGTTTGTCATGTTCTTTACCTACTATTTTTGCCACTTCTCTACTATCTAATGTTAGACTTTCACTATTTAAATTTATTAACTTATTCTCTATTAATCTCACTCCTATTTTTAGACATAATAAAAGCACCTACTATTTTCCTTAGTAAGTGCTTTTATAACTTTATTACTCTTTTAAATTTGCTTCAAGATTTTTCAACCATTTTTCTAACTCTAAATTAGGTTCTCCATTACACCATTTATTTAATTTTTCTATAACTTTATCTATATCTTCACTTTCTTCTAATAAATAACATGCACAATTAGGATGTTGTAATGGAACATCTTTAGGTTTAAATATTTTATCTGCATACTCATCACATATATCTGGACCATGTCTTTTCACTTGTTTTTCATAATGACTAGCACTTAAAATCCACCTTACCCCTAAACTAAATGGATTATTCTTGGCATTTTCTATAGTAGTTTCTGCAAAACTATGAGTAATTGAAGTTCTGGCAAGCCTTTGTGCTTGATAAGACACCTTTGAACTCATTCCACTAACAAAGGTTTTAGCTTCAGTTCTTTTTAAAGGATTAACATATTTATCTACTTGCTTAGCTAACTTTCTAGAATTTGCTCCCCTACTTATATTAACTTTTATTAAAGTATCTATGTCTTTAGCATTTTTCTTAGTTAAGTTCCATATCCTATGATCTAATGTTTTTCCATCTGCATAATAGTTGCCTTGTATAAGTTTTTTAACTGTATTAGCTGATGTAGTAACCACTGATTTATTAAATATTGTTCTAAGTCCTACATTATTTGTTATGGAATTATAATAAGCTAACTCTACGGAACTTGCTATATGTGAACTAGCTTTAATATTATTCTTTATAGTTTTATTTAATTTTAACTTTAAATAATTAGTATAGGCTTGAACCATTTCTTCCATTTCGCTCAAGTATTGTTTACTTGAGCTGGTCCTACATGAATCTATTTCACTTGATAATTGTTTTGCTAGTTCTCTATATATGCTTAATAATTCTTTTTCCTGTTTTTTATTAAGTCTTAAAAATTCTTTTCTAGCATTTAATACTCTTTGTTGGTATAAATTCATTATTTATCACCAGCATTTCATTCTTCATTATTTAATTCATCATCTAAGGCCTTTTGGAACTGATCTTGTTCCGCTTCATTTAGTGATTTTATATCTTCTAAAGTTTCTTTAAAGTGTTCTTCATAATCTTCATCATTAGAATAATCTTTGATATAACTTCTATGACTTCTAACATTGTTTTGAACTTCTTCCATAGCTAATCTCTTTTGATCTTCTTCATCTTCTGGAATTGGATAGTTCTTATTTAAAACTATGTTATAAAGCAATTGATCCCATTGATGATCCCAATCTTCATAGCAATTAAACTTACCACATGATTCAACTATAAGTCTAATCATTGATCTTATAGTAGGTTCCCAATCGTGCCACTTTTCCTCACACCTAGCAACAAGTTCTGAATAAATATACTTTAAGGCCTTAGCACTAGGAATGTTTTTTAACTGTTCTGGATGAGGTATACCTAGTTTTTCATGCATACTTTTATCTAATTTATCTAAAAAATTTAATACTGGTTCTGAATTAGTAAAGTTACTTTCTACCCTTTGTACCTTAGCCTGTTTATTTCCTTCTGTATCTTCTATACTTTTAAGAGGCATAAGTGCATTAGGAGCAATATTACATGCATTAACTGTATCTTCTGTAGCATCTATTATGGCTGTTTGTCCAAACATAAGAAATCTTAAGCTATCATTAAAATCTGATAACCTTCTATTGTAGCTATCCTGTAATATTTTTAAATCTTTTATATCACTTTGGCCATAAATACTTGTTATACTTTGTTCATTACAAATTATCCAACATGGAATTTTGCTTAACCCTGTATCACTTTCTTCTATTTTTATTGGTGTTTCTAAGTTATTACCTTTAAATGTTTCAATTCTCAAATAACAAGAAGATTTTTCATCACTTATTTTATTTATGTAGTAAATATATCTGTTCCATAATTGTTCACTTTCTTCTTTATTTGAAGTTTCAGCATCCTGTCTTACTAATATAACTTTACTTAACTTAGTTATATCATCTGAATCAACTTCATAGTTAAAATCATTTATATCATGATAATAAAGTCTTACTGGTTGTCCTGGATTAGCCTCTAACCTTAACATTACTCTTTTGGTTACTGTAGCTAATCTAAAAGCCTTCATAGTATTACTCCAAAACTTGCTAGCATTAAGTATAGCATCTATATATTGTCTTAACTCTTCGCAAGTTTCCTTATACTCTTTGTCTAATGCCTTAAATAATATATCTGGCTCTTTTCCAAACATAAAACGTGCTTGCTTATTTATAAGAGACTTAATCTTATTGTCTATTACTTGACTTGGTACATAATCCAAATTATCTAAAGTAATCCAACTTTGTCCTAATAAATCATTATCTAATAATGCTGCTTCTTTATTTTCACATTCTCCAAGATAAAAAAGAAAATCTTTTAATGATTGTTTTCTTTCTTGTTTTTCTCTATCACTTAATTTAAGCAATACATCTTTTATATCCTTTGCACTCATTAGAATACTGATCCTCCTTTCATCTTATATTTTTTAAGAGTATTTTGTTTAAGTCCCATACCTTTGTTATATACTTCTTTATTGTATTTAGTATTATCATTTTTAAATAATACTGTATTTACAAAGTATCTTAAATTATCCATGTGGTGGTCATTCTCTTTAACTGGTTTATCTTCACCTTTTAAACTAGATTTTTCATCCCATATATAAGTTTCAAATTCTTTAAATGTTTCTACATTACACTCATTAAAAAGAATTAATCTGTTTTTTAAAGTATTAGCTACATTTCTTATTCCCTCAAGCACATCATTTTTAGCTTTCCTTACCTTAATTGCTCTTTTTCTTAATTCTGCTATAAAGCTTGCTGCACTTGGGTCTACTATAACTGTAATGTTTTTATCATAGTCCATAAATTTTTCTAAATCATCAGCATATTCAACATCTGTTTTTTGTAGTTTTTCTTCTCTACCACTATGATGATATTCCTTGATTTTATACCATTGTCCATCATCTGCTTTACCATACATTCCAAATGTAGTAGGATTTTGAGTTCCATAGTCAATAGATATATACTTCTTTGTGTATTTTCTATCTGTAGTTGGTACTATATGAATATTTTTATCAAACATATCATATATTACTCCCTCAGATAATACCCATAGTCCTAATATGAATCTTTGATAAAATACTCCAGCATAAGCATTTTTAATATTTCTCTTATATTCTTCGCTTAAAACTAAGTTATCATCTAAATTAAAATGCCAATGACAATATTCCTTTTTCTTTGCCTTATCTATATATTCTGTTTTAATATAATGATAGGGACTATCTGGGTTAGTTGTCCAAAATGCTTTAGCACCTTCTAAACTCATTCTTGATAAAGCTTGCTTAACAAAACTTTCATGATGAAGAGTTATTTCATCTGCCATCCATCCGCCAATAGTAATACCTCTTATTTTTCCTTCATCATTAGCTTTAGAGCCACCTCTACAATAGCAAACCTTTGTTTTACCATTGTAATTTATTATAAGTTGTGCTCCACCTTTAGCACTATCTTGATAAACTGCTCTACTTCTTCCAAGTATGAAAATCATATCTCCAATAACATTTCTATATAATGAATCTGTACTTTCACCAGACATTAAAAATACATCATGTGGAGAATTAAGTATAAATAAAGTCCATGCTAGATTTACTATAAATGTTTTACCACTTCTTACGGAGCCTTCAAGAATATTTATAAATCCTAATTCATTTTTAAGTGTCTTATTTATTACATCCTTCTGTTTATTAGAAAACTTATAAGCCATCCTTTAATCCCTCTAACATTTCTTTTAATACTCCATCATTAGTATTGTTATTTTCGCCAGTTTTAGCTATATCAGCTTTAAGTTTTTCTATTCTAGCCTTTTGTTCCTCTGTAGCTAGGTCCATATGATCTGCTAACCAATTCATAGCTTTCATCCTATCTTGAAGCTTTACTGAAACTCCATTCTTGCCTTGTGATACTTCTGAAATAAGTGTTCCATCAACTTCATTACTATTTTTAAAATCTACATAGTTAACTTCAATCATAACTGGATTACCCTCTTCATCTTTATCTACTTCTATTTCTTTTCTTCCAAAGGTTACATAGTCTGAAATATCTGCAAATGCTATATCCATAAACTTTTGAAATATATCTTCTGGTTCTAACATTGCCCTGTTTAATCTACCTTCTTTTAATCTTTGTATCTCTTGCTTTATACAAGCATTTACAAGTAGCCTTGGACCATTAGTATTAGCAGTTATATAATCACATTCATATGCCTTTTGATATGCTTTAGTAGCATTAAAGTACTTAATGTAGTAAATACAAAAGAGCCTCTGCTTATCAGTAAGTTTAGAGTTATTTAAAACTTCCTTTACTTCCTGTTGCATTGACTCCTTATTATTGTTTTTACTCTTATTATTTAAGGGTGCACCCTTTTTATTTTTGTGTGCACCCTTTTGTTTTTTCTCTTCTGACCAATTATATCTTTTTACCCATGATTTTATAGTATTAAGACTAACTGAATACTTATCAGCTAGTTCTTTATATTTCATACCTTCAAGATAATCTTGTTTTGCCTGTGCTTTTTCATCTGGTCCTCTTATATCAACCACATCACCACCTCACATTAATTGCTTTGTTTGTTTTGTATATTAAAAAAGAACCCTATTAAGAGTTCTAATTTTCAAATTCTGTATTTTTAACTTTCCATTTCTCTAAAGCTATACCTATCCAAAAACTATAAATACCTAAAGTAATAATCATTAATAAAAACCATTTAATCCAGTTTCCAAATAGTCCTATTGCTGTTCCTTTAAATTTTAATCTCTTCCCATTTATTACTGTATGATTAACTTTCCAGCCAAAAACCATACATAATGCCCATGGATAGCATATTCCAAACGTACAAAAAGTTATTATAATTCCTAACAAAGACCATCCTATAAGTTGTAATAATCCACCATCAAAATATGATTTTTGTCTTTCTATACTTACATTTGTATTTAATTTAGTCATATTTTGCACCTCCTTTCAATATCATATAATTCTGCATCCTAGGAGGTTTTCCTTCTTTTTATGACAATTATTTCTGCCTTAGTCTACCTTTAATTCTTCTATAACTATCATGCTTCATCAAATCCATATAATCAGAAAAAGAGAGGTTCTCATCCTCTCTCCTAGATTTATTCTTATTCCGTTCTCTATTTAACTGCTTATGTATATTAGGTTGCTGAACCTCTAATATTTTGCCTATTCTCAAAACCTCTCACCTTCTTTTATGTACTATAGAATCTCTTAGTCTAAACTAAGTATGTAAAAAGCACCTAACCTATAGTAGGGAGCTAATCACCCACCTTATAGTTAAGTGCTTTTGTATGGAATCAATTATTTTATTTTTGCTATGATACTATAATAACATGTTTTATAGCTTAATTTGTTGCTACTTTGTTGCATTTTTGTTGCACGTTTTTTATTTATGACCGTATAAATTTTAATATTTTTAGATGTTTTATATTTAACCTTCAAACATCTTAGATAGATTTTGTGTGTATTATTTTTATCTTATAAACTGTTACGTACTATAAAATATCTTAGTTATTTAATTTATTCATATCCAACCGTATATTAAATAATCTTAGTATAATAAAAATATTGTAATCATAACACTTGTGCTCCAAAATATTAATAAAACTAATGTGATACTTTCATTACGATAATAATCAAACTCTGAAATTAAAGTCAAAATAGACAAAAATATCGATATTATACCAGATGCAATACTAAATCCTTCTAATTTGGAAAGTAACAGTTTCTTCTCAGCTTCTACTACAAATTTATCATTTATTAACATGTCATATTGTTCAAAATCTTTTTTCCTTGACTCTTCATAATTTACTTCGTCCTTTACTGCTAATTCGTTTCTATACATTCCATCCTCCACTAAAACCTTTATTTATTATATTAATAATATATTCATATATCTTATTAATTTTCGTTCATATAATAATATTCTTAATATTTAGATTAACAATATATATATATTGAAGGAAAAGTTATAATTATTTTTGAATTAAAGCTCTATTTGTTCTAACATAATGCTATGCTCCATTAACTCTCGTAAATCATTTACCTATTGTTCTTTATCTACTTTTTACTACTACAATAAGGGCACACTAAATATCCTTTCATATATTCTGTGTCTTAACTTAATAAAACAAATTCTCTTCTACAACGATAACATACATAACTTGTATAAATATTTAGCATATTCTTACCTTCCTTTATGTACTATAGAATCTCTTAGTCTAAACTAAGTATGTAAAAAGCACCTAACCTATAGTAGGGAGCTAATCACCCACCTTATAGTTAAGTGCTTTTGTATGGCATCAATTATTTTATTTTTGCTATGATACTATAATAACATGTTTTATAGCCTAATTTGTTGCCATTTTGTTGCACGTTTTTTTATTTATGGCCTTATAAATTTACTACTTTACTTACATCCTTTACTATTCTTTCTCTTGTTCTACTTACTGTACTTTTATCCATGTTTAATTTTAATCCGATTTTTTCTAAACTTAGTTGATCTTTATACTTCATATCTGCAATTAACCTGTACTGTGTATCTAGTAATCCTATTGCATATTTCATGTCTGGATCTTGTTTGTTTAGTTCTCTAATTTTTGAATGTATCTTAAGAATTTCTTTTCTTATGTCCTTCCATTCTTGTATCATCTTATTTACTTGCCTTGCTATCTCTTTTTCTGCATAACTTGTACATGTAGAAGATGTTTGAACTCTTTCCTCATACCCTATGCCCATATTCATATCTGTTTCTATTGAAACATTTGTGTTTTTTATATCATTTCTTAATTGTTCTTTAGTATTTTCTAAAACCATACATCTATGTTCTAACATGTCTATCTTCTTCAAATTTTCATAATATCTATATATTCTACCTTCTGTTTTTCTAAATGTTTCTTTATCTATTATTTTAATCACCTTCTAACTATAAAATAAACTTATGATTTAACATACTTTGAATAAATCAACAAAACTTTCTGTAGGTATTGTAAACTCCATATTTTTTCTTTCTAATCTTACTTTATTTGTTGAAATATATTTAAAATTAAACTTAGCGTTTACACCAAATTTTAAATAACATTCTGATTCAAATGTACTAAATTTCAGCACACATACATCTTTAGTTAAACATTTTCCGTATTCCATACCTTACACCTCTCTACTTTTTATCCAACCAGCTCATAGTCTCCATTCCAGGATCATCATCCTTCTTCTTTTTAAAACACTTCTCTAAATGTTTTTGAAAATTGTAATCTATACTATCTTGTAAAATACTAAATAACTCGTCTACTTCTTCTATTTTATTTTCTAGAAGTCTTTTTCTTAAAAATTCTTCTGTCTCTATAGCTTGTATACTTTCTTTAAAATCCCATAAGCTTTCCAATAAAACAACTATTTGCTTATGTGTTAATTTTAGTTGTTTATTTTTAGATGTAGTTATAATCTTAAATTCTAATTGTTTTACCTCCAATAGTTACACTTCCTTATATTTAAATCTCTTCTTGTCTTTTATATAATGTCTGTAACGCACTTATTTCTGCCTGCAATGCCTGGCTTTTATCTCTACCAGCTTTATATCTAAACTCAGCTAAATCTCTTTCAAACTTTAAATTAGATAAGTTTGCTCTAGCTACATCACCTATAAGTGTAGCTTGAACTTTTTGTTCTCTAAGTCTCATTATTTCAATTCCTAATGCATGTCTATATTTTTGTTCTGCTTGTGCATATTCCTTAGCAAGAGTGAAGAGCTTGTCTCCACTCTTTTGCAGTCTTTTAGTAGCAGTATAAATTTCCTTTGCTATTTCAACTATATCTATTGCCATTATATATTTGCCTTCCTTACTACTTGTCCATTAACAAATATTTCTCCAGTTTCAAAACAAATTTGAGCTTTAGTTTTCTTTCCATTGCTCCAATACTTGCAAGGATATTTTATTTTGTAATTCTCTTCAAATAATTGTGTCTTACCTTCTAGTAAATCATTTAGTCTTGTCCTCCAATTCTCCATTTTTTCACTCCTAAAAAGTTTTATTTTATCATTTCAAATACTTGTTTAAACTCTGTAACTAAACTTTCTATCTTGTCTATTTCTTCTTTCTTATATTGTTCTAACTCTTCTATGTCCTTAAAACTTATAAGTTTATCTCCTTGTAGTTCTACTCCTTCTGGACATGCTTTATATAGTCCATTTTTCCCTTCTACAACTATACTTTTAACTTTTAAACCATTTGCTTTAGACATTACTTTACTCTCCTTATTTGTTTTATTTGAAACGTTATTTTGTTTATTCTCTGCAAATACATATTGAACTGCTGCATCTATTTCTTTTTCTTCAGTTGTCTTTTTATCTTTTTCCTTAAGCTCTTCTTTTGCTTTACCATATGTGTTGCTTATCATACTCTTAGATAAATTAGGATATTTAAAAAACATTTCATCTAAAATATCTTTCTTAGTTTTCTTTTTTCCTAAAGCAACTTTTATATCATCTTTCAGATTTTGCTCTATTTTTTTAGCCATTTTTTCTAACTCCTTAACATTTTTATATTTTTTAGTTAGTTCCATTGTTTTGGTATGTTCTTCTTCCAAGTACATCATCATTTTTCGTTGAAGGCTTTCTATATGTTCAAACTCAAAATCCTCCTCAATTAGGGCAGCCGACATACAGTTATTTAATTGGAAAAGTAATCCTTGTAACTTGCTTTCAGCTTTATCAATAGCTAGTCTTTCTACTAACATTGCTTGGTCATTATTTAGTAAAGATACTGTTTTTTTAGATTTTTGTTTTTCTCTTTCTATTCTTCTTCTCTCTGCTCTAGTCATATTCTCACTCCTTTAAATCTTGAAGTTGCAACTCTACTCTTGGATAATCACTATAGTATTTCTTTACTTGGAGTTCTATAATTTGACTATCATCTTTGTATGCTATTGTGTTTAAACTATCTAAAATAATCTTTGCAATATTATCTAAATCTGGTTTCTTTGTTGGTCTTATTTCTTCATTCATCATGGCCTGTCTTTTCTTTTTGCTTGTACTTTTAGGTATTGAATAATAAGCTATTATTTCAGCTTTTATTTCACCTTCTAGCATTAAATTTTGTGCCTGTTCTAAATAACACATCTTAACCCAATTTTCATAGTTAACTGTTTGTTTAGGAGTATATGTATACCCCTTTCCAAGTCTAGGTCGTTGTTTACCTTTAGGATCTCCTGGAATTACTATTGCAATCATTAACTTACTCCTTTTGTTTATTATTTGATTTTCATATGAGAATAAGAAGTTGCTAAAATACAAATTCTTATTCTCATATTTGCTTATTATTTAATTAAAAGCTTTAAACCATATATTTAGGTGGTTGAGGTATTTCTTGTTTTTGTGGTTTCCATAGATGTAAGCAATTAGGATGATTATTTATATAATTTCTCTTTGCTGGATGTATTTGCATTACTACTTCATCATCTTCAAAGAACATTTCTTTTAATATACACATAACTTTCCAACTTGGTATTTTATATTTACTTGATATTGATACATGATCCCATCCTTGTCCATTACTTGCTATGACAAAATATTTTTCACCCTTTATATTTAGTTCAAAAGCTCCATTATATTTATCCCCTTGTCCATAAATAGTAATCCTATTTTTATCTAAGTAGGTTAAATCCTTCATTCTATTTCCCCCATTTGTCTAATTCTTTTAAACAGTCCTTACAAATTCTCTTACCCTTAAAATTAATAATATCCTTTGCTTCACCACAAAATATACAACTTGGTTCATATTTCTTTAAAATAACATTTTCACCTTCTACAAAGATTTCTAAGCTTGTCTCATTTTCTTTTAAATTTAAGGACTTTCTTAGTTCTTTAGGTAAAACTACTCTTCCTAATCCATCTATTCTTCTAACTATTCCTGTGCTTTTCATTAGATCACTCCTTAGCTTAAATTTAAATTCTTCTTAATTAATTTGTAATCAAAATCAGTTACCTTACAAAAATACTTACACTCTTCACTTTTAATCCAGGCTGTAGCTTCTTTTTTAGCTTTTTCTATTTCATTATTTTCAATTGCATAAAGATTATTTTTACAATCTAAAACAGCTCTTTTTATAACTGCGAACATAAGATTCTTATAATTTTGATCCACTTTTTTCGCCTCTTTCATTTCTCTCATTAACTATCTTTTCAAGATAAGCTTTCCAATCCCCATTATTAAAGTAAATCTTAACTGTGTTAAAAATTATTTTCTCAATTTCTTTATTCATTTGTATCACCCCTAAAATGGTATATCTTCATTTTCTACTGGTGTTACCCCATCATAGTGTTCTGTATCTCGTCCGTCATTTTCAGCTGACTTTTTACCGCCTAAAAACTCTACATCTTCTGCAATAACTTCTGTAATATATCTTTTAATACCGTCCTTTTCATAATTTCTAGTTTCTATTCTTCCGCTAATACCAATCTGTCTACCTTTACTCATATAATTAGCGGTTGCCTCTGCCATCTTTCCCCAAACAACTACTTGTATAAAATCCGCATCCGGTTGGCCTTCTCTTTTAAACTTTCTGTTTACTGCGATATTAAATTTACATACTGCTGTTCCATTCCCAGCTAAAAACTGTAATTCTGGGTCTTTAGTAAGTCGACCTATTAAAGTTACTTTGTTCATTTACTTCCCACCTTTTAATCTATTTTCTAACCTCTTTATAGTCATACAACTCAAATCTATATTTTTGCTCAATACCTGGATATTTGTCATGATCTACTTCAGATAAAAATAAATCTATAGGTCTTACCCAGATTCCACTATTATCATATAAAGTCTTGTATACCACTAATACATCTGTTGAATCTTTTGTGCTTATATAAAATTTGTTATATTTCTTTATTACTAAAATACTTTTTCCTGTTTCAGTATGTTCAGATTCAAATACTATAGAATCAGAATCTGAAATTAATTTTGTAAATCTTTCTTCTTGTATTGAAGTTGTAATCCCCATAGTTGCATAGTATTTATTTTTAAAATGTCTATATATCCCTGGATAAACTAATTTTCTTGACATATGGTTACCTTCTTTCTATCTATTTCTAAGCCTATACATTTTATTATTAGCCTTTATTGCTAAATCTATTTTTAAACTTTTACAATCATATTCAGCTCTTTTTTTTCTTGCTATTTTCCTAGCTTGTAAATCTTTATATGTTTTTAATGCTAATTCATGTGGTGTCATTTTTTCTACTTCCATCTCTAGTGCCACCTTTCAACTAAAACTAAATTATTTAAGATTTAACTTTATAGGTGTAAAAGCTAACTTGGCAACTTCCGCTCTTAACTCTCCTACAACTGCTCCTTTAACTTCTGTTTGTGTTAATTGCTTACTCTCTATTCTTTTTAATTGCACATCTTGGTCTATTATTTTATCTTGAAGTCCTTTTATCTCTTTTCTAATACCATTATTTGTGCTTACTAAAGTTTTTAATGACATATAGCATATAACATTAAGACTTATACTAACTGCTAAAACTGTTGCTAAATACATTCTTCTTCACCTGTCTTTATGTTCACGTCCTCACATTTATCTATTTGCCTATTTATCTGTCTAATTAGTTCTAACTCTGTCTTAGCATCTAATTTAAATCCTGCTATTACTTTCCCTACTCCATTTACAATATCCCAGCTAGTATTGTTAGCTATTAACTTCTCTTGGTACTCTTCCATTTCTTGTATTGCCTTATTTCTGTCATTTAAAGTTTTCTTTAAAGCTCTTTTTATTTCATACATTTCATGTATGCTATCAATTTGTAGTATCATTTTATATCCTCCAATTTTATTCTAAATTCTCCCATCCAAGTAGCTTCTTCTCTAAAGTTTGCAACTTATCTGGGTTAAAATTCGTTTGTTCATAGTTACCAAACTTATTCTTAGTATTGCTCATTTTGTTCTCTGGATATCCTTCCTTTTGCCAATTATTCAAAATGCCATTAATATACCTCATATCCAGTTTGCCAACCTCTATTGCCTTATCTATTGCTTTTTTAACATGTTCAAAGTTATGTTTAGTTATGGCAACTGTTAAAGCTCCTAAATTTAAAATTTCTTGTATATTTTCATTTGCTGTTACTTTCCCAGCATAATTTAATATTTCTATTGCTTGAGAGTGAGAGATATTTTCTTTCTCTTTATATTTCTCTCTCTCTATATCTATATCTTTATCTCTCTCTTCTTTCTTATTCTCTCTCTCTCTCTTATTCTGTTGCGTTACTGTAACGTTACTGTCACGTGACGTAACTTTTTGTGGACAAGACAAATGTTTTTCTTCTTCTTTTTTCTTAGCTCTATGTGTTGCAACCCTCTTCCTTGTCTGCTCCCTTATCTTTTCCATACCTTCGATGTTCTGATGCTTTTCCCAGTTAGAAATTTTAATTAGGTTGTCCTCATCTATATCTATCATCCCAAATTGGGACAAGGTTTTTAAGGCAAGCCTTATGCTATTTAGTGGACGATTAAAAATAGTGGACAACATCTCATCTGTATATGGGACATGCTCATTTAAAAATATATATCCGTTAGCATTAGTTTTACCTGCTTGAACTAATAATCTTATCCAAACATAGTGAATTGTATCTCTTTCTGGCATAGCATCTATAAGCTTTATTTTTTCATCATCAAACATGTTTGTTGTTATTTTTATCCACTTTATTTCTCCCATCATAGATCCTCCTTTGTTATCTATAAATGATTAATGCAGTAATAATAAATCCTCCCCAAAATACAGATATTGTGATTGTTCTCATTAACCATATAAGAAATTTTTTCTTACCTTTACTCATATTTTTCTCCCTTTCGCATACACTACATATTGAAAAATTGTATAAGATACTTGTATAATAGGGTAAGAGCTTAACGCTCTATACCCATGATTTTTTTAAGTGCACCCTTGGCGGAGGGTGTATTTTTATACAATTTTTCTTTCTCTAATATGCTCATTGACTTCTTTAATCTCTTCTAACTCTGCTTTTAAATCAGCATTTTCTAATTCTAAATTTACTAATTTATTATCTAGGTCATTATCTATAATGTTATTTAACTTGTTTACTAACTTCTTTGCTACATGATAAGGAATTGTAATTCCTATTTCAGATGATGTATCTGCATCTAAGAATGTTAGAAACAGATCATCCATAACATTTGCATCAAAATCCACACTGTTTATTTGTAAATTTAATTTCATTTTCTTACCCCCTACTTTAAACATTCTGGAAGCTCTTCTTCCTTTATTTCATCTATATTGTTTTCTGTTTTTTCTTCACATGGTTTTACATCAACCGTATCTACATCGACATAATCAAAATTATTTATTTTTTCTTCTTTAGCTTCTGCTTTATAATCAAGATCTAAAGCTTTTGCCATCTCTACACTCTTTGGTGCAAACTTAAGAACATCTAAAAGTACTGTTTTTTTAGCCATAGAATCAAAGTTTTTAAACCATACTGAACTTTTGTTAACTTGACCCTTATATGTGTAATTCTTTGAAAACTCTTTAGCATGATGTTCAACTCTTTCTTTGGACCATACAACAAAATCAAATCCACCATTTTTTAACTTATAAACTGCATAGTAATGAGTTACTTCATCTGATGGAATGTCTGCAGGTTTATGAATTAAATTCTTATGAAGTCCATATTCATACTCAAATTCATCACCTTTTCTAACTTCATGAGCATATATAGCCTCGTACTCTCCTGTATTGAATGCCATTTTCAGAATACCCTTGTATCCCACTTGAAAATTAACTTCTGTTATTCCTTGCTTATTATTTTTATAAGGTATCAAATAAGCTTCTCCAAGAACTGTATTAGGTTCTAATCCACATTGAGCACTTTGCATTAATGCACTTAGAAAAGTTGTTGTATCCGCTTCCCAAAATGCTGGATTACCATTATATAAACTTAATGCTATTCTTGAAAATCTTTCAGGTGTCATTGTATTTGCAACTGCTTTTTTAATCTCTGGCATCATTTTACTTAATACATTTTGCATTTTCTTTTGTGGTGTTAATTGAGTGTTTGGAATTTGTTTATTAGCAACTAAACCTCCATTTACATTAGCCATTATTTTCCTCCTTATTTGCATTTAGTAATTCTCATATTTACATACTCTGTTTGCCCTTGAAGTATTTTTTCATAAGTTACTGGATATTTTTCTTTAAGTGTTTTTAAATCTAGCTTATCTCTCTTAACTTCAAATCTGCTTATTTTAAATAATCCATCAGAACCTTTTTTACTATCTCCTAAATCTAAATATATAAGCTGCTTTAATTGCTCCTTTTCTTTCTCTAAATCTTTAATCTGTGCATCTACTTCTTTGTATTTAGCTAATTTATTTTCACTTATACTTGCCTCTAATTCATTATCTAATGCCTGTTGATGCAATATATCTCTTGTTTCACATTCAAGTCCAACTGGAACTGGTGGAACTTTTTTAAGAATATTATTGTTCCAAAAGTCTTTACCTATTTGAAATAATGCTTCTATATCTGCTTCACATCTAGGGATTACCTTCCACTTAACTTCTTTACCTAATAAATAGATTATTAAGAAGTACTTAAGTCCTGTAATACCCATATACCACTGACATTGACAATAATATTCGTCTGGAATCTCTTCCCCTTGCCACATCTTTTTTAAAAATTCACTTGCTGTTTTAATCTCAATTCCTATCAATTCATCTTTAGGTATAAACTTTATTTCTCCAGTATCTCTATTTTCCCAATATCTATAATTACTATCTAATTTAGCTAAACCATCTATGTTAGCACTAAAATATTCATATTCTTTATGGATCATCATGTATGGGTACTCATAAGTAATAAGTTTAACTCCTGTTTCCTTTTCAAAATCTTCTTGAACCCATTCTCTTATAAGTGGTTCCATTCTATTACCAAACTTGGTGTGAATATTTCCTTCAAATTTTTCTGAAAGTCCTAACTTTTCATTAAACACTGTAAGAGCTGAACCATATTTACTGAACCCCGCAACCTTTGCTATTTCACTACCGCCTATTGAATTACATCTTTGATTTAACCATTGTGTTCTAGCTTCATCATCTTCTCTAGCATCAAATATAACTTTTACATTAGAAAATAAATTTTTGTCTTCTATAAATTCAACCATTTATTTCTCCCCCTAACCTATTTTTTCAATCTCAAATTCATCACTCATAGTTGAAGTAACAAAATATTGATATTCATCATTACTCATTTCTTGAAGTAATTTTTTCTGTGCTTCTGGATTTAAACTCTCAAACTTATCGAGGCATATAACTTTTAATTCGCCAGCTTGTGCCTTTGCAATTCTCATAGCCAGTTCTAGCTTTTCACCATCTGAAAGACCATCAATTAAGGTATTATTTATTCTTATTAACCCTTCTGCATCTACACTTATTCCTTCTATAGGCATCTTTGCAGTTTTTAAAAGTTCTCCTGGAAGTTCTCTAGCTTTATCTATCTTTGCGGTTAAATCATTACTGTATCTTTCTTTAGCTGCTAACTTGTTATCTCTAATGTCTATCATCCTATCCCATTCCCTTAAATAGCTTTGCATTTCAGCTACTTCATCAGCTTTAGTTTGTAATGGTTCAATATCTAATGGTTCATTATTCTTTAAGTAATCTGCAGCTTTACCAACTCTAATTTGTTCCTTATCTATTTCAGCAATTATTTTTTCATCTACTGCTTTTATTTCAGCCTTTTCTAAATCATCAATACCTAATAGTTCCTGATCTTTAGAAGATATTTTATTTTCATTTATAGATATTAATTCTTTCTGTTCATCTACTTGTAAATCTTTATCCTTTTTAGCTATTTGTATTAATTCGTTTAGACTATTTTCCAATGCTTTAACATTTGATCTATATGAATTAACTAATTCTTCTTTTCTCTTTTCATATTCTTCTTCAAGTTTTTTAAACTCATTTGTATAATTTTCAGCTACTTTATTCTCTTGAGCTACATTTTCATTTGTTAACTCTTTTATTTTTAATTCTAATTCTCGGTCTGAATTATTTATAAAATCCTTAGCTTTATCTATCTTAGATTTAGAAAGTTCTATAATATCTTTAATGTCCTGCCTTTGATCTTTGAACTTAAGTTGTATTCTAGATTTTTCACTTTCCCCATTAGCTTTTATAGCATTAACTTTATCTTCAAAATTTGCCTGTAATGCCTTAGCTTCCTCTATCCAATGATTAATCTTTTGAACCTCTGCTACTTTGTTGTAATAGTCTTGAACCTTCTTTTCTCTCCAAACTTCTCCATCATATTCTGCAGGAAGTTCATCTAAAATAACTTTAATCTGAGTTTTAAGTTCTCTAATATCTCTATTAACTTCCTCTCTGTCTTTGTAATACTTAATTTCTATAGCTTTTAGCACTTGTAAAATATGTTGTGAATAATCTATGTTAGAAGTTAATTCTCCAAACCAACTGTTTATATCTTCTTTATTCCATCCTATATCTAGCATGTTAAGGATTGATTTTGTTTGTTCTTTAATGTTCATATTTACCCAATCTAAAGGTCTAAATATATCTCCGTTTATTAATGATCTTAAAAACTTTTCAGTAGAAGGTACTGTTTCATCCTCTTTTCTAACTTTTAAGTAATCAGCTTTTTCAGTTCTAAGTCTTCTATCAATACTTAATCCATTATCTAGTTCTACAAGTAACGTAGCTTCATCTTCACCATGTCTTACTACCTCTGTTCTTCTATTTTTATTAGTAAATGTTTTTTCTATAGCTTCTATAATGCTGCTTTTTCCACTTCCTTTAGGTCCTTTGATAAGATTAACTTTGCTACAATCTAATCCTAATTCTTCAAGTCCTAAAAAATTTGTAACATTCAGTTTCTTAATTTTACTCATTTTAAATTCCCTCCTATTTTTTATTTTTTGGTACTATTTCTTTTGTCCAAGCATAGAATATATTAGGAAAGTGTTTGTATTTTCTGAAAAACACTTTTAAAATAAAAGGCTTTTCAGCCCTAATTACTTTTTAATCGCCTTATTAGTTCTTTAAGTTCTTCTGGATTAAGTTGATTAGATATATTTTCAGCTAACTTTCTCATAGCTACTTTTTGCAATTCTAAATGTTCTTCATCTGAAATATCCATTGTAATTTTAAGAATTTTAGCCACTTTGACCTCCTTCTTTTAATTTAATCCTTAGTTTTCATATTATGATTTAACCCCCTGATTGGTGCATCCATTGCTCTATTTTTTAAAACCTGCATTGTATCTTCTAATAATCTTTCTGTAAATCTAGCAGTAACCTCTATCCCCTCAAATTGTTTCTCTACAAGTTGTAAAATTTTATCTATTGTTTCTTCTCTTTTCTCTTGTGTAACAGTAACTTTTATTTCTTCCATCCTGTTACCTCCTAAAGGATTATTTACATTTTTGTCGAATAATACCACATGAAAGGTGGTGATATCCATGAGTATTGATTTTGAAAAAATTCGTTTAGATTGTGCTAATGATTTTAAATCCAAGGTAATACGCAATAACGGTAATGATCCATATTCTGAAATGATAGATTTAGTTGTTGATTTATCATCAAAAATATCTAAACAAATGTTAATCAAATATCATGAAGCATTAAATTCCACTAAAGATTAATTTCTTTTAAAGATTTCTTTATTTCAGTTGTTATATTGCTAATGATTTCTTTTACGGATGGCTGTGCTTGAACCTTTTCTTCAAGAGCAACCATCCTTTTTTCTAATTCAGCTATTTTTTTCTCCATGTCACTATCCTCCTATTTAGTACAAGCTACTTCTTCTAATGCAATTTGAGAATTTCTTTCTTCTATTTCTCTTAATAACTTGCCTTGAGCTTTCCAATCTTTTAAATATTCTTTAGCCTTGCCAAAGTCTTTCTTTGGTGTATTCCTATAACTATTTACTGCTAAATAATCCTTAAAATCTTTCCATACTCCAGAAAACACCTTGCTCCTTAAACTTCTATCTTTATAACAACAAGTATCTTTTCCACCCATTTCTTGTATTGCCTTAGACTTAGCTAATTCTTGTAATATAAGTTGTTCGCCATAATCAATGGTCATGTGATTTTCTAAATTGATAACTTTACTTTCTATTGTAGTAAGCTTTTCTTGATGTTCTTCTAAAACTTGATATTGAAGTCTTAACTGATCCATAGGTGAAAGTTGCTTTTGTTCTTTTAACATCTGCTCTATCTTATTAAATGCTTCAATGTACTTTAACTTCCATTGGAGTGCTATTGAACCGGTGAATCCCATAACTAAAAGTGAAAATCCATCTCTTGTTAAAAGATATGCTTTATTACTCCTACCACTATTGTCTTTGTATGAATCTTCAATAAAATACTGAACGGACTTTTCCGTTGAGTTCATTTCTTTTATTAAATTATCTATTTTCTCCAGTACATCTCCATGTCTTTTATTAAAATTC
Organism: Clostridiaceae bacterium 14S0207; assembly: GCA_003288255.1. GTDB lineage: Bacteria > Bacillota > Clostridia > Clostridiales > Clostridiaceae > Hathewaya > Hathewaya limosa. Next base: position 1,227,739 of record CP026600.1, on the reverse strand, counting down.
TCTGATATTTGCCTACTTGTAACTACTAATTTTCCACCTTGATTTAAAATTTTTACTAAGCTACTCATTCCCTCATCTCCCTTTTGTTTACTGATGTATTTTTTTAGAAACTGCATAAACTATTTTTAGATCGCCTTTGTTCTTCATGTATTACAATATTTTCAAAAAAAATTTGTTCTGCAGGTATTTCAAAATAATTAGCTAACTTAATCATAGTTCTACCATTAGGTATTACCTTCCCTGTCTCAATATCTGATAATGCTGGTCTTGAAATACCAATATTTAAAGCTAATTGCTCTTGTGTCAAGTTATGTTTAGCTCTAAGTATTTTTAAAATGTTCTTCATGTTGAACACCTCCTTTAACGATATTGTAATACAAGTATTACACAATGTCAAGCAAGTTATACACTTTTTTTCTTAAAACTTATTTAAATTTTGTAATCTATGCTTTACAATTTACTTATGGAGGTTTTGCCAATGCAAGATATACAAAATATTTTAATAAAAAAAAGAAAAGATTTAGGTTTAAGTTTAAGAAATGCCGCAAAATTAATTGGTATAAGCCATTCTTATTTAAGCACACTAGAAAAAGGTAAAGATCCTAGAAATAATGCACCAATTAGTCCTACTCCTGAAACATTACAACTTATAAGTAAAGCCTATAATATATCCTATAGTGAATTGATGAAGATAGCTGGTTACTTACCTTCTCATCAAGATGATGAATCTATGACATCAGTAACTCAAATAGAAACTGAAACACTTGCAGAAGAATTTTTAGATATGCTAATAAGACATAAAAAATAAAAACAAAAAAAGATTTGACACCTCAAAATTTATTAAAACTACTAAATGAAATATTTAATGAAATAGATAATCAATAGAAGGAATATTTAATATAATTCCTTCTTATTTTTATACTACTAGGAATTGTACGCCATAAATGTATACACTTAATTTACTGAAAGGAGTAGTTATATTTGAACTTTAGTGAATTTATAGATACTATAGCAAATGATGATCAATATAATATTATGAAGAACAAATTAGAATCTTTGAAGAATAAAATCAATTCTTCTGAATTGTCAAATTTTAAAAAGATTGAACTTTGCGAAAATGCTTTAAAGTTAGCATATCAAATTTGTGAGTATTCTAAAAATAAAGGATATGATTCTTTATCTAAACAATTTTTGGGTTCTAATACTGATGACCTTGAATTAAATAATATTAGAGAATTACTAGAACATACCAAAGTTTATACTTTATATAATTCTGGATATTCTCTTGAAAAAAGTAATTCATTAGAACTAGCATTAGAAAAATATCATGAAATTCTTAATAATTATATTCCAAAAGGATCTATATACTATGAAAGACCAGCTATCTTACTAGAAAAACTTAAACGTTATGATGAAGCTATAAAAATATGTGATTTGGCTATAAAAAATCAGCAAGAACATAAATTACATTTTTCTAGTGATAACTTTAAAGATAGAAAAAATAGATTAATAAATAAATTAAAGAAAAATTGTCAACTAACTAATAAAATAAAAAGACAACCTAAAAAAACTGTTAAAGATGTTGCAATTTTCTCTCAATGTAACACCACCAAAAGCCAGTCACATATAAAGTTCCCTGATTGGTATGTAAGTATCTCATTTGGAAAATCGACATCTAAAAACTTTGCCCAAGCCGTGTCATTAGCTAAGATGGCTCCCCAATATATAGAAAATAATGTTGAAGGTAAAATAATTTATCAATCAATATATTCTGAGAATCCTAATGAATATCTACAATTTATTAAACTATACGAATTAATAAATAAATGGAAATCTTGTTTTGTAGTTATAAATGGTCAAATTGTTGATCGGAAGATAATCGGTGGATTAAATTATTGTTACGGAGATAAATGTCGTTCTGGAAATCCTGATTTTTGTTATGGAGCTAGTTATATGACTGACAATCCATTTGGTTGTCATAGAGTTCAAATAAGTAGATATAATACTCCTTGGTGGAGTTTTGGAATATTTGATACATTTGGTATATGGCATGTGGACAAAGAAGCTATTCTTAGGAGAATAATTGAATATTCTCAACCGTATAGATTATGTCCTTGTTTTTCATTAGATAAAGTAAAAAAAGCCTTAGAACAATTACCAAATACTATTAATCCACAAACTAATGAAAATTGGAAAAAGACAGGTAACAACATTTCACCAAGTGCAGATAATATATACAGTCCTTCAACTTTAACATATGAAATCAAAATTAACATAGATACCAACTATACTAATAAAAACAATAATTTATTAACTCGTGCTTCTTCTCCTAATACTAATGACGCTATAGATACAACTTATGAAGATGCCTCTAACTCCAATGATGCAAACATAACTTCTGTTTCTTCTTCTGATACTAATGTTAGTATCAATAACAAATCAGGTTGTTTAACTACTACAATAATTATTATCCTTACAATATTATTTTTAAAATGTATACTATAGAACTTATAATATGGTTCTATAGTTTCTTTTTTTCTTTTATATATGTATTCAATTTAAATAATTTATCCTTACTAAGTTTATTCAAAATTTCAATAATATCTTTTTTTATATCATTATATTCCTTTGCACTTTTTATACTTTCTTCTTTAGCCATTTCTATTCCCCCTATAATTAAATCTAAAAATACAATATTTTCCCCATAAAACTATTATAAAACTTTTATTTTTAAAATGCAAACATACGTTCATAACTTGTTAATTAAACAAATTTTCCTTACAATTTAATTCTACAACAAAAAGTTAGCTCCGCCCGAGCTAGTTTATTACATATATTTACTATATTAAATATTGGATTTTTTCTATTGATAATTTGGAATATAATTAAACTTTAATCGTGAATTTTACACTAGAAAAGTTTAGATATGAAAATTTATAATAAAAAAAATAATAATATATCGAAATGTTTTTACAAATAAAAAAAGAATCAAGTGAAAACTCGATTCTTTTTCTTACCATAGATTTAATTTTATTTTACTGCTTGTCCATTACCAAAACCTTATAAAATTGTTTTTGCTATAGAACCATTACACAAAATTATTGTATAACAGTAATTTTAAAATAACATTATTTAACTTTAATTTTGTAATTGCTAATTTAAATTTTACAATCTTTTTTAGTTTTCTTTTTTTTAATGCAAAGCATTAAAATATATATTAAAAAACCACATATTAAACCAAATATTAAACCACATATTAAACCACATATAGGTATTAAGTTATATTTGTTATTTATATCTATGAAACTCAATATGTATGATAGTACATTATACTTATCAGTAATAAATATTATAAATAGACTAAGCATTAATATAAGAGAGATAAGATCATAAAAGTATACTATTGGATATTTTTCTTTTATGTAACTTATATTTAATTGTTCTAATTTACTCTGAATACATCGTCCAATTAATCTATTTACATAATATAATAACATAAATATGATATTAAAAACTACAAACCCTGTAATTAAAATAACAAATATAATTCTATATTTACTTACATTATGCATATTATTTAATGCGCTTCCCAACAAATTCATGCCACCAAAAAATGTAATAACTATAGCACTAAAAATACCTATTATGCTTATAATCTGATTATTTAGTTCATCGATACTTTTCTTCTGTTTTTTATATTTATTATTTATTTCTTTAAAGCTAATATCCATTTTATTAATTTTTTCACTATATTCTAGTGTCTTATGTTCTATTGTATCTATTAGCTTTTTAGCATTATTCTCTTGATTTAATTTTAGTTGAAAAAGTCTTAATTGCTCTAACTTTATATGATCTATCAACTTATAAATTTTTAATGCATATTTATTATTAACTTGTTCTAAGTATCTTTTTATATCTTCTAGATTGGCAAATATGTACTCAAAATCATCTTCTTTTGTATTATATAAAAAGGTAGACACTTCTGAATATAAGTGTCTACCTTCGTGAATCTTATAATATTGTATTATGTCGGCGCTTATATTCTCTATTTGCTCACTTCTATTATCTCCATGCTCAATTTGAATAACTTCACTTAATATATCTGTTAATGATAATTCCACAAGTTCTTCTATTTCCTTTTCCACTACCTACCTCCAAAAATCCTATTTTCATTATTTTTAAAGTATTTTTTTATTTTATCTTTGCTAATTACATTATTAGATTCAGTTTCTTTCCATGGATCCTCTTCATGAGTTCTATCAACCATTTCCCAAGGTTCAAAATTATCATATGCATCTACCACTTTTTCAATTACCTTTTTATAGTGATCACATATATTTATTCCTTTCTGTTGCCTATATATAGCTCCATTAAAATAAATTTTATACTCCCTATATACTTCAGCAACAACCGGACCATGTCTCCAATGTTCTATTTCTTCATTAAAACATACGCATTTATTTTTAACTAAAAAAGCAGCTTGAATATAATATAGTAACTTTTGAAGTTTTAAATTACTTACCGGGTTTTCTTTTTCTATAGAATAATTTATTACGTATTTAGCAACATCTATAGCATTATATACCATGTTGTTCCCCCTTTTACTTACTTTCTTATTTGTTCCTTTGTAATTATTATATCATCTATTTATACTTTTTTGTTACTTTTTATTAAAATTATAGTATTTATATAACTCCTATCTATATAATTTAAATATATTTCATATTAATAATTTATGCCATAAACTTCATTTTAGCACTTATCTATTTTAAACTTTTTATTTTCACGTATAAATCCATTTTATTCTAAGACAAAGTAATTTACTCCTTATTATTTACTCTAAACCATGGTGACATTTTAAACAAAATTAGAAAGGATTACTGTTAACTAGTTCTAAATTATATTAACTATAAGATTCTATTATTTATTGAACTTCATATTCACCCTTATTCTTTTTATAATAATTTCTTATCAACTTCTCTAATTCTTACTGTATACTACTTATTATTATTATATCTAACATGTGTTCAATGATTTATAATAAAATTTAACAAAACAAAAATTACCAATGTTTTTCTATGTAATTTTATTTATACTTAACAATATTTTATATTATAATTAAATTTGAGGTTGTATAGAAAGGTATATTGTTATGCAACAAAAGATAAATTTAAAATTTTATAGAGAAAAACAAGGTCTAAGTCAAAATCAACTTGCTAAAAACATTGGTATAAGTCAAAGTTTTATTTCTGCTTTAGAAAGACAAGAGAAATCTCCCACTCTTCGTATGATTTACAGGATAGCTAAAGAACTAAATGTTTGCCCTCGCTTATTAATTAGTTGTACAATTAATTGCATAGAATGTAATACGGATGAAAAATGTAAATGTACATGTAAAGTTAAGGAGGAAGTTCTATGAAAGTAATAGCTATATATGCTCGTAAATCTTTATTTACAGGTAAAGGTGATTCTATAGGCGCACAAATAGATACTTGTAAAAGATTCATTGATTATAAATTTGCACATGAAGAATATGAACTTAAAATTTTTCAAGATGAAGGCTGGAGTGGTAAAACTACAGATAGACCTGAATTTACTAAATTATTAAAAGCCGTAAAAAATAAAGAAATTAATTATGTAATAACTTATAAATTAGATCGTTTAGGAAGAACTGCACGAGACCTACATAATTTCTTATATGATATAGATAAATTAAACATAGTGTATCTTAGTGCTACCGAGCCATATGATACTACTACATCTGCAGGTAGATTTATGATATCCATATTAGCTGCTATGGCACAAATGGAAAGAGAAAGACTTGCTGAACGTGTTAAATCCGGGATGGTTCAATTAGCTAAAAAAGGTAGATGGCTAGGTGGCCAGTGTCCTCTTGGGTTTGATAGTAAGAAAGAAATGTATATAGATGATCTTGGTAAAGAACGTCAACTTATAAAATTAACTGCTAATAAAGAAGAAATAAAAATAATTAAACTGCTATATAAAAAATACTTAGAATTAGGTTCTTTAACTCAACTTAGAAAATATTGCGTTGATAATAGTTTAAAAGGTAAAAATGGTGGTGATTTTTCATCAACAACTTTGAATCAGATTTTAACCTCTCCTATATATGTAAAAAGTACTCCTAAAATAATGGAATATCTAGAGCAACAAGATATTAATGCATACGGAGAAGCCAACGGTAATGGAATAATTACCTTTAATAAGACTAAAGAAATGCGCATAGAAAGAACTAAATCCGAATGGATTGCAGCTGTAAGTAGTCATAAAGGAATTATAGATGATGATATATGGTTACAAGTTCAAGACATTATTAATAAGCAATCTGAGAAGCAAAAAGAAAGTTCTGGCCGTCAAGGAACTTCTAATAGAGCTCTTCTTTCTGGACTTATAAAATGTTCTAAATGCGGTAGCAATATGCTTATTAAAACTGGCCATAAAAGTAAAAAGAATCCTGGTCATGTTTACAGTTACTATGTATGCAATTCTAAAGCTGATAGTTATGGCCTAAAGAATATTAAATGCAGTAATACCAATTTACGTGTTGATGAAACAGATAAAGCAATAATAGAACAAATTAAAGCCTACAATAAAGATATGCTTATTAAAGAATTAGAATCTATAAGTAGAGAAGCTAATAAAGTTGATATAGAAAGTGAAAACAGAGTTGATTCTATACAAAATAAAATCTCTGAAAAAGAAAAAGCAATTAATAACTTAGTTAAAAAGCTTTCTTTACTTGAGGATGAATCTATATCTAAAATCCTTTTAGATCAGATAAGTAACTTAAATAAAGAAATAGGTAATCTAAAAAAACAATTAGATGATGTTACCTTATCTCAAGTTGAAACTTCTAAATTTGAATTAGATTTAAAATCTTATATAAGAAATCTTGAAAACTTTAATAAGAACATAGATATTATAGATGATTTAAATATGCAAAAAGACTTGCTAGGTTCAATAATAGAAAAGATTGAATGGGACGGAGAAACAGGAGAATTAAAAGTCATTCCTTTAGTTAAAAAAAATAAGCAACTTGATAGAAACTCTTTCCAAAAACTCGTATTTTCAACCGTCATGGTTGTCCTTGCCATTTGGCCGAAACTGGGGATTGTATTCTTTGTAATAACTTAAATAAATCATGTAATCAATGTCATTGTCCACATTGGAAAGGGGTTTGCATCTATCAGGAATTCACTTGGAATGGTTATAAGGCTAAAGAAGGTAGAAAATATTTTAAAGGCACCGTAGTTGATAAAATTAATCATAATGAAAATTTATTTGTACTTGTTATAAAGACAGATGATTATTTAGTTAGAAATCTTACTTCTATAGGAAGTTATGTGTTTTTAAGAAGACCAGAGGATAAGCCTATGTTTGGTTCACCTATTTCTATAATGGATGTTAATACAAAAGAAAATCAAATCATTGTTGCTATAGAAAAGAAAGGTGTTAAAACTGAGAAACTTTTCATGCTAGAAAAGGATGATGAAATATTAGTTAAAGGTCCTTTCTGGAATGGTGTTTTAGGTTTAAGACATTATGATAATTTGAAAAATGAGACTTGTATATTAATTTGTAGAGGTATTGGCGCCGCTCCTTTAATTCCAATTTTAAAAAGACTTCACAATCAAAATAATGATGTAATTGCGGTTATAGATAATGGTCACTATGATCACTGTTTTATTAAGGAATATTTAAATAGGTATGCAAAGGAAGCTTATTTTATTAATACTTTTGATAAAGGAAATCTACCTAAGGAGTTTCAACAATTTTTAATTAATACTATCTTAGAAAGAAAACCTGCCCTTGTTCATTGTTCTTGTTTAGATGTAGTTAATTATAAGACTATGAGGGTTGTAGATAAAATAAATGCTGAAAAAACTATGCCAGAGATTAAATTTACTTGCTGTAATAATGCAAAGATGTGTTGTGGTGAAGGAGTTTGTGGTTGTTGTACATTAAGAAATAATGATGACTTGGTAAGAAGAATGTGTAAAATGCAAACTGATCCTAAATATATTTTTGAAGGAAGGCGATTATATTGAAGATAATAATAGTAGGAGCTGGTTGGAGCGGATGTGCTGCTGCTCTTACTGCAAAAAAAGCAGGAGCAGAAGTTCATTTGTATGAGAAAACTGATATGGTTTTAGGTCTGGGGAATGTTGGCGGAATAATGAGAAATAATGGTAGATTCACTGCATCAGAAGAACTTATGGCCCTAGGTGCTGGAGATCTTATAAAGTTAACCGATGCAAATTCTCTTCATAAAAATGTAAATTTCCCTGGTCATGAACATGCATGCTACATAGAATTGCAACCATTCCTAAACACATTACTTTTCTGTTGAAGAAGTAATAATCCATTTTAGGTAAACCTTTTTCAATTTTCAACAGTAATTATATATTTTTAATTTAAGTATTATCTAACCTCTTTGGAAAATCCAAAAATCCGAGCATATAACTAATTGCCCGGATTTTTACTTACAAATTATTGTTTTATCTGATTTCTTATCTTAACATACTATATAAATCCTTAGGATTTTCTAATATAGGTACAAGACTTTGAGGTTCACCTATATTTTCATCTTTAGCAATATCATACATTAAACGTAACATTGAATAATCCTCTAAAGCAAAACCTACTGAGTCGAAAATAGTGATTTCATCAGGTTTTCTATCTATAGGTTTTCCAGTTTTAATTATATTCCAAATTTCAGTTACTTTAAAGTTTTCATCCATATGTTGAATTTCTCCTTCTATACGACTTTGAGGTTCAAACTCAACATATACATTTCCCATATGAAGAACTTCTGAATCTAGTTCTGTTTTTCCTGGACAATCTCCACCAACACCATTTATGTGCATACCTGGTTCAACCATGTCAGGAGTAATAATTATAGCATTTTTCTTATCTGCAGTAATAGTTGTTATAATATCAACACCCTTACATGCTTCTTTTACACTATTACATTTTATTAACTTAAGATTTTTTACATCTTTTAGGTTGTCCATTAATTTATCAGTAGCAGCTGGATCTACATCATAACAATAAATTTCTTCTATACCTAATACGTGATGAAAACCAAGTGCTTGGAATTCACTTTGACATCCATTTCCGATTAGAGCCATTTTCTTAGGATTAGGTTTAGCCAAATATTTTGCAGCCATTACTGAATTAGCAGCTGTACGAATTGCAGTTGTTAAAGTCAATTCGCTTAAAAGCAATGGGAATCCAGTTGATACTTCTGCTAAAAGACCGATAGCCATTACTGTTAAAAAGTTACGTTTAGGATTTTCAGGATGTCCATTTACATATTTAAATGAATAAGTCTCTGAGTCACCTATAGGCATTAATTCTAGAACACCTATATCTGTGTGATGTGCTGTTCTTGGAATCTTATGAAAATCATTCCAACGTCTATAGTCATCCTCCAAATATGGGATAAGACGCTCTATAATTTTTTCAGAACCAACTGACTTTAAATATTTTGCCATAGTAGGTAGATCAATATACCTTGTTTTTAAAGTTTCCATATTTAACACCCCTTATATAATATTTTAATACTAACTATTCGGCTGAATAATTATAAAAACATTAAATAAAGAATATTCCTTATTTAATGTTATTTTTAGAATATTCTTGATACTTCCATTAACAATATATCAGAATGTTAAACTTATGTCAATGATTGTTAGGATAAATATTATCGACATAAAAAGCTAAATATTTCAAGAGATCTAGAATCTTTTTATAACATCTAAAAACATCTATAGTATACTATGCCTTTAATAATTATTTTATTACTAATTTTATATAATCATTTTTTATTATCTACAATACATGTGTATCCATTTTTACTTTTAATTACAAAAATAAAGGTATAGCTTAGAATTAATTTCTAATCCATACCTTTTAATTTAAAACATATTTATTTAATATTTAATATACTTTGCAGATACATATCCGCCATGATTTGGGTAATATATGTGTATCCAGTCGCCTTCCTTCCTATATAGCTTAACTTTATCTCCTTTGTTTAAGTAACTTAAAATGTTAGTACTTATGTTGGTGTTTTTTGAACTTCTTATTCTTACTTCATTTCCTATACATATTCCAGTTTTACCATCTAGGTTTAACCAATTACTTGTATTTAATGATGTCGTATTATTAGAAGTTAAAACTGTTTTACCAGTAATACCTTTTAATATTGCATTAGCTATTCCTTCACCACCAACACGTTTATATATTTTGATATCTTCAGTAGCTTCAACGAAAAAAGGTTCAATAATTACACAAGGGCAATTTGTATTTTTAAGTTCACTTAAGTTTCTTACATCTGCTTTTGCTCCTCTGCTTTTAAAACCTAAAGCTGATAATTGTTCTTCAATCTTAATAGCAAAATCTTTGCCCTTAGAACTATTTTTGTAATATAGAACCTCACATCCTAATGCTCCACTGAAGCTATTATATGCATTATTTACATGACAACTAATGAATAAATCAGCTTTCCATTTGTTAGCTTTTTCTATACCATACCACAAACTATTACTTAAGGTTCTATTTGCCTCAGGTGGTGTTACATCTAAAACTTCATGACGTAAAGCATTTAATTTACAAATTAATCTATTGTGATAATCTTCAGCAACTATAATTTCATTAACTAATCCAGAAGCACAACCATCTTGTCCAGTTTTTTGGTGTCCTCTTCTTACTGCAATTTTCATATATTTAATCTCTCCTTTGTTTTAAAGTTAATTATTTTATTTTTTATAAATATTTTTTTATTCCCATTTTTAAGTTGAATAAGTGCATTTTTTAAAGATTCAGGTATAGGAGCATTTAATCTAGCTCCATTCTCTAAAATAGAAATTCCTTCAATTCCTATATAAAAATAGATTACTAATGTACGGAAAGTCCAGGATTGTCCTAAAAGTCTGTCTAACATAACTGCCAATATTAATATTATTAGTATTGTAAATTTTTTCTTTAAACCTTTAAATCCTACTTCAGAACTAAGCTGATTTTCTTTAGTTGCACACATTAAACCAGTTATATAATCTAAAATCATACATATAATTAATACCTGTAATCCAATTTCCCAATTTCCAAAACACCAAGTAAAAAAAGTTCCTCCACTAGCTATAATAGTGTTAAAAATATTTTCTTTAGTCATTTTATATTCTCCTAGTTAATTATAATAGTTACTTTTGATTCCCTGATTTCTAAGATTAAAAGGCAATAAAAAAAGACTATTCCTAGTCCTATCTATTGCCTTATAAATTATTCTTCTATATATTCTTGACCTGTAATTTTTTTAAAATCCTCTTTACTCAATACATTCCATTTGGTAGCATCTTTTAATTCCTCTAATGTTAAATATTTTGCATCGTAACCCATTTTATAAAAATCGTACATATTAATTACCTTCCTTTTTTAGTTTATTCATTTCTATATTTAAAGTATTTATTTGTTTAAATAACATCGTTTCGCTTTTTTTAGAACTTATTAACACTCGTGATAATTGTTGTGTCAATGATTTATTTTGTTCTTGTAAAGTTTCAACAGGTGTCTTTGGAAGTTGTTCTTTTTCTTTATAAACATACCAACATTCTTTTTTTACAGGATTAAAATGCAATTCAGATATTTTGTCTTTTTCAACTTCTACAGGTAAATTATCAATTAAATACCCTTTTTGTAATGTTTTTTCATCTAAACCATACTCGTGATCGTTAGGTTTATAATGAATGAAATTAACTATAAAATCAAATTCATTTACTTTTTTAAAATCTCCTAAATATATCATAAAAAACCTCCATTCATATTATTTTAATGCCCTTATCTTGTGATACTTTAAAATTATAATGATACATAGTTTTATTTTTGCTATCAAATCGATAACAATGAGTTAATTTAGTATAACTATCACACGTAACACTCAATATTTCATTTAACCTTGAATAAAAATTACTTACTTGCATTGTTGGATACACTGTTAATAAACTTATATTATAATTATCAGATCGGTATGGATCAGAAAAATATAAATAGTTATTACTATCGTACTTGAGTAATTTAGAAAAATTTGAACTAGATTTTCTCATATTAATTGTGTGTCCGTCAGAATCAAGTTTACAAATTAATCCATTCTCATATTGAGTATATAAAATAAATTTACCATCAGCGTCGTATACAACATCATTTGAATCAGGACACGTAGTAGCAGCATGTTTTTTAAGATTAGTACCATCATCATTAAAAGTTACAACAAGTTTATTAGCATCAAACCCAATCCAACCATCGTTCGTTTTTCCAATTATAAAATTGACGTCACGTAAATCAAAAGAATATAATTTATTATCTAAATCATATGCGTGAAGTTTATTATCATATTTTACAAAGTATTTTCCACCCCACTCAATACTATGACTAGGATTAAATGCAAGTTCTAACGGCGTAGAAGTTGAGATTAACTGCTTTGAAGAATTGTTACCATATATTAAATGCATTGATTTAAAACCAGAATATCTACCACTTTCAATACATATTATTTTGTCATTAAAATATGTTATTATTTCTTTGACATCCACCTCAACGTTAATAGTTTTTATTTGCTCAAATGTGTGAACATTGAAAACTTTCAAAGATTTTCCCGAAAGAATTACTGCATTTTTAAAGTCATTACTTATAAATGCACTTTCTTCAAAAAAACCTCTTAAAATATTAATTTTATCATTTGGAATTACATCACCAGTAGAATAACCAGTTTTAATTTTTCCTATGGAATTTTTTAAATCATTAAAACTCGGGTTCGTGCATACACTAACTTTATTATCTTTGTCGATAATAGCTTGACGCAATAACTTTTTACCATTATCGACACTTGTAAAAACCTCTTTTAACGCCCCCTCAACATCATTCGAACTAAACAAGTTGTCAGCATCTTTTATAGTAACTTTTGCCGCAGTTAGTTCAATTTTATCTATTTTTTTATCAGTATTTTCAATGCTCACTTTTAGATTATCAATTTCTTTTTTATTATCTTTAACTTCTTCTTTTGTTGCTGAAATTTCATTTAATAAATTAGTGGCAACATCACCCTTTAACTTTTCTTTAAGAGCATTAAACCATTTTTTAAATTCTTTATTATTAGTATCATAAAAGTTGTTTAACTTATCTAAAAAGCTTTGCGTATTTTGTGTTATCCATGTTTCAAATTCCTTCTTTTTTTTATCTGTCCAAGTGTCTATATTTTTATCAAATTCACTTTGTTTATTAGAGTACCAACTTTGAAATTGATTAAAAATAACAGTAGAATCTATCTGATCTACTGTAGTATGCACTAATCCACATAGTTCTTTGTTAAATCTTAAATCTGTAATATCTGTTTGAGTAATTTTTATTGTTCCAGCATTTACTTGTATATCAGCTAATGCTAATTCGTACATATCTGAATTTCTAGTTAAACTTGGTGAATTAGCTTTACTATTATATTCACCTTTTTTTATATATGATCTTATTTCTCTCTTTAAAAAATCTAATCTTAATACAAGTCTATCTATTCTATTAAGTACACCATCTGCAGGTTCTAAAATAAATATACGATCATTTGTATTTTCGTATTTATATCCATTTATCCATGCTTTACCTTCTTTAATTCTAACTTGCATATCGTTATCTATAGCTACTACTTGTAGCTTAGTTGTTGGATTTGGGAATATACCATTTCCAATGAAAGTAGAAAAATAGTCTGCAAAATCTTCAGCTAAATAAGACCTATCTGGTACACCTTCGTTGCTTATTACCGCATTGAAAAATCCACTCTTCTCCATATATTTACCTCGTTTTCTGTTTGATTTTATCTATTAAATTAGGAATATTATTTCCAAATATTATATTGATTTCTAATCCTTTTTCTTCATAAATTTCCTCTATTTCTGTTATCATTGCATTTAACTGTATTTCCCATTTTTTATCTACTACTGTCACTATATCTCCTAAGTCAAAATCTTTTTATACTTATTATTTCCATCAATATTTATCTTAGAATCAAATGTTTGTATTTCTTTATATTCCTCTAATCTCTCTTTACCTCTTTGCTTTAAAATATGTAGATACTCATCTACTGGTATAGGAATTTCTTCTGTTGTATCACCTTTTTTTATTTCCTTAGTAGCTTGTATATCTCTAGCATCTACATATAACTCATATCTGTTAAGTCCTTTTCCTTCTTCTATAGATGTTAGTGTCCTATCTTTCCCCTCGCCTCCTCCTGCGATCAAGCAAGTATTTCTATAATTATTTAAACTATCATAGTAATTTTGTTCTAATATATTTTCAAAATCTCTACTAAAAATACAAGGTTCTGCACCAGTATTTATAGTTCTATCAATGCCTTTATACACATCAAATATTATTTTCCTATTTTTTATATCCAATAAATTTCTATAACCTAATACACTTGTATTACTTATATTCTCTAGTTGTTCTAATATATTTCCAAAAGAGTTTTGATACTTAATATTCTCTGTAAAATTTTTTAAATCTCCTAAAATTAAATTAGGTATTTTTCTATTCTCATTATCTGGATTTATAGCATTATCGTGAATAAGTTTTCGCATCAATTTTTCAGTTGTACCAGTAAAATCAATTCTATTCCAACTAATACGCCTATCTAAATAATTAGTTAGAAATTTACCTGTTAGTTGTAAATACTCTTGTCCATTATTATCTATTCTTAATTGTCTAGTTTCTATATAAGCAGCCTCAAGATCATCTTTTTTAAATATTATATTTTCTCTTTGTAAAAGTTTTAAAGTATTAGAATTTAAAGAGCAATGCAACTCAAACTGTCCTGTTTTATTATATTTTTTAATCCATATTAGAGATTTAAACGTATCTAATATACCTTTTAATTCTAAATTTCTATTTAGTATGTATAATTCCATACTTCTACACTCCCAAATAATTATTATTATAGTAAATAGTAGCTTCTAAATTATTTAAATTTTCATCGGCATTGTATCTAAATAAATTATCTCCTACATTTAATTGCAGAAAAGTATCTCCACCACCTACAATATCTAAATAATTTACTATATTTGTTTCAATTCCATTATTAATACTTAATATTTTCTTTTTTCCAAAATTGGTATTGATAATAATTTTTTCACCTGCAATCATAGATTTATTTATTTTTATAAATTCTCTAGTATTTACATTAAACAAAGAAGGGTTTTTTAATGTTCCTCGTGCATAAAATTCTATTACAATACCTGTTCTAACTTGTCCTTTATTTTCTATATTAACAATTAAAGAAGGCTCTCTGTGGCCCATGATAATACCAGCTTTAGGCATTACTAAAGGAAAATGAAAATCTCCCTTCCATAGTGCTATATTTACCTTAGAATCAATATAGTCTTTCCAATAAGGATTAGGACATAATAAACTTATTTGAAACTTAGGTTTATTTTCTTTAGTTATTGTTGGTGCATTTTCTACAACACACTCTATATATTTCTTTATGTTTCCGTTATCGTATATTAATTTAGCTCTTAATTTAGGATTAACTATACTTAATAACTTTTCCCTATTAATTTCTCTATTCTCTGTTATAGCACCTTGAATAACTACATTTCTATTATCCAATGTACTTCCTGTATAAGTAGAACCGTCTTGCTCCATACCTTTATTGCTATAGATTATATTTTTTAATCCACTTATTCCATCTATATTCTGCAAGAAAAAAGGACTCCAAATAGAAAACTCAATTTGTGGCCCTCTCTCATTTTCAAATATAAACTTTTCTTTTTTATTCAATTACCACCACCTCAATCTTTTAAAAACTTAGAGATAATTCTCTTAAATTATTTTTAGTTTGTCTTGCAATTTCGCTTGGACTAGGCGTTGGAGCATAAATATTTTGAGTAACATTTATTCCATTAGTACCTCCATTAAATCCTTTTAATATAGAATTTGCAACTTTAGTAGCTACATTTTCTGCTGTTTGTTTAACTAAATCAACGCTTGCATCATGGTTAAACATTCTAGTACCACGTGGTAAATCATATAGTTCATAATTACTATTTCTGCCTGGTGCATCATGTAAATAAGTTAGTCCGCCTTCCCAAAACTTATTACCTGTCCAGTTATGCCCTACATTCCTAGTTGTAGCGGGTTCTTCAACTTTGGATTTAATCCATCTAACTATAGGATTATTAGTAAACCAACTTTTTAACTTATCCCAATTCGTTTTAATTTCCCCATTACTAGTATTAATATCTTTTAAAATTTCACTATTCTGTTCTCGCATTTTCCCAACAACCCCATCTTTTAATTGATTTGCTTTATCTATACTTTCCTGTTTTTGTCTATCTGCTTCCTTAATCATCTTTTCAGCTTGATCTTTAGTTATAGACTTATCTTCATCACACATCTTTCTTATTTGTGCAACTGTTTTACTGTGTTGTTGCTCTGCATTTTTTACAGATTCTTTTCTTTGTTTTTCTGCATTTTTTATTACTTCACTTGCCTGTTCAGCCGTTATCCTACTACCATAACTCTTAATTCTGCTTAATATAACTTTGCTTTCTTCTTCTGTTTTAGAAAGTTTTTTAATACCTTCAACTTTCATTTTTTCTTGAATTTCATTTATTTTTTTTTGTTCATCTAAAGTTAAAGCACGTTTTTCCTTACTAGCTTTATTTAGAATATCTTGTATTTGTTTCGTATATTTATAAGTTTGTTTTTGCTGATTTAAATGAGCTTTTTCCATGCTTTCTAATGCTTGTTTTTTGTCTTTATCGCTCATATTTTTATTATTATCTAAGAATTTTTTAAAACTTTCTAATCTTTCTTGATATTTCTTATCTTCTCCAGCTTTTATTTGTTCTCCCATTTGTTTATATTTAGAAGTTAATTCTTTAGCTGTTTTATCTGTTATTGTAGTAGAGTTTACATATAAATTAGTTAACTGTTTTTTTGCTCCATTATTTAACGATATAAAGCCACCAACTGCTTTCTTCGTACTATTTGCAAAGTTTATAGTTCTAGTAGTAGCTACTTGTATTTTGTTACCATATCTATCAAAAGTTGTTTGTGTTGTTTTTACTTTATTATTAAATAAATCAACACTTGGTACCGTTTCTTTAGACAAATGTTTATGTAATGCATAAGCACTTACTCCTACTGCTGCTATACCAATTGTCCAAGGATTTAATAATAATGCACCAGCTTTTGTTACTAACCCCATAGCACTTATTCCTTTTGTAGCAATCGTTGTTGCTCCATTCACCGCAGTTGTAGCAGTTTTAGTTTTCCCTAAAAACCCAGTTAATTTAGATAAACCACCTGCTAAATTTCCAACGCCTTTAATTGTTTTGCCTATTCCACCAATAAGTGGTCCAGTTGCAATTCCAAGTGCAGCCATTTTTACAATTGTTTCTTGTGTTTTTGGACTTAATTTACTAAACTTATCAGCCATATTACTAACTTGCTTAGCTAAGTTAGTAATACTAGGTGCTACTACTTCAAATATTTTTATACCTGCACCTTCTAATGCACTTTTCATTTCAGTAATGCTACCTTTTGCATTGTTACTCATAGTTTTAGCCATTTTATCAGTAGCACCTTTAGATGTGTCTATAGCTTTAGTAAGTTTATCAACATCCTGTGGGCTTGCATTTATAATACTTAACCAACCACTCATAGCTTCTTTACCAAATATAGTTGACACTACATTTGCTTGAGTTGCTTTATCTAATTTTCCTAATTTCCCCCTAAGTTCTCCTATAAGTTGCCGAAATGGTTTCATCTTGCCATTTGTATTTTTAACAGTTATACCATATTTATCCATAGAAATAGCCATAGAATCTGTTGGTTTAACTAAGTTAGTAAGTCCAGTTCTAATAGCTGTTCCAGCCTTATCTGCTTTAATACCAGCATTAGCCATTAACCCTATAGCAATTGCAGTGTCTTGTACACTATAGCCTAAGGCTCCCGCAACTGGTGCTGCATATTGGAATGTTGCTCCCATCATACCAACGTTAGTATTTGCATTACTACTTGCTGATGCTAAAACATCAGAAAACACTCCCGCATCTTTAGCTTTTAAACCAAAAGCAGTTAAGGCATCTGTTACAATATCACTTGTAGTTCCAAGTTGTTCCCCAGAAGCTATAGCTAAATTTAATATAGGAGGTAGTCCATCTAACATATCTTGTGTTTTCCATCCCATGTGTTATCCTAAAGGCTTTTTATCCTATAGTTCTTATAGTTTCCTATAAGGTCGGCGTACATTTTCACCCTCGTTATTACGTTAGGTTTTCAGATTAATCTATAACTAATCGTGTTCGGCACTCTTGGGAGAATTATATTTATTCATCTCCTACGCTCTACGGTGCTTAATAGCCTTTCGCAATCTATTAAGTTACCTCGGTGTTGACATATTTACATAAAGAAAAAAGCACGTTATTTAAAGGTTCTTAAATAATTTATTATTTTATTTTCTCTTTCCTTGGAATAGAATTTTTGTTCTTTGTACCAAGTGTAAAAATCTTTATTGTGCTTTTGACAATTACAATTTCTACATACTGGAATTATATTATCTTTTGTATAATTGCCACCCTTAGATAAAGGAATAAAATGGTCTTGTGTTAGATTTTTAAGTTTTCTTCCACAATAAGCACATTCACTGTTAAAAAATTTTTTGCATATCTTCCAATCAATATTAGTAAAGTTGGAAACAACATCTTTGGATCTTTCTCTTCTTCTTTGCTCTGATATAGCATGATTTGCTTTATAAACATCTGGATTTTCTTTTCTGTAATTTTTATTATATTTATTTTCGCATTCTCTACATACTGTAAAAAATCCCCCATTAGGTCTTTGCCTAAATTTCTTTATTTCCAATTTATTATTACATTTGCTACATATCTTAAAACCTAGTGTTAATTCTTTTTTAGTTCTTTCCTCTATCATGTTCTTAGTATCTGAGTACCATTCTTTTTTTCTTCTCAAATCATCCTCATGATTTTCCTTCCTGTAGATCTTTCCCTTTTTACTTGCACACTCTTTACAGTAAGGTTTAAATCCATCCCATGAAGGTTTATTTTTTGAAAAATTACTAAGTTCTAATATTCTTTTACATGTTGAACATTCTTTATATTCTATTCCATTTTTAAATACGTGTTCTTTCTTCATATTTTCCACCTCGCCATTTCTTAATACTGTTATATCAAGTAGCGAAATATTTGTAAACTTAGTGTTCACCGATTTTGCCGAATTTTAGATGACCCGATGTTTTAAGCCATCGCCATATACTCAAGTCCTTCAGCACTTTCAGTAGCACTAAATTTAGTTTTACTTCCCATTTCTTCTGCTTTAGCTTTTAACTTTTTAAAATCTTCCCCTGTTGTTCCACTAATAGCTTGTACTTTAGACATTTCAGCTTCAAAATCCATTCCTACTTTAGCACTAGCTATCCCAACTGCTGCTAATGGTGCCGAAACATGAGTTGTTAGTTTACTTCCTATACCTTCAATTTTTCCACCAACATTTTTAAGCCTATCCGAATGTTTTTTAAGCTCTTCACTAGCTTTTAACCATTTATTATTGCTCTTATCTAATTCAGTATTAATTTTATTTAATTCTGCTTCTGCTTTAGTCATTGTAGTTTTAGCTTTTGCTAAGTTAGTTTCATATCCTTGTATTTGTTTAGCATTTGTTTCTATTGCTTTTTCATTTTTTTCATATTCTTTTGTTGTTTTTTCAACTTCTTGTTTTGCTTTCTCATATGCTTTTACTTCTTTTTCTTTACCTACAACAAGCTTTTTTTGTTCATTTTCAAGTTTATTTATTTGCTCTTTTAATTTTTTAGCTTCTACACTATTTTCACCATACTTCTTTTTTGCAACTTCATATTCTTTATTTAATTTGCTTAATTCTTCTCTATTTTTTATATAGCTTTGTAATTCTTTGCCATGTGTATCTATCACTTTTTTTAGTTCACTTTGTGCTTTGGATAAACTTTCTTTTAATTTATCTCTAGTTTTAATATTCTCTTGCATTTTAGTATTAGATTTTTCTATACTTTGTTTATATAAATCTACTTTTTTACTATGCAATTCAACTTGTTTAGATAAACTTTCTTGTACAGATTTAAGTTTTTCAGAATTTTTGCCAAAGCTCTTAATACCTTCACTAGCTAATTTAAGTTCAGCCTGATGTTTTTTCATTTCTGCATTAAGACCTTTTAATTTATCATTATAGCCAGTAGAATCTAAGACCATTTTTGCTGTTATACGTTTCTCTGTATTACTAGCCAATTAGCTTACCTCCTTTCTATAAGAATGATATATCTTCAATGTTTACTTTTTTATAATTCGTATCGCTTAAAGTGTTATTTTCATCATCACTTTTTACTTTCCAGCCATTAAATTTTATATGGGCCTTCCACATATTATATATTTCTGCATGTGTACTATCCCAAAATTCTTCTTTTGTATAATTTAAATGTACTTTAGATATATAAAATAACCAGTCAAAGTCTATTTCATAATCCTTAATAGTCCTTGGCTGGTCATTTAGTTTTTTTCAGTTTCTTCTTTATTATCATCATCATTAACACCCATATAATTCAAATATAGTTCAATTGCTATTTTTGTAATTTCTTGATATTGCTCACCTGTTATTATTTCTTCTAATTCTTCAATATCCCACTCCTTTATAACTTCTTCATATTTATTATTTTCTTTATCTATACATTTTCTTTCTTTATCTATACAACTCTTACTTAATAATCTTAAAGCATTTGTATAAAATTGTTTTCCTTCCATAAGTCCATAAATTACTGAACCATAATTTCCATATGCTTCATCAATTTTACGAATAGTTTTATTAGTCATTTTAAAATTATAGTCTTTATTGCCTATTTTTTGTTTTATTATTTTATCTATCATATTTATACATCCTTTCCTTTATTGAAATAGAAAAAGGTAGAATTTAATCTACCTTTTAAAATTAATGATGTTCTTCAACAGATTGTTTAACCGTAGGAATCATAACAGATTTAAAGAATTTTTCATCTGTTATATTATCTTCTTCATCAACTTTATAATTCCACATTTCATTATTGTGAAGTGGTGCAAAAGTTGCTTTTAACTTTTTCGCTTGAAAATTCGTTTTACCTTCTTTGCCTTTGTAATCTTCATCACTTATTGTAAATGTACCTTTGTACAATATTCCATATCTAGCTTTTCCATTTCCTTTTATAGCTTTATAAAGCAAAGCTACCTCTGGAGCTTTGTCATTAGCACTTCTTATAATTCCACCTTCTACAGCTAATTTATGTCCTAATAAAAATGCTTCTTCTTCTTTCCTTAAATCTGTTATATTAACTTCTACGTCTATGTTTGCTAAAGTTGTTTCACTTAACCACAACATTCCTTCTGCATAATATTCATCAGAATTCACTTTAGGCTTTAAAGCTAATTCTTTAATTCCTTCATAATATTTTGGTTCTCCAAACTTAACACCTTTTTCATCATCTTGAATTACTTCCGCTACATATAACTTTTTTAGGTCCACTATAGGAACTACTTTTTCATTATCCATCTAATCAAATCCTTTCATTTTTTAATTTTTGCATAAAAATAACTAGCTTTCGCTAGTTGGTAAACTTATATTAAATCTCATTGCCTTATGATATAAGCCTGTATCCTTTTCGTAAAGATCAACTGCTGTATCTCTACTAAATCCATTTTGTATCATTACTTTCTTAACTGTTTCCTCACACTCTGTATAATCTCCTATACTAAATATATCAACTTGCACTAAATACGTTGTATATTCTTCTTCCCCTTCACTATACTGGGTACCAAATTCATTAACTATTTCATATTCTAAATATAATTTTTTGTTTGGATTATTAGCATGAAGAAAATAAACTCTTTTGTCTGGTAATAAATTTAATATTTCTTTATTCTTTAATGTTTTAAGTAAATATTGTTTTATATTCACATATAATCACCTACTTTGCTTTATCTAACAATTCTTTTGCTAATATACTCAATGCTTCATCTTCCTTATTTTTAACACTTCTATCAAAATAACCTACATTTTTCTTTTGTTCACTTGTGCCAAACTCCTGAAATATATCATAAAAAGCTTTTGTTCTAACAATACCAACAGTTGCTAAACCTTCCTTTTTAACTGTTTTAGATATTTTTTTTAGTTTACCAGTTGAACCTATTGGTGTATTCTTTTCAATTTCTTCCGCAATTGGTCTAATGGCATTTCTTATAGCCTTCTTTTCATCTGCTTCATCTATAGTCATGCCTTCTAGCATATCTGTAAATTCTTCCATACCTTCAATTTCTATACCATCCATATTTATACCTCTGTAGCTTTTATATCTATCCATTCGTGTCTATTTTGAAAGTCGTTTACATATTCAATATTAAAAATCTTGTCTTTATATTTAATTCTAAATTTTTTAGTGGCATCTTTTTCTAACAATGCTTTTATTTTATTGCAATATCTAACTGTAAAGGTAACTATATTTTGTGCTTGTGTGGCTTTTGCTGCTTCATATTCTTTGCCATTTACTGTTTTATAATTACACCAGCATGAATAATACTCTGGCCATTTTTCTATATCAAAGCCATTTTCATTTTGATTATTAGAAATATATTCTTCTATAATTATTCTTTCAGTTAATCTACATTTAGCCATCTTCATCACCTACATTTGATAATATATCTAATATAGTATTTGAAATTCTATCATATCCTTTTGACTTTTTACTATCTAAATATAATCCTTTATCATCATATAAGTCTTTTACTATTTTTCTTAATAATATATCTGCTAATTTCTCTTTATCTGTACCTTTGTATCTTTTTCCAACACAAGAATCTATATATATTTCAGTTTCTTTTATTAAGTCCTGTATTAATTTATCATCATCTTCATAGTCAACTTTTAGATGATCTTTCATATCTTTTAAATCAACCATTTAATCACTTCCCATAATAAAAAAAGAAGGGACTTAACCCCCTCTTAAAACTCTATTTTCTTTATACTTCTTGTTGATCCCTTTGTTACTCCAAATCTTTCAAGTATCCTAATTTTAACTGTATCATCTTCAAAACCTGCTTCTGTGCTTCTAGCTATTGTAACAGCTTTTCTATCTAAATATTTAACTGCTTCCTTCCAATTTAAACTATAAAATATATGTTTTCCTTCTGAAGCTGGTAATAATGTATCATCCGCTGGTACTAATTCCTTACCATTAAAATAAAACTTACCGTTTATTTCTGTCACTAAATTTAATGGTCTACCATTTTTATCTTTTAAATTCTTTAAATATGCAAATCCTTTTGTATTAGTTAATGTAATTAAACCAGTTTTAATAGCTGGTAATGCTGTATCCATTACAGTTTCAATATCCTCATAACTTGTTGCCCCTACTACCTCAGTTGCATTATTTTTAATTATATCTAATATTTTTGTATTTTCACATACAGTTACTATTTCAATAAAATTCTTTTTAGCTAATCCTTCGATTTCAATTTCTGCATCATCTACAGTTTCAGAAGACAATGATTGAATTAAACCATATTTTGCACATTTAAATGATAAATCTTTAGTAACAAGCTTACCATCAACGATATTATCTCCTTCTTTCACTTCTAGTAATTCATTTTGATCTACATCTACAATTGGAATTGTACCATCATTCTTAATAACTGGAATAACATCACAATAATCTTTCAAAGAACCAAAACCTTTTTTTATCTCCTGTAACTTATTTACAAACTGCTTAGGAATTATAGCTGAATTATCAGATGTTTTTATTGTTGCTCTTTCCTCTGGAGTTATTTCTTCACCCATGATATTTTTTATTATTGCTCTAAATTCGTCTACTTCTTCTGTTCTTTTAGTCTTGTTTTTCTTTTGATTTTCTAAATCCCTTTTTTCTTCTTCCTGTTCTTCTTCTACTATCTTAATTAACTTTTCTAACTCTCTTTTTTCTTCAACTGCTTTTTCGGCCTTATCAGCTTCTTTCTTTTTAATAAACTCCCTGATTTCTACCTTCTTATCTTCTAATTGTGCTCTTAATTCTTCTAATCCCATTCTTTTTTCACCTTTCTTTTAATAATTTTTTATATAAAAAAAAGAACTGTTATAATTACAGCTCTAATTCTAATTCTAATAATTTAAGTTTTAATTCTTTTTCTTGATCTTCTTTGTCTTTTTCTATGTAAATCTCAACATTATCAGAAAAACTTCTTTGTTCTATACTTATCTCTTCATTATTTCTATTTTCTATAGATGTTCCATAATAAGCTGGTGTTCTAGTATCATCTAATACTGATACTTCGCTCACGTCTATTTCTTCTAAATACCTTCTATCTACTCCATTGTCAGTTTTACCCCAACTATCCTTTAACTTAGAAAACCCAAAACTCCAGCCTACTAATTTATTGTTTTTAGCCTTATCTATTACTTCTTTATCATATACCCTAGCTTCAGCATAAAGTCCTATATTATCCTCTGTAAGTCTTAGAGTTCCCTCTTTCGTAGTTGCTAATTTTCTCATTTTATTATGATTTAATAATAGAGGTATATCTTCTTTTTTTGATATTGCATTTTTCCATGTACCACTTCTAACCTGTTCTACAAAATTACCTTTGGCTGTTGGCATTTCCCTACTATCTCTTTCAACTGCATTTATATAGCCTCTTATAATTGCATAGTTATTCCTTATCTCTACTCTCACTTTTATCAACTCCTTTCTTATTTAAATAACTTACATTACCTTCTAATAAATCCTTTAATAAAACTTGTCCTGAAGGTAATGTTATTATAACTTCTCCTCCTATTTTTTCTACTCCTAAAATATCTCTAGCATAGTCCAAATCATAAACTCCATTTTTCACAAATGTACTTATTACTTCTGCTTGTGTTTTGCTATCTGTTCTAAGCAATACATTTACATTAAATCTTATTTTATAACCTTTTGCTCTTTCAGTTGGTGTTAGTAGCTTCCAATCCATTTCTTGCTCTATTTGTTCAAATATAACAAGTAAGCATTCGGTTAGATATTTTATACTGTCTTGTTCTTCAGAGCTAGCATTTTCTTTTATGAATCCTAGTTTTGTCAAAGGTACTCTAAAAGACATAGCTATTTCTTCTTTAGAGAGTTTTCTCAACTCAGTATATTGTGCATCACTTAAAGATAGGTTGAGAGGTTGTATATTATATCCTGCTGGAATAGTAAATATCCTACCATTATTCGAATAAATTCTGTCAAACTTTCCTTGTACTTTTTTTAGTTCTTTTTCATCTTTAATATCTGATGTTAGCTGAACTACTATTTTATTAGTTAATCCATTAGTAAAAAGCTTATTTAAATAATTTTGGCTTTTTAAACTACTATCTAAACTTTCAGATAGTATACTTCTATTTGCTTTACCTTTTATTCCATCAAGTGTAAAATCTCTTAGAATAACTATATCTTTATCAAAGCAAGAACCTATTTCACCATCTACACTCTCAAAATCCCATAAAATTTTATTACTCTTACAGCTTTTAATTAGTCCAACATTATCAATTGTACAATTAGTTATTTTTACTGGATATAATGCTTTAACCTTACCGCCTTGTCTCTCTATAAATAATCCTGCATATCCCCGATGCTTAGATAATGCGACAAATGCTTTATAACAATCTATAGCACTCATATATGGATTAGGTCTTAATCTTAATAAATCATATAAATAGTGTTCTTTTGCTAATGTTTCTCCTTTTGAGGTTTCTTTTTTTATTTGTAACGTACATTTAGCAATATCTTGAGATATATCATTTATACAACTAAAATAGGTACTTTCTTTCATTTCCATTTCGAAAGGTGTAATATCAAATCCATTTTCAAAAGAATATACTTGTTTCCACTCATTTACATCAGTGTCTCTTCTTTCGATTAATTTATCAAAGATCATTTATTTTTATTTCACCTCTTTTCCGTAACTTTATATAAAAATATACTAAAGCTTATTAAGCTAATTCCTAAAAAGTATAAACCAAAATATAAACTTATCTTGAAATTGGTATAAATAATAATAATAAGTCCAATAAAAAAGACTATTTCCATAACAAAAATGTCATTTAAAATAGTCTTTTTAAGTAAATTATTAAATTTCTTTTTTATTTTACTCACCTCTACCAATCTGTTTTATCTAATTCATCTGCTGCATTATACCTTGTATCTTCTCCTAATAACTGAGTATATGCAAAAATCAACACTACTACCATGTCTATTCTTTGCTTATTTTTATTTTCTTTATTAAGCATTTCGTCGTCTGCCTTACCTTTTGTTGTACTAGCATTGTTCATGTTCCAATCTAATAGCTCATTTTTTACATATCTAACTTCATAATCATAAACTTTTTTTCTAAATTCCTTTGTTGCTGGACTTAAATTAGTATAAGTTTGTTTTAATAATATAACATCATAATCTTCTGCTAGGCGTTCCATCATTTCCTTTGCATTCATTGGGTCTGAAATAATACATTCTATAGTACATTCATATTCCTCTTCAATTCCTCTTATATATTCTTCTACAAGCGTGTAATTGACTGTCATTCCTTCATGAATATCACAATATCCCAACTTTTCATACTTTCTGTAATCTATATGTTTTTCTCTTCTCTTTGCTAAACTTTCATCTGGTAAAAAACCATGAGAATTACAATAAATTATATTATCTTCTTCAAATTCCATCCCTACAGCAGTTAAGTCTGTTGTAACTGAAAGATCTACACTTACTTTAATCTTTTTCCCTTTTACCTTTTTTCTAAACTCTTTCTCAGTAATCTCACATTTTTTCCAATACTTAATATCTAAATATTTGTTAAGTTCATTAGATTGTAAAAAGATATTTAGATTTTTAGTTAAAAATTCTTCTTGTTCGCTCGTTTTTATTTTGGCTATTTCCCTATCACTTTTTATTTCTGCATAGTTCTCTTCAACTCTTAAAGGATTAGCCTTATAAATAGCTTCATCTGTCCATGCTTCTTCCATTGTTGCATAATAAAGTAAGGTAAATAATCTCTTATTATCTATAACATCATTTAATACTGCTCTATTATATTCTAATTCTTCAAGCATTATAGAATCACTTTCTGCATAAGCAGTTGTAGTTTTAATACACAAAGGATTAAGTACACTTAATTGTCCTTTTCTCATTGCCTGTATGTTAGTATTACTTGTAAATGCTCCGACTTCATCTGCAATAAAACATGATGGTCTTATTGAGTTATTTTTATTAGCTTTTGCAGTTCTTGGAACATAATAACTATTAGTTATCAAACATTTAATAATTCCTATTTCAGAATCTGATACAAAAAAATGTTTTTTAATTGCTGGACTTGCTGAAATCAACTGTGCCATAGCTTTTCGTGTTTCTTTTGCTAAATCTCTGTCTATACAAATTGAATAAAATTCGCTAAATTGTTGTTCTGTCAACATAAGCAATAATAATATTAATGCCGCTATAAAACTTTTAGCATTTTTTCTAGGTATAAATAAAACTAAATCCCTATATCTAAATTTCTTTTTATTATTCTTATATCTCCAACCAAATAAAGCTGAAATAAGTAATGCTTGAAATCCACTTAAACCCTTTAAAACCTGTTTGCCAGCAATAAATCCTGTTGCATAATTAAATAACTTTAATAAATTATTTATTTTTTTCAACTTGTTTTTATCAAAATAAAACTCAAATGTATCTAGGTATTGATTAGTATTATAATCATCTAAAAATATTCTACATTGTTGTTTAACTTCATATGTTGTAACTTCTTTTCCTTCTATAACATCATTACAATATTTTAAGGCCTTATCTAAAAGTATCATTCTTCATCATCTTCTCTTAAAATCTGTAATAAAGGATCTTCTTTATCTTGCTTTGCTTGTAAATTAATATTTGCAAGTTTTGCCCTACTTTGAGGACTTAATGATAATTCATTACAACATCTATACAAATCTTTAGTGTACTTATCTTTTGCACTCATAATTTGATTTTGCATTAATAACCTTGGACTATTATTAATTTATCTTCTATGAATTGTAATCTGTCTATAGCAATTACACATGTTGATAAAATATAAATATCTAAGTTGTTTAGAAGTTTACTTTCTTCAAGTTCATCCTTAATATAGTTAAATAACATTCTTTGATTTTTACTTAAATAGTTAGGAGGATTTATATTATCTGATCTACCTTTTAAAGATTCTTCGGCTTCTTCCCTTTTCTGTTTTTCTTCTTTTGTTAAATGCTTACTCATTAAATTTATATTTTTGCAAGGTCTAGCCAAATTTTCACCTCCTTTTGTCTTTTAAATTCAAACTTTCATTTTGGGAATTTTATGCGATTGAGAGGACACCATGGACTTTTCTGTCTTGTCCAAAAACTTTTAGCACTCCCCCCCAGTTACTTATAAAATTCTTTATTGAATTCATGTATTAAATTTTTTAAAGTATTTTGGATTTCAACTTTATCTTTATAACTCATTTCCATTTTTCTATGAACTTTCTTATGACAACAATCACATAAAGGTATTAGGTTATCTTCTCTCAACCTTAAGTCTGGTCTATCCTTAACTGTTTCAATATGATGTGTAAATTGATTTTCTTCTTCTAATCCTTGCTTCCAACATAACACACATAAACCAAGATAATGTTTCTTTATAACCTCGGATAAATTTAACCATGTACTATTACTATAAAACCTTTGTCTTAGTCTTTCTTCTTTATCTTGTAACCTTCTATGCTTATATTCTCTATATTTTTCTTTTCTTCTTTTATCCTCACAGCTGCATAATGTTCCTGCTAATACCCTTTTACCACACTCAGTACATATTCTATATATAGGCATTATATTGTTATGGTCTTTGATTCTATTTCTTTTTCTTTAAGCTTAGTAAGCTTCTTATCGTTTGCAACCTTATGAGGATCTTCTTTCCAATGTAACTTATCTTTATTATTTAACCAATATTTTTGTGCTGCTAAATCTGGATGTTTATACTTTTTTATCTTACTTATCTTAACATCTTCTTTTACTAATACTATTCCATCTTCACCGATCTCCTCGCATTTAATTTTAGTGGCTATCTCTTCGGTGTAATGATAACCAACAGCATTATTAAATAAAGCCTGTTCAACATTTTGATTCTTTTTATCTTTTCCTTGTGCGATTACTTCTTTTAATGTATTATTACTGCTCTTATATCTTCTGTATGTAGAATATCCTATACCTATTTTTTCAGCAATTTGTTTATCTGTTTTTCCTTGTTCAACCATACTTTCTATAATACTTAAACTACTTTTTATTACTTCTTCTGCTGATACCATATTACACCTCCTACTTCTTAAAACATTGAGCACTCACTTTATACCCTGTGCTCAATGTAGTTATTTTATAAAATTTTATATTTTCTTTTCAAAGAACTCTTTAACCATTGAAAACACTGATATTACAATATATTTTATACTTTATTTGAATGTGCTATTTATATATAGAATCACACATTCATTTTCAAAAATCTCTACTACTATATATACTTATTTTTATAGTTGAATGTTCATAGTACTTAAAATAGAACATTCAAACGTAAAAAATAAAAAAATTACCTTATAAGGCTATTTAGTGAATCAGAGTATTTATCATATAACTCTCTATCTAATCCTAAATATCTTTTGGTAATTTCTGTACTACTATGACCTAACATTTCTTTTACAATAAGCAATTCTTTATCACTTTCCAGGTAAATAGTATAAGCATAGGTTTTCCTCATGGAGTGTGCTGTTATATTAGTTAATCCAAATTGTTCTCCAGCTTCCCTTAGAACCCTACTTACATGACTAACACTTATATATTTATTTTTACCCTTTCTAGATGGAAACATATACTCATAATCTTTCTTATTTTTAATATAATTCCTAAGGATTTTATCTAGTTTAATTACTATTTTAACTATTCTAGGTTTTATATTCTCTTTTCTTATATTTTTAGTATTTACTTTTTTACTTTCTAATATTTCAAAATATCCACACTGTAGTGCATTCCTTACATCTCTAATTTTTAACTTAACTAGATCTCCTGCCCTATATCCCGTAGATATTCCTAGTAAAAATAATATATAATTTCTTTCATTTTTTTCTTTTAAATAATCCTGAATATCTAAAATTAACTCTAAATCTTTTATTGGTTTAGCTGGTCTTTTTTTACTCATTTTACATCACCCACACCTTCTTTCTTATTTTAACGTTCTACTTTTTTGTCTTATTACTCCATGAACTTTTCTATAAGTTCTATGAACCATCAGTTCTCTTAAATCATTTGCCTCTTGTTCTTTATCTACTTTCTTACTATTACAGGACATGCTATATATCTATCCTTACTTATTTGCTGAACTTCTTCTGTTAGAAGTATAAATTCTTTTTTACAAACCTTACACTCATAATTACTATAGAAATTTAGCATATCTTCACCTTCCTTTTAAATAAAAAGGACACCAGTTACGGCGTCCTTAGATAATTTTGTTAGGGATAAGTATTTAATTCTTCATACTAGCATTATATATTAATTTACTTTAAAAGTCAGAGATTTTATAAGTAAATTTCATGTAATTTTCATGTAAGTTTTAGGAATAAATAATATTTATTATCCTGAAACTCTATACTGACTATAAAATGGTTCTAATATATCAGTTAATCTTTTTAAAATATTTCTATTATTCTTTTTTAAGGTTTCATAAGTTACATAATTTCTTTGTCTAAACTCTGAATTATAATTAAACTCTACATCCTTCCAATACATACCTTCAAGGTATTTAAGTTTAATTACTAACTTTTCCTGTTCATTTAAGCATCCATTAATAGCCTTATCAATTTGTTCAATTTCTAGCTTTTTAAAAAAGATTCTTGATTGATCTTCTCTAATCCACTCCTCAATAATATGTTTATTTAATTCTTTATCAATCATATATTCTTCTGATACACTTCCAACATAACTTCCTTTTGGTCTTCCTGGCATACCTAATGGACTAGATTTAGGCACATAATCCTTGTACCACTCCTCTGGATGAGCTATTGCATATTTATATTGTTCTATTCTTGCTAATGTTGTATCTACATAAGCCTTTTTAGTTTTATATTCTTTTAAAATCTTTTCTATATTCATTTTCATGCCTCCATTTAATAAAAAAAGCTATATAAGATATTTCTATCCTACATAGCTCCTCTTAGCTTTTAACTGTTCCACTTAACAGTCTTACTTAATAATTTTAACATTTAATGATTGTACTCTTATTCCATCCTTACACTTCTTTATCATTATATCTTTTCCTTTTTGTAATTCTCTAACTATATTCAACTTATGTTTTTCTATCTGTTCTATTAAACTCTCTCCTATTCTTCCATCTACTTCTATCTTTTCTAGTTTACCTTTTTCACTCTTTACATACTGTTTCCAATCCTTATTAGCAAAATGTAATTCTACTGCTCTAATAGTTATCTTTTGTTCTTGTTCAGTTATCACTTTTATCTCTCCTAAATAATATTATAAAATTTATTTAAATCTATTTTTGTACTTGACTTTTAATGTTTTAATGATACAGTTTTTAGATTTCTAAGCAATTGATATAGTTTGTCCTTAAAAAGAACATTTAAAAAAATTCTTTTTAAAGACAAATTTTATACAGTTTTTGAGTTTCTGAAGTTTCTTTTAATACTGTCATTGTTATATATGCTTTAATACATGAACAACTGCCCTCATATACCCTTATAGGCTACATACATAGTCGATATTGCTACCCAGTTGACCTACCTATCTAATTTATGAAACGGTTAGATACATCCGTTTGACGGGCAAATAATACAATAACAGAAATATTACTTGTCCGAATAGACTTTTTTGCATTGGCTCTATTACACCTCGTTACGGTTTCGGCGTCCGTTTCCTAATTTTGAGTATAGGAAATACAGCCTTTATACTTGCATTTTTTTACATCTTGTACTATGATATATATAAAGACTATAACTCTTATTTAATTGTTAGATTATAACTCTTACTTAGTTGTAGTGTTATAGTTTGGTTATTGTTTAAAGGAGAATGTTTCACACAAAGCATTCTTCTTTTTCGTTAATGTGTAACCCTCTTAACATCTGACATGTGCTATACAAGACAGATAAGCCACATTTAATAAATATGTTGTAATTTACCTTGTATCCATATATACAAGACAAATTACAGCATATTAGTACTGTTCTTTTTTATTTACATAATTTCTTTGAATACATTTAAGGTTATGTTGACTAATACACTTCTCTATATCTGTAAATTTATTAAAAGCAACTTTTAAACATTGAATATTATGTTCTAAATCTAAAAATTCGTGGAGTGCTTGTACTACTTGATGCCACTCCTCTTCTAAAAAATCTTCTCTTAATGTTTTGTTTCTAATTATTTTAATTAATCTAGGTAGTGCCTCTTCCGCTTCTTTTAACTCCTGCTCTAAACTCATTAATACACTTTCTAAAGACAAATTTACATTATTTAATATTTCATAATTGAAAACTTTTCCTATTGGACAATATCTCTTACAATAAATTAATGTCATATTAGGATTGTTATAAACCCTATTCATCTCTAAAACAACTTCAGGTGGTGGAAGTGTTTGATAGTTCTCGTAGTTACTCAATGTTCTATTTGCTATATGTAGTTTATAGGCTGCTTCCTCTATGCTAAGTTCTTTCTTTTTTCTTGCACTTTTGTACATGATTTTCCCTACTTTCTGTTAAATAATTTCCTTGTATAATTTTTTTTATAATTTAAACTATAATTAATAAGATCTTTTCTAATGTTCATATCGTGTTACATAACCAGGGCATTCTCCAAGAAGCCACTTCCAACACTTCTGTTTAAATAAAGTACATTCTGCTTCATTGTGAGATGCCCTACAAAATACACATTGTTTAGCAATTTCTAAATCCTTGTTTTTATCCATAAGTTTTTCCCTAACTTTCTTTTAAAGCAGATATAAGCTGATCTATTACATCAAGTGGATAACATTCACATAATATTTTAGCTACTGCTTCTGCCGTTCTTCTTTCATATTCTTCTTGATTTTCAGGCGTAGGATAATTTATAATAACTTTTTTGATTTTTGCACCTCGTACCATTTATCCCTCTCCTTTTTCTAATATCATTATTAGATTATGTTTTATCCTTTGTTTTGGTTACCCTTACTAACTATCTAATAGATCAATTACTTCAACCTGTAAAGCTTTTGCAATTTTGCTAAGTGTTTTTATTGTAGGATTTAATGCTTTACCATTTTCTAAATCAGCAATATATCCTATAGCAACTCCACTTTTATTAGATAATGATTGTACGGTTAAACCTTTAAAAAGTCTGATTTTCTTTATTTTGTTCATAATTCATAACCTCCCTATATTTATATAGTAATCGTTACAACCGAATTTATCAATCTTATTACATTCGTTTAAATCGAACATGGTTTTATTTATCTTTCTTTTTCTCTTATTTTCTTGCAATTTCTTAGAACTTGAATTATTATTAAATTAAATTAATTTCGTTTTGAACGAATTTCCTGAGGTGTACTATGAATGATTTAAATTTTATAGGTAACAGAATTAGTAAGTTAAGAAAAAAATTAAATTTAACAATGAGACAATTTTCAGAATTAACTGGTTGTTCTCAGGGATATATTAGTGATATTGAACACTCTAAAAATATTCCTTCTATACCTAAATTAATTGAAATATGTCAAGTTTTAAATATAACTCTTTCTGAATTCTTTAATGATGGTACTGAACCACTAGCATTAACTCCTGAACTTAAAGAACTAGTAAACCAAGCTAGAAATCTAAATCCTGAACAACTAAAATCATTATCTAATTTTATAGGCACTCTTAAATAGGTGTCTTTTTTTGTTGTTCTTTCATATTCTTATTGATTTTGAAGTGTAGATGAATTATAGTTGATTTTGGTTACCTATTGTTCTTTTTAGACACTATAAATCTAAAAAAATATCATCTTTTTGATAATTAAAAACTGATTTTATTCTCATAGCTAATTTAAATGATGGATTTTTAGTTCCATTTTCTATATTTGTATATGTGCATCTACTTATATTTAACTTATCTGCAATTTCTTTTTGCGTTAAATTGAATTTTTCTCTTGTATTTCTTAAAATTTTTCTCATCTAATCGCCTCCATGTGTCTTTTAGGAACTTAAGTAAAGTATAGTGTCTTTTAGAAACATTGTCAATATCTTTTTATTTTTTTAGTTCATTTTAGACACTACAAGTTTATTTTAGGAACGTTTATATGTAGAATTAAGTTAGGAGGTGTAAATATGACCTTTGGAAATAAATTAAAGTTATTACGAGAACATAATAACTTAACCCAACAAGATTTAGCAGAAATCCTTAAGGTTGGACGTCCAACAATAGCTGGATATGAAACTAAAGGTAAACAACCTGATTATGATAAGCTAATAATACTTTCTAATTATTTTAATGTTTCTATAGATTATCTTTTAGGTAAAACTGATATTAAAGAAACTGCCGAAAAAATATTAGAAAAAACTAAATCTGAAACTATAGCTCTACATAGAAATAATGGTTATGATGATGATCTACCTGATGAAGCTAGAAAAGAAATCGAAAACTTTAAGGAATTTATAAGAAATAAATATAGTAAAAATAAAATAAAAAACTAAATTAAAGTTTATAAGAAAATCATATAAAAAAATATAAATCATGAAAAATGAAAATAAAATAACTTATTATTAAAAAATCATAGAAATATCTATATATTAACCAATGAATTGATTGTCTTTTATTAATTTATTGATATAAATCATTAATAATATGTAATTTTCTTATAAAACAAGTTAAGTTTTATAAAAAATACTATAAAATACTCATATATAAATCATAAATACGTAAAAAGTGAAAATAAAATAAATTATTATTTTAAAAATGATAGAAATATCTATATATTAACCATTAAATTCATTATTTTTTATTAATTTATTAATATAAATCATTAATAATATATATTTTCTTATAAAATAAGTTAAGTTTTATAAAAAATACCACAAAATACCTATATATCAATCATAAATACGTAAAAAGTGAAAATAAATTATTATTTTAAAAATGATAGAAATATCTATATATTAACCATTAAATTGATTATTTTTTATTAATTCATTGATATAAATAATTAATAATATATAATTTTCTTATAAAATAAGTTAAGTTTTATAAAAAACGCGATAAAATGCCTATATATCAATCATAAATACGTAAAACATAAAAATAAAATAAATTATTCTTTAAAAAATGATAGAAATATCTATATATTAACCATTAAATTCATTATTTTTATTAATTTATTAATATAAATCATTAATAATATATATTTTTCTTATAAAATAAGTTAAGTTTTATAAAAAATACTATAAAATACCTATATATCAATCATAAATACGTAAAAAGTGAAAATAAATTATTATTTTAAAAATGATAGAAATATCTATATATTAACCATTAAATTGATTATTTTTTATTAATTCATTGATATAAATCATTAATAATATATATTTTTCTTATAAAATAAGTTAAGTTTTATAAAAAATACTATAAAATACTCATATATAAATCATAAATACGTAAAAAGTGAAAATAAAATAAATTATTATTTAAAACTTTATTTAAAGGAGATTTTCTATGAATAATAAAGAAATGATCTTAAATCTACTAAATGAAATGAAAAAACAAATTACTCAACTTAACTCTAAGAGATATGATAATCATAAAGAAATGCTTTCTAAGTTCGTAAATTCAATAAAGTAGTAAATAGGCATTAATAAGTCTTGAAAGGATGATTATAATGGAAAACGTATTTAAACAAATACTTGAAAAACTAGATTCAATTCAATCTGATATGAAAGAACTTAAATGTAATGTCTCAGAACTTAAATCTGATGTGACAAATATTCAATCACAACTTACTGATTTTGAAGCTAAAACTGCAAACTATCACCTTGAAACTATTAATAACTTTAACGAAGTTAATGAAAATATTGATTTCTTAACTCATAAGGGAAATCAAACTGAAAAAGAAGTATACAGTATTAAAAAGAAACTTCAAATTATTAAGTAATTTATTCTATTAACATTAATCATAAATATGTACAAAATAAATTATTATTTTAAAAATTCTACAAGTATCTATGTATTAATTTATTGGTATAAATCATGAATAATATATAATTTTAAAATTGTATATTTTGTAACAAAGGCTAAAAAAAGCTATATATGAAATACCTTATATTCCATATATAGCTTTTTATTATTTTTTATATTTTTGCTATATCATGTGGTAAAGAAAATACATAGTTATCAAATTTTCAAAATATAGTATTTTTATATGTCGTGTATTTTCCAGCTAATTTTATACTGTTACAATCTTCTGCAAAATAATTATTAATATAAGTAAATTCATGAGAATACACACATCTTTGCGAGCTCTTTTCTCAAACTCCGAAAAATTAACTGGATCTGTTAATCTAATTTCATTACAAATTTTTCCATATAGGTTTTGTTGATTGTCTGTTTTATTAATCATCGGAATTGCCAAATTAATATTTAATAGTTCATATCCTTCACATTTTTTAGATTGATACGCTATTCCTTCAATCTTAAGTTCTTCTAAACACTGCATTATTAATTGCGATATAATATATTCTGATTTAAAACTTCTAAAATTATTTTGTATACTATAAGATGTTGCAGCTATAAGAGGAAAAGTTTCAATCATTATTTTTAATATTTGCAAATTGTATATCGTTTTTAAATTTAATAATTTTATTCTTCTATTTGTTCTTCTATTTGTTCTTCTATTTGTTCCTCTATTTGTATTGGAGATAAAACCTTATATTTTTGTAATATATCTTCATACATATTATTTTTATAATTTTTAATATTTATAGTTACTATTACACAAAATTTTATTTTATTTAAATTGCTATTTTCCCTACTTAATCCACTTATTATTAAAAAAGGTTCATCTACCCCACTAAGTTTTTTACCTATTTTCTTCGTAGTTATAGTATCCCATTTAAAATCTAGTCTTCTTTCTATTTCAGTTCTATGTTTAGCTGAGCTAGTAACTGGATTTTTGCTTATTGCATATCCTAAACTTTCAAGTTCTTTTCTCTTTTCTATATCCTTAACTATATTTAAAGTTATAGGTTTTTCACCTTTTTTATTAAATTTATATACTTTTGAATTAGGATAAAAATAATCTTCAATACAATAATTAGTATATATATCACTATCTAATGTATTAGTATCCGTCAATGTACATATTGTCCAATTAAAATTAATAATACCTTTTTCCTTTATATTATCGGGTATAGGAATGGGAAGTTTTATTGATCTTTTGGGAATTATATAACCTTCATATACAATAGTAACCTTTTTTTCATTACAATTTATAATGTCCTTTATATTATTCTTCACTATTCCGAATCCTTCTTCACATCCATTATCTATTTTACTTTCTGCTGAGTGAATTAACATTGTTCTAGCAATCATGGGGTTTAACTCATTAGACATGTTTGTTAATTCACCTAATTTCTTGGCTATAATAGGTGAAGAAAAGCTTGTTCCTGCAGTCATCAATCTACTATCTCCAATATAATTTATAGATTGAAACATATTTCGTTCATCTCCACCAAAAGCTAATAAATCCGGTTTAATTTTTGCTCCCTCTCTCCCATTACCTATACAACTATACTCAGCTCTATATATTTTTCCATCAAATTCACTATAAGCACCAACACCTATACTATTAACTGAATCCGACGGAACTTGTATTCTATTAAATGGATTTATTGCTTTCCCATCATTGCCCACTGCAATGCAAAATATTTTATTTTTTAAAAAAGCTAATCTATCAAGCGAATACGTAAATCTATTTATCTGATCATCTAAAATAGGACCTCTAGGTCCAAAAGAAATATTAAATATATCAATATCATCTCTTAATTCTACTATATGTTCTATATTATCTATTATTTTATATAGATTTACCTCCGGTAACACTCTAAAGCTCTCAACTATACACTTAGGTTCTTCTAATATATCTTCACTCTTATAACTATTTATTTGTCCATATAGTACCGTACTACAAACAGCATTTCCATGAATTAAGCTGTCCTTTTCTGATGGCATTGAAGATATTTCATGTCTCTTGACATATGACTTTAGGTATGGATTTTTATCATTTACTCCACCATCAAAAACTCCTATTTTTACTTTTTTATTTTTATTATTAAGTGGTGGGTATGGAAGCTTTGATCCGTTACATACCCTTAACTCTGGCAGCTTAATTTCTCTCATTGGATGTATAGTCCTTAAAAAGTTAAATTGTGCTATATTATTTAAATTGTCTTTTTTAATTTTACCTAAAATAAATATTACACCAGTTTCATATTGTTTGATTAATGGTTCATTTTCTAAGTATTTCTTAATTTTATTTAATGCTTTGTCAAATTCATTTTTTACTGGATGTAAAACTATCTCTACTTCACATATGTCTCCATTATTTTCTTGATCAAATCCTAATGTTTTTTCTCCTGCCTCCATGATATCAATTTTTTGTATACTTCTTAGTTGCTCTATTTCAGTTTTATTAAAATTTTCTTTTTCTAAATCTTTAAGCAACCATTCTAAATTTTCTTTTGCAGCCTTTACAAAATATAATTTAGATTTAACTTGTTTGTTATCTACAATTTTTTCATCATAAATTCTAGCTCCTACAAACTCCATTGATTCCTTTTTACTAAATACTTCTGGAATATAACTTTTTGCAATAAAATTATCCGCCATCCTGATATTTAAAATTATCTCATCCTTTAGATATAATTCTTCATTTTTTTCTATATGGTTATTTATAGATTGTATATCCTCAATAGTACGCTTACGTGCTTCTTCATATGTATAAGGTTTAGGTTTAGGACCACCACCTGTCGTTCTTGTTATTTCCTGTGCTAGTTTTTCCCCTTTAATTAAAATAGGCATAAACCCCATATTTATCACATTCCCTTCTGAATTTTACTTTATATAACGATAAAAAGAACTACTAGAAATATTTACTATATCACAAATTTCTTGTACCTTAAATTTCTCATGATACATAAATTTAACTAGTTTAATCTTTCTTTCCTTATCTAAATTACTAGCTCTTTCCCCTACTTTACTTAATAAAATTTTTTCTATATCGTTATTTTCTAATACATATTCTCGCTTAATTTCTGTACATAATCTTACTATTTCAGCTCCATTTTCCCCTTCTAACGCAATTACTAGCATATTAAGAGCTTCCTCCTTAATATGTTCAAAATTTCTAAGTTCTTTTTTGATAATACTTAATCTTGATTTATCATTTGGTAAATCTAAATGAATTTTTAAATCAAATCTTCTCCAAATTGCTTTGTCAAGTAACTCTTCATGATTTGTCGCTGCAATAATGATACTTCCAATAGGCCACTCCTCTAATTCTTTTAATAATATATTTACAATTCTTTTTATCTCACCAAGTTCTCTATTATCTGTCCTAGTCTTAGCTATAGCATCGAATTCATCTAAAAACAATATACAATTATTTTTTTTTGCATAATCTAGTACTTTTTTTACATTAGTTCCAGTTTCCCCAAGATAACTTGACATAATAGTAGCCAAATCTAAAACAACTAAAGGTTTATTTAGTTCACTCGCTAACCATGTAGCAGAATAAGTCTTTCCAACTCCGGGTTCACCAAATAATAAAATAGAATTTGAGGGTTTTAATCCTAATTTAATCAGTTCTAATTTTTTTTCTTGCTCCTTAATAAAATTTCTAAATAATTTTTCTATGTTTTCCGTAACAATAGGCATTTCAATATCTCTAACTTCTTTAATATTAATTAGATTTTCATTATTTTTTTTATCTGTAGGTATATCTGATAATCCTATAGATCTATATGCATTATTACCGATGTTTCTGTCAAATAAAATCTTATCAATTTCTTCCGCAATACTAGAATGCTTACTTCTAAGCATATTAGCTAAAGTTATTGAAATGACCTCTATTGAATTTTCATCATTTTCTAAACTTGCTCTTATCAACTGTGGAAGCACTTCAAGAACCTTCATTTTATCACCTATTTCTATTTTTATCTTTTTGATACATTCTTATATTACTACAATACAAAGCTTTATTCAATATAATATCCCACATATTATTTAATATTCATTTTTGGGACTATATGTTTTATAATAATCGCCGCGTTTCTGGAACATATGTTTTTTTGTGTTATACTAATATCACCAGTATTCTAAAAATAAAGAGTAATATTTTATGAAAAACCTTGAAATGCTTTTTAATGTAATTTACAATAAAAATATACAAGTCAATTACATTCTTTTACCCTCTTATGAATTATCCCAATATTTTAATTTAACAGAAGAATTCATCATTTGGAAACTTTATTTTATAAAACTAAATCAATCTTCATATACTTATTGTATGAATAACTTAGGAGGATCTTTTTATGATAGCTGCAATTTATAGTAGAAAATCTGTTTTTACAGGTAAAGGAGAAAGTATAGAAAACCAAATTTCTCTATGCAAAAATTATGCTAAAAATATGGACATAGATAAATTTTTAATATATGAAGATGAAGGTTATTCTGGTGGTAATACGAATAGACCTGAATTTCAAAAACTTTTAAATGAC
This sequence comes from Clostridiaceae bacterium 14S0207, assembly GCA_003288255.1. Lineage (GTDB taxonomy): Bacteria > Bacillota > Clostridia > Clostridiales > Clostridiaceae > Hathewaya > Hathewaya limosa. Next base: position 1,186,836 of record CP026600.1, on the reverse strand, counting down.
GCAAGAAAGAAAACCTTTGATGTTCTTATATGCTATAGACTTGATAGAATCTCTAGAAATGTTGCGGACTTTTCATCCACATTAGAATTACTTCAGGATCATGATATATCTTTTATAAGTATTAAAGAACAATTTGATACAAGTACTCCTATGGGTAAAGCAATGGTTTACATAGCTTCAGTATTTGCCCAATTAGAACGTGAAACTATTGCTGAACGTATACGTGACAATATGCTTGAACTTGCTAAGACTGGAAGATGGCTTGGTGGTCAATGCCCTTTAGGATTTAATAGTGAAAAAGTTATCTCTAGAGATAATGAATTAAAAGAACATTCTATGTACACATTAAGTCCTATTCCTGAAGAACTTAAAATTATTGAATTGATTTATACAAAATACCTGGAAACTGGATCTATTGCATCCACTTTAAAATATCTTTTATCTTGTAATATTAAAGGTAAAAATGGTGGTGATTTTTCAGTTAAAAGTTTAGAAACTATATTAAGAAATACTGTATATGTAAAATCCGATGAAAATGTATTTGAATATTTAAATTCCAAGAAAATTAATACCTGTGGAACTCCTAATGGTAATGGTCTTCTTATATACAATAAGAAAAATTCTAAATATAAAGTAAAAGATACATCCTTATGGATAGCAGCTGTAAGCAAACATAAAGGAATTATAAATTCTGACTCCTGGCTTAAAGTTCAAAAAACCCTGGATAAAAACTCAAAAAAAAGTAACCCAAGACAAGGAACTTCTAAAGTTTGTTTATTATCTGGAATATTAAAATGTGGTAAATGTGGAGCACCTATGAGAATAACCTATGGTAGACTTCGCAAGGATGGCGCTCGTAATTATTATTATACCTGCACCATGAAAGCTCATTCTGGTAAAACTAGATGTAATAATAAAAACGTAAATGGTCCTTATATAGAAAAGGTTATAATTGAAAATATAAAATCATTAAATAAAGATAAAATTCTTCAGGAGTTGGAAAAAAATAAAACCTCTATTCTACTTAGTAATAATTCCTCCATTATTAAATCTATTGAAAAAGACATAGATTCTAAAGCAGTTGAAATGGATTCACTATTAAAACAATTAGCTAAATCTAAAAGTGATATTACTTCTGAGTTCATTATGAAAAAAATAGACTCTCTTGGCCTAGAAATTAAAGAACTTCAACATAATAAAGAAAAGTTAGAAAATGAATCTTCAAGTAATAAGGATCTATTAAAAAATGCAAAATTAATTATAGATGCACTTAATGAATTTAATAATTTCTTTACTGAAATTGACACTAAGGAAAATGATGAAACTATAGTAAAAAGAAAAAGATATTTACTTGAAATGATGATAGATAAGATCTATTGGAATGGTGATACTGAAGAAATTAAAATTGATTTATGGGGATGTAAAAAAAAATAGATTTTTATATAGGCAACTTAAATTCTATAAAGGAATGGTCGCAATTCAAAGAGGCATGCTCATGCATGGCTATATGATGTAAATAATATTGAACCTGTTGTTAGAAGATATTTAGAAGATAGAGGTATTCAAATTCACACTAGAAGTAGAGTTGTAGATATTGAATTAAAAGATAAAAAAATTCTTGGAATATATCTTGGAGATGGAACTTTCGTTAAAGGTGATGCATTTATTGAAACTACTGGAAGTACAGGACCTATGGGAAATTGTTTAAAATACGGTAATGGATGTTCTATGTGTGTTTTAAGATGTCCTGCCTTTGGTCCTAGAGTAAGTTTAACTAAACAAGCAGGTCTTAATGAAATTATGGGTGAAAGAGCACCTGAAGTTTACGGAGCATTTAGTGGTTCTTGTAAACTTTGCAAAGAAAGTTTGTCTCCTAAAATTAGAAAAGAATTAGAAAAAACAGGTGTTTCCATATTAAAAGTCCCTCGTGAAGATGTTAATCTCGATAAATTAAAAATGAAAGTATGTCAACAATACGCCCTAAAAGAATTTGCAGAAAATGTAATTCTTCTAGATACGGGCCATGCCAAATTAATGACATGCTTCTACCCGCTTGAAAAGCTTAGAAAAATAAAAGGATTAGAAAATGCTAAGTTTGTAGATCCTTATGCTGGAGGTAAAGGAAACTCTGTTAGATATTTATCTTGTGCAATTAGAAATAATAGTTTAAAAGTTACTGGCCTTGATAATCTTTTCTGTGCTGGAGAAAAATCCGGACTATTTGTAGGTCATACTGAAGCTATATGCACAGGCTCTCTAGCTGGACATAATGCAGCAAGATACTTGGCTAAACGTCATCTTTTAATACTTCCAAAAGACTGTTGTGTCGGTGATATTATTTCTTATTCAAACTATAGAATGTTGCAAAAGAAAGATAGAAAGGGTAGATATACCTTTGCTGGATCCCTTTATTTTAATAGAATGAAAAAACTAGGTCTATACACCATTAATAAAGAAGAAATTAAAAATAGAATTGAAAAACTAGAATTAACTAATATATTTGAAGAAAAATTTCTTTAATAATTATTAACTTTATACATGCAAATAATTTTATTTCTCTTATAAATTATAAAGGACTATATCTAAATAACATGTTTATGTTATTTTAAATAGTCCTTTTTACCTTTATCTTATATTTTAAACTACTTATCTATATTGGCTAATCCATCTGCTATAGAATAAAAATTACCTGACAATGCATTAGCCAAATCTTTATTAGGCTCTATACGCCATTTTCCATTTCTTTTTATTACCTTAATATCTACTATAGTTGTAACCTTAGGAGCACCTGATTCATTTATAGATTTATTTAAATTATCAAATATAGCTTGTTGTTGCGCCTCATCATCTATTCCCTTATCTGAAAAAGCTTGTTCCATTACTTTAGGAAGGGCATCTGCTAATACCTTTGTTGCTATCTTAGTTAAATCCACAGATGTAATAGAAGTTTTTACTATAGCTGAATCTTTTTCTTTAATTACTTTTCCTGTAGAATACTTTATTTTGGAAAAAACATTTTTAACACACTTATCCTCTGGTGTATCTTTAAGTTTTATTTCCTTTTCAATAGAATCATCAGTTATAAGTTTTGATGCTTTTTCTATATCCTGTTTTTTAATTGCTTCTAAATATTGCTTAACTACTTTTTCGGGTTTAAATTCAGATTTAGAGAATAATCTTTTTAATTGAGTTTCTTCATAAAAGAAATTTTTTAATTGATCTCCTCCACCCCCAGCAATCATACCTATCCCAAATGCTACTACTACTAAGATTACTGTTAAAATCCAAAACCATACCTTTTCATAAAATGGTTTTCTACGTTTATTTGCCATATAATCCCCTTCTTATTTTGCTATTTGCTATTATTATAACAAAATTTTATCTATTTCTCTAGTATTTATCTTTATATTTTAAATTTTCTAAACAAATACGTTGTAATATATTAAATTTAAATGTTTATATATTTTATGAAATCTATAAATCTTAGGGGGATTTTATTATGCGTCTTATGCTTATTTCTGCAACATTAGGTTACTTAGGAATTGTTTTAGGTCGTTCGCTTGGTTCTGATTTTTACTCTATTTGTCTTGGATTAATAGGTTTTTTTCTTCCCGTATTTTATATATTAGAGAAAATTTATACAGACTATGATAGATAAACATATAATAAAAAAGAGCAAGGAAATATAATCTTTGCTCTTTTTCATTATATAAGTATATTAAATTTTATTATACTTTGTTTTAAATATATTTTAAAATAAACCTCAAAAAATCTTTTATATTTTAATACCTAATAAATTAACTTCTATTATTTTACCCTACCAACAGTAGTGTTATCACAAGTTCTATCTCTAAGTTCGTCAATTGGATTTGGTGATTCTTCAAATCTATAATCTTCACCTTTTTGTTTAATATAATTATCTATAACTACATGACTTGCAACATCATTAACATTTTTATTTACAATATTTTGATACTTAAAGAAATCTGCATTATCTGAAAGCTTTGCAACATCAGTATAATCTTCTTTGTCTGCAGTTAATTTAGCTGTTTTTAAGACCTTTCTTAAATATTCCTTATTTGGTCCTAGATTAAGTAATTTAGGGAATGTTCCATTTGGTATAACTTGTTGCCATTCCTTACCCTCATATTTTTTCAAAAGTTCAGCTGCTTTATGTAAATGAGCAACCTCTTGAACAAAGCATTGTTCCCATATCTTCTTAACATTTTCATCTTTTTCATCTTCATAACATGAATAATATAAGTAACATTCTGTGTATTCATGCATAAGTAATTCTTCAAGCCAAGTACATCTAGTATCTTTTAAACTTCCATATTGGCTAACATGTTGTTCTTCAACCATTCCAATTTCTAAATAAAGTTTTCTTCCAATATCATTTTTATATAGAGAACTAACATTCATATAATAATTCATTGTTTGTTGTTCTGCCGCTGTTATAATCCCAATATTAAGATTTGTTAATAAATCAGCTTCTTTAGACTTTGTAGATCTTTTAATTGAATCGTATGGATGACGATGGTGTGATATTGTAGGACGTCCAGGCATAATTTCAGTATAATGACCTACAAGATTTTCTGCCTTAACACCTTGCTCCATTTCAAGCAAATCTGCATATCTATATAAATGATCAAAATCTTCAAGTAAAGCAAAATCTAAGGCATTTTTTACATCCATATCACTTTCACTTTTTGCAAGGGCGCAAGTTAGATCAACAGCAAGTTGTTCATAACTTATTGTTGTCTCTAATATAGTTTCATCAAGTGGTCTTAAATTACTAATTTTCTTTTGTTGTTGTTGCTCTACTCTTCTCATAAGAGCTAATTCACGTCTTATATCATTATTATCACAGTGACGTGAAAATTGATGTGAAAACCAAGTTGCCTCAAACTCAGTTCCATTCATTAAAATTATACGTGTTTTAGTATATGGATCTACCTCATTTTTATTATATTGCTTTGGATATAGTTGTTTCCAATCTTCAAGAGTAGATTCTATACTTAAAGGTTTTTCTTCAAATGGATTTAAACTCATAAAAAATTACTCCTTTATATTTTTTTATATGTTTATCAATCATTATTTAATATTTCTCAAATCCTATTTTTTATTCAATTATCTTAATATGTAATATAATAATTTTTTAATTATATCTTTTTGATTTTTACCAGCCTTATATCTGTTAAAAATTTTTAAAATAGATAAAGGGAGATTAACATTTGCTAAACTCCCTTATCTCTTGCATAAAACTTATTTTTTAAATTCAAAATAACTTACTTTCTTTGTAAGTCTATCTACACCAACAATTACTTCATTATCCTTACCATAAGTAAATGTAACATCCATTCTATTTTTTAAATTTATTTCACTAGCATTTTTAAATGTAATTTTTTCATCTTTTTTAACTAATTCTTTTTCTTTTATGAAATTTTCTGTAGCTTTTTTAGCCTCTTCTTCAGAAACCTTTCCATCTTTCATATCACTACTTCTTTCAATTTCTAGCATAGTAATTTCATTGTTTTCAGTAGATACTTTTGAAGTTATAGCTTTTATTTCTCCTTCTTTTATTTCAGCCTTAGGTTTTATGTGAACAGCTGCTCCTTTAAATAAAGATGTGTTAGTTGCTTCTTCAATTACTTCTTCAGCTTTATTATAGGTTATGTCATAATTTTGTTCTTTTAAATCAAAGTCAAAGTATTTTTTTAGTCCTTTTTTAGTTGATTCTATAGCTTCCTTTGATTTTACATCACTTTCATTTGTTTGTTTTTTAGTTTCTTCTTTCTTAACTTCCTCTTTCTTAGTCTCTTCCTTTTTAGTGTCTTCTGTTGTTTTTGGTGTCTTTTCTGTATTTGGATTAGTTTCTTTAGTAGTTGTAGTACATCCTCCAAGTAATACAGCTGAACCTAAAACTAAAGCTATAATTCTTTTATTCATAATTCTTCCTCCTTTGTTTTATCAAATCTTATATTATGATTCATTCCACATTTCTCTAACTGTACTATATATTTTTACCCCATTATAATAAAATATACGAATATATCCTTAACTTAAATATTGCCAATAGTTTATTTAAACATTTTCTTTAATTTATGCATTGTACCCTCTTTATTTAAAATATCATTTGAATTATATATAGGTTTTTTGTATATTACCTTGTCATGGCTTAAAATCTTATAATATCCTATCATCGAACCCTTTTTAACATTACAATCTTTAAAATTATTTTTCTTTATATCTATAACCTCTTTATATTGTTCTCCTTTTTTAATAGGTACTAAAACATCTTCTTTTAAAGTTAACGAAATCTTATTTCCTCTTATATCCCACATATCGCCTACTACATCATTTTTCTTCTTTAAAGTTTCATAGTCGTAAGTATCTTTCACATATTCATATATTTTTTTACTTTCTCCCCATCTTTGAGGACAATTTAAGGTAACTACTATAATTTCTCTTTCTCCAATTTTAAATGAAGACACCAAACATTTTCCAGCCAACCCTGTGTATCCGGTTTTTACTCCTGTACAACTAGGAATGCTGTATAATAATTTATTAATGTTATTATAATCTCTTGTAAATTTATGTTTTTCTTTTTTTATTTCCTTACTACTGCAAATTTCACTAAATACTTTACTTTTCTTAGCCTCTGCTGTAATTAAAGCTAAATCATATGCATTTGTATAATGATGCTCCTTATCCAATCCATGAGGGGTTTCAAAATGAGAATTAGTTACTCCTATTCTTGCTGCCTCTTCGTTCATTAACTTTGCAAATTCTTCAACAGAACCGCCAATACCCTCTGCAATTGCTATGGCTGCATCATTTCCTGACTTAAACATTAAACCATATAATAATTCTCTAAGAGTAATTTCTTCTCCACTTCTATATTTTACTCTAGATCCTCTCACAGTAGCCGCTCTCTTAGATATAGTAAACTTTTCATCTAAGCTTCCATGTTTTAAGGCTACTATGGAAGTCATTATTTTAGTTGTACTAGCCATTGGTATAACTTCATAAGCATTTCTTTCATATAACACAACACCAGTATCTCTATCTATTGCAATAGCACTCCTAGCATTTATGTAAGGTGCTTTATTTAAAGCTAAAACATCTTTTACGTTATAAGAAAAAATACATATTAAAGTAAAAAACATAATTAAACTCTTTTGTAAATGTGATTTTTTCATATATTTATTCATCCTTTCCATTTTTAATTATAAATTTCACAATTATGGGTATAATATTTAAAAGTTAAGATAATTATGGAGGAAAGTATGAGGTATACAATTGTTTTAGGAATAACTTTAATATTTATTGTGCTTTTATTTTTCCCAATACCTTTAAAAATATATGTAAAGTTTATAGAAAAAAATTTCAACTTCTACATATATTTATTTAACTTTCAGCTTAATAAACCAAATCGTAATAAAAACAAAGAAGATTCTAAAGAATTAAAGGACTTTTCTTTTAAAAAGTTATTAAAAAGAATATTTAGAGAAGGTTCTAAAGAATTTAATTATATATTTAAAAACAAACTTAAAGTTAAACTAAAGGCAAATATAGACTTTGGTTTTGGGGATGCATGTGAAACCGGAATATCTTATGGATTGCTTTGGGCAGGTATAGATACTTTTTTAAATTATTTAACTCAGTATTTTACGTTTAAAGAATGTAATATAGACGTAAAACCTTATTTTAATGAAAAAAAACTAAATCTTGCACTTGAAGGTATAATTTATTTAAATTTAGTAAAAATAATATATATACTTATTGAATTCACAATTATAAAGAAAAAACAAAAGAGGAGGAAAAAAAATGAATAATAACTCTCATCCTATAGATAATCTACTAAAAAATACTATGCAAAGTTTAAAAGAATTGGTGGATGTAGATACTATCGTAGGTACACCATTTAACACCGATGATGGAAGCACAATTATTCCTATATCAAAGATTTCCTTAGGCTTCGCCTCTGGTGGATCTGAATTTTCAAATAATACCCAAAATCATACTAGTGATTCTTCTTATCCATTTGGAGGAGGATCTGGTGCTGGAGTATCTGTAAAACCAGTAGCTTTTTTAATTTTAAAAGGTGAAACCTTTAGAATGTTACCTTTAAACTCTGAAAATACAGCTGATAGAATAATTGACTCTGTTCCTCAAATTTTAGACATAATAAAAAATATGTGTCCTAAATGTGATAAAAACTCTAAAGATAAAGACAGAAAAGATAAAGAGACATGTAAAAACGAAAATAACTCTTGTTATGACTATGAAGGTGAAGAATAACTTAATGTTAAAAACCCAATATATTATCCCTTTTAGGAACTATATTGGGTTTGTTTTTTCTCTATTCACTTAGTTCAAAAGTAAAATCTTTTAGATTAGGAAGTTCCTTTAAATCTTCTAATTGGAAATACTTTAAGAATTCTCTAGTAGTACTATAAAGAATAGGTCTACCAGGTATATCTTTTCTACCATTTTCCTTTATAAGTCGTTTTTCTACTAGGGTATATATAGCTCTATCACTTTTTACCCCTCTTATTTCTTCTATTTCAACTCTAGTTATTGGTTGTTTATATGCAATAATAGCCAAAACCTCTAAAGCAGCTTGTGATAATGATTGTCTTGAATTAGTTTTTAATAACCTTTGTACATAATCACTATTCTCAATTTTAGTTACAAATTGATAGGTATCCTCTAACTTTATAACTTTGATTCCTCTTTCTTCATCATTATATTGAGTTATAAATAGGTCCATTAATTCAATTGCAAATTCTTTACTACATTCTAAGGCATATGCAATTGAATTTATACTTAAAGGATCTCCACTAACAAACAATAAAGACTCAATTATTGAAAAATATCTTTTCTTATTACTAACTTCCTCAAATTCTAATTGTTCCTTATGTATACTCAAGGTTTAAACTCCCTCCATATATATTTCATTAAAATTCTCTTCTTGTACAATCTTAACCTTTTTTAATTTAATCAGTTCTAACATAGCTAGGAAAGTTACAATAACTTCAATTTTACTTTCACAGTTGAATATAACCTCTGAAAATGTACTCTTTGGTTTATATTTAAAATATTTAGTTAAACTATCCATTTTATCTTCTATTTTAAACTTATCTATACTAATTTGTTTTGGTATCTTTCCATTAGTGTTCTGTTTATTATAGTAATTAGTTAAAACCTTATTAAATAAATTATATAAATCAAGTAAAGAAGTATTCTTTAAAAGTTCATTTAAATCTAAAGGTTTCTTTTTATCCTCTATAATCTCTGGTCTCTTACTATACATAACCCCTTCTTCGATTTCTCTCCTTCTTAAGAAAGTAGCAGCTTCTTTAAATCTTCTATACTGAACCAGCTTTTCTATTAATTCTTCCTTAGAAACTTCTTGTTCTTCATCATCTTTTTCTTTTATAGAAGTGTTTGGTAATAATTCCTTAGATTTTATCTCTAATAGTGTAGAGGCTAGTACAATAAATTCAGAAGTAACTTCCAAATCCATTTCTTGCATAGTATTTAAATACTCTATATATTGATTGGTTATTTCTGAAATTTTTATATCGTAAATTTCCATTTCATTTTTTTTTATAAGATGTAATAATAAATCAAATGGACCTTCAAAATTCTCTATTTTTATGCTAATAGACATGCACATCTCTCCAAAAATTTAATATAAAGACTAAGATTTATTATACCATATTTTTTCTTAATTTTAATATAGTCTAAAGATTTTGCATATATCAACTTAGCTTTTTTAAACATAAAAATAGGCTGTTCTTTTCAATTAGAACAACCTATTTTTCGGATACCCTTATACTGCATTATCAAACATTTTGATTAGGTTATCTTTTAATTCATTTAAGAAATTACCTACTCTTATATCTCTATCGGAATATACTTTAACACTTCCACAGACTTTGCCATTTAAAAGGATATCACAACGTCCGATTTCTTCACCTTTTTTATATTGTTTTTTCTTGTTTAGAATTGTTTTCTTTTCTATTTTATTGTCTTTTCCTCTTTCTAATGCAATTGAAAATTCATCCTTAGCTTTAGCTATTAAATATTTGTCACCTTTTTTATTAAACACTACTTTTTCTATTTCGCTATCTTTTTTAATTACGTTTTTATATTCAAATTTAGAAAATCCGTAATTCATTAAAGCTGATGCATCTCTATTTCTTATTTTATATGTAGGTGCACCCATAATTACACATAACATTCTTACATGGTTTTTAGTTGCTGTAGCTGATATACAGTATTTAGCTTCATTAGTAAAACCAGTTTTTAAACCATCACAACCCTTAAAAAATCTTACCAATTTATTATGATTTACAAGTTCAATTGGTGATTTTCTGCCTTCTGAAATAGTTTCCATATAAGTACCTGTGTATTTTAAAATTTGTGGATGCTTTAAAAGTTCCATAGACATTTTAGATATGTCATTTGCAGTAGACTTATGACCTTCTATTGGTAGTCCAGTACAATTTTTAAAAGTAGTATTTTTCATACCTAATTCATTAGCTCTTTTATTCATTTTTTCTACAAAAGCATCTTCACTACCTGCTAGATATTCACCTAAGGCAACTGCTGCATCATTACCTGATGCTATACCAACACCCTTAAGTAATTCCTCTACGGTTCTAACCTCTCCAGTATCCAATAGCATTGTGCTTCCACCCATTTTTTTTGCATTTTCGCTGACAGTAACTTTATCCTTTAATTTAATTTTGCCACTATCCACAGCTTCCATAGTTAAAAGCATAGTCATTACTTTTGTAACTGAAGCGGGAGCATACTGTTCATCTTTATTTTTTTCAAATAGAATTTTTCCAGTGCTAGGCTCAATAAGTAATGCAGATCTTGCTTCTACGTCAAGTCCTTTATTTTCTTTTACAGGTTCCTTTTTAATTTTTTCAGCATTTAGTGCTAATATTGGTTTAGTAAAAATAGAAAAGGTAAAAAATATTGATAGCATAATTACTAATAAACTTCTCTTTTTCATATGCAATCCTCCCAACTTTAATTTACGTTTTTATTTTTACCAAAAGTCCTTAATATTATCACAAATACCCTAATATTCTCTATAAGAAGTTTTTAGCAAAAAAGGTATAGCCTTCTTGACTATACCTTTTAATATATTAAACTATTTTATTACTTCATATACTAGAGGAATATTTTCATTATACTCATCTTCTATTACATAAGCCTTATAGATTTCTTCCTCTGCATTTTTAATTTTAGATTCATCATTAGAATGAACGTATGCAATAACTTCTCCAGCCTTAACTTGGTCTCCTCTTTTTTTGTTTAGAACTATACCTACACTTAAGTCTATTTCACTTTCTTTAGTAAGTCTTCCTGCTCCTAAGTTCATAGCTGCAACTCCTATTTGTTCACTATGAATCTTTGTTACATAACCATCTTTATTGCTTTTTACTTCATATAAATATTTAGCCTTTGGAAGAAGTTCTGGATTATCTACGATTTCTCCTTTTCCACCTTGTGCTACAATAAATTCTTTAAATTTCTCTAAAGCTTTTCCGTTTTTTATAACAGCAAGAAGTTTTTCACGAGCTTCTTGTTCATCCTTAGCTCCTCCACCTAAAATAACCATGTAGCTTCCTAATGCAAGACATAATTGAAATAAATCTTCAGGTCCTTTTCCTTTTAAAGTATCAATAGCCTCTTTAACTTCTAATGCATTACCTACTGCTAATCCTAGTGGTTGATCCATGTCAGAAATTACAGCAACAGTTTTTCTATCTACACTTTTACCTATAGAAACCATTTCTTCTGCTAACTTTCTAGCCTCTTCAGGAGTTTTCATAAATGCTCCTTCTCCAACCTTTACATCAAGTACAATAGCATCTGCTCCTGATGCAATTTTTTTACCCATAATACTAGATGCTATTAATGACATATTATCAACAGTACCTGTAACATCTCTTAATGCATATATTTTTTTATCAGCAGGTGCTAAATCTCCTGTTTGTCCTGCTAATGCAATTTTAATTCTATTTACATTTTCGATAAACTTTTCTTCTTCAATAGCTATATTAAATCCTTCAATACTTTCAAGTTTATCTATAGTACCACCTGTATGACCAAGTCCCCTTCCAGACATCTTTGCAACTGGAATTCCTAATGCAGCGACCATTGGTGCTAAAATTAGAGTTGTTGTATCACCAACACCACCAGTACTATGCTTATCTACTTTAATACCTTCTATTCTAGATAAATCAAGCATATCTCCTGATTGTGCCATAGCCATAGTTAAATCAGCTGTTTCTCTTTTTGTCATTTTATTTATGAAAATAGCCATTAACAATGCTGAAGCTTGATAATCTGGAATTATCCCATTTGTATAATTTTCAACAAAGAAATTAATTTCTTCAGTACTTAATTCCATTCCATTTCTCTTTTTTACGATTATGTCATACATTCTCATATTTTTTCACCTCAAAATTTATTTTAAGTCTTATCTTCGGTTTTATCTTAAGTTTGTTCAAAAGGTTTTAAAATACTATTTTAAAATTTCTTTTGTAAAACTATTACCAGCTAATTCATTTTTCACATCTAAAAGTTCTAAAACAGTTTTTCCTATATCAGTAAAACTTGTTCTTGTTCCTAGATTAACATTTGATTTAAGGTTTTTTCCATAAACTAATAATGGAGTATATTCTCTTGAGTGATCTGTACTTTCTGTTGTTGGATCACATCCATGATCTGCAGTAATAATAAGAACATCCTCATCATTCATAGTATCAATAATTTCTGGAAGACGATTATCAAATTCCACTAAAGAATTTGCATATCCTTCCGGATTATTTCTATGTCCAAATTTCATATCAAAATCAACTAGGTTTGTAAAGATTAATCCTTCTTTATCTGTTCTCATGTATTCTAAAGTTCTATCTACACCATCCATGTTGCTCTTAGTATGAACAGCATCTGTTACACCCTTTTTGTTGTAGATATCTTCTATTTTACCTACTGCCATAACACTTTTGTTATCTTCTTTTACATAATCAAGCATAGTTTTTGAAAATGGATCTAATGCATAGTCATGTCTATTTGCTGTTCTTACAAAATCTTCAGCATTTTTTCCTACAAATGGTCTTGCTATAACTCTTCCTACCATTCTATCTCCAACTAGCATCTTTCTAGCAATTTCACACATTTCATACAGTCTATCAAGACCTAGTGCTTCTTCATGTCCTGCTATTTGGAATACACTATCTGCTGATGTATAAACTATAGGGTTACCTGTTTTAACATGTTCTTCCCCTAATTCTTTTATTATTTCAGTACCTGAAGCTACTTTATTTCCTAAAACTTTAGCTCCTATTTTTTCTTCAAATTCCTTTATAATATCTTCTGAGAACCCATCTGGATAAGTTTTTAATGGTGATTCTAAAACAACTCCAGCAATTTCCCAATGTCCTGTTACCGTATCTTTTCCCTTAGATGCTTCCATACATCTTCCAAAATTACCTACAGGATTTGCAAAAGCTTTTATGCCTTGCATATGATCTATATTTCCAAACCCTAAACGTTCCATATTAGGTAGTGAAAGACCATTAACAAACTTTGATATATTGCCTACAGTATTGCTTCCCTTATCTCCATATAAGTTAGCATCAGGTAATTCACCTATACCAACACTATCTAAAACAATTAGAATAACCTTTCTTTTCATTTGTTTACTCCCTTCCCAAATTAAATATTTATAAAAAACATATGAAAAATAATATAAAAATTATTGATAAACTTTTCTTTTATACTAATATTATTATACACTAAAACCGTATTTCCTGCTAAATTTTTAATTCTTGTAAACTTTGCCCAATAAAAATTCAGAAGGTTAGGAATTAAAACTCCAAAAATGTATAAAATTGCAAAAGATTCGATAAATCTGATAATAAATAATTTCAAATCTCTTTTATCTATCATATGCCAATAACCCTCACTGCACTGTTTAAAAGATTTAATATGTAAGGACAAATAAATGCTTCTATAAAAAATCCTATACACATAAACAAGAAAACCACAAAAAATTTTAAAGAATAGGATAACATAGAAGAAAAAATACTATAAAATACACCTTCTTGTGATTTATTTCTTATAATATTTATAGAGAACTCCATAGAGTATACAGAAATTATTATTATACATGGTAAAAATATAAGGTTTTGCAATAATACAGCTCCCATTCCTACCCATAAACCTTTAGTTCCAAAACTATTTATTATAAAAGAAAAAGTAAATCCTAATGCATATCCTTTTAAAACATCTAGAATTAACACTAAAGGTATTCCTATAATTGTTAATCCCAAAAACCAAATTAACAAAATAATAGGAAGATAATTCTTCATACTAGTAAAAAACACTGCTACTTTAGATATATTTGATGAATTATATAGGTTTATTGAACCCTCTATCCATTGTATCATGGTGCCTTTATCTGCAGCAGACATATACTTAACATTGTAAATTCCTATAATTACTCCTACGCATACACAAATAAAGCATAAAATATATAATACAAAATTCTTTTGTACATGAAATAGTAGGTCATTAGAATTTACTTTCACATCTCTATTTATTCCAACCATTTATTTAATTCCCCCCTAAATCTTAATTCTATTTTAATATTTATGATGAAGGGGGAAATTATATTCTAAAAAATTAGTTTACAAATACATTAAAGATGCTACAGTTTTACCATCCTTTATAGTACCTTTTTTAATCATTTCTTTTATTTCCTCTAGAGAATAAGCTTCATTTTCTATAAATTCATCTTCATCTCCACCAATATTTCCTTTAATTAAATTAGTTGCCTTAAAAATATGGAGTACTTCATTACAAAAACCAGGAGAACTATAAATCTTACCTAAATATTCTATATTTCCTCCTATAAATCCAGTTTCCTCTTCTAACTCTCTTTGAGCACATTCTTTAATATCTTCATTTACCTCTAATTTTCCAGCTGGAATTTCCAAAAGTACCTCATCAAATGGTTTTCTAAATTGCTTTACCATTAAAACTTTATTTTCATCATTAAAAGCAAGTATTGCTACTGCACCTGGATGAGTTACAATTTCTCTTGTAGAGGTTTTACCATTAGGTAACTCTACAGTGTGAATGGAAACATCTATTATTCTTCCATTAAAGATTTCTTTTTTTTCTATGGTATTTTCATAAAGTTCCATATTATCATCTCCAATTTATTATGTTCATTTAATAATTATATTAATTCCTTAGAACATTCTTTTCCTGCTGTTAAACTAACATATTTAATCATATAATCAATTTCATGATTTTTAAGTTCTAAAGCCTCTTCTTTATTTTTAGTAAATATTATTTTATTATTATCTATTTCTTTAAAAAATTCATCATTACATTTAATAAACCAAATCTTCTCTACATCTTTTTCTGATTCAATAGATGTAATATATTCTATATCTCCTGTTTTAAGAGTTATTTCTTTACCATTGTCTTTTGTTTTTACTAATTCACCATCAGCTTCATTTTTAACTTTTTTCTTTAAAAGCATTTTCTATTACACCTCTCTAAGATTTCAGAATCTTTCATTTTCTGTAAAATAAATTATATCATTAATCATCATAAAGTAAAAGATTTTCATTAAATTAATTATATTCGGTATTTTTTTACACTATACTATAAAAAGTACATTCTCTAATACAAAACATTTTTTTATTAACAATTTCATATGAATTATTTTTTATTTTAATTAATCTTTCACTCAATCTTACAATTTATTATATATCAATTCAATTTATAGCTATGAAATTTTTTATTAGTTAAAATAGATTATATTTTAATATTGACTTTAAGATAAAGATAAAGTAAAATTTAAAACAATATTTGTCATTATATAGGAATATTATATAATATTTTCTTTACTTTTAAGCATTTACGCTCTAATAAAAGAAATAAAACATTTTCTAAACCAATATTTATATGGATTATGAAAATCAACTATATCCATATAAATATTAATGGTAACTATCTATGTAGTTTATATAAATAAAAAAATATGTTAATTTTAAAAATTAGATTTTTCAAGGTGATATTATGACTAAATACAATAATAAATTCATTAATAATATTAATTGTTATATATTAGGACGAGCTATATCTTCCTTTGGAACTCAAATATATAATTTTATATTAGCATTATATATTTTGAAGATAACAGGTACAGCTCTAACATTTGCAATTACATTAGTTCTTTCTATAATTCCTCGAATCATACTAGGTCCAATTGCCGGTATATTAGTAGATAGATTAGATCGAAAAAAGATAATAGTTATTACTGATATATTATGTGGAATTATAATGCTCTTATTATATCTATATATGTTAAATTATAATATAAATATAAATGTTTTCTATTTTGTAACAATTCTGATTAATTCAATAAATGTATTCTTTGATATAGCAATGACAGCAGCCATTACAGATATGTTTTCAAAAGAGGATCTTACTAAAGTATCATCTATGAATCAAGCAATAACTTCAATTACTGAAATTTCAGGTCCATTTTTAGGTGGATTTATCTTTGGAATACTTGATTTAAAATTATTTGTACTTATAAATGGTATTTCATTTTTAATTTCCGCTTTTTTAGAAGTAAATTTAGATTTTAAATATAGAAATGTTAAAAAATCAATCAATAACTTAAATTTACATAAAGAGATTTTGGAAAGTATAAGATACATATA
Source organism: Clostridiaceae bacterium 14S0207 (assembly GCA_003288255.1). Classification (GTDB taxonomy): domain Bacteria; phylum Bacillota; class Clostridia; order Clostridiales; family Clostridiaceae; genus Hathewaya; species Hathewaya limosa. Next base: position 1,170,055 of record CP026600.1, on the reverse strand, counting down.
TTCTGAAAAAATCATATTTATATTATATTTTTCAGCTATATTTATCAATATATTTTTTTCTATGGGTGTAACTATACCATTTCCATATATAATAACTAATGTATTTAAATTGCCAGCTTATCAATTTGGAATTTTACAGGCTATGAATCCCATTGGTATGTTACTAGGATCAGTACTGTTATCTATGTTGCCAGAAAAGAGAAAAAAGTATAAGTATATTATTATAGGTTTTTTTATAGAAAGTCTTTGTATTTTATTAATAGGGGTTCCAGGATTAATAACTTATCTAAATCAAAATATCCTTTTGTGTTTTATATTTTATATAGTTATAATTTTCATTCTAGGTATGGCAGTATCAGTGGTTAATATTACTGTACGAGTAATCATGTATAAACTAATCCCTAATAAAATAAAAGGTAAGATATTTGGAACATTATCTACATTTTGTACTATAATTAATCCTATAAGTTTAATATTATCCGGAATAGTTATAGCTAAGATAAATCCTTTTATTTTATCCATAAGTTCAGGAATTTTATTTATAATTTTAACTTTAGTTTTGTCATCTAATAAGCATTTAAAAACTCTTTAATTATGTTCTTGAAGAAAAAATACCGTATATTCAATTTTGAATAATACGGTATTTTTATCATTATATTATTTATTTCATTAATTTATCATTTTCCATTATAATTGGAGCTGGAAGAAGCATATTACCTTCTGTAGTTATTAATCTATCAAACATATAACTTCTTAAATCCTTTTTATTTTTAAATTTAGTTACTTGGAATGGCATAGCGGGACTATACTTTTCTATAAATAATATTTCATCTCCATTTTTAACTGAAATACCAGCATGTCCAACATATGTATCCTTAAGATCCTGATCTTTAATAAATCCATTAATTAAAGTTACATCTTTATTTTCACTAAATTTAATTCCTCTTTTTTTCCATGTATCACTTATTAATTTAGACATTTCTTCATCATTTCCAAACTTCTCAACTTTAATAGTTGAAAATATTTTCTTAAATGTTTCAACGTTTGATTTAGTGAAATTACCAGCTTTAGCAATTGGATTTTCCTCTATCATGGCAAGATCCATACCTAAATTAGATATATCTCCATTAAACTTTGTATCACCAGATTTTACAAAATCTCTAAATAAACTAAAAGCTGATAACCTACAATTAATGTCTATGTATTTATGTGATTTTGTCCACTTTTCTGAAAGAACCCCATTATCGTATTGTACTTGTGATTTTTTAGTTGTACTGAAACCGGACTTATTAACCAAATCATTTTTATATAATTTATTATAATCATTTATTAATTCAAAATAGTTGTTTATATATTTTACATTAATTTTATTTTTCTCTAATACTTGTTTTGCTTCATTTTGAGTTTTTTTATCTATAAAATTACTATAATTTAACAAAGTATAACTTGGTTTAGCAATTTTCTTTTTATTTCCTAATGATTCTTTAATGTTATCTTCTTTCTTTGGTTCTACTTGTTTCTTTTGCTGTACATTAGCCTTTTCATTTTTAGATACACTTACTTTAGCACATCCAGTTAAAGATATTATTGTAGATGCTACCATCATACTTACTAAAAGTATTGTTAAAGCTTTCTTTTTCATATGAGACCCTCCGGTATATTCTGAGTAAATTTTTTATTTGCTCTATAAATATACACTATTTTTTAAATAAGTATCGTTACAAAAGTGCTACAAAAATATTACAAATAAATTTCAAATTTATAAAAATAAACTTTATTACAATATATATTTTTTCTATATTTGACTTTAACAATATAATTCTAATACTTATATATACATTCTTAAATTCTATAAATAAAAAAGAACACCCTAAAGTGTTCTCCTAAAGGTCTATTCAAATTTCCAACTAAATCCCATTTTAGTTTCTACCTTAAGTTTATACCATCCATATTGTGGTATTTCAACCTCATTAGCAAAATTACCTTTTCCTACTTCATTAATTATATTATCATTATTTAAATCCACTATTACATTATCTTCTTCACCTTCAGTTACATTAATTTTAAAAATATAATTCTTTCCCGCTAATAAATAGACTTTCCATATCTTTAAATTATCTGAATTAGTAATAAGTTGTGGTTTGTTATTTTCTATATTTTTAATCATTTCAGCATTTTCTTTATGTAACTTATCTAAATCTGCAACTTGTTTATCAAATTTTTTATCATCTTCAATTTCTTTTTTTATTTTTTCTACTTCATCCGACCTTTTATATTTAGAAGCTTTATTTATATAATCTAATGCTCTTTCATATTCTTTCTTAGTCATTGATTCATTTGCCTTTGTTAAATAATCATTATATTTTCTAGTATCTAAAATAAATTTTGTCCCCCTATACCTATCGATAAAATTACGATTAAAAATATTATCCCCATTTTCTTCCTCATATGAATATCCCCCATATTATTAATATTCCTCAAGATTATTATACTATTTCTAAGTAATATATACATAACAATTTTATTAATATTATGTATATATTATCATAAAAATTTTTATAATTTTATACTATAAATTTTAAACATAAAAAATACACTCCTTATTTTACTTAATTAAAAGTAATAAATAAAAAGTGTATTCATGTAGTGATTTTTTTAATTTGTTGCAATATTTTTCTAAAAACTATATGTATTTTTAAAAATTTATTGCTATTATTTGTGTCCACTTTCTTGATATCACGACCTTAGCCTACTCTATTTTTAAGTCTAAGCTTGTCTGCTACCATTGCTATAAATTCACTATTAGTTGGTTTGCCTTTATCATTGTGGATAGTATAGCCAAATAGCTTATTAATAGTTTCTACTTGTCCTCTACCCCAAGCAACTTCTATAGCATGTCTTATAGCTCTTTCTACTCTACTAGCTGTTGTATTATATTTTTTAGCAATAGAAGGATATAGTTCTTTAGTAACTGCAGATAAAAGTTCAACGTTTTCTACCACCATACTAATAGCTTCTCTTAAATACATATATCCTTTAATATGTGCTGGAACTCCAATTTCATGTATTATATTAGTAATTTCTGCTTCTAGATCGAATGGTCCTCCTTGTTGATTGTTTTCATTTTTTACTGTCATAGTTACTGGCATTTCCATAGACACTGTCTTTTTAATTTCATCACTGCTTATTGTATTATTAAACATTTGTCTTATTCTTTTCGTAAACACGTCCATATCAAATGGTTTTACAACGTAATAATCGGCCCCTAATGTTATAGCTCTTTGAGTAATCCTATCTTGTCCAACCGCTGATAATACTATTACTCTAGGCATTGGATTTAAATCCATAGCATTAAGTCTTTCTAAAACCCCTAGTCCATCTAAGTGTGGCATTATTATATCAAGAACTACTAAATCTGGTTTTTGTTCTTGTATTAACTGTAAAGCTTCAACTCCATCCTTAGCTATACCTGTTACAACAATATCCCTTTGACTTAAAAGATAATCATTTAAAATATTGCAAAATTCCTTATTGTCATCTGCAATAATTACACTAATTTTTGAATCTTCCATTTTAAACTCCCCTTTAACTTTTTAAATTCCATTTGTTTACAATTTATTTATTCGACAAGTGCATGGAAATTCCTTCTAATTCACTTGAAAATCTTTTTTTTTATTTTACAGAAGAAAAAAGATAGCATTTGCTATCTTTTAATGCTAATTCTATTCTACTATGTTTTAGTATTTTTTTCTAGTAGTTTTGCAAAAATTCGCACTCTTTCATCATCCACTCTATATAAATACCATATCCTTTATTTGGCTTATTGACTAAAACATGGGTTACAGCACCTATTAGTTTATCATTTTGTATAATTGGACTTCCACTCATTCCTTGAACTATTCCACCTGTTTGTTCTAATAATCTCTTATCTGTTACTTTAATCAACATACTTTTTGAGTTGGGTTCCTCTTGATGTATAGTTTTTTCTATTTCTATTTCATATAATTTCGGAGCATTTCCGTTAATAGTAGTATAAATATATGCTTTTCCCTCTTTTATTTCATTTTGATAGGCTATAGGCATTGGCTCTTTAAATTTTTTCTTTAAATTAACTTTTCCAGAGTATTCTCCAAATATGCCACATATATTATTTGTTTTTACATTTCCTAAGGGTTCTTTACCATTACTAAATATTCCTCTAAGTTCACCTGGAGTTCCTTCTACACTTTTTTTAACTGCTATAATTTCGGAGGGCATAATTTTACCATCACCTACGTTAATCATAGTTCCTGTATCTCCATCGCTAATTCCATGTCCTAAAGCTCCATATCTGTGAGTTTCATCATCATAGAATGTTAATGTACCTATACCAGAACTGCTGTCTCTTACCCACATTCCTACTTTATATTTATCGTCCAGTTTACTCTTAACAGGAGTTAAAACTTTTTTGTAATTTTTTCCTTTGTGTTGAAATTCTATAATTATTTTATTTCCTTTGTTATTATTTATTACTTTAGACATTTCTTCGCTACATTTTACTTCATTATTTTGGACTTTTAAAATGTTATCTCCTATTTGTATACCTGCCTTAATAGCAGGAGAAGCTTTTAGTCCTTCCTCTGTTTCTATGTCAGCCACTCCAATAACTAATAATCCTTTAGTATTAACCTTTATTCCCAATGGTTCCCCACCAACATATACTTTCTTTTCCTTTCTAACAACATCTGCCTTTACAGAATCACTTTGAGGTATTTTATCATATCTATATGCCTTATTCCATGAACACATAGTAAAAACAAATGTAATACTTAATACTAAAGATTTAAGTACTCTTATTTTTTTACTTTTATTATCCAATTTTCTCATACCTCCATTCGTCTCTTGTTATTTTCAAGTAATTATTTACTTGTTGCATAATAAAGTTTTAATTCTTTCACGAAATTTTATTTACATATAAAAAATTTTAACTAAGACCTAAATAACTTCATCTATAATAATAAGTTTGTTTCTTTGTTCACTTTTAAATTTCCCGATTAATAATTTCATTATGCTATAGTTTATCTTCATGTAAAGTAAAAATATAAAAAAACATCCTATGATTATAACTTTACTAAGTTATTTTAACCATAAGGATGTTTTTTTAACATAAATATTTTATTTTTTTTAAATTTTAGGAAACTAATTTCTTTTTACTTTCTTTTGCTATATTTAAAAGTTCTTCTGCATGTTCTAAAGATAACTCTGTAGTTTCCAATCCTCCAAGCATTTTTGCTATGAATTCAACCTTTTCTTTTTCTTCTGCTAGCTTAATATTACTATAAGTTTTATCATTTATTACTTCTTTCCATACAACATAGCAATAATCCGCCATAGCAGCTATTTGTGGAAGATGAGTTATACAAAAAACCTGTTTTTTATTAGATATTAAAAACATCTTGTGTCCTACTCTTTGAGCTATTCTTCCACTAATTCCATTATCTATTTCATCAAATATAACACTATCTACATTATCTTTATTAATAAAGACACTTTTTAAAGATAACATTATTCTGGAAAGTTCTCCACCTGATACTATTTCCTCCATTGATTTTAAAGGTTCTCCAGGATTGGTAGAAACTAGAAACTTAACTTTATCTATACCATTTTCATTAAATTGATCTAAACATTTTATATCTACTTTAAATTTAACTTTCTCTAGTCCAAGATAAGTAAATTCTTTTTCAATTTCACTTTCTAATGTTTTAGAAATATTTAATCTTATATCATGCAATCTATTTGATAGAAGTTTTAATTCTTCTTCTATATGTTCCTTTTCTTTAACTAATTTATCTATAGAAATTTCTCTATTTTGTATATCAAAATATTCTTTTTCTATTTGTTTTTTATAATTTAAGATTTCTTCAATACTTTCTCCGTATTTTTTCTTTAAGTTATCTAAGAAATAAATTCTTTCATTAATGAAATCTAGTTCTTCTTTATCATAACTTATATTATCTTTTATGTTTACTAAATCATGAACATTTTGTTCTATTATATAATAAAATTCTTCAAAGGAATCCTTTATTCTTTTTATGTCTTTATTATGTTCTTCCAAGTTACTTAAAGTTTTAATTACTAAATTTAAGCTATCATATACAGAATTATATCCATCATTACTATTATATAAGATGTTATAGCAATTACTTAATCCATTTTCTATTTGTTCCGCGTTATTCAAAAGTTTAAATCTTTCTAATAACTCTTCCTCTTCTTGTGCTTTTAGATCAGCCTTTTCTATATCTTCTAATTGATATTTTAAAAATTCGGCTTTTCTAAAGTCATCCTGTTTTTTTTCTTCTAGGTATTGCATATTTTTTTCAATTTCTTTTAATTTGTAATATTTTATTCTGTACTCTTTTAATACCTCATAAATAGCTTCTTTAGCAAAATAATCAATATATTGTATATGAACACTATTATTTAAAAGATTTTGATTTTCATGTTGTCCATGTATATCTATTAAAGTTTTACTTATTTCTTTTAAAGAACCTAAAATGACAGATTTTCCATTTATTTTAGCAATAGATTTACCATATTTATAAGTTTCTCTGCTAATTATTAAAACATCTTCATACTCGATTCCTAGGTCATCTAAAATCTTTTTAGCTTCTATATTTTCTATAGTAAAGATTCCTTCAACAAAAGCTTTACCTTCTCCAGTTCTGATAAAATTTTTATTAAATTTTCCTCCTAAAAGAAAATTAATAGCATCAATTATAATACTTTTACCTGAACCAGTTTCTCCTAATAATACATTGAAACCTTCATGAAATTTTATGCTAAATTTTTCTATTAAAGCAAAATCTTTAACATTTAACTCTAGGAGCATTTTATTCCCCCATTTCATCATTTAAATCATATTAAAAATTTATTTATTTATAAATTTTAAAAGTTCATGTAGCATTTCTTCTGCCTTTTCTTCTGTTCTTACTAATATGAATATAGTATTATCTCCAGCTATAGTACCAGCTATATCATCAAATTCTAAAATATCAATGGCTTCAGCTGCTCCTGGTGCAGAACCGGAAAGTGTCTTTATAATTATAAACTTATCTACTTTTTCTATATTTAACACAGTGTTTTCTAGAATAGCCATAAGTCTTTCAGATTCTAAATTATCTTTTCTAACTATTGATGCATATTTATATCTTTTGTTTTTAGATAATACTTTAGTTAGTCTAAGTTCTTTAATATCTCTAGATAATGTAGATTGTTTTACACATATACCTTTTTTGTCTAACTCTCCAGCTAATTCCTCCTGTGTTTCAATATCCATAGAATTAACAATTTCTAAAATTAATGAATGACGTTTACTTTTCATAGCTCCACCTTCTTTTAAAATTTTTTTACATTTTTAAAATACTTGTCCATATAATTTGATTTTCATAATAAACTATTGAGTAATTAACAACTTATTACGTAATACCTTAAAATAACTATAATTTTCAGTGGTTATAAGTCTACAAGTTTCCTTAGCAGCTTCTATAGTTACAAATTCTTTATCTTCCATTTCTCTTGACCATTGTCCATCTACAGTTAAAAATACTTTATCCGTATTTAAAGTGTATTCTATTTTAATTTTACAATCACTTTTTACAACTAAAGTTCTCATACCTAAAAGATGAGGACAAATAGGAGTTATAGATATCGCTTCTAAGGTTGGATATAATATTGGACCACCTGCAGATAATGAATATGCTGTTGATCCTGTTGGTGTAGATACTATTACTCCATCGGCCTTAAAAGATGTAAATAATTCTCCATCTATGTAAATATCAAATTTAACTATTCTAGCTAATGTACCTTTACAAATTACTAAATCATTTAATGCCTTATAATTTGATTCAGTTTTTCCATAAACATTGCAATTTAATAACATTCTATCTTCTACAGTATATTTCCCATTTATAATGTTAATAAGCTCTTCTTCAAACCCCATTAAATCTGAACTAGTTAAAAAACCTAAATTCCCAATATTCACCCCAAAAATTGGTACTGGAACTTCTTCTAAAAGCCTAGATGTACTTAATATTGTTCCATCTCCACCTAAACTTATAACCATATCCAGACTAGAAAGTAATTCTTTATTAGCTTCTACTTCGTCTAATACTATAACTTCTGCATCGTTTAGATTATTTAATATTGTACATTTTACAAAATCAACTATTTCTTTGTTTCTTTCTTTTGTTCTATTAATATTTATTCCTATTCTATTCATAGCCGCCTCCTACTATAAGCAGTTAAAAGCTTCACTTATAACATTATGTATATCTGTAGAAAAAATATTGTTTTCTTTTGTACAGTCCTTGGTTAAATGAATTAAATATTCTATATTTCCATTAGGACCTTTAACTGGAGAATAGCTAAAATTTAAAATTTTCATATTAAGGCTATTAAAAGTTTCGTATAGTCTAAGTATAACTTCTTTGTGTACCATTTTGTCTTTAACTACACCTTTTTTATTTAAGTACTTATGCCCTGCCTCAAATTGTGGTTTTATAAGTGCCATTATTTCTCCTTTTTTATGTAACAACCCTAAAACATTTTCCATAATTTTTTCAAGAGAAATAAATGAAACATCAATGGAGGCAAAGTCAGCTAAGGTCCCAAAATGATTTTTATTTAAAGCTCTTACATTGGTTTCCTCATATGAAATTACCTTCTCATGATTTCTTAAACTTTCATGTAATTGATCTCTACCAACATCTACTGCAAAAACTTGTTTAGCTCCATTTAAAAGCATACAATGTGTAAATCCACCTGTAGATGCTCCAATATCAATACATACTTTATCTTGTAAATTTATATTAAACTTTAATAAAGCTTTTTCTAACTTTAAACCACCTCTACTAACATATTTTAGCGGTTCACCTTTAAATTCAATATTACTATCTTGTAAAATTTTCTTTCCACATTTAGTCACAACTTTTCCGTCCACGAAAATTTTACCATTAATAATATTTTCTCTAGCTCTTTCCCTAGAACTAAAAATCCCTCTTTTTATAAGTAAAATATCTAATCGTTCTCTTAACTCTTCCATTGTGCCCACCTATTTTATCGTATATATCTATTTTGTATTGTATGTTTTTAAAATTGAACTAACTATTTTTTTAGGACTTAAGCCATAAGTTTCATATAAAGACTCTACTGAACCATGAGGTATAAATTCATCATCATATCCTAAATTTAAAATTTTTCCCTTATAGGCATTTTTATTTAAGAAGGTTAAGATTTCCTGTCCTAAACCACCCCTTAACATATTGTCCTCTATTGTAACTATAAGCTCTGAATCTTTTCTTATGTCTAATAATAATTTTTGGTCAATTGGTTTTATAAAGGTCGCATTAATAACTTCACTTTTTATACTTTGTAATTCTAATAATTCTTTTACTACCATAGCATGTTGAACCATTTTACCTGAAGCTATAATTTTTATTTTCCCGTAACCACATATTCTTTCCCAATTACCTAATTTTATATCTTTTAGTGGGGAAAACTTCACATTTGGATTATCTCCACCTCTAGGATATCTTATGGCTACTGGTTTATCATATTCTATAGCCCATTTTAGTAAATATTTTAGCTCATCCACACATTTTGGACATAATACTGTCATATTTGGTATAGTTGTTAAATATGATACATCAAATACACCCTGATGGGTTTCTCCATCTTTTCCCACGATTCCTGCCCTATCTATAGCAAATATCACTGGTAACTTTTGTAGACAGACATCGTGTAATATTTGGTCATATCCTCTCTGAAGGAAAGTTGAATAAACGGCAAAAACTGGTTTTAATCCTTGTGATGCCATACCTGCAGCTAAAGTTACTGCATGTTGTTCTGCAATGCCTACATCGAAGAATCTGCTTTCATATTTTTTAGAAAAGTCTGTTAGTCCTGTTCCATCAGGCATAGCTGCAGTAATTGCGACTAAATTTCTATGTTTCTGTCCCAATTCTACCATTGCATTACCAAAAGATTTAGAATAAGAAATTCCCCCACCTTTAAGTGTTTTTCCGGTCTTAGGATCAAAAGGTCCTACTCCATGAAACTTGTCTGGCATTTGTTCTGCAAAAGTATATCCTTTTCCTTTTTTAGTCATAACATGTATAATTACAGGTCCATCTATTTGTCTAGCTTTTCCTAATACATCCGTTAAATCTTTAATATTATGTCCATCTATAGGCCCAAAATATTTTAACCCTATTTCTTCAAAAAACATACCCGGAACTACTAATTGTTTCACACTATCTTTAATTCTTTGTATTGAAGAAACCATATCTTTTCCTACTGAAGGAATTTTCATTAAAGTAGTGTTTACATCATTTTTGATTTTATTATACATAGGAGCTGTTCTAAGTTTACTTAGATATGTGGATACGCCTCCTACATTTTGGGAAATAGACATTTGATTATCGTTTAATATTATTATCATTTTAGTCTTATTGTATCCTAAATCATTTAATGCCTCTAAAGCCATTCCTCCAGTTAAAGCACCATCACCTATTACTGAAATAACTTCATATTTTTCCTTTTTTAAATCCCTTGCTCTAGCTATACCAAGGCCGGCTGAAATGGACGTAGAGCTATGTCCTGTTTCAAAATAATCAAATTTACTTTCTGAGCGTTTGGGAAAACCACTCATCCCACCAAATTTTCTTAAATTTTCAAACTCTTCTTTTCTTCCTGTAAGAATTTTATGTACATATGATTGATGTCCTACATCCCAAATTATTTTATCCTGTTCAAAGTTAAAAATTTTATATAAGCTTAAAGTAAGCTCCACAACACCTAAATTAGATGCTAAATGCCCACCTGTTTTTGAAACTTTATCTATTAAAAATTTTCTTATATCCTTAGAAAAACAATTTAGTTCTTCCAAAGACATATTTTCTATATCATCTATATTTGAATAATTATCTAATGTTCTACGCATTTTCATCGTTCCTTCTTAAAAATTTGGATAAATTTTGCTACCTTAAAAATTATATCTTTTGAATTTTTAATTGCATAATTTTTACCCAATGCTTTCCCCCCTATAGTAAATGCAGCTATTAATGCCCCTACTATTGCAGGCAAGAAAGCTATTATTGAACTATCTTTGGACAAAGCGTTAAATTTAATAAATTTTTGTGTAATTATAGCACCAGCGGATCCACTTACAATTCCACATATATCTCCTATAACATCATTACAAAAGTTTGAAACTTTATCTGCGTTTCTGATTAATTTAACAGCTATTCCGGCACCTGGTACCTTTTTAGCTGCCATAGCATGAAATGGCATTTCATTTGCAGAAGTTACAGCTGTTCCTATTGCATCAAACATAATACCTATTAGTATAATAAATATTAATATAATAAAAGCTACTAACAATGTCGAGTTGCTTAGTAGCGAATCAGATAAAAGGGAGATACTTCCACCAAGCACAATAGTCCAGATAAATATTATAGTTATCCATTTTTTATGACTAAGAACCTTCCCCTTTTTTTTATTTCTTTTTCTTTGCAATTTAAAACCCCCGCATTTTAATTATGAAGTGGTAGTATATTGAGTAAACCTTATGGCATAGGTTCAGTTGGATTTCCCATAGAAATATCAAAATGTCGCCATCTTGACGGTTACCCTTTACTTTTCTATCTACCTTGTCACCAAAAATAAGTAGTACTGAATTACCACTTAGACCATACTATAATCCTCAATATACCTTTTTTGAAAAATAGTCTAGGAGCTTTCCTCAACAGTTGGCTATTCTTTTAGCCTCTTTTGCAACATAGGTTTAAGCGCATTGCCTCTACCTATATCACTCAAGGCAGGCTACACTACACATAGCTTATCACCACAATGTAGGTTTAATCCATAATCGTAAAATGGGTATCTAGCCCATTCCACAAGTTATGGTCTCCGCGAAAGTAGGGTCAGTACCGCATGCCATTGCGGCTGCCCCACTTTCTTACTCCCAGCACAAGCCCATGACTGGGCGTCATAAGCCAGCACCAGAAACTTCATCGATGTGCCCTTCAACGGATTTTTAGCCCCGCCTTCAAGAATAGTTACCTGACTAGAATACTATACCACATCATTCGTAATTATATCATAAAAATAATTTTTATTCAAAAGTTTGCATATAAATTATATATGTAATTTCTTATAACTTTTTTAAAAATCTCTTAAAAGTAGAAATTTTGTAAGTTCTTTTAACTCTTGAGTATTACATGTTAGAGAATCTAATAACTCAAAACACTCTTTCGTCATATCTTCAGCCATATCTTTGCATTTATCAATTCCGTACAATGTTATAAAGTTAGTTTTATTTCTACTTTCGTCCATTTTAGGATTCTTACCTAATTTTTCTTTATTACCTTCAACATCTAATATATCATCTTTTATCTGGAATACTAATCCTAGTTTTTCTCCATACTTACGGAGAATTTCAATTTCATTTTCTTCTGCCTCACCCAGTACAGCACCAGCTAAAATTGAACTTTTGATTAGTTCTCCAGTTTTTTTACTATGCATATAGTATAACTTTTCTTCTTCTATACTTTTTCCTTCACTTAGTATATCGACTATTTGACCACCAATCATTCCCTCTACAGAAGCAGCATTACCTATAATTTTCATTACTTTAACTTTTAGATTATCTTCGATATTTGCATTTAACATAACACAAAATGCTTCATTTAGTAATCCATCTCCAGCAAGTACTGCAATTCCTTCTGTAAACTTTTTATGATTTGTTGGCATGCCTCTTCTTAAATCATCATTATCCATACATGGAAGGTCATCATGAATTAATGAATAAGTATGAATCATTTCTATAGCCCCAGCTACAGATAATACATTTTTATAGTCTTCTTTATACATTTTATAGGTTAAAAGCATTAATATAGGTCTTATTCTCTTACCACCTACACCTATACTATACCCCATTGCTTCATAAATTAATTTATTATAATTGCTTTTATTACTAAAATAATTTTCGAGATATTCATTAACCTCTTGTTTTAACAATTTGTAACTCATTTTTTAAACCTCTTTTAACATATAAGTTTTAAAATTCTTCCTCTTTTCCATCTTGTAAAATACTTATTTTACCTTCCATAGTATTTAAAATCTTCGATAAATTATTAGAAAGTTTCATGCCCTCTTCATAATTTTTCATTCTTTCTTCTAAAGTCAATTGGTCGTTTTCCATTTTATCAACTATGGCTTCTAATTTTTTTAACATAGTCTCATATGATTGTTTTTTTCCTGCCATATCTATTCCTCCAAAACTTCTATTCTAACCTTAATCTTACCATCTTTTAGTGTAATATACAGATTTTCTTTTTCTTTAAGTTGTCTTATAGAACTAACAATTTTTTCATTTTCATCTTGAATAATAGAATATCCTTTATTAACTACATTATAAGGATTGTTAGCTTTAAGTAGTAAATTAAAATTTTCTACATTTTGTTTTTCAAAATTTAACTTTAACTCTATATTATGATGGAGTCTATTTTTTAAAGAATCGATATATTCATATTGATGTACTATGTAATTTTGTGGATTGTTTACTTCTAAACTCTTCACCAACAAATTTATTTTATTTTTTTCTTCTCTTAAAGCCTTTTCTATATTATTTTCTAATAGGGTTTGTAAAACTCTAATATTCTCTTTCATATCCTCATAAATAGGTACTGCAATTTCTGCAGCAGCAGATGGGGTTGGTGCTCTTCTATCAGATACAAAATCAACTATAGTAAAGTCAGTTTCATGACCTACACCTGTTATTATTGGTTTCTTTGAGTTGTATATTTCGTATGCCAATTCTTCATTGTTAAAGGCCCATAGTTCCTCTATTGATCCACCACCTCTTGCAATTATTATAGTATCCACTTCATCTATTTCATTTAAAGTTCTAATTCCCTCTATTAAGTTCTTTGAAGCTATCTCTCCTTGAACTAAAGAAGGATATATTAGAAGTTTAACATTAGGATTTCTCCTTTTAGATACATTAATAATATCTCTTACTGCAGCACTAGTTGGCGATGTTACAACACCTATGCATTTTGCATATTTAGGAATTTCTTTTTTATGTTCTTCACTAAATATCCCTTTATCTCTTAGCTTTTCTTTTAAGGCATTAAATTCGTAGTATAACTCTCCTATACCTTCAAGTTCCATTTCTCTCGCATAAAGTTGATAAGTACCTTCTTTTTCATAAACAGAAATTCTTCCCTTTATTACAACCTTGTCGCCTTCTTTAGGAAGAAATTTAATTTCTTCTGCATAATCTCTAAACATTACGCACTTTAATTTTGATGTGGCATCTTTAATAGCAAAATATATATGTCCACTACTATGAATTTTAAAATTTGAAATTTCTCCTTTGATATAAACATTATTTAAAATAACATCATTATCAAAGGACTTCTTTATGTAACCATTTAATTTAGAAACAGTTAATACTTTTATAATCATTTTCTACTTTTTAATTCTTTCTGCTGCTTCTAAAGTATTATTTAATAACATCATAGTAGTTACTGAACCAACTCCACCTGGTACTGGTGTTATATAGGCTGCCTTTTCTTTTACATCTTCAAAATCCACATCACCTGTCATCTTACCATCTACACTTGAGGTTCCTACATCTATTACCATAGCCCCTTCTTTTACATACTCACTTGTTATCATAGAAGGTACTCCCACACATAAAACTAAAATATCAGCTTCACTTGTAATTTCTTTTAAATTTTTAGTTTTAGAATGGCATATGGTAACTGTAGCATTTTCCGCTAAAAGAAGCATAGATACCGGTTTACCTACTATATTACTTCTTCCTACTATAACAGCTTTTTTACCTTGAATCTCTGTATTAGTAGATTTTATCATCTCTAAAACCGCTTTAGGAGTACATGGAAGAAAACACTGTTCACCCTTAAATAGTTTTCCTATATTTTTGTCTGTTAAAGCATCTACATCCTTATTTTCATCAATATAAGATATAATTTCTTTTTCATTTAAATGTTTAGGTAAGGGAAGTTGAAGTATTATTCCATGAACATTTTCATCTTTATTAAGCTCTTCTATAGTCTTAATTACTTCTTTGTCTTCTGTATTTTCTTCTAAATGTATTAAATTGTATTTAATGCCTACTTTATCACACATTTTTCTTTGAAAATCCACATAGAAAAGAGACCCACCGTCATTTCCAACAAGTACCGCTGTTAAACAAGGATCTATTTTATGAACTTCTTTAAATTTACATACAGATTCCTTTATCTTTTCTGCATAAAATTCTTTTAGTTCTTTTCCTTTTAAAATAATACTCATATTCATCTCCCCTTAACACTTTAAATTACTTATTACTTTAACAACATATAAAATATATTTTAGTATGTGTTAGATTTACAAAAATTATAAAAATCTAGCTAAAATACCATTTACAAATTTATGAGATTTTTCTTCTGAATAAGCTTTTGCAAGTTGTACTGCTTCATTTATAGAAACTTTGTTTGGAATATCTTCTACATATAATATCTCAAATATGCTTAATCTTAATATACATAAGTTTAATTTAGATATTCTATTTAACTTCCAGTTCTTTAAATTTTCTTCTATTTTTGCATCTAATTCTGCTTGTTTTTCTGTAACACCATTTACTATAGTGTCTATGTACTCAAAGTCAACGTTTTTAAGTTCTTGTTCATCTATGATTTCATTTAAGTTTTCTTTAACAGATTTATAATCTTCTTTGTTTATATTCATTTGATATAAAATCTTCATTGCAATTTCTCTTGATTTTTTTCTATTCATTTATATTCCTCCTATGTTGCCATCTTAAATACCTTTAATATAATACCACAATATATGTATATTAACTACAAAAATATATTTTTAAAAGTACACAACATAATATATTATACTATATTGAAATAATTTGTATATAAAAAATATAACACCTTCCTATAAAATTAGGAAGGTGTTATAAATTACTCTTCTATGTTCTCTTCTTCCTTTTTAGGAAGCATAACATTTTGCACATATACATTTACTGCACTTACTACTAAGCCAGTCATAGATTCTACAGATTCTTTAACGTTTTCTTGAACTTGTTTAGCGACTTCATGAATTTTTACGCCATATTCAACTACTACAAATAGATCTATAGTTGATTCTTCTTCTCCTAAGTTAACTCTTACACCTTTTGAAAAATTCTTTTTTCCACTTAGGATTTCTGTAAATCCGCCAACGATTCCAGCACTCATTCCAACTATGCCTTTTACCTCTTCGGCTGCTAACCCAGCAATAACCGCTACAACCTCATCTGATATTTTAACAATACCTTTTTCTATATCATTACAAAGATTTTCTGACATTGTTGTACCTCCTTGTATATACTTAGGTAACTATGTTTTATGTTCATTATATCAAAAATACTCATATTTTACAATTCAATTGATTATTTATTTTTTAACTGTAATTTCTACATCTTTTATTTGAGTACTGCTTAAAACTTCGTCTTTTATAACTTTTACTTGATCTTCTGAAAGAGCTTTAGTAGATTTAACAAAAACTTTAACTTTATTTCCATCTATAAAACAAATTACATCATCAAAACCTTTTCCTTTTAATTTTGATTCTAAATCAACTTCTCTTTGAGAATTTAATGCTAAAGTTCTATATTGCTCTGAAGCTTTTTCTTTTTGATCTTTTGGTGCATTTTCATTATCAATTAATGTTTGTAAATTTTGATAAGCAGTTGTCTTATTTCTTTCACGAAGTAATTTTTGTTCTACGAAGAAACCATTATCTCCTTTAACATCATTTTTTAAATCTTTCTTTTTAAGTTCTGTTGAAGTTGCCTTAAAAGGCTCATCTAAATTTGCATTTGCTTCATAAAGTGGATTATTTAATTTAATTGCAAGATAGCCTGTAAAAGCTATTAAAAGTAGTAGTGATACTATAATCACAGATTGCTTCTTATTCATTTTTTATTCCCCCTAATTTGTTATTTCTAAAATATTTATATGCTACTTTTTCATAGGATATACCTGAACTTTATTTTCAGGTAAATTAAACAAATTCACTACAGCTTGAACTATTCTAAGCTGTGTAACTTTATCTGTTGCACCTTCTGCAACTACACAAACACCTGTTATTTTAGGTGCTTTAGTTTCTGTAATTAAAGGTTTAGTACTATCTTTCTCATTAAAAGTTACTATAGTCTTTCCATCATTGTTTTGATTTATCTTTCTCTTTCCCCCATTAGTGTCTGTTTCTTCTGTAGCACTAATAGCATTATTTATGTTAATAGCAGGAACATACTGCTCTCCACTTTCAAAGTAGATCATACTCTCTATACGTCCAACACCATCTATTAACCCTAAAATTCTTTTCAACTTTTCATTTAGTTCTTCCCCGTATTTTTGTACATCTTTAGAACCTTTATTTTCTTCATTATTATCTAATTTAAGATTTTCATCTGGGTCTTTACTTTCTTTATTTTTATTAGCACTTAATTCAGCCATAGTAGGTGCTGCCTTATGTTTTGAAAACACTCCAACGCTCATAAGTAAGAATACACCTACCAAAATTAAGATAAACATATTTGTAAAATTGTTTTTTTTGTTTTTATTTTTATTATTATCTTCTTTTTTATTTATTTTTTTATCTGAAATGCTCTTTATAGCATCTTTAACTTTTTGAAAAAATTCATCCATACTTTTCCCTCCTAATTATCCAAACTGTAAACTTTTATTTTTTCCCTTTGAACTCCAAATTCTTTTTCTACTATACCTTTTATACTATTTGCCTTTTCTTTATTGATATTTTCCTTTATTACTGCACTTTCTTTTGTACTATTTATAATTACTGGCTTAATTTTTTTTACTTTTCCTTCATATACGCCTACATCAATGCTATTTATTGTTAATTTAGAATGCTCCTGATCTAGATTTACCTTTACATCTACATCAAAATTCTCATCTTTATAATATGTTTTTAGCCTTTCCTTACACTGCAATGCCACATTTTCTTTAAAGGTCTCTATAGTCTTTTCTCTATTGATTTTTTTATACTTTTCTAAATCCTTTTTATACTTCTGTGACTGAAAGTAATCCTCAGTTTTAATGCTATATTCTTTTAAGTTATAATCCTTATTAAAAAACTTTAGCATAGGATTAATCATAGTCAAAACAACTAATAATCCTAAAACATATTTGGCATATTTCTTAATTGAATTCTGAGGAAGTATTAGCTCTACAGCAGTTATAAAAATTATTACTGTACTAATATTAACTATCCAACTTTTAATAGCTTCTATCATTTTCTCACCTCTTCTTCCTGGACTCCCTTAAGCTATAATGCCCTTTCCTGTAGCTGTTAATATGGCAATCATTATAAAGTTCATAACAGTAATACAAATTAAACTTGCCATAACTAAAATTAAGCAGTTTCCAGTAGAATTAATACAATTCACTAATTTTTCATCACTAATAGGTTGTACAATTGCTCCTGTGATTTTATATAAAGCTGCCATACAAAACAGTTTTACTATTGGAGCTATCATTATTAATATTAGAATTACCATTCCTAAAGTACCTACGCCATTTTTAAGTAAAATACCATAACCAGCCACTGTCGAAATTGCATCAGATAGTGAACTTCCTACAATAGGAACAAAAGTATCCACTGCAAACTTAGCTGTTTTAACTGTAATTTCATCCATAGTACTTGCTGTCATGCTTCTAATAGTTAGTAACGTTACAAAAATAGTCAAAACTCCACCTTGTAACCACATAACAGAATTTTTTATTAAAGAACTTAAATTATTAACTTTATAATCTTTAGATAAATTGTTTACAAAGTTTAAAACAAAACTAAGTATAATAAGTGGTAAAACTATTTTAGAAATTATAGTGCCTCCTATATTTATAGAAGCTATAATAATTGGATCCATAAACATTACTTGACTAGCATTTCCAAGTCCTCCTAGTAACATCATAATCACAGGAATAATTGCATACATAAAATTAGATATTCCCTCAATAGAACTTCGTGCTAAATCTATACCTACATAAAAACTCTTAGCTATGACTATAACCATAGTTGCAAAGCAGGTGAAATAAGCTATACTAGAAATATTATTATTTGAAAATGCATCTTCTAACTGTTTTAAAAGTGAACAAATTAAAGCTATTATTATCAAAACACTCATAAGCTTCATAGTGGAGCCAATCTCTTTGAATATATATTTTTTTGCCCATTTCAAAACATCTTGTTTTTTGAACTTAGAATCTCCACCTTTAACAAAGTTATCTACAAATTCCTTTGGCTCTATGTCTCTTAATATCTCATAATCACTTTTAAGATTTCTAATGTACTCATATAGGTCATCTACCTCTTTATATTCCTTTGTATATTCTTTTTTAGTTTGTTCTTTTGCTATATTATTAACCTGCATATCATAATTCTCAGCCTTAGCTATTCCTTGTGGCATAAAAATTATAATACTAAAAAAAACTATTAAAATTACCTTCTTTATTTTCTCTATGTTTTTCATATTTTTACCCCTCTATAAAATTTTTAATATAGAGTCAAGAACAGCCATTAATATAGGAATACTTAAGGTTAAAATTAAAATCTTACCTGCAAACTCAACTTTACTTCCTATACTTCCAGCCCCTGCATCTTTACATATTTCAGAACAAAAAGATGCAAGATACGCAATACCTAAAATCTTAAAAACTAAATTTAAGTAAGATACATCTATATTGGCTTTATTACTTAAAACCTGTAAAAAATTTATTATTACTGTTAGCTTTGGAATAATAAATATAAAAATAAGTATTCCAGCTGCTAAACTTATTGGCACTGCTATGTCATTCCTATTTTTTGTCTGAAAAATAATAACAATAAAAAGTGCTGTTAAGGCAAAACCTACAACTTTTAAAATCTCCATAATACCCTCTTTTAAATAGTAAATAAAGTTTTTACTGTATCAAATAATTTATTTATAAGATTAACAACCATTAGAAGTATTATAATTATGCCAGCTAAATTTGTAATAACAGCATAATCATCCTTGCCTGCACTTTTTAATACTTTATCAATTACTACTACTAAAATACCTACGCCAGCTATTTTCATAATTAGACTTACGTCTAGCATATAAGTACCTCCTTTTATTATCTAAAAAATATGTTCTAAATAATAAATATATAAAAACTCCTGACTTTATGTTTAATTTATAAAAGTAAAATACAAATACATATTCCAAAAGAAATTCCCAATGCTTTAAACATCTTTCCTTGTTTGTTTTCTTTCTCAGTGGCTTCTACTATTTGACTATCTAGATTCTTTTTAGTAAGTTTAAAAATGCTTTTATGAGATTCTATATCCCATTGTCCCAATACTTTGGATAAATCATATAAAATTTCTAAATCTTTTTCTTCTAAATAAGTATTATTTTTACAGTCATCAGCAGAAATTTTTATAGATTCATATACTTCTTCACAGGTATTATCACTAAGAAACTTTGCTGCATTCAAGAAAATTTCTCCAACTATTCCCTCTACTTTTTCCCCTATTTTAGTAAATGCTTCTGGTACAGGTGTATATATATATGTTATTTCACTTTCTAAAATCATTACCGCCTTTTCAAGACTTTTAAGTTCCTTAACCCTATTTGAAAGCATTTTTGCATATTTAAACCCAATAGCACCAAACCCACTAATTATCATTACACATCCTATGAACTTAATCATATTAAACCTTTATATAATTTTTATTTATAAAATCATATATATATCTAACATTGCCAACGGAAATTTCATTATTTAAAACAATAGCTCTTTGGAATACCTTATTTTCAACTACTTCTTTAAATACTGGACGTTTAAATAAATCTTCAATGTCATTTCCATGGATAGTAGCTATAATTCCAACACCACAGTTTAAAGCCATAACTATATTCTTCATATCTTCATAGGTTCCTATTTCGTCACATATTACAACTTCTGGTGCCATACTTCTTATAGCCATCATGATTCCATAACTTTTAGGACAATTATCTAATACATCTGTTCTAAGTCCAACATTCATTTGAGGAACCCCTTTATAGCAGGCTGCAATTTCACTTCTTTCATCTATAATACAAACGTTTCTTCCTCTAACCTGTTGTTCCTTAATGCCATTTGATATATTTCTTCCTATATCTCTAATTAAGGTTGTTTTACCACACTTAGGAGGAGAAATTATTATAGTATTATATAATTTCTCCTTGCTCACTATATACTTCAAAATACTTCTAGAACATCCCTCAATATCTTTTGAAATTCTAATATTTATGGAACCTATGTCCTTAATTGTCTTGATTTTATTTTCTTCTACTACACATGCTCCACATATTCCAACTCTATGTCCTCCTTGCACTGTAATATATCCCTGTTTTAATTCCTCTTCAAAGGCATATATAGAATAATTACTTATCTTTTGAATTACATATGCAAGATCTTCTTTTTTTACTACATAGCTAGAAACTGTTTCCTTCAAATCTTTTATATAAATTAAGGTTTTCCCTATTTTCATTCTTATCTCTTGTATAGATGGCAATTCTGAATCCTTGTCTAATTCTTTTTTTATAATTTGAGGTAAAATATTTAATATATCTCTTATGCCACTCATTTTTTTCTCCTTTCCGTAAAAAATTTTCTTATTACTAAAATTAATATTTACAAAGTGAGGTTTTTATTACAAAAAATCAAAAAGAATTATAAATATTTTTTATTTATAATTTTTTAAAACTCCTTATAAAATAAATATCTATAATTCTTTAAATTGTTTTTTATGAATCACTTTATTCATTTAATTAAACTTATGTATATTATATAGTTGATTATATTACTACTTATTTAATGCTATTACTAATTAGATCACCAAACTTATTGTATACAAAAAAAGTGTGAAATATTTTCACACTTTTTATAAGTTAAACGTTTTACCTCGTTTAATTAAATTCTTTCCATATATTCGCCACTTCTAGTATCGATTCTTATTGTATCACCTTCATTAACGAATAAAGGTACTGGAACGATTGCTCCTGTTTCAACTGTAGCTGGCTTCATAACGTTTGTTGCTGTATTTCCTTTTAATCCTGGCTCACACTCAGTGATTAATAATTCAACAAAGTTTGGTGCTTCAACTGAGAAAGCTTCACCTTTGAAGAATTTGATTACTGCAAACATGTTTTCTTTTAAGAACTTAATTGCATTTTCAACACTATCATAGTTTAGAGGAATTTGCTCGTAAGTTTCTTGATCCATGAAGTAGTATAATGAACCATCATTATATAAGTATTGCATTTCTTTTCTTTCAACTACAGCTTCTTGAAGTTTAGCAGTTGGATTGTATGTTTTTTCAATTACACTTCCTGTAATAACATTTTTAAGCTTAGTTCTTACGAAAGCAGCTCCCTTACCTGGTTTTACATGAAGGAAATCTACTACTGTAAAAACTTGTCCATCCTCTTCAAAAGTAGTTCCTTTTCTTAAATCTCCTGCTGATATCATTAAATATACCTCCAAAATGCTTTATTCTTTTTATCCACATTATTATGTTTAAAAATTACATTTTAAATTTTACTACATATGTCTCATAAATACAAACAATTTATTCTTTATTTTTTAAAAATTATCCTCTTTATTCGAATTTCTCTATATGTAGCCAAATATATTTTATCAAAATATATTTATATTTGCAAATATTCCTTTTAAAATATTCCTTACATATAATATACTATCCATTTATTACTTTACTATTCATTTCTATTAAGAATAGCTTATTATCCTCTAATTTTATACAGTAACTTATCTCTTTATAAGCTCTTTTTTCATATGGATATACAAAGATAATTTCCCCTTTTTCATTTAATCTTAAACTAAACTTATCCTCTGAAATACTAAAAGTTTTGTAATTATCTTTTAATATTTCTTTTAATACATCCTCTTTATTTCTATCTTTTAAGTCTTTATTTTCTAAATTCCTTTTTAAATACCCATATAATTTAGAAAACATCTTTTCTTTTTTATCTTCTATAGCACTATATTCTTTTAGAATCCTATGTCTTTCCACATAATACTTAACGTCACTTAACTTTAGAGTATTCTCATATAGTCCCAAAAGTAAAACAAAGGCACAAATTATCATTGTATATATAAGTATACCCCCCCTTTGATTTCTACTTCTTAAATTATTATACATTTTTTATATTCTTTATTTCCTTTCATAACAACATTTAAATAACATATTCCATTTTTTATCCCTACATGAAAATCTTTTATATCATCAATCAAAACATTATATGTAGAACCTTGCTTATAAGTATACCCCGTATATATAACTAATTTACTTTTGTATTTTTTAATAGTTTTCTTCTTTTGGTTTGAACAGTCCATATTTATAGTATCATTCTTTACCTTTATCTTCCCCTCTGATCTTCTTAATTCCATTTGTATAAAATTTATTCCTTCATCTACTCTTCTTTCTTGATTATGTCTTATTAAATATTTATTATACCCCTTAATTTGTTTTATAAATAAACTATTAACCATTGTTATACTTAACAAAACCAAGGTTGCAGAAATCAACACTTCTATAAGTGTAAATCCTTTTTTCATTTAATTTACCTCTTAAAAATTCATAATCTATTTTTTTATTCTGCCTATAATAATAAGTACAATATATCTTAATGCATTGTGCCTCACTAAGTTTATTTTCCTTTTCAAATTTAACCTTAATATAAGGATAACTTCCTTTAAAATCTTCACTTAAAACTTGTAATTTCTTATTAAAAATATTTTCTATATTCAATTCTTCCTTATTAATATAAAACCACTTTTTTTTATCATTATACTCTTCTTTATTTATAAATTTTAAAAATTCATCATATTCACATTCATAAAGACTAAGACCATGTATTTCTTCGAAAAACTTATTTGCCTCTTTAAACCCATTACTCTTTTCTCTTATTTTTATATTAGAAATGTTTAAATTTAAAACAGCGAAACACAATATACAAAAAACTGAAATACTAACTAAAACCTCTATTAGAGTAAAACCTTTATTTTTTGATTTTCCTCTTATTTGTATAGACACTAATAACTACTTCTCCTTTCTCTCCATTGTGATTTTTAAAAGTTATAGTACCACCTTCAGTTATTAATCCTAAATTATTTATATTAATCCTTTCTCTTGTAGGAAAACCACAAATTAATTTAATATTCTTAGGAAACCTTAAACTATCCTTGTATTTACCCTCATTCATATACAATTCCAACACATTTTTATTAAAATTGTATATAATTCTTCCTTTTTTATTTTGAGATCTACAAATTTCTATAGCATTATTAATAAAATCCAAGGAACAATTAGCATAAAAATTTAGTTCTTTTTGTGTTTTATTATATTCCACCCTTTTATATGCCATAAAAAATATGGACCCAAATACACTTATAATAGAAATAACAACAAGTAGCTCTATTAAAGTAAATCCTTTTTGTTTTTCTTTCATATTAAATTCCTCCTATAGAATCTATAATAGGAACTATTCCACTGTATATCACATTAAACACCACTATACCTAATAAAACTATAATAGTTGGTTGTAAAACTTTTAAAAACTTATTGCATCCATCATTAAACTTTTGTTTTTCAAAAAAGTATATATGTTGAAAATTTTCTTCAAGAAATCCCGTGTCTTCTCCTACAGTTACTAAGTTCAAATTATAATAATTAAAAATACTCATTTGCTTTAAAGCATGAGATAAACTTTTTCCACCTTTTAAATTTAAAATACATATTTTTAATTTCTCTTTTATAAAGGGATCTTTCTCTATTTCATAAATAATATCTAAAGCATTTATTAAATTAAAACCACTTTTAATCAATAAACTAAGACTGTAAAAAAAATTTATAGAAAACCTTTTTAAATATAACTGCTTAATTATAAAAGCTTTATTTAATATAAAATAAAAAATTATATTTTTCTTATACATACAGAAGATAATTCCTATAACTAAAGCAATTAATATACTAAAAATATAAATTCCATATTGCCTTAAAAACAAATTAATATTTAATAAGTGTTTTAAGCCATTTAATTTACTTCCTTCAACCTCTTGTAGAACGCCATAAATTAAAGGTACGAAATACATTATTAATATATAAAACAGTACCATTGAGAAAAAAAGTACTAACATAGGATAAGAAATTAATTCAATTATCTTTTTTTCTTGTTTTTCTTTTTCTTCATAATACTCATAAATTTTTTTAAAACTCTCCGCTAACGTACCACTTTCTTCTCCAATTTTTATAAGATATAACATATAATCTTCAAATTTATTTACATTTTTAAAACTATCATAAATACTTTTTCCACTATATAATGCTTTTAAAATATTATTTAAGATTTTATTTATTTTACTTTTTCTCTTTCTTTGATCAATTAACATTAAAAGTGCCTTTTCTATACTATAACCAGACTTCAAATAAAAATATAAGTTTCTATTTAAAAAAATTAAATTTCTATATTTACTCATATTTTTTACAATATAGCTTTATATACTTCTTCTAAAGAGGTATCCCCTGATTTAAGCATTTTTAGGCACTTTTCATCTAATGTTATCAAACCATTTTCTATACAAAAATTTCTAAAACCAGTTAAATCCTTATGTCTACTTATATAATTTTTATGTTTATCCTTTAATTCTAAAATCTCATAAATTACTTGTCTTCCTATATATCCTGTATAATTACAATGTTTACATCCTTTAGCTTTATATAAAATAGCTCCTTTTTTTACACCTAATTCATTATAAGTATCTTGACTTAATGTATATTCCTCTTTACAATGAGGACAAATTGTTCGTAATAATCTTTGGGATACTACAGTAGAAAGACCATCTAGTAAAATATAGGAAGGTATATTCATGTCCAAAAGCCTAGTAATAACACTGGTAGAATCATAAGTATGAACTGTAGATAAAACTAAGTGTCCTGTAATAGCTGATCTTAATGCGATTTTTGCTGTATCCTCATCCCTAATCTCTCCTATCATTATTACATCTGGGTCTTGTCTTAATGTGCTTCTTAAAGCTTCTTTGAATCCTAATCCAGCTTTTCTATTTAAGCTAACTTGTGTTACATCTTTCAACTTATATTCCACCGGATCTTCTATAGTAATTATGTTCCTTTCCTTTTTATTCATACAATTAATTATTCCTTTTAATGTAGTACTTTTTCCACTACCTGTAGGCCCTGAAATCAGAAAAATTCCTTTGTTTTTATATATAACTTTCTTTAATTTATAAGTTTCATCCTTAAATCCTAAACATTCTAAATTAATATTTTTATTGGGATTTAATATTCTAATAACTAATTTTTCACCATAAATACTAGGGATAGTTGAAGTTCTACAATTATAAATTTTGTCTTGAAATTTATAAACTATACTTCCATCTTGAGGAATCATTTTTAAAGATATGTCCATGTTAGACTTTATTTTTACAATAGATAGTAATTCTAAATAAGTTTTATTAGATAAGTTTGCGTATTCTTTTAGTATTCCATTAATTCTAAATCTAATCTTACATTTTTTCTCCTTAGGTTCAAAATGAATATCACTAACTTTATTTTCAATCCCCTCTTCTATGATTTTCTTTAGAATTTCATTTCCTTTTTTATTTTTAAAATCCTTTGTATAATCATTTTCTTCTATTTCTATAGCTTCTTTTATTTTTGTAATTTTCTCACAATATTCACTGTACGTAATAATTTTTTCTATAATTTTTTTATTATGTTTCTTTTTAAACACCTTTTTAAAATCCCTTGGTAACTTCTTATAACTTTGCACATATATTTTATTATTTATTTCTTTTATAGGTACGAATTCATTTTTGACTAAAAACTCCAAGGGAAACTTTTTTATAAATTCTAAGTCCAACACTGTTTCATTTATGTCTTTATTGCTTTTCTGTATAAACTTTAAAACATTACTTTTACTACATTCTTCTTTATTTTTAGAAGAAGAAAACACAAATTGATCTGTTAACACTTTCACCTCTCCCTTCATGTTTTTATTTGAATTATATCCATATTTTGTATTTCTATTCATTTGCAAATAAAAAAGCATATATCAATAACTTAATAATGATATATGCCTAATTTCCATGTATATTTAACTCTATATACTGTTATATATTATTCTAGTATAAAATTTTTGTTACTAGAATAAATGTACTATATTTTTTAGTTTTATATTATAAAATTTTAATTATAATACAATAATTCCTTCAAAAGTTATTTTAGCAGGTCCTTTCATAAAAACAGTTTCTTCTTCTATAGTAATATACATTGTTCCTCCTGGTACATTAACCTGTACACTTTTATAAAGTAGTCCTAATTTATTTCCAACTACTACAGAGGCACAACTACCTGTCCCACAAGCTAAAGTTGCTCCAGCTCCTCTTTCCCATGTTTTAACGTTTATACATGAAGAACTAACTTTTTCACAGAAGTTAACATTAGTTTTTTTAGGGAATAAATTAAAATACTCTATCTTCTTTCCCTCTTCTATATTTATATCTTTTAAATTAGTATAAATAACTGTATGTGGCACACCCATATGAAGTGATGAAATATTATACTCCTTACCTTCAACTGATATTTTTTTATTTAACACCTCTTCATTACTAGCTAAAGGAACATTCTTAGGATCAAAGCTCCAAGTTCCCATGTTTATTTCGACCTCATGTACTTTACCATCTTCTACAAATAAATTTGCTTTTTTAATACCATCATCAGTTTCTATAATTAAAGGATTTTCTCTTACTATTTTTTTATCCCATACATATTTTGCAAAACAACGAATCCCGTTACCGCACATACTAGCATGAGAACCATCGGCATTATAAATTACCATTCTAATATGAGCGTTTTCACTTTTTCTTATAAAAATAACTCCATCAGCACCAATCCCAAAATTTCTATGGCATAATTTTAAGGCAATTTCTGATTCATTATTATAAATTTCTTCTCTATCATCTAACATTACAAAGTCATTTCCTAGACCTTGCATTTTAGTAAAATTAATCTCTTTCATATATTCAACATCCTCCAATAAAATTGATGAAATTTCCATAGTATAGTATAATTCTTAGTATATTATAATTATAATGCATAAATGTAATATAAACTAGCTTAAAATACACTGAGAAAGGGTGAATAGCATGCCTTTAGACGGACTTTATTTAAATAGTATAGAAAAAGAATTAAACAACTTAATGATAAATTGTAAAATAGAAAAAATTAATCAAACTGAAAAAGATGAAGTATGTTTGACATTTAAAAAGAATAGAAAAAATCACAGATTATTAATAAGTGCTAGTTCAAATTATCCTAGAGTACACTTTACTAATAATATTAAAGAAAATCCTTTAAAAGCTCCTATGTTCTGTATGGTACTTAGAAAATATTTAGCAAATAGTAGAGTTTTATCTATAGAACAATTAGGATTAGATAGAGTACTTAAAATTAATTTTGAAAGTACTGATGAATTAGGTTTTAATAGTATATATACTTTAATAATTGAAATCATGGGAAGGCATAGTAATATAACTTTAGTAAGAGACCGAGATAATCTTATTATGGATTCTATAAAACATATAACTTCTGAAATTAACAGTTACAGAAGTCTATATCCTTCAATTGAATATGTATATCCTCCAAAGAGTGATAAAATTAATCTTCTAACTTATAACTTTGAAAACTTTGAAGAAATTTTCCAAAACCTTGAATTTACAAAAGATTTTTTCTCTAAAAATTTTCAGGGTATAAGTAAAAAAGTTTCTCTTAGCTTATACACTGAATTTCTAAAGGAATATACTGACTTCTCTTTATTAAATCTACAAGTTTTCTTAAAAAATTTAAAATCTAAATTAGAAAATGGAAACTTTAATTTTAATATTTATTATGGAAATAAAGGTATCTTAGATTTTCACTGCTTTAAATTAAATGATGATAACATAGTTTCAGAAACTTCTTTTGCTTCTCCTTCTGACGTATTAGATACATTCTACTATGAGAAAGATAAATATGATAGACTAAATTCTAAAAGTGCAGATCTTCAAAAACTTGTTACAAATAATATAGATAGATGCACTAAAAAACTTTCTATTTTAGAAGAAACTTTAAAAGAATGTGAAGAAAAAGATGAATTAAGATTAAAAGGTGAACTATTGACTTCTAATATATATATGTTATCTAAGGGAATGAATTCTATTGATGTACAAAATTATTATAGTGAAAACTTAGAAAATGTAAGGATAAAATTAGATCCTAATAAGACTCCTTCTGAAAATATTCAAAAATACTTTAAAAAATATAATAAACTAAAAAAGTCAGAAGAAATGGCTTTAATTAATATAGAGCATACGGATGAAGAATTAACATATTTAAATTCTGTTTTAAATAATATTCATAGAGTAGAAACTTCTTCTGAAATAGAAGAAATTAGAAAAGAACTTATTGAAACTGGGTATATTAAATTCAGTAAGAAGAAAGTTAAAGATAAAAATAAATCGAAACCTTATCATTTTGTATCCTCTGATGGAACAAATATATATGTAGGTAAAAATAATCTACAAAATGATTATTTAACATTAAAATTAGCTGGAAAGAAAGATATTTGGTTGCATACTAAGGTTATCCCAGGTTCTCATGTAATAATTCAAAATGATCATGGAATTTCTGATAAAACTTTGGAAGAAGCTGCAAACTTAGCTGCTTACTATAGTAAAGGTAGAGAATCCTCTAAGGTTGAAATAGATTATACTGAAGTAAAGAATGTAAAAAAACCTAGTGGAGCTAAACCAGGAATGGTAATATACTACACAAATAAAACCATTATAATAGAACCTAAAAAACCTGAATTAGAACTTATAGAAAAATAACTTTAAAGGCAGATTTCATTATAAACGAAATCTGCCTTTTATTTTAATAAATTATTTTTCATTAATTATTCTGTTTTACTTTTATCTGGTAATACTAAGTTTAAAACAATTCCTACTAATGTTGCCAGTGCAACTTGTGCAATTTGAATTGTTGAACCATTTGCCATTGGAATATCAATTTCTGCTCCACCTATACCTAAAACTATAATTACTGATGCAATAATTAAATTCTTTTTCTTTCCGAAATCTATTTTATCTTCTACAAATACTCTAAATCCTGAGGAAGCAATAATACCAAACAGAAGAATACTAACTCCACCCATAACTGGTAATGGTATATTTTGAAGTATAACTGTTACCTTACCTAGCATTGAAAGTATTATAGCTATAATTGCTGCCCCACCTATAACCCAAACACTATAAATTTTAGTAATTGCCATAACTCCAACATTTTCTCCATATGTTGTATTAGGAGGTGCTCCTATGAATCCAGCAAAAGAAGTTGCAAGTCCATCACCTAAGATAGATCTATGTAATCCTGGTTCTTTAGTAAAGTCTCTACCTACAACATTATTGGTAACATAAACGTGTGCTATATGTTCTGACAATGTTACAAAGGATACTGGAAGCATAAGTACAATAGCATTCCAATTGAACTTTGGTGCGATAAAATTTGGTAATGCAAACCATGGAGCATTTATTATCTTATCTACATGTTCTTGAGGTATAAGGCCTATAAATAAAGCTGTAAAATATCCTACTATCATAGCAATAAGAATTGGAATTACTCCTAAAAATCCTTTAAAATACATACTTCCTATAATACCAATTCCTAAAGTAGTAAGTGATACAATTATCCATTTATACCTTGGAATGTTAAGTAATACTTCAGCTATATTGTCTTTTGTAAAATATGCTGGATTTAAACCTGCCCAATTTATTGCCACTCCTGCTAGTGAAAGCCCTATAACAATTACAACAGACCCAACCACTATAGGTGGTAATAACTTATTTAACCAATTTACTCCTATAAACTTAATTATACAAGCTACTATTACATATATAAAACCGGAAGCTATAATTCCTGACATCATAGAATTTACACCATATGCTGCCGTTGCCATTTGCATTGGTACAATAAATGCAAATGATGAACCAACATATGCTGGAAGTTTCCCTTTAGTACATAATATATAAATTAATGTTCCTACCCCACTTCCAAACAATGCCATAGAAGGACTTAATCCTGTTAACATTGGAACTAATATTGTTGCTCCAATCATTGCAAATAAATGTTGAAAACTTAACGGTATAGTTTTCCCTATAGACAATCTTTCTTCTACATCTACGTAATCTTCCATCAATATTCCCCCTTTGCCTTATAGCAAATTTATAAAGTAAAACTTTAGTTTATAGTAAATTAACAATTATGTTATATTAATTATTATCATAAATTTTTATAGAATCTACTCCATCAAATTCATTTAATTCTACTGAAACAAGTTCTTTATGAGAAGTTGGTATATTTTTTCCTATATAATCTGGTCTAATAGGTAATTCTCTATGTCCTCTATCTACAAGAACCGCAAGTTGTATCATTTTAGGTCTTCCATGTGCTATAATTGCATCCATAGCTGCTCTTACAGTTCTTCCTGTGTAAATTACATCATCAATTAATACTACAGTTTTATCTTGTACATCTACACCTATGTTATCATCATTAATCTTAGGTTGTTCTGATAACTCTGATAAATCATCTCTGTATAATGTAATATCAACAGAGCCTACTGGAACTTTTATATCTTCAATAGTTTCGATTATATTAGCTATTCTATCTGCTATTGGTTCTCCTCTTCTTTTAATTCCAATAAAAATTATATCTTCTACGCCTTTATTCTTTTCAATAATCTCATGAGATATTCTAGTTAATGTTCTACGAATGCCTTTTTCATCTAAAATTTCTGCTTTTAAATTCATTTTATTCCTCCGTTATACTTTAATTAATATAAATCTTTACAATAAAAAATACCTTGACTCCCAGGGAATCAAGGTATAGATATACTTGTTTAATGTATAAATACACTCTTACACTCAAATAATATAACCATATCTAATATAACCAAAAACAAAAATTTTTATAACATAAAATTATAATATTACTTATAGATATAGTTCTACTATATATTACCTTATGATCTCCCTGGATCATTTAAAGGAAACTTTATTCTTAAAGTATATTATCACAAACTATTCTAATTTTCAACTGAAATTTATATTTTTTTCAATAATTCTCTAAAATATTCAGGTATTTCACTTTTAAATTCCATATATTCTTTAGTTCTTGGATGAATAAACCCTAATAAATAGGCATGTAATACTTGACCTTGTAGATTAAATTTTTGTTTTTTGAAACCATACAGAGGATCTCCTACTAAAGGATGTCCTATGCTAGCCATATGAACCCTTATTTGATGAGTTCTTCCTGTTTCTAGCTTACATTGTACTAATGTATGTTCCTTGAATCTTTCTTTAACAAAAACATGTGTCTTAGCTTCTTTTCCATCAGCAACTACACCCATTTTTAATCTATTTTTAGGATTTCTACCAATAGGCTTATTTATAATCAAAGTATCTTCTTTTAAATTTCCCTCACAAAGAGCTATATATATCCTATTCATAGAATGCTCTTTAAGTTGCTCTGCTAAGGCATTATGTGCAAAATCATTTTTTGCTACTACTAATATGCCAGACGTATCTTTATCTATTCTATGTACAATTCCTGGTCTTATAACTCCATTAATTCCTGATAAATCAGTACAGTGATATAAAAGAGCATTAACTAAAGTACCTGAATAGTTTCCTGGTGCTGGGTGAACTACCATATCCTGTGGCTTATTAACTACGATTACATCTTCATCTTCATATAAAATTTCTAAAGAAATATCCTCTGGTACAACTTCTAATGTCTTAGGTTCTACTCTTTCTATATGGATATTATCTCCTTCCTTAATTTTATATTTACCCTTAGCAATCTTATTATTAACTAACACTTTTTCATCATCTATTAAATTTTGAAAATAATTACGTGATTTATCCTTATAATACTCTGCCAAAAACGAATCTAATCTTTTACCTTCAAAAGATTTATCCACAACTATATTTTGCTCCATTACTTACCATCCTTTATAATATAAATCGCTAAAAGAAAAGTACCTATTACAACAAACATATCTGCTACATTAAAAGTTGGAAAATAGTAAATATCTTTATAATGAACACAAATAAAATCTATAACATATTTATATACAATTCTATCAAATAAATTTCCTAAAGCACCTGCTATAATCATACTTAGACTAATGTTTATTATTTTATGATTTTGTTTTCTATATCTTATTAAAAAATAAGCTACAAAAACTAAAATTAATGAGGTAAATACAATTAAAAACCATTGTTTATTTTGTAAAATACCAAAAGCTGCTCCTCTATTTTCTAAATACTCTAATTTAAAAAAATTTGGAATAACTTCTACAGAGGAATTAGTTAAAGAAGAACTAGCCCAAATTTTTGTTACTCTATCTAGTATAATTCCTAAAATAATAATAATAATTTCCATAAAACTTATACCCCTTTATTATATATACCTCCGAAAAGATATATAATTCTTTTCGGAGGTATAAAATTCACTTATGGTAACTGATTTTTATATTGTTCATTACTTATTCTTTCAATAGGTTCCACAAAACCTTCGTTATCCTCATCTGAATAATTATCATATTCATCTTCCATAGGCATATAGTTAGGCATAGCTACATCAGCATAGCATTCTTTCATGCCATATTCAGCACTTTGTTCATTTCTATCATATCCAAAGGTATAATCTATATAATTTTCTTCAACTGGTCTTTTTTCTCCATTATGAGAAGAATTAAATTCTCTTTGACAATCAATACAACAATCGGCATAAGGAATAGTTTCTAATCTTTCTTTTGAAATAGGTTTTCCACATATTTTACATACACCATAAGTTCCATCATTCATGGCCTGAAGAGAATTATCTATTTTATCCATTATAACTTTTTCATTTTCTTCCAGTGCTAAATTTTTCTCCATTTCAAACATCTCGGCTCCTTGATCGGAAGGATGATTTGCATAACTTGATAATTCAGTGGAATCTTGATCTTTACTTAAAATATTTTCACTTTGTAATGATCTTACAACATTATTTAGTTTTCTTCTTTCATTAATCAATCTATCTCTATATATACTTTTATAACTTGTATCCATTAATCTTCTCCTCCTTATCTTATTTAATATTAGTTTAAGATAAGCCGAAAAATTTATGAAATTTTCTAATGGATACTATGTTTAATTTTTCTTAGAAATAAATTTTTTAACCTACTTTATATATGCTATTGCTAATTTATAAATTTAATTTACAATTGTGTAAAAACACCTACATTTTCCATGTTTTTTATACAGGTAACTATATCTTTTAAAGTTTCCATAGATATGGTTTGTCTGGCATCAGATATAGCTTTATCTGGCTTTATATGACTTTCTATTATAAGTCCGTCTCCACCAGCACAAAGTCCAGCAATAGACATATTTTTAACCAATTCTCTAAGTCCAGTACCATGACTTGGATCTACTATAATTGGTAATCTAAAATTTTCTTTTACATATGCTACAGCATTTAAATCTAATGTGTTTCTAGTAATAGTTTCAAATGATCTAATACCTCTTTCACACAATATAACCTTTTCATTGCCTTCGTTTACAATATATTCAGCAGCCATTAACCATTCCTTTATATTGGCACTTATGCCTCTTTTTAAAAGTACAGGTTTTTCTTGCCTACCTACTTCTTTTAATAATGAATAATTATACATATTTCTTGATCCTATTTGAATTATATCCATATAATCTTTATAAGTTTCTATATCTCTAGGATCTAAAATTTCTGTTATTATAGGCATATCATATTTTTTACCTATTTCTCTTAAAATTTTTAATCCCTCTTCTCCCAAGCCTTGAAAATCATAAGGTGAAGTTCTTGGTTTAAAAGCTCCTCCTCTTAACATATGAATACCCATAACTTTTAAATTTTTAGCTATTTCATCCATTTGCTCATAACTTTCTATTGCACAAGGACCAGAAATAATAATTTTTTCATCTGCACCAATGGTGATATCATGTATATTAATCTGTATTTTAGGACCTTTATCTCTATGTATTTTCAAATTTTTCATTATGAATTCACCTACATAGCTTTTATCATGTTATTTATAATTTTTACTGAATTGTCAACAGCAATCCATTTAAATTTTTCATAATCTACATGAGTACCATTAATAGCATTATCTGAAATTGATCTGATTACTATGAAAGGAATTTTATTTAAGTAAGCTACATGTGCTATACTTGCACCTTCCATTTCACAAGCAAAAGCATCAAATGTATCATGTATCCATTCTAATTTTGATCTAGTAGCTATAAATTGATCTCCTGAAGCAATTGGTCCTTCATAACATTTTTGTTCAGTTATCTCTTTAGTAGCTTCTTTTGCTAAATCTATTAATCTTTTATCACATTTAAAAGTATATGTATCTAATCTAGGAACCTGCCCAACTTTATCTCCAAAGAAAGATGTATCTACATCATGATGAACAAGTTCTGTTCCAATTACAACATCTCCTGGATATAAATTTATTTCTGTTCCACCCGCTATACCAACATTTATAACCGCTTCTACATGAAAATCGTCTATTAAAATTTGAGTACAAATAGCTGCATTTACTTTACCTATCCCACAAGTTACAACAACAACTTCCTTTTCATGTAAAAGACCTACATTAAAAGCCATATTAGCTTTTTTTGTACTTCTTAAAACCACCATGGAGTGTATAATTTTTTCTGTTTCTTCACACATTGCTCCAATAATACCTATTGCCATATATATTCCTCCCAAATTTATAAAACATATCAATTAACAATTGTCTCTTTTTTATATAAAAATACACTTTATAGAATACATAATAAAATTTCTATTGTCAACTTAAAGTACATTATAAGAAACTTTATAAAATTTTATTACAAATAAGTAAAACTCACTTTAAAGTGAGTTTTACTTATTATCTATTAACATTTCTACTTCTGAAGTTGTATTTTGTATTTTTGAAATGTCTATATTATTTCTTGTAATGAAATCATTTAGCGAAGCTTGCACACTTATTGTTTTTTTGTCTAATTCGTTAGGATCATCTTGTAGTTGCTCTATCTTCTGTTCTTGTTTAATTGATGCACTTTGATTTCTTACTACAGCATCTATTTTTAATTCTTGTAAACCTTTTCCTATATCATAATTGCCATCAAAATCCATCTCTAAACGTTGAAACATATCCATTTGACTATTCATAAAGTTTCTAAATACGGCTCTAAACTTTTCAAATTCTTGTTTTATTCTTTCATATTCATCATTAATTCTTAACACATCATTATTAGCCTTATCTAATATCCTTTGTCCTGAATCATTAGCATTTTGAATAATGATATCTGCTTCTTTTTGAGCTGAAATTTTAGCTTGTTCAGCTGCCCCCTGAGCCAAAACTAAAGTATTTTGAATTGTTTCCTCTATTTTTCTATAATGTTCTACTTTTTCTTCATAACCTGAAAGTTTCTCTTTCAATGTAGAGTTTTCCTTATACAATTCTTCATAATCATCTGCAATTTCATTTAAGAAATCATTTACTTCATCTATATCATATCCTCTAAAAACTTTTTTAAATTCCTTACTATCGATATCCATAGAAGTTATTCTCATGCTTTGACCCTCCCTTTTATTACATGAATTTTAAACCCTTTAATTTTAATCTATCTTTTTGAGTACTTCCATATTGGTTTTTTATTTTGAATTTTCCATATCCTCTAATACTTAAAATATCATTTTCTTTTACAAGTCTGTCCTTTTTTATTTCTTCTTCATAATTCAAAATAACTTTTCCTTTTTGGATCATCTCACAACTTGCATTACGAGATTCACAGGTTAAGGCACTTACTACACAATCTAATCTCATAGATGTGGTAAGAATATTTAGTTCTTTAAATATAGGATTTGGAAACTCTATATCTTCCTCTGAAAAAATTTCAACTTCACAGGAAGCTTTTCCAATAGTATCTAAATTATAAATTATGTACTGTGAAACCTCTTGTAAAACTGGAACATAGCAAATGTTTTCTCTAATCACAAGATCACCTAATTTTTCTCTTTTTATTCCTAAAGACATTAAGGTCCCTAAATAATCTCTATGATTAAGCGTTACAAATTTATTTGACTTGTTCCTAATTCTAAGTATATTTACAGGAAACTCGTCATATAAATATTCTGTATAGAACATAACAAGTTTCCTTTCACATTCTTCATAAGAACTCCAAAATGCTATATTAACTTGAGAGCTTATAGATAACTTATATAACTTATTCCATATACTAGGATTTAAAAACTCATTTACAAATATATTCTTATTTGTTTTTGTTGCAAGAATATATTTATCATAAATAGATCCTAAAAATTCTTTATCTCCATAATTAAATTCATTTAAAAATTCTTTTTTATTCATAGCGTCCTCTAAAAAATTGCTCTAATAAGCATACGAATTATTCCAATTGTAAAAAGACCTACAATAGGAGAAAAATCTATAGGACTATTAGGTAATATCCTATCTTGTAGTTTTCTTCCTAAATATAAAAATGGGCTTGCTATTTCTCTTATAATAAAAGTAAATTTATTCTCATTCATTGGAACCCAACTTAAAAGAGCATCTATAATTATACTTACTTCTATTATATAAAGTAGAGTATATATACCGCGTATTAGAATTCCCATATACAGTTTCTCCTTTATTTTATAAAGCTAAATACTCCTTTATTTTGTAGTTCATACTTTAATGTATTACTTACTTCTACATTAGAAGGCATTAATAAATATATACCTTTTTCAACTTCTTGTATTTGACCTCCTAATACATAACTAGCTCCACCTATAAAATCTAATAATCTTTGTCCTATTTTTAATTCTAAAGCTTTAGTATTTATAACCACTATTCTATTATTCTTTAAGTGATCACAAATAGTAGCAGCTTCATCAAAATCATAAGGCTTAGCAATTACTACTTTTGGTCTATTACTAGCTGTTGGAAGATTTACAACCTTAGCGCTACTTTTATAAGAAGAACTTCTTGGAAGATTTTCAAATTCTTCTTCCTCTGCTACTACCTCATCTTCTTTATCACATACTTCTTCTACTTCATCTACTTCGTCATCAAGACAAAACATATCCATAATTTTGTTAAATACCTTTGCTGACATATTATTTACCTCCTAATAATTTTATAAATTTTTATATATTCTTTTTCCGAAAATACCTTGACCTATTCTTACCATAGTTGACCCTTCTTCTATTGCCCACATATAATCATTGGTCATACCCATAGATAAAATTTCCATAGAAACATTGTTAATATTTTTATCTTTTAATTTTAAAAATAATTGTTTGGATTTTTTAAAATAATGTCTACAGTTCTCTTCATCGCCTTTCGGAATTATAAACATAAGACCTTTTATATGAACATATTTAGCTTCTTTACAGTAATCTAAAAGTTCTTCCAAATCTTCTTCTAAAACTCCATGCTTTGATTCTTCTCTACCTATATTTACTTGAATTAAAGCATTTACTAAACATTGTTTTTGTGCACATCTTTTTTCAAGTTCCTGTAATAATTCGACATTGTCTAAAGAATGGAGTAAATGTATTTTATCTACTATATATTTTACTTTGTTTTTTTGCAAATTACCAATTAAATGCCATTTTATATTTTTAGGTAATTCTTCGTATTTTTCAACTAATTCTTGAACTTTATTTTCCCCAAAGTTTCTTTCCCCTAAGTCATAAGCTTCTTTTATAAGTTCTACAGGTTTAGTCTTTGAAACACATATTAAGGTAACATTCTCGGGAATATTTTTCTTTATATTTTCTAAATTTTCCTTAATAACCAACTTCGTGCCTCCTAAAATAATACTAATACTTTTTACTCCTTAAAGTTTATATTCTCTATTTACCTCAAAATTCCTTTTTTTTCTTTAATTTTTTCACTAATATTTATTTTTTTTCTTTTGCATAATCAAATTTCACTTTACCTTCATAAGCCGGTATTTTTATATTCTTATCTTCTTCGATATTAACTCTAATTTTTCTAAATTGTAAATTTTTTACGTGATTACTTTCCTTTGATAAATAATCCTTAAGAGCTACTTGATTTCCTATAACATCTATATAAAAAGGGGCTACCGTATTAACTCCACCTATTTTTATGTAAGTACCCCAACAATAACTATAAGTATCACCTACAACCCTATTTCCATTTATTGCAATAGCTTCTGCCCCTGCAACTCTTAATTCATTAAGTAAAAACCAAATATCCGTATCATGTACTAAATTTAGTATCATGTAGTACTCATTAAAGTCGCTTTCTTTTGCATCATTTACCGTAATTCTTATTCCTTCTCCCTCTACAGCACTTAATCCAAAATATTCCTTATTTTTTTGTATTTCTTTTTCTATCTCTTTATTAACCGCCGTTATATCATTACTTTCCAGATTATATTTATTTAATTTTTTTTCAATTTTAGAAATTTCCTCTTTTAAACCTGAAATTTCTTTATACATTTTATTTCTTTTATTATAAGCATCATTAAATTGTTCTATATTCAAAAATACCTTGTTTTTTTCTCCAAAACTAAGATTCATAGAAATTAATATTCCTATTATTACCGATGCAATAAATACAAACACTGTAGCCTCATTTTTTTTCATATGAGCACCTCTTGATTTCTATTACCATTCTCAAGGTAAGCATGTTAATTTTTATTACCATTTATTCTATTAAGTAGAATTCTTCTAATACTAGCAAAATTATTTAGAATTCTTCCTCCAAATACAATGACTGCTGCAAGATAAATAGGGAGTCCTAACTTATCCCCTAAATATACTAATATAACCGCTATAATAGCATTTCCAAAAAAACCTGAAATAAAAATATCTGGTTTAAACATTTTTTCCATTTTGGCTCTTAATCCACCAAAAACAGAGTCAATACATGCAAATATAGCAACTGATATATAAGGTGCAAATTTAATTGGAATGTTTATTTGCCACACAAGTCCAATTAAAACACCAACTAATAATCCAACAAAAGCTATCATACTTTATCATTACTCCTTTTTTGTAGGTCTTGCATATTTAAATTCTAACTCTTGAGTAGTATCCTTCTTTATAACTACATCATTTTTTAATTCCCATTTTATATCACAATTTCTTGATAGTGTATCTGGAATATTTCCTGGAAAACTAAGGGCACTTTCTAACACCTTTTGATTTCCTATTACTTTAATAACTACTTGTTTATCAAAAGGAATTTTTTCATTATTAATTCTAATCGCATTAGATGCTACTCTTATTCCCGTTCTGGATGTGATTCTAATATCATTTATAGAAATAGCTTCTGCTTCTGCCGCATAAAACTCATTTACTAATTTAAGCAATGCTTCATCTGAAATAGGTTTTTCCATATTGTCGCTTGCAAATATAGAGTTTTTAGGGGTTATATACATAACCAACCCTATTCCCTGTAAATCTACAAGACCATTTTGTTGTTTTAAACTGTCTAACTGCTCTAACATCATTTTACTATACTTATTTTTTCCTACTGTAGTTTTCTCATACTCATTAACTTTATTTTGTAATTCATTTAGTTTATTTTGATATTCTTTTTTTTGTTTTTCCAAAACTTCATTTTCTTTTACTATTTCGGCATTTTCATTTGTTACATCTATATTTTTGGTCTGTTTATAACTAATCTTAAGTTGATAAGTTATTAAAAATCCTAATACTGCAAAAACAAAAGCTATAGCAATTTTACCCCACACTTTTTTCATAAATATTCCTCACCTCCATTATTCTGTAAAAACTATTGGATTTCCTTCATAACTTATATCAATATAACCTTTTTTATCTTTTATTTTATGTAAATTTATAATATTAATACCTTTATTTAATTTTTCACGTAAATTATATTCATTACCTAAAATAATTTGTATATTTTTAGATTTTACTACAATATTGTAGACATCATTTAAATTTATAGCTGTTATTTTTATATTAGACATGTTTTTATTTAATAAATCAAGAATTGCTTGTAAAACCTTTTCTTGTCTATCGGACTTAAACATTAAAGTATTATCTTTTATGTCAATTTCTTTAAATCCCTCTAGTTCTACTAAAGACATTCCTTTAATATTATTTCTTTTCTCTAAAACATTTCCCTTAACATCTGTAATTAAGTATTCCTTTTCTTGTTTAACATAAAAACTTGCTTCTCTCTCTTCTATATTGATTATTACTTTATTGGGTAATTTTTTATTAACTTTCACATCATGTATATACTTATTACCTATTAACTTTTGTTTTATTTCTTTTCCACTAAATAAAAAAATGTTTTGATTTAATACACTATTAGCTTCTTTTTTTATTTCATCAATAGATGCATTTTTATTTCCTTGTACTTTAACTGAAGTAATATTAAAATAAGGTAACTTTACAGCCATAGTAATTAAGATTGTACTTAATAAGATAGTAATCAAAATTATTCTTTTTTGTTTTCTTCTTCTTCTTCTTCTCTTAAGTAACTTATCTTTGTTTTCTATAATATACTTTCCTTTATCTAATGTTTTCGAAAGGTTTATAGTCTTACTTTTATTTTTCATATTTAACCACCAAACACATTTTTTTAATTGCATATAATTATATAATATCACTTAATAAATTTTATTTCATCAAAAAAATGCTACTAAAGATTTAATTATTTATTACTTTTTTTCCTTAAACTTCACAAAAAAGTAAAGACGTACTTAAGTACGTCTTTACTTTTTTATTTATTAATTATTATTTTACCTTTTTTACTTCTAATTGTCTTGTTATATTCAATAATATACCCATAGCAAACATATTAAATATTAAAGAAGAACCTCCGTAACTTATGAAAGGAAGAGGAACCCCTGTAACTGGCATAGATCCAGATACAACTGCAATGTTAATGATTGCTTGGACGGCTACAACAGATGTTATTCCGATCGCTAAAGCTGTACCATAAGTATCCTTTGCATTAAGTGCTGCTCTAATACCTCTCCATAAAAAAATTAAATATAAAATGATTATAAATAAGCATCCTATTAATCCTAATTCTTCTCCTATAACAGAGAATATAAAATCATTGTGTGGTTCTGGTATGTAAAAACATTTTTGTCTTGATTGACCTAAACCTACTCCAAAAATACCACCTGACCCTAAAGCTAATAAAGATTGTATTAACTGATAACCATCCTTTAAAGGATCAGCCCATGGATTTGTAAAACTTATAAGTCTTTTTAATCTATAAGGCATTAAAATAGTAGCAAAACTTGCTGCAACTATACCCAGTAATAAAAAAACATTTACATGTGCTTTTTTAGCTCCAGAACAAAACAGCATAACTAAACTTACTATTATAATAACTGAAGCAATACTTAGATTATGTTCTAATAAAACCAATCCTGAAAAGACCCCAGCTAAACAAATATGATAAAAAGTTCCTCCCCAGAATCCCTTTATTTCTTCACCTTTTCTATCTATACTTTTTGCTAATATTAATACTACCATATATTTTGCAATTTCTGATGGTTGAATTGTAGCAAAGCCTAAATTAATCCATCTAGTAGCTCCATTTACTGCTGGTGAAAATAAAACGATAATTAAAAGAATTATTGTTGCTATAGCACCTATAAATGTAATTTTTTTAAACTTGTGATAATCCATCTTAATGGCAAACAACATACATATGGTTCCTATAACAGACCACATCAATTGCTTCTTTAGGAAAAACATAGAATCATAACCATACTTTTTAGAAAAAAATGCAACATAAGAACTAGCACTATAAACCATTACAACTCCTACTGTAACTAACATCATAATGGTTATAAACATTACAAAGTCTATTTGCCCCATTTTACTTTTGGGTTTATTCATTTTGAAACCTCCTTAAAAATTTATAAGGATAAAGCTAAAAAACCAATTAAACATAAAATAACTGTTATTATAGAAAACACTACAACAACTTTTGTCTCGTGCCATCCACTTAATTCAAAATGGTGATGTATAGGTGACATTTTGAATACTCTCTTCTTAGTTAATTTATAAGATGTTACCTGGATTATTACGGATAAAGCTTCCATAAGAGGAACACCTGCAACTATTACAACTATCCAAGGTTGTTTTAATAACATTGCCATGGCTGCTATAACACCGCCTAATGCTAATGATCCTGTATCACCCATAAATATTTTAGCAGGATATGCATTATTTCTTAAGAAACCTAAAAGAGAACCTGCTATTATAGCACCTGTAATAGCTAATGAGTTATGATTTAATGCATATGCTAAAAGTGCAAAAAAAGTTATAATCAATAAACTAACAGATGTAGCAAGTCCATCTAAACCATCTGTTAAATTCACTGCATTAGTAGTAGCTGCATAAAAAATTATCATAAATGGTATATACATAACGCCAAAATCTACGGTTCTATTTATAAAAGGAATATACACATCTGTTCCTATATTTGCATATCCGTAATAAGATAAAAATCCTGCTACTAATAGTAAAAGCACCATTTTTTGTTTAGGATTTAATCCCTCATTATGCTTATG
The DNA here is from genome assembly GCA_003288255.1 of Clostridiaceae bacterium 14S0207. Classification (GTDB taxonomy): domain Bacteria; phylum Bacillota; class Clostridia; order Clostridiales; family Clostridiaceae; genus Hathewaya; species Hathewaya limosa. The sequence continues at coordinate 1,126,223 of CP026600.1, read as the reverse complement.
ACGTATCTTTAAATAATCATCTAAAAAACCTACAAATCCAAATGCTATAAATGCGATTAATGTAACCATTGCTTCACTATTATAACTTCTTTCAAATACAAGTAATGTAATAGCTGTTGCTAAAATAAAAATTACTCCTCCCATAGTAGGAGTACCTGATTTCTTTTGGTGACTCTTAGGTCCTTCTCCTCTAATGTTTTGACCAAACTTTAATCTTTCTAGTATTGGTATAAAAATTGGACCTAATATTAATGCTATAAAAAATGCAATTAATATAAAATAAATTATCCTACTCATATTTATCCCTCACTTTAGTTATGTAAATTATCAATATGCTTTACAATATTTTCGAACTTCATAGATCTTGATGCCTTAACTAAAACTAAATCACCTTTGCATCTTATATTATTGTAGTAATCCGCAAGTTTATCATTATCTTCAAAACTTTTAATATTTTCTCCAAAACCTTCTTCATAAGCCTTTGAAAATTCACCTACACACAATAGCATATCTATTCCATTATTTTTTGCATACTCTGCAACTTCTTTATGAAGTTCATAGGAGTTATCACCTAGTTCTTTCATAGTACCTAAAATTGCTATTTTTCTTGTTCCATCTAATATTTTCATATAATCTATAGCCGCTCTCATAGAATCAGGACTTGCATTATATGCATCATTTATTATTTTTATATCATCTCTGTTTATTACTTCTAACCTCATAGATGTGCTTTCTATATTTTTAAAGCCTTCTCTTATTTCATCAAAAGTTACTCCTAATTCTAATGCTGCTCCTATAGCTAATTCTCCATTTAAAACATTATGCATTCCAGGAACCCCTAATTCAATTTCCTCTTTTTGTTTTAAATTATTACCACCTAAGTTAAATTTTATACTATTTTCACTATTAATTATATCACTTGCAATGTAATTTAATTCATGTTTTTTGAAATCTATTCCAATTTTTATAATTTTATATTCTTTATTATCATTTAATGTACTTAATAAATCATTTTCTCCATTAACAATAAGAATATTTTCTTTAGAAAAGAAGTCTGTAATTTCTATTTTTGCTTTTAAAATATTTTCTCTTGTTTTTAAATTTTCAAGATGTGATACACCTATATTAGTTATTAATGCTATATCTGGTTTTGCTATGGATGCTAAGTTATGAATTTCTCCAAAATTACTCATTCCCATTTCTAAAACAGCTACATCATAAGAACTATCTATAGATAACATCATAAGTGGAAGACCTATTTCATTATTAAAATTACCCTTTGTTTTAAACACTTTATATTTATGACTTAAAGCTGCTGCCGTTAAATCCTTAGTAGATGTTTTACCTGTAGAACCTGTAATTCCTATTATTTTTATATTTAATTTATTTCTATAATAAGTTGCTAAATCCATTAAAGCTCTTTTTGTATCTTTAACCTTTATAATAGCACCTTTAAAATCACCTAATTCCTTTTCATTTAAGTGAAGTTCATCTATAATGCAAAGTGCTGCCCCTTTTTTATCTGCATCTTTTACATAAAGGTTTCCATTAAAATTTTCACCTTTTAAAGCAATAAATAAACTACCTTCTTCTATAGTTCTTGTATCTGTACTTATAACTTGAAAATTTGCTTTAGGACCCTCTTTAATTATTTCACCACTTACTGCATCTTTTATTTCTAAAAGCGATAACTTTTCCACCTTAGAACATCTCCTTTAATATTTCATCTACAACTTCTCTTTCATCAAAATGAATCTTACCTTCTTTTAAAATTTGATAATCTTCATGCCCCTTACCAGCAATAACTATAACATCATCTTTTTTTCCTAATTCTATGGCCTTTTTTATTGCTTCTCTTCTATTTTCAACAACCATATAATTATCTTTTTCTATACCCTCTAAAACATCTTTAATAATAGCCATAGGTTCTTCTGTTCTTGGATTATCGGAAGTTACTATAGCAATATCGGAGATTTCTGTACCGACCTTACCCATAATAGGTCTTTTAGTCTTATCTCTATCTCCTCCACAGCCAAATACACTAATTAATCTACCTTTTGTAAATTCTCTTGCTGTTTTTAATATATTATCAAGCCCATCTGGAGTATGTGCATAATCTACTATTATTTCAAAACCTAAATTTTTATTATGAGTTAAAATTTCGCATCTTCCTGGTACTGCAACAACCTTTAAAGCATTTTTTATATTTTCCATTGAAACATTTTCATTATATGCAACAGCCATAGAACTTAAAGAATTAGATATATTATATCTTCCTGGAAGTGCACAATATAAACTTTCCTCTATACCATTATGAGAAACTTTAAATTCTACACCCCTTGCATGAATTTTTTCATCAAATGCCCTAAATGTACATTTCTCTTCAAATCCATAAGTTATTACTTTTACATCAGTATTTTTTAATCTTTCTACTACATCCTTACCATAAGTGTCATCTATATTAACTATGGCAACCTTACTATTTTCAAATAATTTAAACTTAGCATCAAAATAAGACTCAAAAGTTTTATGAAAATCTAAGTGATCACGAGTTAAATTAGTAAAAATTCCATATTCAAAACTTACTCCATAAACTCTATCTAATGCAAGAGAATGTGAGGAAACCTCCATTATACAATATTGAACGCCTTCATCTACCATGTCTCTAAATAATTTGTGAAGTTCTAATGATTCTGGAGTAGTGTGATCTGAATGTAATTTTTTATTTCCTATGTAATTTGCAATAGTTCCAACTAACCCTACTTTATATCCTTGTTCCTCTAAAATTCTTTTAAGCATAAATGTAGAGGTAGTTTTACCATTAGTTCCTGTAATACCTATAACTTTTAGATTATTGCTTGGATTGTTATAATAATTTGCTGAACATATAGCTAAGGTTTTTCTGCCATCCTTAACCTTAATTATAGTTACATCTTTACTTTCCAATTCTATATCCTTAGTAACTATAATACTTTCTGCCCCTTTTTCTATGGCATCTTTAATAAAGTTATGACCATCAACCTTTGTTCCAACTAGTGCAACAAACATGTCACCCTTTTGAATTTTTCTATTATCATAACATATCTTATTAACATTGACTTCTAAAGATCCTTGTAGTACCTCATACTCTACATTATTTAAAATCTTCTTCAAGTTCATATCCGCATCTCCCTTAATAAAAGTTTATACTGAAAAATCGGCAGAAGATAAGTAGCTTCTGCCGAATAAAAATACATTTTAAAATATATCACATTTTAAAAATTCTTGCTAGTCTCCAATTATCTCTAAATTCAAGGTTATATTCGTTCCTTTAGTAACACGTTTACCTTCCTCAATACTTTGAGTTGATACCATACCATCACCAGTAAATCGTGGATTTATACCTAACCCTTGTAAAAGTTTACTTGCCTGTTCTGGATTATATCCTTTTAAACTTGGAATTACTACAGTATCGTCGGCTTTTTTACTATCTGATGTATATACAATTATTTCTGTACCCTCTTTTACACTACATCCCGGCTTAGGATTAATATCATTAATATATTTTCCCTTACCTTCGATTTTAACTTTTAAATTAGCTTCTTTTAATATCTTTAATCCTTCCTCTTTTTCTTTTCCTCTTACTTCTGGAATAACAACATCTTTTAATAAGCTTTTTGCCCTTTGTTCTTCTGTTGCATCTACTTTAAAAGAAAGGTAATTAAATATATCATTAAATACTTGTTTTCCAACTGGTGCAGATATTTGACCTGCATAATAGTTTGATGGATCTGGTTCATCAATAGAAACTAATATAGTTACTTGTGGATTATCAGCTGGAGCCATTCCTGCAAATGATGCTATATATTTACCACTTGCATATCCTTTGCCCCCTTCAGCTATTTTTTGAGCTGTTCCTGTTTTACCACCAATATGATATCCTTGAATATAGGCTTTTTTACCTCCACCTTCAGATACAACCTTCTCTAAGTATCCTCTAAGTTCTCTTGTAACATCTTCTTTCAATACTTTTCTTTCATTTTTATCTTTATATTCTAAATCTACTACTGAATTATTATCATCATCATAATGAGTAATTTCTTTCATTACATGAGGAGTTATAAGAGTTCCTCCATTTGCTATAGCATTAAATGCAGTTAGATATTGCATACAAGAAACAGTATTAGTTTGACCAAATGCAATAGTTGCAAGGTCTGTTTCACTAATATTTTTAGCTGCTTTAACAATACCTGTAGCCTCTCCATTTAAATCAATTCCTGTTTTACTACCAAAACCAAATGTTTTAATATATTTTGTAAGTAAGTCTGGTCCTAGTCTTCTACCTAATTCCATAAATCCAACGTTACATGAATTTTTAAGAATGTCTACAAAACTTTCAGTACCATGACCTGTTCTCTTCCAACAGTGAATAGTTCTTTTTCCAATTGTAGAACTACCATTACATACAAATTTATCATCTTTATTAACTTTACCTTCTGACATAGCGGCAGTAGCTGTTACAACTTTAAATATAGATCCTGGCTCAAATGTGTCACTAACAGCTCTATTTCTCCAAATCCTTTGATTTTCTTCTAAAGACCTATTATTATCATAAGGCTCATTAGGATTATAGTCTGGTTTATTAGCCATAGCTAAAAGTTCACCATTATTTGGATCAGCAATTATAATACTTACTGCCTTTGCCTTATTATCTTTTAAAGCTTGTTCAGCAGCTTTTTCGGCAAAATATTGCATATTCTCATCAATAGTTAAAACAACATTTTTGCCATCTACTGGCTTTATGTAATCAGATATTACATAAGGCATATCTTCTCTATTTTTATCTAATTCAGAAATCTTAATTCCTGGTATACCTGAAAGATATTTATTATATACTTGCTCTACCCCCATTAATCCATCACCATCTGCATTAGTATTTCCTAATACATGTGCTAAAAAATTATTATTGGGATAATATCTTTTAGTATCTGGAGAAACTATAAAACCATAAAAATTCTTTTCTTTAAGATATGCTTTAACCTTCTCCGCTTCATCACTTTCCATCCTTCTTTTAAGCATAGCCGATCCTTTAGGTTTTCCATTTGGAAGAGGTGCCACTATTTTTTTATGCAAAGTCTTTTCATCTACATCTAACAACTTAGAAAGATCAGGTATTAAGGATTCTAGTTTTATTTCTTCCATACCCTTTTTCTTATTCTTTTCATTTTTAGAATGAATGTCTGACCTTAAAGCATTTAAATCTACATCTAGTCTATAGACATTAGCACTTACTGCTAATTCATGTCCATTTCTATCTAAGATTTTCCCTCTTTTAGGAGCTATTTTAACTTCGCTTGTCCATTGATTTACTGCTTTTTCTTTTAAGCCCGGACTTTGAAAAATCATTAAATATGCTAGTCTTAAACTTAAACCTAGTATAACTGCAGAAAAAATCAAAAAAATGAACGTTCCTCTTCTTTTAATGGTAACCTTGTCCTTAAATTTACTGCCCACTTATTTTACCTCCATTAAAAAAGGATATTTTTTATTTTTTCTATTAAATTACTTACGCTTTTGTTAATCTTTTTATTATCTTCAAAATTATCCTTTCCAAGGTCATAATAATATGTATTATTTACGCTTGGTTCTACCATTTTAAATTTATTCCTTGCTACATCATCTACATTTTTGATATCTTTAAATTTCATTAGATAAATTCTAAGATCATCATTTTTATACTTAGTCTTACTTATTTGCATTTTTATGTTACTTATACTTTTTTGATTTGCATATATCATAGAATATCTAACCATAATAACCATGCCTACTAAGAAAATAGCAATTACACTTTTCATCATGGTAATTTTTTTGTTTTTCTTTTTATCTTTTATATTTTTGTGATTTTCTTTTTTAAAATTACTAAGTTCCTTATAAATTTTGCTCTTTTTATTTTTCTTTTTTTCTTTTTGTATAGGAGTCCCATTTACCACCATTTTATCCATGTATATATTTTCTTTTTCTGATACTATCACTTTATTCACTCTCCCATAACTTTAGAACTATTTATTATATACGTTCCGCTATTCTAAGCTTTGCACTTCTACTTCTTGAATTAAATTCTCTTTCTTCTTCTGAAGGCTCTATTGGTTTTCGTGTAATTACCTTAACCTTAGATTTCTTTCCACAAACACAAATTGGGAAAGAACTAGGACAAGTACATGGTTTTTCTAATTCTCTAAATTTATTTTTAACTATTCTATCTTCTAATGAATGGAATGTTATTATTGCTATTCTTCCTCCAACATTTAATTTATCTACAGCATCTTCAATAGTTTTATTTAGAATTTCTAATTCACCATTTACCTCTATTCGAATAGCTTGAAAAGTTCTTTTAGCTGGATGACCGCCTTCTCTTTGAAATTTTCCTGGTATAGATTTTTTAATAATCTCTACTAATTCAAGAGTTGTTTCTACAGGTTTTTCTTGTCTTTGCTTAACTATATTAAAAGCAATTTTTCTTGCAAACTTTTCTTCCCCATATTCTTTTATAATTTTACAAAGTTTTTCTTCTTCGTAAGAATTAACTACATCATAGGCTGAAAAATCACTATCTCTGTTCATTCTCATGTCTAATGGAGCATCTTGCATATAACTAAATCCTCTATCCTTGTTGTCTAACTGATAAGAAGAAACGCCTAGATCCATCATTATTCCATCTATTCCATTAATTTCAAGTTCTTCTAAGATAAATTTTATATTGTGAAAATTATTATGTACAAAAGTTACATTATTAAATTTATTATATTGTCCTAATCTTTTACTAGCTGCTTTTAAAGCCTCCGTATCCTGATCTATTCCTATTAATCTTCCTTCGCTTCCTAACTTCTTTAGTACTTCACTGGAATGTCCAGCACCACCTAAAGTTCCATCTACGTAAATTCCATTTTCTTTTATATTTAAGCCTTCTACTGTTTCGTTTAATAAAACTGATACATGTTTAAATTCCATATGTTTTTCTCCTTTATAATATGCCTAATTCACTCATATTTTCTGCTATTTCATTAAAATCTATATTTTCTTCATTATATTCGTTCCACTTTTCTAGACTCCATATTTCTATTTTAGAAGCCACACCAATACTAACAATTTCTTTTTTTATATTTCCATATTTAATTAGATTTTGAGGAATCAAAGTTCTTCCTTGTTTATCCATTTCAACTTCATTAGCGCCTGAAAAGAAAAACCTAGTGAAAGCTCTAGCATTTTTACTAGTCAAAGGAAGCGATTTTAATTTTTGTTCAAAAATTGCCCATTCTTCTTTTGGATAAGCATATATACATCCATCTAAACCTTTAGTTAATATAAACCTACTTCCTAAGTTTTCTCTAAATTTAGAGGGTATAATTATTCGATTTTTAGAATCAATAGCATGATTATACTCCCCTATAAACATAACTTCACCTCAATTAACTATTTTACTCCACATTCCTCCACTTTCAACCATAATAAATATAATTCTATGTAAATAATAAAATTCCTTCATAAATTGAAACATTTAATAATTTTTTTCACAAAAAAAGTTTTTTTAAAACTTTTTTGAGATTTTTTTACATCTTAAAATTGTTTTTACCTATTTATATACTTTATTTTTTACAAAAATTGTAATTGCATAATTTTCAACTTATTTTTTACTATTTTATATTTATCAATGTATAATATTGCTTTCATTTCTTATATTCTTATTTTCTTGAAATAATATACCTATTAGAGTATAATTTATAAAGGTATATTGGAAAAAATAAATATAAAAACATAGTGTAAGAAAGGATTGTTAATATATATGAAACTTGGAATTGTTGGTTTACCAAACGTAGGAAAAAGTACATTATTTAATGCTATAACAAAAGCTGGAGCTGAGTCAGCAAATTACCCTTTTTGTACTATAGATCCAAACGTAGGTGTTGTTAGTGTTCCTGATGAAAGATTAGACGTACTTCAAAAAATATATAACTCTAAGAAAAAAGTACATACAGCAATTGAATTTTATGATATAGCTGGTCTTGTAAGAGGTGCTAGTAAAGGTGAAGGTTTAGGAAATAAATTTTTATCACATATTCGTGAAGTAGAATCTATTGTACATGTTGTTAGATGCTTTGATGATGAAAATATTGTACACGTTGAAGGCTCTGTAGATCCTATAAGGGATATAGAAACTATAAATTTAGAGCTTATATTCTCTGATTTAGAAGTTTTAGAAAGAAGAATAGATAAAACAGCTAAACTTGCTCGTTCAGGTGATAAAGAAGCTAGAGAACAAATGGTAATATTAGAAAAGATTAAGGAAACTCTAGAAAACAATAAACCTGTTAGAAGTGTTGAATTTACTGAAGATGAAATGGTTTTTGTTAAAAGTCTTTTCCTTTTAAGTTCAAAACCAGTTTTATATGTTGCTAATATTTGTGAAGATGATTTAGCTGCTGGTAATTTAGAAAATGACTTTGTAAAAAAAGTTAAAGATTATGCTAAAGCTGAAAACTCTGAAGTTATAGTTGTATGCGCTAAGTTAGAAGAAGAATTATCAACATTACCTGATGAAGAAAAAAATGAAATGCTTAGTGAATATGGATTAACTGAATCTGGATTAGATAAATTAATAAAATCAAGTTATTCTCTTCTAGGATTAATGAGTTTCTTAACAGCTGGAGTACAAGAAGTTAGAGCTTGGACTATAAAGAAAGATACAAAAGCTCCTCAAGCTGCTGGAAAAATACATTCTGATATCGAAAGAGGATTTATAAGAGCAGAAATAGTTTCTTTTGATAAATTAGTTGAATGTGGTTCTGAAGCTGCAGCAAAAGAAAAAGGCTGCTATAGACTAGAAGGTAAAGAATACATCATGCAAGATGGTGATGTAGTTAACTTTAGATTTAACGTATAATCATAGATATACTAATTATATAAAAAATCAGAGGCATAGTAATACCTCTGATTTTTTTATTTTCTATCTCTTTTTCCTGTATATCTTCTAAGTTCTTTTTGAATGTCATCTAAAATATTTCTATTTCTAAAGTTTACTCCATCAAATAAAACATCTATAGCATCAAATATATTATCCATAGCATAAATATAGAAATTTCCTCTAGCAATTTCTAATTCCACTTCTTCCTTTAAGACTATATTATTGAAATTCCTAAAAGGAACTAATACACCTTTATTATTTACTGTATCTACACATTTACAAGTTTTAAAAAACCCCTCGATCTTTTCATTAATTCCACCTACTGGTTGTACCTCTCCTAATTGATTTATAGAACCTGTAACTGCAATATTCTGTCTAATAGGAACTTTTAAAAGTGCTGAAAGAATGGTCATAGCCTCTGCAACAGATGCACTATCCCCTTCAACTACACTATAAATTTGTTCAAAACTAATATTAAAATCTACAGGAATATCATTATACCCTCCCATAAATGAATTTAAAAAACCTTTTAATATGCTTAAAGTTTTACTATGAATCTTTCCACTTAAGTTACTTTCTTTCTGAGCATCAATAATTCTTCCATTTCCTCTAGAACAGGTACAAGTTATTCTCATTGGTTTGCCAAATTTAGTATGATTTAAATCAATTACAGAAAGAGCATTTACTTCGCCTACTCTACTATCCTTTAAATTTAATAATATTTCTCCATCTTTATATTCATCTCTAATATATTTTTCTATTAATTCCTCTTTATAAGAAACATTCATTATATCATTAAGTTCTATACTTCTTTTTCCCTTGTCTATAGCATAAGCGCTTGAAAATATCATTATATCTTTTAATTTATCATTATCAAAATATAATTTATCTCTTCTCTCACTATCCTTTGAGAATATTCTAGCTACCTCTTTTATAGCTTTATTAGTTAGAGGCTTGCATTTATATTTTTTACACATATACAGCATATTTTGAATAAGCGCTTCTTTAGCCTCTGAATTAATTGGAATTAAATGTTCACCTTGAAGATATATTTTAAATAGTTCCTTAAAATCTGAATCATAACTATATAGTAAATGGAAGTACTTATACCCTCCTATTAAAACAATTTTAACATTTATAGGTATAGGTTCTCCTTTAAAACTTTCATAAGCTAAGAGACTAATAAGACCTCCATTATTTTCAAAAGTAAATTTCTTTTCTTTTAAAACTTTTTTTAATTTAGCATAAGCATATTTATCTGAAAGTAATTCTTTTAGATCTAAAATCAAAAAACCATCATTGGCCTTTAATAAACTTCCTACCTGTATATTACATGTACTTTCAGCACCTATTGTATCACCATGAGATATTTCTACATTTCCAAAAATATTTTTATAAGTTGGTACTTCCTCATATACAATAGGTACTTCATCTTTTTCGTTAGATGTTAGTAAAAATATTTTATATTTATATATAGACTTTAATATTTTTTTCTGTTCCTCTGTAAAATCTTTATTAAAACTTTCATCTATGGTAGTATTGGTTTCAATTATTGCCTTTTCTAAAAATTTGATAGCCACTGTATCTTGTTTAAACGTATTTAATAATTGTACTTTTATATCTTTAAAGGCTTCATTTATATAATTTTTAAAGATTTTCTTCATCTCTTTTAAATATTGTATTTCATTATTTTTTAAATGTTTTGCGACCTCTCTTGCAATCTCTTTAACATTTTTCAGATTTTCTAAAATACATTCTTTTTCATTTAAATCCATCTCATCAAATTCTTCTTCAGTTATCTTTTCTTCGCCTTTAATAGGTGTAAAAGAAAATCCATCATCTCCATAATTAATTTCAAATCCTTTATCCTTACAACTCTCCATTAATTGATTTAATATACTCTTTCTATCTTGTAGATACTTTTGTAGGACTGTATCTTTATCTATTTCATCAAAAGAATTATAAAATTTAAGAATTATTTCTGTGTATTTATCCTCTATATGTTCTAAAAAATTTTTAAGCTTATTTCCATTTCCAGCATTCAAAACTAATACTTCAGGTTCCATTTCTCTTTCACATGTGACATATACAATATCATGTAATTTTCTTTTACTACAGTTTTCCTTTATAAGCATTTTAATGTCTTCTACTTTATCTTTAGTACATTTATCGGCAATAACTATATTATAGTTATCCTCTTCAATATTAATTGCAGTTTTTAAACTTTCATATATATTTCTAAATTCAACAAAGACTTGAGAATCCATATTTTTAACATCTATATTTTCAATATCAAATTTAAATGCAATTTCTTCATAACTTAATGGTCGTATCATAAAACTCCTCCTTTCATTCATAATATATAAATATTCAATAAAATAAATTTGGACACAAAAGAAAAAGCATACATTTTCATGTATGCTCTTAAACTTAATAAAAATTTAAGTTAATTCTCTTTTTTACTATAAGGCCTCTACTATATTTATAGATGCTGAAGCACCTATTCTACTTGCACCGGCTTCTACCATTTTTAATGCATCTTCCAAAGTTCGAACTCCACCTGAAGCTTTAACTCCCATATCATCTCCAACAGTTTTTCTCATTAATGCAATATCCCTTTCTGTTGCTCCACCTTTTGAAAAACCAGTTGATGTTTTAACAAAATCAGCTCCTGCTTCCTTAGAAAGTTCACACACTTTTATCTTCTCTTCATCTGTTAAAAGACAAGTTTCAATGATAACCTTAACTAAAGCTTTATTTTTAGCACAATTTACAACAGCCTCTATATCTTTTTTTACATAATCATAATCTTTTTCTTTTAGTCTTCCCACATTAATAACCATATCTATTTCTGTAGCACCATTTGCTATAGCATCTTCAGATTCAAATACCTTAACTTTAGTAGTTGTTGCACCTAAAGGAAAACCTATTACAGTACAAACATCTACATTAGATCCTTTTAATAATTCACTACATAAAGATACATATGAAGGATTTACACAAACAGAAGCAAAATTATATTTTAAAGCTTCACTACATAATTGTTCTATTTGCGAAGCCTCAGCTTCTGGTTTTAATAAAGTATGATCTATCAATTTGCTTAATGTATTTTTATCCATTTTTCTTCCTCCAATAATAAAAAGTTTATTTATCATTTGTTTATAAAGTATAAAACACCTCTAATTATATCATATTTTTCTAAATTGTATCATATAATATTCATAAAGTATGCCTTAGCCCTTGTTATATGTTTTAACTTAATATATAATATTCTTAGCATTTTATTATGAATTTTACATTAATATCAAGGAATTTTTAAAGTAAAGGAGTTTTAATTTATGGGATTTAAAGATAGTTTTAGACAGAAATCAGCTGAAGTATTTTTTGACAAAAATAAAGATAGAATAACTCAAGTTCAAGGTAAAGTTCTTTCAATTAAAGTTGAAGAAAAAACTTTTTTATGGATTATACATAAACTTACAGCTATTATATTAATTAAACCTGAAAATAGCAAAAATGTTGTTCAATGTGTTTATAAAAAGAGACGTTGGTTTAAACAAGTTAACTTCATGACAATATTCCAAGGACATTCTCTTATAGTTCAAGGTTTAAAATCTCATGTAAGTAAGAAAGATACACGTGAAATCGTAGAAATTTTAAATATACGAAATAATACTACTAAAAAGTTCCTTGTTCCAGTTGAAGGTGCTGAAAACCTTAAAGTTCAAAGAGTTCGTCCAAATAAAAAGATTAGATAAAAAGGATAACCTAAGGGTTATCCTTTTTTTTACATATCTATATTTATTCTAAAAAATATTCTTTACTTTTATCCATATAAAATATCTATTTTTCGCCAACATACAATGCAACACTATTTATAATGAACATTATTCCTGAGAAGAAAAGTACAATAGTCCATTGTGCTAAATTCAAGGCTACTGTGTGGAATATTCCTTGGAAAAATGGAACATATAATATACCTAAAAGCATTATTACTGATACTGAAACTGCTAATAATAAATATATATTGGTAAATGGATTTATCTTAAATACAGAATGTTTCTCTGAACGACATTCAAATACATGGAATAATTGAGAAAGTATCAAAGTACAAAGAGCTAAAGTTCTACATACCTTTAAATTCATTCCATAATATTTTCCTACCATAAAAGATAGAACAGTACAAACTCCTATTAATATACCTCTTATAAATATCTTTTCCTTTAGTCCCCTAGCAAATATGCTTTCTTCTCTATTTCTAGGCTTATTTAACATAATATCAGGATCACCAGGGTCTACACCTAATGCAATAGCTGGAAGTCCGTCTGTAGCTAAATTTACAAATAATATTTGAATAGGAAGTAATGGTGCTGGAAGATATAATATAGAAGATAGAAAAACTGTTAAAACCTCTCCTAGATTACAAGATAAAAGATATCTTATAAATTTTCTTATATTAGCATAAATACCTCTTCCTTCTTCTATAGCAGATACTATAGTAGAAAAATCATCATCTAATAATATCATCGAAGAAGCTTCTTTCGTAACATCTGTACCTGAAATACCCATAGAAACTCCAATATCAGCCTCTTTAACTGCTGGGGCATCATTCACTCCATCACCAGTCATTGAAACTATATGTCCTTTAGCTTTAAATGCCCTTACTATCCTAAGTTTGTGTTCAGGACTAACACGAGCAAAAATACTTAAATGTTGTATCTTCTCTTTAAGTTCCTTATCAGAAAGTTTATCTAATTGTTCACCGGTAATAACCTCATCTTCTTTTTTACAAATATCCAACTCTTTTCCTATAGCAAAAGCTGTATTTTTATGATCTCCTGTTATCATAACAACCTTTATACCAGCCATTCTACATTTTAAAACTGAATCCTTTGCTTCTAATCTAGGAGGATCTATTATACCAGCTACACCTAGAAAAACTAAGTTATCCTCTAATGAAGAATTTTTAGGTAAATTTCCATCTTTATATGCAGCAGCTATACATCTTAAGGCTTTATTTGACATACTCTCTATTTGTTCTAAAACTCTTTGCTTATATACACCCTGAAATAAAACCTTTTCTCCATTAATTAAAATATATCTGCATCTTTTTATAAGTCTTTCTGGAGCTCCTTTAATATAACCTAATTCCCTATTATCCTCTTTGTATATTACAGACATCATCTTTCTAGTAGAATCAAACGGTATATCAAAAATTCTCTTTCCATTTTCTAAGAACTTTTTAATTTCTCCTGTATTATTGAAAAATGCTTTAATTAATGCAGTTTCTGTTGGATCTCCAAACAATGCTTTCTTAAGACTTTTTTCTTTAAAATCGTAATTACAATCATTACAATATGTAAAAGCCTTCTTAAGCAAGTTTAATTCATTTTTTTCGTTAAACCCTTGGGTATAAACTTTATCGTTAAAATATATCTCCTTTACGGTCATATTGTTTTGAGTTAAAGTACCTGTTTTATCGCTACATATAACAGATGTGCATCCTAAGGTTTCTACAGCAGGAAGTTTTCTAACCAATGCATTTCTCTTAAGCATTCTAGAAACACCAATAGCTAATGCTATTGTTACAATAGCGGCAAGTCCTTCCGGTATAGCTGCAACTGCCAAACTTACTCCTAACAAGAACATTTCTCCTGGATCTTGTCCTCTAAATATACCTAATACAGTTACTACTACACAGATAATTGCACACATTAAAACTAAAACTTTTCCTAAAGAATTTAACTTTTCTTTTAATGGCGAACGTTCTGCAGTAATATTATCTAACATATTAGCTATTTTCCCCATCTCTGTATCCATACCTGTAAGCATAATAGTAGCTTTCGCATGTCCCCTTAAAATAGTAGTACCCATAAAAACGTCATTACTGCCTTTATTTACGTTTTTTTCAACTCCTACCGATTCTCCTGTAAGTAAGGATTCATCTATAAGGACATTGGTAGCCTCTACTAAACAAGCATCTCCTGGTACTCTATCTCCTGCTTCTAAAATAATTAAATCTCCTGGAACTAAAGTCTCTGCATTAACAACTTTTATATTACCATTTCTTATAACCTTAGCAGTTGGAGATGCTAAAGCCTTTAAGGCTTCTAAAGACTTTTCAGTTTTATATTCCTGAATAAACCCTAATATCGCATTCATTATTACAATAATAATAATAGTTATAGCATCAGCTTTGTCCCCCATAAATCCTGAAATAATTGTGGCTACAATTAAAACCCATGTTATTAAATCATTAAATTGACTTAAAAATATTTTTAATGGTGAAATCTTTTGTTTTTTCTCAATTAGATTAGGACCATATTTTTTTAAACGTCTTTTTGCTTCATCTTCCGTAAGACCACATTTTTTATCATTTTTTACTCTGTAATCATCTTGCTTTAACAACAGTACCTCCCCCTTTCATTGTGTAAACTTATTATCATTTCTTTAAATTATATGTATTACCTTATAGGCTTATGAACTTTAAAACAAATATTAAATAATTTTTTTAGTTCAAGACTTTACTTTATAGAAGTTAAACATTACAATATACTTTATGATGGCTAATTTTTCTTTAATTAAATTATTAAGCTAAAATTTTACATATATCAAAGGAGATTCACTATGGAAAACATAATTTATGTAACAGGACATAAAAATCCTGATTCAGATTCTATTTGCGCTGCTATTGCATATGCAAATCTAAAAAATCAATTAGGAGATACTTCTGTAGTTCCAGCAAGACTTGGAAACATTTCTAATGAAACTAAATTTATATTAGATTACTTTCATGCGGAAGAACCTAAACTAATAGAATCAGCTAAGGATAAAAAAATCATATTAGTTGACCATAACGAAAAAGCTCAAACTATACCTGAATTAGAAAATGGAGAATTATTAGAAATAATTGATCACCATAGAATAGCTGATATAGAAACTGCAAATCCTATATACTTCAGAAATGAACCTTTAGGAAGCACTTCAACAATCGTTGCTAATATGTTCTTTGAAAAAGGATTAACTCCTTCTACTAGTATAGCTGGTGTTCTTTGTGGTGCTATAATTTCTGATACACTACTTTTAAAATCACCAACTGCTACACCTGTAGATAAAGAAGTATTAGAACGTCTTGCTAAAATAGCTAATATTGAACTTGAGACTTTTGCAAAAGAAATGTTTAAAGCTGGTACATCATTAGAAGGACGTACTGCAGATGAAATCTTTAATCAAGACTTTAAAACTTTCTCTCTAAAAGAGTTTAAAATAGGTGTAGCTCAAGTTACTACAATGGATCTTGAAGGATTCAAGAAAAGAAAACCTGAATTTTTAGATCTTATGGAGTCAAAAACTAAAGAAGAAGGATATTATGTATTAGTATTACTTGCTACTGATATAATCGAAACTAGTTCAGAAATCATTGCTTGTGGAGAAGGATTAGATATAATCAATAAAGCATTTAACACTACTTTAGTTGAAAATTCTTCTTATCTTCCAGGAGTTGTTTCAAGAAAGAAACAAGTTATTCCTCCAATTACAAAAGCAATAGAAGAATTAAAATAATTTAATAAAAGAGGTTATCTCTAAATAGAAATTTTCTAAAAAGAGATTCCTCTTTTTTATTTTTTTAAATTTTACATACAAATAAGAAAAATATAAAATATATAAGACAACATAAATAAGCATGCTTTTGATATTCCTTAATTGCATCTTTTTTTACCTTACAATTAGTACTTCCATAGCTTTTAACATATGTTGTATTTTTTATTCTTGTATAATAATAAAAGTTAAATTCATATATTTTAGAGGCTAATATATCTAGATTTAATAGTGGATTTACAAATAAGTTGGAGATGTATTCTCCATTAAAAATTTTATCTTTAATTTTTATTTTAGGAATATTTATAATTAATAGAAGTGACTCAGCAATAATCGATGGAACTAGATTCAATATCTTTATTATACTATTTAAAATCTCATTATTATAAATGCTACCAAGTATTTTTAACTGTAGATATAAAATCCCAACTAAATTTCCAAATAACATAATATAAAATAAAGGTGCTATAAAACCACATATAACTGCCTCAGAAATATTAAAAATACCCTCTTCTAAATTTTTTCCTCTACAAACATTTATATTTTCTTTTTCCTTAGTACTAAAATCTATTACTAAAAATCCAACTAAAAAATTATACATCTCCTTAGGTAAAATAAATCTTAATAGAAACATTATACCCAAAATAAAAAAAGTATAAATCAAAATGAAGTCTAAAGATAACACTTTGTTTCTCCTAATTTTTTTAGGAATATATATATATAAGTTTTCTCTATTAAAATTCCATAATAATATGCTCATTAAACATCCTAATGTATATCCCAAACTTCCTCTCCCCTTTTTTATTTTATTCTATATTAATTTATATGCTAAATTTTTAATTTAATACTAAAAAACACTTTATATAAAATAAACTATTATTTATTTCATACAAAGTGTTATGTTTTTTATATTATTTAATTTATAAATTCTTATTTACTATCTGCCTCTTAAGTTGTTCACCATTCCCCACATTTCATCTGATGTTTTAAGAGCATTAGCACTTAATTGAAAAGCTCTCTGAGTTATAATAAGATCTGTCATTTCATCTCCAAGATCTACATTTGATAATTCAACATATCCTGAATGAATACTATAATCATCTGCTGGTAATTCTGTAGCCCCTTGTTTAGGAACATATACGCTATTTCCTTTAGATTCTAACGCATTATTTCCTACAAATTTTTTAACTTGTATTTTTCCTGCATCTATAATATTATTACCATTTTTAATATTAATATCTCCATCTGTTGAAATAGAGATATTATCTGAACTTACTCTTACTCCAAGATCACTTAATCTGACTTTATTACCATTTTTCATTATAGTAACATAATTTCCATTACCATCAACTAAGTCACCTTTAACATCTATTTTAAAGGATCCGTCTCTTGTAAATGCTTTATAAGTTCTATTTCCCTCTGGAATATCTATTTGAAAATATCCATCCCCATCTAATGCAAGATCAGTTGCTATACCTGTTTCTTTTAAACTTCCTTGAACATTTTCTCTTATCCATTTATTAGGTTTAACCCCAGTGCTATGTTGAAGCCTTCCGTTCTTTTCATCTATTAACGGATATCCTCTACGAACTAAAGACTCATTTAAAAGATCTGAAAAACCTACTGTAACTTTTTTATATCCTGTTGTATTAACATTGGCCATATTATTAGAAATACTATCTAACTTTTCTTGCTGAGCCATCATAGCTCCCTTACTTGTCCACGTAAGTCTATACATTTTTTAACACTCCCCTAATATCTAGCATCTTCCAATTTCATTAACAGCTTTACCTAAAGTCTCATCAATAGTTTGTACAACTTTTTGATTACTTTCAAATGCCTTACTATTATTCATCATATCTATGGTTTCTTTTATGATATTTACATTAGACTTTTCAATGGTTCTATTTCTAACATTGTAATTTACTGCTTCTCTAGCACCATTTCCTTCATATAAATTATCCCCTACTTTTTTAAGGGTATCATAATTTTGAAAATCTTTAACATCAAGTTTATATTTTTCTACACCATTAACTCTTATATTACCATTAGGAGTACATGATATATCACCTGCGTCAACTTTTATAGGACCTCTTCTGCCTGTATATAAATCAAATCCTTGTACTAGATCTCCATTATCACTTGTAAGATATCCCTCTAAATTAACATTAAAATGTCCATCTCTAGTATAATATTCTTTACCATTTCTATTTACAGTAAAAAATCCTCTACCCTCAATAGCGAAATCTTTATCTCTTTTAGTCTGTTGTAAAATTCCTTGCGTAAAATGAGTATCTACCGTATCGATAGCACTTCCTTTACTAATTTCCCCTATGTTATTTTTATAGTTTTTATTTCCAACAACCTTATCATAGTTGTAAAGCATAACATCACCAAAATTTTTAACAGCTAAATTATCACATTTAAAACCATTCGTATTGGCATTTGCAAGATTATTAGTTATTACTCCTTGTTTTGCTTCTCCTGTTATCATTCCAGAAATTGCTGTATATAACCCTCTTATCATTATTTTTTCACCTCATCAATTTTTACTTTTTGATTATCCTTATATATCATGCCCATTTCAAGAGCTCTTTTTTCCACTTGTGCATCACTTATAGAATAGCTATAAGAACTTTTAAAAATTAATAATGTAGAAATTATTATACCCACACCTAATCCTAGTAAAAATTTCTTGTCCTTCAAAATGTTTAGAAAAGGCTCTATTTTTGATATAAATCTCTTATTAATAAGACCTCACCCTTTCCTATATTAAAGTTAGCACTAATCTCTTCTACAGAATGTCCTTCCTCTAAAAGTTTTTTGATTTCAAGTTTTCTATTTTCATTCGATTTTATATTATCGTCCTTTTTACAATCAAAGTTTATATTTAAACTTGAATTACTTTGTTTAACATTTTTTAAACTTTCTTTAAATACTTTTAATTCTGCTATTTCATCTTCCATACTAACTAAATCCTTTTGAATTTCTGTTAAAGTCTCAGCAATTTCTTTTCTTAAAATTCCGATTTCAAGTTTTTCATCCTTAGCATTTTCAAAACTACCTTCTAAAAAATTATTAAATCCTTTTTCTTCTTTTTTTATACCTAAAACACTATATATTATTAAAATTATTCCTATAGTCAATAAAAAAATTATCATTTTCATTACTTCCTAAACTATGTTTTAATTATAATACTTCATTTTTTCAATTATTTTTCTTAAATGTACTATAGCTCTACTATGTAATTGACATACCCTAGATTCTGAAACAGATAAAACTTTTCCAATTTGCTTCAATGTAAATCCTTCATAATAATAAAGTGATAAAACAGTCCTATCCTTTTCATTTAAAGCATCAATTGCCTTGGCAAGTATTTCTAATAATTCTTTTTCTTCTACAACTTCTTCTGGACATGGACTTTTTTTATCCTCTACAATACCCATTAAAGGAATATCATCTTCCTTTGAAAAAATCATATCTTCCAATGAAACCGTAGATATATAATTTATGTAATTTTCTATCTCACTAATATTTTCTATAGGAATTCCCATTTCCCTGGAAATTTCTTCTAGCGTAGGTTCTCTAAATAATTCCTTTTGTAATTTTTCTATAGCTTCATTATATCTATTTAACTTGTTCATTGCACCTTTAGAAATAGGGCTATTTTTTCTAATTTCATCTATAATTGCGCCTTTAATTCTTATAGATGCATAAGTTGAAAACTTCATTCCCTTAGTAGCATCAAATTTATTTATAGCATCCATTAGCCCGACCATTCCATATCCAACTAAATCTTCAAATTCAACATATTTAGTTTTGCCAATTATAACCCTTGAGGCAATATATTTTACTAACGGTATATATTCTTTTACTACTTCCTCTTTATCTTCTGTTTTTGCTATAAAAGCATTCATAACCTTGCCTCCTTTATTTATGTTTAAGAGAATAAATTAAATAGATTTTTGAAAAATCCTTGAAATCCTTGTTCTTTATCGCCAATACTTGGCACCGAATATAAGGTTTTACTTATTTCTCTTATAGATTTACTTGCTGGACTACTAGGATACTTTAAGTATACTGGTCTTTGTTCTCTTACAGCCTGAACTAACTTCTTATCATCAAATATATATCCTAATAATTCCATATTTATTCCTAAATATCTTTTAGAAACATTTTTAAATCTTTTATAAGTTAATTCCCCTTCTTCTTTATGAAGTACCCTATTAATAATAACTTTTGCAGATGATTTGATTTCAAAATGATTAACAGTCTTTATTAAACTATAAGCATCTGTTAAAGAAGTTGGTTCAGGAGTGGTTATAACAATAAAATCGTCACTGGCAGCTATAAAACTTAATATATCTTTATTTATTCCAGCTCCTGAATCAATTAAAATAAAATCATATCCTTCTAATTTTGAAAGCTTGTTTAAAAAAATTTTTCTCTCATCTTCTGTCATATTGTATACTTTATCTAAAGCTGACCCTCCAGAAATTAAATCTACTCCTAGAGGACCCTTAACCATTACTTCTTCTATATCCATATAATTATTAGTTAAATCGAAAACATTGTACCTTACTTTTGTATTCATAAGTACATGATCATTACTCATTCCAATATCAGCATCAAAAATTAATACTTTTGCTCCTTGATCCCTTAAAGCTAAAGCTAAGTTAACTACTATATTGCTTTTTCCAACTCCACCTTTTCCAGAAGCTATGGTAATAACCCTTTGATGTTTTTTTCTTCTTAATCCATCATAGTCATTACCCTGCGACTCCTGTACTAGTTCTCTTAATTTTGCCGCTTGATCTAGCATAAATTTTCCTCTCCTAGTATTAAGTCTAACAATTGTTCTTTATTAAGATTTTTAATATCTTCTGGAACACTTTGACCTGTAGTTAAATAGCTTAAAGGAACTCCACTTTGATTTATTACGTTTAATATTGATCCATAAGTAGTAGTTTCATCTAATTTAGTAAGAATTAAATTATTATAATTTAATATTTTATATCCTTCTATAATAGAACTTATATCACTTAACTTAGTTGTAGAACTTAAAACTAGATAGGTTCTATCAGCATTTGTTTTATTTACAAAAGCTCTTAACTCTTGAAGTTGCATTAAATTTTTACTACTTCTACCTGTTGTATCTACTAAAATAACATCACAATCTTGCATTTTTTTTATAGCATCTTCCATTTCTTTAATATTAAAAACAACAGAAAATGGTATATTCATAATTTCAGCATAAGTTTTTAATTGCTCTACAGCACCTATTCTATAAGTATCTACAGTAATTAATCCTACCTTTTTCTTATATAGCAAAGTATATTTTCCAGCAAGTTTAGCTATAGTAGTGGTTTTCCCCACTCCTGTAGGTCCCACAAAAGCAAATATTCCTTGCTTAGCTTCATTATTGCAAAATTCCCAAGACATCATATTTATTATAGATTTTTTTATAAGTTCTTTTTCTAACTTTTCTTCATTAGCACCCTTAGGTTTTAAGTCTTCTATTATTTTAGCTGTAAACTCTGAAGATACATCCTTGGAAAGTAAGAATTCTTTATAGTTTTTAAGAACCTCACCTTTTTTCATATCCTCAGTATTCATATTTGAATACATAGCATATAAAAGTTTTTTCATATCTGTTACTTCTTCTTTTAAATTTTCATTATTATTAAAAGAAGTACCTTTAGAAATACTCCTATTTATATTTTTATTAGCTATAGAATTACTTACAGGATTATTAGTTCTAGAATTTATTTTCTTAGCTCCCTCTGAAGATACTGTAATTTCTATAAGCTTAGGAGAAAAAAAACCTTTTAATCCTTTTTGTCTTACTTTCTTTTGTGAAATTATAATAGCATCTTGTCCTATTTCAGACTTTATTCTAGCCATTCCTTCACTCATATTTCTTACTAAATATTTTTTAACTAACATTACACTTCAACAACTCCCTCAGTTCTAATTTGTACATCATTTGGTACTTCATTAAGTGAAAGTACAATTATTTGAGGAAATACCATTTCTATAAGTTTTCTAAAAGCTGGTCTAATATTTGGTGAAACTAATATAATAGGTTGATTTTCATTAAAGTACACATTTTCTAT
This sequence comes from Clostridiaceae bacterium 14S0207, assembly GCA_003288255.1. Lineage (GTDB taxonomy): Bacteria > Bacillota > Clostridia > Clostridiales > Clostridiaceae > Hathewaya > Hathewaya limosa. The sequence continues at coordinate 1,103,570 of CP026600.1, read as the reverse complement.
AGTTTCATTAATACTTTCAAAAATATTCTTAGTAATCTCTGGATCTAGAGCAGGAAAACTTCCTTGCATAGATCTTTGAATATTATTTTCTATTAATTTTTCTAAGCTAGGTTCTAAGGTAACTACTGTAAGACTTCTATCATCTGTAATTAACGGATTACAAATACTACGTCCCAGTGAGAATCTAACATACTCTGTAAGAAGTTCTATATCCTTAGTATTTCTTGAGTTATCTGCTAAAGATTCAAATATTGTAACAGTATCTTTTATAGACACTCTCTCTTTTAATAAGTTTTGAAGAACCTTTTGAACCTCACCTATAGTCATTAAATCTGGAACTAATTCTTCTACAACAGCACTATATTTTTCTTTCACATTGTCTAAAATCATCTTAGTTTCTTGTCTTCCTAATAGCTCATAACAATGTTGCTTAATAATTTCTGACAAGTGCGTTACAAGTACTGTAGTTGGATCTACTACTGTAAGTCCTTTTATTTCTGCCTCTTCTCTTTGATCTTTATTAATCCATAATGCAGGAAGTCCAAATGTTGGCTCTACGGTATTTATACCCTCTAATGAAATTTCCTCATTACTAGGATTCATGCAAAGTAACATGTTAGGCATAAGATCACCTTTTACTACAACAGTTCCTCTGATTTTAATTAGATATTCATTATTTTGAAGTTGTAGATTATCTCTAATTCTTATAGGTTGAACTATTATACCCATCTCTATAGCACATTGACGTCTAACTGATGCAATTCTTTGAAGCAAGTCTCCACCTGTTACTTCATCTGCTAAAGGTATCAATCCATATCCTATTTCTATTTCCATAGGTTCTACTTGTATTAGATTCATAACATTTTCAGGTTCATTTTTCTCAATTTCTTGAATTTCTTTTTCCTGAATTTCAACCTTTTCTATTTCTTGCTGCTTTTGATCCTTATTTAAAAAATATGCACTACATCCTGCCATTATTGAAAGTACTATAAAAACAAATTTAGGCATACCTGGTATTAAAGACAAAATCAATAATATAGGACATAATAATGCTATAACCTTTGGAAAACTTGTCATCTGAGTTCCAAGTGTTGTACCAAAGTTTTCACTATTACCAGAACGTGTAGTTATAATACCTGATGCTGTAGAAATAAGTAATGCTGGAATCTGACCTACAAGCCCATCCCCAATAGTAAGTTTTATATACTTATCTACTGCCTCTGCACCACTTAAATTTTTCATAAGCATTCCAATTACAATACCACCAATAACATTTATTAATGTTATTAAGATACCAACTATGGCATCACCTTTTACGAACTTTGAAGCACCATCCATAGCCCCAAAGAAATCAGCTTCTCTTTGAAGGTCTGATCTTCTTTTTTTAGCTTGATCTTCATCTATTAATCCTGAGTTTAAATCAGCATCTATACTCATTTGTTTACCTGGCATAGCATCCAATGTAAATCTAGCTGCAACCTCTGATACTCTTCCTGCACCATTGGTAATAACAACAAATTGGATAACTACTATGATAATAAATATAATAACTCCAACAACGAAGTTACCTTTTACAACGAAAGTCCCAAAAGTTTCTATAATACTCCCTGCAAATCCTTCTCCTAATATAAGTTTAGTAGAAGAAATATTTAAGGCCAACCTAAATAAGGTTGTAACTAACAATAAAGAAGGAAATATTGAAAACTGTAGTACATTTGTTGTAAACATTGTTGTTAATAAGATCATCATTGCAACCGATATGTTTACTGCAAGTAAAAAATCTAAAAGTCCTGTAGGTACAGGGATTATAAGCATTAATACTATACCTACAACTCCAAAGGCAATAATCATATCTAAATTGTTTTTCAATCGACCTCTTCTATTACTTTCCATCTTAGATATCACCCTTTATTTCTTTAATTTATATACAAGCGCCAATATTTCAGCTACAGCTTGATATAAGTCTTGTGGTATTTCATTTTCTAGTTCTACTGTATCATATATAGTTCTTGCTAACATTTTATTTTCAAATATTGGTACTTTATTTTCTAAAGCAATTTCTTTTATCTTAAGTGCTACCCTGTCAGCGCCTTTCGCTACTACTTTAGGTGCACTTTTACCATCATTTTCATATTTTAATGCTACTGCAAAATGTGTTGGATTTGTAATAACAACTGTAGCATCCGGAACACTTTGCATCATTCTTCTCATAGCCATTTCTCTTTGTTTTTGTCTTATCTTAGATTTTATTTGAGGATCACCCTCCATTTGTTTAAATTCTTCCTTTATCTCTTGCTTAGACATTCTTAAGTCTTTTTTGTGTTGACGATATTGAAAAACATAATCCATTACGGAAATAACACTCATTGTAAGTGAAAACTTAAAAAGTATTTCTCCAACTAATTTATTTAGTTTACCAGGCAACACATTAAAACTTAAATTTGAAATAATCATTACATCATTGAAACTGCTAACTGCAAAATTGTATCCAACATAAAGTAATATACTTATTATTGCAATACTTTTAATCATCTCTGCTAAAGAACGAACCGAAAAAAGTTTTTTAAACCCTTCAATAGGATTTAACTTAGCAAAATTAGGCTTTAAAGGATCTTTTGTAAACAAAAATCCAGTTTGAATTAAGTTACCACAAACCCCTATTATTAGAATAGGTATTGCTATAGGTAAAAATGCTATTGCAGTTCTCTCCAGTGAAACAATTAATACATCCTTTAACATATTAAACGTGATCCCAGGTTTTAAATAGTTATTTAAAAATATTTGCATAATATTCTTCATTTCATTAAAAACAAAATCACCAAAAACCATTAGAACAAATGTTAAACATATTAAAGTTAATGTCATACTAACTTCTTTGCTTTTAGCAACTTGTCCTTTTTTTCTAGCATCACTTTTTTTCTTTGGCGTAGCTTCTTCTGTTTTGTCACCATTATCAGCAAATACAAAGGCTACTGGTGCAATCTTCAATATATGCATAATATGTTTTGGTATTTCCTGAAAGCCCAGTCTAAAAAGTTTAAACATTAAAGGTAAACCTATAATAAAGGTAAAAATACCAACGGCAATTTTTAAAGGCATACCTAAAATCATAACATTTAACTGTGGTACTGCCCTAGATGCTAACCCTAAAATTAAATTTATTATTAAAATTACTAAAGTTATAGGTAAAGATATTCGAATACCTAAAATGAAGAAATATATGAAGGCATCTATAATCTTAGAAAAACTTTGAGAAATAAGTATGGATTTACCTACTCCTATAAGTTTATAACTATTTATTAAAGTTTTTATTAGGATATGATGACCATCTAACATTAAAAAAAATAATATTGCAGTTAAATTCATTAATTTTTCTATTAATGTTACATTTTCATTAGTAGTCGGATCAAATAATGTACTCATAGCGAATCCTATGTGAACATCTAAATATTGTCCTGCCATTTTTATAAAATTAAAACACAAATTCGTAACATATCCCATTAAAATCCCTATTAATATTTCATTTCCACCATAATATAATATAGAAAATGCATTATTAAATTCCGGTGTCTTTAAAGTAGTAATCATAGGAAATATTATAAAACTCATAAGTAATGAAAAAAGTAACTTTAAATACTTAGGTGTTCCTGCAGGGAAAAATACATGTATTACTGTAAAAAAGGATGCTATTCTAAATAAAACCATTAAAAATAATAAAATACTTCCTTCTGTTAACAAGTTTTATCCCCCTACTTTGTAATATTAGCTATAAGTTCAAATATTCTTTTAGTTAATTCCATTGATTTATGTAACATCCAACTACTACATAACAGACCAACTAATGCAGCTACAAGCATTTTGGGTACAAAGGTTAAAGTTTGTTCTTGAATTTGAGTAGTAGCCTGTAATATAGCTATTACAAGTCCTACAACTGTAGCTGCAATTAAAATTGGTGCTGAAATTAATATGCTTGTATTAAGAGCATCTTTAAGTACAGATATAATCATATTTTCTGACATTTACAACACCTCATCTAAAGCTTAAAATTAAAGCTCTAATTAATAAATTCCATCCATCTACCATAACAAATATGAGTAATTTAAATGGTAATGATATCATAACAGGTGGTACCATAAACATACCCATAGACATAAGAATACTTCCTGTTACTATATCTATAATTAAAAATGGCACAAATAGTAAGAATCCTATTTCAAATGCTGTTTTTAATTCACTTATCATAAAAGCAGGTGTTATAGCATACATAGGTACTTTAGAATAATCGTATACTTTTTGTCCCTTTTCTACGACTTCTTTACCATTTTTATCCACTTTTACTTTTACTTTATCCTCTAAGTTTCCAACTTCTAAAAACAATTTTAAATCTTTTATTTTAGTCTGTTTTAACATAAACTCTCTAAGAGGTTCCGTTCCCTTTTGCCATGCTACTTCTTGCGATATTTTGTTATTTAAATAAGGCTTTATAGCATTATCATTAATCTTATTGTAAGTAGGGGCCATAATAAAGAAAGTTAAAAATAAGGCAAGCCCCATTAATACTTCTTTAGGTATGGCCTGTTGAGCTCCAATAGCATTTTTAAATAATGAAAATACTACTATGATCCTTACAAAAGAAGTTGTCATAATGATTATTGAAGGTAATAATGTTAATACAGTCATTAAAAGTAAAATTTTAATGTTGTCCACATACTGAGTTGGAGTATTTACAGGTTTCCCATTTACAGAGAAATTTACTGATGGCAAATTAGGTGTTGCGGGTGCTGCCATTACTTTATAGCTACACATACAGAAAAAAACTAATGCCAATACTCCAACCATCACATATTTACTTTTCTTCTTCATTACAATCTTCCTTTTTATATATTTTAGTGATTAACTCTTTTATCCCTTTATTATTTTTTACTTGAAGCTTTTTAGAATTAAAAATTTCTTCTATTTTCTCATTATCAAGTTTTAATAATATTTCACTTTTACCATTACCTATAGAAACTAAATAATACTCCCCTAAAACTTCTATAACTGCAATACAAGAATCCTTAGAAAGTTGTACTTTTTCTATAACTTTCATAATTTTATTGGTACCAAAGCTTTGTAACTTCCCATTACCATATTTTATTATGAAATATATCATTCCTAAGGTAATTGGTAAAAGTATTATTACTTTGACACACATTTCAAATAAATCATATGTCATTTTTTATTTTCCTTTACTACTGTATTAAAATCTCACTAAAATACACTTGTTCTATTTGTCCATTAATTAATATTTGATTTACTTTATCTTTAATAGTCTTTTTAACATCTTCCTCATGCGCTGCATTTAAGTCATCAGCTTTTTTACATCTTATAACACTTATAACACAATCAGTTACTTTATCCTTATCTTTTTCAAGCTCTGCAGCCAACTTAGCATTTTTTTCATATCCTAATGAAACTTTTACTTTAATATATCTTTTAGCATCTTTATCTGCTAAGTTAATTGTATTTTCATCTAATGGACATATAACCAAATCTTTTATAAAATTGTTCCTAAAGTTTGTGTTTATATTCTTTGAAATTGGATTTTTAGAATTAGCATACATAAATCCAGCAAATATAGCTCCTCCTAATAATAATAATACTAATAATATTATAATTATAATTTTAAATAAATTACCATTATTTCCTGAAGCTTCTGTAGCAACAGAACCATTTGCATTTGCTACTTTTTTCATTTTATTTTTAGCCATCTCTATTTTCCTTCCTTTTTAGAATTATCTGTAACAATTAATATATTAACTCTTCTATTTTGAGCTTTATTAGCCTCACTATTATTAGGTACAATAGGATGATATTCTCCTAAACCAATTGATTGAAATCTTCTAGGATCTAGTTTTTTATTATTTATAAAATATCTAGTAACATTATTTGCCCTTTCTGAAGATAACTCTAAATTATCCTGAAACTTTTCATTACTAATAGGAACATTATCAGTATGACCTTCTACTATTATTCCATTTTTTACAGACCCTATATATTTACTTACTACATCTAAAACAGGTAAACTTTCTTTTCTTAAATTACCTTGTCCTGTTTGAAAAAGAATCTTATCTTTTATCTCAAAGATAAATCCTCTTGAATCATTTTTTATTTTAACATAGCTTTCCATCTTATTATCTTTTACATACTTTTTAAGGCTTTCTAAACTAGCTTTTACATTTTCACCACTATTAGAATTTTGAGCACCATCTATAGGTGATCCAACTATAGGTACTTCTCCTCCACCATTGTTAAAATCTAAGATTTTTTGTGATGCTTGTTTTGAAAAGACAGATTGCATCGCATTAGCCATTGACTTAAATTTAACTGCATCTACACTTGAATAAGAATATAATAAAACAAAAAATGTAAGTAGCAGTGTTATGGTATCAGAATACGTACCTAGCCAAGCATTAGGATCTATCTCATCCTTTTTTTTCTTTTGTCTAGACATTTTCTGTCACCCCATCGCCAGATGTTTGTTTATATACTATCTTTTCTTGTGGTGATAAATAAGCTGTTAATTTTTCCTCTACTATTCTTGGATTTACTCCTGATTGAATAGCTAAAATACCTTCTAACATCATTTCCATATTAGAAATTTCTAAACTACTTTTATAGTCTAAGTTTGTAGCCATTGGTGTTAAGATTAAGTTAGCAAGTAATGAACCATAGAATGTAGTTATAAGTGCTGTAGCCATACCTGATGCTAATCCACTTTGGTCACTTAAATTTGCAAGCATTTGAATTAATCCTATTAATGTTCCTAACATACCAAATGCTGGTCCAAATGCTGCCCATGTCTTAAGTACACTAGAATTATCGCCATGTCTTCTTTCAACCTCTGAAATCTCAAGTTCCATGATATCCTTAATAACTTCTGGCTCTATACCATCTACAACCATTTGTAGACCTTTTTTCATAAATTCATTTTCTACAGAATTAATTTCTTCTTCTAAGGAAAGCAACCCTTCTCTTCTGGCTTTTCTTGATAAATTAGTAAATTTCTCTATTATATCAGTACCAGCCATAGCACTATTTTTAAATCCTTGAACAAAAACTTTAAATAAAGCTTTTATCTGATCCATTGGATATGTTATTAATAATGCTGCAAAAGATCCTCCAACAGTAATCCCAACACTGGCTGGATCCCAGAAAACTGCTATGCTAGCTTTCCCTGAAGCCATCCCCCAAATCATTAGTGCTATACCTATTACTAGCCCTATGGAAGTTGCAATATCGCTTTTTTTCATTTTTCTATTCCCCCTGTTAAAGAGTTTATTCGTCTTTACTTAATTATGTATGAGTTAACGTAATTTATCAAAATACCTTCTTTTGAATTGTAATATTCTTTCCATTACCTCATCTATGTTTTCTTTAACTAAATACTTTTTGTCATTACTCATAGTAATAACTGTATCAGGTACTTCTTCAATTTTTTCTATGTTATCTTCATTTAAATAAAACTCTTTATTATTTAAACTTGTCACTCTTATCATAATTGCAAGAACCTCCCTAAAATTAAAGCATATGGCATACATAGGATATAAATATATACCCTATGTTACCTTATTTACTTAACTATCTTTTTAAGTTAATAATATCTTGAAGAATTTCATCCCCTGTTGAAATCATCTTAGAACTTGCTTGGAAAGATCTATTTGCAACTATCATATCTGTAAATTGTGCTGCAATATCAACATTTGACATTTCAAGAACACCTTGAACCATATCTCCAAATCCTTTTGTTTTATCAGCTGGTCCACCAATACCAGCTCTTATTCTAGGCTCACCTGAGTTTGCAGAATTAGTATAAAGATTTTTACCTTCTGTTTTTAATCCTTCAGGGTTTTTAAAAGATGCCATAGCAATTTGCCCTAAAACACTAACTTTTCCATCTTCAAGAACAGCTTTAAGTTGTCCATCTTTTTCAATACTAAAACTAATAATCTTACTATCTTTACCTGCTCCATCTTTAACAACATCTGGAATGGCTAATGGTACTAAATTTGTTCCCTGTGCTTTAGGAGCTGGTTTAGCATCTGCATCTACAAAATTACAAGTTGGTTTTCCTGTAGCTTTATCATGTTCTATACTATCTTTCCCAGCACCAGCTTTAACCACATATCCAAGAACTCTATATCCATCAGAATTTAATAAATTTCCTTGTTCATCAAGTGCAAATGCACCATCTCTAGAAAACTTTATTTCCATTCCAGCACCATTATCTATTCCATTATAATCTGCTTTTAATTTTACTACTGAAGTATTCTCTCCTCTAGCTACCATAAAATAACTATTACCATCCATAGCTACATCAAGATTTCTTCCTGTTGGTTGCATCATACCCTGAGTTACAACTCTATCAATACCTGAAACTTTAACTCCTAATCCAACTTGTTGTCCATTAGTACCACCAACATTTAGTGATGGACCTGTTGCAGTCGCTTCACTTTGGTATAACATATCTTGAAATCTTGTTCTTGAACATTTAAATGCTGTTGTCCCAACGTTTGCAAGGTTATTTCCTATAACGTCTAATTTTACTTGATTAACTTTCATTCCTGAAATACCAGAATACATAGATCTTAACATTTTAAGTTCCTCCTTAAATTACATACGTACCTTGAAATTATTTTTTTATTACTAATATATTGTCACTAGAAACATCTAAATTATCTTTAGTTATTCCTGCTATAGTAGCACTCCATTGAACATCATTAGAAGGTTTGTTCTTTGGAAGTGTAAACTTAATACCATTTACTTCACTACCTTCTTTATACTCATTCCATTTATCTTCATCACCAAAGCTATATTCATATATATCTTTATCTTTTACATATCTTAGGTTTAATGCTGTAGCCTTATCCCCTGCATATTTTCCATTAAATCCAACCTTTTCAGTTGAAAACCCTTTATTAGGTTTCATTTCACCTTTAAAAAATTTATTTTCTATGTCTACATTTAAATTAATATTTGCACCGTCTTTATATACTGAGTTTACTTTGGCAGAATATACTCCATCTTTCAGTACAACTTCTACACTTTTTCCAATTAATGAAGAAGATAACAAAAAGTTAATATTATTGTTTATGTTATAATTTTGATCTGGTGCATTTATAACATCACTAACATCTTTAAGATCAAATTCTTTAGGTACATATTTACCATTCTCTAGAACATCTACTTCTAATTTTATATTATCTCCTTGCCTAATAACATCTTGTACTACTCCACCATATTGCTTGCCATACATATCATAAGAATTAAATGCAATAGTTTTTCCTACAAGTCCGTATGCACTTGATGCTGTCATAGTAGAATTTAAGTTTGTAATCTGTTCCATAGATGCAAATTGAGCTAATTGAGATACATATTCTGTACCATCCTTTGCATTAAACGGATCCTGATTTTGAAGCTGAGCTGTTAAGATTCTCAAAAATGTATTTTTGTCTATTTCATTTTTCTTAACTATTTTCGTTCCTCTATCAGTTGCCCCATTCATCTTGCTTGTCATAGTTCTTTTAAAAAACTTTGAATTATTAGTTGTAGATCCTACCTTAGTAGAATTACCTACTCCAATATTATTATCAGGCATCTCTACATTCCTCCTATGCTAATATATTAATTACATCCTCTATATCCACAGTTTCCCTATTACCTTCTTCAACTACAATGTCTTCTATTGTATTGCTCGAATGTTTCCATGATTTTTGATTATGTGAGTTAAAATTCTCATTTCTATCTTTTAAATTTTGACTATTATTTGCTGTATTGTTTTGATCGTATATATCAACGGAAAATTCTTCAACCTTTATAGATTCTCCTTGTAGCTTACTTAAAATTTCCTTAGCATTATTTTGCAATAATTGATAAGTTTCTTTTGTCGTAGATGATATATTAGCTTTCATAACACCATTTTCAACTGAAACCTTAATTACTAATTCTCCTAATTCTCTTGGAACTATTCTTACAGAAAGTTCTTTTAAATTATTCAAATTCATAAATTTAATAGATTTTATAATATCATTATTAAAAGTATATTTATTAATAACTGGCATTTTAATTTGTTTTGCAATTTCCTGATTATCTATCTTTAAGTTACTTAGTTTATTTAATCCTAAGTGTACTTTATCCATAGAAATAGCTTTATCTTCCTTTGGATCTTTAGTTAATACCTTTAAAAAATCTTTTTCATCCCTATTTATAGAAGATAAGAAAGAATTCTCATTTTTTAACTCTGTATTCCCTTTATCTTCAGCATCTTCCTTAAAAGAAACTAAATTCTGTCTTAAAGAATTTTTTATTTCTTCTATACTTTTAAGATTTTGTGATTCTTTAAACTTTTTTAACCCTTTTATATTTTGGGCTTTATCTGTAGAGTTTCCTTTACTAAATTCTTCTATTTTACTAAGTAGATTTTCAATCTCATCTTTTAACTTTTCAATTGAATTAACATTGTCTTGATTCTCACCTAAAGATATGAAAGAACCTAAAATCCTTTTTAATCCGTTATTATCTAGATTATATTTTTCTAATAACTCATTTAATACTTCTTTTTTATTTATATTTTCTATGCTTGCTAAATCATCTAAGATATCTATGCTTTCTTTTAATTTTTCTTTTATTTTATTCATAGTATCTTCTTGATTAAAAATTCCTAGTATACTATAAAGCATTTCCTCTGCTTGTTTTTTAATTTTTCTTTTATGTTCTTGTTCTTCTTTTGATTCATCATTTATAGTATTTTTTATCTTTTCATCTTGAGTTTTATAAGCATATTTTTTTTCTTTAACAGAGGATTTTTGAACATTTTTTGAAGATTCTTTTATATTTTTATTAAAAACTTTAGTAAAATCTTCACCAAACTTTTCACTACTTTTTTTATTATCTTTTAATTTAACATCTTTTTTTAAATCTAATTCCTTTAAATTAACTCCTATTACTTGCATCATTTAAGATCTTTCCCCCCTTCTTAAGATCTTGCTCTAATAAAACTATAAAGAGCAAATTCATCATTGTTTTTTTGCTCTATACTATTTTGTTCCTTTTGAAATTCCTCTAACTTTTTTTGTTTTAGAATTTCAACGGTTTTTCTACTTACCTGTTTTTCTTTTAAAACTATGCGTTTTTCTTCTACAAATTTATTTCTATGTTTTAGCTCTTCATTAACACTATTTATACTAGAGTTTAAGCATTTTAAATAATTTAGTTTAAGTTTTCTTTCTATTATGCTTTCTTCTTCATCAAATTTATTAAATTTATCATAACTATTCTTCAAGTTATTTAGTTTAATTTCCGTATTTCTCTTTTCTTCCATGGCTTTTTTAAATTCCATCTTGCTCTGGTCTTCTTCTTTCATTCTTATATCTAAGACTTTTTGCAATCTAAATTGAAATCTTCCCTGCATTTTTAAACGCCCCTAAAATTTACATTATTACAATTTTATATTTCTATACCTTGAAACAGGTTCACAAGTGTACCTACACTTTCTTCTATTGAAGATTTTTCATCAACATACTGTCTCAAATATTTAATTAAGGCAGGATGATACTTTATAGCCATATCTATATCTTTGCTACTACCACTAGCATAAGCTCCTATATTAATAAGATCCTCCGCTTCTTTATATGTAGACAATAAATTTCTAGCAAAAGATGCAGCTTTTTTATGCTCTGGTATTGCTATTTCCGACATCAATCTACTTACAGAACTTAAAATATCAATGGCTGGATAATGATTTTGAGCCGCTAATTTTCTAGATAAAACTATATGTCCATCTAATATACCTCTAACGGCATCAGCTATTGGTTCATTAAAATCGTCACCATCTACCAGTACTGTATAAAATGCTGTTATAGATCCTGCTTGCGATGTACCTGCTCTTTCCATAAGCCTTGGTAACATAGCAAATACTGACGGTGTATATCCCTTAGTAGCAGGTGGTTCCCCTATAGCAAGTCCTATTTCACGTTGAGCCATGGCAAATCTAGTTACAGAATCCATCATTAAAATAACCTTTTTCCCTTGATCTCTAAAATATTCTGCAATAGCCGTAGCAGTAAATGCACCTTTTAATCTTACAAGAGCTGGCTTATCAGAAGTTGCACAAACAATAACTGATTTTTTAAGACCTTCTTCCCCTAAATCTTTTTCTAAGAAGTCTTTTACCTCTCTTCCTCTTTCTCCAATAAGTGCTATTACATTAACATCAGCTTTAGCTTCCCTTGCTATCATACCTAATGTTGTACTTTTTCCTACTCCACTACCAGCAAAAATACCAATTCTTTGCCCTTCTCCACAAGTTAAGAAACCATCTATAGCTCTTACCCCAGTAGGTAATATATCTTTTATTCTTCTTCTTTTTAGAGGATCTGGAGGGCATGCATCCATTGCATACCTTTCTCCTCCAAGTACTTCATACTCTTCCTCATCAAATGGGTTCCCAATCCCATCTAGAACTTTCCCTAAAAGTTCATATGAACAATTAACATTTAACGCTTTTCCTGTTGGAACAACCCTACATCCTGGAGCAATACCTGTAAGTTCTCCTAAAGGCATTAAAATAACATTCTCCTCTTTAAATCCAACAACTTCGCAATTAATTTTATTATTATCAGTATATATTATGCAAACTTCCCCTACAAAAGCTTTTATACCACATACCTCAATAGTAAGCCCTATAACATTCTTAACTATGCCTTCATAGTATGTTACATTAACATCTCTAATTTTTTCATTTAATTTGTGAAAGTTAATATTCAATATTATCTCTCCTTAGTTTTAATACTATTTTAAAAGTTCATTTTTTATTTTATCTAAAGCATAATTAAGACTTAATTTACATTTTCCTTTTTCTTTTTCAATAACAACTGTACCTAGTTCTAAACTTTCATCCGGAATAAGAAATACCTCACTAAGAGAATAAGCCTTTTTCCATGCATCTAAATTTTCTTTTATTTCTTCATAATATCTAGGATTGAATTTAAGAACTATAGTATCAGCATTATGAATTTTTTCTAACTCATCTTTTACCATGCTTGTTATAACATCTTCATTTTCAACCTCTTTTTTTAAATACTTATAAGAAATTTCTAATATCATATTTATGATATCCTTTTCTTTTTCTTTAAGATAATTTTGATGTTGTTCTTTACATGCATATATAATTTTTTCAGACTCTTCCATTAACTCTTGCTTTTTCTCTTCCATTTCATCTAGAGCTTTTTTAATACCTTCATCATATCCTTTTTTATGACCTTCATCATATCCAAAGTCGTAGGCTTCCTTTTGAAGTTTTGTTCCCTTGTTTTTAGCATCTTCTATTATATCGCTAGCTTGGTTTCTAGCATTTTCAAGTATATTTGCCCCGATTTTCTCATAACTTTTTTTAAAATCCGGCAATTTTATTTGAAACTTCTTTTCCTCAACTTTTTCTTCTTCTTCAGGAATTTCATACTCTGTATCAATTAAAGTATCACCTTTAAAATCCACATTAGGACTTTTTATAACACTATACGATGATTGCATCTTCACCACCTCTTGCCATAATTATTTCTCCAGCTTCATCTAATCTTCTTATGATGCTAACAATTTTTTGTTGTGATTTTTCAACATCCATAAGTCTAACTGGTCCAAGGAATTGAATATCTTCTTTCAATGTAGCACCAGCTCTCTTAGATTGATTTCTGAATATAATTTCTTGAACATCCTCTGAACATCCCTTAAGCGCAAGAGCAAGTTCTTTATTATCAACTTCTCTAAGAATTCTTTGAATAGATACATCATCAAGATTAATGATATCTTCAAATACAAACATAGACTCTTTCACTTTTTCAGCAAGTTCTACATCTTCTCTTTCTAGTCCTTCCGTAATATTCTTTTCAGTAGTTCTATCTACTTGATTTAAAATATCAACAAGTGGAGGTATACCACCAAGATTTGTAGATTCTGTTTTTATTACAGATGATAATTTACTATCTAACACTTTTTCTATTTCTTTTACCATAATTGGCGAAGTATTATTCATAGTAGCTATTCTATATGCTACTTCTGCCTGTAACTCTTCTGATAATGCAGACATTATTTGTGCTGCCTTATCCGGTTGTAAATAACATAATACTAAAGCTATAGTTTGAGGATGCTCATTTGATATAACATTTAAAAGTTGATGGGCATCTGCCTTTCTTGCAATAGAAAAAGGTCTAAATTGTTGAGTAGCCTCTGTAACCTTATCTAAAATTTCTGAAGCTCTTTGACTTCCTAATGCCTTAGATAAAAGTGTTCTAGCATACTCTATACCACCTTCTACAAGATAGTCTTTTGCCTTATTCATTTCTATAAATTCATTTAGGATTTCTTGTCTTTCCTCTGATTTAACTGAATTTATATTTGCTATTTCAAAAGTAATCTTTTGAATTTCTCTTTCTGGTAATTTTTTAATTATCTCTGCCGAAGCCTCTGGCCCTAAGGTTATAAATAAAATGGCCGCTTTTTGAACTCCGCTTAACTCTTCCTTTTTCGCCACTTATAATCACCTCTCATCCTCAGCTAACCATGACTTAACAATATCAGCAACTTGGTCTGGTTTACTTTGAGCATATTTTTTAACTTCTGATTCTATATGAGTCTTTGGATCATTATCTTCAAATACTATTGGTTCAAATTCAACCTCTGTTTCATTTGGCAGAATTTCTGATTCTAGAATTTCATCTTCATCATATTCATCATCTTCATCTTTTCCCCATACTTTTTTATAAACTATAAGTAGTACTATTAAGGCTATAATTGAAGCGATTGCAATAGCTATTCCTTTTTCTATCATAGCTTTCTTTTGATCTAGTTCATTCTTTTTCATTTCAGCTTTAGCAGAATCCATAATATCTTGTCCACCATTTTTAAAGCTAAATCCTTGAACACTAATAGTATCTCCTCTTTGTTCATCAAATCCTATTGTTGAAGCGACAGTATTTCTTATTTTTTCCTTTGATAATTCATCAAGTTTTTTATTAGTTTCGTCTACAGCAACAGATGCTGTAATTTTTTGAATTTTACCTGGTGCTTGTACTTCTGTCTTAGTAACTTCAGGAACATTATAGTTTTTTGTTACATCTTCATGACTTGAAGTATTATTTTTATCATTATTAGATGCCTGTCTATTAGTCATATTATTATCAACCGGTGAACTAGTTATATTTTTATTATCACCTGTCTTTTCATTATTTTTAATAATATGTTCACTTACTACAACACCCTTTGCATAATCTTTACTTTGAGTTTGTACGGCATCAAAGTTTAAATCTACGTTAACAGCAGCTTTAACACCTTCTCCATATATTGGTTTTAATATTTCTAAAATATTTCTTTTTAGAGTTTCCTCTTTTTTTTGCTTCATTTCTAATTGCTTACCATTTTGCAATCCATCTTTATCTTTATCTTGAAATAAATCTTCTGTTACAAGTTGCATATCATTAACCGCAACGTGAACGTTTTCCTTAGGTAAATTAGGTATTGCCCCTGTTAGTAAACTTACAATTGCTTTTACTTGTTCCTTCTTTAATTCCTTTATACCTGGATTTAATTTTATATATACAGCAGCAGTGGAATTTTCCGGATTTTCCTTTATAGCAAAAGTATCCTTTTCAGGTAACTTTAAAATAACCTTACATTCTTTTACTTCTTCAAATGATTTAATCATTCTTTCAACTTCACCTTGAAGTGCTTTTTGGTACTTTACACTATTTTCAAAATCTGTCGAAACCATTCCATCTGAATTAAATAATTCTAATCCTTTACTTCCATTAGAAAAATCTACTTTAGATAACATCTCCATCTTTATGGCAGATACCTTTTCCTTTGGAACTAGTATAGAACTACCTTCTATTTTATAATCTACTTTTTCCTCTTTTAAAGCCTCTACAACATTTCCAGAATCTTTAGGATCTAAGTCTGAAAAAAGTATTGAATACTTTGGTTTAAATGTGGTAATACCTAAATAAATTAGTATAAGTATAACTCCAGTTATAACAGATATTATTGCTGCTTTTTTACCCACACTAAGCTTTTTCCATTTTTCCAAAAGCTTATTAAACATTTCTGTTATTTTTCCCATTTTTAGCGCTCCTAACTTTCTTCATACTATAACTGCATTCTATTTAACTCGTTATATGCGTCTACAAGCTTATTTCTAACCTCTACTGCTAACTGTAAGGAAAGTTTTGCCTCTTGAGATGATATCATTAAATCATGCATATCTACATCTCCGCCATTTATGTACTTTTGTAGCATTTGCTGATTTTGTACTTGTTTATCATTTACATTATTAAGCTCTTCTTTTAATATGCTAGTAAATTGTTTTGAATTTTCTTTTTGATCTATATCTGTTTTTGAAGTAGCTTTATTTAACATATCGATAGTTTGATTTGGTATAAACTCATTTATCTTCACTTAAATTCCCCCCTATTTTCCTATTTCAAGACTTTTCATAAGCATACTTTTTTCTGCATTTATAGCTGTTATATTAGCCTCATACGCTCTTGCTGATGCAATTAAATCAGCCATTTCATTTAATACATTAACATTAGGTTTTTTCACGTATCCATTTGCATCTGCATCTGGATGAGTAGGATCATATACAACTCTTAGTGGTGAAGGATCTTCTTCTACACCTACTGATTTAACCCCTAAAAGTTTATCTTCAGTTTTTCCTGTTTTAGGATTAAGTACTTTTTGTAAGTTTTCTTGAAAAACAGCTATTTTTCTCACATATGGCTTTCCATCTTTACCTCTTGTTGTATCAGCATTAACAAAATTAGATGCTATAGTATCCATTCTAAGTCTTTCTGCTGCAAGACCACTTGCACTGATTCTAAGCGTATTAAATGCTTTCATCCCCCTATTTTCCTCCTCTTATTACATTACTTTTCATTGCAAACTCATTATTAATTTCAGTAACTAATGAATTGAATAATATAGTATTTGATGCCAAATTTGTCATTTCTATATCTACATCTACATTGTTACCATCATTACGCATACTACTACTATTGTCTTGTACAACTTTATATGGTTCATCAAAATCTACAATTGATAAATGTTTTTTGTTAGTTCTTTTCAAATCTAAATCACCATTATTTAGATTCTCTTTTAACACTACATCAAACCTTTTATATCCCTTAGTATTAAAGTTGGATACATTATTAGAAATCGTTTTACCCCTTGTTGCAGTTGCATTCATAGTATTTTTGATCTGACTATATAATTTTCCACTTTCAGTGGAACTATTAAAAATACTTGTTACGAAACTCATACCCATCCTCCTATTTTTAAATGTTTAAATTAGATTCTTTCAGTATATTTTTAGTATATTTTATACATACTATTTTATTATCTTTTTTAATTATCTATTATTCACAAAAATACAATTATTATATATATAGATATATTTATATTATACCCTAAATAATTTGAATTTTAAATATTAATTTAAATTTAGTTATAAAAATAATTCAAAAATTTTTCACAAAACTTTTTATTAAAACTTCTAAACCTATTTTTAAACATTTTATTTAATTTTTCAGAATTTTTAACATTTTTTTATTTTTTATTTGCATTTTGGGAAAAATAGTAAAATTATTTTGTACCACTTAAAACATTATAAACTTCTTATAATGTTTTTTCAAATAATAATAATATTTATTTTTCAATAATATCGATTTATTCACAATATATTAACAAAAAAGAAAAAATTATACCATATTTTTAACTATGGTATAATTTTTTTCATAGAAAAATAATTACTTCATATTTCCTAATATTCTCAAAACATCCATAGGTAATTTATTAGTTTGAACCATAATAGCATTTCCAGCTTCCATCAAAATGTTATTTTTAGCAAGCTCTACAGCTTCCTCTCCAACATCAGCATCACTTATTAAACTTAAAGATCTTTCTACAGCTGAATAACTTTCCTGGATATTATTATAAGTATCATCAAGTCTAGAACCTAATCCACCAATTCTTCCTCTTATTTCACAAATACTTTTTATGGATTTATCAATACTATCTAAAGATTTACTAACATCATTTACATCCGCTTTTAATCCTAAATCATTAACTGTAACTTTTATGTCTGGTATAATCACTTCTTCATGCTTATCTATAAGACTTTTTTTCTTTGTAAAACTTCCATCTAAAAGAGATACCTTATTAAAATTTGTACCTTTCGCTAAATAATCAATATCTGCTGTAACTTGATTTATTTCATTTTGAAGAACATCTTTATCTTGATCTGATAAAGAACCATCACCAGCCTGTACCATAAGTTCCTTGAGTCTTATTAAATTATCGTTTATCTCTTGAAGTCCCCCATCAGCAGTTTGTAACATACTAATGGTATCTTGAACGTTCCTAGAAGAACTTTGCATAGTCCTAATACTCATTGTCATTAATTCTTTTTCACCAATTTTAGTTGGATCATCACATGCTCTATTTAATTTACTCCCTGTATTTATTCTAGTCATACTTTTACTTTGTTTTGCTTCTGTTATTTCCATATTCCTATATATATTTAGCGAAGCTAAATTATGTGCTATTCTCATTTTTCACACTTCCTTTTAAATTTAATCTTATCATCTAATTATCGTTATTTTATAATGCTTCTTTATTACAAAATAAGTCTAGTATAAATATATACTAGACTTCTCATAAGTTATTATTTTAATAACTGAATAGTATTATTAGTATCTTGATTTGCATGAGCCATCATAGCATTTGTATACTTAACCAAAACATCATTTTTAAACAAATTCATACTTGCCATTGCAGTTCCTATATCTTCTATTCTAGATAAAGAAGCTGTTGTATTATTTTCAGCATTAGAACTGTCCTTAAGAAGACATTCAAATCTATTCATTGTAACTCCTAAACTTTCCCTATAATCAAGAACTTTTTCTAGTGCATTATCTATTTTTTCTAAGCATTTAGAAGAATTTTCTCTAGAAAGTATATTTTCAGATGATAAATCTAAAGAATCTAAGTTTATTTTTCTTAACCCTATTTCTTCTACTTTATATGGTTCATATCTTACATGAATTTGAAGTTTTTTATCTTCTTCCATAACTTTTATACCATTAACTTCTGCTGTTTTAGATATATAAGTTATGTCTTTTTTTAATTGTTCAAATTCCTTCTCTGCAATTTCTCTATCAGAATCACTATAAGTATCATTTGAAAATCTTATAGACATTTCCCTCATTTTTAAAAGATCTTCATGTACGCCTTGAATTTGTCCTTCAGCATATTGCAAAAGTGAAAGTCCATCTTGAGTATTTCTTTGACCTTGTGATAATCCTCTGATTTGCGCTTTCATACTTTCACATATACTAAGTCCGGATGCATCATCTGCTGCTTTATTTATTCTCTTTCCTGATGATAAAGTTTCAACATTTTTTTCTCGTCTTTGAATATTATTGTTATGTCTATTAAATGTTCCTAAGACTAATGCATTGTTTATTAACATTATTAAGTCACCTCCTACTAATATGTAATATTACCTTTCATTACATATTATCGAATCTTATTCAATAAATTTTAATATTTTTTAAATTATTTTTTATTTACTATTAAACAAACATTCTTAATCATTATTAATTTTTTAAATAATTATATATTCTTTAATATGCTCAAAAATTATCTGTAGATATTTTTGAACCTTTTCTCCATATACTTCTGTTTCATCTTCATCAGTTTCCTTATTTATTAATTGAAACTTATATCCATCTATTTTAAATCTTCCATCAACTTGACATTCTTCTTTTGTTTCAAAGAAAAATTTATGTTTTAAATCATTTATAGTTGCTCTATATGGACTTTTAGGGAAAATACTTTCTGAATAAGTATATTTTCTTTCTCTTTCTCCACTAAAATATTTAGGCACATTTCCATCATTTAAATTTGTGTTTTTTATACCTAAAGCATTTAAAATTATAGGAAACAAATCTAATCCTTGAATCATTTCATCACATTGTCCCTTAGGAATATTTTTTCCCCTAAACATCATAGCTACTTTAGTCCTACCATCATCTAAAAATCTATCAGGTTGCACAAAATAGCCTTGACCATGATCCGCTATTAAACTCATTATATATTCATCTTCTTCATAATTATCTTTTATATAATTAAATAACAATCCTAAATATCTATCTATTCTTTTTAACTGAGTTCCATACTTATATATTTTTCTTTCATCATAGCCTTTCCTAACACTTGTTTCATCTGTTTTTTCAAAAACACGAGTTTCAATATGATTATTAACTTGTACACTAATCCTATTTTCAAACTCGTCTGCTATATCATGCAAATCTGGAAGACATATCCAAATAAAATTATTTTTTTCTTTAAATGTATCTAAATGTTCAATTGTTTCATTTATCACTTCATCAGTATGCATCCCCATGACACATGCCTGATATAAATATCTATCAATTCCCTTTACATATCCCATAGTAGGTGTACTTCTCCAATCACCATCTATTTTTGCTGTAAAATATCCATTATCCTGAAGAATTTCACTAAATAATTTTTTATCATAAAGAGAAAAACTACTAAAATCAGGATGATAAAACCTATGATGATTTGAGTACATTCCTGTAAAAAAACTTGCCAAACTTACATAAGTCCATTCACCACTTACATATGTATTAGTACATATAGTTCCTTCTTTAAAAAATTTATACGCATTAGGCATAACCCTTTGCAATCCATTTTCTTCAATAAACTTTTGTGATAATCCATCTATAAATATATTCAAAATTAGTTTAGGACTTTCTGTTTTCTTTTCTTCTAATTCTATAATTTTACCCATAATAAATTCTTCATTTGAAGTTATTTCAACAACATCATTTAAATAAAAAGCATAGTAATAAAATCTATTAGTTAATCCTTTATTTAATGTGTACTGTTGTCCATTTACCTTAACTTTAATTTCAGCTTTATTGTCTATTGGCATAATCGGAATTATTATCTTTTTATTTTCTACTTTTGTTTTATATGTTTTTAATGTCTTAGAATTAAACAATTCTAATTTATACATGGTATCTAACTTTAAATCAAAGTCTTTTAAAAGCCCTGTTCTCTCAGCAAAATAATGATCATAAATACCAACTCCATAACTTTCATCTTTTATATCAAAAATTTTCCCTACATAATCATCCTTATTTTGAGACTTTGGGAAAGCTTTTTGATAAGTAGAAAATACCTGAAAAATTTCTTCTTTTATTTCATTAAACTTTTCTCTTGAAAATCCATTAAGTAATATATTTTCAACTTGATCCATAATCATATTAAATTTTGAATTATCTATACACATACTTCTTATAAAATATTTAACTGCTTCTTCATCTTTTCCTAATGTCATATATACAATACCTAGATTTAAATTTACATCCAAATTAAATTCAAAGTTTTTATATATGTTTAAGAGTTTTCTTTCAGCTTTTTGTAAATTTCCCTTATAGAATTCAACAATAGCACTTATATTTTCAACTTCTATATCGTATTTTGCATTTAATTGATATTTATTAATTAATTTGTCTGCCCTATTAAGATCTTGTTGTTCTACTGCATCTTTTAATTGATTTTTTAACACCCTTAATTCTTCTAAATTAATCATTATTTTAAAATTCTCCTTTTATAAATACTGTATTATCCTTTTACATCTATCATATCTTTTGTTAGAATATTCTTCCAAACCCTCTCCATAACTAATTTTTATATTGGACCATAAACTCCATAGAAAATCCTGTAAAACCTTATATAATTTCATACGCCATTTTATACTTTCTTCGCATTTATTACCATAATACACTTCTAAAAATCTAATTTCATCTTCATATGTAAATCCACATTCTAAACTATGAGCTGCTAAATCCCAGACCAAATCATTCATACCACTATATTCCCAATCAATCATATTTAATTCTTCTTTATTTACCACAAAATTTTCAGGTACTGTATCATTATGACATGCAACTAATTTGATTTGATATTTTCTTAATTTTTCTTCAAAACTAAAAATTTGTTCTCTAATCTCATAATAGTCTTCAAAAAAATATCCTTTATTTCTTATTAAGATTTTTTCATATTTACAAATCATTTCATAAGGATTAAATATGTTATTAAACTTTACATTAGAATTATGTAACTTTTTTAATGCTTGTACTACTTTAATCATAGTTTCCTCTTTTAAAGCTGTTTTAGGACTTAAATTTTCCCCCTTATCGATGAATTTTGTAATCTTAGTTCCTAAATTTTCATCCATAAATAAAAAACTTTTATCTATTCCATATTCTGATACTAATTTACAATTTATAATTTCATCTTTTCTATTAATCATCTCACTAGTATCTTCTTTGCATATTCTAACAACAAAAATACCTAATTCACTAAAAACTTTTATATTTAGATTAGTCATTCCTCCTATTTTTTCACATTTTTCTATTTTTCCTATATACCTTTCTAATATGTTAGAATCTATATATTTATTTATTTCTATCATGCTCTCTCTCCTCAATCTTTAATTTTTTTATTCTATAATCTTCTATTTTTAAGAATACTATGTATTTTATTTAGGTCTTTTATATTATCTATTTCATAACAGCTATATTCACTTAATGGTTTTAAATATACATTAAGCTTTTGTATATTAATTCTTACTATATCATCCCAGTATAAATCCTTTCTCTCTTTGTTTCTTACATATTTTTCTAATTCTTTCTTTATAAATTTTCCATCTTCACGATTCCAATAAGAAATACCAGATAAAATATATTTGTTTTTTGTACTTTCAATTGATATACTATTAACTTTTAAATTTTCATCGCTATTTATTACCCATTCATTATTAAAACAACTTTTATAAATGCCAAAATAAGTAGATTTACTTATATCCTTAGTAAAAACATTTTTATCGATATAAACATCTCCATCTAACACATAAGAATTTTCCAAATACCTCCTAGCTAAATACATGCTATAAATATTATTAAATTCATTATAATGAGGATTATGTATTACTTTTATTTTAAACTTTTTTTCTAAATATAATAATTTTTCTCCCTTATATCCTGACACAACTATAATATCTTTTATTCCTACATTTAATAAGTATTCTATTTGTGTCTCAATTATAGGCTTATCTACTACCTTTACTAGTGGTTTAGGAATTTCATTTGTTAAGGGTCTAAGTCTAGTACCTTTTCCTGCTGCTAAAATTATAGCTCTCATAGTTACATCACCTACCATAAAATTCATATTAACTTTAATGTTATAATCATTTTTATATAAAATATTTTAGAATAGTATAACATAATATATTTACACATCAATTATATATATTTCAATCTTTTACGAGTTTCTTTAAATAGCCTTAAAATCTAAAGTATAAAACTTTTACTTAAAATAATTTAATAATAAACTTTTTATTATAAATAAACATATATTTTCATGAATATTTTTATTTATATATTACAAAATATAAATATTAAGACTTATATATTTATTCAATAGATATCATTTCTAAATAATTATATATTCTTTAATATGTTCAAAAATTATTTTCAAGTATTCTTCAACCTTTTCTTTATATAACTTTGTTTCATCCTTTTCAGTATTCTTATTTATTAGCTTAAACTTATATCCATCTATTTTAAATCGTCCATCGTTCTGACATTCTTCCTTAGTTTCAAAGAAAAACTTATGCTTTAAATCATTTATAGTAGCTCTATATGGACTTTTAGGAAAAATACTTTCGGAATAAGTATATTTTCTTCCTTTTGTTCCTCCAAAATATTTAGGGATATTTCCATCATTTAAATTTTCATTTTTAATATTTATTGAATTTAAAATTATTGGAAATAAATCCAAACCTTGTACCATTTCATCGCACTTTCCTTTAGGAATATTTTTTCCTCTTAACATCATAGCTATTTTAGTTCTTCCATCATCTAAGAATTTACCTGATTTTACAAAATATCCCTGACCATGATCTGCTATTAAACTTACTATATACTCATCTTCTTCATAATTATCTTTTATATAATTGAATAACAATCCTAAATATCTATCTATTCTTTTTAACTGTGTTCCATACTTATAAATCTTTTTTTCATCATAACCTTTCCTAACACTTGTCTCATTGGTTTTCGTAAAAATTCTAGTTTCAATAGGATTATTGGTTTGTACACTAATTCTGTTTTCATATTCATCTGCTATATCATGTAAATCTTGAAGACACATCCAAATAAAATTATTTTTTTCTTTAAATGTATCTAGATGTTCAATAGTTTCATTTATAACTTCATCTGTGTGCATACCCATAACACTTGGTTGATATAAATATCTATCAATTCCCTTTACATATCCTACAGTAGGAGTGCTTCTCCACTCACCATCTATTTTAGCTGTAAAATATCCATTTTCCTGAAAAATTTCACTATAAGTTTTTTTATCATAAAGTGAAAAACTACTAAAATCCGGATGATATATTTTGTGATGTGTTGAGTACATACCTGTAAAAAAGCTTGCTAAACTTACATATGTCCATTCTCCACTTACATATGTATTAGTACAAATTGTTCCTTCATTAAAAAACTTATATGCATTTGGCATAACTTGCTTTAATCCATTTTCTTCAATAAATTTTTGTGATAATCCATCCACAAAAACATTTAGAATTAATTTAGGCTTATTATAATCAACACCTAATTCTATGGGATTTCCTAAAATAAATTCATCCTTAGATCTTATTTCTATATTTTCACCTTTTTTAAAATTATAATAATAATATCTATTACTTAACCCCTTATTTAAAGTATACTTCTTACTATTTACACTTATCTCTATTTGGGATTCATCTTTTAATTTCATAACTGGAATAATAGTATTATTTTTTTTTATTTCTAATTGTAGATTATTTATTTTATTGGATTTAAAAATTTCTACTTTATATAATAAATCTAATTGTTGATCATAGTCTTTAAATAATCCTGTTCGTTCCGCAAAATAATAATCATAAATTCCTACCCCATACTCTTTATCTTCTATATTTAAAATACTTCCTACATAATTTTGTTCATCTAATGCTTTCGGAAAATCTTTTTGGTAGTTAGAAAACACTTTAAGTACCCTTTGTTTTATTCTTTGCATATGTTCTATAGGCATACCATTATCCAAAATAATTTTAATTTGTTCCATAATGCTTTCTACTTTTGAAGAATCTATACACATACTTCTTATAAAATATTTAACAGATTCTTCATATTCATTATCAACCATATAAAGAATTCCTAAATTCATATTAATATCAAAATTAAACTCAAATTTTTTATATATTTTTAAAAGTTTTTGTTTTGCTTTTTGTATATTTCCCTTATAAAAATCTAAGATAGCTGAAATACATTGCCCATCTATATCAAAATCTGCCTTATTTTGATATTCCTTAAGTAAATGGATAGATTTATCTAATTCTTGATTTTCTATTGACCTTTTTAGCTCTTCTTTAAGAATCCTTAATTCTTGTAAATTTAACATATATTTTCCTCCAAGAAGTTTATTTCGTTCTGTTAAGTTATATGAACATTGATTCCTCTCAACCTATTGAAATATAATAGATTTCTCACAAACATATTATCTCCCAGAAAGGAGAGAGGAATCAATGAACAAAGCTAATAAAAAAATTATCTGTCCTAGATGTCACAGCCATAACCTATATAAGTTTGGAAAGGACAAAGAAGGAAATCAAAAATATCAATGCAAAGAGTGTAAAAGACAATTTGCACTATTGGCTACGCCGAAAGAGCGTCAGCTCAAGGATTACCCTCGTTGTCCTATCTGTAACAAAGGAACCTTTATTCATCATAATTACTCAAATTATATCAATTATCGTTGTAATGATAAGAAATGTAATCATAGTTTTTTGTGGCGAAGCCTAAGGCTATAGAACCTTTAAGCAATACTACTATCCAAGGTAAACTTAATTTTAAAGATATGCGCTTCCCAATTCATATTATATTAATGTCTTTAGACCTTTACTTTCTTAATGAAAGTTCTACAAGACGTATATCTCAATATTTGTTTAAAACATTTAATATAAAAGTATCTCATGTTACTATTGCAAGTTGGACTAAAAAGTTTGCTGCATATTTCAAATTGAAATCTGATAATTTATTAAAAAATGTTGATTTATCTGATTCAGATGAATGGCATGCAGATGAAACTATTGTATTTATAAATGGTAAAAAACATTATCTATGGCTTGTTATAGACTCAGAAAGTCGATTAATTATTTCTTATCATATATCTCCATATAGGGATGCTAAACAAGTCTTTAGTTTGTTTCATGATACTAAGAAGCTAGGAACTCCTAGAGCCATAGTTACCGATAGATTACCCTCTTACAATATTCCAATAAAATCAGTATTCCAAGATACATTACACATAAAAGTACAATCTTTTAGAGATGATATTTCAAACAATATTATTGAGTCATTTAACAAAACATTTAAGTCTTGGTATAAAGGTTTAAAAGGCTTTAACTCATTTAATAGTGCCAATAAACTAATATCAGTGTTTATATTTCACTATAATTTTGTGCGTAACCACTCATCACTGGGTAATTTAACACCAGCTTAAGTAGTGGGAATTAGCTATCCTGTTAAATCTAAAAATAATTGGCTATTATCTGCCTAACGGCTAACGCTATCGCTTTTAATTAAGTCTATTTATTTTTAAAATCTATAATGGATAGGCTTTTTTGTCATATCACAAAATATTAATCGTATAATTTGTATTATTTAAAATAAGTCATATAGTAATTTTATGATTTTTAAAGCTATGCTTTCATAATTAATTAACAGAACCGTTTATTTATTAATAAACTTATTCTATTTGTACTTAATTATATTTAAAGTAAATTTTCCTTATTTCGTATTCTTGTATAAATATTTAAAAATCAATTCAGTATTAATTTTATATTTTCCTTCTTACTAAAATAAAAGGCTAGCTTTCTAAACTAACCTTACTCTACTGAAAATAATACTAGTCCACTATACTAAATTTTCAAATTAGGAATTATATATCTCTCTACGCGTTGTAAATGCCTAGCATCATCTATTTCCCCCCAAACTAAATTTTCTATTTTTTTATATCCTACCTTATAATTTTTAGTAGTATCTTCTATGGCATATTCATAATGATATTCTGAATTAGTATTATTATTGTATTGTTTCATCATATGATCTAATAATTTGTGAGAAATTTTACATATACCTACTAATTCACCATATATATTATTTAAACTATGTTTGTCCTTTGATAATTTATATATACTATTTTCTCTTACCTCAACATAAACTTCATCACCACTATTAGTTTTACCTGATAATAGAACACAATCCTTTTGAATACTATCTTGTAAAACTTCAATAGCTTTATTTTCATATATCAAATCACTTTCTAATAATAAAAATTTCTCTTCATGAATTAAATCATATGCTTTAGATAAAGATGCCATACTTCCTGTAATTGCATATTGCTCATTTTTAACTGTTTCAATACAAGAATACTTACTTTTTAAATCATCATAAAAATTACTTAAATGTCCTGTTACAATAATTATTCTATCTATATAATTTTTCAATAAATTTTCTATACTACGTTCAATTAAACTTCTTCCTTCAACTTCTATAAATCCTTTTGGTTTTTCATCTTTAGTTACTGGATGTAGTCTTGATCCTAATCCTGCTGCTAATATAACTGCTGTTTTTATATAGTGATTATCTAAAATTTTTTTACCCTTAGATGTTATACCATACTTATTTTCATTATTTTTCATCTCTCTTATAAGTAAATTTTCATCAATTAATTGTTTGATTTTACCATTCACACTACCCAAAGATATATTAGCTAATTGGGCAATTTTTCTTTGAGTAATATATCCATCTCTATTTATTATTTTTAAAAGTTGGATACTTTTTTCCATAGCGCACCTTACCTTTCAATGTTTTTATATTTAGAATTAATCTTTTCAGCAAATATTCTTAAAACTAAATTTGTAAAAATAATTATTAAAGCTATTGCACACGCTGCTTGCAAATCTCCTATGTCACTTTTGTTAACTATTTCAATGGCTGCAACCCTAGTTGATGATGTATATAAAAATATAATAGCAGATACGGTAATCATAGAATTAAGAAAATAATATAAAAATGTTTCTATAATGGATGTCATACTAAGAGGGATAATAACCTTAATCATATTAATATACCAAGGTATACCCAATATTTCTGATACACACTCATATTTATCATCTATATTCCTTAAATTTGAAATAATATTCAAAAAAGGTATAGAAAAAAAATGAATTATATTAGCTATTATTATAATAATAAAAGTACCATAAATAAAATTTAGTGGATTGTTAGGATTATTAAAAAATAATATATATGCTAAGCCTAAAGTTAATCCAGGTAAGATCAGTGGAATTTTATATAAAAAATAATTTACTTTTTTTAATATAAAATTGTTTTTATTTCTTTCCACTAAATATGCCGCTATAAAGACAATTATCGTACCAATTATAGCCGTTATAATAGAAACAAATATAGTATTAAAATAAATTTCTCCTATACTTGTACCATAACTTTTTACTTTATACCAATCAAGTGTAAAAGACATATTATATGGCCAACTTTTTACTAAAGACATAAAAATTATTGTTACTATTTCAAAAATAATAATAAACAATATAGTTAAATTATATATTTGAAAAAAAATATCTCTAACTTTATTTCCTTTTATTGTATACTTAATACCATGTAATTCTTCAAACCTTTTACGCTTAAATATAAGATATTCTATTAAAATAAACATAAAGGAAGGAATCATTAATATTATTCCTGCAACAGCTCCCATTGAAAAATTTTGCTTTCCTATAATTTGTTCATATATGTCTATAGATAATAAATTATAATTTCCACCTATAACTTTAGCAGCACCAAAGTCTGTAAATACTAATGTAAAAGCAGAAAAAAATGCATTAACAAGAGTAAACTTCATACTCGGAAGTGTTATGGTAAAAAATTTTTTTATTTCTTTAGTTCCCATCATATCTGCTACTTCATATAATCTGTAATCTGTAACTTCAAATGCAACGAATAACAAAGAACTTATAACCGGAAATATGTATAAAACATTGCATATAATTATTCCATACTTACCATATATATCTATATTATTCAAAAACACCTGATTCATAATTCCCTTTTTACCAAATATGCAAATTAATGCAATACCATGAACTAAAGTAGGGATAGAAAATAATATTAATGGAACGCATTTAAAAAACCTTTTTAATCTAATATTAGTTCTTTTTATTCCATAAACAAATAAAAAAGCTAAGATCATAGCTAAAATAGACGAACTAATTGATACTTTAAAACTATTTACTATAGAAGAGTAAAGTTTATCATTTAACATATATTTCTTAAAATTGTACAGCCCAATAAATTGACCATTATAGAAAAATGCATACTTTAACATATTAATTATAGGCAAAACTATAAAATATAATGCAAAGATAACATTTATTACAAGTAATAAACCTCTTAAATCTTTAAATTTATATAACTTCTTCATATCCTATACCTTTATTTCTAAAAAATTATTCAATTTTATATATATTTTTTCTTCATTAAGTACTTTTATTTTATCTCTATATAAAACATTCATCTTTATATCTTTACCATAAATTTCATTATTTACTATTACTCTATAAAAAGAACCTCTAAACTCTACCTTTTTAATTATAGCTTTTTTATAATCATTTTTAACTTCAAAGGAATATTCAATTTCTTCTGGTCTTATACATCTAATTTTATTATTTTCTTCTGTAATAATATTTAAATCTCCTAAAAATTCAGCCACATACTTATCTTTAGGATTCATATAAATTTCTTCTGGTGTTCCAAATTGAGTTACTTTTCCATTATGGATTATAGCTATTTTATCTGCCATTGTTAAAGCTTCTTCTTGATCATGGGTAACCATTACAGTTGTAATTTTTAATTGTCTTTGAATATTTTTTATTTGCTCTCTTATTGATAATCTCACATTATAATCTAAAGCACTTAATGGTTCATCTAAAAATAATACTTTAGGTGATAATACTAAAGTTCTAGCTAAAGCTACTCTTTGTTGTTGTCCCCCACTTAATTGGCTAGGATATTTTTTTCGATTTTCTGTCATATGAACCATTTCTAATATATTATCAATCTTTTTATCTATTTCTATAGAAGAATATTTCTTATTCTTTAATCCATATAATATATTTTTTTCTACAGTCATATTTGGGAATAAAGCATAATTTTGAAATACCATTCCAAAATTATGCTTACATGAAGAAAGTCTAGTAACATCTTCATCTTCTAAATAAATATTACCTCCAAAATTTTCTTCCAAACCACTTATTATTCTTAACAATGTTGTTTTTCCACATCCACTTGGACCTAAAAGTACAATAAATTCCCCTTGTTCAATATCTAAATTAATATTTTGTAAAATTGTTTTTTTCTTTATGCTTTTACTTATATCTCTTAAAGTTAAAAAGCTCATTTTATTATCTCCTATTTATACCTCTTATTCCATTCTTCTATTATTCTTTCTCTATTATTTGCAGCAAACTCTATATCATTTTTCATAAGCCTTTTAAAGAAATCTTTAGGGTAAATATCTTTATCTGATATTCCTTTAAATGTAACAACTCTATTCCTTTTATCAGCTTCAATTTTCATTGCCTCTGGTGATACTATCCAATCTATAAATTTTTTGGATGATTCTTTTATTTCTTTCTTTTTAACTAAAGCTATTCCATCCAAATCCCATGCTAACCCCTCTTTAGGAAACACAGTAGTTATCTGTGGAGATTTTTTTTCTTCTCTTAAACTTTCACCTCTCATATCTATACCTATAAATTGTTCTCCCATACTTACAGCTTTAATAGGTCCTGTTCCTGAGTGTTCATACTTCTTAATATTTTTATTTAACTTATCTAAATATCTCCATGTATCTTGTTCACCTAAATTTTGAATCAATGCAGATACAAACATATATCCTGTTCCTGACGTACCTGGATTAGGCATGGTAATTTCACCTTTATATTTTGGAAGTAATAATTCTTTATAGCTTCTAGGAATAGCCATATTCTTTTCCTTAGCTTCTTCCTTATTTATTGTAAACGCGTTTGTCCAAAGACTAACACCAACCCAAGACGGTGTATAACCTTTATCTATAAATTTTTTATCTATATTATTTAATTCTTTGGGAGTATATTGTTCCAATAGATTTTGTTGCTTTAACTTTACTAAACTAGTTGCTGCTAAATCCCAAATCACATCTGCCTGTGGATTTTGTTTTTCGGCTAATAGTTTAGATGTAATAACACCAGTTGAATCTCTCACTATATTTAGTTTTATATCTGAATATTTTTTATTAAAAGCTTGAACATAAGTATCTATATACTCATCTTCTGTAGTTGTATAGACGTTTAATACTTGTTTATCAGAACCTTTACATCCAACAAATATACCTAAACTTAACATAAAAGTTAAAATAAATATAAACTTTTTTTTCATTTAAATTTTCCTCATTTCTACAATTTTTTATCTTCTCTATTAATATCTTTAGTTACATATTCGTTCATTTTGTAGGAATATTAATGGTTTATGAACATTTTTATAACTTTTATCTAATAAAAAGTGCAAACTTCATTTAAAAATAATTTTAATGAAATTTGCACATCTAATATGTTATTTTTAATTTTTATTTATATATTTTTAAAATTCATTTTGATCCATTCTTCAGTCTCAGTTATACCCTCCTCTAATGTATATTCTGGATTCCATCCAATTAACTGTTCTGCTTTTTTATAATTACATAAAAGTTTCATAATCTCACTTTGAGGATGAATATGCTTTACATGATTAACTTTCACCCTACCTTTTGTAATAATTTTTGCAAGTTCATTTATAGTTACATCTCTTCCTGTACCTGCATTTACTACTTGTCCATTAACTTTATCTGAATATCCTGACATAACAACAAATCTAGCACAATCTTTAACATATAATAAATCTCTAGTTTGTTCTCCAGTTCCATATATATTTAAATCAATACTTGCCAATGTATTTCTAATAAATATAGCTACAACTCCACCTTCTCCACCTGTCTTTTGGAATGGTCCATATGTATTAAATGGTCTTATAACAACTGTTGGAAGTTTATATGCATTATAATATGAAAGAACCATATTTTCTGCTGCTATTTTAGCTCCTCCATAAGGTGATACAGGTTTAACAGGATGATTTTCATCTATTCCTTCTGCTCCTGCTTTATCATAAACCATACAAGTGCTCATAAATACAACTTTACATGGATGAGTTTTTTCTTTATCATCTAAAATCCATTCTTCTCCATCCATTTTTGCATTTTTACCAAACATTTGAACTTTAGCTTTTTCTAAAATATTAAAAGTTCCTACTGTATCATTATAAAATGTCGTATTTGGATCATCTATAGAATCTTGTACATTTATGGATGCGCCTAGGTGATATATAATATCAAATTGTTCTTTTTCAAAAATATTATCTAATAATTTATTATCTTTTATATCACCTTCTATAAAACTAAATTTGTTATTCATCTTAAATTCTTGTATATTTTCAATTCTTCCATTTGACAAGTTATCTAATGCTAAAACTTTATGATCTTCATCCAATAATCTTTTCACTACCCATCTTCCGATAAATCCTGCTCCGCCTGTAACTAATATATTCATATATACTTCCTCCAAAATATTTTTTTATTTACAAAAATTAATCTTTTATAAATATGATTATATGCGCCATACTATCTAGCTTTTCATCTTTTATACTATTAAATATCCATTCAATATAATTGGAATTATGCATTACTACTTTTGAGAATTTTTGAATAAACTTTACTACTATATCTTCCGAAAATTTTTCTTTATAATATCCACTAAGTCCTACCAAATGAACTTTAATAAGTGCATAATTAATAACCATTATAATATATTCATCAAATAACTTTTTATTTGTTACTGGAAATGTATTTTGAAACACATAATTTACTAAAAAATTTTCCATTATATATTCTTTATGTAAAATAAAATCTTTATAATATTTTTTATAACATAAGTTGTATCCTTTTACTAAATCAATTTCTTGATGTTCTTTTTCATATCCGAGTCCTGTTTTAGTCTTATAATAAAATTCTAAAAATTCCTTATCTATATTTATATCATTTTCTATCTTTGCATCTATAATTTGTGTTAATATATGTAATTTTATATCTTGTAATTGTGAAATATCATTTAAAAATTTCTTATATACATTATTGAGTATTCGGTTTTTGAATTTTTTAATAACATCATCTACATTAGAATTTTCAATAATTTCTTTATAAAACATACCTAAAATAATTAATCTATCTTCTATTGAATAATTTCTATTCTGCAATAAATCTATAGTAAAAATCCTTATTTTCCAAAAATATTTATTAATATATTTATTACTTTGTGTATCTACATAGTTTATTATATCACTTATTTTTTCATTAGATTGAATTTCATCAAACTCCATTAACTCTTTATTTAGTAAAATCTTTTTAGCCGCAACAGGGCAAGATAAAGTTAATGACTTTTCAATATTACCATCAATTCTATTATAAATTCTAGGATATTCAGTACAAACCTTAGATAAGTTATGTTCTCCTACATTTATAAATACTTCACATAAATTTTTATTATTTAAAAAAGGGCATCTTTCATTTTCTAATAACTTTATTTGAGCATAACTATTTTCTTTTGTAGAATGTCTATTTCTTTTTATATATTTATCAACTTTTTCTTTAAATTCTTTATTATAAATCCTTTTATAATTTTTAAATGTATTTTTATCAATAAATACCCTCCACCCAATACAACAACTATCTTCACATTCTCCTCCTATACACTTAAATTCTTTTGTATATGAAGGTGTTAATATAATATTTTGCACTATTTATACCTCCTTTATTCAGTAAACTTCCAATTCATAGGGGTTCCTTTTTTTATACTACATGAAGCCTTTTTACCCAATATATCCTTTATATACTTCGTTTCTAATCCAAATCCTGGTCTTATGCTTCTTACATTCTCTTTTGTGAAAACTTCTCCTTCTTTAATATCTTGTACTATAAATAAACTTCTTGAATGTTCTCTTGATTTTTTTTGTTTTTCTGTTAAATCATAGGTAACAGTTCCAAGTGCTTTTTCTAAATCTCTTATATTATCTACCATTATTTTAAATTCTTCTGGTTCCATGGAAAACTTAGAATCAGCTCCTCCATCTGTCCTTTTTAATGTTAAATGTTTTTCAACTATTTTAGCTCCTAATGCTACTCCACCAATGGCCACAGTATATCCCATAGTATGATCTGAAAGTCCTGTTATTACATCAAAAGTTTCTTTCATATTAGGAATAGTATTTAAATTTATATCTTCTAATGGAGATGGATATGCTGATGTACATTTAAGTAATGCAATATTTTCATTACCCATTCTCTTACAAGCATCTATAGCCTCTTGAATATCGCCCATTCTAGCTATACCTGTGGACATAATAATAGGTTTACCTTTTGATGCTATGTATTCTATAAATGGTATATCATTCAATTCGAAAGATGCTATTTTATATGCAGATACATCCATTTCTTCTAAAAAATCCACTGATGTATAATCGAAAGGTGATGAAAAAAATACAAGTCCCATCTCCTCTGCAATTTTCTTTAATTTAGGTTGCCACTCCCATGGAGTATAGGCTGTTTGATATAACTTATGTAATGTAGTACCATCCCAAATGGTTCCTTGTTTTATTTGAAAATATTCATTATCACAATCTAATGTTATAGTATCTGGAGTATATGTTTGAATTTTTATAGCATCTGCTCCTGATTCCTTAGCTGCTTTTATTATCCCCACTGCTCTATCATAACTTTGAAGATGATTTGCAGACATTTCTGCTATAATAAATGTTTTTTGCCCCTTCCCAATCTTAATGTTATCTATATCAAATGAGGTATTCATAATTTCATCCCTTTCTGAAAATAAAATGTTTCAATTTTATATATCGTACTTTTCAATCTCTTTCTTTACTCTATATACACCTTGTCCATCTATTATACATTTCATATTATGGCTTAACTCTAATCTTTTCTCATAAGTTATTTTGCTTACTTTTTCTCCTATTGTATAAATATCAGATAAAATTATAGACTTTGTTTTATTCATATATTCTCCATTGGCCTTTTGATTATCCGCAACTATAACCCCTATAGTTGGAATTCTTAAAAAACTTAATTCATATAATGTAGAACCACATGAAGATATAACTAAATCAGCCTTTTTCATAAGATTAATAATATTAACATTTTCATATAATCGTATATTCTTCTGTTTATATTTTTTTAAACTATCTTTATATTTAAATGCTGGACCTATAACTATATGTAAATTAAAATTAAAGTTTTTAAGTTGTTTTAATATATTTTCTGTTATATTAAAATCATCACTACCACCTAATGTTATAAGAATATCTTTAACTTCCTTATTTATAGAAATAGGATTATTATTTCTAAACTCTTCCCTTAACATAGTATAATTTTTACCAAGTAAAAGCTTAGTTTCTTTCAAAGTATTATATTTTAATTGTTTTGCATATATATTTTGATTTATAATAATATCTACAGGATAAAAATCAAGTTCATTATTATCATCAAAATATATAACATTAAATTTTTCTTTTAAAGATGATAAATAACCTTTATCTATTCCATACTTATCCACAACAATAAATTGTCCGCTTATATCCTTAATTTGCCTTAACTCATCTTTACAATCTATAGATATAACTTCAATACCTTCTCTTTTAATCTTTTCTATTCCTTTTGAATACTTATCTGCATTATTACATATATATTTGATTTTATGATTTTTTAAAAACTCCTTGGCCAAAACAAGTGTTCTCATAACATGGCCTAAACCTATGCCTTCTCCGCCATCAGCTCTAAATAATATTTCCATACTTACTACACACCTTTTATTAGTATTATTAAAATAAAAGAGGCTAGTATAAACTATCCTCTTTTATTTAATCTTTTATAATACATCATTTTATTATTTAACTCTTTTTGAATATATCCTAAATTTTTAAATATTTTTTTAGATGGTTCATTATCTTTTTTTACATATCCGATAATCTCATCTACTTCATATAATTCTTCTATTTTTTTTTCTATTAATTTAATAATTAAAGTACCTAACTTTTGACCTCTAAATTCTTTATCAATACTATAACTAATTGTTCCACAATTTTCAATTACCTCTATCCTTACTTGTCCTACAGGCTTACTTCCATTATACATAATATACATAAAGACATTAGGGCTTAAAATCATTTTTTTAAACCATTTAATATGTTCATCATATGAAATTTCCTTATTATTAAATGAATTTTTTCTTACTTCTTTATTATTGGCCCATTTAAATAATAAATCACAATCTTCTTCTTCAACTTGTTTTAAATAATAATTCACCAAACTCACCACTTATCTTAATAATTAAATTTTTTTCTGTAAGATAGTTCCATTAATTTCCCTTAGTTCTGGATAATATTTGTATAAATCTAATATTTCTTTCATTCCAAATAAATTGTTTTTACTAGGGTATAATTTTTCATATATTGTCTTAACTAAATCAAAATCTTCTTTTGTATCCACTGTCCATCTCAAATCAGAATAATTTATATCTCCTTTAAATTGTTTAATTCTAAATTTTTCAGGATTATCCCAAATATACGGTGTAACATGTTCTCTATCCCTCAATAATACCGATTCATTAAAAGCCTTTTCTAATACATCAAAACTAAAAACCTCTACATCTAATCCTCTTGGAAAAGTTCTCTCTAATGTATTACTCACATAATCACATGTTTTAAAATTATTCAAATATAGTTTAATTATATCATTTGTAATATCCATATCTATTAAAGGACAATCACTAGTTATCCTTACTACTATATCGGCCTTATTTTGCTTAGCAGCATAATAATATCTAGATAAAACATCCTCCTCTGAACCTCTAGACACACTTATTCCACATTTTTTAACCTCTGCCTCAATAATATCGTCTCTTGTTAAGTTGGAAGTAGCTACTATAATTTCATTTATACTTTTCACAAGTTTTATTCTTTCTATATCATGTTGCAAGATACTTTTTCCACAAATTTGTTTTAGTACCTTTCCTGGCAATCGTGTTGAACCATATCTTGCCTGTATTATACATACTACTTTCATACTATTTGCACCTTCTTTTATTCTATAACAATTTCTCAGCTATAAATAATGAATTAACTTTTTCCTTACTTATAGGTCGCATATTATGTGATGAATAATTTCCTATTTTACAATTTTCATAATTTGTATAAGCCTTGTTATATTCTTTCAAATATATAGAAGAAAATACAGCATACATTTCACCTAAATCTTTGGCGTATTTTGACTCTTCTTCCGTCATAAGTTCTTCATATACCCTTTCTCCTGCTCTACACCCGATAACTTCTATATTAATATGTTGTTGATTTAATTTATTATTTTCACAAACTTTTTCTACTACAACTTCAGCTAAATCTTTAAGATTTATTACAGGCATTTTAAGGACAAATACTTCTCCTCCAACAGATATTTCACAAGATTTTATCATTAATTTTACCGCTTGTGATAAACTCATCATAAATCTACTCATACTTGGATCTGTAACTGTTATTTTTTTATTTTCTAATATTTGTTTTTTAAATAATGGTATAACTGATCCTCTTGATCCCATTACATTTCCAAATCGAACTGCAATAAATTTAGTTTTAGCCTTTCCCTTACTAAAATTTGCGGCTTGTACCAACTTTTCTGCAAGCATTTTCGTGGCCCCATACGTATTAGTAGGACTTATAGCTTTATCTGATGATGTAAATAAAACACATTCAACATTATTCTTCATAGCAGATTTTATAACATTTTGCATGCCATCTACATTAGTTTTTATAGCTTCATCTGGATTATATTCACAAGCTGGAACATGCTTCATCGCTGCTAAGTTAAAGACTATATCTATTCCTTCCATAGCCCTATCAACTCTTTCAAAGTCCCTCACATCTCCAATTAAAAATCTAAATTTTTCATTATTCTTTTGAATAATTGCTGAATGTTCCATTATAAATTGTTTATATTCATCCCTACTAAATATTCTTATAACCTTAGGATTATGATTTATAAGTTCCTTTACAAGACCTTTTCCAATGGTTCCTGTACCCCCTATTATAAGAATACCTTTATCTTTAAAAAAACTCATATTATCCCTCTTTACTTAAGTTAATTTGCAATTATTTTTCTTACTTCTTCATGAATTTTTTCTATAATTGGTAAAACCTCATAATTAAATAAATCTCCAACTAGGATATAATCTTCGTTTTCTATGGCTTCTACAACTTCATCCAACTTTTCATCAATCATAGATATATTAATAAAATTAGGTTGACTTTCCCTTGTTAAGTTTACAATATCAACAGTCCATTTAATTCCATCTGCCACAAGTGGTATTAATGAACATCCTTTATTATTATCTTCTTGTTGAAATGCTTCCACTAGTTGATTTATTCCATTTTCTAAATTATCTAAGTAATCATTTGCTGTCACTAATGCTTCTATTTGCTCATTCATAAATATTCCTCCGAACTTTAAATTTTATATTTTAATTATCGTAATTACTTCTTATTTTCTTAAGTCATACTAAATAAAAAAGTTAGTCGTAGAAGTTTACGACTAACTTTTTTATTTAGATATGTATTGTTTAAACTCCATATGTTTTGCTCCTTTTATAAAAGCTCCTTTACTACAATTAATAAATTTTACATTTTTATTTAACTCGATAAGTCTTTCTATCTGTTCCTTAAAATAAATATATCCTTTAGTTGTTTCCAGCATTGTACCATCTATGCCTTTAACTAACTTATTATATTTATTTACAATAGGATTATCTTTAGATCCATATATTCTTTCATAAGTATTAGTATGAGATTTACCATTTAAAAAAGCTAAGTCTTGACCTAATAAAACTATCTCTTTTGCCTTACAGTGTAGTGCAATACTAATTGCTGCAACAGCTACTGTTTTTCCAGTTTCTATTACTATATTATCCTCATCTTTACTATTAAAGAATATATACTTAGGTCCATTATAATTTGCAACGGCCCATCTAGATGCCGTGGATAAAAAACATAGTGGAATTTTTTCATTTTCAAAACCCCTTAACTGTTTTGCCACTTCTTCTTTTCCATCTATAATAACAATTATGTCTGGTTTTATATTATTATGCATTAAAGCATTAAGAGATGTCCCTACAGTAATAATTACAAATTCATCCCTATTTTTACTCAATAAATCTAATTCGTCATCTAAAGACGGTCCAGCAGATGTAATAATAAACTTTTTACTATTTTTAGTAAATTTATCTATTAGTATCCTTATATTTTTATAATCACTTTTCAAGTTTTGAATATAGTTACATTTTAAAAGCCCACTTTGATCTACAGATTCTTTTGATACTATATAATTATTAATAACACTATACAACTTAAAATTATTATCTTTTATTATCTCTAACGAGGGTTTGTGAATTATAATATCTTGCACCTCTTCAATTTTTTTAATAAATAAATCATAAAAATTTTCTTGTGAACTAGAAATTATTTTTACATTTTTTATACCGAATATTTTACTATTTATATTTTCACATATTTTTATTATTTCTTTACTTCCTTCAAAAACATATATTTTAGTCATAGGATTTCTTCTCAAGATCTCTTCCACATGATATCCTAAGCCCAAACCATAAACAACAACTTCAGTATCTTGAATTAAATGTTCATATTTATTGATTAAAACCTTACATTCTTTAATAGGATCATATCTACTATGAATATATTTATTATTATATTTTATTGTATATACTCCACTCCTACTCTCTTCAACTTTAATCATGTTCAATCTCCATTTTTTCAATTTCATTTTTAACATTTTTTATAGGCTCTAATACTTCTTTTGATACATCTAGTATAGATTTGTAAAGAAATTTATTATTCTCTATAATTTCTTTATGAGTTTTAGGTTTTTTTCCACTTAAAATATTATAAATAGTAGGATATATTATACTTCTTAAAATTTCTAATTTTTCATAACATCCTCTTATTTTATCATCTATATTATTTAAACTTTTAAGATATTTATTTATTTTCGACTTTTCACCAATCCTTAAATAAACATTTAAATCTTTTATAGCCTCTAAAGCTTTAGTACCTTGTTTAATTATTTCTTGATCTGATTCTATTATCTTATTTAATATTTCAATAGTATTATTCTTAATTTTATTTTCATCTACTTGCTCTATATTTTGCATAAAGCTAATCTTAGAGTTTAATTTATATTTACTAATAGCATCTTTAAGTGTCATCTGAATAGTTCCTTTTATTTTAGCTCCTCCCTCTGTTGCATTTATAAAAGTAGTGTCCTTATTACTTTCAATAAAAATTTCCATTTCCCTTCTGAAATTATCTAAAACTATACTAGTTTTAACTTTATGTCCATTTACATCTTCAACATATATATTTTCTACCTCATTAGATACACTATTTTCATCAACCTTTTTAAATTGATTAATTGCAATATCTGCATGATATTTTTCTCCTGTATAGGCTAAATCTTGTCCTATAAAAATTATAGGGTTACATCCTAAATATTTAGCAGTAGCTGTAAGATCATGGGCAATTGATCCTCCAACCCCTATATCTTCTATTTCCATTCTGAATATGTCATGTATCATAGAGTTTTGAGTAAAAATAATTTTTTGTCCTTGATGAGCTTCAACAACCTTTTCATTTGTTCCTTCATAAAATAATAATGGGGATTTCGTTTTTTCTATATAATTCTCCACTAATTTATATGAAATTTCTCCTGGATCAACTACACCTATAAGACTAGGCTGTATATTTTTTTCAACTAAAGATCTTAAAGTTCTTCCTCCAGAAAAAATTAAAATATCTTTGTCTATATTATGTAAATCATCTATATTTTTATTAAGAGATGGACCTGCAGACACAATAATCGCTGGTATATTTTTATACTTATCTTCTAATAAGTTTATAGGTGTGGCCCCTATCATATATTTTAAATTTTTTGTTAACGTTTCAAACCATCTTTTGTAAAAATACATTTGGGTATTTCGCTTTATTGCAATGTCATTAATCGCATTTTTTACTACTTTATTAAATTTGTACATTTGTTGTTCATATATTTTATCATAATTTAAAAAGGATTTATAAATTATCTTAGTAAGATCGAATTCTTGTATCAATTTTTTCAAACTTAAATATACTTCTTCTTCATTTCTAGCATTTAATAAATATATATTTTCTTCTTCTAAAAATTTATATTCTTCATAATTGTTTTTTATATATTCTATTAAATTGATATTAGGTTCAAAAATTATTACTTTTATCTTCTCATTATTCTTGTAAATCCCTTTAATATATTCTTCATTTGGTATTCCAAAAATTATAAATGTAAAACCATCTTCACTCTTATAATCTTCCTTTAAAATTTTATCTATACATTCTTTCATTCTATATTTACTACCAATATATACTTTTTTACCATCTTTATGTATTTTTAATATTTTTAATCCATCTCTACTTTCTTCTATATCAAAATCATAATTTACTATCATTTTAAACACCTCTTTCCTTTACATAATTTTATTATCGATCTTATCTACTTTTTCTTAAGTAAAAAGAGCCAAGGAAAATTCCCCTGACTCTTTTAATATATACATTAATTATTAGAACTATCTTAATAATTGAAGTACACCTTGTGGTTGTTGGTTAGCTTGAGCAAGCATAGCTTGAGCTGCTTGTTGAAGAATATTCTTCTTAGAGAATTCCATCATTTCTTTAGCCATATCAACATCTCTTACTCTTGATTCTGCTGCTTGTAAGTTTTCAGATGCATTATTATCAGAATTGATTGTATGTTCTAATCTGTTTTGAACTGCTCCTAAATCTGCTCTTTGTACTGAAACTGTGTTTATAGCTGCATCTAAAGTTGCTATGTGTTCTGAACATTTAGCAGCTTTTGTTGCTAATGTAATCTTAGAAACTGCTAATCCTTTAGCTCCCATGCTTCCTATTGTAACTTTTATAGTTTGATCCTTGTTAGCACCAATTTGGAAAGTAACATCTTTAGCAGATCCATTTAATAATTTTTTAGTATTAAATTCTGTTTGAGAAGCTATTCTAGTTAATTCTGATTGTAATTGTGCAACTTCTTTTTGTATATTTTCTCTATCTTTTGTTACGTTTGTATCATTAGCTGATTGAACTGCTAATTGTCTCATTCTTTGAAGAATTTCATGAGTTTCGTTTAAAGCACCTTCAGCTGTTTGAATTAAAGAAATACCATCTTGAGCATTTCTTGAAGCTTGGTTTAATCCTCTGATTTGTCCTCTCATTTTTTCTGAGATAGCTAATCCTGCAGCATCATCTCCAGCTCTGTTGATTCTTAAACCTGAAGATAATTTTTCCATAGCTTTACCAGCTGCGTTGATGTTTTGTCCCATCATTCTGTGGGCATTCATTGCGTTCATATTGTGATTGATTATCATTTTAAAATTCCTCCCTGAATTTTATTGCACATCCATGTGCTTTTTTATTTTTAATTACTTTTATATTATCGACATAAGTTTTTAAAACTTTATATCTGATAAAAACTTTTTTTATTATTTTTTTAATATTTAAGCTTTAAAAATTATGTTTCAATTACTTTTATATTATCGACATAAGTTTTTAAAACTTTATATAAATTTATAATATTTTTAATCTAAAAATAACATCATGTTCTTAGATTAAACCTTACTTAAATAGTATCGATTTTTCTATTTTAAACTTTATACTTATTTTTAAATTTTTTGATTAATAAAATTTGGAGTTCTTCCTGCAAACTTATTATAATTATTATATGCTTCTTTAGATGCGTTAAAATCACGCATTTCATCTTTTACAATTGCTATATTTTTTTTTAATAAGTTTTCTAATTTCTTATCTAATTGGATTAACTCTATTCTATCTACTGTACTTTTAAACTCATCTTGAGTATATTGTACTAACTTTATCTCTTCAATGATTTCTTCTCTTTTTTTATATATAATTCTGCATTTTCTAAATCCCCTTGTTCTAATGCTATTATAGAATTTTTAGTTATTTCTTTAAAAGAACTTAGAATTTTTTCTAATTTACACATATATCATTATTGTCCTCCACCAAATTGTGTAGCTAGCCAACTTGATTGTGCATTATATGAATTCATCATTTTTTCTAATTTAGAAAATTTAATATAAAATTCATTTTCTCTTTTATCATTTCTCATATTTAATTTTTTAATAAGTTCATCTTTTTCTTGCATTTGCTTTGAAATCATATTATTAACTTCATTAAAATTACCATACTCATCTTTCATACCAGCTTTTTCAATTAAAGTTCCTTTTGTTTTAGCTCCATATCTAATAGTTCTTGTGTAATCTAAGAATACATCATTAATTCTTTCTAGTATACCTTGACTACTAAATCTATCTGCCCTATTTTTTCTATTATTTACATCAACTTTACCAGATGAATCGGTTTTATTAGGTGGTGTATATAATGAATCACTTTTTTTAGTAAATAATTTTATTACTTCCTGTGGATCTTCTTCCAAACTTTTTTTAAATTTGCTTTCATCTAAAACTATTTGTCCTGGTTTTGTGTAGTCATTAGTCA
Source organism: Clostridiaceae bacterium 14S0207 (assembly GCA_003288255.1). GTDB lineage: Bacteria > Bacillota > Clostridia > Clostridiales > Clostridiaceae > Hathewaya > Hathewaya limosa. The sequence continues at coordinate 1,059,507 of CP026600.1, read as the reverse complement.
TACTTATACCTAATTTACTACCAAAGTTAACATCACAACCCTCAACTGTAGAATAATGCCCACTCTTAGGATCATTTCCAAAGAAACATTTTCTTAGATCGTTTAACATATTTCTTAAGTCAGAATCGTCTCTTAATACTCCTTGATGAGCTTTTTCTTCCCATCTTTCAATGTCTTCTTTTTTCATTTCCTTCTTTTGTTCTTCTGTTAATGGTTGATATTTAAATTGTTTCTTTTCACAAGTTTTTGTATAAACCTTATCTACTAATTTATTATAGTCATCTACAAATTCTTTAAATTTCTTATAAACAGTATCTGTATCTTTTTTTACATTAAAACTTGTTTCTCCTGAATCTAGTAAATTTATTTTTATTCCATCAATTTCATATTTATTTTCTGAAGATGTAAGTTCTTTTGATGTTATTCCATTAGGATTTTTTATTGTAAACTTAGCATCTTTTCCAGCTTCCTTTAATTTTTGAGAAAATCCAACTCCTGTTACATCTAGTGATGTTTTAATTCCAGTTTCCTTACTTTGAAATACTAGTCCACCTTCTATTTCAGAAAATCTAGCTATTACTTTTCCATTTAACTCTTTATTATTCTTTATACTATTGTTAATATTTTTTACTACTTCATCTACATCTTTACCTGTAAAATCTATAGTTACTTTTTTGCCATCTATAGTAATATCTACAGACTTATTAGTACTTACACTATAATCTTTATCCATATCCAATATTACTTTAGAAGATGTAGCTTTTTCTATTACATTAACAGTATACTTTCCTTCTTGAGCTGTACCCTTTATTACCTTAACATCAGCTGAGGCACCATGTTGAATTTCTGTAGTTAAAATATCACCTGATTTTAAGTTTAAAATATTTTTATCTCCACCTTTTATATCAAGATAAGTATATTTTAATTTATTAACCTCCTTTATTATATCTCTACACGCATCTTGTTTCCATTTAATTAATTCTCTTTGTTGTTTTACTTTATCTACTTTCATTTTATATGGTTTAATCATGTCTGATACCATTTTATCTACATCCATGCCAGTTGCAAGTCCTGTAATTCTCATAACCTTTCCTCCTTATTCAGCTATTTTACTTCTTTTATATGCTTCATTCCAAGTATTTTTTATATCTTCTATAAGCACTATAGTTTCATCTAAAATTTTTATATCTTTTTTCATATTTGCCTTAGCTAGATTATCAACTATAAATTGATATATATTATATACATTTTTAGCCCATTCTCCGCCAAGATTCAAATCTAATGTAGCCATAAGTTCGATAAAAATATCTTCGGTTTTAACTATATTAGCATGAGCCTTCATTATATCTTTATCTAGAATACCTTGTCTTGCCATTTTAGAAAATTTTACTGCACCATCTAGTAACATTAATAATAATTGTTCCTTAGATGCATAATTTACACTATTATTTTTATATACATTATAAGCATTACCACTAAAGGCCATTATAGAACCTCCTATTTTCTTAAACATAAATTTTAATTCTTAAGTTCTTTTATCTATAAGTAAACCCTTATGAATTTCTTTTGGAAACTCTTGTAAATATTGTTCTGCATCTACCAAAATTTTTTTATTTTTTTTTTCACTACAATAATAATATTTATTTTTATTTTCTTTTTTCAAATCATTACTTATAGATATTTCATCTTTTGTATGAACTTTATCTGATTTAGTTTTTTCATTTATTTCTCGTCTTAATTCTAGATCAACTTTATTAAGTCTAAGTTCCATACATTACACTTCCTTAAACTTTTTCATCAATCATAATTCCTATCATTTCACACATCTTCGCTACCATATCTAAAAGTTTCTTAGGAGGAATTTCTTTTATAACCTCCTTGGTATCTGTATCTACAATCTTTATAATGGTTACAGATTTAAACTTATCATATGTTTCATATTCTATATGAGACTTATGCTTTTTTAAGAGTTTATCCATTATTTCTTTAGCATTTTTTAAATCTTCTTCATGATATATCTGTTTTTCTGCAATACATCTTTTATCATTTTTCTCATTTAACTTCTTTATTTTATCTTCAGTAGGATTTTTAAAAGGATTTATTACTAAACCGTTTATCTCCATATTATCCCTCCCACTACTTTTTGTCTAACTTTAACTTTTTAAGCGTATTTAAATTAAATTCTATAGCACTTTCGTTTTCATTTTCTACTTCTTTTATTAATTCGCTTCTTAAAACTGTTATATCTTTTGGAGCTTTTATACCTAATTTTACAGCTCCATTTTCATAACCTAATACTGTAATCTCAATATCTTCTCCTAAAACAAAGGATTCTCCAAATTTTCTTTTTATAACTAACATTAGTTTTCCTCTCCAATTATAGGTGTCTTAATCTTATACTTTTCTGTACCAAGTATTATTTGTTCACCTAATTTCCTTTTTATATTTATTATAACTGGAGCTCGTAAATTTATAGTAGTTTTTTCCATATCAGAGTTAACATTTACAATTCCTAATACTAATACATCTTCTGGAGAATCAATTTTTAACCTTTCTAATGTACCATCACTAAGTTTTAATTCATAATTATTATTCACAAAAAAAGGAGATGCTACAACAAACCCTGTGGCTGGGTCTTCTACAGAATGTAAAATTTCAAAAACTTCATTTCCTTCTATAGGGAATTTAATAAACCTTTTTAAATGTTCAAAAGCTAATACCCCCTTAGAAAATTTAATTATTTCACTTTTGTCATAATTTATATCACCATGATATTTTGTTTTTAAAATCATTTTATTATCTCCTATTTACTTATCTTAAATAATCCATTAAAGTTGGTTGTAATATTTTAGAACTAGTTTGAAGTGATGCTAAATAAACAGACTGCATTACGGCATATTCCATATATTTTTCACTTACATCTATATCTTCAGTTTTAGATAAGATCTGCTTTAAGTTAAAGTTCTGTTCTTTATTTTTATCTCTTGCAGATTCCATTCTATTTTGTTTTGCTCCAACTTCAGATCGTAATTTTAATAAATTCCCCACAGCATCATCTATATTTTGCAAGTCTTCATTTAATTCAGTTGCTCCAGCTTTAGGATCATTAAGATGAGTTACTATTTTGTCTAATACTTCTTTTACATCTACATCTTTATCTGCTTTACCACCAGTACCTTTAACTGTAAATTGTAATAAATCTTTTGCAGTTATGTTATATTCTAAAACAACTCCTTGTGAAATCTCTGCAGTTAATTTTTCTCCTAACATCTTTGATTCATCTTTATCTGTGGCTTTAGTTAAATCTAATTTTGCCCCACTTCTACCATTATAATCCAAACTTGTTTTATCAGCTTTACTCTCTACTATAATAGGTTTTGTAGTAGCCCTTGTCCCTGCAAAGACATATTTTCCATCAAAATTTGAATTAAGTATCTGTCCTAGTTCTGATACCTTTTGATTTATTTCATCTCTTATAGCCTTTTTTTCATCTTCCCCATAAGCACCATTTCCAGATGAAACTAGAAGTTCACGCATTCTTTGAAATACATTTGTGACCTGACCTAGTGCCGTATCTGTTACATCTAAAAAATTTATAGCATCTTCAATATTTTTATTATATTGTATATTTCTTCCTATATCAGTATGAAGTTGCATAGATCTTGCTACTCTAAAAGGATCATCTGAAGGACGTTTCACTTCTTTACCTGAAGTTAGTTGTTGTTGTAATGTTTTTAAATTATTTAAATTAACTTCTACATCATTTAAAAAGCTATTTGATAACATTTTATTAGTAATTCTCATAATATTTTAATCTCCTTTCTATCTAATTAATCCATTTACTACTACATCTAATAATTGATCTACTATGGAGATCATTTTAGCATTTGCTTGATAAGCATGTTGAAACTGAACTAAATTTGCCATTTCTTCATCCAATGATACTCCTGATGATGAATCTCTACTTTCTCTAAGGCTTGATAAAAGAGTTTTAGTATTTGCAACAGTTTTTTTAGCTTCTGATTTTTGAATACCTAATTCATCTACTATATCTTTAAAATAAGAATCAGCTTTAGTAGTTCCTACCTTATTTTTAAGGGTATTTACATTATTTAACTCTGAATTTTTTACAAATCCACCTGTTAACTTAGTTATAAAATTAGTTCTATCCATTTTATTTCCCAATTCAACACTACCATAATCAATTAGTGTATATTGAAGTTGTGCAATAGCTAGTGCTCTATTTCCATCAGATTCTCCATTTTTGCTATCATCATTATCAGTTCCTGTTTTTATTTTTTTAGGATCATTTAAAATATCTTTATTAACTGCTATATTGTCTGCTGTTATATCTAATTCTCCATTAACATTCACATTATCTTTGTTTACAAAAAATAAACCATCTTTATTTATAGCTGTATCTTCTCCACTATGCACAGTATTTACAGACATAGCAAGACCCTTAGCCAATTTATTTAACTGTTCTTGATATTTATCTACATCCTCTTGAACAGTCATTAAACCCTTTAATTGACCTGCATTGGGATTAAGTAAACCTAAATCTTTATCCAACTGCTTAAAGTCTGCAAAAGCTATAGTGCCTTTTGCTTCTGAATAAGCTGTCCCATCTTTTTCAGCCCATAGCACCCTGCATTCATCAATATGTTTTTTTACTTCTTTAATATTATCTGCTGTTAAACCTGTTATAGTTATTTTATTTCCTGCTTTATTAGCATTACCTAACTTTAAATAGCTTATAGTTATTGTTCCTGCTGCTTCATCACTTTCCACATTATTTATATATGAAAATCTACTTACATCTGCATTAGGATCTTTTCTTACTAGAATCTCATTCCCTTTTGGTCCAGGATAACATTCTGTATTTTGAGGGCTTACATCATAGGTATTAAATTCTTTTTCTTCCCTATTTATATTTAATGTATCACTTAATTGATCTAAAATAAGATCTCTTTTATCCATTAAATCATTAGGATGCTGTTTTGTTATAGTTACTTGCATTATCTGTTGGTTTAAATCATTTAATTTATCTAATCTCTCATTCATATCAAAAATATGTTGTTTAATTTCATCGTGAACATTATTTTTAACTTCTTCTAACTGAGAATAGGTATGACGTAATTCTTTTGCTAATGCATCTGATTGTTGTGCTACTACTGTCCTTGTATTAGAACTTTCGGGTTGTTTAGATAAGCTATACCAAGATTCATAGAATTTACTTATTTCTGTTGAAAGCCCATATTCTGTTGGCTCATTAAAAATACTTTCAACTTCGCCTAAATATTTATCACGTGCTGAAAATCTTCCTAAAGTCGAAGTTTCTCTACGTACTTGAAAATCAAGAAATTTATCTCTTACCCTATCAATAGTTGTTATTTCTACACCTGTTCCCATTTGACCAGGTCCAATTGCACTATTCATTGATGGTGTATAAAATGGTTTTGTAGTTTCTCTTTGTACTCTTTGTCTTGAATATCCCTGTGTATTGGCATTAGCAATATTATGAGAAGTTACACCTAAAGCTTTTTGTTCTGCAAACATTCCTCTTTTTGATATACCAAAAATAGACATTAAATCTGACATATTATCACCTTTTGACCTTTCCATAAGCATTATAAGTTTTAGGAGTACCGCTCTTTGGATTCAATAAATTTAACATTTGAGTTGTAAATCCTAATTCTTGTTTTATTAACACTTCATTTGTTTCTTTTTGAAGTTTAAGTTCATTTAAGACTTTCTTTATATCTCTATATAGTATACTAAGCTCTTCGTCTTCATATCTAGAAACTATTTCATTAACACTTTCCCCTCCTGTTAAGCTTCTTCTTTCCATTTCAATTAGAGCTACATCTTTATTTACTTTCTCTATTTCACTTTTCATCTTTTCCAACTTAAAAACTTCACTTTTTACAATGTATTTATGTTGTTCTTCTAAAGTTTCTAATAACCTATTTAAAGCTTTTAGTTCTCTTGTAAAAATATCTTTTAAACTTGCCTTCATATACTAAAAACTCTCCTTGCTTTAAATATCTCTATTTTTTATAACATCTATTAACTTTTGTGCTATAAGTTTACAATCTCTATTATAAGTACCTTGTTGTACTTCTTTTCTTATTTCTTCAACTTTTTTATCCGAATTTTTTTGAAGAATATCACAGTTTAAGCTACTCAACTTTTTTCCTAAGTTAGAAATTTCTATTTTATCCTTATTTTCTTTAGATATTCTATTTTCTATTTTTTGTTTCTTATTATCATAAATGTTTATAACCTTATTAATAGAAACATTATTTATTTTCATTTTTTTCACTCCTAAACTAGGTTTAATTAAAATCTTGGAACTTTAAAAGGACTACTTGATTTAATTATATTATCGTATAAGGCACTTAAAAGTTTATATACTATTTTCCATAAACATGAAGCATTTAATACAAATTTCACATTAACTTATTATACGTAAACTTTTTCACAAAAAAAGACATGCACCTTGTACATGTCTCTCTATTTTTAATAATTATTTTCCTAAACTTCTAACTCTATCTTCTGAACTTATTATACTTGTAATTCTTACACCAAAGTTTTCATCTACTACTACAACTTCTCCATAAGCAATTTTCTTTCCATTTACAAGTATTTCCACCGGTTCTTCAGCTAATTTATCTAATTCAATTAGGGAACCTACCCCAAGTTCTAAAATATCTTTTATATTCTTTTTAGATCTACCTAGTACAACAGAAATATTTAAAGGTACATCTAAAATTAAATCTATGTTTCTTGGCGTATCTTGTATCCCTGTTCCTTGTAATGGAGCAAAAGTAGCTTGTTGAACATTTACAGGTGCATGTTCAATTGGTTTTTCGTAAACTGGAGTTTGAGTATAATTAGGTGCAGGTGTTTCATAAACTGGTTTCTGTCTTACTTGCTCCTCATAAACTGGTTGATTATTTTGCACTGGTACCTGTTCTTCTACTGATTTAGCTGATACCTGTGCATTATTTTCTCTTTGTTCATTACCCATCATTATATTTATAATAGTTTTTGTAGTATCCATAGGAAGAATTTGCATAATATTACTATCTACTAAATCTCCTATAGTCATTCTAAATGAAACCCTAACTATTTTTTCATCTCCATCAATAGATTGTGAAAAATCAACTGTTTGATCATCCCAAACTTTTGATGTTGGAGGAGATATATTTACTTCTCTTGTAAACATAGTTGCCATTGAAGTAGCGGCAGAACCTATCATTTGATTCATAGCTTCTGATACAGCACTAATTTCAAGTTCTGACAGTTCTGTAGGTTTCTGTTCTATCTTACCATCTCCACCCATCATTAAATTAGCTATAACTGCTGCATCTGTAATTTTCATAACAAATAAATTACTACCTGCTATTCCACTAGTATATCGCACATCTAATGCAACATTGGGAATTTCAAATTCATTTCTCATTTTATTTAAGGTAGTTGTAGATACTGTAGGGGTCGTTATATTTACAGGTTGACCAATAATTGTAGACAACGCTGTTGATGCAGACCCCATAGAAATATTTCCAACTTCTCCTAAAATATCTTTTTCTATATTAGTTAAATCTTCATTGTTATTATTTGCTTCTTCCACTGGCGCACTACCTGAATTCTCTGTATCTGCACCACCATTTAATAGCGAATTTATCTCTTCTTGTGAAAGAAATCCATTATTCATAGCTTTCCACATCCTTATCTATAATATCAAGAACTTGTACTCCTTTGTTTTTGCCTAATATTCCTGGTTTAGCATAATAATAAGGCTTTTCACCTATGTAAATTTCAACCGGATCTATAGCCTTTTGCTCTAACGAAACGACATCGCCAACAGAAAGTTTTAAGAAATCTTCTATTGTAATTTTACTTTCTCCTAAAACGGCTAACATATTTACATCTACTATATCTAAACGTTTTCTAAGCTTAGTTGTTTCTACTTCTTCTTCTACTTCTTCATTATTTCCTCTAAACCAATATTGTACTTCTAACTTATCAAGCAACTTCTCTACGCTAAGATAAGGAATACAGATATTTATAAAAGTATTATATTCACCCATTTCTACTGTAAAAGTAATTAAAGCAACTGGCTCATTAGGTGCCAAAGTTTGATTTAAAGCTGGATTAGTTTCAAGTCCTTCTATTTCTGGTTGAACCTGTACTATATCCTCCCAAGCTAACTTTAAGTTTTCAATTAGCCCTTGATTAACTCTCCACATTATCTTTTTATCTATGTCTGTAAATTCTCTAATTTCATTTTTTCTAGTACCACTTCCACCTAGAAGCATGTCTATAATTTGGAATACAAACTCAGTGTTTGTTTCAAAAAGTAAAGTACCATTTAGTGGCGGCATTTTAAAAATTGTAAGCATAGTAGGATTAGATACTGAATGTATGAATTCCTCATATGTTATTTGTTGAATCGTTTCAATCTTTACTTTTATATTTGTTCTTACTTGCCCCGTCAAATATGTGGAAATTATCCTACCATAGTTATCGTGAATTAACTCTAGAGTTCTTAAATGCTCTTTAGAGAATTTTTGAGGGCTTCTAAAATCATACTTTTTAACCTTATGTTCCTCTTCTTCTTGAAGCTCATCAGGTTCTAACTCCCCTGATGATAAAGCTGATAAAAGGGCATCTATTTCATTCTGCGATAATACATCAGCCATACTCTTCCCTCATTTCTGTTTTCAAATGAATATTAATAATTTGGTATCATTTTATTAATATCAATTAAAGTTACTATTCTATCTTTAAAATTAATTACACCTTTTAAGTAAGGTTTTTCTTTTAGTTCTTCGGTTTTTTCTATTAGATTTTCTTCTATATCTAATACTTCACTAACTTCATCTACTGAGATTCCAACAGATTCTTCTTGTAAATTTAATATAATAATACTACTTTGTTCTTTGCTCTCTTCCAATCCTAATAAAAGATTTGCATCTAAAAGTGAACTTACATTACCTCTTAAGTTTATAAGGCCCTTAATATATTCTGGCGCCTTAGGCACAGCTGTAACTTCCATCATATCATTTATACTTTTAATCTTTTCAGTTTCTACTGCAAACTGTTCATCCAAAATTTTGAATATAACTACTTGCATATCACTGCCTCCTAGCCAACTACTTTTTTAATGGCTTCTATTACTCTATCTGCTTGGAATGGTTTTACAATAAAGTCTTTAGCTCCTGCCTTTATAGCATCCATAACCATTGTTTGTTGTCCCATAGCACTACACATAATAATCTTAGCATTTGGGTTTATTTTACGAATTTCTTTAACTGCCTCTATACCATCCATATCTGGCATAGTTATATCCATTGTAACTACATCTGGTTTTTCTGCTTTATAAAGTTCTACAGCTTTCAAACCATTGTCTGCCTCTCCTACTACTTCAAAGGAATTCTTTTCTAAAATATCCTTAATCATCATTCTCATAAATGTAGCATCATCAACTATTAAAACTCTTGTAGACATTATAATACCTCCATAATTTGCTTATATTCCTAAAGCATTTAATATTTTTTCTAGTGAACCTGGCATTGGAACATAATAAAAATGTCCACTTAACTCACTTTCATCTTCTAAGAAAGATGTTTCTATATCAAGTACATGATCATCATATTGTCCAGATTCTATAAATGTAGTAGATAAAATTGCACCTAGCATATCATAAGTAATTGCTGGTACTGATGGAATTAAAGTTGTATTAGTAAATACCCCTATAGAATTCATATATGAACTTGAAATAATATTTCCTATTTCACATAATACTGATTTTCCCATATCATCAAATTCATCAGCTTTAGAACCTGTTAAGTCATTTATAATACTTAATGCAGAATCTTTACTAAATATAAATAATATATTTCCCGGTGCATCGCCTAAAACTCTGACTAAAACTCCAATAACTATTTCTTCAGCACCTATTTTATTGTATATTTCCTCGAAAGAAACTATATTTATATTAGGCACTGTAATATCAACTTTTTTATTCAAAAGCTGAGATAATGCTGTAGCAGAATTTCCTACTCCTATATTCCCAACTTCTTTTAACGCATCCAACTGTATGGGAGTTAATGATTTATAATCCATTAAACTCACCTCCTAAATAAGAGCACCAACGTCTAAAATTAACGTAACTAATCCATCACCTAGGATAGTCGCCCCTATATATTCTTTTAAATTTTGAAGAGTTTTTCCTAAAGGTTTAATTACAATTTCCTGTTGTCCTAACAATGAATCAACTAATAATCCAACTGTTTTCTCTCCAACTTTTGTAATTACAATGTATTTTTTAGCACCTTTAACTTCTTCTAATCCTAATTTTTTATTCACTCTTATTAATGGTATAATATTGCCACTATAAAGAATAACTTCTTTATTATTTGATTTCTTAATAAGTTCTTCTTTGAAATCAATTACCCTATCTATATATCCTAAAGAAATCGCCATTGTTTCAGCGCCAACTTTAACTAAAAGAGCTTGAATAATTTGAAGGGTCAATGGCAATCTAATTGTAAAGATTGTACCAACACCTTCTTGTGATGTAACATCAACAGTTCCTCCTAGTGTTGTAATTTTAGTTTTAACAACATCCATTCCAACACCTCTACCTGATATATCTGTTACTTCTGTATTTGTACTAAAACCTTGGTTAAATATTAAGTTTTTAATATCGTTTTCATCCATACCTTCAGTATTGATGCCTTTTTCTTCTGCTTTTGATCTTACTCTCTCAACATTTATTCCTGCACCATCATCTACTACTTTAATTACAGCCTTTGTCCCCTCTTGATAAGCTATTAATTTGATCTTTCCAACAGGATCCTTTCCAGCTTTAATTCTTTCTTCCTTTGACTCTATACCATGGTCTGCAGAATTTCTTAATAAGTGAATTAGTGGTTCACCTATTTCATCAATTACAGTCCTATCTAGCTCAGTATCTTGTCCTTCGATTATAAGTTCCATTTCTTTGTTAAGTTCTACAGATAGGTCTCTTATCATTCTAGGGAATCTACTAAATACCACTTCAAGAGGCAACATTCTGATTTTCATAACTAAGTCTTGCAGGTCAGAAGTCGTTCTAGCTATTTGTTCTAGTGTTTCATTTAAATCAGTCAACTTATGATTACTTGCAAGTTGCTCAAGTCTAGTTCTATGAATAACTAATTCTGATACCATAGTTAAGAACTTATCTAATCTTTCTAAATCAACTCTTACTGATTGGTGAGCCTTCTTATGTTCACCATCTGAAGATTTCCTAGCACTCTTATTTACTTTAGCCTTTTTAGGTTCAGCTTTAGGAGTAACTTCTTCTGATTTTTTTTCTTTAATTTCTTCTTTTGGAGTAGGTTCACTTAAATCATCTAAAGTAATCTCTTGTATGTCAACATTTTTAATTTCTGAAACACCCATAATTCCAGTCTTAACTGTTTCTTTATCACTTGTAGTTACAAAAACTAATTCTATATTAAACTCAAAATCCTCATTTTCAATATCGTCTGTTGATGGTATAGACTTTATAATTTCCCCTAAATCTTCTAATACTCTGAAAACTAAGAATGCTCTGGCTGTTTTTAAAATTGTGTTTTCATCTAGCTCCACATTTAATCTAAAAACATTAAAACTTTTCTCTATAGCTTGTTTTATAATATCTCTATCATACTCATTTAATTCTATACTATTAGCCTTTTGAGAATTATCATTTACTTCTACTTCTTTTTCTTTTACTTCTTTACTTATTTCTTCTTTAGTTTCTTGTTTTTCAGAATTTAAACTTACATTTTCAATATTTTTAAGTTCATTTATTATTTCATCTATTTCAACTTCATCTTCTATACCTTCTGAAATATTGTCCACCATAAGTTCTAAAGTATCTAGGCATTTAAATAAAGTAGTGACTACGTTTTCTGTTACTTTAAGTTCGCCTTCTCTAAATTTTGATAATACATCTTCCATCTTATGCGTAAGCTCTGCCATTTCAGAAAATCCCATAGTAGCTGCCATACCTTTTATTGTATGTGCTACTCTAAAAATTTCATTTAGCTTATCTACATCATCTGGATTTTGTTCAAGTTCAAGAAGAGATTCATTCAATGTTTGTAAATTATCCATAGACTCTTCTAAAAACATAGACATATATTGTGATGTATCCATCTCGCATCCCCCCTATAATTTCCTATAGATAAATGTAGAAGCTTTTTCAAATCCATAATCTTTATAATTATATATACTTTCTGTAGCTCCTACAAAAAGTAACCCTCCTTTTTTAAGGGAAGCACTAAACTTTCTATAGATTTTATCTTTTACATCTTGATTAAAATATATAACTACATTTCTGCAAATAATAATATCAAAGTCCTTTTCATAATTATCTAATATAAGATCTTGCCTTTTAAATGTAATCATTCGTTTTAAATCTGAATTAATTATATAATTATCGTCTGACTTTGTAAAATATTTATTTAAAAGTTCTGGCTTTATATTTTTAACTTCTAATTTTGTATAGCACCCTTCTTGTGCACGTTTTAAAATAGTAGCATCTATATCTGTTGCTAATATTTTAGGACTTTGTCTACTATTTATTTCCTTTAGTAGCATAGCTACTGAATATGGTTCTGAACCAATGGAACAGGCTGCACTCCAGATTTTTATACCTCTATTATTTTTAGCTATATATTCTTTCATATTTTTTTCGAAATCTTTAAATATATCGGGATTTCTAAAAAATTCTGTAACGTTTATAGTTAAAAAATCTAAAAATTTTTGTTTTTGGGATTTATCTCTTTGTAATATATCTGCAAATTGTTCTGCATTTTTAGCCCCTACTCTTGTTGCAAAGCTTTCTATTCTTCTATGCAATTGATTAGACTTATATGCTGTAAGATCTATACCATATTCCTTTTTAACCCATTTTTCTAAATATAAAAAATCCATCTAAATTATGCCCCTCTCCTTAAAACTACTTGAGTAATTCTACTTACCACTTCATTTAAAGGTATAACTTCATCTACTTTTCCAGTATTAAACGCTGCTTTAGGCATTCCATAAATAGTACATGTTCTCTCATCTTCTGAAAATGTTACTCCACCACCATCTTTTATAGCTATTGTTCCTTCTGCACCATCTTTGCCCATACCTGTCAAAACTATACTTAAAATATTTTGTCTATATACTTTTGATGCTGATATAAATAGCTTATCTACAGCTGGTCTTACACCCCAAATTGCCGGTTCAGTATTAAGATGAATTTTTTTATCATTCCATATTTCCATATGATATCCACCTTTAGCCACATATACTGTGTTTCTTGAAACTTCCATTTTATCTTCAGCCTCTACAACTTTTAATACACTATTTTTATCCAATCTATCTGCAAAAACCTTTGTAAAACCTACTGGCATATGTTGTACAACAAATACTGGCACATTTAACTCTGGTAATTTTGTTATTACTTCATAAAGTGCTTTAGGTCCACCGGTAGATGCACCTATTACAACCGCATCTATCTTTTTATTATCTATTACTCTTCTATTTAACCTAGAACTTTCTATATGATTATTAATTAAGCTCTCTTTATGTTCAACATTTTCTATCTTATACTCTTTATGCATAGTTGTTGACATAGTATTATGTTTCAACAAAGTCTTTCTTTCTTTTAAAGTTTCATTATTTCTGGAGATTTTTTCTCTTGAATTAATAGTTTCTGATGATTTATTATATGTCTTTTCGAAAGGACTCTTTGTGTTTCTAATAGTCCTATTAGCAAAGAAATTTCTTCTCCCATAGGCTGCTCTAATTTTTTCTACTAAGTTTTCTTTTACCTTTTCTATATCTAATGAAATAGATCCTGAAGGCTTTGCTACAAAATCAAAAGCTCCTAATTCTAAACATTCTAATGTAGTTTCAGCACCTTTTTTTGTTAAAGAACTTAACATAATAACTGGAATATTTATATTGCATTTTTTTAATATTTTAAGAGTTTCTATGCCATCCACTTTCGGCATTTCTACGTCTAAAGTAATTACGTCTGGAGTTTTATCTAATTTTTCAAATAGATCATCTCCATTTCTAGCCATATTAATTACTTCCATATCACTTTGCTGATTTATCATATCTGAAATTATTTTTCTCATTAAAGCTGAATCATCAACAACTACTACTTTAATTTTATTCAACTAAATCACTCCACAATTAAATTTCTTTTATTCCTAAGCCAGCAGTTTTAACTTTTACGATTCCATTAGAAGTGTCAAAAATTAAAGTTCTTCCTTTATTCCCTCCTACATCTTCTGAAATAATAGGAATTGATAACTCTTTTAGGGATCTCTTTACAGCATCTGCATTTCTACTTCCAATATCCATTGTCATTTTTTGATCAGGAAAGTTAAACATAGAAGCTCCACCTGCAATTTTTGCTTTCATTCCTCGTTTATTAGCTCCAAATTTCACTAATTTATCAACTAACATTGGTATAGCTAAATTTGCAAACTTCATTTCATTATTTATCTTAGAAAATTGTGTACTGTCTGGTAACATTATATGTGCAAGTCCACCTATTTTATTTATTTTGTCATATATAGCTATACCTATACAGGAACCCAATCCTACTGTTATTAACGTATCCGGGTTCTTTCCTACGTTTAAATCCCCTATGCCTATTCTTATATCGCCTTCCATAATTTCACCTTAAAATTCTAATGAGGCTTTTTCTTCATCAGATAATATAGAATTTAAATTTAAGAAAATTATTATTCTATCATCTAATTTAATAAGCCCCTTTACATATTTTTTAGAAATTCCAGATGCAATATCAGGAGTTTTTTCTATAACATTCTCCTGAACATTTATAACTTCGGATACTGAATCTACTAAGATACCAATTTTTTGTTCTCCATTTTTAGTAACAATAACCTTTGCTTCATTTTGAATACCATTAAATTCAACATTAAATTTTTTTGCAAGTATCATTACTGGAAGAATATTTCCCTCATAGTTTCTAACTCCATCTATAAAATAAGGTGCTTCAGGAATTTTAGTTGTCTCTTCATATCCTAAAATTCTTTCTACTTCCATTATATCTGCTGCAAAATATTCTTCGTTTACCTTAAAAACTAAAACCTTAACTTCGTTATTATTCAACTTTATCTCCTCCCCATATTAAATCATATTAAATTTATCAACTTGTAATTCTCCATGTCTATCTAAATAAACATGTATATCTTTGCTAGGTTGTTCTAAAATATACTCTAAAGCTCCAACTACAAATTTAGTATTATTATATGCAAATTTAGCCCAAATTTCTCCACCTGCATCTACAATTAATTTAGTTGGAACTCCCGCATCACTTCCTACTTGATTGCATTGTATTTCATTCTTAGCCTTTATAATTCCGCCTCTTGCTACTGAATTAAATCCTTTAAAGAAAATACTATCGTTTGAGAACATATTTGATATATATTCCCCTTTCCCTGTAATATATATATTTCCTGTAGCTCTTAATACACTGTCTTGACAATATGCTATCTCAATATCTGCTGGTTTTATAGAATCCAATGCTATGAATTGCTTCTGTTTAGCTATTAAATTTTCAATATCTAAAAGTTTTGAATAATTTTCTATATTTAAAGGTCCAAAACCCAATAGATTAGATTTTAAAACTAAAGTGAAATTTCTATCTAGATTTGGATGTTCTACATATATTTTATCCATTTCCTTTATTATTCTTGGAATATCATGAAATTTGTTTTCTATCAAAATCTTTATAATTTCGCCATCTCTTGCTTTTCTACCTAAAAGTTTATTTTTTAAAACTTTCTCTGTAGATTTTCTCAATTCCTCTAGATCACTTAGCAATTTACCCATATCTTTTTCTAATTTAATATTCACATTGTTTTTTCCACCAGCAATAACATCTGATAATAAAACATTTCCACCTATTTTTATATGATGGTTAGATTTAATTTCTGCACTAGCTACAGACTTATAAACCTCAACACCATTTAAACCTTCTACTTTCATACCTTCTAAAACATTTCCATAAACTATTACATCGCCATCAAATTTTATATTTCCTGTAGTTAAATCTACATTAGATTTAACTTCATGTATTGATGTTACTGTAAACAATCCACCCTTATACATAGGCTTTCCTTCAATAGTAGATTTTACTGTATTACCATGTAATTCACATCCACCACCACATTTAATACGTAACATCTTCCCTTTTTTTGCTTGGATTATTTTTCCTTTTACACTAACTCCATTAGTTCCTAATTTACCTTTATGAACTATTGCTAAAGTCTGTCCTTTTTTTACAGATTTAATACTACCAATAGCCTTATAGTCTATGTTACCTTTTAAATCTACAGTATGTTTTTTTAAATCCTTTTCAAATTTAACTTCTAAGGTATCATCTTCACTATCTACAACAGGTTTTCCCTCTGCAATTACTAAATCTCTAACTTCATCAGCTTCTGAACATTGCTTTATTTTTTCTCTATCAATTCCAAACATTATTCCCGCAGCTATTAATTCTTTTTCTATTTCACTCACTGAGAAATTAGGAGGATATATCCTGTCCTGTTCTATTTCTTCAAGAGTTATACAGCTTTTTTCTTCAGTATCTTTTAATCTGTAAAATATTTCTGGCTCATAAGAAATATCTATATGCGCACTCATACAATCTCTTGATACAGAAATATTTAAATTTCTAACTGCTTTTTGTTCTTTAAATGTAACATCTATTTTACTATTTTCATAAACTTCCGATATAGTGGAAATTGGCTTATCATCTATCATTACTTGAATATTCCTACCAATAGAAATCATTGCAGGTTTACCACCGTTTTTACCGTTTTTCACAATTATTTTACCATCTATTACACATGCTTTACCATCAACTTTTTGATTATCTTCTATATCTTTTGAGGAAATGGATATAGTAACTTTATCTTGTGTCATAGTTTCTTCCTCCACTACTTTGTACTCAATCTCTTCAACAGGAATATTTAATTCTTTGGATGCTTGTTCTAAACATTTATCTATACTTACATTACTATAAATAAATTTCTCCATTTCCTTCACTCCCCATTTTTATTATTCTAAACATAGGAAGGTGCTCTTACACAATCCTATGTTTTATTCTTATTATCGTATAAATAATAAATTACTTTATTATTTACTTTATTTGATATAGTAGTTTTTTATACTATTTATATCATTATTTATAACCTCTTCAAAGGCTTTCTTTATTTGTTCTATAACTTTATTTTTAATATCAAATTCATAATTTTCTACAAACTTTATAGGTAAAACTTTAGGGGATGTACCTGATATAAATAGTCCATCTAAATCTTTTATAAATTTTTCATGATAATTTATTTCTTCAAATTCTAAATTCAAATTTTGAATTACTTCTAAAATTTTAGCACGAGTAATTCCTGGTAGTACTCCTTCTACTGGTGCTGTTAAAACCTTACTATTTTGTACCATAAATATATTGGATTTACTCCCCTCTGTAATATACCCTTCATTATTGATTAAAATAGCTTCAAAGGCTCCTGTTTCTTTGATCTTTTCATTAACTTTTCCTCTAAAATTATTATCCACTACTTTAGCATTTGGATTATTTCTTTCCCCATGATATAGAATAGTTTTAACACCCTTTTCATATTGTTCTTTGTTGGGATAACTGTGATGGATAAAATATATTGCATATTTTTTTGTAATAGAGTTTATAATGAGTTTAACGTTAGCTAGTTCCACATGGTTATAAGTACATAATCTTCTAACATTTTCGAACATTTCTTTTTCTTCAATAAGACAACTTATGTCCATAAGCTTACATGAATTTATTAACCGTTCCATATGTTCTTTAAAAAATAATGGATATCCATTAATAATTCTTATAACCTCATAAATTATTTTTCCTTCTTGTAATATAGTATTTATTTTTTCTTCAGAAGTTTCTAAGTTTCCTTCTAAAATGTAATACTTATTCTCAAAAATTTTCATGTAGTACCTCCTTAGTATTATTTCCAATTCAATATCTCTATTGAATCATGTCCTTTTTTATAATTTATTAAATAAGGATTTCCTACTAAATTAAATAAAGGCAAATCTGATAGTGAATCTGAATACATATAAGAATTTTTAAAATCTACTTCAATTTTTTCTTCTTTTAGATATTCTTCTAATCTTTTCACCTTTTCCTGACCCTTGCAATTTTCACCATCCATCTTATTTTCATAGGAACCATCTCTACACGAAATTTTACTTCCTATTACTTTATCCACTTCTTTTATATTATAAAAACTCTTTAAATAGAATTCTGGAGAAGCTGATATTAAAACTATTTTACATCCTTCATTTTTCAACTTTCTAATGGTATCAATTGCATCTTTGTAAAGAATCTTAGATAAATTAGTTTCATAAAATTCTTTTACAAGTTCCTCCATGTTATTTTCTTTTATGCCCCTTATAAATCTTATAAAAATTTCTTTTGTTCTTTTTTCATCATGTAATCCAAAGGCATAAAATACACCAGAATAAATAGCCCTAGGTATATATATTAAAAATTTAGGATTTTTCTTCATCATAAATTTATAAAACTGAAGTAATGTTTCCTTTTTAGTTAAAGTAAAATCCACATCAAAAATAGCTAGTTTAACCAAAATTTTTCCTCCAAATAATAAAATTTAAAAAAGAAAAACCGCTGCGGAAGCAACGGTTCATTTTTTCTATTCTTCTTCTGCAGCAAGTAAATTTTCGTAGTAATCTCTAACTTCATCAAACTCTTTTTCTTCTGGAACTACTAATTCTCCACTTTCCTCGTCGCCTTCTACACCTTCTACTCTGAATATATAGTAAGAATCATCCTCTGGATTTACAACTACAGCATATTCCTTTTCTTTATAATCAAAACCATCAATTATTTCACAAGTTACTACATTTCCATTTTCATCTTCAAGCTCTACTGTTAAAACTTCCATGTCATCACATCCGCAACCACAACCACATTCATCATTATGTGTATGTTCTCCACAGTTACATCCCATTTCTTCGTGACAGTTGCAATTATGTTCTTTATCCATCATTTTAATATACCTCCTAATTTGGTTTATGTTATAATGATACCCTTATTTTGATAATATTAAAAGCATTTTTTTTAAACTTTTTTATTTTTTATGATATTTCTTTATAAAAACCAAATTATTATGATATTTAACTTGTCTATTTAAAATTTATTCATATATCTTTTTACAAAAATTGGGATATGGCAATCCATATCCCAATTTCTACTTAGTGATATTATTTTAAATTATTAGTAGTTACAACTTTTATATTATTGATTATTAGAAAGTCTTTTATAATTTTCTAATCTTTCCATAGCATCTTTTTCTGTCTTAGCATATAGTTCGTCAGCAATTTCAGGTTTTACTTTTTGAAGTGCTGCAAATCTTACTTCGCCTTTTAAGAAATCAACGAAAGATGCTTTTGGATCTTTTGAATCTAATGAGAATGGGTTCTTACCTTCATCTTTCAATGTTGGATTATATCTATATAATGCCCAGTAACCACATTCAACAGCTTTTTTCTGTTCTAATTGGCTACAACCCATTCCTATTTTAATTCCATGATTAATACATGGAGCATAAGCTATAATTAAAGATGGTCCATGGTAAGCTTCTGCTTCTGCAATAGCTTTTATTGTTTGGTTCTTATCAGCACCCATAGCTATTTGAGCAACATAAACATATCCATAACTCATAGCCATCATTCCTAAATCTTTCTTCTTAGTTCTCTTACCACCAGCTGCGAATTTAGCTATTGCTGATGTTGGAGTAGATTTAGATGATTGTCCACCTGTATTTGAGTAAACTTCTGTATCAAATACAAAGATGTTAACATCTTCACCTGATGCTAATACGTGGTCAACACCACCGTAGCCTATATCATAAGCCCAACCGTCTCCACCAAAGATCCATTGAGACTTTTTAGCAATAAAGTCTTTCAATTCTAATATTTCAGTTGCTAATTTATTAGATTTTTCTGCCTCTAACATTGGAATTAATTTATCTCTTAATTCTTTAGTTTTTTCTCCATCAAATCTATTATCTAATAATTCTTGTAATGCTTTCTTTAAGTCAGCACTTAGAGCACTTTCTTGAGCTTCTGTTGCAAGACTAAATAATTTTTCTCTCATTTGAGTTGAACCTAGGAACATACCCAAACCAAACTCAGCATTATCTTCGAATAATGAGTTAGCCCAAGCTGGACCTTGTCCTTTTTCATTATAAGTATATGGAGTTGAAGGAGCACTTCCGCCCCAAATTGAAGAACATCCAGTAGCATTAGCCACCATCATTCTATCTCCAAATAATTGAGTGATTACTTTTGCATATGGAGTTTCACCACATCCTGCACAGGCGCCTGAGAACTCGAACAATGGAGTTTCAAATTGGCTTCCCTTAACTGTGTTTTTATTCATTGGATTTACTTTCTTAGGAAGTCTAACAGCATAATCATAAGCTTCTTGTTTATGAACTTGAGTATGAGCTGGTTTCATAACTAAAGCTTTTTCTGGAGCTGGACAAACTTCAGCACAGTTTCCACATCCTGTACAATCTAACTCACTAATAACCATTGTGAACTTATATTCTTTAATTGCTGGTCCACCATTAGCTTGTTTAAATTCTAATGATTTAGGAGCTTTGTTAGTCTCTTCTTCAGTTAATAAAACTGGTCTTATTACTGAATGAGGACATATAAAAGCACATTGATTACATTGGATACATTTATCAACATTCCATTCTGGTAAGTTAATAGCTATACCTCTTTTTTCATATGCAGCTGTTCCTGGAGGGAATGTACCATCAACATTTTCTATAAATGCACTTACTGGTAACTTATCTCCTTCTTGTCTATTCATAACTTCAACTATGTCAGTGATGAATTTTGGTTTTTCTACGTTTTCTTCACATCCACAGTTACATTCTTTAGCATCTTTCCATTCTGTTGGAACTTTAACTTCTACTATAGCATCTATACCTTTATCTATTGCATCATGATTCATTTTAACAACTTTTTCACCTTTTTTACCATAAGAAGTTACAACAGCATCTTTTAGATATTTAATAGCTTCTTCTAGTGGAATTATGTTAGCTAACTTGAAGAATGCTGCTTGCATAATCATGTTAATTCTTCCACCTAATCCAATTTCTTGGGCTATTTTAACAGCATTAATTGTGTAGAATTTAATATTATGTTCTGCAATATATTTTTTCATACTACCTGGTAGATTTTCTTCTAATTCTTTTGCATCCCATATACAGTTAAGTAGGAATGTTCCACCATCTTTTATACCATCTAAAACATCATATTTATTTACATAAGATTGGTTATGACAAGCAACAAAATCTGCTTTATTAATTAAATAAGTGGATCTAATCTTATCTTTACCAAATCTTAAGTGTGATACTGTTATACCACCTGATTTTTTAGAATCATATGAGAAATATCCTTGAGCATACATATCTGTATGGTCACCAATGATTTTAATTGCAGATTTATTAGCTCCAACTGTTCCGTCTGAACCTAAGCCCCAGAACTTACAAGCTGTAGTATGTTTACCTGCAACATCTATCTCTTCTCCAACTTTTAATGAAGTATGAGTTATATCATCAATTATACCAATTGTGAAGTTATTTTTAGGTTCATTTTCTTTTAAATTATCAAATACAGCTACTACTTGAGCTGGAGTTGTATCTTTTGAACCTAGTCCATATCTTCCGCCAACTATTACTGGTTTTTGTTCACAGTTATAAAATGCATGAGTTACATCTAGGAATAATGGTTCTGCCATAGCTCCTGGTTCTTTTGTTCTATCTAATACAGCAATTTTCTTAACTGTTTTTGGTATATATTTATGGAAATGTTCAAGTGAGAATGGTCTATATAAGTGAACTGAAAGTAAACCTACCTTCTCTCCCTTGGCCTTTAAATAATCTACTGCTTCTTCTGTAGCTTCACATACAGAACCCATAGCAATAATCATTCTATCAGCATCTTTTGCTCCATAGTAGTTAAATAAATGATAATCTGATCCTATCATTTCATTAACTTTTCCCATAAAGTGTTCAACTACTTCTGGTAATCTATCATAATATTGATTTGAAGCTTCTCTTCCTTGGAAGTATATATCTGGATTTTGAGCTGTTCCTCTTGTTACTGGATGTTCTGGATTTAAAGCTTGTCTTCTAAATGCTTTAATTTCATCTTGAACTTCTTCTGCAAGTTTTCCAAGTTGATCATAACCCCAAGTTTCAATTTTTTGAATTTCATGAGATGTTCTGAATCCATCAAAGAAATGTACAAATGGTACTTTTCCTTTTATAGCTGAAAGATGTGTAACAGCTGCTAAGTCCATTGATTGTTGAACACTATTTGAAGCAAGTAGTGCAAATCCTGTTTGTCTAGCAGCCATTACATCTTGGTGATCCCCAAATATTGATAACGCATGAGTTGCTAATGCTCTAGCACTTACATGGAATACTCCTGGTAATAATTCTCCTGATATTTTATACATATTAGGAATCATAAGAAGTAATCCTTGTGATGCTGTAAATGTTGTTGTTAAAGCTCCTGCTTGTAATGAACCATGGACTGCCCCTGAAGCACCAGCTTCTGATTGCATTTCCATAACTTTAACTGTTTGTCCAAATAAATTTTTTTGTCCTTGTGATGCCCACTCGTCAACTTTTTCCCCCATTGGAGAAGAAGGTGTTATTGGATAGATTGCAGCTACATCAGTAAATGCATAAGCTACGTGTGCAGCAGCTGTGTTACCATCCATTGTTTTCATTTTTCTATTCATCCCAAACCCTTCTTTCAAAATAATTTAATTATTTTTCAACAATTCATATCAATTTTTAATTGAATGATGAGCCTAAAGGCTTGTAACTTTTTTGTATTGTTAGAAAGTTTTTTATTTTTAAAAACCTTTTCTCTTTATAAATATACCACTTTAAAACCTATAATGTAAATAGCAAACATAATATTTGTTATTTTTTAATTAATATAATTATTTATTATTTATATTTTTCTTGAAAAATAGCTTGTTTTCTCTTGTTTTCTACACCCTCTATTATATACTCTCAAATTGGTTTATCAAAGTAGTTTCAATTTTAATATAATTCATTCAAAACATCTAATATCACTTATTACACATAATACTTATTTAAATATCCATTCTTATTTTTATATTTAATTTTCAATTATTCAGTTAAAATATCTTGTAACTTCTGAAGAATTAAATGTTTGTTTATTTCATTAATTTCACCAAAACCTTCAATAGTTTTTATTAACTTATCTCTTATTGAATAATCTATAATTTCTTCCTCTTCTATAAAATAAGTCTCCCCCAAACTTGCAATTCTTACTTTATACTCATTACTTTTTAAAAGATTATAAAAACTCTCTTGTTCTTCTTTATCTCCATGAACTAAAATAATTTCCTTAGGCTTTTGTTTGAAAAAATCAATAAATTTATAAAGACCTGCTCTATCTGCATGTCCGGACATTCCTTGTAATGTATATATTTCAGCATTAACAGCTATTTCTTCCCCAAATATTTTAACCTTTTTATTTCCTTCCAATAGCGAACGCCCTAGTGTTCCTTCTGCTTGATACCCAACAAATACTATTGAACATTCTTGTCTCCATAAGTTATGTTTTAAATGATGCCTAATTCTTCCTGCTTCACACATACCACTAGCTGAAATTATAATAGCTCCTTCTTGCATTTTATTAAGTCGCATGGAATCTCCTGGTGTAGATGTGAATTTTAATCCATTAAAATCTAATGGATTATCTCCATTTAGAATTTCATTTCGTACTTTATGATTAAATTCATTTTCATTTTTCTTAAAGATTTCTGTAGCTTGTGATGCTAATGGACTATCTACATAGACTTTTATATTATTTAATATTTTATTTTCCACATAATTTTTTAATACATATATTACTTCTTGTGCTCTTCCTACTGCAAAAGAGGGAATTATTACATTCCCTCCTCTCCTGATAGTTTTTATTATAATTTCTGCTAACTTTGAAAATTCTTTTTGAATTCTATCATGATATCTGTTTCCATAAGTAGTTTCCATAATTACATAATCTGCATAATCTATTTTACAAGGAGATTTAATAAGAGGTATATTTTCATTGCCTAGGTCTCCTGTATAAACTATTTTAATTTCTTCTTTTCCTTCTTCTTTTATAAAAAGTTCTGTTATGGCAGAACCTAAAAGGTGTCCTGCATCTTTGAATTTAATTTTAAGTCCTGGGAATACTTCTATAAGTTCTTCATAAGGATAACCTGTAAAAAGATAGGTAGAAAGTTCTGCAATCTTAGAAGTATAAAGAGGTTCTATTGGTTGCAAACCTTGTCGTCTTCTTTTTCTATTTTTCCATTCTGTTTCCATTTCTTGAATATACCCACTATCTGGCAACATCACAGAACATAAATCCTTAGTAGCATTAGTACAAATTACAGTTCCTTTAAATCCTTTTTTATAAAGTAATGGTATTCTTCCGCTATGATCTATATGTGCATGAGATAATATCACAAATTCTATTTCTTTCGGGTTAAAATTAAAATTTTCATTTCCTACTTCACTTTCATCTTTACCCTGTAATAGTCCACAATCTAATAATACCTTTCTTCCATTAATAATAAGCATATGGCAAGATCCTGTAACTCTTTTTGCAGCCCCAAAAAACTTAATTTTCAAAGTAGCACCTCCAAATATAATTATTTTGTATTTTTTCTAGTATACTCTTTAATTAAATTTACGATGTTTAAAACTGCATCTCTACTATTACTATTTTTCATAGCATTTACATATTTATCTTTATCTTTTTCTAATTCTTTTAACTTTTCTACTAAAAGTTCTCCATTAAGTTTTTCTTCTTCAATTATCATACTGTAACCCATTTTTTCAAAGGATCTTGAATTTAAAATTTGATCTCCTCTACTAGCTTTTTGGGATAATGGAACTAATATATGAGGTTTTTTTAATGCTAATAATTCAAAAATTGTATTAGCACCAGCTCTTGATATAAAATAATCTGTAGCTTTCATTAAATGTTTTAATTCATCACTTACATATTCAAATTGTTTATATCCTTTTAACCCCTCTTTATTTTTATCTAAATGTCCCTTTCCACATATATGGATTATATTATATGTTTTCAAAAGTTTATCTAAAGAATCTCTAATTGCATTATTTATAACAACAGAGCCTAAACTTCCACCTATTATAAGTAAAACTGGTTTATCACCCTTAAAATTACAGATTTCTAATCCTTTTTCTTTGCTACCTTGGAATAATTCTTCTCTAATTGGAAGTCCTGTTAAAACTCCCTTATTATCTTTTATATGTTTTAAAGTTTCTGGAAATGTCACACAAACTTTATTACAATATGGTGTAACTATTCTATTTGCAAGTCCTGGAGTCATGTCACATTCATGTGCTATAACAGGTATTTTATTAAAATGTGCACCCATAACTACTGGAACTGAAACAAATCCACCCTTTGAAAAAATTATATCTGGTTTTTCCCTTTTTATAATTTTCTTTGCTTGAAAAATCCCCTTAATTACTTTGAATGGATCAGAAAAATTTTTCATATCGAAATATCTTCTAAGTTTTCCGCTTTGTATTGGAAAATACTCTATTCCTGCATCTTCAATAATTTTTCTCTCAATTCCATTAATACTTCCTATATATTTTATTTCATATCCTTCTTCTTTTAACTTAGGAATCAAAGCTAAATTTGGTGTTACATGTCCTGCTGATCCTCCACCTGTCATTATAATCGTATGTTTACTCATAATCATCAACCTACCTTTTATTTTAGCTTTTAAAAAAAATTTATTAAAATTTTAATTGCCTATTCATTATAAAGCATTTGAAAAAAAATTTAATCTATTTCTTTAATTATACCCTATATTTCTCCACTATTAATATACTATTAATCCTATTTAGATATTGTTATTTTAAACTTTATTATTTTAAACTTTATTATTTTAAACTTTATTTTTTATAAATCTCTTCATCCTAGAACTTACAAGGCTTTTTCTCTTATAACCCTTCTATTTTCCAACTATTAAATGGAAATATTGGTATACAATTTCTATAATTACCGCAAATACACTAATATAATATTTTACCTATCGGACAAAATAAGATTACAAAGGAACAAAGGAGGTGAAAAACATGAGCTACTCAAATAAAACATTAGTTCCAGAAGCTAAAGGTAAATTAAGCCAATTCAAAATGGAAACAGCTAAAGAATTAGGTGTTCAATTAAAAAATGGTTACAATGGAGACTTAACTGCTAAAGAAGCTGGATCTATCGGTGGAGAAATGGTTAAAAAAATGGTTCAACAATATGAAAACGGTATAAAATAATTAAACTTTTAAATGATTATTTTATACTAAAATTCTAATATAACTTTGATAAGGGTAAAGGGAGGAATTTAAAATGGCTAAGACTTTAGTACCAGAAGCAAGACAAGGATTATATAACTTTAAAATGGAAACTGCAAAAGAATTAGGAGTAAACTTTACAGAATACAATGGTAACTTAACTTCTAAAGAATGTGGATCTGTTGGGGGAGAAATGGTTAAAAAAATGGTAGAACAATACGAAAGAAATCTATAATTTCTAAGTAATCTACTAGATAACTTTAAAATAGTTTATATAAGCATTAATCTAGAATAGAAATTAGTGCAATAACTTTAAGATAGAACGTATTATATGTTTTATTCTTAAAAATTATATAAACTAATACTTTTAAAGATAAACTTATGTTTATTAGTTTATAAATTTAAAATAGGATGTATAACTTTTAATAAGCTATACATCCTATTTGTATTTTCAGCCTTATTTTTGTTATTCTATATCTCTTATAGAATCTACTATGCTTTTATTATTTATTAATTTGCTAGCACTTAGACTTGCTATAAAGCATATGCCTAGAACTATTAAACTCATAAAAATAATTAAAGTTATTGATATATTCCATGTCATATTAGGCATCAAATTTTTCCTAGTACAAATATAAAATATATACGTACCAATACTACCTAAAATAATTCCCATTACTACAGAACTAATTCCATATATATTTCCTTTACATTCTATCATTTCACTTAATTCTCTCTTACTCATACCAACTGCTCTTAACATATTCAATTCTTTTTTTCTTAAAATAACATTCATACCCATTATATTAAATATATTCACTATACTTACTAAAGCTACAATTCCTACAAAACAGTATAAAACTAAAGAAGTTTTTCGATTAGATTGTTTTACTTTATTTAACTCTTCTTTGTAAGAAATTAAATTTAAATTTGGTTTTCCTTTTATTAATGATTTTAAGTTTTTTTCTACATAATCATAACTCTTTTTTGAATCTAACTTAATTTTAATTTCTTGATAACCTTTAAAGTTCAACTTTTGTTCTGCAGTCTTATTATCCATTATTATAGCTAAAGACAACATTCCGTCCTTTACCTGAAAAAACTTTTCTTTAAGTATTGCTCCTACTTTTACCTTTTTAGTAGCTGTATATGCAAACTTTCCTTTTTTAAATACAGGAACTTCAATTTCTATATTATCCCCTACCTTTAAATTGGTATAGTTATTATAATTAACATTTTGCACCAAGATAACACTTGGTTCTTTATTTGTTTTATCTAAGATATTATTTTTTTTATCTATATTTTCTTTTATTTTTTACATTTTTCATCATCAAAGGCATGTATTTCTCCATGAAATCCATATATATTATTTTTCAGATTACTTTCTAAGTATTGATCATTCTTACTCACTTCTTGTAAGTGCTTAATTCCATCCTTTGTAACACTTTCTTTAGAAATTTTTATAAATGTATTTTGTATTTTATTCTTTTTAATTTTCTTTATATGATCTAAGTTTTCTATTTGTTTTATATATCTCTCATTTATATAAAAATCATTGCAATTTACAATAAAATCTCCACCCATATTATTTTTTAAATTCTCTATTGGATCTGAACAATTTATTATATAATTTACCAATAAAAACATCATTATACTTATACTTAATGAAATGACTGTAGAGATAAATTTTTTTCTGTTTCTATTAATATTAAGATAGGCCATATTTTTTATGAATTTCTTATTATTTTTAAATGAGATTTTGTTTGTTTTTTTGATTTTTGTATCTAAAGAGTCTTTTGTTCTTATAGCTTCCATAGGTGAAATCTTTGCTGCTTTTCTTCCAGATGAAAACGTACCTAAAAATATACACAGAAATCCAAATATAAATGAAAATATAATAGTTTTTTTAGGAACTATTATTCCTCCTGTAAATAATCCATTAAGCTTATTTACACTCATAACCATTTTGCAAATATAATTACCTAATAAAACACTTATAGGTATAAATATAATTCCTAATAACACTCCTTCTCCTATTATTAATATCATAATTTCCATAGGAGTACTTCCCAACGCCCTTAACATGCCTAATTCTTTAACTCTCTGGACTATGGAAGTATTAAAAACATTATAAATTAATATACTAGATATAACACAAACAACCAAATTTAATGTAAAATTTATATACTCAATAGATTTTAATCCATTTAAAACAAACTCTTTATCGGTATTTTTTTTCACATCAACCTTATTTTCTTCCGTTATACATGTAAACTTTTTATATGCATTTTGAATAGACATATCCTTTTTTAATTTTATGTTTTCTTGGTATACCTTAAAATTATTAGATACTTTTTTCTCTGCTGAATTCATGGTAATATACCCTTTAGCTATGTTTTTATTACAATTATTATTAAATTTATAATCAAAGATACCTACTAGTGTGAATTCATTGTCTATGCCAATATCATTTTTCCCTCTTTTCAGTTCACAGGGTAAATTTATTTTATCACCTATTTTAGGAGTAACCTTAAATTGTTCTAACACCCATCCTTCCAAAGCTATTTCATTATCTTTTTTAGGAAAACGTCCTTTTAATAACTTAAACTTAAATAAATCTTTAGCTTGATCATCATATCCCACAATATTAACAAAATATTCTGAATTATTTACTTTAGCATCACCTATTTCTAAAAACTTCGTTCTATTATCTATATAATCTTGTTTATATATAGATTCAACTTGTTTTTTATTGCTACTTGCATACGAAATTGTTAGATCATAATCACCTCCATTATCATAAATTAATTGCTTCAATTTAGATTGTTTAAAAGTTTGAATTATTATGCCTAAAGATGTTATCAATGTAATTGCTAAGACTATACTTATTGCTACAAATAAATTTCTCTTTTTATTTTTAACTAAATATTTCGGTATAAGCTCCCAAAAACTTTTCATATTTACTCTCCTTTTATTTATTTTTGTATTTCTTAAAATAAAAATATATTCTAGAATAAATAATTATAGCCTAACATTGTATATTAAATATTATTATATCAGACTTATATGATATTGCTTTAAAATTATAAAAAAATATACTTATTTGTTATATGCTATAATATTAGTATATTTTTTCATGTATATTGCGTTTAAAAAATTTATATCACTTAATTTTAATGCTTTTAAATTCTTATCATTATAGTTTTTTAAATTTTCAAACACTCAGAAATTATAATTTAAATTTTAGGAGGATTATTATGGATATATTAAAAACTACCTACTTGCAGAAAACTTATGGTATAGGAACCAATGCTGTAAAAGCATTAAAACCTACTAATATTACTATAAAAAAAGAAGGATTTACTGCTATAGTAGGCCCTAGTGGTTCCGGCAAAAGCACTCTATTACATCTTTTGGCTGGTCTTGATAAACCTTCTGCTGGCCATGTATATATAAACGGATTTGATTTATATAAAATGGAAGAAACAGATTTATCAAAATTCAGAAGACTTAACATAGGCTTTATTTTTCAATTTTTTAATCTGATTCCAATACTAACTATTGAAGAAAATGTTAAACTTCCACTTCTTATGGATGGCAAGAAAATAGATGAATCTTATATACAAGAATTATTAAACCATCTTGGTCTAGAAAATCGAAAAACTCATCTTCCTAATGAATTATCTGGTGGACAACAACAAAGAGTTGCTATTGCTAGAGCTTTAGCATCCAAACCAAAAATAATTTTTGCCGATGAACCTACTGGAAATTTAGATTCACAGAATAGTAAGGAGGTCTTGGAAATTTTAACTTCCTCAATAAAAAAGTATAATCAAACCCTTGTAATGATTACCCATGACCCTAGTATAGCCAAACTTGCTGACAGAGTAATAACTATTAAAGATGGTGAAATCATAAAATATTCTCTTTGTTCATAGTTTCTGAAATGTTTAAAAATAAGGATGTACACTATGTAAAAGTATACATCCTTTATATATCTATATTTATATATGATTTAATTTATTTAGTTTTCTAGCTATACCTAGCATAACTTGCTTAGCCATATATATCTTAATCCTATAACTATTTATATTCTAATTTATATTCTAAAATCCTGAACCCTAAGTTCTACGGATTTACGTCCCATGTACTCGTTTATATCTAACGAAAAAACAAAATCCATATATAAATCTTGTACTCCTTCATTTAGAATTTGTTGAACATACAATTCGCCATAAGCCTCTTTTAAATTTTCTATGAACTCTTCCATAAGTTCGCTAAACATTATAGCCTTGACTATATTGTTATTAATATTCAAATTAAGCTTAAGTACATTCTTATTTTTTCCTAAAATACTTCCTTTAATAACTTTAATATTTTTAGCACCAAATAGTGGTTTTGGATTTCCTTTTCCATAAGGCTCTAACATTTCTAAATACGCTCTAAAATTATTTGAACTATAATTTTCAGGTAACACATTTTCCAATTTAATTTTAGGCATTAACTCTTCCTTTGATAAAGTACAATTTTGATTTAATTGTTGTCTT
This sequence comes from Clostridiaceae bacterium 14S0207, assembly GCA_003288255.1. GTDB lineage: Bacteria > Bacillota > Clostridia > Clostridiales > Clostridiaceae > Hathewaya > Hathewaya limosa. The sequence continues at coordinate 1,028,426 of CP026600.1, read as the reverse complement.
AATTTATCTATGTTACATTCCTCTATGGAAAGTCCTGCTGCCATTGGATGTCCTCCAAACTTATAAATTAAATCTTTGCATTTTAAAAGTTCTTCAAACATGTTATAGCCTTCTATAGATCTTGCCGATCCCTTTGGCATTTCTTTACCCTTAGTAAGTACAATGGTTGGTAAATTAAAGTGATCTTTTATTCTTCCAGCTACAATTCCTGCTATACTTTCATGAACATTTTCCTTATATATAACTAATACTTTTCCTAAACTATCTTTTTTCTCATTAAGTTCTTCTATTATTTCTTCTACATTTTCCATTGTCATTTCTTGTCTTGTTTTATTTAATTCATATAAAGTATTAGCAAGTTTCTTTGCCTTTTCCTCATCTTCACTTAATAAAAGTTCTATGGACAAATCTGCAGTTTTTAATCTTCCTGTAGCATTTATACATGGTCCTATATTAAACCCAACATTATATCCTTTTATTTCTCTTTCATCAAGATTTAACTCTTTTAAAAGACATCTTAATCCTAAATTATTTGTTTGATTTACTAATTTAAGTCCTTCTTTAACAATAATTCTATTTTCATCTACCAGATCTACTACATCACATATAGTAGCTATGGATGCGTATTGTAGAAGTTCATAGGTTTCACTATTATTAATATTAAAAAGTCTATAAAGAGCTTGGACAAATTTATACGCTATTCCTGCACCACAAAGTTTTTTAAATGGATACTCACAATCTTCTCTATGAGGATTTATTATTGCATGTGCCTCTGGAAGAATATATTTTTTATCCCCATTTTCTAAAGTTTTAAAACTTAGTTGGTGATGATCTGTAACTACAACTTCCATGCCTTCATTGACGGCATATTTAACCTCTTCTAAAGCCGATATTCCATTATCACAAGTTAAAATAACCTGTGCACCTTCTTCCTTTAATTTTTGTATTCCACTAATGCACATTCCATATCCTTCTTCTTCTCTATTAGGGACATAATAACTTACCTTAGCTCCACATCTTTTTAAACCCTTATATAAAATTACAGTACTACTAACACCATCCACATCATAATCACCATAAATAACTATATTTTTTTGCTCATGTATAGCATTTTTTATTATTGCTACTCCATTTTCCATATCCTTCATCATATAAGGTTCATATAAATCATCTAAATTACCTTTAAAAAATTTTATAATATCCTTTTGTTCCTTTATATTTCTGTTTATTAAAATTTTTATAAATAACTCTTCTATTCCTGTATTTTTAACTAAGGCTCTTAAATCCCCTTTAATTCGCTTTAGAATCCACAACTTTTCCATGTATTAAATTCACCTATCCCTCTTTTAAATTAATAAAAATTATTGTATAATATTAATTATTATTTTAAACTTATTATTACGTTTATATGCTATAATAATTGCACACAATATTTATTATACCATAGGAAATTGGAGTGATTATATGGAAAAATTATTATTTGGTATCTCTGGTCTTCCACTAGGAACTGGAGAAGAAAAATTCACATACAAATCCGGTATCTACTATCTTCATAGTATAGGATTGGATGCCATGGAATTACCCTTCGTACGTTCCGTTAATGTTACAGATAAAAATAAAGAAGGAATTCTAAAAGAAAAATTAGATAAGGATTTTTATCTTTCGGCCCATGGTTCTTATTATATAAATTTAAATGCAGATGAAGAAGAAAAAATAGATAAATCTCTTGAAAGAATCTTAAAAGGAGTTCAGGGTTTAGAAAAAGTTGAAGGAAGAAGCTTAGTATTCCATCCTGGTTTTTATCTTAAAGATTCAAAAGAAGAAACTTATAATACAATAAGAGATAATCTTTTAAGGCTTCCTAACGGAAAAGTTAATTACAGATTAGAAACTACAGGCAAGAGAACTCAATTTGGTTCTTTAGAAGAATTAGTTGCTTTATGTAAAGAGGTTCCTAGTTGTAGACTCTGTATTGATTTTTCTCATATTCATGCAAGATATAATGGTTCTCTAAAAACTTATGAAGATTTTGGCAAAATCCTTCAGTATGTTAAAGATAATTTAGGTATGAATGCATTAGAAGATTTACATATGCATATGTCTGGTATTAATTATGGGGAAAAAGGTGAAAAAAATCATTTACCTTTTGAAGAAAGTGATTTTAATTATAAAGCTTGTCTTAAAGCTTTAAAAGACTTTTCAGTAAAGGGATGTATTATTTGTGAAAGTCCTGCACTAGAAAAGGATGCTTTACTTTTAAAAGAGTTCTATAACTCTTTATAAAATTATGAGAATAGGTTATCCGTGTATTCCCCTATGTATTGATGCCAAAACTACGAGAAGTCTTATATTGAAAAACTTTTCAGAAGAAAAATTTTTAAGTTTAGCTAAAGAGAACTTAATGGACCTTGGGAAAATACTTAAATATAATAATGATAATAATATAAAATTATTTAGAATAAGTTCTGATATAATTCCTTTAGGTAGTCATCCTACAAATAATATTAACTGGATTCATATCTTTAAGAAAGAACTCAAAAATTTAGGAAACTATATAAAAAAAGAAAATTTAAGAGTGTCTATGCATCCTGGTCAATATACAGTATTAAATTCTAATTCTTCAGATGTAGTAAAAAAGGCTATAAAAGATCTAGAATATCATACTAATTTCCTAGATTCTCTTAATTTAAATTATGAAAACAAAATCATTCTTCATTTAGGTGGAGTATATAATAATAAATCTGAAGCTATAAAGAATTTTATAACTAACTTTAAATATTTAAGTGAAAGTACTAAGAAACGATTAGTTATAGAAAATGATGAGCGAAATTATAATATAGAAGATGTGTTAGAAGTATCTAAAATTTTAAAAATACCAGTTATCTTTGATAATTTACATCATTTTTTTAATAATACCTCTTCTCTTTCCTTAGAAGAAATTTTAAACTTAGTTAATCTTACATGGACTACAAAAGATGGTCCTATGAAAATTCATTATTCCAATAGTGATCCTTATAAAAAAAATGGTGCTCATTCTAAATTTATATATACTAAAAATTTTATGGAGTTTTATAAGATACTAAAAAATCTTAACTTAGATATAGATATAATGCTAGAAGTAAAAGATAAGGATATCTCCTGTTTGAAAGTATTAGATCTTATAAAAACTATTGAAAATAAAAATAATCCTAAAAATACATCTTTAATACAAAATTATATAGATAAATATAAATTTGAAATTATGGAAAGAAACTTTAACTTTTATAATAATTTTTTCTTAGATATAAATAATTTTTCAAATTTATTAGATTTTTTATCCGTTTTAGATAAGGAACTTATTAAAAAAATTAATAAACAAGACTTTCTACAAACTCTAATATTTTTAAAAGGACTTTTTAAAAATAAATTAACTTCTAGAGAAGAACTTCAATTTAAAAAATATTTTAATGAACTCCATGATAAATCAGATACTAAATTTTTAAGTAATGACCCTTTATGCTCAAGAATTAAAAATTATATTTATAAGTTAAGTAAAAAATATGATATTTGTATTATTAAAAACTCATATTACTTTTATCATTAGGAAATTTTATTTCTCATTAATTTTATAATTTTTTCTTATAAAAATTAAATACTAGGAATATATCATATGAACTCATATATTCCTAGTATTATCTATTACTCTAGTATTTGTATAGTAGGATTTTGAAACACCTTTTTTATGGTATCCATTATAATCTTATCATCTATACTCTCTAACTCATTAAGTTCTTTATATAATGGTGATATATAGTTTTCCTCTATAACTAAATTATTAAAAACCTTTTTATTTCTAAAATCACCATACATTATTTCATAATTAGCTAAACTTGCACTTTCCTGAATAGATCTTTCTAATAAAAGACTTCTTTTTAACTTCAAGGATTTTACAAGTTCTTCAATCCTACTTTGAGTAAAATAGGTATTTGAAGCTTTTAATTCTTCTGTTTTTCTTAATATAATATCAATAGCTTTTTCAGCATTTTCCTTAGAAGTCCCTAAATATATTTTTAAAATTTTTATACCTTTTTCATTTTTAATAGTACTTCCAACATCATAAGCAATTCCCTTTTTAGTTCTTATTTCATCATATGTAAAACTACTAGTTCCTTCTCCAAAAGCCACATTAAATACTCTTAAAGCTTTTATTTCCTCTTCGCTTAAGCTATGTATAGGATATATAATTTGAACCTTTGCACCCTTACTACCTATTTGACTTTTAAAAGTTCCATGTTTATTTTCTTCATATATACTTTCTGTTTTATTTAAAATATAAGATGATTTATTCTTTAATTTTTTTGTAAAATCCTTAAATGTATCCTCTACTAAATTTAAAACCCTTTTAAAATCTAAAGATGAAATAACCGAAATAACACAATTATCCGCAGTATAATATCTTTCATAAAATTCTTTTATATGATTTAATCCTATATTTTTTAAAGATTGTTCATTGCCTATGATTAGTTCTTTTATTCTCCTGTTAGTAAAAGCATTATAAAACGCCTCATCTTCACAAGCCTGATATAAATCTTCTTTCCACTCTTTTAGTTCCTCTAAAATAACTTTCATTTCTTCTTTAAATCCTTCTTCTGCTAAAGACGGATTTTTTAATATATCTCCATATAATTTAATACCTTCTTCAAAATCTTCTGAAAGGCAAGTTCCATAATAAACTGCATAGGGATAATTAGTCATGGCATTATTAAATCCAAAAAGTTTATCTAATTTCTCATTAATTTCATCTTCAGTATAATTTTTAGTTCCCTTATAAACCATATGTTCTAGTGCATGTGCTACTCCATAATACTGTGGATCACTTTCCAAGTTGGCACCAGCTTCAAAGGCTATAGAAAAAGATGTTAAATTATTAGGATTATATTTATAAATTAAGGTTATACCATTTTTTAAAAATACTCTTTTCATATTATGTAATCACCTTTACTTTAATTATAACTTTTCTTATTTAGACTCTATTCAACTTCATGTTGATTCTCTTCTTCAAGTTAATTTTTAACAATACTTTCTTTATACCAATTAAAAATCGTTTCTGAACATTTATCTAAATCTGTAATTTGTAAGTTTAAATCATATTCATATGTATTAGATGTATGGGTGTACATAGGATCATAATACTTTTTCATAAGATCTTCTACTACAAATTCATATTCATCATTTTGCACAAGTTCCTTATACCTAGCAATATTTTCTTTTGATATATATCTTTCTAGTTTATCTAAACATCCTAAAATATCTTCCTTAGCATTTTCTCCTTTTAGATACTCTTCTAAAATAACTTTTGCTCTAAAATTAAGAGATGCATCTAAAAATATATGTATACCATTTTTCATTTTCTCATGAATATAAGGAGGTATAAAAACATTTCCTATTCTTCTACTTTCCGCCTCTACAAACACAAAAGGAGATTTCATTTTCACTAAACTATGATAAAGATTAGACTCAAATTGTTTTTGGCTTTGTTTTTTAGGAAGACCTACATCCCCTAAAAGAGAACCTCTATGATTTGCACATCCTTCTAAATCCAATACATCACAACCTAATTCTATTAATTTATGAAGTATTCTTGTCTTTCCTACACCTGTATTTCCATGTAATACAATATAAGTTATATCTTCATTTATCTTAGGAATAGCTTCTAATACAAACTTTCTATAGCCCTTATACCCATCTTTAAGCTTATATAACTTTATTCCCAATGCTTCTAACATAGAACTTAAAACACCACTTCTCATTCCTCCACGTGCACAAAAAAATACAAGATTTTTATTTCCCTTGTATATTTTTAATACGGTATTAAAAATTTCAGGTAGCTTTTCTGATCCTATTTTTACTCCTAAAATTTTAGCTTGTTCTACATTTTCTTTATATAAAGTACCAATTAATTTTCTTTCTTCATCATTTAAAATAGGTAAATTAAAGGAGCCGTTTATCGTTGCTTCTTTATATTCTCCCTCACTTCTTACATCAATTAAAAAGTGATCTTCACTTATGTCTTTGTATTCTATAAGTTGAAGCATATTTATCCTCCGTTCAAGAATTTATTCTATAAAACTTTTTACTTACTAATTTTATTCACAATTAATTATAATAGCATAAAATTTAAAAATTTTAAAGCACCATGAACTAAAATCCATAAGTTAATATAAGCTAATAAAAGAAGTTTATATTTCCTCTCTTATTAGCTTATATAATAATTCTATATTGTTTTATCAATGTTCTATTTAAAGTTGTTCTATTTAAAGTTGTTATATTTTTTTGGCTTCCTTTAATTTTGCAAAAATTTTATCGTATTCTGTATTAACAAATTTTTTATTTTGTACATCTTGTTTACAAGGTAGCATAGCTGCACAGATCCTTATTAAATATCTTATACTGTTATCATCTATATGACTTTCAAATCCTGCATTTCTAATGATACTTCTCGATAATTTCAAAGCTTTTTGTTCTTTTATTTCATTAGGAGAATTTAAAAATTCTACTTCCACATATCTTACTGCTTCCGATACCATTCTCAAAATATTTTTCATATTTTCCTTTGTGGATTCATCACTTTGGAGAGTATTTAAAATAGCATAGGTAAATCCAAAGTAATCTTCAAATAGTTGCAAACCTTTATCTTTAATTATATATATTAAGTATCCTAAACCAAATACTAAAAGTATTACAAGAGCATATTGAAATATTATTTCCTTCAAAATACTTCTCCTTTTTATATTGCTATATAATACTTTTATATGCCGTAGCTTTAAATTTAGCTACTGAAAAATATGTCATTTTTATTTAACTTGCATATCAGTAATATCCGAAAACTCTATGTTGATTAGCTCGTTATTTTTATGTCTTTTTATAATTTTCTTTTCCGATTTTTTATCATCTATAATAGGTAAAGTCATAATAAAATTACTTCCTTTTCCATATTCACTTTCTACAGTAATTTTCCCTTTATGCTGTTCAACTATATTTCTTACTACGGCTAAACCTATTCCAGTTCCTCCGCCTTCGTTATTTCCTTGCTTATACATATCAAAAATGTTATCCATTAACTCCTTCTTTATACCTTCTCCTGTATCTTTTACAGAAACCATAAATTCCTTTTCATTTCTATATAAATTAACATAAATATATCCGTCTTCATCCGTATGCTTTACTGCATTAGAAATTAAATTTAATAATACTCTTTCTATTTTATTAGCATCTATACAACTATATAGTTCTTCTACTTGCGTATCAAAAATCAAAGTTATATTTTTACTTTTAGCATATTCGATTACAGACATAGTAATATCCTCAATTACACTAACTACTTCATATCTTTGAGGAAAAATTTCAAAGAATCCACCTTCTATTTTATTTATATCTAAACAGTTATTAATAAGTTGTACTAATCTATAACAATTTCTTTTAATAATTTTTGTATATTTATATATATACTTAAGATCTTCAACTTCACTATTTTGTCTATGCTTCCTTTCTAAAAGTTGAATAGAAGATAGAATTATATTTAAGGGATTTTTCAAATCGTGAGATACAGTGTATAAAAAGTTTATTTTAGAGTTTTCATAGTTTACTTTTTCTTTTAAATCTATATTTTCTTTTTGTAATGTTTCATATTTATTTAAAAGTTTCATCTTTGGTGTATAATCTTCAATAGTAATTACAGAAATTCTATCCTCGGTTCTTTTTAAAATTTCTTTTAATACAAAAATACGTTTAGTAGTTTTTTGATAAAAACACTTATCTAAATTTTCCAAAAACTTATAAGGTACGAAAACGTTTTCTATGCTTATAAGTTTCTCTCCCATTTTTAGTTTTGTTAAACTATTGAAAATTTTATTTCCATATATTATATTACCATCTTTAACCAAAAAAGCTCCTACACTTAATTGTTCTACAAATTTATAACTTTCACTTATTTCATTTATATTATTGTAGATACTCTCCATATACATTCCCCTTTCCTAATTTTTTAATAAGTACATGGATACCTACGGCATTATATTATTCAAAAAAATTATTTATACCTTATGAGTAAATTTTATCACAATTAATCTTTGTGTCAACTAATTTTATATTTTGTCAACTTTTAGTTTATTTTATCTCAACATAAACCGATTAAATACAACAAAAAGAGCTTAGAATCCTATAAATTGCATAAAATTCCAAGCTTTTTAGTATTGATTATTTGTTTACTTTATTTAAATCATACAACTTTCTGTACATTTCGGCAGTAACCTGTACTTTTTTTACATATTCATCTGTTTCTTTATAAGGAATGCTCTCTAATTTCTTTCCATCCTTAGAATACTTTTTATTTTTAAGCCATTTATTTACGTTTCCTCTTCCCCCATTGTATGCCGCTAAAGTTAATGTTGTATCTTGATTAAATTCTTCTTTTAGATTATTTAAATACCAACATCCCATCTTTATATTGGTTTGAGGATCATAAAGATCTTTTTCTTCAAAGTTTGTCATTTTCATTTTTTCTGCTATCCATTTACCTGTAGGCATTGTAATTTGCATAAGTCCTATAGCATCTTGGTGTGATCTGGCATCAGGATTAAATGCACTTTCTGTTTTTATTACACCAAAAACTAAATAAGGATCCAAATTATATTGTTTTGCACTATCTATAACTGTTTGTGAATATGTAATTGGATACATTTTTCTTTTAATCTGTTTTCTATTAATATATAATGATCCCGCTATTAGGATTATTATAAGCAGAAAAACAGCTATTATCTTCTTCTTCATGCCTTATCCCCCGAACCTAAGTGTTTTTTATAAGTTTTTAATTCTAGTAAAATTTCCTCTACTTTTTTATAAGTATCTTCTAAATCTCCTCCATTGTCAATAAAATATTGAACTTTTTTCTTTTTCTTTTTTAAAGAAATCTGGGAGTCTATTCTTTGTTTTACTTCCTCATATGTTAATTTATCTCTATGCATAACCCGTTTTATTTGAGTGCTTAAATCCACATATACTAGAATATTTACATCCATCTTTTTATGTAAATTATTCTCTATCAGTGTTGGTGCATCTAAAATACATATGTGATTTTTTTTTAATTCTAAGTTGTTTATTCTATTAAAAATTTCCTTCTTTATATATGGAATAACTATTTTTTCTAATTTTTTTCTTTTGCCCTTAAATTTAAATATAGTTTTTCCAAGCTTTCTCCTATTTAATTCTCCATTAGAATCAAAATATTTTTCTCCAAATACTTTTTTAATTGTTTCAGTTATTTCAGGATATAGAGAATAAATTTTCCTGCTTATATCATCTGCATCTATAACAGGGATATTCTTTTTTCTGAGATAATTAGATACAGTACTTTTTCCCGATCCAATACCACCCGTTAAACCTACTTTAATCATTATTTCACCTTCAATTTATAACTTTTATTCCTCTATTTTGCTTCGTACCAATTATCCCCTATATTCATATCAGCTTCTAAACATACACTTAAATTCATGGAATTTTCCATTTCACTATCTACAATTTGCTTTACTAATTCTAATTCATCTTTATATACATTTAAAATTAATTCATCATGAACTTGAAGAATAAGTTTCGATTTTAAATTTTTTTCTTGTAATGATTTAAATACTTTCACCATAGCAAGTTTTATTATATCGGCAGCACTTCCTTGAATAGGAGTATTCATTGCAAGTCTTTCTCCTAAAGCAACAATCATTTTTTTAGAATTTCCTATTTCAGGTATAAATCTTCTTCTATTTAAAAGGGTTTTTACCATTAAATCCTCTTTTGCTTCTAATACAATATTATTCAAATACTCTTTTACCTTTGGATATCTTGCAAAATAAGCTTCTATATAAGTTTTGGCCTCTTTTCTACTTATATTTAAATCTTTAGCTAAGCTAAAATCTCCAATTCCATATACTATTCCAAAGTTAACTGCCTTAGCATTACTTCTCATAAGAGAGGTTACTTCATCTAACGGTACTTTAAACACTTCTGAAGCAGTCTTAGTGTGTATATCACTGTGTTCCTTAAAAGCATTAATTAAATTTTCATCTCCTGAAATATGAGCAAGAACTCGTAATTCTATTTGAGAATAATCGGCAGATAATATTACAGCTTCTCCCTCTGGAACAAATACCTTTCTTATTTCTCTTCCCATTTCATATTTTATAGGTATATTTTGAAGATTAGGTTCTGTACTTGAAAGTCTTCCTGTTGTAGTAACTGTTTGATTAAAACTTGAATGAATTTTATTATCTGTATCAATTACATTTTTTAGTCCTTCTACGTAAGTTGAGAATAACTTTGTAAGCTGTCTATAATATGTTATTTTATTTATAATTTCATGTTTATCTTTTAAACTTTCTAATACTTCTGCATTAGTAGAATATCCTGTTTTTGTTTTCTTAATTACCGGTAAATCTAATTTTTCAAATAAGATCTTTCCTAATTGTTTAGGGGATTTTATATTAAATTTTTCCCCAGCTAATTCATAAATTTCTTTTTCAACTTTATCAATTTCTATACTAAATTTATCTCCTAAGGAATTTAACATTTCTTTATCTACTTTAAATCCTTCATATTCCATAGAGGAAATGACATTAGTTAATGGAAGTTCTACTTCATACATTAATTCTTCCATTTCTAAAATATTTATAGTTTCTTTAAAATTATTATAAAGTTCTTTTAAATATACAATCTGTAATAATTCAGATTCTTCATTTAAACTTATATGAAATAATCCCTCAATTAAAGATTTTAAATCATACTCTTTTTTACCCGGATCTATTAAATATGCTGCTATTTCTGTATCAAAAGTAACTTGTCTTGGTTTTAAATTACACTTTCTCATAAAAGTATAAAAGTTTTTAACCCCATGAGTAATTAAATTTTCATTTTTGTTAATATATTCTACTAATTCTACTATATTTTCTTTACTAATTTTTTCGAAGTTAATTTTATAAATTTTCTTTTCTTGTCTTATTTCTAAACTTTCTAATTCCATTTTAGATAAAACATGTTCATCTTTCATTCTATATATAAAGTACAAATCTTTATTATAATCTAATACTAAATTTTTTAATTGATCATCTTCGTTTATTTCAAGAATTTCATATTCATCTAAAGATTTTATTTTACCTGTAGCATTTTCACTTGACTCTTCATCATGTACATAATTTTTATGATTTTCTTTATCAAATTCCTCAATTTTACCTTTTAATTCTGGTAGTTTTTTAAATAAAGTTTTAAATTGTAGTCTTGCAAATAATTCTTCTATACCTTTAAGATCTAATTCTTCCTTAGATTTAATTTCTTCTAAGTCTATTTCAATTGGAACTTCTGTTATTATTGTAGCAAGTTTTTTACTAAAAATAGCTTGTTCTCTATAGGTATTCAAATTTTCTTTTAACTTATTTCCTTTAAGATTATCTATATTATTTAATACATTTTCAATAGAATGATATTCTTTTATAAGCTTAAAAGCTGTTTTCTCACCAACCCCTGGAACTCCTTTTATATTATCTGACTTATCTCCCATAAGCCCTTTAACATCTATAAATTCCTTTGGCGTAATTTCCATTTCTTCTATGATTTTTTCTCTATCATATACATTTATTTCTGTTATGCCCTTTTTATTGATAACAACTTTTACATTATCTGTAGCTAATTGTAGAGCATCTTTATCCCCAGTTACAATAAATACTTCCATTCCTTGTTTTTCTGCAAATACAGATAAAGTTCCTATAAGATCATCCGCTTCAAATCCATCAATTTCAAATATATTTATAGCATAAAGTTTTAAAAACTCCCTTAAAAAGGGTATTTGTTCACTAAGTTCTTCTGGCATTTTCTTTCTACCAGCTTTGTATTCATCATACTCTTTATGCCTAAAGGTAGGGGCTTTTTTATCAAAGGTTGTAACTATGTAATCCGGTTTAAATTCATTTTTAATTTTAAGCAACATATTTATAAAGCCATAAACTGCATTAGTATGTAACCCTTCTGAATTAGTAAGATCTGGCATAGCAAAAAAAGCTCTATACATTAAACTATTTCCATCTAAAATAACCAATTTTTCTTTGTTCAAATTTTTCTCCATCCTTTCTCCTTGGGAGATATATACCTTATTATATATTATTAGCAATAATCCTTCAAATACTATAATTGTTGTATTTTATATTTAAAAAATATGTAAATTCACACTATTTAATATAAAAAAATAAATGCTATGTTTAATTTTATAAAATAAAATTTTAAAAACATAGCATTTACCTTAAATTTGTATACAACTTCCGTTGGTTAAAAAATACTAAGATCAAATTCTTTTGATAAATTTTCTAGAACTTTAATTCCACCTATGCTATTTCCTTTTTTGTCAAGAGCTGGTCCAACTACTCCTATACCCATACGTCTAGGAACTGCTGCCATTATTCCTCCACCAACACCACTTTTAGCCGGTATTCCAATATGTACTGCAATATCCCCAGATGCATCATACATACCACAAGTAACCATAATTGTCTTTATAATTCTAGCCACTTCCCTAGATACAACTCTTTGATTATTCCAAGGTGTAACTCCTGCATTTGCAAGTGTAGCACCTATCCGAGCTATATCTTTACAATCTACTTCTATAGAACATTGTCTAAAATAAACATCAAGTATTTCCTCTACATTACCCTCCATACAGCTCGTACTTTTCATATAATACGCTAAAGCTCTATTCCTATCTCCTGTAGCCTTTTCTGATTTATATACATCTTCATTTATATTTATATTAGGATTTCCTGTTATCTTTTTAGTGAATTTTAAAATTCTTTGAATTTTTTTTTCTGATGTATCACCATTAATTAAAGATACTACTTGAATAGCACCTGCATTAATCATTGGATTTATGGGCTTATTATGATTATGCACTTCTAAGTTAGTAATAGAATTAAATGATGCTTCTGTAGGCTCCATATCAACTTTTGAAAAAACATAATCTTTTCCATTATCACATATAGCTAACATTAATGTGATTACCTTCGAAATACTCTGAATTGTAAATTTAGTTTTATAGTCTCCTGAAAAATACTCTTCTCCATCTAGGGTAGTAACACAAATTCCTAATGCTTCTTTATTTGCTTTTGTTAATTCTGGTATATATGAAGCTAAAGCCCCTTCTTTAGTCCATTTTTTATTTTCCTCTATTATTGTATCTAATATTCTCTGCATGCTAAATCACCCTTTACTCATTATGATTACATATTATATTATAATGATATAATCACAAACTGTAAATAAACTTTGAAAATTTAAATTATTTTAAAAAATATCATAAATTTTCAAATACCAATAGTACGTAAAAAAAACGATTACAGTAAATTAAATTATATAATTTAATTTACTGTAACCTAAATTTTATACTAAATAGTTTAGTATTTAAACTAATCTATAGGTTCTCCTTCAAAATTCTCATATCCTGAAGGTATTTTCTTATTGCCTTTTTTATCTTTTGAACTATTAGGCTTATTTATTTCTACATGTTTGCTACTTGCTCTATTTTTTTTAAACGCACTTTTACTCATACATTAAACACCCCTTATTGTGTTTTATTCTTCCCCTGTTATTACTCCCTCTGATTTATGTTTTTTCATTTGTGACTCATGAATCGTAACAGGCTTTGCACTTCTATTGTTAGTTTTTTTAGCTTTTCTTGTTTCTTTTTTGTTATATGGCTCTGGCATGAAAACCACTCCTTATTATAATTTGTTATTTTTACTTTATTAAATACTACTTATTTTCCATACCAAAAACTGCTCTTGCACTTTCTTTATGACCATGTTTTATGTTTTTCTTCTTAAATTTTCCATCTTCTTTTTTATTATTAACTGTATTTTTTAATTTATTGTCCATGTTAAACTCCCCTTTCATTCATAGATTATCCACTAAGAATTTTTTTATTCTAGTAATTTTTTATTCTTACTTTAGTGTAATAATATATCTTCTTAATTCATAAATTTTAATATAACAATTACAATTATAGGAAGTGATAATAGATGAAATTTTTTAAAAAAACTATATGTATTTTTATTATATTTTCTTTATTTATTACAGGCTGTTCATCTTTGCAACTATATAATCTTAAAAATAAAAAACCTTCAAAATCATATTATACTGAAAAATTATTATCTTGCTTTGAAAAAGATGATAACTGCGAAATAAATGTACTCTATACAAATTTTTATAAAGGAAAAAGGATAAATGAAGGTGAAACCTTAATAATACGAAAATTTTTTAAATATCAAAAAAGTGATAGCTTTATAACTAAACCTAAAAACCTTCCCAAAAACCCAGAATATAAATTGTTTTTAACTTTTAAAAAAGATAAATTCGTAATAGATGTATATAATGATAAATTAATATCAGTATATCCTTGGGATGGAAATCTTGAAAAAGACTATATATCCATGGAAAATACATACGTTTCTTATAATCTTTTTAATTTATGCAAATATGTAATTGATAAGTCTAAAGAATAATTTATAATATTTTTCTTATCATTCCAATAAATTATAATTACTTCTCTCCTAAAAATAAAAAACAACGTACTAAACTTAAACATTAATTCAGTACGTTGTTTTTCAAAGTTATAACATAGAGTAAATATATGTCTCATTTAATTTTATTTATTCTCTAAATCCTCTTTGATTTCCCATATTCTCTTGTTTAATAAGGGATGAAGCACAAAAGGTGCGATTTCACACAATGGTTCTATAACAAATAATCTTTCATGCATTCTAGGATGTGGAACTATAGCTATCTCACTAGTATTTATTTTATCTTCATATAGAATTAGATCTAAATCTATAGTTCTAGGTCCCCATTTAATTATACGTTCTCTTTTTAATTCTTTTTCTACACATAATAAGAACATTACCAACTCTTCCATAGAATACAATGTTTCAACTTCCATAACCGCATTTACAAAATCATCTTGATCTAGATATCCCATTGGTTTAGTTGAATAAAAATTAGATACTTTTTTCACATCAATATATTCACTTTTATCTGTATTTTCTATGGCCATTCTTATATTTTGCTCTTTGTCTCCCATATTAGATCCTAAAGCAATATATGCTGTTACTCTTTCTCTTTCTATCTCTACAGCAGCATATTTTAACGATTTTCCTATAGGTGCCCAAGGCTTTTTAACTTTAACTTTAACTTTTTTAACTTCCTTATGTGTCTTTAAAACAAATGTAGCCAAATGTTCAGTTGCTTTTTCTATAAGATCAAAAGTTTCTTTTTTAAATTCTTTCTCTATCTCTTCACACAGAATTCCATAATGAACTGTTTTATTTAAATCATCTTCTTTTGCTGCCTTAGTAAAATTCAAAAAAACTTCTATAGATATTAAAAATTTTTGTCCTAATGCTTTTTCTTCTTTAAAATAGCCATGATTGGCAAATACTTCTAAATCTTTTATTATTATCTTATCCATATTTTCTTTAATTTATCTCCTTACTATAGCATCCGTCATTTTTGCGGCTCTAATATTTTCACGAACATCATGTACTCTAATAAAGTCACAACCTTTCATAATTCCAATTACTGTTGTTGATATAGTTCCTTCTACTCTCTCATTTACAGGTAATTTTAAAGTATTACCTATCATTGATTTCCTTGAAGTTCCTAATAACACTGGATATCCTAATTCTCTAATAAGTTCTAAATTATTCATTAATAATAAATTTTGCTCTAAGGTTTTTGCAAAACCAATTCCCGGATCTAAAATTATATTTTCATCTAAAACTCCTGCACTTTTAGCTATATAAATACTCTCCTTTAAATCCTCTAGAACATCTTGTAAAAAATTTTTATAATTGATTTCTTCTCTATTATGCATAAGGCAACAAGGTACTTTATAAAAAGATGCTACCTTCGCCATTTCACTATCTTTTTTAAATCCCCATACATCATTAATTAAGTTTGCACCAGCCTCTATAGAACTTTCTGCTACCTTTGCCTTATATGTATCTATGGAAATTGGTATATCTATTTTAGTTTCTCTTATAGCTCTAATAGCTGGAACAACTCTTTCAATCTCTTCTTTTTCTTCTACTGGCACATGGTTAGGTCTTGTTGATTCACCACCAATATCTATTATAGTAGCTCCTTCTTTTATCATTTCTTTTGCATGTTTAACTGACATATCTATAGAATTAAATTTTCCACCATCAGAAAAAGAATCTGGAGTTACGTTTAAAATTCCCATTATATAGGTTTCTTTTCCCAAGCTAAAATTTTTACTTCCTATTTGTATGTTATCTATCATATATATTTATCTTTAAAAGATATATTATCTTATCCTCTAAAGATTTACACCTCCATTATAAAAATTTTTAATAAACTTTTATTTAAATGATTATTTAATCATATTTAAAATCTGATTTTGTAAATTATAATCTTTTTCTATATCACCTTTTACAAACTTAGTTACTGTAGTACTTCCAGGTTTTTTTACCCCCCTCATACTCATACAAAGATGTTCTGCTTCTACTACAACCATAACACCTTTACAATCTAAATAATTTATTAATGCCTCTCCTATTTGCTCCGTTAATCTTTCTTGTAATTGAGGACGCTTGGCAAAAACCTCTACTGTTCTTGCAAGTTTACTAAGTCCTACAACTTTACCATTAGGAATATAGGCAATATGTACATTTCCAAAGAAAGGTAAAAAATGATGTTCACACATAGAATAAAAATGAATATCTTTTTCTATAACTAAATTATCATTATCTACAATAAAAGTTTTACTTAAATGTTCCTTTGCATCTTCATGTAATCCTGAAAAGATCTCTTCATACATACGTGCAATTCTTTCAGGTGTTTCTATAAGGCCCTCTCTACTATAATCTTCTCCTACTGCTTCTATTATATCTTTAACTGCATTTTCTATTTTCTTTTTATCAATCATTAATGTTCCCTCCTCTAAATCCCTAAAGTTTTTCTATATAAATTTCCTAATTCATCTATTTGTAAACTTTGTTTTATTTCTTTATTATTAATACTTTTAACTTTCATAATTCCTAAAAGACTATTAGTTAAAAATACACCATCTGACTCATATAAATCTTTTAAATTATAATATTCCTCTTCAAATTTGTAAACTCCACAAAATGTGTTAATTAAAAAATCTCTTACCGTACCATTTAAGATCCCTGTATCTATTTTAGGTGTACAAATTTTATTTTTTTTTATAAAGAATATATTAGTTGTAGCTCCTTCAGTTATATAACCTTTCCCATTCAAAAATATTACTTCATCGTATCCTTCTTGTTTACCCTTTTGCTTTTCTGATATATTTTCATAATAATTAAAGGTCTTTAAAAAAGGCATACTAGAACTTTCATTTCTTCTTACATTGCTAACTTTTACGGAAAAACCATTTTTATACTCTTCTTCTTTGTAACTTAATTCTCTTGTACTAAAAATTATATTTTTTTCCGAAACCATAATTTTTAATACTCCTTCATAAAATCCACCTTTTTTTATCATAGAAAGCACATATTCTTCTTTTATTTTCTGTTGTTTTATATTTAAAAAGTTTAATCCCTTATTAAGTCTTTTTAAATGTGATTCTAACATAATAGGAATTCCTCTACGTAGTAAAATAGTTTCAAAAACTCCTTGTCCAAAAAAATATCCAGCATCTAAAACAATTTTAGGTTCTAATGTCTTTTCACCATTAATAATATACATATTTCTACCTCTTTATTTAATTAATGCCTCAACCATTGCCTTAGCTTTATGAAGTGTCTCTTCATACTCAAACTCAGCTTCTGATTCATAGGTAATTCCTCCACCTACTCCAAAATAAGCCTTATTATCCTTTTGTAATATAGTTCTAATTATAATATTTAAATCGCAGGTATCATGAAAACTTATATATCCTAAAGCACCTGTGTAAATATTCCTTTTTACTTTTTCTAATTCTTCTATAATTTCCATAGATCTTATTTTAGGAGCTCCCGTTATAGATCCTCCAGGGAATGTAGCTTTTATACAATCAATCATATCATTATCTTCTCTTAAAGTTCCTTCTATATTAGATACAAGATGAAAAACTGTACTATACTCTTCTATTTTAAATAATTCTGTAACATCTACAGTGTGTTGTTTACATACTTTACTTAAATCATTACGCTCTAAATCTACAATCATAAGCAATTCTGATTTATCTTTCTCACTATTTATAAGTTCTTTTTTATTATTTTCATCTTCTTTTATTGAATTTCCTCTAGGGCGTGTACCTTTGATAGGTCTTGTTATGACTTTTCCATTATTAATTTGTATAAATCTCTCTGGAGATGAACTTATAATTTTAAAATTTTTAAAATCTAAATAAGCAGAAAAAGGTGCTGGACTTAATTCCATTAAATCTTTATAAACTTCATAAGGATCCTTATGCGTAGTTTTTACAAATTGTTGTGTTAGATTAGTAATGTAAATATGACCCTCTTCTATATATTTTTTTACCTTATCTATAGTTTCTTTATACTCATCTTTTTTAAAATTAGATTTAAAACCTTCATTTATAAGTTTTTCTGTAGTAAGTTCTATATTTTGGGGTTTTTTATTATCTAAAATTACATTTTCAAATACATCTAATTTATTAAAATAACTTTTTTCATAAGAAGAAATTTTATTTTTTATTTCCTTAAAACTTTCTTGTTCTTCTTCTAAAATCCCTAATGAAGATATATATGTCTTATTTTCTATATGATCAAATATAATTAAATTATCATAAAAGTTAAAACATCCTAAAGGAATATCCACATTTTCCTCTGCAGTATCATCAAATATTTCTAAGGTTCTTCCTAAATCATATGATAGATATCCTATTCCCCCTGATATAAAAGGCATATGTGTATAATTTTCAACCTTATATTTTTTTAAAATACTTTTCAATGCTTTGAAGAAATCTCCTTTTTCTTCTTGCCCATTAAAAAAATATTTGCCTTTAAATCCTTCGATTTTTAAAAAGGAATTTATACCTATAAAAGAATATTGTCCTAATTGCTTTGTTTGTAATGAACTATATAAAAAAGCACTTTCATCATTATTTGATTTCATTAAATCATATATCAAATCAATAGAAAGTTTAGTTTTTATCTCTTTTAATAACACATTATCTTCCTCTCTTCTTTTTTCTATTAAATTCTTTACTTTGTATTATAAAATTTTCTAAAAGCTCATGTCCCATTTCTGTTAGGAGTGCCTCTGGATGAAATTGTACTCCTTCTATAAAATCTTTTTTATGTCTTATTCCCATTATAACATTATCTTCTGATTTTGAAGTTATTATAAATTCGCTTGGTAATGTATCTTCATCAACTATTAAGGAATGATACCTAGTTACTTTTAAAGGATTTTTTATATTTTCAAAAATGCCTTTATTATTATGATTTATTAAACTAACCTTTCCATGTACAGGAATCTTACCTTTTACTATTTTAGCACCATATGCATATGCTATACTTTGATGACCTAAGCAAATCCCCAAAATAGGAATTTTACCTTTAAATTCTTCTATAATTTCTAATAAATTTCCTGTATCTTTAGGATCTTTAGGTCCTGGAGAAATAATAATACCTTCAGGGTCTAATTCTTTAATTAAGTATGTTGTTATCTTATCATTTCTAATAAGTTTTATTTCTTCCCCTAATTCTTTAAAATACATAAATAAGTTATACACAAATGAATCATAATTATCAATAATTAAATACATTGCCTCACCTTTTCCTCTACATACGTATATATCATTAAAGTTTATATATGATATAATAAATTATGTCATATTACGTTTTAAAATTCAATATTAGAAAGAAGGTCAAAAAATATGCTACGAGCAGATTTACACACACATACTATAGCTTCTGATGGTGTCTTAAACATAAATGACCTGCTTTTAAAAGCAAATCAAAAAAAATTAGATATAATAGCTATAACAGATCATGACTCCATAGATTCCTTAGATGAAGCTCTCAAGCTTTCTAAAACTTTAAATATAAAAGTAATACCTGGAATAGAACTAACTACTTTATATAATAATGAAAATATTCATCTATTAGGCTATTTTAAAGATTTTAATTTTGAAAACAAAACTTTTCACAATTTTTTAATCAACACTAAGCTAAAACGTTTAGAACGTGGAAAAAACATATTAAAAAAATTAAAAGAACATTTTAACATAGAGATAAATGAAGAAAAGCTTCTTAAAATGAATAAAGGTATAATAGCTAGACCACACATAGCCCATGCTATAATGGAAGCAGGTTATTGTAATGATTTCCGAAAAATTTTTGATACTTTTTTAAGTAAAACAAGTCCTGCTTATGTACCCAATAATTGTCCCTCTCTTTTAGAAGGAATACAAATATTAAAATCCATAAATGCATTAAGTGTAATTGCTCATCCTACTTTGATTAAGAAGAATAACATAGAAAGTTTAATGAACTTACAGTTTGATGGAATGGAATGCTTATATCCTTTGAATAAGGAAGGAGACTTTGAAAAGTTTTCTAAGCTTTGTAAAAAATATAATAAAATCTGTACGGCTGGTTCAGATTTTCATGGAATTCCAGGTGATTATAATCATGGAGATTTAGGCCAATGTTTCTTAGAAGGAACTTCATTAGAAACATTTTTACAAATGTTATCTAAATAATTCATTGTATATTTTAATAAATAAAAAAGATAGCTAAATTTTATAGCTATCTTTTTTATTAAATTTTTTATTAAGCTTCCATTAAGAATACTTTATATGCTCTGTAAGCTTCATATATATCAGCTTTACTTGCTATTTCA
The DNA here is from genome assembly GCA_003288255.1 of Clostridiaceae bacterium 14S0207. Taxonomy (GTDB): domain Bacteria; phylum Bacillota; class Clostridia; order Clostridiales; family Clostridiaceae; genus Hathewaya; species Hathewaya limosa. Next base: position 1,007,528 of record CP026600.1, on the reverse strand, counting down.
TATGGAGCATGCATACTGTGTAATGCAACCCCTGAATCTATAACTTCCATGCCATATTGAGCTAGTATATAAGCTATAGTTCCTCCACCGCCTTGGTCAACTTTTCCAAGTTCAGCTGTTTGGAAAGAAACATTATTTTTATCTAAAATATTTCTTAAATGAGCTAAATATTCAGCATTAGCATCATTACATCCACCTTTTCCTCTTGCTCCTGTATATTTATTAAATACTATACCTTTTCCAAAATAAGCTGTATTATTCTTTTCATATACAGATGAGAATGTTGGATCATAAGCAGCACTAACATCTGAAGATAACATTTTTGAATTCGCAAGAGCTCTTCTTACTTTCATATCACTGTAATCTTCTTTTAAGTTAATAACTTCAGCTAATGCATTTTCAAAGAATTTAGAATGCATTCCTGTAGCCCCAATACTTCCAACCTCTTCTTTGTCTACAAGTAATGTAACACAAGTTTTAGTTGTTTTTGGAATTTCTAACATAGCTTCAAAAGAAGTATATGAACATACTCTATCATCTTGTCCATATGCCATAACCATTGAATTATCAAGACCATAATGTCTTGCTCTTCCAGCTGGTACTATTTCTAATTCTGCTGATATAAAATCTTCTTCATCTATATTATATTTTTCATTTAAAATTCTTAAAACATTTAATTTAACTCTATGCTTAGATTCTTTATCTTCTACTGGAATAGATCCTATACATACATTAAGATCTTCTCCTTCGATACCTTGAGCTAAAGTCTTTTTCATTTGATCTCCAGATAAATGTATTAATAAATCAGAGATCCCTACAACTGGTTCATTCTCATCTTCACCAAATACAACTTTAACTATTGTGCCATCTTTTTTAGCAAAAACACCATGAATAGCAAGTGGAATAGTAACCCATTGGTATTTCTTTATACCACCATAGTAATGAGTTTTAAAGAATGCTAAATCGCCTTCTTCATATACTGGATTTTGTTTTAGGTCTAATCTTGGTGAATCTATATGTCCTCCTAAGATTCTTAAACCTGTTTCAATTGGATCTGTGCCTATTTTAAACATTGCTAATGATTTTCCCATGCAGTTAGCGTAAACTTTATCACCAGCTTTTAATTTAGTTCCTTCTTTAACTAAAGAATCTAAATTTTTATATCCATTCTTCTCTGCTATAGCTATAAATTCATCAACACATTCTCTCTCTGTTTTACATAAAGACATAAAGTCTACGTATTTTTTTGATAATTCTTGAACATTTTCTAAATCTTCTTGAGAATATTTTTCCCAAGCTACATTATTCTTTTTTTCTAATTTTTTAAGATCCATTTTAAATCCCCCTTTGCTTTTTTGACTAATTCTATTTTACTAGATATTTATATTAATTTCAAATTTCACAAATAGTAAAAATAATTTTTTATAGTATTTTTTCCTCCTTTTATCGACATGTGTAAATTCATAAACATCTCTTTTTTCAACATCTGTAATATTTTACCATAATTGTTTTTTATTATTTTTTTGTTGCTTGATGACATATTTTGGTACCATCTATCAAAAATACTGTTTTTATACAGAAGGAAAGTATTTAACATTTGTATTAATTTTTGGTAATATAAAAATATGCTTCTTAACTTATTAAGTAGCAAGTTAAATTTAATACATTATATTAAAAAAATATAGTATTTATTCTTTTATTTTATTTTATTTTTATTGGTTTAAATAACATATAGAGAGGGGTCATTTTATGATTAAATTTTATATTAAATTAAAAATTTTATTATTTAAAAGATGTATAAATTTTTTTCTAAAATTTATGCCTACAAGCTCAATTATTATACTTTATATCAGCCGCAAATTAGATACCTATATAGTAGAATATCAAAGCTACATATTTAGTAATTTTAAAAATAATAATTTTCCCAGAGAAACATTTATAAAAATATATTCGTAATTTTTTACAAATAAAAAAGGATGTCTAAATAGCAATGTCATTAAGTTAGCATTTGGTCAATAGACTAAGCTCTAAATTGAAAGTGGAAGAACTCTTTAATGGAATAGTTCTTCCACTTTTTTATATTTATGTGCATGACAAAAAAACAGATTTTCACCTGCTTAAAAATTACTATTAAATTAGTTATATTTATGCTACTCTATACAAGAAGCCAATAAATGTCTTGGTAATTATATTCCTTTTTCGATGGCGGTCGGGCCTTATTGGAATTATATTTTGGGCAATTATTGCTTCTAAATTAGGTGATGTTGTTTTACCATAATAGAATTTTCTGCACATATGAGTGGCTATGGAAAAATTGGCCTTATATATGTATTTTCTTTGCTTTTTCTTTATGACTACATGAGAGGTAATCATTTGAGTAAAGTTATACATTATTAGATGTGCATAGATTTCTTGTAGGATACACATCACCTTTTTTGAATGAAAATTCAATAGTCCTATAGTATACTATAAATCTCTGAAAGATGTTTCAATTCCCCATCTAGCTGCATAAAATTTTTTCAATTCTTCTAGAGGATACGCATCCACATTTAAGTTTGTTAATAAAGTTTCATAGGTATCATCTGATATTTGAAATCTAACCATTCGAAAATTCAACTCATAAAACTTTACTGGCTCAGCTTTCTTATTTTTTACTGGAAGATAATCAAATGTTGAACTTCCTGGAATAAATTTGTAGTGATTTTTATCCTTTAATAATTCTTTTGTTTCATTTGTCTGCTTTCTTGTAAGTTTTAATTGAATATTCACATCAAAGTAGTTATCTTCTGGTAATTCGAAACTGCTTTTCATTCCACCAGCTCCATCTTTTATTCGGATAAGAAATTTCCAACCTTTTTCCTGAATATGTGCCATATTGTTATAGGACTCATATCCTCTATCAACAATAACAAGTGCTTTAGGAATTGTTGAACGGTCTACCATGTCAATAAAAGCTTTATGTTCATTGCTTTCTCTCTTTTTCTGTATTATGGCATCTGAGTAGATATATTGTTTTAAGTCATATAGAGCATTTAAATGAAGTAGATTATAAGGCTTCTTATCATTGGAACCTGATATGTAAGGTTCTTTATCATCTTGATTAGTAGCTATCTGTAGATCAGAGCCATCAATAGCCAAAATTCTTAATTCATCCTCATTAGTTTGTAAAGATATATCTGTTGAAAAAGATTTAAAAAGATTTAAAAATAGTTTCAAAAGCTTCAGGTTTAATTTTATTCCTCTGTTGTATAAATGCAGATGAAATAGCTGTATCTGCTGAATAATTAAACATATCTAGCAATTCATTTGATAGGGTTCCTGCTCCCATGCCAATAATTCCTGTTAGCATTTGTTTAAGCGAAAGCTTACGCTTACGAGTAAAATCAGTTTTAGAATTCACACAATAATCTGATGGATTTGCAGCAACACTTTCAATTTTAGATAGTAATAGTTTTTTAACATAATTCGGTTTCATATGTATCCTCCCTGAAATTAAGATTTACTCAATTTCAAGGGCCGCTTTCGCTAACTCATTAGTTATTAGCGAAAGCGGCCGCACATATTCTTATTCTTATCAACTATTTTTTATAAAAAAAGACCCCTATACTATTTGTTAGTATAGAGATCTGACTTTGTCATCTTAACTTAATGACATTGGTCTAAATAGACATCCTTTTTTTCTTATATGGTTTAGGAATTAAATAATACCCAAAATGTCGTCCCCTTATATGTTCAATACCCGCTCTCTAAGGCAGGTGGGTTCTTCTCACATTACTTCTGCCTCCTTCTTACAAATTAAATGAAGTTTGACATCCATAATGATATCGAAAATCCCGAATTTAGTCTGTCGGTTGAACATTATAAGTTACACGTGCATCTCAGGCCCTGTAATTATTATATCATAAATTTTATATGTTTCAAGAGATTCTATATTACAAGTAAAACTTTTTATGGTTATATTATTTCTGTAATATAATCCTCTAATTCAAACTCTTTATCCCTTTCATAGAAAGCTACTACAAAAGAGTTCATATCATAATCTTCTAGATCTATATCAAAACTTAATAATTGATATTCTAGGTCTAATTCTTCAGCTATATCTCTTACAATATCATCTACATTATCTACTGCTATATCACTTAAATAAGGAATCACATAATCTTCATAATATTCATAGGAGTCTTTACCTTCTACACATTCTTCATCTGCATAAGCTTCTGCACCCTCTTTTTCTAAATCATCAAAATAATAATTTAGTTTTATAACTAAGGTATCCTTTTCAGATATTTTAATTTGTTCAAGGTCTTCTAGGTCATTCTCCATTAAATAGTTTAATATTTTGTATTTCATTATTTTCCTCCTATTAAAAGAACTTTTGAGATAAGATTATATAAATATTTATAATAACTTTAAGTACTCTTCTATAAATTCGTCTGCTTGTTTAAATTCTTTATTATGTGGTACAAACTTAAACCTAAAACCTGATTGAATAACCCTAAATTTTAATTCATTTAGTCTTTCTATTAGCATAGGCACTCCTTCTCCACTCCATCCAAAGGAGCCAAAAGCTGAAGCGACTTTTCCTCTATTTATAGGAACACAAATTAAAGATGTTAGATCCCAAGCTGGTTTAACAGCATCGCCATTTATAGTAGGTGATCCAATTAGTATACCTGAAGCTTTATTAATCTTTTCAGAAAGATTATCTAAATTAGAAGAAGTTATTTCATTAATTTCACATTTTATACCTTTTTTATTGATTTGTTCATTTAAGTACTTTGCTATTAATTCTGTATTTCCATAAGCACTAATATAAAATATCTGTACGTTTTTTTCTTGTATAACTTCTTCCTTAGACCATTCTTTATATAAACTTATACTTTTATTAATATCTTTTATATGTATTGGACCATGGCTTGGTGCAATTATATCAAAGTTCAGCCCTTCAATTTTCTTTAAAGCCATATTTACAAATTTTTTAAAAGGTCCCATTATTGTATCAAAATAATATTTCATGTATTCATAATATTCTATAGGTAAATCATTAATTATATTATCTTTAGGACAATAATGGCATCCAAAAACATCACATGTAAACAATATTTTTTTATTAGGAACACATGTAAACATAGTATCAGGCCAATGAAGATTAGGTACTGATATAAATTTAAGAGTATTTTCCCCTAAATTTATATCAACATTTGCAATTTTATATTTAAATTCACAGTTTAAAATCTCTTTTAAATAGTTTATGGCAGCAATAGACCCAACTATCTCAGCGTTTGGATACTCAGATATTAGATTTTTTAATGCACCACTATGATCAAGTTCTGTATGATTTACAATTATATAATCAACACTTTTATTACCTATTACAGATTTTATATTTTGTAGATATTGTGTAAAAAAGTTTTCTTTCACCGAATCAATGATAGCAACTTTTTCGTCATCTATTAAATAAGAATTATAGGTAGTTCCTTTTTTAGTTTCCATTATTATATCGAAAATTTCAAGTTCAGGATCTGTTACACCTATCCAATAAACCTGCTCTTTTAATTTAACTGGCTTCATATTATAAACACCCCTTTTTAATACTAAATTTAAAGTGATGTTTTTATTGTTGACTATTCTTCTTCTTTATAAACATACTTACTTCTATCTGTATAAACAATCCCATCTAAATGATCAATTTCGTGACAAAAACATCTAGCTAATAATCCTTTAGCTTTATATGTTACTTTTTCACCCTTTATATTAGTTCCAAAAACAGTTACTTCTTTGGGTCTAATAACTTCACCTGCATATCCTGGATAACTTAGACAACCTTCCATACAAGTTTCTTTACCCTTTTTAGAAATTATTTTAGGATTTATTAAAAGAATAGGTTCCGTACCATCTCTTAAATCAATAAATATCATTTTCTTTAAAACACCTATCTGTGGTGCGGCAAGACCTACTCCTGTTGAATCATATAATGTCTCTTGTAAATCCTCTGCCAAATTTATAATTTCTTCATTTATATCTTTTACTTTATCACATGGTCTGTGAAGTACTTCGTTGTCAAAAGTTAATATCTTTCTTACTGTCATATAACATTATAAAGTTAATTAATAACTTTATAATTCCTCCCTTCTAATTTTTAAGTATTTTAGTCTAAATGTATCCTTCAGTATATTCTGAGTTAACATAGATTTCGAATAATCTTAACGCTTCATCTTCACTAATTTTTTTGTCTTCCAATTTCCTATATAAAATATATAGTTTAACATTTAAATCTTTATCTGTAGTGTCTTTCATTTTTTGTTTTATACGATCTAAAATAGTCATCTCTACAATCTTTTTACCTGTTGTAAGATCTCTTTTTTCTAAAATTAATAGAATTTCATCTGCTATTACTTTTATTTCTTCTTCATTTGATAGAATTTTTATTTTATTTACATCAGTTTTAACTTTTTCTAATATATCTTTATTTATTAAAATACTATTGCTTTCTACGTCCATAAATTACTCTCCTTTAAGAAATTTACTTATTATGATAATAGCATAAGTTATACCTTATTTCAAACTAAACATTAACTTTTCTTGAATTTTTATTAGATTGAAAATAAAAAGACATCCCGTAAATGGAATGCCTTTTTACCGTTAACATATAACTATGTTTCTTGTTGTAACATAGTTTTAACTTTCATAAGTCTAGTTAAAGCTCCTCTTTCGTTTTCATCAAGCTTCATTTTAATATACTTTATAGTCTCTTCTAATTGAGGAACAGTCATATACTCTAAAGCATTAACCCTTCTTCTAGTCTTTTCAATTTCATCAGCCATAAGCTGACAAGATTTTTCAACTTCTGCCAATTCCAAAAGATTTGGAAGTATATTATAAAGCTTTTCAAGTGAACCATCTAGTTCTGAAGAAGTATTTGCAAACCCATATGGATAAATACTGCCTCCATCTCCTTCTAATTCTCTTTTAAACTCCATTTCAGGGACATTAACACTCATAATGTTCTTTGTGTGTATATCAACAGATATATTTTCTTTTGGGTACATAATAGCTTCCTCTAAAAACTCAGATGACATTAATGCTCTTGCCATTACAAAATCCTTAAAAGCACCAGAAAGTTCTTTTTCAACACTCTTTCTAAGTTCGTTATTATGCTTAACAAGGTCAATAAATCTTCTCATAAGCTCATCTTGTTTGTCTTTTAGTAATTTATGTCCTCTTTTAGCTGTAACAAGTCTCTTCTTTAACTTAGAGAGTTCCATTCTGGTGGGATTTACGTTAAGTTTAGCCACCTTTACTCACCCTCTCTTTTAGGTAGGTATTTCTCTAAATATTCATCTCTAATTCTCTTAAGTTCTGTCTTAGGTAGAATAGATAGAAGTTTCCATCCTAAACTTAAAGTTTCTTCAATAGATCTATTAGCATTGAAGCCTTGAGCTACATACTCATTTTCGAAAGCCTCTGCGAATTTTGCAAATTGTTTATCTGTATCAGATAATGCTGATTCACCTAGGATAACTGCAAGTTCTTTAGCTTCTTTACCTTGAGCATATGCAGAGAATAATTGGTTCATTGTATCTGCATGATCTTCTCTTGTTTTGCCTTTACCTATACCTTTATCTTTTAATCTTGATAATGAAGGTAAAACATCTATTGGAGGCATTATTCCTCTCTTATATAATTCTCTTGATAAGATAATCTGACCCTCTGTTATATATCCAGTTAAGTCTGGAATTGGGTGTGTCTTATCATCTTCAGGCATTGTAAGGATAGGAATTTGTGTAATTGATCCTTCAGCACCTTTAATTCTTCCTGCTCTTTCATATAATGTAGAAAGGTCAGTATATAGGTATCCTGGATATCCTCTTCTTCCTGGAACTTCTTTTCTAGCTGCAGAAACTTCACGTAAAGCTTCACAGTAGTTAGTTATATCTGTCATTATAACAAGTACGTGCATTCCTTTTTCATATGCTAAGTACTCAGCTGTAGTTAATGCCATTCTTGGAGTAGCTATTCTCTCGATAGCTGGGTCAGAAGCTAAGTTCATAAATAGAACTGATCTATCTATTGCTCCTGTTTTTGTAAATTCTTCAACGAAGTATTGAGCTTCTTCGAATGTTATACCAATAGCTGCAAAAACAACGGCGAATTTAGAATCAGAGTTTAAAACTTTTGCTTGTCTTGCTATCTGTGCAGCTAATTCTGCATGTGGAAGACCCGCTCCTGAGAATACAGGAAGTTTTTGCCCTCTAACTAAAGTGTTTAATCCGTCTATAGCAGATATACCAGTTTGAATAAACTCAGATGGGAAATTTCTTGCAACTGGGTTTATTGCTTCACCATTTATATCTAATTTCTTTTCTGGAAGTATTTGTGGACCATTATCTTTTGGTCTACCAAGTCCGTCAAAGACTCTTCCTAGCATATCTTCTGATACACCTAGTTCTAGTGGTCTGCCTTGGAATCTAACTTTACTTCCTTTAAGGTTGATTCCTGCAGATCCTTCGAATAACTGGATTAATGCTTTATCTCCGTTTATTTCTAGAACTCTTCCGTTTCTTTTTTCACATGTTTGTATTTCAATTTCAACAAGTTCGTCAAACTTAACATTTTCAACTTGGTCAACAAGCATTAAGGGACCAACAACTTCTCTTACTGTTCTATATTCTTTAAGCATTAGCTATCCCTCCCTCTGCTATTAAGTTTTCCATAACTTCATGTAATTCTTCTCTTATTTCATCTATCTTATTAATTTCATCTTCATGTATATATTTTGCTCTGGCAATCTTATCTCTCATTTCTACTAGAGAAATAATCTTATCTAAGTATACACCAGCGTCTAATGCTCTCTTACCTTCATCATAGAATGCAAGAACTAATTTTAACATTTTATACTGTTTCTTTAATGAAGCATATGTGTCAACTTCGTGGAAAGCATTTTGTTGTAAGTAATCTTCTCTTATTGACTTAGCTACTTCAAGTTTCAATCTATCATTTTCTGATAATGCATCTATACCAACAAGTCTTACAATTTCTTGTAATTTAGATTCATCTTGAAGAAGTGCCATAGCTTCTGTTGTTAATTTTGTCCAATCAGGAGCTCCATTTTCATTTACCCAGCTTCCGATTTTATCTAAGTATAATGAATAAGATGTAAGCCAGTTAATAGAAGGGAAATGTCTTCTATAAGCAAGTTGAGCATCTAATCCCCAGAATACTTTAACTATTCTTAAAGTAGATTGTGTTACTGGCTCTGAAATATCTCCTCCTGGAGGTGATACGGCACCTATTGCTGTAACTGCTCCTTCTCTTCCATCATTACCTAAACAAACAACTTTACCGGCTCTTTCATAATAATCAGCAAGTCTTGATCCTAGGTATGCAGGGTAACCTTCGTCACCAGGCATTTCTTCAAGTCTTCCTGACATTTCTCTTAGCGCCTCTGCCCATCTTGATGTTGAATCAGCCATTATTGATACTGAGTAACCCATATCTCTAAAGTATTCAGCTATTGTAATACCTGTATAGATAGAAGCTTCTCTGGCTGCAACTGGCATGTTTGAAGTATTAGCTATAAGTACTGTTCTCTTCATTAAACTTTCACCAGTTTTTGGATCCTTTAATTCTGGGAACTCATTAAGAACGTCTGTCATTTCGTTACCACGTTCTCCACATCCAACATAAACAACTATTTCAGTATCTCCCCATTTAGCTATTTGGTGCTGAACAACTGTTTTACCAGCTCCGAATGGTCCTGGTACTGCTGCTGCTCCTCCTTTTGCTACTGGGAAGAAAGTATCTATAACCCTTTGTCCTGTTACCATTGGCTCTACAGGATTCATTTTTTTTGCAAATGGTCTACCTTTTCTTACTGGCCATTTTTGCATTAAAGTTAATTCCTTGTCACCTTTTTCAGTTGTAACTATATACACAACTTCTTCAACATTAAAGTCTCCTGACTTTATGTCTTTAATTGTCCCTTCTATACCATAAGGAACCATTATCTTGTGCATAATAACAGCAGTCTCTTGAACTGTACCGACTATATCTCCTGATGAAACTTTATCTCCAACTTTAACTGTTGGATTAAAGCTCCATTTCTTAGCTCTGTTTAATGCTTTTACAGAAACCCCTTTTGTTAGGAAAGCGGATTTTGCAGCCTCCATGAAAAGGTCAAGTGGTCTTTGAATTCCATCAAACATTGATTCTATAAGACCTGGTCCAAGCTCAACACTTAATGGTTCTCCTGTACTTACTACTGGGTCACCAGGACCGATACCTGAAGTTTCTTCATAAACCTGAATAGAAGCTTTATCGCCTCTCATCTCTATGATTTCGCCTATAAGGCCTTTATCTCCAACTTTAACAACGTCATATACATTAGCTTCATCCATATCCATGGCAACAACTAATGGACCTGAAACTTTTATAACCTTACCAATCTTCAAGTTCTCCTACCTACCTTTCTATAATATATTCACGCCTACAGCCTTTTCAACGTTATCACTAATTCTTTGTAATCCAATATTTAGTGATCCCTGATTACTTGGTATTAAAATTACGGCAGGAAGCATTTCTCTGTTATATCTTTCAATAGTTTCAGGAATTTTTGCAGCTACTTGTTCAGTTACAAATACTACCGCATACTCTTCCTTAGCTAATCTATCTATAGTTTTTTGAGCTTCATCTGACTCAATTACAGGAAATGTACTAATTCCTATTGCTTTAAAAGCTAATATAGAATCTTTATCTCCTACAACTCCAATTTTATACATATACATCACGCAACCTTTCTCTGATTACGCTACTTTGAACATTGTTAAGTTTAGCTACCATTATGATTCTTATAATCTTAATTTCTGTTTCCTTAGCTAAAACATAACAGAATAGTGGCTCTGGTCCAAAGTGAACTAATTTCCCTTTTTTAATATGGGCCATTATATGGTCTTCAAATAGCTTTTCAAATAAAGTAAGTTTACCACTTTCCATAAATTCGCCTAAGCCTTCTTTAATTACATTAGTATATCTCTTAGAAGCTAATTTTGTAGTTATATTTTCTACAGTATCATTATAAAGGCCTTCTAAGAATTTAATATCAATGTAACCACCTTTTAAAAGTACTTCTTTTAAAAAGTTTAAAGGCTTATCTTGCATTTTAACTCTTAAAAGAGTTCTTATATTTATGAAATCAATGTTTTCTTTCACATATTCAAGAATAAACTCTTCTTCTATTTCTTCAGCCCTTTGAACCATATCTTCATACATATATTTATCAACTATAATATCTATAATTTGCGGGTCTTTAGACTCTTTATATTTATCTTCAGATAATTTAATTGCATTTTTAAATTGTTCTGGAAGATTTTTAAAATTTCCAGATAATATAGCTTCTTTTAAACTGCTAGGATTCATAATACCCATAGGCATTATTAAATCGTCAAACTCCTTAGAAAGTGCTTTAGCTTTTAAAAGCACTTTGATATTGTGATAGTCATACTTAATACCTAAAATATCTATTATAGAACTTTCTGGAGTTACATCATATATTAGTTTATATACTCTTTTAAGTTCTTTTTGTAATAGTATTTCATAGTCCTCTGCTCTTTTAACATCTCCCATTAATGAAGAATATTCTGTTTCACCTAAAACTTTTAATGCTTCATCAGCAGAGGAACTATCTATCATTCTTTCTATCTTTACTTTATTAAGGAGTCTTTTTTCTAGCACTCTAAGTCTGGATACAGCTTGCGTAAAATCCATTCTATCCATAGGGCTATCCTCCTTAAGGTTAATTGAATAAAATACCTGCAACTTCATACTCTAATTCTTCTCTTAAAGAATTAGCTAAAGCTTTGAAAGTATAGTTATATTCAATCCCCTCATTAATTATTATAAATCCTGATGGAATGTTTCTGTCATCCTTACAAAGTTCTAACTTTAATTCTGTTAAAACTTCTGGAGTTATAGCTTCTTTAAAATCTTTAGAAACTAATATTTCTTCTCCACCTTGAAGATTTAATGAAGAAATACTTTCCTTTAAAAACTTCACAAAGTCTTCTTTGCTCATTTTTGAAAGTTTTTCTATAGCTTTTTCAAAAGTTGATTCCATAACTTGTTGTTTTGCTTTTAATTTTTCATTTCTTCCTTGAAGCTCTGCGCTTGAAATTAATCTTTGTTTTCTACTTTCCGCCTCAAGTTTTGCTTTTTCTATAAGATCATTTTTTACTAACTCTGCAGATTTTTCTTTAGAACTTAGTAAAGAATCTGCTTCTTTTTTAGCTTTTTCTAAAATTTCGTTAGCTTCTCTTTTAGAGTCTTCTAATATCTTAGAAGTTAAATTTTCTAGATTAGACATATCTTCACATCCTTAATTTAAGATATTTTAAGGTACTCTATTAAAATGATTTAAATACTAATAATAGAGAAATAACGAATCCTAAAAGAGCGTAAGTTTCAACCATTGCTGATAAGATGATACCTTTTGTAGTATGTTCTTCGTTTTTAGCTAATATTGCTATACCAGCTGCAGCTGTTCTTGCTTGGGCAATTGCTGATTTCCAACCTACAAATGCTATTGGTAAACAAGCCATGAATAGGTATAAACCTTGACCTAAAGTCATATTACCAGTAAGTTTTAAGAATACCATAAGACCGATAACGAATCCGTATAAACCTTGTGTACCTGGTAATAATTGAAGAACTAAAGCTTTACCAAATTTTTCTGGTTCTTCTGTTAATAGACCGGCAGCAGCCTCACCAACCATACCAACACCTCTAGCTGATCCTATACCTGACATAATAACTGCAAGTGCAATTCCTAATGTTGCAAAAATAAGTCCTCCATTTTGAACTAAAAATTCCATGAATTTCATAATTTCTTCCTCCTATTTGCTCTTTATATTTATGAATTTATTTCTTGATTTGAACGGTTTGAACTCTTTACCGCCACCCTCATAGAATTTACCAAAATACTCAACGTATTGTAATCTACATGTATGAACATAAGCTCCTAAAGCTGATAATAATAAGTTGAATACATGACCTAAAATAAATATTATTGGTCCAACAATCCATTTTACTGGACCATTACCCAATAAAGAAATCATAAGATTAAATGCACTTCCTATGAATCCACCTGCTAGCCCTAAGGCCATAAGTCTTGAATAAGAAACTAAATCTCCTACGTATCCTGAAATACCATATAGCGAATAAAGTCCTGCTCCAAGTCTTGCACCAATGTTTTTATTTTCTCTACCACCAGTTAATACTATTAAAATCATACCTACTATCATTACCCATTTACCTATAGTAACCACCATAGGTGATAATCCTAATGGACCTCCACCAAGTAATAAAAGTGCTCCTGTTAAAGCGGCATACCAAGAAAATACATCATATACAGCATCTAATGGTTTATGTTCTTTAATTAACATATAAGCTTTTACACCTAAACCAAAGTACAATTGAATTAATCCTAATACCATTGAAACTATTAAAATTATTACAACATCTTTAGCGGGATCAACAACACCTTTTAATCCTTTTATGATATCTCCAAAGAATCCTCCATAAAGGGCTCCTACTATAAATGTAGGGAAACCTAAATAAAAGAAAAATCTAATAAAATCTTTTTTAGAGTCTTCAAGATTAAAGCATTTAAGTGCTATTGCTGATGCTATTATCATCAATAATCCATATCCCATATCCGCCATCATCATCCCAAAAAATACTAGGTAGAATGGTGTTAAAAGCGGAGTTGGATCAACTTCAGAATATTTAGGTATACTATACATTTTTGTAATAGATTCAAAAGCTTTTACTATTTTATTATTTTTTAATAAAATAGGTACTTCTGGATCTCCTACTTGTGCATCTTCAAAAGTTAAATAATAATCTTCTCCTGCTACACCTTTGATAGTTTCCTCTAACTTATTTATAAGATTTGTTGGAACCCATCCTTCTATAGCAAGTACATTATTACTATTTAAGAAGTTATCAGAAGCATTTGCTATATCATGAATGTTAGAATAATATTCATGAACTATTTCAATTTCTTCTCTATTCTCACTGTAGTTCTTAATAAATTCCTTAATATCTTCTTCTTTTTCATTAAGTTCCTTAAGATCATTAGTTAAAGATTCAATAACTTCATTTGGAGAATTTTCATATGTGAAATTCACATTATTGAAGCCAAATTGCTTTAATATTTTCTCAGCTTCTTCTGTTTCATTCTTATGAACTAATACGAAAATATTAGAATCTGATTTAACATCACTAATAAATTCAACATAAGAATTTAATATACTAGAAGAAAATTCCTCTAAGAAAGTTTCCTTAGCTAATTTAGGAATGCTTCCTAAAAAATAAGAAACTTTTCTTAAGTTTCTCATATCTGAGAATTTAGCATCTAATTGACGCCAAGGTATTAATGCCTCAATTTCTCCATTTAATTTTGTTTTTTCATTTTTAATTTCATTTAATTTTGTTTCATTTTCCTTTAAGACCTTATAGTACTCTTGCCAATGAGATGTTGTACCAATTTGCTGAAGCTCTTCATATGAAATAGTCTTTTTCCCTTCTTTAAGGGCTTTTAGACCACCTTCTTTAGGAGAAAACTTATTTAAAGTATCTATACAGAATTTTAATTTAGCTTGAATTTCTTCAACTTCCGAAATTTTAACTTTTTCAGAATCAGCACTAAAAAATTTTAAGTCTTCTTCTTCCTTTTCTTGAAGATTTACAAATTGTACATTTTCAAACTTATGCAGAGTTTCTAATAAAGTTTCTTTTCTTGACTTAAAGGAAAGCAAAGAAAATTTACTCATTTTAACTATTGCCATGAGACTTCACTATCCTCTCATAGATTAAATTTACAGCTTTATTAACTCTGTTTTGTTCCATGTCTAAATACTTTTTACTGTCTTCTTTACCTCTTTGAAGAATTGGCCCAGCGGCTTCTTTTCCTTCATTTTCTGCAACTTCCAAAATCTCTTTTGTCTTTTGTTTTGCATCTTTTAAAATACTTTCATATTTTAATGTGCCATCTTTTTCGGCACTTTTTGAAAGTTCCCTCGCTTCAGCTTTTGCCTTAGCAATGATTTCGGCACCCTTTTCCTCTGCCTCTTTAATTTTTTGAATCGCTTCTAATGCCAAGTTATCACCACCTTTTCAAATAATAAAAATAATATTATTTTATTTTGAATAATACTTAATATAGTATTAATTACAACTTAATTAATTAGATTATACTAATATTTTAATATACTTTCAAGTAGATTAACATTAATTTAATAAATATACATACTTAAAATAAGTATTAATTTATCAAACTTTATGGAATATTCTATATTTTACTACATATTTCGATTTTTTTCAAAGAAAATGTTACTATTATTTTAAATAAATTTTATACAATTTTCTACCTCATTAAACATTATATATGATTCTTTTGATTCTATAATATTATATGTTAAATACTTCTGAATATCTATAAAAAACTTTTCTATGTGTATTTTAGAAAAATTGATATTTTCATTAATTTCTTTAAGATTCTCTTTTATTTTCTCTATTTCTTTTTTATTTATTTCCCTCTTTAAAAAAGGTGGAAGCCATTTTTTCTTATTGAAACATAGATAATCATATTTAATAATTTCTTTTAATTCTTCGTTACTTTTTTCTAATTCTTTATTAAAGTCTAAAAAAACATTATAATATTCCGTACTTGATATATTTTTATCAAAGTAACCTTTCTTTTCAAAAAACATCGATAAATTATAGTAGAATTCAAAAGGATTTTGAAACTTTTTCATAAAATAGTTAATAATATTTTTGAATTTCCCAGTATTATAATATTTATCTACCATTACTTCTACTTTTTTTAGTATTAGTAGTTCTTCATAACTTATGCTATTTGTCTTTAAAATTTCATAGGGTGGTATATGTGAATAAACCATTCCCCATTTTTCCGCCTCCTCTCTCATAGGCGCACCTTTTAATAATTTTAAAAATCCTAACTGAACTTCTTCAGGTTGAAGTGCATATACATCATTAAATGATTTCTTGAAAGAATTAAAATCTTCATTAGGAAGACCTGCTATTAAATCAAGATGTTGTTTAATATTTTTAAGTTCCTTAACTTTTGCTACTTTTTTTTCAATAAAATGAAAATCTACCATTCTATTTATATGTTTTAAAGTGTCTACATTAGTACTTTGGACCCCAACTTCAAATTGAAATAATCCTTCTCTGGCTTTTTTAAGCAATTGAAACTGCTCATCTCTTAGTATATCTGCAGAAATCTCAAAATGAAATGCAGTATCTGAATTGGCATTTTCTATAAGATAAGCCCATATCTCCATGGCAAATTTATGACTTGCATTAAAAGTTCTATCTACAAACTTAACCAACTTAACATTTTTATCTATAAAATACTGTAATTCTCTTTTTACCCTCTCTACATCTAAAAATCTTAAATTTCTATCCGTAGATGAAAGACAATATTTACATCTAAAAGGACATCCCCTTGATGCTTCATAATATACTATTTTATTTTCAAGATCTTCATCTTCTTTATATGGAAATACTATTTTATTCATATCCATGTTTTCTCTTTTTTCATTTATATGAATCCCATTTTTTTCTTTAAAACAAAGTCCTTTTATAATTTCTAGAGAAGAAACCTTTCCTAATTTATATTTTATAAATTCTCTAAAAGTCTCCTCTCCTTCTCCTCTTATTATATAATCTCCTTTTGATTTCTCTAAAAATTCCTTACTATCAAAGCTTACTTCTGGACCACCATATAGTATTTCTATCTTAGGATTTATTTTTTTAATAAGGATTGTTAAATCTTTAACCATGTTTATATTCCATATGTATGTAGAAAAACAAATAACCTCTGGTTTTTCAACCATTATTCCTTCCAAAATTTGTTCTATTCTATGATTTATAGTATACTCTGAGATTTTACATTCATATGGCAAGTCCTCTGTATAAGCCTTTAGATACCTAACCGCTAGGTTTGTATGAACATATTGTGAATTTAATGCTACTAATAAAACTTTCATTAGTTTCTTCCCTTCTTTATTTTTTATGTTTTTTATTTTACACTTTTTTCGTAGTAAAATCATATAAATACTATTATAATCTTATTTTCTTTTTTTTGCATTTAATATAGTATAAATCTTTCTCTCTTTTAAATGTTACTATTGTAAAATGCTCCTGAACAAGCTTTATCATAGTATCCATAGAATTATCTGTAAATAAATTAGTATTTTTAACTTCTATATCTTTTTCTTGCTGCCCTACTCTTATAGAAATTTGTTTTTTAAACATTTGCCCAAATTTTTTATTAATATCCCAAATATGCAAATATGCTTTTTCTTTTAAATACTCACTAATCTCTCTTAGTAAATCACTTTTTCCTCTCCTACTTTTTATATTTTGCAATGTAAAAAATAAAAGTGCTGTATCATAACTATTTTCTTGTATTAATTTTTTTCCATACATATTTTCTATGTAATCTAAATCTAGCTCATCATCTTTTTTAATGTAAGGATATATTAATGAAATATCTCCTAAACTTAAATCTAATATATCTCCTTTTAATATCTCTTTTTCAATATTTATAATGTTTTTTTCCATACTGCTCCCCCTAAGTATTTTTTCCTTTTTTTACTATTATACTTATAATGTAAAAAAAAGGCAAATAACCTTAGTTATTTGCCCAATATTTTTTAACTATATCATTATAGTAAGTTATCAAAAAACCTGCCGTAGTACTTTTAGCTCTGTAAATACTACTATTTGCCATCTTATAATACCTCTTATCTAAATCTAAAATATCTCTATAAAGCATATAAGTTGCATTAGCATTTTCAGCATTATTAACTATATAATTTTGTAAGTTATTGTATTTAATAACATTCCCTAGTTGAAAAAATCTTTTATTATATATAACTTCTGTAATAATCCATTGTTCAAATTTTCTATGTTGTTTTAAAAGCTTATTGTTTACATGATGAGGAACTGTGCAATCTTGAATTAAATGGCAACATGCCCCTAAGTAAAACATACTCTTTTTAATATCTCCTCTTTTTAAATGTTTTAAACTTAGCTTATAAAATTTCTCACTTTCTTGTAAAGCATTAGAAAATCCAAACAACCCTTTTTTATATTTATAGTGAAAAAAATGATTTATACTTCTAAAATCTTGATCTGCCCATGTAACTCCCTCATTTAAATTATCAATATAATTCTTATAA
This sequence comes from Clostridiaceae bacterium 14S0207, assembly GCA_003288255.1. GTDB lineage: Bacteria > Bacillota > Clostridia > Clostridiales > Clostridiaceae > Hathewaya > Hathewaya limosa. The sequence continues at coordinate 989,262 of CP026600.1, read as the reverse complement.
AAATTATATTCATCTAAGTATTCTTCTTTTTTTAGTATTTCAAGTGCCTGTTGATTTAAGAATCTATGCATTAAGCACTTTGTTTTTATTAATATTTTTTTTATGGGATTTACCATTTTAAATGCCTTATTTGCAGTAAATCCATAAGCTTTCTCTACCTTGTACTTTATCATTATTCTCCCCTTTTCACATGTTTATGTTTATTATTTGTTTTCTACTTTATATAGTATTCCTTTTTTCTTATCTAGTGCTAATAATTTATTACTACAAAACTTTATACTACATATCATACTATCTTTGGACAGTTTAACCACTGGCTTAGTAACATTACTTTTATTTATTTTATATATTATATTATCATTAATTTCATAAAAGTATATACTATCTTTTTCTTTTAATATAGCCTCTTTATCAATAGCTAAAGTTCCTAAAGAATTTAATTTTTTATGTTGATAATATGGACCTGGAGGATTTGTACTAGGATGATTTGCTAAGATAAATGGTATTCTACTACCATTTTTATTTTTAAATCTTGGAGAATTTATTGGATCTCCTCCACTATAATCTGGCCATCCATACCAAATGTTCTTATCTATACGAAATATATAATCACAATCACCCTTTACCGGCCTTAAACCTCTATTTTCCATTCCTCCTACTACTCCAAATAACTTTTCTTTACTATTAAAATCGAGACCTTTTATATTTCTAATGCCCCAAGCAAAAGTTTCCATAGCTCTAGTTTTTAAATTATATATAATAATAGATGAATTTCCTGGGAAAGAACTAGTTAAAATTTGTCCTTTTATATTTTGAGTTTTATATGGAACAAACGCACCTGTCTTTTCATCTCCAAAATTATCTCCCTTAATAGTAAGTGGCTTAGGAGTTATATCATGATTATGAGAATATTGTTCTATCCATTTATTATCTTCTCCTACTACGCCAGAATTAGTAGCAGAACCTATGCTTACATATAAATAATTCCCCTTAACCTTCAAAAGACTTTTTCTATAGTCCCCATAATTAGGAATATCTTTAATAATATTTTTTTGTTGTTTATTTTTTAAATCATAATAATATACTTTTGTTCCCGATACATAATATAACTTATCATCCTTATATTCAATACTTGTTATATTAAGATTATTATTTTTTAGTAAAACCTCGCTATATCCCTTTTCGTTTAAAATTTGTATTTTGTTTTTATAGGCTATAAAATATGTATTATCTTCATTATAGGTAAAATCTACTGCATCTTTAAATCCTTTAAAATACATATCACCTTTAAATTCTTCAGCACAAGTAAATGAATCTAAACCAATATTTCTTCTTCCATAAGTAATTAATGTAAATATACATATGAAAAATAATATTCCTAGAAGCCCTTTAACTAAATTTTTATATATTTTACTCAAAAAGTTCACCCCATAAAATTAATTCTTATTTATATATATTTATATTTTTCTATCTATATGAATATATAATTTAAATTTTAATTATTCATATAAAAAAAATTTTTTTCATATGAATTAATAATTGCAATAAATTTAGGAGGAACATATGAGTAAAGACAACTTCTACAAAAATTCTATTATTTTAACATTATCAAACTTAGCTACTGGAGTACTACGATTTTTATTCTCTATTATTTTATCTAAAGAGTTAGGTTCTGAAGGTTTAGGACTATATTCTTTAGTTATGCCTATATATGATTTATTCTGTTGCTTAATTTGTGGTGGAATGATTACAGCAATTTCAAAAGAAGCATCCCATTACTATAGTAAAAATGACTATGGAAATTTAATTAAAACTGTACATATTTCTTTTTTATTTGATTTAATTTGGGGAATTTTAATTACAGTTTTATTTTTAATTTTTTCTCCTTTAATTTCAAAATACATTATAAAAGATAATAGAACTATTTATTCTCTTTGGGCTATTTCACCTGCCCTAATTTTCGTTGCATTATCCTCTATATTTAAAGGTTACTTTTATGGAACTTCTAAAGTTAAAGTTCCTGCTTTTATAGACGTTTTTGAAAAAGCCATAAGAATGATTGCCATAGTAAGTTTAATTAAAGCTCTTAGCGTAAAACATATAACATATGCTGTAACCGTTTCCTATATAGCCTTAACATTAGGAGAATTACTTAGCTTTATACTTTTAGGTCTGTATTATAAATTTCATAGTACTAAGGTATATTTATCCACACAAAAGGAGGAATCTAGTATTCAATTATTGTTTAATCTTTTAGTTGTAGCTATTCCTCTTTGTATAAACGGATTTTTAACTACGGCTATTTCATCTTGTTCTACTTTACTAATCCCACGGCGTCTTGTAGCCGCTGGAATTGAATATACTACTGCTCTTAGTATGATAGGTAAATTTTCCGGAATGGCATTAACTATAGTATTTTTTCCTATGGTAGTAATAATGTCTATTTCCACCTTACTTATTCCTGATATCTCCAAAAGTATTGCTATAAATGACTTTTATGGACTTGAAAAAAAAATCAAAGAAGTAATGCTTATATCACTTTTATTAGGCCTAGGAAATTTAGTTATTTGTCTTTGTATACCTAAAAATTTAGGAATTATGTTTTTTGGGAGAGATGATTTAGGAGAATATATAAAATTGGCAGCTTATTCAGCACCTTTTGTATATATGTCCTCTTCCAGTTATAGTATCTTAAATGGACTTGGAAATCAAAAAAAAGTTTTAATAAACTCTCTTATAAGTTCAGTTTTAGAAATATGGTTATTTTATGTTCTCTTAGGAATACCTCACATAAATATCTATGGATTTGGAATAACCTTTTTAATAGTTGGAATTGTTTCTCTTACCTTAAACTTTATAGATATTCATAAAATGTGTTCTATTCATTTTAGTATACCAAATATAATAATAAGTTTACTTTCCTCTTGGTTTTTATATTATATATTAAAAATTTTAAATAAATCTATAACTCACTTAAGTTTTTTCTCAAAAAATATGCTAATAATTTTTTTAGGTTTTTCTTTATTTTTTATTTCTGTTTTCATTATACAAAAAGGAGAAGAATGATAATAAAAATAAAAAGAGCACTGAATTTAAAGTGCTCTTTCATTATATACTATTCAATTATATATAATTTATTTTTGTAGTTACTATATTAAATCTACAAGCATAAAATTAGGAATAAATTTTATTAATCTTTTTGGTAATACATCAAAATCCTTTTTTCTTATCCCTGCAGTTAATATAAGTACATATAAATAAATGTATACAGCTACTATAATAGCAACTATTGTAGCTATAGCATTAAATATATATGAAGTTCCTAAAAATATATGAAATACTGAATAAATTATATAGTGCATTAAAAAGGCTACTAATCCCATTACCAACGATGAGAAAGCTATTTTTATTGCCTTTTTAGCTATATGGAATTTAATTCTAAGAGTAGATTTTATAGCTCTACAATTTAATAATATTTGAACACCGAAACATATAAAATTTCCTAATAAAATAGCATTTATACTTATATATTTCATAGTAATAATCTCTATTATAACTTTAAATACTATACCTATAAAAGCATGCACTGTAACTAATCTAATTCTTCCTACTCCTTGCAATATAGATGTTTGTATTTGCACTACTCCCATTAAAATTAGGTTTAATGCTCCTATCCTTAAAAGTGGTGCTACATTTTCACTATATGCTAAAAATCTACAAATCCCACCACTTAAACTAAATAATCCAACTGCTGAAGGTATAGCAATTAAAAGACATAGTCTATATGCATAACTTATTTTACTTCCTAATGCTTTTTTGTCATTTAAAGCGGCATATCCTGAAATAGCAGGTAAAACAGCTACAGCTAGTGAAGAAATTATAGCTATTGGTACATTTATTAAAGTATTATATTGATATATTAATCCTACCATTACATCAACATTATGTTCACTAATTCCTATTGTTGGCAACACATGAGTAATTATTTTATTGTCTAATAAAGCACCAATATTTAAAAGTGCGACACAAACTGTCATAGGAACGGCATATGCTAATATTTTTCTTAGCAATCTTTTATTAGAATATCTAGTTTTTACTACTTTATGTTCCTTCACTACTCTTATTTTTTTATTTTTCTCATAAAATAAAATTAAAATTATTACAGCTACAAGTGCTCCTACAAAAGTACCTACTGTCCCTCCTGCAACACCTGCCTCCACACCAAATTTATTATAAAATATATATGCAAAAAATAAACTAAAAATAATATTAAAAAGTTGTTCTACAACTTGTGATATAGCAGTAGGTGTCATATTACTTCTACCTTGAAAGTATCCTCTATAAGTACTTAAAATAGATGTTACAAGTAATGTTGGTGCCAATGCCATTATAGCTAACCTAGCAGTTGTTTTTCCATCTTGCATATATTTACTCAATGGTTCGGCAAAAACAAACATACCAATAGACAACACAAGTCCTATTATAAATAATAGCATTCTTGAAATTTTGAAAGCTCTAATTGCATCTTTGTAATTTCCTAATGCTATTAACTCAGAAATGCTCTTAGATATAGCAACTGGAATTCCTGAATTGGCTATAACATATAAAAATACATAAATGGTATATGCTATATTATAAACTCCTATACCTGCTTCTCCTATAATCTTTCTTAAAAAAGGAATATATAATATAGAAAGAACTTTTCCTATTATACCTGCCATGGATAAAATGGCAAATCCTTTGGTGGTTGATTGTTGATCGATTGAAATATCACTCATAAAATAACACCCTTATCTTTTTAAAACTTCATTACATCTTTTTTTATTCTTTTAAAAATAGGCGGTAAACTTTCTGCTATAGTTTTACTCTCCAAGTACTTTAAATTCTCTGTACATTCTCTAAAGACAAGTTTATATGAATACAAAAATTGATAGTTTAATCCATATTTATTATGGAAATACTCATTTGATTTTTTATCTCCATATTTAGGATCTCCTACTATTGGATTACCAAGGAAACTTAAATGTGCTCTAAGCTGATGACTTCTTCCTGTTAAAAGTTTCATTTCTATAAAGGAAAAAATTCCAACGCTTTCTAGCACCTTGACTTCCATGGCAATTTTTTTGCAATCTCCATTTGGCTTTAAAGATACTTTAGATTCATTGGTATTATGATTTTTTTCTATATAAGCCTCATAACGTCCATCTTTTATTCTACCTTTTACTAAAGCTACATAATATTTATCTATCATGCGTTCTCTTAGCATCTCATTCATATCTTTAGTAGCTAAAAAATTTTTACCAAAGATAACAATACCAGAAGTATTTTTATCTAACCTATTACATGATGATGGTCTAAACGTAAGTTCAGTTTCTGGTGTATAATCACCTTTTTCATCTAAATAAGAAAGAACATGATCTGTTAAAGTTATTTCATTAACATTTTTATCAGCATGCACCAATACACCTGGCCATTTTTCAACTAATAATATGTTACTATCTTCATAAGTTATTTTTATTCCATTTTTCTCTACTTTTATATAATCTTTTTTGTTTTCTTTATTATTTGATTGTAAATACTTAATTTCTACTACATCACCTTCTTGTAGCATATACTTTTCTTTACCTTTTTTACCATTTACCTTAATATCACCTTTTCTAATACCCTTATAAATAGCACTTAAAGGAACATCTTTAAATAACTTTCTACAAAATTTATCTAATCTTTGATTACCTTCATTTATTCCAATATCAATTTTCATCTTTTTCCTCCTAGGGTTCCTTATGTTTACAAGGACTTTTAATATTATACACTAGTACACATTAAAATTCCATATTTTTTCATAAAGTTTACTTTGTTACCACCTTATTAACTATTCAAGAAATTTACAGCTGCTGCACAGTGAATAGCAGTCCCTATACATAAACAATCTTCATCAATATTAAATTTACAATTATGAAGTGGATAAACTATTCCTTTCTCTGCATTCCCACACCCTAAATAATAAAACACAGCTGGTTTTTTCATAGCAAAATATGCAAAACTTTCTACGCCCATATTAGGTACATCTAAAATTTCTATATTTTCTTTTCCTATAACATTCTCTGCAGAATTTATAAGTAAATCTGCCATATTATCATCGTTATATAAACAAGGATAACTTTCCTCTATATCTATTTCACATTCACCTCTCATGGAATGCACTGTACTTTCAGTAATCTCTACCAGTCTCTTTTTTACATACTCTCTATGTTCTGTTCTCACTGTTCTCATAATCCCTTGTAATGTAACTTCTCCCGGAATTATATTTTGTGCTGTTCCACCATGAATAGATCCTATTGTTATTACCCCTGCATCAGTTGGAGGCAATTCCCTACTTATTATACTTTGTAAATTTAGTATTACTTGTGATGCCATAACTATTGGATCCACAGTATACTGTGGTGAAGCACCATGGCCACCTTTTCCTATAATTTTAATAGTAAAAGGATTTGATGCAGCATTAACTACGCCTTTTTTTATTCCTATTTTTCCACATGGAATCCATTCCTCTACATGAAGTCCTATAATTCCATCTATTTTAATGTCACTTAAAGCACCTTCCTCTATCATAACTTTAGCTCCACCAGTAGTTTCTTCTGCAGGCTCAAAAAAAATTCTTACATTTCCATTTAAAGAATCCTTCATAGAATTTAAAATTTTAGCTGCTCCTAAAGCCATAGTAGTATGGGCATCATGTCCACAAGCATGCATAATACCTTTTACTTTAGATTTATATTCATGATCATTTTCTTCTAAAATTGGCAGTGCATCCATATCTGCTCTTATACCAACAGTTTTATTACCTTTTCCTCTTATGGTAGCACAAATCCCTGTTTTTGCACATTCATAATATTCAATTTCCTCTTTTTCTAGAAATTCTTTAATTTTTGCATTTGTTCTATATAAATCAAAATCTAATTCTGGATTTTCATGAAAATCTCGTCTTAGATCTATTAATATCTTTTTTATATCTTTAGCTTTTTGTAAAAATTCCATACACTCTCTCCTTTCAAAACATAATAATTAGGCTCATATTTTAATAACCAAAATATGAGCCTAATCATTTTTATTATATACCACTTATATGTATTATTCAATAACCATTGATTTCTCTAACCTTTATTTATTTAACCTCAAAACACCAGATTCTTCGGTAACATAAGGCAGCTTCTTAAGAATTTCATATACGTACTTTTGTTTAAAATGTTCTTTATCATTTAAGTTTAATTCTATTTGATTATAATATAGCATTTTACACCATAGATCTACGAAGTCATCCCTAGTTACAAATGTAGTAATATCTTCTTCCTTTACTGTAAAACCACTATTATATTTTTCAATAATCTTAATATTAAGTTCCTCTTCTTTATTTAAAATAATTTTTACATCTTCCCACATATCCTTAAAAAATATCATAGAATTCCCCTCCATAATTGAATACCCACTTAAAGTATAACACATTAATGTTGCAAGTCAATTAAAGTATGTATTTTTTTGTTTTATTCACATTTTAAAGTTAATTAGTATAGCACATTTAATTTTCTAAAATCTAACTTAATATTTCTATAAGTCCATTATAATATGTTATTTGAGAATCCAATTTTCTACACATACCATCATCAAAATCAATAATTATAGTATTTTCATCTACCTTTGAAATAATTCCCTTTCCAAAAGCTTTATGATTTATTTTTTTACCTACTTTAAAGTTTAAAAAACCTTCTTTTACACCTATATCCATTTCTTTTAAGAATCTAGAAGGTTTTTTTTCTTTTCCCCCTTTATCCTTTAAGGTATTCAACCATAAATTCTCCTTAGCTCTTGTAATCCCAACATAAAAAAGCCTCCTCTCTTCTTCAACTCCTTCTTCAGTATCCATAGAATTAACATGGGGTATAACTTCCTCATTACAATTAATTAAAAATACATTTTTAAATTCCATCCCTTTAACACCATGTATTGTACTAAGTAATACCCCCTCTTGTCTTTTATCTTTCTTTTTGTTAAGTTTTATTTCCTCCGTTACCTTCTCAATATGAGATAAAAAGCTTAAAATATTTTTAAATTCACTAGCTGATTCCCTAAAAGAATTAATAATTTCATCAAATTCACTTAAATCTCCTCTATATCTTTCACAATATTCCTTTATATATTTATAATAGTCTAGTTCATATAAAACATAATCTATAGCAGAACTTAAAGACATTTTATTTAAATATACAATTTCTTTTTCTAATTCTCTTAAATTTTTAAGTTGAAATGGTTTTAATTCTTCCATATCACATAAAATATCAAAACAATTTTCCTTATAAATGTTATTTTTAAATTTATAAAGTGTATCTCTTCCTATATATCTAAAAGGTTTATTAATTATTCTAAAAAAACTTCCTTTATCCCTTATATCTAGACCAAGTCTTAAATAAGCAAGTATATCTTTACATATAAAATTATCATAAAAATTATATTCTCTATCCATTAATGTAAAAGGTATGCCTTTTTTAATAAAAGAATCTATAATACTTCTACTTTCCTCATTTGTCCTATACATTACAATATTGTCTTCAAATAAATATTTACTTCCGCTAACCAATTTTATTATATTATCACCTATAACATTACTCTGTTCTCCTTCGGAATTAAACAATGAAAATTTTATGTTTCCATGTTCTAAATTATTAGAATTTATATTTTTTTTATTTCTAAGCTTATTATTACAAATTAAACTTTTAGATGTATCTACTATATTTTTAGGACTTCTATAATTTATATCTAAATAAAGTTTTTTTCCATTTTCAAAAATTTTATCAAATTGCACCATACATTCTGGTTTAGATCCTCTAAAACCATAAATACATTGATCTTCATCTCCAACTGCAAAAATAGAAGATCCTTCTTTACTAAATAACTTTAAAATTTCCATTTGTATAGCATCACAATCTTGGAATTCATCTACAAGAATAAACTTAAATAACTTGCTATATCCTAATTTAAGTTTTTCATTTGTTCTAAAAAGTTTTAATACCTCTATTTGAAGATCATCAAAATCAAATAACCTATGTTCCTTCTTATAATTTTCATAATTCTCATAGCACTTTTTAAAAATCTCTTTAGAAAGATTTAAAATTGAAAATTCTTCTATACTTAAATTAGAAGTCTTAAAACATGATATATAATTAAGAACTTCTCTAACTTTATCTTCACTAACTTCATCATAATAAGTTAATAATGTCTTTTTAATAAGTTCATTACTATGTATTGATGAAATAATCTCAAATTCATAACCTGCTCTTTTTAGAATTTTATAAAAAAGGCTATGGAAAGTTCCAAAAAATGGAGATACTTTTGTATTAAACTTATTCTCATATCTTTGTCTCATATTAATAGCTGCCGCTTTTGTAAATGTTATTACAATAATATTATTTCTACTAATTCCCTTGTCCACAAGATAAAAAACCCTATGTATTATAGTAGTAGTTTTTCCTGATCCCGGTGCAGCTATTATTATAGAATTTTTATCTTTACATAATACAGCTTTTTTCTGATTTTCATCTAAATAACTTAAATCCACCATAGTTTCCTCTCCAACCTAATTAAATAATCTTTAATCTATACTATACCCTATTTTAACCTTTTATTAAAATCACTAATAAATTATTAAAATAAAGCTTTAATTTAAGTAATCTTTTTAACATTTCCACATAAACTAAGTGTAATTTTATAAGTTGTCAAAATCTTAATTTCATATTAAAATTAAAAATGTATATCTTTTAATATTATAGACAATATTTTACTTAATTAAAATAATAGAGGAGATAATTATGGAATATAATAATACATTTAATGTAGAATGTGAGAGAAATCTTACTATGTTAGTAGATTTCTATGAACTTACCATGGCTAATGGATATCTAAATAGCAATGTAGGTAATAAGATTGCTTATTTTGATATGTTCTTTAGAAGAGTTCCAGATGGTGGTGGATATTGTTTAATGGCTGGAGTACAGCAATTAATTGAATATCTGTCTGAACTTACTTTTACTGAAAAAGATATAGCATATCTACGTTCAAAAAAACTTTTTTCTGAAAAATTTCTTAAATATTTAAAAAACTTCAAATTTGAATGTGATGTATGGGCTATTCCTGAAGGAAATCCTGTTTTTCCTGGTGAACCTTTAGTAACAGTTAAGGGACCTATAATACAGGCACAATTTGTAGAAACTATGATCTTATTAACTATAAATCATCAAACTCTTATTGCTACAAAAGCAAATAGAATATGTAGAGCAGCTAAAGGAAAACCTGTTATGGAGTTCGGATCTAGAAGAGCCCAAGGATATGATGGTGCTATTTTTGGTGCAAGAGCTGCAATAATCGGTGGTTGTTCGGCTACTGCGTGTACCATTGCTGAACAAATGTTTAATATTCCTGCTATAGGAACCATGGCACATAGTTGGGTTCAATTATTTGAAGATGAATATAGTGCTTTTAAAGCTTGGGCTGAAGCTTATCCAGATGACTGTTTACTTTTAGTTGATACCTATAATGTATTAAAGTCTGGTCTTCCTAATGCTATAAAAGTTTTTGATGAAGTATTGAAACCTTTAGGTAAGCGTCCTATAGGTATTAGAATAGATAGTGGAGATATTACATATCTTACAAAAGAAGCTAGAAAAATGTTAGATGAAGCAGGATATACAGATGCAAAAATAACTATTTCAAATTCACTAGATGAATATATAATTAAAAGCGTTTTAGATAATGGAGCCAAAATTGATAGTTTTGGCGTTGGAGAACGTTTAATTACCGCTAGATCAGAACCTGTATTTGGTGGTGTTTACAAATTAGTAGCAGTAGAAGATGAAAATAATGAAATATTTGCAAGAATAAAAATCAGCGAAAATCAAGAAAAAATTACAAATCCCGGTTTTAAAAAGATTTATAGAATCTTTGATAAAAAAACTGATAAAGCCATAGTAGATTTAATATGCTTAAACGAAGAAGAAATAAATGAAAATAAACCTTTAACCATTTTCCATCCTATTTTTACTTGGAAAAAGAAAACTTTAACAAATTTCTATATTAAGGATTTAAGGGTTAAAATTTTTGACAAAGGAAACCTTATATATAAAAATCCTAGTGTAAGTGAAATTAAACAAACAGTAAAACAAGAATTATCTAAGTTTTGGCCTGAAGTTTTAAGATTTCAAAATCCACATACTTATTATGTTGATCTTTCTAAGGAACTATGGGAATTGAAACATAATCTACTTCATAAGTATTCAAATAAGTTTAACGAAATAAAATAAACTTCTATTAATATGAATACAGAAAAACTTAAAATCAGAATTTCTGAGGAGGCTTATGAAAAAATACTAAGTCTTTTAAAAAATAATCTTGAATATACCCATCTTAGATTGAAAAAAGGCCATTGCTGTAGAAATAAGGTAGAACTGTTATTAGATATAAAAAAAGATACTGATTTAGAGGATAAAATTGATGATTTACAGATTATTTATTCTGAAGATCTATTGAAAGTAATTAAAGAAGTTACTATAGTATATAGAAATAATTCTTTCTTAATTAAAACTATTATGACTAATAATTCTTTTTGTGGCAAGAAATGTTCCTCAAATTGTAAATCAAATTGTAAATCATCTATAAATCAATAACCAATAATGCTCAATATATAACAAAAAACGTCTTACAAGTAATATTTTTACCATAGTAAGACGTTTTTAATTTCTATAACTACTTTTTCCACATATGAAAACTTAAAAATTCTACTTCATTATCTTTATGATTTAACAAATCATATTCATCTAGACCCTTTAACCTAAACTTTTTAATTGGATCAAGTTGTTTAAAAGGACACTTCTCTCCCTTACTTCCTTCATAAAAACAGCACTCCTTAAAACAACCAACTTCTTCTTTAGAAGTTGATAAAAATGGGCATCGTGACATAGTAACACCTCATTCCTTTCAACATATCTAAATTGATTATGTTATTATGAAATATATTTTTATTTTTTGAATTTTATTTCATTTTAATTATTATATCATTATTTCTATAAATTGCATACATTTTATAAAAAATATATTCATTTTGTAAACTTTTAAACCCGTACTTACCTCACTAAAAACCTTGTTATATTATGTCTATAGTGATATACTATTTATGTTTAAAAATTTAAAAAATGGAGAGATGTAAATTGAGGAAAAAAATTTCTGCACTATTATTAACACTAACTCTTTGTTTTACTACTACATCCCAAGTATTAGCAGCAGAAACAAATTTACCTGACTTAAAAGGCAAAGCCGCTATTTCTTATGATTTAGATACTAAAGAGGTTATATATACTAGAAATATTGATCAAAAGGTTTATCCCGCATCCATAACAAAGATGCTTACAGCTTTAGTTTTTTCTGAGAAGAAAACTAAGGCTGATAACTTAAAATATACAGATTCAGCATTTAAGCAGCCTCCTTTTTCATACAGATTGAATGTTCATCCCGTTAAAGTTGGCGATGAAATAAGTGCTGAAAACGCTATGGATGCATTACTTCTTTTTTCTGGTAATGATATTGCATATATGATTGCAGACAACGTAGGTGGAGATCAAAAAGGTTTTGAAAAACTTATGAATAACAAAGCAAAAGAACTTAAAATGACTAATTCTCATTTTATTACACCTAACGGATTAGATGATAATACAAATGATCACTATACTACAGCTTATGATTTAACAAAATTAGCTGAGGCTTCATATAACAATGCTTGGGTATTGGAATCAATGTCTAAAAAACAAAGTGAAGTTCACTTTCAAAATGGAAACAAAGCACTTTTAGACAATAGAAATAAGTTAGTGGGTAAAAATGGTTGCATAGCTGGTAAAACTGGTTATACAAGCAAAGCTGGTAGATGTTTAGCAGCTTTATATGAACGAAATGGCAGACATTTGGTTGGTGTAGTTATGAATTCTGAATACAACTACCCAAAAGATACTATAGTTTTTGAAGATATGGAAAAACTTATAAATTATAGTTATAATGCAAAAAAAGATGTACTTGTAAAAAATAATTCTTCAGTTACATCTTTAAAAATTCCTTATAAGGTTTTACCTATAATAGGACCTACAAAAACTTTAGAAGTTCCTGTAGATGTAAAAAAAGATGTTACATACTATAAAAACGATTTGAAACCTGAAAAAGAGTACAAGTTAAACACTGTAAGTGCTTGGAAACTATCTCAGGACAAATCTATTGGAAAATTAATAGTAACTCAAAGAGATTCTAAACAAGAGTATGAATTATATTCAAAAGTTTCAAAAACACAAATACTTAAAGATAATATTCTAATATATACAGGAATTTTAGTAGTTTTAATACTAATAATCTTAGGTATAGTTTTATTAGTTAACACTATTAAAAAACATTCAAAAAAATTTTATTAATAGCAAAAAAGATCTATAAATTTATTATTTATAGATCTTTTTTATTATAATTTTCTAATTTACCTATAACCTTATATTATTTCTTTATAAGAGATTCATTAGCTCCTATAGGCCCTTCTAAAATAACATGTCCACCCAAACTTTCCATGGGTTTATTATTTAAAGTAAATACTACCTTTTCTACATTCAATTGTTTATTTAATATGAATGTATTTGAAATACCATACATAGCTAAAGATTCACCTGTACTTCCTGCAATCCTTCCTAAAACGCTTTCATCAAAATCAACAGTAGCAACATTATCTTTAATAGTTACAGTATTTATTTTTATATCTGTATTAATACTTGGAAAAAGATTTTTGGTTTTAGGTCCTTTTAAAAGTTCCTCCAATACTTTTTTAGGTGTTGCATCATCAATGATTCTTTCCTCCGCAACTAATTTTTCACATTGTTCATCCGCAAAATAAAGCTTATACTGTTTATCGTTTACCTGATTATTTTTCTTTTCTTCTATTTCTTTTTTATTAAGATTCTTTTCAGCATCCTTTTCTTCAAACTCTTTATTAGTATCATTTTTAATTTCTTTGTTTTCTTTTGACATCGCTTCTACTTTTTTAACCTCTTTTTTATTTTTTTCCCCTGTATTGCTATTTGAACAAGCAATTAGTGAAAATGAAAAAGTCATAGCAAGTATTACACCTAAAAGTCTTTTCAATTTTTTGTTCATATTTTTTTCCTCCTAATAATAGAATAATAATATTCTAACCTACATAATAATAAATTTTACCCTCTTCTAGAGAACATTTAATAATTTCTTTCTCCTCAAGATAAGCTAAAAATCCAGATATTGTACACATATTCAAAAAATATTGCTTAACATTTAAAGGTAAATCATTTAGTATACTTATATTTTGTAATAAGTCCTCCTTTGTAGCAGGTTGTGCTAATAACTCTATTATTTGTTCTTCGTAATTTTTTAAATTTTCTTCATTAGAATCTATAAGTTTTAAAAATTTTTCTTTATCCAATACATCCTTATCATGTCCTAAAACAAAATAATCTGCGTCTATTTCCTTTATCTTTTTTAATGTTTTATAAGTATCATCTATATTAAATAAAAATGGAAAAGAATATTTTTCTAAGATATCATGACTAAATAAGCTATCCCCTAAGAAACATACCCTATCTGGTGTTACAATACCTATGCCATCTTCTGCATGTCCCTTTAACTCTAAAATTTGAAACTTCTCATCATTAATCTTTATAACTCCTTCTTGTAGCACTGAATCAACTTGTGTACAAATAGGTTTTCCTAATACTTCTTTTATAGGATATCCTCCATATAAAATCACAGACCCTAAGTGAGGATTTTCCAAAAATACTTTACAAGTTTCTGTGGTATATACTTGAACTCCTGGATAATTATCCCTAAAATATTTATTTCCACCTGTGTGATCACTATGATGATGCGTATTTATTATGTATTTAGGTTTAATACCTTGTTCATCTAAAGTAGATTCTATTCTTCTTGCAAAGGTATTTCCTATACCCGTATCTATAATTATACATTGTTTACTTTTAAAAGTATACACCCCTATATTAGTTGGTGCTAATATTACACCTGTATTTCCATTAATTTTTTTTAATTCCATACCCTAAAACACATCCTATTCTCTTAATATAAGTATTTATTTTTTAGATACATAAGGATTATCTTTTATATAAAAACGCCAAAGATAATCTTGTGCCTCTTCTGCATATCCTATCCCTATCCGAGTTGTTTCCACAATCTCAAAACTTTCGTGTTTCTCTTCAAATATATATATAGTATCATTTTCTAAAGATTCTCCATTTAAGCTTCTATCTATATTTAATGCCTTACAAAGCTTTCCTGGCCCATTAGTTAAATTAATCAATTGTTTTTTACTACATTCCTTTAAAGGCTTATTATATCTATTTTCACACATAAGTTCCATATTCTCAATAGGCTCTATTGCTCTAATAAGAACAGCCTCTGGATTATCTTTTTCCGAACATACAAAATTTAGACAATTATACATTCCATATATTAAATAAACATAACATACCCCACCCTCACTATACATGACCTCAGTTCTATTAGTCCTTCTTCCATTATAAGAATGAGCAGCTTTATCTATTATTCCACCGTAAACTTCCAATTCTACAATTTTACCTATTATTTTTCCTCTAGAAGTGTTATGTACTAAATATTTTCCTAAAAGCTCCCTACCTACTTCCATAGATGATTTTTTAAAAAACTCTTTATTTAACCTTTTCATAAGCACCTCAAATTTTCATTAATATTTTTAATTATATTATTGGTTTTAATTATATTAAATATTTTCATATTCTATTATATAATTAATCATTTATATATACAATACGCTTATAAATGTATAAATTCTACTTGCCTTGACATTAAATATTTATTATACTATTATGTTATTATGTAAATTTTGGACTTTTACAAATTAACATTAAAATAAGACTAAATATAAATAAACTTAAATAGGAGTGAAAGCTATGTGTAAAAAAGTAAGAACTAGATTTGCTCCAAGTCCAACTGGAAGAATGCATGTTGGTAACTTGAGAACAGCACTATATGCTTATTTAATAGCAAAACATGAAGATGGAGATTTTCTATTAAGAATTGAGGATACAGACCAAGAAAGATTTGTTGAAGGAGCTGTAGATATTATCTATAGAACTTTAGCTAAAACAGGCTTAATTCATGACGAAGGTCCTGATAAAGATAAAGGTTATGGTCCATATGTTCAAAGCGAAAGAAGAGATATTTATATAAAATATGCTAAACAATTAGTTGAAGAAGGAAAAGCTTACTATTGTTTCTGCAGCAAGGAAAGATTAGATGGTTTAAGAACTGATTGTGAAGAAAAAAAAGAACAATTCAGATATGATAAACATTGTGTAAATCTTTCAAAAGAAGAAGTAGAAGAAAACTTAAAAAATGGAGTTCCTTATGTTATAAGACAAAATAATCCTATAGAAGGCACAACTACTTTCCATGATGAAATATATGGAGATATTACTTTTGATAACTCTGAATTAGATGATATGATTTTAATAAAATCTGATGGACTACCTACATATAACTTTGCTAATGTTATTGATGACCATCTAATGGAAATAACTCATATTGTTAGAGGTAATGAATATTTATCTTCTACACCAAAGTATAACAGATTATATGAAGCATTTGGTTGGGAAATCCCAACATACGTTCATTGTCCATTAATTACCAATGAAGAACATCAAAAATTAAGTAAAAGAAGCGGTCACTCTTCATACGAAGATTTATTAGAACAAGGTTTCTTAACTGAAGCTATAATAAACTTTGTTGCTTTACTTGGTTGGAGTCCTGAAGAAAATAAAGAAATTTTCTCTTTAGAAGAATTAGTTAAGGCATTTAACTATACACATATTAATAAAGCTCCTGCTATATTTGATATGACTAAATTTAAATGGATGAATGGTGAATATATTAAAAATCTTCCTAAAGAAGAATTCCATAAATTAGCTTTACCATATTATAAAGATTTAAAAGATGGAATAAACCTTGAATACGTTAGTGAACTTCTTCAATCAAGATTAGAGCAATTAACTCAAATACCAGAAAAAATAGATTTTATTAATGAATTACCACAATATGATATAGATCTTTATACTCATAAAAAAATGAAAACAAATCCTGAGGTTGCTTTAGAAAATCTTATAAAGGTTCTTCCTATATTAGAAGGAATAGAAGATTGGACTATAGAAACTTTAGAAGAAGTTGTTTTAGGTTTCGTAAAAGAACTAGGCATTAAAAATGGTCAAATGTTATGGCCTTTAAGAACTGCTTTATCAGGAAAAGGTATGACTCCTGGTGGTGCTTTTGAACTTGCTTATATTTTAGGTAAAGAAGAAAGCTTAGCTAGAATTAAAACAGGTATAGATAAATTAAAAATTAATTAATTTAAATAAAAAACCCCTTTCTTTTTAAAATGTATCCTATGAAGTAGACAATTTAAAAAAAGTCTATTTCATAGGATTTTTTTATGTATAATAGAATAAAAGAATTTTTTAAACGTGAGGTTATGAAAATGAGTAAAAAATTATTTACTAAATACGAAGTTAAAATCTTATCTGAAAATAAGTATGTTAAGAAAGTAAGTTCAAAAGGAATTACTTATACTGATGAATTTAAGAAAATTTTTATAACAGAAAATGAATTGGGTAAATTTCCGAGACAAATATTCGAAGAATGTGGATTTGATATAGAAATTTTAGGTATGCAAAGAGTAGGATCAGCGGGCAAAAGATGGAGAAGTTCTTATAAAAACGGCGGAACCATTGCGCTTCAAGATACTAGAAGACTTAATACTGGCAGACCAGGTGAAAAAGAATTATCTTTAGCAGAAAAATATGCTCGTCTCGAGGCTAAAGTTGAGTTGCTTCAAGCTGAAAATGAATTATTAAAAAAGTTAGATATGTTAGAAAGGAAGGTGTTAAAGAAAAAATAAAATTATTATCTAGAGAAAAATTTATTGTTATTAAACAAGTAATTGAAAAATATAAACTTAAAAATTTAGTAACTTATTTGTGTAAAGTTGTAGGAGTATCTAGATCTGGGTATTATAAATTTTTTTCTAAAAACGCTAAAAATACAAGAATTCAAAGAGAAAGTCTAGATGAAATTTCTAAGGAAAACATTTTGAACGCATTTAATTTTAAAAATCATAAAAAAGGTGCTAGACAAATTAAAATGGTTTTACAAAATCAATTTGATATAATTTATAATCTAAAACGCATTAGAAGAATAATGAAAAAATATAATATTATTTGTCCAATTCGGAAAGCCAATCCTTATCGAAGAATGATGAATGCTACAAAAGCGCATACTGTTGTGCCCAATTTGCTAAATAGAAAATTTAAGCAAAAAACTCCTGGAAAAGTTCTTTTAACAGATATTACATATCTAACCTATAAAAATAACTAAAGGGCTTATCTATCAACTATTAAGGATTCATCTATCAATGAGATATTAGCGTACAATGTCTCCGACAACCTTAAACTTGATATAGTTATAGATACTCTAAAAAAACTTAAATTAAATTCTAATATTAAACTTCATGGCGAAGCTTATATTCATTCAGATCAAGGCGTACATTATACAAGTTCTAAAGTTCAAAAAGTGATCCGCGAACTTGGATTAGGACAATCAATGTCTAGACGTGGTAACTGCTGGGATAATGCTCCGCAGGAATCATTCTTTGGGCATTTTAAAGACGAAGTAGATTTAAAAAAATATGAAAATCTAAATCAATTAAAAATAGAAATAGATAACTACATGAACTATTACAATAACTACAGATATCAATGGAACTTAAATAAGATGACTCCTGTTCAATACAGAAATCATCTTATCATATAGTCTTTTTTTAAAACGTCCTTGACAAAGGGTACATTTTATTTAATTAGATAAGGGGTTTTAATATTACTTTTTTATTTTTAAGGTAATACTTATAACAATTTAAATATAAACCTATTTTTATTCCTTTACTTTATTTACTATATGAATTTTTTTTGTTGTTTTAACTAAATTCGTAAGATTTAATTTCAAGTATTCTTTACTATAATGTTCCCATAAAGTCTTGCTAAAAATATAGCTCAAAACTGATACCACTAAAAATCCAACAACATATGTAATTAAACCTAATTTATAAGTAAATTCTGTATGTTCTGCTTTATATATAACCATTCCCAAGATATATATTAATGAATATATAAACTCATTTCTAAGAATATGTTTTTTTACAATAAAATTTTTTTTACCTTTATTCCTTAAAGTCGACCACCAATATATAAAAACTTCTGGTTCTTTATTTAACATACACACACTTCCTTCAGCAAGAAATTAATATAAGCTTCAAATTTTTATCTAATTTTATTATTCCCTATGAAGAACTAAAAAATTCATATATATCTAAAATAAATAGTACTTTCCATAAGTCTTTTATAATTTTGATCATTATACATTAAACTTTTTCTATTTATAAAAATTAATGTTAGAGCCTCCCATAAGAATACCCATCCCCCTATATTTAGACATTCCACTATGGTATTGAATAATACGGTGGATTTTATAATAGTTCCTAAAAACATCTGTATAAGTAAAATAAAAAAAGATGATAAACAATATATTACAACTCGTTTATATGTATCCTTCACTTCTTTTACGTGTTCATTAAATAAAAAATAATAATATGTTTTTATACCTACTTTAATATTGTCTTCATATTTTTTGTCCTTATTCTCTTTAAACATATAAAAACATATATCTATTCCATACTTATTTGAAATATCTTGTACAGAATTCTCTAGAAAATACATAAGTTTAGGATTCATATCTCTTTTCTGATAAGAACAATAATCTAAATCATTAAATGCATCTATATATTTATCTAGTGCTACTTCTATAATGTAATTTCCAGTAATAATATTTTTATTATATATCTTACCTATATTATCTATACTTTTTATCATAAAACAAAATCCCTTTCTAAATATAATATAAATATTAATATTATATTTAAGAAAGAGATACTTTAAAACCAAAATAGGTTATTTTTTACATATACAACATATACCATCCAATAATTTTATCACCATATATTATAGTAAAAAAAGATGCTAAAGATAAAAATGGAACAAAAGGTATCATTGTTTTTTTATATTTTTCATTAATTAATAATAATATACTTCCTATTACTGACCCTACAGTGAATGCTATAACTATCATAAGCAGTGTTTTTCTTATTCCTAAATATAATCCACATAAAGCACATGCTTCTGCATCTCCCCATCCCATTCCTATACCATTAGTAATTAGTATTATAAAACTAAGAAATGAACCACCTAAAATAGCACCATATATATAACTCCAAAACTCATTACCATAATAATAATTAGCTATAAGAAATATAGTTCCACATATAATACCAACTATTATAGTATTGCTATATACATCTGTAGTATCATAGTCTATAACTCCTATAACAATTAAAAACATAGATAACATACAAAATCTTAAAGTATCAATTGTAAACTTATATTTTAACAAAATATATGTAAAAAAAACTCCCGTAAATAATTCTATAAAAAAATATCTTAGAGGAATCTTTCTTCCACAATATCTACATTTATCTTTTAAAAATATTAAACTTATTATTGGAATTAAATCATAATATCTAATTTTGTTGTTACACATTGGACAATGAGATGCACCTAAAAGAATTGATTCTTTTCTAGGTATTCTATAAATACATACGTTTAAAAAACTCCCTATACAAGCCCCTAATAAAAATATAAAAACTATATATATGTTTTGTAAATACATATATAACTCTCCTTTTATGATTTTTTAACTTTCTTTAGATTTTACATTATCCTTTTTAATTTGAACTTCTCCTACCTTATTTACTGTAGCAGTATAATTATATCTTTTATATGTAAACAGTTCATTATCTAAATTGGTAATATCTAATTTTCCCTTTGTACTCTTTAAAAGTTTTTGTAAATCATTTATTTGAGATGAATTAAGATCTGATTGTGACGAATTGGTATTATTTTTGTTATTTGTGTATATACCATTTTTAGGGTATTTCCCATTTTCTGAATAATATGCTTCACAAACTGTATATATATTTTTTGCATCTGCTTTAACAGCCTTTTCCCTAGCATTATCCGTAAAACCTGAGAATCTTGGTATTAAAATAGCCACCAATATACCAAGGATTCCTAACACTACTAAAAGTTCTATTAACGTAAAACCTTTTTTAGTATTTTTATTGAAATTTTTCTTCAACTTTACACTTAATGAGGATGTTGTTTTAACATATCCTCATTAAAATTCACCTACTTTCATATATTTTTTTATTTAAACCTTAAGAAATTAAGGTTTTAAACAACTTCTTATCTTGTGCTAATTCAGAGGCTTCTTCATAATTAATAATATTATTTTTTAGAAGTAAACTTAAGTGATAATCAAAACTTTGCATACCTAAATTAGAACTGGATTGAATAATACTATTTATTTGAAAAATTTTTCCTTCTCTAATTAGATTACTAATAGCTGAATTAACAATCATAATTTCACAAACTGGTACCAGTCCATTCTTATCTTTTGTTAAAATTAGTTCTTGAGATACTATGGCCTTTAAAACTGTGGACAGTTGATTCCTTATTTGTAATTGGTTATTTTCTGGGAAAACATCAAGTATTCTATCAATGGTTTTTGCTGCTCCTAAAGTATGTACAGTTGAAAAAACTAAATGTCCTGTTTCTGCTGCAGTTAGTACAGTACTTATGGTTTCTCTATCTCTCATTTCACCTACTAAAATAACATCTGGATCTTCTCTTAAAACAGCTTTCATAGCTTCTTTAAAGGATTTTGTATCTTTCCCTACTTCTCTTTGATTTATTTTACATAATTTATGTTCATGAACATATTCTATAGGATCTTCTATAGTTATAATGTGTTTTCTTTTGTTTTTATTTATTAAATCTATTAGACTTGCTAAAGTAGTAGATTTACCACTACCCGTTGCCCCTGTTATTAAAACTAATCCTTTATTAAATTTATAAAATTCTTTAACATTCCTTGGTATATTAAGTGATTCAAATTTAGGTATATCCTCGGAAATAATTCTTATAGAAATGGATAGCTTTCCTTGTTGCTTAAAAACATTTGCTCTAAAACGTCCATAAGATTTTTTCGTAAAAGCAAAATCTACATGACCCATTAAATTTAACTTCTCTTTCTCTTGATTAGTAAGTAACTCATTAGCTAAAACTTCACAATTTTCTTCACTTAACTTAGGATAATTCTCAATATCATATAATTCCTTATTTATCCTTATCACTGGTGCAGAATTTACTATTAAATGTATATCTGTAGCTCCCTTTTCTTTAGCAATACATATTATTTCATCTAAATTTAAACTATTCTTCATATTAAACAAGCCACCTTTTACTTTAGCTTATTATAATTTACTATCTCCACTATATCTTCTGTATTAATATTCTCTTTATCTTCTATAATTGAATTTTCTAAAGCATCTTTAACTATTTTTTCAATTAAAACACCATTTAATCCCTCTGTAATTTTAGAAATATAATTTATATCTATATTATTTATATCTTTAAATCTCTTTTTTAAATGTATATTTAAAATTTCAGTTCTTTCCTTTTCATTCAATGGTTCTAAAATAAAAATATCATCCACTAACTTTTTAAGTATAAAATCTTTGAACTGATTTTCTTTATTTTCTGAAGTAATCATTGTAAATACAAAAATCTGTTTTTCTCTTATAATTTCCAATAAATACTTTATAAAATATTTATCATCAAGTTCTATTTCATTTATCCATAAAACACATGGTGAAAATCTCTCTAAATAACTAATAATCTTGTCTATTCTATATTTTACCCCACCTTTATTAAATCTCATTTGTTTTAATTTCATGTTATCTAACTTTAAAAGTGGAATATTAAATAATTTAGAAGTAGCCTTAACAAATGAAGATTTACCACTTCCAGCATCTCCTACAATACAAACACCTTTTGGTATATCTATGTTTATTTCAGTAGGCTTTTTAGTGCAAATTTCATCATATATTATAGATTTATTTTTTATCCATATCTTTAATCTATGTAATCCCCCAATTTCATCAAAACTAACCTTATCATTTATTAAAGTGAATATATTAGATTTTTCAGTTATATTTATTTTTTCACTTAAAATTAAATCCTTTACTTTGTAACTTAATTCTCCATAAGTTACATAAGCAAGTGATAATACATTCTCTATTTCATATTCTGTAAATCCCTTTAGCAAAACACATAATTCTTCTATAAAATGATTATCAACAAATTCAATATTATATTCTAATATAAAGTTATTAATAACTTCCTGAATTTCATATATATTCATAGTTCTAAACTTAACAGTTGTTATATATTCCTTAATTTCTTCTGGAAATTCACTTATAACTCCTGATAAAAAAATTTTAAAATCTATACCTTTTAAAACTAATTTTACAAGGTTTTCTAGTTTTAATATGATATTATGATTACTAAAATACTGTTTTATGTCTTTTATAACAAGAACCTTTCCATTTAAAATGGATGGATTTAATTTATTAAAATAATCTAAAATAACCTCTAAATCCTTAATATCTTCTTTTATACAAGCTTTCTTTTTAAAATCCATTAATCCATTAGAACTATTGTATTCATAGACTTCATATTCCTTACATACTTTATTTAATATCCTATCTATCCTTATATCTTCATAGGTATCTAAATGTATTACAGGATATTGTGCATCTATATATAAACTTATTTTCTTTATAATCTCTTTATCTAACA
Source organism: Clostridiaceae bacterium 14S0207 (assembly GCA_003288255.1). Taxonomy (GTDB): domain Bacteria; phylum Bacillota; class Clostridia; order Clostridiales; family Clostridiaceae; genus Hathewaya; species Hathewaya limosa. Next base: position 965,317 of record CP026600.1, on the reverse strand, counting down.
TAGATTATCAAACCTTTCTATAAAAAAGTTAATACATTTTCATCTTGTATTTCTTACTCTTCTAATTAAATGTCTTTTATATAAATTTAATATGTTTTTTATCTTGCAATACCTTTAAATAATAATTCTTTAATAGTTCTAAACTTTTTGAATCCTTTACAATTTCTTTCATTATTTGGAATTGATAATCATTTTTTAAAAATTCATCTTTGGTTTTATATATTATTTTTTTATTATCTTCCTTATATCCTACTGCTATTTCTTGTTCTGTTTTTAAGTCTTCATATTTACAAGATTCTTTTATATTTTCTGTGCTTAAATTTAGGTCTTTTAATTCTATTTTTTTTATTGGCGAAAATAATTTTTCTTCTACTTTAACTTTATCTAATAAGATATTTTCTAGAGAACGGACTAAATATTTATCTACTTCTTCTTTTAAATTTTGCACTTTATCATAGTATTCCAAATAATTATTTTGTTTTAACCATCTCTGTAATTGACCATTTTTATAATACTCTAATATTTTATCCATATCTAAATTACATTTAAGTTCTTCTAAATGCTTTACTTTTTTATCGTTCTTGAGAATTAATGCAAATTTTAAATTTCGCCTCATTTCTAAACTATCCTTTCTCCTAATAATATTATATTTTTTTACATTATTTCATTTATCTTGTATATCTTAATTTGTACCCATTTTATATTTTTTTAAACATTCTTTTAATATTTCATCCTAATATGTAAGGAATTGTATTTATACATATTTTATTATACCATATTTTGAATTTTCAAAACAAATAATAAATAATTTTAAAATAAAACTTCATAAAATATAAAAGCTTTAAGGAAAAAACTCCTTAAAGCTTTATTTTATATATTTATTCCAGTTAGTGTAAATTTTAAATAAATTTACAACATCTTGCTCATTATATAAAAGAATATTTTGCAACTTTGCTATTGGCATATTATGAATATAATCTTCATCCTTCGTAATCTTATTAATAGTTTTAGCAAGATTCATTCCACTAATTACTTCTCCTTCTCTCTCTATATCAAAAAGTTTCTCTAAATTTTTAAGCCCTATGCTTTCCTTTTTAACCTTTTCATAGCATTTTTGAAGATCTATTTCATTAAAATATGTTTTTACCTTCATTGGAATTTTTCTTTGTTCAAAAAGATAATCTATAACTGTGTAATCATTATTCCCTGAAAATGTGACCATATTAGTTTTCTTTAAATCCATCTTACAATATTTTAAATATTTGTAGGCTTTATATAAAATTTTATCTTCATCTTTTTTACTCTCTATCATAAACTGAGTAAAAATCAAAGAATCTTGTTCTTCATCATAAAAACATACACCAAAAACTCCTATACATTTTGGTTTTTTATAAACATAATGTTCTAAATCTAAAAACACACTATTTTTATAGGCATCCCACTGATTCTCTATCTTTAAAACATTGTTTTTTTCTATTTCACCTACTTTTATAGTTTTGTTTATAATTATCATCTTACCACTCTTTCCTAAATCTATTCCTTATTAAGTATACTATAAATTTGGAATAGTGAAAACCTTTATTAATAATCTTTTATTTAATTTGTTTTTTTATAATCAGTTTAAAATGAACTTCTATAAGGCTTATAACAACTGCCTAACCCTAATAAAACATTGACTTATACCCCTATAGATGATAAAATTTATTTACTTGATAACTATTTTCATTACGAGGTGATAATGATGTGCATTTGTGACTTAAAAATAGGGGATACGGCCCTAATATATCGTATAGATGGTGATAAAAAATTAATAAAAAGACTTCATGCTTTAGGTTGCATAGAAGGAACTAAAATTTCTTTAACAAATAAAGCACCACTTGGTGATCCTCTAGTATTTAATATAAGAGGTTTTAATATAGCTCTTAGAAAAAAAGATGCTAAAAACATTTTAATTGAGGAGGCATAATATGAATGTAATAGCCCTAGTAGGTAACCCTAATGTTGGTAAAACTACTCTTTTCAACACTCTTACTCATTCTAAACAATATGTTGGTAATTGGGCTGGAGTAACTGTAGATAAAAAAGAAGGTTTTCTTAATGATGATAATAAAATAGTGGACTTGCCTGGCATATATGCAATGGATACTTATTCAAATGAAGAAAAAGTATCTAAAAATTTTTTAGAACAAGAAGATGTTAGTTTAATACTTAATATAGTTGATGCATCAAACTTAGATCGTAACTTGTATTTAACTTCCGAACTTAAACAATTTAATAAACCTATTATTTTAATTGTTAATATGTTAGATGCTGCGGAAGAAAAAGGTATCTTTGTAGATTGTAAAGCTTTAGAAGAATCTCTGGGTATTAGAGTACTTCCTATCGTAGCCTGTAGAAACACAGGCATTAAGGAACTTATTGCCTGTGTAAAAAACAAAGATTTTTTAGATATAAACTGTATGAAACTTGAGAATTATACTAGCGAAAAAGAAACTTATGCTAATATCGAAAAACTTTTAAAAGGATGTGTAACAAAAAAAGATCTTGGAAAACCATCTTTTACTGAAAAAATTGATAAAATAGTTTTAAATAAATTTTTAGCTTTTCCTATTTTCTTTTTAATTATGTTTTTAATATTTAAGTTAACCTTTAGTTGGGTTGGACAACCTCTTTCTGATTTGTTAGATAAAGGATTAAATAACTTATTAATCCCCTATCTACACAACTTATTATCAGGTACCAAACCATTTTTATCTTCTCTAATTATTGATGGTATCGTGTCTGGTGTTGGTTCAATACTAGTTTTTGTTCCAATTATAATGACTTTATTTTTCGGTATATCTATTTTAGAAGATAGTGGATATATGTCTAGGGCCGCCTTAATTATGGATAAGTTAATGAGGAAAATGGGATTATCAGGAAAGGCTTTTATTCCTCTTATAGTAGGATTTGGATGTTCTGTTCCTGGTATCATGTCAGCTAGAACTTTAGAAAGTGAAAAAGATAGAAAACTTACTGCATTATTAGTACCCTTAATGTCTTGTAATGCAAGACTTCCTGTATATGCACTATTTACTTCTGTATTTTTTCCTAAATATCCCACTTTAATAGTGTTTATTCTATATCTTTTAGGAATTGCACTTGCATTTTTAATAGGAATTCTCTTTAAAAACACATTATTTAAAAAAGATGAGGAACCCTTTATTATAGAAATGCCAGATTATAAATTACCTGAAGGAAAAAATTTATTAAACCATACTATAGATAAAGGCAAGGGGTTTATTAAAAAAGCTGGAACTATTATTTTTGCTATATCTGTTGTTGTATGGTTCTTATCTAACTTTAACTTTACAGGCATGGTTAATATAAATGATAGTTTCCTTTGTTATATAGGAAAAGTTATTAATCCTATATTTATACCTCTTGGCTTTGGAAAATGGCAAAATTCTGTTGCCATTTTAACTGGAGTAATGGCAAAAGAAGTAGTTGTAAGTACTATGGAAATTATATATGGTGCAAATTTAAAAGTTTTACTTCCAAATTTCTTTACTACAGCTTCTGCAATAAGTTTTTTAGTATTCGTACTTTTATACACTCCATGTGTTTCAGTTATTGCAACCATGAAAAAAGAATATGGCGGTAAAATGGCAATTTTTTCGGTGCTTTATCAACTTATACTAGCATGGTTTGTTTCATTTTTAGCCTATAATTTGATTAGTTTTATCTTATAATTTTATGGAGGTTAAATTTTATGGATTATGTAATAGTCGGTATTTTAGTTGTAATATCCTTATACATCTTAGGTAATCATGTAAGAAAACAAATAAAAGGCGAAGGTTGTAGCTCTTGTAGTGGTAACTGTTCTGGTTGTTCTAAGTGTAATAATAACTATATTACTATTGATACAACTTCTCTAAAAAAAAATAATGTACCTGAAAACTTTGATAAAAATGAAAAATAATATTTAAAAATATAATACTTAAATATAAATAAAATAATTCACCCTGTTTTAAATAGAACTTTGTGTCTATGTAAAACAGGGTGAATATTTTTAATAAGTGTCTTTTATTATAAAATCTATATTTTCTGCGTCTAAATTACCTTTTAGTATAGTATCTATTGCTCTTGATGCTGCTTTCTTAGAAATATTTTTAAGGTCTGTCTTTAACTTAATGTCATTTTTATGTATAAGTGATTTTATATATCTTAACTGATTTTCTGTAATTCCTGGTTCTTTTATAATACTTGGGTCAGTATCTATCTTATATATAAGATTAAAAAGAATTGGAAGATTTAATACGTCTTCATAGTTGTGTAACATTATAGTATCCCTTATGTCATCATTATTAGTATACAAATATTGTTTATATAATTGAGCACTTAATCCACCGTCAATTTGATCTCTTCTTTTTATACCTAGATATTTTTCAATAGTTTTTAGATTACATCTATGTAATCCAAATTGAGTATAATAAGGTTTTATAAGTCTGTATAAATCTATATGATTACTTGGAGCTTTAAATTCAATTTTATGCATCTCCATTTTCTTTTTCACATAAGGTTCATCAAAAGCTATTCCGTTATATGAACACCAATAATCAAATCCGTCAATATCTTTTTTGAATTCTTCCATTATACACTCTTCATCTTCTATGTATTCTGCATAATATTGTTTTGTATAAAACTTCTTTTCTTCAGTATAATATCCTAAAGATACTAACATTATTACATCATTTACTTTATTAAAGCCAGTGGTTTCTATATCAAAAAATGCTATTTTTGATAAATCATACCTTTCATATACCTCACTAGGTACCACTAACTCATCATTATATTCTCTAATATACATCCTCTTCCTCCAAACTAATTAGGTCATCATATGTTATTATACACTAAAACCATTTAAAATTCATGCTCAATTTAAAACCACCCTAATTAAAAGGGTGGTTTTTATACAATCATAAAAGTAAATTACATTTTTTCAACTACATCTATTCCTAATAATTCTAGAGCATTTTTAATTACTATGCAAGTTGCTTCAACAAGTTCAATTCTTGTATTTTTAAGTATTTCATCTTCAGTATTAGCAATATTACAATTGTTATAGAATCTATTAAATGCTTGAGCTACATCTAATACATATCTTGAAATTACACTAGGTTCTAATCTCTCTGTTGCTGTAACTATTGCTTTATGGAAGTTTGATAACTCTTTTACAATTCCAAATTCCTCTTTTGAAGTTAATAAATTAAGGTTTACTTCTCCCTTTGCTTCTCCTACTTTTCTTAATATACTCTTACCACGTGCATAAGTATATTGAACATATGGACCAGTTTCTCCATCAAAGCTTAGGATATCATTCCAATTAAATATTATATCTTTTTCCCTACTATTTTTTAAGTAGGTAAATACTACTGCCCCTATACCAACTTTCTTAGCAACTTCTTCTTTATTTTCAAGATTTGGATTTTTATCATTTATAACTTCAAGAGTTTTATCTATTGCCTCTTGTAATAATTGTTCTAATAAGATTACATCACCTTTTCTTGTAGATAACTTCTTATCTGCAAATCTTACAAGTCCAAATGGAACATGTATACAATCATCTGCCCAATCAAATCCAGCAAGTTTTAATGCTGTAAAGAATTGTCTAAAATGTAAACATTGGTCCTTACCAACTACATATATATTCTTATGGAAGTCATAAGTATCTTTTCTGTATTTTGCAGCTGCTAAATCACGTGTTGCATAAATAGTTGCTCCATCTGATTTCTTAAGAATACATGGTGGCATATTGTATTCATCAAGCATAACAACCTGTGCACCATTACTTTCAGTTAATACTCCAGATTTTTCAAAATGTTCAACTATAGCTGGCATTTTATCACTATAGAAACTTTCTCCATTGTATGAATCAAATTCTACATTAAGCATTTCATAAACTTTAGAGAATTCTTTTAAACTTAAATCTCTGAATCTCTTCCAAAGCTTAGTTTCATATTCTTCACCATCTTCAAGTTTCTTGAAGTGCATTCTAGCTTCATCTTCTAATTCTGGTTGTTCCTCTGCAACATCATGGAATTTAACATATATTCTTAAAAGTTCTGTTATTGGATCTTTCTCTAAAGCTTCTTCGTCTACCCATCTTTCATAAGCTGAGATTAACTTACCAAATTGAGTTCCCCAATCCCCTAAGTGATTGATTCTAGTACAATCAAATCCTTGTGCTGAAAGAATTTTATAAAGTGAATTTCCTACAGCTGTACTAAATAAGTGACCTACGTGAAATGGTTTTGCAATATTTGGAGAAGAGAACTCAACTATAACATTTTTTCCCTCTCCTACTTTAGTATGACCATAACTTTCATTTTCTTTTAATACTTTTTCTATAACATTCTTAGAAAATTCACCCTTATTTACAAAGAAGTTTAAATATGGTCCCATATTTTCAATTTTTTCAAATCCTTCTATTGTAAGTTTTTCTTTAAGGTCTGCAGCTATCATCTGAGGTGCTTTTCTTAAAGTTTTAGCAAGTTGGAAACAAGGAAATGCATAATCTCCCATTTCTGATTGAGGTGGTATTTCAATTAATTTTTCCAAAGTTTCTTTATCTAATTCTACAAGATTTCCTATATTTTCAGCTATTATTTTTTTATAATCCATTTTAAAACCTCCAATTTATTATTCTATTAGTAGTTTAATCAAATTTATAAGACTTATTTTATACATTAAAATTAAAAAAGAATATAAAAAAACTCATCTCTATAATAGAGACGAGTAAAATCGCGGTACCACTCTAATTGACTAAAATAACCCTATTAGGTATTTAATTAAATTTCATAAATTTATATTATAATTTAATAAAATTTATAATTATCCTAGTCCTCTTAAAAATTTAACGCATTATTACGGCATACCTTACTTACAAATACTACTTATTTGCTTTCCAGTAGCTTCTCCGAGGCTCTTTTCCTTCTTTAAGATCTGCAGACTCCCACTCTACTCTGCTCGCTATGAAATCTATACTAAAAAAGTACTTTCCTCTTCATTGAATTTTTTTATTTCTATTTGTTAGTAACTATTATAATATTATAAAATCGAATTTGTCAACGGATATATTAATTTATTTTATAATTATTTTAAATTTATACTTAATTTTAACCTTTTAAGTATCCTGATATTAACTTATAATTTCACACATTAATTACACTATTTTTTTAATATATTCTATTATTTATATATTAAAAATTTTTTAAAATTTTAATCAGTATAGTTTTTAAATTTTAATACATCTAAATACACTGGAGGAAATTACTATGGAAAAACAAAAATCAACATCTTGTTGAGAAAGTACAAAAACCTCTACTAGTTCGGTGGAAAACTTTTCTCATTGCCCTTGTTGCAATGAAAAATCACAACTTGTTAGTCATGTCACAGTTAAACATCTTGTGCTTGAGAATCTTCAAAATCTCGTTACAAGTTCCCCATATTACATTTGCTTAAATGAAGATTGTAATGTAGTTTATTTTAATAAAAAAGATACACATATTTTTAATAAAAAGGATCTTAGCGTTCCTATATGGTTTAAAAAAGATGCTCGTCCTAAATATATTTGTTACTGTAATAAAGTAACAGAAGAAATGATTACAAATGCAATTTTAAACAAAGACGCTAAAAACATGAAAGATATCGTAGAACTAACTGGAGCAATGAAAAATGGAAAATGTTTAACTAAAAACCTCTTGGAAAATGTTGTGGTTCAACAATTCAAAAAATTATTGACCATACATTAAAAATGAAAATTAAGTAAATATTTTTTATATAATATAAGGCCCTGTTTAATAAAAACAGAGCCTTTTTTATATTCTATGTATTTTTATTAGTCATTTTTGTGTTTTTCATTATATGCTTGTAGCACTTTCTTAAATTCAGCACCTTCACCTATAGATTGGTATTTTACTTCTCCACTTTTTGTATTAACTTTATATGCAAATGCATTATCTGAATTTACTTCTGATACTATTATATACTTATTAGGTGTTATTGTTATAGTATCAACTAATTCTAATTCCACGGTTTCACCTTTTCCATTTTGTACTGTCATAAATGGTTTATTCATAAAAATATCTCCTTTTTATTAATTTATCTATTCTATTGCAACTACACATTTATAATATGTAAAATAACTATATCTATACATTATTAACTAAAAGACTTTTATTTTATAAAAAATTATTTTTTGTATAGAAATTTGTTTTTTACAAAATATATTTTTAAGTAATGTTATATATTTTATCGATAATTATTTACAACAAATAATAACTATTATATAATATAAACTAAAGTGTATTGTTTAAGGAGGATATTATGTCAAAAGTTATAGTTTTTACATCAGATACTTGTCCACATTGTATTACTGCTAAAAATTATTTAAAGGAAAAAGGTATAGAATTTGAAGAAAGAAATGTAAAAGAAACTGAAAATAGAAAAAAATTAATTTCTATGGGATTTATGGGTGTACCTGTAATATTAATAGATGATGAAGCCGTTTCCGGCTTTGATCAAAATAAAATTGATTCTTTATTAGGTCTATAAACTTTTTTTCCTTAATCTATATAACACAAAAAGGTGAAGTTTAATTTCTTCACCTTTTTATCCACCTAACGTAACATCTTGAGTATTATACCAGTTTAGTGCTTCATATATATGTTCTGGTTTAAATTCTGGCCACAATTCATCTATTATGTAAAAATCAGAATACACTGATTGGACCGGCAAAAAACCACTTAATCTTCTTCTACCACCCCATCTTATAATAAGATCTATTCTGGAAATCTCATTAGATTTTATATTGTCATAAATTTCTTTTCTATTTGTAAAACTTCCTTCGTTTAGTGAATATAAATCCCAATTCCATCCATAGTTGACTAAAAAATTCACTTTTATTCCACCATCTTTGAAATTAACTCTTTTAGTAAAAGGAATTAATTCTTTAGGAAACATTGGTGATTCTTTATCTCCTACAACCAAAAGCGAGGCACTTTCGTAACTTATTAATTTTACTGCATCTATACATGCTTTAGTAAAAGCTTCCCTTTGTTCTCTAGGTCTTTTAGTATTATCTGTAGTAAATCCATAATAAGTAACTTCTTCTACTCCTGCATCTTGTAGAATTTTAAGTGCTTCAAGCCCTGGCTTTAAACCATTATCATATCCTTCTGACTTTTTTATTCCTTGAGTCACAGCCCATCGTCTATTGCCATCAGGAATTATTCCAACATGTCTTGGTATTCTCATGTTACCACTCCTCTAGATATTATAAGTATATTATTCCTTTTTTTCTATTTATAATACCTAAAGTATAAATTTTTATATATATTCTTCTTCTAAATCTTTAATTTCATCATAAGTTTTTAAAATTTCTTCATAATATACATCTATAAACTGATTTAACTTTTCTTCCATTTCTTCCTCATTATAGTCAATTTTAAATCTAAACGCTGGGTTAAATTCGTCATCAACTTCTTCTACATCTTCATAGAAACTTTTTAAATTATCTAAATTAATATAATCATAAAAAGCCGTGTACTCCCAATCTTTTAAATCCTTATCTGTTGTTAATGTTATATATACTTCTTCACCTTTGTTATCCTTAAGAACATAAAAGCTATGAACCAAGTCACCTTTTTCTATAGTATAACTCCCTTTTTCTCCTATAAATTTTCCTGTATCTTTTTCTTTTTCCATAAGTACAATTATAGCTTCTTCCATTTCCATTCTCCTCTTTTTAATGTTTATTCTAATGTTAACTTTTTATCAATTTTTTAATTTTATTTTAACATATGATTTCATAACTGTGAATTATGAAATCATAATTATTAATTAATGTTTTTAAACATATTTCTTATTTAAAAATTCTTTTTTATATAAAAATCCATATACAAGTGTAGTTGCGGGAATCGCTGCCATAAACCCTAAAACCCCTGTAATAATTCTTAATATCTCTAATACTATTGTTTCCCCATTTATTCCTTGTAATAATGTAACATTGTTAGATACCATAAATATTATTATAACTTGCAGCGTGGCTCCCAAATAGGCCAAAATTAAAGTATTTGTCATTGCCCCTAAAGATGCCTTTCCTTCTTTAAATCCAATTTTCATAAGATCTGTAACCTTTATATTCATAGTTTCTAAATCAGCTTTTTGCATTGCTCTGGTTACATTTAAACTCATATGCATTATAGCACCTAATGATCCTATAACAAGACTTGCAAATAATACGCCTGTAAAATTAATATTTTTTCCATTATATAACAATAACTGAATTTGATCAGAAGATATACCTGTTATTTTACATAGATATTGAAATACATAAATAAAACCTCCTCCAACTAGCATTCCTCCAACGGACCCTAACATTGTAGCTATAGATTCTTTACTTATTCCTTCCATTATTACAGTCAAAATGCCTATTAAAATAAGTGAAAACATTAAAATCACAATAATATAATTATATCCTTTTAATATAAAATAAGGAATTAGCTTAGTTACAATAGGAAGTGTGACAGCTATACATAAACAAGTTTTTATACCCTTTTTCCCTCCAATTAATATGACACTTAAAATAAAAGTTGCACTCAAAATAGCTATATACATTCCTCTATCATAATCATATATATATGCATTTTTTATATCTCCATTCTTCTCCTCAACAGATAAGTATAATCTGTCCCCTTTTTTCATAACATAACTATAAGGATTAGAATTATCATAATTATTTTCTATAGTAAGAATCTTTCCTTTAAACTTTCCTTGATTTATTTGTACACTTATCTTTTGAATTCCTTTTTTGGTGGTTCCACCTGCTTCTTGATACACATATTCTTCTTTTTGCAGTCTTAATACCTTTGATTTATATATTCCTGTACCTATAGATACGTTCATAATGTTACTTTTTAAATTTACAATTATATTAGGATTAAAATATAAAATTCCTACAACCATAGTTACAACAAGCAAAATCTTTACTATTCTAACCCTAGCCTTACTTTTTTGTAATACCAATTTTTCTTTTCGGGTTAAATTTTTAAAATTTAAATCTCCTTTATAGGCTACCATATTCATCTCTCCCTATAATTTTATTACAAATTTTGGAATAAAATTCATAATATTATTATATACTATAGGAAGTTTTTTTCCAATATTTTTCCATCTCCTTTTAGCTACACATTATTTGTAAAAATAACTTATTTCTCATAATTTAAACAGTTTTTTAGTTTTATTTTTATTAACTAAACAATTACACTATGCATTTAAAAACCAAACAAAATAGTTTAAAACTCCTGCAAAAATACACCATAAAACATAGGGTATTAATAATATACCAGCAATTTTATCTTTTTTAAAGAATTCTATAATAGTTAATATTATAAATATAACCAACAATATAAGTTCTAAGAATGCCATAAAAATAAGTCTTTTTCTAAAAAATATTATAGACCATAAAAAATTTAATCCTAGTTGTATAGAAAATAAAAGTACTGCCTTTTTTATATTTTTCCCTTCATCTTTTAACTTTAAAATTCTATATAAAGCTAGACCCATTAATATAAATAACACTGTCCACACTATGAAAAATATAATATCTGGAGGGGTAAAAGAAGGTTTCTTTAATTTCTCATAAAGCACCATAGAACTTTTAGTAAATATATAACTTAAAAATCCAGTACCTAATGTTATAATAAATGATAATAGAAAATAAAAAAGATTAAATTTGCTCTTTCCTGTGTTCATATATTCCTCCTAAATTTATAATCCTTTATACTATATTTTATTTATTACATAAAAACATATACCAAAAAACAAAATTTAACTAAAAAAAGGAGTTCTAAAAATTTAGAACTCCAAAAACAAGTATTATACCCCAAATATTTGTTTATTGACAACAACAGCAAGAGTTGCGATAACCGGAACCTAATCCGTAGAATGATGGTGTACACCACCACCAAAAGAAAAATATTAGAATTATTATTAAGAACCACCAGCAGCAATACATATAATCCTTCTCTCCTTCCATTCCTCGATTTTTAATCTTATGTCTGTAACTTACACACTTATAATATATTACTTAAGTCACAAAAATGTTATTAGTTTTATTAATTATTTTTAGATTTTAATAATTTTCACATTCTTATAATTTTACACATATAATAAATGGTAAGAATTTATCTACTAATACCATAAGCTTATGCTTATAGGGAGGTAACATTATGAAAAAAAATATATGTTTTAATCCAAGAATGTTTAGTGCAAATATATATAATGTTGCCGGGGTAGATACACTTGTTCCTCTTCAAAATGGAAGATTAGTTAAGGAAGTTAACTTTGACAATGCCGCTACTACTCCACCACTAAATTCAGTTTTGAAAGAAATAACTAGTTTTTCTCCGTATTACTCATCATATCATAGAGGTACAGGCTATAAATCTCAGCTATCCTCTGCACTATATGAGTATTCTAAAGAAGTCATTTTAGACTTTGTTGGAGGAGATAAACAAGAAGATACAGTAATTTACGTTAAAAATACTACTGAAGCAATAAACAAATTAGCCAATATGATGAGGTATATGTATAAAGGAAGCACTATAATAAGTACTTGTATGGAGCATCACTCCAACGACCTACCCTGGAGAGAAAATTTTAATATTCAATATGTTGAAATAGATAAAAATTATAGATTAGATTTACAAGATTTAGAAAATAAGCTTAAATATTCTAAAGGCAATGTTAAATTAGTCACAGTAACAGGCGCTTCTAATGTTACAGGCTATAAAAATCCTGTACATGAAATAGCTACGCTAGCTCATAAATATGGTGCTAAAATTTTAGTCGATGGTGCTCAATTAATTCCCCATTCTAAATTTTCTATGTTAGACCATAATGATCCTAAGCATATTGATTTTTTAGCTTTTTCGGGTCATAAAATGTATGCACCTTATGGAACTGGTGTATTAATTGGACCTAAATGTGAATTTGAAAAGTTACCACCAGATCACAAAGGTGGAGGAATTGTTGATGTAGTTACCCATAGAAAGGTAACATGGGATGAACCTCCTCATAAAGATGAGGCTGGATCTCCAAACATTATTGGAGCTGTGGCTCTTGCAACTGCAGTAAGAAGCCTAAATTCAATGAATTTAGATAAAGTTGATAATAACGAGAATTTATTAAAATCATATTTAATGAATGCTCTAAAGGAAATGAAAGATATTACAGTTTATATAGATAATGATATAGAAAATTCAGTTGGAATAATACCATTTAATATAAATGGTATTCATCATGAAATTTTATCAAAAATCTTATCTTATGAATTTGGTATAGCAACTAGAAGTGGTTGCTTTTGTGCACAACCTTATGTTCAGAGAATTTTAAATGTGTCTGAAGAAGAAGCTGAACATTACAGAAAAAATAAAGACGGTAGACCTGGTATGGTAAGAGTAAGTTTAGGTTTTTATAATACTAGAAATGATATAGATAGACTTATATGTGCTCTTAATGAGATCATTCAAAATAAAGACAAATATTTAAAGAAATATTTAAATAGTAATTTTTCTTATTTTTAAATTTTTTAGCCCATACTATATTTTATAGTATGGGCTATTCTTTATACTTAAAAGCTAAAGAAGTCATCTATATAAAATAAATGACTTTTAATTTAAATACATTCTAATTATTAACATCCTTGTAATCTACATCTATATATTCATACTCTTTTTGATTTATCTTATCAAAATTAGATTGTTTTACAATTTCAGCTTCTATATAACTAATTCCACCTTTATTTTCTTTTACTTTAGCCATTTCTTTTTCAAATTTTTTCTTTTTAATAGAATTGGATAATTGTGAAAACCAAACTTTTCCTCTAGTATTTAACTTATATATTATATATATAGCTAAAACGGCTCCTCCAATATAGAAAGCTCCTTTTATAACAAAGTTTATTAAGAATAAAGCTACAATTGCTACCAATATATAGATTAATATATTCTTCAAGTTTCTTACTCCTTTATTAAAACTATTTTCCATAGTATCAATCTCCTCACCTTTTATGTAATACCCATTCTTTGTTATATTGTATATTGTATCATGTATCACATAATAAAGTATTAAGTTATTGTTAAGAAATTTAAAACTATTTTATAAGATATTATTACAATATTTTAAACTTATTAATTTAATACTAATTAAATAAATCCACCATCAACCCTTAAAACCTGACCCGTCATATAACTAGAATCTTCTTTAGCTAAAAATACAGCTACTTTCCCTATCTCCTCTGGCATTCCCATTCTATTCATTGGTATTTCTTCTTCCAATGATTCCTTATCTTCCTTTGATAGACAATTATTCATTTCTGTATCTATAACACCAGGGCTAATAGCATTTACTCTTATACCAGATGGAGCTAGTTCCTTACCCAATGCTTTAGTAAATGCATTAATCCCCCCCTTTGATGTAGAATAAATAACTTCACATGCTGCACCAACCTCGCCCCACATTGAAGAGATATTAATTATACACCCTTCTTTTTTATCTACCATATATTTAACTACATTGTGTGTTAGATTAAAAACACCCTTTAAATTTGTTCCTATAATATAATCCCAAGTTTCCTCTGTGCAAAAAGAAAATACATCTATTTTACTTACCGCCGCATTATTTACAAGAACATCTATTTTACCAAATTTCTTTATTATATCTTGAACCATACTCTTACATTGTTCATAGGAACTCACATCCCCCTTTAAAAGATGTGCATATCCTCCTATAGACTCTATTTCTTTCTTTACTTCATCTGCTTTATTATCTGAACTTTTATAATTAATAATTATAGTCGCATTTTCTTTTGCAAAAGCTAAGGCTATAGCTTTTCCTATTCCTCTAGAACTTCCAGATATTAAAACTACCTTCCCACCTAAATCACTCATTAATTGTATTACCTCTTTTATATATTTAAATAAAAATTTTTAATTTATTTTAAATATATTATATCACAATTAGCTATAAAGATTAAAATTTCTATTTTATTTATTAGTTCTTTTTATAAGTTCGTCTATACTTTCTTCCTCACTGCTAAATTCAATCAAATATCTCATTTTTTTAATGGCAACCATAAGCATTAATGCTATACTACCTAGTATAAACATTAGCCTCATAGCCATAGTAATCCCTAAAACTTCCCCTAATACTCCACCTATTAAAGTTCCTATTGGTTGTAATCCCATGCTTATCGTTCCCATGAGTCCAAATACCTTTCCTCTCATATTATTAGGTACTATTACATTAATAGTAGCTGTAAAAATAGTATTAAAGACAACATTAAAAAATGCTGAACTATATAAAAAAATAAGAATTAATGAAAAACTTTTAGTTAGCGTAAAAAAAACTAATAAAGGTCCATTTAAAATCATAGAAATACAATATAACTTAAATTTATTTTCTCTTTTTACTTCTTTTATCGATAATAAAAGACTCGCTGATACCATACCTAAAGATAATATAGCCATAGCAATACCATATTTTTTAGGACCTAAAAATGATGCCTGTTTAAAATACGGTAATATTAATATTAATCCTGCACAATAAAATAAGTTTAATTCTGATGCTATCATAAAGACATTCCTTAATGTTTTAAAATTCCATAAAAATTTAAATCCCTGTTTTAAATCTTCTATAAACGTTAAATCTTCCTTTCTATCCTTTATATCAGGCACATTTATAAACATTTCCGTAAAGGCAGAAAATATATAACTAAGTCCATTAAAAAAGAACATATAAGGTGCTCCTATTGTAGCATATAATATTCCTCCTAATGCATTACCTAACATATCCATACCTGACTGAGCTAAACTACTTACAGAATTGGCTTGTACTAATTTTGACTCATGTACCAACTCTGTTCTTACAGATTGTACTGCTGGATTAAAAAATGCTGTGCACAATCCTTCTATAATCCCAACTATAAATACCATCCAAACTTTTATGAACCCACACAATGCTGCCACTCCAACAAATGTCACAAAAATTCCTTGAATTAAGTCTGCTAAAACTATAATTTTTTTCCTGTTTAATCTATCTACCCATACCCCAGCAAAAGGGCCTAAAATTATTTTAGGTAGCATAGACAATGTACTTAAAAGTCCCATTAACGCTGTGGATTTAGTAACATCTAATACCCAAAAATTAAGTGCCATAAGATAAATAGCATCTCCAAACATAGATACTAATTGTCCTTGCCATAAAAGAAAGAAATCCTTATTCCATAATTTAATTTTATCTTTTTCTTTATCTATTATATTATTACCTTTCACCATACCCCATCCTCCTAGAATTAAGTATTATATAATTTAAATCCCTTAATATAATTTTATAATTGAATCTTTAATTTTAGTTTTTCTATATACTCCTTTATATCTACAATAAAAACTACCTTACTTTTCTCATCTATAAATATATCCTTTCCATAGAAACCTACACAAAAGGATATACCTAATTTTCTTATTAGATATATCCTGCCATTATCTTTTTGTAGTTTATCATAATTACCATCCATAAGCCTTATTAAAAGTTTCATTTCATCTAAAGTTGCTTGACCATTAGATAGCTTTTCTTCTAAAATAGTCATAAAAATTAAGTCTTTAAATTTATAAAGAAAATTTTTCTCGTAAAGTTCCTCATAAAGTGTAATTGTTTGTTTACAAAGTATATTTTTTTCTATAATTTCATTTATATTAATATCATCTATATTAATTTTACTAGAAAACATATTAGCAAGTTCATCTAAAGATACATCATCTTTTAACTTTAAAATTTTCTCTATCCTATCTATAATTTTTTTCTTAGGAAAAAAAGTTTCCTGTCCTGTATAACTAGATTTTTTTATAAACCACTCCTCTGGTATGAGACTTTTTCTTTTCCATCTATAAAGTTGACCATAAGAAATTTTTGTAATTTCCAAGAGTTCTTTTTTAGATATAAGTTCGCCATTCATACTTTCACCTCTATATCTTTTTAATATATAATATTATTTATACTTTTGTGTTTACTTTTATAATAGAATTCTCATCTACACTTCTATAGTTTTCTCTATACTCTATTCTATCTATTTCACAACCTTTTCCTATAGTAATTCTTTCACCTCTCACAACTTTAGCGATGGTATTTTCTAAATATATATCATCACCTTCTATAACATCTACAGTTAATTTTCCAAAACCTTTTATTATATTAAAAAACTTTCCTAATATTCCTCTATCTCTACCTATAGATTCTTTAACATTAATCTTGGTAGCACCTATTTCTTTTACCTGTGAACTTCCATTAAGCTCCATGTTAACCATATCTGCATTTAACATTCCTTCTACTCTGATTCCTCCACTTACTTCTACCTTATCAGCTTCTATATCCTGTTCCACAGCTCCTATTCCTGATATATAAATATTTTCTCCTATAAGTTTTCCTCCAATTTTTCCTCCTCCACTAATTTTAAAATTTTTTGAACTAACTTTGCCTAGTATATGACCACTTCCACTTATAACACCATCAGTACAAGTGACATCTGATTCAACCTTACCACTCCCACTTATCTTAAATTCATTTGTAACAATAGCTCCTTCTACATTACCACTTCCACTTATTTTAAAATCTTTAGTAAATATATTTCCCTCAACTTTACCACTTCCACTTATCTTGAAATCTTCACATTCTATATCTCCTACAATTTTTCCACTTCCTGAAATTTTTACACTTCGGAATTTTCCGCCACTACATCTACCACTTCCTGAAATGTATAAATTTCCTAATTCATTATTTTCCATTTAATTTCCTCCTTAAATATAACATTGTTTTGTTAGTATTGTGAATTATATATATTCTTAAGTTACACATTATAAGATTATACACGCTTTAAAGTCCCTATATATAAAATATATTACTGTTAAGTTTATAATCTCAAATTGTACTTTTATTTTTTATTGTCGTAACATTGTTACGTTATGTTGTTATAATATCATAACTTTGTTACATTGTAAATATTTTTTCTGAAAATTATAAATATTTCTAAATAAAAAAACTTACAAGCCATTTAGATTAACTCTTATGACTTGTAAGTTAAAAAAGATTTTAAAGGAAATCAACTGTGTATAATATATTTTAAATATTTAATAATTTATATTTTTGTATTAATTATTAAATTCTTTAACAAAACTTTTAATCTGTTCTTCCATAGTTATCCAAGAACGTTTAGCAAAAACTACTTTAACATCCTTTTCTTTAACTTTATTTTTTATGTTTTTACTTAAAGTATGTCCTATGAAATCTGTTAATACTACTACCAAATCAGTATTGTAAGAAATATCCATTTTCTTTTCATTTTTCTTTCTGCCTGTTACATGTTCAATATCATTAAAACCATAGCTTATTAGTTTTTTTCTTATAGGTTCTATTCTGTCTCCCCCAATAACTAATACGCTCATATTCCCCCTCCTCATTTTGCATTTATTATTTAATACATATACAACTTTATACAAATAATTTTCCTATGTTATAAATTAAGAAACATATTACCCAAGCTATTACAGTAGTATAAACTGCTGAGAAAATAGCCCATTTATGTGAATTGGTTTCTTTCTTTACTGTTCCTAAAGCTGCCATACATGGTGAATACAATAATGTAAATACCATAAATGTATATGCTGTTAATGCTGTGAAATTTGCTCCTAATGCTGTTCCAAGAGCTTCTTCTGATACTGCATAAACAGTTGCCATAGTTGCAAGTACAGCTTCTTTTGCAAGCACTCCTGTAATTAATGCAACACCTGCTTGCCATGTTCCAAACCCAAGCGGCTTAAATATTGGAGCAATGATACTTCCTAATTTACCTAAAACACTTTGTGCTGAACCTGGTTCAACGTTCATTGGTAAATTAGATAATACCCATACAACCACTACAATGGCAAAAATAATTGTTCCTGCTTTTTTAAAGAATGCAGATGCTTTTTCCCACATACGAAGTAAAACACCTTTTACTGTAGGTATTCTATATGGAGGTAACTCCATTAAGAAATAAGATTTTTCACCTTTAAATAATGTTTTGCTAAATATTTTAGCACAAATAATAGCTACTAGAATTCCGATTAAATATAAAGAAAATATAACAAGTCCGCTAACTGATAAGAATCCAAATTTTTTACCTGTAAAGAATGCTGCTGCAAAAGTTGCATATACTGGCATTCTTGCTGAACAAGATATAAAAGGATTTACTAAAATAGCAATCATTCTATCTTTTTTACTTTCCAAAGTTCTTGTTGACATAATACCTGCAACATTACATCCTGAACCTATAATCATAGAAACTGCTGTTTTACCATGAAGTCCTAAACTAGACATAAATCTATCCATAACATAAGCTGCCCTAGCCATATATCCACTATCTTCTAAAATACCAATTATTAAATACATAACTAAAATTAATGGTACAAAAGTTAGGACCTGTCCCAAACCATCAATTAACCCTTCAGTAATAAACTTTGATAAGAATGGAGATGCACCTGATAAAGCCCCTTCGGCATACTTTTCTAGTATTTCAAATAACTGTCCAACCTTTTCACCTAAATAGTCATTACCAAAACTCATAGTAATCTGATACATAATAAACATTATAAGTGCGAAAATAGGTAAACCTAAATATTTATTGGTAACAACTTTATCTATCTTATCTGATACGGTCTCTGCATATTCATCTTGTTTTTGAATTTTTCCATTTAGAATTTTTCCTATATATTCATATCTCTTGTCTACAACTACATTTTCTGGTTCAAATCCATAAACTTTTGTTAAATAATTAATACTTTCTTCCACTTGTTTTAATACATCTTTTAATCCTTTTTCAGTTATATAATTAACCATGTAAGAATCATTCTCAATAAGTTTCACTGCAGTCCATTTACTTGGATAATCAAGTACATCTTTATGCATATCTAACTTATATATAATCTCCTTCAATTGACCTTGAAAATCATTATCATATTCAAGTTCTAATTCTTTATTATTTTCTGCTTTATCAGCTATTTTTAAAATAGTATCTAAAAGATCATTAATTCCTTTTTTTCTTGCTGCAATGGTAGGAACAACCTCTACATCTAATTCCTGTGAGATAGATTTAGCATCAATTTTTATATTTCTCTTTTCAACCTCATCCATCATATTTAAACTCATAACCACTTTACAACCTATTTCCATGATTTGAGTAGTTAAATACATATTTCTCTCAAGATTAGTTCCGTCCACAACGTCAATTACTACGTGAGGTTTTTCTTTAACTAAATAATCTCTTGCAACCACTTCATCTTCTGAATAAGCACTTAAACTATAAGTTCCTGGTAAATCTACTATTCTTAAAGTTTTCCCCTTATATTTTAATTTACCCTCTTTTTTTTCAACTGTAACCCCTGGCCAATTCCCAACATGTTGTCTAGCACCTGTTAATGCATTAAACAAACTAGTTTTTCCGCAGTTGGGGTTACCCATTAAGGCTACTACAATTTCTGAACCCATAAATATATCCTCCTAAAAAATTTAATTACTTACCATAACTTTACCTGCCATAGCTCGTCCCAAAACTATTCTTCCTTCACCTAATCCAACAATTAAATTACCATCGGAGTTTTTAACCATTTTCACCTGTGACCCTGTATTAAATCCCATTTCCATTAATCTTTTAACAAAATTTTCATTTCCTACAATCTTTATAATTTCTACAACTTCACCTGAATTCACAAAGCTAAGTGGCATCATAATTTTTCACTCCTTCTTGAAGAACTTTATTTGCTTTTTTATTTCTCCCCTAAAATCCTGTTATTTTACAATTATATCCTTTGCTTCTTCTTTTCTTAAAGTAAGCTTGTACCCTCTTAAAGCAATTTCTATAGGATCTCCTAGTGGTGCCTTTCCTGTTACTTTTACTTTAGTCCCCTTTACTATACCAAGATCCATAATTCTTCTTCGTACTCTACTACCCTCTTTAATATTTAAAACTTCATATTCATTTCCAACCTTACATTTATCTAAACATAGTTCCATTTTCGATTTCACCCCTTAATCATTAACCTATATTTTTGTTGAAATTGATATTTATTATCATCTGTTAATCATTATACATTACTACTTTTATTTTTGCAACAATAAATATTTTATTTATTAAAATTATTTGCTTTATTATAAAAGTTTTGTTGCATTAAAATCTTTGTTTATGTACATAATACATTATGAACGTAGCTTAAGGAGGACCTGCAAAATGTCATATAAAATTTTAGACAATTGTATTAGTTGTGGTGCTTGTGCTCCTGAATGTCCTACAGAAGCAATTTCTCAAGGTGATACTATTTTTAGAATAGATCCTGAAAAGTGTATTGAGTGTGGAAATTGTGCTGCTGTGTGTCCTGTAGGTGCTCCAGTACAAGATTAGTTTTAACTTTAACTTCTCATTTAAAACAGAGAAAATAGGTTTTAATATATTTCTCTGTTTTTTGTTTTTTTATAAATTCTCACCATTATTTTCGGAAAATTTATAATCTTGTTATTTTACTTTTACAAATTTGTCTCTAAATCACAAACCTTTTCTAATGTATTCTATTAAACCCCTTGTATTTATTAGCTTTACACTAAATTTTCAAGTTAATTACATGTAATAAAAACACTTTATTTTATTACATTAATATGATATTATATTCATAAAAGATTATAGAGGAGGATTTAGTTATGGCATATAAAATTAATGATAACTGTGTAAGTTGTGGTGCTTGTGCATCTGAATGCCCTGTAAACGCTATAAGCCAAGGAGATTCTAAATATGTTATAGATGCAGCTACTTGTATTGACTGTGGAAACTGTGCAAATGTTTGTCCAGTAGCTGCTCCAGAAGCTGAATAATTTACTTATCTGGATTAAAAAAGTACAAGCTTTAAAGCCTGTACTTTTTTAACCTATTGTTTTAATATTTAATCTTCATTAATATTCTTAAATCCATTTCCTAAAATCTCATATACATCATAGCTAACTACGAATGCCCCTTCGTCTATTTCCCGCAAATAGTTCCTCAATTGAATAAATTCTTTTTTAGAGAACACACATGTTATAACTTGTTTTTCTTTATTAGTATATGCACCTTTAGCAATATATACAGTAGCCCCTCTATCTAAATCATTAGTAATAAATTTTATTACTTCATCGCCTTTTTCTGTGACTATTTCAACCTTTTTACATATGTTTAAACCGTTAATAACTTCATCTACAGTAAAACCATTTATTATAATTCCTACTAAAGCATACATTCCTTTTTTAGGTCCAAAGGCCATCAGAGCAAGAAGTGTTACTACGCAATCAGACATTAATAGGGCTTTACCAATATCCATGTGCGTATACTTATTAACTATTTTAGCTATTATATCTGTACCACCGGTAGAAGCCCCTTGTTCAAACACAATTGCCATACCTATAGCACTTAATAAAATACCTATAACCATCTCTATAAATAAATCATCTGTAATAGGATGCACCATTGGCATAAACTTTTCTAATATCCTTAAATAAAAAGCAAAGGCTAAACTAGAATAAATGGTTTTCCCTCCAAATTGTGCTCCAATAAAAATAAAACCTATAATAAATAAAATTATATTAAGTATTAATGTGAAACCACTAAGAGTTAATATAGAAAAATATCTAGTTAATACCATAGCAAGCCCTGTAACTCCACCTATAGCTAAATTATGGGGATTAAGAAAAAAATAAACTCCCACTGATAAAAATAATAATCCTATATTTATAAATAAAAATTCTTTTAAATTTTTTTTATTTATCATACACATCATTTCCTTTACCATAATTTTTAAACATCTATTCCATCTCTCGATAAAACTCCTTTACTATAATAATGCTTAACTTCTTTCATCTCTGTAACTAAATCAGCAAAATCTATAATTTCCTGTGGAGCGTATCTTCCTGTTAAAACTACCTCCACTTTCGGATTTCTTTCTTTTAAAACTTTAATTACTTCTTGTGGAGAAAATAACTTAAAAAATAATGCTATATTAATTTCATCTAAAATTACTAGATCATATTCTCCGTTTTTTAGAATATTTCCACATCTTACAAGAGCTTTTTTAGCTAAATCTTTATCTACCTCTGAGGGTTTCCTATTTATAAAGCAACCCGCACCAAATTGCTCTATTTTTATGCCATCCACAACTTTTTCTACTTCAGTTTCATGATATTTCATATCCTTTACAAATTGACCAATATAAACTTTTTTATCTGCAAAATGAGCTCTTAGGGCTAATCCAAATGCTGCCGTTGATTTTCCCTTCCCATTCCCAGTATAGACTTGTACAAATGATTCTTGCATGTTATCCTCACCTTTCTTCCACATAATTCTATAATATCATATTTATGATATTCTAAAAACACCTTTTACATGAATTCAACCCTATTATTTAAGTTTTTTGAATTATTCTTAATATTCAAGTAATTTTTCTTAATTATTAATAAACTTACGATAAAATTTACTATACTTTACATAAAGTTATAAATTTTGTAATGAAGTCTATTTTATTTGTATAACCCTTTCTTAAATAGCTTTGTCTAAAATACCTTTTTCTTTTAATATCCATGTAAAAACTATTTTTTTGTTAATAACACATTACTAAACTTTTAAGTATAAAATTAGATGTAAAAATACTAAAAAAGTACAAACTTTAATTATAGCTTGTACTTTTTTTACTGTAAACTTACGGTAATTTGCTTTATATTTATAATTAATCTTCATGTATATTTTTAAAACCATTTCCTAAGATTTCATGTACATCATAAGTAATTACGAAAGCTGTATCATCTATTTCTTTTAAATAATTTTTCAATTTAATAAATTCTTTTTTTGAAAAAACACAAGTAATAACTTGCTTTTCTTGATTAGTATAGCCACCCTTTGCAGTATATACCGTAGCTCCTCTATCTAATTCATTAGTAATAAACTTTTTAACTTCATCCCCTTTATTGGTAACTATTTCAACCTTTTTGCAAATATTCAATCCATCTATTACTATGTCTACTGTATATCCTAGTATGATAACCCCTATTAAAGCATACATTCCTTTTTTAGGTCCAAAGGCTACCATAGCAAAAAGTGTTATTATAAAATCTGATATTAGCAATGCTTTTCCTATGTCCATATGTGCATATTTATTAAGTATTTTAGCTAATATATCTGTTCCACCTGTAGATGCACCTTGTTCAAATACTATAGCCATTCCTATTGCACTTAATAAAATACCTATAAGCAATTCTATAAATAAATCTTCTGTAATAGGATGATTCATAGGACAAATTTTTTCTAATAGCGCTAAATAAATGGATATAGCAAAACTTGCATAAATTGTTTTTCCTCCAAATTTAGGTCCTATAAAAATAAATCCCAGAATAAGTAAAAGAGTATTTAATATAAAAGTAAACTGTCCCATTGTTATTACAGGAAAATATTTACTCAAAACCATTGCAAGGCCTGTTACTCCTCCAACCGCCAAATCATGTGTGTTTAGAAAAAAGTAAACTCCAGCAGCAGCCAAAATTAATCCTACATTCATAAGTAAAAATTCTTTTAAATTTTTCTTAGTAATAGCCATACTACATATCTTCCTTTCTAGTTATATTAATTATAAAGTTGCTTTTATAATTTATTTACTACATACACTTTTATATTTTATGCCTTGTTTGTTTACATATTCTTATAATACCATATTTATCTTTTTTTAAAACATAGGGTTTTGAAAGTTATTACTTTATTTTACTTTTTTATCTTTTTTATGATTATTTTGCTATATTTATTATTGTATATATATGAAATTTCATATTAATTAAAGTTATGCTAAATTTTTAATTATTATCTTTTATTTTTTTAGAATTTATGTATAATACTTCATATTTTTATGAAATTTCAATAGTTATATATTTTAAAATAAAAGAATCCGAAGTTATTTTAATTTGTTAAAATAACTTTGGATTCTTTAAATTGTAAATCATATTTAGCATAACTAAACAAAAAATTTTATAATTTTATCATATAATTCCTGTGCCGTATCTGCCTCTAAAAATTTACCTTCTACTCGTACTATATACTTATGAGTACACTTTCCGCATTCCCCAAGGCATTTATTCATAGTAACTTTAAATTCAGGATGATATTTTTCTAAAAGTTCTATTACTTCTTTAGCACCTTCATTTTCTTGACAAAAGCTTATTTGCACATATATCACCTTTTCTATAAAAAAACTTATATTAACATTATATAGTTAATATAAGGAAATTATAACATATACTCTTTATTTTTGCCTAGTACTAAGTTCCTTTATTTGTTTCACTAAGTCTTCTTCTTTAGAAAATATATTAATGCCTTGTTCCTTTTTTCTACCTATTACATAAGCTTTAATATTACTATCTATAGCTGCCCTTATTTTTTCCTCTGTTCCTCCTTGTACCCCACTATCTTTCATTAAAATAGCTTGTGCATTACACTCCTTTATAAATGCGATATTAAGTTCGTAACTTATAGGTCCTTTTATAGCTACTATATTCTCTGGTAATATTTTTAAATGCTCTAATTCCTCCATAACTTTTAAAGTAGGAAGTACTCTATGAATTATTCTATTTTCTAAATTGAAATCTATAATCTTTTTTATATTTCTACTTCCAGTAGTATTTAATATATTTCCTTGTAAATTTTTAAGATTTGGTAATAATTCTTCATAACTATGTACAACTACCACATTATTATTTTTATCTAATTCACCATTTTTATCATAAATATATTTATCTACTACAGAGGGTCTTTCATATCTTAAATAATTTATATTCATATCGTTACATGCTTTTTTTAAATTTTCAGTAACTATTAATGCATAGGGATGAGACCCATCTACAAATATATCTATGTTATGTTTCTTAATTACATTTTTTAATCCCTCTACATCTAATGGAGTTGTATTTAACACCTTATATTTATAATCCTTTAACAACTCTCCACCATATTCTGTTGCTGTAGATACAAATATATCCTCTGTAAATTGATTTAATAATGATAAAATTTTCTTTCCTTCTGAAGTACCTAAAATTAATCCTATCATATATAATATCTCTCCTTATTATATTATAGGCTATGTTAGCCGAAATTCTTTTCTAACATAGCCTATTATTTATATAAGTAAAACTTTATCTTACTTTATATCCTCTTGGAGTTATAATCCTATTATTTTCAATATAACTTTGACTATTTCCTACAACTACTATAGAAAACATATCTACAACCTCAGTATCAAAATTATCTAATGTAAATATACGAACTTCTTGTCCTTCTCTTAATGCATTTTTAACTACACCTATTGGAGTTTTTCCATCCCTATATTCTTTTATAATGTCCATACATTCTGCTAAATAATGTGGTCTTCCCTTACTTTTGGGATTATATAAAGATATTATAAAATCCCCATCAGCAGCATTTTTCACTCTTTTCTTAATAAGATCATAAGGAGTCATAAGATCACTTAAACTTATATTGCAATTATCATGCATAAGTGGAGCACCTAAAACTGAAGCTGCTGCTGAAGATGCAGTAACACCTGGGATTATTTCTATTGCAGCATCATTTTTAAGTTGAAGAATTAATCCTGCCATACCATATATTCCAGAGTCTCCTGTACTTATAACAGAAACTACTTTGTCCTCTGCAAGTTCTATAGCTTTTCTACATCTTTCCTCTTCACCTTTCATGCCTGTTTTAAAAACTTCTTTTCCTTCTAAAAGAGGTTTTACCATTTCTATATATTTAATATATCCTACAATAACATCACTTTCTTCTATAGCTTTTTTCGCTTTAACTGTTAAGTAATCAAGACCTCCTGGTCCTATTCCTATTACATATAATTTTTTCATTTCATTTCTCCTTTTTAATATAAAGAACTTATACTTTAAATTAAAATATAAAACTTCGTAGCTTTAAACACCAGATATTTACAGTTGATTAATTTTAATATATTATACGGACTAGATCTTTTTAAAAAGTTTACCTATACATAAGGTCATCCCTTGCATTGGCATTTTATCTGTAAATAAGACTCCACCTGATAATTCCACAGAAGGTTCACACACACATCTTATTCCTAAAGTTTTTTCAACAAAGTCAGAACCCTTATATTTGCATTGAACTTTTTTAATCTCTTCCTTACTAAAAACTTTCATTTCACAATTTAGATTCTGTTTTAAGTTAATAATAGCTTCTTCTTTTTCTTTTATCCAAGCAGTACCAATAATTTTTACACTTCTCTTATCTATATTCATTTCACTTAACTTTTTAAAAACTTTTTCTTCCATAGAAAAAGAATCATAATCTTTTTTACATCCTATTCCTAAAACTATATTTTTTCTTATAAGTTTTAAAATTGGGATGTTATCTATTCTTTCAGCAATATCTAGACTTACTTTATTGGTAACTATAACTATTGCCTTATATTTTTCATCCTCTTTATAACTTTCATAACCTTTTGGAAGTGAAATTTTATTATCTTCATCTAAGAAAGCCACCTTTTCTCCATGAACTAAAGAAGCTGCTACATTCTTACATATTTTCATATCATCTATTATAAGCTCATTATTTTTGGCTATAACATCCGGTGCAATAACTCCTAAATTATCTGTAGCCGTTGTTATTATAGGCATAGCACCTAAATAACTTGATAATTTTTGTGTAAGTTCATTAGCTCCTCCAATATGTCCACTTAAAAGTGAAATAATATACCTTGAACTATTGTCTATTACTAATACTCCTGGATCTTCTGTTTTAGATTTTATAAAGGGTGCTATACTTCTTACAGCAATACCAGTGGAACTTATAAATATAACAAAATTAAATTTTGAGAAAGCCTCCTGTGTAACGTCCTTTATTCCTCTTTCTTTAACCTCGCATCTTTTATATATATGTGTTTCATAAATATTGCTTATATTTTCGGCAAGCTTATTTCCAGCTTCAGTAACACAAATTATAGCCATAAACTCTCTTAAGGATTTTTTCATTATTTATTTCCTTCTCCAAACTTACTTTCCTTCTCTAAACATATGAGTGAAAGTTTTATCATATAATTTACTCTTATCATATTCACAATCTATAAAATCACCAACTAATATTTGTGCACATTTTGTAATACCAGCTTCATGTACTTTTTCTGCTATATCATCTAATGTTCCATATATTACTCTTTGATCTTCCCAAGTAGCTCTTTCAACTATAGCTATTGGAACATTTTTTCCATAACCTTTTCTTAACTTAGCAACAACCTTTTCAATCATACTAATAGATAGGAATATAGCCATTGAAGCTCCTATTCTTGCTAAATTTTCTAGATCTTCAGTTTCCGGTACTGGAGTTCTTCCTTCTACTCTTGTTAAAATCACTGTTTGAGTAATTGATGGTAATGTAAACTCTTTTTTAATAGCTGCTGCTGCCGCCATACAAGAACTTACCCCTGGTATAACTTCGTATTTTATATCACCATGTTTATCAAGTTCATCCATCTGTTCTTTTATGGCTCCATATATTGAAGGATCTCCAGTATGTAATCTCACTGTTATTTTTCCTTCTTGTTCTCCTTTTAACATAACCTCAATAACTTCTTCTAATGTCATAGAAGCAGAGTTATATTTTTCTACTCCATCCTTACAGAACTTTAAATGTTCTGCACTTACTAATGAGCCTGCATATATAACTATATCAGCTTTAGCCAAAGTATTTCTTCCTTTTACAGTTATTAAATCTACATCTCCAGGACCTGCTCCAATAAAGTATATCATTATTATTCCTCCTAAAATTTGCTCTTATTATTTACGTCTTGCAATAATTAAACTCATATAATCTCTTGAATTT
The DNA here is from genome assembly GCA_003288255.1 of Clostridiaceae bacterium 14S0207. GTDB lineage: Bacteria > Bacillota > Clostridia > Clostridiales > Clostridiaceae > Hathewaya > Hathewaya limosa. The sequence goes on along the minus strand of CP026600.1, from coordinate 936,294 downwards.
ATAATCTCTTCCCTAGTTTTTAGAATTTCTTGCCCTTCTCTTCCAGCTCTCTTAACACATACATACTGGAATCTTCTTTCTTCTAGGAAGTTAATTACTTGTTCCTCAACCTTATAAAATTTCATTATGACTAAAAACTTCTCATCTTTAACAGAATCTAGTCTAGTAGCTGGAAGTATTAAAAGTGGCTCATCCCCAATAACTAATGGTTGCCCTGCAAGTGATGCAGAAGCACAGAAAGAAGTAATTCCCGGAATTGTTTTTACTTCAAATCCTTTTTCTTGCATATGATTTAAAAGATAGATATATGTACTAAATACAAATGGATCTCCTATAGTTAAAAATGCAACATCTTTACCAGTAGCTAAAATGGCCGCAACTTCTTCATAAGCCTCATAAATTTTTTGTTCTTGTTCAGCTCCTCCCATTGGAAAATGCTTAAATAAAACTTCAGTACCTTCTTCTATATAATCCTTTGCTATTTCATAGGCAATACTTTCTCCATCCTTCATAGCTGTTGGTACTACAACTACATCTACTTTTTTTATAGTATTTACTGCTTTTAATGTTATAAGTTCCTTATCTCCAGGACCTACACCAATTCCATATAAAGTTGCCATCTCTATTCTAGTCCTCCTTATTTTCTTGCTGTTAAAATAAATATTGGATTCATACCCATCAACATGTAACTTTGACCACGGGTTTTGCTTACCGAAATTTGAGTACATTCTACTTTACAATTTAAATCTTTTAACTTTTTCATAGCTGTATAAAGATTATTTATTGTAATAAAATTTAAAACCATTACACCCTCATCTTTTAACATTCTTAATGATTCTTCAATTATCTCTTCCAGTTCTCCACTACTTCCACCTACGAAAATAGAATCAAATTTTTCATTCATTGATTTAAGATGTTCCATTGCATTTCCTTCTAATACTTTTAAATTAATAGCTTGAAACTTTTCTATATTTTTATAAATAGTATCTAATGCAGCTTCATCTTTTTCTATGCCGATTACTTTTCCTTTTGTTGCAATCTTAGCTGCTTGAACAGTAACAGACCCTGTTCCTGCTCCTACATCTAATACATTCGAATCCTCTCTTAATTCCATTTTTGCAATGCTAAGAATTCTAATTTCTTCCTTAGTCATTGGACAATCACCACGAATAAATTCATCATCTCTTATATATTTCATTTATTTATTCCTCACTTATTTTGCAACACTTATTTTTAAATTTAATCCCTTTCAATAACTAAAACACTAAGATGAGAAAATTCTCCTTTTGCAACTTCCTCTATATTCCCTTTGAAAATCTGCTCATATTCATAAGATAAATTTGCTCCTACATATGCTTTGCCCCGTATATTATTTTCTACTAGGGACTTGCATAATGTTTGTGGAGTAAATTTATTATCTACAAGCCAAAAACTTAATTTATGCTCTTTCACTATATCTAAAAAATCCTCTTCTCGTCCATGCATACTTCCTACATATGCATTTTGCCAAGGAAGTGCGAGTTTACTAGCAAGATACTGGAAGGAACTAATACCTGGTACTACTTTTACATCTTTTGAAATTGTACTTTTAATATAATTAGTAATACCATAATAACAAGGATCTCCCGATGCTATGATTCCTAATGATTCATATTCACCATTTTCATATAAGTCCTTTAAATCTTTAAGGGACTTTATTATTATTTTATTATTGTCTATAAAATCAATACTTTCCATAGCTCTACTAAACCCAACTATTGCTGAAACATTTGTTAGGCATTTCATAGCTTTGGGAAGTATGTAATCTCTATGCCCCGGCCCTAAGCCTATAACATATAAGGTTGTTTTATTCTTCATAAAAAACACCCCTTCTTAATATCTTACTAAATATCTAAAAGGATTTATATAATATTCCTTTTTTCATAGAATAAAGAGCAATCTCCGCCTCTATGGTATCATGAGAATAGATTTTAATTCTATTTTTTATTTTTTTCCCAATTCTATCATAAACGTCATTATATTCTTCTCCAATTATGGCTACTGCACCCTCTGTGGTTTTTTCATTATATACTCTTTCAAAGAGTTCTTTAGGTGCACCCATTAAGGCAAGTTCTAATGCCAAAACCTCTAATCTTACATCGGATACTCTACTATGAGTTTGGAAACACCCAGCAGATATTTTGCACATCTTTCCTATATGTCCTACCATAGTAATCCTTTTAATTCCTAGATTTCCACAACATTCCAAGGTAAAACCAACATAGTTAGACATGGTAACTAATTTGTTAGAATCTATATTTAATTCCTTACACATATCTTCTCCCATGTTTCCGAAAATAAGCACTGGTTCTTTAACACCATTTGCAAACTTTTGATTTATTTCTAATTTTACAGAATCCTTTAAAGCCTCTTCTGACATAGGAGTTACAATACCTGTAGTTCCTAAAATAGAAATTCCTCCTATTATGTTTAATCTAGGATTAAAAGTTTTTTTAGCTATTTCTTCCCCCTTTGGAACTGAAATAGTAATTTCAACCCCACAATTTTCAGGAAGAACTCCTTTAACTTCTTTTTCGATCATTTTTCTTGGTTCTGGATTAATAGCCCATTCACCTTTAGGAACATATAACCCTTCACCCATAACCATGCCTACACCTTTTCCACCTTTCAAGGTATATCCTATATCTTTTTTATCTGCTCTAGCCCATATTTCTAGGCCATTAGTAATATCTGGATCATCTCCGGCATCTTTTAAAACACAACACTCTACATATTCCTTCTGTCTATTAACTTTTTCTATAGGAATCGTAATTTTTATACCTTTAGGTGTATCTATAGTAATTTCTGAAAGATCTTCGGTTCCATATAACATAAGTGTAGCAGCTTTTGCTGTAGCCGCAGCACAGGAACCTGTAGTATAACCACACCTTAGCTTTTTGCCTTCACTATATACATATAAATCTAGCATTCTGTTTCCCTCTTTTGGTTTAAGAATTTAACTTTTAAATAGTTAATTAGTCTCTTTTTACTATCATATACATTAAAGCATTCATAATAGAAGCTGCAACCGTGCTTCCACCTTTTCTACCTCTAATAGTAATCATAGGCATATTAACTGTTTCAAATTCCTCTTTAGATTCAGCAGCTCCAACAAAACCTATAGGTGCAGCAACAACAAAACTTGGATGAGCTTTTCCCTCTTCCATAAGTTCTTTTAATCTAAATAATGCAGTCGGTGCATTGCCAAACACAAAAATTTGTGCACCATCTTCTACTGCTTTCTCAACACCAGCCATAGAACGAGTAATTCCTCTTTCCTTTGCAATAGCTGCAACATCTGGTTCACTTACATAACATATAACCTTACATCCTAATTGTTCTAATGCTTTTTTATTTATTCCAGATAAGGCCATCTTTGTATCTGTATAAATAGTAACTCCTTGTTTTAAAGTTTCTAATGCACTATCTATAGCGCCTTCTCTTATATATATAATATCCTTATATTCGAAATCTGCTGTGGTATGAATTACTCTCTTTATAATAGAAAGTTCTCTATCATCAAAATTATGAGGTCCCATTTCCTCCCCTATTATTTCAAAACTTCTTTTTTCTATATCCATAGGTTTTTTTATATAACTCATAATTTTATCTCCTTTATGATTTAAATTCTAAACAAATTATTTTTTCTTATGTTTACTATACATTTATATATTAAGTATTGCTTTAAAAAACTCTAGATTATTAAAAAAATGAATATGAGCATATGCTCCTAATGTATTATTTTTTATATATCCACAATTCCATGTTTTAAGCTTACCTAAATAATTAACCTTACTAACTGTATAAATAGCATCTTCCTTATTATCTACATAAGATTTATGGAATTCATGACATTTTATTTTTAACCCTTCAGGTAACATAGAATTTTTTTTATCTATAGAAACCTGTGCATACCCAAAATTTTGTAATCGTTTTGTCATATAAGAATTTCCACTAAGGAAAGAAACTAAAGATTCTTTCTGAACATTAGTATCTTCCCCATCCTTATAAATAAAGTTAGTTAAATACATCATTCCACCACATTCTGCATAACATCTTAAACCATTTTCTAAAGCACTTTTTATAGATTTTAGCATTGAAGTATTTTTACTTAACTCACCATAAAACACCTCAGGATATCCTCCACCTAAATATAAAAAATCTAAATTCTTAGGTAATTCTTTATCACTAAGTGGTGAAAAATAAATAATTTCTCCTATTTCATCTAAAAGTTCTAAATTTTCTCTATAATAAAAACTAAAGGCCTTATCCATAGCTACACCTATTTTTAAGTTTTTATTTTCTAAATGAAATTTATCTTCATATTTTTCTACTTCCTTAAACTCTTTTAAAAGATCATCTATATCAACATATTCCTCTAAAAGTTTTGCACAAAGTTCTATTTTTTCATCTAAATCTTCTATTTCACTACTTTGCACCAACCCTAAATGTCTACTTTCTAATTTTAACTCTTCATTTTTAGGTAAGTAGCCAAACACCTTTAAATTACAATTTGTTTCTATTGCCTGTTTTAAAAGTGTATAATATGAACTACTAATATTATTTAAAATAACTCCTCTTATATCAGCATTTCTAAAATCTCTAATACCATTTAATTCTGCACAAAGTGTAGCAACTTGAGCTTTAGGCGATATTACAAGTACTGTAGGAAGATTTAAGGTTTTACTAACTTCATAAGTAGAACATTCTGTATCAATTCCTTTTCCATCATAAAATCCCATAACACCTTCTACTACTGCTAAATCTCCATTTCCTCTACTAAAGGAAGCCTTAACTCCCTCTTCTCCCATAATAAATAAATCTAAATTTCTAGAAGGAATTCCTGTAATTTTTCCATGAAAAGCAGGATCTATATAATCAGGTCCTACCTTATATCCTTGTACTTTATAATTTCTATTTTTAAGTGCCTTCATAAGCCCTAGTGTAACCGTTGTTTTTCCTCCACCACTGCTATTTGAAGAAAGTACTATAGCCTTCACTTTTAAATTCCTCCTTTAAAGATCCTTTAAAGCCTCTATTAAAATCTTATTTTTTTCTCTATCTTTAATAGCAAATCTAACATATTTATCGTTAAGATTTACATAGTTATTTGCTTTTCTAATTAAAATAGATTTTTCAAACAACTTTTCATATAATTTATTACAATCTAAGTTTTCTTCTAATTCCACTAAAACAAAATTTCCATGTGTTTTATATACTTTTTTTATAACTTTAATTTTTAGAAGAAAATTTATTATAAAATCCCTTTCATTTTTGATCCATTTTAAGCTATTTTCTATATATTCTTTATCTTTCAATACATATACTCCTGCAATTTCTGCAAAAGAATTTATGTTCCACGGATTTTGTTTTTTCTTTATTGTATTTAAAAATTCCTCATTTGAAGAAAACCCATATCCCAAACGAATACCTGGCATAGCAAAAAACTTAGTTAAAGCTCTTACAATAAAAAGACATTTATATTTCTCCACATAATCTTTAAGTGAAAGCTTTATATCTCCAACAAATTCAATAAAAGCTTCATCTATTATAAGTATTTTATTATTTTCCTCTGCATATTCTAATATATCCTTAAATTTGTTTTTTTCTATAATAGAACCATTAGGATTGTTAGGATTTGCTATCATTAGTGCTTCATTATACTTTAATGCCTCAATTATATCATTATAATCAATATATTTTTCATATAATTTGTCTTTTATATTTCTTTCTTGAAGAGAAATATATTTTATTGAAACATTCCATTTTTTGCAACTTAATTCATATTCAGCAAAAGACGGTACTACTAAAGCTATAGATTTCACACTTCCTATAGCTAAATCTAAAAGTTCTGCTGCCCCATTGCCTAATACCAAATAATCTTTGTTTATTTCAGCATATTCACTTAATGCTTCTTTAAGCCTTCTATATTTAATATCTGGATAACGTACTAAAGCTTCCACACCTTCATTTACATGAAGCTTAAAACTTTCAGGAACTCCTAACGGATTAATATTTGAACTAAAATCTATAAGTTCTTTTCCCTTTAAGATTCCCTCTGTATAAACGTCTCCTCCATGTACCATAATTATTTAATCCTCCAACAAAGTAAAATTATAATAAAATATATTATATAAAGTAATATTTCTGATGTATACATAAGTTTAATACATTCTATTATATGTTGTTTTTCTAATTGTTTAATCTTATCACCTATAGTTGGTTTTTCTATAACTTCACCAAAATAAGTATTAGTTCCTCCTAATTGCACTTTCATAGCTCCTGCAGCAGCAGCCTCTGGATAAGCACAATTAGGACTTTTGTGATTTTTTCTATCTCTTATCATAATTCTAAGACTTTCTAATACATTACCCCTAACTATAGGTGCTGAAAGCGAAATTAAAATTCCTGTAATTCTAGCTGGAATAAGATTAAATACATCATCTACTTTAGCTGGAAAAAATCCTATATATTTATACTTTTCAGTTAAATACCCAAGCATAGAGTCCATAGTATTAATACCCTTATACATCATGGCAAGTGCTGAACCATAAGGTCCTCCGATCATAGCATAGAATATAGGTGCAATAACTCCATCTGCTGAATTCTCAGCTACTGTTTCCACATCTGCTCTTATAACTTCATGTTCTGTAAGACTTGATGTTTCTCTTCCTACAATATAAGAAAGTTTAACTCTCGCTTCCTTTAAATCATCTTTTTTAAGTTCAGTATAAACCTTTTTAGCCTCATTTTTTAAACATTTACAAGCAATAGTAGTCCAAAGAATAATTATGTTTAAAATATGATGCACAATAACATATCTTCTTGTAAAATATAGAAGAAAAAAAGGAATTAAAAAACTTAAAGAAGCTACTATTAAAACAATTCCTCCCCCTAAGGCTTTTAAAAGTTTATTATTATCTTTACTCAAATCTCTAGCCTTTTTTTGAAGAGCCGAAATAAGCTTTCCTATATATATTACTGGATGTGGAAATCCATAAGGATCTCCTATTATCCAATCAATTATAATAGCAGCTAGTATATCTAACGCATAATACATTTATATCAACTTCCTTATTACTTACTTTTATTACTTTCTTTGATAATCTTATATATTGCATCCATATCAACTGATTTTCTAACTATATCTGCAAGTTTATCTAATTCTCTTTCTCTTATATTTTCATATACTACTGATTTTCTAACTTGAATATTTTTTTTATTTCTTAAAATATTACAAATATGTTCTCTAAAATTAACTCCATCAAAAACACCATGGATATAGGTTCCCATAACATTTCCTTCATCATTTACTGCGCCATCAAAAGAGTTAGTAGTCTCTTTATTTCTTTTCTCTATATTGAAAAACGGTGTTGCATGTTCCCCGTAAGTGCATACCCCCATATGAATTTCATAACCATATATATCACCTTTAAAACTGTGGAAAGGCGTTTCTTTAATACTTTTATTAGTACTTGTAGCTTCAACTCTTGTTGTCACTTTTTCCTTTTCAAAAATAGTTTCAATATCTAAAAGCCCCATTCCTTCTATTTCTTCTAGATCTGATTCTGTTTTATAAGGATCTTTTAAGGACTTTCCAAGAATTTGGTATCCACCACAAATACCAATTAACATGCCTCCTTTATTAGCATAATTCTTAATTTCTTCTTCAATTCCAGCTTCTCTTATAAATTTTAAATCTTCAATTGTATTCTTACTTCCTAAGATAACAACTAAATCAGGATTTCCAAGTTCTCCTTTTTTATCTACAAATCTTACTGATATATCCTCTTCCATTGCCAATGCATCAAGATCTGTAAAGTTTGAAACATGTGGAAGTCTAATTGCAACAACATCAATAGGTGCAGTTATTTTCTTATTTAAATTTACCGCTCCATCTTCATCTTCTAAATCTAATTTAAAATAAGGCACAATTCCTAAAGATGGCTTATGTATTATATCCTCAAGCATTGTAAGTCCTGGCTTTAAAATTTCTACGTCTCCTCTAAACTTGTTAATTAAAGTACCTTTTACTCTCTTCTTTTCCTCATCATTGAAAAGTAAAAGCGTTCCTGCAAGAGATGCAAAAACTCCTCCTTTGTCAATATCTCCAACTAAAAGTACCGGTGCATCTACAAGTTCTGCCATTCCCATGTTTACAATATCATTTTCTCTTAGATTAATTTCTGCTGGGGAACCTGCACCTTCCATAACAACCACATCAAATTGGCTCTCCATTTCTTCAAATTGTTTTTTTAACATTTCACTAAATTGAGGTTTCATTTTATGATATTCCATTGCTGTAGTATTGCCCCACACTTTACCATTAACAATGACTTGACATTTTTTATCTCCAGTTGGCTTAAGTAAAATAGGATTCATATAAGCTTCTGGTTCCATTCCACAAGCATATGCTTGAAGTACTTGAGCTCTTCCCATTTCTTTTCCATCTAATGTAATATAAGAATTTAAACTCATATTTTGTGACTTAAACGGAACAACCTTATAACCATCTTGTTTTAAAATTCTACATAATGCAGTAACTAAAATACTTTTCCCAACTGATGAACCTGTTCCTTGTAACATTATTCTAGCCATAACCCACAGTCGCTTCCTTTCATTCTAAGCTAAATAAATTTTATAAACCCTTAATCTTTTTATACATTTACATATGAAAAACCTTTATTTTTTGTCCATACCTTTTTTAGTCTTACCTAGACTTTTGTATTTTTCATCCATAGCATCTTGAAGATGAGTTAGATATATGTTTTGAACTTTTTCATTTTCACCTAGTCCATGCATATATATTTTTGTTTTTATTCCTTCTGATTCCAATATAGATTTAAAAGAATCATCATCATCTCCTGCCATATCATTTTGTGCATGATCTCCAGCAACTAACATAAATGGCATTAGTGTAACTTCTTTTATCCCTTGTTTTTTTATTAATCCAACTGCCCTATCTATATAAGGATATCCTTCTACATTTGCAATATAAACATTATTCATTCCTTCATCTTCAAGTACACATTGGAAACATGCATAAACAGCATTTGCATAATGTGCAGAACCATGACCCATTAATAGTACTGTTTCTCCATTTTTTATTTGATGTTTTAATGCCCTTGCCATTAATGTATAATCATCTGGCATTTCATCATCTTCACCTTTAAAATATAAAAGAGGTCTGCCAACTTCAATTCTTTTAAATAATTTTTTATACTTATGAGTACTTGTATTTTTTACATAATCAAATTCTTCTCCAGGTATCAAATGAAGAGGTTGAACCATAATTTCTTCAAATCCTTCTTTAGCCAACTTCTCTAATGCTTCCTCTGGAGTATCAACTTGCATGTTATATACTTTTTTTAATTTATTTATAATAATATGAGATGTAAACGCTCTTCTTATCTCAAAATCTTTATAGATATCTTTTATTTTATTTTCTATAGCTTCAATAGTTGCTTTTCTTGTTTCCTCATAACTTGTTCCAAAACTAACCACTAAAATCGCTTTTTTCATAATAAAACCCTCCTTAAAAATGTAATGCTATATTTTAGGTCCTCTAATTCCTCTTCTATTTGTATAAATAAAAAAACCTCAACATTAGTTGAGGAATTCCAAAAATATTTCTATAATTTTATACTTATTTTTAATATTTCTATTTTTTTATCTTATGGTATAAAATTTATCTTTATTTTTAGACTTGCAATTCCCACCGAATGCAGATATCTAAAACTTTAGGCAGGTCTCCTGACTTATGATTCATTCTCCCTTTGCCCTTCCCCTTTTAATTTTAAGGGTGGTAATGCAAAGTTTGTCATCAATTACAGTAGCGGGGGCTGTAGTGGATTTAAACCACTTTCCCTTTTCATCTTTTATAAGAAACCTAAAATTTATTTATATATTAAGTTTTCATTTTAATTTCCACTTAATTAGGACATTTTATTCTTATATATCAAGTTTATATTAAGTTTATATTCATGTCAATATTACTATTCTTAAGTAAAAACAATTTTCCATTATAAGTTATGAAACAACTTTACATTTAATATATAAACTCACAAATCTATATAGAATATATTGTAAATAAAATATAGGAGATTGCTTGTAAATACATATACTATAATAAAGTCAGCTATACAAACTTAATATAGTTTATATATTAAATATGAAAGCTTTATATGATTTCAAAATCATATAAAAATAAAAGAGTTGAAAATTTTCTTGGATTCTCAACTCTTTTATTTGAATAACTAATTCACCTTAATATTAAATTGTTTTTTAAAAAACAATTTAATATTTATTACTTAAACATGTTAATTAACTTTTTTAAAAACCCTTTAGGTTCATCTTTTATTTTTTCTTTCTGTATATTTTTTTCTTCTATTTCATTAACCTCATATAATACTTTATAATCTTTTGTTATCAATTCTGTAAGTTCATTTTTAACACTATATGTTATATTTAATATATCTCTAGCTCTTGTCATTCCTACGTATAACAACTTTTTTGATGCTTCTTTTCTTTTTAGCAATCCATTATTAATTCCACATATAAAAACCACTGAAAAATCTAATCCTTTAGCACTATATATAGTAGATATGTTTAATCTATTTTTATCTGTGTTAAAATTATACCTATTATAATCCTTATTTAATATATCATATTCTATAGATTTCTCTTTTAATTTTTCTCTAATTATTTTAGCATATTCCATACCTTTATATTTTCCGTAGGGATATAAAATAGCCATATCTCCATATTGTATATTTTTTCTTTTTAAATCAATAATATTATTGATTATATGTTCTATCTCATCCTGAAAATTTTCACATTGAACTATTTTCGGAATTCCACCACTTCTTATAATTGAATTAGTTTCAATTATAAAATCATTATCATCTTCACCACAACTTTTTACATTATCCATTAAGATGTTATTAGATAATTTTAAAATCTCTCTTGTATTTCTGTAATTTTCTTTTAGTATAATTGTTCTCCCAACTGCCTTTATTCCCAAAGACTTAAATGTATATTTTCTATTATAAAGATTTTGTGCTCCATCTAATGCAATTACAAGATGACTATGTTCTGGACTTCTTAAATTTTTAACTATAAATCTAAACCATTCCGCTTCTAAATCTTGTCCCTCATCAATTAAAATAGCATCATATTTAGGAAGTTCTTTTATTATAGATTCATTAATTTGTAAAATATTATTGGTAATATCCTCATCATAAACAGCCGTTTTAAATCCTATTTTTTTTGATAGTTTATTAATCCATCCATGCATATGAATTACTTCAATATTATTAGTTTCTTCTGTTCCACTTATAGAATTTTTAAGAAATGCAGCTAAAGTTTTATTATAGCATAGAACTAGTATATTCCAGTCTTTATGTGTTTCCTTTAAATATTTAGCTCTACAAGTTAAAATTACAGTCTTTCCACTTCCTGCAACCCCTCTTATTATTCTATGTCCATAACCTAATCCCTTAGCATAATTTTCTTGTTCTAAATTCATTACTTTAAAAATTTCATTATTATCTTGGGATAATTTAACTTCTTTAAATAAGTTTCCTCTTATCCTATTTATAGTACTTTGATTTAATTTTTCAAATTCAAATTTTGTAGGCAACATATTCTTTAAGATATCTTTTAGTAATTTACTATCTCTATTCTTTTCTATATTATTTAAATCATCTTGAAGTAATACAATCTCTGGTTCAAATAAATTATTTAGTTTTACTGTATTAAAACTCTTTTTATTTATTTTAGTAAACACAACTCCGTATCCATATGTAAATTTCAAATTTCCTTTGTATTCGCCTACCTTCTGAACTAAAAAGCTGTCTTGTTTTAATTTATTCACTATATGAAACATATAATCTCTAGCTTGTCTTAAGGGATTTGTACAACTTCCTAGAGTATTTAACTCAAATTTATTAAAATCAGCTTTTTGTATAGATCCTACTTCCCAATCTTTAACTTCTAAAACTACAATTCCTAAATCTGGTCCTAAAATAATAAAGTCTGGATATTTTTTATTTACTCTTAATTCAAACCAACATATGTATTCTTCAGGTAATATTTCTTTTAATATCTTAAATACCTTTTTTTCGCCAATAGTAACATTTTCCAAGTTACTAATACTATCAGGAATCATTATAGCCAAAGCTTTTCACCATCCTTCGTCAATATTCATTTATTATATTCACACAATAAATATAGTTCGAAATTTTTCAACATAACTTTTATTATATCGATCTTTTTTTATATAAATAAAGGATTACAGATAAAACAATTCCTGATATGCAACGATTTTATTCAAAAATAATTTCATTATAAATGCTTTCATTATTTTAAGAAGACAAAAAAAATGACTGAACCATATGATTCAGTCTGTTTTAATATAAACAAGCTTTTTTAATTATCCCTTAGTTTTTAATTGTTTATCTTTTTTTATTAAACCTTAGTCTTTGTTATCTTCTTTGATAACTTATTCTACATCATTGTAGAATTTTTATAACATTAATTTTATAGAGATCATAATGATACATATGATTTTGTGCAATAAAAAAAGTCTCTTAGCCACGCTGCTAAAGACTCCCATTTTATCTTCATATAAGCACATTGTACAAAATCTTCACCAATTAGTCGCTACTCATCCCCTTTCGCACTAATTACAAACATTTAAGGCAGGTATCCTGACTTACAAATCTTCCTTCGCTTTATCTTCCCAAAGTTAATTCAGTGATTTTATCAAGCGTCGTCCTTGCTTACAGTGATGGGTTCGTGTTGGATTTTCACCAATCTTCCCTATTATCCTTTAAAAGGCACCTAAAATATTGTTTTATTAAATTTAATTCTTTGATTTGTTTTCTGATTGTCTTAATTTTACTCTTAATTATTTATCTTGTCAATATTTTTCGTAATTTTATTCTTATATCGAGTAGGAGCTAAATAATTATTTTATTTAGCGTCCTCTCACACCACCGTACGTACCGTTCGGTATACGGCGGTTCATTAAGAATTATGTATTAGCTGATATCCTTTAGATATACTTCTGTAACCAAGGTTTTCAATATATTTGTTGTTTAAGATTGTGTCAAGAACTGGGCTTTTGGATATTCTCCAATAGCCTTTTCTTGTATTTGCGTACTCCCATGCTTTATGGGTCGGAAGACCTAGTTTTATGAGGTTTCGTCCTCTAGTTTTAACCTTTTTCCATTGTTTCCAAATACAACTTCTTAACCTTCTTCTTATCCAACTATCTATTTTTTGTATTTTAGCGTTAGCTTTCGCTACTCCAAAATAATTAATCCATCCAATCGTTAATTGGTTAATCATGTAAATTCTATATTCTATACTTATACCTTTATTACGATTTGTTAATTTTCTTATTTTGTTTATGAATCTTTTATATGACTTTTCATGTATCCTTATATTGGCTCCGCCTTTTACAAAATAGAATGAAAAACCAAGAAATTTTCTTCTCGTCACAAAATCTACCGCACTTTTATTTTCATTAACTCTAAGTTTTAATACATCTTCAAGTACTCTTCTTGTACTTGCCATAACTCTTATTCCTGCCTTTTTGCTTTTTACATATATATTACAATCATCTGCAAATCGACAAAATCTATGACCTCTTTTCTCAAGTTCTTTATCTACTTCATCAAGCATGATATTAGCAAGGAGTGGGCTTAGTGGACCACCTTGCGGTATACCCTTATCAGATTTTACCTTCAATCCATTTATCATTATTCCAGATTTAAGATACTCTCTAATTAGCCTTAATACTCTTTTATCTTTAATTTTTCTTGATAGTCTTTCCATTAATATATCATGATTAACTTTATCAAAGAACTTTTCTAAGTCTATATCAACAACCCACTTATAACCTTCGTTAATATATTCCTTTGATTTTAATATAGCCTGTTTAGCACTTTTATTTGGTCTAAATCCATAGCTATTATCTGAAAAGGTAGGGTCATAAATTTTATTAAGTTCTTGTGCTATTGCCTGTTGTATTAATCTATCAAGTACAGTAGGAATTCCAAGTAATCTAGTTCCACCGTCAGGTTTTGGTATTTCCACTCTCCTAACGGGTGAAGGTTTATATCTTCCCTCTAATAACTTTTGCTTAATTGTTATCCAATTCTTAATGATAAATTCTCGAAATTCATCGGTTTTCATACCATCAATACCATGGCTTCCTTTATTAGCAACTACTCTTTTCATGGCTTTTAGCATATTTTCTCTAGCTAAAATCATTTCAAGTAAGTTATCAGTATCATCTATTACATTGTTTTCTCTTTCTCTCTTTGCTAACGCCAAATTATTACTCTGCGCCCCTCGCTTATCTTGAAGTTCCACTTCTCCTTCCACGAGGCGACCTCTGTATTGAGTTGTCTGCTTTCCTTGTAATTTATTTGAATTATTCAAAGCTGAAAACCTCCTAATGTTCAGTCCTTCCCGCACTACGTGCACATAGTGTGGTACTATGACCTCTGCTGACTTCTGATAGTTCAGTTACATATCACTATGTAAGTTATCATGTAGGAAATTCATCCTTTAATGATATATCTATCAGACCTCCCCAGGTAAGAACGCAATCTTTCATTCCATATATCTGCCACATATACTGTAGTAGCTTTCGGGTGATACGGACTTTGTTTTGTTATGCAAACTCATCCAGCTATAATCAGCCTCTTATGTGATTCGTATTCCTCAGACCGGAATTTTGCCCTCCGACTTCCTTCAGATTCCATCTCGCAATGGACACCCTTGTCATTGGCTAACGCCTATATCACCTTCGGCGCTCGGGACTTTCACCCTATAGATTGCGCCCATGCTGGGCGCACATAAAAAAGCTCACAAGTACAAAAATACTTATAAGCTTTAATTAACCTATTGACTTATTATTTCTTCTACTTTTAAAGAATATTCTATAAAGTTATTTAAAAAATTTCTTAGAATTTCATTATACTTTTTTTTATTTTCTAATTCACTTTTATTTATTTTTGCTATACAAAGCCATTCAGACTTATCATAATCTAGTGTTTCAAAATTTAATTGTGAAACTAACATACGACGTCTTTCGTACTTTTTGTCCCTATCAGACTTAATACCTTTATTTAACCTAGTAATAGCTGATGCTCCTGCTAACTTAGAAAGATTTTTTACTATATATATGTATTCATCATCCTCTAGGCAATCTGATAAATCTAACTCTGAAAAACCATTTCCGAATTGTTTATAATTTGCACCTAAAACCACATATGATTCACATTCTTTATTCTGTTTTTTCCATGGACCAACGCACATAAACATTCTGTAGGCTTTATCTTTTATTTTCATATTTTCAACATCATTATTATATTTAAAGGATCTTCCGAACATTCTAAAATAACAACTTCCCAGGTAACTTGCTTCCATTGCCATTGTCAATTCATCTATTCCTAATTGTAATTCTAACTTATCCTTTTCTATTATGATATTGTCCTTTAAATTCTCTTCTATTAAAATCTTTTTTACCTTTTGTACGTTTTCATTATTTATCAATCCTAAACTCATAAATAGTCCTCCTACGAATAGATTGTATCTTACCTATTTATTAACCATATTAAATTTCCTTATTTAAATATACCAAAAAAACTCTAAAATCTAAAAACATTTTTTTACAAAAAAGACTATTTCACACTTAAGCAAAATAGTCTTTTTTATTTCATATATTTTTACAATAATTTATTCAGTAAAATATAACTTAGACATATCTTCAAACATATAAATAGGAACTAGTTTAGCTTCCTTTATGCCACCTAAATTCTTAACTGTAGCTATTTTAGAAATTGAATAATCCAATGGATATATAGCTACATCATTTGCTATAATTTTTTGAGCTTTTTCATATAGTTCTTTTCTTTTTCCCTCATTTACTTCTATTTTAGCCTCTTTAAATAATTTATCTACTTCTGGATTAGAATAACAAGAAGCATTAAATGGATTATTTGTTTCAAATGCTGGATAATATGCACTTGGTTCTGTCCCCATTACATAGGCATTAGTTACTATATCATAATCTCTTGGTTTATCTCCACCTGTTTTAGCAAAATAAGTTTCAGAATCTACACCTATTGGATTAACTTTAATACCAATGTCTCCTAGTTGTTGTTGGATTAAAAGTGCTAATTTTTTATCTGTTTCACTACCAGACATGTAATTAATATTTATTTTTAAATTAGAAGTTCCTGATTTTTTTAATAATTCTTTTGCTTTTTCTGGATTATACTTATATTTTTCAACCTCATCTGTATAACAACTTGTTTGAGGAGTTAGACAAGAATATGCAGGTTTAATATTATCTAAAGTTCCTGAATCAGCCTTTAGAAGTTCTTCCTTATTTAAGCCATATGCAATAGCTTGTCTTACTTCTTTTTTATCCAAACCTTTTGTTTTATTATTTATATTTAAATAATTTAACATATTTTCATCAAATGTATATGTTTTGAAATTTTCATCCTTAGAAAATTTATTATAATTTTCATTTGTTAGATAAGATGCAGTTATTTCTCCATTTTGAAAAGCTGCTTGTGCTGAATTTTTATCTGATACTATTCTAAAAATAACATTATCTAAATGAGGTTTTCCACCATAATAATCATCAAATCTTGCAAGGGTTAAAGCCTCTCCTTTTTTCCATTCTTTAAATTTAAATGGACCTGACCCTACTGGTTTTGAAGTTGATGCTTCATCCTTTTCTATATTCTTTTTCCCTTGAAAAATATGCTTTGGAATAGGTTTGAATCCTTCTAATGAAGCTTTAAAAGGAGTATATACTTGAGATAATTTAAATTCAACAGTCAAATCATCTTTTTTTGTTACCTGTACATCTTTTCCCCCAACAACAAATCCATCTCTAGAACTTATATTTTGATTTTTATCTTGGACGGTTTTAACTGAAAATACGATGTCATCGGAAGTAATTTTTTTACCATCATGCCATTTTAAATTATCTTTTAATATTAGAGTATAAGTAAGCATATCATCAGAAACTTTTAGATCTTTAGCAAGATAATATCTTGTTTTATCTCCATCTTGTACAAATAAAGGATCATATAAAATATTATTTACTGTAAATGTAACTCTATTTAACTGAAAAAATGGATTTAAAGACGTTGGATCTGTTGAAGCAGAAAATATAAAATTCCCGCCTTCTTTGATTTTACCTTCAGTTTTTTCTTCTACTTTAACTTTTTTTTCTTTTGATGTATCATTCTTAACGGTAGCATTACTAGAACATCCTACTAAAGAAATTCCTAACGTTAAAGCTATTAAAGAAGCTATTAATTTTTTTTTCATAATTTCTCACCCCATGAAATTTTCTTTAAAACTTTTTATACCATTTTCAATACCTATCACAAACAAAACAAAGTATATACTTTTATTTTCCATAATTCAACACAAAATCCCTTATATAGAAAATTACTATGAGGTTTTTTTTAATCATTGAAAAATTTTATAGATAACTAATAATCTTGTATATAAATTAACTATACTTTTAGTTTTTTACAATAAATAACCTTAAAAGAACTCTACCTTTAAGGTTATTTGTATTATATCTTATTTTATGAAAATAACTGACGATCACTTACCATGTCTTCTGAACCTGTTTTCTCAAAACAAGAAAGCAACTTTTCCATAGTTAAACTTTTCTTTTCTTCACCCTTAAAATCAAAAATTATTTTTCCTCTATGCATCATTATTAATCTATTTCCATATTCTATAGCATGTTTTAAATTATGAGTTATCATAAGTGTGGTAATATTTTTTTCTTTAACAACGTTCTCTGTTATCTTCATTATCTTTTCAGATGTTTTAGGATCTAGTGCCGCTGTATGCTCATCTAATAATAGTAACTTAGGTGATTTCATTACTGCCATTATTAAAGATAAGGCTTGTCTTTGTCCGCCTGATAAAAGACCAACTTTATTATTTATTTTATTTTGTAATCCTAAATCTAAGGTAGCTAGTAGTTCCTTAAACCTTTTTTCATCTTTTTTATTTATAGCAGAACTTAGACCAAAACACTTACCTTTGTTATCTGCTATAGATAAATTTTCTAATATTGTCATAGATGGTGATGTTCCTTTTTTAGGATCTTGATAAACTCTAGCTATCTCTTTGCTTATTTTATACTCTTTTAATATACTAAGATTTTTACCTTCTAATGTTATGATTCCCTCATCTACAGATATAGCTCCAGAAATCATATTTAATAAAGTTGACTTTCCGGCACCATTACTTCCTATTATAGTAATAAAATCTCCTTTTTCTACTTCTAAATTTATACCTTTAAAAATCTCGTTTTCATTTACAGTATCCTTATTAAAAGTTTTTCTTAAATTTTGTATACTAAGCAACTAAATCACCACCATCTGAATTTCTATTTTTTAAAACATTTTTTTCTTTTCTATTGAATAACTTAAAATTTGTATTATTTAATGAAAGAATCATAACTACTATTACAGCCGTTATTAATTTCAAGTCTGAAGGTTGTAACCATTTCACACTCAAAGCTAAACTTATTATGATTTTGTATAACATTGCTCCTACTATAGCAATAGTTGTTCCTTTCATACCTCCAATATTTTTTAGGAAAGTAGAACCTATAATTACAGATGCAAGTCCTGTAACTACAGTACCTGTACCCATAGTAACATCCGCAAATCCTTGATATTGAGCCATTAACGCTCCTGCAAAGGCAACTATGCCATTAGATAGCATAAGCCCGAATACCTTTATAATATCTTTATCCATACCTAGAGATGTAACTAGACTTTCATTATCTCCTACAGCTCTTAATAAAAATCCTAACTTTGTTTTCAAAAATAAGTCTAATAAAACTTTAAATAGGATTATACATAAAACTATAATAAAAAACGAACTAAGTCCTTCTACTTTAAAAAATTCATAATCAAAAACTTTTTTCAAGCTAAATAGTTGTACATTAGGTTTTCCCATTATTCTTAAATTAATAGAATAAAGTGCTATCATAACTAAAATACCAGATAAAAGGTTAGTAATTTTTAATTTAACATGTAAAAGCCCTGTAATTCCACCTGCTATAAATCCTGCTATAATAGCAAAAATTAAACTTAAAAATGGATTCATACCACTAGATAAACATAAAGCTGAAACAGCTGCTCCTAAAGGAAATGTTCCGTCTACAGATAAATCTGGGAAATCTAATATTCTATAAGTTATAAATACCCCTAATGCAACTAGTCCAAATATAAATCCTTGTTCTATAGTGCTTATTAAAAAGAAATTCATTATTTTACACCTCCGCCAACTTTAATAGCTTTATCCATAATGATTTTAGGCATTTTTATATTCATTTTACCTATAACATATTCATTTACTGCTATTTCAAATTGTTTTTGTAAGGTTACAGGAATATCGCTTGCCTTTTTCCCTTTTAAAATCTTAGCCGCTTTTCTTCCCGTTTCTCTTCCCAATTCTTTATAATTAACACCTAAAGTTAAAAATGCTCCACCTTCTACATGAGCTTTTTCAGCTCCAAAAACAGGTATTTTTTTATTCATAGCATTTTGGGTTATCACAGCCATAGAAGATGCTATCATGTTATCTGCTGGCGTATATAAAACATCAACTTCATCTAATAATGATCCTATAACTTGTGGTACTTCGCCTATTGCTGTAACACCTTTTTTTATAACTTTTATTGAATACTCCTCACAAGCACTTTCCAATTCTTTAACTTGTGCTTCTGAATTAGCTTCACTAGTATTGTAAATTACTCCTATTTTTTTTGTATTTTGTAAAATATTTTTTAGAAGTTTAATTTGATCCTTTATTGGTGTTCTATCTGATGTTCCTGTAACATTCGTTTGGGTATTATTCATAGATTTAACTATTCCTGCTGCAACAGGATCTGTTATTGCTGTCATAACTATTGGAGTTTTTTTTGTGCAATTATATGCCGCTTGTGCTGATGGGGTTGAAACTGCAAATATTAAATCTTTTTTAGCACCTACAAATTTTCTTGCTATAGTATCTGCAGTAACAATATCTCCTTGGGCATTTTGAAAATCTATTAAGATGTTTTTCCCTTCTACAAAGCCTTCTTCCCTTAATCCCTCTATAAATCCTTCTCTCGAAGAATCTAAGGCCGGATGCTCTACTAGTTGGGAAATTCCTATAGTTTTCATTCCCGCTTTATTTTTGTTTTCTTTTGCTGAACTGGAATTTGAGTATCCAGTTAGTCCTAGACATGTCAATACTAAACTTGAACATACGATTAACTTAGAAATTTTCTTTCCTACCATACTACCATCCTCCAAATATTTAATTATTAATTTGTATAATAGGTTTTTATTTAGATTTTTTACTTTATAAAATAAAAAAATCTCCATGTAAGGAGATAAGTTTTGTCAAAATAAAATAAACTTATAAAAATCTATAAAAGGGCATACTTTTACTGCTCCCATCTATAAATAATTATAGTTATTTTTTATTATCTCCTACCATGCTACAAAAACCTACAATTTTTAAACCACTATATAGCTACTTTGCTATACCCTACATAAAAATTTAATTATTCTACCACAACTTTTATACAAATAAAAATTGTTCTACTAAACTACTCTTCTACTTCAAACTACCATTCTACGTTTATAAATCAATTCTACTATATCTACATTATTTTCATTCAAAGTAAAAATAACTTTTTTGAATAAAATCAATTAATATTTTATGAAAATTTTCTGAAATTGTCAAGCTTTATTATTTAAATTTTATAAATCTGGAATTGATCTATGTCCAAGTCCTATAACTACTTCATTTAGATGCAAAAGTCCTATGCTCATAAATACACAAACACTTAAATGTTCTCCACATCGAGCAATACCAATTTTCCCTCCTACATTAAGTCCATTAGCTTTTTCTAAAACATAAGATAATGCCTCTCTAGTAGCCCCAGCCACTGCACCATCATGAACATGACAATCTTTGATAACGCCGCTTCTTTTAGCCGCTACTAATGCTCTTTCTATAACCTTTGCTATAGAATTATTGATACTTCCTCCTACATCTACCGCAGTAGTTAGTATTCCTAATTCTTTATAATATTTATCTAACTGTTTTTCTTCTTCTCTAGTTGAAATTGCCATTTTTACAGAGATTTTAGCTACATCAACACTATTATGTCCCATATATTCCAACTCACTTTCTTTTTTATAAATAAAAGTATTTTTATTTATTATACATTATTATACCCATTATACGCTACTAAAAGTTACATATAATTTAAAGAGGTTATGAAAGGTAATTTTAAACTTTTCATAACCTCTTGTTTATTAATATTTGATCTATGTTAAAGTTCTGTAGAATGAGTAAATGCTTTTATATAATTTTTAATATAAATATATTTTGCTTTAGAGAAATTCTTTTATCAGTATTATGATGTTTTAACAATGTATCATTTAAATTTAATATATTATTTTAGTTCATTCATCATTTGTTGAGATTGTGATTTTAGTTGTTGTACATCCTGTTCTGCAGCATCTTTTGTTGGGTACCAACCTTTTTTGTGCATAGCATCAAAAACTTTATATTGAACTTCTTGATCTCTTTTGAAATTATCTATTAATACATTTCTAAAATTTGTACATGATGATTCTGTAATCCCTGTACTATATGCACCAATTATTTGTTTTTCAGAAGTTAATAAATCATTCATTAAATCTTTTTCACTTAAATCAGCCATATTATTCATATTTAATCCCTCCATGTTTTCCTATATTTTACCTAATATATTTTTTTAATTTTTTGCATTATTGATGAGAGTCTAAATAATTTTTTAAGTTTGTAAAGTTTTGTTTATGAACAGCTGCAGCTTCATTACATAAAGTTTTTAAACATTCATCTGTACAATATTGAGCATAAAGATTAAATTTTTTATTCATTAAACATTCGTGATTTAATTGGTCACCCATTGTTTTTAAGTTTTTAGCATCTATTTGTGGCTTAGAAGAAGTATTGTTTGTGCTATTAGAATTATTCATATTCATTTTAAAACCTCCTTAAAATTTTTTTACCTCTTACACCACTTATAATTCCCTTAATACATCTTAAATATATGTGTAAAATTAAAAATGTATAGTAATTAAAATCATTTTATGGGTATATTTTTATGTAATTTTTTCATTATTAGGTTGTTGAATAAATAAAAATATCAAAAAATATAAATAAGTCATCACTTTGTAGTATAATATTTTCGCCTAAAAAAATAAACACATACAAAGGATGACTCAGATATGATTATAACATTAAATATACAAAGCGAAAATATTTATTTTAAAATTTTTCAAGCTATTAATCTTGCATTTGATAAACTTGGCATTAACACTAAAAAAACTAAGGGTAGACCACCTAAATATTCAGATCAACAAATTGTTGCATGCATGATATATGGTGTAAATAATAGTATTTTTAGTCTTAGAGAGCTTGAATATAAAATTAAGCAAGATATTGTATTTCAAAAGATTATAGGTTTAAAAGAAGTTCCTGATCATTCTACATTTTCTTTAAGAGCGATAGCTCTAGAAAAACACGTATACTATGGTATTTATGCTATGCTTATTGAACTTATCAACCCTTCAACTAGAATTTGTGCTATTGACGGTACTGCATTAAGAAGCTCATTATATGATAGCGAAGCTAGGTATGGAAAAGGAACTCGTCTTGGAAAATACAAAGGATATAAGTTACATTGTGCCGCTTGTGTATGTGATAATATATTGCCATTATCTTTTTCTATAACTACTGCAAATGTATATGACAATCAAGTTCTTGAATTGTTATATGAACTTAAAACTTATAATCCATTTATTGTACTTGCTGATGCTGCCTATGATGACTCTTAATGGTTTAAAGTTTCTAAAACCCTACAATATAACTTATTAACAGATGTAAATATGCGTAAATCAAAGAGTATAGAATCTTTTAAAGATCAATCAAGATATAAAAATGCTCTTTTTATACAATCACCAATAGGTAAAAATTTATATAAAAATAGGCTAAAAATAGAACAATTATTCTCTATACTTAAAGAATTATATAACCTAGAAAACCCTAGACTCTACGGTCAAAACCGCTATGAACATCACATTAAGTGGGTTCTTTTATCCTATCTTATAGACGAACTCAATAAAGTTAATAGTAGGATAAACTCTAGAAAATATCCTTGGAATTTATAATTTTTATAGTGCTAACGTACTTATCTTTTAAATTTTTAAAAATTACTAATACACACTTAAAATTACTAAATACATGCTATCGCATAAATGATCTTTGGTATTTGTAAAAATTAGTTATTCAACAAGCTAATTATAATAAATTTAAATAAAACATTTTCCTATATATCTTTATACATAGAAAAATAAACAAAAAAACTAAGTAACTAATTAAAGAAAATTTTATTAAGTATAAGATCAACATACTTGGATATAAATACTTATATTACTAATAATGTTTTAAAAAAGATAGTACTTAATTTCTTTAATTTTTAAGAATTTAAGTACTATCTTTTTAACCTATTTTATAAATAATGCAATATATAAAAGCATAGTAAATACATCTACCATCTCATAATTACACCCTAAAGTATCTCCGTTTAACCCACCTATTTTATTATTACATAACATATTAAATAGTGTAGATACTATTAAAGCACCTACTATTAAAATAAGTAAATATTTTATTTCTATAAACTTAAATAAAAATAAAATGGTTATTATAATACTTAATATAAGTCCTTTTATCCCTATATTTTGAATGTATATATTAGCTGAACTAATCTTTTTAGCTGGTTTTCCGATATTACATATATACACTACAGATAATCTTCCTATTATAGGTGCAGCAATTAAAATATAAGCCATTCCACTTTGTATTATGGTAGTGATTGCCGCAAATCTTAATAACATATCTGCAATAATTGCAATACAAGCATAGGTTCCTATTCTGCTATCTTTCATTACTTCTAAAAGTTTTTCCTTTTCACCTTTAAAACAAAAAAATCCATCAAAAGTATCACCAAGTCCATCTTGATGTAGCCCTCCTGTTAATATAACTGGAACTATAAGTACAATTACTGCTATAATAGTTGCAGGGAAAATTGGATTTAAAAGTTTATATATCCCCCATTGAACTGAACCTATAAAAAGCCCAACAACTGGGAAAAAGAAAGCACCATCTCTAAAATTTTCTTTTTCACATTTTAAGCACTTATTAATAGGAATTCTTGTAAAAAACTGAAAATAAAGTAATAAGTTATTAAAAAATTCTTTCATAATTTCACCTACTATTCATAAGTCAATTAATAATTACTCATTAAAAATATCTATCTTCAAATATAATATATCTTTTTATTACATAGTTGTATAATACTATTTTAATTTAACTGGTAACCCACAAGCCACTAAATAAACCTCATCACTTAGAGATGCCACATATTGATTTATAAATCCTGCAATATCTCTATATATTCTACTAATTTTATATTCTGGAACTATTCCCCACCCTACTTCATTAGTAACCATAACCAAATCTAAGTTCATGTTTCTAGCTTTAGTTATTAATTTTTTAAATTCATTTTTAATAAGTAGTACTATATTGTCCATATCTTCCTTAGAAAAATTATCAAAATCTCTTTCCTCTTCAAATAAAAGATTTGTAGTCATTATAGTAATACAATCTAACAGTATTGCGCCACCTTTAAAATTTTCTATGGCCTTATCTAAATTTTTAAATCCTTCATGAGTTTTCCAGTTTTGATTTCTACTTTCTTTATGACGCTGAATTCTATCTTTCATCTCCTCATCTGTAACTATAGCAGTTGCAATATAAAGAACATCATCTCTATCTTCATAAATATTTTCTGCATATGTACTTTTGCCACTTCTACTTCCACCAGTTACTAAAGTAATTTTCGACATATTGTTTTTCACTCCTTATTATGCTTTATAAAATCAATGAAAATATTTCCGTATTCATACTTTATAAGAGATAAATCCCCATTATGCGATGCAAATTTCCAGAATAAAGCAATATCTTTATTCATAACATAGGTATATATTACTCTAATAACTCCTGCATGAGTAACTAGAAGTATATTATCATTTTCCTTATATATTTGCAAAATTTCATCTAGAAATTCATATATTCTAAGTGAAAAATCTTTATGGCTTTCTCCATTTGGAATCTTATAATTAATCCAATCTTCTTCCCATTCCTTGTATTCTTTACTGTAATTTTCCATAAGATATTTATATTCTTTTCCCTCAAAAACACCAAAATTTCTTTCATCTAACCTCTTGTCAGTATAAAATTCTATTTTCTTAGATACAATTAGATTTGCTGTTTCCTTGGCTCTTTTTTTAGAACTAATATAAATTTTATCAAAATTTATATTTTCTATTTCTTTTCTTATAAGTTCACATTGTTTTTTTCCATTTTTATTAATTCCCGGATCTAATGCACCATAATAAGTTCCCTTATGATTTTCATCTGTGTAACCATGTCTTACTATATATATATTCAACTATAATCACCTATTTCTTCTCACCTGTTGGAGTAATTAAATAGTCTGTTACAATACCTGCTTCATCGAAAGTACCCATATAATTCATCATATACATAGAAGCTTCCATAATCTTAAATCCTAAGGCACATCCTGTCCCCTCACCAAGTCTCATTCTTAAATCCAGCATAGGATTTAGTCCCATTTCTTTCATTGCAAAAACTGCCCCTGGTTCTGCTGACATATGTGATGCAAACATATAGTCTTTTACTTTAGGTTCTAGTTTATATGCACATAATGCTGCTGCAGAAGCTATAAAACCATCTATTAAAATAGGCATTCTCATTTTAGCCGCCCCAATAAAGCAACCACAAAGTCCAGCAATATCAAGACCACCTACTTTACTTAAAACATCTATAACATCATTTTTATTAGGTTTATTAACTTCTATAGCTTTTCTTAAAACTCTTTTTTTATTTTCGAAAGCTTCATCTGTTAAATTTGATCCTCTGCCTGTACATTCTTCTACTGATATACCTGATAATACACTTAAAACTGTTGCACTTGTAGCTGTATTTCCTATACCCATTTCTCCGGTTCCAAATAAATCATATCCATTTCGTGCTAAATTCTCTACTACTTCTATTCCAATTTCTATAGAACGTATAGCATCTTCTCTAGTCATAGCTGGTCCTTCACACATATTGTTCGTACTATATCTAACTTTTCTATTTAAAATTTTAGGATTATCCACATCTTCAATTATACCAACATCTACTACTGTAATATCTGATTCAGAAAAACGTGAAAGTACATTAACCCCTGTAATTCCCTTTGTAAAGTTATTTGAAACTATATATGTAAGTTTTTGCGGACAACTACTAACACCCTCTTCAACAACTCCATTATCTGAACACATAATTACAATATTTTTCTTATGAAACTCATTATATATTTTTCCCGTAATTCCAGCCATTTTAGCTGATATTTCTTCTAATTCCCCTAAACTTCCAACAGGCTTAGTTAATCCATCTAGCCTTTTCCATGCCTTATCTATAGCCTCTTTATAGGCAGGTTTTATTTCATTCAAAGTTTTATTTAATAGTCCCATAATATACAATCCTTTCATATTATCTTAATAGACTAATTATAGTACATTTATTTTTAAAATTCAATTAATGTTCGTATTATAATTTTTTAAAAAACAAACCGCCACATCCATATTAACAACATAACGGTTTATTTATATTATCTAATTTTTACTGCTGTTCCATATACTATAACTTCAGCAGCACCTGCTGCGACAGAACTTGTTGTATATCTAATTCCTACAATAGCATTTGCCCCCAAGCCTTGTGCCTCTGCAATCATTCGTTCTGTAGCTATCCTTCTTGCTTCATTCATCATATCGGTATAAGCTTTTAATTCTCCACCAACTAAATTTTTAAGTCCACTTAAAAAATCACTTCCAAAATTTTTACATTGTATAGTAGATCCTTTTACTAATTGAATAGTTTCCATTTCACATCCTGAAATGGAATCAGTAGTAACTAAAATCATTTTCTTCACCCCTAACTAATATAATAAATTATATAGTTCTTATGTTATCATATTTAATACTAGTTTTATATAATTAATTATAAACTTGTATTAAATATAAAAAGCTACCTCATTAATAGGACTTTTCCCTACTATGAAATAGCTTTTTAATTATTGTAAATTTTAATGAATTTCCTTTGAATCAATAATCAATAAATTAGATAAATTATTTGATGGATCTCCATCTCCATAACTTCTTAAATATCCTTCGCCTGTTTTAGATGTTGCTACAGTAACTCCATCTATTTTACCATCCTTAGCCATTTGAACAGCTTGTTCTTTAACAACTATATCTCCATTTTCAAGTCTATATGCACTTATTTCACCCTTACTATCTTTAACTACACCTGTAATTACATGAAGTTTTGCATTTCCCATATTAACTCCTCCTATGTTTTGTTTTTATTATTTTTCCCAACATAGAAGAAATTATTTATTTACTTATTAAAAATAGATAAAATCATTTCATCATAATACTTTCCATCTTTAAATATTTCATCTTTTAAAACACCCTCAATTTCAAATCCACACTTTGTATAACATTTTAAAGCTCTTTCATTAAATGAAAATGCACTTAATCTTATTTTTCTCATATTCATATCTTCAAAAATAAACTTTATAAGAACTTGCATAGCATCTGAGCCATAACCTTTGCCCCAATAATCTTTATCTCCTATCATTATACCAACTGTAGCTACCCTAGTAAGCCAATTAACATCATTAATACCACAACCACCTATATACTTTTTGGCCTCTAAATCTTCTATGGCAAAGTTATACTCTCCTTTTTGATTTGATTTTTGAGATTTTATAAATTCTTCTTCTTCCCATAAAGTCATAGGAAAAGGAATCTTTGTAGTTAAATTTTTCATAAGTTCTTTATCATTAATAAACTGTAATGCTTTCTTTATATCTTCTTCCTTATAAGCCCTTAAACATACCTTTTCTCCATAATACATTAACTCACCTCTAAATTTTTATTTTATAAAATATACTTGATAATTATCCTGATATTTTTTATCTCTCTATTATTGATTATTTGCTATTATTTCCATTATACTATCTTTTCGAAAATTGTAAATATTTTTTTAATTTTCAGAATTTATTCAAATCTTTTTTATTCTAAAAGTTCTATTAATACTTTTTTCGGCTTAATACTTAAATTACTTTATAAAAATAATTTTGTTTTTATTCTTTTAATAATGCAGCTTAACATTTTTTATATCTATTAAATTTTAATCATTAATAATAATTTTCTATTGGATTATAATTTTACTATACTATATAATGAAATATAATTATTATGCTATTTTTATTATAAAAATAAATAAAATTTTGGGAGGTAATTATATGACAAGAGAAGAAAAAGTGCAAATTGTCAGAGAAATTGCAGAAGGCTATTTTAGAAGAGGTGAATTTTTCTGTTCAGAGGCAGTTGTAAAAACTATTAATGATTTATTAGACAAGCCTTTTGATGATTCAGTAACTAAACTTGCTTCTGGTTTTCCTATAGGTGTAGGTAAATCGGGATGTCTATGTGGGGCTGTAAGTGGTGGAGTTATGGCTCTTGGTATGGTTTATGGAAGATGTCATGGTGAAACTATGAATGAGAAAATGCTTCCTGCCGCCGCCGATTTACATAATCATATAAAAGAAATGTATAAGAGTACTTGTTGTCGTGTAATGACAAAAGACTTTAAAGATTTTGCCTGTGCCGAACGTAAGGCTCATTGTATAAAAATAACTGGCGAAGTTGCTTCTTATGTGGCTGGTAAACTTCTAGATGATGGAATACATCTTAACATTAAATAATTTCTATATTTTCTATAAAAAAGATTATCTCTAAATAAAACTCCTGTTTTATTTGAGATAATCTTTTTTATTTATGATACAACCTTATTTAATTCAACTTTATCCTTAATAAACATAAATTTAAAATACTTTATCAAAACATATATTACTATTGATACTGCTATTAATTCTTGAATTTTTACCAAATATTTTAATGCACCTATTGAATTATTATTTTTTATTAAAAACACATTAGTTTGTTTCATTGCTACAGCAGTTATAGCTAATGGAAAAGTAAGTGCTGAATAGCTCGGATAAAACTTTCCTCTTAATATTTTAGGTATATATAATAATGATACTATAAACATTATTAATGATAAAATTGTTAAAAAACCTATCATAATAATACTTTTTTCTTGAAAGCTTGATATATATCCCGCTAAACAAAGACTTGGAGGAGCAGCCATTATTATAATAGTTGGTAATGCCGGTTCTTGAATTTGTTTTACACAAAATATTCTATAAGTTACTATTGGTAATAACATCAAATAAGAAATAAAACCAAACCAAAATATAACTCTACCAAAACTTAATGCTTTATATGCAGGTGCAGTTATACTCACTACAGCAATCCCTACATACACTATAAAATAGCTAGGAAAAACTTTCTTTATATTAAATTTTAATATAAATTTTACTGTAAAATAAACTATTAAAAAACAATGAAGTATAATAGCTAATATCCAGATTCCTTTCGCTACTAAAGGTATATATGGCTTTATATATGTGGTTAAAATCATTACCCCCATAGTAAAAGTAGGAATTGTACTAGCTATAATAGGATTTTCTAAATCTTTTAGTATTCCTTTAAAATCTAAGAATATCTTTAATATTAAAAGTATCAATATTAATCCTGATATAGATCCAAATATATTTCTATATATAGATCCATATGATAATAATAAATTTCCTGTAGTAGCCAAAGCTAACATTAATCCCGCTATAGGTACAGGAATCCTCTGAGCTAATTTTTTCATTTTTCTCCCCACCATATTATAAATATTTTAGACAAATCTAAGTTTAGTATTATGGTAGCATACCTTTATATCACTGTAAATGACAAAACTAGCTAAAAAGTATTGTAATTTCTTATAATTTGACTATTATCTATTATAATTTTTTATATAGTTTTTTTACTACTATAATGTGTATGAAGAAGTTTATGAGATCTTTCTCCTAAAGGTTCTCCCAAGAATTCCTTATATAGTATTTGTATATCTGGATTTTCATGTGACTTACGTATTGGAAGATTTTTATCTAGTTTATATAATGACTTTATTCTCTCGCGCTTCCCTTCTTCATCTGTAAACGGTTGACCACCGCCCCCTATACATCCACCGGGGCAACACATAACTTCTACAAAGTGGTATTTGCATTTACCCATTCTTATTTGATCAACTATATTTCTTACATTTTTTATACCATTTACAACAGCTACATTTAAAGTTAAATCACCTATATTAACTTGTGATTCTTTTATTCCATCTAAACCTCTAACCTCATTAAATTCAAGTTTATTTAGTTCTTCATTTGAAATTTTCTCATAGGCTGTTCTTAATGCCGCCTCCATAACTCCACCAGTAGCTCCAAAAATAGTTCCAGCACCAGACCCTAATCCTAATGGCGAATCAAATTTTTCTTCTTTTAAAACACTAAAATCCATCCCTGTTTCTCTAAACATTCTAGCAAGTTCCCTAGTAGTTAAAACAGCATCTACAGCTCTAACATCCATCTCCTCAATATTTCTTCTCTGTGCTTCATCTTTTTTAGCTGTACATGGCATTATAGATACACTAAATATTTTTGAAGGCTCTATATTTACCTTTTCTGCATAATATGTTTTAGCTATACTTCCAAACATTTCTTGTGGAGATTTACATGTAGAAATATTAGGTATAACATCTGGCGTTAATTTTTCCACATAATTTATCCATCCCGGACAACAAGAAGTCATCATAGGAATTACTCCATTATTCTTTATTCTATAAATTAATTCATTTCCTTCTTCCATAATAGTTAAGTCAGCTGCAAAATTAGTATCAAATACCTTATCAAATCCTAATCTCTTAAGAGCTGCTACTAATTTTCCAGTAACTATATACCCACTTTCATCACCAAATTCTTCTCCCAGTGAAACTCTAATAGAGGGTGCTGCTTGTACAACTACATGCATGTTTGGATCTTGAATGGCTTCCCAAACTCTATCAATATCCTCTTTTTCATGTAAAGCTCCTACTGGACAAACTGTTGTGCATTGTCCACAATATAAACAAGAAGTTTTTTCTAATGGTATTCCAAATGGTGTTGAAATAGTATATCCATCTGAACGAAATGCATAATTTATTATATTCATTTCTTGTACTTTCTTGCATACTTCAACACATCTTCCGCATTTAACACATTTATTTAAGTCTCTAACTATACATGGATTGCTATGATCTATAGGCAAATATTTTTCTCTTCTTTCAAATTCAATGGTTCTTAAATTATACTGTGCTGCTAATTTTTGAAGTTCACAATTCCCATTTTTAATACAATTTAAACAATCCTTAGGATGATCTGCTAATATAAGTTCTAAAATATTCTTTCGTAATTCCCTAACTTTTTTGCTATTTGTAAGCACTTCCATACCCTCATATACTGGAGTAGAACAGGCTGTAACCATTTTATTTCTACCCTTAATTTCTACAGTACATATACGACAATTAGCCTTAATCTCTTGGCCCTTTAGATAACATAATGTGGGTATAGTAATGCCTATTTGCTTAGCAGCTTCTAAAATAGTAGTATTTTCTTCTGCTAAAACCTCAATACCATCTATAATTACATTTATCTTAGCCATTACTACATCTCCTCCTTATTAGTGAAACAAGATCCAACTTTGCATTTTCGCTCTATATGTTCATCAAATTCATTCTTAAATATTTTTAAACAGGACTTCAACGCAGTGGGTGCTGATTTTCCAAGACCACAAAATGATGCGTACTTCATTGTTTCTATAACTTTTTCAAAGTTTTTATAATCCTCAAGTTTTGCTTCTCCTCGCATAAATTTATCCAATATTCTTAAAATTTGTTTGTTTCCTTCTCTACATGGAGTACATTTTCCACAAGATTCATGAAGGAAAAACTCATATATATGCTTTAAAAATTCTAAAGTACATATAGAATCATCTACTACTAATATAGCTCCCGAACCTATACTTATTCCTGCATTTTTAAATTCATTGTAACATAATGGTATATCTAACATTTCAGTTGATATGCAAGCACCTGAAGAACCTCCCATTTGAACGAACTTTAAGTTATTATTATCTGGAATTCCACCACCAATATCATAAATTATTTCTCTTAAAGTTATACCGAAAGGTACTTCGAAAACCCCTCTATTTTTAACATTACCAGAAAGACATATAAGTTTAGTGCCACCACTATACTCTGTTCCGTAACTTCTATATTTTTCTCCTCCATTTGAAACTATATATGAAATAGCTGCAAAGGTTTCAACATTATTAACCAATGTAGGTTTTTTATAAAGTCCACATATTTTTATATAAGGAGGTTTTATTCTAGGTCTTCCTGCTTTTCCTTCTGAAGACTCAATTAAAGCTGAATTTTCACCTACTACATATCCTCCTGCACCAGTTAAAACTTCTATATCAAATTCAAAATCCATACCTAAAATACTTTTTCCTAAATATCCTTTTTTCTTAGTATTTTCAATAGCTTCATTTACTATTTTTTGAGATTGTGCATATTCTCCTCTTATATAAATATACCCTTTCTTAGAACCTAAAATATAGGCAGCTATAGTCATACCTTCAATTAGCCTTAAAGGATCTTTATCTAAAATAACTTTATCTTTAAATGTTCCCGGTTCACCTTCATCTGCATTACATACAACATATTTAGTATCACCATCAACATAATAGGCTTGTTCCCATTTAACACCTGTAGGATATGCTGCTCCCCCTCTTCCCATAAGTTTTGATTTTTTAACTTCTTCAACGATTTCTAGTGGTTTCATAGAAAGAGCCTTTTTAAGTCCTTTAAAACCATCATATTTAACATATTCATCTACATTACAAGGATCAATTTTTCCACAATTCTTAGTTATTAATTCTATTGTTCTTGACATGACACATCTCTCCTATATTCATCTAATATTTTCTTAACCTTTTCTCTGGTTAAGTTACCATAGACCTTTTCTCCTATTTTCATAGCAGGGGCTATATCACATCCACCTATGCAGCTTGTACATTGAAGTGTAAAGAAATTATCCTTAGTAGTTTCTCCGACTTTTATATTCAATATATCTTCTAAATAACCAAGAATAACTTTAGAATTTCTAACAAAACAAGGTCCACTTTTACAAACTTCTATTATATACTTACCCTTAGGCTTATCATTTAACATAGAATAAAATGTTATTACTTCATAAACATCTGAGATTGAAACTTTTATTATATCTGCCAATACTTTAGCTTGTGCTTCACTAATAAAATTTCTTTCATTTATTTCTTGAATATCACGAAGCATAAATATCATTTTTTGTTTTGAATAATTATACTTTTCTGCTATAATTCTTATTTCACTATCAGTAGCAAATCCCATAGAATTGTTACCTCCCTAAAATTAATTCCTTTTATTTAACTCAGCTGAATTTTCAACCACATACTAACATACTGGAAAATTTGTTTCAATAGTTTTAATATTAATTAAAAAATTAACACAACTTTTTTCCTTGTGGTATTTTTAACCCTTTATTCATCAATCGTTCTAAGGCATTTTAAATCACTGTTATTTAAATAACATCTATCTTAGGAAGTAATATTACTATGTGAAATTTCTTTGAATTAAGTCTTTTTATGTATGTTATTTCTGTTTTTTATAATATATAAATAAAATTTTTTTCAAATATTTTATTTTATTTTACTTTATTTGTCTATTTTAAATTTTTAAAAACAATAAATAATAACTATTGTTTTTTTAACAATGTCTATTATTTTATTAACAACCTCGTTATTCTTATGACACAATTCTATAATGTCTTAAAATCAATTATGTCATCTCCCATTGAATTAGCCTCATCCATATCATGAGTAACTAATATAATTGTTCTTTTATCATATTTCCATAATTGTAAAAATTCCTTTATAATTTTTTGTTTTAGATCTTTATCTAATCCAACAAAAGGTTCATCCATTAGAAGTAGCTCACTTTTATATGCAAAAGCCCTTGCTATAGCTACCCTTCTTTGCATACCACCACTTAATTCCCCTGGGTATTTATTTTTATGTTCATATAGATTAACAAGTTTTAAATATTTTATTATTACTTTATTTCTTTCATCCTTTTCCATATAAGACTTTAAAACAAAATCTACATTTTCATACACTGTAAGCCAAGGTATAAGCCTATATTCTTGAAAAATATACGATACTTCTTTTACATTTAATAAAACTTCTCCACTATAATTTTTATCTATACCAGATATAATATTTAATAAAGTTGTTTTTCCACAACCTGAAGGTCCTAAAAGTACTGTTATCTTATTTTTTATAAACTTCATACTAAAATTTTTAAGAATCATTTCATTATTATATTGCTTAGAAATATCACTAAGTTTAACCGCTATATTCTCTTGCATTTTTAGGATACCCCCTTTTTTTGAAATCGTCATCTAATATTTATTCTAGTCCTTTTATTAACATATTTTTTAAACACATTCTCTAATATTAGGCTTAACAAAACAACTATAATAGTCCATGCAAACAGTTCTTCTGTATCTAAATTTGATTTAGAACTTAATATATTTAACCCTATTGAAAATTTAGGTGTACTTAGCACTTCTGATGCTACTGAAACCTTCCATCCAACCCCAAGACACATAAGTATTCCTGAATATATGTATGGCATAATCCAAGGAAAATATATTTGCTTTAAAATATAGATTTTTCTTACCTTATACAGCTTAGCCATACTAATTAAATTCTTATCTACAGACTTTATTCCTTGAAGTACATTTGTATAAATCATCGGAAAACACATTAGAATTGTTGTAAAAATAGGTACACTATTAGAATTGAACCATACTAAGGCAATTATTATTATAGACATGACAGGAGTTGCTTTAACTGCTATTATAAACGGCTCTAAAATCTCCTCCAAAAATATATTTAATCCTGAAAATATTCCTAAAATAATACCTAAAATAATAGAAGTTAAAACCCCTAAAATAACTCTTATTATACTTAAAAGAACACTTTTCCAAAAATACTTTTCAAATATTAGTTTACTTAAAGTTATTAAAACACTTAAAGGTTGTGGTAATAAAATTTGGTTATTAATAAGGAGAGATAAACCCTCCCAAATTAATAACCAAAACATTAGAATCCCTACCTTTTTACTTACCCTTGTAGTAAAAATCTTCATTTGGAAGTTTTCCTCCAATGGATTTAGGGTTGTTTTTTAACAATACATCATAAAAATTATTTAAGTGTTCCTTTGATTCTTGTGCATTTAAAAATACTATATTACATTTTGGTATAGCCTTTTCTGCTATTTTAGCTTTTGCAATTATTCCATACTTTTCAGTTAGTTCTGCTGCTTTTACTGTATTATTATTCACAAATTCTATTGAATTCTTATAATCCTCTAAAAACTTATCTAGATTTTTTTCATTTTTATCTATAAAATTTTTTCTAAATACTATTATTCCCATTGCTAATTTACTATTTTTATCTGAAACCTTTTCCCATTCTTTTGTTAAATCAAGTGATACTTTTAAATTTTTGTCTTTGACCTTAGTAACTGTAACAAAAGGTTCTGGAAGTATGGCAATATTAGCTTTTTTTGATGCTAATGCTGCTGATAAATCACTATGTTGATTCATATACTGAATATCTATATCTTTTTCTTTATCTATATTATTTTTAGCCAAAATATAATGTAAAATATATTCAGGTGTAGCACCTTTTCCACTAGAGTAAATTGTTTTTCCCTTTAAATCACCTATATTTTTAATAGTATCTCCATTTTCAACTACATACAACATCCCTAAAGTATTTACACACGCTAACTTTACATTTCCTTTAGTTTTGTTATATAAAACTGCTGCTAAATTCGAAGGTACTGCTGCTCCATCTAATTCCCCATTAACAATCTTAGCAACTATCTGATCCGGTGAATCAAAAATTCTTATATCATACTTATTATTTTGTTCATCCATGAGTTTTACCATACTTATACCGGTAGGACCTTTTAAAGTTCCTATTTTTATCTTTTCTTTATTTTCTTCTTTTACCGTATTATTTTTTTCCTTTTTAACTTCTGTATTAGTTTCTTTTTTATTAGTTTCATTCTTACCTGAACATCCAACAGCAATATTTAAACTAAAAATCAACATAAAAATGCATAATATAGAAATGATTTTCTTTTTCATACAATTAGCCCCCCATTCATGAATTTATGTCTGTTTTAATACTATACCACTTTTTTATATAATTCAATATTTATATATTAATTAAAATTTTATCAAATTCATTTTCAAATATTGGAATTATAACCTTTTAAAATACAAATTATAATCTATTTATGATACAAATTATAAATAGACATAAAAAGCATAAAAAACTTGCAAAATTTTAATAATAAAATATATTTCATGTATACTACAAAATATATTTTATATTATATTTTACAAGTTATACATTAAATACTTCATAAAAGAAATCATTTTTATTTAAAAATCTTATTACATTAATATGGATTTACATGTACCATACAATGGATTATTCTCCCGTCTAACTTTTCTATTTTTCTATGCACAGCTTCCGCTACATTGTGAGCCTTAGTTAAAGAATAATGTTTATCTACAGATATTTCAACATCTACATAAATCCTATTTCCGTGTATTCTTGTTTTCAATTCATCAATTCTTTCCACATCTTCTATAAATTCTATTTCATTTCTTATAGCTTCAACAGTTTCTTTATCTGCTGCTTTGTCTACAAGTTGATTTATAGAATTTATATATATATCAAATGCAACTTTTAAAACCAATGCACATATTATTAAAGAAGCTAATGGATCTAGAATAGGAATTCCTAATCGTGCACCTACAATTCCAACAAGACTTCCTATAGAAGATAATGCATCAGAACGGTGATGCCATGCATCTGCTTCTAAGGCTGTACTTCTTATTTTTTTTGCCCCTTTCATTGTATACCTATACATCCATTCTTTAGTTAAAATAGATAATACAGCAGCATAAATAGCTATCTTTTCCGGAATTATATGATTTCCACTAAATATAATTTTTATAGCTTCCACTCCTATAAAAATGCCTGTACAAAATAATAATACAGCTAAAATCTTACTTGTAATTGCCTCCAACTTTTCATGTCCATAAGGATGATCCTCATCTGCAGGTTTAGCCGAAAATCTTAATCCAATTAAAACCGCCACAGTACTTAATACATCCGACAGTGAATGTATTGAATCAGCTAACATGGCCGAACTTTTTCCTACTATTCCTGCTATAAATTTTATTAGAGATAAAAAAATATTACCCATTATTGTTACATAAGAAATTTTATTTCCAATTGCTAATCTTTCTTCATTATTCATATAACACATCCCCTTATTATTGAGAATTTATATTGTTAATTGATAATAGTCCTAATAACATACTATCAGTATATGCATTATATTTCAATGTGTCAACAAATTTTATATATGATTTGTATTATCATTTGATAAAGATAATCTTCCACAATTTAGAATTACCTTCACAACCACCTTTTTATTTTATGCTTTTTATATTACTGAAATTATCTATGTATTAATCTTTTAGCTTATTTTTTCTCATTAGTATATAATTAATATATTAAATTATAATTGGGGTGATTTTATGTCAAAAACTATAGAAGAAAAATCAGAAATTGTTAGAAAAATTGCTGAGGAATACTTTAAAAAAGAAGAATTATTTTGTTCGGAGGTTGTATTAAAAACTATTAATGATCTATTACCTAATCCTCAACCAAATGAAATTATAAAATTATCTTCTGGATTTGCAGCCGGTGTTGGCGCTACTGGATGCTTATGCGGATCAATTAGTGGTGGAGTTATGTCTCTTGGGCTAGTATATGGTAGATGTTATGGCGAAAAAATGAACGAAAAAATGCTTCCAAAGGCTGCTGCATTACATCATTATATGAAAAGTACTTATAATAGTACCTGTTGTCGTGTGTTAACAAAAGATTTTAAAGATAATAAGTCAAATCGTAAAAATCACTGTATGAAATTAACCGGTGAAGTAGCCTATTATATAACCAAAATACTTTTAGATGATAATATTGAATTGAACATAAAATAGAAAAGAAAAGGACAAGCATATATTAAAAATTTTCTTGTCCTTTTCCTACTATATTATAATTTAAATCTTTAATTAATATATTATTCACCTAGACTTTTCCAATTTTCTTTTATTTCATATAATGAGCTTAATACAATTCCTTTGTCCTTAGCCTGTACTCCACCTCTAACTCTAGCTATATTATTATAAATATCATCAACTTCCCCTAATTCAGATATATATTGAACTCGTTTTATGACCTTACTCCACCCATTTTCTATTTTTTCTACTTCACCCTTTGCTTTATCCCACTGCTCCTCATTAGCATATTTAATAGTGTTATCTACATATTCCATTACTTTATCATCTAAACCCCAAGGTTTTTTTAAAAGTGGAGCACTTATCATAAGCATTACAAAGATTATTAAAGAAAACACAGGTAAAAATATAGTTAAAAACTTTCTCATAAGATCACCTCTTTTTTAATAAGGTCCTTTATAATCACCAATATCAATAAGTTTTTTTATTTTATCTTTATATGTATCTACGTAAATATCTCCTTTAGGATTAACAGTTGCTAAAAAAACATCCTCATGATTTTTTATTCCTCTTTTTCTTAATTCATTCTTTAACCATTGATTATCTTTTTTTAAATTTTGTTCTACAATTTGACCATCATATATTAATTCTATATTAATACCATCTTTTTCTGGTTTAAGTTTAAGATCTTTTAAAGTAACTGGATTATTCTCTGGTTTCTTTAAAATAGATAATTCCCCATCGGACTCTAAGATTGCACATTGGACTTCATTTAAATCAAACACCCCTTTACTTCTAAGTTGTTCCATTATATCAGACATTCTATATCTTATTTTTTTTAAATGTTCTTCCATAATCTTTCCATCCATAATAACTACTATTGGTTGCCCATCTATATACTTAGCCGTAAATCTCCATCTTAGAGTAATAAATTGCATTAAATATCCTAGTAAACACCAAGTAAGTAAACCTACCCAGTGTGGCCACGCTCTTGTTGATAAATCGGTTGTCAATGTAGAGGCTGTAGAACCTATTGTTATGCCAAGTACATAATCGAAAAATGTAAGTTGACTTATTTGCTGTTTTCCTAATACCCTAGCAAAAATTATAAGTGAAAAAAACCCAATAATCGATCTTACCAAAACTACTAGAGCCTCATTCATATTTTTCATCTCCTTTATAAAGTTAGCACTCCATAATATATTCTCCTAACTTATTAAAATTATACGAGATAAATTTATATCAAACGCCTTTAACTTATTACATAATTTTAAGTAACTATTCTTCTTAACTTTCATATTAATATTATAAAATCTTTTTAAATTTATGATTAACTTTATATTATTTGTTAATAATATTGATAATTTGTAATTTTATTCCACAAGATAACCATACTTTATACTTAATATACAAAACTATTTCAACTCTTTACACTACTTTTTAACTTTATGAAATTATTTACTTATACATATAAGTAATCTAGAAATTTATTCTAAAGGAGAGTTATATATGAAAAAAATACAAAACAAGAAAAAGATTTATAAGTCTTTACTTATTCCCATTTTTATAGGAGGTTTCTGTGGATTTTTACTAAGCAAAATTTTTATGATCTCTATAGTAGATGGTCATTCAATGGATAATACCTTGCATCATAAAGGAATTTTATTTGTTAACAAACTTTATACTAAAATAGATTCACCAAAACCTGGAGATATTGTCATTTTAAAAACGGATAAAACTGATAAAAGAAACTTACTTGTAAAAAGACTTATAGGAATACCTGGAGACTTTATAGAAATAAATGATAACAAAGTCTATAGAAATGGAAAACTTTTAAGTGAACCTTATATAAAGGAAACAATGATTAACAATAAAAACTTAAATTTGAAAATTCCTAAAGATAAAATATTTTTCATGGGAGATAACAGAAATTCTTCTTATGATAGTAGAGAGGAAGGTTTATATCCTGTTGATTCAATAGTAGGAAAAGTATTTTACTTTCATTGATTTTAAAATGTATTGTTTTTAGAATTTTCAATTTGTTTTCTATTTTTTCAAATAACTTATGTAAACTGATAGCGTTAAGTTACTATCGGTTAAAAAAATACAGACTTTCCCTAGAATATGTTAAATTAAGCTCCTCTAAGTGCTTTAAGCAAATAATTTAGTTCTGTTTTTTTACCAGTATTTAAAGATTCTATATTATTAAATTTTTCTATGCATTTATTTTTCATTGTTGAATTTACTACTTTCTTAGATAAGTAAAAATAGTTTTTCTTTTTCTTTAATGTTTTTTCGAATAATTCATAAATGGCTCCGCCATTAGCCGTATAGGCTCTAAGACGTGACATCTGATGAACTCCTTGTACGCTCCATCCCAATGGTCTACTACTCAATCTATCCGATAGGATATGGCTTATATGTCCTTCAGCACTACAATTAATAGCTCCGCTTTTTTTGTAATAATTCACAATACCTTCCCAGTTACTCTTGATATATTTTCTTGAATCTTTTATTTGCCGAATTTTATTTTTGTTTTCTGTTGAATCTATGAGATCTTTAAAAATCTTATCCAATTCTTTTAAATTACGATTATTTATACTTTCCCATATATGGAATCTATATTTATGATTATGTGTTGTTGCCTTTAAAATATATTTATTAATGTGAAATCTATCTAGAAGGTATACACTCTTAGGTATCCAACTAATTCCTTGTTTTATCCATGCAGCGCCATCTCCAGATACAAATATATTTTCTATGTTGTCAATTTCATATTGATTATAAATATAATCAACTACCTCAAGCCATAATTCTTCAATATTATTATAAATTGCAGAAAAATAATGTATGTTTTTTAATTTCTTTCTTTTGCTGTTTCAATGCTCATACCCCTCATGAACATATACAAGACGTGGCATAACTGATTTACCATTTTGTAGAGCTACATGATCTTCATCAGCTTCTACATATAAATATTTAACTTTTGTTTTTTTGCTTTCTTCTACTTGGCATTGATCCTTATATGTAATATTAGGTATTTCTCCAAGTTCTCTTATTGTATTCATAACAGTTTGAGATGATAAATCGATAGATTCAATTGTCTTTTTAGCACTTTTATCATAGGCAACATCCACTGCTTCTTTTACAAGCTGTGCTTTTAATGATAAGTCCATTCTATCATGACAATCTATACCTAAAAATTCATCCGATAGGTATTTATACTCATTATCTTTCTTGGATTTGTAATATGTCCTTTCATATTTAATTTCACCAAACGTAGTTAACAATGTTTTTTTATCTCTTCTTTCCACTACCCACTGATTTTTACCATTAGGTTCTATTCGTATAGCCTCATCGGCTACTGCTAACGCAGTTTTACATATTTCAATACCTAAACTGTCTAATTGTTTCTTTAACTCTAGTACAAATTTAGAAAAATGTCCTTTGTTTTTTAGCTCTTTTCCTAATAATTCAAATAAATTTTTAATTCCATTTTCCATAAAATCCTGTATAATATTCATAAGAGACATCCTTTCTATGTTTTGTTTAGTCACTTAACATATTACCAAAAGGGTGTCTCTTTTTCTATTTTTTATTGAAAAATATCCTACAGTAATTTTACACTAACATGTAAACTTCTGTATTCATCCTATATTTTTTTAAATATATTACTATAATTTTATTTTTTTACTTTTATAACTATTTAATTTGGCTTATAATGATTTTATAGATTGTATATTTTTTAACATTACAAGTTATTTTTTATTTGAAAGGATGGGTATTATGAAAACACATAATGAAAACTATTTTATACAACTTTTAACTAAAGAAATAGTTCCTGCTCTTGGTTGTACAGAACCTATTGCTGTTGCACTTGCAGCTAGCAAATCTAGTGAAACCTTAGGTGGATTAATCGATAATATAGAAGTATATGTAAGTAATAATATTTTAAAAAATGGTATGGGAGTAGGTATCCCTGGCACAGGTATGGTCGGACTTAATATTGCAGCCGCTTTAGGTTGTATAGGTGGAAATTCTAAAGCTGGCCTAGAAGTTTTAAAAAATATAAATAAAGAAGATATATATAAATCAAAACAACTTTTAAAAGAAAATAAAGTAACTGTATTACCTAAAAAAGTACCAAATAAACTATATGTAGAAGTTACTTGTAATGGTATTAATGGAAAATGTACAACTATAATTAAAGATAATCACTCAAATATAGTATCAGTAAAATTAAATAATAAACTTATAGTTAATAATGAAATAGAAGATTCAAAAAAAGAGGAGCAATGTTGTTGCACCGAAGAAATTCAACATACTAATATTGATGAAATTTACGACTTCATTATGAATGTAGACCATAACAAAATTAGTTTTCTTTTAGATGGAGCTGAAATGAATAAAAAAATAGGTGTAGAAGGAATTACTAACGACTATGGATTAAAAGTCGGGAAAACAATTTATTCTAAAATGAAATCCGGTCTTATTGGTGATGATATCCAAAACTATGCCATGGCTTTAACTGCAGGTGCTTCTGATGCTAGAATGGCTGGTTGTATGTTGCCTGTTATGAGTAATTCTGGAAGTGGTAATCAGGGTCTTACCGTTATGTTACCTGTTGTTGCTGTTTGTGAAAAACTAAAAGTTTCTAAAGAAACACAAATTCGTGCTCTTGCCTTGGCTAATTTAATTGCTATTCATATAAAATCATATCTTGGAAGATTATCTGCACTTTGTGGATGTGTAGTATCTGCTTCCGGTGCTAGTGCAGGTATAGTTTATTTATTAGGTGGCGATTTGAAAAAAATTAAATACGCCATAAAAAACATGGCTGGAAATATTGTGGGAATGATTTGTGATGGTGCAAAGACTGGCTGTGCACTTAAAGTTTCTACAGGGGTTAGTGCAGCTATGCAATCCGCACTGCTTGCAATGGATAATATAGAAATTTCTTGTCAAGATGGAATTATTAATGACAATATTGAAGAAACCATTAAAAACCTTGCTAAAATTGGTTCGGAAGGTATGAAAGAAACCGATAATCTAATCTTAGATATTATGACATCTAAAAAATGTTAAAATTTACTTAAGTCCATAAGAGACAAGTATTTAAAACTATATTCAAAGTTCTAAATACTTGTCTCTTTATCTTATTTCTTAGGTTGAAAACTTCTCCATCCCGTAAATATTTTCAAAACACTTATTATTAATGCAACTACTACTAATAATGTAGAATTAATTTTTAACACTATTCCTATAAGTGACAGTATAGCTACTATACCACCTGTCATTATTAAATTAGCGCCTATCCATTCGGA
This sequence comes from Clostridiaceae bacterium 14S0207, assembly GCA_003288255.1. Classification (GTDB taxonomy): domain Bacteria; phylum Bacillota; class Clostridia; order Clostridiales; family Clostridiaceae; genus Hathewaya; species Hathewaya limosa. Next base: position 892,473 of record CP026600.1, on the reverse strand, counting down.
GAATACCTTTTCATTTTTCTTATTACCTTTTTGGGCATTTTCATCTAATATCGTAACTACTCCCCATTTAAAACTATTAATTATGCAACCTAATATTGCTATAAATGATCCAATAAATATCCAAAAAATATTCATAATGCTATTAAACCCCTTTTCTCTATAGTAATTTCTCAATTTCAAAGTATATTATATCTATTATATTTATAAACCTATAAAATTGCTACTAATTTCATATAACAAATTTTGATTATTTTTTTATGAAAACTTAATACTTGTTTTTATTTATGATAGCGTCAAGTTACTGTCGGTTAAAAAAATACAGACTTTCCCTAGAATATGTTAAATTAAGCTCCTCTAAGTGCTTTAAGCAAATAATTTAGTCCTGTTTTTTTACCAGTATTTAAAGATTCTATATTATTAAATTTTTCTATGCATTTATTTTTCATTGTTGAATTTACTACTTTCTTAGATAAGTAAAAATAGTTTTTCTTTTTCTTTAATGTTTTTTCGAATAATTCATAAATGGCTCCGCCATTAGCCGTATAGGCTCTAAGACGTGACACCTGATGAACTCCTTGTACGCTCCATCCCAATGGTCTACTACTCAATCTATCCGATAGGATATGGCTTATATGTCCTTCAGCACTACAATTAATAGCTCCGCTTTTTTTGTAATAATTCACAATACCTTCCCAGTTACTCTTGATATATTTTCTTGAATCTTTTATTTGCTGAATTTTATTTTCGTTTTCTGTTGAATCTATGAGATCTTTAAAAATCTTATCCAATTCTTTTAAATTACAATTATTTATACTTTCCCATATATGGAATCTATATTTATGATTATGTGTTGTTGCCTTTAAAATATATTTATTAATGTGAAATCTATCTAGAAGGTATACACTCTTAGGTATCCAACTAATTCCTTGTTTTATCCATGCAGCGCCATCTCCAGATACAAATATATTTTCTATGTTGTCAATATCATATTGATTATAAATATAATCAACTACCTCAAGCCATAATTCTTCAATATTATTATAAATTCCAGAAAAATAATGTATGTTTTTTAATTTCTTTCTTTTGCTGTTTGAATGCTCATACCCCTCATGAACATATACAAGACGTGGCATAACTGATTTACCATTTTGTAGAGCTACATGATCTTCATCAGCTTCTACATATAAATATTTAACTTTTGTTTTTTTGCTTTCTTCTACTTGGCATTGATCCTTATATGTAATATTAGGTATTTCTCCAAGTTCTCTTATTGTATTCATAACAGTTTGAGATGATAAATCGATAGATTCAATTGTCTTTTTAGCACTTTTATCATAGGCAACATCCACTGCTTCTTTTACAAGCTGTGCTTTTAATGATAAGTCCATTCTATCATGACAATCTATACCTAAAAATTCATCCGATAGGTATTTATACTCATTATCTTTCTTGGATTTGTAATATGTCCTTTCATATTTAATTTCACCAAACGTAGTTAACAATGTTTTTTTATCTCTTCTTTCCACTACCCACTGATTTTTACCATTAGGTTCTATTCGTATAGCCTCATCGGCTGCTGCTAACGCAGTTTTACATATTTTAATACCTAAACTGTCTAATTGTTTCTTTAACTCTAGTACAAATTTAGAAAAATCTCCTTTGTTTTTTAGCTCTTTTCCTAATAATTCAAATAAATTTTTAATGCCATTTTCCATAAAATCCTGTATAATATTCATAAGAGACATCCTTTCTATGTTTTGTTTAGTCACTTAACATATTACCAAAAGGGTGTCTCTTTTTCTATTTTTTGTTGAAAAATATCCTACAGTAATTTTACACTAACTTTATTTATTATACATATATTGTAAATAAAGACAACTTTTCAAAACCAACTTTATCCAATGGATTAATATAATAAGTAATTATACTAAATAATTTTAAGTTTTATGATAAATAAAATGAAAATTTAACAATAAATTAAGATTTTAGATGTATAATTATCATTATTTATATTTGAAAAGATAGGCAGGTGCTATATATTGAATTCGTTTTTTAAAATTATAAAAAATTCTTTTTCAGATTTTAGAAGAAGCTTTTATATAAATTTGAAATTTGAAGGTATGTTTAAACTTATAACATCCTTTTTTGTTCTACCGCTTATGTCCATTTTAATAAATTATTTTTTATCATTAAGTGGAAGAAGTTTTATAACTAATGGAGATCTATTGAATTTTTCCAAAAGTATTCCTGGTTTCTTATGTATATTGGTATTAATTATTATTGCCAGTGCCTCTATTATTTTAGAACTGGGTACCTTAATTATAATATCTCGTGACATATATTTTGGAATAAAACCTAATTTAAAAAGAGCTTTCATAGGTTCAATACAAAATTTACCCAAAATATTTAGTATAGGTTCTTTAAAAATACTTTTATATATATTAGTTTTAGTTCCTCTATTAAATTTAGGGCTTAATTCAAGCTTCATTAGCTCCTTGACTATTCCTAATTATATATTAAATGCTTTGGAAGAAAGTACTTTAGGTAATATACTATTAATTATTTTATTTGTTGCGTCTTACTTTTTTTTAATAAGATGGTTATTTGCCCTACATATATCCATAATAGAAGGAAAATCTTTTACTAAATCTATAAAAACAAGTAAAAAAATTTCAAAAGGCAAATATATATATATTTCTTCAATAATTATTTTTATTCATATTATTGTATTTATTATTAGTATGTTATTGATGGTTATATTTTCTATAAGTATACCTATTTTAATCTTTAAAATAGGTCCGAGCTCTTTAGCATCTATTAATATTCTATCTCTTTATAGCACTCTACAAAGCTCATTTTTAATAATATTTTCTTTATTTACTACACCTTTAACCGTTATAGTAATTACTCGATTATATTTTCATATTTCAAAACATCATAGTAATTATTATAATTTACATCCAAGTTTTCTAATTGAAAAAGATTTAACTTTACAAAAGATAAAAAAAAATAAACCTTTATTTAGAATTCTTATATTGTTTCTTGCTTGTTTTTTATTCTTAATAGTTTCCATATTGTTTTATTCTCAAGATTTAAAAAACAATACGCAAATAACTGCTCATAGGGGCAACTCTTCTGTTGCCCCAGAAAACACCTTAAGTGCCATAAAGTCCGCCATCGATGTTAATGCAGATTTTGCTGAAATAGATGTACAAGAGACCAAGGATGGAAACCTAGTGCTAACCCATGATTCAAATTTTAAGCGAATATCTAATATAGATAAAAATGTATATGATGTAACATTAAAAGAAATAAAGACATATGATGTTGGAAGTAATTTTTCACCTGTTTTTAAAGGCGAAAAAATTCCTACTTTAGAAGAAGCTATTAAACTTTCGAAAAATAAAATTAAGTTAAATATAGAAATTAAGTTAAATGGACATGAGAAAAATTTAGTTACATCTGTAGTAAACTTAATTGAAAAAGAAAACTTTATTGACCAATGTGTTGTAACTTCTTTAGATTACGATGTATTAAAAGAGGTTAGAAAATTAAATCCTAATATAAAAATAGGGTATATTATGTTTGTAGCATTAGGAAATCTTTCTTCCATGGATGTTGATTTTTATAGTATAGAAAGAACTAATGTTACTAAAGCCTTTGTAAAAAGAGCACATAATCTTGGAAGGCAAGTACATGTTTGGACTGTAGATGATGAAACTGATGCAAACTCTTTAATAGACATGAAAGTTGATAACATAATTACAAATTATCCTAAATTAATGAGAAATTTATTAAATGATAGAAAAAAAGAAGAACGTTTAGATGATGTTTTAAAATAAAGATAAAAGAAACACTATTATATAAGATATGTAATAGTGTTTTTTTACTTTTTAAAGTATTATAATTTTATATTACTATTCTGATTCTATTTGATTATTATTCTTTATCTCCTCGTAAAATTTAGCTAAAGAAGTGTGAATATATGGTGTTAACCATAAATAACCTATTCCAAAAGTCAAAGTACATAATATTGCCCAGCCAATAAAACTTAAATGAAGCATTAAAAGTTTGCCTTTATATCCATTCATCATTTGTCTGCTTAAAGTTATAGCTTGATTGGCGCTCATATCAGGATTATCATTAAGTATAAAATAAACTTGTGAATAACTTAATGATTTTATTATTCCTGGAATTATAAATAGCAATGTCCACAAAAATGTATAAATAGCTATTAAAATACTTGCTATTAATGAACCTCCAAAACATCTTTCAAAACCGAAAAAAATATTTTCTATAGATATAGGTTCTCCTTTTATAAGCCTTAAATAGAAACCGTTAATTCCAAAAAGCATAGGTCCAAATATTACAATGCCTGCTGCCCAACCTAAAAACGGTATCATTGCTGTAACACCGGTAATAACAGAAAAAATTATAAATACTAAAATTGCATTTCCCCAATTCCCTTTAAGACGATATCTTGCATAACCTCTAATCTCAGAATTTGTCTGCATGTTAGTTTTTGCCTCCATAAATCACTAGTAATTTTTTATAGTATAACCTTTTGTTAGTCTATACTATTTTTATTTATACTTGTCTCTTATATTAATACTGAGCTATTAAAAACATAATATTCATTCCCATTTTAGAAAATTTATCTTCATATTCTGTTACTATGTTCTCATCTTTATACTCACTATTATGTAAATCAAAAGTTTCAAATATTATTTTAAACTGTTCCTTTTTAAAATATTCTATAGAATCCTTAAAAAACATTCTATTATCTGTTTTGAGTCTTATTGATCCATCTTTTTTTAGGAACTTTTTATATATCTGAAGAAAAGTAGGATAACTTAATCTTCTTTTATTATGTCTATCTTTTGGCCATGGTGTTGAAAAATTCAAGTAAATGTTGCTTATCTCCTCTTCCTCAAAAACGTCTTTTATAAGCATTATATTTAATGGCATAATTCTTACATTTTCTAATTCTTCTTGTTCAATTTTTCTAAGTACATATATCAAAACTTCATCTTTTAAATCAACTGCAATAAAATTTTTATTTGGATTTCTTTTTGCCATCTCACATATAAAAGTTCCTCTTCCACAACCTAATTCTAAATGAATTTCGTTATTGTTTCCAAAAACCTCATGCCATTTTCCTTTTAATTCGTATGGATTATATATACAGAATGAACTAGCCTCCATTTGAGGTCTAGCTGACCAATTTTTTCTAAGTCTCATAACTTTCATTCCTCCTTGGTTTCCCTCTTCTAATACTATTATATTATGCATTAGTATGCCTCTTTTGTAAACACAAAAGTTCATTGAAAATAAATAAAAAATAACTTGCAAAACATCAAAGATATTTTACAAGTTATCCATAATATCCTTTATATTCCAGTTAAATCATAGCAAAGAACTTACTTAGTAAACTCAAAAATTTAACTGTCGGTAAATGTACTATATAATAAAACACTGAATTTCCTAAAAAAGGTATTGGTATCATAAGAAAAATAAAAATAAATATCCAGTAACTTTCAAATTTAGCCGATAAATCATTAATTAATTTTGGAAATAAATCACCTAATATATGATATCCATCAAATCCTGGTATAGGAACAAGATTTAAGAAAAATAATAATATATTCAATTCTGCAGCAGTAACTAATATATTTAAAAACAATATATACGGTGTTGTCGCATTATTTATGTTAAAAATTTTATTTAATATAACTATTATAGCCATTATTATAATACCGGTAATTAAGTTTGCTAAAGGTCCTGCTATAGAGACTTTTAAATCATCTCTTCTAGGGTTCTTAAAAGCTTTTTTATTAATCTCTACTGGTTTTGCCCATCCAAAATGCATAATTAAAATCATTAAAAAACCAATAACATCTACATGTGCAATTGGATTCAAGGTTAATCTCCCTTGAAATTTAGGTGTAGAATCACCTAAATTATATGCCATTTTAGCATGTGCATATTCATGTACTGAAAAAGCAATCAATATACCTGGTATACTAATAATTAGTAAAAGCAATTTAGCCGTCAAATCTTACCCCTCCTTCTTTTATTTTTAGGAACTATATTTAATTGTGTCCAGATTGCCCTAAAAACTCATTTTTGATTGTATTAGTTTTAGTATCTTTATAAATATATCCTTGATTATAAAAATCAATAAATTCTCCATCTAAGTGAGTAAGGGTTTGTATATGTCCATTGATAAAAATTATTGTATTTTCTAATTTATCTACTAAATAAATACCGCCTTTATTATTTACATATACATTTTTCTCCTCAACAAAGGTGTCTAAATTTATAACTTTAAATGAATCTAACTCTTCATCGCCTCTTCCATAATATATATTTTTAACCTTACCATTTTCAAGGCCTCCTATATACACCAATCCTTCTTCATCACAACCCAACAGCGCTAATTGGTCTTCCCCTTTTATTTTAATCTCTTTTCCTTCATTAGATGGGAAATCTAAATAAAATATCTTATCATACAATTTATCTTCATATAACAGTCTATCCTTACTAGCTACTAAACAAAGTTTATCTATAAAATATTCTTTTGTATCAATTGCAAAAATATTTTCTGATATATCTATTCTATAAAGACTACTTCTATCCCCTTTATGTACAATATTAACATATATTATACCAGTTAATAATGAAATCTCTACATCATTTATATAAGCTGGATTTTCTTCATGCGATATATCCTTTACCCTTATTTTTTCTTTATTAACAGCATCATAATAATTTATAGAAAATACTGCCTCTTTTCCTTTTACTTCTTTTTCTATTATTAGCATTCTATCTCTTTGAGGTATCCAGCTATAATATGCAAGTTGCTGACCATCTTTAAATGGTATTTGTATTCTTTCATTATTATCCATATTTTGTATATTTAAAACATTATTTTCTTTATAACTTATGTATTTCCCATTATAGGATATGTCAACGTTTTTCCACTTTCCTTTTATAGATAGATTTATGCTTCTAGTCATTTTATCTTCAACTACACTTAAATCTTTTTTATAAATTCTTATGTTTTCTTTTATCATAATATATCTATCGGCCAAATAATAAATAGGTAGCTGAATTATTAAAGCCACGGCAACCCAAATTAATATATTTTTTGCTATTTTCATTTTTAATCACCTTACTTTTTTTTCTTCTTTTCTACATAAAGAATTGTTGGTACGGCTCTTTCACCTAAAACATTGTAAGGTTTATTTATAACTTGCCCACCATAATACATTGTTGTAGAATATCCTCCATCTAAATTAGTAGCATTAACCACTCCTAATTTTAACATTATATCCTGAACATCCTCTAATGTAGCTCCTACACTATTTAATTTTCTTCCTTCTAAAACTAATAATACCACCGAACCATCTCTTTTTTGTCCTACAGCAGTTCTTGGTGCTATTCCCCAGCCACCATAATCACCTAAAACAGTCTTCTTACCATTAATTAAAAGAGCCGGTCCAAAACAGATTGCTTCTTTAACTTTTTTATCTTTAAGTTCATTATAACTATACAGACCAACTAATAACTCTCCTTTATCTGTAAAAGCTGCAACGTCATTTTTTTTATCATAATCTAGACTATCAGCAAAAATTAACTCTCCATTAGATATAATAACTCCTTTAGGAGTCCCTCCTGCTCCTGTCCATGCAACCTCACTAGAATCATCGCTTGTAAAAAATCCTCCACCATTAATAGCAGCAAAGGCATCATTTTCTTTAGCTATTTCACTAGTACTTTGACCCTCTTTTTTTAATTTGTCTGTATATCCTGTTTTAAGTCTTTTAGGGTCATCTACTACAATCGCAAGTCCCTTGAACTTTCTTCCCTTTACTTCTAATAAATCTACATCACTACTTTTACTCTTTTTTATTTTAACTAAATTTCCTTTACTATTACTTATAAATGCATTTTTAGCATCATTATCATTTCCCATCATCTTATTTATACTAGCATCTGACATATACATTTTTGTAAGAAACACAAAACTTGAAGATGTATATGCACTTTGTGCTACTATACTTTTTAAATGTTGAAATGGGCCACAATATATTAAGGTTGGTCCCGTAATTAAAATTGCCATTATTTGAAAAAATACAAATATAAGTGCTTTTTTAATTATACCCTTCTTTTTTCCTTTTTTATTTTTATTAATCTGCAAGTATGCCACCTCGCCTTTAACCTTTCTTTATTTTTCATGACTTTTGCTATTTATCTTGTAATTCTCAACGTGAAAAATTATACCATAAATCTATAGCATTTTTCATTAGTATATAACAAATTTAAGATATTTTTAATAATAGCATTTATATAGATACATATATTTAAGAATTCCATAAATAAGTATTCTTTAATAATACATCATTTTAATTGCACTTTACTTCAATTTATTGTAAAATTAAATAGTTTTAAAAAAATTATTTGAAAAACTTAGTGGATATTTTTTCATATACATCCACCAAACATTTTTGACACCTAAAAATTTTTATTATAAAATATAAATAAGTAAGTAATAAAAATTATTACTGTATAGGATGGTGAATATGAATAATATTTCTAATGTATTTAAGGAAAAAAAATTAAAACTTACTCCTCAAAGGATAGCTGTGTACAAATATTTAAAATCTACTAAAGAACATCCTTCTGCAGAAACTATATATAAAGCTTTACATGAAGATTATCCAACTATGAGCCTAGCTACAGTATATAAAGCATTAAAAACACTAGTTGAGGTTAATTTAGTACAGGAATTAAATGTAGGTGAAGGTAACTTTAGATATGATGCCAATGTTATATCACATCCACATATTCAATGCTTAAATTGCGGAAAAGTAGATGATATCGATAATATCGAGTTTAACCATTTAAATATCGATGCAAAACAATATACTGACTATAAAATACTATCAAACCAAGTGTATTTTTACGGAATTTGTCCACAGTGTAGTAAAAATAAATCTTAATTTATAATTAAAATAAACTACTTAGCTATGATAAAAGTAAAGTTTACCAATCATAAAAAGTAGTTTATTTTTTATTACTTATTTTTTTATCAAACTATTTTTCCACATATTTTCACTATATTGTCCCTTTAAAATTTTATCTAAAATTTCTTTAACTTTTTTATCAACTTCCACTGTAACGTTTCCTTTATAAATTATATTAGTTGCATTAGCCCCATATAAATGCTCTACTATTTCTCCACTTGTTCCCGTGAATTTCTTATTTGCAGCTTTATTGGCAGTTATATATCCATTTTCGACCAGTTGTTTTTGTACTTCTTCACTTATTATATACTCTATAAATTTATCTTTCTGATCCTTATTTGTACCTTGTTCTAAACCACATATAAAACTATTCATATAAACAGGTATTAAGATTTTTCTTTCTCCCATCATTCCCATTTCTTTTAAGAAACTTATATTGCCTTTATTTAACTTATTACTAAAAAAAGACGTAGTTATCAAAACAGGACTTTTTCCGCTTATAAACTTATCTATATCCTTCTCATCCATCTTTTCAAAAGAACTTTCGCTTATATATCCAGATTTAATATATTTATCCAAAGCTTTAAATGTTTCATCAAACCCTTTTATTTTAGCATAATCCTCAATTTTATCACTATAATTATTTATTAATTCCTCTTGTTTTACATTATCACCATTAAAAATTCCAAATAACACTTCTCTTATATCTAGATCCTCATTTAAAAGATAAGGAATTTTTATACCTTTATCCTTACAACTTTTTAAAAGTAATAAATAATCATTTACATCCTTAGGTTCCTTACCTATTAACTTTTTACATTCATCTTTATTATATGCTAATTCTATAGTATATGGGGTTATTCCTATTCCATAAGGCATTCCACCTATCTTACTATAGGAAATATAAACTTGATAGTACTTATCATTTATAAAATTATTATACTGTTGAGTAAAGTCAGAAATTAACCCCTTATTTTCTAAAAACAATACATTTTGCATGTTGCTTATAATTAAATCTACATTTTTACCTGAGTCAATAGTTTGCATTATATTCTTGTCTTTATTCATAGGATTAACCATGTTTATCTTTATGTTTTGATTCTTTTCCTCAAAACTTTTAATTAAAAAATCAACAATTTTAAGAGAATGCCTATCTTGTATATCTACATATACATCTAAAGTTCCATTATTCTGTTCTTTCTTTTTTCCTATACAAGAAACAAAATTTATACTTAATAAACATATCAAAAATAAAGAAATCATTACCTTGTTTTTCTTCACAGGATTCACCACCTTAAAATATTACTTATTTTTATTCTTCCAATATTAATTAAATATATATATGTAACATATAATTATTTAGAGGTGATTTGCATGAAATTAAAGAAATTTTTTCATAATAAGGGTTTTATAGCAATGATAGTTTTATTTTTATTACTCGGTATAACCATAAAACATAAAGAAAACAATAAAACCAAAGCTACTTTTAATTTAGTGGATGATAATAAAATAATTCAAAAGGATTTTGATGGTGATGGAGTTAAAGATATTTTATATATAAAAAAAGACCTTGAAAGCAATAAATATTATATTCAAATAAATACTAAAAATAAAAGTTATCAATTAGATGCTAATAAAAACTTAAAGACTTTAGGAACATATTCAAAATCTTGGCCTATGAGAATTACCATAAAAGATTTAAATAGAGATAATATTCCTGAAATAATTCTTCAAAGTGGTGAAGAAAGCGATGCTATTCAACACATCTTTTCATGGGATATTAATGATTTTGAGGATATACTTAGCAATAAAAATAACTTAATTGGCTTCATGGATTTAACTAATAATAAAACCCCTAAAATATTATCAGGAAATTTTTATAATGATGAATTATACTTAAAAAATTATATTATAATTAATAACAAAGCAACTGGATTTAATATAAATTATCCAGAAAACTTTTTAGGGAAAGCTACTATAAAAAATTTTATAAGTTTTATGTTAGGCTCAGATTCTCTTAAGGAAAATGTAGTAAGTTCTTTGGAGGAACCTTTAATCAATCCTATTTTCGAACTGAAGAATAGTGGTTATTCTTTTAAATTTCAAGATGGAATTTTTGAAGATATAAAATGTGACACTAAAGGTAATATAGAAAACATTCAGTGGATATTAAATTTTAAATGTAAAAATGATGAAGAAGAAAAAAATATTACGTTTACTCTTAAACTTAGAAAAATTAAAAATAAGGATAAGGACTTTTATAAAATATATTATTTTAATAAACAAAATTTAATAGATTAAAAAAGGACCGCTATAGTGCGATCCTTTAGGGGGATATGGGGGGTAATTTTATTCTATGAGAAAACCTCAAGAGTTTTCATTAGTATACTTCCCCTTTTCCATATTTTTATTCAAATTTATTTTATGTTAAAATATAAGGAGGTTTATGTATGTTTAATAACGAAAAAAAAGTTCAGCAACCCATAATTAAGTTTCAAACCTTAATAGGTGCCCAATGCACTATCCATGGAACAATTAAAGGTTCTGATACTATAAAAGTGGAAGGAAATATTGAGGGAGATATAATTTGGAATGATACTGTCATTATTGGTGAAACTTCTTTGTGTAATGGAAATATAACTTGTAATACCGCCTTAATTAGCGGTAAAGTAAAAGGTAATGTCACCTGTCAAAATACCCTTAGCATTAAATCTACTGGTAATATTGAAGGTGACATAATAGCTGATAAACTTATTATAGATGATGGTGGAATCTTTGAAGGGAATTGTTCTATGAACTATGAAAAAGAACAGGTTGAATCTATAGTTTCTCCCCTTTCTCTTGAAGAGAAGTAATCTTATCATCTTCATCAGCTAACATTATATGAACTTCTTCAGCTTCAAGAGCTATATCATCTATATCCACTGGCATGTTTTCTTCTTCCATAGATACTTCTTCAGCATCTATGGATTCACATTCTTCTTCATAATCTTCGTCTTTATAAATAGCTATTACTTTATCAAGAAATTCTGTATCCTCCTGTTTTAGAAGAGAATCTACAATATTTAATATAAGAGAAGCTTCATAAGGTTTTTCTGCTATTTCTATAGTACTACTATCTTCATATTCATTTATTATTTTAGAACTATTTATACTATCTGCAGCTTCTTTAACTTCATTTTTATTATTTTCTTTTTGCAAATTTGAATCTTTATTTAAATTAAGTTTTTCTAATATAGAGTCTATTTCTTTAGGATCAACGTTCTTGATTAACATCGTAATCTCACTCTCGTTAAGATTTTTTAATACATCTTTTATAGTATCTTCTACTTTTTTACTTGATTCGTTATTTACCGTATTGTTATTATTTTTATTTGCGTTATTTTTCATATTATTTCTATTACCTAAAAGCACTTTAGATAAAAGATTAAAATCTATGTTAGTTAAAATCTGAAATAATGGATTTTGAGCTAAACTTTGAAACAAATTCGTAATAGGGTTATTATTCATAGAAGTTCCCATGTTACTATTCATATTATTATTCATTCCTTGATTATAATTTGTTCCACCTAATGAATTTATAGCATTCATAAAATTATTCATCATATTTCCTGAATTCATATCTTGACCCATGCTATTATTTATTCCATTACCCATACCGCCCATATTGTTATTCATTCCATTATTCATTGTGGATCCCATATTGTTATTCATCTCTGAATTGCCATTTAAATTACTATTTTCCGTATTATACATAGAACTTTGTTCATTCATTCCATTATTTATGTTATTGTTCATACCATTATTATACATATTCATATTGGGCATAGAACTTTGTTCATACATATCATTTTTTTCTTCACGTCTCCTACGCTTTCTATGCTTTGACATTTTATCACCCCTTTACATTTCTAAAGAAAGAGGGCTTTTAAGCCCTCTATTAAAAATCTTTTTTAAACTAACAAGCACATGGAGTACAACAAGATAAATAATATAATGCTATAATAAACAAGATACCACTATCTATTCCAAATCCACATCCTCTATTGTTATTATTGCATGAACGTGATTCATCATCACAATTGTTTCCTCCACATCCACAATTATTATTGTCTATAGATCCACAATTATTTCTTCCACATCCTCCGAAAAATCTATTACCTCCAAATTGAAGTAAAATTAAAATTAAAATTATTAAACAAGGAAAACTACATCCACTTGAACAACTTTTTCTTTGTACAACAGGTTCTTGCATTACAGGCATACAACACATGCTTGGTCTTCTGGTTTTGCATCTACAACAACAATGTCTTGACATAAAAACACCCCTCTCATATATTTCAAAAATTTTCTTTATTTAACTTTAAAAATTACTTAATATCATTTATTAACCTATTTCATTAAGCACAAGGTGAGTTACAAGATAAATAATACAATGCTACTATGAAGATTATTCCTTTATCTATTAAATTTCCTCCACATACTCCTCCACAGTTATCTCCGCCACCTAATAATCCACATCCATTATTACCTTGGCAAGAAAATACAAGTAATATTAAAATTAAGATTATTAAGCAAGAAAAACTGCATCCACTTTTGCACATATCTCTTCTTCCACAATTACTTGGAACCATATAAGATGGTTCTGTGTAAGTTGGCATACCATAACTCGGTTGAACATATGCTGGTTCCATCATATAGCTTGGCTCACAACAACAGTATCTTTTACATTTACAACGACATCTTGACATATAAAATCCTCCCTATTTATCATATATTATTTATTATTTGTGTTAGTTACAGTTAACAAGTTCCTTGATTACATCCATTACCGCCTAAACAACTTCCTAATAATCCGCCCCCAGAAAAACAAAAGAATATAAGGATTAAGAATAAAATAAATATCCAGAATCCGCCTCCTCCACAGCCTCCTGAGCCGAATGGTCCGAATCCGCATCCACAATTATTTTGGGGTATATTTTGAGGTTGAGCATTTGAACAACATTGATTACAACAACAATTACAGCAACAATCACAACAGTCATAGTAAGGATCACAACAACATTCACATAAACGTTTTTTATAGTTTTTATAAGCCTTTTTTAATTTTTTACGTTGTTTTTTAGAGCAACAATCCCAAGGATCACAGCAACAATCACAACAACAATCAGAGCAACAATCAGAGCAAGGTTCACAATAGCAATTACCATAAGGATCACAGCAACAATTATAGCATTGTTGTCCAGAATTATTTCCTTGGTTTACTCCATTATTTCCGCAACATCCGCCGCCAAAGAAGTTACCAAATGGAGATCCTCCATTTCCGCATCCAAAACATAGTAGTAAAAGTATTAGAATAAAAAATAATCCTATTCCACTACCAAAACCACCTGGGCCACAGCATTTCCCAAGAAAATCGTTTATTGAATTTGCATCGAAGTTTCCACCATTAGACATAAATTGATTCATTAAGCCGTTGATGTCCATCTCACTTCCTCCTTTCAGAAGTTTTTCCATATTCAATTTTCAAGTTTCAATATCTTTAATTTCTCTTGTTCATTACTTTCTTTTCAATTGTTATACTATATACTATTCTTATAATATTTTTTTGACACACAAAATACAAAAAGTTAAAAAAAAGCCTTCTTAAGTTTGATTTACTTAAGAAAGCTATATTAAAAATATTTTATTCTTCTACTTCTACACCTTCAAATATTTTATCTATTACTTCATCTACTCCTACCTTTTTTAAAGCTGAAAAAGGATATACTTTTTCAGCTTTAGTTAAGCCTAAAGTCTCTTTTATAACTTTAAAATTTTTAGATATTTCATTTTTACTTAGTTTATCTACCTTAGTGGCTACTATTATAGGCTCGTATTCATAATGTTTTACCCAGTTATACATAAGTACATCATCACCAGTTGGCTTATGTCTACTATCTACAAGAATAATTATCTTTTTAAGGTTTTCTCTCTTAATAAGATATTCCTCCATAATTTTTCCCCATTTTTCCTTCTCACTTTTAGATACTTTGGCATATCCATATCCAGGTAGGTCTACAAAAAAATACTTTCCATTTATTAAAAAAAAGTTTATTAATCTAGTTTTACCTGGAACACCACTAACTTTAACTAATTTCCTTCTATTGGTTAATGTGTTTATTAAAGAAGATTTTCCTACATTAGATCTTCCCACAAAAGCCACTTCAAATGTATCCAAATCTGGATATTGATTAGTTTTTACTGCTGAACATACAAATTCCGCTTGTTTAATTCTCATTTTTCATCTCTCCAACTAATGCATTTTTTATAACATCATGCACATCACTTGCTATTATAAATTCTATCCTATTTTTTACACAAGCCGGAATCTTTTTAAGATCCTTTTCATTATCTTTAGGAATTATTATAGTTTCTATACCCATTCTGTATGCAGCAAGGGACTTTTCTTTTAATCCACCTATAGGTAAAACTCTACCTACTAAAGTTACTTCTCCTGTCATAGCAACATTATGTTTAACCTTTTTGCCACTTAATGCAGATACTAAAGCCGTAACCATAGTAACACCTGCTGATGGTCCATCTTTAGGAACAGCACCTTCAGGTACATGAACGTGAATATCCTTATCTTTATAAAATTCTTGTTTTATATCAAAATCTTTTGCATGTGCCCTAACATAACTATAGGCTGTTTTTGCAGATTCTTGCATTACATCACCTAATTGTCCTGTTAACTGTAGTTTTCCATTACCCTCCATTACACTAACTTCAATTGGTAGGGTATCTCCACCATAAGCAGTCCATGCAAGTCCTGTAACAACTCCAACTTTATCTTCTTTATCTATCTCATCATATTTAAAAATTTCAGGTCCTAGATATTTCTTAATATGATTTACAGTAATACTTATTTTCTTTTTATCTTTTTCAATTAATTCTGTAATAGCTTTTCTAATAACAGAGGCAATTTGTCTTTCTAGTGTTCTAACTCCAGATTCCCTTGTATAATTTTCGATAATAGTTCTAATAGATGCATTAGAAAATGTTATACTTCCATCATTAACACTATGTTCCTCTAATTTTTTAGGAATTAAATGTTTATTTGCTATAAAGAACTTTTCATCAAAGGTATATCCGGAAACTTCTATTATTTCCATTCTATCCAAAAGTGGTCTTGGAATAGTATCTAATGAATTAGCAGTAGTTACAAACATAACTTTTGAAAGATCAAAATCTAATTCTAAGAAATGATCTCTAAAAGTATCATTTTGTTCTCCATCTAAAACTTCTAATAAAGCATCTGCAGGATTTCCTCTAAAATCACTACTCATTTTATCTATTTCATCTAATAAAAATAAAGGATTTTTAGATTTAGCTTGTTTCATACCATATATAATTCTACCTGGTATTGCACCTACATAAGTTCTTCTATGACCTCTTATTTCAGCCTCATCTTTTACTCCACCTAAAGACATTCTAATAAAGTTTCTATTTAAGGCTTTAGCTATAGATTTAGCTATAGAAGTTTTTCCTACCCCTGGAGGTCCAACAAAACATAGAATAGGACCACTTAATTTAGGACTTTTTTTCTTGACCGCTAAATACTCAATAACTCTTTCTTTAACATCTTCAAGTCCATAATGTTCTTTATCTAATATTTCCCTTGCCTTTTTAATCTCTAGATTATCCTTAGTAAGTTTATTCCATGGAAGATCTAAGACCCAATCTAAATAAGTTTTAATAATAGCGGATTCTGAAGAATATCCTCCGGCACTTTTTAATCTATTAAGTTCATATAATGCTTTTTCCTTTACTTCCGCTGGCAACTTACCTTTAGAGATTTTTTTATTATACTCTTCAATTTCTTTTTTCTCTTGGTCATCTTCACCTAATTCTTCTTGAATGGCTTTAAGTTGTTCTCTTAAAAAATATTCTTTTTGAGATTTATCTATTTTACCTTTTACCTTAAGACCTATTTTCTTTTCTACCTTTAAAATTTCATTTTCCTTTAAAATTATTAAAAGTAATTTTTCAAGTCTTTTATATACATTATTTAATTGTAAAATCTCTTGTTTTTCCTCACCTTTTAATACTAAATAAGAAGCTATACTATCAGCAAATCTAGAAGGATCATCTATTTCTTCTAAACTTAATAGAGACTCAACAGACACTGAGCTTGATAATTTTACGTATTCCTCAAAAGCATCTTGTACCGAACGTAAAATTCCCTCCATGTCTTTTTCTTCTTTTAAAATTTCTTCTTCTATTTGCTCTATTTGTACTTTAAAAAACTCTTCATTGCTTTCATATTTGATAATTTTAGCTCTATATTTACCTTCTACCAAAACCCTAACAGTTTCACCTGGTAATTTTAAAAGTTGTTTAATGCTACAAACTGTCCCAACCTTATATATATCTTTCTCTTCAGGACTTTCTGTTTTTGCCTTTTTTTGAGAAGCTAAGAAGATCTCTTGATCATTAATCATTGCATCTTCCAAAGCTGCTATAGACTTATCTCTTCCTACATCAAAATGAATAACCATATTAGGAAATACCGTGATTCCTCTCAAAGGAATCATAGCTATAATTTTTTCATTCACATTTTGTTCTACATTTACTTGTTCTTTATCCAATTCTCTTCCCCCTAACTTTAAGTTAATTTATATTAACTAAACTATTTATCTATATTGAAGAGTATATTTAAATCTTTTTTCATACCTTGTCTCAACAACTAAATACTACGCCTAATATATTATACCTATAAAAAATATTTTTTTCAATTAACTTTATATATATATGATAAAGTAACTATATTTTATCTTTTCCCCTAGATTTAGCAGATATAATTTCGTAATCCCTTTCTTTCTCTATAATACCTTCTGCAGTTTCTATATTATTTTTACTGCCATAATCCATTATAGCAAAATCTAAAACCTGTTTTAATCTTTTAACTGGTATAACTTCTATATTCATTTCTTTATAAGCCTCCATAAAGTTGTCTATAGGTATTAAAACTCTAGTAGCCCCTCCTTTTTGGGCAGCTTCTATTTTTTCTTTGACTCCACCTACTGGTTTAACATCTCCTAAGATTGATACTTCTCCTGTCATAGCTAATTTATTATCTACTACTTTATCTGTTATAGCACTATATATAGCTGTTGCAATACTTATACCTGCTGAAGGTCCATCTACTGGCATGCCTCCTGGAAAATTAACATGTATATCATAATCTTTTATATTTACACCAACCAGATTTTTAAGTGCTGTAACTACATTTTCTACAGAACATTTTGCATTACTTTTTCTAATAAGCTTACTATTTGATGTTGAAATTTCTTCTTCTTCCACCACACCTGTTACATTTATATTTCCTTTACCAACTTTAGCCTTGATTGCTGTGGCTTCTATATCCATCAATGCCCCTATATTAGACCCATATACACCTAATCCATTTACATATCCAACTTTAGGTATATCTAAGATTTTCTTTTCAGGTCTTTTAACATATTGTCCATTATTTATTACCCACTCTATTTCCTCCTTTGTTATTCTATCCTTATTTTGTTCATTTGCTAAACCAGATGATAATTGTACTAGATTTACAGTCTCTCTTCCATTATTACAATATTCTCCCACTAGTTCCAGTGCACTTTCATCAATTTTCATATTAATCTTCTCAAGAACATTTTGGGCTATAAGTTTAACATCATTCTCCATAAGTGGTTTAAAAAATATCTCTACACATCTTGATCTTATAGCTGGATTAATTTCTTCTGGACTTCTAGTAGTAGCCCCTACCAACCTGAAATCTGCTGGAAGTCCATTTTCAAAAATTTCTTTTATATACTGTGGTATATTAGAATCTTCCGAATTATAATAAGAACTTTCTAAGAAAACCTTTCTATCTTCCATTACTTTTAAAAGCCTGTTAAGTTCGACTGGATGTAATTCTCCTATTTCGTCTAAAAATAAGATACCTCCATGAGCTCTTGTAACTGCACCTATCTTAGGTTGTGGCACTCCCAAATTTCCATATGCCCCTGAACCTTGATATATAGGATCATGTACTGAACCAATTAAAGGATCTGCTATACCTCTTTCATCAAACCTTATAGTTGTACTATCTACTTCTATGAATTTAGCATTGCTTCTAAAAGGAGAGTTTTTTATTGATTTTGTATACTCTAAAACCAATCTTGCTGCAGCTGTTTTTCCCACTCCAGGTGGTCCATATATTAAAACGTGTTGAGGATTTGAACTACACAAAGCCGCTTTTAAAACTTTTATACCTTCTTCCTGACCTATTATTTCTTCAAATTTAGTTGGTCTACTTTTTTCTGACAATGGTTGAGTTAAGGAAACATTTCTCATTTCCTTTAACTTATCTATTTCTTTTTTCCCTTCTTTTACACTACTAAACTTAGAAAGTTGTTGATTTTTTAACGCTGAAAAAAAATATATTCCTATAATCATAGTAACAAATAATTCTATTAATATCAAAACATTTGTTTGCATGTTATCACCCTTTATAATTTTATATGTTATTTTCTATTATTGACAAACTTTAAAGGGTATAAACAAAACTACTTAATTAATATGTGGACCTTTATAAAAATATATAAAAAAAGTGAGGTAAAAATACCTCACTCATAAAAATCTATTCTAAGCCGTTTCTGGTCCTTCTAATTGTTTTTTCTTTTTAACTTTTTTTAATGGAGTTCTTACACCGCTTTCTGCCATAATAAGTTTTGGATTCTTCGTATTTATAGTATCCTCTTCTATTATAACTTTTTCGATACGTTCATCTGATGGAATATCAAACATTATTTCCTTCATAGTTTCTTCTATAATAGCTCTAAGTCCTCTAGCTCCAGTATTTCTATCTATAGCTTCTTTTGCAATAGCTTTTAGAGCTGTCTCATCAAATTCTAACTCTACATCATCCATTTCAAACAATTTTGTATATTGTTTTACTAATGAATTTTTTGGTTCTCTTAAAATTCTAACAAGTGATTCCTCTTTTAAAGATTCTAAAGTAACTATTATAGGCAATCTACCTACAAATTCTGGTATTAACCCAAATTTCAAAAGGTCTCCTGGCATTATTTGTTTTAAATATTCACCAATATCTTTTGTTTGTTTTGAAAGAACCTCTGAACCAAATCCTATAGAGGATTTTATAGTTCTTTTCTCTATTATTTTATCTATACCATCAAAGGCACCACCACAAATAAATAATATATTAGAAGTATTTATTTGCATAAATTCTTGATGTGGATGTTTTCTTCCCCCTTGAGGTGGCACTGAAGCTATAGTACCTTCTAAAATCTTTAATAATGCTTGTTGAACTCCTTCTCCAGATACATCTCTTGTAATAGATGGATTTTCAGATTTTCTAGCTATTTTATCAATTTCATCAATATATATTATTCCTTTTTCAGCTCTTTCAATATCATAATCAGCATTTTGGATTAATTTTAATAATATATTTTCTACATCTTCTCCTACATATCCCGCTTCAGTTAAAGTGGTAGCATCTGCAATTGCAAATGGAACATTTAAAACCTTAGCAAGAGTTTGAGCAAGTAATGTTTTTCCTGAACCAGTAGGACCTAATAATAAAATATTACTTTTTTGCAGTTCTACATCTTCTACGTTTACATTTGAATTAATTCTCTTATAATGATTATATACTGCTACAGCTAAAGATTTTTTTGCTGTTTCTTGTCCTACTACATATTGATCTAAATATTCTTTTATTTCTATAGGTTTTGGTAAATTTTTAAGATCTATTTCTACATCTTCATCTAATTCATCTGCTATTATTTCTGAGCATAGTTCTATACACTCATCACAAATATATACACCTGGTCCTGCTATCAATCTTTTTACTTGTTCTTGATTTTTACCACAAAAAGAACATTTTAGTTGTTTCTTATCATCAAATTTTGGCATTTCAACACCTCGCTAGGCTTATTTCTTTTTTAGTATAACATCATCTATTAAACCATAGTTTTTTGCTTCCTCTGCACTCATGAAATTATCTCTTTCTACGTCTGCCTTAATTTTTTCTAATGGCTGACCAGATCTCTCACTTAAAATTTCATTTAACTGATCTTTTATTCTTAATATTCTCTTAGCATGAATATCTATATCTGTTGCTTGACCTTGGAATCCCCCTAAAGGTTGATGAATCATTATTTCACTATTTGGAAGTGCAAATCTTTTACCTTTAGCACCAGCTGTTAGTAAAAATGCACCCATTGAAGCTGCCATACCTATACATATAGTTGAAACATCTGGTTTAATATATTGCATTGTATCATAAATAGCCATACCAGCAGTAATTGAACCACCAGGACTATTTATGTATAAATAAATATCCTTATCTGGGTCTTCTGATTCTAAGAATAATAATTGAGCAACTATTAAATTAGCGGAGACATCATTAACTTCCTCTCCTAAGAATATTATTCTATCTTTTAAAAGTCTAGAGTAAATATCGTAAGATCTTTCTCCTCTGTTTGTTTGTTCTACTACCATTGGGACTAAACTCAATTTATTCCCCTCCTTTAATTTAATTACATATTAGGTTAATAATTAAATTATTGACCAAAAGTTAGAATTTTATTATAAAATTACTAATTTTTTAAAATTTTTTTAAGTTTTTTAAAAGTTGCCAAATTCCTCTGGCAACTTTTAAAATTAATCCATATTATATACTATGCTATAGTTTTGCTTTCTTTAACTAACATATCTATAACTTTTTGGTTAACTATATCTATTTTTAAATAAGCACCTTGAGATTGAACAATTTTTTCAGCTGTTTTTTCAATATCTTTATCTCCATATTGTTTAGCCATTTCCATTGCTTTTGTTTTTACTTCTTCTTCAGTTGCTTCAACTTTCTCAACTTCAGCAATTTTGCTTATTACAAGATCTGTTTTTACTCTCTTTTCAGCATTCTCTTTCATATACTCTTTTACAGTTTCTTCTGTATTGTTTGTATATTTATAATAAGATTCTAAATCTAATCCTTGATATTTTAATCTCATTTCAAGATCTCTTAACATCATGTTGATTTCTTTTTCTACCATAACTTCTGGAATATCAATTTTTGCATCTTCACAAACTTTAGCTATTATAGCTTCTTCGAATTCTCTTTCTGCTCTTTGTGCATTTGCTTCTTTCATTTGTTTCTTTAAATCTTCTTTATATGCTTTTAAAGTTTCGAATTCTGAAACTTCTTTTGCAAATTCATCATTAAGCTCTGGTAATTCTTTGAATTTAAGATTTTTAACAGTTACTTCAAATTTAGCAGCTTTACCATTTAATTCTTCTCTGCCATATTCCTCTGGGAAAGTAACATTTACATCTTTCTTTTCTCCAACTTTTAAACCAACTAATTGATCTTCAAAGTTATCAATAAATGTTCCTGAACCAATTTCTAATTCAAAATCAGTACCTTCTCCACCTTCAAAAGCAACACCATCTATAAATCCTTTAAAATCGATTACAGCTATATCACCTTTTTCAACAGCTCCATCTTTCTTTTCTTCAACTCTAGCATTTCTTTCTTGAGTTGCTTTTAATCTAGAGTCTATTTCTTCTTCTGTTACTTCATAAGAAACTTTTTTAGCTTCTACACCTTTATATTTTCCTAATTCAACTTCTGGATAAACTGTAACCTCTGCCTTATAGATAAATTCTTTTCCTTCACCTATTTGAACGATATCGATTTTTGGATAATCAACTGGTTTTATGTTGTTTTCACTAATTGCTTGTGGGTAAGTTGCATCACAGCAATAATTTATAGCATCTTCAAAGAATACTCCTTCACCATAAAATTTCTTAATTATATGTATAGGAGCTTTTCCTTTTCTAAATCCTGGTATATTAAATTTCTTTGCATTTTTAGCATAAGCTTTCTTTAAACCTTCATTAAATTTTTCTGCTTCTACTGTAATTTCAAGTTCTATAATATTTTTCTCTTTTTGTTCAACTTTAACGTTCATCCTTTATTCCTCCTATTAGATCTGAATCCATATTCTAACTAGGTTATTATACCATAGGTATAAAATTCATACAACCTTATAAGCCTTTTGGATAATAACCCTATTAAGATATACAAATACACTATTTTATTATATATGCTTAACTATATATACTTAATTCATTATATACTAACTTTTCAACAATTTACAATTGAAAAAGTTTAAAAATATAATTTTTGTAATAAAATATTATAATTAGTGATATTTTAGAATATATTAAATTTTTTCTAAGAACTTCTTAGCCTGTGAAAGTTCATTATATGTCTTATAATTATTTCCATATACCTCTATAATAGCCCTTCCACAATATCCTTGTTTTTGTAAACTTTTGAATAATTTTTTATAATCAACATTTCCGTTACCTGGCAATAAACATGTTTCATCTTCTTTATAGTCATTTATATGAATATTTACAAGTCTATCCCCCATTACTTTAAGATATTGACTCAATGAAATTTTTGCCCTATAAGCTTGTTTTAAATCTAAAGTAAAATATATAGGTGATTTTATTTCTTCTTTTAAAAAAGATAGAAAATCTATTTTTTTACTTTGGCACCAACATACATTTTCTTGTGCTAGTTTTACTCCATTCTCCAAAGCTATATACGCTAACTCTTCATATATTTCTTTTAAAAACTTTAATCTTTGATTTGTTAATTTTTCGCATCTCACACCATGAAAAGTATAATATTGGGCGCCTAATGTTTTAGCAAAATTATATTTTTCTTTTTCTTCTTTTAATATTTGTAAAAAGTCATCTTCATATTCTGATGGAGCATTAATAAAAAGTTCACCAAACTCAAACCCCTACTTTTTAATAGGTTCAATACTATCTTCTGTGTTTACTACTGGATAAAAACATGCAGATGATACCCCTACCTTCATAAAATTCTCCTTTTATCGATAATACTAAAAGCTTTTTAAATTACTATAAAGTAAATTTTTAAATTACTTTTCCATCTTCATTTAAATAATATAATTTTCCATCTAATATTACTTGGATTCCTTTACTTGTTTTTTCTCCAAATTCAACACCATTTCCTCTTATTCTATTATCATATATACATTTATGTTGTTTGCTTTTTATATCATATATCCATACAAAATATTTATTATTATTATTTAGATTAGGTAACTTACTCAAATAAAAAACTTTATTTTTATATAACTGAGGTTTTTCTGCCCAAATAAAACTTTGATCTTGTGAAAGTTTAACCTTTCTTTCTATTTTCATTTTATTTTTAGTATAAAATATATTGTTAGATATATCTTCTACTTCTTTTTTTACATTAATTAAAAACATTTCACTAGTCTTAGGAATGAAAATTAGTGCACTCTTTTTATCTTCTACTAATTCATAACTCATTCCTTCTTTTATATTTAAACTTTTAATAAACTTATTTTTATTATCTTCTTTTTGTATTTCTCCTGATATTTCAACCTGTGGTTTTAATTGTATGTTAAATTTTTCAATTTGATTTTCTTCTTTTTTCTTTATTTCTTTCTCTAATTTATTACTTTCTTTTTCTTCTTTTAATTTTTCTTCAGTTGTTTTTTCTTTTACTTCTATTTTACTTTGTAATTTTTCTTCCTTATTATTATCATTATTAGAAGATATAAATAAATTTTTAGTTTTATTAATTCTAATTTTCACATATCTCCCTATATATGAATTATCAAAGAAAGACATTACAATTAAAAACACTAAAATTATGACCAATACACTATATATTATTTTTCTTCTTTTAAATTGTTGCATCTTTTTTTCATAATCTTTACTAAAAATATCTGGTTTTTTCAATTGTTTTTCTCCCTCCTTGTAAAATTTCATTATCTTTTTTATTATACCTCAATTTTTTTAAAATAGCAGTTATTTTTTGCATATTCAAAATAATATACTATTCTATTATATTTATTGATGTTACTAGATTATATTACCTTGATTTTGAATGTTATTTTATTAACAATCTTTTTGTCAACACGATTATAAGTTTTAATATAAATACCATAAACTTTCTGTAACTTTTTCAAATCATTTTAATTTTTTGTATCTTTAGTATAAATTTTAATTACTTATTAACAATTTGTTTAAAGTAGTGTATAATATTTTTGTGAAAATAATTATATAAAAAATAAATCAAAAAAATTTTTACTTCCAAGTTTAATATTTTTTTAACAAATTATTCTATATTAACATTTTATATTTATTATTCATTTACATATATTTTACACCTTAAATTTATATGTATATTATTTTCATAAATTTATTTGTCAGGAGGAATGTTAATGTTTAAACAATGGGAAAATTTTAAAGGCCAACTTTGGAAAGATGAAATCAATGTTAGAGATTTCATTCAAAAAAACTATACTCTTTATGAAGGTGATGATACTTTCTTATCTAAACCTACCGAAAAGACAACCAAAGTTTGGGATAAAGCACATAGTTTAATTATTGAAGAGATAAAAAAAGGGGTTATTGATATTGAAACTAATGAAGTTTCTGGTATAAATAATTTTTCACCTGGCTACATTGACAAAGATAACGAAGTAATTTTAGGACTTCAAACAGATGCTCCATTAAAAAGAATAGTAAATCCATATGGTGGAATGAGAATGGTAGAACAATCTCTAAAAGCATATGGTTATGAACTTAATAAAGATATAGAAAAATATTTTAATAAATTTAGAAAAACTCATAATCAGGGTGTTTTTGATGCTTATACTGAAGAAACTAGAGTGGCTAGACATGTTGGTTTATTAACAGGACTTCCTGATGCATACGGTAGAGGAAGAATTATAGGTGATTATAGAAGAATAGCCTTATATGGTATGAACTTTTTAATAGCTCAAAAGAAAAAAGATTTAAATTCTTTTCAAGGTCCTGCTACTGATGAATTAATAAGATGCAGAGAAGAAGTATCTGAGCAAATAAGAGCTATGAATGCTATTAAAGAAATGGCTTTATCTTATGGTATAGATATTTCTGAACCCGCTAAAAATGCAAGGGAAGCTGTTCAATTTGTATATTTAGGATACTTAGCCGCTGTTAAAGAAAATAATGGTGCAGCTACTTCTATAGGAAGAACTACTACTTTCTTAGATTGTTTTATAGAAAGAGACCTAAGATCAGGTATACTAACTGAAGAAGAAGCTCAAGAGCTTATTGATCAATTCGTAATAAAATTAAGACTTGTGAGACACCTTAGAACACCTGAATATAATGAATTATTTGCAGGCGATCCAACATGGATTACTGAATCTGTTGGTGGTGTTAGTTTAAATGGTAAACCATTGGTTACTAAAAGTTCTTTTAGATTCCTTCATTCATTAAATAACTTAGGTTCTTCTCCTGAACCAAATATAACTATTCTTTGGTCAGAAAAATTACCTGAAAATTTCAAGAAATATTGTGCGAAAATGTCTATAACAACAGATGCAGTTCAATATGAAAATGATGATATAATGAGACCTATTTATGGTGATGATTACGGTATTGCATGTTGTGTATCTGCTATGGAACTTGGAAAGAGAATGCAATTTTTCGGAGCTAGAGCAAACCTTGCAAAATCATTATTGTATGCTATTAATGGTGGTATAGATGAGGTTAAAAGAGCTAAAAATGGTGATTTAATCGAGGTAATACCTAATATTTCAAAAATGGAAGATGATGTTTTAGACTATAATAAGGTTATGGAAAATTACAAAAAAGTTCTTGCATATGTGGCTGAACTTTATGTTAATACTATGAATACAATTCATTTCATGCATGATAAATATGCTTATGAAGCAGGTCAAATGGCTCTTCATGACACAAGTATAAAAAGATTCATGGCATTTGGTATTGCCGGATTATCTGTAGCTGCTGATTCATTAAGTGCTATTAAATATGCTAAAGTTAAACCTATTAGAAATGAAGATGGAATAACTACTGATTTCGAAATAGAGGGTGATTTCCCTAAATTCGGAAATGATGATGATAGAGTTGATGATTTAGCTGTATATTTAGTTCAACATTTCTCTGATGAATTAAAAAAACATACAACTTATAGAAATGCTGAACATACCTTATCAGCGCTTACTATTACTTCAAATGTAGTATATGGTAAAAAAACAGGTTCAACTCCAGATGGAAGAAAATTCGGTGAGCCACTAGCACCTGGTGCTAATCCAATGCATGGTAGAGATGAAAATGGTGCTTTAGCTTCATTAAATTCAGTTGCTAAAATACCTTACAGAAACTTCTGTCAAGATGGTATATCTAATACATTCTCTATAGTACCTGAATCTCTTGGCAAAGATGATGAAACAAAAATAAATAATTTAGTTTCAGTATTAGATGGATATTTTTCTCAAAGTGCTTTCCATTTAAATGTTAATGTTTTAAATAGAGAAACATTATTAGATGCTATGGAAAATCCTGAAAAATACCCTACTTTAACTATTAGAGTTTCTGGATATGCTGTTCATTTTGTTAGATTAACTCATGAACAACAATTAGAAGTAATTAGTAGAACTTTCCACGATTGTATGTAATTTAAATGCAGTTTTAATAAATAACCTTAGAGAATAGCTTATACTTATAAGCTATTCTCACTTGTTTAGGAGGATATAATGAACATAGGATTTATTCATTCTTTTGAAAGTATGGGACTTGTAGATGGTCCTGGGATTAGAACAGTAGTATTTTTTCAAGGATGTGCTCTCAGATGTGCTTATTGCCACAATCCTGATACTTGGA
Source organism: Clostridiaceae bacterium 14S0207 (assembly GCA_003288255.1). Lineage (GTDB taxonomy): Bacteria > Bacillota > Clostridia > Clostridiales > Clostridiaceae > Hathewaya > Hathewaya limosa. The sequence continues at coordinate 864,655 of CP026600.1, read as the reverse complement.
ATTTTTCTGGCGGAACAGAATATACTCCAGGGGCACTTTTAAAAAAACTTATAAGATTCAAACCATATTTTGATAAATCAGGTGGAGGAGTTACCTTTTCAGGAGGAGATCCCATTATGCAACCTGAATTTTTAATAGATTGTTTAAAACTATGTAAAGAAAACAATATTCATACCACTATAGATACATCTGGAATAGGAATTTCTAAATACTATGATGAAATTTTAAAATATACAGATCTAGTGCTTTTAGATATAAAACATATAGATGAAGAAAATTTTAAAAAACTTACTTGTCAAGGTATGAAACAATTTTATGTATTTTTAGATGCTATAAAAAGAAATAAAAATAAAGTTTGGATACGACATGTCATAGTACCTGGTATTACAGATTCTATAGAAAATATTGATAAACTTGCTACAATAATAAAGACCATTGATAATGTAGAGAAAATAGAATTGTTACCTTATCACACTATAGGTAATCATAAATATAAAAATTTAAATATTCCTTATAAGCTAGAAAATGTACCTCCTATGGATAAAATAAAGACTAAAGAACTTGAAAATTACTTATATAAAAAATTAAATATGTCACTTTAAATATATAAAACAGTACTTCTGTAACTTTCACCCCTTATCTTTAACATGAACTAAAAGGTTAGTTACAAAAGTACTGTTATTTTTTTAGTTTATTAATTGTAATATCCTATATTTATCTTTTAATATAGCTTAATTATTTGCTCTGACTCCTTTTAAATTAATCTTATAATGTATATTATCTTTACAATTATGAGTAGGATATAATTTTAAATAATATTTTCCTTCATTAGCCTCAAATTCACCCTTAGTTGTATTTCCCTCTGTATGCTGTCTCCAACAAACATATTTATTAGTATCATTTGCATTATAAACTACCCAAGTATAATCTAAATTATTACTATCTATATTTATACTAACTTTCCCCTTCTTATCTACATTAAAATAAAATGTATCTTGATCTTCTCTTTCTAATGTTCCCTCTACTTGCGTATTATTATATATAGGACCATTAGCGTCGTTAAATTTATCATTAGGTTCTTGTTCTTTTGTTATAATATTATTTACATTTTCTTTAACTCCTTTTAAACTAACTTTATAATTTATATCATTCTTAAAATTATGTGTAGGATATAATTTTAAATAATATTTTCCTTCATTGGCCTCAAATTCACCCTTAGTTGTATTTCCCTCTGTATGCTGTTTCCAACAAACATATTTATTAGTATCATTTGCATTATAAACTACCCAAGCATAATCTAAATTATCACTATCTATATTTATACTAACTTTCCCCTTCTTATCTACATTAAAATAAAATGTATCTTGATCCTCTCTTTCTAATGTTCCCTCTACTGGCATATTATTATATATAGGACCATTAGCGTCGTTAAACTTATCATTAGGTTCTTGTTCTTTTGTTATAATATTATTTACTACTGATATTTTTATTGTTTCTTCTCCAATTGCACCTTTATCATCAGTTACTTTAAGTTTGACATCATAGCAACCTTCCTTACTATATTTATGGTTAGGATTAACTTCATTACTTGTTTTTCCATCTCCAAAATCCCATAAATAAGATACTATATTTCCATCTGCATCAGTTGATTCATCTCCATTAAACTGTATATCCTCATTTAGTTTAACATTATTTTTAGATATATTTATTTTAGCTATAGGTTTCTTATTATCTTCTTTTATCGAAGTTAAATCATTTAACAACCCTTTAAATACTAAATTAAATTGATACTTACCATTCACAACTTTATAATCAGTGAAATAACATGTAACTGTTTTATATCCTGACCATCCTTTGTTTTCAAGAGTTCTTAAAATTTCATTAGCTTTTTTATTCATTTTATTCCAATCAGTTAATTTATCAACAGAATTTTCTCCTGTATAAATTCCTGAGATCTTAAAAGAATTTACATTATCGGATTTTAAAGCTTCATTTTTCACTTCTTTAATCTCACTAACATTAACTATATCAGAAGAAATTTCAGAAAGTGACCTTTTTGCATGATTTTTTATATATTCATCTGATACTAATGGTGTTCCTATATTCTGCCTATTATCTATTAATTCTTGCATATATTTTTGATATCTATTATTTTTCTCTGTATCATTTTTTAAGCTTGAAAGAATACTATTATATTCCTTATAATCTTCTTTATTTATAGCTTCATTTATTTTATTAAATGTTTCTATATCATGATTATATAGATAACTTGCAAAAACACATCCATAATTATAGAATTCCCATCCACTACTATAAGTAGACTCCAATACTTGTTTTATACTAAATCTTTTTTCTTTATTTGATGACAATTGATTTATTATTGCACTTCTTGGTTTTATATTTTCTACACGAGTTGACCCTGCAAAAAATTCTGCTGTTCCTTCATCATACCAGTTCATATTACTATTATTATATAAAGGACCTTGTCCCCACATTCCATGAACTAAATATCTACTTTGAAGATAATGAGTAAATTCATGTCTAAATAGTTCTTCCACACTATAAATATTTTCTTCCGCAGTTCTTTCAAATGTATAGAAAGTTCCTCTAGGCTCGATATAAATACCTCCATTATCTGTACTTACATTGCTTAAATACCAATTTACCTTATAATCTTGTGGTGAATTATATATTTTTATTCTTAAAATATCATCTGGATTTCCTGGTTCTAACGCTTTATCATTACCTACTACTCTAAAAAATTGAGATTCAACTTCTTTAGCTGCCCAATAAAGTCTTTTAACTTTTTCTTCTGAAACCTTTTCTCCTACATCCATTATTATGGTACCATTATCAAAAGTGTATGTTTTAGGAAGATGATGTTTAAGACCTTCTTCTTTTAATTTCTTGTAGTCTATAGTATTTCCATGAGCATCTTTACCATTATAATTACTATATATTTTACTAGCTATAGAAAAAAACTTTTCAGAATACTTAGGTGAATTATCCATAATTTCAGTTAAACCTTCTATAGCCTTTTTATCATCTCCATAATATATTGCCCAATCTTTAAAATCAGATATTGCATTATCTATAAGCCACTTTCCATTACCATTATTAATTAAACTTATATTTTTAAGTTCATCTAAAAAACCAGAAATTTTTCCATACCATTCCATATCCTTAGCTTCCTTACTATAAGAACAGGTATTTACATAATAGCGTATACCTTTAATAATCTCATACATTGCATTTCCTTTTGATGAATCTTTACTATATTCATTAAGATTTTCTTTATAATCTCTAATTAAAGGAACACACTTATTCATTATATTGGAGTCACAAGCCGTATTACCGATAAGCATACCTAAGGATGCAATAACCCCATTTTGAACTTTAGTTCCAAAGTGAAAGTTAGGATTATCCAATAATGAATTCATAGATATAAAACATTTTTTCTTAAAATCATAACTGTTAAGATAGCTCAATGAATCATTATAGTATGCTAAATAAAATCCTGATCTTAAAACTTCTATGATTGTAGGAATACCTTTATTATCAGTATTAGAAAACGTTTTCGACCTTTGTGCTAAATCATTTAATAAATATTGTATACGCTCTTTATTTGAATAGAATTTATAACTTTCTGTACTATATTTAAATAATCCTTCAATATTGCTCCATGTTGTACCTGCAACTGCTTCTGACATTTCCTTGTAATTCATATTAGAAAGTTGTTCTAAGGTATATTTTTGTTCTGAACCTCTAGAAGATTTCTTTATAATCTTATTTGTAATTTTTCCTGGTTCATTTATTAAAGTAACAGTTGATTTTGTTTTTTCTATTTCATTGTTAGTTTTTAGTGCTTCTACATTTTCTGTAGTTATTTGTTTTGATTTATTATTACATTCAATCCTTTCATTCGGTATTTCTTTTGTTTGAGGAAAAGCCATAACTCCTATTGCACTATTTAAAACCATGGTTGTAGTCATACATGTTACAAGAGCTGTTTTTTGAATTTTTTTTCTGGCACCACTTTGATTTTCAATAATGGACATTAGCACCTTTAAATTTTTACCCAAATTTATTCCCCCTCATTTTTCGACTTAAATTTCAAATTAATTTCAAGTTATATTATAATTTGGATTTAAGTCTTTCTTATATTGTTTCTTTTATTATACTGTGAATTTTCAGAACATGATATGAATTTTTTGTTAACTTTTAAATTAACTATTTAAAAATATAAATTAATTTTTTCTTTTTAGTACTCTTATTCTCTTTAACACACACTATTACAATACATATATTTTCCCATTAACCTTTAGGTTTTACCTACACATGGCAAAAATTTATTTGCATGATTTTTAATAATTTTTTTGGAACTTAATATAGAAACACCCTACTAAGTAGTTTTCACAACAATATTTTCAACTGTTTATACTTAGTAGAGTGTTCTCCACATTGGTGTATTATATTTTTAAATTTTTCTATAATCTATTTAATATTTCTACTTCCTGGTTTTATATATTCCATTCCTTGTTTACATAATGGACATTCTTCTTTTTCAAAACTTTCTATATTAAGATCTATACAGCTATATATTGGTAATTCAACATTAGCTCCACCTCTATTTACTATACAAGTTATTCCTATAACTTCCGCTCCTAATTCCTTTAAAATCTTAGCTGTTTCCATGGAAGATTTTCCTGTTGTTACAACATCTTCTGTAATTATAACCTTTTGTCCTTTTTGAATTTCAAATCCTCTTCTTAATTGCATTTCTCCATTAACTCTTTCAGTAAATATAGCTGGTTTACCTAATTGTCTTCCCATTTCATATGCAACTATGACTCCACCCATAGCTGGTCCTACAACCATATCAAAATCTAAGTCTTTTACTTTATCACAAACCACACTTAAAACTTTTTCTGCCTTATCAGGATATTGGAGCAACTTAGCACATTGACAATACTTATCACTATGTCTTCCTGATGATAATAAAAAATGTCCTTCTAATAAAGCTTCACTTTCCTTCAATATATCAATCACATTAATTTTATTCATTATTTAAATCCTCCTAATTTTTTTGTATTTTTAGTTTATTATCATTATTTTTATATTTTTTTATTTATATTTTCTTTTACTTAATCTAACACTCAGCTTTATATTATAAGATCCCTCTTATTTCAGATAAATCTTTTATACCTTCTTTTATCATAAAATTTTCTATTCCTTCTATTATATCAATTCCAGCTTTAGGATTTACAAAGTTTACTGTTCCAATTTGAATCGCCGTAGCTCCTGCCATTATAAACTCTATTGCATCCTCTGCAGTCATTATTCCACCTAATCCTACAACTGGAACATCTACATTTTTACAAACTTCATAAACCATTCTTAGGGCAATAGGTTTTATAGCCGGCCCTGAAAAACCTGCACATCCATTATTGAAAACTAGTTTTCTTCTTTTTATATCTACAGCCAACCCTTTAAATGTATTTACAAGAGATAACGCATCTGCTCCTGCGGCACAACATGCTTGTGCCATATCTACAATATCCTCTGCATTAGGTGATAATTTAACCATTAATGGCTTCTTACAAACTCTTTTTACTTCTCTTACTATTTCATGTGCCACTTTTGATTTTATTCCAAAAGCCATTCCGCCATTTTTTACATTAGGACAAGATATATTTAACTCGATCATTTGAACCGATGTATTATTTAAAATTTTTATTCCCTCAATATAGTCTTCCAAAGTTGCCCCTCCTAAGTTAGCTATGATTACATTGCCTAACTTCTCCATATGAGGTAAATAGTCTTGTATAAATCCATGTATTCCTGGATTTTGAAGACCTACACTATTTAACATTCCCGATGTAGTTTCCCACACTCTTACTCCATCATTTCCATCTTTTTTATTAATAGTAAGTCCTTTGGTACATATTCCTCCTAGTTTTGATACATCATAAATAGGTTCATATTCTCCTCCAAAACCAAATGTTCCAGAAGCTGTTATTACAGGGTTTTTAAATTCTATTCCACACATATCTACCTTAATCATTCCATATCAAATCCTCTCCTATAAATACAGGCCCAGTTTTGCAGACTGTCTTATTTCCTTCCTTCGTTTTACATGTACATCCAAGACAAGCGCCTAATCCACATGCCATTCTATTTTCCATAGATACCAATACCTTTGTTTCTTGTTCCATGCACATTTTTACAACTTTTTTCATCATAACCGTTGGTCCACAAGTTATAACTATGTCATATTTTTCTGGTTTCAATAAATCTGTAACATATCCTTTATGTCCTTTTGTCCCTTGTTCTGTAGCTATTTCTACTTTGTTTACATTTTTTTCCACATTATCCACAGAATAATCCACAGCTCTAAATCCAGCATAGAAATCTACTTCACATTTTCCTAGTTTTTGGCTTAGATATACCATCGGTGCTATACCTATTCCCCCTGCAACTAATGCCACTTTTCCACTAATATCCTCAATATTAAATCCATTACCTAAAGGCCCCATTATTTGAATTTCATCACCTTTATTCAAATTTTTCATAAGGTCAGTACCTTCTCCAACTACTTGATATAAAAAACTTATATAATTATCTTTAACATCATAAATACTAATGGGTCTTGGTAATAATATATTTCCTTGTAAAGGCTTTAACATATAGAATTGACCTGGTATTCCCTGAAAATTTCCTTCTATATGAATTTCATATATTCCCTCTTGTATTTTTTTATTTTTTATAACTTTTTCTATAGAACACATCAAAGGTATTCTCTCCTTTACTTATTTATTTCGTTTAATATTGCATTTTTCATAGCAATAGCTGCCTCTCTTGCACAATTGGCAAATTCTTTTTCTCCATTTTCCTTTTTTCTATAAGCAAGTAATATACCTCTTGAAGAATTTACTACTCCACCATTACCATTTTTTAAATAAGGTATAACATCTTTTGCTCCGCCACCTTGAGCACCATAACCTGGTATTAAGAAAAATGTATCATTTAATAATTTTCTCATCTCAATACCTTCATCAGCATGAGTACATCCCATTACACCACCTATGGAACTATATCCACATGTTCCTAAATATTCCTTACCTAAATTTTTAATCTTTTCTCCAACCCTTTTATATACTCTACTACATTCCTTTGTTTCTATATACTCTATATCTTCAGCACCTCTATTAGATGTTCTTATTAGTACAAAAATTCCTTTTTCTTTGTTTTTTACATATTCTAAATAAGGTTCTATACTATCTAATCCCATATAAGGATTTAAAGTTATAAAATCACTTTCAAATGCTCCAGTAAAATGAGCCTTAGCATACATTTCAGCTGTTTTAGCAATATCCCCTCTTTTTATATCTGCAATACTTATTACATTTTTTTCTCTTATATATTTTAAGGTTTTTGAATATGCTTTTAATCCTTCTATTCCATACGCCTCATAATAAGCAATTTGAACCTTATAACACGCTACCACATCAAATGTACTATCTATTATCTCTTTATTGAAATTAAATATTGCATCACTTATACTTGCAAATTTCTTTAAATACACTGTTGGCAGATAAGTTACATCTGTATCTAATCCAAGACATACATGTCCTTTTTCCTCTACCACTTTAAATAATTTATCTATTATCATCTTTATTCCTCCTAAATATTGGCATAAAGTTATTTTCTATATTTGATTTCTCCACTTTTTATAGTCATTAAAATTTCTCCATAAACTTCTTGTCCGTCAAAAGGTGTATTCTTCCCTTTTGAGAAAAACTCTTTACTGTCTATTTTATATTTCTTATCTATATCAACTAAAACCAAATCTCCATTGAATCCCGGTCTTATTTCTCCACTATTTAATCCCATAATTTTAGATGGATTTTTACTCATTATTTCTGATAATTTATTTAAGCTTATATAACCTTCTTTAACTAACTTTGTGTAACAAACTGAAAAAGCTGTTTCAATACCTGATATTCCAGGTGCTCCATTTTTTTTATCTTCCTCTGTATGTGGAGCATGATCTGTTGCAATTGCATCTACATAACCATTTTTTATAGCATCTATTAGATACTGTACATCTTCTTTGCCTCTTATAGGTGGATTTACTCTGTAATCATAATTGATAAGGCCTATATGATGAGGTGTTACCTCACAAGTTAAATTTGCATTTCTTCTTTTTGCATTTATAACTGCTTCCATAGCCTCTTTTGTGCTGACATGAGCCATATGAAGTTTTGCACCTGTATTTTCACATAGTGCTATATCACGAAATGTCATTAAATTCTCTGCAACTCTCATATCTATTTCAGAGAACTCTTTAGTTTCTGCATGAGATATTATAGTCATATCTCTTTCTTTAGCTTTTAACATGGCTTTATACATTACTTCATCAGATGTTACTCCCACTCCATCATCAGATATAAATTTAACCTCTTCTGTTAAAGAATCTAAATGTTCTATAGATTGTCCCTTCATATCCTTAGTTATGGTAACAATTTGATTTATATTAACAAGATTTAAATCTTTACCTCTATTCATTACATTATAAAATGTATCCATATCACTACATCTTGGATTGGTGTTAGCCATTAGATTTACAGTTGTATATCCTCCGTGTAATGCTGCCATAGATCCCGACTTTAAATCTTCTTTAATCGTAAAACCTGGATCTCTAAAGTGACAATGCAAATCAACAAAACTTGGCATTAAAATTTTATTATTTCCATGAATAACTTGGCACTTTTTATCTAAATTAATTCCTATTTCTTTTATAATTCCTTCATTAATATATATATCTCCCTGAAACCTACTATTACAGTCAATAATCTCTACATTTTTTATCAAAAGTTCCATTCAATTTAATCTCCTCTACAATTATATTAACACTTTACATATATTTATTTAAAAGTTGACCATGAGTATAAAACTCATGGTCTAATACAATTAAAATTTATAAACTTCATCACAATATTGACATCTATAAGTTCCTTTTTCACTGTCTACAAGATAAAAACTATGAGTAATTTCTTGTTCTATTGAAGTTATACATCTTGGATTTTTACATTGAATTACATTTTCGATCTTTTCAGGTAAGTTTAATTGAAGTTTTTTAGAAACTTTTTCATTTTCTATAATGTCTATAGTAATGCCTGGATCTATAAATCCCAATGCTGCTAGATCTATATTAATTGTATTTTCAATTTTAATAATATCTTTTTTACCATTTTTATCACTATTAACATTCATAATTAGTGCAACTGGATATTCAACTTTATCTAAGCCTAAATAGTAGAAAATTTTCATACCAAGTCCTGCTTTTATGTGATCTATAACTATTCCTTTTTTGATTGCATTTATTGATAACATTATTTATCCACCCCCAAAAGTTTTGCTATTAAAGCCATTCTTACATACATACCATATTTAGCTTGTTTAAAATAACTTGCTCGTGGATCTTTATCCACTTCTATAGATATTTCATTTACTCTTGGTAAAGGATGCATTACAATCATATCTTTTTTAGCTAAATTCATTTTATCAGCATTTATAATATAACTATCCTTTAATCTTATATAATCTTGTTCATTAAAAAATCTTTCTCTTTGTACCCTTGTCATATAAAGAATGTCTGCTTCATCTATTACGTCTTCTAATCTTTCTACTTCTTTAAATTCTATATTATTTTTTCTTAAAACTTCTTCTCTAATATAATCTGGAACCTTTAATTCTTTGGGAGATACTAAGATAAATTTATTATTTTCATATCTTGACATGGCTTTTATTAAGGAATGTACTGTCCTTCCAAATTTTAAATCTCCACAGAAAGTTAAGGTTAAATTTGAAAGAGTTCCCTTAATAGAACGAATTGTAAGTAAATCTGTTAAGGTTTGAGTTGGATGTTGATGTCCACCATCTCCAGCATTAATAACTGGCATTTGTGAATACATTGAAGCAATTTTTGGAGCGCCTTCCTTAGGATGTCTCATAGCAGCTATATCTGCATAACATTCTATAGTTCTAATCGTATCTGCTACGCTTTCTCCCTTTGCTGCTGAAGAAGATTTTGCTTCAGAGAACCCTAATACTTGTCCTCCTAATCTTAGCATAGCAGCTTCGAAACTTAGTCTAGTTCTTGTACTTGGTTCATAGAATAGAGTTGCTAAAATTTTTCCATCACATACATGGGCATATGCTTCAGGTTTTTCTATAATTTTCTGAGCATATTCTAAAACTTCATTTAACTCCTCTACTGTAAAATCCATTGGATCAATTAAATGTCTTCCTTTTAACATTATTAATACTCCCCCTTTTTAGTCTCACTGGACTAGATTTAAAGGCATAAAAAAAATCTTCCTTTTAAAGGAAGATTTATGTGCGCCATAAATGTAAAATTTTCTTTTTTAGCCATAGATATAGAACACCTATATCCGAACTTTTCTCTTCCTTTTAGACCTCTCTGGATCTATTTTTAAAGGTTATTTATTTTGTTGTTTACTACTTGTCTTTGTTTCTTGTTATACTATACATCAATTTTTTATCTACGTCAATAATTAATTTTTAAAAAATAAATTTAAGTTTTTTCTCTAAATAGACGATAATTTTATTTAGATTATATTTATTTTTGATTTTTTAGTATAAAAAGATATTTACTGAGAATTATCATATAATTTTAATTAAACATTATAACTTTAATTAAATATAGGAGGTAACTTATCTATTATGAAAATAGAAAATATTTTAAACATGCCTTTAAATACACAAGGTGTAAAAAAACAATTAGAACCCAACAATATAAATCAAGACTCTTTAAAAAAAATTGTTGAGGTAGGTTTAATTCAAAAAGTATTTGAAAATTCATTTAAAAGCAATTCATCTTTTTCTATGATTTTACAATCTATTATGTCATCAATGCTTGAAAAAAATGGTGATCAATTAGGTGAAGAATTAAATTCTAGTCTTACTGGTGTAAAATTACAAGATTTAGCTAATGGATTTTCTGATACTATTTCAACTTTAGATTTAAAAAATACTTATAAAAGTTACAATAATAAAAATTATGGTATAAATACTTACTTAAATGGTTCCGTAAAAGGCATGGAAAAAATTTCAGTTAAAAATCCTAGAATAATGCAGGCTGTAGATTTGGCTTGCAGAAAATACAATATGGATAAAAATTTAGTCTTATCTGTTATCAAACAGGAATCAGACTTTAACCCAAATTGTAAATCTTGGGCTGGTGCTATGGGACTTATGCAACTTATGCCAGAAAATTGTACTGATTATGGCGTTAGTAACCCATATAACATTGAACAAAATGTAGATGCTGGCGTCCGCCATCTAAAAGACATGATTAGAGGTCAAAAGGGAAATATAGCATTAGGACTTGCCGCATACAATGCAGGTCCTGGAACTTTACATAGAAGAGGAGTCACTTCAGTAGACGGCATAGTAAATCTACCTAGTGAAACTCGTAATTATGTAAAAAAAGTATTAGGATATTGTAAAACTCTTTAAATATAAAATAAAAAATAATCTCTAAAAAGAGATTATTTTTTATTTTGTCCATTATATTCACTTATTTTTTTCCATCTTAATGCATATTCTCCTGTTGCCCATTCTGCCATAACAGCGGTTTCACCTTCTTTTAAAGGAATTGTTACACTTTGTCTTTGAGCTATTTTTCCTGATGTAACAGTATAAATTAATATTTCTTTATTAGTTAGTATAACTAATAAATCTTTATTAGGAGATGTGTAAGCATCTCTAGCCTCTGGGATTTTTGCCTTAATATCATTCCAAGATATATTCAAGGTATCATAATTTACAATTCCTCGTGAAGGAATTGTATTTATCATATAATCTTTATACCTATTTTCGTCTTCTTTTTCAACTGCCCTTCCTATCATAGCCCAATACCCATTTTTTCTTTTAAGGGTAAAATTGGTATCATCAAATTTATATCCTTGTTTATCTAGATCTTTTTCTAAATTCTGAAGATTCCCCTCTTCTCCACCACTCATAACATGCCATATTCCTAACTTTCCATAATTGAAGTTATCTAAAGGTAGTACCGCAAATTTATCATATTTTATAGCATTTATATTTTTCTTAGTATCATATTCAATTCCAACATAGTTATCGCTTATAAAGTTAACTCTACATAATAAATTTTCATTATTAGCTAATTGATCAAAATAAGATTTATTTTGATCATATTTTATATTACTTTCTTTAAATTTTTGATTCACATTATGGGCATTTAACTCTTCAAGTTTTTGATCCACATTATAGGCATTTAATTCTTCTATTATTTTTCCATTTTCATTATACAAATTATTATTTAATCCCCAAAAACCAATATTCCTAGGTATTAAAATTTTATCTGTTTCTATTACATTTTCTATTTTTTTATTTCTAGAATATATAGTAAAAGTTCTATATTTTTGAGAAACTATTTCTTTTTTAGTATCATTGTCTAAAGGTACCTTTATCTTATTTTCACTTCTTAATCCTAATACTAAGGTACTCCTTAGTAATTCCTTTTCATCTTTGTGAATTTTACTAAATTGCTCTGTATTTCCATTAGTTTCTTTTCTATTAGAATTTTTTATCTCATTTTCGCTTACCTTTTTTAAATATAAAAATGTATCATATGCATATAATATCATATTATCAGAATCTATTTCCATAAAATCATAAAAATGTTTTTCATTTGATGTTACAGATATTATATTCAAATTTTTATTTTTTATTTGTAATTCCTGTCTAGTTCTTTTATATGCATATATTAAATACTGATCTGCATCTACTGTTTTTATTTTAAATTGAGGATTATTGCAAACTTCTTTTCCTACTCTTACTACGTCCTCATTAAATTCAATTTTATTTTTTAAAATTCTTTTCAATTCCTTTTCTGTTATTTTGCTATTCCAATTTTTATAAGATTCTATTTTCCAAATTCCTGTAATAGGTATTTTTTCATTACTAGGAGCTAATATTTTTTCTTTTTCACTTAACTCTATATTAGTAGAACAACCACTTAAAAGAGTTAAAAAAATAGATATCAATAGGAAAATAAGTACTTTATTTCTTAAATTATATTTTTTTCTCATAATCCAACTCCTTACAATTCATTCTTTAACTTAATTTTAATTTAACAAGTACTTTGGTACCTTTTCCTAATTCACTTTCAATAATAAATTCTCCATTATGTAATTTAACTATTTCATCACAAATTGAAAGTCCTATACCATTTTGAGATTTGCTACTTTTACCTTTATAAAATTTCTCCTTTACTTTAGGTAATTCATCTTCACTTATCCCACATCCTGTATCTTGAACTTCTATTACCAATTCATTATTTTTCTTATATGCTTTAAATGCTACCTCACCATTTTCAGGCGTAAATTTGAAAGCATTATCTATTATGTTAATACAAACTTGTTTTAATCTGTTTTTATCTACCATTATTGTTGGCAAATTATGTTCACATATTACTTTAAAATTTATCTTTTCTCTATTTGCCCTAGGTTTCAGATATGTTTCTAAATACTTAGCCAAAGCTTCCACCGAGAACTCTTCTTTCTTAATCGTAACTTTATTAGAAACGAACCTAGAAAAATCTAAAAGTTCCTCCACCATATTAGAAAGTCTATCGCTTTCCTTTTCTATAATATTCAAGCCCTCACCTAAAGTATCTTTATCCATACCATGGGAATTTAAAACTACAGCCCATCCCTTAATAGCTGTAAGTGGTGTTCTAAGTTCATGAGATACAGAGGAAATAAAGTTATTTTTCAGGTTATCCTTTTTCTCTATTTCTTCTGCCATATAATTAAGGGTATGAGAAAGCTTGCCAATCTCATCTTCACAATTGACTTCACTTCTAGCCTTAAAATCACCATTAGCCATTTTTTCTGCAACTACTGTAAGCCCTTTTATAGGTTCAACAATTGAATTTGCCACAACCAAACTAACCAAAGAACCTACAAAGATAACTATAGCTCCTATAATTAAGAATAGTATCATTATACCTAGAATATTTTTATTAACTTCTTCTAAAGAAGTAACAAACCTCAAAACTCCTATAACATTGTTTTCTGATTTTAAAGGATATGATATAGCCATAACCCCTTTATCATAATAAGGAACCTTACCAGTCCAAACCCCATATTGATTATGTAATGCTTTTTTATAATCAGTTGTATCTAATTTTTCATAGTTTCTAACACCTATGGAATCCATAAGTATTTTTCCTTTCGTATCAATAATTTGAACTTGTGCAGGAGTCTGTTTCCAAAAAATATCTACATTAGATATAATATTTTCCTCCAGAGTAGATGAAGAAAAATACCTATTATAAAACTCTGCCGAAGTCTTAATTTGACTTAAAAGATTTTCTTCAAGATTATTATAAAAATAAAATCTAATAAAACTAAACAATATTATTTCTAATACAACAATACTAAAAAGAATAACTTTCACATAACTTTTAGTCAATTTTTTTCTTATACTTTTCATAAGCTCACCACTTTATTAAATATTAGATACCCATCTATATCCTTTACCCCATACGGTTTCTATAAACTTCGGTTCTGAAGGATTATCTTCTATTTTAGTTCTTAATCTTCTCATATTTACATCAACAATTTTTGATTCCCCATAAAAATCCCAACCCCAAACAGTACTTAGAAGTTCTTCTCTACTAAAAGCTTTCCCTGGATTTTCCATAAAAGTTTTCATAAGCAAAAATTCTCTTGGGGTCATATCAATTTCTGTATCATTTTTAAATAATTTTTGAGCATAAATATCTAATTTAAATGGCTCTGAAATTATGCAAGCATCCTCTTGTTCCTTATCTTCTTCGGATACTCTTCTTAATAAAGACTTTATTCTTAACAATAATTCCTTGGGATTAAATGGTTTTACCATGTAATCATCAGCTCCAGTTTCAAATCCTTCTATTTTATCATTATCCTGTCCTCTAGCTGTAAGCATTATAATTCCTATATTTTTATTCTGTTTTCTTAATTCTTCACAAACTTTAAATCCATCTATACCAGGTAACATCACATCTAAAATAACTATATTAGGTTTTTCCAATGTAACTATTTTAAGAGCATCTTCTCCTCTTTCACATTCAAAAACATTAAATCCATTATTCTTTAAAAATATTTTAACAAAACTTCTTATATTTGCCTCATCCTCAACTATTAAAACCTTGTTTTCCATATTTTAAACTCCTCTAAACTTAATTTTCTATATATAAATATAATCTATTTCTACTGCCCTTATTATACATTAAAATAAAACTATATAAGGTAACAATATTGTTACCTTATATAGTTTTATTTTAAAATTTTATATAAATATTATAAACATCTTAAAACTTTAAGAATATTTTTTATAAAGCTATTGACCATTACCTTACGTCATGTATTAATATATATATATAAAGCGAGGTGAATTTTACTTTGGATAAATTTATTTCAACTGGTGAATTTGCTAGTAAAGCTGGAGTAACTATTAGAACATTAAGATATTATGATAAAATCGGATTACTAAAACCTTCTAAACTTAATGATAAAGGTCACAGGCTATATTGTATGGATGATTTTATAAGACTTCAAAAAATATTAACCTTAAAATTTATAGGTCTTTCGCTTCAAGATATTAAAAGAATTATGATTTATGAAGGTAATGACGATGATCTAAGATATTCTCTAGAACTCCAAAAAAAAGTTATAGAAAATAGAGTTGCTCAATTAAATATGGTAACAAAAGCTATAGATGAAATGATAGAAAATATTCCATTAAATGATAAACCCCATTGGGATGAAATGTTTAGTATTATGAATATCGTTAATAAACATACGAAATGGCTAGAACAATATGAAAATGCTACTAATTTACGAAAAAGAATATCTATACATGATAAATTTAGTAAAAATAAAGAGGGATGGATGCCTTGGTTTTTTAATGAACTTCTTAACATTACAGATTCTTATCCTAAAGATAAAGAGATTAAAATTCTTGAACTAGGATGCGGAGATGGTTCTCTTTGGGATAAAAATATACACCTTATGAAAAATAACTTTAACATAACACTTACTGATTTTTCTCCCGGTATGCTGGAAGATGCAAAGAAAAATTTAAAAGACTATACTAATAACTTTAATTTTAAATTAGTTGATGCTTTAGAAATTCCTTTTGAAGAAAGTACATATGATATTGTAATTGCAAATCATATGCTATATCATTTAACAAATCTTGATAAGGCACTTTTAAATATAAAAAATATATTAAAACCCAATGGATACTTCTTTGCTTCTACTGTAGGTGAAAATCATATGAAGGAACTTAGTAATATTATAAATGGTGTTAATTGTAAAAGTTTAAAATGGGAAGGGATTATAAATACTCGTAATTTCAACCTAGAAAGTGGTAAAAACATTTTATCTAAACATTTTAAAAATATATATTTAAAACGCTACGAAGATGCTCTTATTATAAATAAGGCTTTACCTCTTACTCATTATATTTTATCTATGCCAGAAAATATAAAAAATAACTTAGATGAAAAAATTTATACTAAATTGGTAAACTATATAGAGAGCATTATAGATAAAAATAAAAACATTATAATAACTAAAGATACTGGTTATTTTAGATGTAATAAATAAATTTTGAAAGGATGTAACTTTTATGAAAAAATATAATATACCTTTTTCACCTCCAGATGTAACAGAAAGAGAAATTGAAAATGTAGTTGAAGTATTAAAATCTGGATGGATAACTTCTGGACCAAAGGTAAAAGAATTTGAAGACAATGTAGCAAAATATAGTGATGCAAACCATTCTGTTGCCGTATCAAGTGCTACAGCTGCTATGGAACTTATATTAAAAGTTTATGATATAAAAGAAGGAGATGAAGTTATAACAACTCCTTATACTTATACAGCTACTGCTAGTGTTATAGTTCATAGAGGCATTAAACCAATATTTGTAGACACAAAAAAGGATTCTTTCTTAATTGATGAAGAAGAAATAAAAAAGGCTATTACTCCAAAAACTAAAGCTATATTCACTGTGGATTTTGCCGGTGTTCCTGTAGATTATGATGTTATAAAAAATATGCTAAAAGAAATGAATAGGGAAGATATTATTTTACTTTCTGATTCTGCCCATTCTTTTGGTGCGAAATATAAGGGTAAAAGAGTTGGTGGTCAATTTG
This sequence comes from Clostridiaceae bacterium 14S0207, assembly GCA_003288255.1. Lineage (GTDB taxonomy): Bacteria > Bacillota > Clostridia > Clostridiales > Clostridiaceae > Hathewaya > Hathewaya limosa. The sequence continues at coordinate 847,392 of CP026600.1, read as the reverse complement.
ATTTCCATACATTCTCATTCCATGCAGTTAAAAATTTAACTACTGCTGAAGGCGGAGCTGTAACTTTTAATGATAATAATTTCCTAGGAAAAGAAGATTTATATAAAGAATTAAAAATTACTTCTCTTCATGGTCAAACTAAAGATGCATTATCTAAAATGAAAGCTGGTGCTTGGAAATATGACATAGTAACGGATGGATTTAAATGTAATATGACAGATATGCAAGCAGCTATAGGTCTTGTTCAACTTGAAAGATACGAAGACATGTTAAAACATAGAAGCAAAATATTTGAAATCTATAATAATATTTTAAGCAAAGAAGATTTTGCTATTCTTCCATTTATAAAAGATGAAATTAGAGAAACTTCTTATCACCTATATCCTTTAAGAGTAAAAGGAATGACAGAAGATCAAAGAACTAAAGTTATAGAAATGATGGCTGAAATGGGTATTGCAACAAATGTACACTTCATTCCATTACCATTATTCACTTTATATAAAAACTTAGGATATAAAATCGAAGATTATCCTAATGCTTATAACCAATATGCAAATGAAATTTCTTTACCTGTTTATTCAACTCTTTCTCTAGAAAATGCTGAAATAGTAGCTACAGAAATAGTAAAATGCATAAAAGAAGTTTTAAAATAAAAAATTAAAATACTTTTAAAATTTTAATTTTATATCTAAATTTAATAACTTATTGTATAATCTAATATAAAATAATATTTATGATATAAAGAAAGGATAGTTAATTATGAAAGTTAACTTTTATACATCTTTAAGAGAATATGAAAATAGAAAAGAAGAATTTAATAAGGCTATATTTGATGTTATAACAAGAGGTATATCAACTTTAGGACCTGAAGTTAAGGAATTTGAAGAAGAAATAAAAAAATTTACTGGAGCAAAACATGCTATAGGTGTAGCTTCTGGTACTGATGCATTAGTATTATCTTCTGATATCTTAGGATTTAAAGATGGTAAAGAAGTAATTACTTCTCCATTCACATTTTTAGCATCAACATCTTGTATAGCAAGACATGGTGGAAAACCTGTTTTTGTTGATATAGATGAAGAAACATTTAACATCAATACTGATTTAATAGAAGAAAAAATCAATGAGAATACAGTAGGAATTCTTCCAATTCATTTATTTGCTCAAGTAGCCGATATGGATAAAATTATGAACATTGCAAATAACCATGATTTAAGAGTATTAGAAGATGCTGCTGAAGCCTTTGGTATGAGATGGAAAGGAAATGGTTCTGAATATAAACATGCTGGAACTATTGGTGACATGGGTATATTCTCATTCTTCCCTACTAAAACTTTAGGTGGTTATGGTGATGGTGGTATGATCGTAACTAATGATGATAACTTAGCTGAACTTGCTAAATCTTATAGAGTTCATGGTGCTAGCAAAAAATATCATTATGATCATTTAGGATATAATTCTAGATTAGATACAATTCAAGCTGCTGTTCTTTTAGTTAAATTAAGACACATGGAAGAATCTATTAAAAAGAGAGAAATCATAGCTGGTTGGTACATAGATAGATTAAAAGATATTGAACAAATAAAATTACCTATAATAAAAGGTGATCAAAAACCTGTTTACTATGTATTTAACATCTTCGCTGAAAAACGTGATGAACTTGTTGATTATTTGAGACAGAATGAAGTACAATTTAGTATCTACTATCCAAAACCATTACATACTCAAAAATGTTTTGAGTATTTAGGTTATAAAAAAGGTGATTTCCCTGTAGCTGAAAAAGCTTGTGAAAGAGTTCTTGCTCTTCCTATATATCCTGAAATTACGGAAGAAGAAGTAGATTTTGTTTGTCAAACAATAAGAAATTTCTACACTAAATAATTACCAAAAAAAGTAATAATATATAAGGGGCTGTCGCATTAGCATAAAAATTTATACTAACGCGGCAGCGTTTTTTGTGTTTTATAGAAAATTTAATGATAGTTCACCGCCTATAAGCTTAATAATTTAAAAATGTCGCACTTTAATAAGCCTTTGGTATTAAGGCTTTTTTGACTTGTAGAATTTTAATATTTTAAAATTAGGCACTTTTTTTAAGTGAAAAAAGGTGTGTTCCAGTTCTATCTGCCTGAATTTTATTATGTAGCTTATTTATGTTATGTGCCATTGCTAATAGCATACTTTCAGCCAAAACATTTCTTTTACCTTTACTTAGATATCTACGAAATCTCATATCTTGTTTAATTTCTGCAAAAGAACCTTCAGCTTGAATGCTCCGATTCATTCTTAACTGGCATCCTTCTTCACTTACAATTCTTTCAAGATTCTCTTTGCGAAGCATGTTAAATAGCTTTGATATTTCAATATTTTTAACTCTTTCTTCTAAGGGTGTTTTGCTATTATTACCTTTTATGCATTTACTCTTGTAAACGCAATTACTACAGTTTTCACAAGTATAAATTGTTTTTTCACTTATATAGCCTGTCTTGCTTTTTCTTTTTATTGTCTTATTTACTATTAGTTTTTTATTATTTTTACAAGTATAATAATCACCTAATACGGTATAATCCATGTTGCTTATTCTACTTATATCATTTTTATATTTCCTTGTTTTTGAAATTTCATAATTTGCTGGTTTAATATATGATAACTGTTCATTATCTTTAATATAAACATAATTTTCTTCACTTTCATAACCCGCATCCGCAACAATTTTAGAATACTTAAAGTGCAAAAAATTCTCCATACTTTTTATAAATGGAATTAATGTTGTTGTATCCGTAGGCTGATCGCCAACAGTAAGCCATACGATATATTCGGAATCTACTCCATGCTGAACATTGTAACCTGGTTTTAACTGACCATTTCTCATAGCATCTTCTTTCATTCTCATAAAAGTTGCATCTTTATCTGTCTTAGAATAACTATTACGTTTACCGCAGGTATAGATTTTCTGCGTATATTCTCTTAACTTACCAAGATACTCTTCGAGTTTTTCAATAGAACGTTGAATAGGAGTTTTTCTTTTGCCACATCCATGTACAAATTGGATATTTTCTTTTTGTTTTAAAGAGTAAAGTTGTTTGCGTAGCTTCTTTACATGCTTTATTTTTACTTTGTTTTCATATATAAGTTTTATTCCATAAAGTTCTTCACATTCAGCTACTAAATCACCTAATTTAGAAAGCAATTTCTGTAAGTTCTTTGAAACTGCTTTTTTCCAAACAAAAGTATATTTATTAGCACATGCCTCTATCTTTGTGCCATCAATAAATATAGAATCTCCTAATATTTCTCCAATCTCATAAAAAAAATTAGTCATTTCAGCCATAATTATTTCCGAACAGGGCGCAAGGTGAAGACTACGAAATCTTGCAAATGTAGAATGATCTGGTACCGGCGACCCTTCTAGGAGATACATAAAATTAACATCCCTTTTGCAAGAGTTTTCCATTTCCCTAGAAGAATACCTACGGTTCATATAAGAATAAAATACAATCTTCAGCATCTGACGAGGCGTAGCCTGATTTTCCCTTAATCGGGAATAAGTCGAATATAAATCTGTTAAATCCATCTCCTCTACAAATTGACTTAGCAAACGCACCGAATCATTATTTGGAATCATGTATTCAATATTTAGTGGAAGTTTTAATTGATAATTTCCACGATTTGAAGTATAATTTTTATGTAAATTAATATGTTTTGGCATATATTAATTTTACTATAAATCTTTCACTCTTTCGAGTGGGAGATTTATTTTTTACGCAAAAAGCTGTCGCACTATTTTTTAGTGCGACAGCCCCTTTTTATAATAGAACTATTTATAATTTAAGTTTAGTACCCTTTTTCAAAAGTTCTTCGGCTTCATTAGGCATAATAGGTTTACTGAATAAATATCCTTGTACAAAATCACACTTTTTATTTTTTAGCATAGAATACTGTTTAGGCTCTTCTACCCCTTCTGCTATAATAGATAAATTCATATTTTTAGCTACTACTATTAATCCATCTATAATTGATGATTTAACCTTATCGTCACAGATATCATCAACAAAAGACTTGTCTATTTTTATATTATCTACTGGTAAAATTCTCAAATAATTTAAAGATGAATATCCTGTTCCAAAGTCATCTAAAGATATAGAAATTCCCATATTCTTAAGTTTTCTTAAAATTCCTACCTTACTATCCATAGAATCCAAAACAGAGGTTTCTGTAATTTCAAATTCTAAATATTTAGGTTCTAGATCTGTTTCCTTTAAAATTTGTTTTACACTATCTAAAAATCTTTCATCTTTTAATTGTTTTGCAGAAATATTAACTGCTATTTTTTTATAATTATACCCTTTATCTTTCCATATTTTATTTTGTTTACATACCTTTTTCATAACTAAATTACCTATCGGTATAATAAGTCCCGATTCTTCTGCAATAGGAATAAATTCACCTGGAGAAATAAACCCACAATCATTATTATCTAGTCTTAGAAGAGCTTCAAAGCCATAAATTTCTCCATTATTACAATTAATCTGTGGTTGATATTTAACAATAAATTTATCTTTATCTATACACTTTCTTAGAATACTTTCTATTTCATTATGTCGTTTTAACTCCGTAGACATAACTTTACTATAAAATTCAATTTGATTTTTGCCCAAATGTTTCGCCCTATACATGGCGGTATGAGTATTTTTTAATATAAGATCAATGTTATTTCCATCCCTTGGGAACCTAGAAACCCCCATACTAGCCGATAAATAAATTTGTTTTCCATGTATACACACTTCACCATTCATGTAACTTAGCAAATCATAACAAAATTTTCTAAAATATTCTTCACTCTGAATGTGAGGTATAGTAACTATGAATTCATCTCCCGCAAATCTATATAATCCTAATTCATTACTTAATTTGTGTCTCAACCTACTAGCAACACATTTTAAAAGATCATCACCAAAATTATGTCCTAAATCATCATTAATCTTATTAAAATCATCTATATCTATGAAAATTACTCCACCTTCGCCTTTACAGCTATTACAATTTTTCAGTATTTTACTCATGTCACTATTAAAAGATGTTTTATTAGGAAGTTCCGTCAAAGGATCATTATAAGCAAAAAACCTTATCTGTTCTTCTGCTATTTTTCTTTCTGAAATATCACTAACTGATCCTACTACTCTATCTATATTTCCAAACTTATCTTTATTTACACTTCCCTTTAACAAAATCCATTGATCTGTACTATCCCTTAACTTAAACTCATATTTAAAAAATTCCTCATCATTATTAATATAATTTAAATAACTTCTCTGAAAATCTTCTTTATCCTCTTCATTACAAAGAAGGGCTAAAATTTCCTCAAATTTTAATCCTCCATTAATATCAATTCCAACTATTGTATTCCATTTTTCTGAATAATAGAACTTGTTAGTAGTATTATTATACTCCCATATGGCCTCATTTGACCCATTAACAGCAATAGTATATATATCTTTTATTCTTTTCAATTCCTTCTCATTGTTTTGAAGCTGCAGATACTTATCTTTTAATTCATTTTGAGCAATACTTAATTTTCCATAGACTTCTGAAAGTTCATCATAATTATTTTTTAAAATTCTTATCATCTTATTAAAACTTTGAGAAAGCCTTCCTAATTCATTTTTTCTATTATAATTATGTTTTACATTTAGGTCTCCATTAGATGCCCGTTCCATAACATGCATTAAATTTGTTATAGGTTTTGTTAAACAATTAGAAAGATATATAGTTAGAGTTATACCTATAATCAAAAAAATAATTGTTACTATTATTATCATTTTAGCTATATTCATAGCCGGCCCTTTGATATCTTTCATGCTTTGACATACCATTAAAATTTCCTTATATCTTGGAATATAATTATACCTAATTAAAATTTCTTCTTGTCCTTCTTTGATTTTTATAAAACCGTTAAAAGAACTAGTTTTCCCTTTACCTAATTTATTTATTAGTTTTTCTATAGAAGGATTTTTAATAATTTTTGCACCTTTATTATTTGATTCTAACAATAAATTTTTATCTAAATTAGAACAAATTATACATCCTGATTTACCTAATTTAACTTGTTTCAAAGAATTTTCTAAGTACTTATAATTATATACATTAGCAAATACACCTAGAAACTTTCCATCTTCGTTTATAATCGGATTTGTAATAATATAACTATCTTTTCCTTCTAACTTAGATAAGATTTTCAAGTTAGTTATTATATTAGTATCATATAACATATTAGCATTTTCTTTAAACACACTATTAAAATTAAAAGCATATTCTCTTTTTAACGTATTAAAAACAACTTTTCCATCTTTATTTATAATTAGACTATTCAATAAATCATATGATACTATTTTAGATCCATATAAAATAGATTTAATAGCTTTTGTCTGCTTATTATAAAACTCTTCATTAAACATTTTATTATTGCATTTAAAAAAGAAATCAACTACTTCTTTTTTTTCTGACATAAGTTTAGTTTCAATATGTTGTTTTTTTATTACATTTTGCAACTCTCCAGAACCCATTTTAATTATATGAGTCATATTATCCTTACTTATTTTTATAAGATTACTAGATGCATATGTGTAAGATATTATTCCTAATAATATCAGTGGAGTGACCAATAAAATAACCATGCTTAATGGAAGTTTAGTTTTTATATCCATCCTCGTACCCCCAAAATAAAAGATAAGACAAACTTTCTAAGTAATTAGATTTTTTTTAAGATTTTGCATATATTGTATATATTATACCACTAAAAATATGTAATTTATATATTATTTTTATATCTAGCATATAATGTTTTATAAACATTTTTATTGGAGAAAATATTATATGAATAAGGAAATTTCTATAGAAAATATCAAATTAAATTTTAATCTTCCCGATTTCAAAACAACTGAAGATATAATTCCTTTCAAAGGTATTATAGGACAAGAAACTGCTAAAAAATTCATTGAAATGGGATTAGAAATTAATAAAAAAGATTATAATATCTATATTTCAGGACATAGAGGAACTGGTAAAACTACTTATATATTAGAAAAAATAGAAAATTACGCCAAAACATTATCCACCCCTAATGATTGGTGCTATGCTTATAATTTTAAAGATGAAAATAATCCCGTAGCTCTTTCTCTTCCCCCTAATAAAGGAACAGAGTTTAAAAAAGATATAACCAATTTGCTTAAATTTATAATCGAAGAAGCACCTATCCATTTCACCTCTAATACCTATGAAAAAAAACGCAATACAATTATTAATAAATATGAAGAACAAATTATAGATTTAAACGATGAATTGAATGCTCTAGCTTTAGAAAAAAATTTAATCATAGAAGAAGATTCTTCTGAAGGTATAGTCTTTATTCCCATGCTAAATGATAAAGAAATGGATTCGGAAGAGTATAATAAACTACCTCAAGCAAAAAAAGATCTAATAAATAAAAATGCTAGTGATCTCAGACTTGTATCTATTGAAATACTAAAAGAAACTAAAATATTAGAGAAAAAAATGGATGAAGAACTTTGTAAATTAGAAAATAAAATAGCAAACAAACTTCTTACTAAAAAAATTAAGCTTCTTTTAGATAAATATAATTTCAGCGAAAAAATTAATAATTATATTATTAATTTAAAAGAAGATTTAATTTCTAACATAAATTATTTTCTTGGGGACATAGATTCCAACCTTAATAATAAAGAAAAAAATCTTAAAAATACTAAATTATTTGAAGGCTTTTTAGATGATCCCATATATAGACGTTATAGTATAAACGTTATTGTGAGCAATAAAGAAAACTCTGGTGCTCCTGTTATTTTTCAAGATTCCTCTGAATACTATGATTTATTTGGACAAATAGACTATGAAAATTCAATGGGAAACCTTATTACTGATTTTACTCATATTCGTTCTGGAAATATTCACAAGGCTAATGGTGGATTCTTAATATTAAATGCTAATGATTTTATAACAAATATGGACATATATGAAAACTTAAAAAGATGTCTCAAAACAAAAGAAATCACTATAGAAAATGTAAAAAACTCCATAGAGCTCTTGCCAATAGCTAGTTTAAAACCTGAATCTATTCCTATAAATCTAAAAATCATACTAATAGGTTCTGATTTAATTTATTCTCTACTTTTAGCCCATGATCCAGATTTTCAAAGATTTTTTAAGGTTAAGGCAGAATTTGACTCAAATATTAAGTTAAATGAAAAAAATTTAAATGAAGTTATAGGCTACATGACTAACTATATAAATAACAAAAAATTCTTGCATATTGAAAAAGCTGGTATTAAAGAAATATTACTTTACTCTTGCCGTCTTTCTGAAAATAAATTTTATTTTTCATCCTCTATAGGAAAATTATTAGATATCATAGATATTTCTAATTATTTAGCTAAGAAGGAGAATTGTACCTATATAAAGAAAGTTCATGTTTTAAGAGCTTTACATGATGAACAAGAAATGCATAGTTTAATTAAATATAAAATTCTTGAAATGTATAAAAAAAATCAATATTTAATTGATATTAATGGTAGTAAAATAGGCCAAATTAATGGGCTTTCCGTATGTGATTTTGGTGACATTTCTCTTGGAATGGTTCATAAAATAACCGTTACTACTTATGCAGGGAGAAAAGGTATTGTAAATATAGAAAGAGAAAGTAAAATGAGTGGAAATATACACAATAAAAGTGTTATGATCTTATCTGGATTTATTGGAAACTTATTAGGACAAGAGACTTATCTTTCTTTTAATGCTAGTATAGTTTTTGAACAATTATATTCTGGTATAGAAGGTGATAGTGCTTCATGTGCGGAATTAGTTGCTTTACTTTCATCTCTTGCAGATATACCAATTAAACAAAATTTAGCTATAACAGGTTCTATAAATCAATATGGCCAAATTCAACCTATAGGGGGAGTAAACGAAAAAATAGAAGGTTTTTTTGATACATGTAATCTATTTGGATTAAACGGTATGCAAGGAGTTATTATTCCCAAAGGCAACTTAGAAAATTTAGTATTAAAAAATGAAGTTTTAGACGCTATAGAAAAAAACTTATTTCATATATATTCTATTGAAAACATAGAAGATTGCCTAAAATTATTATATGAATTAAAGCTTGATGCTTCAGATAACACTCTTAATACTGTAAAAAATAAAATATTACTTAAATTAAAAGATTTTAATCGTCTATTGAAAAATGACATTTAAATAACAAAAAGGATTTATACCTAAGTATAAATCCTTTTTGTTAAAACATTATATAATTATTTATATTGCTCTAGTATGATATTTTAGCCATTCTCTTTCGTCTTCATTTAAATATGCTGATAGCTTGTCATATACTTGTTTATGATAAGTATTTAACCATGCCTTTTCATCAGGAGTTAACATTTCAACTACAATTCCTCTTAAATCTATTGGACAAAAAGTAATAGTCTCAAATTTCATAAATTGTCCTGATTCAGTTTTTTCATCTTTTTGTACAACTAAAATATTCTCTGTTCTTATACCATGTTTTCCTTCTTTATAAACTCCTGGTTCATTAGTAACATCCATACCATCTTCTAAAACAGTAGAAACATAATTTACTCTTATAGCATGAGGTCCTTCATGAACATTTAAGAAGAATCCCACTCCGTGACCAGTACCACATTTATAATCTATACCATACTCCCATAGTGGTCTTCTAGCAAGAATATCTACATTAGTACCTGTGCACCCATATAAGAATTTACCTAAACTTAAGTTAATAACTCCTTTAGCAACTAATGTAAAATCTCTTTTTTCTTCTTTAGTTAAAGATCCTAAAACAATAGTTCTTGTTATATCTGTAGTTCCTTCTAAGTATTGTCCACCTGAATCTACAAGTAACATTCCCTCTTTTTTAAGTTCTGCATCTGTTTCCTCTGTTGCTTTATAATGCATCATTGCCGCATGTTCTTTATAACCTGCTATAGTGTCAAAACTTATTCCTTTAAAGTTTTCTTGTTTACTTCTAAATCCTTCTAATTTGTCTGAAGCTGAAATTTCTGTAATCTTTTCTTTTCCAATATTAGTATCTAACCAATATAAGAATTTAACCATAGCAACACCATCTTTAATATGTGCTTTTCTCATATTATTAAGTTCAACTTCATTTTTTATAGCTTTCATTTTAGTTGTAACATTTTGTTTTTCAACTGTATTAATTGTAGAATTTATTGAATTTACTATCCACATGTTAGTTTTAACAGGGTCATACATAACTACATTAGTCGTATCTAATTTCTTTAAATAATTCTCTATTTCATTATATTCCTTAACTTGAACATTATCTTTCTCTAATTCTTTTCTAATTTCGTCTGTTACTTTTTTAGAATCTACAAATAAAATAGCTTCATTTTCTGAAACAATGGCATAAGAAATAATAACTGGATTACATGGAACATCATTTCCTCTAATATTAAATAACCATGCTATATCATCAAGAGAGGATAATATAAAATGAGTTGCCTCATCTTTCTTCATTTCTTCTCTTACTTCATTTATTTTTTGAACCCTACTTTTACCTGCATATTTAACATCAAGAGAATAAAACGAATCCATAGGTATTTCTGGTCTGTCTTCCCATATCATATCAACTAAATCCCATTGAAGATCATACTTCATGTTTTTCTTACATAAAGTTTTTTCTAACATATTTTTAAAATACTTAGAAATTACTTTTCCATCAAATCCAACTGTACTTCCTTCTTTTAATACATCTTTTAACCATTCATTAATTGTTGCAACTGAAGGTTGTCCCATTTTAAATAATCTTATTCCTGAACCTTCCAATTGCTTTTCAGCTTGAATAAAATATCTTCCATCAGTCCAAAGTCCTGCATCATCTAAAGTTATTACTGCTGTTCCTGCTGAACCTGTAAAGCCTGATATCCATTTTCTACTTTCCCAATGAGGTGCTACATATTCACTTTGGTGAGCATCAGCACTTGGAATTATATATGCATCTATACCCTTTTCTTTCATAAGTTCTCTTAATTTTTTAACTCTTTCCTTAACTTCCATAATATCTTCTGATATATACCAACTTGTACATTTTTATATAATATAAAATTAAAATATTAGTATATATACAGAAATCACACCTGCCTTTCTTTTTTAAAATAATCTTACTCTAAAGCAAGTTAATTTTAAAAGATAAACCCTAAATTTATAGGACTTATCTTCCAAAAACGTTACCTTAAAACATATTATATATCATTCTGAAACTTTTTTGAATATTTAATCAAAATTTATTTACTAACATTTAAGTTATAAACCTCTTTTTGTAACATATCCCTTACACATATAAGAAATAAAAAAGCTCTATATGTAAATTTTCATTATATGCATTAGTTATATCCTCAGTTTCCTTTATATATTTTTGAATTACATCTTTATCTTTTAATATATTAATATTCTATTTATAATATTACACTAAAATATGTCTGTCTAATTGTTCAATTTTCAAATTCTTCGTTTTCTTATTTCTCAAATTTTATAATTCTATAATAGAACTCAATTAAATTTAGTATTTACTATAAAAAATATTTATAATACTTTAAATAAAATTGAACTATATCTTTAGTAATATAAATTTTATCCGAAACTTAATTAAAAGTATGTATTTAAATAGTTCATTGTAACTATATTAAGGAGGTATTTTTATGAAAGGAACTGTAGTATCTACCTGGATTAGTACTTGTAAATCCCTTTATGGTGAAGATACTGTAACTAAGTCAATGACTAAAGTTGGGTGGTCTTCTGATAAGATATTTACGCCTTTAGAAAGCGTTGATGATACAAAAGTAAAAGAACTGATTAAATTTATAGCAGATTCTAAAAACATAACTACAAAAGAGCTTTGGCTAAAAATAGGAACTAATAATATTAGACAATTCTCTCAATCTTATGCAATATTTTTTAGAGGACAAAATTTGTACTCTTTTCTTAAAAATATGTATGATGTACATATACAAATAGTTAAAAAACTACCTGGAGCTAAACCTCCTATTTTAAGGTTAGAACCTATATCTTGTAATGAAGCTATATTAACATATACTTCTAAACGTAGAATGTTTGAATACTTTATGGGTTTAATTTATGGTAGTGCAGAACATTTTAAGGAAAAAATTGATATTGAAGAATTAGGAATAGAAGATGATACTTGCAAAATTAAAATTACTTTTGAAAAAGATATATTTTTTGAAAAGCAATTTACTTTAAATAAACTTTTATCTTTTGGTTTTGTAAAAGATATATCTTTAAAAACTACTATAATTACATTTTTAATTAGTTTTATTTCATCTTTTATTATTATGGGAACATCTAATATATTTAAAAACATAACTATATCAATTATTCCAGCTATAACAACATTAATTATAAACAAACTTTTATTAAATCCTTATAATGCATTTGAAGAAGAATTAAATAAACTTATTGAAGGTAAATCAGTAGAAGATGGAAGAATAATAACTAAGGACAAAAGCGAAGATTTGTTTAATAAATTGAAAGAATTCGAAAAAACTTTAGGTTCAAGTTTCATTGGTTTTAAGGCTCTCAATGATGATATGAATACTTTTACACATAAATTAAATATAGCTGCTGAAAATATGAGATGTACTTCTGATGATATTTCTGGTGTTATAGAAGAACTTGCCAGTGGTGCAATGATACAATCTGAAAATACCCAAAATGCATCTGAAACCTTAAATAATAACATAGAAAAATTAAAAGAAATTGTAGAAAGAGAAAACTATAATAAAAACTATCTTCAAAACTCTGTAGAAAAGATTAATACTAGTTTTTCTAATATCGATACGGCCAACTCAACTATAAGTAATACTTTAGATAATTTCCAAGAAGTTAGACAAAGTAGTGAAAAACTTTTAAATGATGCTAAAAATATTATGGATATAGTTTCTATGGTATCTCAAATTTCTAGTCAAACTAATCTTCTAGCATTAAATGCCTCTATTGAAGCTGCTAGAGCTGGTGAGGCTGGTAAAGGTTTTTCTGTAGTAGCTCAGGAGGTAAGAAAATTATCTGAAGAAACAGATAGTGCTGTAGATAAGATAAATATTAATCTTTCAGGATTCCAAGATTCTATTCAAGTATTAGTAAGTAAAATAGAATCTCAATTTAATGAGTTAAATAATGTAAGAAAACACTTGGATGATTCAAGAAATTCAAGTTTTGAAGCTACTAGCAATATAGATAATGTATCCTCATCTATTATTGATACTATTCAAGACTTAAATTCCCAAACTTCTGAAATCATAGGTGCATCTACTAATATAGAAGCCTTGGCAGAAATCTCAGAAAAGAATTCAGCTTCTTCTCAAGAAGTAAGTGCTAATGTAATCAACTATACTAATGAACTTAAGAATTTATTAGAAAATATTAAGGAATTTAAAGCTCTAACCGAAGAATTTGGTAAAGATTTAAATAAATTCAAATTCTAAATTTCAAATAAGAATAAAAATAATTGACCTATATAAAATAACATTTTTGAATAAAAAATAAATTTACTTATTCAAAAATGTTATTTTTTAATTTTTTAATTTCAGTTTCAATGATTAGTTATTATATAATTAATTCTTTTATCTTTTTCATTACTATAAACATTATCTATTATTTGGAATTTATATGCTAATCCGATGCTTATAATCTTTTTCTTTGTACTCCCAATGAATTTATCATAATATCCTCCTCCATATCCAATTCTATTTCCGAATTTATCAAAGGCCAATCCTGGACATACTATTAAATCTATATCTTCATTACATGCCTTTATACACTGATCCTTAGGTTCTAAAATTCCATACACACCTTTTTGTAAATCTTTTATATGATTTATATAATATGCATCCATTATTTTATTACTTTTATCAACTTTAGGAACACATACTCTTTTTCCCTTATCTAAAGCTAATGTAATAATATGCCTAGTACTTACTTCTGAATTGAAACTTACATAAATAAAAATCGTAGTTGCATCTTTAAATTGCTTAGTTAATATTAACTTTTCTTCAATCTCTTTATCCCATAATTCTTTAGTTTTTTGATCTATATTATCTCTTTTAGTTAAAATAAGTTGTCTAATTTCTTTTTTATTTAAAATCATTTTATACTTTTTTCTCCTTATCAACCTAAATTTCACTATTTTATCTTGTTATTGCTTATTATTATTATTTAAACCTATATTACTAAATTTTATTATACTATTCTTCATTTAAATATTTGTTACTTAATTGTAATTAAAAAAAAAGTCAATAATTGTGTATAATAATATTGTACTAAAAATATTTTAAGTTGGGAGCGAAACATTCATGAAAAAAAGATTCGGTATATTACTAGTTATATTATTTATTGCAAGTATTGGATTTATTTTATTCAATAACTCTTCTATAAAAACTTTAAAAACATCAAATCAAGATTTAAAAGTTAAAGTTGAAAAATTAGAGAAACAAAAAAATACCTTGGATTCAGAAAAACAAAAATTACTTCAAGACAAAAAAACAATTGAAGATAAATTAAACAAATAAGGAGGACAAGATATATGTCAAGATACTACAATAAAAGAAAAAAATCTAGTAATTCTCTAAGTATAATTAGAGTAGTATTATTCTGCCTATTTATAGTTGCCTTTTCTGGTGCTGTTTTTACACAAACTCAAGCTATGAGAATTAAAAGTCAAAACAAAAAATTTGAAAGTAAACTAACACAAATTTCTCAAGATAATGAAAAAACAAAACAAGATATATCAAAATTAAAGAAAGATGTTAATACTCTTAATATAGAATTAAAATCCAAAACTCAAAATGCTAAAATAGCTTACTTAACTTTTGATGATGGTCCATCAAGTAACACAAGAACAATACTTAATACTTTAAAAAAATACAATGTAAAAGCTACTTTCTTTGTTAACGGAAAACCAGAGCTTGCCGATCTTTATAAAGCCATTGCTGCTGATGGACATGCTTTAGCAAATCATACTTATAGTCATGATTATCGCTCTGTATATTCATCTCCAAAAGCTTTTAGGGCTGATATAGAAAAGTTAGATAAATTCTTACAAGATACTACTGGACAGGCATCTACTCATTTAATAAGATATCCAGGTGGTTCTAATAACACTATAAGCCACAACTATGGTGGTCGTGGTATTATGAAAGAAGTTCTAAAGGAAATGAGTAAAGACTATGAATTCTTTGATTGGAATGTAGATTCAACAGATGCATCTACTTTTAGACAGAATAAAGATAAAATAGTTTCAAGTGTTCTTAGGGAAAGTAAGTATACTAAAAAAGCTATTATATTAATGCATGATTTAAATCCAAAAACAACTACTCCTGAAGCATTGCCTGAAATAATTGAAGGCTTAAAAGCTCAAGGATTTACATTTGATGTTTTATCTAAGGATTCAGCAACATATCATTTTACAGAAGTTCCAAAAGTATAATTCACTAAAAATAAGCCATTTAATAGAAAATGGCTTATTTTTTTTATAAAGTAATTTTTATGGTCCATAACCTATAAACACCTGAATTGTAATTAACAAATTTATCCTTAATTATAAAATTATATTTTATTTATAGCTTTTTTTCAAGTTAATAACTTAAAAACCACATTTTTTCACTTTAATACTAAATATACTCATGATAGTATTATTCCATAAAATTTATAAGATATTCAGAAAGGATGATACTATGAATAAAATGTCAAAAATCTTAGGATTTGCTATAGCTGCTGCAATTTCTCTATCAACTTCAGTATCAGTTTCCGCTACTGAAGTTATTAATTCTCAGAAAAACTATACTTACAACTGCAACAACAGGGTAAACTTATCATGTATAAAATATTTATATGCAAATAATATTTGTCTTAACAAATATTATTTTTGTACTAACCAAAGTTATCTATATAATTTAAAATTAGGTTGTGCATCAAATCAACCTGTAGCTACCCCTGCTATTTTAAAATCTAAGAGAAATAATGCCAATGCTACTGAACAATCCATTAAAGAGAGTGTAAATAATTGTAAAACAAATACTTGTAACTCAAGTAATACTGAAATTAAACCTAATGTTAATATAAATAATAATTATATACCTGATAATATTAAAACAAAAAATGATAATAATGTTTCTAAACCTAATGATAAAAATAATACTTTAGAAGATAGTAAATATAACAATAAAAACAAAAATTTAAATAATAATAATTCTGAAAATGCTACTACAGGTAATTTTTCTAATTATCAAACTGAAGTATTAAATCTTGTAAACTCTGAAAGAAGCAAAGCAGGATTAAAACCATTAAAAGCAAACTTTGATCTTAATAAGTTAGCTACATTAAAATCTGAAGATATGATGAACAATAATTATTTTTCCCATAATTCTCCAAAATATGGTTCTGCTTTTGATATGATGAACAAATTTAATATATCATATAATGCTGCCGGTGAAAACATCGCTATGGGACAACCTTCTCCAAGTGAAGTTATGAACTCTTGGATGAATTCTTCTGGACATAGAGCAAATATTTTAAATTCTAACTTTACAGATCTTGGAGTTGGAATTGCAAAGGATTCAAATGGCAGATTATATTGGACACAAATGTTTATAGGAAAATAAAACTAATTATTTTTTTTAATTCCAATAACTCTTGATAAAACCTTCCTTTTCTTATATAATATTAGTTGCAAATGCTTTGCAACTGCATATTCTGAGATAAAGGAAGGTTTTTATGGAAATTTTAATAGATAGTTTTTTAGATGCTTTTATGGATACTATAAAAATGTTACCCTTACTTTTTATAGTTTTCTTAATAATGGAATCTTTAGAAGCAAAATATGGCGATGAACTTAATCATAAAATAAAAAAAGCTGGTAAATTAGGTCCTCTTATAGGTTCTATATTAGGAGTTATTCCTCAATGTGGAATTTCTGTATTAGCTGTTGGATTCTATTCCAAGAATTTAATTACTATAGGAACCTTAATTTCTATTTTTGTATCTACTTCTGACGAGGCAATACCATTATTACTTGCAAAACCTAATCAAGTAAAATTAGTTGCCCCATTAATTGTAACTAAACTTATTTTGGGAATAGTTTTAGGATATAGTGTGGACTTTATATTTAGAAATTCTTCAAAGTTAAAATTAAAACCTATGAATAACTTTAATATTGTATCATGTTCACATAATTGCAGTTGTTCACATAAAGATATCAAAAAAACATCTATAACTTCGGATGAAAATAATAAAAATATAAAAGTTGATTTTAAAAAGTTAATTATTACTTGCTTGAAAAAGTTATTTGAAATATCCTTATATATTTTCCTTATAACTTTTGTGTTAAATATAATTTTTGAAATAAAAGAAATTTCTTCTTTTATTCAAATAAGTTCCAAACATAATTTCTTACAAATAATACTTACCTCTTTAGTAGGACTAATTCCTAATTGTGCTACTTCTGTAGCTCTAATAGAAGTTTTTATTAGAGGTGGTTTAACATTTAGTGCTTTGGTATCTGGTCTAAGTTCCAATGCCGGTCTTGGACTATTAATATTATTTAAAGACAAAAAAAATATAAAAAAAGCATTCTATATTACATTAATTTTATATGTGGTATCTGTGATAGGTGGATTATTATCTACCCTAATCTTTAATTTTATATAGTTTATACGTTAAAAGAAGTTATTTAACAATAGCTTCTTTTTTATATGATTATTATTTCATTATATAAATTTATGATTATTTCTGAAATTTACAGAAACTATTATAAAAAAACCATTTATTTTTTCTATATGTTCAAAATTTTCTATAGTTTCTTTCTATATATCTTTTAAAAGTGTTGAACAAAGTCTTTTTTTGTTGTACCCTTTTCATGTTGATAAATTATATTTTTATTAGCGACTACTTAAAAGTACAGGTGATATTATGAATAAAAAACATTTGTTCAAAAGACTCTTAAATATTGTACCTATGCTATTTTTTATTTCATTTATTTCTTTTTTATTAATAAATTTAGCACCAGGTGACCCTGTGCAAGCTTACATAACTCCTAAAATGAACTACAAAGAAATTTTAAGAATTAAACATAATATGGGATTAGACAAGCCTATAATTATAAGATATTTTTACTGGCTTGGGAATACCTTAAAAGGTGATTTAGGATATTCTATGATAACCCATCAAAAGGTTTCTTTAGAAATTGGATCTAGAATAGGTCCCACTTTAATTTTAATGGGAACTTCAATGATTATTTCTTTAATAGTTTCTATATTTTTGGGGATTTATGTAGCTACACATCGTAATAAACTTTTAGATAGAATTATCACATTCATTTCTTATATAGGGATATCTATACCAAGTTTTTGGTTTGGTATGATTTTAATAACAACGTTTTCTTTAAAATTAAAACTTTTACCTAGTATAGGAATGCATACTATAGGAATTGAAAATTCAATTTTTGATGTTCTAAAACATATGATATTACCTTGTTCAGTATTAGCATTTCCTAATATAGCTGTTTTAACTAGATATGTACGTTCAGGAATAATAGGTCAATTAGAAGAAGATTATGTAGAAACCGCCTTGTCTAAAGGTGTTTCTAAAAGAAAAGTTGTATTAAACCACGTATTAAAAAACTCATTGTTGCCGTTAATAACTATATTATGTATGAGCTTACCTGATATATTTACGGGCGCTTTTATAACAGAAAGTATCTTTGGCTGGCCTGGAATGGGTAGACTTGGTTTAAGCTCTATTAATAGTTTAGATTATCCTATAATCATGGCTATTACAATGTTATCTTCCGTTTTATTGATTTTTGGTAATTTAATTGCTGATATTTTATACTACGTTGTTGATCCTAGAATTAGGGTGGTGAATGATTTAAATGGATAATGAAATTTTGCCTAATAATTTGAGTAATAAAAAAAGTTTATTAGATTTAAACGTTGTTAATAGCTACACAAAAAAAACACTAGATAGCAATAAATTTAAATTTTTAAATAGAGATTTTTCGGAACTTAAAGATGCCGAACTTTCTTTCCCTAAAAATAACTACTTTACAAATTTTGCAAGAGAATTAAAAAAGAATAAGTTAGCAATGTTTTCTATGATTTCTCTAATAATAATTATTATTTGTTCTATTTTTGCATTTTTATCTCCATATGATCCTAATAAAATTGATATATCTAATAGATTAAGTCCTCCAACTTTTAAAAATTTATTTGGAACTGATGAATTAGGAAGAGATTATTTTACAAGAATACTTTATGGTGGAAGAGTATCCTTAACAGTAGGCTTTTTAGCAATGATTATGTCCACTTTTATAGGTACTTTTGTAGGCACCTTTAGTGGTTTTAATGGTGGAATACTAGACAAAATTATTATGAGATCTATAGATATTTTAATGTGTATACCAACTTTCTTTTTAATGTTAATAGCAAATGCCTATTTAAAACCTGGTTTAGAAAACATAATAATTATTATAGGTATATTCGGTTGGATGGGAATTGCTAGAATTGTACGTTCAGAAACACTTTCATATAAAGAAAGAGAATATGTTTTGGCTGGTAAAGCTATGGGAGGCTCTAATGTACATCTAATTAAAAAACATATTTTACCTAATGTTTTACCTACAATAATAGTTATATCTAGCATTAATATAGCAGGGGCAATCTTAACAGAATCTTCTCTTAGTTTTTTAGGATTAGGTGTTCAAGCACCTACAGCATCTTGGGGAAGTATGTTACAAAGTGCTCAAAATTATCTATCCCAAGCTCCATTTTTAGCCATTTTCCCAGGAATGATAATTTTAATAACCGTATTAAGTTTTAATATTCTTGGAGATGTTCTAAGAACCTCTATGGAACCTAAAATAAGTAGGAAATAATATTTAAATAAATTTTAAGGAGAGAATTAACATGAAAAAAAAATTTCTTGCTGCCTTATTATCAGCTTCTTTAGTATTCTCTTTAATCGGATGCTCAAGTAGTAAAGCTTCATCTGATAAAAAAGCACCTAATAAATCAGAAACAACCCAAACTGAAGCAAAGAAAAAAGACGGTGGTACTTTGGTACTTTCTGCTGGATCTGACCCAACTAGTTTAAATCCCTTTTTTAGACAAAACAGAATTACCTTTACCGTAAGTAATGCCTTATTTGATCCTCTTTTTATTCAAGATGGTGATGATACAAGATATTACTTAGCAAAAGATTTAAAAGTATCAGATGACATGCTTACTTATACTTTAACTTTAAAAGACAATTTAAAATGGCATGATGGTGAAAAATTAGATGCTGATGATGTTATATTTACTATAAAAACTGCTTTAGATAAAAAACAAAATATCGAAAGAAGAGATAGTTTTATAATTGGAGAAAAAGAAGTCCAAATAACTAAAAAAGACGATTTAACAATAGAATTTAAACTTCCAGAGGTTTATACTCCATTTAAAGCAGGTTTAGCAGATTTTAGACCAATTCCTAAACATATTTTTGAAAAAGAATCTCAAAAAGATATTGCTAAGGCAGAAGCTTCAACATCTAAACCTATTGGTTCCGGTCCATATAAACTAAAAGAGTGGAAAAAGGGTGAAACTTTAACCTTACAAAGATTCAATGATTATTATGGTGGAAAACCTAATATAGATCAAATAGTATTTAGAACTGTTGCCGATAAAAATTCTACATCTGCAGCTTTTGAAAATGGAGAAATTTCATCAACTTATCTTAATAATGAAAAATACTTGCAATTTAAAAATAACAACAACTTTAAAACTTATGAATTTGATGAAGGTATGGTAAATTATATGGTTATAAATACCAAGCATAATCCTATTCTAGCTAAAAAAGAAGTTAGACAAGCTATTTGCTATGCCTTAGATAAAGATGAAATAATTAAAAGTGATGCTGGAACTACTGAATTATCTAAAAAAGCATATTCCGTTTTTCCTCCAACTGCTTCTTGTTATACAGACAATGTAGAAAAATATAATCATAACTTAGAAAGAGCAAAGGAATTAATGAAAAAAGCTGGAGTAAGCAATGGTAAATTAACTTTTAATTATGTTGGAGATGATGAAGGTCAAAAGAAACAAGCCCTTATAGTTCAACAAGAATTAAAAGAAATTGGTTTAACTGTTGATCCTGTAGCTATAGACTATGAATCGTTTTTTAATAAACTTACTGGAGAAAGTAAAAGAGATTTTGATTTTATGTTAAACGGATATGTTATGGGTAGTGAACCAAGTGCCTATGCAGAAGTTTACGGTACTAAAGCATCATTTAATGCTTCTTGTTATTCTAATCCGGAAATAGACACATTATTTAAAAAAGCTGATATAGAAAAGGATAGTAAAAAAAGGACAGAATTATATGAAAAAATTCAACAAACAATTGCTGATGATGCTATAGTTTATCCTGTTGATTATGCTATTTCCAGAGTTGCTACAGTTAAAAATTTAGCTGGAGTCAAAGAAGCTAGATTAGTGCCAATTTATATGTTTGAAGACTTATCTAAATTATACTTTACTGAATAAATAAAAAAATTCTCATACTAACACCTATAAAAAAAGTTGTCTAATTTCATAAAACTAGACAACTTTTTTATTTTTAATCCATTTCTTTTAGATTAATCATATAATTTTTTTCTTTTGTATCCATCCATCCTATGGTCATACAAGAATTTAAATTAGGATTATACATTCCCACAGCTTCATCTTTTAAAAACATTTTTAAATTATACGCAGCATATATTAAAGCAGCTTTTCGCTTATCTTTCTTTTTAATTTTTCTCATATTAATTAATCCACATGCTACTCCTGCCAAATAAAAAGACGGATTATATAATACATTTCTACTATCTGATACTACTAATTTAATATTTTCTCTTAATTTAGGAATTAACTGTCTTAAAAGTGACATTCCTTTTCCTCTAGGTATATCTACATTTTGTATACCTTCACTTATACATTTGCATATTTTAATCCACAGTTCCCTATCAAACTCGGAATCAAATTCTAAATAATCTGATAACGTTATGGATTCTAAATATCTTATATCATGAAATACATTACAATCTTCTAGAACATCACAAAAATCTATAATAATTGGTTTATTTTCCGTAATAATTATATTATTTCCCTGAAAATCTCCGTGTGCATAGGATGTAAGACAAGTAATTTTTTTATCTCCCCACACATCTAAATCACTGAAAAAATGATATGGATTAGGTAAAATCTCGTCAGTTCCATCTAAAGCAATCCATTTTATACCCTTCTTTATCCCTATATCTTCAAAGGATTTAACATATTTTTTATCCATAAATCTATAAGAAAGTTCATTTTTTATAACATCACATGGTGATAAGTATTTTTTTTCATGCTCTTTGTTCCATGTAAAAGCAAACTTAGTAAGTTTAGACATAATATTATCTTTTAATTCGTCTTCATTAACTACTTTATCTAAAAAAGTTTCTGAAGTATATATATCATCTCCAGCTAAATCATATATATTGGCATGTATGATTCTACCTCCTAATTCTAATTTAAAATGAGCCATTAATTTTGCTATGTATTTATGCATATTATTCTGTACCGCTACCTCATATGCTCTTCTAAACGCTTCACTTTCATCATTACTTCCTGTAAGTTTTAGAATTCCTACTTTATTATCTGGACCATATTCTACCATGAATACCCCTGCCCCAGATCTTCCATTAGTAAACATTTTAAGCATTTCTACTGGTGCAATTTTATCACCGTTTTCAATACTTATTCTATCAATCTCATTCAAAATTTGTATTAAATCCATAAAAACCACCCTATATGTTATTTTGTATCCCTTAATAATATTATACATATAAAAAATTAAATAAGTTTTAATTACATATTAAATAAAAATAAATTAATCCTTATATCTTCTAACTATTATTATACCAAGACTAATACTTTTTTCTATACCCCAGATAAATCTTTTAAATATAGTAATATTTGCTTTAATGATTATTTATTTTTAATTCCAAAATAAAACTAGCATTAGTTTATTAGTGGCACATTACTATATAAACTAATGCTAGATCTTTATATTGATGGGCTAAAAATCCTTTACTACATAATTATTTTGTACATATATAGCATAAAAAATACATCTTAACTTATAACACACTGAATTAGGTTAATATAAAATTACTCTATTATATTTAAAAATAAAAAGCTGTCATTTTTTATTTCCTATGCCATTGGTAACTACATTACTTTTCATAATATTTAGCTTGAGAATTCCACATAGTTTTATAAAACTCACATCTTTCTATGATCTCTTTATGGGTTGCCACATCCAAAATTCTTCCTTCCTTCATAACTACAATACGATCTGAAAATTTAATTGACCCTAGCCTATGGGTTACTATAATAGCAGTTTTATCTAAAACTGCAGTATTAAAATCTTTATATATTTTAGTTTCCTATGGGATCAATAGCAGATGTTGGTTCATCTAATACTACAAAATCGAAGTTCCTATAAAGCCCCCTAGCTATGGCTATTCTCTGCCATTGCCCTCCTGACAAATCTACTCCTCCAAACTCCCTAGATAATATTGTATTATATCCTAATTCAAAATTCTTATGACCACTATCAATTCCGGCATTTTTAAGCACTAATTCTAATCTCTCATTATTAGAATCTTTATTATTAAAATCACTAATTTGTATATTATCCCTTAATGTAAGTTGATATTTTTGAAAATCCTGAAAAACAACACTAACATTTTTAAAAATATTTTTCATAGTAAATTTTTTAGAATTTATACCATCAAACAAAATTTCTCCTTCTGTTGGAAGATACATACCCATAATTAATTTAACCAAGGTAGATTTTCCCGATCCATTTTCACCTACAATAGCTAAAGTTTCTCCTTTATTTATTTCTAAATTAATATTATGAACTGCCTCTTTATCTGAGCCTGGATAAGAAAAACATACATTTTTTAATTGTATACTATCCCTTTTAGTCTTTAAATTTTCCTTATTATAATCTCTTTCAGATAATTCTAAAAGCCTCAAAAAATTTTCTACCTTTCCAAAGTTTCCTGCATAATGATTAAGTCTGCCACAAATAAATTCATCCATTAAACTAAACATGCTATCAATAGATGCAAAAATAGCTGCAAAGGCACCTACACCAATTTCTTTATTTATCAAAGCATAAAATATAATTAAAAATACTCCTAAATATCCTAAAAGTGATACTAATTTCACACTAAGTTCTATTAAATTTATTTTTATAGTAGTTGATCTTTGTAACCCATTCATAATTTGGATAGAATCCTTTAATAACTTCATAAAATAACTTTGAATACCCAAAATCCTAGTTTCTTTAGTATACTTTCTACCAACTATACATTCACCATAATAATCAACTTTTCTTCTAAGTGGTGCTATATTTTCCTCTAAATCTAAGGAAAACTTTCTTTTTATAAAAACTGTATAAATACTTGGTAAAAAAACCAAAATCAAAGATATAACTAAGGTTTTCTTTAACCTAAACAAATATATTCCCATAAATAAAAAATAGGGAAAATAAAATAAAATTCCATCCATAATTGTATTTATATATTGTATTGCATATCCTATTCCTAAATATGACTTATTAATGGAATTCAAGGTTTCTGAATTTTCAAAACTAATTGGGTCTAATTTAGCTAATTTTAAATTAATATCATGAGATAATTCCCGTTTTACCTGTGGATCATAACTTTCAGCTAAAAAATTTGCAACTCCACTTACAATCTCTGATAATACTTTTATAGCTAAAAGCACTGTTAAAGCTATAATAGCTTCTTTTATACCACGCTTATTTAAGGATAAGTAATTTACTTTATCAAATAAAAATTGCATACTTAAAGTAGTTGACATATATAAAAGACCATTAATTAAAAACAATATATAATTAAATATAAATATTTTAGGAGCAACTGCAAATATTTTAGGAAAAATCTTTATAAACATATATCTAAGTGATAGATTATTACTCTTCTTCATTGTACCAACTCCTTTGAGCTTCGAACATTTCTGCATAAGTTCCTTTACTCTCAATTAATTCTTCATGAGTTCCATGTTCTATAACAGTTCCTTTATCTATTACAAATATTTCATCACAAATTCTAGCTGCGCCTAGTCTATGAGTAATTAAAAACATAGACTTTTCCGTACTTACCTTGCTAAATAACTCATATAACTTACTTTCACTAATTGGATCTAAAGCGGCTGTTGGTTCATCTAAAATATAAAAAGGTGCATTGCTTATAAGGGTTCTTGAAAGAACTATTTTCTGCCATTGTCCTCCTGATAAATCTACCCCGTCTTCTTCTAACTTTCCTAATAAAGTATAAATTCCTTTTTTGAGTAAATTAACATCATCCTCCATATTCATATCTTTTAAAACTTTCTTAACCCTTTTTTCTTGTTCCTCAGAAGCAAACCTTTCTCCATAATTTCCTAATAACACATTATCCTTAATATTTATAAAATATTTTGCAAAATCCTGATACACAATGGAAAAATAAGCTTTCAATTGTTCATATGTAAAATTTGTAATATTTTTCCATTAATTAAAATTTCACCTTCGTAGTTGTCATATAAACCCGTTAAAAGTTTTATAAAGGTTGTCTTTCCCGCTCCATTTTTACCAACTATAGCATAGTGTTTATTTTTTTCTATATACATAGAAAAATTATTTAATACTTTAGTAGATGTGCCAGGATAAGCAAAAGACACATTTTTAAATTCTATACTTTCAAAAGGCATATCTCTTATTGATAAATCCTTAGATTTATCTGCACCTTTTACTTCCTCCATTTTAGAAAGTTCCGAAAAATCTTCTAAGTACAATTTATACTTAGAATAATCTTGAATAATGAAAGTTAAATTCCATGCCATTTGTTCAACCAAATTCAAAACTGCAGTAACAAGACCTATGTACATTCCCACAGTAATTTTTCCCTGGCCTACTGGAAACAACAAAACAAACAAAATTGTCATAGATAAAACTGTAGTAATTATACTTGCTATGTTTGTTTTAATAAAAATTTGCTTATCTGCCTTATACTCGATTTTACGAGCATCTTCATATTTAGATTTCCACACTTTATCTATAAATTGTGTATATCCAAATAAAGAACGTTCTAAATAAGCTTCCTTTGAAGACAGAATATCCTTTAAATAATCTGCCTTACGTTTGTATTTCTCTGCTTCTACATAAGCATCATAATTAACTTTTCCACTTTTAAAAGCTAATAAAAGCAAAGGAATCGAAAATACTAAAATACCTATAGCGGTTCCTAAAGTCTTACTCCCTATTAACACAAAAACACTTCCAATTTTTACTACCATTTCGACTATATCAAGTAAGTTTTCAAAACCATTTTGTATATTCTCAGTTAAATTTCTTTGAACTCTGGATATTAAAGATAAAGATTCGTTATCCTCTATGTATTTAAATTGTAAATTACCTTCCTTTTTTATAAGAGCTGGTAAAAGCTCCTTATTTAAACGAAGGTTAACTTCTAACTTAAAAAAAGATAAGATAGATTCAGACAAAAAAGAAAATATTATAATAAAAAGAATTGCAATCAAAGGAGTATATATTCTATTAGTATTTCCATTTTTAAAAATATCAATAGACATATCGATAAATTTCTTTGTTGCTATTACCTGTAAACTTGGTAAAAAACCAAGTAGTATTCTAAATATAATTTCACTTACAACTATTACTGGTGCAACTTTTAAAGGTATCTTTATGTAATCTAATTCATTATAGTTTTTACTTTTAATCTCCATATAAATTTCCCCTCTTTAATTTAAACTAGAACATACAATACTAAATATACATCTCCAAATTTTGTCCTCTTATAAAATGCTCAATCACTTATCTCTATATCCTTAATAATTATCTTTTAAGAATCCATTTATTATACTCAATTATTTTACCTCTTCACATTCTAAAATTTAAATATTCACCTAATCTTAAATTTTTTAGAATATTCAGTCTATAGAGATTTTACTACCTTTTTTACTCTTTGTAAATATCTTATACATTTCTTCATTCTTCTATAACACTTATAACTTAATAAGCAATGCTTTTGTATAATATATATTTAATTTTCTTCTTTCTTATTTTCTAATTTTACATAATTTCTCATCTAATATCTGCAACTATAAATACTTATAAAATTTTCTTAATCTAATTGACACTTTTTAATTTGTTGAATATAATTATATATATCCTATAGGAAATAACTTAAAATTAAAAATAATATTTAAAAGCAATGACAAGAAGAGTAGCATAATTTAAAATCTATCAGAGAGAAATCTTCAATAGGCTGAAAGAGATTTTTAGATAAAATTATGTGAAGTGCATCTTAGAGCTCTAGAATTGAAATATAAAGTAGGTTTCAGCGTTTGTGGCACGTTATAGCACATTTTAAAGAGTTAACTAAACTATACTCACAAGATTTAATTTTTTTCTTTGTATATATTAGTTAAACAGAGTGGGACCGCGGAAACTTCCGCCTCTGTATGAGGTGGAAGTTTTTTTATACCCAAAAATCATTTTTATGGGAGGGATATTATATGAAAAAATTTTTTAATTCATTAATTTTTAAGCTAATAATAGCTGTAACAATAGGTATTATATTGGGTCTTATATTACCTGAAAAACCTATGACTATAATCTTAACTATTAAATATATTTTAGGTCAAATTATCTTTTTTGCTGTTCCCTTAATAATATTAGCGTTTATAGCACCTTCTATAGCTTCATTAAAATCTAATGCTAGTAAATTGTTAGGTATTACTGTAATAATAGCATATACTTCTTCTGTTGGCGCCGCTTTACTTTCTATGGTTGCTGGATATGCTATTATTCCTAAACTTTCCATAGTTAATAATACTGAGGGATTAAGAAAACTCCCTGAACTTTTATTTAAATTAGATATTCCACCAGTAATGTCTGTTATGAGCGCATTAACCCTTGCCTTATTACTAGGATTAGCTACATCCTGGACAAAAGCAGATTTAATGCATAAATTATTAGATCAATTTCAAAATATTATGTTATCTATAGTAAATAGAATTATAATTCCTATACTTCCTATATTTATATCAGCAACCTTTGCAACTTTATCTTATGAAGGATCTATAACCAAACAATTACCCGTTTTTATAAATGTTATTATTATTGTTCTAATTGGACATTTTATTTGGCTTACTGTTTTATATTTAATCGGTGGTGCAATTTCAGGTAAAAACCCTTTACAAGTTTTAAAATATTATGGTGGTGCTTATTTAACTGCTGTAGGTACTATGTCCTCTGCGGCTACACTCCCTATTGCCTTAAAATGCGCAAAAAAATCACCTGCATTAAGAGAAGATATTATAGACTTCGCCATACCATTATGTTCTACTATTCATTTATGTGGTTCCGTTTTAACAGAGGTATTCTTTGTTATGACTGTTTCTCAAATTTTATATGGTAAACTTCCATCTTTAAGTACTATGTTAGTATTTATATTTTTACTTGGTATCTTTGCTATAGGTGCACCTGGTGTTCCTGGTGGAACTGTAATGGCTTCTTTAGGTATTATTATAAGTATAGTTGGATTTAATGATGCTGGCACTGCTCTAATATTAACTATATTTGCTCTTCAAGATAGTTTTGGAACCGCATGTAATATAACTGGAGATGGTGCAATAGCATTAATGTTATCTGGAATCATGAATAGAAATGATAGACAATCTAAAAATAATTAGACTTTAACAATAAATTAAAACCTTGTATCGTAATTTTTACTCTTACATACAAGGTTTTTTTAATTATAATTAGATCTCATGTACTACTGATTTTATCCATTTTTTTGAACATAGTCTTTTTACACTAAAGAAACACTTAACAACCTCTTCAATAGTAACTAATGCTACAACATATTCTACAGGTAACTTTAAAACAAAAGCTCCTATAAAAGCAAGCGGCACACCTATAAACCACATAGTAAAAGCTTCCACTTTTAAAGCATATCCTGCATCTCCACCCCCTCTTAAAATTCCTACAATAATACTTATATTAGTTACTCTAATAAGTAAAATTGCCGAAACTATATATAATATAATCTTCGAGGTGTGTTTAACAGCTTCTGATACATTAAAAAAAGATAAAATTATTCCCGATGTAGAACTTAATAAAATAGCTATTATTATACCTATTAAAGCTGAAATAAGAGAAATTCTAATAGAATCTTCTATAGCTTCCTTTTCTTTTCCTGCACCTACCTTATTTCCTATTAAAACTGTAGCTGCATTAGCAATTCCAAAAATAATTACCATAAATATATTTTGTATAGTTGTACAAATTTGAACTGAAGCCATAGCCTGAGTACCTATTCTTCCATAAACTACAGAATATACTACAGCACCTAATCCCCAACACCCTTCATTTAAAACTACAGGAATAATAGTTCTAAATACTTTTTTAACAAAATTTATATCATAATCTACCATGTTATTAAATTTAGCTGCAATAGATAATCCATTTTTATATACTACTATAAGTAAAATAATGCATTCTAGTACTCTTGCAATTAATGTAGCTAAAGCAGCCCCTTTAACTCCTAATATTGGAGATCCAAAATGACCAAATATAAAAATATAATTAAAAACTGTATTACATAAAATAGCAATTGCACTTATAAACATAGGTAAGGTTGCCTTATGAATACATCTACAAGCCGTACTATAATTAAAAGAAATAGCGGTAAATATATAACTAATGCATACTATCTTTAAATATTCTCCTCCTAATTTAATAACTTTAGGATCATTATTAAAAATAGCTATAATTTCTTTTGAAAATATAAGCGCAATTATAGTAAATATAATTGATAATATAATTCCCAAGATATTTCCTATCCCCATAATTTTTTTTATGTTGTTTTCATCGCCTTTTCCCCAAAACTGAGATATAAAAACTCCGCATCCCCCATATATTCCTATAATAAATAAACTAAATAAGAAAAAATACTGATTTGCAATACCTACTGCTGCAATTTCTGTTTCACCTACTTTTCCAATCATAACGGTATCAACCATATTTAAAGAAGATGCAATAAAATTTTGAATTACAATAGGCAGTGCTATTGTAATTAAATTCTTAAAAAATATTTTATCTCCTAAAAACTTTTTTCTTATTTGCACAATATTACTCATTGAAAATCTCCTTTCATACAAAAAAATAAAACCACTTTGAAGATTTTTCAAAGTGGTTACTTCTCACTTATAATAACTTTAAAAATTATTATATTTGTTTTTATTTAGTTATATATCTATTATAAATTTCTAATGTATAATTCATTCATATTTTACTATATCTTATATTTAAAAGCAATAAATCATTCAAAATTAAGTTTTTTAATATTGAATTTGATATATGCTTATCCATTATTTTGATCATTTAAAATATATTTAACTACACTATCTTCTTCATTACTTCCAATTATCTTAGTAGCATATTTTTTTAATTCTTGTTTTGCATTACTTGTGGCAACTCCTTCATGCGCTATCTCAAACATTGGTATATCATTTGTATTATCACCAAAAACAGTAAGATGTTCTTTATCAAATCCCATAATACTTCTTACTGTATCTATTGCCTTTGCTTTTGTAGCATTACAAGAATTTATAGTAAGCCAATGCCACCCTGGATAATATTGATCTTCCTCAAAAGTGAACCTTAAGAGTTTCCCATATTTTTCTTTTAAAATTTTAAAAATAGGCGTAAGTTCTTTTTCTTTATTAATAACTGTAAAACCTACAATCTTATTACTTAATACACAATTAATATCCTGTACTTGATTTAATCTTTTATCATCCTGTTTAATTTTATCATTTAATAGTAACTGCATTCCTTCATTAATAACATCTCCGTAAAAAAGTTTATCTTCACTTTCATTACAAGCTGAAACATAAGGTGAAGATTTATACTTAGAAATGATATATAAAATATCCTTAGCCAATTTTCCTTCTATACTATTTACTATTAAATGTTTTCCTGTCTTATAATCTGTAACATATGCTCCATTATTTTCAATTACAGGAATATTCAAAGGCAAATCCTTCAAAATATATCTAACCGAAGGTAATGCTCTTGCCGTTGCTATTGTAAATTTTAAATCTTTATTTTTTATAAGTTCACTTAAATTTCTACGTGAAAACTCTGAAAGTGTAGCATTATTTCTAAGTAAAGTACCATCTAGATCTGTAACATATAATTTTTCCATAGTAAATTCCCCTTTATTATTTAATCCTTTTAACCTAAAAGTTTTCATATGATTTTGTATAACATTAGTATACTTATAATAGTAAAAACTTCGCAAGTTCTTATTATTACTTTAGTAATTTAATTCCATTTTGAGCATCAATATCATTATAATTTATAGAAATAGCTTTTTTAAAATATTCCTTAGCTTTTTTATTATCCTTTTTTTCTAAATAGTTCCATCCTAGACAAGCATATATATTAGCATTATCTTTATCGAATTTTAATACTTTATTACAAATGTCTATTGAATTATCTTGTTTACCTTGATTATTATATACCCAAGCAAGTCCTCTGTATGCATCAGTATAACTATTATTTAATTTCAATGCCTCTTCAAAATCTTTCTTAGCTTTATTATAATCTTTTAAAGAACTATAGCACCAACCTCTCATGTTATGAGAAGAAGCTTCTTTATCATTTATAATTATGCTTTTATTAAAGAATTGTACAGCCTTTTCATAATTGTTTAAGTTATAAAAAGCCCATCCACTACTTAAGTATCCTTCATAATTGTTTGGGTCTTTCTTTAATAATTCATTACTAAAATTTAACAATCCATTGTAATCTTTTCTAGCATCATAAGCACTTATCAAAGAATATAGAACATCCATATCTTTAATATCATTCTTTCTTAAATATTGTTTTCCTATTTTAATGGCTTCTTTGTATTTCTTTATATCTATTAAACTATTTATCTTTCCACTTAATGCCTTATAATTTTTACTACTAATCTGCAAAGCCCTATCATATTCCCTTAAAGCTTTATTATATTCTTTTAATGAAAAATAAACGTCTCCCTTCCCACTATATGCCATAGAGTAATTGGCTTCTTTAGATAAAGCATTATCATAAAATTTTATAGCTTTATCTTTATCTATAGTATTTCCATATAAACTTCCCAAAACAAAATTTTCAAAAGCATCTTTGGGTTTAAGATCTTTTCCTTTGTCTGCAGATTCTTTGGCTCCTTCTATATCTTTATATTTTAATTGTAAATTCGTTTTTACTGCATATGCTAATTTATTACTAGAGTTTAATTGTAAACTACTTTTTATATCTTTAAATGCTTCTTCCTTTTGTCCTAATTCGCCTTCCACATACGCTCTATATATGTATAAGTTATGATTTTTATTATTATATTCTATTAAATCATTTAATTCATTTTTAGCCTCTTTTAAGTTATTTTTAATTATATTATTTAATGAAGTTTCTATTTTTTTATTTTTTGTAATCTTAATAAAAGAATATATACTCAATAAAGAAATACATAATACTATTAAAATTAAAAAACTCTTTTTAATAGCTTTTTTCTTTAATTTATTCCTCTTATTCATGCTTATCCTCCTAGGTAAATTCTACTACTATATTCATCACTAAAATTGTTTATCACATATTTCATTATAATTCAAGAATGCTTTATTATTCAACTAACATATTCCTTTATCTGTAATTTAAAAGCTATTAAACACCCTTTGTAATTATTATGTAAATTATTTCTCATTTTTTTCATTAAAATCCTAATTTATTTTATTATAAAACCTATTTAATTTACTAATACTAATTTAGAAATATATTTTAAGAGGTGCTATTATATGAGGAAAAAATTCTATTTTAATCTTATTGTTTGTTTAATTTGCTTTTCCTTAATTCCCATTAATCCTAAAATTGCTTATGGATTTGTTATGTATAATAATGAGAACATTCCCCCAAACTCTAAAAGTGAGTTTTATCTATATGTAAAAAATTTATTTGATACCAAAAACAAGGTATTCTTTACAGGAGATTTTTCATATTTTAAAACATTTTATGATTTATCTCAAAAATATGGATTATATTCTTTAGAACATGAAGTAAAACGTTTTAGTTATTTAAGGGACTGGGCATCAGAAAGAGGAATAAAGTTCACTGAAATTACTTCTATCCCTATAATAAAAAAAGTGGAATTTTCAGGAGGGTATACTAAAATAAGAGTAGATGAAGAATATAAGATTAAATATATATATAAAGACGATCATTCCCCTAAAGAAAATGTTTTTGGAATTTCTCTTTTACATCACATGAAGCTAAAAAAACAAAATGATTCTTGGAAAATATACACTGATTATTATTTAGATTGTTTTGAGGATGCACTTAAAGCTTATAATGTAAATTTAAAAGAAACAAAATTACCGCAACCTAAAACTCAAAAATATGATTTTACAAAATTCGTTAAGAGTGAATTAGAACTTTCTAGTGAATATAAAAAAGGTGATTATAAAAGATCTCAAGCTATAAAATATGCTGATAGATATTGTGGAGTTACATGGGCTACTAGTGGAGCTAATCCAAAATACAATAAAAAATATAAAAATTATACTGGTATAGGTGGTAATTGCACAAACTATGTTTCTCAATGCTTGGGTGATAAAGAAGGTGGCGATTTAAAACATGGTGGTGGATGGTATGCTATATATAAAAAATATAACTTTGCAGATTGTAGTGCAGCTTGGGTAAATGCCGATGCTTTTAAAAATCATCTTATATATAGCGGAAAAGGAAGACTTCTTAAAAGAGGTTCTTTTGAAACATTAGTTACCCCTTCAGATAATAATCCAAACGGGTTTATAGGTAAAGTTCAACCTGGTGATATTATTGCTTATGAAAAAAAACATAAAACAGACCATAACGCTATTGTAACTGCTCTAGACTCTCATGGATATCCTATGATCAATTCTCATACTGTAGAAAGATATCATGTTCCATTTGATTTAGGTTGGGGTGATAACGGTATATATTTTCACCTAATTCATATGCGCTAATAAAAAGCTACTTATAAAATCCATGTTTTATAAGTAGCTTTTATTTTATATTTTATTCTTCATCAAAATTCTCAAGGAAAGAATGATCTATTCCATCTTTTTGCCATCCTAATATGGAATCCATACTAACATTTTGTGCAGCTCTAAAAATTGATTTATCTACATCATTAAAATTCTTTTTAAGTTCAGATATTAAATCTTTTATTTCATAACGTTTATTTCCAATCTTTTTAGCCGCTACCATACAAGCACAGTTTAATGGCCATATACCACTTCTTTGAGTAAATTTTTTTATATACTCTTCTTCTATATAATACATAGGACGTATTAATTGAATTCCCTCAAAATTGGTAGAATTTAATTTTGGAAGCATAGTTTTAAAATTTCCTGAATAGAGTACATTTAAAAGAGTTGTTTCTATTACATCATTAAAATGATGTCCTAAAGATACTTTATTACATCCCAATTCTTTTGCCTTTGAATATAATGCACCACGTCTCATTCTAGCACACATATAACATGGGTAATCTTTAGCCATTTCATCAACTATATCAAAAATTCCTGATTCATATATTTCAATAGGAATTTGTAAATACTCACAGTTATCTAACATTAACTTTTTAATATCAGGATGATATCCTGGGTCCATACATACAAAACGTACTTCAAACTTCATTTGTCCATGACGTTGTAATTCTTGAAATAATTTAGCCATTAACATGCTATCTTTTCCACCAGAAATAGCTACTAAGATTTTATCTCCATCTTCGATTAGTTTATAATCTTTAATAGCTTTTATAAATTTTGACCAAATATGTTTTCTATATGTTTTAATAATACTTCGTTCCACTTCTTTTAATGGTTTTCTTTCATTAAATGGAACTAATATATCACAACCATTACCTGCTATATCACTCATGTTAACACCTCTCTTTTCCTCAAACATTATAACATTTTTATAAATTTTTGTCTTTATAAAAAATTTTCTACAATTTTAGCCTTAGCTATAACCAAAAATAATGCTAACATTAAACAAAATAACACTAAAATAGTATCTATTAGTAATTGACATTTTATACTGCCTAATATTAGTTCATTAATTAAAAATGCTAATAAAGAGTTCTTTATAAATTCAATAAATAGGATACATGTAGGAAAAGATAATATAGTAATTGCACCTAAAAATATTAAAATTTATAGACTTAATATAACCCCACTATATAAATTCATTTTAGGTTTCATTATTATTTTCTTAATTCCCCTAACAATTTTATTCTTTGCCATATTTACCTTATCTAAAAAAATCAAAACTTAAAAAGATATTAAACAAAAACAAGGGTATTAAACTATACTTTTAATCCCTTGTTTTTCATATTAATTTTTTAATATTTAATTTTTTCCCATTGTAGTTTGTTCATATATTCCATAACAAACTCATGATTAACTTCTGGATGTATAGTATCTTCATGAGATATAGCAATACTTGCTAAAGTAATAGCATATGTTACTGTATCATCTATTGATAAATTATTGATATACCCATAAGCAATACCTGCTACAAATGCATCTCCAGCTCCTGTAACATTTTTAACTACTACATCATTAGCTCTAAACTTACCTTTTTCCTTCCCATTTGAAAAGAAAATTCCATCTGCATCTAAGCTAATAAATACATTTTCTACTCCTAAATCATGAAAATACTTTACTGTTTTGTTTAAGTCTTCTTCATTATTAATTTTAATACCTGAAAGCATTTCTGCTTCATATCTATTTGGTTTTATTGTATGAAAATACTTAACAAGGTGTCTTACACCCTTGGCCTTACATGCTGAAACAGGATCTAATACAAATTTTGTTTTTCCTTTAAACTTTTCTAATATGTATTGTAAAATTTCAGGGTTATCAGAATCTAAAAAAGTATATTCTCCTGATTCTATAATATGTGCTTTTGAATCTATAAATTCTTTGTTTAATTTATCTATAGATTTCATATCAACTACCGCAGATACCATTTCCCCTTGCTCATCTAATATGGCCATATATGTAGGTGTACTATATCCTTTTACAATTAAAGAATCTTCCATATCATATCCAACTTCTCTTGAATGTCTTAATAGTTCCCTACCATTGTTATCATCACCTAAAACGGATATAAACTTATTTTTCACACCTATTCTAGCCATATTTTCTGCAATATTTCTACATACTCCTCCAAGAGATGTCTTTACACATCCTGGTGTAGAATTGCACTGCATATATTTTTTAGTACAAAAGCCAAAAATATCAACTATTGAAGCTCCTAAAACTACCACATATGGTTCTTGTTTATTAATCATTCTTTCTTGCCTCCCAAAGTTCTACCTTCAACATTTTATCATATTTTTTTGACTTTGGGTAAGGCTTATTTCTACCATTTTATATTTTTTATTGAATTATCATTAGAAAAACTATTTATATTATATAAAAGTAGAATTTCATCTATATTATTTTCTTTAATATAATCACTTAGATTTCCTCTATAGTGCCTCAAATCGATCATTGTAATCTCATTATAATGAGGAATTAAATATGGTACAAAACTATTAGCATACGAATCTTTAATAATTAAAATATTTTTATTTATTTGAGATTTTTCATTTCTAATTTTTACAGTACCATGATTGCCCCCCAAAAAGACTGAATATTTATCCCTTTTCTTAAGACTATCTAGATTATAAATTGATTGTTTTTCTGGTTCATTATCTATTTTTACTGTATATTTTTGAATTTCTTTTGTCTCAAATAATTCTATAGTATCCGATTTTATGCTATTTAATAAAACCTTTGAATATAGAGTTCCATAAAATCCATTTACTTTTCTCATTAAGTTAAATTCATGATTCTCTAGTGGCCTAATTCCCACCTGTTTTGCAAATTCAACATAAGCATAATAGGCACCTTTAGTCGTCCAATGATGATCAGTTTTATAAAAAATATATTCATTTTTTTTCTCTTCAAAAATTCTTTTTAAGGGAACAAAAGTAATATCATATTTAAGTGCTTCTTCAAATTTATTTAAATATTCATACTGATCTTTTACAGGTGCATTTTGAGGTAACTTTTCTTGTAATATCTTAGTTGAATTAGGTACTAGCATAAAATATTTTTTTACATTAGGATTCTTTTTACAAAAATCTTTTATATACTCAACTTTATTACGAATACTTTTTTCTTCTTCACCTTTAAAATTTTCAATTAGATATTCATCTTTACCGATAAAAACACCATTATTATCTTTTTTACCTAAAAGAACCTCGTTTTTAGCCTTTATCTTAACCCAAAAGTTCCTAAATGGAAATTGATCTGAAATATATTTTTCATAATCCTTTGTTAAATCTTCATTAATTAAATTATTAAAAGAAAACTTAGGTTTTTGAGCTAACATTCTATTTTCTAAGTCTGAAAATGTTTTATCCTGTTTTGTAAATTCAAAGATTTCAATACTTATTATAAAAACTATAAAAATTACACCTAAAACACCATAATAAATCTTATCTTGTTTTTTCAATGGAACCCCTCTCTTCCTCTATACTTATAATTAAAATCTAAAATATAAAAAAGGATTATATGTTTCATTTACCAAGTAAGCTACACATAACATTAATAATATCAACATAAAAACTGATAAAATTATACTTATACATATACTGTTTCTTGCTCTTAATTTTTTAAATAACTTTTTAGGTATAGGGGTAGAGCATATTATAAGAAATATTATTAAAATCCAATTTGTACTTAAATAATATTTTAAACTACTATTTATAAAAGGTACTTTTCCTAATCCAAACATAGTCTTTATATAACTTAATGCTTGTCCAGTGTTTTCTAACTCAAATAGTACCCAACCTATCATAACTACTATTAACGTATATATATGTCCTATGAATTTAGGTTTATTGTTCAAAAATTTTAATAAAAATTCTTTTTCTAGGCATATAAATATACCAAAATACAAACCCCAAGTTATAAAATTCCAATTTGCTCCATGCCAAAATCCTGTTAAGAACCATACTACAAAAAGATTTCGAAATTGCTTTAACTTTCCCTTCCTATTTCCTCCTAGTGGTATGTATACATATTCTTTAAACCATAATCCTAATGATATATGCCATCTACGCCAAAATTCAGTTACACTTGCAGAAATATAAGGATAGTTGAAATTTTCCATAATATCAAAACCAAACATTTTTCCAAGCCCGATAGCCATATCTGAATACCCACTAAAATCAAAGTATATCTGAAATGTAAATGCCATTATTCCTATCCATGAGGACAATACAGATAATTCTTTAAGTGGCGTCACTTTTATAATATTCCATAATATTCCAATATCATTAGCTAAAAGAACTTTTTTAGAAAGACCAATAATAAATCTTTCTATACCTTGAGTTAATAATAAGAAACTTTCTTTTCTATTATTAATCTGCTTATCTATATCTCCATACTTAACAATTGGACCTGCCACTAACTGTGGAAACATTGTAACATATGTTCCAAAAGAAATAATACTTTTCTGCACTTCTACTTTTTCTAAATATACATCAATTACATAGGACATTGTCTGAAACGTATAAAAAGAAATTCCAACTGGAAGAGGCAATTGCTTAATTTTAATACTTAAATTAAATAAATCATTTATATTATTTATTAAAAATCCATAATACTTAAAAAAACCTAATATTCCCAAGTTAACTATAATTGATAACAAAAAAACAGCACGAGAAACGTGCTTATTTTTTCTATATTTATCAATCATTAAACCATTTATATAATCAAATACTGTAGAAAAAAGCATTATAAGAATATATAGGGGCTCTCCCCATCCATAAAAAATTAAACTAGCTATTAGAAGAACCAAATTTTTAAATTTTTTAGGGGATAAATAATAAATAATTAATGTACTTGGCAAAAATATAAATATAAATAAAAGACTACTAAAAATCATTTTCTTACTCCCTAATTAATTATAATTTTAAAACGCAATTATTATTTAAAACTTTCTTCAAAAGCACTTTTAACCTTATCCTTATTTTTATCTGCTACAAATAAAATATATTTCCCTTTTTGTACAATCTCATTGTTTTTTATAATATCATATTGTTCTGGAATATATTGCTTAAATGCATTAGATTGATCTTCGATTCTTTTATTAATTTTTTCTTTTATTTTTTCTACATCTTCAGAAGATTTTAATTTTAAAATAGCTATTTCATTTGCTTGAATATTTTTAGAAGGTAAAAATAATGCAAATTCTTCTATATCATCTTTTTTGATGTCATAGAATCTCTCTAAACCTTCTTCTTTTTCTTCCATAAACATTTTACTATCTGTTGCACCTTTTACCTTTTCTACTATTGTATTCATAGAAACCTCTTTTACTTCTTCATTCCCTTTTGATGAACATCCTCCTAAAAGTCCTATACAAACAATTGCTAATAATGATACTACTTTTCTTATAACTTTATTATTCATATAAAGCTCCTCCTTAAACTTTAAATTGTATATTTTTGTTATATATTATACTATTTTTTTACTAAATTTTAGCTCTAACTAATTTTGCCCATACAGGATAAAAATCATAAATAACATGTATTCCATCTGGTTCGTAATAGTCTTTTTTTGAATTTTCTACTATTGGATTTATATTTATATATTTTCCACCTTGATTTTGTATCATTTTCTTTAAAGAATCATTTATATTATCTATTCTTTGTTTAGTCAGATATTTATTTTGTTTAGCTTTATCAGCTCTCACATATAACACAGATTGAGCGTATATTTTAACATTTGGAATTTGATTTTTTATTAATTTAACAAGTTCACTATAATCTTTCAAAAATTGGTCTAAACTTATTCCCCCTTCTAAATCATTGGCTCCAAATAATATATATATATTACGAGGATTAAGTTTTTTTAATGTTCCAACTTTTTCTTTGGCTTTTATTACTGTCATCCCTCTAATTCCTAATACATTCTTAGGTTTTAAAACATTATAATAAGACATACTTTCAGTTATAGAATCTCCTAAAAATACATCTTGGTTAAAAAAATCTTTATCTGATATTTTACTTTTTACTGTTATCATGTTAAGTTTATATAAGTTATTTTTATCTTTAATACCAGTGGTCTTTCCGTTAAATTTAATTTTAGGCGAACTAGCAATAATCAAGGACTTTTCACTAATGAATTGCTGTTTGGATTTTCTCATATATTTAACAATAAAATTAGTTAACTTTATAATAGTAAATATAATAAATAAAATACTAACTACAGCTAATACTATTCTCTTTTTATTTAGTCGTCTACGTCTTTTACTAATTCCATAATACAATTTTTTCCCTCCAAAATAGACATATAATTCAAAAGCCACTTTTATTATATACTATTACAAAAAAAAAATAGTTAAAAAAGGGTTTCATTTTTAACTATTTTATACCATTATTAAAATTTTATATTATTTTTTTTTGCCTGCAACTTCTATATTTATTCTCATACCTCTAATTTTATTTTTAGAAGCTTTATTTAATACATCATTAGCAAACTTATCATTTACTTCTACAAAGCTAAATTTATCATACATATCAATAGTACCTATATCTTTTCCTTTAATATCTGTACCTGTTACTAATGCTTTTAATATATCTTCAGGTTTAACCTTTTTATTTCTACCTATATTAATAAAGAATCTTTTCATTCCTTTATTAGTAGATTTTTTTCTATTTGAAGATTTTTCTTCTTTTTCTGCAACTATTTCTTTTATATCACCTATATTAACTTCTAAATCAATCATAGCAGCTAATAAATCAATTATAGAATATTCTTCTTCAATTAATTCATCTATAATTGTTGAATATTTTTTAGTAACTTTTGAATTACATTTTTCTTTTATTTTATTCATATATTCCTGTAATTTTAAATTCTCTATATCTTTAGCACTTGGAATTTGTTCTTCTTCCATTTGCTTCTTTGTATATCTCATAATATCTTTTAAAATTCTCATTTCTCTTCTAGAAACTAACGTTATAGATGTCCCTTCTCTTCCTGCTCTACCAGTTCTTCCTATTCTATGTACATAATATTCCTCATGTGTTGGTACATCATAATTAAATACCATATCAACATCATCTATATCAAGTCCTCTTGCAGCTACATCTGTTGCTATAAGAACTTTTATGTCACCTTTTTTAACCTTAGTTATAACTGTATTTCTAACATTTTGTTTCATATCGCCGTGAATCTTTTCACATAAATATCCTTTTTGTTGAAGAGAATCAAAAAGTTCATCTACTTTTCTCTTAGTATTACAGAAAATTAATGTTACTTTAGGATTTTTAAAATCTATGATTCTGCATAATGCTTCTTCTTTATCTGACTCTTTTATA
Source organism: Clostridiaceae bacterium 14S0207 (assembly GCA_003288255.1). Lineage (GTDB taxonomy): Bacteria > Bacillota > Clostridia > Clostridiales > Clostridiaceae > Hathewaya > Hathewaya limosa. The sequence continues at coordinate 805,709 of CP026600.1, read as the reverse complement.
CATATATATTTTTGAGTTATATTTGGAGTTGTAACTTCTTTACTCTTAATTTGTACCTTTTTAGGATTCTTTAAATATGTATCAACTATTTCCATAATGTTTTTTTTCATTGTTGCAGAAAATAGTAATTTCTGTATATCATGTTCTATACTACCTATAATAGTTTCTATATCTTCTCTAAATCCCATGTTTAACATTTCATCTGCTTCATCAAGGATTAACGTATTTAATTTGTCTAATTTTAAAGAACCTCTTCTCATGTGATCCATTACTCTACCTGGTGTTCCTATAACTACATTAGCACCTTGTTTTAATGCTCTTATTTGTCTGCTTATAGGATCTCCACCATATACTGAAATTATCTTAACTTCCTTTTTATATTTACAAAGTTTTTCAAACTCCTCTGATACTTGAAGAGCTAATTCTCTTGTTGGACAAAGAACCATTAACTGAACACCTTTTATAGCTTTATCAATTTTATCTAAAGTAGCTACTCCAAAAGCAGCTGTTTTACCAGTTCCTGTTTGTGCTAATCCAACAATATCTTCTCCTTCTAATACTAAAGGAATAGCTTGACTTTGTATAGGAGTTGCTTCTTCAAATCCCATATCCTTTATAGCTTTTTTCATTTCTTCTGATATATTCAGATTTTCAAATCTAACATTTGTCATTCTTTTGTTCTCCTTCTATTTATTGAACTATAGGGTTAATTTGTTTTTAACTAAAAAAGCCGAAACTAAAAACCCCAAACCCAAAATAGCACTCTAAAAGGATTTTTAAGCTCGACTTTAACAATTTTCGCATCATCAAAATTAAAGGCTTTTCTAATTTTAATCATAACGCTCATAAACTACCATACAAAAGTTTATTATATCATACTATAGAAATATTTCAATAAAAATAATTCAATTCCATTATTTACTTTAACCATTATTAGCTTTTTTTATAATTCTACATAAAATTTTATTAGGTAAAATTTTAGAAAAAAACACTAAAATTTTATTTTTAATTCCTGGAATTATAACTACCTTATTTCTCATAAAACCTTTGTATCCTATCTTTGCAACTTTATCACTTTTCATTAAATTTGAATTTGTAAACTTTGCCTTTTTAATCTGTGCTTTGTTTTGAAAATTAGTTTTAGTAGCTCCTGGATATAACACACTAACCTTTACTCCTGTGCCTTGTAATTCTTCCCTTAATGCCTCAGTAAAGTACCTAACATAAGTTTTAGATGAATAATATACATTCATATAAGGACCTGGTGAAAATGCAGCTGTGGATGATACATTAAGTATTCCTCCTTGTTCTTTAATAATTTCATCTAAAAAGATCTTTATTAAATATGTTAGTGCTCGTATATTTATATCTATTATGTTCATATCCTTATTTATATCTATATCTTTCGTAGAACCGAATGATCCTATACCTGCATTATTAACTAAATATTTAATGACCCATTTTTTACTCTTTATAAGCTCAACCATAAAATCTATCTCTTGTAAATTTAATAAATTTGCACTTATACTTTCTATTTTAATTTTATTATTAGAATTTATTTTTAATAAACACTTTACTTTTTCAAGTTTTTTTAAGTCCTTCCCATGTATAATTAAATTATGTCCATTTTGTGCAAATACTTTACAAAGTTCATATCCTATTCCAGAGGTAGCCCCTGTTATTAACACATATCCTTCTTTCACATATTCCTCCATTGTTTAATCAAATTCTATATCTAAATTTTTTAAAACCTATATAAGTTCTTTATCCATATTATTAAGCTCAATTCCAATTAAAATACTTGAAAAAAAATATATAAAACTGCTTATTATCTTTATATATTTTTTCTCTTCCCCTTATACTTATCTGTTTTTCATTAATATATATATCCTCTAAGATCATAGTGCACTTTTCTTATATCTAAAAGACATATTTTCCATAATTCTTTTAAAATATCTTTAAAATAAATATTTTTATTTGTTATTAAAAATCCATTTTTCCTATTCCAAAAATTATTTATTATTACCAATGGTATTTCTCCATAATCACTTTTACTTTCCAGCCTCAAATACCATCCAATATATTTTCAAATGCCATTTATATATATCTTCAAAATCCTTGATTTAACCTACACAATATTTTTTTTATAAAATCATAATACTCTTCTTTATTAAGTTTACCTATTTTTGTATATATAGTTAAATTATTTTTTTCCAATGTTTCCTTAAACTTTAACGTAAAAATTATATATTCTATTAGGTTGTTGAATAAATAAAAATATCAAAAAATATAAATAAGTCATCACTTTGTAGTATAATATTTTCGCCTAAAAAAATAAACACATACAAAGGATGACTCAGATATGATTATAACATTAAATATACAAAGCGAAAATATTTATTTTAAAATTTTTCAAGCTATTAATCTTGCATTTGATAAACTTGGCATTAACACTAAAAAAACTAAGGGTAGACCACCTAAATATTCAGATCAACAAATTGTTGCATGCATGATATATGGTGTAAATAATAGTATTTTTAGTCTTAGAGAGCTTGAATATAAAATTAAGCAAGATATTGTATTTCAAAAGATTATAGGTTTAAAAGAAGTTCCTGATCATTCTAGCGATAGCTCTAGAAAAACACGTATACTATGGTATTTATGCTATGCTTATTGAACTTATCAACCCTTCAACTAGAATTTGTGCTATTGACGGTACTGCATTAAGAAGCTCATTATATGATAGCGAAGCTAGGTATGGAAAAGGAACTCGTCTTGGAAAATACAAAGGATATAAGTTACATTGTGCCGCTTGTGTATGTGATAATATATTGCCATTATCTTTTTCTATAACTACTGCAAATGTATATGACAATCAAGTTCTTGAATTGTTATATGAACTTAAAACTTATAATCCATTTATTGTACTTGCTGATGCTGCCTATGATGACTATCAATGGTTTAAAGTTTCTAAAACTCTACAATATAACTTATTAACAGATGTAAATATGCGTAAAGCAAAGAGTATAGAATCTTTTAAAGATCAATCAAGATATAAAAATGCTCTTTTTATACAATCACCAATAGGTAAAAATTTATATAAAAATAGGCTAAAAATTGAACAATTATTTTCTATACTTAAAGGACTCTATAATCTAGAAAACCCTAGACTTTACGGACAAAAACGGTATGAACGCCATGTTAAGTGGGTTCTTTTATCATATCTTATAGACGAATTTAATAAGGTTAACAGCAAAATAAGTTCTAGAAAATATCCTTGGAATCTATAGTTTTTATAGTGCTAACGCACTTATCTTTTAAATTTTTAAAAATTACTAATACACACTTAAAATTACTAAATACATGCTATCGCATAAATGATCTTTGATATTTGTAAAAATTAGTTATTCAACAAGCTATTCTATAAAATAAAAAATTTCTCTTATATCCTTTTTGTATTCCATATTTATAAAAGCACATAGATTATCAAAGCAAATATTATTTTCCACTAATAGAATTAACTCTATTTCTTTTATACTCAAACTCCAGTAATTTTCTTTACATATATAGTATACCTTTTTATCCTTTATTAAAATACCTTCTCCATAATCTCCAGCATTGATCCAGTAAATTAAACATTCTGTTTTTTCTACATTAACTTTATCTAAAATACTTTTCTTTAAAATCAATGATACCTTTTCCTTATCGTTTAAATGAATGATAATCTTTTTCTTAGTAATAAAGCATACTGTCTTATATGCTTCATTTATTTTATTTTCTATAGTTAAATTACTAAAAATTTTCAATCTAAAATAAACTTCATTATTTTTTAATATCTCTTCATAACTTCCCTCATATTTACTTACATCTTTTTGGAATTCTTCTTTATGTATATTGCCTTCTAAATCTTCATCTTGTAATAGCTCCCATCTATTTTCTACTATAAGTTCATGATTATAAATAAAAATTAATCTTCTTAGAAACTCTCCAAATTTAATTATATTTTCTATATAATAAGTACTTAGTTGTAATTCTTCACTATTTTTATTACAACTTATTTTTATACATTTAATAGCATGTAATTCATTCTTATATATTAATGGTGCATAGGAAAAATTTAATTTCTTTATATTATTTAAAGGAATTACCTCAGTAATTTTAATATCATATATATTTTTACTACTAATAATCATACTTTCATTTATTTTGCTACTTTCTACCTTTTCTTGATTTAAAGAAAACAAGAATTTATCTTTTTCTATATTATGAATTCTTTTAAATTTATCTATAAATTTATTTTCACTATAATCTTTATCAGTAATGTGATGAAAACATTCTCCAAGGTCTATCTCCTAATTTATTATATTCTTGTTCTGAGTTTATAATAAAGAATTTTTCCATATTATGGTCAATTAGTTTTTTACCGTTTCTGCCCTTAATCCTTTATATAAGGCAAATTCGTAGATTTTATTAATATCATTATTTTCTAGAAATATTAAATTTTTCTAATTTTTACATTAATTCATTTATATAATTATTTATTTCTAACATATCATTTTTATTATTCATAATTCATCTACTCTCCAAACTAGATAATAAAAAAGTGTATCATTTAGATACACCATTTTTATTTAATAATAAAATTTATATGTTTGTATATTTATAAATATACATAGATAAACTAACTTAGAATTTATCATGCTGATTAGTAGGCAAAGTAATTATAAACTCAGAACCTTTGTTTAATTCTTCACTCTTTACTCTAATAGTTCCATTATGCAATTCAACTACATATTTTACTAAAGCAAGTCCTATTCCACTTCCTACTTTTTTATCTTTTATATTATTATTTATTTGGAAAAATCTTTCGAATATAACTTTTTGATCTTCTTTAGAAATTCCTATACCTGTATCCTTTACAGAAATCTCAACTTTATCATGTTTATCATAAATACTTACCCATATAGATCCACCGCTAGGTGTAAATTTAATTGCATTATTAATTAAATTTATTATACATCTCTCAATTTCTACAGGATCACATTTTATTATTTTTTCTTCCACTTCTGGATCTATAATAAGTTCAATATTCTTGCTTTCAACATAACCTTTCATAGAAAGCGCTGTTTCTTCAACTAAATATATTATATCTGTTTCCATGAAATTTATTACATAAGTTCCACTTTCCATTTTAGATGAATCAATAAGATCATTTATTATTCCTAAAAGATTCTTTGAATTTTTTCTAATTATACTCATATAATCCTGAAATTTTTCTTTATCTATAATTATATTTTCTTCAGCGCATTTATTTAAAAATTGTACTGCAGACAAAATTACATTTAATGGTGTCCTAAGTTCATGAGATAAATTTACAAAATAGGTGTTTTTAAATTTTTCTATTTCTAAATTTTTTTCATATAGGATATCGTTTTCTATTAGTTTATTGTTTAACTCTGTAGTTCTTTGTTGAACTTTACGTTCTAAAATATCTATGTATCTCCATATTATATAAAGTACAGTTATAAACATTAATATATATATACTATAAGCCGTTAAAGTTTCCCATGGCGGAGTTGCAACCACTATACCTATTTTTTCTTCCTCACTCCATATTCCATTTCCATTTCTTGCTCTAACCTTAAAAACATATTTCCCAGAAGGCAAATTTAAATAATTACAATATCCTCTATGACTTCCAAAAATCCATTCTTTATCTATTCCTTCTAGCATATATTCATATTGAATTTTAGATAGATTTTTATAGTCTGGATAAAAAAACTCTATAGAAATATTATTTTCATTATACTTAAGCTTTATATTCTTATTAGGAATAATAAACTTATTTTGTACATTTAAATTTTCAATTACAACCTTAGTTCTAAAATTATCTTTACTTATGTTCTCTGGATAAAAACTAGTAATCCCATTTATACCGCCAAAAAACATCTCTCCACTACTACTTTTAAAATACGACCCATCATTAAATTCATTACTTTGCAATCCATCTCTAATATCAAAATTAATAAAGGTATCTGATCTTATATCTAACTTAGCAATTCCTCCATTAGTACTAATCCAAGGATTATTTTCTTTATCAAATAAAACTCCATAAACATAATTATTACAGATTCCATTACGTTCTGTATATGTAGTAAACTTTTGATTACTTTTATTAAACTTGTTTAGTCCACCACTTGTACAAATCCATAAATTATTATTTTCATCTTCTGATATACATTTTATATTTTTAAGACTAAAAATTTTATCATTTTTGCTGTATTCCTTATATTGTTCTAACCCTTTAGTTTTTTTATTAAATTTAATTATTCCTCCATTTATAGAACATCCCAACCAAAGTATATCTTTATCTTGTTTATCTTGATGTATTGTAAAAATATAATAATCATTAATTTTATGTTTATCTAACAAAAAATTATAATGAGTAAATTTATTAGTTTTTTTATTAAATGAATCTACTCCTCTTCTGGTCCCAATCCAAATTTCCCCCATATCATCCTCTAATAAGCATCTAACTTCATTGTTTATAAGACTATTTGCGGACTCATGATGTAAATATCTAATGAATTTTTTAGTTTTTTTATCATATTTATTTAAACCATAATTTGTTCCTACCCATATATTATCATCCTTATCCCCTATTACTGATGTAACTGAATCAGAACTTATACTTTGTTCATTACTAGAGTTATTTGTAAAACATTCTATTTTCCCAGTATTTCTATTAATACAATTAAGTCCTCCATTATTAGTTCCTATCCATAATAAGTTATTTTGATCTAAATAAATTCCACTAATCATATCATCACTTAGTGTATTAATTTTATTACTTTCTTTTTTATAATGATTAAATTCTAAATTAGGATTAAAAAAACTTACACCACCATTAGTCCCTACCCAAATCATTCCTGATCTATCTTCACCTATACTTAAAATATGATTGTTAACTAAACTGTGCATATCTCTATATTTCTTTTTATATACAATGAAATTATTATCTTTTTTATTATATTTACATAATCCATTTTCTGTTCCAATCCAAAAATTTTTTTGTATATCTTCATACATAGTAGTAATATAATTTGACGGCAACGCTTTTTTATCTTTTGAAGTTTTATAAATTTTAACTTTATTTTCTTTTTTATTGTATTTATTTATACCACCTAATCTAGTGCCTATCCATATATTATTGTAACTATCTCCATGTATTTTAGTAATATATTCATCACTTAACTTGTTTGAATATCTAGTAAATTTTTGTGTATAGGGATTAAAACTATTTAAGCCATTTCTGGTTCCTATCCAAATAATTCCTTCCCTATCTTCGAATAAGGTAGATATAAAGTTATCACTTATACTATTTTTATCATTCTCATTATGAAAAAAATGCTTAAATGTCTTATTTTTTTTATTATAATAATTTAGACCATTTTCTGTAGCTATCCATATATTATTGTTTCTATCTTGTATTATATCCCAAACATTATAATTAGAAATTGAATTCTTATGATTTGGAAAGTATTTAGTTAAGTTCTGTCTCTTATTATCTAATTTATTAAGCCCATTACTAGTTCCTATCCATAATTCATTATCTCTATCTTCTAAAATTATGGTTATATAATTTGATGATAAACTCTTTGCACTTTCAACTTCGGAATTACTTTTATATATTTTGAAATTTTCTCCATCATATCTTTGTAATCCTGCACCTGTAGCAATCCAAATATATCCGTTATGATCTTGAATTATACTTTCTACTGTAGACTCTTGTAATCCATTTTCTATGGTTAAATTTTTACAAGTAAGTTCTTTATAATTTTTTGCGTATACTATTTTGCTAAAGGCTAAAAACAAAAACAACAGTATTGTGGTCATATATAAAAAATGAAATTTTTTTAGCCGCATAATCATTTTTATTTTTCTCCCATCTTTCTTTATATTCTACTGTTATTTTTACATATGTATTATTTTTTTACAATATAGTATCATTTTTATAATATATTTTTTTGTGTTTTTTTATATTTTTTTATTATTTTTTAATATAAAATTATTTTTAAAATAAAAATAGTATTTTTTTTGATTGTAATCCATTTTTAATCAACTAATTTTCATAAAAAAAGATGTCTTAAAATAATTTTTAAAATCATTTTAAGACATCCTATTTACAACTATAACAGTTTACTATCTATTGTTATTTCTTTGTTGTTTTCTAGCTCTTCTACAATCTACACATCTTTGAGGTTCATTTTCGAATCCTTTTTCTTTGTAAAATGCTTGTTCACCTTCAGTGAATACGAATTCTTTTCCACAATCTTTACATACTAAAGTCTTATCTGCCATTTAAACATTTCTCCTTTTTATTATATAAGATTTAAAATTGATTTACTTATATGCCTACAAAGGTAATGTTCAAATCAGATTATTAAATCTTGTATATTTTTACTGTAAACTTATTTAACAGTTTCTTTGATTATATCATACTCCCAACTTTTAAGCAATAAATACTTTATGTTATCTAATATATATACTAATTAATAATTAATTTTTTCTATATATTTACCTCTTTACAGCCTTTTAAATTTAATTTTTAAACTTTAAAATACATATTTAATCTTGACTATTAAAAAAAAATATAATATTATCTAATAATTAGGTGTCTAACTATTAGATGACTAACTATTTAAAAATGGAGGAAATTTTTAATGGATGTTTACTCAAAAGATTCAATGTATCATATTTTTTTCCAAGTAGTAAGGCTTCACTTTGTACATATGCATTCCTCTCTAGAAAAAGCTGGTGTACATCCAGGGCAACCACCTATATTGTTTTGTTTAATTCATAAAGATGGTCAAAGTCAAAAGGAACTCGCAGATAAAATCAAAGTTAAACCAGCTACTATGACTGTTACTCTTAATAGAATGGAAAAGAATAATCTTATATATCGTAAACCCGATGAAAAAGATCAAAGAACTACACGAGTACATATTACCGAAAAGGGTAAAAGAATTTGTAATGAAGTAAAAATCATTATGGAAGATTTAGAAAAAGATTGTCTTAAGGGATTTACAGAAGAAGAAAAAATATCCCTCTGCAATCTGTTGCATAAAATTAAGGATAATCTAGATACTTAAAAACTTTTAATTACTTTTTATCAAAAGAGGAGATGTAATTAATGAAAAAATTACTTAAGTTTTTAAAACCCTATAGTACACCTTTAATTGGTGTTCTACTACTACTATTTTTTCAATCATTAAGTGATTTATATTTACCTAACTTAATGTCAAAAATTGTTGATAGTGGTGTAGCTAAAGGTGATACTAACTATATTTTAAAAATTGGAGCCATTATGCTAGGAGTTGCTTTTTTTAGTGCTATATGCACCATAATAGCTGGTTTCATTTCTTCTAAAATAGCTACTAAATTTGGTAGAGATCTTAGAAAAGACATGTTTTCTAAAGTCGAAAATTTTTCTTTAGGTGAAGTAGATAAAATTGGAACCGCATCTCTTATAACTAGAACAACCAATGATATTAATCAACTTCAACAAGTGTTAACAATATTTTTACGTATGATGGTTACTGCTCCTATAATGTGTATTGGTGGTATTATAATGGCAGTATCCAAAAATGCTAAATTATCATTAATTCTAATAGTTATTATCCCACTTTTAATGTCTATTTTAGGATTAATAGGTAAAAAGAGTATTCCACTATTTAAATCTATGCAGGTTAAACTTGATAAATTAAATTTAATAGTTCGTGAAAATCTTACTGGTATAAGAGTTATACGTGCTTTTAATAGAATAAATACTGAAAAAACTAGATTTGATGAATCAAACTCAGATCTTACAAATACAGCAATTAAAGTTAATAAACTTATGGCTCTTTTAATGCCTATAATGATGCTTATATTAAATCTTTCGGCGATTGCTATACTTTGGTTTGGTGGAATTCAGATTGATAATCTTTCAATGAATATCGGAGATTTAATGGCATTTATCCAATATATAATGCAAATTTTATCTTCATTCTTAATGTTTTCTATGATGTTTATACTTCTTCCAAGAGCATCTGCATCTTCTGAAAGAATAAATGAAGTTTTAGATCTTCAAATTTCTATAAAAAATATAGATGCTTCTAAAGCTTGTGAAAATATAAAAGGATATGTGGAGTTTAAAAATGTTTCATTTTCATATCCTGGTGCGGAATCCCCTGCCCTATCAAATATAAGTTTTACATCTAAACCAGGAGAAATAACTGCTATTATAGGTGGAACTGGTTCTGGTAAATCTACCTTAGCAAGTCTTATTCCTAGATTTTATGATATAACTGAAGGTGAATTACTTATAGATAATGTTGACATTAGAAAAATGCACCAAAACATATTAAGAAATAAAATTGGTTTTGTGCCTCAAAAGGCAGTATTATTTAGTGGAAGCATTAAAGATAACTTGAGATATGGAAAAGAAGATGCAACAGAAGAAGAATTAAAACATGCAGCTTCCATTGCACAAGCTACAGAATTTATATCTAACATGAAGGATGGTTTTGAATCTTATATTTCTCAGGGTGGTACTAATGTTTCTGGTGGACAAAAACAACGTCTTGCTATTGCCCGTGCTTTAGTTAGACAACCGGAAATATATGTTTTTGATGATAGTTTTTCAGCTCTTGACTTTAAAACAGACGCTAAATTACGTGCTGCTTTAAAAGATGAAACTAAAAACTCCACTGTAATTATAATTGCTCAAAGAGTAAGCTCAATTATAGATGCTGATAGAATCATTGTTTTAGATGAAGGAAAAATAGTTGGAATGGGAACTCACAAGGAGTTACTGAAGTCTTGTGATATTTACAATGAAATTGTTTCTTCACAGCTATCAAAGGAGGAATTAGAGAATGAGCAATAATAGAATGGGCGGACCAAAAAAAATGCATGGTGGTCCTCGTATGGGAATGCCTGTAGAAAAAGCTAAAAATTTTAAAGGTTCTCTAAAGAGACTTTTAAAATATCTTAGACCTCATAAATTTAGATTAATATTAATATTTATTTTAGCTGCCCTTAGTACCATATTCGCTATAATTAGTCCTAAAATTATGGGACATGCTACTGATGAAATAGTAAAAGGTATGATTTTAAAATTTAAAGGAATACCTAACGCTGGAATAGATTTCACTGCACTTGGAAAAATCTTATTACTTTTAATAGGTTTTTATATTATAAGCTCATTGTTTTCTTATATGCAACAATATGTTATGGCTGGTGTAGCTCAAAACACAGTATTAGTTATTCGTAAGGAAATTAATGAAAAACTTTCACGACTTCCACTTAAATATTTTGATTCTAATACTCATGGAGAAATTTTAAGTAGAGTAACTAATGATGTAGATAATATAAGTAGTACATTACAACAAAGCTTAACTCAATTAATTACTGCTATTGTTACTATTATAGGAGTTATTGCTATGATGTTTTCAATAAGTGTTAGCATGACCCTTATTTGCTTAATTACTTTACCACTTTGTATTATTACAACTAGACCTATTATTAAACATTCTCAAAAATTTTTTTCTGCCCAACAGAAAGAACTTGGGGAATTAAATGGCCATATTGAAGAAATGTACACTGGTCATAAAGTTGTTAAAGCTTTTGGATATGAGGAAAAATCCATTAATAAATTTGATGAAATAAATGAAAGACTATATCAAGCTGGATGGAAATCACAATTTATATCAGGTATCATCATGCCTATGATGAACTTTATAAACAATATTGGCTACGTACTTGTTTCCGTGGTAGGTGGTGTATTAGCTGCTAAAAATACCCTAAGTATAGGAGACATTCAATCTTTTATTCAATACTCAAAACAATTTACACAACCAATAAATCAAACTGCCAATATTGCTAATATACTTCAATCTACTATTGCATCTGCTGAACGTGTTTTTGAACTTTTAGATGAAATAGAAGAAAAACCTGATAGTAACGATTGTAAAATTTTAAAAACTCCTAAGGGTGAAGTTAAATTTAATCATGTTCAATTCGGATATAAAGAAGGTGTTACTCTTATTGAAGATATGAATATACATGTAAATCCTGGTGAATCAATAGCTATAGTTGGTCCAACTGGAGCTGGTAAAACCACTCTTATAAATCTCTTAATGCGGTTTTATGAAGTAAATAATGGTGAAATTACTATAGACGGAATAAATATAAAAGACCTTAAACGTGGTGATTTACGCAATATATTCGGAATGGTTTTACAAGATACTTGGTTATTTAATGGAACTATAAAGGAAAACATAGCCTATGGAAAAGAAGGAGTTACAGAGGAAGAAATCATAAATGCAGCTAAAGCAGCACATGCTCATAACTTTATAAAAACCCTTCCTAATGGTTATGATACCGTATTGAATGAGGAAGCTTCAAATATTTCCCAAGGGCAAAAACAATTACTAACTATTGCTCGTGCAATTTTATCAGATCCAAGTATACTTATACTAGATGAAGCTACAAGTAGTGTTGATACAAGAACAGAACATTATATTCAAAGTGCCATGAATAATTTAAGCAATGGTAGAACAAGCTTTATTATCGCACATAGATTATCAACTATTCGTGATGCTAATTTAATTCTTGTAATGAACCAAGGAAATGTTATAGAACAAGGAAACCACGAAGAACTTATTAAAAAAGGTGGCTTCTATGCCGACTTATATAATAGTCAATTTTCAGCTTCTTCTATAAACTAATTTAAAATATCAATTAATTTTTAAAGCTCGTATGAATCTTCTTAAAGGTTCTATGAGCTTTTTCTTTTGGTATAAATTATTTGAATTTTAGGAAATACTAATATAAACTAAGTTTTTGAAAGGAGATATTAAATGAAACGTATTTGTAAAAACTTAATTTTTTTATTTACATTAATTTTTACTTTTAATTCTATACCTGTTGAAATTCTTGCACTTTCAACCTCAAAAAATTTTAATGAGAGTAATCTTAAGAACTGGCAAAGCAATACAGAATTACTTGTCTCAGATTCAAATTCTACGACTGACTTACCAACTAGATTTAGAATTATTCCAGAATTAAAAATAGCTGGTGGTAAACAATTTACTCCTGCTCAATTAAAAAACATACAAAACAAAATAAAATCAGATAACCTATATATAGTAGATTTAAGAGAGGAATCTCATGGTTTTAATGATAATAATGCTATAAGTATATACAAAAAAATCTCAAATAAAAATTATCCATTTACTATAGAATCTATTTTAAATAGGGAAACTCAAAAATTGAATACTTTAAAAAATAATTCTACTTTAAATATCTATAATCAAAAAGGTAATCTAGTTAAAACAGTCAATACTGGCACAATCCAATCCGAAGCTGAATTAGTAAAACAAAATAATATTAATTATGTGAGATTTCCTGTAATAGATGGATATATCCCTAGCCCTGAAATAGTAGATGAATTTGTAAATTTTATAAAAAGCAAACCTGAAGATTCTTATTTATATTTTCATTGTAAGGAAGGTCAAGGAAGGACTACAACATTTATGTCTTTATATGAAATGATGAATAATAAAAATAATCTTTCATTAGATGAAATCTTAAAACATCAAAAAGATATAGGCGGTATAGATATAGTAACTGGGAACACTTCTCGAGCAACATTTCTAAAAAATTTCTATAATTATACTACTGAGAACATGGAAGAGGATTTTAAAACCCCTTATTCTATTTGGATAAAAAACAAGTAATAAAACAAAGGATGTAAAAAAGAATCTTAATAATTCTTTTTTACATCCTTATGATTATAAATTAAAATATTGATTAATACTTGCTAAACAAGTATTAATCATGAATTCTATTTCTTCATTATTTATTACATATGGTGGTAAAAAATATAAAGTATTTCTTATAGGTCTTAGTATTAATCCTTTTTTAAGTGCTATTTTATAAATTTCATACCCTATCCTTTTATCTGCTGAAAAACCTAATTTTAGTTCTTTATCCTTAACTAATTCTATGGCTGTAATCATTCCTATATTACGAATATCTCCTACATATGGGTGATTTTTAAATCTTTCTTTTGTTAGATTTTTTATAAAAATCCCTTTTTCTATATTTCTTTCTATAATATTGTCTTCTTTAAAAATTTTAAGATTCTCAAGCGCTATAGCACATGCCATAGCATTTCCTGCATAGGTGTGACTATGTAAAAATGCCTTATGCTCACTATATTCTCCATAAAACTCATTATAAATATCTCTAGATGCCATAACTATAGACATAGGCATATATCCTGCTGATAACCCTTTTGAAAGACACATTAAATCAGGGCTAATTTCAGCATGATCACAGGCAAACATTTTACCTGTCCTTCCAAAACCTACTGCAATTTCATCAGCAATAAGATGTATATTATACTTATCACAAATTTCTCTAAGTTTTTTTAAATATATAGGAGAATACATTTTCATACCTGCTGCACCTTGAACCATTGGTTCTATTATTACTGCACTAATTTCTTCTGCACTTTTCTCTAATACTTCATACATATTTTTAAAACATTCTGCCTTGCAGATTTCTCTATCTTTTTTATACTTACATCTAAAACAATCGGGTCCTTCTACTCTTAATGTATCCAAAAGCAATGGCTTATAAATCTTATTATATAAATCTATATCACATACTGATAATGCTCCCAGCGTTTCTCCATGATATGCATCACTAATAGCTATAAATCTAGTTTTTTTCTTACTCCCCTTTTGTTGATGATAATGAAAACTCATCTTTAATGCAATTTCTACTGCTGAAGAACCATTATCAGAGAAGAATACTTTCTCTAACCTACTAGGAGTTATCTCTACTAACTTTTCTGAAAGTTCTATAGCTGATTTATTAGAGAAATTAGCGAAAATTACATGCTCTATATTGTCAATTTGACTTTTTATAGCTTCATTAATTCTTTTATTACTATGCCCTAGGGTGTTTGTCCACCAAGATGAAATACAATCTAGATACTTATTACCTTCTACGTCATAAAGCCAACACCCTGATCCCTTTTCAATAACTATAGGTGGAAAATCTTCATAATCTTTCATTTGAGCACAGGGATGCCATATATATTTTAAATCTTTCTGTTGATATATATTCATACTATTTCTCTCCTAAACTTTATATTTCATCCATAATAGAAATTATTTTTCTTATATCTATTGATCTTTCTATTTCTAACTTAATATTATCTTTTCTTAAATTCTCATCATGAATATTATCTATATGATTTACTATTCCTATAATAGGAAGATTACTTAGTTTCTTTATAATCTTTATGTTATCATCACATAATATATTATTTTTATATCCATTAATTATAATTCCTTTAATTTTTATTCCTAAACCTTGAATATACTTAACTGTAAGTATAGTATGGTTAATTGTTCCTAAATCTGCCCTAGTAACTATAACCACATTCATGCCTAAATCTTTTATAAAATCTTCTAAAAGATATATAGATTCTTTAGTATCAATTAATGGACAAATTATACCGCCACTACCTTCTGCAACAATATAATTATATTTCTTCTTCAAAATTTTATATTTATCTAACATAACCTCTTTATTTATAATGTTATTTTCTAATTTACTTGCTAAATGAGGTGATACAGGTGTTTTATATATATAAGGAGTAATATCACTATATTCTTCCTTAAGATTACTAAGTTCACATACTTCTTTAGTATCTCCTGGTATCAACTTATCATTTTCCTCTATTGCTCCACTTAATGCTCCTTTAAAATAAGTTGCATTATATCCATTTAAACGTAATAAATACATTATTCCTGCACTTATAATAGTTTTTCCTACATCTGTATCTGTTCCTACTATAAATATTCCCTTACTCATTTAAATTCACCTGCAGTCCCAATCTATTTATAATCTCAATATCATCTACAATTTTATTTCCTGAAGTAGTTAAATAATTGCCCGAAATACTTGCGTTAACTCCTACACTAAAACATTTTTCTCCAAAGTTATCAATTAAATTTCTTCCTCCTGCCAATCTTATATACGCCGTAGGATTTATGAACCTAAATATTGCCATAGTTTTTAATATATCTTTTTGACTTAAAGTTTTTATATTTTCAAGTGGTGTTCCCTTTATAGGATTTAAAACATTTATAGGTATAGATTTTATTTCTAATTTTTTAAGTAAACTAGCCAACTTTATTCTATCTTCCATAGATTCACCCATACCTATAATTCCGCCCGAACAAACATTTAATCCTGCTTTTTTAGCAGATTTTATTGTTTCTATTCTTTCATCATAAGAATGAGTTGTACATATTTTTTCATAATATTCTCTACTAGTTTCTAAATTATGATGGTACATTGTAACGCCTGTTTCTTTTAACTTGACTAATTCATCATAAGCTAAAATTCCTAAGGAAGCACATAAATTTAATTTAGTCTTTTTTCTTAATTTTATATATATGTCTAAAACCTTATGAAATTCTTCTCCCTTTAATCCTCTTCCACTGGTAACTAAAGAAAATCTATTTATTCCACTTTCCTCATTTTCCTTAGCTAATTTCATAACATCTTCTTCTTTAACTAAACCATAGCAACTTACATTAGTTTTATAGTACACAGATTGGGCACAAAACTTGCAATTCTCCGAACATCTTCCTGATTTTGCATTCATTATCGAACACAAATCAATCTTATCTCCATTAAACTTCTTACGTATTCTATTGGCCGCATTAAATAATTCGTTTAAATCTTTTTCATTATCTAATTTAGCCAGGAAATTAATATCTTCTAAATTAATTTCTTCCCCACTATTAATTTTATTTTCTATATTTAAAATTATTTTTTTCATTTTAATCCTCCAATATAACATTTTTTAGCTTTTATCAATACTATTTAATGTTATTATTAAGAACTCCACTTTTTTTCAATATAGGAATAATTCTCACCACAATAATTGCTGATATAAAACTTAAAAATATATCTCCGCCTAAACAAATTATCATTCCATAATATATAGTAGACCATATACTAAAATTAATTCCTAAATATAAATTTTCAATGAAATAAAGATGTATTATTCCTAATAAATAAACAAAGAAAAGACCTGCTATAATAATTAATGTGGTTTTTATTACTGTAAACTCTTTTATTTTTTCTGCTATTTTTCCTATAACATAAGCACCTACAATAAATCCTATAAGATATCCAAATGTAGGCTTTAGTATATATGTAGGACCTCCCCCTTGTGTAAAAACTGGTATCCCCATTAATCCTATAAATACATAAATCATTTGTGACAAAGCTCCTAACTTAGCTCCTAAAAAAATTCCAGCAAAAGCACAAAATGAAAACTGTAAAGTAAAAGGAACATATGGAATGGGTATTTTTATAAAAGCACCTATAGCCGTTAGTGCAGCAAATAATGCAACCAATATCAGACTTCTTGTTTTATTCATTTTAAATCCTCCATATAATTTGTCATTTTAAAATATTAATTTTTTATAAATATAATATATTAAAAGTCTCACATTGTAAACATATTTTTTATTTTAGGTTTACAATAAACAAAAAGAAAAAAGGTTTGATTATACATCTTACCTTTTTTCTCTACTATGTACTTAATATATAATTTAATTTTTTATCCTTCTTTAGCTATTATTAATACTGACCCTAAGATTAATATACTTCCTATAATCCCCATTTTGGTTAATGTTTCTTTAAACATTATTATACCTAAAATCATACTTACAATAGGTTCAAAAGTTCCTAATATAGATGCTGTAGACGCACCTATAATTTCAATAGCTTTTATTAGCAGAATCATGGCAATAATTGTAGATATAACTGAAATTCCTAACATAGAAAAAATAACTTTGCTACTAAATTTAATCATTAAATCTCCCTTAATTAAGCCCATTATTAAAAGTATAATGCCAGAAGACAATGAAAAGTAAAATGCAGATACAGTAGTGTCTATTTTTTTAACTTCTTCATTATTCATTCCAACTAAACATCCAGAATAAACTATACCTGAAAAGATAGCTAAAAAAGCACCTTTATAACTTATATTACCTATATCACCACTAACTAAAAGATAAACTCCTATCATAGATACACATAGAGCAATACCCTTTTTTAATCCTACTTTTTCTTTATAAACAAAATAACTTATTACTACTACTGCTGCTGGATATACAAAGTGAAGAGTAGTTGCTAGCCCAACTGATATATAATTATAAGATGAAAACAAGTTAATACATGTAAGTGTATATCCTACTGCACCAATAAGTGACAGTATTATCAGTTGTTTTTTACTTATTCTAAAATCTTTTTTTGTTATTAAAAAGTATCCTAATAAAATAATGACTGAGATTAAAAATCTACATACCAATACTGTTGTTGTATTACTTCCATTTTTATATGCAATCTTAGCAAATATGGGCATTATACCAAAACCTATGGCAGATAAAATTGCATATATTATTCCATTTATCTTCTTCATTCCTCTAAATTCCCTTTCATTTAATCCTATATTATTATAGTCCTTTAGTGCTTTTTTTCAACTACAATCACTTTTATTAAATAAAATCAAATTATTATTACTAAACTTTATTTAACTTTAATTTATATATTAACAAATATAACTTTAATATTATTTTGCACTATTTACTTTGATGAAACATACTATGGAAATAAAAGTATTTAAAATAAATTATATTTTTGAAAGGAGATTTTTATGAGTTATACAACACCTGGACAACCCCAAGGTAAGCCATTTTCCGTTTCTAATTTTTTAAGAGAAGCTTTAATAGCAGAACTTGTGGCCATTAATGGATATGTAAGAGCAATAAATGAAGTAAATATCCCTGAACTAAGAAAGCTACTATATCATATAATGTTAGATGAAAAAAGACATTATGGAATGTTTTTAGAAGCTTTAAGAAAATGTGATTGTGTAGAATTTGAAAAATCTTTGGACTCTATAAGTCATGTTGAAATCAAAAACAAACCTTTAAAAACGCGTAATTATGAGGGAAAAGATAATACTACAATTATACTTAAAGAAATACGTGATAATATTAAAGGGGAATTAGAAGCTGTGCTTCTATATGAAAGTATTATAGAACAAATAGATGATAAAGAAATTCAAAACTTGCTACAAAGAATTTCTAATGAAGAAAAGGAACATACAGAAGAACTTACTCAAGCTCTTATTAGACTTGATAAAGATCCTTTTGGACCCTTAGACTGCTTTATTAGATAACTTAAATTACCACTACTAAAAAAAAGTTTTTAACAAATAATATATTTATACTTTTTATAAACAAAGGAGGGATTCTTATGTCAAGAAATCCATTATATTGTGAATCAGAAAACTGCTACTTTAATAAATGTGGCGAATGTCATTCATGTATAATAAAAGTATCAGGTGATACCGCAACTACTACCAGTGATACATGTTGTGAAAGCTTTCAAAGTAAATATGAAATTACTCCTTCTTTCACAAATAGTGTAGATCAGACTTTTACTAAAGTAGGAACTGAAGCAATTTGTTGTCATGCACAAAATTGTAGACATAATAAAAATCAAGCTTGTGTTGCTCCTGCTGTAAAAATAAATCCTGAAACAGCTAGTTGCGAAACATTCTGTAAATAATACAATAAAATGCATGTAATTTTATGTATTACATGCATTTTATTACTTATAATACATTTCTTTATTTTAAATTTAACTTAATTTTAACATTGATTTTTTGTATATTTAATATTTTAAATTTAACTTAATTTTTTACAATTAATTAGCCATATTTATGTTTAAATTACAATAATTTTGTATAATTTTATAATAAATCTATTGTTTATCATGATTTTATACCATTTATTATTAATTTTATATTGTTTTTATCGCATTATTCTGAATGTTAGTCCTTTTCTTGTTTATTCCCTAGCTCTATATTACATAAAAAGGATATTTATATCCAATTAATGCCTATTAAAATTCTACAATTTATGATAATATTTTATCTTGTGAGATCTTAATAAAAAACAACGATAATTAAAGAGGAGATCACTATGATAGAAATTAGTACATTAGGTGCAATTTTAGGTTTAATTATAGCTATAGTTCTTATATTTAAAGAGGTTCATCCATTTTATGCCATGGTTTTAGGAGCTCTTATTGGTGGTTTAGTTGGTGGAGCAACCTTACCTAATACTATAAACGTTATAATTGATGGAGCAGAAAGTATGATTCCAGCGGTTATTAGGGTTTTAACTGCTGGTGTATTTTGTGGCGTATTAATTGAGACTGGAGCCGCTAATAAAATATCAGATACTATTATAATTACTTTGGGAGAAGATTTATCATTACTAGCTATAATAATAGCTTCTTGTATTATTTGTGCTGTAGGTGTAGTAATTCCGGTAACTATGATAACTGTTGCACCAGTTGCTTTACTTGTAGGCAGAAAATCTGGATTATCTAAAGCCTCAGTATTATTAGCTATGCTAGGTGGAGCTAAAGCAGGAAACGTAATGTCACCAAATCCCAATACTATTGCTATTGCTAATGGATTTCATACAGACTTGTCAAAAGTTATGTTAGAGGGTTCATTACCAGCAATTGTGGCAATAGTAATTACTTTCTTTATTGCCCATAAACTTAGGGATAAAGGAGATACTATACATAAAAATGCATTAAATTTAACAAATGATAATTTACCAAGTTTTAAATTATCAATTATTGGACCAGTTGTAGTTATAATTCTTTTAGCCTTAAATTCCATACTACATCTTCAAATAGACTCCATGATTATTTTACCCTTAGGGGGATTAATTGCAGCGGTCTGTATGGGACAAACTAAAAATTTCTTAACTTACTGTTCTAAAGGATTAAATAGAATGACAGGTACAGCAATTTTATTATTAGGGACAGGCACTATTGCAGGACTTATATCTCACTCCTCTCTTAGTGTATCATTAATTACTCTTGTAAATGTAATAGGAATTCCAAAAGAATGGATTGCTTCCATATGTGGTATTCTAATGGGCGGCGCTACAGCTTCTATTACTGCCGGTTCTGTGGTTACAAGTACTGTTTTTAATAATCAAATTTTACATTTAGGGATTAAACCTGTCTGTGCTGCTGAAATGGTACATACTGGAGTTTCTGTAATTGATGATTTACCCCATGGAAATTTATTCCACATAAGTGCCGATAGTGTTAAAATGAATATTAAAGAACGAACTAAATTAATTCCTTATGAAATATTTATAGGCTTATCTATGAATATAGCTACTACAATATTTTTTGGTTTTATTGTTAATTAATAATATGAACTTATTTCTAAAATTGTATCCTAATTAACACTGATTAAAGAATAAAAGCTGATCTAATACTAGATCAGCTTTTATTCTTTAATTTCAAAAAATTTTAAGTCCTTTAGCAACTCTTGTTCCAAATTCCTTAGAGGCTTTAGTAAAATTTTTCACAACTTTTAACTGTATTTCCCTATCTACACACCATAAATCATCTACTAAATTACTTATTAAGTGGTCTTTTTCTTCTTTAGTATACGAATGATACTTTTCTCCTGCCTGTTTAAAATCATTCGCTAAAGGTATTTTTCTCTTTTCAATTTTACCTTTAACATATTCAGGTTCTTGTGGATATTTTGGAGCTTCTTTTGGCCATCCATTTGCTAAGCTATTAGGTTCATAGTTAATAGCTCCTTTATTAGAATAAATTCTCATAGCTCCATCTTGTTCATCATTACATACTGGAACTTTAGGTCTGTTTATCTTTAATTGATTAAAATTAGGTCCTATCCTATGTCTTTGAGTATCTGCATATGCAAAAACTCTTCCTTGTAACATCTTATCATTAGATACCTCAATTCCTGGAACTAAATTTGATGGGCAAAAAGCAGCTTGTTCAACTTCTTCAAAAAAGTTATCAGGTGCTCTATTTAAAACCATTTTTCCGACTTTCATAAGAGGATATTTATCTTCTGGCCAAACCTTTGTATCATCTAAAGGATCGAAATCCAGTTTGTTTTCGTCTTCCATATTCATAAGTTGGACATTAAGTTCGTATTCCACAGTTTTACCACTATTTAAAGTATCATAAAGATCTCTAGTAGCCACATTAGGATCTATTCCTGCCAAAAGCTCTGCTTCTTGTCTAGGTATAGTTTTATTTCCTAATGCTGGCTTCCAATGATATTTTACATATACCCTTTTTCCTTTTTCATTTACCCATACATAAGTATTAACTCCGAATCCCTCCATAGCCCTAAAACTTTTTCTAGTTCCTAAATCTGAGTATAGCCAGACAATCATATGAGTAGCTTCAGGAGAATTAGAAATAAAATCCCAAAACCTATTTGGATCTGGTAAATTTGTATCTGGAGATGGCTTTAATGAATGAATTATATCCGGAAACTTTATGGCATCCCTTATAAAAAATACTGGTATATTATTTCCTGCTAAATCATAGTTTCCCTCCTCTGTATAAAATTTAACTGCAAATCCTCTAGGATCCCTTGCCGTATCTGCAGATCCTTTAGATCCTATAACCGTTGAAAATCTGACAAATACATCTGTCTTTTTATTCGGATCTTGAAGAAACTTTGCTCTTGTATATTTAGCCATAGGCCTATACACTTTAAAATATCCATGAGCCCCTGCTCCTTTAGCATGTACAACTCTTTCCGGAATTCTTTCTCTATCAAAGCTAGCTAACTTATCTAAAAGATAAATATCTTGAAGTAATACTGGTCCTCTAGCCCCTACTGTTTGAGAACTTTGATTATTATCTACAGGTGCCCCTGTACTAGTAGTTAAATATTCTTTTTTACACATAAAAATCCTCCAATTTATACTTCTATATATTATAGTATTTGAGAATTTCTATTGTTACATTAATTCAGATAATAAGATAAAGTTAAAGCTTATTTAGTTTAATAAAAGTCCTTCTTTCTGATCTATAAGTTCCATTAATTCACTAACTTGATCTATGAAATCTTGATAGCTAAGATAAATCCTAATTCTTAAATAAAATTCTTGAAAGTTAACTTCTTTAACTATGCCATACAATATTTTTCCTCCATCTATTAAATTTTTAAGAATAAAGTTATCTCTTTTAGATATATACCCAATTATATATCCAGTATTTGAAACAACCTGTATAGCATTACTATCATAAGGATTATTTAATTCCCTCTTTAAAAAAACTAAGGTATCTTTTTTTGTATTACTTTCTATAAACTCTGTCTTTACATATCTTATACCTGAAACATTTGTAGAAAACAAATAAATGTCCTTAACATTAGGGATAACCTTTATTTTAGACATATTCACTTTTTTAATTTTTTTATCTTTATTGTTATAATCATATATAATTTTTTCTAACTCATTTCTAATAATTTCATTAGGTTCAATTTCTAATATATTTTTAATAACTTCTATGTCATCTTTTTCTAATAAATTCTTATTTATTTTTAAATTTTTTATAGCTGCCATTCTTGTATTATTCATCCTACATTTAAGTGCTTTTAAATTTAATTCTATATTTAATTTATCTATCTCTTGCAGATTATTAATTATAGCATCAAAACAACAATCTTCTACGTTTTCTATATCTATATCTTCATTACCTAACTCCTTAGGCCCTGATAAAATTTTGCTAAACTCTAAAGTATCTTTACAATATTTTAAAAGCTTATGCTTACTTTCTAAATCTTTACCTTTGATTATATAAATATAAATATACAGATCAGACTTATTTTTATTTAGGTATCCTAATAAATTATAAAAATTTAATTCAACTTGTAATACTTCAGCTATTTCTACTATTTCCTTTCCTTTACCTTTAGTATTTTCTATGGCTTCCAAAAATACTTTTTTCCATTTATCTTCAAAAATAAAATTCATTATATACTCTTCCGTCTTTTTTACTAATTTTAAATCTATATTATTTCTATTTCTTATACTTTTTAAGATAGTAATAACATTACTTAACTCCTCAAAACTTTTTCCCATTTTTTGTACATAGAAAAGATAATCTTCTAAAATAACATGTATATACTCATATTCAAATAAACTTCTATTTTGAAGAAACTTTCTAAGGAGCTCAGATACACAAAGAAGTTTTTGTGAATTAAAATCATCATCATTAAGATAGTTAGAAATATCTATATTCATAAATATAAAATCAACTAAGAGTTCTTCATAAACATCATTTTTATACCCCTCTTCTATGGCCCATTTTTTTATATCATCATTTAAATATTCTAAACAAAAAACAGCGATAACTTTTCCCGAACCATATGAGTTCTGTGCCAAATTAAAAATGTACTCATTAGCCCCTTTAAATTGCTTTGCTAAATCAATTATATAATAAAAATACTCTGCACTTTTACTGAAAATTTTTTTAATTTGTTCTATATTTTTTAAATAGCAAAATCTAACCAAACTTATTCCTAATTTCACCTCTTCACTATGTGTACCTTTATATAAAAGCTTTTCACAAAACTTTTTAAGTTTATATATATTAACAATTTCTTCCTTGACTACAAAGTTCATTTTTATTATAAACACATTATAATAATGTATTATTTTATGTTTTTTTATATAATCCATTACACTTTTATATGTAATATTATTATTCAAATAACCAATTATAAGATTAATTAAAGTTTCAGCATATATGACTTTATTACTATATGGAATATTTTCATCTATGAACAAGCATCTTAGATCATATTCACCTGAATTTTTTATATTATCATCAATTTGTAATAGCATTTTTTCCTTTAAGTCATCATAAATGCTTATTTCATGTATATTCCCCATAACATCCCTCCTATAGATGTTGAACTTTTAAATTCCTATATATATTTAAATAAATTCTTATATTAATTTTACCACATTTTTAAATTAATTACTTTATTTAACTGTATATTAATATAAATTTATAAATTATCTTTATATTAATCTAATATATTTGCATAAAAAATAGAGACATAATTTTATTATTGTAAATATGTTATTAAAAAATTCAACAATAATAATCTAATATATGTCTCTTAATAAATAAAAATTTTAATATTTTATATGATTTCTAATAACTCTAATGTTATATCATATCAATCTTTAAAATATATTGCCTTACTTCTTCCAACACCTCAAGATATTAGGTCAATTCCCTATATAATTATATTATCAAACTTGTAGGCTAATATTTTTATCTTCCACCTTATATATCTTATCTGCAATATTGACTGTAGATGCCCTATGAGATACTATAACTATTGTTTTATTACCTGAATTTTCTTTTAAAGATTTTAAAATTACTTTTTCATTTAAACTATCTAAATTACTAGTTGGTTCATCTAACAATATTAAATCACCATCATGTAAAAATGCTCTAGCAAGACCCAATCTTTGTCTCTCACCACCAGATAGTCTATCACCAAGTTCTCCCACTTTGGTATCATATCCATTCTCTAAACTTTCGATAAACCCATCAATAGATGCTTTTTTAGCAGCTTCCTTTACCTCTTCTAAAATAGCATCTTTTTTGCATATTCTTATATTTTCTAAAATACTATCATTAAATAAAAAAGTATCCTGTGTTACTAAACTTTCTAGATTTCTTAAAGATTTACTGTTTACATATTTAAGATTTGTACTTGAAATTTCAATTTTGCCCTTACTTACATCCCAAAATCTCATAAGCAATTTTAAAAGTGTACTTTTACCACATCCACTTTCTCCAATTAATCCAACGACTTCTCCTTTATTTATCTCCATATTTATATTTTCTAAAATATTTTCTTTATCGTATTTAAAAAATACATCTTTTACCTCTAATTTATTAAACTCTACTGTTCTTCCCATTTTATTTTCTTCTACTACAGGTTTTTCCTCTAATAAATTTAACACCCTATCTCCTGCTGCTAAAGTATTCAATAAATTGTTTGATAAATTACTAAGTACAACTACAGGTCCAAAAGAACTAGCAAGAGCTATAATAGCAATTATCATTTCATGAAATCCTATAATTCCTCTTAAATATAATCTACTACCTACAAATAGCATAATTCCTATAAAACTAACAATTATAGAATCCGTAAGTCCTCGTACTATACCCTCATGTTTTTTTATAGTTTCTAACTGATCATTCAACTCTTGTCCACGTTTATCTATTTCTTCTAATCGCTTTTTACCCATATTAAAAAATAATATTTCTCTTATTCCTTTTAATGAATCCAAAACAAAACTATTCATTTTCCCAAAGGAATTTCTATAACTTATTCCACTTTCCTTTCCTAATTTTGATGTGTAATATGGAATAAAAAAACCTATTATAATATAGGCAAATAATGCAACTATACCTAAACTTATATTAATTTGGGAAATATATATTACCATTATCAAGGATGTTAAAAAACCTATACATATAGGTGCTATAGTGTGTGCATAAAATACTTCTAATAATTCGATATCACTGGTTATAATAGAAATTAAATTTCCTTTTTCCTCGCCATCTAATTTTGCTGGACTCAATTCTCTTAATTTTTTAAAAACCTTATCTCTTAATAAAGCTAATAATTTAAAAGCTATATAGTGTCCTGAATATTGTTCTAAATATCGTAGTACTCCTCTTAATAATCCACAAGTAATAATAACTATAAAAATATTTTTTAAGGTCGTATCTTTATATAAACCCATTATATTTAATATGCCTTTTCCTCCATATATGGTTATAAAAATAGAGCTTAAAAAGCCTAGTACCCCCATTGTAATAGTTATAAACATTATATGTAATAGAGGTTTTAATAATCCTATTAATTTACCCATTATAGTCATACCTGATCTACGCATAATTTTCCTCCCCTATACATTCTAATTCTTCTTGTTCATTAACTAATTTACTATATACTTTTTCATTATCCATTAATTCTTTATGCATTCCTTGTTCTATAATTTCACCATTTTCCATAACATATATGTTATCCGCATCTTTAATATTATAAAGTCTATGTGATATAACTATAACATTTTTAATTTTTGAAAGTTCATAAACTATTTCCATAATCTTATTTTCACTTTCTACATCAATATTAGAAGTAGCCTCATCAAATATATACACCCTACTATTATGCAATAAAGCCCTTGCCAAGGCTAAACGTTGCCTTTGTCCACCAGATAAATTTGCTCCTGAGTCCTTAATCTCACTTTTTAACTTTTTAGGCATAGAATATACAAAGTCATATAAATTTACTTTTTTAAGAACCTGTATAAGTTCATCTTCCGTAGCATCCATTTTACCCATTTTTAAATTTTCTTCTATAGTCCCTGAAAATATATAACTATTATGAGAAACTAAAGTTATATCATTAAATCTTTGTTCATCTCCTAATAATTTTAAATCCTGTTCTCCCATAGTTATACTTCCATCGTACTCTTTAAATAGCCCCATTATTAAACTTACTATTGTACTTTTACCACATCCCGATGTTCCAACCAATGCAGTTAAATTCTTATCCTTTATACTTATGGAAACATTTTTTAAAATCTTTCTATTTTTTTCATAAGAAAAATTTACATTTTTTAATTCTATATTGTTGTTACAAAAACCTATAAATTCATTATCTTTATATAACTTCTCTTCAAGATCAATTATTTTAAAAATCTTTTCTGATGCAGAAATACCATTCATAGCTACATGGAAAAATGAACCTAGTTGTCTTACTGGAATAAAAAATTCTGATGATAATAAGATTATAGAAAATACTCCCCCAAAACTTATATTATCTTTTTGTGCTTCCATAAGGCAGATTATTATTCCTAAAGCACTTCCTCCGAATGCGATCAAATCCATAACAGTTATAGAATTTAATTGCATGGACAAAACTTTCATTGTTATATTTCTAAAATTCTCTGCTTCTTGGTTCATCTCTCTATTTTTGTCTTCATCTCTACTATATATTTTAAGCGTTGTTAAACCTTGAAGATTCTCTAAAAATGAATCTCCTAGATTTATATAAATACCCCAATATTTCCTCAAAAGCTTTTTAGCTAGTTTCATTACAAGTACAATTGAAATTGGTATTAATGGTACACTTAAAATTAATATTACTGATGTTTTAATGCTTATAAAAGACAATACTATAAATAATGTTAAAGGTGCTATCATACTATAAAAAAACTGTGGTAAATATCTTCCAAAATACACTTCTAATTGTTCTATTCCTTCCACTGCTACTTGTACTATTTCTGAAGAAGAAATTTTATCATTGTAATGAATGCCTAATGATATTAACTTACTGTAAACATTATTTCTAAGTTTAATACGAGCATTAGCTGAAGCTTTATAAGACGATTTTGTAGCCTTATAGTCACAAATATATCTTCCTATTATAGCTACAATTACAATACAAAACACAAGAATACCTTGCTCTTTAGTTACTGAATTTTTATATAAATTCTCTAAATAAAATCCAAGACTCATAATCATAACTATATTTAAAAGTAGGCTTATCCAATTCATAAACACCGTTGAAAAAATCCACTTTTTAGACTCACGTGCCATCTCAATTAATCTTTTATTGAACATATAACTTTCCCTTCTTTCAATGATAATGACTATCATTTTTAATTGTAATTAATTATCGCAATTTAGTCAATGGTTATTTAAATAATTAATTTTTTAAAATATTTATTGACAGAATAATTTTTAACAATTATAATATAAACTAATTTAATAAAGACTCTTATTAAGAGTGGCTGAGGGACTGGCCCTATGATGCCCGGCAACCCGCATATTTAATGCAAGGTGCTAATTCCAGAGTGATAACCTTGTTATCCAAAGATAAGAGAAAACGATAATTCATCCTCTTATCTTTATAAGAGGATTTTTTTATTGCATTATAAAAAATTAATGAACTTTACTAAAAATTTAATATTATCCTTATCAAGAGCGGTGGAGGGACTGGCCCTATAAAACCCAGCAACCAACATATTTTATGTAAGGTGCTAATTCCAGAGTGGTAATTTTGTTACCCGAAGATGAGAAACTTTTTTAAACCTCTTCTTCAAAGAGGTTTTTTTATTTTCCAATTTTATTATAAAGGAGCTATAAAGATATGATTCAAATTAAAAATTTAAGCAAAGTATATACTCATAAAAAAACTTCAATTGAAGCTTTAAAAAACATTAACTTACATATAAAAGAAGGAGATATTTTTGGAATAATGGGATTAAGTGGTGCAGGCAAATCATCACTTTTAAGATGTATAAATGCCTTAGAATCGCCTACTTCAGGTGAAATATTAATAAAAAATCTGTATAAAGAAAATACTGATTATTTTAATATAAACAAATTACCTAAAAAAAGCTTAAGAAATGTAAGAAAAAAAATAGGAATGATTTTTCAACACTTTAATTTGCTTATGAACTCCACAGTATACGAAAACATAGCCTTTCCACTAAAACTTTCTAAACTATCTAAAAAAGATATAGAGAATAAAGTTTTAGAGCTTTTAGACTTAGTTAATTTAAAAGACAAAAAAGATATGTATCCATCAAATTTATCTGGAGGTGAAAAACAAAGAGTAGGAATTGCTCGTGCCCTTGCTAACAATCCTAAAATTCTTCTTTGCGATGAAGCAACTTCAGCATTAGATCCTATTACAACAGATTCTATAATAAAACTTTTAAAAAAAATAAATAAAGAACTTAATATTACCATGATAGTTATCACACATGAAATGGACGTTATAGAAAAACTTTGTAATAAAATAGCAGTTTTAGAATCAGGTATCATTGCAGAAGATGGATATGTTTCAGATGTATTTACTAATCCTAAAAGCAAAACATCAAAACATTTTCTAATAACTTGTCAAACTAAAAATAATAATATACAAAATTCTAAGTTATATTCATAAAAAATTTGTTAGAAAAAGAGGTAATTGACATGAAAAACATTTTAGAAATCTTATATTCTATGCCAAAACCATTACTACAAACCTTATATATGGTATCTATATCAACTTTATTTTCTTTGATTCTAGGATTACCTTTAGGAATAATTTTGCGAGTTACTTCTAAAGGACATATACTAGAAAACTCTAAAATAAATAAAATTTTAGATACTATTGTAAATATCTTTAGATCAGTACCTTTTATTATTTTAGTTGTAGCACTATTTCCTATATCTAAAATATTAGTTGGCACTACTATTGGGTCTACAGCTGCAATTGTTCCACTTTCTATAGCCGCTACTCCCTTTGTAGCTAGAATCATAGATACATCATTAGGTGAAGTCCCATATGGGCTCATTGAAGCAGCTCTTTCTATGGGTGCCAATACTTTTGAAATTATATTTAAGGTTATGTTAAAAGAGGCTTTGCCTTCCCTTATATCTGGAATAACTTTAACAATTATAAACATAATAGGATATTCTGCTATGGCTGGTGCTATAGGAGGTGAGGGTATTGGTGATTATGCCATAAGAGAAGGTTATATGAGATATAACAATGAAATAATCTTAATAACTATAGTTGTTTTAATAATTCTAGTACAAATTATTCAGAGCACAGGAAACTATTTCACAAAAAAATTTGATAAAAGATAAAATTTTAGGAGGAATTTATATGAAAAAAATCGTAGCTTTAATCTCAACACTTTTATTAACTATAACTTTAGTAGGATGTGGTACTAATAACGAAAGCCAAAATTCATCTAAGTCTTTAATAGTTGGTGCATCCCCTGCCCCACATGCAGAAATTTTAAAATTTGCAAAGGATAAACTTCATAACCAAGGAATCGAATTACAAATAAAAGAATTCACTGATTATGTAGTTCCTAATAAAGCTCTTAATGAAAAAGAACTTGATGCAAACTACTTTCAACACATACCTTATTTAAATAATTTCAATAAAAAAAATGGTACTAGCTTAGTACCTGTTGCTAAAGTTCATGCAGAACCACTATCTGCATATTCACAAAAAATAAAATCTATTACTGAATTAAAACATAGTTCTACAATAGCCATTCCTAATGATAATTCTAATGGAACTAGGGCTCTAAAACTTTTAGAAAAACAAGGATTAATAAAACTTAAAGATAAAAATACTGAAAATATTACAGAAAAAGATATATCTGAAAATCCAAAACAAATTAAAATAAAAGCAACTGAAGCGGCTCAATTACCTAGGTTATTAGATGAAGTAGATATTGCTATAATTAATGGTAACTATGCACTTGAAGCAAAATTAGATACAAAAAATGTATTATTTCTTGAAAACATAAAAGATATAGAGAAGCATGTAAATATTTTAGCTACTAGAGAAAATAATAAACATGACAAAAAAATTACATCTCTTATAAAAGTTTTAAACTCCGATGAATGTAGAAAATTTATAGAAAACAAATATGGTAAAGCAGTTCTTCCTGCTAAATAAAATTAATATAAAAATAAAAGTTTCTTAAATATTAACTAATTAAAATATATCCTATAGAATAGAACACTTTAAAAAGTCTATTCTATAGGATTTTTTATTATCTCCTTTGAATATTTACCTAATAAAATTGGAAATACTAAATTTGTTTTAAGATATCAATCAAGGAAGTGAAAAAATGAAAATTTCATCAGACCTCAATGAAACTATAAAGGCTATAAGATGCGTACTTAAAGTTGAAGAAAGTTTTGATATAATAGAACGGACTTTAAAATTTGGTGGCAAAACTACTTATATGTACTACATAGATGGTTTTGTTAAAGATGATATTATGCAATTTTTAATGACTAGATTCTTTAATATAACAGAAAAGGAAATGGATTTTTTAGACAGTCCTAAAAAGTTTATGGAACATTCCATTCCTTATGTTGAAGTAGCAGAAGAAAATGATGTTATGAACTTAGTAAATCAAGTATTAAGTGGTCAAACTGCCATGTTAGTAGAGGGATTTGACAAAGCTATTATGCTTGATCTCAGAACTTATCCTGCACGAGGTCCACAAGAACCAGATAAAGAAAAGTCCTTAAGGGGCCCAAAAGATGGTTTTGTGGAAACCATAGTCTTTAATACCGCTTTAATTAGAAGAAGAGTAAGAGATTCTCGACTTGTGTTTAAAATGTTTTCTGTTGGAAAAATTTCTAAAACCGATGTAGCCATTGGTTATATGAATGGAATAGAAAATAAAAAAGCTTTAGATTTTATAATAAAAAAACTTAATGATTTAGATATAGAGGCCTTAACCATGGGTGATCAAAGTTTAGTTGAAACCATTGCTCATACAACATGGTATAATCCTTTTCCAAAGGTAAGATATACAGAAAGGCCTGATGTGGCTGCTGCACATATCACTGAAGGTAAAATTATAATTTTAGTAGATAATTCACCTACTGCTATGCTATTGCCTACGAGTTTATTTGATTTTTTGCAAGATGTAGATGATTATTATTTGCCAGTTATAACTGGTAATTTTTTAAGATTTATTAGAAATTTTATACTATTTACTACACTATTTCTTACTCCATTATATATGTTAATTGTAGAAAAAGGTAATATTTTGCCTGATGCTTTAAAATTTTTATTACCTCAAAAAACTTATCCAGTTCCCCTATTAATTCAATTTTTAATTTTAGAAATAGCTATAGATGGTTTAAAATTAGCGTCATTGAATACACCTGGTTCTTTAGGCATGTCCTTATCTGTAATCGGTGCTTTAATTTTAGGGGAATTTGCTATAAACACAGGATGGCTTATTCCTCAAAGTATATTCTATATGGCTATAGTTTCTTTGGGAAGTTTTTCTCAACCTAGTGTTGAACTAGGATATGCCATAAAATTTCTTAGAATATTTATTTTAATATTAACATCTTTATTTAGTAGTTATGGTTTTTTTGCAGGGATTATACTTTCTTTAATACTTATAGCTACAAATAAAACTTTTACTGGAGAACCATATCTATATCCCCTTATTCCTTTTAATTGGAAAGCCTTAAAAAGTTTAATTTTTAGAATAAGAATTATACCTAAACAAAGAGAAAAATAAATATATGTATGAGGCTATAAGAAATTTATACACTTATAGCTTTTTATATATTTTAAATTTAAATTAACATAACAAAAAAAACTTAATTTTTGATTTAAAATATGCTAATATAATAACCAATATAAAAAATTGCAATTATATAAAATTTTAAATTCTTTTAAGGTAGGTGACATATTGGAAATGAATATAAACTATGATTCGTTATTAATTCTTACTATACTGGCATTTATAACTCCATTTTTAGTTGACAAATTAAAAAAAGTAAAAATTCCTTATCAAGTTGGTGAAATCTTCATTGGAATCATTTTCGGTAAAAGTTTTTTAAATTTAATAAATCAAGATGTTTGGATTGTATTCTTATCAGACTTAGGTATAGCTTATTTAATGTTCTTAAGTGGTCTAGAAATAGATTTTGGAGATGTTCACATAAAGGACAGAAAAGATAAAGGTAGTTCAAAATTAAATCTAGGAATTATAATGTTCATTATATCTTTTGTAGTAGCAGGACTTTTGTCTTTTACACTTAAATTTATTGGAATAACTAAAGGTACATTATTCTTTACATTATTATTTACGGCATCTGCTCCTGGTTTAATAGTTCCTTTTTTAAAACAAAAACGTATGTTAACCAGTAATTTAGGACAAACTTTATTAATTTATTCCCTTATTTGTGAATTTATATGTCTTATAGGACTATCATTTATAGCATCCACAGAACTATATGGTTTAAGTTATAAAAATTTCTTATTTCTCATAGTCTTTGGTGCAGCTTTCTTATTATATTTAGTAGTTAAAAAAATATATCATATTCATGATTTTTCTACTTTAGCATTTAAAAATTTACACGTTAGCATAAGAGGAGCTTTTGCATTAATTCTTATATTAGTTACCATAGCACAAAAAATAAACACTGAAATAATTCTAGGCTCATTTCTAGCTGGTATAATATTTTCTTTAGTAGTTGGTAAAGCAAAAGAAGAAATTACCCACAAACTAGATGTAATTGGATATGGATTTTTAATTCCTATATTTTTTATAATGGTTGGAGTAAATTTAGATTTAAAGACTATATTCTCTAATCCTAGTGCATTAATTAAAATTCCTATTCTATTATTAATTTTCTTTTTAGTTAAATTAGTTCCATCAATACTTTTAAGAAAAAAATTTGGCACTAGAAATGCACTAGCATCATCTATGTTATTATCAGCACAATTAAGTTTAATAATTGTTGGTGCTCAAATGGCTTTAAACCTTAAATTTATTACATCATCCGATTACTCGGCATTTATATTAACAACAGTTATATCTTGTATATTATTTCCTATTATTTTTGAGAAATTATATGAAAATAATGATTTAACAATACCAGAAATTATTCCTGAAGAGAAAATAATAACACGTGAAATTATCCCTTGTAATGAAAAGTATTTAAATAAGCCTCTAATAGACTGTAAATTTCCTATAGGTTGTAGAATTTTTATAATCATTCGTAATAATATAGAAATAATGCCTACAGCTGATACTAAATTAAAAAATGGAGATTTATTAATTTTATCAGGGGTACGAGAAGATGTGATTCAAACTATAAAAATGCTCACTCTTCCTAATTAATATAAAAAGGCTATGTGAAAAGTAAACAGAATCTGTTTGCCTTTTCTAACATAGCCTTTTTTAGGTTTATATAATTCTAATAATATTTTATGTTTTATTACTTACGCTTTATTTATGCATAAGTTCTTTAGCTGCTATACCTGGTTCTGTCATTTCTTTAGGCTGTAAAATCTCATTTAATTGTTTCTCTGTAAAAATAGCTTCTTTTATAGCTATTTGTCTTACAGATTCTCCAGTTTTAATAGCCGTTTTTGCTATTTTAGCAGCTTCCTTATATCCAACATGTGGACATATTGCAGTTATAATACCAACACTGTTTTCAACTAACTCTGTACATCTTTCTTTATTAGCTGTAATACCCTGAATACAATTTTTAATTAAAGTGTCTACTCCTTGAGTTAATGTATCAAGAGATTCAAATAAATTATAGAATGTTACAGGTTCAAAAGCATTTAATTCTAATTGTCCTGCTTCTGCCGCCATAGTTATAGTAACATCATTTCCTATAATATTAAATGCAACTTGACTCATAACTTCAGGTATAACTGGATTGACTTTACCAGGCATAATTGAAGAACCATTTTGTTTTGCTGGAAGATTAATTTCTCCAAAACCACATCTTGGACCTGAAGACATTAATCTTAAGTCATTTGACATTTTTGATAAGTTTACTGCACAAGTTTTTAATATTCCTGAAACTGAAACAAAGGCATCTAGATTTTGAGTTGCATCTATTAAATCATCAGCTTGTTTAAAATCTACACCTGTAACTTTAGCTAAATTTGCAACTATATTTTTGAAGTAATTGCTATCAGCATTTATTCCTGTTCCTATAGCAGTACCTCCCATATTTACAACTTTAACTTCTTCTTTTGCTTTTTCTAATCTATTAATATCCCTTTTTATCGCTGAACCATATGCTTTAAATTCTTGACCTAATCTAACAGGTACTGCATCCTGCATTTGAGTTCTTCCCATTTTGATAACATCATCAAATTCTTTTGCTTTATCTTCTAAAGCCTTTTCTAATTCTCTTAACTTATCTACAACCTTACAAAGTAATCTAAAAGTTGTAAGTTTCCCAGCTGTTGGAATAACATCATTAGTAGATTGACCCATATTTACATGGTCGTTAGGGTGAACTATATCATAAGCTCCCCTTTCTCCACCTAGAATTTCTCCTGATCTGTTTGCAACAACTTCATTTACATTCATATTTGCTGAAGTTCCTGCACCACCTTGAATTGGATCAACTATAAAATGTTCATGTAGATTTCCTTCTAATATTTCATTACAAGCTTCAACTATAGCATTAGCCTTATCTTTGTCTAAAACTCCTGATTCATAGTTAGTAACTGCTGATGCTTTTTTTACGGCTGCAAGACCTTTTATAAATTCAGTATGCATTTTACGTCCTGTTATTTTAAAATTCTCACATCCTCTTAAGCTTTGAACCCCATAATAAACTTCTTTAGGAACTTGCTTTTCCCCTATTGAATCACTTTCTATTCTGTAATCCATAAAAAAATCCCTCCAATATAAGTTTATCTTAATTATTTAATTTTTCACATTTTTCTTAATTAAATCTTTAAATGAATAAATTCTTTCACCACATTTATAATACACTATATTCTAAAGTAAGTACAATAATATTTTGAAGGTTTTTCATTCATTTTACTTGAAATTAATATAATTTATTGCAGTTTACTATACTTTATACAAGTTTTTATTTTTTTACAATAAAAAAACATGTTATTCTATAAATTTATAAAATAACATGCTAAAAACTATATATTTATTTATTTAATTCATTTTTACAACAACCCTTAGTTTCAAATTCATATAAATTTTCTAAAGCATATTTAACCATATTATCTACTGCCTCATCGGTATAAAAGGCACAATGAGGTGTTACTATAACATTTGGGAAAGATTTTAAAGCTAGGAATCTCTCATCTTTTATAATTTCATTTTTATGATTAGCATGGAATATTCCTTCTTCATCTTCATATACATCTGTTGCTAATCCTCCAATTTTTCCTAATTTAATTCCCTCTATTATATCATCCGTATTCATTAATGCACCTCTAGATGTATTTATTATCACAATTCCATCTTTCATCATAGTTAATGTATTCTTATTTATAAGATGTTTGTTATCCTCTGTTAAAGGACAGTGCATAGAAATAATATCAGATTCTTGAAATACTTCTTCTAAAGTCTTATACTCAATATATTTACTTGCTTCTTCATTAGGATATATATCATACCCTATTAATTTGCCTCCAAATCCTGAAAAAGCTTTTATTGCACTAAGTCCTATTTTACCTGTTCCTATAAATCCTATGGTTTGATTTTGTATTTCTGTACCAATCAATCCGTTTAAGGAAAAATCTTGTATATCACTTCTTCTTATAATCTTATGAATATTTCTTGTTAAAGCTAATGCTAAAGTTACAGCAAATTCTCCTATAGCATTTGGAGAATATGCTGGAACATTATATGTTCTTACGCCATATTCCTTTGATGCTTTAAAATCTATATTATTAATTCCTGCTGAACGATTACCTACATATTTAACACCTAATTCTTTTAAAATTCTCATTGCATCTCTATTAATTTCTGAAGTTCCAAGAACACAAATAGCTTCATATCCTTTAGCTAGTCCTGCATTATCAGTAATAAAATGTTCTTTTACTAATTTAACTTCATGATTGAATTCTTTTTCATATTTTTTAAAACTTTCTATTTCATCTTTTCTTACACCATATGCTAAAATCTTCATGGTCATACTTCCTTTCAAATTTATACATTTTCAAATTTTATTATATATTTTATAAATTTCATTTTATTTTTGAAGTGTTTGTTCATATTTTAACAAGATTTTATTATATCACTATCTTTTTCTAAAATAAATTACTTTATGTAAAAATTTATTAATTTATAAAAGCTCAAGAAAAAAAATCCTGAGCTTTTATATTTTTTAATTATTCTATATCGCAACCTTCTATTTTGTCTATTGCCATTTTAATTTCTTCCTCATTAGCTGGTTCATTATATCCAACACATACTGATGCTCTACCTTGATCCACTGATACTTCTTGAACTCCTTCTATTTTGTCTAAAGCATTACGTAATTGTGTTTTTGTTGTAGAATTAACAATACCTGATACATTATATTGTACTTTTCTCATCTTTATATCCCCTTTCATAATACAATTTTAAATGTTCTTTATCTCTATTATTAAGATTTAGATTTTTTTATTACCTGTAATGATTAGCATTTAATCCTTTTTACCTCATTGTAACTTTTTTCAGTAAACTTAGTTGTATAATTATATAAGAATAAAAAGCAAAGGGGTTTTTTTATGTCAAAAGGAAAGATTTCATTAATAATTTTAGGCGTAGTAATTATCAGTTCATGTGCAGGAACCTTTATTTATAAAAATATAGTTTCTAAAAATACTAATTTAAATAATACTAAAATAAAACAAAATTACAAAACTATAGAAAATGATTGTAATAAAGATATTAAATTCATTGACTATGAAGAATCAAACTCCTCACAAATTAATTCAGTCAAAACTAACATTAATTCTAAAGTATCAAAAAATAATTTACATAATAATAAACAAAATTCAACACTTATATCTAAAACAAAAAAAATAAACGATACAAATGTTGTTAAAACTAATGAAAGGAAAGATGCCCTTAAAGAAACACCAAATAAACCTACCATTTCTAAACCTACAAAAGAACATGCTTTTACTTTTATAAAGGCTTCTCAATATATAAATATTCATTATTATAAAGGCAAATATAATATTTATTCAGTAAGTAAAGATGACTATACATTTAGTTTTAAATTACTTGATACTAATAATTCCAAAAATCAAGGATTAGGTATAACTCTTTTTACAGATGATAATAAAAAACCTTATGTAGGTAAAAATACTAATGAAGAATATTATGAATTTATTTCTAAAGATCTTAGTATGATACAATCAGGTGGCAGTGGTACTGTTGATAAAGGAAGAATTTATGAAAATGGTATTATAAAAATAAATTAACTTTTACATAGATATATAATAATCTTAATAAAAGCTATGAAATATATAAATTCTATTTTATATTCCATAGCTTTTATTTTTACTTTATTTTTCTTTTAACCCGAATTTATTTCCTGAATCATCGTGAAAATATGTTAATTTACCAAATGGCATTTTTATAGGTTTTCCCTCAAAAACTACACCATTTTCACTTAATTCTTTATATGTTTTTTCAAGATCATCGCATTCAAACATTATAATTGGTTTTAAATCTTTTATTATTGAATCTTCTCTTGGGAACAATACTATAGGTGTTTCTGCTCCTTCTGGCGCTACTTCTAACCATCTAAAATTTTCACCCATTTTTTCATCCTTTTTAACTTTAAATCCCATTTTATATTTCCAAAATTCTAAAGCAATCTCTTGATCTTCAACATAAATTGATACACTTGATATTTTATTAATCATTTATATTCCTCCAATTACTATAATAATTAAATACTTAATATAAGAATTACTATTATAGTTTTCTCTAGAATCTAATTAATAATACCTAGTGTATAAATTTTTTATTTTATAGTTTTTTATTTCCTTCTATAAAAACTTTTAAATCATTTATTTCTTCTTCAGTAGGTTTTTTACAAAAACTTTTTTGGAATTTCTCTATACATTCTTCTAATTCAACACTTTTGCCTACTATATTTCCTATATCTTTTATATATCTAGAAAAATTTTTAAAACTTTCCTTTGTATATTTAGGATGATGAGCTGGTATATAATAATTTGCATTATATTGCTCTAACTTATCTAAAAGAGGGTACAATTTCTCTTTACTATAACTCCAAGGCTCATTATACATATCTAGATAAATAGCATCTCCTAAAAAAACTACTTTTTCTTCTTCTACATGTATGATGCAACAATCATCAGAATGATCACAAGGAAAGTGTTCTATATTAATATTTATTCCTCCTAAATCCATCCTTATATTTTCCTTAAATACTATATCTGCTAAAGGAATCTCTACACATCTATGATTATTAGGTAATTCTATTTTTATATTTTCACTACAAAATTCTATTTCTTCTCCTCTTTTTACCCTTTTATCAATATCCTCATTTGTCCATTTTAGGGTATTAAGCCATTTAAGTTTTTCATTAGTTTTTTCTTGTACCAAATTAACTAAATCCATAGTAGTAACACCAAAAACATGATCCCAATGCCAATGTGTAAGTACGAGATATTTCAATGGTGAAATATCTAACTTAGAAACTTCATTTAAAAATTTTTGTGCATGTGCCCTTGAATTTCCACCATCTATAACTAAACTATATTTATCTCCAACAATTAATCCTAAAACTGGTCTATCACCTTTTTCTACAAAATCACTATAATAAATTCTGTCTGTAAGCTTATTAAGCATATATTTTCCTCCAAGTTAAAAATTCTAAAAAACTAATATTTCTCTTATTATAATTGAAATATTTACTTTTTAGAAGCTAGAGATACTGTATGCTGAAAATCAAACTTCCTCTAATAATTTATTTTTATCCTTATCATTAACAAACTTGTCTATAATAAATGCCATTATTATTATTCCTAGTATATCTGTAAAAAATCTTGTTAAAGTAAATTTCCATCCTAAAATAGCTCCTTCTATAAAAGTCATATATATTTTTGTCGTAGACCAAGATCCAACAAAAATCATTACATTTAAAAATTTAGTTCCTTTTTTCAATAACATTCTAGCTATAGGAAAAGATGCATAAAGTGGTCCTGCCGTTGCTGACCCTAAGAGAAAAGATAATATTATACCTTTAATTCCCGAATCATAGCCTATGTGTTTTATAACTTTCTCTTTAGATATCCATACATCCATAAGTGATATCAATACAAAAACTGGAGGTACAACCTTTAACATTTGCCATATATTATCAAAAGTTATATTAATAGCATGCTTACCAAAATCAGGTTTAAATATAATTAATAAAATTAATACTATTCCCATAATAATAACATTTTTATATCTTTTTATTATTTTCATCTAAATATCACTCCTATAACTAAAGCTACAAAAAATGAAAACATAAATGCTAATCCATTTCTTAAAAAAGTTATTTTTTTACCAAAATACTTAGCTTCTAATGGCATAGTTAAAATACCAACCATCATAATTGTAGATATAAATGCTCCTATTTGTGCCATTCCTGCTCCATTTTTTATTAATGTGGCTCCTAAAGGAAAGGCTATAAAACCAGCCATCATAGTTATAGAACCTATTATAGAAGAAATTATTACTCCTAAAATTCCTGATTGATCACCTATTAATTTAGCTATAAATTCCTTATCTAAAATTGCTAACATTACTCCTAAAATAGACATTACAAATAAAACTGTAGGCAATATATTTTCAAAAGATTTTATAGCTTCTTTAAGAGCCTCTTTAGTCTTTTTATCATCTTTATAAAATGAAAAAATAGTAAATACTATGGCTAATATATATATTAATTTTTCAAACAAGGATCTTCCTCCTTATTAAGTCTTATAATTAATCGATTGCGAAATTTGACAATCGTTGATTCGCCTAACTTTTTAGCCGTTAGGCTTTTATATTTTCCTCCACTATGAAATAATAAATGTTCCCACACAAAATAATAAATCATAGCGAAGGAGAACAAACATGTTTTGTCTTAATAAAATTAAACAACTAAATATTTTTGAACAGGTATCTGAATTAAAATACATGACTACTAAACAACCCGTAGGGTTCATTGAGTTACTTGCTCATAACTTTGATATTAATACCTTTATTCCTAATTCATTTAAAGAACACTATTATTCTGACTTAGGGAAAGATAGGGAATATGAACTTTCTTCTGTATTATCAGCACTACTAATCATGCAAATATTTCATATACCTACTACTGTTTTACTAACAATTTTCCTTGTATTTTCTACTGAAATAAGAGAATTCTGTGGCTTTTACAAATCAGTACCTGATGAATCATTTTTCAGTAGATTTAAAACTACATTTGAAAGTGATCTTAGTAATTTATTTGACTCAATGGCTCTTAAAGTTATTGATATCTGTGAAGACATTAATAATGATCTTCCAAATGATTCACCTATGAAAAATCTTAATTCTATGATTATATACGATACTTCTGGCTTAAAACCAAGAGTTAAAGAAAATAATCCTAAAACACTTGTAGCTGAAATCAATAGGCAGAAATCTTATGCTAAAGCTACAAAGAAAGAAATTTTTAATCCTTATGCTGCCGCATATAAGAACATGCCTAAATTTGCACAAGCTAATTCTAATATCAAATTAGATTTTGTTAATGGGCATTTCGGCTACTTTTACAAATTTGGTCTTTTAACAAATGGCTGGGGTATTCCCTTAAATATAAAGTTTCTCGATGAAGATTTTTACAAATCCTTAGATGAAAAAAATTTTATTACCCCTGAAGAACAAAAATATTTTTATGATAATGCTTCTCTAAAACCAGTAATTATCCCATTTTTAGAAAACCTAAAAGCTAATTCTAATTTTAAATTTGAAACTTTTTTAGGTGATTCTGAATTTGATAGTTATGATAATTTCGGTTTACTTAAGCATTTAGAATTTAAAAGAGTATTTATACCTCTTAATTCTCGTAATCAATCCAATAATAAAATCGGAGATTTAGAATTTAATACCCAAGGTATTCCTCTTTGCCCACTAACTAAAAAAGAATTTAAATCCGAAGGATCTTGTAAAAGTAAAAATAGAAGTCTTAGATTTAAATTCACATGTCCAAAATCTCATAGAGATAAAAAAGGTAAATGTTATCATACATGTGAAAACCCTTGTACTGACAACAAAAGTGGTCGTATGACTTATGTTTATCCTGATAAAGATTTTAGACTTTATCCCGGTGTCCAAAGAAACTCAAAAGAGTGGGATGAAAATTATACAATTCGTACATCTATTGAAAGATGTATATCTTCTCTTAAGTTTAACCCATGTATTGAACAACCGAGAACAGTAAACATCATAACCATGCGTGCTGATTTATATTTAACTGCTATATCTAAACTTATAAACGTTATCGTAGCTTACGCTATGAATAAACCTACTTATATGAGAAGTCTAAACAAATTTCTTAAAATAGTAGTATAGTTAACATATCCACAACTAAATATCAGCTCAAATGCTACGCATGCCTTTTTCCAAAAAGGCTTTTTGTCGTGATGTTTTTTTCCACATTTTTAATTATAATGTAGAAAATTATCTACAGTTTTTAATTTTCAATTCTGCAATCATCTAAAGTCTTATAATACTTAATTTAAAAGTATATATTATAATATATTCCTTGTTTTATAATAGGTACATTGTAAGCTAACATCTTATTATATTAATATTATTAATTACATTAATTTCATTGGCTATTGATATTATAAAATTAACATTCTACAAAATTAAGTTTTACTTATGTATTTTTCCATTCCATCTTGTATATAAGATTCATTAAATAATTATCTTTATTAAGATTTTATTAGTTTAATAAAAAAACTTAGAATGTGTAATAAAGAATACTCTAAGTTTTTATCTCTTTTATATTAAAATAAATTTTTTCTAAATATTATATCCTAATTTATAAGCTTCCTCTTGGACCTTAAGATTATCAGAAACTTGCACCTCCTCATCTGTACATACCCCATATACATCTACAAGTTTTAATCCTATATAATTGCAAATTTCTTTAATTGTCTCTTCTACAATTCTAGGTCCTTCATTAGGTAATGCTCCTCCGTAAGTCATTAAAAGTACACATTTTTTCCCCTTGAGTTGTTTTTTATTGCTTAATCCATAAATTCTATCTATAAAAGTTTTTAATTGTGCAGACATTGACCACCAATAAACTGGCGTTGCTAAAACAAGTATGTTTGCATCACTAATTAATGGATATATTTCTTGCATATCATCATTTATAATACAATGTCCAATTTCTTTATTTTTACAGGCATTACAAGCTTTACACCATTGCAAATTTTTTTCTTGTAGGAATATTTTATTAATCTTACATTTTTCATTTTTATCTTTTATACCATCTAAAAACTTATCAAGTAATATATCTGTATTTTTATTAACTCTTGGACTACCTTGAATTGCCAGTATTCTCATTTTAAATCCCCCTATTTATTCTGTTAGTTATCAAAATTATACCATTATTTCGCTATAAAGTTTCTTACTTTTTCTTAACTCCTTTATCATTTAATTTAACTAATTTTTCTCTATAAATTTCTATTTTACAATTACTTGATATCAATAACTTTGCTTCATTATAAAAATCTACATATTCATTTATATGTTTAGGTTTACACACCATACTTTGAACTGAAAACTCTGACTTCGTCATATTAACTATAATATTTTTTAAATAATTTTGATTTTCTACAGTATATTTGTTTATATTTACTTTTTGACAACCATTAAATTTAGTAAAAACCACATGATATTTAGGTACTCCCCCCAAACAACTTTTTTCTACATACGTAGGTGATAAATAATGTATAGTAGTTTTCAATACTCCCTCATACATTACAGTTCCACCTTTATACCCATTTGATTTATTAATATTTAAATAAACATGTTTAATTTTTAGTTCATTACTTGTACTTAATATTTCTATTATATTATTATTAAACTCTACTTCTATAGTAAATAATTCTTTTATATTGCACTCTGTAACCAAAACTGGTACCTTTACAATACCATCATTTTGTTTAGATAAATTCTCCTTATTTTTAATATCTGAATCTTTTATAAAGTTTAACTTTAATTTATTAATATTGGTATAATTTTTTGTTATGCCCTTAGGTACTTTTTTACTTTTAGTTTTAATATCTATAATCTCTTTATCTTTAAATAAATTTTTTTTATCATACCTTTTTTCATATTGTTTATCTCGCTTTTCATTTGATCTATTATTTTTAGATTTATCTATAATATCCCTTTGTTTATATTTTTCCTTATTACTTCTCATATTTTTACTATT
Source organism: Clostridiaceae bacterium 14S0207 (assembly GCA_003288255.1). Lineage (GTDB taxonomy): Bacteria > Bacillota > Clostridia > Clostridiales > Clostridiaceae > Hathewaya > Hathewaya limosa. The sequence goes on along the minus strand of CP026600.1, from coordinate 760,877 downwards.
ATTTTTAATATTTCTATATTTATCGTTTAATTTTTTCATATCCATAATATTTTCATATGGATATTTACATTTTGAATTATCTATACTTTTCATTTTATTTTTTAATAATTTTTTATTATTACCTTGATAATACAATAATATCATTATTAAAATACTTAAGTTGTTATCCATAAAATCCTCTAATTTCATTACTATAATTAATTTTATAAAAAAAGTATACTTTATATTCATGAATTATACTTTTTATTTAAATTTATTAAAATTTTATAATCTTTAACTATGTATTTTTATAAGATTTTTATAAAACCATTTTCAGCAATAAGAATATTAAAAAAACTGCTAACAAAGATATCTTTGTTAGCAGTGCTATAATGTTTTATTAATTATAAATCTTTAAAAATTATTATTAAAATTCTGTATCAATGTTCATTTGGCATCTTTCTGGATTACAAAACCCTGGATTATACCCACAATTTGAATTTCCTGTACCTTTGTAAGCATCCATTAATACATTTAAATTTAATTTAAGAACTATTTTTTGAACTATACTACAATATATTGTTCTATCATTATCACAATTACTAGATTGAGGTCTCTTATTTATGGTTAACTCAGAAATTTCAAATGAATTCAATTCACAATAAGGAATTTCATTAAATACTTTTTTCTCATAGCTTAATTTTTCACAAAGAGATGATCCCATAGTGCCAGTATCACATCTATTATTTCTCATAGTATTATTTGCATACGGGCATTCAGTTTTTACACATTGATTCATATTAACATCATCTAAATTACTAGCATCTATACCCATACTAAATGGTGTTTTAACATCTATATCATTCCAAACATTTCTACGAGCCATACAACAAGATTGTGAACATCCTGATGTAGGAGTTACATAGCTTATATTATTTATGATATATCCCTCTATAAATAATTGTCCTCCTATTAATTTAGCTTGGGTCACTACAACATCTCTTTTTATTCCTTTTATTTCAGTAAATCCACCAGGTATATTTATTTTATTGATAATTGCAGTATTTGTTTTTACATTTCCCAAAAGTGTAGGTACTTTATAAGCTCCATTTCCACCTTCTGTTACAGTATTACTAGTACTTACTACTTTTGACGCTACATTTATTTCGCAATTATCATCATTAAATGATTGTACCATTGAACTATCGTTTTCACTCATTTGTATATCACTCTTCCTTATCCGTTTTATTTAGAAATTAAAAATATGAACTTTATAGATTGAATTTATAGATCTATATTGATCTATACTTTAATGATATGAAATCTCTACAGGTTTTGTTCCTATATAATTTCTTAATTTAATTGTAATATTTTTAATATAATTTTAAGATTATTTGTAAACTTATTTATACTACTTTAATTTCCATATGTGATATAATACTTTTGATTAATAATTAAATATTTTGTATTATGGACAACAAAAGAAAGGAGTTTCTTAAAAATGAAATTTAATAAATTAATAAGCAAATTTTTAGTTATAATGCTTTCTTTATCTTTTGTAACAGTCTTACCGGTAAAGGAAGCTTATGCAGATGCTTTTAAAGTTGTTACAATAGGAGCTGATTTAAGTAAAGAACAAAAGGAAGAAATGCTTAAATACTTTGGTGTTACCAAAAATGATGCTAATATTTTAGAAGTTACAAATACAGAAGAACAAAAATATTTAAAAGGTGTTGCATCTCAAAAAGAGTTAGGTACAAAATCTATATCTTGTTCTTATGTAGATCCAACTAATAAAAATGGATTAACTATATCTACTCATAATCTTTATTGGGTTACTGAAAACATGATAAAGAATGCATTGATTACTGCTGGTATACAAAATGCTAATGTTAAAGCTGCTGCACCTTTTAATGTATCAGGTACTGCCGCTCTTACAGGAATATTAAAAGGTTTTGAAAACAGTAAGGGTGGAGAAAAACTTGATGAGAATAAAAAGAAAGTTGCTAACGAAGAATTAGTAACTACAGGTAAATTAGGCGAAAAAATTGGACAAGATCAAGCAGCTGGTTTAATAAACGAAGTAAAAAAAGATGTGATTAAAGAAAAACCTAAAACTGAAAAAGAAATAGAAAAAATAGTAGTAAATGTAACAAACAATGTTGGACAAAGTTTAAGTCAAGAAGATATTAATAGTATTACTAAATTAATGGGGAAAATCAATAAATTAGATTTAAATTTTTCTCAATTAAAAGATCAACTAAATGATGTTTCAAATAAATTAAAAGATACTTTTACAAGTGAAGAAGCAAAAAGTTTTTGGGAAAAAATAAAACAATTTTTTGTGGATATCTGGACCGCAGTAAAAAATCTTTTTAGTAGTTCAGATGATACTAAAAAAGATGCCGATTCTTCTAAAACAGAAGATGGAAATAAAGCCCCTTCTGCCAATAACCTAAATACTTCCCAATCAACTGAAGAAAAACAAGCTAGTACTTCTACTTCAACATCTTCACAAGATAATTCAAATAATACTAGTACTGCTCAATAAAAAAATATCTCTAGGAAATGTCATTATTTCCTAGAGATATTTTTTACCTTTAGAGAAATTAATAAAATTTTATTTCATTAATTTCTCTAAAGGTATATTAAAAATTTTTCTCCATGATAAAATAATTATTAAAATTAATACTACTCCATATATATATACACCTATGGGCCAAAAAAATATAAATACAGCATGAACTCCTCCAAAAATACCTGTTAATATGCTTCCTAATAAATAAGGAGCCACATCTCCTTCTGCCTTAATACTTTTATCACTTTCGGAAAAAGGCAACGCCTTATCCATTAGATAAAAGGAGAAAAGATTTAATATAATAATTACTAAGAACACTATTATTAACTGAGGAATAACCTTTATCCCAAAAATAAATACCCACAAAACACTAAGTAAAATAAATATAGGAAATATAAACTTATAAAATATAGCTTTGAAACAACCTTTGAAGATATTTGAAATTTCATCTATTGGAGAAGTTATATAAACCCATGAACCTTGAAATTTTTGCGAATATTTTATGTTTGTAACAACTGTACATAACAACATTACAGCAAAATAAATCAATAAATAAGTCTTTGAATTATTCATAGATGTTTTCCATTGTGCAAAGCCTTTAACCATATTCTCATGACTTACTGGAAAGATCATTATTAATGGAAAAGCTAAAGCTAAACCCAGACTAGGATATATTCTAAATTTAATTTCTCTTTCACTACTAAATAAATTATAAGAAAAATTAAAAAATATTCTCTCCTGTCTATTTCTACATATTATTCTACTTATTCTAAATGAAAATTTCTCTTTTTCTTTTTTACTTTTGCATGTATTATTGTTTAATTTTTCTAGATATTCTTCAAACTTAGGTGTCAGTTGCCAATATATAATAATTGAAACTATAGGTATAATTATTGCCAATAATGTATGTGCTATTAAATATCCTTTAATTTCTCCTGATTCAATCATTGTAAGCGGTGATGCAAACCACATTGGAATTACAAAGTAATGCCATAACTTACTTGTAAAATTAACTTGTATATCTACAACATCAAAAATTCTACCTGCCAATTGACTAAAAAGTGTTATAAATATACTTAAAATAATTTGTACAAAGTTTATCATGTCTTTTAGTTTCTCTCCATCAAAAAACTTTAAAACTAAGAAATAAACAAAAGTAGTTATTATTATCATAAATATATCTATACATATTATCTCTAGTAAAAATACTAAGGTAAAAAACACACCATATCTTAATGAAACTAATATAGAAACTCCTGTAAGAGATAATGTTAAACTAAACATATATATAAGTATATGAGTTAATTTAGCTGCATTTAATGTCCTAGAATCTACACCTCTAGTTCCTATTAAGATTTTATCACGAACATCTAAAAGAACTGTTGAAAAATCCGACATAAATATTGTTAGAACAAAAAACATAAGCATAAAAAAATAAACAGTCATCTGCCATAATATATTAATTTTAAATCCTATAAATAAGGCTAAGATAATCCCCATAAAACCATTTAGAACTATAGAAGATTCCATTTTACTTTCTTCTTTATCACTATTTTTTTGCCTATTAAAAACTGTTGGAACCTTTCTTCTGTCCATAGTTAATTTAATTTTTACAATAGACTTCATAATATCATAATCTACACCAAACTTAGTATAAACACTTTTAAACTTGTCTATAAACTTTAAACTCTTAAATTCCTTCATATCTAATTCACTCCTTGTATAATAGAAGTAAATTGTTCTGCTATCTCTTTATGTTCAGTAAAACCTGTAAATTCATTAAATATACTTTCTAATGATCCTTCATGAGATTTTTCCTTAAGTTCTTCAAAAGTTCCATCTGCTGCTATTACACCATTATTTAAAAGTAATATCCTACTGCTTATTTTCTCAACCACATCCATTATATGTGATGAATAAAATATTGTTTTCCCCTGTGCTGCTAAATTAGCTAATATCTCTTTTATTATCATTACACTATTTGCATCCAATCCACTTAAAGGTTCATCTAAAAATAATATATCTGGATCATGTATTAGACTTGCTATTAGTAATATTTTTTGTCTCATACCTTTAGAGTATGTTAAAATTCTAGAATTAAAAGCATTATCCATTCCTAATATTTTCATAAGTTGTCTACTTTTATATAATGCTGTATTATATTCTATACCATATAACTCTCCTACAAATGTAAGATATTCTTTACCAGTTAAGCTGTCATATAACTCTGAGAGTTCAGGTACATATCCTATATGTTTTTTATATTCTCCATTTCCTTTTAAAATATCTTCACCAAAAATTTCAACACTTCCTTTATAATCTCTTAAAAGTCCTAACATTATTTTAACTGTTGTACTTTTTCCTGCCCCATTAGGACCAATATATCCTATAATTTCCCCTTTATGAATATCTAGATTGATTCCTTTTAATACTTGTTTCGTACCAAAAATCATATAAAGATCTCGAATCTTTATTATTACATCCTCTTCTATCATATATTTGTTCCCCCATTATTATTCTGTTAATTTTTTATGAATATTTTAACATTATATATTATTTCTGTCTACATTACTTTACATATAAGTTATTGAAATAATATTGGCCATAAAATAAAAATATATAGTAAGAATAAGGAAACTAACTTCTTACTCTTTCTATATATTTATAACTTTATGTACATCATAACAAATAAACTTTATACAATTATTTATTTTATAAACTTTTTTATAGGTATTATTGCTATAAGTATTGTAGTTAATACTGCCTCTGCTCCTGCACTAGATCCGTTATATATGATAGAGTATAACCAAACATTCATTCCTTTTGGAGCATATTGCCCGAAAAATAATACTCCAGATATTACAGAGGACAAAAGACTTAATCCTGTAGCAAATAAACTTCCTAATATAATGTTATACTTTTTATCTTTTCCAAAAGCTCCTGCTACCCCTAATGCCATTGTTCCTAAAATATAATCTAACAAAAATTGTAATGGATGTACTATAACTGCTCCATTTAACAACTTAAGTAATCCAAAAATTAAACCACCTGTAATTCCTGGTATATTTCCATATAATATTGAAAGAATCATTACAAGAAGCATAGAAAACAACGTTATTCCCCCGCCCTGAGGATATCTTATAAAGTGAATTAAATATAATACAAAAGATAGAGAACTAATTACCCCTATTTTTACTATCATATTAGTTGTAAATTTATATTTTATTAAATTTATTATATAAATTCCTAATAATCCTATAGATATTATCAAACCAATAATATTAATCATCTTTTGTTCTCCCTAATTACTCTAAATGTCTTATTTATTATAAGCCATATCCCAAAATTGTTTTTCATATTTACTAGATGTTATAAAAATATTTAATAATTCTTTTTTTTCATCTTCAGTTATATCAGTGCAAATTTTATCTACATAATCTAACCATTCATTTGTGAAATCAGTAAACTCTTTTGATGCATATGAATCTATCCAAGGTTTATAAAAATTATTATCTAATTTTTCTTTATAAATTTTTTGAATATATTTTCCTATATAATTATAACTCCATGTACAAGGCAATGTAGCAATAGCGCATTTTCTTATATTTCCCTCTAATGATTTGGATAACATATAGCATGTATAACTAGTATTAACTATGTTTGATTCCATCTTCTCAACTTGCCATGGTTCAAATCCAAAATTCTTTAAGTATTTAATATGCACTTCTGTCTCATCATTCATAGTTCCCTTTATGGAATTATAAAAAAAATTTCATTTCTTCCATAGTTGAAGCCTTTATAATTCCGACACAAAATGATTTAGAGTATTCTTTAAGATATAAATAATCTTGAATAAGATAGTATTGAAACTTTTCTCTTGGTAAACACCCTTCTGCTAACTCTTTTATAAAGGGATTATTTAAATACTCCTCCCATATTTTTTCTAATTTTTGAAACAAATACTGTGTAAATTTCATAATTACTTCACCTTTCTTTAATATCTGCTACAACAATGAAAAAACTTATTTAAAAAAAATCTTAAAATAAAAAAGTTATGTCCATTTAGGAACATAACTTTTAATTACACATAAAAATACTAATAAAAATAAATTATATGAATATACAATTTCTCTTAGTATTATATTAATAAGCTTTCCTACGCTGGTATTATCCAAATCAGGTTAAAAGGGTTAATAGTTTTACTATCTCTCAGCCTAATGAAAATCGGCACCCCTAGCTAGATATTTATTTATGTAGTTATTATAAAAGATTTAAAAGGTAAAAAAATCTATATATTTTTTTACCTTTTAAATCTTTTAATAAATTTTCGTTAGTGTAAAATTACTGTAGGATATTTTTCAACAAAAAATAGAAAAAGAGACACCCTTTTGGTAATATGTTAAGTGACTAAACAAAACATAGAAAGGATGTCTCTTATGAATATTATACAGGATTTTATGGAAAATGGCATTAAAAATTTATTTGAATTATTAGGAAAAGAGCTAAAAAACAAAGGAGATTTTTCTAAATTTGTACTAGAGTTAAAGAAACAATTAGACAGTTTAGGTATTGAAATATGTAAAACTGCGTTAGCAGTAGCCGATGAGGCTATACGAATAGAACCTAATCGTAAAAATCAGTGGGTAGTGGAAAGAAGAGATAAAAAACATTGTTAACTACGTTTGGTGAAATTAAATATGAAAGGACATATTACAAATCCAAGAAAGATAATGAGTATAAATACCTATCGGATGAATTTTTAGGTATAGATTGTCATGATAGAATGGACTTATCATTAAAAGCACAGCTTGTAAAAGAAGCAGTGGATGTTGCCTATGATAAAAGTGCTAAAAAGACAATTGAATCTATCGATTTATCATCTCAAACTGTTATGAATACAATAAGAGAACTTGGAGAAATACCTAATATTACATATAAGGATCAATGCCAAGTAGAAGAAAGCAAAAAAACAAAAGTTAAATATTTATATGTAGAAGCTGATGAAGATCATGTAGCTCTACAAAATGGTAAATCAGTTATGCCACGTCTTGTATATGTTCATGAGGGGTATGAGCATTCAAACAGCAAAAGAAAGAAATTAAAAAACATACATTATTTTTCTGGAATTTATAATAATATTGAAGAATTATGGCTTGAGGTAGTTGATTATATTTATAATCAATATGATATTGACAACATAGAAAATATATTTGTATCTGGAGATGGCGCTGCATGGATAAAACAAGGAATTAGTTGGATACCTAAGAGTGTATACCTTCTAGATAGATTTCACATTAATAAATATATTTTAAAGGCAACAACACATAATCATAAATATAGATTCCATATATGGGAAAGTATAAATAATTGTAATTTAAAAGAATTGGATAAGATTTTTAAAGATCTCATAGATTCAACAGAAAACGAAAATAAAATTCAGCAAATAAAAGATTCAAGAAAATATATCAAGAGTAACTGGGAAGGTACTGTGAATTATTACAAAAAAAGCGGAGCTATTAATTGTAGTGTTGAAGGACATATAAGCCATATCCTATCGGATAGATTGAGTAGTAGACCATTGGGATGGAGCGTACAAGGAGTTCATCAGATGTCACGTCTTAGAGCCTATACGGCTAATGGCGGAGCCATTTATGAATTATTCGAAAAAACATTAAAGAAAAAGAAAAACTATTTTTACTTATCTAAGAAAGTAGTAAATTCAACAATGAAAAATAAATGCATAGAAAAATTTAATAACATAGAATCTTTAAATACTGGTAAAAAAACAGGACTAAATTATTTGCTTAAAGCACTTAGAGGAGCTTAATTTAACATATTCTAGGGAAAGTCTGTATTTTTTTAACCGACAGTAACTTGACGCTATCAAATTTTCTTTTTATTTGACTTATTTTAATATATAGGCTATAATTAGTTCATAAGTTAGTTGGAACAATAAAGTTAATAATGACGCGGGGTGGAGCAGTTGGTAGCTCGTCGGGCTCATAACCCGAAGGTCGTAGGTTCAAGTCCTGCTCCCGCAACCAAAAACCATACTATTAAAGTATGGTTTTTTTATTTTGAATTCATATTAAATTTCCTTGAATTTAAAATAAACTTAATTGTTCTTCTTTTTTATGTTCTAAAGATGATATAGTTATTCCAATTAATCGTATAGTTTCTTCCAATTCTATTTCATTTAACATCTCATTCCCATATTCCTGTATTTCTCTACTTTTACATATGTATTTTAATAATGTTTTACTTTTAGTATGAGTTTCAAAAGAAGTGGTTTTTAATTTTATAGTTATAGTTTTTCCTTGCATATTTTCCTTTTCCAATGTATTTTCTATAAACTCAGCAAAATTTTCTATATACCATTTTAATTGTTGTTTATTTTTTGTATCTTTTTTTAAAGTTATTTCCCTTCCCATGGATTTTCTCTCTCTAAAAGTATTTACCTTTCTATTATCTATTCCACGTATCCTATCATAAATCTCCAATCCAGATTTTCCAAAGTAATTAATAATAAAGTCTTTTGATAATGCATATAACTCTTCAATATTAAAAACACCTATATTATTAAGTTCTTTAACAGATTTTTTTCCAAGTCCATGAACCTTATTTATTGAAAGTGGAAAAAGTACTTTGGGTACCATTTCCTTCGTTATTACTTTAATACCATTTGGTTTATTCCAATCTGATGCAAGTTTTGCTAAAAATTTATTATAAGATATACCAATGGATAGTGTAAGTCCTAATTTTTTTAAAACATTTTCTTTTATAAGAAGGGCTATTTTAATGGGATCTTTATTTAAATGAGTTATATCCAAATAAGCTTCATCTATACTTACAGGTTCTACATAAGGAGTTACGGAATAAAATATATCAAATATTTTAGATGAAATTTCTTTATATCTATACATTCTAACAGGCAAAAAAATTGCCTTGGAGCATTTTGCTTTAGCTATATAGACAGGCATAGCACTCCTTATTCCATAAGCCCTTGCCTCATAAGAACAAGTTGCAACTACTCCTCTTTCACTAATTCCACCTACAATAACAGGCTTTCCTTTTAATTTTGGATTATCTTTTATTTCTACAGAAGCAAAAAATGCATCCATATCTACATGAAGTATTTTTCTTTCCATACCTTTGGCAATCCTTTCTCTTAAATACTCTTTAAATATTATTATATTCTCTATTTTAAAAAATGCTAAATATTTTTAATATCAGTATGAGTATTAAAAATATTTAGCATTACAATTATTAAAGGAGGTCTTTTGGCTTCCTTTAATTCATATCGAAATAATTATTTTTTAATTTTACTTGACTTGAATCACTATATAGAGTATTATAAATATATAAGTTGTTTGAAATTAATAATTTTAATAATGACGCGGGATGGAGCAGCTGGTAGCTCGTCGGGCTCATAACCCGAAGGTCGTAGGTTCAAGTCCTGCTCCCGCAACCAAAAACCATACTATTAAAGTATGGTTTTTTTATTTTTAATTATTGCAATTTTAAAATACATACTACATAAAGTAGTATGTATTTATTTTACTTATGTAATCCGAATCCACTTATAATAAGTATATCCCAATCACTTTCATCGTCTTTAACCCATGTACATTGGATATCAAGTTCTTTTAACCATGCATTCAAGCCTCCACCTTTTTTACTTACATTTGGAGATTGTCTACCATAAACTTCTTTTATAGTTTCAAGTAATTTAAATTGATCATCTTTATATAACTTCTTATCTAGCATTTCCCTTATAATATCACAACATTCATCATAACTTTTATAATCTTCACTATATAATTCATTAGCTAATAATTGTCTTTTTCTATTTAAGTCATCTCTTACAGTGTCAATCTCTTCTGTATTAGATAAATATTTCTTAACTAAATTTAAGGCTGCAATATCATTATCCATTTTTACTATTGTTTTTTCTAAATTAGAATTTCTCATGTTATATTCTCACTTTACTTTTATTATTTTTATCATTATTAATGACAATATGTCTATTATATCATTCTTTTCCTTCTAATAATCTATTTATTTTAAAATTCATCTATGTTCTTATTTTTATACTAAAAGTATTACATTGTTTTAACATATATTAACATAACCCTAATTATTCAGTGTATATATTGAATTCCCAGTTAACTTTTTTCCAAAGTTCGATCTATTAAAACATAAAAAATAAATACAATAAAACCTATCACAAAAGCGATAGGTTTTATTGCATCTATATAATAGTTACGGTAATAACTTTATATATTATTTCGCTGTATAATGAGTATGTAATAACTCATGTGCCTTATTACTATTAGGTTTTTCTAAGAATTCATCATATGCTTGTTTAATCATAGGATTTTCATGTGCTTTTCTAATAGTTTTATTTGAATCCTCTGAATAGATTCCTTCCATTCTCTTCTTAATCATTTCAGTATCGGCTTTGATAAATGGTTGTCCTCCACCATTTATGCATCCACCTGGACATGCCATTATTTCTACAAATTGATATTTTGATTTTCCTTCTGCGATTTGATCCATAATTATTTTAGCATTTCCAAGAGAATTTGCTACAGCTACATTTACATCTTTACCATCTAATTTTACTGTTGTCTCTCTAATACCAGTAAATCCTCTAACCTCTTTAAATTCAACATTTTCTAGTGTTTTGCCATTTACCCACTCAAAAGCTGTTCTTAAAGCCGCTTCTGTAACTCCTCCTGTAGTACCAAATATTGTTCCAGCACCACTAGATTGTCCTAATGGATTATCAAACTCTGCATCTTTCATTTTCCTTAAATCTAATCCTGCTTCTTTAAGCATAGTAGAGAACTCTCTTGTTGTTATAACTATATCTACATCTTGAATTCCATCTCTACCCATTTCTTCTCTTCTTGCTTCATGTTTTTTAGCAACACATGGCATTATTGATACTACTACTATATCTTTAGGATCCTTATTTAACTTTTTAGCTAAATAAGTTTTTGCCATTGCTCCAAACATTTGTTGAGGAGATTTACAGCTTGATAAATGATTTAAATACTCTGGATATTTCTTTTCTATAAAGTTAACCCATGCTGAACAACAACTAGTTATAAGAGGAAGATTTTCACCATTTTTAAGTCTTTCCACAAGTTCTGTAGCTTCTTCCATAATTGTTAAGTCAGCTGCAAAGTTTGTATCATAAACTGCATCAAATCCTAATTTCTTTAATGCTCCAACCATTTTACTAGTTACGCTTGTACCAACTTCTAATCCAAATTCTTCGCCTAAAGCAACTCTTACTGCAGGAGCTGTTTGAGCAACAACAAACTTATCTTTGTTATCTAATATGCTCCATAACTTATCATAATCTCTTGCCTCTCTTAAAGCTCCAGTAGGACATACAGCTATACATTGTCCACAATAAGTACATTCTGAGTCTTTTAAAGGTTTCTTAAAGAATGTACTTATAACTGAATCAAATCCCCTCTCTACTGGTGTTAATGCATTAACTTTTTGAACATCATTACACATTGTAACGCATCTTCTACAAAGAATACATTTATCCATATCTCTAACTATTACCTTAGAACTATCATCTATTCCGTACTCTGATATCTCACCTTTATATCTATTTCTATCTACGCCTAAATCACCTGCTAGCTTTTGAAGTTCACAATTTCCATTCTTTTCACATTTTAAACAATCTTGCGGATGATCTGATAATAAAAGTTCTACTATAGTTCTTCTAGTATTTATAACTCTTGGAGAATGTGTTTTAATAACCATACCTTCTGATGCTGCTACAGAACAAGATGGTATTAACTTTCCTTTTCCTTCTTGCTCTACCACACAGACTCTACAAGTACCTTTACAATTTCTTGTGTTGTCATTACCCATATACATGTGGCAAAGGGTTGGTATATCTATGTTTATTTTTTTAGCAGCATCTAATATAGATGTACCTTTTTCTACTTCTACTTTTTCACCATTTATAACTAAATTAATCATATCCATTTTTCTTTCACCCCTATGCTACTTAATTGTTATGGCTTTAACCGGACAAGCATTAAAGCAAGCACCACATTTTATACACTTCTCTGTATCAATAACATGTTTTTCTTTAACCTTACCATCTATACATCCTACCGGACAACTTCTTGCACATTTTGTACACCCTATACAAGAATCAGTAATTTCATATGCTAAAAGACTTTTACAAACTCCTGCTGAACAATGTTTATTTTTAACGTGTTCTTCATATTCATTTCTAAAATATTGAAGTGTACTTAAAACAGGATTCGGAGCTGATACACCTAATCCACAAAGTGAAGTATCTGCTATAACATGACAAAGATTTTCCATATTATCTAAATCTTCCTCAGTAGCCTTACCCTCTGTTATTTTGTTTAATAATTCTAAAAGTCTCTTATTACCTACTCTACAAGGTGTACACTTACCACAAGATTCATCTACAGTAAACTCCAAATAGAATTTAGCAACATCAACCATACAGTTACTTTCGTCTAGTACTATCATTCCACCAGACCCCATCATTGATCCTATATCAGTTAAAGTATCATATTCAATAGGTATATCTATGTAATCTTCTGGAATACATCCACCTGATGGTCCACCTGTTTGAATAGCTTTTAACTTCTTATCATCTTTTATTCCTCCACCAATTTCATAAATTATATCCTTTAGTGGAATTCCCATAGGTACTTCAACAAGACCTACGTTATTTATTTTACCTGCTAAAGCAAATACTTTAGTACCTGCAGACTTTTCAGTTCCTATTGAACTATACCATTTAGCACCTTTATTAATTATGGCAGCAATATTTGCAAAAGTTTCAACGTTATTTACACAAGTTGGTTTCTTCCATAATCCTTTTTCTGATGTACGAGGTGGTTTCATAGTAGGTTCTCCTCTTGAACCTTCTATAGAGTGAACAAGTGCTGTAGCTTCTCCACAAACAAAAGCTCCTGCACCATATTTAATTTTTATATCAAAATCAAAGCCTGTACCTAAAATATTTTCACCTAATAACCCTACTTCTTTAGCATGTTTCATTGCAATTCTTAATCTTTCAACAGCTAGTGGATATTCAGCCCTTATATAGATAAATCCTTCATGTGAACCTGTAGCATATCCACAAATAGCCATAGCTTCTAGAACACTATGTGGATCTCCTTCTAGGATAGCTCTATCCATAAATGCACCCGGATCTCCTTCGTCAGCATTACAAATAACATATTTTACATCTCCTGCTGCACGTAAAGCAGTTTGCCATTTTCTGCCTGTTGGGAAGCCTCCGCCTCCTCTTCCTCTTAATCCTGATTCTGTTATTTCATCAACAACTTCTTGAGGAGTCATTTCAGTTAGAACTTTACCAAGTGCTGTATATGCACCTGTTCCTAAAACCTCTTCAAAATCTTCAGGATCTATAACTCCACAATTTCTTAATGCAATTTTCACTTGCTTCTTATAGAACGGAATTTCATTTTTATTCTTAATTCTTTGCTTAGTTTCAGGCTCTTCATATAAAAGTCTTTCAACAACTTCATTACCAAGTATATGAGTTTTAACAATTTCTTCTGCATCATCTGGTGAAACTCTTACATAGAAAACGTTATCAGGGACAATCTCCATTACTGGGCCTTCTGAACAAAATCCGAAACATCCAGTCATGACAACTTTAGTTGATTCAGCTAGTCCATATTTTCTTAATTGTTCATTTAGTGCTTCCATAATTTTATATGAGTTAGCTGATTTACACCCAGGTCCACCACATATTAAAATTTGTCTTTCTTTTATATCTTTGTTTTGTTCAACATTTTCATTATTGTATCTTGACTTAACAAGTTCACTATACTTATCTTTAATTTCTAACAAACTTTTATAATTAGCTATTCTATCCATAAGTCATTATCTCTCCTTAAATTCATTTAGAACTTGGTCTACTTGTTCTTTTTCAAAATAACCATATACTTTATCATTAACAAGTACTACTGGAGCTATAGAGCATGCTCCTACGCATCTTAATACATCTAAGGTAAATTGACCATCTTCAGTAGTTTGTCCTTCTTTTATGCCAAGCTTTTTCTTAAACTCATCAAGGATGTCCCCAGCACCTCTAACAAAGCAAGCTGTACCTGTACATACACTAATAACATATTTACCTTTTGGTTCTGTAGTAAAATAAGAATAAAAAGTTACCACTCCATAAACCTTAGAAATAGGAATTTCTAATTTTTTTGCTACAAACTCTTGAACCTCTTCACTTAAATATCCATATAATCCTTGAGCCTTATGTAAAACAGCTATTAACGCTGATTCCTTATTGTTTTGATCTTGTTCTTCAATAAATTCTTGTAATTCTTTAAATTTTAAACACTCTTTACAGCCATTACACACTTTTTATCCCTTCTTCCTATAAACTAACTGATTTTAAATTAATCACTGATTAAATTTTAACAGTTTTAAATTTATTTTGTTTAAATTTAGCTTAAATTGATTTCTAACTGTATAGTTTAACTTTATTTTAAATTAAAATTTAATTTTATTAAAGTTTTTCTTTGTAATCTTTTTATTCAGATACGAAAACTACAATTTTCTCTATTATATCACTTTTTTGAATATTTGTTAATTTACTTTGTGTTTTGTTCTTAAATTATATAAGTCTAACTTTAAAAAAATATATAATTAGCCATATTATGTATTTTTTTTCGTATATTATTGCTATTTTTTAACAATTAACTTTAAATCTTAAATATTATAAATGATTTATACTTTTATTATTTTAAGTAGTACTATGAAAATATACTATATTGTTAGATTATTTGTGAAATTTTTATTCTAATAAATTTCATAAAGTTTCAATTTCCTACTTATTATTTATTTAAATAAAAGTATTTCATATTTTCACTTATAATTATTAATACAATTTCTTATATTGCTTTGTTAAATTTTATTTTTATTAAAATTTACATTTCGTTAACATTTATATTTTTTATGCCTTTTTATTTTTATTGTTCTACTATATTTAGACTATTAACCTTTGTTAGTTTTTTCTTTAACTGGTCATGAATATTTTTTTATTTATAAAATTTATCTAAATGAAAAAGACAAAGAGATAATCTAATCACTCTTTGTCTAATAATTTTTATTATTTCTTTTTATCTAAGGTACTTCCTAATTTATCTAAAAGATTTGGTATAAAATTTTGACTATATCCAAACATTATTAAACTTAAAAACAATTTATAATTATTTTTATCAAAATCAATATCGCCAAAAATCATCTGTGATTTAATAGCTATAAATCCTATCTGTGCCATAATAACAGATAAAGCCATCATTTTCACTGCTTCTATTATCATTATTTTATTTTCTACTTTATAGTCTATCTTCAATTGATTTTGATTAACGGCTATAGATAATATTCCTCCAATAGGACCATATATTAACGAATAAGCTAATTCCTGTGACATAAATTCTAAAAAGCTACCTAATAAAATTGATATTATTGTAAATATAACACATGGCAAAATAAATTGAATTTTTTTGTACACTATAAGGTTGTATTCTAAATGCATTTTTAATTCTTTTCCCATTTTTATTGCTTCTTCATTTCCGCTTAAATATGCAATTTTATAGATATTTGCGATATCTTGTCCATAATTTCTTCTTATATTGCTATTCAATGGTAAATTATTGATTTCCATTACTGTTCTTTCTACATCTACTATATCCTTCATTTCCTCATTCTTCATTTTAATTCTTACCTTATACTTTTCATCATAATATATGGTAAAATCCTTTGTTCTCATTAAAATTTCTGTTTTTCTTTGGTTCAAACTATCACAATCCTCAATTTTATTATTAATCATGATTGCCTCTAATTCTAAAGTTTATACTTGTTTATTTTCAAGCTGTATTTTACCTCAATATTATATTATGAAATACTGTTGATATTTGTACATATTAGTAGAAAAATATATTTCTTTAGGTTTTTTTATTTGTACTCTTATGAATGATTGTTCATTTACTTTCCAAAAAAAATTATATGCCTTGTGTATCTGAATTTCCTTCCAGTACTTCTTTTAGATGTTTCTTATAAAACACAATGAAACATATTATAGTAGTAATTGCTGCCAATATATCTGAAACTGGCTCTGCTGTTAAAACACCTTGTAATCTATCTTTCATAAACATAGGAAGTATAAAAATTAATGGTATCAATAATGCTATTTTTCTAAGTAATGCTAATAGCAAAGAAATTTTAGCTTGTCCAAGTGCTAAAAAAGTCTGTTGACATGCTATTTGTGCTCCAAACAGGAAAATACCTGCAAAGTATATTCTTATACTCCATGATGTGATTTGTACTAACTCAGGTTTATTATTAAATATTCCTACAAATACTTTTGGGAATATCATAAGTGCAACCCACATAATAGTCGTATATGCAATACATAAAGTAATTAATAACTTAAATGTTTTCTTTACTCTTTCTAAATTTTTAGCACCAAAGTTATAACTTATAATTGGTTGAGCTCCTTGAGATAATCCTATAAGTGGAAGCATTACTATTTGCATGATACTACTCATTATAGTCATAGCCCCTACTGCTAAATCTCCTCCATACATTTGTAATTTATTATTCATTGTTATTAATACCAAACTTTCAGTAGCTTGCATTATAAATGGAGAAATTCCTAAGGCCATAATTGTTAACATTATTTTTGTATTAGGCATTAAATATTTTTTTCTAATTTTTAGGGTACTTTTTTTCCCAAATAAGAAAAATAAAACCCATATTGCCGATACACATTGTCCTAATACTGTAGCAATAGCAGCTCCTTTAACTCCCATATTAAAACTAAAAATAAATATAGGATCAAATATTATATTTATTAAGGCCCCTATCATTACTGTTATCATTCCTGTTTTTGCAAATCCTTGGGTATTAATAAATGGATTCATTCCCAATGCAATTTGAACAAATACTGTTCCTATAAGATAGATTGTTAAATAATCATTTGCAAAACCTATTGTTGCATTACTTGCACCAAAAACCCATAAAATTGGTTCTTTAAAAATCAAAAATATAGTTGTCAAAATTACAGCTAATATTATTAACATTGAAAAACTATTACTTAATATTTTTTCAGCACCTTTATTATCATCTTTCCCCATTTTAATTGCTGCTAAGGGTGCACCTCCCATACCAATAAGTGCACTAAAGGCGGATACTATCATTATAATTGGAAAAGCAACTCCTACACCTGCCATAGCTATTTCACCATTGGGTATTCTACCTATAAATATTCTATCAATTATGTTATATAGTACATTTACTAATTGTGCAATAATAGCAGGTGTAGCTAATTTGAATAGCAACTTACCTACTCTTTCTTTTCCTAAATCTGTAGTATTGCTAGCCATATTTTCATCTCCTTATATTCTAATTTTAAAATTATTATATAATTTAATACCACAATATATTATTCTAATATATTCATTCTAAATTATAAACTCATTTTAATAGATTATAAGTTAACATATTATGAATTGCTTATTTATCTTTCAATTAATCCAAATTTCATTTTAATTCTTTCTAACTTGGCTATCCAAGATTCAGATAATAAATATAGAAATACAACAGTAGCTATTCCATGTGTAAAATCAAACCAAAAACTTGAGACATATAGCATAGCAAACATTTTCCAGGAAATTTCATTAATAAAACCTGTAGCGGCCCAAATATTCATTATCCAACCAAAAAGGAAACCTGATACCATTCCATAAACACATAACTTCCATCTTTTATTTAATATCTTGAATTTAGATAATACTCCTGCTAAAAATCCTATAGTCCCCCAAGCAAACATTTGCCAAGGAGTCCAAGGCCCTTGTCCAAAAAATAAATTAGACGCTATAGCTGTAATAGTACCTGTTAAAAATCCTGATTCTGGTCCAAAAACAACTGAAGTTATTATTATTATAGCTGTTGTAGGTTTAAAGCTAGGTATAGGGGCAAAAACAATACGCCCTATAGCTGCTATAGCAGCCATTACTGCAAGTGGTACCCATTCTCTTGCTCTTGGTTTTTTCATTTCAAATAACATAAAAAAAGGCAACATTGATAAGACTATAAATATAATACTAATTAAAGCGTAATTTCTATTATCATATAATGAATATAACAATAATAATAATGGAAAAATGACTAATATAAAAATAGTTGATATCTTTAATCTTTTACCAATCTTACTGTTTTGCATATCTTTACCACATCCTCACAAGTTATTGCATCACTTACAATATGTCTTATCATCCTATTAGCGGCAGTAGTATAAAAATTATTATTTGCAAAAAATATTTTTGGAATATCCTCTGATACAATATTTCCATCGAAAAACAATGCACATCTATCAGAATATGTTGCACTAAATTCTATATCATGAGTTACCATTATAATAGACATACCTTTATTTTTAAATTTTATTAACAATTCCCCTATTTCTTCTTTTGAATAAGCATCCAAACCTTTTGTCGGTTCATCTAATAATAGAATTTTAGGTTTTAAAAGCATTATTTTTGCCATTGCTGCCTTTTGCAGTTCACCTCCACTAAGATCATATGGATGTTGCTCTAACAAATGTTTTATTCCAAATTGTTCAGATATTTCCATAACATTTTTTATCTTTTTCTCTTTATTCAATTTAGAATAAGTATAAATTTCTAACAAATCTTCCTTTAGGGTATTAAAAACAAATAAAGATTGTGGATTTTGAGGAAGTACAGCCATATTTTCTTTAAATAAACTTCCTCCTTTAAACTTATTAATATCTTTATTATTAATTAATATCTTACCTTTAATTGCCTTTAGTTGATTAGACATAATGCACAATGTAGTAGTCTTTCCTGCTCCATTACCCCCAAGTATAGAATAAATCTCATTTTTATATACTTTAAGTGAAACATCTCTTAAAATAGGTTCACAAATTTTATCATATCTAAACCAAACATTCTTTAATTCAATTGCTACTTCTCCTTTTAAAACTTCATTTTTTTTAATTTTACTTGCTTTAAAAAAATCTTTATTTATAATCTTGTTGATCCATTTTTTTCCTTCTCTTATAGTAAGAGGACATTCATCTCCAAATTCAATTTCTTTATATATTCTTACTGGTGTTGGTAAAGATTTAGATATTTTTTGTTCTTTATCTTTTATACCTAATTCTTTAATTACGTCTTTAGGATTAGCACAACATAATATCTCTCCATTTTCCATAACTACAACTTTATCTGATATAGGAAATATATCTTCTAGCTGATGTTCAGTTATTATAATAGTTGTTCCTAAATCCCTATTTATTTTAACTATAGTATCTAAAAAATCTTTTGAAGCTATAGGGTCAAGTTGAGATGTAGGTTCATCTAAGATAAGTAATTTAGGTTGCATAACCATTATTGCAGCTAGATTCAATAATTGTTTTTGTCCTCCTGATAATTCGTTAATATTTTTTCTAAACCAAGTTTGGATTCCAAAATAACTTGCCATTTCTGCAACTCTTCTTCTTATAGTAGGAGAATCCATTCCCATGTTTTCCAATCCAAAAGCAAGTTCATGCCATACCTTATCTGTAACTATTTGAGTATCTGGATTTTGCATGACATATCCAATTTCACAAGAAGTTTTTAATTCATCATATTCATATATATTTTTATCATAATATTTAATCTTGCCTTGTCTATCTCCAAAGGGTGTAAGTTCCGGTTTTATGTGTCTCAATAATGTTGTCTTACCACACCCCGATTGTCCACATATAAGCACTAATTCTCCCTCTAATATATTTAAATTTATATCTTTTAAGGATTTTTTATTTTGATTTGGATATGAAAAATTAAGATTTTCTATTTTAATGACTTCCATTTAATTTCCTCCCTTAATTCTAAAAAGATAGGCAAACTATTTATTATAAGAAATGCTATATACATTAATATAGATAATTTATCGAACTTGATATGAGCTATTGTAGGGTAAAACCTTAAATTTCCAATTCCAACACCATATCCTATGAAACAAATTATAACTACTAAAATTATAAAACTTAACATAATTCCATCTTGTTTAGTAAATTTAAAAATGGTAAAAGTAGTTCTTTTACCATATCCATATCCTCTTGCCTTCATAGAATCGGCGGTTTGAACTGCATCTTCTAATGCCCATGTAACTAGAATAGATAGTACTCTCATACAACTTTTAACTTTCACCATTAGCTTTCCACTATTACAATCTAGTCCCACAGTTCTCTGTGTCTCCGTTATAACTTTAGTTTGATGTACTAATTTTGGTATTAGTCTTAATGTCATACTTATCATTAAAGCAATAGAAGGCATTATTCTTCCAAAAATATATATAAGCTTATCAGACGTTATTATTACATTATATACATTAAACCACATTATTATAGAAAGCATCATAGACGCAGAAATTATGCCATACATTATAGATTCTAAAGTTATTGGATTTCCTCTTAAATAAAACAGTATAGTAGCCCCTTTATGAGAAAAAATAGGATTAGCAATTGCTATCATAATAAACATAGGTAACCCAAATAGAATATTAAGTTTTAAAGCTTTTTTGCCATTTAGAATTAATGCATAAACTATAGCGCTTATTAAAGAAATACCTATAAATATTGGATGTTTAAATATCATTGTAAAAATTATTATTATGGTAAAATAAGAAAAGCTAACTATAGGATGATAATCTGAAAAAACACTGTTCATTACCAATTCTTCTCTCCTTTAACGTAATAACTTTTTTATTGTCCTAAATCTTTTCCTAAATCACAAGTATATTTCCATTCAACTACATCACCTGATTTAACTTTATATGCCCCACACCCATAATTAGGATACCAATTATTTACACAATATTTCCATCCACTTAAATCACCACAATCCATTTCATATAAGTTATCGATGCCTTTAATATATATACTTTGTCCTCCTCCTGAGAATTCCATGTGAATTTTCTTTTGCATTATTACCTTGTGTAATACATCATATACTGTATCCCCATCTTTTATTGAAATCTTCATTTTAGGTAATATTACTCCATTTGATGGAAGGTGTGTAAAACCATCTTTTTTATTTACCCCTTTATTTATAGCTGTTCTACATTCAATAGAAATAGTACATATATTATTTTTTTCTTTACTTTTTTCTTTAATATTTTTATTAATATTTGTAGTTTTTTTAGTTTCTTTACTATTATTAATACTTTTTTTATTAGAGTCATCTTTTAAATTTTTATCTATTAACTTACTCTTTGAATCCTTAGCTATATTTTTCTTAATCTCTTTTTTTATTTCATTAGATTTTTTATCACTATCCTTCGTAGACTTTTCATCTTTAGATGTCTTTATTTTATTTTTTTGTTTAGATTCACTTTCCTTATTTACTGATTCTTTATTTTTAGAATCAGTATTTTTTATGTCTTTACTGGTTTTGGTTACATTTTTTTCTCCGCTTATCCCAACCTTAGGTAAATCTGATTTTGGTGCACAGGCTACAAAAGAAAAAATTAAAATAAACATTAATAAAATATTAAACAGCTTTTTTTTCATTATTATAGCTCCCCCTAATCTTATAATGAATTTATAATTAAACATAACAAACAAGCAAAATTTTTAATAAAATATTTTGCTTGTTTGTACGCTTATTATATATATCGTTTACAAATTAAATTTTAATTAGTTATTTATCATAAAAAGATACTTTTTTGTATTAATTACTTATATTGAATAGTATCACATAATTCAGTTAATTGTTCTATATTATCCCATACAAATACTTTTACTGTATATTTACCTTTACTTGGAATATTTAATTTTGTTTCTAATTCTCCTTTTTCATTTCTTTCGAAAATCTTAGAAACTTTATCCAACTTTATAACTTTTCCATTTTCATCATATAATACTTCTATAACTGTAACTTCTTGTTTTTGTTCTTTACAATTACTAACTTGTATAACATTTTTTATTTCTTTATTATTTTCAACTTTTGTTACTTTATTTATGTTTTTTATTACTGTTTGGTTTTTTAATTCTTCATTTATTTTTTCTTTACCTGGACTAGTAACTTTAAGAGTTTGTCTTATTATTTCCGGGGTATCATTTCCTTTAAATATTTTAATTAAATACTCTTGCTTTTTATCTAAGTCTATAATTACTTTTCCTTCTTTATCGGTTTTAAATTTTCCTAAACCATCAACGGCAAAAGTTACTCCTTCTATTGCTTTATTTTTTAAAGCATTTTTCACTTGAAATATAAACTTATTTTCTTTTTGTTCTATTTTAATTTTAGGTATTACTGTCAATACATCTTCATCTGTATACGTTGACATGTAGAATACTAATTCTTTGATATCACATATACCTTTATCATTAGACATATGTTTAAATGCATCAACCCCCACAGTTGGTGATTCTATATTGCTATTATTTCTAACTACATAATAACACCAACCCGCTTCAGGTTTTTGACTTTCTCCTAATATTGAAGTTATAAAATATCCTATACCTAATTGTTTTTTTCCTTCAATATTTTTTTCTCCAACAGCCTGTCTTAGAATTTCTAACGGTGTTGTTTCTGTATCAAAATTATAATTTAAAACTTCATCATATAAAGTTTTATTTAGTCCCTCAATTCTTACTTTAATATCACAACTGTGTTGATCAACTACAACTATTTCAATAGCTTGTCTTACTTTTTCTCCATCTACAGTTGCTATAATTTCTGCTTTTCCTGGTGCTATACCTTCAATTTCATTTTGTCCATTATAAACTTTTACTACTTTTTCATTACTACTTTCCCAGTTAACTACTTTTCCACTTTGAACTTCATCTAAGGTATTTATAACTTCACTAGTTACAGATACTTTCTCCCCTACTCTTAATCGTGATTTTTCAGGTATAATATTAATTTTTTTAACTTCATTTTTAAATAAATTTAGCTGTATACTATCTTTGATTCCTTCACTTGAAGTATTGACCTTAGCTATAATATTAACCGTACCAGCTCCAAGCACTTTAACTAATCCATCTTGAACTGTTGCTTTAGAATTATCGGAACTCTCCCAAACAATATTACTATTAATTAATAAATTTTTATTTTTATCATATACATTGGCTTTCAATGCAAGTTGATCCCCAATTAGAAGTTTATCCTTTTGTATAGAATTAATTTTTATATCACTAGCTTCACCTAAATTTATAGTAGGTGTATCCTTTTTTAATCTATTAAACATAGATTCATTTTCAACTAAGTCAGTTAATGCAGCGAATACATAATAAGTTGATTTATAATCTAATCCTAATTTCTCATCACTTTTAGAAAATCCCCAGTTAATTGGCTTATCGTCATTAGAATACTTAGACATCATCAAGGAATCTAACATTGTTTTATTGTTTTTGATCCATTCTGTAGATGTTAATGGATTTATTCTATTTAATATAAGTCCTTGAATTACACTACTTGTAGCAACAGGATTATTTTTAAAATATCCATTGCCTAAATTAAATCCCCCATCTTCATTCTGTTTTTGCTTTAAAAAAGTTATAAGTTTATTAATAGCATCCTTTACCCCATCTACATCTTTATAATTAGCTAGAGCTGTTAATATAATCCCCTCTACTCTTGCTTCTTCATATCCTATAACCTTCTTATATTCTTCATTATTCACTAATTTTACTAGAGCTTTAACTGCCGATTCATTATCATATTTAGCTCCTGCCATATCTAAAGCTAAAATACAATATGATAAAATATCCGCCCTATCTTTATCACTACTATAAGTGTTTATAAACTGTCCCTTACTATCTCCAATTGACATCTGATATTTTATTAACTCATCAACACAATTAACACCTTTAAAATTTCTTGGATTTAGATCGGCACCTATTAACGCAATTATACTTCTTGATAAGTTAAATACTGATTCTAAGCTTTGGTATTCATAAATTTTATTTTCAATGATTTTCTTATCAACATTAGCTATATTAGCAGCCGGTGATGCTAAAAATTCATAAGATCCATATGCCTCAAAGTGTTTTTTCAAAATATCTATTTCTTTATTAATTATTTCTTTTTGTTTTTCATTTAATCCACAATTTTTATTTATATTAATTGTAAAAGTTTCACTAATATCTTTATTAGATTTAACATAGACTTTAACATTTGTTATTCCTACTTTTTTAGATTGAAATTTTCCATTTCCTAGATGTACTATATTATCATTTGAAATTTCCCAACCTAGCTCTTCATCTTTTATAAGAAGATTGTCCTTATTAAAAATTTTAGGCTCTACCTGAAAACTATCTCCTACAGTTATTTCTTTTAAAATATCACCAAGTTCTATCTTAAAAGGTTCTAATTTTGATGTATATTTCAAAGTTAAATATCCTGAATTATCTTCTTTTAGGTCTGTAAGTGCAACAAGGACCTCTTTAGTATTTATTTCCGCTCCATCTCCTGATTCTTTACTATTAGCCTTAAATCCCTTTTTTGTTTTTGCTGATAATAGTATTTCTAATAAATTTTTCCCATTGACATTCCATTCTGTTGATTTTAATGGATTTTCACCAAGTGCCACTAGGCCCTGTATCAATCTAGAAGTAACTACAGTACTATCTTTCTGATCACCAAAACAAAAATCTTGGATAAATCCTGTTTTTTTATTTTGGTTATCTTTAAAATAATTTTTTATTCCTTGTATAGCTTTTTCTACACCGGATATTTCTCTATGATTAGCTAGTACTACTAAAGATAGTGCAGTAGCTCCTACATCAAGTTTGACCACATCCTCCCAATTATCATATTCATCTTGTTCTGATTTTGTAAATTTAAATACCAACTTACCATCTTCATCATTTAACATATTAATTAATTTTCTTATAGCTCTTTCTTCATCATATTTAGCTTCAGCCATATCTAAAGCTAGTATTGCCTTAACAAGATGCTCTGGTTCTTCACAATTGTAAATATCCTTTATTTCTTTAAGTGTCTTAGATACATAATTTATATTTTTATAGTTTTTAGGGTTGTTACCTGATGCTATAATTCCTATTATATTCCTTGTAAAATTATAAAAATCTCCATTAGTATAAATATCATAGTTTTTTTCTATGTCACAAGGTATAACCCCTGCCCTCCTCAATCCAAGAGCGATTGTATTGTGGTATCTAAATTTACCTTGTTCATTCATATCTAAATTTTTTCTACATTCCTTAATCTCACTCTCTAATAATTCATTTGTATCTTTTTCCGTTGCAAAAACGTTAACTATAGAAATACTACTAAAAATATTTATAAAAACCATAGTAAATACTAAAAATATTGCTAATATTCTTTGTTTTTGTCTATTCATAACTTCTCCTTCTCATTTATAAAATTATATTTGTATTATTCTAAAATTAATTATTTGTCTATTTCAAATGTAGGAATATTAACTTTACTTCCACCTTGTAGCTTAATAATCCCTCTATATTTTCCTTTATCTAAGTTAAATTTTAATCTATCATCCTTAGAACCTAATTTTAAATCATTAATATAAGCAATATTGTCATGAACGTCAAAAATAATTAAACTAATTTTTTCAAATTCCTTTGCATTTTCAAAAATCACTTCTCCACCATTATTTTTATCTATAGTAGCTTTTATATAATCAATTTTTATTTCTATTTTTTGGGTTTTATCTTCCTTATTTTCAGTTTTATCTTCCTTATTTTCAGTCTTGTCTTTTTCATCAACATCAGGTTTAGGTAAATGATTTGAAGGTCTTAAATTTTTATAAGCATTAGTCCCATATTTTTTAAATCCTAAAGCCATTAGAATCTGTTGAGTTGCCATTCTATTTCCTTCATCTTCTTCTAAAACATGTTTAAAATATCCACTTGGATGCTTATAGTCCATAATATTTTGTAAAATATTTTTATTATTTACTTTATACTCATTTATGTCATTATTCAAACATACTGAAGCCATTAAAATCTGAGCTAAACTCTCTGAAGTTTGTTCATTTTTATACTGGTCTAATCTAGCTAATGATTTTTTTAAAAATTGATCTCCTTTAATCATTATTAAATCACTTGAATCCTTACCAGCAATATCTAAAGCACATATAGCCATAGCAGTTAAATCCGGAAGTTCCTCACTTGTATGCATTCCTTTTAATAATGCAAATCCCCCATCTTCTTTCTGCTCTTTTATTAAATAATCTATAACATCCTGCTTATTATAATCTTCTTCTAAAATTTCTAGAGTTAACACTCCCCATAGCTCGGCATTAATATGTTTATCTTTTTTATTAACCATGTCTCTAAGTTTTTCAACAAGGTTTATTCCATGAAATTTATAAGGGTTTTCATCACATGAAAGAATAACCAAAGTAGATTTAACATAATTTAAAAGACTATAATTATTTCCTTGTGATCTAAGATCATTATAAACATTATTTAATATATCTTGTTTTTTATCTTCTATTTCATTTAAAACCTTATCAGCTCTTAATACTTTTAAAGTTATTATATCCCATTCACTAAATTCGTTACTACTTTTAATACTTTCTACTGTTTCTTCAATAAGCGTATCTACATCAACTTCTTGCCCTACCTCTTCTTTATTTTCTTGCTTGTCTTTATCTTTTTCTTTACTTTCTTCTTTTTCTTTGTCTTTTTCCTTATCCTTATCTTTTTTCTTACTTTCTTCTTTTTCTTTGTCTTTTTCCTTATCCTTATCTTTTTTCTTACTTTCTTCTTTTTCTTTGTCTTTTTCCTTATCCTTATCTTTTTTCTTACTTTCTTCTTTTTCCTTGTCTTTTTCCTTATCCTTATCTTTTTCTTTACTTTCTTCTTTTTCCTTGTCTTTTTCCTTATCCTTATCTTTTTTCTTACTTTCTTCTTTTTCCTTGTCTTTTTCCTTATCCTTATCTCTTTTCTTACTTTCTTCTTTTGGTTTATTCTTTTCCTTCTGTATATAATTTTTATTATTATTTTTGTATTTAGATTTATTTATCTTATTTTCAACTAGCTTGTCTTTATTTAATTGATAACTATTATTTTGTTTTTTTGCAATACTTTTTATGTTTATTTCATTCTTACCTTTATTGATATTTTTAGATAATAAAGTATCATCAGATTTAATGTTCTGATCTTTAGAGTTTTGTTCTAATGATTCTTTAACCTTTTTTTCTCCTTTATCTTTAGATTCCTTCTCATACAAAGATTTTGGCTTTATATCTTTCTCTTGATCCTTAACATCTTTTTCTTTTTTCTTAGAATCATTAATTTTTTTACTTTGATTTTCAAGTCCATTGGTTGCTACATCTTTTTTAGCATTTTGATATATCCATAATCCTCCAACCACAACTAAAAGAATAACTATAATTATACCAACTCTTTTTTTCTTCATCTTTGCCTCCTTAGTTTATATATTTTAATTATTAATTTGAAAATTATTAACTTTCAAATTAAGGTTCTTAAAATAAATCACATTAAAAATACATGTTTTTTGTGATTTTAAGTAAATTCTCAATATTTTTTGAAATTTCAATATATTTTTTTATAAAATATTTATACTAAAATAAAAAAATTCCCATTTTAAATAGGGAATTTCAAAATCTGAATTAAGCCAAAATATGTTATTATAAGCTTTCTTTTATTCAAACGACTATTTCCTTCCCTCCGAAGGATCACTTCTACCTGTTTAGGCAGGTCTCCTGACTTAAGTATCATTCTCCCTTCTTACCTTCCCATTTTCACAGTGGTATTTTCAAGAAGTTCGTCCACTTTCACAGTAGCGGGGGCTGTAGTGGAATTTAACCACTTTCCCTTTTAATTTTTTATAACCTAAACATACATCTTATTAAATTATCGTTTTTATTGTAACATTCATAATATTAATTTTCAACAAATTATTTTAAATTTAGTACCTATTCAGCATTATTTTTTAGGTTTTTAATCACTTATCTATTTAAAATAATATTTTTCAAAAAAAACACCTTTCATATATAATTAATATAACTTTTTATACAAAAAAACCGATTATTACATGTTGTAGTAATCGGTTTGTATATTATTTATCTATTCTTTATATTAATTAAGCATTGTAGTAAAGACTTTGTGATGGAAATTCTGCATCACATGTTACATCTATACCAAGTTTTCTAAATGTTTGCTCATCATTTGTAGTTAAAATTGTAGTTGAATGAGCTTGACATCCGTTTAACATTGGTAATTTTTCAAGTGCTACTTGTGCAATCGGATTTGTAGCTGCACATATACTAAGAGCCATTAAGATTTCTTCACAAGTTAGAGCGACCATCTTATTACCTAATGTTTTTGACTTTAAATTTGTAATCGGTTCTAGTATAACTGGAGATATTAGATGAATTTCGTCAGATATATTAGCAAAGTATTTTACAGCATTTAAAAGTGCTGCCGCTGTAGAATCCATTAATTGTGAACTCTTACCAGTTAATATTGTACCATCATGAAGTTCTATAGCCACTACTGGACATATTTCATTTTTATTGCCCATTTCTTTTAATTTATGTGAGTAATCTCTCGCAGGAGCAACAACTTTTCTATCTTCCTGTTTTAGGTTAAGTCCTTCCATAATAAGTTTTACTCTTTCAAAAGTTTCCTTATCTACATAACCTTTTTTATACTCACAACTTGTTTTAAAGTATCTTCTTATTATTTCTTGTTTAGATGCTTCTTTAACAACTTCATCATCTATAATACCAAATCCAACTCTATTAACACCCATGTCTGTTGGTGATTTGTATATTTCTTTTCCAGTAATTTTTTCTATAATTCTCTTTATTACTGGGAACATTTCAAGATCACGATTGTAGTTTACTGCAACTTCTCCATAAGCATCAAAATGGAATGAATCTATCATGTTAACATCTTTAAGATCTGCTGTAGCAGCCTCATATGCTATATTTAATGGATGTTTTAGTGGAACATTCCATACTGGAAAAGTTTCAAATTTTGAATACCCTGCTACCTTACCTTGTTTATATTCATGATAAAGTTGATTAAGACAAGTAGCAAGTTTTCCGCTTCCTGGACCTGGAGCTGTTACAACAACTATTGGTTTAGTTGTTTCTATGTATGGATTTTTACCATATCCTTCATCACTTACGATTGTATCTACATCAGTAGGATATCCTTTAGTTGATTCATGTTTATAAACCTTTATACCTCTACGCTCAAGTTTGTTTATAAATACAGTTGTTGCTGGCTGTCCACTATATCTTGTGATTACAACACTATTTACTTCTAAATCATAGCTTCTTAAATCGTCAATTAGTCTTAAAACATCTACATCATATGTAATTCCAAAATCGCCTCTTATTTTATTTCTTTCAATATCACCTGCATATACACAAATAATTATTTCAACTTTTTCTCTTAATTTGTGTAATAACTTGATTTTTGCATTTTCATCAAATCCTGGTAAAACTCTTTTGGCATGAAGGTCAAATAAAAGTTTTCCTCCAAATTCTAAATACAACTTATCATAATTATTTACTCTTTCCAAAATATATTTTGATTGTTCCTCTAGATACTTTTCATGATCAAATCCTATTTTCATCTTATCTACCTCGCTAACTAATAAACATACATTATATTATTGCACACTTTTAATTTTTAGTAAAATACATTTTCAACAAATAAATATATTTTTTTACTTTAATTTTAATGAAAAAATCTTTTAATTTTTTAGTTTTAAAATAACTATTATAATTTATCATCTACTGCACATATTAAGTTTATACATTAATAATTTTAATGGAGGAATTAAATATGAATCTAAATTTTTCTAATAACAATAGCTGTTCATCTAGAACCGCATATGTTTTAACCCCTCTTCCTTATGCTTATAATGCTTTAACGCCCTCTATTGATACTGAAACTGTAACCATTCATCATGATAAGCATCAACAAGCATATGTAGATAAATTAAATATCGCTGTATCAAAACATCCTGAACTTTTTCAAAAAGGAGTGTTTGATTTACTTTCAAATTTAAATTCTTTACCTGAAGATATAAAAAAGGATGTTATAAACAATGGTGGTGGTGTTTTTAACCACGAGTTCTACTGGAGTATCCTAGGTAATGGAGAATTAAATCCTAACAGCAAATTATCTAAGGCCATTACAAGAGACTTTGGATCTATGGCTGCTTTTACCGATGCTTTCACTCAAAAAGGAATAAGTACATTTGGTTCTGGATGGACCTGGCTTATAAGTGACACTAATGGTAAATTATCTATAGTATCTACAAGCAATCAAGATTCTCCAATTTCACAAGGTAATATTCCTATTTTAACTATGGATCTTTGGGAACATGCTTATTATCTTCAATATCAAAATAGACGTCCTGAATATATAACTAATTTCTTTAAAGTAATTAATTGGTGTAAATGTGATGAATATTATAGTAGTATATAAATTTTAAAACTAAATGGGCTATCTCAAACGAGACAGCCCTTTTTTCTTTAAAAAAGTATTATATCAATACTTAATAAACTTTTCAACTATTTTTTATTATAAATTATACTTTATTTTACTATATTTTTATATCCAGTATATGTGGCATAAAAATATCCTCCATAAACTATACATAGTAAACATACAGTTATTATTGAAGTTACACCTATATTAGGACTACCATATAGACCCAAAAACTGGGTAACTTGATGTATTCCCACTAATGAGTGAACTAAAGCTAAACCAAGTGGTATCATAAAATATATTAATGTTTGAATAAAAATTGTTTTGTTAATCATCTTCTTACTAGCACCTATTTTTTTAAGAGCATTATATCTTTCTACACTATCACTAGCGTCAGTTAATTGCTGTAATGCAAGTACCGCCGCACTAGCTATTAAAAAGATAATACCAAGATATATTATAATATATAATATTAAAGTAGTACTTCCTTTGCTCTCCGCATATAATTGTTGCCTTGTATATGCTGTTACATCAAAATCATGCTTTGTTTCTCTAACTTTTATAAATGTATTTCTTATTCTTTTTTCAGATGTTTCTTTATTATCACCTACATAGTTTATATTTATATTTGAACTTTCGCTTTCTTTTCCATCTAATAATTTATCCTCTACTATAATTGTAAAAAAATTATTAGATATTCCTGTATTTGAGAAACTTTCCATTATAGCTTCTCTATTTTTTATATTATAGATTTTATTTTCTATATTTATTGTATGTGTATTTTGTAAAATTTTTTTAACATTAGCTTTTAGTGGTTCAAAATTTGATGCTATTAAGACTTCATTATCCTTTAAATTTACAGGATGCTTTCCTTTTAATTCTTGTATTTTATTATAATCAGATATTTTAATGGCATCTATACCATGCCAAGCCATCATTGAAATAGATTTTTTAGTATCTTGATCTGCATATTTTAACATTAATTTTTCTATATCATATTTAATTTTATAATCTTTATAAGAAACATATCTTTCAGATTGATTAAGTTTTAATCCCATCTTTTTAATTATCTCTTCTGGTTCTTGCCCCCCATAAATTTTTATTCCTGCATCAAAAGGTGTAGTATTTTTTAATCCTTGTTCCAATGCATTTTTTAAACTCAATCCAGTAGATAATGTACAAATTGTTAAAAACAACATAAGACATATTGCTGTCATTGATATAAAATTAGTATTTATTTTGCTACTTATTTGTCTTGTAATAAAGATATTTAAATTCTTTAAATATATACTCTTATTCTTTTGTATAATATTAAAAATAGTTCCTGCAAATCCGAAGAAAAATAAAAATGTTCCTAAACATCCTAATATAATTGATATAAAAAATCTATTATCCGTAGGATTTAATCCACTTTTATTAATTAGGTAATATGCTGATACTAAAGTTGCTATTCCAATAATAAATACTATACTAGAAATCACAGTATTTCTAAGTTTTAATTTTTCATTCTTCTTAGATGCATTTAACATATCTATTAACTTATATTTTGAAATATTAATTGTATTAAATATCATTACTAATAAAAACATTATTCCAAAATATAAAGTTGTCTTTCCTATAGCTTTTATAGATATTAAAAATTTATATTCATTCATTGCAACTTCGAATAACTTCGCTGTAAAAATCGAAAGACCTTGTGCCAAAATTATACCTAATGCTAAACCTACAATTAATGATATAATTCCTATTAAGAATGTTTCTAAAAATAATATTCTAGCTATTTTATTTTTTCCCATTCCTAACACCATATATGTTCCTAATTCTTTCTTTCTTTTTTTTATTAAAAAGTTATTTGCATATATAATTAACCCACCTAATATTATAGAAACAAAAACTGATACATATGATGTAAGTTTCTCCATAAGCTCTATATATTTAGCTTGACTTTTACTCATATCTAACATAGCTTGTTGAGTTCCTATAGAATTAAAGCTATAAAATATACAAACTGCAAAAGTAAGGGTTAAGAAATATATTGTATAATCTTTAAAACTCTTTTTTACATTATTAAGTGCTATTTTAAAATACATCTCCAGCATCACCTCCAAGAAGAGCTACCACTTCCATAATTCTATTGAAAAACTCTTTTCTTGAATCATTTCCTCTTATTAATTCATTAAAAATCTTCCCATCTTTTATAAACAAAATTCTGTGTGCATAACTTGCTGTAAAAGCATCATGAGTTACCATTAGTATTGTAGCTTCTAATTCTGAATTCAATTTTTCAAAGGATTCTAAAAGTAACCTTGCACTCTTTGAATCTAGTGCGCCTGTTGGTTCATCTGCTAATATTAATGATGGATTTCCGATAATTGCCCTTGCTGAAGCTATTCTTTGTTTTTGTCCACCTGACATTTGATATGGATATTTATTTAAAACTTGTGTTATCTCAAGGTTAGAAGCAACCTTTTTTATTAACTTATCTATTTCTTTAGGATTTTTTCCTTGGATAGTTAATGCTAATGCTATATTTTCATAAGCTGTTAAAGTATCTAATAAATTAAAATCTTGAAAGATAAACCCCAATTCTTCCCTTCTAAACTTTTCTAAACCTTTTGACTTTAATTTTGTAATATCTTTATCATTTATAACTATATTACCTGTTGTAATTTTATCTATAGTTGAAATACAATTAAGTAATGTTGATTTTCCACTTCCTGAAGGTCCCATTATTCCAACAAACTCGCCTTTATTAACATTAAAACTAATATTATCAATTGCCTTTGTTATATTATCTTTATTTCCGTAATATTTTTCTATTTTTTCAACTCTTAATATATTCTCCATGATTTGTCCTCCTTTATTAATCTTACAATACATATTGTACCTTTAATTTTACTAAATACATATTTATTTATCTTTCAGTTACATTACATTTTTGTAAGATAAGAAAAGAGCCACAAAAATATGTGACTCCTTTATATAACATGTTAAATATTCTTCTAAAACACTGTAAACTTTCCCACTGGAAATATTATATTAACCTTTGTACCTATATCTTCTTTTGATATAATACTTAACCCTAACCCTAATCTTTCACACAGCTTTTTACATAGATAAAGTCCTATTCCTGTTGATTTTCCAAATTTTCTTCCATTTTCACCTGTAAAACCTTTTTCAAAAACTCTTCCAATATCTTTATTTACTATACCAACACCATTATCTTGTATAGTCAAAATTATATTATTTTCATTTATACAGGAATAAATAGTAACTTTGGCATTGTTAACCTTAGAATATTTAATAGCATTTCCTAAAATCTGATTCAAAATAAATTCTACCCACTTAATATCACTACATACTTTACCATTTATATTTTCTATGTCTAAGGATATTTTTTTAGTTATAAAATCCCTTGAATTCTTTTTTATAACTTTTCTAACTATATCCTTTAAATCAAATTCTTTTATTATATAATCTTTACTAACATCATTACTCTTGGAATAATATAAAACTTGTTCTATATATCCTTCTATCTTTTTTATTTCGTATTCTATATTTTTAGTTATCTCATTTTCATTATTTTCTATCATAAGTCGTGCAGAAGCAATAGGTGTTTTTATTTCATGTACCCAAGTTTCTATATATTCTCTATACTCGATTTGCATATCTCTATACTTATTTACATGTTCATGCATTTCTTTATCTGTATCCTTTAGTATATCGTAAAAAATTCTTTCTTCTAATTTATTAGGTTCATCTATAACTTCAGGTAATAAATATTTTTTATCTAAATTATTTACTGTATCCTCTAGCTTATCATAATATTTCTTTTTTCTAACTAACTCAATACTTATATAACTTAAAATTGGTAAAAACCATATACAAAATACTAAAAAGACTATTCCGCTTCCTATATGTAATACCTTCATTAATATAGAAACAATAATAAATAAAGTTATATTTACTATTAAAAAAAACAATCGTTCCTTTAAATATTCTCTTATTTTCATTGCATTATATACCCTAACCCTCTTCTTGTTTCTATTATATTTTTTAATCCAAAATCTTCAAGTTTCTTTCTAAGCCTTGTTACATTTACAGAAAGAGTATTATCATCAACAAATAAATCTGAATTCCATAAATAATCCATTAAGGATTCTCTAGAAACTATTTTTCCTTTATTTTTCATTAAATAAAAAAGTATTTTAAGCTCATTTTTAGTTAACTCTACATTTAAATTATTATAGGTTATACTTCCACTAGATAAATTAAGATTTAATCCCTTATATGTTAATACATCTTGAGGAATTGATTTTCCATAAGTTCTTCTTAAAATAGATGAAATACGAGCTAAAAGAATTTCTGTATTATATGGTTTTGTTATAAAATCATCTGCACCTAAGTTTATACTCATAATCTCATCCATATCACTATCTCTGCTAGTTACTATAATTATAGGAACATCTGAAATTTTTCTAATCTCTCTACATATATAATATCCATCAAAAACAGGTAGATTAATATCCAATAATATTAAACTAGGCGACTTTTCCTTGATATATTCAATTATGTTACTAAATTCCCCTGGTGCTTCTACCTCATAGCCATATTTACTTAAAAAAGTTTTTAATTCGTTTCTTATATTTTCATCATCTTCTATAATAATAATCTTTTTCATCTTAAATTCTCCCAAAATATTATTTTTAATTATAAGATAACTTTCAACTATGCTTAACTTTGTATTAGTTTAATACTTTATAAAAAGATTAGCAAGTTCATAATTTATATAATCTGGAGTTACATAGCAGTTATTTCCATATTTTAATGCAGGTTCATTTTCAATTCTATTAAGCATGAAAATTATATAAAAGTTAATAGGACTTATTTTCACATCTGCTGTATATAAGGATAATATAGCATTCGAATTTGAAATTACAAAAGATAACGAAGGTATAAAATCAGAAAAAACATCAAAATTTGCATTTATTAAAGTCTTAATGAATCTATCTGCATATTTATTATCATGTATTTTCATACTACTATCATATTTTATAATATCCTTTTGCACTTCATTTATGAAAAGCCCTATTAAAAAATCATATAATGATATTTGTAAATTAGCATTTTGCTGTAATGAGTACGTAGTAATATCCTTAGGATCATAATTTGGAGGTTCAGAAAGAGGATAATTATAAGTTAAAAATAAAAATAGCCTATTATAATTTGGATAAATAAATTTTCCATCTTTTATTAATGGGCTATATCCTCCTAAAAATTTTGTACAGGGAGGTAAAACAGCTCCTTCAAAGAGATTACAATTAAATTGACTTTTTGATCTACATTTTTTCTTATAGCACCTTTTTTTCACCAAATCCCTCCTAATAAATTATCGCTATAATACATTTTATAATTTTATCTCTAAATTGTTATTTTAAATATCCACGTTTTTTATCCAACTATATTGTTTTCTTAATATTTAAGTTAGGTTGTTGAATAAATAAAAATATCAAAAAATATAAATAAGTCATCACTTTGTAGTATAATATTTTCGCCTAAAAAAATAAACACATACAAAGGATGACTCAGATATGATTATAACATTAAATATACAAAGCGAAAATATTTATTTTAAAATTTTTCAAGCTATTAATCTTGCATTTGATAAACTTGGCATTAACACTAAAAAAACTAAGGGTAGACCACCTAAATATTCAGATCAACAAATTGTTGCATGCATGATATATGGTGTAAATAATAGTATTTTTAGTCTTAGAGAGCTTGAATATAAAATTAAGCAAGATATTGTATTTCAAAAGATTATAGGTTTAAAAGAAGTTCCTGATCATTCTACATTTTCTTTAAGAGCGATAGCTCTAGAAAAACACGTATACTATGGTATTTATGCTATGCTTATTGAACTTATCAACCCTTCAACTAGAATTTGTGCTATTGATGGTATTGCATTAAAAAGCTCATTATATGATAGCGAAGCTAGGTATGGAAAAGGAACTCATCTTGGAAAATACAAAGGATATAAGTTACATTGTGCCGCTTATGTATGTGATAATATATTTCCATTATCTTTTTCTATAACTACTGCAAATGTATATGATAATCAAGTTCTTGAATTGTTATATGAACTTAAAACTTATAATCCATTTATTGTACTTGCTGATGCTGCCTATGATTTAAAGTTTCTAAAACTCTACAATATAACTTATTAACAGATGTAAATATGCGTAAAGCAAAGAGTATAGAATCTTTTAAAGATCAATCAAGATATAAAAATGCTCTTTTTATACAATCACCAATAGGTAAAAATTTATATAAAAATAGAACAATTATTTTCTATACTTAAAGGATTGTATAACTTAGAAAACCCTAGACTCTACGGACAAAACCGCTATGAACATCACATTAAGTGGGTTCTTTTATCCTATCTTATAGACGAATTCAATAAAGTTAATAGTAGGATAAACTCTAGAAAATATCCTTGGAATTTATAATTTTTATAGTGCTAACGCACTTATCTTTTAAATTTTAAAAAATTACTAATACACACTTAAAATTACTGAATACATACTATCGCGTAAATGATCTTTGATATTTGTAAAAATTAGTTATTCAACAAGCTATTAAGTGATAAAAAAGACTATCTCATAATTTAAGATAGTCTTTTTAGAATTTTATATATTATTGTAATTCAACATTTTTATTATTACTTAAACTTTTCCACATCACATATTAATTCTTCATCATCAAATCTTATATCAAAATTGTTTCTAGTAATTTTTCTAAATAATTCTAACAACTGATCTTGTTCTTCTTTGCTTAGTGAACCCGTTAATCTTTCTTCCCATTTTTTTGCAATATTTATAATTTCTTCCTTTCTATCTATGGCATAGTCAGTTAAAAAAATATTATATTTTCTTTTATCTTGTGCATTTAGGATTTTTCTCACATATCCCTCTTGTTCTAATTTCGCTATTGCACGTGTAGTAGTAGCTTTATCCACACTCATCTTTTCTGTAAGTTCATCATGACTTAATCCATTTTTAAAATATAATTGTAATAAGAATTGATACTGTCCTGCTCCAATATTTAATTTTTTATATTCTTTCCCTAAATAACTTACTCCTACTCTAAAAAAATGACTTATATATCTACCTATTGACTCAGTGTTACATCTCTCCATATCTCCAACTCCAACATTTTATTTATACTTTAATGGACTTAAAACAATTATCTATACTAAACAAAATTCTATTTCTTATATTAGATATTTTTTTATATAAATCTAAATTTTTCTCAATACTATTCTCTATTAATACGTTTTCTATTAATTTCATTTCTAATAAAAGATTATACACATCATTATATCCCTTATTTTCTTGTTCAATCATATTAGAAATTTTAAATGCACATTGTTCATATATATTATAAAGTTCTTCCATGGAATCTTCAACTTCATACTTAAAAATAAATCTATTAACTATAATTGAGATTATAACTCCCAACATTACAAACACTAATCTATCTAACGCTACCCCCATATGTGCACCTGCAGTAACGGCTCCCCCTATACCTTGTATTGTTATAAATATCATTTGATAATCATATCTCTTTACATACATATTTATATAACTAGTTAGTAATACAATTATTATTCTTGCTGTATTGTCTTTAACTATAGTAAACAACATAGCAAATACTATTACACCAATTGTAGTCCCAACTATTCTTTCTTTTACTTTCTTAGTACATTTTTCATAGTATGGATGTATTAATGCTAAAATTGTAAAGGCTAACCATTTTCCATAAGGTAATTTAAATATAGTTGTTAAAAAAATTCCTATACTTAATGTAATTGAAAGTTTAAGAGAAAATTTAAAACTAAATGAATGTATATTTACTTTTTTTATTATATTTTTTATTAATAAATCACTATCTTTATTTATTTTTTCCTTAGAACAACTTAAATCTTCAACATTAATTTTAATTGATTTAAATATTTGTATAAGTTGTTTTGATATATCATCATTCTCATAATATTCTACATCTAATGTTTCATATTTTACTATTTCTTTTCCATTTAAACTTTTATTTAATCTTTCTAATGATTCCTTAGTGGCACTAAGGAAACTTTTATATTTATCAATTTTTTTATGCTTTACAATTACTTCTACAAGTATAGCTAATTTCTCTAAAGATAATATTATATTTAAATTTATTTTACTATTATCTGATAAAATCTTATTTTTTTCTCTTTTATCATAAATACATTTAATAAGTGTGTTTATATCTTGTCTTAACTGCTTTTCTTTATGCTCATCATATTTTCCATTTACACTACTTTCTATCTGACTAACCAAGCCCTCAATTATTAATTTTCTTTTTTCTGTAAGGGTCTTTTCGAATTTTTTCCTATTAAACAATAATTGGAGTAATATTACAAACATAGAACCTACTGAAAGTGATATCAATCTTTTAGGTAAACCTTGTAATGTAGCTGGTGAAGTTAACATCATAAACAAATAAGATAATATAAAAGGATAATATAATGGTTTTTTATAAATATCTACTGTATTGTATACTATACCAAATATTAATATAAAGTTTATTATTATTCCTATAAATGCATTTTGCATAACAACATACGAACCAATACCCAATATAATATTTAAAACTAAAATCCAAAAAAATCTTCTTAAGGGATTTTGAGTTAAATCTTTTTCAACTATACATAAACCAATAATTACTGTGCATACTCCTATAATAGAATTTTCATTTCCAAATACTTTACTAAATAAACTTACAAATAACGTTATTAAGATAAATGTTATTGTGTTAGATATTATAGTCTTTTTCACTCTTTTCATCTCCTTACCGTATCTCGTTGACATAGCAACAATTATACTTTTATTTTGTTGCTATGTCAACAATGTATTCTTACTATATTATGAAGTTCTTCCTAAAATAGTGTATTTATAAAGTTATTATTAATAAAATGAAAACTAAAAGGTTATCCCACATCTTATTGTAAGATAACCTTTTAAACTTCTATAATTTAAAATTTAAAATTAAACTTTGTAAATTTATTGTAATGTTTTCTAGATCTTTTGTATTCTTAACAACCTCATGCATATTGGATGTTTGTTGTTGAACTAAATTAGTTATTTAAATAACTGTCTAATTGTTTTTGAACTTCTTTAATATTTTTTTGTAAGCTTGTCATTTTTTTATTAATTATTTCTATATTTAGTTCTTCACGTTCTCCCAAACTTTCTACATACCTTTGAACACTTAAATTATTGTTATTCAACATTAATTCTTTTCTACTTACTACTTTAGAAAATCCTATTTGTTCAACATAATTTTCATAGGTTGTAACTATTTTTTCTATCATAGAATCTTGTAATACAGTTAAAACTTTTGATGATTCTACATTATTTATTACATCTATAAATAATATTTCTTCTCTTTTTCTATTCTTTTTAAAAATTAATATATTAGTTGATACCGTAGTACCGTACATCATATTATTGGGCAATGCTATTATACAATCAATAAGATTTTCTTCTATTAAGGCCTCTCTAATCTTACCCTCTGAACCTTTTCTAAATAATACACCACTTGGTTCTACTACAACAGCCATTCCTTTCTCATCTAAAGATTCTACAATATGAGTTATAAAAGCATAATCTCCTAAAGACTTGGATGGTAATCCTCTATAAAATCGATTATATTTATCATTTATTACCTCATTATATCCCCAATCTTTAATAAAAAAAGGAGGTTCTGAAACTATGCAATCAAATTTTTGTAACCTGCCCTCTATGATATGTTTAGGATTAGTAATACTATTGCCTATATGTATATTTTTGATATCTTGAATTCTTCCACTTATTATTAATAACATTTTACATATATTTATCACATTTTCATTTATATCTTGTCCATATAACTTTATATCTTGTCTTTTAATGGCTATTTCTGTTATTAAGTTTCCATTTCCTATAGTAGGGTCATATAATGACTTAAATTCAAAATTTCTTAATAAAATTCTAATTAATTTACTTATATTAGGCGAAGTTATATTTTCTATTTTAGTTGTTTTAAATACAGTGTCTATACACTTTTTAAAGACTTGTCCTCTCACTCCATCTGTATAAAATTCATTTAGATATGTAATAATCTTCTTAATTAAATTTTTATTTTCTAACTTTTCTAATTTAAATATATGATTTATAATATTTTTCAAGCAAGCATTTTCATTTATAAATATATGTAACTTATTGAAAAACTCTTTCGTATCTCCATTCTCCAAATTAAAATCTATATTTCCTTTAATTTCTTTATAAATAAATTTATCTTTACTATATAGTGCCTCACTAAGTAAGTTTAGAAAGGTAAATTCTAAACTTATTCTTTGGCACTCTTCTAAATCAAAATAACCACTTAGTAAATTCGTAAATCCATTTAGATAATCTTTACTATTCTGCTTTAGTTTAATCATAAGTTATTCCCCTTAATCTAGAATATTTCTTAAATAAACCTTAAATTGATTTTCTCTAGTTTTAACTAAATTTTCTAGGAGTATTTTTTCTTTTTTCATAAGTTTATATATATTTGAAAGTTCTTTCTGCTTTTCTAAATCGATAATTTTGATATTAAATTCTTCTAAAGCCTTAATTTTAATAATAGGTATGACAGATCCTTCCGCACGTTTTTTTAAATATTGCTGAGCATATTCTGAATTTAGATACATAGCTAAATATCCAGGATCTAGAATATTTTTATCTTTTACAGTTAATATAATAAAATGTGATGTAGCCACCGTATTTTTTAGTTCTTTATAAATTATTGCAGCTGTATTATCTCCACTTTTAGCTTTTAAAATAATATCATCTTTACTTAATAAATATTTTTCACTTAATTTTTCTGAATTAAATGATTCTAGTTTACTATAATCAATGATTCCATCTTTATTTACGTCCTTAAGTCTTATTTGTAAAAAATTATTTCCCTCTGATGTCTTTCCTTGGAACCCACTTTTTAAAATACAAATTTCTTTTAACTTCATATAACCTCCTAACTCTAGGCAACCCTTTGCTTAAAACAAAGTTCGCAATGTTTATTTTAAGTTAACCTTTTCTTAAAGTCAACATCTTTGAATTTACCATTATATATAAACTTAGAATTACTAATTTTTTAGT
The DNA here is from genome assembly GCA_003288255.1 of Clostridiaceae bacterium 14S0207. Taxonomy (GTDB): domain Bacteria; phylum Bacillota; class Clostridia; order Clostridiales; family Clostridiaceae; genus Hathewaya; species Hathewaya limosa. The sequence continues at coordinate 718,558 of CP026600.1, read as the reverse complement.
ATATTATATACTGATATTGATTTTTATTATCAAAATCATAATATATACCTAAAAGCGGGAATAATTTTGAAAAAACTATTATTTATAATTTTAACTTTTTCTTTTATGCTATGGGGATGTTCTAAATTTACTTCTTCAAATTTATCAATTTAACCCATAGAACTGGTTAAAGAAAATCCTATATTAACTCATTTATTTTACACTTAAACATTATTCATGTAATAAAACTTTAGGAGAATTAACTTATTCTATTAAAGGAAAAAATGATTTCACATGTATGACAGTATCATTTAAAAGTAAACAAAACTTAGATAAATAAATGTTATCTTCTTTTGTAAATCATAATTATAATTCACTTAAAAATTATAGACCTGGAGATGAAATAGAATTGTGGGGAGCATTTAGGAACATATCTGATACTCATCCTCTTAATTCCTTAACATATCTAGCTAAAAAATCAAAATAGTCTATAACCTGCAAATTTAAAAATAAAATTTAATTAAATTTTAAGTAGATTTAAGATATATAATATTATTTTAAATCTACTTTTTTATTTTTTTCTGAAATCTATTTAAGTATTTTTTTGTATTATTCAATATTTTACTTTTTTTATTCCTATTTTTTTGTTACAATTAATCATAATTAAAATAAATACGACATATTTTTTCAAATAGGAGGCTAACATGTTTAAAAATTTTAAACTGGGTTTAATCCCCAAAATCATCTTAGGTATTATATTAGGTATTTTAATAGGTAAGTTTACCCCCGTAATGGTCGTAAGATTCTTTGTAACTATTAGTTTAATTTTCGGGAACTTTCTTGGATTTATTATACCAGTAATTATTTTAGGTTTTATTGTATCTGGTATTGCTGAACTTGGAAACGGAGCTGGTAAATTATTAGGTCTTACCGTAGGAATCGCTTACATCTTTACATTAATTTCTGGATTTTTTGCATATACCGTTGGAAAAGGTATTTTACCATTTATTATAACTCCTTCTACTTCAAACGCTATTGGAAAAGCCGCAGCTGATTTAAAACCTTTTTTCAATATTGAAATGGAACCTATAATGGGAGTTATGACTGCACTTATATTTGCTTTTTTATTAGGATTAGGAATTTCTGCTGTAAAGAGTGATATATTAAAACAAATAGCTCTAGATTTCCAAAAAATTGTTTCAAAAGTTATATCAAAGGTTATTATTCCATTACTTCCTTTGTATATTCTTGGTATATTTGCAAACATGACTTATACTGGAAAATCTACAGCTGTATTATCAGTATTCGGAAAAGTATTTTTCATAATTATAATATGTCATATGATAATTATATTATTTCAATTTACTATTGGTTGTACTATAAGCAAACAAAATATATTTAAATGCTTGAAAATACAAACAACTGCATATTTAACAGCATTAGGTACTCAATCTTCTGCAGCAAGTATTCCTGTGAATATAGAATGCTCCGAAAAAATGGGTATTTCTAAGGGAATAAGACAATTTGTTATACCTCTTTGTGCTACTACTCATATGTCTGGTAGTACAATTACTTTAACACTTTGTGCAATGGCTGTAATGAGATTAAATGGAATGCCTATAACTTTATCAGTTTTTAGTGGCTTTATAGCAATGCTTGGTGTTTCTTTAGTAGCAGCCCCAGGGGTACCTGGTGGATGTGTTATGGCTGAACTTGGAGTATTACAGTCTATATTAGGATTTAATGAATCCATGCTAGCTTTAATGATAGCCTTATATGTAGCACAAGATAGTTTTGGAACCGCTTGTAACATTTCAGGAGATCAATCAATTGCCATGATAGTTGATTTCTTTAATAAAAAATAATGTATAAAAATATAAACCGACTATAAAGAACTCTCTTCATAGTCGGTTTATATTTTTAAAACATTTTTATCTTAAATATTCCTGAAAAATTTTCTTAAAATCATCTAAACTCATAGGTTCCATTCTTACTCTATCTAAAGAAAGAATACCATTGTCTATATTAGCAATTCCATTTTTGGTAGTTACGGCCGCTTCCATGCCTGCAGATTTAGTTACTTCTAACGTTGTTTTTGTATATCTGCCTACAGGATAACACAAATATTTATTGTCTATTCCCAACTTTTCTTTTAAATATATTTTAGCATCATTAATAGCTTTAGTTTGTGCTTCTCTTCCCCTCCAATTTAATCTTTTATGATCTGATGTATGACTTTGAATATCCATTCCATGAGCCTTCATTTCCTTTAGCATGTTCAAATTCATATACATGCCATCTTGATTAACATAATTTGTGATTACAAAGAAAGTACCCTTCATATCATACTTTTCAAGTATCCTATAGGCATCTGTATAATTATCAAAATATCCATCATCAAAAGTAAGAGCTACAGGACGTTTAGGAACTTTGCCTGTTTTAAATGCCCCTACGACATCCTTCATAAGCATTGGAGTAAAACCATTTTCTTTAAGCCATTTTATCTGTTCTTCAAATTTATCCACTGGCATTAAAAGCTTGTTTATCGGATTAATATTAGAAATAGAATGATACATTAAAATTGGAATGTTAACATTCTCCGTTTTTTTTTGTATATATTCTATATTCTTTTTGTGTTCATTATGTTTTTTATTTTCTTTTTCTGCATCCTTTATTAATTGCTTTTTATATCTTATATCTGTATCTAAATCAACATTAAAATAATTATATGTATATTTCATTTGTATAAAATTATATATACCTATAACAGCTAACACTACAATAATACCTATTATAATTTTTTTCTTCATATCTTCCTCCCTTTGACCTTTCTCTTAAGTATATAATAATTATTCTATTTTATTATAAAGTATTATTTAATATATTTGTAGTGCATAATTTTATATACTATTTAAACAAAACCTATGATCAATTATACCTAGTTTTTGTTCATACAAAAGTTATTTACACACATCTTATTATAAATTTTTTTTTAATAAGTTTGTTACCTTTATTGATATTCTTAATAATATTTTCATAAAACTTTTCCTCTAATAAAAAATTTATTTCATAACTCGTAAAAAGAAACTAAAAAATTTTATATTTTCTCTATAACTGATCATACTAAATTTATTAAGTAATAAATTTGAGGTGAATATATATGAAAAATTTTTTTAAAAAACATATATCAAAATTAATTATTTCTCTCTTTATTTGTACCATTTTTTTTACTTCGTTTAACATATATACAGTAGTTACTCCTAATAAAAAAAATAACCAAAGTATTACCACATTAAATCCATGTAATTCTACTAATAATAATTATGAAATAAAACAACAGAATAAAATTCCTATCACTTCCAATAACAATCCTTATATAAAGAATTCAAAAATTCCTAAACATCTTTATGTTATATCTCAGGATTATATGATTGAAGAAGAAAAAACTATGATAGCCACACTTCAAGGTTTAATTTCTAATAGATCAGAGTCTCAAATTTATACCCTTAACTCTCTGCAACCTGATTATAAAATTTGGCTTGAAGATCTAAAAAATCATTACGGTGTCACTTATGAATTAGTTGAAAATCCTTGGACATTAATAAAAAAATTTAGGCCTTTTATACATGGATATGTACTTTATAGTCGTAATTCTTTAAAAGATCCTTCTATTAATAACGCTTGTTCTCTTGCCTCTTTAAAAAATTGTATAGCTATAGATAGAAATCTTGAAGGTTTAGTTAGAAATTGCGGTATAACAAATATAGTTAAAGATTGTAGAAATACGGATAAAAATTGGGCATATGATAACTTGTGGAATTCTGGATTAAATCATTCTACTGTCATAGAGTTATCTCCTAGTAAAGCTGTTGCTTTAAGGGATTATGCCATAATGACAAAATCCTTAATTTTTTATGAAGATAGTGTTTCTGACAAAACTTTAAGAGAAAAAGTTTTTAAATCTATGAAAACTAATGGGATATGTTTAGGTTGGGGACCTGATGAACATGAAAATGTATCCATTACATCAAAATATGGAATTAGTATGGTCGCATCTGATTGGTCATACAATTTAACTGTTTTAAGTGCCTTTCCATCTAATCCAATAAAACAAAAACCTAGTAAGAAAATAAAAAAAGAAGATAATGTTCACTATGTAACTATTGTTATGTCCGATGGTGACAATCAACAATGGCTTCTTGGTAGTAATTATAATTCACCTAAATGGTATGGTTCACCAAATAGAGGACAATTTAATATGGGATGGACAATAAGTCCATCACTTTACTATCTAGCTCCCACTGTATTTAAAGAATATTACAAAGATGCTAGTACTGGCTTAAATAAAGATGATTTTTTAGTACCACCTTCTGGTATGGGATATATATATCCTAGTAAGTTTCCTAAGAACAAATTAAAAACATATACAAAATCTTTAAATAAATATATGAAAAATGTTGATGAAAATTATGCAGTTATAATTGATGATGATTCTTTTTATGATAATAAAATCTGGAATAAGTTCACATGTCACTCCAATATTGATGGTTTATTTTACCTTAATTATCACAGACATGATGACTATCATGGTAAAATATCCTGGTCAAATAATAAACCTATTGTATCTTGTAGGGATTTACTTTGGCATGAACTTGAAGATGAAAATACACTTATTCAAAACATAAATGACAGAATTGAAAAAGGATATACAAATGTAAAAGATCCTAATGCATATACATTTATTTATGTTCATGCATGGAGTAAAGATATGAACAATATCAAAAATGTTGTAGATAAACTAAATAAAAATTCTAAAGTAAGAGTAGTTTCACCAGATTCTTTTATGAAATTAATTAAAGAAAATATTCCTCATTAAATTTTTATTTTAATAAACTTATATCTAATTATCACTAATTTATAGTAGTGATAATTAGATATAATCTATTGTTTAATTATCTATTTTCTTTTCTAAGTAATTACTAAATTCATCTGTTACCTTTTTTTTATTTGTGTCATACATAGCTATAAATTTATTATTTATTCTTGTGTATATTATTCCCTCAAAATCAAACAAATCACTATCCTTATATACATACTCAAATAATTTTGTTTTTCTACCATTTTCTAAATTAAAGCACATAAAATCATTAAATTTATAATAGTAGAATTTTTTACCTACTAAAATTTTACTTTTAACATCTTTACAGGGAATGATTTTATAACAAGCTCCATCTTTTTCAATTGCACATACCTGATTATCAACATTATCTGTAGATTTATCTAATAAAACTACAATATAATTTTCATGTGAACCCAAAAACTGTATTTTGGGATGGTTTTTATAGCATTGAGGATAAATTTTTTTACCATTTACACTAATATAATTTTCAATTATAGGTGAGGATGCTAAAACAGTTTTTTCATCAATAATTACAGATGAACCATACCCTGCATCAAAAATTTTTTTCTCTCCATTCTTATTCAATCCATAACTTATCATATTGCATCCTACATAAGCTGGAATTTTACCCATTAAGCATTTTAAACTTGTTACATAAACAAGATTATCATTCTTTATAAGAACCTGATCTACATTTTCGGATATAACTCTTCTATCCGTTTTTCCATCAAGTTTAACAGATATAAGTTCAGTATTGTTATTACCACTATTATTTATATAATATAATCTATCTTTATAAACATTAATAAATGTAGCTCTATCATTATTAATTTTTTTTTCATTTTCTCCACTTAATTCAACACTATATACTCCCCTTATGTCTTTTCCACAATAATATATCCTATCATTATACTTGCTAGCATGAATTTTGTTTTGAAAATTATTTACTGAGTTCCCGAATATTCTATAACTATCACTATATTTCTCATGGGTCATTCCAACTAACTTACTTTTAGAGTATTTTATTTCTTCTTTATTTCTTAGCTTTTTTACCTCATATTCTGTATTTCTGCATCCATTTAGTACTAATAAACAAAATATTAACATCGTAACTAATTTATTTCTGTTCTTCATATAACGCCCCCCATGTTGTTGAGTATAGTATTTTTTAGTTTTCCATTTTTATGAACTTATTATACAATAAATTCTATTATTTACTCAATTTATACAGCTAAAGCGTTAAATCAAATTTTGAATAAAAATAAGTCTATTTATCAAAGAAGTTTTAATAAAAAATACGCTAAAAATCATTGATATAAGTATTTACGTTAATTTATTTAAGCATATATACAATATTTTAAAATAATTATGAATATATTAAAAATTAGTGAATTTATCTTGAATAAAATTTTAATATTTAATAATATAAAACCATTCTATCTTGATTATGACCTGTAAAATAACTAACCAAATATTATAATAACTATTCCTGTTCCTTTTGTTCTGAGATTTTATCATCTACTCTCTTTCTTAAATTATTAAAATAATTTTTAATACCTGCCTCGCCTATTATAAAAGGGTTCTCTTCATTGCATTTTCTATTTCTTACTGTTTCCAAATTTAAATATCCATTTTCACAAAATAAATGGGCCGTAATTTCAACGCTTACCTGCTGAGCTTGTACATACTTTTCAAAATAATCAATAGCTTTTCTGTAATCTATCTTTGCTTCTAAATCATTTGGAACTCCAAGACCACCCCATTGAGCTACATTGTAAACCTTCCCATTTTGTTTAACTGGGAAAATCAAAGATACGCAACCTGGCGTATGTCCTGGTGTATGTATAATATTTACCGTGGTATCACCTAATTGTATTTTTTGTCTATCTTTTATTTTAATATCCACTAAACATTTTGGTGATCTAGGTCCATTCGCTCCACATTTAACATTATTCATAAAGTTATAATCTATTTGGCTCATAGCTATTTTCGCTTTATAATTATCCTTAATAAATTGTGCGCCACCATAATGATCTCCATGTCCATGTGTTATGATAATATATTTAATCTCTTCTGGATTTAAATTTAATTTTTTCATACCATCAATAATTAATTGTGCATCACGATTATCCCACATAGAATCAATTAGAATAATCCCTTCAGATGTTTTTAGCACCCATGTTACAACACTTCTGCTACCTATACAGTATAAATTATCAAAAACCTTTGTTGGTTCCAAAGGTGTATTATCAAATAATTCTTGTGGAAGATTTATTTTTTCTTTACTCATTATTATCTGCCTCCTATTAAAAAACTTCTCCTAAAATTTTGTACTATGTTCCTATTTTATAAAAAATTATTTATAAATTACTTTTGTAAAAGATTACAATATAAAACTATTATTAAAAACTTTATTCCCTTGTATTTCCCCAATAAATAATAACATCATAGAATGTAAAACCCAAGTTCATAAATAAATCTGTAATGTTTATAATCACAAGAGCCTCTATTAAAAATGGATTTATCTATGTATAAACTAAAGTTAAAATATAAAAACACCATAATTTCTATGTAATAAATAATAAAAATTTAAGGCATACTTTTCATAGTAAAAACTGTGAAAAATACGCCTTTTATATTAAGCATTATTTCTTTCATTTCTAATTATTCTTCTAATACTGCTTTCCGTTAAGAAATACTGCTCAGATAAAACCTTAACAGCTATTCCTTGGGAATACTTATTAAATATTTCTTTATCTCGTTCTTTCAAATAGATTTTAGTTTGGGTATTTTCCCCCCAAGACTTTCTGTTTTCATCTTTTCTAGGTATATAAAGATATCCACCATCAATATATTCTTGAATCATTTCAATTATATTATGTGGTAATATATTTTGTGCTTTTTCATATTTCATAATTTCTTCGCTCCACTCTACATTTAGTATATAAATGAGACTGCAAAGATTGATTAAAATACGAAAAACTTAATATTCATATATTTGGCTCCAAGCAAAAGTTTTTCACATACTACAATCTTTGCATGGAGCTAACTACTTTTTTACGTGCAGACATGGTAAATTCACTTCCTTTTTGTTCTATAATAAATCATTTAAATAACTTATGTCAATTTTAGTCTTTTCTTCTTACAGTGTAATTACCTATATATAATAAATCTATTAACTAAATCATTCGTTACATTAAAATAACCCACAAAACTAAAAGTTAGATTTTGTGGGTTTCGTACTATATGTTAAACTCAATTGTTAAAATACATAATTTTTATCTGAAATAATATTCACCATTATCTTTTATACCATAAAAATCAGCAAAACTTATATCTAATACATTCTTATTTTTACTTAATATATTAATCTTATTTTTTATTAAGTGGGTTAAAACTCCACAATAAGATATATCACCTTGTAATAGGGCTCCATATATTCTGCCATTCTTATGAATAATTTTTTTATAACTATTTTTAGTTTCACATACACTTGTTATAAAGCTTTCATCTGGTGCTTGAATTATACCTAAAGATACAGTATCAAGTCCTAAAAAGTTCATAGAATTTTGGAAAGCAAAATTATCTTCATGAACAGTTTCAATACCAGCCATGTTTAGTGCCGCTGTTTTTCCCTGCTTTATTGCAACAGGCCATATTGGTGCTAAATTTGTTACATCACCTGCCGCAAATATATCTTGAACAGTAGTTTTGCAGTTACTATCAATAATAATTCCTCTTTCAACCTTTACAGATGAAATGCTTAAAAAATCAACATTTGCTTTAACACCTGCTGCAACTACTATATATTTACATGGTATGATTTTGCCTGTACTTAAAACCACACCTTGAGCAGCACCATCTCTATCTAATACTGCTTCTTGAACAGAAGCGTTAGTTATTATCTCTACATTATTCTTTAAAAGCAACTCTTCATATTTTGAAGCCGCCTTTTTATCCAATTGAAGTGGTAAAATTCTATCGGACATTTCAATTAAATGTATTCTTACACCCTTATGAATGAGACCTATAGCAGCATCAATACCAACAAGACCTGCCCCTATAATTACAACATCATCTCCATATCTACACTTTTCAGATATTGAAACTGCATCTTCAATATTTCTAAGGCAAGAAACATTATTCGCCTCTATTAAATTTTTAATAGGAGGAATTGTAGCAGAAGAACCAGATGCTATTAACAATTTATCATAAGTAATTTTTACGTTATTTTTCAAAACTACTTCCTTTTCATTCTCATCAATCATAACTACTTGTGAATTCTTAAACCAATTTATCTTATTATTTTCAAAAAAATCTTTCTCTATAAAAGATATTGATTCAAGATCTCTTTCTCCACCTATAACTAAATGAAGCATACATCTAGAGTAAACATTTTTATCTTTAGATATCATAACAATTTCACAGCTAGGATCTACTGTTCTTAAAGTTCTCGCCGCACTTATACCTGCAGCACTCGCACCTATAATTACATACTTCATTTACTCTACCTCCTTACTTAAGGAAATAGCTCCAGTTGGGCAATTTTCAACACATCTTGGAATTTCTCTTCCATTACATAAATCGCATTTCAATATAACTTTTCTATTAATCTCATCGGCTTTAAGAACACCAAAAGGACATGACATTACACACATAAAACAAGATGCACATTTCTTTTCATCATATTTTACAACACCAGTAGAAGGATCTTTTGTCATAGCACCACTCATACAAGTAGCAACACATTCTGGGTTATCACAATGTCTACAAAATATAGGTGTCAATCTTCCTTTTGAATCTAAAGTTATATGATTTCTACTCTCATTTTTACTATCTTCAAGTTTTAAATCAAATATGGATTTCCCTTTTTCATTATGCTCAGCCATACATGCTAAGGTACAATTTAAACACCCTTGGCATAAAACTCTATCAATTATAATCCTCTTCATTAGTTAATCCTCCACAAACTATGCTAAACCTAAGCTTTTTCTTCTACTAACAATGATTTCCTCTAGACGATCCGCAGTTTTCATTACATCATCTTCAAGAATTAATTGTCCACCTGTAATGTATGGTAAACATTCAGTTAAGGCATTAGTTACATTCTCACTTCCAGTAATGAAAGGTGGAATAGCAAGATGTAGAGGAAGTCCTAAAGCCAATCCAAAGGCACCATCTGCAAGTGCTTGTTCTTCTAACCATTGTGGTGCAGATAATACTAACGGAAGCTGTGGAATATCAATTTTTAAATATTTAGCTAGTTGTGATGCAACCATTTCAAGTCTTCCAATTGCAAGACATGGACCAAAATTTAGAACAGGAGGAATTCCTAAACTCTCACATACTGCTTTTAAATTATCCCCTGCAAACTTAGCAGCTGAAGGCGACATTAATCCTACATTTTCTAATCCCCCACTAGAACATCCTGCAGAAAGAACAATAATATCTCTTTTAATAAGTTCCTTTGTCAATTCTACAGTAAATACATCATGACCTTTTGCAGTAAGATTTGAACAACCTACTACCCCTGCAACTCCTTTTATCTTGCCACTAGCTATTAAATCAACAAGAGGTTTCCAAGAACCACCTAGGAACTCTTTTAAAGAATTTTCACTTACTCCAGTAACAACATCATCAAATCCATGATCCATTGGAATATTTATTTTTACATTTTTTCTTCTATTTGAGTAACTATTTAAAGCTTCATCAATTACCTTATCCGTAATAGTTTCTCTTTTTTCATATGAATACTTAAGATACTCTGCATTAACTTTTTTAGCTACGTCATCAAGACAAATCATTTTAACATCAAATTTATCAGCAATTGGCTCTAATCCTGGAAGAGTACAGTTAAACTCTGAAACAATAATATCTATTCCACCAGTAGCAACAAGAGCTTCACTTGTAAAGTTATTTCCCGCATGTCCTGAGAAAACTTCACTATAATGTTTACCTCTAAGTTGTAAATCTTGTCCAACACATGTACAACCAACAAGCCTAAACCCTTTAGCTCCAACAGCTTTTGCTTTTTCAGTAATATATTTTTCAACAAGTTTATCTTGAAGATGAGCTATAATTGAATGTTGATGACCTGTAATCATTATATTTATGTAATCTGGATCTACTACTTTGAATCCAACCTTTGCTTGGCGTATTGCAGGTTCTCCAAGCATAACATCATTTAAAAGATTAGTTAACCCTAGTCCATATAAGCCAGTTGAAATTCCTAAGTTTAAAGAATTTATAACCATATCAATAGGATCACTATTTAAATTAGTTGAAGTTTTAACTAATGCATCAAATACTTCTGCCTTCGCACCACCTGGAAGAAGGTTAAGCTTTTCCCATTCCTTAAATCTAGGAGCATATGCAAGCTTTTTAACAAGTTCCATTTTTTCATATCTAGGTTTATATAGATCTTTTAAAACAGTATCTGCTACAAGTGTTGCTTTCTTGTGCACATCATATTCATTTATTCCAAAAAGTTCTGCTAAGTGATTTAAAGCATTAACTCCTTTAATAGTTCCTTTATTCTCTCCAGTTTTCTTTAAATTAAGTGCTGTATTTTCAACTATATGTAAATAACATGCAGAACCAGCTGCTACTGCTCTTAAAAAGTTACGTGCAACAATTGTATCTGCATTAGCCCCACATACTCCACGAGGAGATTTTGGTGTAATACGACATGGTCCATTTGAACATAAACGGCAACAGACACCTTGTTGTCCAAAACCACATTTTACTTTTTGCTTTTCTACTCTATGATGAGAAGTATCCACCTCAGAATTTGCTATAAATTTTTCTAATACCTTATCGGCACTACTACAGGTTGTACAATTTCCACAAGTATTCATTAAATTTCCTCCTTATCTATACCTTTTTGGTATAGTTTTAATTATTTAAAAAGGGAATTAATATTTCCCTTCTTTTAAATCTTTAAAATTAATTTTTGATAATTGCAAAACAAGATTTTCTTGAACTCCACTAATAGCTCTATGTACTTCACATTTTGTACCTTTTTTAGCAGTACATAAGCTCGGATCCAGTATACAACGATTTAAACATATTGGACCATCTATGACCTCTATGACATCTTTTAGTGTAATTTCTTCTGGTGGTCTATTAAGAGAATACCCACCATTAATACCTCTATAGGATTTAATAATCCCAACTGCAATCAGTTTTCTTAGGAGTTTTAATAGAAACCTACGAGGAAGATTCTCATGTTCTGCAATAGTTGCTGCATCCACTTTTGCTCCATACTCTAACTTAGATAGGTACAGTGTTACGCGTAAACCATAATCAGCTTCTTGAGTTATTTTCATATTATCTCCTCTAAAACTCTACTTAATTGGTATACTTTTAGTTTAATTCTTTTCAGTTTTGTTGTCAATAATTATTTGTATAATTTTAACTTTAAGTATTTTATATCAAAATTATTTCTTTTAATTTCTTCATATTTCAACCTTCTAATTATTTCGAACATAGCTTCTACAAGATTGAAATATATATCAATATATCACCTTATTTTTCTTATTTATAGGCATAAAAAAACAAAGTTATAGAATTAATATAACTTTGCTTTTTTACCCATAATATAAAAGATTTATACATTAAATTATGTTTCTACAGCCTTTAATAAATTAGAATTCATTGTTAGGTTAATTGTAATTAGTTAATAATACGTCTTAAGTAAAACTAAAGATTATACTCATTTAGATTGAACTATTTTTCAAATGCAACACATCCTACTAAATAAGGATGATCGACTATTATCGCATTCTTTACCTTACGAATCAACCATAAAACATATACATCTCCACCGCCTGCTATAATATTGACTACCCCAAACATAGTACAAAAATAATTTCCTAATATTAATCCAATAATATATGGTAATAATCCTACAACAATAGTGGGCATTACACAACCCAAAACATATTTTTTAAATGCAAGACCTTCATTACAACAACAATAAGGTGAAAGTGTTGACCAATCTACTCCAAATCCTATAGCTCTCCACTTTTTTTTACAAAAAACTGCCCACGTAATTCCATGAATTAATTCATGTACCACAACTCCTAGAAATACAATAAACCAAAATACTATATCTAATCTCATATATCTATAATTTTCCCTATAAATTATTAAAAATAATAAATAAAAAATAACAGCAATTGGTCCTGTAGTTACTAACACCATGATATTTGCTCTTAAAGCACTTACATTTAACTGTTTTTCTTTATATAAATGTCAAGATTAAAATGTAACTTTTTGATCACTTAAGAATGTAGTTTTTTACTCATCGTCATCTTTAAAGTGATCTTTTAAGCGATAAGATTTCCCAGTAATAGGTACCACATGAGCATGGTGCAAAACTCTATCTAATATGGCATTTGCAATAACAGGATCATAAAAAATATCATCCCACGCATTGAAATTTATATTGGTTGTTAAAATTGTACTTTTTTTCTCATATCGCATATCAATAAGCTGGAAAAATAATTTAGAGTCTTCTTTATCTATCGGTAGATATCCGAGTTCGTCGATTATTAGGAGTTTATACTTACTAAAATGTTTAAGTCTAGAATCTAATCGATTCTCCAAATTTGCACGTTTTAATTGTTGTAATAGATCATGACATTTAATAAAGTATGTACTATATCTACGTTTTGCTGCCGCAATTCCTATAGACGTTGCTAGATGTGTTTTTCCAACTCCGCTAGGACCTAGGAAAACTATGTTTTCCTGTGTATCTAGAAAACGTAATGTTAAAAAATCTAATATCTGTTCTTTATTTATGCTAGGTTGAAAGCTAAAATCAAAGTCTTTAACCTCTTTTTTATGAGGAAAAGCGCCTACTTTTACCATAGATTTAATCATATTAGCTTCTTTAAAATCTATTTCATAAGCTGTAAGCTTAATAAGGGCATCAACAAAGGATAAATTATTTTTGGTAGAAAAATCAATAACTTCGTCTAAGTGATTAATCATTTGTTTAAGTTTTAAATACTCTAAATGTTTTATAAGTTGCGCATATGTACTATTCATTTTTATATACATCTCCTATTAAGTCTAAATTTTGTTTAGCTGTTTCCATCATCTCATATGAGTTTTTACTAAATGTTAAACCACTAACCTCAGCATAATGTTCCAAATGATAATTTAATTTCTGATTTTGTATATTATGAATAGTAACTAATTTTGTGTTATAATACACATGTAGTTGATCATCATATACTTGAAGCTTTAGTCTTTTACCTATATATTCTGGTGGTACAGAATATTGGTTTGATTTGTATGAAATCATGCTTTGACTATTTACTTTAACGGATGTGGTGGTTATTTTATAATGATTTCTTATCTGATCTTTAGGCAGTTCTGATAAGAAATCTCTTTCTTTTTGTAAATGTAGTATTGGTATTTTACCTGTTGATGTATGACATGTACTATTAATTCTATTGTTTAAATCTGAAATAAGCTTGTGTAATTCTTCATAGTTTAATGTTCCATTATATGCCCTTATTTCATCTAATAATTTCATAGGAGCTTCTACCTTAGCTTTGGTATTAGGTCTACCTGCTACGCAAGGATGAACTTTGAAACCATAATCTTTTGCAAATTGTTGAAATTTATTATTTACTTTTCCTTTAGAATAATTAGTTCTAGGTAAATCCATAACAGTTTTCATGTTATCTGTTAATAGTTCCTCCGGAACCCCGTCAAAGGCTTGAAATGATTCATCAAGAAAAGAAAATAATACTTCTTGTGTTTTATCGAGAGATAACCTGTATACTCTAAATCTTGAATATGAAAGTATTAATACAAAGATATTAACATTAATAATTTCTCCTGTATTCAAAACAAATTCTATATTTTCTTTCCAATCTAGTTGTGCTTGTTTACCTTTACCTGTTTCATACCTCATAGGCGCAGCCTTCGATAGATGACCTTTTCTTCTGCTATTAAAATAGTGACTAAATTCTGGATGATTGGAGATATACCTTCTAAAAGAAGATTGAGCACAATCTAGTCCATAATTATCTTTAAGATACTGCCATAAAATACGTTTATAATAAAATATTTGAATAGAATCTTTACCAAGAAGTGTTTTTATAACTGGTTCAAAAGGTTCTATTTTAGATTTACGATTTCTAGTAATTGGCTTTACATATCCACTTAAATATTTACCTACAGTTCGTGGATCAACTCCAAGTTCTCTAGCTATTTGACTTTTATTTACTTTCAAGTTGTTTTCCTCCATAATTAAATTTAATTTATGAAGATCTTCTAGTTTATCTATTTGAATTTCAGAATTAATATTCATTTGTATAATCATAATTACCTCCAGTTTGAATGTTGGTAATTATATTATTATACATAAACTTAATTCTTACATCCTTAAATGATCACTTTCTTACATTTTTATAGTATCATTTATACACCATAAGTTAACACTAATGATTCATCATAATTAAGCCAACCATAACCCGGCAATGTACTGTTAAAACTTAATTTTTCTCTAGCAATATACGCCGTATTTTTTTTCCTATTCCTATCATGATAATGAGGATGACTAAGTTTCCATTCCTCATAGTTTTCTTGTTTTGAAATACTCTCAATTTTACCTACTTGAAGGTATCCCCATATAACTTGTTTATCTGTTTTATTTACAAATGTATATTTGCCATTTATTTTCTTTACATATTTGAACCATCAAAAAAATAAAAACAAATCTCCTTCTTAAACCTTTTGATTTGCTAAATGCGATTGTGATGTACCACATTGCCCAAATATGCCTCTCCAGTCAGCATCACGATTTTTCTTAGTACTAGAATTTACATCTGGATCTAAATGTACATATCTCTTTTCAAAACCTTTAATACCTAATGAATCCATGACATCTGCATATGTATTTCCTTCTTTTAAATAAGTATCACTGTAAGTTATCTCTGTATCAACAGAGTTTCCCCCTATGTCTTCTAGTATAGGTAACGATACATGATATTTTTGATCTATAAACAAAGGGCTTGGATATCCTCCTGCCTTAGAATCAAAGCCTTTTCTACTCAAAATTATTTTCATTATATTTTTCACCACTATAGACAAATATAATTCTACAATTTAATTGTACATCTTTTTACATTATTTTAACATTAATTCAGTTCATCAAATTTATACATTATTCTACAAAATAAAAATCTACTACAGTAAGTATTTTACACCTACCATAGTAGTAACCTTTGCCTATATTTCTTAAATTACAATATCTCCTTAACCAAACTACTTATCACCTTTACCTGATCCACCATCTGTAAAAAAGCTCATCATCAAACTTTTTAATAATATCTTCTCTCCCATCTAATACCGTTTTAATCTCCTTTACTTTCTGAAGCCCTTCTCCCTTATTAAATCCGTATTATTAAACTTAGCTTTCTTTTCTGTTAGTTGCTTCATCTCTTCTTCGAGCCTTTAGTATTCCTCATCATAAATCTGACTGTCTAAGCTACTTCTTATATTTAGTCTTACCAAGTTCATCATCTGTTTCTTAAGTTGTTCTAGCTTTTCATTTATATCTTTTACTTCTGCTTCATATTCTTGACTTTCTAAAACCATATTTATATTTCTCATAAGTTTTTTAATAAAATTTTCTTTGTTGTTAATAATCTTATTTATAGATTTTACAAAAGCATTCTTTAACTTTTCTTCCCTTACTGCTTTTATGTTACAATCCTTAACCCCGTTGTCTATATGATCTGATCTACACAAAGCCACACATACTTTTTATATTTCTCACATGGCCCCCATCTTTTTCTTCTAAACTTACTTTCACAGTTGCTACATATTATCTTTCCTAAAAGGCATATTTACTTGTATATCTGCTTTTAGTTTTTTGTGAGTATCCTACAAGATTTGCTCTTCTCTTTATTTCATCTTGAACCTTTTGAAATGTTTCTTTTAAAATGATTGCTGAATGACTATCTTCCACATAATACTGCTGAACCTCCAATGTCATTAAGTTAAGATGACAAAGTCAGATCTCTATACTAACAAATAGTATAGGGGTCTTTTTTTATAAAAAATAGTTGACAAGAATAAGAATATGTGCGGCCGCTTTCGCTAATAACTAATGAGTTAGCGAAAGCGGCCCTTGAAATTGAGTAAATCTTAATTTCAAGGAGGATACATATGAAACCGAATTATGTTAAAAAACTATTACTATCTAAAATTGAAAGTGTTGCTGCAAATCCATCAGATTATTGTGTGAATTCTAAAACTGATTTTACTCGTAAGCGTAAGCTTTCGCTTAAACAACTGCTAACAGGAATTATTGGCATGGGAGGAGGAACCCTATCAAATGAATTGCTAGATATGTTTAATTATTCAGCAGACACAGCTACTTCATCTGCATTTATACAACAGAGGAATAAAATTAAACCTGAAGCTTTTGAAACTATTTTTAAATCTTTTTCAACATATATATCTTTAGAAACTAATGAGGATGAATTAAGAATTTTGGCTGTTGATGGCTCTGATCTACAGATAGCTACTAATCAAGATGATAAAGAATCTTACATATCAGGTTCCAATGGTAAGAAGCCTTATAATCTACTTCATTTAAATGCCCTATATGACTTAAAACAATATATCTACTCAGATGCCATAATACAGAAAAAGAGAGAAAGCAATGAGCATAAAGCTTTTATTGACATGGTAGACCGTTCAACAATTCCTAAAGCACTTGTTATTGTTGATAGAGGATATGAGTCCTATAACAATATGGCACATATTCAGGAAAAAGGTTGGAAATTTCTTATCCGAATAAAAGATGGAGCTGGTGGAATGAAAAGCAGTTTCGAATTACCAGAAGATAACTACTTTGATGTAAATATTCAATTGAAACTTACAAGAAAGCAGACAAATGAAACAAAAGAATTATTAAAAGATAAAAATCACTACAAATTTATTCCAGGAAGTTCAACATTTGATTATCTTCCAGTAAAAAATAAGAAAGCTGAGCCAGTAAAGTTTTATGATTTGAATTTTCGAATGGTTAGATTTCAAATATCAGATGATACCTATGAAACTTTATTAACAAACTTAAATGTGGATGAGTATCCTCTAGAAGAATTGAAAAAACTTTATGCAGCTAGATGGGGAATTGAAACATCTTTCAGAGATTTAAAGTATACTATAGGACTATTGAATTTTCATTCAAAAAAGGTGATGTGTATCCTACAAGAAATCTATGCACATCTAATAATGTATAACTTTACTCAAATGATTACCTCACATGTAGTCATAAAGAAAAAGCAAAGAAAATACATATATAAGGCCAATTTTTCCATAGCCACTCATATGTGCAGAAAATTTTATTATGGTAAAACAACATCACCTAATTTAGAAGCAATAATTGCCCAAAATATAATTCCAATAAGGCCCGACCGCCATCGAAAAAGGAATATAATTACCAAGACATTTATTGGCTTCTTGTATAGAGTAGCATAAATATAACTAATTTAATAGTAATTTTTAAGCAGGTGAAAATCTGTTTTTTTGTCATGCACATAAATATAAAAAAGTGGAAGAACTATTCCATTAAAGAGTTCTTCCACTTTCAATTTAGAGCTTAGTCTATTGACCAAATGCTAACTTAATGACATTGGCTGAACCTCCCCTCTATTTTTTACTCTTTTATGTGTTAGAAAGTCTGTTGTTATGGTCTTTTGGAGAAGTGCATCTCCTGTATATTTTTGATAATGGCTATATATTCTTCTTGAAACTTTTGCTTATTATTCCTTTATAATCAAATTTTCATCTTTGTCCTTATTATATCCCAAAATTCTTTTAGTATTTTCCCTTGCTGATTTCTTCTAACTATGCCCCACCTACTATTTTAAGAAATATTTCTTGACTTGTCTTGCCCCGTGTGTGGAAACATATCCACTGTCCCTACCACCTCCACATAATCTTAACTTACCCAACATTCCACGATTATAAGGATTGGTTACAAAAACATATTTCATTCCTTAAATATAGGAAATTTACAAACCAACAACTATAAATCAAACAAATTAATTGATGAATCAAATATAATATCTTCGTCACAAAAAGCTACAGATATTGCATGTAGAGATTTATTGGTATTTGGTACTATCCATGCTTTCTTTGCTTCATTCCATCTACTGCCTTCTATTTTTTTAATTGCCGAAACATTATCATAGCTATAATTAAAGCTTACCATTATATAGTTATCACTAACTTTTTCAATTGTAATAGCCATTATTTTTACTCCTCCTTATTAAATTCGAAAATTTTTAAAATATACTATATTAATATTAACATCTTTTTTTATTTCCGCTAAATTATGCACACCCCTTTGAAAATTTGCACCTAGGGTGTGCACCTCTAATATAAAAGTCTACAATTTCGAACTCAAAACTTAAAATATCCCACTAAGATTTGTTACAAAAAACACTAAAAGCTCTTGAAATCAAGAGCTTTTAATTGTATCAATATTTCATTGATTATTTGGTGGAGGCGAGGGGACGTTTATTCTATTATTTCTAATAGCACTGACTATATCTTAGAGTTATTATAAAATAATAACTCTCTTGGCGTGTTATAGAAGTTGTATTTTTGTTTTTATAACTTCTATCCTAGTACTTCATATCTTTTCAGATTTAGAAGCCTATAAGTCGATACATGGCTGTTGAATTTCTTCACATACCACTCGGTATTGCCATCACCACTACGTGTTACGGTTTCACCGATAAAGCCAAGTTTTCACTTAAGAATCACTTCTTAAGGCGACTCTTTTGAATCGAACCCCTGTCCGAAGATAGTCCCATCTAGCTTTCTCCGAGCGCATTCTATGTTTTGACATTCCCTCCTCTAGACGCCCATAGACTGGCTTCTAGATTTAGTAGCTTCATAAGTTCCGTTCTTAGCTCAAAGCTTTGCTAAGCTCGGTTCCCCACTAATTGACGCCCTATCCTAGGCCATGGGACTCCCAGGTAGGACGAGCAGCTATATTAGGCTGCTAATGCAAAATTTTCGTCTGCGTTTATCTTTAAGTTTCTAGGTGATTTACGAGGTCCCAGAATTGCCTCGGCTCGCTTACTAAACGCTACTTACCCCCGTCGAAACCAAGTACGCCCCCATGTTATATGAGAGGTTGGCACTTCGTTTATTTGAAGGCACTCCACTATTATTCAATTTTCAAGGTAAAATTTTGTGCTTTATTACACAAATCATTTCCTTGTGTTTTTAATGCACAGACTATATTAAGCTTTCCTTATTTCTAAGGTTCACTAATTATAATACAGCATATTTAATAGTAATTCAAGAGTTAATTTTATTCTAGTATTTCATAGAATTCTTTAATTGTTTTTCTATATCTCTTTTAGCAGCTTTTTCTTTTAATGCTTCTCTCTTATCATAATTGTGTTTACCCTTTGCTACGCCTAGTTTTACTTTAACTCTTCCTCTTACTAAATAAAGAGCTAGTGGCACTAATGTATATCCTTCTTGAGATGTATACCCTATAAGTTTAAAAATCTCATTTTTATGAAGTAGAAGTTTTCTATCTCTTAATGGATCTCTATTAAAAATATTTCCTTGTTCATAAGGACTTACATGCATATTACTAACAAAAACTTCTCTATCTTTAATGTATGCATAACTATCTTTTAAATTAGCTTTTCCAGCTCTTATAGATTTAACTTCTGTTCCTACAAGTGATATACCTGCTTCATAAGTTTCTTCTATAAAGTAATCATGAAAGGCCTTTCTATTTTCTGCTAAAGTCCCTTCTTTCTTTTTCTTTGCCATGAATTCTCACCAACCTTTAAAAATTAATTTGTAAGTTCTTTAAACATTATACCAAATTACAAATGTAATTAAAAATCATTTCTTTTTTCTTTATAAAATTAAAATCCAAGCTTTTATAATTACTTGGATTTTAATTTACTATATATTATAAGTTAATTCAAACTTATTTATTAATTATCTTCTAACTTAAATTTATTAATTTCTTTTTGAAAATCTACAGTTAAAATATCTAATTCTTCTGATGCCTTTGAGACATTTTCCACAACATTTCTCATTGCTTCAGTAGAAGCTGATATTTCCTCAGATAATGCTGAAATTTCTTGAGCTGAAGCAGAAGAATTTTCAACTTTACTCATGACAACTAGATTTTCATCAGTAATCTTTTGCACAAACTCATTTAAATTTCTTATAGAAGGAACTACTTCTTGTACTGATCCAACTATATTATTAAAAGAAGATATTCCTTTTGTTATATGTTCATCTTGTACTTCTAATTGTTTATCTAAATGTTGAGTACTTTTTATTATATCAGATGTTTCAGTTACTATCTCTTGGATAAGATTATTTATATTATCTGCTGAAGCTTTTGTTTGTTCAGATAGCTTTCTAACTTCATCTGCAACAACTGAAAAACCTTTGCCTGCCTCTCCAGCCCTAGCTGATTCTATAGCTGCATTTAATGCCAATAAATTAGTTTGTTCTGAAATTGCATTTATTAAATTTGTCATTTTATCAATTTGGGTTATTTTACCGTTTAAATTATCAATTTTGCTAGTAAAATAAGAAAATATCTTTTCAATATTTTTAACGCTTTGAGCTAAGTTAACCATATCTCCATTACTTCTGTTAGCTAAACTCTCTATACCGTTTACTTTGGTGTTTACATTTGATAATAAATTAATCATGGCCTCTAAAGATTCTTCTAAATTATAGGCTACTCTTTTAATCTCTTCTAATTGTTCAGTTTGATTAACTATACCCTTTGTAACTTCTTGTGTAGCACTATTAACTTCTATAGACGACATATTCATTTCTTCCACAGCAGAATTTAAATAATATGCTTTATTATGAATCAAATTAAAACTATCTTTAACATTTAAAAGCATACTGCCTATATGATTTTTCATATTTTCCGTTGCTATAGCCATTTCTCCAATTTCATTTTTTACATTTAAATAGCTATTATCAATTTTTCCTGAAAAATCTCCTGTACCAAAAGTTTTAATTTCCTCTGCTACAACTTTTATGGGTTTGGAAATTTTATTAGCTATAATATAAGCAACTAATATACTAAAAAATATAAACACTATAGATAACTTTAAATTGGATCTTCCTATAAAATTTACCTTTTCTCTTAACTCACTATTATCTACAAAAGTTAGATAAGTCCATCCCAAATCTTTATTTTTACTTTTATAAGCTCTAACTAAGTATTTATTACCTTGTTTATCTTTTGAACTCATATCATTATCACTTTTTAAATTATTTAGATTTTCTAAACCTTTAATTCCTAATTGTTTTATATTTTTAAAAACGGTACTTCCATCCTTAGGATTGGCCAAAATTGTACCTTTTTTATCTACAATAACCAAATACCCTCTATTTCCTATTTTTATTTCCTTATCCATTTGGGCTAAATCATCAAGAGTCATACTCATTCCCATTACCCCTCTAAGTTTATCCTTTAACTTTATAGGGGCTAGAAAGTTAATGCTTAAATCTCCATCTATGCTTTTACGTGCATCAGATACAATAATTTTTCTTGGATTATTTAAGATTTTTTTATACCAATCTCTTTTTCTAGAATCATAACCTACTTTTCTATCTATAGCAGGATATTCTAAAAATCCTCCATTTTCTTCTACTCCCACAAAAACATTTTGAATATCTTCATGATTATCTACATAGTTTTGAAAACTTTTATAAAGGCTTGCCTCATAAGCATTTGCTTTTAAAGGTTCCATTTTTATTATACTTTCTTTTCCCTTACCTTTTACATAAGATGTTATCCTTGAATCTATTTGTTTAGTTAATTCAGAAGTAGACAACATTTTTACATTTTCTTTCATAGCATCAATATAGTTAATTATCCCTCTATCTATTTCCATAATATCTTTAGATACAAATTGATTATACTGTTCTTCAGTATAGCTTGCCATTTTTAAATAAATGAAAGTGCCAAAAACAAGCAAAATTGCAACTGTTAATATTACATGTGAAAATAGAAGTCTTTTCTGTATTCCTGTACTTTTTTTCATATTTCCTCCTAAGTTTATTTTTTTTCTATCCATTAGTAAATTCGACCAATTAAGAAAGACCTTTATTAATTGGTCGAATCTTTTTATATTTCTATATAAACTAACTTCTCCAAAATAAAAAGACATAAAGTAAGTATATTCAACTTAATTTATGTCTTTTTTTTATTTAAGTATTAATAAACCTTTTATTCAAGATATTTTTCTTAAATTTATTTCCTGTTAAAAAACGCAAAATTATACTTTTGTTAATTATAAAGGCTAAAATCAATGACCCTAAAAGACTTACCCAAAAACATATATTTACTAATATAATTGGTTTCATTGAACTATCATATAATTTATATAAAATACAATATATAATTGGTTCATGAAATAAATAAATTATAAAATTATTTTTATCTAAAACTTTAATAATCTTATTTTCAGTAATCTTAGGTATTTTATTCAAAATCCATAATACTGCAAAATAACAATATCCTATTCCTAATACGGGAACTATTATTCTAACAGAAAGATTTAACATCCTCCATAAGAAATATGGATATGGTACTCTTAGACATTTTCTCATAAAAGTAAATAAACAAAAATGTGTTATAAATAAAATCCAAAATGGATATTTTAACATTTTAAGTTTTTCAATAATTTGATTTTTATATTGTTGAAATAAATATCCCAAATAAAAATATATAATATGAAAACAAGTTCTACTTATCTGATACTGATTTGTTATTTTAGGTGACCAATAATATAAAAATGAAAAAATAATTAGATTTGTAATTATTGGATTGGCATCAATAAGTTTTTCAAACAACCTAAAAACAATAAATATATTAAAAAGCATGACTACATACCATAATCCCCCTGGAATTTGTACTCTTAATATCTGATTAAATATAGCTCCTCCATAAGTAATTCCTGGATAAAGATTTATTCCTAGTTTTAATCTTATAGGTACTAAGTAAACACTTCCTACAAATATATATGGCACTACTAATCTTTTAATTTTATTCCATGCAAATGCCTTAAAATCATTATATTTTTCTAATTCTTTTCTGCAAAAGTAATATACTGCCCCTGATATAAAAAGAAATAAGGGCATATGAAAACTATAAACATATAAAGTTAACCTTCTGAAAAATGAAGACTTTACATGAGTTTCATATACCCACCCCGATGTATATGCGTGCGTTGCATGTGCCAACACTACCAATAATATCCCTATAACCCTTAATATAGTTATATCATCTAGTTTCTTCTTTTTCATGTTCTTATCCCCCAAGTAACTTAACTTTTTTTAATTAAAACTACCTAATTTTACATTATCATAAATAGTATGAATCTTCAAACTGATTTTAAAAATAAAAACTATCTTGATTTAAAAACTTACTTTAAATCAAGATAGTCTTTTACGAAACTTTTTATAGTAAATATTGTGCAAATAAAATAAATGTTAAGATAGAATCCAACACTAAGAAAGGTGAAAATATCATTACATACATACTATCCATATCTTCCTTATAAAATAAGTAAGCATATATATAACATATTATACTTATTAATATACTTATACCCATTCCTATAAAACTATAGGACAAAGCCTTAGGTAAATATGCTATAGGGTTTGTATAAACTATTTGATAAATATTCATAGATTTAAAGGTAGATATTATAAAGGCTAAAATAGTAAATGTAATAACTTTTCCCTTTTTTGAAAGTCTGTCTTGAATAAAACTTAAAACTGTTAATATTAAGACATCTGGTAAAATCCATTTTAATCCTAATATAAAAGTATATGCTATACCATATATAGCTATCTCAATAGTTTCTAATAAAGCTTGTTTTCTTTCTTTATTTTTAGGCCTATTATTTTCTTTTTTAAACTCTTCATTGCTTGATGTAAACCTTAAACTATACTCTCCCTTATCAGGGTCATATTCACTATAAATTACTATATCATCTACTGCCCCCTCAAATGCTACTAATTCTGGTGACCTAGAAATAAAATCCCCTAATACTGGTTGATTATTTTGTATATAGAATTCAAATACATCATTAAAGGTTTTCTTAACGCCGATTCGTCTATCTCCAACAGCTAAAAAGTAAGCCTTATTATCCTTCACTTTATTAAAAACTACTTCTCCTATATTGGATACACCTTTTAATTTTAAAGTACTATATAATTCTTCTTTCTTATCATTTAAATTAAAAGATATCAACTCACTTTTTATACCTTGTTTATTTTGTTTCTCAATTATTAAATATCCTTGATTCAAATCTGTTCCAAAAGTTATATTTTTTAATATCTCTCCACTAAGTTCAACTAAAGTACAGATTTTAACTGGCTTTTGAAAGTTACCATCTTTATACATAACCTTTATTAAGTTTTTTTCCTTATCTCTATAAACTATGCAATATTCATTCTCCTTTAATTTAATACCTCGCACAAAGTCAGGATCATTAACTTTAAGAGTATTAATCTTACCCATATTTATATCTTTAACTTCAATTTTATCTTTATAGGCAAATAACATTAATTTTTCATCTAGCCTAGATGTATCTTTCATCATTTTTTCATTATTTTTTGAAAGCACATTAAATTTATCGTCTAAAACAATACCATTTACTTTTACTCCCTCTAATTTTATACTACTCCACTGAATATAAACCTTATTATCCTTTAAAGTTAAGATATCTAAACTATTTAATATTTCCGTGTCAATATCTAGTTTACATTTCTCTAATATATCTCCCCTATTATTTACTTTTAAAAGTTTAATGCTCTTATCGTTGTTGGCAGCTATAATATAATTTTTTCCTACAGGAACAATTTTAGAATTACTTGTTGCTTTTATTTCTCCTAAAGCTCTACTTTTAGACCATTTTTTAGAAGGCGCTGCTTTATAAAAATTAAAATTAGTAATATAGTTAAATATATTTATTATTAAAAACAAAAATAATATGGTTAATACTAATGATATATTTCTTTTTCTATTTCTCTTTATTTTTTTCATATGGCTATCCTCTCTTAACGTAAGGTCTTTTATATAAATAATTTTATCATTTCTTATAAAGAATTTCTATTTATTTTTATAATTTTCTGTAAATTTTGAAAATAATTTTATATTTTTTATACTTGCAATAAGCCATCCTTATACTTTTATTATACCTCTTGATACAAAATTTTTATAGTCTTTAATTTATTAGTATTTATGTATATAATTTACTTGTATTTGTTAATAAAAAATTAGGGGGTCTGCTTGTGAACATTAAAGGCTTTTCTACACTTAAAGAAACTAAAAATTATTTTTTTAATCATAATATATCTTTATCCCACGTAAAATATACAAGAAATTTTTATTCTCTACCCATGGCACTAGGCACTCATTTAGGCGACTTTTCTGATTCTCATTCTAATATGTATAAGGAAACTCTAACTTATGGACTTATACATGGAATAAATTTTATAGATACTGCCATTAACTATAGAGGTATGCGTTCTGAAAAGGACATAGGTGAAATACTAGTCAAACTTATACAACATGAAAAAGCAATTAAACGTGAAGAAATAGTGATTTCTACAAAGGGAGGTCAAATATATGGTGATTATACCTTAGGAGTTCATCCTATAGATTATCTTAATAATATATTAATACCTAAAAACATTTTAAATAAAGAAGATGTAAATATTATAGATAATCATAGACATACTTTAGAACCGAAGTTTTATAAAAACTGTATAGAATTAAGCAAAAAAAATTTATGTATAGACACTATAGATATTCATTATATTCACAACCCTGAAATATCCAAATATATTTTAGGTGAAAATGTTTTTTATACAAAATTAGAACCACTTATCTATTTTTATGAACAGGAAGTAAAGAAAGGTACTATAAAATTTTATGGTATGGCAACTTGGTATGCATTTATAGATGATATGGACTCTAAGTGGTATATTTCCTTAAATAAAGTAATGGATATTGTAAAAAAAGTAGCTGGTCCTAATCATCATTTTAAGTTTATACAAGTTCCTTATAATAAATTTAACACCTCAGCAAGTACTAAAAAAAATCAATTAATAAAAAATAAACATTATTCTCTCATGGAAGCTGCTCAGCTCTTAGGATTATATGTAACAATTAGTGCCCCGCTAAATCAATGTAAAAATTTAAATTCTACTACTTCTCCTAAGAAACTTTTAAATTATGTTATAAGTAACAAAAATATATATGCGTCAATGGTTGGAAGTAAATCAATTGATCATTTAAAAGAAAATTTAAAAACTATCTTAGAAACTTAATCTTCTACTTATACTGTTTTTATATTAAAATAAATCAAATTTTATATAAAATAATAGCATCAATTAAAATATAAAATCATTAATTGATGCTACCTTATATAAAAAATTAATTAATTTCAATATTTATATGCTCCATTCTTTTTAAGTCTTTATTATCAAAAGTCAATTCAAATATATCTGCATCTTCTTTAGTAACTGTATAATTGTTACTTTTATCAAAATAGCTTAATATTCCTTTAAGTGTTTCACTATGAGTAGATATAATTACATTTTCATCTACTGATTCTTCTAACACTTTATTTATAGCCTCAACACTTCTTTTTTGAGTTTCCTTTAAAACCTCATCTTGATTTTCTGATACTTCTCTTTCATTAAAATCATTAACTAATTCTAACTTTACACCTTTATCCTCTGCTATTTCATTAACTGTTTCTACACTTCTTAAATATGGACTTGAAATTATTCTAGATACTTCGCAATTTTTAAATCTATTAGCTATTCTTTTAGCTTGTTCTTCACCTTTTTTAGATAGTTTTTTTATAACATTATTTTTTGAAGCATTTACCTCACCATGTTTAACAAAGTATATTTTTGTACACATTCAAATCCCACCTTTATAAATTTAATTTTTATTCTTCGAAACTTTTTAATACCCTTTGTTACTTAGTATATTTTTTAACACATAATTTGTGAAAAAAAAGATTAAATCAAGTTTTCTTGCATTTCAAAAACATTGCAATTATTCTTTAATATTTAATCATTGGTTTTATATCAGAACTTTATCTGTGTATTTCAATTCTAAATAAATATTTTTTTAATCTTTATTGACTTAAATCTTTCAATTGTCTTTCTTGATATTATATTAACATATCATTGATAATAATTCAAAGATAAAAGTTCGTCATTTTTTTAACATTATCTATATTTTGTCCTATTTTTATTAATATTATTAAAATATTAACATAAAAAATATTAAAACTCTCATTATATAACTATATTTTATATAAAAGTATAGAAATTATACGTAAAACATCAAGAAGAACTTCATAGTTATTTGTTAAAATTATATCTATTATTATATATTAAAATTATTTTACTAAAAAAATAGTAGTGTTATTTAGATAAAAACACTACTATTTTTTAACCTATTTTATAAATTTAATAAGAAACATATATTATAAAAACTTTTACAGAAACCAAGTAAAGTTAATACTTGAGCCTTTTCACAAAAACTTCCTTTTTTAAATAATTCTTCGCAATCCCTCTTTAACGTTGAATATTTTGAAAGCAAATGAATATTGTCTTTAAAATAATTATCAACATATTTCCTCAAATTATCATTTTTATTATACCAATAATCATAGGGATTCATCTCTCTCATGTTATTTTTACCAAGTATCATTTCATAAGACTTATTAAGTATCTTTATATAGGTATTAGAAAATCTATTTAACATAATTTTTGAATTTAACTTACTAGGCTTGCAATTCCATTTTTGCCATTTATATTTAGTAGCCTCTGGACAATGTTTTTGAATCATCTTAATAAATAACTTTTCTTGGAATCTATATTTAGGACTTAATCTCATTGCATATTCTACAACTGTTGGATCTGTATATTCTTCATATGTTTCAGTATTATCATGTAAACTTACTGATCCGTTATATACTCCATTAATACCTGCATTAAAAATTACAAATTCTTCCTCATTTGTATATGTGTTTTTTACAATTTTATCAAATTCACTCACCCTATTTAGTAACTTATTCGAATATCCCCATTTACTCAACATAGGCTTTTCGTGGTATGGTTTTCCTAAGTAATCCCCATGCATTATATCTGCTAAATTTCCATTGTGAACTATTCCAAATTTATTTAAATTTACTTTTGACATAGTATTAACTAAATGTGCCGCTCCATTAAATAAAATTTGTCCATTATTTTTACTTATATAATAATCTATATTTTTTAAATAATCTCCATTAGCTAAACTATTAAAAGTATAATTTAAGTTTAGATCGTTACAAATACTTCTACTAATTTTTTCGTCTTGGGAATTAAGCTTGGAAAAATTAATACAATTTATATCTTTATATCCTAACTTATTAGCAGTAAATACTATCATTCTTGAATCCATGCCGCCACTTAAAAAACTTAAATGATCTAATCCATATTCTTTATCCTTTTTAAAAGATAGATTTACTGTATCCGAAAATCTCTCATATAATTCATCGATGGCCTTATCCATTGAAACATCTAATATATCTTCATTATTATATTCGAAATATCTTACACTATTTAATTTATTTTTATTACATTCAAGATAACAACCTGGATTAATTTTTTTAACACCATCTACCATTGTATAATCCATAAGCATATATCCAAAAGTTAACATAAAATAAGCCCCTTCTTCTGAAATAGAACTATTATATCCTAACTCTTTTTTGAATCTTACAATATCTAATATATTAGTAGATACTATAAAATCATCATTTTTTTTATCGAAAAAATAATATACAAACTTATTTCCTAACTGATTTGTAAATGTATAAATTTTATCATTAAACGCATCATATACAACTCCACTAAAATTTCCTCTTAATTCTTTTACAAAATTTATACCATGTTTTTTGAACATACAATGAATTAAAGATTCTATATTAAAACATCCATATTTCTTTTTTAAATCTGTAAGATTTAAAATAACTCCATCTATGCAATAAAACATATTGTCTTTGACTGAAAATAACTTATCCTCTTTAAATTTACCATTAAAATTTCTTATAGCAGTTAAATTTTTTAATGCTAGATAATTTGTTGATAATTCTAAGTCTTTTTCTGATTTTATAATAGTGTATCCCATCCATTTCCTCCATCCATAAATAAACACCTTAATTATATATAAACATTTCGTAAATTAATAAACATATTATACACTACTACTTTTTTAAATTATTTAAAATTAGGTAACAATTTTATTACATATAAATTACATATAAATTACTTCTATTCATCAAAATACATTATTTTGTATATAACTTATCTTTATATAACTTGCTAAATTAATAAAACAAATAGCATATAAATTTTTTTAAATATAAAACGCTATGAAATGTAAGTTTATTACTTAACTTCATAGCGCTTATTTGATTACTAGTTATTATTTCCAATAAAATATTTTTTAATCACTTTTCTTATATTAACCCTATATTTTTTCTTTTTCTAATATCCTAGTATCTTTACTGATTTGTTAGTTACATCTAATTCAATTTCTGCTCCTATAGGCATAGTTAACATAGGATGAGTATGACAGCAATCAAAATCTGCAAGTAAAGGAATATTAGTATCCCCTAACACTTCTAATAAAATTTCATATGGTTTTCTTCCTGTTTCATTATCATTAAATAACTCATGTTTTCCAAGTATTATCCCAGAAATTTTATCAAAAATCCCATTAACCTTAAGTAATGAGAAACTTCTTTCAATAGTTGCTGCATCTTTCATAGTATCTTCAATAAATAATATATCTCCCTCTTTTATTTCTGGCATATAAGGACTACCCCATATACCTTGAATAGTATCTAAGTTTCCACCTATTACTCTTCCTTTTGCTTTTCCATCAATAACTGAAATCCATTTATTTGAAACTTTCTTTTTTTCTTTAACTTTTTCTTCCCAATTAATAAATTCATCTGTCCAATAATCAGGCGTTTTAAATTTAATAGGGAACTTATTTTCATCTATTAATACATCTTTAAAATACTCATAAGTATAGTTTACAAAAGGTTCAAATTCACCAAAAGAAGGAATTAATGCTGGTCCATAAAAGGTACTAATTCCTGTTTTAGCATATATTGATAGTAAAATTGCAGTAACATCTGAATATCCTATGAATATCTTAGGATCTTTTTTTATAGCCTCATAATCTATATATGGAAGAATTGAATTAGAATTCATTCCTCCTACAGAAGACATTATACATTTAACCTCTGGATTTCTTATTAACGCATTTAACTCTTCTGCTCTTTCTTTTATACTACCTGATCTGTAATAATCATATTTTCCTGTTAAGTTTCCTTCTAAAATTTTAAAACCTTTACCTTCCAAAAATTCTTTTGCTCGTTTAAATCTTTTTGGTGCTGTACTTGTCATTGGAGATGATGGTGAATATATTCCTATAACATCTCCCTTTTTTAACTTTTCAGTATACACTATTATCCCTCCATGTAATAAATTTTAAGAAAAAGAAGTTACTTTTTTAGCAACTCCTTTATAAATATATTATTTTAACATCTTATCATAACAATAAAATGGTGTTTCCTTACTTGGAAAATTGACTTCTCCAATAAAATTGTATGAAAACTTTTTAAATAAATTATTCATTTTAACATTTAATGAATTAGTATCAGTTTTTATATAATAGATATTTTGCTGTTTTCCTAAGTTTTCTGCAAAATTCATTAATTTTGTTCCTATTCCTTTTCTTCTGTAATTAATTGCAACTGCCATTCTATGTATTACTATAGCTTCTTTATTACTTGACCAAATTAATTCCTTATATTCCGGAGTTTGTGCTTTATTTATACATATAAATCCCGCAATATTTTCATCAATTTCTTCTACATACAATTCTTTTTTCTTTATATCTTTAATAAAGTCATTTTTTTTAGGATAATTTTCATCCCACTGATAATTATTATAGGAATGCATGTCTTTTAAGGTGTCATCTATAATATTCATAATACTACTTATATCGGAAAGCTCAGCTTGTCTTATCATTATCTCCTCCATATATTTCATATACTTAAAATTATAATTTAAACTATTCTACCATACAAACCCTAAAATTTTAAGCATTATATAACATATATTTAAATAAATATATGTTATATAAAAATATAGCATAGATATTTCTTCCTAAAATATCTATGCTATACACATGCAACTATACTTAATCTTTCTTAATTTGGATTTATATTATTAACCCTAACACTAACTTATGTGATCGCTTTGGAATCCTTGTCTTTTTATAGAATGTTTTTTAGCCGTTCTATTATGATTTTTTCCTTCTTCACTAGTAATTGGAGTTTGATAATTACACTTTTCCATTCTTGCTTTTTTATTATCAGGTTGACTATCTTTTGGCATCCTAAACGCTCCTTTCTATTTTTAGTTATTATCTATTTTAACCTATTTTAAAAATTTTATTATAGTATTTATAAAGGATTCTTTTTTTCAAAAGTTCAAATAAGAACTACAAATCAAACATAACATTCTGTATATTCTAATTGCATTAAATATTTTTTATAATTCCAACTTTTTCTTCAATTACCTATAAGATTCATTATACTTTTTTCACTTAACTTGTTATAATAAATTTGTAAACAAGGTATTAATATTTTGAACTAAAAGTTAATATTCTTAATTAAATATTAATTTTTGTAAAGGTAGGGTGATTATATTATGAAAAAAACTGCATTTTTATTAGCATTAAGTGCTTTATTAGTTTTTGCTCCTTTAGCAACAGCTTATAGTTATGATAGAGATATTACTATTCCAACAGCTCAAACTGCTGTAATTGATGGTAAAATTAAATCTAAAATAAATATTGAATCTAAAACTTCTACGGTAAATCCATGGATGTATGTAGATATAAAATTAGATGAAACTAAATCAGATCATGGAAAATTTAACTATGCAGAATTAGCTTTAAGAAAAGCTTTCGGATTTTTCACTGACCATAAATATTCTTTAAAAGATGGTGACTTTTACATTATTTTAAATAACGGTTTTGTTATTAATAAACAAAATTATAAAGATAAAAAAGTTACAGATATGGCAATGCAAGAACTTTTAAAAACCGATTTTTACAGGGGAGATACCCTATTTAAACTAGCATTCCTTTATCACGATAATGCTGTTCAAAGAACAACTTATTGGAAACTTATCGATGCTATAGATCTTCCTGCTGGTTCTACCCATACTCTAACTAAAAAATATACGTCTGGTATTACTAAAAATGAAGAATTAAAAATGGGCCAAACTTTAGGACTAAAACTTGTAAGTGAAGTTAGTGGAAGTATTGGTGGAGAATGTAGTTTTGCATCGGCTAAAATTATGGCTAGTTTAACAGGTGAATTAAATAAAACTGCTTCTAAATCATTTACCAATAATCAAGAAATAAAATCTACTTTTGAAAGCAATACAAATATATCTTATCAAGCTAGTAATATTGATAAAGTTATTTTAAGATATCAATTGGTAGATAATTACAAAGTAGACCCTAATACATTTAAAAATGCTACTACTGATCTTCAAAACAAAATAAATCTAGGTGGTCCTAAATTAGTAAAAATAGTTCCAAGTGCAGGGGAAGAGGGCATAGATGTTTCTATAGACCAAATCTTCGATGTAACTATAAATAAATAGTAATTTTCCTAAATTTTATATATAAAATTATTCCTTTCACAAAAGACAATATCAGTTATAATTTATGATATTGTCTTTTACTATATTTACTCAAAGAAAAAATCAACCTGTACATATTACATGAACAGGTTGATTTTTTTAAACTATTTCTTCTTGCATATCCTTAAATATTTCTTTTATTAATTGCCTATCTTCTTTCTTATAATGTGAAAGACTAATAGTTCTACGTCTATGATTTTTTAATTTAATTTCTATTATATTGTCATATTCCGGTATATATATTTTAGAAATCTCATTTAATTTTATTTTATTAGAATTCATAAAAAAGTCATCTAAAAAAATTATTTTATCTTTTTTTATAGTTAAGTTAGGTTTTTTATATTTTTTAGTTATAAATGCATATATTTGTGCAATAGCAAATATCATCCCACTTGAAAAGAATATTACATAAAGGATAGCAGTCAAATTATTTCTTGTCGGCAATTTTCTTAAAAACACCATAGTAACCAAGCAAATTACGGTAATTGCATTGAAAATTATTCTTGAATTTTTATACTTAAAAATCAATTCTCTGTTATCACCCATATTAACCACTCCTTTGAAATAAATTTTTATAATTATACACCAAGTTTCTTTTAATGGGAAATTTACTTTAAGGGTAAAATCTCCGTATTTTTAACATATATTTAACATTACCTTAATAATACTATTATTTTCTTATGTTTTTTGAAGTTTGAAGAAAAATTAAATAGACCTACCTTATAGATAAGTCTATTTAGTATATCTCATTAGGTTTTTTATCTTCAATTTTACATGGTATGGTAGATTTTGTACTAATGCTCTTTCTAATAAAAACTTATTCTTTATACCATATTTTAAAAGATAATTTTCTATTAACTCAACCTTAGTCTGTCGATTTTTTAGCAACTGATATATAATATACCAATCTTCTAGAGAAGTCAATGGAATTTCTATATTTTTTAAATATTTTTTTAATGTTATAGATTTTTGATCAAATTTATATTCATAACTGCCACACTCATGATTTATAATAAATCCCGCCATAAAATCAATATCTATATCATTAATTTTATATTCATAAAAATATCTCGTAGAATACGATTTATCATCTTCTCCACTAACTTTTGTTCCTAACCTGCTTAAAATTCTATCTGCCTTTTTTACATCTTTTATAGAAATTATTAAATCTATATCATGTGGATCATCTATTAATCCATAAAAATTTAAAACTAAAGAAGCTCCTACCCCCCATAAAATTTTTTCTTCGTTGAATTGTTTCCCTATTTCCATTAAAGTATTAAGCATATCTTTATATCCTCTCTCGTTATATAACAATCCCCTAATTTTTAAACATTATTATAGCATAAATTTTATATATTTTTTAATTATAATTATAAAATAATTTTATACATTTTTAATATTATAAAATTCATTATTCTAAAAAGACTACCCTAATTTCTAGGATAGTCTTGTGTGCGTCTATTTTTTAGCTCTACCTTGAATATATGCATATTTTAATTCCATTGATCCAAACAATGGGGTCATAAGATTTTTAACACATTTATTAGTAAATGTTCTTCCTTTTCTATACACCATAGGCATTATTACAGCTTGATCAGTTAATAACATTTTTTCTGCCTTTTTATAATTTTTTATTCTTTCATTACTATCTATAGATATTTTTGCCTTTTTAACGATTTGATCATACTCTTTATTTTTCCAAAAAGTAGGCATTATATATGCATCACTTTTATATATATCAAACATATTACTTGGATCATTATATTCACTTGTCCAGAACATTGTAGCTATATCATATCTTCCTGCATAAATATTATCTAAAAATACTGGCCATTCAACCAATTGAGGTTGAACATTTATTCCTAAACTTTTTTTATAATTTTCTTGGAAGAAATCTCCCAATTCTTTATTTCCTTGATCTGTTCCCCCACACAAGAAATTAACATTAAGTTTACTAGGATCTTCTTTTATTCCTAACTCCTTAAGCCCTTTAGCTAATAAAGCCTTTGCATCTCCTTCTTTTGCAATATCTTTTACAGGTTCTTCTTTTGATGCCTCTCTAAAACTTTTATCTTCTATAGTTATAGATTTAGGTATCCAAGCATATGCTGGATCATCTCCTGCATAGACGGTTTTAGCTAATCCTTCTCTATCCAATGCTAATGAAAATGCCTTTCTTACATTTGCATTACTAAACAACTTAGATTTTTCATTTAAAATTGAAAATTGAGTTGTTGGTATATTTAAATTTAGTTCATCAAATTTTTTAGAATCTCTTAATTTTTTTATCCAATTGTCATCATTAACGCCTAATACATCTACACTTCCATTAAATAAAGATAGATTTTGAGATATTGTTTCTTTTATTATTTTAAAACTAACTTTTTGTAGATTAACTTTATCTTTGTCCCAATATTGATCATTTTTTTCTAATAGTATTTCATTATTATGTACCCATTTTGTAGCTTTAAACGGACCGTTGTATATTATATTATTTACTTTTGATCCTATTTTTTCTGGATCTTTTTCTACTATATCTTTTCTTTGAGGAAACATTGCTTTATAATATGTCAAATTCAAAAATATGGACAAGGTTCTGAAAGAGTGATTTCTAAAGTTTTATCATCTATTGCTTTTACTCCTAACTTATCTTCTGAAACTTTTCCTCCATTAAACTTTTGAGCATTTTTTATTACATATAATAAATATGCTATAGGAGATGCTGTCTTAGGATTTAAATTTCTCTTTATACTATATTCATAGTCTTTAGCTGTTACCTTCTTACCATCACTCCAATTAAAATCTCTTAATTTAAATTTCCAAACTGTTTTATCATTATTTGATGTCCAACTTTCTGCACCAGCTGGTTTTACTATATCCTTACCGTTTTCATCTTGTTCTAATCTTGTTAATCCCTCAAATACCTCTGTAGCTATTTGAGTACAATATGCATCTCCTGTTTTTGCAGGATCTAAACTTTTAGGTTCATTTAAAGTTAAATTCATACATTGTTCTTTATCCATTACAATTTTATTATTACTTCCATTACTAGAAGCCTTGCTAGTACAACCTATAAAAGACGTTGTTATAAGTCCGCTTAATATTAATGATAATATTTTTTTATTCATAGTTTTTCCCCTTTTCCCTAAAGTTATATATAAATATTCCCTATGAAATTATATTATTATGACTAATACATATAAATATATATTCAAACTATCAATAGTTCAACGGTTTTCTATTTATTTTTACTTAATATATTCTATTTTACTTATTTTGTAATATAATATGTAACTTATTTATATTTCTTTATACTTTATTAATGAAATTTGATAATTTTCAACATTTTTTCATTTTTAAATATATAAATTTATAAAAATAAATGCTATAATTATAATATGAATATCAACTATTCAGAATAAAAATTCTATTTTAGGATGTAATGTTTATAACCTATATAAAAAATTCTTAAAAATTACCTTAAAAAAAATCATATCAGTATTGCTCTTATACTATTTATTTTAGGAATTGCTCTAAGTACTATTGTTCCAGCTGCTTTAATATTAACTATTTCAACTTTACCTTTTATAAAAAACCAATAGAAAAATAAATTTAAAGAAACTAATTGAAATTTGAAATAGAATTTCTAAGACTAAATAACTTCTTTAATACATTTTTAAATTTATCTAATTTTATAACTATTCTTTTTAAACAAACTATATTATAATAAATATACTGTTTCTATTACACAAAATAAGATTGGAGTACATTATATGAATAACAATGACAACTTAAATAAAAAAAATTTAATTGCTTTTTTAGGTGCTATAATAATAACTTTATTCTTAGGACTTATGATTTTAGGAATAAAAAAGTTGCTTTTTTAGATAATTTATTAATTTTAAATAGGAAATTAGTATAATTATCTTCCATTATAGTAATTTCCTATTTAATAATATATTTTATTTTTCACTCCTATATTTCCTTATATAATCTTGAAAATTCCAAGTATCTAGAAATTTATTTGCTTTATTATATCCTTCATTAAATAATTCTTGTTTATCTTTTTTACTAATTTTGAATTGTGAAGTTTTTATTCCTAATGTAGATATGTTTATTGTTCTTATTTTTTTATCTCTTTCATTAAAAAATCTATCATCGTAACATTCTAGAAGAGTATCTATTATATCGGATATATAACATGAAAAACTATTTTTTCTTTTACATAAAATTTTATTTTTTCCAGTTTCATTTAATTTAAATCCAATAGTAGGCCATCTTGGTATTTCGTCAACATCAAATATCCATATAGGATAATTACTAGTAATACCACCATCTACAATATAAGAATTTTTATCTTTATATTTTAATTTTGTAGGACAAAAAAGAAATGGTATACTCATACTCATTATAACAGCCTTAGATATTTCTAATTCCATGGGATCTATACCATATTCTTTAATATCATCTTGTAAAATTAGAAGTTTTTTATTTGTTACATCTGAAGCTATTACTTTTAACCTGGATTCACCATTTATACTAATGTCTTTAAACTTAGTTTTCCCCTTTTTTATACAATTCTTTTAAATATTTTTCTGGATAGTCTGTTTTAAAAATTCCTTTATTTATGAATAAACTTAGTATATTTCCCATACCTGGTATTTTCCTAATTGGTTTCTTTATTTTAAATTTAAAAAATCTATATTATACAGTATATCTTCTAATTCATTTTAAGTATATCCAACTGCTATTAGAGATGCTATAATTGCTCCGGCCGACATTCCCGCAACTCTTTGCCATCTTATTCTTCCTTTTCCAACCTACAAACTGCACCTACTAATCCTATAGCCTTTACTCCTCCTCCTTGGAATACAGCATCTGCTTTCATCATAACTGGCCCCTTAAAAAGTGATACTGTATTATATATATGACTTTCTTAATTTTATTGCTATCTTTTTATATCCCCTTATAAACTTACTAAATCACTTAAACTTATTTTTTCTAAAACATTTGTAAATCTCATATTAATAAAAAAATAATGTACCATAACTTTTTATTATAAAAATAGTAAAAACACTACAAATTTTAGTAACAAACATTAAAATTCATAGTGTTTTTATATCAATTATATTTTACCTATACCCCATATTTTTATATGTTTTTAAAAACCTTGTTTCTTTATTTCTTTCCCACTTTCATTAATCCCTGGCTTTTCTATAGTTGTGTCTAATCTATTTTTTGCCCATTGATTTTGAGTTTTTGCACCATTGTGTAAATAATTTTCTTTTGTCCATTCCCTTTTGTCTTTCTTTTTCATAAAGTACACCTCCATTAATTAAATTTTTCATTAATAGTATTGGTACTTTTATTTAAAATTATTTATTTGTACTGTTATTCATTATTTTTTCTAGTTTTCATATTTACATTTTTAAATTGTTTCATTTGATTATTATCCTTAATAGATTTTTTTTGTGATGAATTATTAAATTTAACTAACTGTCCTTTTGATTTTATCATTGATTTTATTATTCCCGCTCCATTAATGCATCCACCTTCACACATCATACCCTCTATAAAATTACCGCCTACTCTTCCTACTTTAGCCATAGTCATGGCTTTTTTTATTGCATCTTTTCCACTAACTTTTACTGGTTTAAGTTCTATATCTATTTCTTTTTCCTTACAATAACTTTGAATGGCAGCGGTAACACCTCCTGCTTGTGCAAAACCTCTACCATAAATTGTAGCATCTTCTACAACTAAGTCTTTACATTCCTCTATTTTTATATTGAATGCCCCCAATAAAGCTATAGCTTCTTCAAAAGTTAATACATAATCTACAGAATCTTTTACATTCTCTCTAGTAATTTCTGCTTTTTTGCTTGTACAGGGACCAATAAATACAATAATAGCATTGTTATTTTGTTGCTTGATC
Source organism: Clostridiaceae bacterium 14S0207 (assembly GCA_003288255.1). Taxonomy (GTDB): domain Bacteria; phylum Bacillota; class Clostridia; order Clostridiales; family Clostridiaceae; genus Hathewaya; species Hathewaya limosa. The sequence continues at coordinate 678,875 of CP026600.1, read as the reverse complement.
ATTCTACCTACTGCTACCATTGGGGATACTGTAGTAGAAATATTAGATATTTGATCTGAAAACTTTTTTTCTATATATTCAACAAAACTTGAACAACAAGAAGTAGTCATATATTTATTATCATTTTTCATTCTTTCTGTAAATTCTTTAGATTCATGTACTGTAACAGCATCAGCTCCACATGCTACTTCTATCATATCTTTAAATCCAATCTTTTTCAATGAATCTTTTATCATACCTATTGTTATTTTATTTTCTAACTGTCCAACAATTGAAGGAGCTACCACTGCATATACATCCTTTTTTTTATCAACTAACGCCTGTGTTACTGGTACTATATAGCTTTTATCTGCTATAGCTCCAAAAGGACAAGCAACCATACATGCTCCACAATTTATACAATTTTCTTTATCTATTTTTGCTCTTTTACTTTTACTGTCTATCTCTAAGGCCCCTGTTGGACAAGATATTTTACATGGTCTATTAACTTGAACAATTGCATTATATGGACAAACTTTTTTACACATACCACATTCTACACATATATCATGATTAATATAAGCTCTTCCTTGAACTCGTGTTATAGCATTTACTGGACAAACCTCCATGCATTTATGTTGTATACATCCTCTACAGACCTCAGTAACTGTATATTGATGTATAGGACACTTATCACAAGCTGCTGGAAGAACATACATTACGTGATTATATTCATCCATATCTACCAAGTCATCTATAATATTATCATTTGGAACATAACCTGACGCTAATTGAGCTCTTTGCAAAACTACCGCTCTTTCCCTATAAATACAGCATCTATAATTAGCTTTATCACCTTCTATAATATTATAAGGTATTTTTTCTATAGTTTCTTTTGTAAGTTTGTTTTCTTTTGCCAAAGTAGATACCTGTTTTAATGTTAAATATTTAAGTTTTTTTAATTGAGTTTCAAAATCCATAATATTTCCCCCCACAATTTAAATTCTACTTTCTCATAAAGATTTACTTAGAATACTAGCTATTTAATTAATATTATTATCCTTGTTAATATTATAACAATTTTTAGAAAAAATATAATATTATATTAAAAAATAATAATTTTACCTTTCGTATGCTACTTTACAATTTTTTAATAAATATATCAATGAAAAAATAAAGATTTAACATAAACTCTATTATTTTATAACAAAAATGGAGTAAGGTTTATAATATTTTATACCTTACTCCATAAATTTATTATATTATTCTTAAATTCTTATAGCTTTCTTGCAAGCTATGTAAACAAGTACAATCCCAATGAACAACAAACTTATTCTATTTATGAAAAAAAACTGAGGTGAAATTTTATAATAAAAATTATTTATATTAGCTCCTATAGAAAAACAATAACCAAGTTTACCAAGAAATACATAGTCTAACACACAATATAATATTAAAATACAACTGACTATATTTATTTTTTTTATATAAATAATTAAAAATAAACTTAAAGAACATAAAAAAACTAGACTTGGAATAAATCTTAAACTTAGTAATAAATTAGTTTTATCCAAAAAAGATACAGTTCTGTAGTAAATCATTGCCGTAATAAAAGATCCTAATATATATAACAAGGTATGAATTAACCATCTATAAAAAACATTATAATTTATATTTCCTCTATTATAAAAGGTTAATAATTCATATTCTTTATTTTTATAATCACTATAAAATATATAACAAATTATCAATGCTAAAACCAATGGTACTATGTAATCATATAATATATCTACATTAACTATTGAACTACATTTTATTAATTGTAAATATTCAGGCTTAACCGGAGTGAATATAGCCTTATATAATAAAATTACTAAAAGTAAAAATGTTATCTTTAATTTTTTTCCTTTAAGATCAAATATCTTAAAATAATTCTTAAATATAGGATTATTAATTTTAAAATTATCTAAATTCATTTAAACTTCTCTCCTTAATATAATTATTAAATTTCTTCTTTGACACCTTCCCTATTTTTTTAATGAAACTTTACTATCTTTCATAATTAATATTTGATCACAAAAGGACTCTACATCTTTAATACAATTAGTTGCTATAAGTATTATTTTATCTTTCCCCTTATGAGAAAAATAATTTTTAAAGTCCAATTTCCCTTGCTCAGTAAGCCCTACCATGGGATTGTCCATAATAATTAATTGTGAGTTACCTATCATAGCTTGTGCAATTCCAAGTTTCCTTTTAAATTCACTAGAATATGTTCCTATAGGATTTTCAATGTTCTCATATAAATTGAACTCTTCTATTAGGTTTTCAATCTTTAATTTTTTCTCCTTACCCCGTACCCCTTTTACATCACAGACATAGGCTAAAAAATCATATCCTGAAATTTCATTATATACATTAAAATTTTGTGGCAAATATCCTATATATTTAGATATAAATTTAAAATCTTTTAAAAGATTTTTGTTATTAAAAATTATTTCCCCACTTAGAGGTTTTTTAAGCCCTACTATAATATTAATCAAAGTAGTTTTTCCTACATCATGGTTACCAACTAATGCAACCACCCCGTTTGTACTCGAAAAAGAAAGATTATCTAAAATTTTTCTTTTTTGATAAACAAAATTTATATTTTTGATAATTAATCTATTTTCCATAACATCTCTCCTCTAAATAAAGATTTACAACTTTTAATTTAAGTTTAAAATACAAAATATCTATTTAACTTATAAATAAATGGCTTAATATGCTTATTGAAAATTTTAGTCAACTCATGTTATTTCCATGTAATATTTCGATATTTTTTGTTATCATTATTTTTATATTCTAATCAACTTAAAATTTTTACATATTTTAGATTTACGCGTAACATATTCTATATTATATTTTTTAATTTATAATTTTTTTAACTATTTTAAAATAATTAAAACATATACACTACAAAAATTTTCAAAAAAAATAGTAGTTTTCTTGTACGAAAACTACTATTTTTTATTAACATAGGTTTTTCTTATAACCTACTCTAAATTTTCAATGCCTTCCTTAACTATTTTAGCATCTTCTTCTGATACGGTTAACTCCTCTAAATTTTCTTCTTCATCTTGAACCAACTCAAAATATATTTCATTTGTTTCCATACATACTCTGCTAACTACTATTTTTACTGGATCACCTAGTTTATACATTTTCTTTGTATGTTCGCCTACTAAGCATAAATGAGCATCATCAAAAATGTAATAATCATCATATAAATCTGTTATATGAACTAGACCTTCTATTGTATTTGGTAATTCAACAAACATACCAAAGTTTGTAACAGATGAAATAATTCCTTCAAATTCTTCTCCAATTCTATAGCTCATATATTCCGCTTTCTTTAAATCATCAACTTCTCTTTCAACTTCCATAGCGGCTCTTTCTCTTTCAGAAGATTTTAACGAAGCTTCTTCTACTATAGTTTTTAATCTTACAGCTTTTTTTTCATCTATTTTTCCATTAATGTATTCTTTAATTATTCTATGAATCATTAAATCTGGATATCTTCTAATTGGTGATGTAAAATGACAATAATATCTTGCTGCTAATCCGAAATGTCCTATACATTCAGGAGAATATTTTGCTTTCATCATAGATCTTAACATTAAAGTACTTACAACAACCTCTTCTTTTTTACCCTTTACATCTTCTAATATTTCTTGAAGATGTCTTGGATGTATACTTAGATTTGGTTTTAATACATATCCTAAATTATAAACAAAATCTCTAAAATGAGCTAACTTTTCTTCATTTGGATCCTCATGAATTCTATATACAAAAGGCATTTTAGTCCAGAACATATATTCTGCTATAGTTTCATTGCATATAAGCATAAATTCTTCTATTATTCTATTAGCAATAGCCCTTTCATATGGTTTTACATCTATAGGTTTACCCATTTCATCTAAAATAATTTTACACTCTTCAAAGTCAAAATCTATAGCGCCTCTACCCATTCTCTTTTTATTAAGAATTTCAAAAAGCTCTCCCATATCTTTAAACATTTCATATAAATAATCATATTTTTTAATAAGGTCTTCATCTTTATCTCTTAAAATTTTGGTTACATCAGTATATGTCATTCTCTCATTTGTTTTTATTACACTTTCAAAAACATCATGTGAAATAACTTTACCCTTATCATCAATTTCCATCATACATGTTAATGCTAATCTATCCACCTTAGGATTTAAACTACACACTCCATTAGATAACTTTTTAGGTAGCATTGGAATTACCCTGTCTATTAAATAAACTGAAGTTCCTCTTTTAAAAGCCTCTTTATCTAATACATTTTTTTCTTTAACATAATGTGAAACATCAGCTATATGAACCCCTAAAAGATAGTTACCATTTTCTAATTTTTGTACTGATACAGCATCATCAAGATCTTTAGCATCTTCTCCATCTATAGTTACCATAAGAAGGTCTCTAAGGTCACGTCTTCTTTCATATTCACTTTCTGAAATAACGTCTTCTATGTTTTCTGCATAAGCTTCAACCTTAGTTGGAAATGCTTCTGGTAGATTGTGTTTTCTTATAACTGTTAGGATATCTATTCCTCTATCGCCTTTATTACCTAATATTTCTATGATTTTTCCTTCTGGACTTCTTCTATTATCCGGCCATTTAGTTATTTCTGCTACAACTATTTGACCATCTTTAGCATCACCTATTTTATCTTTAGGTATAAAAATATCTTGGTGAATTCTTTTATCTTCTGGAACCAAAAATCCAAAATTTCTACTATCTTGAAAAGTACCTATCATTACCTTATTGGCTCTTTTTATTACTTTATATATTTCTCCCTCACATTTTTTACCTACTTTTTCTTCCTTGATAATAGATACTAAAACTTTATCACCATGCATAGCTCCATTTACGCCTGAACTAGGTATAAATACATCCTTTTCTTCACCTTCGCGAATAACAAAGCCAAATCCCTTTGCATTACTTTCAAAACTTCCCATTACAAATCCCATACGTTCTGGAATTCCATAATGTTCTGTGTTATTTTTAATAATCTCTCCATCGTCTTCCATATAACCTAATAACTTTTTAAAATCTGGCATTTCTTTTTTATATATTCCAAATATCTTAGCTAATTCTTTAGCTGTCATAGGTTTGTAAGCCTTTTCTGTCATAAAATTAATTAATATTTTTCTAAGTTCTTTATACAAATAAATTACACTTCCTTTCAAGTCCAAATATTATCTTTCTATTTATATATCATTTATTTTTCACTCTTAACTTACTTTTTACTCAATTTTATTATATTTATGCAGTATTTATGTTTTTCTAAATATCTATAAATTATACCATATTTTATTATATTTTATATTACTTTTATTTTTTATGTGAATATTGTATCTTTTATATTTATTTTACCCTTTATATATAAACCTATTCCATTATGCAGTTCTCATTTTCCTTTTGTTTACATATTGATAATAAAAAAATAACGCACTGTTCAGTGCGTTAAATAGTTAATTGTTTGTCGATTATTTTAGGGGTTTTCGACATTTTTTTATTTTAATAACATTAGGGGATGGGTTGTTATTAATAATAAAAAGGGGGTTGTTTTTTTCTTGCATAATTATTATATGCTATTATCCTCATAATTTCAAGGGTTTTTAGAAAAATACTATTAATTATTTATTTAACTTTAATTTTTCTCTTTTTTTGTTATTGTAATTTTTAACATTTATTATGCAACTTTATTAAATAATTTTAAATTTATATTTTTTTATTTCGACATATAAGTTTAATTTTTCCAGTTTGTTTTTTTAATCTTATTTCAATTTATTCTCTAGAATTTAAATTTTTTAATAAGTTTATTTCTTCATCGGTAAGTTCTCTATATTCACCCTCATTTAATTCCTCATCTAAATCTATAGGTCCAAAACTTTGTCTTTTTAAATATACAACTTTTTTCTCTCTACTTTGGAACATTCTTTTTACCTGATGAAACTTTCCTTCTTGAATAGTAACTAATACATTTGATCCATCTTCCGTAGAATCTAAAATTTCTAATTTCCCTGGCATGCATTTATACCCATCATCCAGTACAATACCTTTTTCGAAGGCATTAATATCCTTTTTATCTACTTCTCTATCTATTTGAGCATAATATACCTTATCTACATGCTTTTTAGGTGAAATCAACTTATGGTTTAACTCTCCATCATTGGTTAATAGTAATAACCCTACAGTATCTTTATCTAATCTTCCTACTGGAAAGGGCTCAAATACTTTATCCTCTTCTTCTAAAAGATCTATTACAGTTTCATCATAATTATCAAATGTGGCAGAAACTACACCATCAGGTTTATTCATCATAAGATATATAAATTCTTTATATACTATTTTTTCTTCTCCTACTATTATTTCATCCTTATAAGGATCAACCTTAATAGCACTATCTTTAACCTTATTTCCATTTATTAATACCTCTCCCCTTTTCACAAGCCCTTTAACTTCTTTCCTTGTACCATATCCTAAATTAGCAAGCACCTTATCTAATCGTTCCATATATTTCAATTCTCCTCTTAATTTTCTATTATGTTTATTATTATAATAAAAATTCGTTTGTAATCTTAATATTCTAATTAATATTATCTATTTGTTTTTCAACTTCAAATTTGCATATTGTAAATTTTTCATAATCTATATCTTTTTTTGCACTTTTAGCTAAAACTAATAGGTCATATATACCTTCTTTAAATGGAGTAAAAGTATAAAAACTTTTTGCACCATACCCCTGAACCATTTTCCATTCCTGATCTTTTAATAAATAAAATTCGTATATAACACTTTTCCCCCCTTGTACATTTATATTAAATGTAACATCTTTATTACATACAATTTTATTTTTATTACAATTTACTGTTATATCAGTTATATCACTTGTTTCTTTAACCTCAAACTTATAATCCTTTTTACTATCAAATTCTTTTTCACTATCCCTATGCTTTGAGTAAAATTCAATCCTATATTCTCCAATAATTCTAGGCCTAAAAATAAAAGATTTAATAGAATCATAAGCCTTTTCTTCTATAAATATATTATTTATGTACAATTTATATTTTATAAGAGTATTTTGGGCATTTTCTATAACCAATGCAAACATTATTTCCTCATCTACAACATGATTTTCATTAGGTGATGTTAATATATATTTTATTTTGCTTTTCTCTATATTTTGATTTAATATTTCCTTTGAATTATTCGCTATAGTATTTATGTGTAGTTCCTCCCTTTGTTTAACTCCCTTTTCATTATATAAATCTACACCTATTTCTATATTAGAATTTTCTTCTATATATTCATCCACCTCTATATTTTTACATATATCTAAATCTTTTTTATAACTATATTCTTCTCTTTCTAAATAGTCAAAAGGCTTAGACCCATTCACCTTTTTACCTTGTACCATAATAATATAATTTCCTTCTTTTTGGGGTTTCCATGAAATGTAATTTTCTTTTCCAAAATCCTTAATAACCTTCCACATTCCATTTCTACCCTCTAAAAATTTATATAATAATTCTTCTCTTAATAATGTTTCAACAAAAATGCCAATAGTTTTTTGATCATTATTAGTTTTATTATCCTCAAAATTAATTAATAACTCATTCATAATTATTGGCCTCCTACCACAAAATTATATACCATTCACTTACCCTATTATTATACTATAATTACATAATTTGGTATATACCTTTTTATGGGTTTTCCGTTTTTTATGAATATTTATTAATCAAGAAGCATAAATTTTTATACAACTTTTCATCATCTTCAGAAGTTCTTTTTTTAGGATTGTTAAATCTACCTCCTCCTCTTCTTATTTTTGCACTTATATGTCTTTGCATAAGCATACTATCTATATTATCAAGATTGTATATGGTACCTTTAGGATGTATAGCACCACACCCCTTTCCTAAAACCATGGCTGCAACACCATAATCTTGACTTATTACTATATCCCCTTTCTTAGCTTCATTTGCTATTTTCATATCTACCATTTGAGAACCTGCATCTACAATTTTCACTTCTCCATAATTTACAGTAACAATACTGCTTAAGCAACAATAGAAAACTAACTGTATACTATGCTGCTTTGCGACTTTCTCAATAATTGATTTTGATGGACATGCATCGGCATCTACTAATATTCTAATTTTCATTCACCTCTTTCTATAAGAATACTACTTAAAGTTTATATTCCTTTTATTTAATTATATATTATAATACCCTTTTATTTAAAATAAAATTTAATAAAATAATACTTTAAAAACATATTTTTCATTATTCTTTTAAGCATAAGATATTTTGTAGTAATACTCTTATTGATTAACCTTTTTGTCTTATTAAAAAACAATTATATATAAATAAAAAGGTATTTGTAATTTTTTATCGAATATTATATATATGCTAAATTTTATATATATTCTTTATTTAACTTCGAGGTGAAATTATGAAAAAAATACCTTTAATATATTGGACTATTTTAAATCTATCATTGATTTTCGTTATGTATTTAACTAAATCTAAAAATTTATCTAGTTGTTTTATAATGGGTGCGTTTACTGTATTATTATATAAATATAATAAAAATGGCCATATATCAACAAATAAAATTAATGCCCTATATTACTTTATATATTGTAGTACTTTGTTAGCAGCTATAATCATATTAGGATTTTTAGATAAGTATTTTCAATTCTCTACATTCAAATACATTAGTTACTTAGTTATTGCTATATTATCATTTTATGGTATTAAATTATTATATTGTGTTGGCAAAGAATTAGATGTGAAAAGATCTAAAAGAAAAGATAAAAAATCCTTTAAAGAAAAACAAAGCATTGTTCCTTCATTTAAAACTACTAAAAAGAAATCTAGATAACTTTTTAGGAACTATCTTTAATATAAGATAGTTCCTTTTTAATCCTTATTAAAATCTTCTAAGTCTCTTATTTACTCTTATAGTATTTTCTATTATATGATTTTTAGCATCAAGTTTTCCTTTTTTTCTTTCTTCTTTTCTCTTTTGAATGTCCTTAAATGTTTTTTCTGCTAAAGCAGTCCATTTTCCCAAGACCATCCCTCTTTTTACTAATTAATATAATAGAGCTTTATTTTTTAGATTTCTTTATAAAACATATATCAAATAATTTATCTTATATTAAAATTTTATGTAATTATATTTTTAATAATTACTATTTTTAAAATATTTTTTTACATAAAAAAATAAGGCATTCAAAAGTCCTAGAACCATTGATATACCTCATTTATACCCTACGTTTTTGTATAATGCCCTTGGTGCACCCAGTAGGATTTGAACCTACGACCTCCAGATTCGAAGTCTGTAACTCTATCCAACTGAGCTATGGGTGCTACTTTGTAAAATAATTCAATTATTATTTTACAAAAAAATGGAGCGGGTGAAGAGAATCGAACTCTCACAGCCAGCTTGGAAGGCTGGAACTCTACCATTGAGCTACACCCGCATATTTTAAAAACTATTCAATTGAAATGGAGCGGGAAACGGGGCTCAAACCCGCGACCTCCACCTTGGCAAGGTGGCGCTCTATCAGCTGAGCTATTCCCGCATTTTGGTGCAGATGAAGGGAGTCGAACCCCCACGCCTAAGGCGCTAGATCCTAAGTCTAGTGCGTCTGCCAATTCCGCCACATCTGCATCTTTTTGACATTTCTTAAATTGGTGATCCACCGGGGAATCGAACCCCGGACACCATGATTAAAAGTCATGTGCTCTACCGACTGAGCTAGTGGATCATATGGCTGGGATAGCAGGATTCGAACCTACGAATGTCAGAGTCAAAGTCTGATGCCTTACCACTTGGCGATATCCCATTAATGTGGGGTGAACGATGGGATTCGAACCCACGACACCCAGAGCCACAATCTGGTGCTCTACCAACTGAACTACGTCCACCACATTTTGGTGCGTCTTAAGGGAGTCGAACCCCTGGCACACGGCTTAGAAGGCCGTTGCTCTATCCTGCTGAGCTAAAGACGCATATTTGGAGCGGGTGAAGAGAATCGAACTCTCACAGCCAGCTTGGAAGGCTGGAACTCTACCATTGAGCTACACCCGCATAGTGTATTTTTATTTTTTATATGGTCGGGGTGACAGGGATTGAACCTGCGACCTCATGGTCCCAAACCACGCGCGCTCCCATCTGCGCTACACCCCGATCTGCTGGTGCGCCATCAGGGAGTCGAACCCTGGACACCCTGATTAAGAGTCAGGTGCTCTACCAGCTGAGCTAATGGCACACTTGGTGCGTCTTAAGGGAGTCGAACCCCTGGCACACGGCTTAGAAGGCCGTTGCTCTATCCTGCTGAGCTAAAGACGCATACTTGGAGCGGGTGAAGAGAATCGAACTCTCACAGCCAGCTTGGAAGGCTGGAACTCTACCATTGAGCTACACCCGCACGGTGTACAAGTTTTATGGAGCGGGAAACGGGGCTCAAACCCGCGACCTCCACCTTGGCAAGGTGGCGCTCTATCAGCTGAGCTATTCCCGCATTTTGGTGCAGATGAAGGGAGTCGAACCCCCACGCCTAAGGCGCTAGATCCTAAGTCTAGTGCGTCTGCCAATTCCGCCACATCTGCATATATATTTTTGGTATTTCTTAGATTGGTGATCCACCGGGGAATCGAACCCCGGACACCATGATTAAAAGTCATGTGCTCTACCGACTGAGCTAGTGGATCATATGGCTGGGATAGCAGGATTCGAACCTACGAATGTCAGAGTCAAAGTCTGATGCCTTACCGCTTGGCGATATCCCATTAATGTGGGGTGAACGATGGGATTCGAACCCACGACACCCAGAGCCACAATCTGGTGCTCTACCAACTGAACTACGTCCACCACATTTTTTATTAATAATGGAGCGGGTGAAGAGAATCGAACTCTCACAGCCAGCTTGGAAGGCTGGAACTCTACCATTGAGCTACACCCGCATAGTGTATTTTTATTTTTTATATGGTCGGGGTGACAGGGATTGAACCTGCGACCTCATGGTCCCAAACCACGCGCGCTCCCATCTGCGCTACACCCCGATCTGCTGGTGCGCCATCAGGGAGTCGAACCCTGGACACCCTGATTAAGAGTCAGGTGCTCTACCAGCTGAGCTAATGGCACACTTGGTGCGTCTTAAGGGAGTCGAACCCCTGGCACACGGCTTAGAAGGCCGTTGCTCTATCCTGCTGAGCTAAAGACGCATACTTGGAGCGGGTGAAGAGAATCGAACTCTCACAGCCAGCTTGGAAGGCTGGAACTCTACCATTGAGCTACACCCGCACGGTGTACAAGTTTTATGGAGCGGGAAACGGGGCTCAAACCCGCGACCTCCACCTTGGCAAGGTGGCGCTCTATCAGCTGAGCTATTCCCGCATTTTGGTGCAGATGAAGGGAGTCGAACCCCCACGCCTAAGGCGCTAGATCCTAAGTCTAGTGCGTCTGCCAATTCCGCCACATCTGCATATATATTTTTGGTATTTCTTAGATTGGTGATCCACCGGGGAATCGAACCCCGGACACCATGATTAAAAGTCATGTGCTCTACCGACTGAGCTAGTAGATCATATGGCTGGGATAGCAGGATTCGAACCTACGAATGTCAGAGTCAAAGTCTGATGCCTTACCGCTTGGCGATATCCCATTATGGTGCGTCTTAAGGGAGTCGAACCCCTGGCACACGGCTTAGAAGGCCGTTGCTCTATCCTGCTGAGCTAAAGACGCATATTTTGGAGCGGGTGAAGAGAATCGAACTCTCACAGCCAGCTTGGAAGGCTGGAACTCTACCATTGAGCTACACCCGCACGGTGTATTTTTATTTTTTTTATATGGTCGGGGTGACAGGGATTGAACCTGCGACCTCATGGTCCCAAACCACGCGCGCTCCCATCTGCGCTACACCCCGAAGCTATTATACATTTTAAATGATTTCCAGAAAATTTGCAAGTATTTTCTTCATTTATTTTAAACACTTTTAAAGAAATTTTCAAGTATTTTTTCTTGATTTATTTCTTAATTTGTTTTGTCGCTCTTGTTTGTATTCCCAACGACAAGGATTATTCTACACTATATAGTTAAATTCGTCAATACTTTTTTTTATTTTTTTCCTGTTTTTTTTGAAGTTAGTTTTTTCATTAAATATAATTGATTTTAAATTTTTTGAATAAACGCCCTTAACTCCTATTTTAGTTTAGTCGTTTTTAGGGCATTTATATCAGTTATTGGGAACTTTTAGGATATATTATATAAAATTTAGTATAAATCAACTATAGATGGAACTATTTTTGACTCGTTAATCTCTATTAATACTAAAGTATTGTTCATTGTCCTTGATAAAGATATACTCCCGGGATTTATAAACCATATTTCATCTTCATAATCTATGCACGGTACGTGTGTATGTCCATATAATACTACATTTGCGCCTATTTCTTGTGCTTTATATTTTAAATTGATTAAGTTATTTTTTACCCCATACTTATGACCATGAGTTATAAAAAAGTTGATTCCCTGTATCTCAATTATATCCTCACTTAATTCTTCACATCCAAAATCACAATTCCCCTTAATATTCACTATTTCTCCAGCAAAATTTTCTTTATAAAAATCTACATCATCTATGTTATCACCTAAATGAAATAAAAAATCCGCTTTTTTTATTTTTTTTATAGACGCCGTCATAGCTTCTTTATCTCTATGACTATCGCTTATAACTGCAATCAACATATTCTCTTTTTCTCCATTTTATTAAAGCCTATTTTATGTAATTATCTTAAATTTTAGAGTCTACTTTTAAGTTCTCTCTCTAATTTCTTTAAAGCGATTCCCCTATGGCTAATAGAATTTTTTTCTTCACTGGTAACTTCTGCAAAACTCTTTTTAAATCTTTCCACATAAAATAATGGATCATATCCGAACCCACTATTTCCATGTTCTTCTTTTAATATATAACCTTCAACCTCACCTTGAACCTTTATAACCTCTTCATCATTTAATATTAGTGTCATAGCACAAACAAATTTAGCAATTCTTTGTTCCTTTGGTACACCTTCCAATTTCTTTAAAAGTTTATCTTTATTTTTTTTATCATCATGTTCTCCTGCATATCTTGCAGAATAAACCCCGGGCTCTCCATTTAAATAATCTACCATTAATCCTGAATCATCCGCAAGTACATATGCATCTTTAACCATATCATGAATAGCCTTTGCTTTTATATATGCATTTTCCATAAATGTATTTCCTGTCTCTTCAACATCAACATCTATTCCTTCTTCTTTTAATGATCTTACTTCAAATTTAAAATCTCTTAAAATTGTTTTAATTTCTTTAACTTTGTTTTGATTATTAGTAGCTAAGATTAACTTTTTCATATCATTTCTCCCTTATCATATATACAAATTTAAATATATTTTTGTTTTTATACAGCTTTTTATATTATTGTAGCATTAATTATCTTATATTTTAATAAATTAAGGCATAATTATTTTTTATATAAATTTCACATTAAAACTTATAAAATAAGAAACTTTTTTGTATATGAATCATATTATCTTTATAAGGATTATTTTAGGTGGTGATATATTTGAAATTTATAGGACCCTTTTTAAGAATTAATTCATTAAAAGAACAAGATATAAGTAATCAGCTGTTTCATTTAAGCAAAGAATCCTTAAGGCATATTGTTCTTGAATCTAGATGTGGAATTCCAGTTTCTCCACATGCATTAAGTAAACATATATCAAAAATTGATATAAACCAAATAAAAAGCTTCTCTCCCTTATTATGCATATATAAAAAAGGTAGTGCAAAATTGACCTTAGAGAACAATACCTTAACTTGGAATACAAATAAATTTAAAAAAGAAATATGTATATCTGCAAATGCATTAATGACATTAAGCTTACTTGAACTTTCTAATTATTATAAGGACTTTAAAGATATAGATAAGAAAAAATTTAATTTAAGTGATATTTATCTTGCTTTAAGTAAATGTCAATTAGAATTTTATGCTTCTTATCTTAGAAACTTAGAGGGAGTCTTTATTAACAAAATTCATTCTTCAGACTTACTTAGTGATGAACTAAAATTTGAAGAAAAGAATTGCAAATTTAAATTTTCTGATCAGGCTTTATTAATGTGTGCTTATTATCAATATTCTACATTTTTTATGGAAGAAAATGATGATATAAAAGACAATTATGCTAAAGAATATAAAAAATTTGCTTTAGATATACTAAATATGTTTTTAAATTTTAGAGAAAATATCTATGAAGTTTCTTTCACAGAAAAACTGAAAATTTGTGCTGCCTTAAACTTGTTTTATTTTTACTCTAAAAACGAAGATAGTAAATTTTTATTATTGGATACCTACGACTTAATTTTAGATGAATATAATCAGAATATAGTTGACTTAAAGAAAAACAAGGTATTGTGTGATAGTCTTTTACTTATAAATTCTCAATTTATCTATAAGAACTTAAATTTCTTAAAGGCTAAAGAAATTAGTGACACTTTATATACTAAATTAATTTCTATGTATGATGAAAATTTAGGTCTTTATCAAAAAGACTTAGATTCAAAATCTGTAGAATACGATTGTTCTGAACTGGTATGTTATCTATATTCACTTCTAATGTATTCTTCACTTTTTGATAATAACGAGGATATAGATATATTAGAAAACTTATTTAAAAATAGTATAATAAATTCTGGTTTAGTTTTAAGTTGGCCTGAGGTTCCACCTTTAAATGATGCAGAAAGATATAAAAATTTCTCTAAAAAATCTGATGATTTATTAGATGATCAAAATTTTAGAATGCCAACTATACCAACGCCAGAAAGTAATGAATTAGCTTCTATATTTGTAAAAAAGATTTCTTACAATAGAAAGAAATCAGAATTTAAACAAAGCAAATCCAGCTTTGATAGTACTAAGAATATGCTTATATTTTTTATGTGTATTTTCTATAATAACAACTTATTAAAAATGTAGCTTAAAATAATAAGGCTTTAGTATACTGCTTAGTCTAACACCCTTATCTTGCAATACACTAAAGCCTTAAAATCTTTTAAATAATTTCTATATCTTATCTTTATATGCTTTATTAAATCTTATATTGCCACTTTTAGTAACATAAATACCATGAACATATTCTCTTTTACATAGAACAGTATTAAAATTAAAAATAGGTATTACAGGCACATCAGAAGATAGTGTTTTTTCTGCCTTTTCTATATTTGAATATTTAAGATTTAAATCGTTTTCTGTTTTAGCACTATTAACCTCCTGGTCAAAACTTGGATTTTTATATCCACTAACCTCACTAGCAAAATTTCCTATTTGCCATTGATTTAAAAAACAAATGGGATTATCTATGCTTCCTTGAAAATTAACTAAGGCTACACTATAATTTCCATCTTTGATTGCATTTAAAAATTCATTTTCATTATATTCTTTAGTTTCCACATTTAATCCTAACGATTTTTCTAATTCTTCTTTTATGTTTTTTCCTAATAATCTATCAAAGGTTTTTCCTTCATAAATTAAAGTAATATTATTTTT
The DNA here is from genome assembly GCA_003288255.1 of Clostridiaceae bacterium 14S0207. Taxonomy (GTDB): domain Bacteria; phylum Bacillota; class Clostridia; order Clostridiales; family Clostridiaceae; genus Hathewaya; species Hathewaya limosa. The sequence goes on along the minus strand of CP026600.1, from coordinate 663,222 downwards.
ATCTATATTTCCTATAACCGAACCATTTTTATTTGATTTTATATCTTTTTTCTCTTCTTTTAAAGTTATATTATTAAAATTAACTTTTTTTAGATATTGTTTAGCCTCAATTAAGTTTGGATTAAAAGAAAAATAATTTCTGTCACCTAATTCTCCGCCTTTTCCGTTAGAAGTTGAACTAGGTATTATACTATTAGAAGTTTCCGTAGTTTTATTATCCAATAAATCTCTTACTATCTTATTAGATAATGTACTTTTTATAGCTTTTCTGAAGTTTAAATCTCTCCCTATATTATTAGGGGCTACATTAAAAATTAAATCTAATGTTCTAAAAGATCCGTATGTCTTTATAAAGTTTTGTTGTGAAAGCCTACCCACTTCATTCCTTGGAGGATTTACCATAAGATCTATATTAGATAAAACCTTTTTATAATCTTGTTTTTTTACACTAGTATTTCCTCTAATATTTTTTTCTTCTTTTCCTTTAACTTTCTTTATAAAATTAAAAATCTTATGTTTATTGTCTTTTTCATTTAGTTCTTCATAATTAAGCTTACTTAAATAACTCTCAAATTGTACCAGTGCATCCTCAGATTCATTAATAGTTACAAAAGCTATTTTTTTACTTTTCACAGAATTTTTATCCCAATAATGCGAGTTACCTTTTATTGTTATTTGCTTATTATCCTTTACATCATAAATTTCAAATGGACCTGAGTAATTTACCTTATTAAAATTCGTTTTATAATTATCCGTATAAAAATTTTTTTCTCTTAAAGTTAGTAGTGGTTGAGATAAAATATTTAAAAAATAGGAACAAGGATAATTTAATCTTATTTCGAGAATATTATTCTCTTTTGCTTTTATTGCAACATTATCAAAGTTACTTTTGCCTTTCATATATTCCTCAACACCATAAATACATTTTAGCTCTTTTATAAAATAGTTATCTTTTCCTTCTTTTAATATCCATTTGAAGAATTCCTGAAAATCCATAGCCGTTATATTTTCACCATTACTCCATTTAGCATCTTTTCTTATTTTAAAGTCATATTGTATCCTATCATTACTAATAAGCCAGTCTTCTGCTATAGCTGGCTCTATACTTCCTTCTTCTTCTTTAACTAATCCTTCAAAAACCGCAAACAATAGGTCTTTTTCTCTTATTTTATTATTATGTACCATAGTTAAATCTTTGGGCATTTGTTCTAAATTATATATAAGATTATCTCTATCACCATGATTTATTCCATCTTTTTTCTCTATACATGCTGTTAAATTACTAAGAAAAAAACATACCATGATTAGCATTACAATAGATTTCTTTTTATTCACAGTATTCCCCTCTCTTTTAAAAAAGCTAATATCTCTCTTTAATTTCTTTAATAATTATTGCCAAAGCAATATATATTTAATCAAAAGCGAGGGTTAATTTTATTTGCGATTTAACTCTTTTTCCATTAATTCTTTTACTAACTTAGGATTTGCTTTTCCTCTAGACCTTTTCATAACTTGACCCACAAACCATGGAAATAAATTAATCTTTCCATTTTTATACGATTGTATATTATCATTATTTTGTTCTAATACTTCCCTTATTAATTCTAAAATTTCATCTTTATTGTTATTCTGAGTTAATCCCTTTTCTTCTATTATATCCAGTGGATTCTTATTTTCTTTTAAAATAATATTAAATACTTTTTTGCCTATATTATTAGAAATTTTCCCATCAAAAATTAGATTAATTAATTCTGCCAAATACTCTTCTTTCATATTCAATTCTCTTATACTTAGATTATTTTCTTTTAAATATGCAAAAACATCCCCTATAAAGAAGTTATAAAGACCTTTATAATATTTACAATTTCTAGCTGCTTTTTCAAAATAACTAGAGTTATTAGAATCACTAATTAAAATTTCTATTTCTTCTTTTGATAACCCATATTCTTTTTTATACCTTTTTAACTTATCTTCTGGAAGTTCTGGCATATTACTTTTTATATTTTCAATCCACTGATCTGAAATTTTAATTGTAGCTAAATCACCTTCTGGAAAATATCTATAATCTTTTCCTTCTTCTTTTTCTCTCATTGTAAAAGTCTTCTCTTTAGAATCATCCCATCCCCTAGTTTCTCTTAAAACTTCTCTATTAGATTCTAAAAGATTACCTTGTCTCTCATATTCATATATAATAGCTTTTTCTACAGATTTGAAAGAGTTTATATTTTTAATCTCAGCTCTAACACCTAAATTTTTATCTTCCGGTTTTTTTAATGAGATATTTAAATCACATCTAAAAGAACCTTCTTCCATTTTACAGTCCGATACACCTAAAGAACTTACTATATCTTTTAAAGATTTTAAGAATAAAATGACTTCTTCTGATGAATTCATATGAGGTTTTGATACTATTTCTAAAAGTGGAACTCCTGCTCTATTAAAATCAATAAAAGTACCGTCTTGTTTATGAATTAATTTTCCTGCATCATCTTCCATATGAATTCTTTCAATTCCAATTCTTTTTTTCTTATTATTAATTTCTATATCAATGTAACCATTGCTACAAATCGGATACACATCCTGTGTTATTTGATAACTCTTAGGTGAATCAACATAAAAATAATTTTTTCTATCCATTCTACAAGTTTTATTTATCTTACAATTTAGAGCTAATCCAGTTTTAATACCTAAGCTAACTACTTCTTTATTTAAAACTGGAAGAGCGCCTGGCATACCAAGACATGTAGGACAAACATGTGTATTAGGTTCTGCTCCAAAAGCAGTACTACAAGAACAAAATATTTTACTTTTTGTGTTTAATTCAACATGTACCTCTACACCCATTACCTTTTCAAAGTTCATTTTTTCCTCCTTAATATTCACTACTTTCCACATTTTAATATTATTTTTTAACCTACTTTCTAGTTCACTTACTCATACTTTCAAAAGAATAAGCAATTTTAAATAACATCTCTTCATTAAAACACATTGTCATTACTTGGAGTCCTAAAGGCATATTTTCTTTTATTCCACAAGGTATGGATATAGCTGGAGCTCCAACTAAGTTAGCTATCACTGTTAATTTATCTTGATTATACATATCAACTGAATTTCTATATTGACCAAGTTTAAACGCTATATCTAAAGCAGTTGGAGTTATAAAAGCATTATATATTTTAAATATATCTTCAAATTCTTTTCTAATTTTGGATCTAATTTTTAAGGCTCTTCTATAATATTCCTCATGTTGTTCTTTAGCCAATATAAATGTACCTAATAAAATTCTTTTTTTAACCTCTGAATTAAAATTTTCACTTCTAACTTTTCTATATAATTCTTCTGTACTATTATAAGTTCCCTCCATTTTTCCATATCTAATCCCATCAAATCTTCCTAAATTAGAAGACACCTCTGCAGAACTTAGTACATAGTATGTCTCTAAAACATAATCTAAAGCGTTCACATCTATATAATCTATCTCAGCTCCACATTCTTTTAAAACACTTAAACTTTCTTTAAAATTTCTCTCTACTTCCTCATGTAAACCCCAATTAAAAATCTTTTTAGGTACTGCTATCTTTATTCCCTTTAAATCTTTATTAAATAACTTTTTATTATAATCCTTTTTATTCTCCACTGTAGTTGCATCCTTTATGTCTTTTCCTTTTAAAACATCATACATAATCATACTGTCTTTTACATCACTACTTAAAATACCTACTGTATCCAAAGTTGATGCAAAACTTATCACTCCATATCTAGAAATAGTGCCATAAGTTGGTTTAAAACCTATAAGTCCACAAAAGGCAGCTGGTTCACGTACGGATCCACCTGTATCTGTACCTATTGCAATAGGCACTTCTTTACTAGAAACGGCTGCTGCTGAACCACTTGAGGATCCACCTGGTACTCTTAATAAATCTTTTGGATTTCTTGTATTTTTAAAATAACTATTTTCTCCAGAAGATCCTATTGCAAACTCATCCATATTAGTTTTACCAAATATTATTCCATTTTCATCTTTTATTTTATTAACTAACGTAGCTTCATATGGTGATATGAAATCTTCTAACATCCTTGATGCACAGGTTGTTTTCATATCTAAAACATTTATATTATCCTTTATACCAATAGGTATACCTTTTAACTTTCCTATATTTTTTCCGTTTTCTAGTTCTTTATCTAGATATTCAGCCTTATTTAAAATTTCATCTTCATTTACAGTTAAAAATGCCTGAACTTTAGGCTCTATTTTTCTATAATTGTCTAAAAAAGCTTCGTTAACTTCTCTTACTTTAACTTGCTTTTTTTCTACAAGTTCTATAAGTTCATGAACTTTATAGTCTATTATGTTCATCAATAATACCTCCCCTATTTATTTTATTCATAAATATACATTTTTCTTTATATATATTGTTTATAAATTTTTCATTTAATTTTCACTACTTTATCTTTAATTAATCTATTTTATATATAACACCCTTTAATTTTAATAACAGTCTTTTGAAAATCCTCATTAGGCCATTCTTCTATTAAACTTTCATTAAATCTATCATCAGTATGTGATGATATCAAAATATCTATCAATTGATTCTTTTTATAAATATTATTAACAACTAAGGTACTATGTTCATCCTCTATTTGAACAATATCTCCGCGTTCTACTACTTTTAAATCATGCCCAATCTCCGCCCTTAATCCCTTTCCAATTGTATTTAACTGTGCATATTTTCTAAATTCCATAACAGAAGTCCATGATGATGATCTACCAATTCTTTCACTTGTACTATTATGTTCACTGCTAAAATATTTCCATATATATGGTTTTTCTAAATCCATACTTATTCCTCCTGCATGAACACATTGAGAGGTAAAATTAGTACAATCTCCTCCTAAACCATGAAAATTTAAATACTTAGGATTAGTTTTATTCCACCATTTTCGTGCATATTCATAGGCAGCATTTCTATCATACTCTTTCCATTGATATTCTTGCCTAAATTTAGACCCAATTTCACTTTTTTTATTATGATCTCCTTTTAGTAAAACATTGTTATCACTTAAAAATTTTTTTCTATATAATTGGGCTTTTTCAAGTATTTCTTTTTTAACCTTATTTAGACTTAAAGTTAATTTTTCTAGATTTTCTTTAAATTTATCATTATTAAATTCCTCATGATTTTTACCTTCACTTAAGCATCTATTTTCGTTATAAAATAGACTACTCGCTTTTTCATAATTTTTATTTCTATGATCTTTAACTTCCTCTTCAAATAACTTTTTTATATGACTAATAAATCTATCTTTGTCATCATGTTCTATAATTTTATATTCCCTGCCTACCTTAGCTAATACAAAATTATGCTCTATACTTCCCATAGTATATAAAGGATATCTCCTATATTTATATTTAAAATTTTCTTTTACAATTAAATTATAGGTATCTTCTATTTTTAAAAGATTAGTTATATGCAATTTAAACTTATAATTAGTTAAACTATTATTTGCTCCTATCTGTTTTCTATAATCTACTAAAGTGTTAATTATGAATTCATTAATTTTACATGATTCCATTGCCTCATTTGTATCTATAAAAAAATCTTCATAAGTTTTACAATTTAATTTAGCTAGTGATTCATATCTTCTATGAAAATAACCTTCTAAGTTACTTAAAAGCATAGAAATATTCTCATTCATTTTATCACCTCAGTAATATTTTTTATTTTATTACTTTTGGAACCACAAAAAATTCTCCACTTTTATTTTTAGTATTTTTTAGTACACATTCTTTGTCCATTTCACTGCAAACTATATCTTCCCTAAGATTATTCTCCATATAATACGGATTAACTATTTCCTCCTCATTTTCTATATCAACTTTTTTTATTTTATCTATAAAGTCTACAAATTCATTTAATTCACCTATTACCCCTTGAATCTCATCATTATCAATATAAAGTTTGCACAATCCACACAAATAGTCCACAGTATTTTTAGAAATTTTCAAAATATTCATCCTTTCTGTTGATTATTATATTATTATGTTTATAACATTTAATTTGTTCTATCAATATATTTATACTTTAAATTTTAAATCCATTTTCTCAAACAAATCCTTTTAAAAAATATAACTTGCAAAAAATACAACAGCATCTTTGCAAGTTATTATACTACTTATTTATAGAATTTTTAAACTCCTCTTCGGAAATTATTTTTATTCCCAAAGATAGTGCCTTATCATATTTAGAACCCGGCTCTTTACCTACTAATAAATAATCAGTTTTTTTACTTACACTTCCTGAAACTTTTGCACCTAATGATTCTAATTTTTCTTTTATCTCACTTCTTGAAAAAGATTCTAAACTTCCGGTTACAACTACAGTTTTACCTGTATAAGAACTTTCCTCATTTTCTTCTTCTTCATATGTTGGATTTATTCCAAGATTTAAAAGTTCTTTTATACTATTTTGAATTTTTTCGTCTTCAAAAAAATCTACAACACATTTAGCAACTATATCTCCTACATCTGGAATACAAACTAATTCTTCAAAACTTGCTTTTTGAATTGATTCTAATGTTTTAAATTTCTTAACTATATCTTTTGCTGTTTTCTTTCCCACATTTGGAATTCCTAATGCATATAGGAACGATGCTAAATTACATTGCTTACTACCTTCTATTGCATTTAATAAATTAGTAGCTTTCTTCTCTCCAAATCGTTCTAAGTTTAATAGTTCTTCTTTCTTTAATTTATATAATTCTGGTATAGATTTTATATTTAACTGTTCAAATAATTGCTCTGCAGTTTTTTCACTAAATCCTTCTATATTCATTCCTTCTCGACTTGCAAAATGTACTATACTCTTAACCATCTGTGGCTTACATGATAATGTATTTTCACAATAATAATGTACCCCATCTAATCTTATTTCACTTCCGCAACTTGGACATTTAGATGGTATTTTTATTTCTTCCAAGTTTTCATTATCTTCTACTACACCTAGTATTTCTGGAATAACATCATTAGAACGTCTAATTAAGACTGTTGATCCTATTTTAACACCTTTTCTTGATATATCCTCCATATTATTTAATGTAGCTCTTTTAACTGTAACTCCTCCAATTTCCACAGGCTCAAGTAATGCCGTTGGAGTTACTCTTCCGCTTCTTCCAACATTCCATTCTACATCTAGCAATTTAGTTTCAGCCTCTTCTGCCTTAAACTTATATGCAATAGCCCATTTAGGAAATTTTATAGTATATCCTACAACTTCTCTTGTTTTTATATCATCAATAGCTATAACTATACCATCTATATCATAATTTAAATCTTCTCTAATACTTTTAATGTATTCAATTTCGTTTTCTATGTCTTCAATTGTCCTACATTCTCTTATGTAATTATCTACTGGGAATCCTTGTTTTTTTGCAAAATCCAACATTTCCATATAAGTTTTAAAATTATGTCCATCTGCATATCCTATATCATAAAAGAAAGCTGATAAATTTCTTTTTCTAGTTTCAGCTACATTTAGATTTCTTAAAGCACCTGCTGCACCATTTCGTAGATTTTTTAAAGGTACATCTGCAATTTTATTATATTTTTCAAATGCTTCCTTTGTCATAACAGCCTCACCATGAATTTCAAAAACAAATTTACTGTTTATTTTAAGAGGTACCGTATCTATAGTTTTTACCTGTTCAGTGACATTTTCTCCTATAATTCCCGTTCCTCTTGTAACTGCAGATACCATAATCCCTTCCGTATTATAAGTACAATTTATCGTAAGTCCATCAAATTTTTTAGTAACTATATATAATGGTTCTGGAAGCTTATCCTCGTGTTCTGCGTTATATTCCCTAATAGCTTTTAAATTTCTAGTATGCCATTCTTTTAATCCTTCAATAGTTTGTGATTTATCTAAACTCCAAAGTGGCGCTAAATGTGTATGTTTTTCAAATTTAGACAGAACTTTATCTCCTACTCTTTGAGTTGGAGAATAAGGCAAAGTCTCCTTTGTCTCCTTCTCAAGCTCCACAAGTTTATCATATAATTTATCATATTCAGCATCAGATACTGATGGATTATCTAAAACATAGTATTCTTTTGCATACTGATTTAATTTATCTACTAAGTTTTTCATTTCCTCTATTTTATTATTTAAATCCATTGGTAAATATCCCTCCATATTTATATTATAAAAGTCTTAACGGAGCTATATCTAAACTTAACTTTTTTATACCCATATTATCAAAAGCAATTGTAAGTAATGTTCCTGTACTTTCTTTTGAAACTGCTACAATTGTTCCTTCACCAAAGGTTGGATGTTCAACCTTTCTACCTGCTATAGCCTCATTAGTATTAATAGTCAAATTAGCTGTCTTACTTGTATTCTTATTAATAAATGTTGAATTATTAAATGGACTATGTGGATTACTTGAAGTATATCCTTTAGAAGTACCTCTATTTTTTAATACATTTATACTTCTATTTTTTTCTCCACCAACCTTTTCTCTTAGTTCCATAGGAACCTCATCTATAAAATCCGAAGGACTATAACATACTGTTCTACCAAACACCATACGATTTTCTGCTGAAGTCATATAAAGCTTTTCTTGCGCTCTGGTAATAGCAACATAACATAATCTTCTAGCCTCTTCCATTTCAGTAAAACTATTTAAACACATATCACTTGGGAAAATTCCATTTTCCATACCAACCATAAATACAACTGGGAATTCTAGTCCTTTTGAACTATGTATAGTCATCATTACTACACTATCAGATTCATCATCATAATTATCTACATCAGATACTAAAGTTACCTTTTCAAGAAAAGCAGATAAATCCTTATCCTCTGAATTTCTTTCAAACTCCACAGCCTCTGATACTAATTCTTTTAAATTCTCTATTCTGCTTTTATCTTCTATATCTTTAGAACTTTGAAGTTCTTTTAAATATCCTGTTTTATCTAAAATTTCTTTTATAAGTTGAGATACTGTAAGGTTTTCTTTGCTTAAAATAAATTCATTTATTAGACTAGTAAATTTACTAATACAAGTTATGTTTCTAGCAGTAAGTCCTGGTATAAAGCCTGCATCTAAAAGACAGCTAAATAAACACTCTCCTGTCATATTAGAAAAATCTATAACTTTACCTACAGTGGTCTCACCTATACTTCTCTTTGGCACGTTTATTATTCTTTGTAAACTTACATCATCTAATGGATTATTTATAAGTTTTAAATATGCCATAATATCTTTTATTTCTTTTCTGTCATAGAATTTTAATCCACCTAATATTCTATATGGAATGGCATTCTTTCTTAAGGCTTCTTCAAATGTACGAGATTGAGAATTCATTCTGTATAAAATAGCAAAATTTTTATAACTCATATTTTCACTATTTCTTAATTCTTTAACTTGTTTAGCAACAAAATCTGCCTCATCTCTATCCGTATAAGCTCTATAAACTTTTATTTTTTCTCCTTCTTCTTTTGTACTTTTAAGTACCTTAATCTTTCTTTGAGCATTATTTTTTATAACTTGATTTGCCGCATTTAGAATAGTACTCTTAGAACGATAATTTTTTTCAAGTTTTACAACCTTAGCACCTGGAAAATCTTTTTCAAAGCCTAATATATTTTTTATATTAGCTCCTCTCCATTCATAAATACATTGGTCATCATCCCCAACTACACATATATTATTATGTACCTTAGCAAGTAACTTAATTAATTCATATTGTGACTCATTTGTATCTTGATACTCATCAACCATAATATATTTAAACTTTCTTTGGTAAAACTCTAATGTCTCAGGAACATTTTTAAAAAGTTTTACAGTATTAAAAATTAAATCATCAAAATCTAAAGCATTGTTACCTTTTAACTTATTTTGATATAAAACATAAACATCAGCAATTTTATTTTTTCTAAAATCACTTTCATTTTGAATTTTATAATCTTTTGCTGATATTAAATCATTTTTACATTGAGAAATTTTGCCTATGATTTCTCTGTCTGTAATATCCTTATCATTTATATTTAATTCTTTCATACATTGTTTTATTAACGTTTTTTGATCATAGGAATCATATATAGTAAAATTTTTGTTATATCCGATTTTATCTATCTCTCTTCTTAAAATTCTAACACATGTAGAGTGAAACGTAGAAATCCACATACTATTAGCAGCCTCTCCTACTAACTTTTCAACTCTTTCTCTCATTTCCCCAGCTGCCTTATTTGTAAAAGTAATAGCCAAAATTTCATATGGCTTAATATCTAAATCTTCTATCATATATGCCATTCTATATGTTAAAACCCTTGTTTTTCCAGAACCTGCTCCCGCTAGAATTAATAGTGGTCCTTCTATAGTAGTAGCTGATTCATACTGTTCTTCATTTAAAAGGTTTTTTAAATCCATCTAATCACTCCTCATTTCACCTAGATTCGTTTAAATGCATATTAGTATTATACCATAATTAATTATTTTATAATCTTTTCGCCTAAGAATTATGAACTAAAGTTCGCATTTTTTTAGTATAAAAAAACAGTAGTTCAGGTTAGAACTGCTGCTTTTATTTATGTTCAATTCTCTCAAAAATAAGTTTATACCCATCACTACCGTAGCTTAAAGCTCTATTTACTCTACTTATAGTAGCAGTGCTTGCCCCTGTTTCTTCTGCTATATCCACATAAGTTTTCTTTTCAATTAACATCTTGGCTACTTGTAACCTTTGTTTTAATGCATTTATTTCATTTATAGTACATATATCTTCAAAAAATTTATAACATTCCTCTATATTTTCTAAACTTAAAATTGCCTTAAAAAGATAATCCATTTCATCACTTTTTAGTTTCGAACTAATTTCCATCTATAATCACTCCCAAGTTTAGTACTTATATTACTTTATGAACTACTGTAAATTATACTATACTCATTTACAGTATCAAAGTAAATAATAAAAAATTAAGAGAAAGACATTCAAATTTCATAGTCCCTCTCTTATGGCATTATATATTGCTGTTAAACATATATATTTATTAAAAACATATGTTTATTTAATTCTATCGTATTATTTGATAACATTTAATCCAATAATAATTAATGCAAAAAGTAAAGCACTAACCTGAGTTATCCTTACTAATGTAGTTTCGTAAGTTCTAACTTTGTTTTTAGCAAAGTAGTTTTCATTTCCCCCTGAAATAATACTAGATATACCTTCACTTTTACTTGGTTGAAGCATTACTGCAACAGTTAATACAATAGATACTATTATTAAGGCTATAGTTAAAAACATTTTCATAACAACACCTCCTCACAACGTTAATTTACTTACATTAACTACTGATTATTTTATCACATTAATATTACTCTTACAATTTTATTATATCCATACAAAAATAAAACTAAAATATTATAATGCAATTTTTCTTTTCAATAATTTAATATTTTTATTAATTCCTATTTATATTTTTTACTATTAAAAAATAGCCATAGTATATTATTAAACTATGACTATTTTTAATTACATTTCTCTACAACAGTACATTATTCCTACACCAGTTATTAGGTTTAAAATAGCTATATATATATATGCTTTTGTAGATAACTCCACATTTAAATAATTAAAATCTGCAAATTCTTTTCTTTGAAAATTTCTTTTAATCATTGGATTAATATCTTCTATCACTTTTGTAAAATCACTTTTTAAATTAGCTTTAAGCATATAATTTCTTACATCAATTTTAAGTTTTTCAGATTTTTCGCTATCGGCCCAAGAAAAAGGATATGCCCATGTAACTTTTCCCCCTCTACTTCCAAAGCAAATTATAAAATCATTTTTATTACCACATTTCCAATAATCTTGTAATGCAAATCCGTAATCACTACTCTTATCTCCTAAATTAACAAATATTAAATTTATCTGTTTTTTATTAGAATTATTATTTAATTCAGAGTTAACCTTATTTAATGTTTCCATCACTTTATCTTTATTAGGTATTGATCCAATAAATCTATCTATTTCAATTAAGTTTTTCATTTCATTTGGATACTTAGGTAAATCTCTATATTTATCTAAATCAATATCTTTATGATTATATATAGAATATGAAGCTTGTACCTTATTTTCATAAGTATGTATGGACACAGTTTCTTTACCTATAGGATAAAATTTTAATAATTCTTCTTTAGTATTAGGAAATTTATCACTAAAACTAACTTTACCATCTAAATCTTCATATACAGTAATCCATCCATTATCTGTTGTCTGTATTTTATTAATTGCCTTATGATGTTCTGTATATGCTGGTATAATTTTAATTTTTGTAATTGTATTTCCTTTACTATCAGTTGTTGTGTACGTTTCTTCTCTTTGTGGATGAAATTCATCCCATTCTTCCTTATGTTCTACATCTTCTATATTTCCCGACCAAACTTCTGTATCTATTATTTGATCATCTAAATCTATTAAATATACTATTCCTGTAATAAAAAATCCTATTATAAAAAATATTAATGTCAATTTAAACATATTTTTTTTATTAAAATAAAAACAAAATAAAAAAACAATGGTTCCTATTATAATAGTAGGTAAAAACATCATATAATCACCTACTTTAACTTAATTTCATCATCTTTTTTAGTATTAAAGGCTTTTTGTGTTCTATCACTTGTAATTATAAATTGATTGGTATCTTTAACTCTATAATTTAACAAAGTAGCGGTAATAAATTTTTTTCTTACATAAGTATTATATTCCCTAATAATATCACTCATTTGTTTTTGATTATTATTAAATGCATTTCTGCCAGATATTATCTCATTTTGTAAGTTAACAAAAACTGACTGATCTAATTGTGGGTTTTGCTCTTGAACCATTTTGAATAATAACTTCGAATCATTGTATCTTCCTGTAATTAAATCCTTATATACTTCTTTCATTTTTTCAGCCTGTAAATCAGTAACCTGTGTAGCTTCTCTAAACTTTTTCCACATGTTATCATATGAACTTTTATTACTTGAATATTGAGCATTTATTCTTTCCTCTAATGCAACCATTTTATTTCTATGTGATAATATGTTACCACCTACAAATAAAATCATTATAATACTTATAGTTATGAATATCATTAATGCTTTTTTCATGTATACTTACCTCCTAATATTGTTTAATTTTATTATTAAATAGTTGATTAAAAATTTTCTTATTTAACTTTAATAATTGCTTGAAAGATTACTATCTTGATTTTTAAATAGTATGTTTACTAGATTTAAATCTTATTTCACATTGATTTAAATTTGCAAATATTTTTCGCTCTATTCATAACATTAGTAAAATAAAAACTTTACCTTAATATGTGCTTAATACTTTAAATTTTGTTCAATCAAATCACTTACTTATATTCGTTATTTTCTATTTATTCTTTAATAAAATACATTCTAAATATTTATAATCTTTCTACTATGTTCTTCTTTTATAAAATTGTAATAAAAAACTTCCCTAAATTAAAACTATAAGTTTTTTAGGGAAGTTTCTTTTTTCATTGCATTAAAATATATTATTTTAGCATATTTAAATGACTACTTTATATTATAGAAGGCATTCATTCCTCTATATTCAGCCATATCACCTAGTTCTTCTTCTATTCTTAATAATTGATTATATTTTGCTACTCTTTCAGATCTTGCTGGAGCTCCTGTTTTAATTTGTCCTGCATTAACAGCAACAACTAAATCAGCTATAGTTGTATCTTCTGTTTCACCTGATCTATGAGAAATAACTGCTGTATATCCAGCTCTTTCTGCCATTTCTATTGCATTTAAAGTTTCAGTTAACGTACCAATCTGATTTAATTTTATTAAAATAGAATTAGCAGTTTTTGTTTCTATTCCTTTAGATAATCTCTTAGTATTTGTTACAAATAAATCATCACCAACTAATTGGATTTTTGATCCTAACTTATCAGTCATGATCTTCCATCCTTCCCAATCTTCCTCTGCCATACCATCTTCAATTGAGATAATTGGATATTTTTCAACTAAATCAACATAGAAATCTACCATTTGTGTTGGATTTAAAGTTTTTCCTTCACCTGTCAATTCATACATTTTTGTTTCTTCGTTGAAGAATTCAGATGATGCTGGATCTAAAGCTATAAATATTTCTTTTCCTGGTTTGTATCCTGCTTTTTCTATAGCTTCTATAATAACAGATATTGCTTCTTCATTTGATTGTAAGTTTGGAGCAAATCCACCTTCGTCACCTACACCAGTAGACATTCCTTTTGATTTTAATAAGGCTTTTAATGCATGATAAACCTCAGCACACATTCTTAATGCATCACTAAAGTTTTCAGCTCCAACTGGCATAATCATAAATTCTTGTAAATCTACATTATTATCAGCATGCTTACCACCATTCATTATGTTCATCATTGGAACTGGTAGTACTTTTCCGTTAACTCCACCAACATATTGGTATAGACTTAATCCTAATGCTTCAGCTGCAGCGCTTGCACAAGCCAAAGAAACTCCTAAAGTAGCATTTGCTCCTAGTTTTCCTTTGTTTTCAGTACCATCTAATTCTATCATAGTTTTATCTATTGAAACTTGATCTAAAACATTCATACCAACTAGTTCTTCTGCAATAATATTATTTACATTATTAACAGCATTTAAAACACTCTTACCATTATAATAAGATTTATCTCCATCTCTTAATTCAACAGCTTCAAACATTCCTGTTGATGCACCTGATGGAACTGCAGCTCTTCCTACTGTACCATCTTCTAAATAAACTTCTACCTCAATTGTTGGAAATGCTCTTGAATCTAAAACTTGTCTTGCATGAATATCAATAATTTCAATGTATTTTTTCATAACTTTTCCCTCCAAAATATATGTTTATATATTATAAAAATTTTTCTTTTATGATTTAAACTAAAAATAATATTCTACTTAACAAAATTATTTAATTAAACACTCACCATTCATTTCTTTAGGTTGCTCAACATTCATAACCTTTAAAATAGTAGGTGCTATATCCGCTAACTTCCCATTTTCAGCTAATTTGCCATTTTTACCTTCTTTAGATACCCAAATAAATGGTACCTTATTAGTTGTATGAGATGTCATAGGTTTTCCTGTAGAAAAATCTATCATCTGTTCACTGTTACCGTGATCTGCTGTAATAAATACAGTTCCTTCTTTATCCAATACACTTTTAATAACTTTTCCTAGGCAATTATCTACAGTTTCTATGGCTTTTATTGCAGCATTAACAACTCCTGTATGTCCTACCATATCTGGATTAGCATAATTTAAAATAATAAGATCATACTTATCCTCTTTAAGTGCATCTAAAAGCTTATTTGTAACTTCATTAGCACTCATCTCAGGCTGTAAATCATAAGTTGCTACTTTAGGGGAATTAATAAGGATTCTATCTTCATCCTTATTAGGTTCTTCAACTCCACCATTAAAGAAAAATGTAACATGAGCATATTTTTCTGTTTCGGCGATTCTAAGTTGTTTTTTTCCCATTTTACTTACATATTCACCAAGGGTATTTTCATATTTCTCTGGTGGATAAACTACTGTCACATTTTCAATAGTTTTATCATATTGAGTCATACATACAAAATTTAAATTTAATGTTTCTCTACTAAATCCATTAAATTCTTTATCATTTAATGCTCTAGTTAATTGTCTTGCTCTGTCTGGTCTAAAGTTATAAAAGATAACTGTATCTCCATTTTTTATTTTAGTAATAGGAGTTTCATCCTTTACAATAACTGTTGGAAGAACAAATTCATCACCTTTATTTAGATGATACGAATTTTCTACTGCTTCTATTGCAGATGTAGCTTTTTCTCCTTTACCTAAAACCATTGCTCTATATGCAAGTTCTTCTCTTTCCCATCTTTTATCTCTATCCATGGCATAATATCTACCTTCTACGGTAGCAATCTCTCCTACACCTAATTGATCCATGTAAGATTCTATTTCTTTAATATACTTTTCTGCAGATCTTGGTGGCACATCTCTACCATCCAAAATTACATGCACATAAACCTTTTTAGCATTCATATCTTTTGTAAGTTTCAAAAGTGCCTTTAAATGCTCTATATGAGAATGTACTCCACCATCTGATAAAAGACCTAAAAGATGAATTGATGAATTTTTTTCTATGGATTTTTGTATTGCTTCTATTAAAACTGTTTTGTTGAAAAATTCACCATTTTCTATATCCTTGCTTATACCTGTTAAAGCTTGGTACATTATTCTTCCTGCACCTATATTTAAATGTCCAACTTCTGAATTACCCATTTGTCCTTTTGGTAATCCTACACTTAAACCACTAGCTTCTAAGGCTGTATGGGCATAATTATTATAATAGTAATCAAAATTTGGCTTTTTTGAAAGTCTTACTGCATTCCCATCTTCATAATCTGAAAGACCAAAACCATCTAAAATCATTAACATAACAGGTTTTTTTGCCATCTTATTTCCTCCTGCTTATATGGATTAGGCATTGTATTTTACTATCTTAGAAAAATCTTCTGCTTTAAGACTAGCTCCACCAACTAATCCTCCATCTATATCTGATTTATTCATTTGTTCATTTATAGTAGAAGGTTTTACAGAACCTCCATATAATATTCTAACTTTTTCTGAAACTTCAACACCATATAAATTTTTAACAACATCTCTTATAAATTTAATTGTATTATTAGCTTCATCTGCTGTAGCAGTTTTACCAGTTCCTATAGCCCAAATAGGCTCATATGCTATAACCATATTTTCTACATCTTCAGCTTTTAATCCATGTAAATCTAACTTTATTTGTTTCCCTATAACTTCCATTGTAATGTTTGATTCCTTTTCTTCCAAGGTTTCTCCAACACAAAGTATAGGAATAATTTTATGCTCAAATGCAGCTTTCAACTTCTTATTTACTGTAAAATCTGTCTCATTAAAATATTGTCTTCTTTCACTGTGTCCTATAATTACATATTGAACCCCAATCTCATTTAACATACTTGGTGAAATTTCACCTGTAAAAGCACCCTTTTCTTCAAAATGCATGTTTTGGGCTCCAACTTTAATATTAGTACCTTTTACTTCCTCTATTACTCTTCCTAGGCTTAAAAAACTTGGACAAACTATAACTTCTGCATCGGCACCCTCTACAAGTTGTTTTAATCCCTTAATAAGTGATACCGCTTCCTCTATAGTATTATGCATTTTCCAATTTCCAGCTATAATAGGCTTTCTCATAATTAATACACCTCTTTAATCTAGTAAGTTATTTTATTTATGTCTACTCTCTTCAATAATGCGTAAATTAACATTATTATATCATTTAAAGCAGCAAAAGATAAGCTACATAGAAATTAAATAATATAGCTTATCTTTTCAACTATTAATTATTTTTCACTTAAAACTGTAATTCCTGGAAGTTCTTTACCCTCTAAAAATTGTAATGAAGCTCCTCCTCCAGTTGAAATATGAGTCATCTTATCTCCAAAACCTAGATTATTAACTGCAGCTGCACTATCGCCTCCACCTATGATAGTTGTTGCATTAGTTTCGCTTAAAGCTTTAGCCATAGCAATTGTACCTTTAGCGAATTTTTCAAATTCAAAAACACCTAGTGGTCCGTTCCATATAATCGTTTTAGCACTTTTTACTGCGTCTCCAAAAAGTTCCCTAGTTTTTGGTCCTATATCTAGTCCCATACAATCATCGGCTATATTTCTATCCTGTGTAATTATAGGTTCTGCATCTGCTGAAAACTCTTTAGCTGTAACAAAATCTATTGGTAATAATAGTTTAACCCCTTTTTCTTCAGCTTTTTTAATCATATCTAAAGCATATGACATCTTATCTTCTTCCAATAATGAAGTTCCTATACTATATCCTTGAGCTTTTAAGAATGTATATGCCATACCTCCACCTATAATTAGAGTATCAACTTTATCTAAAAGGTTGTTTATAACATTTATCTTATCTGAGACTTTAGCACCACCTAAAATAGCCACAAAAGGTCTTTCTGGATTTTCTATAGCATCTCCTAAGAATTTTAATTCTTTTTCAATTAAATATCCACAAGCTGCTTCATCTATATATTTTGCAACACCTACTGTAGAACAATGTGCTCTATGTGCTGTTCCGAATGCATCATTAACAAATACTTCTGCCAAAGAAGCTAATTCTTTTGAAAAGTTCTCTTCATTTTTAGTTTCTTCTTTTCTATAACGAGTATTTTGTAATAAAACTATATACCCATCTTGCATATTTTCTATAATTTTTTTTGCATTTTCTCCTACAACCTTATCATCATCTGCAAAAATAACTGTCTTATTTAATAATTCTGAAAGTCTTTTAGCCACAGGTGCTAATGTAAGTTCTGGTTTAGCTTCTCCCTTTGGTTTACCCAAATGAGAACATAAAATAACTTTTGCATTATTTTCAATCAAATACTTAATTGTTGGTAATGCCCCTAATAATCTATTTTCATCGGTAATCTTGCCATCTTTTAAAGGTACATTAAAATCACATCTAACTAAAACCTTTTTTCCTTTAACATTTATATCTTCCACAGTTTTTTTATTTAATTTCATAAGGTTTCCTCCTAAAATATTAATACATTATTAAACTTATTTTATGCCAAATATGTAAAATCTATTTGAAAAATTATGTTCTAATATTTACAAAAGTCTAGTTTTATAGAGAACTACAAAACTAGACTTTTTAATTCTATAATACACCTTTTTAATTAAATAACATACTCTAATAGTGTTCTCTTTGGATATATTATATCATAATTATAATCTATCTGCTATATATTTTGCTAAATCAGCTAATCTATTTGAGTAACCCCATTCATTGTCATACCAAGCAACAACCTTAACAAGATTCTTGCCAGATACCATAGTTGATAATCCGTCAACTATTGAAGATCTTTCATCTCCTCTATAATCTATTGAAACTAGTGGTTCATCTGAATATCCTAATATTCCTTTTAATTCACCTTCTGCTGCTTTCCTAAATGCCGCATTTATTTCCTCAGCTGTAGCTTCTTTAGAAATTTCACACACTAAATCTGTAATAGATACAGTTGGAGTTGGAACTCTAACTGCCATACCATTTAATTTTCCTTTAAGTTGTGGTAAAACTAATGCAACAGCCTTTGCAGCACCTGTAGTTGTTGGAATCATAGATTCAGCAGCAGCTCTAGCTCTTCTTAAATCCTTATGAGGAGCATCTAATATTTTTTGATCATTTGTATATGAGTGAATAGTTGTCATTAATCCACTTACTATTCCAAACTCTCTATCTAAAATTTTAGCAAATGGTGCTAAACAGTTTGTTGTACAAGATGCATTTGAAATAATATTGTGTTTTGCTGAATCATATTCTTCCTCATTAACGCCTAAAACAACTGTAATATCTTCATTTTTAGCAGGTGCAGAAATTATAACTTTTTTAGCTCCACCTTCTATATGTGCTTTAGCTTTTTCAGCATCAGTAAATAATCCTGTACATTCTAATACTATATCTGCTCCTATTTTTCCCCATGGAAGGTTTTTAGGGTCTCTTTCTGCATAAATTCTAATTTGATTTCCATTAACAACTATTGAATCTTCTTTAGCTTCAACTGTTCCATTAAACTTTCCATATAAAGAATCATATTTTAAAAGATGAGCTAATGTAGCTGGGCTTGTTAAATCATTAATTCCTACTACTTCTATATCATTGCTATAATTATTTAAAAGTGCTTTAAATACATTTCTACCTATTCTTCCAAATCCATTTATACCTATTTTGACCATGCTAAATTCCTCCTCAATAATTTAAATATCTATCTTAATTTATTATCTTCTTTTTTTTCAATTATATTTAATATTTTTTCAGCAGTTCCTTCATCAGTAACTAAAACTGCCTTTGTTTTATCTTTTAAACTACCTATAATAGCCTCTGCCTTATCTTTATTAGATGCAACTGCTATTAACGACTTCATTTTTTTTGTATCTTCATCAGTAATTCCTACTGTAGAATGTTTATAAATTATATTTCCATGAATATCATAATAATTTCCTAATGCCTCACCAACGGCACCCTTAGTTAAGATTTCTTCTATTGTATCTTGCGAAAGTTCTCTTTTTTTGCCCATTACATCTGCTCTGCCAATTCCATATATTAGAACATCTGAATTTTTAATTGAGTCAACGACTTCCTGAATGCTTTTTTCCTCTAACATAGTTTTTAATGCATTGTCACTAAGATTATCTGGTACATGAAGTAATTTATAATTAGCAGAAATTTTTTCTGCCAATTTTGCAGCTAATGTATTTGCCTGAATTTCAACATCTCTTCCCATACCACCTCTTGCTGGTATTACTAATAAATCATTACACTTATTAGTCTTTGGCATACTATCTACCACTTCTTTAACTGTGTTTCCACCGGTTAAGGCAATAGTAAGTTTATCTGATAAAATATCTCTTAAATATAGTGCTGCAACTCTTCCTACTTCTTTTAAAATACTAGAATCTTTTTCATAATCTCCAGGAACAATATAAACATCCTTAATATTAAGATAAGATTTTATGTTTTTTTCTTTATCATTCAATCCTTTTACTTCATGAATAAAATCTTGAAGAGAATTTATAATCTCTTCTCCTTCTTTTGTTATATACATTCCTTCATTATATATATTAATAAGTTCTTGAGACTTTAAAAAGTTAACTTCATTTCTTATAGTTCTTTCCCCTAGTGCTAAGTTATTTGCAAGAACTCTTCTACCTACGGGTTGATTATATTTAATTGATCTTAAAATAGAATACCTTTTTTGTAAAAGCTCTAAAAGCTCTGGTACTATTTTTTTTTGTAATTTCAATATATCCATAATAAACACCTCTTTGGAACTTTTTAGTCCCATGCTATTATTTCCGTTCCCACTTATATTATACTTTATATTATAAATTTGTCCAACATTTTTTATTAATTTTAAGAATTTTTTTATTAATTTTTTATTCTAAGTCAATATTTATAAAAATAGCTGTTTTTTACTAATAAATTGTATTTATTCATAATATATCTTATACCTTTCATAAAAAAAAGATTATCTCATATTTAATATTATTAATAAGATAATCTTTTACTTTTATTATTTACTTATTTATTTTTTAAATACATGATTAAATTGCTTTTTACCAATTTCTAATTTATCTGATAACTCTTTTTTCATTCTCTTATTCTCTAATTGGTATACTAAATCATCTCCTATTTTAATAGTTTTCTGGATCATTTCTTTATTATCATAAAATTTATGATCAACAGTAAATTGCTCTAAACATTTTATGATATAAATTGCACCTACTTCATTTGAAGATAAGGTATTTAAAAATTCAATCAATTGATTTTCTAGTTCTTGCGCATATACCTTAACACACTCATTAGCTTCAACTTTTAAAAGATTACTTACCTTTTGTTTAGCATTTTCTATATTAGCGTAATCTCTATATTGTTTTGCCAATTCTATAGATTCATTAGCTTTCTTCATATTTGTTTGTTGAAAAACATCTAATACCGAAGACCACGTACTTATGTACGGAGTATTACCACCATAAGTTTTAAACTCATTTATATACTGTCTTGCTTTATTAATATTTTCTTGTGATATACTCTTAAACAATTCTCCTCTATAACAAATCAAACTATAAAATTGTTCGAATAAATATTGTTGTGATGTATCTACTTGTTTAGAAAATTCTTCCCTATATGCTTTCATCCATCCTGGAGTCAACTTTGCTATATTTTCTCTAGCTTCATTAATTGAAACTTGATTTTTATATTTTTTAACATTGATTACTGAATCATAAGCATTTCTATAAACAACATTCCAATCTATTTCATCCGCTTTTACTGTTTCTATAGTTGATAAAGCACTTATAGTTGCCAAACTTCCTGCTAAAAATAGACTCAAAATTTTATTACTTTTTTTAAACATAAAAAACTTCCCCCTATTTTGATTGTTTTATGTATAAATTATATCATTAATTATTATATAGGATATATATAGAAAAAAGTAATTTATTTTTGTGTATAATTTAATATAAATATTTTTATTTTTGAATCGAGTAGGAGCTAAATAATTATTTTATTTAGCGTCCTCTCACACCACCGTACGTACCGTTCGGTATACGGCGGTTCATTAAGAATTATGTATTAGCTGATATCCTTTAGATATACTTCTGTAACCAAGGTTTTCAATATATTTGTTGTTTAAGATTGTGTCAAGAACTGGGCTTTTGGATATTCTCCAATAGCCTTTTCTTGTATTTGCGTACTCCCATGCTTTATGGGTCGGAAGACCTAGTTTTATGAGGTTTCGTCCTCTAGTTTTAACCTTTTTCCATTGTTTCCAAATACAACTTCTTAACCTTCTTCTTATCCAACTATCTATTTTTTGTATTTTAGCGTTAGCTTTCGCTACTCCAAAATAATTAATCCATCCAATCGTTAATTGGTTAATCATGTAAATTCTATATTCTATACTTATACCTTTATTACGATTTGTTAATTTTCTTATTTTGTTTATGAATCTTTTATATGACTTTTCATGTATCCTTATATTGGCTCCGCCTTTTACAAAATAGAATGAAAAACCAAGAAATTTTCTTCTCGTCACAAAATCTACCGCACTTTTATTTTCATTAACTCTAAGTTTTAATACATCTTCAAGTACTCTTCTTGTACTTGCCATAACTCTTATTCCTGCCTTTTTGCTTTTTACATATATATTACAATCATCTGCAAATCGACAAAATCTATGACCTCTTTTCTCAAGTTCTTTATCTACTTCATCAAGCATGATATTAGCAAGGAGTGGGCTTAGTGGACCACCTTGCGGTATACCCTTATCAGATTTTACCTTCAATCCATTTATCATTATTCCAGATTTAAGATACTCTCTAATTAGCCTTAATACTCTTTTATCTTTAATTTTTCTTGATAGTCTTTCCATTAATATATCATGATTAACTTTATCAAAGAACTTTTCTAAGTCTATATCAACAACCCACTTATAACCTTGGTTAATATATTCCTTTGATTTTAATATAGCCTGTTTAGCACTTTTATTTGGTCTAAATCCATAGCTATTATCTGAAAAGGTAGGGTCATAAATTTTATTAAGTTCTTGTGCTATTGCCTGTTGTATTAATCTATCAAGTACAGTAGGAATTCCAAGTAATCTAGTTCCACCGTCAGGTTTTGGTATTTCCACTCTCCTAACGGGTGAAGGTTTATACCTTCCCTCTAATAACTTTTGCTTAATTGTTATCCAATTCTTAATGATAAATTCTCGAAATTCATCGGTTTTCATACCATCAATACCATGGCTTCCTTTATTAGCAACTACTCTTTTCATGGCTTTTAGCATATTTTCTCTAGCTAAAATCATTTCAAGTAAGTTATCAGTATCATCTATTACATTGTTTTCTCTTTCTCTCTTTGCTAACGCCAAATTATTACTCTGCGCCCCTCGCTTATCTTGAAGTTCCACTTCTCCTTCCACGAGGCGACCTCTGTATTGAGTTGTCTGCTTTCCTTGTAATTTATTTGAATTATTCAAAGCTGAAAACCTCCTAATGTTCAGTCCTTCCCGCACTACGTGCACATAGTGTGGTACTATGACCTCTGCTGACTTCTGATAGTTCAGTTACATATCACTATGTAAGTTATCATGTAGGAAATTCATCCTTTAATGATATATCTATCAGACCTCCCCAGGTAAGAACGCAATCTTTCATTCCATATATCTGCCACATATACTGTAGTAGCTTTCGGGTGATACGGACTTTGTTTTGTTATGCAAACTCATCCAGCTATAATCAGCCTCTTATGTGATTCGTATTCCTCAGACCGGAATTTTGCCCTCCGACTTCCTTCAGATTCCATCTCGCAATGGACACCCTTGTCATTGGCTAACGCCTATATCACCTTCGGCGCTCGGGACTTTCACCCTATAGATTGCGCCCATGCTGGGCGCACATAAATAAAAAAAGACTGCCATACTTTATGGCAATCTTTTTATATAAGATATTACATGAATTCTGCTTTCTTTAATACTTCTGCAGCTTTTTCACCTTCATCATCTGCAACTAGGATTACAGGTCCTGTACATCCCATTCCACTTTCAGAATAAATTCCTTCTTTCCATAATGCTTTACAAGCATTTTCAAGCTCAAGAATATCTATTCCTGGAATAGCATAAGTTACAACTTTTTTAGGTGGCATTTTTATTTCTTCTTCAGCAGCTGGAGCTTTTTTCTTAGTTACTTTATCAATTGAAGCTTGTAATCCAGCTTTTTTAGCTTTTTTGAACTCATCTTTTGCAATACCTAAAACATTGTTTTTAGCACAGCTTGCACAATATCTTAAAGCCTCTGCAATTAGTGGAGCACCTGATGCTCTTGAAACTATGTTAACTAATTTATCATAGCTTGAACCAATTCCTGGACCATATCCAGCACCTACTGTTTCGTATCCCCCACCTGTTGTGAATGATGCAAACATTTTGACAAGTAAGTTTCCTGTTAATGAGTCACAAACCATAACATCTGGAGTACCTGCAAGTAGGTCATTACCTCTCATTACAGCCCCACCATCTGCTCTTAATGAATCTGCAAACTCAAATTCATATCCATTTTCTTTTACTTCTTTAAGAATTCTTTCAGTTTGTCTAACACCTTCAACATTTAAAAGACCTACTTTAGGATTCTTGATTCCAAGTGCTTTAGCTACTGCTATACCAGATATAGCATTCATAGTCATTCCTTCAACTCTATTAGTTGAAGTTGTACCAGTAGTTGTAGCTAAAATCATTTCTCTACCTTTACCTGGAGTTGTTACTTTACCTACTGTAGAAACACCGATTGGAAAGTCAAAGTGTTGAGTTACACAACCATCTATTGCTCCACTTTCAAGTAATTCTACCATTTTTTCATGCCCTTCTTCTGGAGTTGCAGCTTCTACAACCTCGAAGTCAGCATCTACTTTGCTACCAATTAAAACTATATCAAAATCATTATATTTAGATTTAGCAAGTTCAGCAGCTTTAACCATCTCTTCTACACCATGTTCAGAACCTAAAATAGTTAAACCTATTCTTACTCTCTTGCCAAAACTTCCGCTTTTTATTCCTTCAGCTATGTCATTAAAAACACCAGCTATCATTTTCTTTGCAGCTTCTTGGCTCATGAATTCCACCTCTTCTCTATTTAAGGATTATTAATTTTCTTCTTTCATTAAGAATTGAGCAAAATCTTTCATTGCATCTGCAACCATTGATTTAACTTCTTCTTTATCTAATCCGTTGTTTTCTTCAACTACTCCACTATTTTTTTCTATAACCATAGAAATACCATCAAATAGGTTAGTCATTCTTCCTAGGAATAAACTTCCTTTACCAATTATCATGAAGTTATTTAATTCACCATTTTTGATTTTTTCTATTCCATGTCCTACGATAGGTACTCCTGATGGAATATGTCCTTGTGTTGGAGCAAATCCTGGATATCCATGAGATGTAATGAATCCTGGTAATTCTTTTCTATCTAATTGACCGGTCTTAACAGCTAATGCTCCTATCATTTTGTAGTTTTGAGTTGGAACATCTCCAGCTCCTGCTGGTTCAGTCATTTCTGGAATTTGTAATTCTGGAGCAAATTTATCTATATCAGTAATTTTTAAATCATTATTTGTTAATGGATCTAAAACAAGTGCTTGTAGTACAGCTTGTGGAGCAGCACCATGTCCAATTGTATGTCTTCCGATTATATCAGTTCTGATAACTGGACTTACACCATCATTTTCAGAAATTAATATAGCAAATCCACCTAAGCAATCTTCTAATACTGGCATTTCTTTACCAACATGAGATTTACCATTCATACCTAATTTAGCAGTACATCCACCTGCAACAACAACTACATGTTTGTAAGTACCAGCTTTAACTAATGAAGCAGCATTTACTAATGCATGAGATGGTCCTGCACAGAATCCTCTCATATCTATTCCTGTTGCACCAGTTAAACCAACAACTTCACCAATAGATTTAGCAAGGTTACCACCACCTCTTTGGTTCATATCACCAATAGCTTCTTCTGAACATTCAACAATGTATCCAATTTCTTCAACTGGTACATCTAATCCGTCAACTAAATAAGCTAAAGATAAAACTGAAGTAGCTTTACCAGCTAAGTTTTCTAACATATATTCAGCAGATAGGTTTTCATCAACTTCATGTGCTCTTTTAACACAACCAACAAGTTTCTCACCTTGGTATAATCCTTCAGCACCTTTATTATTTACTAACTCTTCTATAACTGATAATTCGTCACCATCTTCGATAGTAGCTGCTTTTTCAGCCAACAACTTATGATTAGCTAATTTTTCTTTAACTACTTTTGTGAATTCTTTTTCTAAGATTACTAATTCAAAAACGTCTACTATTTTCATTAATCCATAGAATTCGTCTTCTGGCATAACTTCACCAAATTTACCGAATCTATTAGCATTTTCAACATTTTTATCATACCATGGTTTTGGCATTGCTTGTAATTCTTCTGGAGTCATGTTACCAATGTAAACTTGGTTTGGAGCATATCCTACTGTTGATTCATAGCTTCTTAGATGTGAATTTAATCCTTTTAAATAATCAGAATTTGGATTTGTCTTTCTTTCAACTGTTTGTGTAGTACCGTTATGTATTACCATATTTGGAGTGTGTGCTAATACATAAGCAGCTTTTTTAATAACTGGAAAACTCATATTGTTAACCTCCTCATAGATAAAAAACTCATTTATTTTCAATTATATAGTTTATATATATACAATCTACTTTACATAATATTGCCTTTTATAAGCTTTTATGAAAATTATTCTTAAATTGTATAAAGTACATTGTATAAATAATTAGGGAACACAAAGTTCCCTAATTATTCAATTATATAAATTAATCTTCAAATATAGTTTGTCCATCAACTTCAGTTGTTAGAGCCTTTAGTGCTTTTTCAACTAAATGAGCTCTTAATTTATATTCATCTTCTTTATTTAATGCCGGGTTTCCTAGTGGGTGTGGAATAGCTATTGTAGGAACTATTCTGTTAGCACCAACTGTCATAGAAACTGGAGTAATTGTACACATATGAACTACAGGTAAACCTGCTTTTTCAATTGCTTTAACTAATGTTGCACCGCAACGTGTACAAGTTCCTCATGTAGAAGTTAATATAACTGCATCTACACCATCAGCAATAAGTTCTTTAGCTGCAAATTCACCATATTTTTTAGATGAAGCAACTGCTGTACCATTACCAACTGTTGAATAGAAATATCTGTGTAATGAACCGATTTTGCCTTCTTTTTCAAAATTTCTTAGCACATCAACTGGAATAACTCTGTCTGGATCTTCATTAGCATATACAGGGTCATGTCCACCGTGAGCTGTTTCAAAGTTTTCTGATGTTAAATCATTTATACCTTCAATATCGTACTTACCAATTTTAGAAGCACTTGAAGATTCTATATGATCTGGATTTCCTTTTGGTACAATACCACCTGATGTAACTATAGCTATTTTAGCTTTTGTTATATCCTTAATTGCAGGTTGTGGATCAACTCTATCAAAGTTTGGCATTGGGAATTCTGTTACAAATTCTTCACCTTTTAACTTTTTAACAAGCATATCAACTGCTCTCTTAGATCCTCTTTCTGTTGCAAAGAAGTTTTGTCTAATTCCTCTTGCATGATATCCTTCTTCAGCTGGAGTTCCTATAGTTTCACCTTTAGCTAATTTTAATGCTAATTTAGCCATTGGGCCAACTGCTGATCTCATACCAGCTGCACTATTTTTAGTAGCTATGATATATACATCTTTTTTGTACATATCAGCCCCTGGGTTTTCTTCATACATACCAGTTAATACTGGAATGTGTAATTCTTCAGCAACAGCTTTACATATAGCACCACAAGCAACCCCGTATCTACCTGCGTTAAATGCTGGACCTGCTATAAATAGCTCTGCTCCTGATTCTTTAACCATTTTTAAAATTTCTGGAACTGCTTCTTCCATGTTTTCATTGAAATAAGAGTCACCACAAATAATAGTTTTAACTATTTCAGCTTCACCCTTAAATGCCTTATTTATTGCCATACCTGGCCCTACAAATCCATCTCTTACTTCTGGCTTAATATCAGCCTTTTCTTCCCCACCTATGTTAGCGAAGAATTGATTTATATAGTGTACTACTTTAATCAAAGTAATTTCCCCCCTTCAACTGGAGTTACTATTAAAACCCTCAAGTTTTCTTATTTTTTAGGATTGATTATTTTAACTGCTTTTTTACAAATTATAGTGCAAATTTTGAGAACTCGTCTCTTACTGATTTAACTTCTTCAATGATTGAATCTACATCAAGAACCATTTCCATCATTCCACATTGTTCATCATAAACTGCTGCGTCACATTGATCTTTGATTTCTGGTTCTACTACATGATAAACACCTAATCCTAATTCAACACCAGCAAGTGGTCCTGCAAATGTTGGATCTCCTGCTGCAACTGTTTCTGCTGATAATCCTGAAGCTTCTGCTTCTGAACCACCGATAACAACTACTACATTTTCTGCTCCGTGTTTTTCAGTTAGATCTTTAACTCTTTGTTGGATCTCCAGATCCATAGCACCTGCAGCTGTTCACACGAAACACTCTGTTGATGCGAATAATACTTCTGCTCCTGCTGATTTCACACAAGCTTCGATAGCTGGCCCTGGTATACCGTCTCTATCACCGATTGCTATAACTTTTTTGTCTTTTAACATAATCGATCTTCCTTCCTTTTTTTAATTTTCTATAAGCCCTTAAAATTTTGAGTATTCCATTATATCTATATACCTATAACATTTTAAATGTTCAATTAATTCCAAGTATTAGTATCCTCTTGCTGTTAAATAGTTAAATCC
This sequence comes from Clostridiaceae bacterium 14S0207, assembly GCA_003288255.1. Classification (GTDB taxonomy): domain Bacteria; phylum Bacillota; class Clostridia; order Clostridiales; family Clostridiaceae; genus Hathewaya; species Hathewaya limosa. Next base: position 634,177 of record CP026600.1, on the reverse strand, counting down.
AACTTCACTAGTTGCTCCAGTAATAACTTGAATTTCAGCTTCGATTGATCCATCTGGTCTTAAACTTTCATTGTTTGCACCAGCAATCATCTTAGCAGCTTCTGGATGTCCTATTACTTTTTCCATTGGTGGAAGTACGATAAATTGGTTAGCATTACCATTTGTTACAACAGCATCTCCTTTTGGAGTTGAGTCTGCTAATGATTGAGATTTACCATCTTGTCCAGCATATTCATCAGTTAATAATACTGTTTTAACACCTTTTTCAGTGATTTTGTTACAGTTCATAACTAAGTCTGCATCTGGGTTTCCGAATCCTTCTTCTGAAACTATAGCTGCATCTACTCCTAGGTATTCAACTAATTTAGCAACCCAGTTAGATGATCTTTCTTTATCTGCAAGGTATACGTTTTCGTTAGTTAAAATTACACCTATGAAGTTAATATCTTTTCCGTGTCTTTCATATAAATCTTCGATAATTGGATGGTTCATATGAACATATGATGGGTTTTTGTCACAAGCAGAAACACAGTTACCACTTACTATAGCACCATCAAATGCTTCTGTTGGGTACATTAATGTAGGAATTATCTTCTTAGCATCTACGCCGTATACATAAGTATCGTGAAGTAATCCTTGGCTTTGTAACATATAAACATATACTACCTTTGGTAATTCTGGGTATTGTTGTAATTGTTGTAACAATGATAATGTTTCATATGTTTTAACTTCATCTGGCTCAACATCTTTACCAGCTTTTCCAAGATAAGTTGCAGCTTTAAAACCTATCATTCTGATTGCTTCTTCGTGACTGTGTTGATCGATTCCTTCTTTTGGTTCTGCTATGATAACTAAATTGTTAGTTTTTGAGAATGGAGTATATTTAGCTCCTTCTCCTGACATATCAATGATACCTTCTTGGAAACCAACAACTCTACCAGTTGTAACAACTGCAGCTCCCTTTAATACGTGAGTTCTTCCTGAACCAACTGTATCAACTTTGTTTATGAAGCCAGGGAATATTCCTCCCTTACCTTCAACCTTAACTCTTGGTTCTACAACGTCCTTAACTGGAATTATTCTAACATTTTCACCTGGTTTAGCAATTTCGAAATCGATACTAGCGATTCTGTCATCTCCACCAATTTCTTTTAATAATTCCTCTTTGTTAACATATAGTACTCCATTTTCAACTTTTGTTTCATTGCCGAATTGAAGATCTTTTATAAATATTTTACCTAATTCAAGACGCATAAGGTTCACCTCCCGGAAAATATTGAGTAAATACGTCTAATTTACAATTTATATTTCATATAGGGAGAGGATTACTCCCCCTACATTAATATCACAATTATAGAAATTCACTATGAATTACGAATTATAGAGTTTCGTAATATGCTTTTATAAAGTTTTCAATGTCATCTAATGTAGCGATTTTATCTGGAGTAATTGTTTCAACAGCAACTCCATCTTTGTATATTTTCATTGTTGGTAGTCCTAAAACTTTTTGTTTTATTGCAAGTCTTCTTGCTCCTGATATATTAAAACTACAGAATTTAATTTTATCAACATATTTTTCTTCTAAACCATGTACTCCTGGCATTAATTGTTTACAAATTTCACATTTATCTCCCCAGAAATCTACAAATACAGGTTTATCTGCTTTTTCAACTTCTTGTTCCCAGTTCTCTTTACTTAATTCTATCATTTTAATACCCTCCTATAAATTTTACACATCCTAAGAGTGTAGTATTATTTTATAAATAATTAATTTTATTTATAGTCTGAAAATTTTATTTAAAAAATTTTAGTCATTTCTGATTTAAAATTATTTATGATCCTCTACATAATGTTCAGCTTGAGTTGCTGCTATAGCTCCATCAGCAGCTGCTGTTATAACTTGTCTTAAACTCTTTTCTCTAACGTCTCCAGCTGCAAATACACCTTCTATATTTGTATGCATGTCTGCATCTGTAATTATATCTCCTCTTTCAGTCATGTTAATTACGCCTTTAAATAAATCTGAATTTGGATTATATCCTACGAATACGAAACATCCATCAACTTCTAAAGTACTTTGTTCACCAGTTACTTTATCTTTAAGTTTTAATCCACCTAAAATACCATCATCATCTATAGCTTCTTCAACTATTGCATTCCATATAACTTTGATTTTTGGATGATTTAAAACTTTTTCTTGAACTGCTTTGTTTGCTCTGAAAGCATCTCTTCTATGGATTATAGTAACATGTTCTGCAAACTTAGTTAAATATAAAGCTTCATCTAAAGCTGAATCTCCACCACCTACAACTGCAACATCTAAATCAGTGAAGAAATCTGCGTCACATGTTGCACAATAGGAAACTCCTTTACCTCTTAATTCAACTTCATTTTTGAAACCAGATAATCTTGGATTAGCTCCTGTTGCAATTATAACTGTTTTTCCTTGATATTCTGTATTTCTTCCTTTTAATACTTTTATATCGCCTTCTAAAGAAATTTCTACTATTTCATCTTTAACGATTTCTGTTCCGAATCTTTCAGCTTGAGTTTTCATTCTAGTTATTAATGATGCTGTCTTATCTTCTACTGAACCTGGATAGTTTTCTAATTCTTCAGTAGTTGCTGCTTGTCCACCAAATTTAGCTCTTTCAATTAATAATGTGTTCATTCTAGCTCTTCCGCCATATAAGCCTGCTGCTAGTCCTGATGGGCCACCACCAATTATTATAGTATCATATATTTTTGACATGATTTTGCCTCCTTTAATTTAAAGCATGATTTATTAAATCATAATCTATAAGTTGAAAATCATTTAAAACGCTTTCAGTATATTTAGGAAGTGGTGATATGTTCAAAAACTTTTTCAATGTCATAATACTATTTTCTATTAATAGTACTGAATCCATATCAGTTCCTTTTACCCTTTTTACAGATAAACAAATTGTTCTGTAAGGTGTTTCATTAGGTTTTATACTACTCATCAATGGGTGTGTAAGTAATTTATGCCCAAGATGTATTTTATCTCTTACCATTGTATAAACCTTTTCTACTGGACCCTCTATAAATATAACCTCGTATTGTGAAGAAAAATTCTTTTTACTTAATGGATTATTAGTTATAATAAATAATTGTTCTACCACTTTTTCCTCCATAAAACACTTTATAAAATTATATACAAAAAGACAGAGTTAAAAGCTTGTTAGCCTCTAACTCTGTCTTGGTACCTGAGAGAATTACTCCGTCGGTGCTTTTTCGCTTTCCAGAGTCCTGTCCATTCCCGATACTTTTGCCTGAGAATTTCATATCTTATCGGCTAGATAAAATACTTGTTCCTTCGGCTATTTTAAGTGCATTAAGTGCATACTGTTTAACAATTATTTAGGTCATTTCTGATTAGCAATAAACAGTCTTAAAATCATCTCTCGAAAACTTCATCCAGAAACATTTTTTTATATTTTTTTAATGTATTTATTGTTTGTTTTACTTGATGATTTAATTATACAATATAATAAAACAAATTTCTATAAATTTTCTAAATTTATTTATTTATTTTATCAATAGTATTATTTGAAATTCCTATAATAGTTAAAATTATCACACAATTGCTTGCTTTCAGCTGTTTTTACATTTTTTTCATTTTACTTTTTATTCCTTTTATTTATATATATATAGCATTTAATTAATATTTTTCTATAAAAAATATTCCAGAAGCAGATGTACCAGCATGAACTCCTACAGTACACCCTACTTCTGCTTCTATGTAATCTGTTTTCATCTTATCGTAAGAATTCTTAAATAAATTTTTTAATTCCTCATCACCAGATGTTAGTAATACAGTATATTCATCTTCTTTTATTCCCTTTTGTTCAATGTAACTCATAGCATTTTTCACTGCTTTTTTAGTTCCTCTAACCTTTTCTCTAACCTTCATTTCTCCATCACTAACTTCTAATATTAATTTTATGCCAAGAAGGTTACCAACTATTCCTGCTGCTTTAGATAATCTTCCACCCTTTACTAAATTGTCTAAAGATCCAAATACTAAGGAACTCTTTACATGTGGAATTGTTTGTTTTATGGAATTCTCTATGTCTTTTAACTCTATTCCTTGATCTCTTAACTTACAAGCCTTCAACACTAATAATCCTAATCCACTAGTTACATTCAAACTATCTATAACTACTATATCCTCTGTTTCTAGCATTTCTTTTGCCATAAAAGCCGCTTGACAAGTTCCACTCATTTTTGATGACAAATGTATAGATATAATTTTATACCCTTCATCTAAGTACTTTTTATAACATTCCATAAATCTTTGTGGATTAATTCCTGCTGTTTTAGGAAACTCATCTGAATACTCCATCATTTGTGCTAACTTAGTGAAATTTATGTCAACACCATCTACATAGTCTTTTCCTTCAAAATCAATTATTAAAGGCAGAACTTCAACCCCATTAGCCTCTAAAACACTTTTAGGTATATCTGCCGTACTATCTGTTATAACTTTTATTTTATTCACATTAATTCCTCCTATTTCATATTAGGAAAATTAATCTGTCTTAAAGCTTCATATGTTATTACGGCAACTGTATTTGATAAATTTAAAGATCTAGTCGTTGTATTTATCATAGGTACCCTAATACAAGTTTCCTTATTATTTTCCCTTATATAATCTGGTAATCCCGAAGATTCTCTTCCAAAAACTAAAAAATCTCCTTCTTTAAATTTAGCCTCTGAATATGGTTTACTACCTTTTGTTGTACAAAAATAAAAAGTACTATCTTTATATTTTTCACGTAAAGCCTCGTAAGATTCATGAATTTCCAAATCTAATTGACTCCAATAATCTAAACCTGCTCTTTTTACACTTTTACCATCTATATCGAAACCCAAAGGTTTTATTAAGTGTAATTTACTATTTGTAAGTACACAAGTTCTTCCTATATTACCTGTATTTTGAGGAATTTCTGGTTGAAATAATACTATATTAAGATTCACTGTTTTTCCCCCTCTTACTCTCCTAAATTATTTTATTATAATACTTGTATATTATACCACAACATCTATTGTATATTATATAATAAAATTTTACTTAAATTAACCTTAATTTTTTAATAATTTTTAAATAATGTAAATTAAATTATTATGATCAAAATATTGATTTAATTGACTTATGAAGAATGTTTTTATATCATTCATAATTGCATTTTCATACACAAATTTTCCATAACCAAATTGACCATATTTAAATTTTCGTTCTTCTTCATTCATTGGAAGTTTGGTTTGAGGAAATACATCTAAAATATTAGTTTTAGCCCTACTTGTAAATCTATGACTAATAATTTCAAATGTAATATTTTTTCCTTTAAACTCTGTTCCTACACGCTCTATTAAATCACCATATTCTTTTTTCCAATTGTCATATATAAAAACTGGTGCAATAAGAAATCCTATTTTATATCCATCATCAAAAAGTTTTTTAGCTGCAGCTATACGTTTTTCTAATAGAGGTGTTTTATGTTCAAATTTTTTAATAATATAATTTGTGTTTATACTAAATCTAACTTCTGTTTTGTTATTGTGTTTAATTCCAATTAATCCTTCTATATCATCATATTTGCTTACAAATCTGAATTTCATGTTATTTGATTTTGAAAAAAATTCTATGCTTTTTCTTAATGCATGCGTATATGGTTCTACAGGTATTGGATCTGATGTAGCAGCGCCTTCAAATATAGTATTCTCTGGTAACCTATCATCTGCATATTGTTTTGCTCTATTTAATATTTCATCTATATTAACATTAATTTTTATATACGGTCTTTTACCTAATTGAGTATTTAAATAACAATATTCACACATGCCCATACACCCTGTAACTAACGGTAATTGATAATGTGCTGAAGGTTTACAACTTTGAAATTTTAAATCTTTTCTTATACCTACTACTAAAGTATTCTTCCCTTTACTATACATTTCTAAAGGTGTTTTTCCTCCTATACCGGTAATTCTATTACTACTATTTATAACAACTTCTATATTGTTTTCTTTAAAATATTTTAGAAGCGTATTTCCTAACTCATATTCTAAAGCCTTTTTTTCTATTATTACTTTTTCAGGTATAAACATAGTTCCTCCCTATACTTTTTAAATAATAAATATTTCATTTTTATTATTTTACCCTAAAAAAATATATATAATAGAAAAAATAGAAAATTACGAAAAACCTAAAATTTAAAAGCTATTTTAAGCTAATTCATTTTTATTAAGAGTATCCTAATATTATATATGAGTTACACTATTGACAAATAGTATAATTTTTTAATATATATAATATATACAATACGTTAATTGTTGTACATCATATAACTTTAAATACATATTTTTTAATATATCATATTATAAATCAATATCATGGGAGGCTTATTTTAAATGAAAATAGGAATTAACGGCTTTGGAAGAATCGGAAGATGTGTTCTTAGAATAATTATGGAGAACAACTACAAGGACTTAGAAGTTGTAGCTATTAATGCTAGAGCTAATTCAGAAACTTTAAGTCATTTATTTAAATATGATTCTTGTTTTGGAAGATATAGAGGAGATGTTCAATATAAAGATGATGAACTTATAATAGATGGACATGTTATAAAAATCTTTAGAAACAGTACACCTAAAGAAATTCCTTGGAATGAAGTTGATGTAGATATAGTAATAGAATCTACAGGTAAATTTAAAAAACAAGAAGAATTAATGGGACATGTAGAAAAGGGTGTTAAAAAAGTTGTTTTAACTGCTCCTGGTAAAAATGTAGATGCTACAATAGTTTTAGGAGTTAATGAAGATACCTTAGATTTGGACAAGCATACTATAATTTCTAATGCTTCTTGTACTACTAACTGCTTAGCACCTGTAGCAAAAGTTTTAAATGATGCATTTGGCATAGAAAAAGGCTTCATAACAACTGTTCATTCATATACAAATGATCAAAATATACTTGATAAGACTCATAAAGATTTAAGAAGAGCTAGAGCAGCTGCCGAATCTATTATTCCTACTACAACTGGTGCAGCCAAAGCTGTTGGTATTGTAATTCCAGAACTTAAAGGTAAGTTAAATGGATATGCACTAAGAGTTCCAACCCCTACAGTTTCTATTACAGATTTAGTTTGTGAAGTTTCTAAAAAAACTACTGCTGAAGAAATAAATGCAGTTCTAAAGAAAGCTTCTAAAGAAACTATGAAAGGTATTTTAGGCTATTCAGAAGAGCCATTAGTTTCCGTTGATTATACTGGTGATCCTCATTCATCTATAGTAGATGCTTTATCAACTATGGTTATTGGAGAAAATATGATTAAAGTAGCAGCATGGTATGATAATGAATGGGGATATGCTACTAGAGTAGTTGACCTTGTTCAATATATAATAAATAAAATTAAGTAATATTATCAACTTATTATTTATAATTTAATTCTATAAAGTTTCAAATAAAAAACCTTAATCATATGATTAAGGTTTTTTTACATCATTATTATTTTGTACATTCTTATTTGGGTCTACATCTTTATTATGTTCGTTTTTCTTATCATCATTATTATTTGGTTTTTTATTAGTATTATTATCTATTTTTTGATCAACTTTACCATTATTTTTTTCATTACTATTTTTTATATCTTTATTAGTAGTTGAATTGTCTTTAGCATCATCTTTTTTTACTTCTGGTTTCTTAGTTCCTTTTTTAAGTATACCATTAACTGGTGCTATATTAGCTTTATATAAAACCTCTTTTTTTACAAATTTACCATTTTCATAAATTTCCCTATAAACAGTTGCTGAATGACCTGTATATGGAGATTTAACATATGTCTCTTGACCTTCTGGTAAACTAGAATCCTCTATTATACTAACTGTTGGTTCAACTGTTTTTTTATCAGCTGAGTAAATTTTATAGCTATACTTATTTAATTCATTATTTGAGTATACATTAAATGAAACACTTGAATTTGAAGCATATCCTTCTATATATATAGGATATTTTAAAGTATTTTTAAATTTATAGTCTGGTCCTCCCCAACTTACTGTAGCATCTTGTCCTATATCAACATAAGAAGATGCAATAGTATGACTATATCTTTCTGTTGGATCTATATTAGCTCTTACTATGGCATTATATAGAGTACTAGAAACCTGACAAATTCCTCCCCCAAAATCATCTACATATTCATTATTTACAATAACATGAGCTTTCTGATATCCTCTTGCTTCTGTTCTTTGACCTACAGTATCATTAAAACTAAAAGTTTCTCCAGGCATAAGTACAGTACCATTTATACTATTTGTTGCAAGTTGAATATTAGTTACTCTTCCCTGTGAAGAATTAAATGAAGTAGTATAAGAACTTATTTTTGCATCTATTTTACTTAATTCTTGTTTTGTTATCTTAGGTTTTGTTTCCTCAATAGGTGCATTTATTTTTATTACTTCTTTATCTATCCTACCATTTATTTGTGATAATATTTCTTTTTTTAACTTATCTTCCTGTAGTTTATATCCATTAGATTCTTGTGTAAATTCAAAACTATTACCTACATTTTTTAATTTAGAATTTATAGGTTTCCTATCTACATCCTTTTTTATTTTCTGTATAACATTGTTAATAACATCGACTTTATAATCAAATTTTATCTTTATGTTACATGGTGTTTTCATATAAATAGATTTGAATTTTTCAATTGCACTAACATCTTTTCCAAAGCTCATAGCTTGATCTACAATTTCTTTTAAATTGTATTTTAGATCTAAATCACTATAGCCTATAGAATACTCTTTATCTTTAGCTACAATTATAATTTTTTTCTTAAGTATTCTGTGTTCATACCTATCTTTTAATATTTTTAATGCCTCTTCTTTAGATTTACCTGCTAATTTTGTATCATCTACCACTACACCTGGATAAATATTATTTGACCATTTATTAACAGTAACTGATATGTATATACCTAATGCCCCAATTAAAAATATAATTCCTACAATAGTACTTATAATAATAGCATTAGTTTTGTTTTTTTTCATTTTTTTAACTCCCTTCTGCCCACATCTCTATTATACTATAAAAATTTTTCTATTCATATATTCTTACCTACTTTTTTAGTTTGATTTAGTAGGAGTATATGTTAAAATATTAATATATTAAATTTTATTTCCAATTAAATTTTTATTTTACGGGGTGATTTTATGTCATATGATTTAAACATATTAAAAAAATACTTACATGATATTTTAACAATACCTAGTCCATCCGGTTATACTGAAGAAGTTATGGATTATGTAAAAAAAGAATTAGACGCTTTAAAAGTGCCATATATATCCACTAACAAAGGTGCTTTAATTGCAACTTTAAAGGGTAAAGATGAAACTTATGCAAAAACTTTCTCAGCTCATGTAGATACCCTTGGTGCTATAGTAAAAGGTATTAAATCAACTGGTGCCTTACAGTTAACTTCTGTAGGTGGATATATGGGGAATTCTATAGAAGGTGAAAATTGTATTATTCATACTATGGATAATACAAGATATAGTGGAACTATCCAAACTATAAAACCTTCTACTCATATAAGTGGAAATGAAGCCGATGAATTAAAAAGATCTTTAGACAACATGGAAGTAATCATAGATGAAAAAGTTTTTTCTAAGGAAGATGTTCAAAAACTTGGTATAGATGTTGGAGACTTCATATCCTTTGATTCTAGAACTAGATTCACTGAAAGTGGCTTCGTAAAATCAAGACACTTAGATGACAAGGCAAGCGTAAGCATACTTTTATATACTATGAGATATTTAGTAGAAAATAATATAACTTTACCTCATACTTTAAATTTCTTTATAAGTAACTATGAAGAAGTTGGACATGGTGCTTCAGCTGCTATCCCTGAACATACTAAGGAATTTATAGCTGTTGATATGGGTTGTCCAGGACTTGATCAAAATTCTACTGAATACGATGTCTGCATATGTGCCAAAGATTCATCTGGTCCTTATGATTTTGAACTTAGAAAAAGATTAGTTGAACTTTGCAGAAAAGAAAATATTCCATATAAGGTAGATACTTATCCTCATTATGGTTCTGATGCATCTTCTGCATTAAGATCTGGTAATGATATAAAGGCTGGATTAATTGGAGCTGGTATATTTGCTTCACATGGTTATGAAAGAACTCATATGGATTCAATTTTAGCTACTTTAGATTTAGTAGTAAAATATTCTCAACTATAGTTATTACATTTCCTATTAGTAAATAAAAAAGTCCTATAAAGGACTTTTTTATTTACAAAATCTATGTTTACCAATTATTTTTATTAAAGGACGAGACCAAATCCATTTATTTGTTGTCTTCTCAGGATTAAAGTAATATATAGCTCCACCCGAAGGATCCCATCCGTTCAAAGCATCTCTTGCTGCATTTATGGAACTTTGTTCTACTTGTGCATCTATTTGACCATCTACTGTAGCTGTAAATGCTCCTGGTTGATATATAACACCTGCTATAGTTGAAGGAAATTGTGGATCTCTAGTTCTATTTAAAATTACGGCTCCAACAGCCACTTGACCTTCATAAGGCTCTCCTCTAGCTTCTCCATTTATAGCCCTAGCCAACAGTGTTACTTCTGAGTTAGTAGCATTATATACTCTATAATTCCCACTAGTATTACTTGTTTCATTTATCCCCAACGCTGCCAATGTTCTGCTTCCCACTACACCATCTATGCTTAATCCATTTTTTTGTTGAAAATACTTTACAGCTTCATAGGTTTTGTACCCATATATTCCATCCGCCTCCCCACTATAATAACCCCAACTTTTTAATTTACTTTGAATTTCCTTTACCGTATCAGAGGTAGATCCATAACTATAGGGTACAGCTGCAGTTTGTTTTGTATGTATATTTTGCATAAATACAATTCCAAAAACAGACATAACTATAAAAATCATAATTAAAAACAAAGACATATTTAATCTGCTATTATTATTTTCCAAAATTTAAACCTCCCAACACAAATTCCTTTAAGAATATTTTGTGTTAAAAGCATAAAAAAATTCATTTTTTTTAAATAAATATATCGAGTAGGAGCTAAATAATTATTTTATTTAGCGTCCTCTCACACCACCGTACGTACCGTTCGGTATACGGCGGTTCATTAAGAATTATGTATTAGCTGATATCCTTTAGATATACTTCTGTAACCAAGGTTTTCAATATATTTGTTGTTTAAGATTGTGTCAAGAACTGGGCTTTTGGATATTCTCCAATAGCCTTTTCTTGTATTTGCGTACTCCCATGCTTTATGGGTCGGAAGACCTAGTTTTATGAGGTTTCGTCCTCTAGTTTTAACCTTTTTCCATTGTTTCCAAATACAACTTCTTAACCTTCTTCTTATCCAACTATCTATTTTTTGTATTTTAGCGTTAGCTTTCGCTACTCCAAAATAATTAATCCATCCAATCGTTAATTGGTTAATCATGTAAATTCTATATTCTATACTTATACCTTTATTACGATTTGTTAATTTTCTTATTTTGTTTATGAATCTTTTATATGACTTTTCATGTATCCTTATATTGGCTCCGCCTTTTACAAAATAGAATGAAAAAACCAAGAAATTTTCTTCTCGTCACAAAATCTACCGCACTTTTATTTTCATTAACTCTAAGTTTTAATACATCTTCAAGTACTCTTCTTGTACTTGCCATAACTCTTATTCCTGCCTTTTTGCTTTTTACATATATATTACAATCATCTGCAAATCGACAAAATCTATGACCTCTTTTCTCAAGTTCTTTATCTACTTCATCAAGCATGATATTAGCAAGGAGTGGGCTTAGTGGACCACCTTGCGGTATACCCTTATCAGATTTTACCTTCAATCCATTTATCATTATTCCAGATTTAAGATACTCTCTAATTAGCCTTAATACTCTTTTATCTTTAATTTTTCTTGATAGTCTTTCCATTAATATATCATGATTAACTTTATCAAAGAACTTTTCTAAGTCTATATCAACAACCCACTTATAACCTTCGTTAATATATTCCTTTGATTTTAATATAGCCTGTTTAGCACTTTTATTTGGTCTAAATCCATAGCTATTATCTGAAAAGGTAGGGTCATAAATTTTATTAAGTTCTTGTGCTATTGCCTGTTGTATTAATCTATCAAGTACAGTAGGAATTCCAAGTAATCTAGTTCCACCGTCAGGTTTTGGTATTTCCACTCTCCTAACGGGTGAAGGTTTATATCTTCCCTCTAATAACTTTTGCTTAATTGTTATCCAATTCTTAATGATAAATTCTCGAAATTCATCGGTTTTCATACCATCAATACCATGGCTTCCTTTATTAGCAACTACTCTTTTCATGGCTTTTAGCATATTTTCTCTAGCTAAAATCATTTCAAGTAAGTTATCAGTATCATCTATTACATTGTTTTCTCTTTCTCTCTTTGCTAACGCCAAATTATTACTCTGCGCCCCTCGCTTATCTTGAAGTTCCACTTCTCCTTCCACGAGGCGACCTCTGTATTGAGTTGTCTGCTTTCCTTGTAATTTATTTGAATTATTCAAAGCTGAAAACCTCCTAATGTTCAGTCCTTCCCGCACTACGTGCACATAGTGTGGTACTATGACCTCTGCTGACTTCTGATAGTTCAGTTACATATCACTATGTAAGTTATCATGTAGGAAATTCATCCTTTAATGATATATCTATCAGACCTCCCCAGGTAAGAACGCAATCTTTCATTCCATATATCTGCCACATATACTGTAGTAGCTTTCGGGTGATACGGACTTTGTTTTGTTATGCAAACTCATCCAGCTATAATCAGCCTCTTATGTGATTCGTATTCCTCAGACCGGAATTTTGCCCTCCGACTTCCTTCAGATTCCATCTCGCAATGGACACCCTTGTCATTGGCTAACGCCTATATCACCTTCGGCGCTCGGGACTTTCACCCTATAGATTGCGCCCATGCTGGGCGCACATAAAAACACAAGATTTAATAAATAAATCTTGTGTTCCATATTGTATAATGTTATTTATTTTTTATTAAAATTCTACTGTACACTAAATTGGTTTATTCTATCAAACTCAATTTCAGATGTATTAAACTTTTTTAATATTTTTTTCAAAATAGAATTATTATTTTCTCTTTTATTATATATTAAAGTTGAAATTACTATTTCACCACAGTATTTTTCTAATTTTAAGTTTCTTATCTTAATAACCTCTCCAGTTTGAGGTTTCATAATTACTTTGTTAAAAAGTCTATCTTTAAGAAGGTATGAATAATTAATAAGTATCATTTCTCTTTGCTCAATACCTAAAATATAAATATCATTACCATCCTTATAAACTTCTAAATCTTTAAATTCACAATTAAAGATGTGCATATCTTTTTTTATCTTATATCCTATGACTCTAGATTTCTTTCCTTCATCACTAATATAAAAGTCTAAAAGAATTCCTATAAACTCTCCATCTTTATTATAAACTCTTTTTCTAAAAAGATCCTTAAAAGAAAATTTAGTAAGCTTTTGCATAACAATTCCTCCTAATGATATAGAGGAAAAACTTACTAAGCTTAATATTGTTTTTAATGCTTAAATTTAAATTGCTAAATAACGCTTTACCTCTATATCTCCATATTTAATTGTAATAAAATTTGTTTACAACTAGGCCCTGCGTCCATTTAAACAATTCACCTCTTTTAATTTTATTTTTTACTACATTATCTTATAATTATATGTTAAAGTCTTAATCTTTTCAAGAATTATAAAACTTTTTGTTTACTTTTCCATTTACGCATACTTTTTAATTAAATCTCTCTATAGCTATCTATAATATGAAAGTTACTGTATTTTTACACTTTATATTTAAATTGCCCTGTGTTAATATATTTACTATGTATAATTTTAAGTAATACTATATAGCGAGGGAAATAAATATGAATTTAAATAAGGAATTCTTGCCAATCTCAAAAGAAGATATGGCTAAAAGAGGTATAAAACAATTAGACTTCATTATAATAACTGGTGATGCTTATGTTGACCATCCCTCCTTTGGTACTGCCATAATAGGTAGACTTTTAGAAAAGGAAGGCTTTTCTGTTGGTATAATAGCTCAACCAGACTGGCATAGTGTTGATGATTTTAAAAAATTAGGCAAACCCAAACATGCATTTTTAATAAATTCAGGTAATATAGATTCTATGGTTAATCATTATACTTCAGCTAAAAAAAGACGTCATGATGATCTTTATTCTCCAGGAGGTAAGTCTGGCTATAGACCTGATAGGGCTGTAATCGTATACTCTAATAGAGCAAAAGAGGCTTATAAAGATGTTCCTATTATTTTAGGAGGAATAGAGGCTAGTTTAAGAAGATTTGCTCATTATGATTATTGGAGTAATAAAATTAGAAGAAGTGTTCTATTAGATTCAAAAGCTGACCTACTTATTTATGGTATGGGTGAAAAACCCATTAAAGAAATAGCTAATCTTGTTCATTATGGAATGGATGTTAAAGGAATTAAATCTATACGAGGAACTGTTTATCAGGGATCTTCTTTGGATAATTTAGATAATTACATAGAAGTTCCTTCCTTCGAAGAAGTTATAGAAAGTAAAGAGGCCTATGGTGAAAGTTTTAAACTTCAAGCCGAAGAGCAAGATGCAGTCCGCGGAAAAATTATAGTACAAAAACATGGTAATTCATATATAATACAAAATCCTCCTTCTTATCCCTTAACTGTTGAAGAGATGGATGAGAGTTATAATTTACCTTATGTGAGAACTTATCATCCTATATATGAAAAAGATGGTGGAATTCCGGCAATAAAAGAAGTTAGTTTTTCCATAACTAGTCATAGGGGTTGTTTTGGTTCCTGTTCATTTTGTGCATTAACTTTTCATCAAGGAAGGGTAATACAAAAACGTTCTGAGCATTCCATAATAGAAGAAGCTAAACTCCTAACTCATATGCCTGATTTTAAAGGTTATATTCATGATATAGGAGGGCCTACAGCAAACTTTAGAAATAAAGCTTGTAACGTTCAAGGGAAAGTTGGTGTTTGTAAACATAGACAATGTCTTTTCCCTTCTCCTTGTAAAAACTTAATTATAGATCATTCAGAGTATTTAAATCTTCTTAGAAAAGTAAGAAAACTTCCAAACATAAAAAAGGTATTTATTCGTTCTGGAATAAGATATGATTATTTAACATATGATAAAAATCCAAAATTTTTAGAAGAACTTTGTAAATATCATGTAAGTGGTCAATTAAAAGTCGCTCCTGAACATGTTAGTGATCAAGTATTAAATCAAATGGGTAAACCTACTAGAAAAGTTTATGATGAATTCTGCAAGAAGTATTCTAAGATGAATGAAAGATTAGGATTAAAACAATATTTAGTTCCTTATTTAATGTCAAGTCATCCTGGAAGTACTTTAAAAGAAGCTATTAAACTTTCTCTTTACATCAAAGATATGGGATATAATCCTGAACAAGTTCAAGATTTTTATCCTACTCCAGGCAGTTTATCTACGACTATTTATTATACTGGATTCAATCCTTTCACTAAAGAAAAAGTTTATGTTCCTAAGAAACAAGAAGAAAAAAATATGCAGAGAGCTTTACTCCAATTTAGAGATTCTAAAAATTATGATTTAGTAAAAAAAGCTTTAATATTAGCTCACAGAGAAGATCTAATAGGTAATGGTAGAGATTGTATAATACCTGAAACAAAGCCAAGAAATTCAAAACATATCAATAATTCTTCTCATTATCAAAAAAATAATTCGGCTAATAAAAGAACTACTACAAGAAATAAAGCTGACGAAAATCATAATTTACATCTTAAAAATAATAACAGTAAAGAAACTTTACACAATCAAAAAAACAGAAAAAAATCTTCTAGAAAATCAACTAGAAGAAAATAAAAGAAGGTCTTGTCCATTACTTTTTATGGCAAGACCTTTAATTTTTAATTTTTTTTAAAAGTAATAATACTATAATTCATAGTAACAATCCACATTAGTTGTGTTATTGTATTCATAATAATACTTAAATTGTCTTTCTGTAATATTAAACTTATTATACCTAATGTTGTAGTGAAAAGTACTAATACTCCTCCTAATTTATCCTTGAATCTATTACTAATTATGTATATGCCTAAAAATAACATAATAGCATTAAAAATAAATTCAAAAATCATAAAATAATATTTATTTTCAAACATCATAAAATAGCCATAACTTCCACACAATATAATATCTATAGAATTAACAAATATATACATAGCATAAGCTATACATCCTATCAATAAAATGTATTTTATATAATTAAATTTTAACTTATTACTTCTTAAAAAAATAAAAGTACTTATTAATGATCCCATGAAAAACCCTATATAATTTAAATAATATATATGTTTAAATAAATATAAATATTGAATTTTAGGTACTAAAAACATATATAATCTCATTAAAAAACTAATAAATATAAATGAAAAACTTAAAGAATACCAAAATTTCAATTTAGATGATGTAAATTTTTTATTTTTTAATATGCCTAAATATATTCCTAGAAATATACATATCAATTCAATTAAATATATATATGTCATCTTTATCCTTCCCCTTTTAATTATTCCTACTTAATTTTACTAAAACATTAGGGGATTTATTACTAATAATCATATAATTTATCTGGTATATCCCAAAACTGTTAATCCATCTTTTAAGCATTGTATTTCAATAGGAAAATCTGGACCTTTTTCTCCATCTATATCTGTTACTATATTCTCATCACTATAAATTTTTATATTTTTAGTTTTGTAATAGGTCACCCCTTTTACATTTTCTAGATGTTCTCCTTTTAATATCTTTATAAAAATATTAATTATATTAGCCATCTTTACTCCTTCAAAAATAATTACATCTAGCAATCCATCATCTACATCTGAATTATACGCTAAATTAAAATTCCCTGCTGTTCTTCCATTAAATATCAAAACTAAATACATATAATCATCAAATAGAAAATCTTCACTTTCTATTCTCACCTTTAATTTTCTTAAATTAGGAACTTGCTCTAAACCTTTAATATAATACGCTAACTTTCCAATAGTATTTTTTAAGTTTACATCTGTTTTTTGTGATATATCCGTAAACAAACCAGTACTAGCCACATTTACAAAATACTTATCATTTATTTTACCTAAATCAACTTTTTTAGGTTGACTATTTAAAATTTGCTCACAAGCTTTTGAAACATTTGTAGGCATTCCTATAAACTTTGCAAAATCATTCGCTGTTCCACTAGGTAAAATAGCTATTGGTATATCTATGTTTTTTCTCTTCATTACATTAACCACTGTATCTACAGTACCATCTCCGCCAGCCACTAATATATATCTATAATCACTATCTATATTATTAAATGCATCTTCTAGATTTGTTTCACGAGATATTCTAAATGGAACTACTGTATATCCATACTTTTGATGTATCCTAATAACATTATCTAATTGTCCCACTATATGATTTTCACCCGAAAATGGATTGTATATAAATTTTATTTTTTTCATATCCCTATCTCCCAATATTTCCATATAATTTCACCTATCATTATACCGTTCATATCTATTAAAGACAACTATACTTAATACTTATTTATTATAAACTTTTATTGTTAATGTAAATCCACAAGATTTATACCTTTCTTGTGGATTTACATACATATATTAAAACTCTTGCGAACTTGGTTCTGATACTTCTGTTAATACATCTCCTGCCTCACTACTTAATTTAGGATCTACAGCTAAATCTCCTAATGAAACTATACCTACTAAATTTTCTTTATCTACTATAGGTAATCTTCTAATTTGTCTTTCACTCATAATTCTTCCAGCTTCATCTATACCCATTTGAGAACTTGCACAAACAGGATTTGAAGTCATAATTTCTCTGACTTTTTGATTTTTAAAATTTTGTCCATCAGCTACACTTCTAATAGCTATATCCCTATCAGTTATTATTCCTATTACTTTTTCCCCATCACATACTGGAACTGAACCAATATTATAATTTCTCATCATCTCTGCTGCATGTTCTACAGAATCATTGGCATTCAAACTAACGACTTCTCTTGACATTATATCTTTAATTTTCATGATAAAACACCTCCAATAATATTTTTACCATTGTGCCATATAATATTTGTGGATTTTTTTTCATAATCTGTTGCATACTATCTATAGAAAATCAAAGTTTTTAATGAACTTTAGTCAATTATTATTTAATTAATTTAAAAAGATGTTATAATAACTTACATAGTACTTATAATATAAAATTGTAATAATATTTTTTAGGAGTGGTATTAATGTCTAAAATGCAAATGCCAAAAAGTTTTTTACCAAATTTGTTTACTTTTATTAATTTGTCTTTAGGAATATTTTCTCTTTTAATGTCCTTTAGCAAAAACTATTTAATTGCCTCGATTTTAATTTTATGTGCTGGACTAATAGATAGATATGATGGGAAAGTTGCTAGATTTTTTGGTTGTTCTAGTGAAATAGGAAAAGAATTAGATTCTCTTGCAGACTTAGTTTCTTTTGGAGTTGCTCCAAGCATGTTATTATGTTTATTATATAATTTTACATCTTTAGGATTTATAGGTTATATAATAGTAATAATTTTTCCTATTGCAGGTGCATATAGATTGGCTAAATTTAACATCATGGATTTTAAAAATGTATATACTGGAATTCCAATAACTATAGCTGGAGCTATAGCAGCTCTTTATGCACTTCTTACTTATAGGACACCAACTAATATGTTAATAACTATTATAGTACTATTATCTCTCGCATATTTAATGGTAAGTAACTTTAAATTTAAAAAATTCTAAAATATAAAGACTACCTAAATTTATAGGTAGCCTTTATTAGTTACTGCAAACTTAATAATATAAAATTTTAATTAATCTTTAAATTTTAATTCTTCCTCTATCTCTTTTAAAACAGTTTTTTCATCCATATATTCTTTTACTATTTTAGATTTTATATCTGAATACTGGGAATAGTTTTTAGTACTATTTTCCAAGCTATTAATCAAACCATCTATTATATTACCTAATTCATTTGCTCTTTTTAATGCTTTTTTTATATCACCTTTTGAGGATAACGCTATTTTGTTTAAAGTATCTGCTCCCCCAATTAAAGTTCCATAGACTCCAACTAGTTTAGTTAAAAGATCAGATAGATTTCCTATATCTGAATAGTAATTTTGTATAACTCTTCTATATGTCATCCTCATCTCACCTTAAAAATTTTTCATCACTATTATATTATTAAATTTATTCTTTTAATATTCTTAAAATATATAACTTGTGATATTTTCTATTAGATTAAATATAAATTTTGCATTTAATAAAAAACTATATCCTGTCTTTTAGCACCTCTCTTTTTATTAAACAATCTAAAATCTTCATATTTATTAAAAGTTAACTCATCTTTAACTGCCTCATTTATATCGTACTTGGATTCTAACTTATCCATATATTTATTAAATTCACTTGGATATATAATTTCCATAACTTTATTTCCTCTTATTTATAATCTTCACAATATATTTTAAAATATCCTCTTGGATATTTACATAACGGACATTTTTCTGGTGCTTCTTTTCCTTCATAGATATATCCACAATTCATACATTGCCATTTAACAATCTTATCTCTTTTATAAAGAGTTCCATTATCTAATCTTTTTAAGATAGTTGCATATCTTTTAGCATGATTCTCCTCAACTTCCCTTAACTCTTTAAAAAAATCTGCTATTTCTGGAAATCCTTCTTTTTTAGCCTCTTCCTCAAATTGTCTATAAATCTCCTTATTTTCCATCATCTCTCCCATAATAGCATCTCTTAAATTAGATTTTGAATCACCCAATAATCCTAAGTATCTACAAAATACTTCTCTAGCATGTGCCTTTTCATTATCAGCAGTTTCGGCAAAAATTTCTGCTACATATTGGTTTCCTTCACATCTAGCTTTTTCTTCATAAAAAGTATATTTATTTCTTGCTCTTGATTCCCCGGTAAATGTTTTATATAAATTTTTTTCTGTTTTTGTTCCTTTTAAACACTTCAATTTTTATTCTCCTAAATAGTATTTCTCCCTAAATATATTATTCTTAAAAAAAGTAAAAGTTACTGAATTCATAAAAAAATATAAAATTTGTATATTAGTTATAAAAAGGCACTAAATCTATAAAAATAAATTTAGTGTCTTTTTATAATTTATATTTTTACTTATTAAAAATTTTCTTCTGAAGTTTTAATGCTGTTGGTGTAATTGCAACTCCTCCTAAAGCCGTTTCCCTAAGAGAACATGGTAAACTTTTACCAACCTTATACATGGCATCTACTACTTCATCAAAAGGAACTATACTTTCAATACCACTCATAACCATATCCGCCGTAGTTAATGCACTAACTGCACCAGACATATTTCTTTTTGCACAGGGAGCTTCAACTAGACCTGCTATAGGATCACAAACCAATCCTAAAATATTCTTAATAACTATGGCACCTGCATGCAATGCCATTTTAGGAGTTCCCCCCATCATTTCTACTATTGCCGCAGAAGCCATAGCTGCTGCAGAACCACATTCAGCTTGACATCCTCCTTCTGCTCCAGCTAAAGTAGCATTCTGAGCTATAATATTTCCTACTGCAGATGCTGTAAATAAGGCCCTAATTAATTCTTCTTCACCTTTACCTAGTTTTTCAGCAGCGGTGATTAATGCTCCAGGTAAAATACCACAAGAACCTGCCGTTGGAGCTGCAACGACTCTTCCCATAGATGCATTAACCTCTGAACAAGATACTGCCCTAGCCATGGCTTTTATCATAACATCACCTGTTAAGCTTTGCTTTTGATTTAAATACTCATAGAGCTTAAAAGAATCTCCACCTATAAGCCCACTTATAGATTTTGTCTTATTATTTAATCCATATTCTGCAGCCTCTTGCATAACTATTAAGTTATGCTTCATCTTTTCCCATATAACCTCTTTAGGCTCATCTAAATTTTCCATTTCCATCTGAAGTGCATATTCCCATATGGTTAAATTATTTTCTTCACAAACATCTATTAATTCCTTCCCCTTGGTGACGAACATGTTTTTTCTCCTTTCGCGTGGCATTAATTTTGATTTATTTAAATATACTATTTTATCTATATTATAAACTATATAACTACATTTTTATAAACTTTATATAAAAAAGAAAAAAATTAATAATCATAAAAACAACTTCCACCTATAAATTCTCTTAATAGAGAATTTTCAGGGACTAATTCCATATCAATTTCTCTAAAGAAATGTAAAAAGCTTTTTAATCTCCAAGCTTCATAATATACAGGAGAATTTTTTTCTACTTTTTCAAGTTCAGCTAAGGCATACTTCTTTAGTACACATATTTCATAAACTAAATTAGAATTAAACATAATATCAGATTCATCTTCAAAAACAAAAATATTTTTCTTCTCTCCTCTTTTTACTGATGGCCATCTAACTAAAGTATCTTCTGCATCGTATCCCCTAGTTAAACTATCCCTTACAATTCTTCTAACCATTCTTACATCTGTCGTAGGAATTCTATTATGATTATCTATATTTAATTGGGTTAAACAATTAATATAGATTTTAAACTTTTCATCTTTGCTTATAGATGAAGTTAATTTTTCATTTAAGCCATGAATTCCTTCTATTAAAATCATTCCATTTTTAGGGAGCTTGACTTTATCCCCTCTCCATTCTTTTTTACCTGTCTTAAAATTAAATCTTGGAATTTTTACTTCCTCACCATTTAATATTGCTTTCATGGTCCTATTAAATAATTTAATATCTAAAGCATTTATAGATTCAAAGTCATAATTTCCATCTTCGTCTTTTGGTGTAAGTTCTCTATCTACGAAAAAATCATCCATAGAAATTTGTACTGGTCTTAGACCATTAACAGCTAATTGTACAGAAAGTCGTTTTGTAAAAGTAGTTTTTCCTGAGGATGAAGGTCCTGCAATTAAAACTAATTTAGCAGTTTTCTTTTGTAAAATCATATCTGCGATATATGCAATCTTTTTCTCATGAAGTCCTTCATTTATTAATATTAATTTTTTTATATGCTTATCATCTATAATCTTATTTAATGCTCCAACATGTGGAACCTCTAAAATATCGCCCCATGCTTCGGTTTCATTAAAAATTTTAGCCAATTTATTGTGTTCTACAAATTTAGGTATTTCATTAGGTGAATCCAAAGTAGGATATCTTAAGATAAAACCTGAATTATAAGGAACTAATTCAAATGACTTAACAACTCCAGTTGAATATGCCATAGAACCATAAAAATAATCATATCTATCTTGTAACTTATATAACTTAACTTTAGATACTGAAAGTGATTCTAAAAGCATAACTTTGTCAATCATATTATAAGATGTAAATATTTCCATAGCTTTTTCTCTAGATAATTCTTCCTTATATATTGGTTCATTTGCATCTATAATTTCTCTCATTCGATTTTTTATAGCTTTAAGTTCTTGTAAAGTTAAAATATTATCTTTATGGATTTCACAATACAACCCTCTACTTAAAGAATGTTGAATATCTACTTCACATTCTTCTAACACGTCATATGCTGCCTTTACAAGTACGAATTGTAAAGTTCTAATATAGCTTCTTCTTCCTAAATCACTTTTATTTGTAATAACCTCAAAATTACCCTCTGTTTTTAATTTTTCTGTAAGTTCATAAACGTCGTCATTTACCTTAGCTAAAATAATAGGATTTTCTTTATTTATATTAAATTCTTTTACTATGTCATATAACTGAATTCCTTTTTCAACAATAACATTTTTATTTAAATCCCTTAAAAATAACTTTAATTTATCACTCATATTTATTCCTCCCATAAATCAAAAAAAATTACATATAACTTTAAAACATAGGGAACATTATAAACAAGATGTTTTAATTTACACATATTTTTTATCTTTTTAAATTATTTATAATTATTAAATTAAGTGTGGTGATATTTTTGTATATACTTCTAATTAGAACCGTTATTTTATATTTTTTAGCTTTATTAGTTGTACGTTTAATGGGTAAACGACAAATTGGAGAACTTCAACCCTTTGAAATAGTTCTAACTGTAATGGTTTCTGAACTAGCTAGTGTAGCTATGCAAGATAATAGAATTCCCTTAATTCATACCATTATTCCATTAATCGTTTTATTAATTTTACAGGTTATTACCTCCATTGTACAACTTAAAAGTGAAAAAGCAAGAGTGATTTTTTCAGGTAAACCAAGTATCTTAATAGAAAATGGTAAGATCGATGTTAATGAATTACGTTCCCAAAGAATCAATATAAATGATCTTTTAGAGGAGCTAAGATTAAAAGATATATATAATGTAGATGATGTTCAATATGCTATTTTAGAAACCAGTGGACAACTATCTATTATTCCTAAATCTGACATCGATAAAGTAACAAAACAAGATCTAAATATTAAGGTAAAACAGGAGAAAATGCCTGTTTCACTAATTCTAGATGGAAATATAAATAATGAAAATCTTAGACTAATAAATAAAGATAAAGAATGGCTTATGAACGTACTAGAAAATAAAAAAATATATTCTGCAAAAAATGTATTTCATGCTTATATTAATACAGAAGGAAAATTTATGTACCAATTAAAAGATAAAAAGAAAGGAAAGAAAAAATAATATGAAAAACAGCCTTATTTCTTGTGTAATTTTTATATCCATGATATTAGGAATAATATTTTGTTTAAACTATTTAAATCAAATTTCAGCAGAAATATTTAGTTTGAATTCCGTAATAGAAGAACATATAGTTGATGAAAAATGGGATTTAGCCTATAAAGCTTCTATGACTCTTTTAGATACCTGGAATGATCATTCAGTTTTTATTTCGATATTCACTAATGATAATGATTTGCATAGTGTAAGTGATGAAATTGTAAAACTTACTCAATACATAAGATGCAAGAATAAAGATGATTCCTTAGTAAGTGTACACTCTGTAAAGTACTTTATGAACCATATAAAAGACCTTCAAAAACCTAATATTGAAAACATATTTTAAACTTTTCTTATTATTTAATATAAAGTTTTGTGTATTTTACTTTTTTTATATATAATATAAATATAGAAAATTAACAAATTTTAATATATAATATAATTAATTATCAACAAAATTGTCCATACAGGACTTATTGAGTCCCACATGGGGTAGAAAGGTGGAATTTTCATGCCATTAGTTACAACAAAGGAAATGTTTGTAAAAGCCTTCCAAGGAGGATATGCAATTGGTGCATTTAACATTAACAATATGGAAATCGTTCAAGCTATTGTAGATGGAGCAAAAGAAAAAAATTCTCCAGTTATACTTCAAGTATCTTCTTCAGCTATGAAATATATGAGACCTACTTATTTAAAACATTTAGTTGATGCTGCTTGTGAAGAATCTGGAATAGAAATAGCTCTTCACTTAGATCATGGTCCTGATTTTGAAACTTGTAAAAAAGCTGTTGATGTAGGATTTACATCTGTTATGATTGACGGATCTCATTTCCCATTTGAAGAAAACATTAAGGTTACTAAGCAAGTCGTTGAATATGCTCATTCAAGAGGTGTAGTTGTAGAGGCAGAACTTGGTAAACTTGCTGGTGTTGAAGATGAAGTTAAGGTTGCTTCAAAAGATGCAACATATACTGATCCCGATGAAGCTGTAGAATTTGTTAAAGCAACTGGTGTTGATTCTTTAGCTATAGCTATCGGCACAAGCCATGGAGCATATAAATTTAAAGGTGATGCTAAACTAGATTTTGATAGACTTGAATTAATAACTAAAAAATTAGAAGAAAACGGATTCCACAACTTCCCAATAGTTTTACATGGTGCTTCAGCTGTTGATCCTAAATACGTTGAAATGTGTAATAACTATGGTGGAAATTTAGCAGGTGCTAAAGGTGTTCCAACAGAAATGTTAAGAAAAGCATCTTCTATGTCCGTATGTAAAATAAATATGGATACAGATTTAAGACTTGCTATGACTGGATCAATTAGAAAAATGTTTGTAGATAAACCAGAAGTATTTGATCCTAGAAAATATCTTGGCTTCTCTAGAGATAATATACAAAAACTTGTAGAAGATAAGATAGTGGATATTTTAGGTTCTGAAAATGTTTTAAATAAATAAAAAATTTATATCTTAAAATAAAAATACTGAAGATAAGCAAACAATGCTTATCTTCAGTATTTTTTAATTCTTATTTTGTAAAAGATGATAATATAAGTTATTCTATTTTTCTATATAATTTATAACATGTTTCACTACCATGTCTATACTTCCGTCACCATTTCTTTTAATTTGAAATCTATTAAAATCTTTATAAGCTTCTTCAGTTAAATAAATATCTATATCCCCATCTATCTTTAATCTAATTCTCTTAAGCTTTTTTTCTACCCATGCTTTATCCACTGAAATATTTTCTTCTATACCAGTATCTTTTATGTAATTTACATAATGATTTGCTTTTTCTTCCTCTTCACCAAATACTTCTTTAGAAAATTCGTTTAAATCTATATTTTCTTCTTCTTTTAATGTTTCTTTTACTTTTCTTCTTATCTTTTCTGCTTTCTCTGCATTATCACTAAAGTTTTCTCTCGTCCATTGTTCCGTAGCCTGTAAAAAACCTTTAGTCATATCTCTTTCATTAGTTAAAATCTCACACCCTAAATAACTTTCCAAGAAATAATTAGTACCATAATCTTCTTTTTCCTTTTCCTTAGAACTCTTTTTCTTATCCAGGATCATCAGTTCTACTCCCTCTTCATTAGGTACTGGTTTGATAAATGCAGCCTTTTGTATTCTTTGAGAGCTTGCTGGTAATCCTGTTACTTGAGGAATTATATTAATTCCAATTTTATTTTCTACGAATTCAACTGTATGCATATAATTCTTAACATAATCCATTTTTAAAATTCCCAACATAGGTCCATATTCTGTAGAAACTGATACTATTAATAGATCACAAGAAGGTACATTGCCTTTTGATTTCATAAGAGAAAACATTTGTCTTGAAAGTTCCTTAGAAACTTCTAGAATATTATTGTGTCCTGACAAATACTCCCTTGAAATTTCCTTTACAATTCCCCTACTCTCTTTAAACTTAGCATACTTAAGCTCTTCATCTCTAAAAACCTTCTGAATGTGTTTATATAAAAAACCATATATTTCTTCTGTTAGATCTAATCCAAATTCATTTAATATAGGTTCATCAGAATTATTATCTAATATGTGAATAACCGCTTCATTAATATTAATCTCTTTTATATATTCCAAAAATTCTCCACTTCCTTTAACCTTATAATTCATATTGAAAATTATATCCTTTTACCCTCTTTCATGCAACCTCTATAAACTATATACATTGAATTTATCTACATTAATAAAATTTATAATTATAATTTATATACACTTTGGCGTAAACTACAATATGTGTAATCTTGCTATTTAAAATTATATTTTATAACTAAGTTTTACACATATAAATACTTTTATATGATATAATTTCAATATTAAGGAGTGATTTTGTTATGCAAGAAATGGAGACTAGAATAATAGATATAGATGTAGATAACATAAGAAAAATTGCCACTAATATAGGAGCCATTAAAGTTAAAGAAGAAAATCAAATAAATAATATTTATGATTTTGAAAATAGAAGACTTTTAGAAAAAAAGGTTATGCAAGAATTAGAATTGTTGAAGATTTATTACATAATAAAACCATCTGTTATATGACTGTAAAAAAAATGCTTAGTCAAGAAAAATATAAGATTATGGAAGAGGCAGAAACAGAAATTTTAAATAGTGATATGGGTTCAGCTATTTTTAAATCTTTGGGCCTAAACCTTATTGAATCTATAAAAAAATATAGGGAAAGTTATAAGTATAAAAATACTTTAATAGAAATTGATATAAATGATAAAAAGTTTTGTCCTTTTCCATATATTGAAATAGAGTCTACAAGTGAAAAAGAAATCGAAGAAGTGGTTACTCTTTTAGGATATACAATGAAAGATACTACTTCTAAAAACATATATGAAATCTTAGGTGAAAAAGGCTTTACAAAGGGGCTTTAAAATGTTTGGATATGTTACTCCATGTAAAATGGAATTAAAAATGAAAGATTATGAAAAATTTAAAGCATATTATTGTGGCTTATGTAGAAGTATAAAAAAAAATTATGGTAACTTTCCTAGAATTACTTTAAATTATGATATGACCTTCTTAGCTATATTATTAGATAGTTTTTCTAAGGAAGAAAGAGAACTAGATCGAATTAGATGCATAGTTCACCCTACTGAAAAAAAAATTATTATAAAAAATAATAAAGCCATAGATTATGCCGCCTATTGTAACATCATTCTTAGCTATTATAAACTTTTAGATGATGCTAATGATGATAAGAAGCTCTCCCATAAACTAATGGGTGATTTACTAAAAAGATATTTAAAAAACAATAAAGATACTGAAAAGATAGAAACTTATATAAAAAATTCATTAAGTCAATTAAGCGCTATGGAAAGTGGAAAAATAGAAAATTTAAATTTAGATAAAATCTCTCATCCCTTTGCTGATTTAACAGGTTTTTTAATTAGTAATTATGCATTAGACAAAAATATTAAAGAAAGTTTATATTTTCTAGGGTATAATATAGGTAAATGGATTTATCTTATAGATGCTTTTGATGATTTAGAAAAAGATATGAAGGAAAATAAGTTTAATGCAATAAATAATATTTTAAATGTAAATCAGTTATCATATTTAGATTTTTCTCGTAAAATAGAAGAGAGAATAGATTTTATTTTAACAACTTGTGGAGCTAATGCCTTAAATATACTACAAAGGCTTCCTATAAAAAAAAATATAGACCTACTATATAATATAATTCAATTTGGATTAATGGAAAAAATGGATAAAGTATTTAAAAGGAGTGAAAAAAATGAGAGATCCTTATGAGGTATTACAAGTTAGACAAGGTGCATCAAGAGATGAAATAAAATCAGCTTATAAAAAATTAGCTAAACAATTTCATCCAGATCAATATGGTGATAATCCTTTAAAAGACCTAGCTGAACAAAAAATGATGGAAATAAATGAGGCTTATGAATATTTAATGAAAAATACTTCTGATAGTTATAGTCAAAGACAAAATTCCTATAATAATCAAAATAATAACTATAATACATCAAATAATCAGTCATATGATAATTCAACTGGTGATATATATCAAAGAATTAGAATGGATATTAACTCTGGAAATTTATCTGCGGCTGAGCAACAATTAAATAACGTTGCTTTTAAAGATGCTGAATGGAATTATTTAATGGGTTTAATATATCTTAGAAAAGGATGGTATGATAGTGCAAGTACTTATATAACTACTGCATTTAATTTAAATCCTTCAAATATTGAATATAGAAATGCATATAATAATTTATCTACTCAAAATAATAGTTATAGAAAAAATTATTATGGCAAAAGCACTCGTGATAATGATATGTGCGACTTATGCGTAAAACTTTGGTGTGCAGATTCTTTATGTGAATGTATGGGTGGCGACCTTATTTCTTGTTTTTAAAATTTTGTTCATAAGATTGTAAAACTTATCTTCCTTAAGCTTTATGCCCATATGAAGATAAGTTTTATTATTAAATAAGTGAAATTAACAATTTAAGGAGAATAGAAATATATGAATAAGAAAAATTTTCTTAGTAACAATATAGCTAAGGGAGGAATTTTTACTGCTATAAGTATAATATGTCTTTACTTAAGTATTTTAATTCCTATAAATACTCTATTTTTTCTTATAGTTGCCTCTGCTTTAATTCCACTAACTCTTTTAAGTACCAATATAAAAACAACCTTTACCGTATATGGTGCAACATCCCTTTTATCTTTAATATTAATTCCTTCTAAAGGGATCGCTCTAGGTTACATAATTTTATTTGGTATTTATGGAATTATAAAATTTTTTATAGAGTGTATAAATAAACCTTTTATAGAATTATTACTCAAATTTCTATTTTTTAATTCTTCTTTAGGAATTTTATATTGTATTTATAAAACTTTACTTTTTAAAGCTATAAACATAAAGTTACCTTATTTTCTCATATTAATATTAGCTCAATTTGCTTTTATAATATTTGATTATGCTTTAACTGTATTTATTAATTATAGTGAAGATCACATATTAAAAAGGCTAAAATAGTAAGGTTGACATAAATTTTCTTTTACACTATAATAAATTCAATATACAATTTAATATCTTATAAAAACAATGAACAAGAGTAGTAATATATAATGTGTGTAAAGAGAGCTGTTGTTTGGTGAAAAACAGAGGCACTAATATGTGAACTTGCTTGGGAGTTTATCTATGATAATAAATAGATACGGTTATTTACCGTTATTCATAACAAGTTGAGAATATATAATTTATATATTCTAATTAGAGTGGTACCGCGAATACAGCTTTCGTCTCTTATTTTGAGATGAAAGCTTTTTTTAGTTTAAAAATTATATTTATAATAAATTAAAAAAGTTAAAAGGAGGACTAATATTATGAGTTATAATACTGAAATTGATAGAAAATGGCAAAAAAAATGGGAAGAAACTGAGTTATATAAATTTGATCCTAAAAAAGAAGGAGAAAAATTATATGTTCTTGAAATGTTCTCTTACCCTTCTGGAAGTCAGTTACACGCTGGACATTGGTTTAACTATGGACCAGTAGATTCCTGGGCTAGATTTAAAAGGATGAGAGGATATAACGTATTTCAACCAATGGGATTTGATGCTTTTGGACTTCCTGCTGAAAACTTTGCAATCAAAACTGGAATTCACCCTAAAGATTCAACTGTAAAAAATATTGCTAAAATGGAAGAGCAATTAAAAGCTATGGGTGCTATGTTCAACTGGGAAAATGAAATAGTAACTTGTGAGGAAGATTACTATAAATGGACTCAATGGTTATTCTTAAAACTATATGAAAAAGGATTAGCCTATAGAAAAAATGCTCCAGTAAATTGGTGTCCTAGTTGTAATACAGTACTTGCAAATGAACAAGTAGTTGATGGTTGTTGTGAAAGATGTGATTCTGAGGTTATAAAAAAAGATCTTACTCAATGGTTCTTAAAAATAACTGATTATGCAGATGAATTACTAGAAAAGTTAGATACCTTAGATTGGCCTGAAAAAACTAAATCAATGCAAAAACATTGGATAGGTAAATCAACAGGCGCTGAAGTAACTTTCAAATTAGATAATTCTGATTTAACTTTCAATGTATTTACTACAAGACCAGATACTCTATTTGGTGTTTCTTATGTAGTTTTAGCACCTGAAAACAAATTAGTAGATGAAATCACTACTGAAGAAAATAAAGCCGCTGTAGATGCTTATAGAGAAGCTGCTAAAAAACAATCTGAAATAGAAAGACAATCTATTTCTAGAGAAAAAACAGGTGTATTTACAGGTGCCTATGCTGTTAATCCTATAAATAATAAAAAAGTACCTGTTTGGGTTGGTGACTATGTGTTAAATACATATGGCACAGGTGCTGTTATGGCTGTTCCTGCACATGATGAAAGAGACTTTGCATTTGCTACAAAATATAACCTTCCAATAGAAAGGGTTATTGAAGGTGGAGAAACTCTTCCTTATGTCGAATCAGGTGTACTTGTAAATAGTGAAGAATTCTCTGGTTTAAATTCTGAAGAAGCCAAAAAAGCTATTGTTGATAAATTAGTGAAGGATGGTATTGGTTTATCTAAAACTAACTTTAGATTAAGAGATTGGTTAGTTTCTAGACAAAGATACTGGGGTGCTCCAATTCCTATGATTTATTGTGATAAATGTGGAATTGTACCAGTACCTGAAAAAGATCTTCCAGTAAAATTACCTTACAATGTGGAATTCACTCCTGATGGAAAATCTCCACTTGCTAAATGTGATGAATTTGTAAACACTACTTGCCCTCATTGTGGTGGCCCTGCTCATAGAGAAGTAGATACCTTAGATACATTTGTTTGTTCTTCTTGGTATTATTTAAGATATCCTGATAACAAAAATTGTGAAAAAGCTTTTGATCCAGAACTAATTAATCAAATATTACCTGTTGATAAATACGTGGGTGGACCCGAACATGCTTGCATGCACTTACTTTATGCAAGATTCATAACTAAAGCTCTAAGAGATATGGGATATTTAAAATTTGATGAACCATTTAAATCTCTTACTCACCAAGGTTTAATACTTGGACCTGATGGACTAAAAATGAGTAAATCTAAAGGAAATACTATTTCACCTGATGATTACATTAGTAAATATGGTTCAGATGTATTTAGAATGTATTTAATGTTCGGATTTGCTTACACTGAAGGTGGGGCTTGGAGCGATGAAACTATAAAATCTATTTCTAAATTTGTAGATAGAATAGAAAGAACTCTTGATTCATTTATTGAAGAAATAAAGAAAAATGAAAACGGAAAAGATACTATAGATAAGGCTGAAAAAGAGTTAAATTTCTGGAGACATTCTTCAATTAAAGCTGTAACTGATGATAATGAAATTCTTCAATTTAATACTTCTATAGCTAGATTAATGGAATTTTTAAATGCATTTTCTAAATATGCAAATGAGACTTCTAAAAACTATGACTTCTTAAAAGAAACTATAATAGATTTCTTAAAACTTTTAGCTCCATTTGCACCTCATTTTGCAGAAGAAAAATGGGAAACATTAGGTCTTAACTTCTCTATTTTCAATGAAAAATGGCCTGAATTTGATGAAAAAGCATTAATTAAAGATGAGATTGAAATAGCAATTCAAGTTAACGGTAAAATTAAAGCTAGAATAAATATACCTTCTAATCTTGTTGAAGATGAAATAAAAGAAGCTGCTTTAAATTGTGAAGATATTAAAAAAATTATTGAAGGAAAAACTATTAGAAAAGTTATTGTTATAAAAGGTAGACTTGTTAACATAGTAGCTAACTAGTTTTATAGGACATTAATTAGTACATTATACTATATTAAACTTCAATATAATGTAAAAAAATAGTATTAAGGAAGGAAAGCAGTTCCTTTCTTAATACTATTTCTATAACAATAATAATTTTAACGTATTATACTTCTTATTAAATCCAAATATAACTATTATATTTACCAAATATTGATGTAAAAATAATTGATATCGCAAAAATTATTATAATTAAACTTATTGATAAATTAAACAAGATCTTATGACCTATATACCTTGATTATTTTTTCTGTATTTTGAAGAAGTATACTTAACTCCATTATGTCTCCTTCTTCTAATAAAATATTTAGTTGATCTCTAAATCTTGCTACCTCTGCTTTTTTACCTAAAGCTCCTAAAATAGCTAGGTTATCCGATATATTAGAAATCAAACTAGACTTAATTTCAAATAACTTTTGAGCATCTTTAATTTCCTCTTTAATATCCATCATCTCTTGATCTAACAAAAATGCTGCATCTGCTGCCTTTTTTAATTTTTCTTTTATATCTGCTGGAATAGCATGTTTATATTTATAATTTAATGAATGTTCTACAGTAGCCCAAAAATTCATGGCTAAAGTTCTTATCTGAAATTCTGCTAATATTTCTTTTTCTCCCTCTGCCATATATACAGGATATTTTATAATTATATGATAACTTCTATATCCACTTACCTTAACATTAGTAACATAATCTTTTTCATAAATTATTTGCATGTCTTTTCTTGACCTTATTATGTTAACAACCTTTTCAATATCATCAACAAACTGACACATTACCCTTATACCAGCTATATCTTCCATCTCATACTCTATTCTATCTATAGGCATATCAAATTTATGGGCTTTTTCCAATATACTAGAAATTTCTTTAACCCTGCCTGTAACAAATTCAATAGGTGAATATTCATTTCTTCGTCTATATTCTTTTCTTATACTTTTAAATTTTGTTTTTAACTCCTCTACCGCTTGTTCATAAGGTAAAAGAAAACTCTTCCACTCCTTAACAGCCATATTACCCATCCTTTTAATTAAATTAATTTCACCAAACCTCTAAAGTTTTACAACTTTTTAAAGAATATTATAATACAACCTTATATATTATAACTATTTTAATAAATATATTGTACTACAAAAGATTGTTATTATCCATAACAAATCTTTATCATAAATTTATATTAAGGCGTGATACTAAATGAAAAATTATATTTTTAAGGGACTAGAAAAGTTAGGCTTTCAGATGAATAAAAATATAAATATCTATGAAGAAGAAGAAAGAAAAATAAAAGAAACTTGTAAAACTAAAACCAATTCTAGTGATTCTAATAGAGCAAAAACTTACTTATATCACAAAACTGTAACCTGCCCTGTATGCAAATCAACATTCAAAGCCATTGCTGTAAAATCATCAGCTTATAAGTTAAAAAATAGAGATTCCGATTTATTTATGCATTATGAATTTGTAAATCCTTATTTATATGATGTTTGGGCTTGTGAAAATTGTGGATATGCAGCATTAAAAGCAGATTTTCCAAAAATTAAGAGTACAGAAATTGATTTGGTAAAAAAAAATATATGTGATCAATGGAAGAAAAAAAGTTATCCTGAAACATATGATGTGAAAATAGCTATTGAAAGATATAAATTAGCTCTTTTAAATTACGTAGTAATGAAATCTAGATCAAGTAAAAAGGGTATTGCGTGTTTAAAAATAGCTTGGATGTATAGATTGCTAGATTCTCCTGAAGCTAAAGAACGAGAATTATTTTTTATGAATCAAGCTATAACTGGTCTTGAATATGCTTATCTAAATGAAGGTTTTCCTATATACGGCATGGATTCTAGCACCATAATGTATCTTTTAGGTGAACTTAATAGACGTTGTGAAAATTATGATGTAGCTCTTAAATGGTTTAGCACCGTTATAACTACACGTGGTGTAAAAGAAAGATTAAAGGATCTAGCTAGAACTCAAAAAGAACTCACTCAAGAAAGCCTAGAAAATAAACCTACATAATATTAAAATTTTACCTATAAAATAGACAATTAAAAACTATTCTATAGGATTTTTTTATCTTCTTTATATTCTTAGTACTTAAATAAATTACTTACATTAATAAAAAATAAGATGATTCTCATCTTATTTGAAAATCATCTTACTACACATAATAATATAATTCTATATTTATTCTTTTATTAATATAGGATTAAAATTTAGATAATCTGAAGAAGTCATTATATATTTTATTCCGTCTCTTTCTTCTTCAAATACTTTTTTAAGTGATGGTCCATGTAAATGTCCATAAAGCACATACTCTACCCCATACTCTTTCAAAACTTTAACAAATTCATTATCCTCCATACCTTCATATATGGGAGGATAATGAGTCATAACTATAAATTTAGAGTATCCTTTTTTAACAGCATCATCTAAAGATAATTTTAATCTAATACACTCTCTCTTATAAATTTTATCATCATGACTAGTAAAATTATTTCCTCCAGGTAAAGTCCATCCTCTAGTACCGCATATAGCATAATCTTTATAATTAAAAGAAGTATTTTGTATAAAATTTAAATCTTCATAAAGATTATTTAACCTTTTTACTCCACTCCACCAGTAATCATGATTTCCTTTTATTAAAATCTTTTTTCCTGGTAAATTATGAATCCAATTTAAATCTTCTAATCCTTCTTCCATATTCATAGACCATGATATGTCTCCAGCAATTAAAATTGTGTCTTCTTCACTTATCTTACTTAACCAATTTTCTTTGATCTTCTCTTCATGTTTATACCAATTATCACCAAAAATACTCATAGGCTTATCTGTTGTTAATGCTAAATGTAAATCAGAAATTGCCCACAATGCCATATAATCACCTTATTCTATTAAACTGTCTATTTCTAAAACATAGGCTAAAACACTAGCAACAGCATCATAAAGTTCTGCGGGAACATTATCTCCTACATCCACCTTAGTTAAAAGCTCTGTAAGCTCTTTATTCTCTACTATAGGTACATCACTTTCTTTGGCTTTATCTATTATTTTTTCTGCTATTTGTCCCGCACCTGCCGCTGTAACTACTGGTGCCTCATAAGTACTTTCATACTTTAAAGCAGCAGCCTTTCTTCTCTTATTCATAATCTTATCACATCCCAGATAAAAATAAAATACTTTGTTATATCAATGTATTAATTGCCATAAAACTTTGATCCTCGAAAAACTTAGCTGAATTTACTATAGTAACTTCTTCTTTCTTCTCCTCAATTATAACATTACTATAATATCCTATACCATTAAGTGTTTTTATTAATCTATCTTTATGCTTATTTAAAATTTTCATAAATTCTTTATTACATGAAATTTTAACTTCCATACTTTCATTATTGACATTAATATAATTATCAATAGATCCCATATTTAATGTTTTAACACTTGCAAAGATTTTTATACATTTACTATCAAATTTTTTCTTTTCTTTATTTTGATTTTTAATTATTAATTTAAATGGAAACTCTTTCTCCATAAGTTTTAATGGTGTGTCTAGATAGTAATATTGATTGGTTAAGGAATTAAAAATTTTCACGTTATTTATAGGTGTTCTTAATTCCTGAAGAATAGCTCTTTCACTTATTTTATCAATTTTACTATCTAATTCTACAACCTTATTGATAAGTCTTTTTAATTCTGAAATTTTATTTTCTATTTCATTTTTTATTTTTTCACTTGATGTAATAATTTTTTTTACATCATCACTAAGATCTAGATCTTTTAAATTTGTATTTTTTATAGAATCACTTAAATTAAATTCTTTTTCTAAATCAAGTTCTTTTATTATAGTATCTTTTATTGAGTTATCTCCTTCTAAAATCTTAGAAAGTCCCGATAAATTTCTCATACTATCTGTATCTTTAATTGATTGTTTATCCTGCGTTACTTTAGGTTCTACAGTATTTTCTTTTTCAGTAATATCTTTTAAAAAATCTTTTATAGAATTTTCTATTTCATCTTTATTTAAAAAATTTTCTTCTATTCCATTTATATACTCTTTATTTAAAATATTACTTTCTTCTTTGTTGGAAAATGTTATATTATTTTCTTCAGTATTAACTTCAATTTTATCATTTTCTTTAAAGATATTTGAATTACCTTCTTGAACTACTTCTTTATTGACATTTCCTATATTTTTATATATATGATCACTTGAGTTTTTTTCTATATTTTGCTGAATTTTATTTATAAAATCACTTATATCAACATCTTCTTGAGAATTAAATATATTTTGAAAGCTAACCTCTTCCCCTATATTAAAATCTAAATTACCACCTATATTCTTATTTCCTAGTGTTTCATCTAAACTATTAGATAGTTTTCCCTCTTCACTAATCACCTTTTCAAGAGAAGCTGTTATATTCTCTAAATCTTTAAATATAACTCCCTCCCCCTTTTCTATAAGTTTTAAACTATCAATATTTTCTTTACATATATCTAAATTATTTTCTTTTAAGCTTATAAGAAGATCATCTGATGTATTTTTTAATGTTTCAAAAAACTCTTTTAATGTATCACTAATAAATTTTCCCTCTGGGGATGATTCCAAAACATTATTTTTATCTAAAATAAGTTTAATTAATTTATCTTGTTCATCACTACCTTGAAGTAATCTTTCTTTCAAATCTAAAAGATTTTTAACATCAAAAATATTATCTTTACTAAGAGTTATGTCATGTTTTAGCATTTTTTCTAATAAGGCTAAGTTCTCTTTTGTAGGCTCTAGATTTACAGCTTTTAAAACCTTTTGTAATGACCCTTCAATTTCTTTATTACCCTCTTCTTTAACAACTGTTAATTGTAGTTCATCATCAACAAAATCCTTTACTTCAAGTTTTAAAGCTTTTCCTTCCATAAATTCTGAAGGATTTTTTATTTTACCTTTAATAACCCATCCGTTATTAAGTTTTAAAGTTGCTTCTCCTGACTCTTGGTCCATTTCAGAAACCTTAGCTGTAAATTTTTCTCCTATATTAAATGAAATTTTACTTTGTAATTTCTTTTTATCTACATAATTAAGATAGTTAATACCTTGTACCTTAGCCATTAATTTTTTCCTCCAAAACTCTTTATTCTTTATTTATTATCGTCCTTTATACGAAAATAATTTAATAATAAACCTTATTAATTTGTAATAATATAGATAAAAAAATAAAACATATCTTCTTTATTATCTAATTTAATAAAAATTAAGATAAACCAAAAATATGTTTTAGATAAAACTTAAAATTACTTATTTAAAATAATTCTATAAAATTTCTTTTTACCCTTCTTAACTAATGCTTCTCCATCCTTTAAATTCTCTGATGTAAATACTGCATTTACATCAGTAATTTTTTCATCATTTATATATAATCCACCTTGTTCTATTAATCTTCTACCTTCTTTTTTAGATGGAATAACTTCACCTTTTAATAGAATATCTAATACTGAAGAATTAAGCATATCTTCTGTTATATTCACTGTTGGAGCATTACTCATATCTCCGCCTGCTCCAAATAAAGCTTCTGCAGCCGCTTGTGCTTTTTGTGCTTCTTCTTCACCATGAATTAATTTAGTAACTTCGAAAGCTAAAACTTTTTTTGCTTCGTTTATAGCAGACCCCTCTAAGGATGCTAATCTTTTA
Source organism: Clostridiaceae bacterium 14S0207 (assembly GCA_003288255.1). GTDB lineage: Bacteria > Bacillota > Clostridia > Clostridiales > Clostridiaceae > Hathewaya > Hathewaya limosa. Next base: position 596,263 of record CP026600.1, on the reverse strand, counting down.
ACTTCGTCCATTGGAATAAATGTTAATAATGATAAGCACTTTTCAACATCATTATCTGCTACATTTCTCCAATATTGATAGAATTCATATGGGGATGTTTTTTCTGGGTCTAACCATAATGCACCATTAGCTGTTTTACCCATTTTTTTACCTTCACTATTTGTAAGAAGAGAACAAGTCATAGCATAGGCTCTCTTACCTTCTTTTCTTCTAATTAAATCAGCCCCAGCTAACATATTAGACCATTGGTCATCTCCACCTAATTCCATCATACAGTCATATCTCTTATTCAATTCTAAGAAGTCATATCCTTGCATCAACATATAGTTAAATTCTAAGAAAGATAACCCTTTTTCTAATCTTTGTTTAAAACATTCTGCTGTAAGCATTTTATTTACTGAGAAATGCATTCCTATATCTCTTATGAATTCTACATAATTTAAATCTAAAAGCCAATCAGCGTTATTTACTAGTATAGCTTTATCATCACTAAAATCTATTAGTCTTGAAAGTTGTTTTTTTATGCTATCGACATTATGTTGTATTTGTTCTTTAGTAAGCATTTTTCTCATATCAGTTCTTCCTGATGGATCTCCGATTAATGCTGTTCCTCCACCAACCAAAGCAATTGGTCTATGTCCTGCTTGTTGCATATGAGCCATAAACATCATAGCTATAAAGTGTCCTACATGTAAACTATCTGCTGTTGGATCAAACCCTATATAAAAAGTTACTTTTTCCTCTCCTAATATATCTCTAATTTCTTCATGAGTTACTTGCTTAATGTAACCACGTTCCATTAAGGTATCATATACATTTGCCATTATTTTTCCTCCAACTCTTAAGGTTTTCACTAATTTTCTACTTATTTAATTATATCTATTATTTTATAATTTGCAAACATAGAAGAATACTCATTTTATAATTTATATTTCTTTATTTTGATATTTTAGGGAAAGATTTTTTTTCTCCAAAAGCATCTATCTTAACATTAACACTTAACTTCAGTTGTGCATTTTTTATAGCCTCCTCACCCATATCAATTCCATATTTTCTATAAACATCTTCACCTATATTAAATATATCAATACCTTTTTCTTGAAATTTATTAAATATACTCATAGAATACATCTTTATATTTTTTTCTGCATAGGACTTTAATTCTGAGAGTGTTTTATCATCCACAACTAATTCTTTTTGTATTTCCGATAATAAAACCCTTACATTAATATCCTTATCTAAAATTATTTTATCTCCTTCTTTTTTTATTTTAGTCTTAGTTTTACTATTTCGTATTTCTAAAGAAACAAATTTATCTTTTTCTTTAGGATTAGTAACCTCTAAACTACCACTTTTAATATTATTCATCAAAAAGTTATACCCTTGGCCTTCATTAATTTCAATACCTGCAACAAGTTTTTCATCTTTAATAACTGCATCTCCCATAATTTGAAGTGAATCTCCTGGTCCTATTTTTTCTTTTGAAAGCCCTATTATAGGAATTACATTGCAATTATTTATGAAGTTTTTCTTATTTAAATATTCATTAAAACTACTTAAGGTTACCCTAGAAGAAGTTTTTATATTCTTTACTAATTGATCAATAAATGTTCCTATATATTGTTCTGATTTTAATTCGCAGGTTAAAATTTTTTGTGGATCTCCATTTAACATTACTATATATGGTCTTAATAATGCTTCTTCATCTCTATCAAAAAAATCAGTAAAATTATCTAGTCCATACTTCATTGTTCTTTCTGTAAACATTAATACTTTATTTTGTCCATAATTAACCTTAAAACTTGTTATAGATGCTAAATTTCTAACTGCTTCAAAAACTGTTTTTCCTTTCCCTTTTAATACTAATCTTTGTCCTTGTATAGAATTACTTTGCTCTTTATTTGCCCTGAATCCTTCAACATATAAAAGTGTGTTTTTATTTTCATCTATATCAACAATAACCGCTGTAGCAAAAATAACCTTATCTATATCCTTATAATTAAAACATCCCCCCAACAAAAAAGAACATAAACAAATTATAGCTAAAATTCTTTTTTTCATTATTCTTCATCCTTTTTAAGAAAATCTTTTGATATATTTTTTAATTTTCCTCTAAATATTATATCTCTCAATTTATAATCACTAGTAGTTGTTAATGGGAATAAATATGGATAGTCACAACTTTTTAATGATCCTACACTACTTATCAGTACAAAAAAACCGAGATAAAATCCGGGCAAACCAAGTAATGCAGAAAATCCTATGATAATTAAACTCCATATAGCTATTGAATTGTATAACTTAGGAGTTAATGATGTTGCAATAGAGCAAAGTGCTACAATAATTACTGTACTTTCAGATGCAAGACCTGCACCTACAGCCGCTTCTCCTAAAATTAAAGATCCAACAATACTAATAGAACTGCCTACAGGTACTGGAATTCTTAATCCCGCCTCTCTTAATAGCTGAAAAAAAGATATCATAAGTAGTAATTCTACTATGGTTGGAAAAGGAACTCCAGCCCTTGAATTTGCTAATCTAAATACAAAAATAGTAGGAATTAAAGAAAAATGATATGTAGTGATAGCTAAATACATACCTGGGAGCAAAATAGATATAAAAAATGCTATCCATCTTTGCATTCTTATAAAATTGACAAAATGCTTGTTAAAATAATAATCATCAGGACTTTGAAAGTTTTCTATAAAAAAATATGGCAATGTTAATACAGCAGGTGTACCATCTACAATTATTGCTATTCTTCCTTCAAATAATTGTGATGCTATAATATCCGGTTTTTCACTATAACCCGAAGTTTCAAAAACTGAACTACGTCTATTTAACCCTTCTTCAATATAATTTATATCTAAAATAAAGTCTAATTCAGATGTTTGAAGTTTATTTCGAATATAAGAGACTATTTTTGTAGGCGCCACATCTTTTATATAACACAATGCTACAGAAGTATTAGAATTTTTTCCAACTATAAAAGTTTCAAATTTTAAATTTTCATTTTTTACTTTTCTTCTAATTAAAGATACATTATCAACTATGGTTTCAGTAAATCCTTCTCTAGGACCTTTTATGACTGCCTCCGCTGGTGGTACACTCACAGACCTTCTAACGAATCCTTTTGCCTCACAAAATAATATATCATTAAAGTAATTCGAAATAATTATTAGATCTCCTGATAATATATGCAATATTATTTCTTTTTCTTTTTCAACCTCTCCAACTATACTAGCATCTAAAAGTTGATTTTTAATTATATTTCCATCTATTTTCCCTTCATATGAAATTATTGGTTTTACAATGTAATCTGCTATATATTTAGTATCACAAAGGTTATCAATAAAAACAAAATTAATTATTCCTTCATTTTTAATGATTTTTCTCCACTTTAAGTCAAAGTTACCTTTTAATGTATTTTCTATGTATTTAATTTTATCATCATTCATATATATCACCACGTACTTATTATTTTTATGGGTATTTATTCTTAATTTTTTGTTAATACTATAAAAGTATAATTTTTTTAAAGGAGTAATTTATATGACAAAAATCTCTGAAAAGCATATTATAGTATTTATATTAATATTGACCTCTATATCCATGAAAACCTTTTCAAATGTATTTATGATGAATGGCCTAAGAGATTCATGGATATCTGTTATTATTGCTTCAATATTAATACTTATATTTTCTCTATTTTTAATAAAAGTATGTAAGAATACTGAAACTTATAATATAAAAGATTTATACTACAATGCATTTGGAAAATTTTTTGGTAGCTTTTTTTTATTTACCTTCTTAATAGCCGTGTTTTTAACATTAATAGAATGTAATTCTGGACTTTCTAATTCTATTCATGAAACTATTTTTACAGAAACTCCTACGTGGTATATATCTTTATTTTTCACATTATGTGCACTTTATACTATAAAAAAAGGATTTAATTCAATTTTAAGTGTTAGTATAATTTCCTTATTTTTCATAGTTATATCTGGAATTATTTTATTTTTTTTAACCTTAAAATTAAAACATCCTGTATATCTAAAACCTATACTTGAACATGGTATTACCCCTAACTTTGTACTAAGTATTTTTCAAGCATTAGGTATGTATGGATTCTTCACTATAATAATTTGTTTTTTCCCTATGTTACAAAATAAAAAAAATCTTAAAAAAACTATTTTTATATCTTTATTATTTATTATTCAAATGCAAATAATATCTATAACTGGTTTAATATCAAGCTTCGGATATAAAAGGACATTAAATATTTGGTATCCAAAACTTATACAAACCCAACCTGTTGTATACTTAAATTACTTAGAGAACTCAGAATTTTTTACTATTTTTAAATTAGTAGGTGGTATGTTTACAAAATACATAGTTTGCTTCTATGCATTAAATAAACTTTTACAAGACTTCAATATGTATAAAAAACATTCCAATGAAATAATTTCCGTATTAGTATTTATACTTTCTTATTTCTCAAGCAATAACTGTTATACTTTATTCAAATTATTAAATATTTTTAATTACTACATTCTAATAACATTAATATTTATCCCTTTTATATGTTGTATAATTTTATATGTGAAAGATAAATTTAACAACAAAAAAAACAAAAAAAGTAATACTAAAAATAAACCTTTAAAGGAAAACTAATTTTGTAATTTATTTTAGTCTTATTCAGGAGGTTATGTATGAATTTTTTAAGATGGCTTGGTGGAATATTTATATTCTTTATTTTAATAGGTATGATATTTAGGCTTGGTAGTGTTTTTGTAAATATTCTTCTTATAATAGCCATGTTTACATTTATTATAGATATGATAATGTTTACTAATAATAAACATTCTTAAAATACTATTTAAAAATAACAGACCATATATTTAATAAAAATTTATTAAGTATATGGTCTGTTCATTATTCTGCTTTACCTATATTAGATAATACTAAACCTTTATTATGTTCAAGTGCCCAGCTAATGCCCCAATCACTTTGGAATAATAAAATATTTCTATCTTTTAAATCTTTTACTAGTTTAGTATCAGAAGTTAAACTTAAACTTTCCGCTTTTACTTCTGAACTTTCTATCCATCTAATACTTCTAAATGGTAATCTTTCTAATCTTATTTCTACGTTATATTCATTTTTAAGTCTATATTCTAGTACCTCAAATTGAAGTACACCTACAACACCAACGACTAATTCCTCTATACCTATAAAAGGTTCCTTAAACACCTGAATAGCACCTTCTTGAGCTATTTGAGTTATACCCTTTACAAATTGTTTTCTTTTCATAGTATCCATTGGTTTAACTCTTGCAAAGTGTTCTGGAGCAAAGCTTGGAATTCCCTCAAACTTTAACTTATTTGAATTGCTACAAATAGTATCTCCTATGCTAAATATACCTGGGTCAAATACACCAATAATATCTCCTGCATAAGCTTCTTCTATAATTTCTCTATCTTGAGCTAAAAATTGTTGTGGCTGAGATAATCTAATCTTTTGATTACCTTGTACATGAAATACTTCCACACCTTTTTGAAATTTTCCTGAACATATTCTCATAAAGGCAACCCTATCTCTATGGGCTTTATTCATATTTGCTTGTATTTTAAATACAAAAGCCGAAAAGTCTTTACTATAAACATCTACATTACCTTGATCAGATTCTCTTGCTAATGGTGGCAAACTTAGTTTTAAGAACTCTCTTAAAAATGGCTCTACACCAAAGTTAGAAAGCGCACTACCAAAAAATACAGGAGTTAATCTTCCATTTTTAACTTCTTCATAATTAAATTGATCCCCAGCTATATCCAATAACTCTATATCTTCTAATAATTTATTATAAAAACTTGTTCCTAAAATTTCTTCTGCATTAGGATCATCTACATCTATAATTGTTGATTTTGCTAGTGATTGTCCGTGATTTCCACCATTGAAAAGTTGAATTTTTTTAGTTTCTCTATCATAAACACCTTTAAAATGTCTTCCACATCCGATTGGCCAGTTAAGTGGGTATGATTTAATTCCCAATTCATTTTCTATATCTTCCATAAGTTCAAAAGGATCTCTTATTTCTCTATCTAATTTGTTTACAAAAGTAAAAATAGGAATTTCTCTTATACTACAAACTTGGAAAAGTTTCCTTGTTTGTGCTTCTACACCTTTAGCTCCATCAACAACCATAACTGCACTGTCAGCAGCCATAAGTGTTCTATATGTATCTTCACTAAAATCTTGGTGACCTGGAGTATCTAGTATATTTATACAATAATTATTATAAGAAAACTGTAAAACTGATGATGTTACAGAAATACCTCTTTGTTTTTCTATTTCCATCCAGTCTGAAACCGCATGCTTTGAAGATTTTCTTGCTTTAACTGAACCGGCTTCTCTAATAGCTCCACCATATAACAATAATTTTTCTGTTAATGTTGTTTTACCAGCATCCGGGTGAGATATAATAGCAAAAGTTCTTCTTTTCTCTATTTTGCTTCTTAATTCCTCCACACTTTTCTCCTCTTTCTATATAAATTTAAAATTATATTTACCAAATAGTTAATTTAAAGTATACTCCCTTAAATTTTTTCCATTTTCCACTATTTTTACACAGTAAGTAGTCTACTTAATGATTTTAACTTTATTAATTAGCTCTGTCAATAAATACGTAAGTGTTATATTATTTTAAAAATAAAAAGTTTGCAAAATTATAAAATAAACTTTGCAAACCTTATAACATATACTACATTAATTTTTTTATAATTACATAGGTATAAATCCTATTTTCTTTTGCATTTTTCTTAATGTTTTCCTTGAAATATAATTAGCTTTCTCTGCACCTTTTTTATAAATTTCTTCTAACTCAGTTTTATTATTTAACAATTCTTTTACTCTTTTTTGGATTGGTTCTAATTCATTAACTATAGCTTCCCCTACATCAGATTTAAATTGTGCATATCCTTTTCCTTCATATTTTTTCTCAATTTCATCCATACTTATACCAGTTATACAATTTAAAATAGTCATTAAATTTTTAACTCCTGGTTGATCATCACAATATTTAACTTCTCCTAAACTATCTGTTACTGCTCTGTTAACTTTTCTTCTTATACATTCTGGTGAATCCATAATTAAAATAAAGCTATTTGTATTATCATCTGATTTAGACATTTTTTTACTTGGATCTTGAAGACTCATAATTTTAGCCCCAGCCTTTGATATATATCCTTCTGGAACCTTAAATGTTGGACTATATTGTCTATTAAACCTTTCTGCTAAATCCCTTGCAAGTTCTAAATGTTGTGTTTGATCTTTTCCTACTGGTACTAAATCTGCTTGATATAATAGTATATCTGCAGCCATTAAAACAGGGTAATTAAATAATCCCGCACATATATTATCTCCTTGCTTTTTAGACTTATCTTTATATTGAGTCATTCTAGCTAATTCACCCATATATGAATTACAATTTAAAAGCCAACCAGCCTCAGAATGTGCCGGAACATGTGATTGTATAAATAATGTATTTTTATTTGGATCGATACCTGCTGCTACGTAAATAGCTAATAATTCTAAAGTTCTTCTTCTTAAATCTTTTGGTTCTTGTCTTACTGTTATTGCATGAAGATCAACCACACAAAAATAACAATCATATTCATCTTGCAGCTTAACCCAATTTTTTAAAGCACCTAAATAATTTCCTAATGTTAAGTCTCCTGAAGGCTGAATTCCACTAAATATTACTTTCTTATTTTCTTCCATAACTTACACTCCTTACTGTTTTAAATTTATCTTAAGAGATTTCCATATATATTTTAACTTGTAAAATAGAAAGTCCTATGGTTAAAATTAACCATAGGACGTAAATTCAACGTGGTACCACCTAAATTTAAGATTTTTTAAATCTTCTTTATAAGGATACTATATAATATCCTGCTTTTATAACGTAAAGTAAACGTAAAAGGCTACTTTAAAATTTTTCACCTAAAAATCTCCAAGATCCACTTCAATTTAATCATAGCTATCATATTCTCACCAGGTAATGACTCTCTTTAAACCTGTTTTTAAATCTACTCTTCTCTTCATCGACTTTATTAATATTTATTGTTTAATATATAATATGTCTTATAATGTTTTTTGTCAACCTTTTTTCTAATTATTCTCTTCCTATTATTTACTTAAACTTTATTATATCTTTAATATTGATTTAAAAATAAAAAGTCCTATTATTATTCATAGGACTTTTTATTTTAATTACATAAATTTATAAAATTCAAATAATTATTACTAAGCTATTGCACCTTGTACCATAAGTATTACAGCTGCAAGTGCCGCTATAATTCCTATTAAAGGCATAACGAATTTTAACCATTTATCATAAGTTACATCTACAATAGATAAGGTTGCAAGTATAAGACCTGTTGGTGTTATAAATGATATTAATCCTAATCCATATTGGAAGGCACTTACAATAACGTGTCTTGGAAGACCTACTGAATCAGCAAGTGGTGCCATAACTGGAATAGATAAAACTGCAAGTCCTGATGAAGATGGTATAAAGAATCCCAATACTATAAACACTACAAGCATTACAAGTACAAATACTATAGGATTCATTCCTGATACTAGTGAAGATGCTCCATTAAGTATAGTATCTGATATTTGTCCACCCTCTAATACTATATTAATAGATCTAGCAACACCAACAATTAAGCCAACACTAACTAAATCTGCTGCACCTTCTATAAATTTATTTACAAAAGCTTTTTCTCCCATACGAGAAAGTATACCTAAAATTATTCCAACTATTAGGAATAATGAAGTCATTTGACTAAAACTCCAATCTTGACTTGAAACACCCCAAACCATAATACCAAATGATCCAGCAAACATAAGTAACATTAATTTACGTGCAAGTGTAAATTCTGGTACATCTTTTTCATCTACAGTTGCAAATCTCTTTTCAATTTCTTCTTTTTGATCATAAATTATAGATTTTGTAGGATCTTTTTTTACTTTATTTGCATATTTTACAATATAAATTATACAAATTACAGTACCTACTATAAGTCCACCAAATCTCATTCCTATACCTTCAGTAAAGCTTAATCCTGCAGCATTAGATGCTACAACAGATGAAAAAGCGTTAACTGTTGAGAACATAGTACCTATAGAAGAGCCTACATATATAGATGCTATAGCAACCATAGCATCATAGCCTGCCGCAACAAATACCGGAACCAGTATTGGATATAAGGCAATAGTTTCTTCTGCCATACCATAAGTAGTTCCTCCAATAGAAATAAGAATTGTAACTATTACTATAAGTAAGAATTCTCTTCCTTTTGTTGCTCTTGAAAGACTAGCTATACCAGCATCAAAAGCTCCTGAATTGTTAAGTACTCCTATGCAACCACCAATTATTAAAATAAATAATATGATATCTACACTTTGATATACTCCTTCAATTGGCGCTGAAATCACTTCAAAAAATCCTTGTGGTTTTTGTGCAACCTTTTCATAAGTACCTGGTATTGCCACTGGCTTACTAATAGCACCGCTGGTAAGCTTTTCAATATCTATTTTTATTTTAAGCTTGTCCAGAGTTTCTTTAGTTGCAGGTGATTCACTTACTGATCCATCTGGCTTGGTAATTGTAAATATTTTCTTATCCGCATCAAATGCTAGTTTCGAATAAGTTCCTGCTGGAACTACATAAGTAAGAATAGCCGCTAATATTAAAACAATAAATAACACTGTAAATGCGGTAGGAAATCCCATTTTTTTCTTTTTTTTGCCCATATTTACTCTCCCCTTTTTAATTATTTATTATTTAATTTCATTATACACCTATTCTGAAGTTTTTGAAACAATTTTGTGATTTGTTTGTTAATTTTTTATTTTATTTATATTCTTATTAAATACATTTATCTTAATATATTAACAAGACTGTTTAATCACAGTCTTGTATCTACAAATTTATCTCCCATAATCCATGTATATTACAATATTCCCTAAGTATTACTATTTCATCTCTGTTAAAATTAAATTCGACTTCTGGTTCAGAATCGACTTTTAAATTTTTCCTACATACTCCATCTCCCGTTATTATTTCTATCCATTCTATATGATGAGTATCTGTCATAGGATGTCTAACCGCCCCTACAACAACTTTTACTTTATTGCCTAAATCCTCAATTTTAGGAATATGTTCTTGTGCTACACCTTCACCATCGAAACTGCTTTTTAAAACCATAGGTTTTTCACAACAAGTTAGAACACCATCTCCTTTATGTAAAATTTCAACTTCTATTCCGCATTTATTACATTTATAAATTTCATTTTTTTCCGCCATAAAAATTACTCCTTTTATTTTTTTGAACTTTGAGCAAACTAATATATAAAGATTAATTATAAGGGAGGTTTCATTATGAAACATAAAAATAATAAAACTAATTATGGTCCAAATGAAAGAAATTTTTTAGAGGCTGGTAACCATCCAGTAAAATCATACTCTAAGAATCATAAAAGTTATACGCCTCTTCCTGATAATGTAGAAGATGATATAGTTGTAAATAATATTGCATACTCAGAATTTGATTATACTTATAGTGATGATTCCAATACTGAATTAAATAAAGAAAATAAATAATTTTTTAATTAAGGACCTCTTTAAATATCTTCATTACTTAAAGAAGTCCTTTTTAATAATTTAAACCTCTACTAGTATATCTATTTTCTTTTTATCACTTATATACGGAATTATTTCACCTTTTATTTTACTACCGTTTATAAAGATACTTATATTTTTATTACTTTGTTTTCTACCAATATTTTTAACTGTTATATGATACTCAGTATTATCCTTTATATAATCAATATCATATTCTTTCCATTCCCTAGGAACACAAGGGTCAATAGTAAATCCTTTTTCTCCCATAAGCTTTAAACCTAATATTCCTTCTATAGCTACTCTATACATCCATGCTGATGTTCCTGTATACCAACTCCATCCTCCTCTTCCTATGTGAGGATATACTCCATATACATCTGCAGACATTACATACGGTTCTACCTTGTATTTATCACATTCCTCTTTAGTTTTAGTATGATTTATTGGACTTATCATAGAAAAAAGTTTAAATGCTTTATCATATTCATTTAACTTACACATGGCTAGAATAACCCAAGTTGATGCATGTGTATATTGACCTCCATTTTCTCTAACACCTGGTACATATCCTTTTATATACCCTGGTTCTAGTTCTGAACTATAAAATGCAGGTGTCAAAAGTAATATTAACCCTTCATTTTCTTTTATTAAATATTTTTCTAGGGACTTCATAGCAATATCTATTTTTTCCTTATCTCCTCCATTGGAAATTACTGCCCATGATTGTGCTAATGAATCTATCTTACATTCTGAATTCTTACTTGATCCTAGAGGTACTCCATTATCAAAATATGCTCTTCTGTACCATTTTCCATCCCAAGCCGATTTATTAGTATTTTCTCTTATAAATTCTTTTAGTTCTGTATATTTTTTTATGTTCTCTATATCATCCATTTTTTCACAAATAGGTATAAAATTATTTAATATGGAATATAAAAACCAAGCAAGCCATATACTTTCTCCTTGTCCCTTATTTCCTACAGTACTCATTCCATCATTCCAATCCCCACTTCCCATTAGTGGTAAATTATGAGCACCGAATTTTAATCCTCTATTTAATGCTTTAAGACAATGTTCATAAATAGTACCCTTTTCTTTAGAAACTTTAGATACATCATATCTTTCGTCTTCACCTTCATTTAAAGATTCATCTTCTAAATAGCTTACTTCTTCTTTTAAAATACTATAGTCTCCTGTGTTTTTTATATAATCTGCAGTAACATAAGGCAGCCATAATAAATCATCTGAAAATCTAGTTCTAATACCACTTTCTACTACTGGATGCCACCAATGTTGAACATCCCCTTCTAAAAATTGCCTAGATGCACTATAAAGTATTTGTTTTCTAGTAATACTAGGTTCTAAATATGCTACTGGCATTACATCTTGAAGTTGATCTCTAAATCCATACGCTCCTCCAGATTGATAAAATGCAGTTCTAGACCACAACCTACAAACTATTGTCTGATACATAAGCCATCCATTTAAAAGCAAATTCATACTTTTATTGGGTGTCTTTACTTTAATTTTTCCTAAAGTTTCTTTCCAATAATTTTTCGAATTATCTAATTCCCTATTGACATTCTCTATTACTGAATATTTTTCAACCAACTGTTCTACTTTTTCCAAGGTATCTTCTTCACCAAAGGAAATAATAATTTCTTTTTCTTCATCTGCATTTAACTCTATTTCTCCCTTTATAGCAAAACATGGATCCATTCCTGCTCCAACTATACATGATAAATTTTCTTTTTCTAGTCCCTCAGGTTTTTGTAAGGTTCCACCTCTTCCTATAAACTCAGTCCTCCAGCCAGTATATGAAACTTTATCTACACCACTCATATTTATAAACGCATACTTGCTTGAGAAACTCATACTATATGGGTTTTTTGCATACATAAATCCACTATCATGATGAAAAGTAACTAATCTTGAAGCTGTATGTGCAGAAACTACTCCTAAAACTAAATGAGCATAATAACATAAAACTAATTTTTTCTTTTTATGACTTTTATTTTTTAACCTAACCTTTATTAATTTTATTTTTTCATTCATAGGAACAAACATAATTTCTTCACCTTCAACAGAGCAAACTTCATGAAGAAATTTAGAATATCCAAATCCATGAGTTATTAGATAATCTCCTTTGTCCCTTATAGGTTTAGGTGTTATACTCCATATAGCTTTTTCTTCATTATCCTTTATATATAAAACTTCTGAAGGAGCATCACTTATCCAATCATTATTCCATTCTGTTATTTTATTTTCTCTACTATTCTCATTCCATGTGTATGAACTGCCACTTTCTGATATATGAAATCCAAAAGTTTTATTTGATATTACATTAATCCAAGGTGCTGGTGTATTTTCTCCATTTTGTAAGAAAATGTGATATTCTCTACCATTCTTACTAAATCCGCCATATCCATTATAAAATTCCATGTATGGCTTTTTTAAAACATCTTTTATTTCATTTAAACATTTTTTATTTTTATTTATTGTTCTCTCAGTTAAATAGCTATAAGGTATTTTTATTTGATTTTTAATAAACTCACCATCACCATATATGAATATTTTTGATAGTGCTTCTAGAAGTTCAACATCCCCTTCCCCAAGTCTACCTTTACTCAATATAAATACTCCACCACTTTTATTTAATAAAGTTATAGCAGCTGTAGAATATATAAGTTCCATTAAAGAACTTTGTAATGGTTCTAAATATGAGTTTTCTTCTTCATTAATTATTACTAAATCTACTTTTAGACCTTTCATTCGCCAGTATTCATGTGCTATCAAAATTTGTCTTACCTTATCTATATCTTCCTCTTTACTTATTTTAATTACCACTATTGGTAAATCGCCGGAAATTCCATAAGACCATAATGCACTTTGACCTTTTCTAATATTTTTAATGCTTTCTTCCCTTTGCTTCATTAAAGGACTAATATATATAATTCTACTTGCCATTTCAGAAAATAAATTAGCCTGTGGAGATTTTATTCCTAAATACCTTAATTCCATTTGTGCCTGTGAAAATGACACATCAAAGGTTTTATTTATATTACACATATCTCTATATTTAGCTGAACACTTTAGGGCATTTTCTTTACTTGTAGCAATTCCTGTTATAAAAGCTAATACAACCTTTTCTCCCTTTTCTAATGTTACTTTCTCTTTAAAACTTATAATGGGATCTAATACAACACCAGTAGAATTTGTAAATTGTTCTTTTTCTAAACTTATAGGATTACTTTTATTCCTTCCCCTTCCTATAAAATTAATTCTAGCAGTTTCATATTCAATATTACTTTTACCGTCAATATTATCAACTACTGTATGAAACAAATAATTTTCTTGTTTACCTGGAACTCTAGTCCTTCTCTTAGCTATTAGCGTTAGAGGATCTTCTACAAACTCTGTAGTTACAAATAAGTTACTAAATGCAGGATGAACTAAATCTGCATTAAAATCCGATAAAACTACCTCTCCATAACTTATAACTTCTAATTCTCTTTTTTCTTCAGATAAATTTGTAAGTATAATTTTTCTAACTTCAACATCATCTTGTGAACTTAAAGTTATACTTGTGTCACAGACAATCTCCTTATAAACTTTATGAAATTTAGCTTTGTCTATAGCAAAAGTTATTTCATAATCTTCTCCTTCTTCCATAGTTGGAGCATAAGTAGCACTCCAATAATCTTTACTATTTATATCTTTAATATATATAAATAATCCCGTATTGTCTTCGGTTACATCTTCTCTCCATCTATATAAAAATATATCTCTAAGTTTTGCATATCCACTACCGCTATTTGAAATCATTAATGATAATTTACCATTAGAAAGAAGTTGAACTTCTGGGATAGAAGTTTTTGCAGTAGTATACTTTCTTACAATTATTCTTTGATTTTTAATTTTACTTTCTTTTATATCATATTTATATTCCCTATCATAAACTATATTTTTAGGAACTCTTTCTTGTAATAATAATTCTGTTGCTTTAACTCTAGGAATTTTATGAAATCTTTCTTGAAGTATATTATTATTTAAAACATTATCTAGTGCCATTAAACTCATACCCTGATGATGTATCATAAAACATTTAACTATTTCCTTAGTCTTATGTTTTCCTATTCTAGTTTTTGTATAATCTATTGATTCAAAAAAACCATAAGTACCTTCAATACCCATATTAATTAATTTAATAATATTTTGTATAGATCCCGATAAATCTTTTTGTAAAGCCATAACTGTTGAATAAGGAGATATAACTAGTTCATCTATAAGTCCTCTCTTAAGTCCTACCCCTGGGACGCCAAAAGCTTTGTATTGATAATTATGATGCATATCAAACTCATAAAATGCAGACTCTGAGATTCCAAATGGTACTTTTCTTTTTTTTGCATATCTCTTTTGTCCTTCTATTACTGAATCATATGTTTTATCAAGTATGGTATTAGGATAAGCTTTCATAATAAGTAATGGCATAAAATATTCAAACATAGTACCACTCCATGATACTAATCCTCTACTTTTTCCCATAAGTATCATAGCCCTACCTAATTTAAACCAATGTTCTTTAGGTACATCACCCTTTGCAATAGCTACAAAACTTCCTTGTCTTGATTCTGATGCCAATAAATCATAAAAGCTATTATTTAATTTATTATTTTCTATATCATATCCAATAGAAAATAGTCCTCTCTCTTTGCTATAAAGAATCTTAAAGTCAGTAAGTTCGGCTAAATCATTCATTCTTTTAATAAGGTTTGTGCTCATTTCTATCATAGATGCTATAAAAATTCTACTATTTTTTATATCAACTTTTAAATTTTCTAAATTAATTGTTTGATTTTTATATTCTTTTTCAATTTTTTCTTCTATACTAAAAAGCTTTTCTGGTAGTTCTTTCATACTTGCATTTTCAACCATATATAGAAGTTCTTTTTTTAAGTTTTCATCTATTTCTTCTTTTTCTAATAACTTTATAAATGGAAATGCTTTATCTAATTCATTTAAATAACTTTGAGTATCTTTTCTTACTTTATTACTCCAATAAAGTAGTTCTTTTTTTTCGATTGCAAAAACTTCATTCATAATTTTTAAAATATATACTAGATTTTTTCTAAAAGTTAATAGTTCTAATTGAGTTTGGTCTTTTAAATGAATAGTACTTACCTTTTCTTTTGATCCATTTACTAGCTCTTGTTTAGCCAACTCTATAGTAGTATTTAAACCTTGTATTATCTTAGAACTTATTAAAGGTTCTTTGATCCTATCTTCAAGAGTTTTTCCACATAACCAATAGTATCCTACTAAATTTCCACTATCAACTGTGGATACAAATCTAGGATATAATGGTTCTTTAGTTTTAGTATTGTACCAATTATATAAATGTCCATGAAACTTATCTAATATTTCTGTACTTTTTAAAGTTTTATCAGTTCTCTCCATAAATTGTAGAATGCCTATATATCCTTGATCTAAAGCAACTACATTAGATGTTAATGTC
Source organism: Clostridiaceae bacterium 14S0207 (assembly GCA_003288255.1). Classification (GTDB taxonomy): domain Bacteria; phylum Bacillota; class Clostridia; order Clostridiales; family Clostridiaceae; genus Hathewaya; species Hathewaya limosa. Next base: position 580,058 of record CP026600.1, on the reverse strand, counting down.
ATTCCTATATTAGTTGGTGAAGTTCTATATGCCACACCATTTGGTGGATCTTGCTGATAATTATCCGGTCCTAAAAAATTATTTTCTTCATTAACAAAGTCCTCAAAATATGCCCAAGTCTTTCTACTTAATTTTTTTAAAATATTTATTTCTTCTTCATTCAATATTAACTTCTTTCTTTTTAATGGTAAACTAACACGATAAGCTATTAAGGGACTTAAAAACCATATTATACAAGGTGTTATCATAATTATTCCTAAATCTATTGAATTTAAAAAGGCTCCTGCTAAAACTATCAAACCAAGTATACTGCCACTCCACATAAATTTTATGAAGTCTTTCAATTGTCTTCCAACACTTTTTTCTACATCATCTGATGTTTGCCATTGAAGTAAATGTTTCTTACTAAAAAGAACTCTATATAGAGTTCTACATATGGCATCTACCATTAAAATTGCCTTATGTGGTAAAAAAGTAAATATTAAAAAGAATTGTTCAAAAATCATTTTTTCATTTTTTACTTTTCCAGATAAGCTGACTCCTTTCATAGGAAGTACTACATTCTCTGTAACATCAAATAGTATAGGTATTACTAAAGTTAATATAGATAATACTAACCATTTATCCATTCCGTCGGGAAGAACTCCCAATATTCCAAATAAAACAAGAATCATAATACTAGGTGCTACTAGACTCCTTCTTAAATTATCAAAAATCTTCCACTTACTTAAATCATTTAAAGGTGATTTTACTTTTAACCATCTTAATAATTGCCAGTCTCCTCTTACCCATCTGTGAATTCTTTTAGCACTAGCATTATAGTATGCTGGATATCCATCAATTAATTCTACATCTGTAATTAATCCTGCTCTATTATAAGATCCTTCTAATAAATCATGACTTAAAACTAAATTTTCCGGAATTTCTCCTTCTAAAGTATTCATAAAAACGTCTATATCATATATTCCTTTTCCAGTAAATATTCCTTCATCAAATAAATCTTGGTAAACATCAGACACCGCAGTACTATATGTGTCTATTCCAGTTTCTCCAGAAAATATTTTTGAAAACATAGTTTTATTGGCACTTACTGTACTTATACTTACTTTAGGTTGTAATAATCCATATCCTCTGAAAATTCTTCCTTCTTCATCAAAATGGGGTTTATTTAAACTATGTGCCATTGCCCCTATAATTTTTTTTGCACTATCTCTTGGAAGTTCTGTATCCGAATCTAATGTAATTATATACTTAGCATCTTTTAATTCTTCTATTGAAGAACTAAAAACATTATATGAAGTATCAACTTTTCCTCTTAAAAGTTGATTAAATTCCATTATCTTTCCCCTTTTTCTTTCCCAACCTAAATAATATCCTTCACTTTCATTTAATTTTCTTTCTCTTGAAAAAAAGAAAAATTTTTCTTTCTTATTAAACCCATATTTTTTATTTAAATTTTTTACGGCTTTTAAAGCGTATTCTATTATTCTTTCATCATTTTCTTCTTCTTTTAACTTACTATCATTAAAATCACTTAAAATTGCAAAATATAAATTTTCATCTTGATTAGCTAAATAATAAACTTCTAGTTTTTCTAAAAGTTCATTAATTCTTTTTTCACTATTAATCAATGTTGGAATTATGACTACGGTTCTATTTTCTTTCCCTATTCCTTTTTTAAAATCTAATTTAGCAATAAATCTAACTGGAGCTAAATGGGTAATACTCCAATTAATTATGGATATTACTATCTCGCTACAAGGAACTATTAGTAATATAATAGCCACAATATATTTCCATAATCTAAAACTATAATCATTATTAATACTAAGATTTATTATGGAGCTTATCAAAAATACTGTTGTAAAAATAATACCCTCTAAATATAAATAAACACCTTGTTTTTTACAAAACTCAACTATTTTATCGGTTATGCTTAAATTTCCTCTAACCTTCTGTATTAATGCTAACTTTCCTTTATCGAAAATATAATATCCTACGTGTTTTAAATATTTCTTATTTTTTATTTCCTTGGTTTCTTCAGCACATTCTATAGCTTTTTCAGCTATAACTACTTCTCTAGTTTTTAGTTTTTTTGCTAATGCTGAAATTTTATGTCTATAATAATCTCTTGATTTAAAATCCATATTTAAATATTCACCACTAGGATCTTTGCTTAAAACCTGATGTACCTTACTTAAATTTTCAAAATGTGCTTTCCAATCTAATGCTTCTATTTTCCTTATACTATTTATTGAATTTCCCAAACTAATAGCATAATTAGATTGTTTTTGATGAGCTGTTAAAATTAAATTTTCAAATGAAACTCCTTTTTTATTTACTTCCTTTTCGATCCATTTATATAACTTTAAATTATCTATTCCATTATCTCTTAAAATTTTCAAAAACCTTTCACCAAAATAAGGATTAAAATCTACATTTAATTTATATATATTTTTCATTTCCGATTCTAATCTGTTATCATTAAAAGCATTAATCAATATGTCTGCAATTTCTTCTCCTTTATTTCTTTCTTTTTGAATATACTGAAGTCTTAAGCTAATTCTTGCTATATTTTGAATTAAAGCTATTCTTATCATTACAGGAATTGCCCATAACTCACTCATAGTTAATGTAGAACTTCTTTCAAAAGAACTAATAAAATTTTCTATAATATGTACATTTAAATCTCCTTCTGTATGGGATACCATTTGCACAGCCAAATAATATACTCTAGGATATCCTTTCATAAAACCACTTTTTATAATAGGTAATTTTCCATAGTATCTTCTTGGCATACTTGTCTTTATTCCCTTATAATCTTTTTCTATAAGATACAAATTATCTAACAACCATTCTGATGAGGATAATACATCTTTTTTACCATTAACCTCCTTATCAAAAAAGTTATGAACCTTAATAATTTGTTGGAAATTTAAATTTAAATTTTTTATAAGGTTTTTTCTATTAACATTTCCACTTTCTTCAGTTAAAGAAGTTGAAATATTTTCAGCATGTTTTTCTAAGCTATCTTTATGTTTTATATTGATTGTATACATATCATTAATAATATTTTGCCTCTTAAATTCTTCGTATCTAGAAATTAAAACGATTAAAATGATTAATGCTAAAATTAATATAATTGTTTCTAAGTAGAAAATTAAAGTCATAAACTTTTCACCTCTTTAGTTAATACACTAATGCTTTATATAGTATTTCCTATAAGTGAAAAATTATTATAAAAATAAGAAAGTATTAGAATAGTAATATAATTTACCATAACTAATACTTTCTTAAAACATTTAACTATTATTAATAATTTAAGTATATTATTAATGTTACCACTATATGAAATTATAATGAGTAAAATTCCACAAAAGACTTATAAACATATAAATGGTCATCAACTCCAGCCAATTCTCTCACAGAATGCATTGCTAAAGTTGGATTTCCAATATCTACTGAGCGTATATTTAAATGAGCTGCAGATATTGGTCCTATAGTAGACCCCCCTCTTGAATCTGAACGATTAACAAACTTTTGATAAGGAACTCCAGCTTTTTTACAAATTAATTCATAAACTGCACCTGAGTCTGCTTCTGTTGTATAACTTTGATTTGCACTTATTTTTATTACAGGTCCTTTGTTTATTAATGGTCTATTTGTTGGATCATGTTTTTCTGGACTATTTGGATGTACTGCATGAGCATTATCAGCAGAAATTATATAAGATTTTGCAAGAGCCCTAAAATAACCTTCCCTTTCTTTGCCAAGACATAAAGTTATTCTTTCTAATACATTAGCAAGCATTTCTGAATCCGCACCTTGTTTTGTTGTACTTCCGACTTCTTCATTATCATAACATATCATTATTTTAGTTGACTTTGTTTCCTTACTATCTATTAAAGCTTTTATACCCGCATGCACCATTTGAAGATCATCTAATCTTGAAGCTGAAATAAATTCATTATTTAGACCCATAATACAACCTTTTTCAAATTCATATAGGTATAAATCAAAATCTATTATATCTTCTTTATTAACTTTTAATTCTTCTGCAATTAGATTTATTAAATAATTCCCTTTTTCCAATTCTTGGTTTACTAAAGATAATACAGGTATAGTATCTTTTTGCTTATTTAATTCCATACCAGAATTAACATTTCTATTCATATGAATACAAATATTTGGAATTATTAAAATAGGTCTATTTATATTTAAAAGTTTAGTTTCTGGATAAAATACATCTTCTCCTTTTACAACTACTCTACCAGCTATAGAAAGAGGCCTATCAAACCAAGTATTTAAAATAGCACCACCGTAAACCTCTGTATTCAACCTAACATAATTCTCAACAAACATTTCTGGTTCTGGCTTTATTTTAAATGTTGGGGAATCTGTATGTGCTCCAACTAATCTAAATCCTTCCTCTTCTATTTCACCTGTACCTACTATAAAAGAGATTAAAGCAGTATTATTTTTTGTCATATAATATTTTCTGCCTTTTTCTAAATTCCACTTTTCTTCTTCTTTTAATTCTTTAAACCCAGCATTATTTAAAATGTTTTTTACATTTTTTACAGCATGAAAAGCTGATGGGCTCTCATTAAGAAAATCTACAAGTTCTTGTGCAAACTCTGCTGATTTCATATATAATCCTCCCCTTGAAAATTTTTTTATAATATAAATTTTAATAATATTATCTTAATACTGTGCGAAAATAAACATCCCGTAGTTATTGTATTCTACAAAATACCCAAAAATCCTTTATATTGGATTTTAAAGTTATATATGACACTAGCTATTCGTAATATTTAATTTTCTTGATATAATAGTTAGTATTAGAAAATTTATTTTTAAAAGGAGTGAAAAACATGTTATCTAAAACATTAATAAATAAATTTATAAAAAATTCTTCTAATATTAAAGATAAAAAAGTTAGAAATTCATACGGCTATTTAGCTGGTATAGTAGGTATAATCGTTAATGTGTTATTATTTATGATTAAATTTTTTGTAGGATTTTTTACTAATAGTATTGCTATCACAGCCGATGCATTTAACAATTTATCAGATTCAGGTTCTTCTTTAATTACTGTTTTTAGCTTTAAACTTTCAAGTAAACCTGCCGATAGAGAACATCCTTTTGGACATGGAAGAATTGAATATTTATCTGCCTTAATTGTTTCATTTTTAGTTCTTTTAGTAGGTATAGAATTTATAAAAACTTCTATATCTAGAATAATGAATCCTGTTCCATTGAAATCTACTATTTTTTCTATTTTACTTATGCTAGGATCTATTTTAGTGAAAATATGGTTAGGATATTTCTATAATTTTTTAGATTCTTCTATAAATTCTAATACCTTAAAAGCATCAGCTAAAGACTCCTTTGCAGATGTTATAACAACTTCCGTAATTCTTTTTTCACTTATAAGTAATAATTTATTTAACTTTCCTATAGATGGATATATAGGTGTAATAGTTTCAATTTTTATAATCTATTCAGGCTTTTCTTTAATAAAAGAAACTATAAACCCACTTTTAGGTGAAGCCCCATCAGAAGAATTAGTGGAAAATATTAAAAATTCTCTCTTATCATATGAAAATATACTAGACGCTCATGATTTAATAGTCCATAATTATGGTCCTGGAAGAATCTTCGCTTCCATTCATGCCGAAGTTCCTTCTAATATATCATTAGTACAAATTCATGAAACGATTGATAAAGCAGAAAAGCAAATAGGATCAGAGTTAAATATACTGTTAGTTATTCATATGGACCCTGTTAATATTCATTGTGAAGAAGTAAAAAAAGATAAAGAAATGTTACTTGATGTACTTAAAAATTATGTTGAGGTTAAATCTATACATGATTTTAGAGTAGTTGGAGAAGGTGAGATTAAAAATTTAATTTTTGATCTAGTTATTAAATTAAACAAAAATTTTTCCAAGGAAAATGAGAATGAACTAATAAACAACATTATAAAAGACATAAAAAAAATCCATCCTCATTATAGTGCTATTATAACAATAGATAAAGATTTCTTAGGTGTTTAAAATATTTTTTTATATTAAGTGTAAACAAATTTAATATAAAAAATATAATGATATTGATAGAACGTAATGGAGTGTGAAATATTTTGAATAGTAAAGGAAACAGATTTTTCCTAGGTGGTAATACTCCAAAAGGATTTTATTCATTTTTCTCTGAAGTTATGCCACTTAAAGATGCTAATAGAATTTTTTGTTTAAAAGGTGGTCCAGGGACTGGAAAATCTTCTCTTATGAAAGAATTAGGGAAAGAATACGAGGATAAAGGTTACAATGTAGAATATTTTCATTGTTCTTCAGATAGTGACTCTCTAGATTGTGTACTACTAAAAGATTTAAATATAGCTATTTTAGATGGTACCGCTCCTCATACTACAGATCCCAAAGTACCAGGAGCTATCGATGAAATAGTTAACTTAGGTCAACATTGGAATGAAGAAGGCATAAAAAAATATAAAACAGATATTTTAAGTGTTCAAAATTCTATAACTAATAATTTTAATAGAGCTTATAAATATTTTAATGCAGCAAGTATAATTCATGAAGATTGGAGCTCTTTAAATAACGAGGCTTTAAACCTAAATAAGTTTAATTTTTTAATGGAAGAACTAAAAGATAAATTATATAAATCTACTGTTTCTTCTATGGGAAGCTGTAGGAATCTATTTATTACAGCCTTCACACCAACTGGAATTGTCACATTTTTGGATAATTTAGTTGATAGATGTGATACTACCTATGTTTTAAATGGACCTCCTGGTACTGGAAAACATGAGATTCTAAGTTATCTTAGCGATGAAGGACTAAAGAGAGGTTTCCATATTGATGTATTCCATAGTCCTATAGTTCCTGAAAAAATTGAGCATATTTATATTCAAGAATTAAATACCTCAGTAATTTCTTCCAACGAATTAAATCAACAACTTTACCATGGACATCAAGTATATATGGAAAACTATTTAAACTATGATACTATAAATTGTTTAAATGAAAAAATAATAGATGCTAAAAACTGTTTCTATACTCTTTTAAATAAAGGTCTTAGCATACTAACTGAAGCAAAAAAAGCTCATGACGATATTGAAAAATACTACATTCCTAATATGAATTTTGATGAAATTAAGGATGTAAAAAAATACATTGCGGATAAGATTACTTCTATTGAATCCTCATTGTCAAAATAGCATATTATTCATTTAACCATGTACTTTTATAAAGAAAAAACAATACTTTAATTAAATAAAGTATTGTTTTTTTCTATCTTAAAAGTTATACAAGCTTATTTATTATAGTTAATTTATGCAATGCTCTTGTAGCAGTTACATATTTCAAGAAAGCTTCTTGTTCCACCTTATCTCCATCAAAAACAGCTATTACATCATCAAATTCCAATCCCTTAGCAAAGTATGTTGGAAGGATTACTATACCGCCCTTATAAAAACAATCTTCCTTATCTATTAACTTTACATTAATTTTATCTTTTATACTTTCATATATTTCTTTACATTGCTCTAGATTTTTACATATAATACCAGTTGTATTGTATTCCTTTTCTCTTGCTCTATATATTCTATCTAATATAAGTTGAATTATATTATTCAATTCACTTAAATTTTTTTCTTCAACTTCTTCCCCATTTCTAACTAATGGTATTATATTATTATTGTTTAAAAATTGATTTGCATATTCCATAATTTCTTTTGTAGATCTATAACTAGTTTTTAAAGCAAATTCTTTTATATCCTTATAATCATATATATTACCTATATTTTTTAACGGAACTTCTTCTTTGATCGGAATCAGTCTTTGATTACTATCACCTAAAATTGTCATTGAAGAAGCACCTGTAATATCTTTTATAACTGTAAATTGAAGTTCTGAAAAATCTTGTCCTTCGTCTATTACTACATGTTTTATTTCTTCTGAGACCTTATAACCTTCTAATTTGCATTTTAAATACAAGATAGGAGCTAAATCATCCATAGTAAGTATTCTATTATTATTTATTCTATTATTATATAAATCTATTATATCTTCACCATTTAAATATTCTAAAGAATTTCTTACATTGTTAAGATCCTTTATAACTTCTCTTATAGCTATTTTTCTTCTAAAATCTAAATCATTCTCTTGAAGTAATAATTCTTCTGGAGTTAATGTTTCTTTCTTTTCCTTAAACTCTTTTTGTATTTCTCTTACAAGTTCATCTCTCTTGTCTTTTAGTTTTGAGATAATAATTCTTTTTATTTTTCTACTTCTTCTAAGTAGAGGCATATATTTATAGTATTGGTTAAATAACTCGTTTATTTCTTCCCTTGTTACAACTTTATATCCCATTAAATATATATCTTCATTTTTAAAATGATTTTCTTCAAATTCTTTTATAAATATATTTAATTTTTCTATATATTCTTTAGAAGTTTTATATAATATCTCTTCTATGAACTTTTGATCTTTACTTAATATTTTCTCCATATACTCTGTATATGTCATAATTTTTTCTTCTTCCATACCTAAAAGCTTAAGTGCAAAATCTTTAAATGTACTTTGTTTTACAGCAGTTTCTCCCAATGTAGGCAACACTTCACTTATATATTCCATAAAAATTTCATTAGGTCCTAAGATCAATACTTTATTTTCAAGATTCTTTCTGTAATTATATAAAAGATATGCAATCCTATGCAATGCTACTGTAGTTTTACCACTACCTGCAACTCCATCAACAACTACTGTTGTATAAGGAGAAGTTCTTATAATTTCATCTTGCTCTTTTTGTATAGTCATTACTATATCTTTTAACTTATCTTCTGAATTACTACTTAAAACCATCTGAAGTATTTCATCTTTTACATCTATTTCAGAATTAAACATACCTTTTAAAATTGAATTTTTTATAATATATTGACTTCTTCCTAAAATTTCTACTGGAACTGTTCCATCTGGTGCTTCATAAGAAGCAGCGCCTAACTTCCCTTGATAAAATAATGAAGCTACTGGACTTCTCCAGTCTACAACTATTGGTTCATAATCTTCTTCTCTTATTAATCCGAATCTACCTATATATAAATTTTCCACACCATAGTCTTCTTCTCTAAAATCAACTTTTCCAAAGTAAGGACTAATTTTTAAGATATTAAGTTGTTTTAATTTTTTATCCATAAGATTAAATGCTTCTTCAGTCATAAATCTTTCATGATCAAAATATTCTATTACCTTGTCTTCATCATCTCTATACTCTTCAATAAATTTTTTCCTATATTCCAAAAGTTCATCTAAGAAACTCTTTCTACTCTTTACTACTTTTTGAGTTTCTTCATTAATAATTTGTATAACTTCTTTTAACTTTTCTTTCTCTATTTCTAATTGTAACTCTTTTTCTAAATGTTTCTTTAATTCATCTGCCATTTTAAAGATATCACCTCATTAATTTGAAATCTACAGTTCTATTTTTTCCCATCCTCGCACTTCTTCTATACCTAAACCAGGTTTATCTGGTAAAGTTAAAATATCTTTTTCTAAGCTTACTCCTCCTATTATAGGATTGTGAGAGAATCTTAGCATAGTGTCTAAATCTGATTTTATCATATTTCCTCTAGCTACTGCAAAACTTGCTGCTGCTGTTATACCTATTCTACTTTCTATCATACATCCCATCATACATTTAATTCCCATAGTTTCTGCCATACTATATATTTTCATAGCATTATGAATTCCACCACATTTCATAAGTTTAATGCCTATTAAATCTGCCCCTCTAGCATTTATTATTTTAAATGCTTGTGGTGGCCCCATTACAGATTCATCAGCTAAAATATCTGTATCCACATGATCTGTTACATACTTTAATCCCTCAAAATCCCAAGCCTTTACAGGTTGTTCTACAAATTCAATATCTAATCCCATATTTTCTATTCTTCTTATAATTTTAACCGCCTCTTTAGGACCCCATCCTTGATTACCATCTATTCTAATTCTAGTATCTCTTTTTACAGCCTTTTTTATAGCAAAAACTCTTTCTAGATCACCAGCAACATCATCAGTATATCCTATTTTTATTTTTAGACAATCACATCCACCCATACTGGCTTCTACTGATTTAGTTACCATTTCTTCTACTGTGCCATAATTAATAGTAATATCTGTGCCTATAGAATATCCATATCCCCCCAATAATTTATATAAGGGTATTCCATATTTTTTACAAAACAGATCATATATGGCCATATCTATAGCAGCTTTAGCTGAATTATTGTGAACTAAATTTTTATTTATAACATGCATTATTTCATCTCTACAATCAATATTCATGTCTAAAATATAAGGTTTAATAAAATGTATGGCTCCAATAATAGAAGCTTCAATGTCTCCAGTAATATTAGGAGTTGATGCCGCACTACCTATTCCTATTTCCCCTGTGTCTGTAATTACCTTAATAACTATTTCCTTAGGGTTTTTTGCCCTTTTAACCCCTAAAGAATATTCAGTATTCAAAGGTAGTCTAATTTTTCCTACTTCTATGTCTTTTATTCTCATACATATCCCTCCATCACCCCAAAAATATATAAGCATGCAACTATTTACAAGTGCATGCTTATTGTCAATTATTAAATATTATATCACAATCTTTATATGATTTAACAAATTTATTAATCGTTACCTTGTTAAATTTTCTTAATAATTTACTCCAAAATAAATTATATTGATTTTATTAGTTTTAGGATGAATATATACATCTCCATCTATTTCAAAAACATCTCTTAACATTTCTTTAGTAATGACTTCCTCTGGTTTTCCATAAGATACAATGTTTCCATTTTTCATTATATATATCTTATCACAATACATTGCTGCCAAATTTAAGTCATGTAAAGCTGCTATTACCTCTATATCTAATCCTTTAACTACCTCTAAGAGTTCCAATTGGTATTTTATATCTAAGTGATTTGTAGGTTCATCTAAAATTAAAAATTTAGGTTGTTGTGCTAAAGCTCTTGCTAAAATGATTCTTTGTTTTTCTCCACCAGATAATGTAGCAAATCTTCTATTTATATAACCTTCCATAGAAACCTTTTTTAAACATTCAATTACTATCTCATAATCTTTAGCATTATCCATTTCAAATTTCTTTTTATGAGGTGATCTTCCCATCATTACAACTTCTTTTACAGAAAAATCAAATTGAAAACTATTAAATTGGCTTACTATTGACATTTCTTTAGCACTTTCTTGTATCGGAATAGTACTTAGCTCTTTTCCATTCAAATATATATATCCACTATTAGGCTTTAATACTCTATATATACTTTTTAAAAAAGTAGATTTTCCACTTCCATTTGGTCCTAGTATACCTACAAACTCGCCTTTCTCAACGGCTAAACTTATATTTTTTACTATTTCAGTTTTATTTATATTAACATCAATATTTTTAGTTTCTAACCTCATTTATTCGCTACCTCCAAAACCATATACACGTTTTACCATAAGGCATATAAAGAAAGGTGCTCCAATTATTGAGGTAATTATCCCTATAGGCATTTCAGCATTAGGTAATAATGACCTTGCCATAACATCAGTCCATACTAAAAATATTGCCCCTACTAATGCACTTATAGGAACTAATTTTTTATGATCTGTTCCTAAAATTATTCTAACTACATGTGGAACCATTAGTCCTACAAATCCAACCATACCAGCAACTGATACAATTACTCCAGTGATAAATGAAGTAATTAAAATATAAATCATTCTATGCTTATTTAGATCTGTTCCTAAAGTTATAGCTGTTTCATCTCCCATAAGCATTAAATTTAAAATTCTAAATTGAAAAATAAAGTAAATTACTCCTACTATAGTTGTTACTAATGGAAACAATATATTTTCCCACGTAGCAGATGCTAAACTTCCCATTAACCAAAAAGTAACACTTCTTAATTTTTGTTCATTAGGTGCTATATATATAATAAAACTTGTAAAAGATGAACATATTGTACTAATTACAAGTCCAGATAATATAAGTTTTACAGAAGACGCTCTTCCCTTTATATTGGCTAATCCAAAAACAAACATAGCTGCTAAAAAGGCTCCTAAGAATCCCATAACCCCTACAGAATTAGGTCCAAAAATCCCATTTACTCCTATTAGTATAGCAAATGTTGCTCCTAATGAAGCTCCAGAAGAAATACCTAATGTATATGGATCAGCTAATGGATTTTGGACTATACTTTGCATAACTACCCCTACTACTGATAATCCCATACCCACTATAAAAGATAAAAGTACTCTTGGAAATCTAATAAGCCATATTATTTCATATGCCATTCCCACTTGTTTATTAACTTTTTCTACACCTGGCAGCTTAAAAATATTATATACAAGAACCTTAAATACTTCTGAAAGCTTTATATCAACCTGTCCTAGTGTTATAGAAATTAGTATAGAAAAAATTAAAACTACAATTAATACTGCTAAAATCATTATAAACTTACATTTTTCTTTATATAAGGATTTTTTTATTTCTGCACTTGTTTCGTTCACTTAATTCACCCTTTAATAATTAGACTATTTAATTAAATCTGGATAGAAACCTTTAGCAAATCTATCTAATCCATTAATTATTCTTACTCCACCAGCATATGTTTCTGCAAGAGGTGTATCTATTACCTTATTATTTTTTATTGCATTTACTTTTTGAAGTGCCTTATTCTTTTTCATTTCATCTGATCCTTTATTGTCTGATTTTTGCATTTCATAATTTATTAATACTATTGCATCTGGATTTATTTTTAATATATTTTCTACACTTAAATCTCCACCTTTTGGAGCTGCATTTATTCCGCCTACTTTTTGTACCATGTCACTTGCTAAAGATTTTTCTTTATAAGCATAATATTTATTATTTTCTCCAGCTTCCACAATTAACACTTTAAGTTTTTCTTTTCCTTTTGTTTTATTCTCTACTTCTTTTACTCTATCTTCAATTTTTTTAACTAATTTCTCTGCTTTATCTTCAACATCGAATATTTTTCCTATATCTTTTATATCCTTACATGCATTTTCAATAGTTGCCTTTTTCATTATTCCTGAATTTCTTTGAATAAATGTATTAACGCCTCTTTCATTCCATGATTTAACTGTTCCTAAATTTTTATCCATAAATACACTTGACCAACCAAAAAGTAAATCTGGTTGTTTGCTAAGTACAACTTCTTTTGATGGATACTTTTCAGATAATACAGGTATCTTATCATATTTTTCTTTTAATTCTGGTAATATAGGATTATCTAAATATGATGTACCTATCATGCAATCCTCTAATCCTAGTGTTAATAATAATTCTGTTGGTGGTTCATTAGTTGTTATAACTTTTTTAGGTTTTTCCTTAAAAACTACCTTTACTTCATTACCATCTTCATCATAATTAGTAATTTCTACTGGATAATTGGATTTCTTTTCTTGCTTTTGTTCAACTTGTGCATTTTGTTTTTTATCCTCAGTCTTACTTTCTGATGATTTAGTCCCACATCCACTCATTAGTACAGTAACAATACTTAAAGAACATATTAAACTAATTAATCTTTTATTCCTCATATTTTTCCCCTTCTCACCCTTATTTTTATAAATAAAAAAACTAGTCATAGAAAGAATGGCTAGTTTAATAATATAACAAAGTAAACTAGTACTTCCCTCCGAAGTATAGATTTCCATTCACTAAGGCAGGTATCCTGACTTAAGTTTCTTCCTACTACCCTAACCTTCCCATTTTCACAGTGGTTTTATACAAGGGGTTCGTCCACTTTTACAGTAGCGGGGGCTGTGATGGATTTTAACCATCTTCCCTATTAATCTAAAAAGAACCTTAATGATCTAGTATTCAATTTTATATAAAATATTACAATTATTCTTATAATACATTGATATTTTATCTCAAACAAAAATGCTTGTCAACAAATTATAGCACTTTCATCTTAAAATTTCCTATATATAAGTTTTTATAACTACTTAAACAAAAATCGCTATTATTTTATCTAAAATAATAGCGATTAATAATTTATTTGATCATAAATTTCTATTTAACAACATCATGAATACATGTATTAGCTTTTATTTCGCAAGCTCATATAATGCATGTGTATTAGATCTTTATTTCGCAAGCTCATATAATGCATGTGCATATATTTTTGCATTTAATATTAAGTTATCTACTCTTATATATTCATTAGCTTGATGAATTGTAGATTCTCCACCTGGGAATATAGGTCCAAATGCAAGTGTGTTTGGAATTTCTTTTGCATATGTTCCTCCACCTATAGATAATAATGTAGCTTCTTTACCAGTTTGTTCTGTATAAACTTTTTGCAATGCTTTAACAAGAGGATGACTTTCTTCAAAATATAAAGGTGCTTGATATGCAAAATTTTCAATTGTAAAATCAGTACCTTCTATTTTTTTCTTAAATGGATCCATCATATCATCAAGTTTATTTGTTACTGGATGTCTTATATTTAATGTAAGATCAGCTCTTTCTTCTGTCATTTTAATAACACCTACATTAAATGCCAATTTTCCTGATACTTTATCTTCTAAATAAATTCCAAAAGATTCACCAGAAGTTTCAGTTCCAATATTATTATTTAAGAAAGCAATATATTGATTTATTTCTTTACTTGAAAATTCTATTTCAGCTAAAAATTTAATTAAATGCATTATAGCATTTTTTCCAAGCCAAGGAGTACTTCCATGAGCTCCCATTCCTTTTGCTTTAACTAATATGCCATTTTCTTTCTTTTCTAGTGATAATTCATAAGATGTTTCTTTTATAAATTTCTCTAATTTATCAGTGATTTCTTGTTGATTGTTAGTTTCTATTAAAGCTTCACAATAATCTGCAACTACATTACCTGCTTGACCACCTTTAATGTGTTTAAGAATTACATCTCCATTTTGTTTTTCCTTAAAATATTTAACTAAGTCTAAATCAACAATTCCTTTTTCTCCATTTATTATTGGATATTCAGCATCTGGAGTGAATCCTAGAACAGGAGGTTTTTCTTTTTTTAAATAACGTTCTAACTCATCACTACCAATTTCTTCACTTGTACCAAATATAATTCTAATTCTTTTTGATATTGGTAATCCTAAATCCATAATAGCCTTAGCACCATATAATGTTGCTATTATAGGTCCTTTATCATCTAAGGCACCTCTTCCATATAATTTTCCATCATGTATTTCGGCAGCATATGGTGGATGAATCCATCCATCTCCCTCTGGTACTACATCTACATGTCCAAGTGCAGTTATATATTCTTCACCAGTACCAAACTCTGCATATCCAACATAGTTATCTACATTTACTGTTTTAAATCCCAATTTTTTTGAAACTTCTAATACATGTTCTAAAGCTTTTACTGGTCCTTCACCAAAAGGCATACCATCTTTAGCCTGTGATTCATCTGCAATACTTTTGATTCTTATAGACTCCTGAGTTGTTTGAATAATTTGTTCTCTCATCTCATCAATTTTTTTATTTAATTCCATAATATTTCCCTAAAATCGCTTTTAGGTACCCCCTTTCACCGTTAGAATTAAGATAAAGTTACAATTTAATTAATATTGCCACAATTCTAGTATAATGTTTATATAGACAGAAATCAACCAACTATATTAGTTATTTGTTAAATTTTATACATTCTTTATTAGTAAACTTTAAATATTCTCTTCACTCATTAATTTAGCTAAATATTACAGTGTTCGAACTCCAACACCTGTTGCTCTCATCTAAACCTTCTTGTAATAAATTTATTTTACTAATTTCAAATTCCTTTTTATCAGTTTTATATCTGTCAAAAGTATATTTACTTAAAATAGAAGATTCTACTATTAATTCGACAATTCTTTTTTGAGAAAAATTTATATTATTAAATAATAAAATATTAAGTTCTGATAATTTTAATTCTATAACCTTTTTTACCGCTTTTGATATTCCCCTTCTAATGCTTTCACTTTCTAGCTCATTTTCATTACCCATTCCTAAAAATAAAATAGTGTTAAACTTACCTTTTTTTAATGAAATTAAAGATAAATATTTCTTCCAAATCGCCCTTAAATTTTTTATTTCTTAATAAATCATTTAATACTCCCTTAAATTCTTCTGTTAGATGTGCATTATTTCCATTCTTAAAAACTGGAATAATAAAAGAATTATTATCATATTGCTCATTTTGGCTTAACAAAGTTATATTCACAAATTATCCCCCCAAATATTTTACTTATTATAGTTATTATATTCTAAATAATTTTGTCCTTCAACTTAGCTAATTTTAACATTTAATATTTTTTCTTGAAATTTTATTTATTTTCTAGATAAATTTGATATAATTAATATGTATAAATTTTCTTTTTTTTATAAATTTTTACCGTTTCAACATATATTATATATTATATATTATATGGAAAATATTTTTACATACATTCAAGGAGGAAATTCATGAATTCTAAAGAATGGGTTTTAGTTAAAACTAAGGATTTACAAGAAGGAATGATAGTAGCTAAAGATATTTTTAATGAAAAAGCAAAACTTATTACTAAAGACTTAAAATTAAGCAATAAATTAATTAAAAAAATTCAATACATTTTTCCTTTCGGGAAAATTGAAATTTATAAACACTCTATTCCTAATGCCTTAGAAATCTGTGCTAAAGAAATATCTACAAAAAAATTAGAAAAAGTAGAACAAATTTTTGAAGATATTTCCTCAAATGTTGATCAAATGTTAAGCTATATTACGATAAACACAAAACCTAAATTAAACAATATAAAAAAAATATCCTCTAATATATTAGAAGAAGTTAATGATTACACATATGCATTAAAGACTATAACTAATGAAAGAGAAATTGACGAATATTTAGTTAGACACTCTGCCAATGTTGCTGTACTTGCATCTATTTTAGGTAGATGGCTAAATTTTTCTGATAGAGAAATAACTTTATTAAGTCATGCTGGTCTTTTACATGACATTGGGAAAACAAAAATAGATCCTAAAATATTAAATAAACCAGCAAAATTAACAAAAGAAGAATTTGAAATAGTAAAAAAGCATCCTGTTTTAGGATATTATTTATTAAAAGATTTACCATATATATCTCCTCTTGTTTCTAATGCTGTACTGATGCATCACGAAAGAATAGATGGTTCAGGTTATCCACTAGGTATAAAAAATGATAAGATAACTAATTTAGCTAAAATTATAAGCATTGTAGATATATTCGATGCCATGACTTCCAATAAATCTTATTCTAATAAAGTATCTCCTTTTAAAGCACTAGAAGTTTTACAAAAAGAATATATAAATAAACTAGATCCTATCTATTTAACAACATTTATTGAAAAAGTAGGAGATTATTTTACTGGGGAACTTATAGTTCTAAATACAGGGCATATAGGTAAGATAATTAAGACAAATATATATGATATATCCCGACCTCTCATTTTAGTAGATGAACAATTCATCGATCTAAGTAAAACCACAGAACTATATATTGAAGACTTATATATTGAGGAAGTTTATTCAAAAAATTAAAGTGTATAGGAAATCCCATACACTTTTTTTCTTTATATTTACAAATTATAAAAAGACATAATTTCATTAACTTGACTTTTAAGTTCCATATATCCTTCGCTTTTTTTACAATCTATGGAAGGTTTAATCCCTATAAAATTAATATCATAAAATTCATGTTGTATTTTTGAATTTACTTCTTGCATTGGATAAACAATTATAACTCTATTAATACAATTTCTTTTAACCCGTTTTGTTATCTTATCATATATATTTACTGTTAAATAATCTCTAACTTGCTCTATGGTGTCTGTCTGTGCATATTCATTATATATATATGAAAATTTTCTACACTTAACTTCTACTATAAAAGATTCAAGAAATATACTATCCTTAAATATTGAAACAATTATGTCAGGTAATCTATGATAAGCATTTGATATAAGTTCATAATTATTTAAATCTGTTGGATTTTTCTCTATCCTCTTTTCATATTGTATAGAAACTGTATAATTATCTTTTTCTAATGTTATTTTAGTATTCTTAGGTAACTCATTAAAGCAATTAAAAGTTTCATCTTTGTCCATAAGCCAACCTTTTATCCATATGAAACCAAAATCTTCTATAATTTGTTTTATAGTCAAAAAAACATAATATTCAAATAGTTTAGGTGTATTTTTATATGGAAATTTACTTATACTATTTCCTTTATCATATAACTCAAATAACACTTCATAAAAATTATATACCTCCGCATATCTTCTATCCTTCATAACTTTAAAAGATGGTTTTATAATTTCTTTATATCCATTAATTTCTTTAAGCCACGTATCATTTATATAGTATGCGAGTTTGTCCCTTAGTTTAGTTATATTACTTAAATAATAATTTAGGTTTTTTTTTCTTTTATCTATTTTTAATGATGTTCTATTAATCTCTTTTAAATCTCTAATTCTATCTTTCATAAAACCCTTGCTAAAAAGTTCACTTGTAAATCTATTTTTATCTTTTTCTTCTAAAAAGCTTCTTTTTTCACACAATGTTTGCTCTTCTCTTAAAACCTTACATAATAAATTATAGTAATAATTTTCAATATTTTTCATTTCTAAAAACATGTCACTTAATATCTTTTTTAGCCATTTATTTTCATAATTATCTTTAGTAAAATCAGTATATTTTTCATAAAACTTTGTTGGATTATAGGTATTACTATTTAAACTCATTCCTTTATTAACCAACCAGCGTTGAGATTTTAAATCTACTTTATTAGAATAGTCTCTCTCACTATATTTTTTAGTAATCTCTCTTATGGGATCTCTAAATATATTCAATAAAATACTATCTAAATTCTTATAATTTTCTTCAATATATTTATAAAATTCTAAAAAACCCCAATCATTATTTTTTGAATCATTAGTTACTATATTCTTATTTTTATACACATCATGAGAGAGTCCTTTTAAAATACTTTCTAAATATACTCTCATGTTAGTTAATCCTTCCCAAGACATTGCAGAAGGTCTAACCGTAAAATATGTTTGAAAACTATTATTAATAGTTTTTACTTTTAGTACATAATTTCCAGGAACCAACATTTTATCAGTTGTATTTATAGATGATAATTGATATATCTCTCCAACTTTAAGTTTCTTTACTTTCTCATCTATCTCGTACAATTTAAGATATGCATCTTTATCATTGCTCTCTAAACATATATTAATACTTTCATATTCATAAAAGTAAAATAATTCTTTCTCAGTATTTACATTAAAATTATTATTAAGTGAAAATATCTTTTTTTTATTTTCATTTTTAGCTTTATTTTCTATTTCCAAGATAATATTAGCTTGTATATCCATACATACTTAACTCCTTAGCTTTTCTACATATTTCTTTTTTAGTAAGTCTAAAATGACTTATCTTTTGCGCTTCTGCACTATTAAAGAATTTATATAGTTCGCTATTTAAAGGTTCCCCCTCCATTTCTTTAAGTATGCCTATTAACCTTTCAAATTGTTTTTCACTTCCTCTAATTTTAGTAAGCAATCTTTGCTTAATTTGAATATCAAAAGCATCTTCTCTAGAAATCAAGTACTCATCTTCATTAATTTTAGGAATATTATTTAAATAAGATCCGATTCTATTAAATATCCTAAAAGATACCCCTTTTTGATAATCATACTTTTGAATTAACTCATGTAAATCATCCAAAAATTTAAGTTCCTCATCTTTATATGCTTCCAAAGGTGTCTTTTCATTATTAATCCATATTTTATATTGTGAAAAACTATATTTATTTCTAAAATTCCTAATTGTCTTTCTACCCTTATTTTCTTCTTTCTGTATTTTTAAAGAAATAAATGTTCTTTTTTGGGGTACTACTATATTAGCACGATCCAAAAGTCTATCCGAAAAATCCCTAGTAGTTTCATCCATATTAACAGTTCCTACAAAAATAATGTTATTTCTTAAATGTATATATCTTGGATACTTATCTTTATTGTCACACATTACATTTTCAGCATATAACTTAATTTTTCTTTCCTCACCCTCAAGTTCTAATACTGATATAAATGGAGCAAACCAATGTTCTACTTGTGATAAATTCATTTCATCAAAAATTACCATATGCATTTTATAAGGGTTGTTTTGAGCATGAACAAGTAAATCTACAAGTCCAGTTTCTGAAGGCATGTACATTTTATTTATATTATTTAAATATCCCAATATATCTCCTGGCTCAGTATAAGATGGACTAACTGGCAGAATCAACAGTGTATCTTCTGATTCCTCAACTCCTAAAATTTTGGCATAGGCAGAAGCAAGTCTAGTTTTTCCTGTTCCACTCATGCCCGCAATTATAGTTAAGGGATTTGTTTTAACACTTAAATGAAAGTTATATAAATCTTTTTCATCATAACAAAGTTCATTTTCTATAGTATATTCTTTTAAATATTGTAAAAATTTTAATTCCGTATTATCCTCTTGAGGCTTATTAATTTTTTCTATTTCCTCTGTATTTTCTGCTGAATCTATAAAACTTTTCTTTTCTTGAGTTTCTATAGATTTGTTTTCTATTTTGTCAAAATTGAACTGAACCGTATTCATAACTATTTCAAATTTATCTTTAAGTTTTTCAACAATATCATTTTCTAAATATATTCTCTCTGCAAACTCAAGATTTTTTGTTCCAATTATAAATTTTTTACGTACATCTTTATTTTTAAAATCCAACTTTATTTTTTTTATATTGTTTCCCATATGGCACCATAATTTATTTTTATTCTCTACTCTTTTCCATTTTGTAAAGTTAGTATATAAATATTCTCCACATAAAATATACTCTGGAGAAGTAACCATATAATGACTATAATCTTTTAATATTATATATTCCTCGTTTAATAATCTTTTTTCAAACTCCCCATTACTTATATCTATCCTTGGCACATACATAAATTCCATATTTAAATTTAATCCTACATAATCCTCTGTGGCTATAACATCTAAATTTTTATAAATTTTTTCAGTTACTTCTTTTATATTTATTTTGGGCTTGAACAATATTAATTTATTTTCAAATTTTTGCCTAACCATTGAAATCTTCTTATTAATATCGGAGGTTAATCTATAAGAACTATCAAAAATTGATTGTGACTGATACACATCAATTCCAACATAATAATCGGATTGCATAACAGAATTTAAAGAATAACTTATAGGGGTAGGCTCATAAGTTAAAGATTTTATATAAAAAATTATATTATTGAAATCACTATTTCGCATTATAGCTACTGCGTCTTGTGTATCCCCTATAGTTGGGTATGTTTCTTGTTCTGTTGCTAATATTCCTAACAAATAACATTCTTCATTACATTCCAATAGTTCTCTTTTATCACATTGATTTATACTCATATTTATCCCCCCCTATATTTATCTTTTCTTTAACTAGTTGCTCTATTAATTCTTTTTCATTACATGCCATAAAAATATTACATTGAATATCATATTTTTTTGCAAACTCTTTAACTTTATTTATAATGTCATTATTTAATCCATGTCTTTGAATATATATTTTGTTTATAAGTGAAAGGTCTTTTTCTTTTAGTTCTTTATCTATAATATTTCCATCTAAAAATATCATTTCTGGAAAAATATTTTTAAATATTCCTTCTTTTATTGAATATACTACAGCAAAAATTTTCTCTTCCGTATTAGTTCTAAAAGCACAATTATTATATACATCTAATTTTGTTATTCTTTCTTTTAAATTTTCAATTTCTTTTTTTAGCTTTAAATTTTCTTTTTCTATGGATTGAAATTCAGTTATACTATCTTTTCTGTTTTCTTGTATATCATGCTGTAATTCTTCATTTCTGGTATTTAAAATTTTCACTTTATTTTTTATATTATATAAGTTAGATTCATAATTTTCTATTTTTTTTCTTAGTTCTCTGTGTTTTAGTTCCACATCATCCATTATAGATGTAAAATTTCTTTGTTTTTCTTGAATGTATCCATCTATTATTTCCATGATTAAACCATTTTTTATTTTATTTGTTTCATGTTGATTATTTTTTAAATATAAATATTGAATTAAATAAACTGGATATTTCTTAGATTTATCTTTTATTTTATTACTTAAATCACTTAAACCCCACTCTTTAATTTCTTTATACAATTCATGATATTCTTCAATATTAAATCCATCTAATTCTTCTTCACAATATGTAATAAATACTTCATATAAATCTTCTTGTACAAAAGGATTTATTTTACTATAATACTCCCTAATTTCATCTTCATTACAATCACATTCTCTTTTTATAAAAATTTCATTATACAATTTATAATTTTCAATTAATTTAGGTAGCATTTTTTTAGTTTCTTCTGGATAAAAACATAATGCATTAGCAAATTTTTGATATTCCTTTATACCTTCGTTTTTTTCACAGTTACTTAAAAAATAAAAAAATTCTTTCTTTTTTAAGTCCCCTAATTTCTCTATTTCATATCTTTTTAGAATCATGTAAAAAGGTGTTACTTTATGTTTTTTATTATATATTCCTGGATTATTAATACAATTCTTTATCTTAAACTTTTTAAAAGATAAATCTCTTTTCTTAGTATTATCACCTAAAATTTTCAAAACCTCATCTGCACCCTTATTATCTAATAGACTTAGAAAAAATTCTACTTCATTCATATTTTCCTCCCAAACTATTAATTCTTATAATCGATTGCGAAATTTGACAATCGTTGATTCGCCTAACTTTTTAGCCGTTAGGCTTTTATATTTTCCTCCACTATGAAATAATAAATGTTCCCACACAAAATAATAAATCATAGCGAAGGAGAACAAACATGTTTTGTCTTAATAAAATTAAACAACTAAATATTTTTGAACAGGTATCTGAATTAAAATACATGACTACTAAACAACCCGTAGGGTTCATTGAGTTACTTGCTCATAACTTTGATATTAATACCTTTATTCCTAATTCATTTAAAGAACACTATTATTCTGACTTAGGGAAAGATAGGGAATATGAACTTTCTTCTGTATTATCAGCACTACTAATCATGCAAATATTTCATATACCTACTACTGTTTTACTAACAATTTTCCTTGTATTTTCTACTGAAATAAGAGAATTCTGTGGCTTTTACAAATCAGTACCTGATGAATCATTTTTCAGTAGATTTAAAACTACATTTGAAAGTGATCTTAGTAATTTATTTGACTCAATGGCTCTTAAAGTTATTGATATCTGTGAAGACATTAATAATGATCTTCCAAATGATTCACCTATGAAAAATCTTAATTCTATGATTATATACGATACTTCTGGCTTAAAACCAAGAGTTAAAGAAAATAATCCTAAAACACTTGTAGCTGAAATCAATAGGCAGAAATCTTATGCTAAAGCTACAAAGAAAGAAATTTTTAATCCTTATGCTGCCGCATATAAGAACATGCCTAAATTTGCACAAGCTAATTCTAATATCAAATTAGATTTTGTTAATGGGCATTTCGGCTACTTTTACAAATTTGGTCTTTTAACAAATGGCTGGGGTATTCCCTTAAATATAAAGTTTCTCGATGAAGATTTTTACAAATCCTTAGATGAAAAAAATTTTATTACCCCTGAAGAACAAAAATATTTTTATGATAATGCTTCTCTAAAACCAGTAATTATCCCATTTTTAGAAAACCTAAAAGCTAATTCTAATTTTAAATTTGAAACTTTTTTAGGTGATTCTGAATTTGATAGTTATGATAATTTCGGTTTACTTAAGCATTTAGAATTTAAAAGAGTATTTATACCTCTTAATTCTCGTAATCAATCCAATAATAAAATCGGAGATTTAGAATTTAATACCCAAGGTATTCCTCTTTGCCCACTAACTAAAAAAGAATTTAAATCCGAAGGATCTTGTAAAAGTAAAAATAGAAGTCTTAGATTTAAATTCACATGTCCAAAATCTCATAGAGATAAAAAAGGTAAATGTTATCATACATGTGAAAACCCTTGTACTGACAACAAAAGTGGTCGTATGACTTATGTTTATCCTGATAAAGATTTTAGACTTTATCCCGGTGTCCAAAGAAACTCAAAAGAGTGGGATGAAAATTATACAATTCGTACATCTATTGAAAGATGTATATCTTCTCTTAAGTTTAACCCATGTATTGAACAACCGAGAACAGTAAACATCATAACCATGCGTGCTGATTTATATTTAACTGCTATATCTAAACTTATAAACGTTATCGTAGCTTACGCTATGAATAAACCTACTTATATGAGAAGTCTAAACAAATTTCTTAAAATAGTAGTATAGTTAACATATCCACAACTAAATATCAGCTCAAATGCTACGCATGCCTTTTTCCAAAAAGGCTTTTTGTCGTGATGTTTTTTTCCACATTTTTAATTATAATGTAGAAAATTATCTACAGTTTTTAATTTTCAATTCTGCAATCATCTATATTAATTCTTAAACAATCTTCTTATATCAAATTAACCAAAATATACTATTTTAAAACATATTTCATTGAAATAACTTAATATTAAACTTATTATAATATCACAATTCCATTATATATTAAATATTTTTAATTGTAAAAAAGTAACGACTCCTTGTTAGCGTCAAGTTACTGTCGGTTAAAAAAATACAGACTTTCCCTAGAATATGTTAAATTAAGCTCCTCTAAGTGCTTTAAGCAAAT
The DNA here is from genome assembly GCA_003288255.1 of Clostridiaceae bacterium 14S0207. Taxonomy (GTDB): domain Bacteria; phylum Bacillota; class Clostridia; order Clostridiales; family Clostridiaceae; genus Hathewaya; species Hathewaya limosa. Next base: position 555,214 of record CP026600.1, on the reverse strand, counting down.
AATTTAGTCCTGTTTTTTTACCAGTATTTAAAGATTCTATATTATTAAATTTTTCTATGCATTTATTTTTCATTGTTGAATTTACTACTTTCTTAGATAAGTAAAAATAGTTTTTCTTTTTCTTTAATGTTTTTTCAAATAATTCATAAATGGCTCCGCCATTAGCCGTATAGGCTCTAAGACGTGACATCTGATGAACTCCTTGTACGCTCCATCCCAATGGTCTACTACTCAATCTATCCGATAGGATATGGCTTATATGTCCTTCAGCACTACAATTAATAGCTCCGCTTTTTTTGTAATAATTCACAATACCTTCCCAGTTACTCTTGATATATTTTCTTGAATCTTTTATTTGCTGAATTTTATTTTCGTTTTCTGTTGAATCTATGAGATCTTTAAAAATCTTATCCAATTCTTTTAAATTACGATTATTTATACTTTACCATATATGGAATCTATATTTATGATTATGTGTTGTTGCCTTTAAAATATATTTATTAATGTGAAATCTATCTAGAAGGTATACACTCTTAGGTATCCAACTAATTCCTTGTTTTATCCATGCAGCGCCATCTCCAGATACAAATATATTTTCTATGTTGTCAATATCATATTGATTATAAATATAATCAACTACCTCAAGCCATAATTCTTCAATATTATTATAAATTCCAGAAAAATAATGTATGTTTTTTAATTTCTTTCTTTTGCTGTTTGAATGCTCATCCCCCTCATGAACATATACAAGACGTGGCATAACTGATTTACCATTTTGTAGAGCTACATGATCTTCATCAGCTTCTACATATAAATATTTAACTTTTGTTTTTTTGCTTTCTTCTACTTGGCATTGATCCTTATATGTAATATTAGGTATTTCTCCAAGTTCTCTTATTGTATTCATAACAGTTTGAGATGATAAATCGATAGATTCAATTGTCTTTTTAGCACTTTTATCATAGGCAACATCCACTGCTTCTTTTACAAGCTGTGCTTTTAATGATAAGTCCATTCTATCATCACAATCTATACCTAAAAATTCATTTGATAGGTATTTATACTCATTATCTTTCTTGGATTTGTAATATGTCCTTTCATATTTAATTTCACCAAACGTAGTTAACAATGTTTTTTTATCTCTTCTTTCCACTACCCACTGATTTTTACGATTAGGTTCTATTCGTATAGCCTCATCGGCTACTGCTAACGCAGTTTTACATATTTCAATACCTAAACTGTCTAATTGTTTCTTTAACTCTAGTACAAATTTAGAAAAATCTCCTTTGTTTTTTAGCTCTTTTCCTAATAATTCAAATAAATTTTTAATGCCATTTTCCATAAAATCCTGTATAATATTCATAAGAGACATCCTTTCTATGTTTTGTTTAGTCACTTAACATATTACCAAAAGGGTGTCTCTTTTTCTATTTTTTGTTGAAAAATATCCTACAGTAATTTTACACTAACGTACTCCTTCTCTAAATAAAAAAACAATACCTTTAAACTTATACTAAAAAGCATAAAAGTATTGTTTTATAAATATTAATTTATTTTAGTTTCTTCTTTCTGGTTTTCTCTACTATCACAAATAATTACCCTAGGTCCTCTTTTTATTCGTTCTACTCCACTACGTGTAAATTTAAATATATATTTTAAAAATACATCTTTACCCATAGAACCCCTTTCCATATCTGCCAGTGCCTTTTCCATTCTTCCGGTATAATCTGTATCTAAAAGTTCTTTTACTGGGAAAGAATGTATTAATCTAATTCCCCTTTCTGTAATTAAAAGTGATTTTCCTTTAGGTTCCACATATCCAGCATATTTTAATTTATTTATTATTTCAGCCCTAGTTGCGGCTGTACCAATAGAATATCCACTTAAAACTTCTAATGAAGTTTCTTCCTTATCATCATCATTACTGTCATTATTTTTTCCACAGGTCTCCATAGCTTTAAGTAATGTTTTCTCTGTATGATGTGCTGGTGGTTTAGTTTTTTTACTTTTTATCTTAAGTTCTAAAACATCAACTTTCTCTCTCTTTTCAACGTTAGGCAATAACTCATCCTTTTTATCAACACCATCAAGCTTTAACCACCCTTGTTTTTTTAGAATTTTACCTTTTGTTGAAAATAATCTATCAAATTTGTCACCTTGAATTGTAGTAATTATCTCTGTATGTTCAAATTGGGCTGGTTCCATAAACTGAGAAATAAATCTATTTTTTATAGCCTTATAAACTTTAACTTCATCTTCACTTAAAGATTTTGGAGTAATATATGTAGGTATTATAGCACTATGACTTTCTACTTTTGCATTATTAAATACTTTTTTAGTAACAGAAAATTTTATTTCATCCTCAAAAGCTAATCCTCGTTTAACAGAATTCAAAACCTTCTCTGCCTTATCCTTTAAGCTTTCTTCTAAAGCCGTACTGGATGTTCTTGGATAAGTTATAAACTTTTTTTCATATAAACTTTGAGCAACCTTTAAAACTTTATCAGCAGTCCACCCCTTATATTTACTTGTAATATATCCTTGAAGATTTGTTAAATTAAAAAGCGCTGCAGGATATTCTTTTTTTAATTCTATCTTTTTTTCTGTAATCTGTCCTTCTCTATCTTTAAGCTCTTTTTTTAATCTCTCAACACTTTCTTTTTTAGGAAATTTATCTAGTTTATTATGAAAAAATTTTCCTTTATATTCTCCATTTTTAGCTCCAAAATCTGCATATAACTCAAAAAATTGTTCTACTTTAAAATTCTTGATTTTCATATCTCTATCATATATCATTTTTAAAGTAGGAAGTAATACTCTACCTATGTTAAGTAAATTACCTTTTCCTCTACAATATTTTAATGTAGCCATAGACGTAAAATTAATACCTATAACCCAATCTGTTATTTGTCTGCTCATACCCGCATCTTGTAATAATTTCATTTCTTCATTTTTCTTTAAATTTTCTAACCCTCTTTTTATTTCATCGGGAGTCCACTCATTAATTAATATTCTATATATAGGTTTTTTTACTTTTATATAGTTAAATATTAAAAGTGCTATAGTTTCTCCTTCTCTATCAAAGTCTGTGGCTGAAATAACCCTTTCCACATCTTCTCTTTCTACTAATTTCTTTATAACTCCTAATTGTTTTTGTGCACCTGCATCTACTTTATTTCTTATTTTTGAATCATTTTTTATTTTGTATTTAAATTCCTCTGGTATATACGGAAAATTATCAAAACTCCATAATGCTAATTTTTCATCATAATCTTTACAATCATATAATGTTAAAAGGTGACCAAAGGCCCAAGTTATAATATAATTTTCTCCCTCTAAATACCCATCACCTTTTTTCTTACAATTTAACGCTTCCGCTATATTTCTTCCTACGGAAGGTTTTTCTGCTAAAATTAAAGTTTTCATTAAAATCACCGACTAACTCCTATTTAAATATTTCTAAAGGTTCATCCCAAAATGGTGAAGTAACTACTTCCCTATTTTTAGATTTTAAACAACACATATACATTGCCATTACGTCATATCTAGCATCATGAAAATCTATATCATCACATCCATATAGCATTTTCGTTTTATCTAAAATTAATTTCTTATCGATTTTATAGAAATTAACAACTTCTTCTAACCTAGGATTTTTAAAACCTACTCCATTTTTACTTGGTATTTTAGTTATATTTTTAAAATAATTCATAGTACAAAATTCTTTAGAATACCCAGGTAAAAGAAAACATCTTTGGAATTCTGTATCTATAAATTTCTTATCGAACCCAACATTATGAGCAATTATAATACCATCCTCAAAGTCTTCTTGGATTTCTTCTACTAAATCTTGAAATGTAAATCCTTCTGATAACATCTCTAATTTTTCTTTACTAAATCCATGAACTTTCTCTGCCTCTGATTCCATATTTTCAACAGAAAAAAAATAATTTTTCATTCCAACTAATTCTTTATGTTCTTCAACTAAATAAGTAAGTTGTGCAATTTGACCTGGTCTCAATCCTGTAGTTTCTGTATCTAAAAAAATACTTTTCATTATTCTACTAACTCCTTTATACTGAATCTGATAATTTTTATAACTATTATTAACCTATAGTTTAAATTATAAAGCCTTTATTAATCATAACATGAAGAGCATATGTATACAATTTTTTAAACAATAATGTTAGCGTCAAGTTACTGTCGGTTAAAAAAATACAGACTTTCCCTAGAATATGTTAAATTAAGCTCCTCTAAGTATTTTAAGCAAATAATTTAGTCCTGTTTTTTTACCAGTATTTAAAGATTCTATATTATTAAATTTTTCTATGCATTTATTTTTCATTGTTGAATTTACTACTTTCTTAGATAAGTAAAAATAGTTTTTCTTTAATGTTTTTTCGAATAATTCATAAATGGCTCCGCCATTAGCCGTATAGGCTCTAAGACGTGACATCTGATGAACTCCTTGTACGCTCCATCCCAATGGTCTACTACTCAATCTATCCGATAGGATATGGATTATATGTCCTTCAGCACTACAATTAATAGCTCCGCTTTTTTTGTAATAATTCACAGTACCTTCCCAGTTACTCTTGATATATTTTCTTGAATCTTTTATTTGCCGAATTTTATTTTCGTTTTCTGTTGAATCTATGAGATCTTTAAAAATCTTATCCAATTCTTTTAAATTACGATTATTTATACTTTCCCATATATGGAATCTATATTTATGATTATGTGTTGTTGCCTTTAAAATATATTTATTAATGTGAAATCTATCTAGAAGGTATACACTCTTAGGTATCCAACTAATTCCTTGTTTTATCCATGCAGCGCCATCTCCAGATACAAATATATTTTCTATGTCATCAATATCATATTGATTATAAATATAATCAACTACCTCAAGCCATAATTCTTCAATATTATTATAAATTCCGGAAAAATAATGTATGTTTTTTAATTTCTTTCTTTTGCTGTTTGAATGCTCATACCCCTCATGAACATATACAAGACGTGGCATAACTGATTTACCATTTTGTAGAGTTACATGATCTTCATCAGCTTCTACATATAAATATTTAATTTTTGTTTTTTGCTTTCTTCTACTTGGCATTGATCCTTATATGTAATATTAGGTATTTGTCCAAGTTCTCTTATTGTATTCATAACAGTTTGAGATGATAAATCGATAGATTCAATTGTCTTTTTAGCACTTTTATCATAGGCAACATCCACTGCTTCTTTTACAAGCTGTGCTTTTAATGATAAGTCCATTCTATCATGACAATCTATACCTAAAAATTCATCCGATAGGTATTTATACTCATTATCTTTCTTGGATTTGTAATATGTCCTTTCATATTTAATTTCACCAAACGTAGTTAACAATGTTTTTTTTATCTCTTCTTTCCACTACCCACTGATTTTTACGATTAGGTTCTATTCGTATAGCCTCATCGGCTACTGCTAACGCAGTTTTACATATTTCAATACCTAAACTGTCTAATTGTTTCTTTAACTCTAGTACAAATTTAGAAAAATCTCCTTTGTTTTTTAGCTCTTTTCCTAATAATTCAAATAAATTTTTAATGCCATTTTCCATAAAATCCTGTATAATATTCATAAGAGACATCCTTTCTATGTTTTGTTTAGTCACTTAACATATTACCAAAAGGGTGTCTCTTTTTCTATTTTTTGTTGAAAAATATCCTACAGTAATTTTACACTAACAACAATAATAGCACTAAATTTATATAAATTTAGTGCTATTATATTATCATCTATTTAGTCCTACGTTTATTCTTAGGTTTTAAATACAACTTTCTATACTTATTAATTCTGATATCACTAAGTAAAAATTCCTTAAAATCAATAAAATTAAAAGGTGCAAAAGGAGATCCATATGGTATTGAAAAACTATTATGAGAAAGTAAACTTAGAATTGCAAAACTACATCCAATTATAAATCCATATAACCCTAATATACCCGTAATTCCAAGTATAAAAAATTTTAAGATATTAATAGAATGCATTAAACTATAGTCAGCTACTGCAAAAGATGCCATTGTAGATAATGAAACTATTATTACCATTAATGGACTTACGAGTCCTGCAGAAACCGCTGCTTGCCCTATAACGATAGCTCCTACTATACCTATTGCAGGTCCTATTTTTTTAGGAAACCTTATACTAGACTCGATCAAGATTTTACTTATAAATTCCATAATTAATGCTTCTAAAAAAGCATTTACCGGTACAAAATTTCTGGAATATGCTAAAGTTAATATATATTTAAAGGGTATTACGTCAGAATTATAAGCAACTACAGCTACATATAATGGTGATGCTGTTAGTGTAAGCATTATACATTCTATTCTTAATATTTTATTAAATATAGATACATAATACGGTTCATAATGATCATCTCCAGAATCAATAAATGCTCCTACTGTAGATGGTATTATTAATGCAAGACCACTTCCTTCTACTAGTATACAAGCTCCTCCATTTAAAATGGAGGCACTTGCTTTATCAGATCTTTCTGCCAAACTAGTTTGAGGAAAAAAATCATACTTATTATCTTTAAAAAATTTTTGTATATATCCTCCTTCTAATACTCCATCTACTTCTATACTATTTAATTTTTTTTCTGCTATTTCTATAATTTTATCATTAGCTACATCCTGTAAATAAACTAAACTTACACTAGTTTTAGTTCTAATGCCAATTTCAAAATGCTTAATTCTTAAATTTGCATCCTTTATCCTATATCTTATAAGTGACAAATTAGTATCCATATTTTCTGTAAAACTATCTTTTGGAACTCGTAACCCATCTTGAAGTTGGGGAGATTCTATAGCTCTTTTTTCAACTTTTTTTGTATTACATACTATATAATTATCCTCAATAAGATTTATTATTATTGAAAAACCTTTAAGTATATAATCTAATATCCTATTTTCATCAGTCTGTATTTTTACATCATGTACTAAAATAATTGATTTACAAATTTTATTTATGTTGATTTCATTTGTTTTATATTGAATAATAGGTCTTATAATATATTCTGATAATGCATTATGATTGCTTAATTGAGAAATATATAATATAAAAATTTTTTGACAACCTTTTTGTATCTCTCTTATATTTATTCCCACATCTTTTTTAGTTAATTCTGTGAATATATTTTTATATTTTATTTTATCTTTTTTAGGATAAATTTTTCTCTCCCCTTTCTAATTATTAACTTTAGAATTAGGATCTTTTAAATTTGCATCATTAATTTTCATTTTTACTTTTACATTTATTTTTGCTTTTGGATATTCTTTTTTCCAATCTATTTTTTTATATATCTTATAATTTTGAGCTTTGAAATATTTTCCAAATCCTATAAAATCCACCTTGTATTCAACCTGCGACTTATTTAGAATTTCTTCTATTTGGTATTGGGCTTCTAACTCCATATGTTCTCTAATTCTATTTAACATTGATTTATCTAGTTCTTCTCTATAATATTGATATTTTATACTACTAACCATATTTATATTTATATCTATAACAGGTCTCCCATTTTCATATCTAGTTTTTATCTTTCGTTTTTTTAGAAATGCCTCATAAGATATTTGATTTTCAGGATTTCCAGGTCTTGGTATTACTATTCTTATATTAGGACTTTTTCCTAGTAAGTAAAGTATACCTATATTATTCCTTCCTAAAATTTTACCTATCATATATCCATTTTGATCAAATATCCCATATCCCATAAATTTTACTGAATCATCAACAACCTTTATATATGGTAATAAAAAACCTATTGTTTTCTCAGATAAATTAGTTAAGACATTACCAACGGTAATGTACAGTGCTTTACCGTCTTCTTTAAGATATAACATTGTATCATCTATGCTTACTCCTACAGAGATTTCATTCTTTAATTTTTTCTTAAATAGATCATTACATCTTTCTTCACTAACAGCCATTAAGGTAGACTTTCTATAATTATAGGATAGATTAAACCTATTAAGATATGTCTTAATTCCAACCTTTCTTGCATATTCTTCTGAGTAAACTAAACTTCTTATACCTCCAAAAAACTCCTGGAAAGGTGTCTGTCTATCATAATCCCACCTAGCCTCTTCAAAATCTGCACCTTTTGCTTCATAAGTATAGATAGAAGTCCCTTTATTTGCACTTTCTTCTCCTTTAGAAGCTTCATAATTACTCTTAACTATTTCACCTGAAAATATAACATTCTCTTTATCTTTATCTATTCCTAGAGCAAGTATTATATTTCTACTATTTATATCTCTATAATCCCAGCATCCTGTAAATATTAGACTAAAACATAAAAAGATTATTATTATATTCTTATGATTTTTTATCATATCTTTTCACCTTCATTAAAATAAATAATGTAATCGGAATTAACATAGTAGTAAAAATACTAAAAGCAAATATAGTATACATAACTACAATCTTTTCATGCATTAAAAAAGTTGGGAAAAATGAATATATAAAACATATTAAAGTCAATATTAATCCTAATTTATTTTTTGCTACTTTTTTATTTAAAATAAAATACAGAAAATGTACAGCACCATATGATACTACTAGTGCACTACTTATAACTCCTATATTCCATATAAGAATAAATACTCCATCTAATCTAGCTATAATATCTAACATAGTAATGCTTATAGTTCTTAAAGTAGTTAAAACTACATTTGAATATTTTATAACTTCTTCTGCTCCTAACACTGCCAAACAGGTTTCTACTATAAGTATATATATTACTCCAATAATAGTAATAATCATCGTAGTATATTTAAGAACTTTTTTATTCTTTTTACTAAATGTTGTTAAACATAATGCTTCTATTCCTACAAAGGAAATTAAATTATATACAATTCCTTTGCAAAATTCTTTTGGATTATAAAAATTTATAAGTGGAAGAACATTTACACTTTGTCCTTCAATTAGTGTAATAAATAATATTAAGATTATTAATATTAATTGAATTACTCCATAAACTTCACATATTCTTGCTATATTCTTCAGTCCTTTACATATTCCATAAAAACAAAGTAAATATAAAAGTAATTCAAAAACCCATATAGGGGTTTTGGGATATACGATTAGTTTTAATGTATTGGCATATAATTTAGGAAAATTAGCGTATATAATCATAAATAATCCAAAATATATTAATCCTATTAATTTAGCCCATTTTTGCCCTGTTAATATGATTGAATATTCGTAGAAATTTTTCCCTATAAAAACAGTATTTAATTTAATTAAAATCACAGCAGATATACCAATTAATGTTGTCAAAATTATTACACCTATCCAAGCGCTTGTTCCCATATATTCAACTAAATCTTTAGGTAAAGTTATTATTTCGTATCCAATAGTAAAACAAAATACTAAAAAACATATTTGAAAATCTGTTAAATATTCTTTCATATACTCACATCCAGATAAATTTAATAGAAATAAAAAAGATTACTTTTATTTTGCTGAAAAGTAACCTTTTTTATTCCTTAATTAACTTATTATTTATTTAATACAAATTTTTCAATAACCTTACCCACTCCATCTTCTTCATTAGTTGCTGTAATATAGTCTGCTATTTCTTTTAATTCTTTAAATCCATTTTCCATCGCTACACCTAATCCAGCATTTTTGATCATATGATAATCATTGCCGGCATCTCCTACACATATAATCTCTTCTTCTTTGATTCCTAATTCTTCTCCTAATACCTTAACTGCTGTCCATTTATTTATTCCATACTTAAGAAATTCAAAGAAAAATGGTGCACTTTGAACTAATGTGTATTTTTCTCCTAGTCCTTTATCTTTTACTTTTTTTATAATTTCTTTTAAGTACTCTGGCTCATCTACATACATTACTTTAATAATATCTGTATTCTCAGCTAATTTATCTATAGGTATTTCCTTTATAGTAATTCCATTTAATTCAGCTTCTAACTTGGTATATTTACTATTTTTAGGTGTAACAACTGCTTCATTAGTTAATGCGTGAATATTTACCTTTAACTCTTTACTTAATTTATATAATTCTTTAAAATCATTCATTCTTAAAGGATGGTCAAAAATAATATCTCCTGATGTATTATTTTTAACTATAGCTCCGTTATAACATACTGTATAGTCATCTTCATTTTTTAAATCTAATAAATCTATTAACCATTTAACTCCATCTATAGGTCTCCCCGTACACAAAACTACTTTAACACCTTTTTCTCTAGCTTTTTTTATCATTTCTATATTATTCTCAGAAACAGTTTTATCATTTCTAAGTAAAGTTCCATCTAAATCTAAAGCAATTAACTTATACATATTTTTCCTCCTACGTTTTTAAATAACCTTCTTTTAATTCCAAAATATTATATCACAAAAAAAACTATCCCCTAATATAAGAGATAGATTTTATAAGAAATTTTTTTAAATTTAATTAAAATTGTCCATAAACATATGTGTAACCACCTGTTGATATAAAACATGTAACTAAAAGGGTACTTATTAAAATACAACTATAAAATACTATGTTTAATATATTATTTTCTCTAATTTTTTTTAAAATAATTTGCAATTGCTTCATTAGTATTTAGCCATCCTTTCCACCCTAAATGTACACCATCTATCATAAAATATTTCTCATATTCCTTTTGTCTAAAATCTAAGATATCAAATCCCGCATTATTTATGATCTTTTCTACCTTATCATAAAAACTATATCTTTTCTCCTTAGGAAGTCCTAAGTAATCATACCATACCCCATTAACAGGAATAATGATAAATAAAGGCTTTATTTTTGATTCTTTACAGGTTTTTAATAATATATCTAGATCATTATATTCTATAGAATTCAATGGATCCATCTGTTTAACAAGATGTTTAATCTTCGGAATATAATTTTTATAAAATTTTTCAAAACAATAATCTTGCATATTAAATTGGTTATTTTTACTTTCTTCTTTTCCCTGTGCTATTGCCTTAATATATTCATCTTTCCAATTAATTTTTTCTGGATTATTCATATTAAAGTTGTTCCTTGGAGTACGTTTTATTAAGTTATACGCTTGAATATTATCTTTTGTTTTTAAAATTAGTTTATCTAATGCAAAATAAGGTTTAAGCATATAAAATCCAATTTTCGTTAACATATTATTACTATTATATAATTTACAATACATACTAACATCTTTATAATTTTTATCTTTCTTAACGAGTGATCCAACCCTACTACATATATTTTTCTTTAACTCTTTACTAAGATTTTTATTCTCCATAGCTTCTAAAAATTGTAGTTCTGAAAAATTCATAAGGAAATGTTCTGGGGTTACCCCTTTGTTCCCTATATCCTCCATAAACCATGTCATAGAAATGAAAAATACTGGCCTACTATTTTTTAAATTCTGCGATACTGCTCCAAAATTTATTGCATGTTGCAACTCTTGAACAAATCCTCTTCCTATAGGATTAACTACTTTATTTATCTTATCATTTGGGAAAAAACTTTTAGGATTTTGCTCTATGTGTGCTCCTAACTCTGATGATCCATAAAACATTAAGTTTCCTCTTTTAATCGCCTCTCTTTGCAGAATTACTCCCATATTTTTAACATCATTATTATATAAAACAGAAATACTATCATTATAATATTTTTCTATTTTTTTCTGCAATATATTATTTAATTCCACTGTAAATATAAGTAGTATAACTAAGGCAATACATATTTGACCTAATTTTTTCATATAATTATAGCCTCTTTGACACTGTTTCTATAATTTTGTTAGGGGTTAAGATATCTTCCCTTACTATCTCTGTTGGTTGAATAACTACTCCTAATTGTGATTCTATTTCTAATAATAATTCAATTGTTCCTAATGAATCTAGTAATCCTGCATCAAATAAATCAATACCTCTATCCTCTAAAATTTCATCATCACCACATAAATCAACTAAAATTTGCATTATTTTTTCTTCCATTTTCAATACCTCCATTATTTATTAAATAAGTATCCTGAAAATAATAACATTCCAAAACATACTAAATGAAATGTTATAAACATTGATACATATTGAAACCATTTTTTCTTTTTGTTTTTTTTATAGAATTTACTATTTCTTTGGAAATAATCTGTACCAGCTAAAATCATTCCTTCATAAACACCATAAATAATATAATAAAAATATATACCATGCCATATCCCCATAGTTAACATAGTTAAAAAATATCCTATATATGAAGATGTGTATCTACTCTTAAATCTTTTTTTTCTCATACTACTCATTACAAATCTTGTATAAATAAAATCTCTAAACCAGAATGATAGAGACATATGCCACCTATTCCAAAATTCTTTCATATCTTTACTTAAAAAAGGTTTATTAAAATTCTCTGGAAGCTTTACCCCCAAAAAGTATCCAGTTCCAATGGCTAAGAAACTATATCCAGCAAAATCAAAAAATAAATATAATGTATATGCATACATATAATTTAATATAGTAGTAAAACTATGAATTTTTGAAGCATTAGTAAGTATGTCCACTTTAGGTATGTTATTAAGCCATAAATTATATATTAACGTAGCTATTACAAACTTATACAATATACCCATTAAAATTTTATGGATTCCTACAGGTAAATACTCATTTATATATTCTTTTCTACTTATTTTTTTATTTATATTATTTTGAAAATCTCTTGAACGATCTATAGGTCCACTAGATATACTTGGAAAAAATATTAGAAAATACGTATATTCTAATAAATTCATTTCTTTAATTAAGCCATCATGAATTTCTATTAATATTTGGACTGTCCTAAAAGTTATATATGAAATGCCTATAAATCCCAATGTCTTAGGAGTAATAAATCTATTAAATTTAACTAATATTAAAGGTAAGATAGATAATAAAACCATAATTCTCATTATCCATATACTAGTATTTTTTCTTGCAATATATAAATATAGTTTCATTAAAATAACTTGTTCTATGTAAAATAATCCAAAACAAACTATACCTTTTTTATTATTACCAATAAATAGAATTAACATCGTTGCACTTAAAAATGTTCCATAATACTTTATTCGTTTTTCATATATCCCTAAAATTATTGCAGGAATTAATCCTAAAACCATTATATAGAAGAAAAATAAATTTCCATAAGGTGTTAACATCCTAATTCCTCCATAAGTACTTTTCTATCAATTTTTCCATTTACATTTAATACAAATCTTTCTTTAACTTTTATCTGTCTAGGAATCATATATTCAGGAATTTTAGTTTTTAATTCTTCTTTAACTTTTTTAGCTAATTTCAGCCCACTTTCTTCCATATCTTTGTTTAGTGTAATAAAAGCTGTTAAATGATTAATCTTCTCATTTTTCTTTACGGGTATGACGACAGCGTTTTCCACAAATTCAATAGAACATAAATTTTCTTCAATATCTTGTAGTTCTATTCTAAATCCATTTAACTTAATTTGAAAGTCCTCTCTTCCTTTATAATAAAACAACTGATTTTTTTTATAACCTAGATCACCAGTTTTATATGCCCTTCTCTGTGTTCCATTTAGCTTTGTATTAAAAAACACCTTTTTAGTCATACTTTCATTATTATAATATCCAGTGCTTACACTATCACCATATATAACAATTTCTCCTATATTTCCTTCGGTAACTTCCTTGCCCATTTTATCTAAAATCTTTATATGTATATTTTCCCCACTATATCCTATTGGTAGACTCTCTTTTGATTCTATCATTTCTTTGCTTATCTCTACAGATGTGACTAATACTGTAGATTCTGTTGGTCCATATCCATTAATAAGTTTAACTTTAGGAAATCGTTCATAAAATTTCATTGCTAATTGTTTAGTTAGTACCTCACCGGCAACAACAACTTTTTTTAAATTTGGGAGTAAAGTTTCATTAAAATTTTCATCTACTAAACACATTTGAATAAAGGCTGGAGTAGTTGCTATAAAACCTATGTTAGACTGCCCTAAGTTTAAAAATAACTCTTGAAAATTTTCTATCATCTTTTTATCAATTACGAACAGTCTTCTTCCTAGTGAAAGCCCTATATACATTCCTATTACAGAAACATCAAATGAATAAGATACTTGATTCATATAGTCTAAACTAATATCTTGTAAGTTAGCTTCTTTTTCAAACCAGTTCAAAAAATTTTCTAAACAATTATAAGTTATCTTAACACCTTTAGGTTTTCCAGTACTTCCTGATGTGTATAATATATAATATATTTCTTCTCCATTAACTTCAAAATCTTTATCTGGAATTTTTCCATTATATAAGCTAAAAATATTATTTATTTCTTGCTTGTCTAATTTTCCTATAGTCTTAGGTAGCTCTATTTCTCTATCTTCTATATGAAAAATCAAATTTGCATTACAATTTTCTATAACATCTTTAACTCTTGTTTCTGGAAATGTTATATCTATTGGTACATATGGATGGCCTGCTTTAGTACAAGCCAAAAAACAAATCAACATTTCTTCCTCTTTATGCCCATAAACTAATATAGGTTTTTTATTCTTTTCATACTTTTCAATTAAATAACATGCTAAAGCATCTGATTTATATTTTAACTCTTTATAAGTTAGTATCTTTTTATCATATATTTGGGCTTCTTTTTCATACTTACTATAACTATCAATTCTGTCAATGATACTCATTTTTTCCCTCCAATTTATATTATTTTCTTATATATAAGCATACTATTGGTTTTAATATATATCAACATTTGAAAGATAAATATTGATTAAATAAAGAGACCATTCTACCTTAGCAAAATAATCTCTTCAAATCATATTATTTATTTTTTCTTATAGTTCTTCCTTCTTTATCTAATATTTTATTAGCATCATATAAATCTAAAAATTCTTTTCTTTGATTTCTTAATGATACTCCATCCACATGCCTTCTATCTGTTTGCGCCACGTCCTTAACTAACTCTTCATATGAAGTAGGTCCTACTGCACAAAATATATTAAATCCTTTTGATTTTAAATATTGAAATTTAGTATCTTTATATTTTACTGCATCTCCATAAGGATAAATAAATACTGATGTATCTCCCACAAGAGATTTAACTTCTTTTTCCCATTTATCTGTATCATTTTTTAATTTATTATAAGAAATTTGAGCTATGTTAGGATGTCCATAACTATGTGATGCAAAGTTCCATCCAGTTTCCTTTAATTTTTTTATTACAGGAATAACCTTATTAACTTCTAAATAATAGTTTTTATTTTCATGTTGTGTTCTATATCCTAAAATTCCTTCAAAACCAGTTAAAGCTATAGTAGCTTTTGCACCATTTAAAGAAAAATCAGGATGTTCTTGTACAAATTTATCTAAAATAGGAACAATAGCATTATCATATCTAACTTCTCCTTTTCTATCTTTTGTAGGAGTATATGAAGCTATCTTTCCTTCATTATCAATAATTAATTTACCTACTGTACCATGTTCTATCATATAACCATAATAATTCATATCATCTATAGAAATAATTAGTGGTTTTTTACCCTTAGGTACTTTAATAGGTTTTCTTTTCATTGTTATTATTCCATTTTCTTTTTTTTGTTCATATATTGAATTAATATTGATTAGAATATAATTATTTTTATATAACTGTTCTATAACTTTATTAAATTCTTTTACAGTAACAAACCAATCATCCATACTTTTAGTTTGATAATCCCCAACAAAAGCCAATTTGGTATTAGCTATTAATGGATGAAAAAATATATGTTCTGCATTTCCTGTAAAAGTTACAGTTTCAAGGTCTTTTTTTACTTCTTTATGTACAACCTGTTGTTTAACTTCGTTGTTATTTAAAATCTTTTTATTAGCTTTTAAATTATCTGTGTCCTTTGTACTTATTACATTAGCCACTTGTTTATTTTGGTTTATATATTTAATTATTACGCCTTTTTCAATAATACCTGTACATATAACTAGAGTTAAAATTCCAAATAAAAATATTATATTTATTGATTTAAAAACTGCACTTTTCCTTTTCAATTTTACCCTCCTAAATATAAAAATTTATTTTCTTTTATATTGTACACATATTATACAAAAAATAATAAACCATATAGTTACAAACTTATTACATACATTTTACTATATGGTTACATTTAATAAAATTTTATTAAATTTTTATGTAAAAATAGCAATTACCTAAACAAAACTAAGTAATTGCTATTTAAGAAGATACTTTTTAAATTATGCTTGTTCAGCCCAGTTTGCTGGATATGTTACATACATAAATCTAGCAAAGTTTGGAACTGTGAAATTAATTGAAGATCCGTTTGGTATATAGATAATATCACCTTTATTAGCTACAACTTTTCTTCCGTCGATATCTATTTCTAATGTTCCTTCTATAATATAATCAATCTCATCATAGTTTAAAGTCCATGCAAAGCTTGTTTTATCCATTTCCATAATTCCGCAACCTAATCTTGGACTTTCTTCTAAAGTTACCACATCTTTAAGATATACCTTATCTCCTGCTTTTCCTGTATCAAATGGTTCTGGTTTAACTGTGTCTAATTTTACAGACATTATACCGCTCTTATCAACATCTTTTTCAAAATCGCAAGCTGGAGTTTGAGTTGAGTTTGACATTTGTTCTGTTATTATTTTTCTAACGATTTGTTCTATAATCTTTTCATCTAAATTTTGCATTTGT
Organism: Clostridiaceae bacterium 14S0207; assembly: GCA_003288255.1. Classification (GTDB taxonomy): domain Bacteria; phylum Bacillota; class Clostridia; order Clostridiales; family Clostridiaceae; genus Hathewaya; species Hathewaya limosa. The sequence goes on along the minus strand of CP026600.1, from coordinate 538,451 downwards.
ATCTCTCCTTTAAATAAGATGTACTCTTTAATTTATTCAAGATAAAGTACTTAAATATTTAAGTACTTTATACTTAATATCTACTTATAAACTATTTTGCTTCTTCTTTTTTAGTTTTAGAAGTCATTACCATAGCAACTATAACAGCTGTTATACCACCAACTAACTTACCAACGATCATTGCAGCTATCATACTCTTATTAACACCAGCTGCAAACCCTAAGTGGTCTCCGAATACGAAAGCAGCACTTACTGCAAATGCAACGTTGATAACTTTTCCTCTTTCATCCATATCCTTCATCATACCGAACATTGGAATATTATTAGCTAATGTAGCTATCATACCTGCTGCAGATATATCATTCATTCCTAATAATCCACCAATTTTCATTAATGGTTTAGAGAATACTTTTGTTATAACATGAACTAATGGATATGCTCCAGCTAATATTATTGCTATATCTCCTACTGTTTTAATACCTTCTGAAAGTGGGTTCATACCAGGAATAACAACAATTCCTGTTAATGTTTGTAATACTATTGCAGCTAAACCAATAGTAAGAACTGCAGTTATAAATTTACCGAAACCGATGAATCCTTTAATCATTTTTTCTGGAATTGCATATAAACCTATAGCTATAATTATTGCGAATAAAATAATTGGAACTAAGTTCTTTATTACTAACATAAATGGTAAACCTGCTACTAATCCACCAATAAGGCATCCTATTGGAATCGTAACTATACCAGCTAAAACACCTTTTGCTAAAAATTTATGATCGTCTTTACTAATAATTCCTAATGATACTGGGATAGTAAATACAATTGTAGGTCCCATCATTGATCCTAAAATTAATCCAGCAAATTCCCCAACTTGTGGATTTGTTGCCATCTCTTTAGCTAAAGAATATCCACCCATATCACAAGCTAATAATGATGTTGCAAACATCGAAGGGTCTGCACCTAATGCTTTAAATACTGGAACAATAACTGGTTGTAATACTTTTGCAAGTACTGGAGCTAAAGATATCGCACCAACCATTGCTAATGTTAATGCACCCATTGCCATAAAGCCTTCTTCAAACTGTTCGCCTAAACCAAATTTGTTTCCTATAACTTTGTCTAAAGCGCCTAAAACCATGAAGATGGCCATAATGTAAACTATGACGTCATTAATTTGCATAAATTATACCTTCTTTCTTAGTTTATTTATATATATGTAAATAAAATTACAGACAAGATATTAAATTTTTATCTGGTGAAGGAATTATGGCACTGTGTATTATCTTTTTAGAATCAATTAAATCTTTAGCTACTTTCATTGATTCACTCACAGAACTTAAAACTCCAGTTATTATAAAATAACATTTTCCACCTATTAGATTTCCCAAAGTAAACTTAACAAGTTGAACTTCTCCATTTTTTAAGGCTTTATCTAATGCTATGATTCCACAAGCTACAGAAGTAAATTCCATTACTCCTATAGCCTTTATTTCAATATTGTTATATTTTTTATTAATACCATTTATAATTCGTTCATCAGCATTAGGTAATATAAATGTTGCTAAAATATATTTATTGTCTAATTTTTTTATAGTCTCTACAGCCTCGTCAACAGAACCTACATCTCCAGTAAGTATTATCATATACTTTCCTGGACAAATATGCCTAGAGTATATAACTTCAAGTTCTGCTGATTTTAACATAATATCTGTAATCTCTATTCCTTTTGCAATACTATTTAATTCAACTATACCTAATGCATTCATAATTCAAACCTCTCTAAATGTAAAGTTTAATCTTCTCTTACTTCTACAGAATCTACAATACCAACTATAGTAGCATCTACAGGAATTCTTTCATTAGTTCCACTTGGCTTACTTGCAGAACTTCCCTTAACAATTAAAACTCTGTCTCCTACACCGGCACCCACACTATCTGCTGCTACCATTGTAGAATCTATTCTTTTGCTACTACTACCATAATTAATAGGTCTTACTACCATAAGTTTTAGTCCATTAAGTCTTTCATCTTTTCTAGTAGCCCAAACACTACCTATTACTTCACCTATCATCATACCAATATATTCCTCTCTTAGATTACATCTCTTTCTTAATTTCCATATGATTTATCCTTGCAAAATCTTTAGCCAATGGTGTTATTAAGGTTTTTTTAGAAACAAATATCCCTCTAATACCTTCTCTAAATAACTCTCTTACATCCATTTCAGAAATTAACTTTTTAGTAACTATATTTGAATTTATAGTTTTCTTTTGTATCTTTTCTTCATTTTCTTCTTTTATAACTGGTAAATTACCGCTATCATCTATTACATTAATAAGTGTACCTTTTTCTTTTTCATTCTTAAGAACATTAGATATTTCATTCATTTTCTTTATTTTCATACCATAACTTATTAACTTATCTTCATATTCTGAGAACATTTTAAAGAAAACTTTATTAGCAGTTTTAGCAAATTGTCTATAAACTAAACCTTCTTCTAATAAATATACTGGGATTCCCTGTAACATTGCATTTATTATTATTTCTTCTCTTTGGCTACTACTTACGCCTATTCCAATATTACTTAATTCCTTTACACTAAGCTCTGGTATTATTATTCCTTCATAAGAATTTAGTGTTAAGCTATTTTCCTCTGAAGAATAAAGTTTATATCCAAAAGCTTTTAAGTCATGATCATAAAACTTATAAGCTGCACTTTCTTTTTCACCTAAAAATAAAAGATTTTTTTCTTGAATCTCTGGCTTACTTTCCATCAATTGAATTCCAGATTCTTTTATTTTTTTAATTACTTCTTTTGTAACAAGTTCGATTAACTTATTAAAGTCCATTTGTCTCCCCCTTATTTACAACAATTTATTGCTATTCCTGAAGGAGTTACTAAGAAAGGATTTAATGGTTTTACCGTAGTAATTCCTGTCTCTTTTTGTATTATTTTTTCAAAATTCTTAAGACAACATGTTCCACCTACAAGATATATTGTATCTACATTAAAACCTTTAATGTTATCACTTATTATCCTTGCAATTTTTTGAACAACAGGAGTCACCATTGGGAAAATATCATTGTAATTTTTCTTATCCTTTTTCCTATCTTCTGCTTCTTCAAAAGGTATTCTATAAGCACCTGCAACTACAAGGGATAACTGTGTTCCTCCAGTAGCTTCATCTACTGTATATATTACCTTTCCATCTTCAAAAATAGATAGTCCAGTAGTTCCACCACCAACATCTACTACTACACCATTCTCTACTCCCAATACAGCATTAGCTGCTGTTGGTTCATCTAAAACAGCTGTTACTTCCATTCCAGAACCCTCAACAACATACTTATGAGTTGCAATATCTCTTTCACCTGTTCCTGGTGGTACCGCAATAGCAGCTTCTTCTAATTCTACACCTAGTTTATCTTCAATCTTTTTCTTTAGTTTTCTTACTATATTAGTAGCTCCAATAAAATCAACCACTAATCCATCTCTTACAACCTGAGCAAATTCCATTTCACAAGCAACAGGTTTTTTGTTTTTATCTAAAACAACTATTACAATATAAGCCGTACCTAGATCTACACCAACAAAAAGTTTTTCACCTTTTTTCACTTTTCTAGGTTTTTTTATTGTATCTTCCACGGCTTTTATAAATTTATCAACTTCTTTGAAGTCCTTCATTTATAAAACCCCTTTACTTTATTATTGTTGCACGTGTCCCATTTACAAATCCACAGGCATTTGCTTCATCATAATCAATGTGAACTGCTGTATTAAAGTTTGGGCTTACCCTTACAACAACCTCATCAAAAATTAAGGATCTTTCGCCTTCAATTTTTAATTTAACAACTTCTTTGTCTTCTATATTGAATCTTTTAGCATCTTCTGGAGAAATGTGTATATGTCTTTTAGCTGCAATAGCGCCCTCTGGAAGCTGTACAATACCTTTTTCCGTAGCTATAACTATTGGAGCACTTCCCTTAAGATCACCAGACATCCTAACTGGTACCTTTGTTCCTAAAATAACACAATCACTTTTAGAAAGTTCTACTTGAGTTTCTTTCCTTGCAGGCCCTAACACTACTACATTTTGAATCATACCTTTAGGTCCTATTAGCGAAACTCTTTCTTTACATGCATATTGACCTGGTTGAGATAATTCCTTAACCTTTGTTAATTCATATCCTTTACCAAATAGTAAGTCTATATGTTCTTGTGAAAGATGTACATGACGTCCTGAAGCTTCTACTAAAATAGTATTTTCTTGATTTTTCAATCTCTTAACAACTTCTTCTACGATGTATTCTATTTTTTGTTCTAAAGAGCTCAATCCATTCACCTCTATTTTTGATTATCCTTAGTGCATTGTAGCATCATAATATATAGACAACTACTCAATCTATTTAAATATCTTACTATGTCACCTCTTGAAACCTCTCCATCTTCATTCTTAAATGCAGTTAATGCAGAAATTTCTACTTCTCTTACCTGACTTCTTAAAATATTTAATGCTACTGCCATTTCACCAATTTCATAAGATGGATAAAATAAATGATCTACATTCATATACTTCTTAGGATTATGTGAAATTGCTCTAAGATCATCTTCATTCATTCCTAATAGAGAAAATTCTCCTAAAGTTTCGTTTAATATTTCAGCTCTTGAAATACCTCTTATAAACTTTAAAATTTCTTCTAAGTCAGAAATGACTCTTTTGTTTCCCAAATTTTTAGCTAAAACTTGAGTTTGAAGAACTTTTCCTTCTAGACTATCAATTTTCCCTCTAAATATGATTCTTTTATGGTCCTTAAAAACTAGTTTATTTCCACTAAGTTGCGTCATAAACTCTGGTTTATTTTCATAGTATCCACCCAAAAGGCCCTCATATTTGGGTAAAAATTGCTTTTCTTCCTTATGTTGAATATTCTGATTATTATCTTCAGATACTCTATCCTCTTTAAAAACCAGCTTAATATTCTTATCATGCAAATACTGTCTTGCAGATGGTGTAATTATAGTATTTTTCTCTACAATAAATTCTTTAATGTTTGCATCTTTAAGTTCTGATCTAAGTGCATATTCAGTTAATACCGCCATTTATTTCACACCTTCTTTTATATATATTTCCCGAACCGTAAGGTTCGGGATCATATATATCAATTTACATTAATTATTTAAAATTAAGCTTCAGTTTTTGGAAGTATTACTTCAACTTCTCCGTGTGGTCTTGGGATTACATGAACTGAAATTAATTCTCCAACTCTTTCAGCAGCAGCAGCTCCAGCATCTGTAGCAGCTTTAACAGCTCCAACATCTCCTCTTACCATAACTGTTACTAATCCACCACCAACTTGCTCTTTACCTATTAAAGTTACGTTTGCAGCCTTAACCATTGCGTCTGCAGCTTCGATTGCTCCTACTAAACCTTTAGTTTCGATCATTCCTAATGCATTTGTGTTTGCCATTTGAAAATCCTCCTTAAGATATATCAAAAATTATATAAATAAATTTTATATTTTTATTTTAAATTATTTTAAACCTAATTTCTCTATAATCTTGTTTACAATGATGTCAATATATTCTTCTGAAATATCGTTACATTGTGGAGTTGAAACTCCGCCCCTTATTTCTTCTAACTCTCTAACACCCATTGCAACTCTTCTTACGTTTAATAAGTTCATTGGTCCTACGTTATCAGATGTAGCACTTCCACCTACAGCTCCACAGCCTAATGTTAAAGCTGGAACTAAATTAGTTGCTCCACCAATTCCACCTAAAGCTCCTGGTGCATTTACTATTAAACGTGATACTGGAATCTTAACAGCGAAATCTCTGATAACTCCTTGATCTTGAGCATGTAGAACTAATGTATGACCTTTACCTTCATTCATTAATATTTCTACACATCTTTCCACAACTTTATCATAAGATTCTTCACAGTAAAACGCTAAGATTGGAGTTAATTTTTCTCTTGAATATGGATTAGTTTTACCAACAGTATTTTGTTCAGATATTAATACCTTAACTCCTGATGGAATATCTAATCCTGCAAGTTCAGCTAGTACTTTAACACTCTTACCAACTATTTGTGGATTCATTGTTCCATTAGCTCTTAATATGAATCTACCTAATTTTTCTGATTGCTCTTTATTTAAGAAATACGCTCCTTGTCTTTCAAGTTCAGCTTTAACTATTTCTTTCATAGGAGCTTCTACTACTACTGATTGCTCAGAAGCACATATAACACCATTATCAAATGTCTTAGAATCTATAATTCTCTTAACAGCTAACTTTACATCTGCACTCTTATGGATGAATGCTGGACCATTTCCAGGACCAACTCCAATTGCTGGAGTACCAGAACTATAAGCTGCTTTAACCATTGCCTCTCCACCAGTTGCAAGGATTAATGATGTATCTTTGTTTGTCATTAATTCTTGTGTTCCTTCTAATGAAGGCATAGTAGCTGCACTGATTAATCCTTCTGGAGCACCTGCTTTAACAGCTGCCTCAGCAACAACTTTTGTAGCTTCTAATATACAATTTTTTGCATTTGGGTGTGGTGAGAAAACTATTGCGTTTCCTGCTTTCACACTGATTAATGCTTTATATATAACTGTTGAAGTTGGATTTGTAGATGGTATTAAACCAGCTACTACTCCTACTGGAACTGCAACTTCAATAATCTTGTTTTCTTTATCCTCGTTGATTATTCCAACTGTTTTTAGGTCTTTTATTGTGTCATACATATGCTTACTTGCAAATGTATTTTTAATCACCTTGTCTTCCCACTTACCAAAACCTGTTTCTTCATTTGCCATTTTTGCAAGTCTAACTGCTTCTTTTTCTGCAGCTTCGGCCATTGCTCTAACAACTTTATCCACTTGTTCTTGAGTAAATGTTTTAAAAACTTCTTGTGCTTTTTTAGCTTTTGCTATCAATGTTCTTACTTCTTGTATAGAAAATAAATCTCTATCTAAAGTTTGCATCTAGCTACCTCCTCTTCCAGTGTTCAAGAATAGCTTGTATTAACTGTTCTTTTTTACTAAATTTAATCTGTTTTTTTGTCAAAGAAGTTAATTCCATTTTTCTAGCTAATGTTCTTAGCTCTTGAACTCTCATTACTTCAAGTTCTTCTCTAGTTTTTTCTTCTATAACTTCCTCACTAGTGTTGTCCTCGCTATATGCAAGTATTTCTTTATTTGCATCTGTTATCTTTTGTTCATCTAAAACTATCTCTTCTTCTATCTCTGTAACTGTATCTTTCTCTTCATCTTTTGTTTCTACAGCGTCTTTATTTAAAGCTACAACTTTAGTTTCTTCATGTACTATCTTATCTTCTGTTTGTTCATTCTTCTTATCTTTTGTGTTTTCTAACATTGCCCAAATCTCATCATCAGATCTTGCAATGACATGTGTTGTAATAAGAGTTCCCAGTTTTTCTACTGCTGCCCCGGCTGCCTCAACAGCAGCCTTTACAGCAGATACATCACCGGTAATTTCTATGGTAACTCTACCACCTTTAACAAATTCACGGCCTATTAAACTTACATTTGCAGATTTTAATGCAACATCTAAACCTTCTATAGCCCCTACTAGACCATATGTTTCTATTAACCCTAAGGCAGCTCTATTATTATTCATAATTTTTAAGCCTTAATTAGAAATCAGTTGGATTATCTGCTACAAATTTAACAGCTGCTGCAAATGCATCACATGCTGCCTTGCAGGCAGACTGACTTCCAGTTAATAGTGCTCCTCCGAAGTTTGTTTCACTTGGTGGTCCAAAGAATGCTTTCATTTCAACTGCAGCTGCTTTCATTGCTGCATCTAAAGCGTACATTGCTTCAAGTGGAGGTGCTATTAGATATGCAAGAGCTTCTCCTTCTTGAATTCCTGCTGTTTCAGAAAGGTAAGAACCTGTTCTTGAAATACAGTGAGCATAGTATGGAATGCTATCGTCATCATTAGCACTATAGAAAGTAGCTTCTCCACCTTCAATAAAGTCAACAACAGCATTTAATCCACTTCTTACCTCTGCTGGACTTGGTCCTGAAATTATACCAATAACTTCTCCTGCTAATTTAGTACTAGCATTACCTGCCCCAGCATACATTGACTTTGCATAAGCAACTTTAACATCTGCTTTTTTAGTTGCATCATCAAGAGCTGTATATGTTACATCATCACAATCTCCTGTGATCATACCAATACTTTTATGTTCATCTGGTAAATTTAATTCAGCAGCCATTTCTGGATTTACATTTGGAATTATTTTAACACTTAAAACTGATGGACGAAGTGCATCATTTTTCATAGTTTTTGCCTCCTAAACTATAGTTTTAAATCAAGTCCACTTGCTTTTTTCTCTAACATTATTTTGATTATTTCTGCTATATGAGCACCAGCTTCTACTGGAGGAGTTCCACCTTTATGAATGTTTGATAAAACTGTTCTTCTTGATTCTGGCATACCTACTGTTGCTTTATAAGCTATGTAAGCGCTCATACTTTCAGCTGTAACTAGTCCTGGTCTTTCTCCGATTAATACACATGTTACATCTGCACCAGTTTCTTCAGAAATTTGGTCCATAGCAGCAACTCTTCCGTATTTAACAAAGAATGGAGTTCCAACATCTATACCATAAGCTTCTAAGCCTTGGATTAAAGCTGGTAATACATCTTTAATATTAGCTTCTATAGCTTTTGAACTTAATCCATCTGATACATATATTTGAACTTTAGGATTCTTTTTAATCTTACCATTTAATTTGCTCATTTCTTCTTTAGAAATTTTTCTTCCTAAATCAGGTCTTGTTAAGTATTCATCTTTAGATACACATAATGTTTTAATTGAGAATAGATTAGCTGATTCTAAAAACTCTTCTGGAACATCTGAGAATACAGAGTCTTGAGCAGCTGCGTGGTCGGCTCTGAATCTTAACATAGTTTCTGTTTTATATCTAGCTCCTGCTCTACCTATACCGATTCTTGCAGGAGTATGTTGTTTCATTTTTAAGTATCCTTCTTTATCAGCAGGATTTTCAACTAATAATTGTGCCTTAATATCAACTTCTGTAATATCTGGAATGATTCCATTTTCATCTACTACAACTTCGCATCTTTTTTCAGAAGCAGTAACGTTTGAACCATTGTTTGATGACATTTCTCCTAAAACTTGTTCTACTAATTTCTTTAAATCATTTTCAGAAAACATATCGTTACCTCCCACTATTTGTTAAGGAATATAGATGCATCCCCAGCATTTTCAGCTAACTGACCATCTTTCATTATTCCATATTTTTCTAACCACTCTTCAAACTCTTTAATTGGTCTTAAACCTAAAGTTTGTCTTAATGCAGCTGATTCATGATATCCTGTACATTGGTAGTTAAGCATGATATCATCACCGTGAGGGATTCCCATGAAATAGTTACATCCTGCTGCTGAAAGTAATACAGCTAAGTTTTCTATATCGTTTTGGTCAGCTTTCATATGGTTAGTGTAACAAGCGTCACATCCCATTGAAATTCCAGTTAATTTACCCATGAAGTGGTCTTCTAAACCAGCTCTGATAACTTGTTTATTATCATATAAATACTCTGGTCCGATAAATCCAACAACTGTGTTAACTATAAATGGATCAAATCTTTTAGCAAATCCATAACATCTAGCTTCCATAGTTACTTGGTCTGCACCATGGTGAGCATCTGAAGATAATTCTGAACCTTGACCAGTTTCAAAATACATTACGTTTGGTCCACATCCTGTACCTTCTTTTAATGCTAATTGTCTAGCTTCTTCAATTAGGCTTCCATTAAGACCGAATGCTTCGTTACCTTTTTCAGAACCAGCTATACTTTGGAATATTAAGTCTGCTGGAGCACCTTGTTTTATAGCTTCCATTTGTGTAGTAACGTGTGCTAATACACAAGTTTGAGTTGGAATTTCAAATTTATTTTTAATTTCATCGAATTTTTCTAATACTCTTTTTACTGATCCTACAGTATCATCAACAGGGTTTAATCCTAATACTGCATCTCCGATACCATATGATAAACCTTCAAATAATGAAGCTACGATACCATCAACATCATCTGTTGGGTGGTTAGGTTGAAGTCTTACTGATAATCTTCCTTCTTCACCGATTGTTGTATTACAGTGAGCTGTAACTCTAATTTTTTTAGCTCCATAAATTAAGTCTAAGTTAGACATTAACTTAGCTACTGCAGCTACCATTTCAGAAGTTAAACCTCTTGAAATTCTCTTAATATCAGCACCTGTAGTGTTGTTATCAAGAATCCACTCTCTTAACTCAGCAACTGTCCAATTCTTGATTTCATTGTAAATTCTTTCATTTACATCATCTTGGATTATTCTAGTTACTTCATCCATCTCATAAGGGACAACTGGATTGTTTCTTAAATCTGCTAATGTTAAGTGGCTTAATACAACTTTAGCTGCAACTCTTTCTTCAGCACTTTGTGGTGCAACACCAGCTAATTTGTCTCCTGACTTTTCTTCATTAGCTTTTGCTAATACATCTTTAATATCTCTGAACTGATACACTTTTCCAAATAATTTAGTTTTTAGTATCACTATGTTCACCTCTCTATAATATTATGAATTAAATACTAAGGTTTTAATTACAACTGGAACAACTTTTCCATTAGCTAATGGCTTACCAATATCTATGTAATCTCCATTTTCAACCTTTATGGAGTCTATACATATGACTTTTTTCTTAAACTTTAAGTCCATGTACATTGTTTGCCCAAGAACCTTTGCAATATCAGATTCTATAATTACAAACACTGGAAAGTCTTTTTCTAATATATCTGCCATTCCATATATTAAAGCTTGTGAAAGCTTTTTAACTTCTTCAAAGCTAGGATTCTTAGAACCCTTAAGCGCAACAGCTACTTGCTGCTGTTCATTATCTAAATTAAACCATTTTAACTTTTCTCTTAATGCATTTCCAATACTATCAAAACCACTTTGTTCATCATCTTCTGACAACTTTAAAATTGGTAGGTTCTTAACTGGAAATACATCTTCAGTGTAAGTAATTGTACTACCACTAATATCAGTAGTATGAGAACCTGCACCAACTACAGTAGCTCTAATTGTTTCTACTGCATCTCTAATTTGAATTTTTCTAATTAAATCTGATTTTCTTATTTCTTCGCCTAGGATAATTCCTATATCACCATATTTAAATGGATCGCCACTGTTTTCATGATAAACATAATCAGCAACTCCACCTGAGAAAGTTATTGAATTAAAGGCATAACCATCTTTAATTCCTTTTCCTCTTTCTTGATTAGTGATTGAATCGAAATAATCTTCACTTCTATTTTTTAGGGAAACAGATTCTTCTAAGATTCTAGTCATTTCTCTAGCTATTTTTCTTATTGTGTTTTCATCTGCTATTTGACCCTCTTCTATATAAACTCCAATTTTTTGAGCTAATTTCTTAACCTTATGATAAATATAGTAGATTTTTTTTGTTGCAGGATCTATCTTAATAAGTCTTCCTCCAACATCCAAACAACCAGTATCGATTACTTCTCCATTTTTAAATACAACTAGATTTGAAGTACCTCCACCAATATCCATATTTACAACTACTGAATCTTCATCATATGAAATTTTATCTGCTCCAGCACCTTTACCAGCTATAATGGATTCAAGATCTGGTCCTGCTGTAGCCACAACAAAGTCTCCTGCAAAACCACTTAAGCTTTGTAAAACCTCGTTAGCATTTTCTTTTCTTGCAGTTTCACCTGTAATGATTACTGCTCCTGTTTTAACATCACTTGGAGTAATGTTGGCTTTTTTATATTCACTTTCAATTATTTCTTTTACCTTATTTCCATCTATCTTTGTATTTGAAATTAATGGAGTAAAGTAAATATTACTTCTGTATATTAATTCCTTGTCAACAATCTTAATTCTTGGTATAGAAAAAGTTGTGGCAGTATTTTCAATGGTTATTTTACTAAAAACAAGTTGGGTTGTTGATGTACCAATATCAATACCAACACTTAGTATTTCCTCCCTCACCTTAACAACTTCCTTTCATAATAATTTCATAGAATATAAAAAACCTAGAGTTATACAGCTAGATATAATAATCTAACGGTATACGCTCTAGGCTCCATTGCCTTATGTAATAAACACATCATTGTGTTCACATAACATATTAATTTTTAAAATCAAACACAGCTTTTGTTCCTTGCTCATTAGAAAACAAATTAAGTTCTCCGTGCAATTTATCCGTTACTAATTGTCTAACTATACTTAATCCCAAGCTGGTATCTTTTACACTATTTATGTCAAACCCATTACCATTATCAATCACTGATATAGTTGAGTACTTATTTCCTTTATGAATGTTTACCTCTATCTTACCTTTATCTTTATGTTTAAATGCATGTTTAATGGAATTTTGAATCAATTCATTTATTATTAAAGAAACTGATGTAGATGTTTGAGAATTTATACTAAAATCATCGCCTGTAACAATTAAATCAATTTGCACATCTTCTATATAACAATCTCTAAACATACTATATTTTATTCTTTGAATAACATCTTTTATATTTAATTCATCAATTCCTTCTCGTGCTAGAATTTCATGAGTAGCAGCTATGCTTAATATTCTATTCATGCTTTCATTTAATGCAGACTTAAATTCTTCATTATCTATTCTTCTAGCCTGAAGTCTCAATAAACTTGCCACAGTTTGTAAATTATTTTTGACCCTATGATGAATTTCTTTTATAACCACAGATTTTAAAATCAACTCTTTTTCTTGTTCTTTAACATAAGTTATATCTTTAATTAGCATAGCTAAATTAAAGTTCTTATTATTTTGAAAAACATACTTTACTTGAAGTACCATATCATTTATGCTAACCTCATATGAAGAAACTTGTTTATTTTCAGTCAATTCACTAAATTTGTAATCATTTAAAGATATATTATTAAAATCCATACCTATTAAATTTTCTTTATACCCTAATTCTTTATAAAGCTTATCAGCCATTGGATTTTTAAATCTCACAATACCATTTTCATCAAAAATAACAATGGCATCATCTATATGATAAGTTATATTATTATCTTCATGACTTATATACTTTTTTTGTTCTTTTGCAACTGTTTTTTCAGTTAAAATATTTGTTAGAGTTTCATTAGTTTCTGCCAATATTTCAATTCTTCTACTAGCATCAATTATTTCTTTTTCATCTTTTTCTATAATTAATGCACCTACAGTTTTACCTGTTTTATTTTTAATAGGTTCAACTGTTTGTTTAGTATTAATATTTTCTTGTGTTACCCCTTTTACATCTTTAGTTGGCATTCCTATTTCCATGGTTCTAATAACCGCTGGTTCATTTTCCCTTAATGCCAATTGCCCTACAACATTTTTACTATACAAGGACTTGCAATAACAGGGTTTAGCTTGCGCCACCACTATAGCCTTACCATTTTCTTTTGTTGGACAATCTATAAAAACATCTGCCTTCACTAAATCTGATATAAATTGTAATGTATTAGATATATGTTCTATTATGCCTATATCCTCATCTTTTAGATAAGTATATGCTTTGCATAATTCTTTAATATCCATATTCATTTCCCCCATTTGCATCAATTAAGTATTAACCTAATCGCTCATAATGATTATCTCTGAAATTTCCCTCATGGACACTCTTTTATCCATACTTAATTTTCTCAAATAAGCGTAAGCATCATCTTCATTAACACATCTTTGTTTCATTAAAATTCCTTTAGCTTTTTCTATAAGCTTTCTGGATTCTAATTTATCTTGTGCAGTTTTAGCCTCTTTTTTTAAACTTTTAAACTCTTGTCCTTTTGATAGTGCAATTTCCACTGCTGGTAAAAGTGCCCTATCATCTATTGGTTTTACTAAATATCCTATAACCCCTACCTCTTTAGCCTTTTTTATAAAAGTTTTATCACTATAGGCAGTTAATAAAATAATAGCATCAGCCAATTGTTCTTCATTGATAATTTTACAAGCATTAATCCCATCTAAAAGTGGCATTTTTATATCCATAATTATCAGCTCAGGTCTATGTTTTCTACAAAGTTCTATGGCATCAAATCCGTCAGAAGCTTCTGCTACAACATTGTACCCCTCTACTTCTAACATTTCTCTCAAATCCATTCTTGTAATAGGTTCATCATCGGCTATTACAATCTTTTTACCCATTTATTCCACCTCTCTCAATAAAGATAAGAACTGAAGAAGAATTTTTCATTATCCTATATTATGCATAGTATAAATACATTTTATTTGTATTTTCGACTTTTTTTATTCTGTACTTACATTTTAACATACTTTTGTTTGAAAAATACATAAAAATTTTTGATATTTTCATATATTTTTTGATTTTCTATTTATCATTTAAAAAATCTACTAATTCTTCTATTCCTTCATTTTTAAGAGAATTTATTTTAAAAATTTTTTGTACACCTGCAATTTTTAAAAATTGTTCAGCTCTTTTAATATTTTCCTCATTATTACATTGATCTATCTTTGTAATAATTCCAACTACTGGTTTAGGAAACATACTTCCAAAGCTAGGTGGAAAAATGCTATTGGACTGAGTACAATCTTGTAGAAGTCCTATAACGTCACTATCTGCAGAAGTTACAATTAAAGCCTTATAATAGCCTCTATTTTCTATATATTCACCTGGTGTATCAATGCTATTTTCTCCATAGCTTAAAGCTTGTGTTTTTTTATAATCAATTTTTTCATTATGTAAAACTTGGGTTAAAGTTGTTTTACCACACCCTGTTTTACCAACTAGCATAATTTTTTTCACCAGATTTACCTCCTACGACCTAGTTATATTTGATGCAGAAAATTGTAATACTGAAGTTAACATATTGATAACTTCTTTTAATGCTGCCTCTACACTTGAAACATCACCTGTAATAACTAAAGAACCACTAAATCTATCTACAAATCCAATTTCAACTCCCGCTGCCTTTGTAGAAACATCTGCAGCTATTATAGCCGCTTCACTAGGAGTTATTGTTAATATTCCTATAGCCTCACTATTGTCTTCTAAAAGACCAAGCTTAGTATAAATATTTTTATTTGGATGTGCTATTAAGTGTGCCAAGGTAATCTGTTTTCCTGGAACATACTCTTGTATAATCCTTTGCTTATCTTCCATGTTATTTACCCCACTCGCAATTTAATCTTTTTTACTTTCTTTTTAGCTTTCCTTAAATAACTTTTTTTATTATAAACATGCATCTTCGCTAAGCAAAAAAATAAAGGCTTAATAAAAATATATAAAATATTTTCATTAAGCCTCGTCGCTTCTAATTAACACAGACACACCCTTGTATCTGTAACTATTAATTTTAAACAATTACTATACCTAAATTATAGTTCAAAGTTAATATTTTGTCAATATTTTTTATTAAAAATACACAATTAAAATGATTTATCTTCCATTATATGATTTTATAAACAATTCCTCTAACTCATTTACAGTTGGAATTCTTGGATTAGTTGGTGTACATCCATCTTTTAAAGCTACCTCTGACATTTCTTTCACAAGACTATTGAACTCTTCTGTACTTACACCAGTATCTTTAATTTTAGCTGGTACTCCTAAACTCTTGATTAGATTTTGAATACCTTCTATTAAACATCTAACTCCCTCTTTAACATTACATGAACGAGTTAAGTTTAAAAATCTAGCAATTTCAGCATATCTTTCAGCAGCTCTTGTGTAATCTTTTGTATAAGTAGTTTTTAAATCAGCATTATATTCAATTACATAAGGTAATAATACTGCATTAGCTCTACCATGAGGTATATGGAATTTTCCACCTAAAATATGTGCCATACTATGATTAATTCCTAATGAGGCATTAGTAAATGCTAAACCAGCAATACATGAAGCATTGTGCATTTTTTGTCTAGCTTCTTCATCTGATCCTTCTTTATAAGCCTTTGGTAAATATTCAAAAACCGTCTTAATAGCTTTTTCTGCTAAAGCATCTGTAAAATCAGTAGCTTGTGTTGATACATATGCTTCTATAGCATGCGTTAAAACATCTAATCCTGTATCCGCAGTTATTCCTGCCGGAACTGACTTAACTAAATTAGCATCTAATATCGCTATATCTGGTAACATATTCTCATCAACTAAAGGATATTTTACATTAGCAACTTTATCAGTAATAACTGAGAATGAAGTTACTTCAGATCCTGTTCCACTTGTTGTTGGAATAGCTATAAACATAGGATCTTTAGCCTCTATATTCCCACTTATTCCTCTTTTAACTATTCCTCTAAATTGTCTAATAGCCTTAGAAGCATCTATAGCAGATCCTCCACCTAAAGTTATCATAACATCTGGATCACAAGCATCCATAACTTTCATACCTTTAACCACTAATTCAATTGGTGGATCCGGAACTATATCTGAGAATACTTCATATTCTATTCCAGCCTTCTCCAATTGAATTGTAATATTATTTATAGTACCTGATTTAACCATAAATGGATCTGTTACTACAAAAGCTTTTTTACACTTTAATGTACTTAAAAATTCTAGCGAACCCGCTCCAAAATATACTTGTGGTTTAACACTAAAGTTTTCCATCATATCACTCCTTAGAAATTTATATTAAGCTATTTACATAATAAGCCTTAATAATTATTTGATTTTAAGTAATAAACCAATGACTATTTATATAAAAATAAAAGCCTCCTAAGGACCTTTTTTTTCCTTAAGAAGCTTCATTGCTCTCTCATATAAAAATAAAATACATCGTTGTATTTACATGCTACTTATTTAATTTTAATCATAATCAAAATATGCATAATTATTATTAATTCTAAGTATCATATTACTTGATTATTTTTCTTCAAATTTTTTTATTTATACTTTTAAACAAATTGTACATGTTATAATTTTATTATTGTAACTTATAATTGTCAATAATTATAAGTTTATTTAAAAACCCTTTTTCACCCTTCTAAAAAGATTTTTCTTATAATAACTTTAGAAAGTTATCTATTTCTCCCATATTTATATGTTTTTTAGGAATATATGCTGGTATATTATCTTTAAGAGGAGTTTCAAATTTTATATATACATCATTATTTTCAGTAATATTTATGCTATTTTTATTTAATTTTATTACAGATTTTCCACTTAGAATTCCAATATTGCCATCACTACACAAACTTATTAAAACATTTTCTTCCACTATATTATTAGCCTTTAACAAATATCCTACATATGGATAAAAAACATAGAAAATGCATAAGCCGATAAATGCAATAGAAATTGCTATATTTATTTTAATAGACATTATAGCCATAACTCCCAAAATAGCTATATATGCTATATTACTTTTCTTAGAATAATATTCTTTTATATAAATTTTTTTATACTCTTCTTTATTAATACTATATGATAAAATTTCCCTTCCATTTTTACATTGATTTTCTAAGTTATTTTCCATTCCACCATGCTTTTGTATATTATCATTTAATGTATCTATAAATTCACTTAAGTTCCCTTGTAAAATTCTATCCTTTGGAATTAGAATCTCCTTAAGTATTTCTCCATTTTTAGTTATAGGTACTATTCTCACATAATATTTATCTTCGTTAATAGCACTTATATTTTTGTAATGTAATTTATTTTTTTCTTCTTTTTTCTCCATTTCTTCTTTTATAATTAAAGATTTTTCTTCTAATTTCATAGTTATGGTTTTATTTTTAACACGTATTATATTAGTAGTTAAAATTGCATAAGGAAAAATAACATAAAACACACCAAATCCCATAAGTAAACTTCCTAAAAAAGTAGAAAAATTCATGTGTCTTAATATAAATCCTATCAAAATTAATCCAGGACCCAATAAAATCTGGATCTTATTTTCATAAAATTGTTTCAAAGCCTTGGTATACACATCTTTTTTCTTAATATTATAAACAATCTTATTATTTGTATTTTTTTCTAATCTTTTTTCCATATTAATCCCTCTAAATTTTTTTTCTATTTTTATATTATATTTTTTTATTTATACACTACACAATATCTCGTATTTAAATTATTATACCATAAATTTAATTTATCATGGTGTTTTAATATTATTTTTTGCATTATTTTAATTATATCAGTCGATATTTGTCGCATAATTCTAAAATTTGATTTCTGTTTTTTTATATGTTAAAATGCTTTTATATTTTAATTAAAAACGGAAATAAAAAAATTAAAAGTTGCTAAAAACCTAAAAAAATTAGAAGGGAGATGAAAAAAATGAATTTTTTACAAAACCTTGTTGCACAAACAAATAATTTACTTTGGTCTTTTATATTAATAATAATGTTAATTGGGTTAGGATTATTCTTTTCTTATAAACTAAAGTTTGTACAATTTAGATACCTAAAAGAAATGTTTAGTTTACTTGGTAAAAGTGCCGTTAATAAGTCTAAACATTCTGAAGGAATTTCTTCATTTCAAGCCTTTTGCATTAGTACGGCATCTAGAGTTGGTACTGGAAATTTAGCCGGTGTTGCTATTGCTATATCATTAGGTGGTCCTGGCGCTATTTTTTGGATGTGGTTAATTGCATTAATAGGAGGGGCTTCTAGTTTTGTTGAAAGTACCTTAGCACAAATTTTTAAGGTTAAAAATAAAGATGGATATAGAGGTGGACCAGCCTATTACATGGAAAAAGGTTTAAATAAACGTTGGATGGGAATACTATTTTCCATATTAATTACGATATGTTTTGGACTTATCTTTAATTCAGTTCAATCAAATACAATTTCCCTTGCTTTTAAGGAAGCTTTTGGAATGGATACTCATCTAACTGGTATAATACTAACTATTTTAACTGCTTCTGTAATATTTGGTGGAGTACAAAGAATTGCTAAAGTAACAGAGATAATTGTTCCCGTAATGGCTATAGCATATGTATTAATTGCCTTATTCGTAATAGGTAAAAATATAAGTTTAATACCATCAGTATTTAAACTTATATTTGAAAATGCTTTTGGATTTAATGAAATAGTTGGTGGAACTCTTGGTGGTGCTATAATGTTGGGAATTAAAAGAGGATTGTTTTCAAATGAGGCTGGTATGGGTAGTGCTCCAAATGCGGCTGCAACAGCAGAAGTTGAACATCCTATCCATCAAGGTCTAATTCAAACTTTAGGTGTATTTACTGATACTATTTTAATATGTTCTGCAACAGCATTTATCATATTACTTTCAGGCGTTTATACAAATCAAAATTTAACCGGAATTCAATTAACTCAAAATGCTCTTAGTTCACAAGTAGGTTCTTGGGGCAATATATTTATAGCAATTTGTATATTCCTATTTGCATATAGTTCTATACTAGGCAATTACTATTATGGTGAAAGTAATATAGAATTTATTAAAACAAATAGACTTTGGTTAATCATTTATAGATTATTTGTTGTTATAATGGTTATGGTTGGTTCTATATTACAAATTCAAATTGTTTGGGATATGGCTGACTTGTTTATGGGACTTATGGCTATATTAAATCTTATAGCTATTGCTTTATTATCAAAAATTGTTTTTAAAACACTTAAACAATATGAAGAACAAAAAGCTAATGGCCAACCTATAAAATTTGACCCTAAAAAAATAGATTGTTTAAAAGATAAAAATTTAGATTGTTGGAAATAACTTATTTAAAAAGGATTTAAGAAATTTTTTTCTTAAATCCTTTTATTATAAAAAAATAGTCAGCCAAAGCTGACTAAAATAAGGGAATACTTCGTATGTTTTTTTATCGGTCCTAACAATTTTTATTCTTGTCACTTTTTATGTCACGTTAAATTATGCTTTTTAAGTTCAAGATTTTCCTTGAACCCTTAATTATTGTATATATAAAATATTAATTGTATTTTAAAATTTCATTAATTTTCTGTAAACTAACTGGATTATATAAAAATCATCTAGGTAAATTTTATCTATTAGATATTTACTGATATTTTCAGTTACTTATTGGTACTTTCACTATCTTCTTATCTTAAATAAAGAAACCTTTTCATTTAAAATTACTTCACAAATAATTAATACAATTCCAAATAACATATATATATCCTTTAAATCTAAAAGTACATTATTTGCTAAATTAATATAGTCTAAACTTCCTCCCCAAAATATTTTATCTATTAAAGAAGAAATTAGTCCAGCTGAAGTAAATATTATAAACCAATCACTCCAAAAACTCTTTCCATATTTTTTTATATGTACATTATATATAACTATACTAAATATAAACATAAAAATATTTATACAAATTAAAACCTTTATACTAATATTTTTATTAAGGAAAGAACCATATGAAGATGCAAATTCATTTCTCATTGGATATATTAAATTACCATGAAAATTTAATCCTTTGATATTAACTATATAGGCTAATAATACTTTTATAAACTCATCAATAACAGTAAGTAATATAGTATATAAAATCAATAAATTTCTTTTACATCCATTTTTATATTTAGTACCCAATATAAAAAATATTATACCACTAATAGGTAACAACAGAAATAATATTAATTTTTCTTTCATTATTACTCCTTTCCGCTCTTTTTATTTCCACTTTTTAACTTTATTTTACCATATTTTGTATGTTGTTTTGTGTAATATTATATTCTAAATAAAAAAAAATATTTGTGCTAATATTACAAAAAAATATTGCACATAAAAAAAAATCACAAAGTTTTTAAACCTTATGATTTAACATTTATACATATATATACTTTTTTGTATTTTTCACTAGAACTTTAGTAACAAAGACTACGCTTGAAATTTAATTTAATTGTGTTTTATTTAAATTTTATTACTCCAAGGGCTACCCCTAAAATAGATATGCAATCTTCTTCATTAATATTAATAGGATTATACTTATTATTTTCTGGAAGTAATTGCACTCTTTGTTTATCTATATATAATCTTTTAAGTGTAGCACTACCATCTAATTCTACAGCAACTATATCTTTATTCTCTGCAATAGATTGCTTTCTAATAACTACATAATCTCCATTATTAATATTAGCATTTATCATACTATCTCCTTTTACTTTAAGAATAAAACATTCTTTTTGACCCTTAAACCAATACTTAGGCAAATAAAATTTGCCTTCTTGCTCTGAAGAAATCATAATAGGTTGACCTGCCGCAATATTGCTATATACTGGAATATCTCTTAATTCTTCTCTAGCATATTCTTCTTCTTCTCCACCATTCATTACTATAATGTCATCTATATTTGCATAGTCACGCATAAATTCAAATTCTTTTCTATGTTTTATATCAACAAATTCAAATCTTTCCATAAGATTAATTTTACTTTGTTTTATATTTTTATTTTTTTTCACTTCAATTTCTTCTTTAAAATTAAATCTTCTAGTGATTTTCCCCAAATTCTTAAGCGTAACTCGTTTACCTTGCATCATACACGAATAAGGAATATCAGATAGATTATGCATAATATAAATTTCATCACTATAATTTTTTTTATTGACTATAGAATTAACAAGCTTTAATTCTAATAAACTCAATTGCTCACAATAATCAACTATAATATGTACATAGAATTTATACTGGCTATTTATAATAAAATAAATCATGTCTTCATAATCTATATATCCTTCTTGTTGTATAATCTCATTATATCGTTCTAAGATCTTATAAATTATCTCTCTTGCCTTAGAACCCTTATTTAATCTATACTTCTTAGCATTTTTCCCAGATCTTTTACAAGTAAAATATTCTTCTTTACATGTAAATCCCATATTTTTAATCCAATAAATTTCTTCTTCTATAAAACTTATATCAGCTAACCTAATAAATTTAATATTTTTATAATCATTACTAAGATTTTTTAAAATTTCTTGTACAACTCTATCTTTATCTGTATCTTCAATTATTTTTTTGTTTTCTATCTTATTTAAATTCCTTAATTTATTATAAGTTTCATATACAAATTCTTTTAGATTAAAAAACTCAATATCCTTATTCATTAAAGAAAAAATACTTATGTTTTTAAATATATTTTCTTTTTGTATGTTAGATATCATTGCTTCTATATTATATTCTTTTTTTATTTCTTCATTCTTATTGCAATTTAAATATAATATTCTATCCTCATCATATAAACTATATTTGTTTTTTAAAACTAAAGCCCTAGCTATAGCTGAAATAGATTTTCCGCTATTATCTACTCCTTTTATAAACTTTTTTCCTACGGTTTTACAATATATTACTTTCATCTGATTTTTAGTAAATATCATAAAATCCCCTCCTAATACATGATATTTTACCATATTTATTGCTTATTTTTTTACTTTTTAGCACAATTTATAATATATTTATTATTTTTATACTATAAAACTTAGTTTTAAAGTTATTTTTAAAATTTATAAATAAATTTCCTTTTAAAATATATAAGTTTATATTTTAAAAGGAAATCTTGCATATATAATATATTTTATTTATTATATTAAATAGGTTAGTCTATCAGCTAATGTTAAATTACCTACATTCCATTCCCTTTTATTACAATCTATATTTTTATAGCTAAAGTTACATCTCTTAACAAATTCAAAAAATTTATCATCTAACCATGGTGGTGTCCATGCCCCTGATCTACAAATGTGTATTGCACTTATATCTCGTTTAATATTATTATTATTAAAATTACATTTAAGTTTTTTAAACTGAACATCATACTTATTTGTTATTTCTTCAAATTCTTCTTTACATTCCATCGTATATTTACTATAAATTATTTTTGCTTTTTTTACACTTCCTTCCTTTAATAACTTTCCTAACCAATTAGCACAGTTTACCTCATAATCTAATGACTGTACGCCTCCATATCCCAAATCGGAATGAGCATCAAAAGAAATTACTTCTGTACAATTATATTTTTTAGCTATCTCATACGATATCTTATGAGATTCGGAAATATAAACCGGCATAGATGTTGTAAATGAAAAAAGTTTTTTTATATTTTTCCAAAATTCCTTTGCTTCTTTATCTACATATAAATATTTTTCTATATTTTCACCACATTGCTCACCCTTTATATACCTTTTATACCAAAGACCTATTATATTTCTCCTATTTTCTATATAAGAGCCTGTCCATTCTTTTTTAATAGGAATAAAATAATCCCAATCAATGCTTAAAAGTATATTATTCAACAAATCACCATCCTAAAATCATATTTATAAAGAATCAATAAACAGAATATTTAAATCATTATATAAATAATACCTCTTTTTTAAAATGTTATATAAGATTCTATGATTTATTTAAACAATATTTAAGCTTTATTTAATCTTTATTTACACTTAATATAAATCATAATAAAAAGGACCTTTAAATTATTAAAATTTTAAAGATCCTTTTTATTATTTATATTAATTATCATTATTTGAAGCAAATCTTAAAAGATATAAAAATATGTTAATAAAATCCAAGTACAATTCTAATGCGGCAATTATAATAAATCTACTTACATCATTTGAATTCATATAGTACGCTTGCTCATGAAAATATTTTATTTTTTGCATATCATAGGCTGTTAAACCTGAAAAAAGTAACATTCCAAAGATAGAAATTGTTAGATTTAATCCCTTCAATGGTAGAAAAATATTTACCAAGCTTACAATTAATAATCCTATTAATGACATAGTTAAAAACTGTCCAAACATACTTAAATCTTTTTTAGTAGTCATTCCAACCATAGCACTACTGGCAAACATCAATGCAGCTATTATAAATACCGTTCCTATTGTAGTTAAATCATATAGAACAAAGATAGTTGCAAAAGTAATTCCATTTAAAGCGGAATATATTAAAAACCAAGATGTAGCCTTGGCAGGACTCATTTTTGACACTTTGCTTCTTAAATATATAACAACTCCCAGTTCCAAGAACATAGCTACTAACATTGTTGTAAAGCTTATATATCTTAGGTAATTACTTGCTAACATACCTGTACCATAAGTAACTAACAATCCTAATGCCATAACTAATAAAGTTTTTGATATGAATTTTGATTGACTTAATCTATACTCCATAATCGTTACCTCCTTATTTATAGATTATTATATCATATAGTATAACCTTATATTTTAAAATTTTAGCAAATAATATATTAACTTTAATTAATTACTCACATAAAATTGAAAAGTTCTTTAAAATTAAAAATCCTATAGTAATAAATTACTATAGGATTCTTACCTGGCGATGTCCTACTCTCCCACAAGGCTGCCCCTGCAGTACCATCGGCGCTCTAAAGCTTAACCTGCCTGTTCGGTATGGAAAGGAGTGTTACCTTTATGCCATTATCACCAGATCTACTTACAATATTATGCTAGAGAGATTGCTCTCTCAAAATTGTATAATGAATATTTATTTGGTCAAGTCCTCGACCTATTAGTATGAGTCAGCTGAACATGTTACCACGCTTACACCTCTCACCTATCAACCTTGTGTTCTTCAAGGGGTCTTACTGAATTAATCATGGGAAATCTAATCTTGAGGTGGGCTTCACACTTAGATGCTTTCAGTGTTTATCCCTTCCCGACATAGCTACCCAGCTGTGCCACTGGCGTGACAACTGGTGCACCAGAGGTCAGTCCATCCCGGTCCTCTCGTACTAAG
Organism: Clostridiaceae bacterium 14S0207; assembly: GCA_003288255.1. Classification (GTDB taxonomy): domain Bacteria; phylum Bacillota; class Clostridia; order Clostridiales; family Clostridiaceae; genus Hathewaya; species Hathewaya limosa. The sequence continues at coordinate 513,699 of CP026600.1, read as the reverse complement.
GACAGCTCCTCTCAAATTTCCTGCGCCCGCAGCGGATAGGGACCGAACTGTCTCACGACGTTCTGAACCCAGCTCGCGTGCCGCTTTAATGGGCGAACAGCCCAACCCTTGGAACCGACTTCAGCTCCAGGATGCGACGAGCCGACATCGAGGTGCCAAACCTCCCCGTCGATGTGGACTCTTGGGGGAGATCAGCCTGTTATCCCCGAGGTAGCTTTTATCCGTTAAGCGATGGCCCTCCCACGAGGTACCACCGGATCACTAAGCCCGACTTTCGTCCCTGCTCCACCTGTATGTGTCGCAGTCAGGCTCCCTTCTGCCTTTGCACTCTTCGCGCGATTTCCGACCGCGCTGAGGGAACCTTTGGGCGCCTCCGTTACATTTTAGGAGGCGACCGCCCCAGTCAAACTGCCCACCTAGCAATGTCCGACGACCAGTTTCATGGCCTTTCGTTAGAACTCCAATAATATCAGGGTGGTATCCCAAGGATGACTCCATAGCCCCTGACGAAGCTATTTCCTAGTCTCCCACCTATCCTGTACAGATAATACCGAAGTTCAATGCTAAATTGCAGTAAAGCTCTACGGGGTCTTTCCGTCCAACTGCGGGTAGCAAGCATCTTCACTTGCACTACAATTTCACCGGATTTGTTGTTGAGACAGTGCTCAGATCATTACACCATTCGTGCGGGTCGGAACTTACCCGACAAGGAATTTCGCTACCTTAGGACCGTTATAGTTACGGCCGCCGTTTACTGGGGCTTAAGTTCATTGCTTCGCTTACGCTTACAAATCCCCTTAACCTTCCAGCACCGGGCAGGTGTCAGCCCCTATACATCAGCTTACGCTTTAGCAGAGACCTGTGTTTTTGTTAAACAGTTGCCTGAGCCTATTCTCTGCGACCTATATTTCTATAGGCACCCCTTCTCCCGAAGTTACGGGGTCAATTTGCCTAGTTCCTTAACAACAATTCTTCCGCCGGCCTTAGGATTCTCTCCTCACCTACCTGTGTCGGTTTGCGGTACGGGTACCAAACTTCTCCATAGAGGCTTTTCTTGGCAACATGGAATCAGATACTTCGCTACTTAAATTTCGCTCCCCATAACACCTCAGCATTAACAACTAAACGGATTTTCCTGTTTAGTCTGCCTAAGTGCTTAGACGCACACTCCAACAGTGCGCACATCCTATCCTTTTGCGTCACCCCATTTGTCAAACAAAGTTTGGCAGTATTGGAATATCAACCAATTGTCCATCGCCTACGCCTTTCGGCCTGGGCTTAGGTCCCGACTAACCCTGAGAGGACGAGCCTTCCTCAGGAAACCTTAGGTTTTCGGCCAATAAGATTCTCACTTATTTCTCGCTACTCATGCCAACATTCTCACTCCTGTACAGTCCACCGCTCCTTTCGGTACGACTTCTGCCCATACAGGAAGCTCCTCTACCATGTACTTACGTACATCCATAGCTTCGGTGATAAGTTTTAGCCCCGAACATTTTCGGCGCAGGATCTCTTGACTAGTGAGCTATTACGCACTCTTTAAATGAATGGCTGCTTCTGAGCCAACATCCTAGTTGTCTTAGAAATCCCACATCCTTTACCACTTAACTTATACTTTGGGACCTTAGCTGATGGTCTGGGCTCTTTCCCTTTTGACTACGGATCTTATCATTCGCAGTCTGACTGCCAGGGTAAAAGTAAACGGCATTCGGAGTTTGATAGAGTTCGGTAAGCGGTGAAGCCCCCTAGCTCATTCAGTGCTCTACCTCCGCTACTCATTTACCTGACGCTAGCCCTAAAGCTATTTCGAGGAGAACCAGCTATCTCCGGGTTCGATTGGAATTTCTCCGCTATCCACAGCTCATCCCATGGTTTTTCAACACCAATGTGGTTCGGACCTCCACGGAATTTTACTTCCGCTTCATCCTGGCCATGGATAGGTCACCCGGTTTCGGGTCTACGATATGCAACTATGCGCCCTATTCAGACTCGATTTCTCTTCGGCTTCGTACCTGCGGTACTTAACCTTGCTACATACCGTAACTCGTTGGCCCGTTCTACAAAAAGTACGCCGTCACACATATAAAGTGCTCCGACCGATTGTAGGCACACGGTTTCAGGTTCTATTTCACTCCCCTCCCGGGGTTCTTTTCACCTTTCCCTCACGGTACTTCTTCACTATCGGTCACCAGGTAGTATTTAGCCTTGGGAGGTGGTCCTCCCTGCTTCCCACAAGGTTTCACGTGTCTCGTGGTACTCTGGATCAGACTTAATTAAACTGTTCTTTCGCTTACAGGACTATTACCTCCTACGGTGGGTCTTTCCAAACCTCTTCAGCTAAAATAGTTTAATCGTTATTGTCTGTCCGCAACCCCAGAGATAAATCTCTGGTTTGGGCTCTTTCCCTTTCGCTCGCCGCTACTTAGAAAATCGATTTTTCTTTCTCTTCCTCCGGGTACTTAGATGTTTCAGTTCCCCGGGTTTACCCTCCTAAACCTATTTATTCAGTTTAAGATACATATCGTTAAGGTATGTGAGTTCCCTCATTCGGAAATCTGTGGATCACAACCTATGTGCGGCTACCCACAGCTTATCGCAGCTTATCACGTCCTTCATCGGCTCCTGGTGCCAAGGCATTCGCCATGCGCCCTTTCTAACTTGACCTATCATGAGTAACTGATTTGTTAATCAGTACTAAATTTATTTATATATTCATTATACAATTTTCAAAGAACAATCATTGAAGAATATTAATCCTTCAAAATTAAACAGAGTAGATACTCGCTACTATAAGAACATCGTCTTATAGAATTCTCCTTAGAAAGGAGGTGATCCAGCCGCAGGTTCTCCTACGGCTACCTTGTTACGACTTCACCCCAATCATCGATCCCACCTTCGGCCGCTGGCTCCTTGCGGTTACCTCACGGACTTCGGGTGTTACCAACTCTCATGGTGTGACGGGCGGTGTGTACAAGGCCCGGGAACGCATTCACCGCGACATTCTGATTCGCGATTACTAGTAACTCCAGCTTCATGTAGGCGAGTTTCAGCCTACAATCCGAACTGAGATTGGTTTTATGAGATTTGCTCCACCTCACGGTCTTGCTTCTCTTTGTACCAACCATTGTAGCACGTGTGTAGCCCTGGACATAAGGGGCATGATGATTTGACGTCATCCCCACCTTCCTCCTGGTTACCCAGGCAGTCTTGCTAGAGTGCTCAACTTAATGGTAGCAACTAACAACAAGGGTTGCGCTCGTTGCGGGACTTAACCCAACATCTCACGACACGAGCTGACGACAACCATGCACCACCTGTCACCAAGTTCCCCGAAGGGCACTCCCGTGTTTCCACAGGATTCTTGGGATGTCAAGCCCAGGTAAGGTTCTGCGCGTTGCTTCGAATTAAACCACATGCTCCGCTACTTGTGCGGGCCCCCGTCAATTCCTTTGAGTTTTAATCTTGCGATCGTACTTCCCAGGCGGAGTACTTAATGTGTTAACTGCGGCACCGAAGTATTGAAACCCCGACACCTAGTACTCATCGTTTACGGCGTGGACTACCAGGGTATCTAATCCTGTTTGCTACCCACGCTTTCATGCCTCAGCGTCAGTTACAGTCCAGAAAGCCGCCTTCGCCACTGGTGTTCTTCCTAATCTCTACGCATTTCACCGCTACACTAGGAATTCCGCTTTCCTCTCCTGTACTCTAGATACCCAGTTTGGAATGCAGCACCGGGGTTGAGCCCCGGGATTTCACATCCCACTTAAGTATCCGCCTACGCATGCTTTACGCCCAATAAATCCGGACAACGCTCGCCACCTACGTATTACCGCGGCTGCTGGCACGTAGTTAGCCGTGGCTTCCTCCTCAGGTACCGTCATTATCGTCCCTGAAAACAGAGCTTTACAATCCGAAGACCGTCATCACTCACGCGGCGTTGCTGCGTCAGGGTTTCCCCCATTGCGCAATATTCCCCACTGCTGCCTCCCGTAGGAGTCTGGGCCGTGTCTCAGTCCCAATGTGGCCGATCACCCTCTCAGGTCGGCTACGCATCGTCGCCTTGGTGAGCCGTTACCTCACCAACTAGCTAATGCGCCGCGGGTCCATCTCAAAGCGGATTACTCCTTTAATCATTTCAACATGCATTAAAATGATATTATGCGGTATTAATCTTCCTTTCGGAAGGCTATCCCCCTCTTTGAGGCAGGTTACCCACGTGTTACTCACCCGTCCGCCGCTAATCCACTTCCCGAAGGAAACTTCATCGCTCGACTTGCATGTGTTAAGCACGCCGCCAGCGTTCGTCCTGAGCCAGGATCAAACTCTCAATTTAAAAAGTTTGTTCTGACTTAAGCATTACTTGCTAAGCATTTAATTTTTATTTCAAAAGAATACGAGTTGTTTATCATACTCTGTTTAATTTTCAAAGATCAATTTCTTATTTTCAATCGCTCTCACCAAGCGACTTACTTATAATATCAAATTTGTTTTTCTTTGTCAACATTATTTTTTACTTTTTTATTAAGTATTTTTTGAAGTTATTGTTTTATTTCTTAACTCCTGCTGACGAAATTCATTATATCACATAGATTCTATTATAATTTCGCAAATAATATTATCTTCTGACATTATTCCTGTATTACTTCATTTTCATGTCTTTTTCTTACATTTTTCATATAAAGATACGCTAGGTACAGTTTTTACTTTTTTTGCAGAATTGATAATAAATATAATTTATACATTAATTTCTCAAAAAACAAAGAGAGCGGAATCAAACCACTCTCTTTCACATTGTAATTTAAATATATGATATATAATCTCCCGACCTATGTCAGGTATGTTATCAAAAATATAAGGTAAACTATGGAATAGAACCTCCTAGTCTTAACTAGGTATGTACCAAATCAACAAAAGTTATTTTATCATAATCAAACAAAAAAATCAACCTTTTTTTATATTTTTCTATTTAATTATAAATCCAAAGAATTTTTTAATTTTGCATCTAAAATTTTTAGAAACTCATCTTCTAAGGTAGCAATATGTCGTCCCAGTCTTACCTTAGATACTACCTTTATTTGTTCACATAAAACTGTTCCAGTTACTTTTTGTGCTTCTCCTGCAACTAACTTGTAATCTGTTTCTCTTAACTGAATATGTACTTTAATTTTTTTATGCCTATTAGATATTGGTACTATTATGGTAGTTGGTCCTTTTTCATTTCCTGTGTTATTTTGAATTACAATGACTGGTCTTACTTTATTCTCTTCCGAACCAATATTTTGCCCTAATTCACATGTCCATATCTCTCCTCGTTTAGGGACAGTTGAGATTCTTTCCGTGACCATTTCATCCATTTTCATTTTTTTATTTATCCATTCCACATATTTAAAAACATTTTTTACCCCAAATGCTTTTTCCTTTAAATTTGAGAACTTATCTTTATGCGTCACTTTAACTGTTATTTCTTGCGAAAACTCATTAACTAAACTATTAATTTTTTCTGTTGTTTCATGAATATACTCATTTAATTGTTCTTCATTCATGTTTCTTATGCTAATATTGCACATATTCCTCCCCCTTTATCTTCATATTGCTGTAAAGTTTGATTTAGATTTATTCAGATACTGGGTTTACAGCTCTTACTGAAATTATATTCTCCAATTGCGCTATTTCTTTTACCAAGTTTTCAGGTATATTACTATCACATTGCAATATTGTAAATGCTTCTTTTCCTTTATTATTTCTATTAACACTCATACTAGCTATATTAATATTATTTTGTGCCAAAACTTTTGTCACATTACTAATAACACCTTTTCTATCATACTGTCTAATTATAATTGCTGGATAATCTCCTGTTAAATCTACTTCATATCCATCTACAGAAGTTATCTTTATACTTCCACCTCCTATAGATGATCCCACAACATCTATTAATTTCATATTATCCTTATAAAATACCATTTTTGCTGTATTGGGATGGGAATTTTCTAATTCTATTGTTTTAAAATCAACTTTTAAACCTTTTTTCTCTGCTAATTCAATAGAATTTCTTAATCTTTCATCATGTGGCTCCATACCTAGCACTCCTGCAACTAATGCCTTATCTGTTCCGTGTCCTTTATAAGTATGAGCAAAAGACCCGTGTAAATAAAATTCTACTCTGTTAAAGTTATTTCCGGCTATACATCTTGCCACCTTTCCTAACCTTGCTGCACCTGCTGTATGTGAACTAGATGGTCCTATCATTATTGGACCTAGAATATCAAAAGCCCCATATTTTTTCATATTATATCATCCTTTCTTGGATTTAATTTATTATCGTCTACAACATATAAATTATTATATTTAATATGTGAAACTTTATATTTAATTAACCTCTTTTATTATACAAATATCCAAAAATACTTCCACAACCTCCACCTATAATATGTGCAAACTGCGAGATATTATCTTTACTTAAAATCCCTTGTACAATTTCTTTTCCTAAAAACACAAAAAGTATAATTATAAACGTCAATGGTATCTTCCCTTTTTCAACGTTAACAAACGAACCTAATAGAATAAACATAAAAGCAATTCCACTTGCCCCTAAAAGCATTACCTGTGGAAAAAACATTATATTTAATATACCTGTTACCCCTGCTGTTATTAATATCATTTCTATAATTATTTTAGACCCATATTTTTCTTCAACCATAGGTCCTATTAATAAAAGTATTGTAAAATTCCCCGCAAAATGTTGCCAATTAACATGACCAAATACATGAGTAAAAATTCTAATATATTGTAAAGGATCTAAAGCTGATGTTCTATAAATACTAAATAAAAACTTAGTTATTTTTCCATGTGATAGCCATCCTAAAAAATATGCTCCTAAAGAAATTAAAGTAAATGTCAGTATAACTGGAGAATTATATTGAAATTTATTTTTTATGCTTTCTAATTTCATACCATATACCTCTTAAGTTAATGCTTACTTCTATTATAATAATATTATTACATTTTAATCAATAAAGAAAGTTTATATTTTACTAATTTGTCATAATATTATTCATATTTTTTTATTTTCATTATTTTACACATAATTCTTCTAATTCTTCTAATACTTTCTTATATCCTTCTTTTATGTAATTATTTTTATATAAATCTTCATATGAAATATTATCAACACGTAACTTTAAAATCTCATTAGAATGTTCTCCATAAACTTTTTCTATTAATTGTTTATATAGATTAAATAATTCTTTTTCATTATATTCTTCTTTAAAAAGATTCTTATACATTAAATGACTATTCATTTTTTCAATAAAAGAATATAGTTGATAAATATAACTAATATCTTGAAGTGAATAATAATTACTTAGAGTGGCAATAGATGATGCATAACTTTTATTTATAGGAATAGGATATATATTTTTTTCTTCATTCAAATTATATTCTTTGATTGCTCTTATACTTTGAAAAAGCGCTGTACATATATCCAATCTTATAATATTCGCTTGTTTACATATCTCATTTCTCTTACACTTTTCTTCATAAATCATATTACGTTCTAAAATTTTATATTGTTCCTCTATATTTTTTAATGTTGTCTTTTTAGAAATTATCCAACTAAAAAAAGCACCTATTAAAGATCCCATAATAATAGATATAGCTGAAACTATGGTTTCAAAAATTTCTGTTGATATATTTAATGTCATAATATAATGTTTCCTCCTAAATAAAAATTTACTAATTTATATTTCCCATTTTATTTTTTGTATATTCATATAAATTTACTATTGAATTTTTTCTTTATATATGTTAAACTGTGCTAGTAAACTTAAATATTTACTTATGCCGAAGTGGTGGAACTGGCAGACGCGCTGGACTCAAAATCCAGTGGTAGCAATACCGTGCGGGTTCGATTCCCGCCTCCGGCACCAAAAAAGAGTTAGAAATTATTTCTCTAACTCTTTTTAATGTTATTTATACATACTGCTAATCTAAATTAAACTTTTTAACATAACGTTCTTTTATAAATTGTGTTAAAAATACGTATCCGATTAAAATACATATTAATATAGGATAGCACATTAAAGGTAACTTTACAAAACCTAAATTCCCTCCTAAAGGAGAATTTATTAGAGTAACCCCTATAAATACCATTAATATTGTTGTCATAGTCAATGGATTACTTGCCTTACTCTCAATAAAAGGTATTTTATTTGTTCTTATTACATGTATTATAATAGTTTGTGTTACTAGAGACTCTAAAAACCAACCTGTTTGAAACATTGCTGGATTGTTAACTCCTTTAAACATAAACCATAATACGAAATAAGTTATATAATCAAAAATTGAACTTACAGGACCTATACACATAATATATTTTTTTATATTGTTGACTTGCCATTTTCTTGGTTTGGTTAACCATTCATTATCTACATTATCTGTTGGAATAGCACTTTGGGAAATATCATAAAGTAAATTATTAATTAATACTTGAATGGGCAACATAGGTAAAAACGGTAGTATTATACTTGCACCTAATACACTAAACATATTTCCGAAATTAGAACTAGCAGTCATTTTTATATATTTTATTATATTAGCAAAAATTCTTCTTCCCTCAATAACGCCTTCTTCTAAAACTAATAAATTATTTTCAAGAAGAATTATATCAGAACATTCCTTTGCTATATCTACAGCTCCATCAACTGAAATTCCAACATCTGCTGCTTTTAATGCTGGTGAATCATTTATACCGTCCCCCATAAATCCAACAACATGTTCTCTAGCCTTTAATACTTTTATTATTCTTTCCTTGTGTAAAGGAGATAATTTAGCAAATACATTTGTCTTCTCTGCCTCTATAGCTAATTTTTCATCACTCATCTGATCTATATCCTTACCTAATAAAATCCTATCAACTGGCAAATTAACATCTTTACATATTTTTTTAGTAACTATTTCATTGTCACCAGTTAACACTTTTATATCTACATTGTATTTTTTAAATTTTTCTATAGCTTCTCTTGATGTTTCTTTTGGTGGATCTAAAAAAGCCATATATCCTAAAAAAACTAATTGCTTTTCATCATTAACTTCATATTCATCTTTCTTATCTTTAATTTTTTTATATGCTACAGCAATTACCCTAAATCCACTTTTATTAAGATTTTTACTTATATTTTCAAATTTCTGCTTACTTTCTTGCGTAAAATATTTTATTTCTTTATCAATTTCATAATACTCACTTAATGATAAAATCTCTTCTACTGCACCTTTACAAATCAATATATCCTTCTGGTCTTCATTCCTAACTACTACTGACATTCTCTTTCTTTTAAAGTCAAAAGGTAATTCATCAACCTTTATATATCTAATTTTTTCTTTATCAAGAAACCCATTTTTTTTCTTATATTCTAAAATAGCATTATCCATAACGTTTTTTAATCCTGTTTGATAAAAACTATTTATAAAAGCATATTTTAAGACTCTTTCACTTTTATCTCCATAAATATCAACACACTTTTCAAGCTTTACTTTACCACAGGTTATAGTTCCTGTTTTATCTGTACATAATATATTCATAGCACCAAAATTTTGAATAGCATTTAATTTTTTTACTATAACTTTCTTTTTACTCATTGATAATGCTCCTTTAGATAAGTTAACAGTAACTATCATAGGAAGCATTTCTGGAGTTAGTCCAACTGCAACAGCAATAGCAAATAAAAATGCTGAACCCCAATCCCCTTTAGAAAATCCATTAGCGAAAAATACTATAGGCGCCATAATGAAAATCATTTTAATCATAAGTATTGTAAAGTTATTTATACCTTTATCAAAGCTAGTTAACTCTCTTTTTTTTGTAAGTGTTTTACTCACTTGTCCAAGATAAGTATTATATCCAGTATTTAAAATTTCAACAATAGCAGTTCCACTTTCAACATTGGTTCCCATAAAACAAAGATTAGGATTTTGTAAATCCTCTTTAAAAATTCCCACCTTACTTTCTTTTTCTACTGGAATAGACTCTCCAGTTAATGAGGATTGGTTAACAAACAAATCTTTACTATAAATTATTCTTACATCTGCTGGTATCATATCTCCTGCTGATAGATGAATTATGTCTCCTGGAACCAATTCTTCAAAGAATATCTCTTTTTCATATCCATTGCGTATAACAGTTGCCTTTGTTGTTACCATATCTTTTAATTTCTGAGCTGAATTATCAGCCTTAGTTTCTTGAATAAATTTTAAAATAACACCTAAAAAAACCATGGCTATCATTATAATCGTAGATTTTTTATCCCCAGTTATATATGATGTAAGAGCAAGCACACCTAATAATATAACCAAAGGATTTTTTATATTATTAAAAAATTTCTTTATTAAACTTGATTTTTTCTCTTTATTAATATCATTAGCACCATATTTATTTAATCTTTTTACGGCTTCTTCGTCAGTTAATCCTTTAATATTTTTAATATTAAGTTCTTTTACTTTAACCATAACAACACCTCCTAATGACACAAGCATTGTTACTCAAGGATTTGCATGGAAAAGTATTCTCCTATAAATCTCTTGAATAACATTTCCAAAATATATTTATTAAAATACGAATGTAAAGGAAGACCATCTTCCATGCATCTTCACCCCCAAAATATTTTTATTATTAAATAAAAAAAATCCTCATTTTAACATTGATAAATGAAGATTTCTGTATAGGTCGTACTTTATATTCATTGCAGTAATCTCACCTAAAAAACATTTCAAATATATATTTTTACCTATATTTGTATTATATGTTTCTAAGCTAAATTAGTAAACAAATTTTATAAAGATTTAACTTAAAAAAGCTAAACTCTAAATAGAGCTTAGCTTCTTAGTAAAATTATTCTGCTAATCCTAAAGCAATTTCAATCATTTGAGTAAATGTTGTTTGACGTTCTTCAGAAGTTGCTTTATCTCCAGTTATTAAATTATCACTAACTGTTAATAATGCTAATGTGTTTACTCCATATTTAGCTCCTAATGTATATAGAGCAGCACTTTCCATTTCGACACCTAAAACCCCAAACTTAGCCCAGATTTTCCAAGCATCTGGCTCATCATAATAGAAAGTATCAGAAGTTAATATATTTCCTACATGAGTTTTTACACCTAACTCTTGTGCCTTATCATAAGCTTTCTTTAAAAGTTCAAAAGAAGCTGTTGGCGCAAAATTCATTCCACTAAATCTTATATTGTTTATATTAGAATCAGTTGATGCACTCATTCCTATAATAACTTCTCTTATATTAACATCTTTTTGAATAGTTCCACATGTACCTATTCTTATAAGATTTTTTACTCCATAACTATTTATTAACTCATCTGCATATATAGAAATTGATGGAACACCCATACCTGTACCTTGAACAGATACTCTTTTTCCTTTATAAGTTCCTGTAAAACCGTACATTCCTCTAATTTCATTGTAGCAAACCACATCTTCTAAAAAAGTTTCTGCTATAAATTTAGCTCTTAAAGGATCTCCTGGTAATAGTACAGTGCTTGCTATTTCGTTTGGTTTAGCTCCAATATGTATGCTCATATTTTTCCCTCCAAAGTTTATTTTTCATTAATATTATAACATAAATTGAATTTTGTTAAAAACTTTTACCATAACTCTTTAAAAATTTCTTAATTCATAGTTATTGTACCATTAGTATATATTCTTACATATTATCTTATCCATATATATCTGAAAATTCAATTTCAATTTTTTGAATTTTAGGTTCTCTAACTAATTTATTTTCTTCTATCTCTTGCCCTTTAATAAAATGTACTGGTAATGTTATTATAAACTCACTACCTTCTCCTACTTTACTTTTTACCCTAATTTCTCCATTATGCATTTCTACTAAGGCTTTTACTAATGAAAGACCTATTCCTGATCCTTCGTGATCTCTATTTAATAACTGATCAACCTGCCTAAATCTCTCAAAAATAATTTTTTGTTTATCTTGTGGAATTCCCTTACCACTATCTTTAACTACAATATCGATTTCTTCACCTTTATCATATATTCCTACTATAATAACATCCTTAGGTTCCGTAAACTTTAAGGCGTTAGAAATTAAATTTAAAATTATTCTTTCAATTTTCTCTACATCAATAGCCATATACTTTTCTTCTATATCTGTATCAAAAATAATTTTTTTATCTTTACTTTTTACATATTCTACAGTGGCCATAGTTATCTCCTCTACTACCTCAACTATGTTAGTATTAACTAGCTTAGGTGTTAATACTCCACAATCTAATTCCGTTAAATCAATTAAATTATTAACACATCTTATTAGTCTATAAGAATTCTGTTCCATAATTTTAAGATACTTCCTCATTTTATCTTGTTCTAAATCATTAAAACTAACATCTTCATTTTTGTTAGCATATAAGTTTAACAATTGAACAGTGGAAAAAATGATATTTATAGGTGTCTTTAATTCATGTGATATATTGGCAAAAAACTCCATTTTAATTCTATCATACTCTATAGTTTCATCTATTAACCTTTTATTTTCATTAATTAACTTATTTAATCTATCTCCAAGTACCCCTAATTCATCTTTACTATTAATATTACATTGCACTTCAAGATTTCCCGTTGTTGCAATTTCTATACAATCCTTTATTTCTTTAATTGGTTCAGTAACAGAATTTACCACTATATATATGAAATATATAATAATCGCTAAAACTATAATTCCTATAACTATAATAAAATTTTTAAAGACTTCTAAATCATGAAAAACTTCCTTATAATTTGCTGTCATTGCTATAGACCATGGTGCTTCTAATACATGTTTGTATGCCACCATTTTTAATTCACCATTATAATTATATCTGCCTACTCCATCTATTCCTTTAATCATATCTTTACATATAGAATTTAAATCTTCATCATTCATATCAATTATATTAGTAGTTAACAGTTTATTTTTATCTGGATATGCCATTAATCTACCTACTGAATCTATCATAAATGCATATCCTTTTTCTCCAATTTTTTCACAGTTAATAATATACGTTAAATAAGAAAGACTTACCTCCGCACATAATACTCCTTTAATATTTTTCTTATCACTTATAGGTGTAGAAATAACTATTACAGCTTTATTATCCCTTTTGGAAATAATGGGTTCTGAAATACTAGTATATCCTTCTATACTATCCTTAAAATATTGTCTATCACTAACATTTCCTCTTCTATGCTTACTATCATAATAATTTCCTTTTTCATCGATAATAGTCATTAACTCAAAATCATCAAAAATTTTTTTCTGTTTACTTATTTCATTAAAAAGATCTTTTCCATTTAATCTTTTTGCTTCATCATCTGTAGCAAGTATTTGTAGAATCTCTTTCCAATTCTTCAATTTGTTATCAACGTTATCAACCATTTTCTCAACTTTGTCTTTAGACATCTTCTCTATATCACTAGTTATTATCTGCTTGGCCTGAGAATAAAAAATAAATATTAATACACATATGCCTAAAGCTGCTGACAAAAGAACTGGGAACATAAATCTACCTTTTAAAGTTTTTTTCATTGCAGCTTCCCCTTTTCATATCCATTATCCCCTAATATTCGTAGATTCAACAGGGTTATTTAGTTTTTTTAAAATACTCATATAAACATTAAATCCATTAATAAGATTTTTTTCATTAATATCGAAATGTTCATTATGATGTTCATCTGCCCTATTTGTACCTATAATCATATATATTGCTTGTCCTCCATTTTCCTCCACTTTTCTCATCATAGAAGTAGCATCTTCTGATGCTCCAAAATTACTAACTTTTATTAAACTCAAATTTAAGTTACTTAAACAGTTGTAAATCTCATACCCAAATTTTCTATTACCAATTTTATATGCACTAGTCATCCCCTGCTTTTTTATTTTATAATCTAGCCCATACATATTAGCTGATCCCTTTACAATATCTTTCACTCTATTAACTAATGCTATATTTATCTCTTCTTCATCTGATCGGGTTTCTATTTCCAAAATTGCTATACTTGGAACTACATTTCTGGCCGTACCAGCCATTAATGTTCCCACATTAATTCTACTAATGCCTCCACTAAATTGAGTCAAACTATATAATCCTAAAATACAATTACTAGCCCCTAACAAGGCATTCCTACCATTTTCAGGGCATGCACCTGCATGTGATGCTTTACCATAAAACTCTATATCTAATTTAGTAGTTCCTAAAAATCCCTCTGTACAACAAACAATTTCATTGTCCTTTCCAGAAAATCCTATATGCGATGAAATAAAATAGTCTGCTTTTTTAAAAATTTCTTCACCTATTTCACTATCTATTATACTACTTGCTCCTCTTACACCTTCTTCTGCCGGTTGAAAAATAAAATATATTTTACCTGTAAGTTCATTTTTAAGTTTACTTATTTCTTTTGCAACCATAAGACCTATTGCAATATGTGCATCATGTCCACAAGCATGCATCATACCATAATTATATGAGGCAAAATCCTCTTTGTTTGGTATGTGCTTTTCTTCATCAGTTTCTACCACATTATTGGCATCTATATCAAAACGTAAAATTGTATTATTACCTTGCCTCTTTGTATCTAAAACTCCTATTACCCCAGTATATCCTTCAAAAATTTCCTTATATTTTTTATGATTTAATTGTGGATTTCTTTTTATAACACACTTTTTATGTTTCTCTTTCTGTGCTTCTGTAGGTAACCCCATTCTAAAACTATGTACTTTTTTACCATATATTGTTTTTATGTTCCACTCATTTAAATATTCAATAATTTTTATAGTTGTTTCAAATTCTAACCATCCTACTTCTGCACATTTATGAAATTCTCTTCTAAATTTTAAAATTTCATCTATATTATCCACAATTAACACCCTCTATTTTTCTTAAATTATGTATTAATTTATTTATCACTTAACATTATAATTTAAACTTTCTGTAATTTCATCATATTTAAGGATAATTTCATTAAATTTTAAATTTATTTAATTTTATTTTTGTTCTTACTTTTTATTTTCGTAGATTTATTACATTTTATGTATTGTATGTCATAAGAATACAATAAAAGAGTATCTTTATTTTTAGGAAAATTAAGATACTCTTTCTTACTACATTTAAATGTTAAAATTCATTCTTATTGTATAAAATTCAATAATATAAATTATTTTAAATTTAAATTTTTTAGTTTATCTTTAAATAAATCTCCTAAAGAATTTGTATTTTCTTCATCATCCACATAACTTGAAAAACCTTCAACTACTTTTTCTTTAGCTTCCTTTATACTTAAAGACAACCTATGATTTTCTTTATCTATGGACAATATCTTAACTTTAACTCTTTCTCCAATTGTAAGCATATTAGATGGTTTAACTATATTTTCATCAGAAATTTCAGTTACATGTACAAGTCCTTCTATTCCTTCTTCTATCTCTACAAATGCTCCAAAATCTAAAAGTCTTGTAATAACACCCTCTACTACACTTCCTTCTATAAGTCTTCCCTCAATATTGTCCCAAGGATTTTCTCCTAATTGTTTTAAACTCAAAGCAATTCTTTTCTTATCTTTATCTACATCTAATACATATACGTTAACCGGTTGACGTATAGAAACAACTTCTGAAGCATTCTTAACTTTTCTCCATGCTAATTCAGATAAATGTATTAAACCTTCTATTCCACCTAAATCAACAAAAGCACCAAAATTCATTATTTTAGTTACAACACCTTTTACTTTTTGCCCTTTTTTAATAGAATTCCAAAGTATTTCTTTCTTTTTGTTTAATTCTTCTAGTTCTATAACCTTCCTAGATACAACAATGTTCTGATTTTTTTTACTAATTTCATCTATTCTACATTCTAATTCTTTTTCTAAGTATACATTTAAATCATTTGTATATTCAGCTGACACTAGGGATGCCGGCATAAAAGCTTTTAGTCCGTTAACACAACCTCTTAATCCTCCCTTTACTACCTCTTTAACTTTAAATATTACATTTTCTTTTCTGTTATAAAGTTCAATCAAAGAATTCCAAAGCTTAATTTCATCGGCTCTTTTTTTAGATAAAAGAACATTTCCTTCTCCATCATCTCTCTTTAATATATAAACAAAAATTTCTTCTGTCTCTTTAACTACATCACTTGGTACAACATCTTCAAATGATAACTCTTCAACCGGAATTATTCCATCTGCCATATATCCTATGTTTACTATAACTTCATTTTCTAAAACAGAAACTACTTTTCCTTTTACAATATCACCTGTCTTAATCTTTTTCATAGACTTATCTATATCTAACATAGCCTCTTCCATCGTTAAGTTCTCATTATTATTTAAATCCATGCTTTTACAACTCCTTTGTTTATTCTAGTGAAGTCTAAAATAAATTTCTATACTTATTATACCAATTCTATAATTTATTTAAAGTATAAAACTCATATAATCCAATAACAATTTCAAATTTTTTAAACTTTTAATAAAAAATTTAATCTCAATGGTTCAGTAATTTTGTAATATTTTTTGTGAAATATGTATTTTATAATATATAACTACATAATAATATTTTAGATTTAAAAATAAGAATCTATATAATCTTAAAATAACCTTTATATTTAAATTAATGCCTTTTATATACTATAACTTTATTTAAAAATTTTATTATTATAAACTTTTTAAAACATTTAAATCTTTTTATACTTTATCATAGTGTATTATCAAGTTCTAAAAAAAGATTTTATATATTACTTATCTTATAAATTTTATTTGTAAAACTAATGATTATTCTATGATTCTCGGCTAAATATTTAATTATCTTTAGTTCTTCTTTCATTAATTAATATTTTAATAAAAATTCATCTAAACTTTCTAAAACCTCTTCAGTTTTTTCTATAAATGAATAATGCCCACACTTTTTAATAAATTTGATATTAGAATTTTGAAGTTTATAATTAATATACTCACTTGATTCTATAGATATAAAATCAAATTCACTATGAATTATTAATGTTGGAATATGTATATCATCTAAGTTGTATTTATCAATTATATTTATATATTCATTTAATAACTTTTTATTTATTTTTTTAAAATTTTTCATAAAATATGGACTTATCTCCATATCCTTAAATAGTTCATTACTTCTAGATTTATCATAAAAATTAACTGAATTTATTAAAGTTAAATATTTTATTATTGTTGTTGTATCATTATCCTTAAACTTTTGCGAATTTACAATTTCAGATATTTCATTAATATAAAATTTTATTCTCTCATTTATTACAGTATTCATTATTCCTAAGTTTGCAATATCAATAGGAATACAATTACACAAAGTTATTTTTTTTACTCTTTTATTAAATTTTTTAGCATAATCTAGAGCAAAAAAACCTCCCATGGAATGTCCTACAATATTTAACTTATCAATTTTTAGATGTTTTCTTAATCGTTCAATATCTAATGTAAATTCGTTTAAATTTATATTACTTTCATCAAATGCCTTATATGATTTTCCATTTCCTCTTTGATCATAAAATATTAATTGATATCCTTTATTAACAAGTTCTAAAAAATAAGGTAGAAAATAATTATGTACTAGACCTGGTCCTCCATGAATAAACAATATAGGTTCGCCCTTACCTAATACTTTATAATACATATCACCATGTTTTATATCTACATACCCTTCCTTCATTATAAATACCCCTTTATATAAAATTTAAGTACACAATTTATATTATAAACAATATAAAGTTCATTTTATATACAGTTAATATAAATACTTATAAATTTTATGCATATTTACTTAATAATGTTAGTTTATCTGCTGATTCTATTATTTATTTTTAATATTTAACTCAATAATATAAAAATGCAAATCCACCTTATATGAATTTGCATTTTTATAAATATATATCTATAATTAAAAATTATTTTTACATATATTTTCCTTACATACTATCCAATTTTTCTTTCTAACTCTTTTTCTTTATTTTCTATATATAAGCATAAATCTTTAAAATCTTGAATCCGATGAATTTTAGATAGTTCTCTTAGATCTATAATTAATCCTGTTTTTTTATGTTTAATAAATTCCATATTGTATAGTTCTGTTTCTATAAATCCTTCTCGAAGGGTATAAACACACGGAATAAACTTGTCCCAATTATTTTCAAAATATTTAGTCTTAGCAAAACATAATCTATATATCTGAAAAATCATACCTAGTACTGAACTTTTTACTGCAAATTTATGACTAAAATATTCTTGTGTAGGATATTTTTCTTGTACTTTTTCCCAATATATTCTCTCATTAGGCTGCAATCCATACTTATCTAAAATCTTACACTTTTCTTCTCCAAGTTCCTCTCTCATAACTTGTTCTCTAACTGAAGGTTCTAAGTTTATTAATTGATCTTTATGCATAAAATCCCCTCCTAAAGCTTTTATAATTTTATTTTAAACTTTAACAGTGGTATAATCTAATATTTATTATTTATAATTTATATTAAATCTATTTATTTTTTCTATAATATAGCGCTTCCATTGCTAACTTATATCCTAAAAAACCTAATCCTGAAATTTGTCCAACACAAGCAGGAGCTGTTACTGATTTATGTCTAAATTCTTCACGTTTATATATATTACTTAAATGAACTTCTATAGTATCAATATTTACAGACTTTAATGCATCAAATATAGCTATACTATAATGAGTATATGCACCTGGATTTATAATGATTCCATCAATTTTTTCATAAGCTTCTTGTATAAAATTTATAATTTCTCCCTCTATATTACTTTGACGTATATCAATATCAATTCCAAGACTTTTAGCTTCGTTTTCTATAAAATTGCATAATTCTTCATAAGTTTCCTTGCCATAAACCCCCTTTTCTCTAATACCTAAAAAATTTAAATTTGGTCCATTAATAACTAAGATTCTCATTCTAAATTATTTCCTTTCTTTTAAGTAATTTAATAATATCTCCTAAAACTAAATCTATATGTTTATCATTTAATATCTCTACATCACAATACTTTTTATATAATGGTAACCTTTCTTCATATAGCCTATATAATTTTTCTTTTCCTTTTTTTAAAAGTGGACGACTTTCACAATCTATATCCTTTAAAATTTCTTCTATAGGCCTATTTATAAAAATGATTATAGAATTTTTTTTAAGTTGTAGTATATTCTCATATCTTTTTACAACTCCTCCACCTGTTGAAATTATAGTAGAATTAAATATACTTACTTCTTTCACCACATCAGTTTCTATATCTCTAAAATACTCTTCTCCATTATTAAAGATTTCTTTTATAGTTTTTTCTTGTTTATTTTCTATATATTCATCTAAATCAATAAATCTTAAATTTAATCTTCTAGATAAAAAAGAACCCAAGGTGCTTTTTCCACACCCTGGCATACCAATTAAAACAATATTCATATTCACACTTTACTCCATTACTTATTTTTGTATCATATATTCATAGATCTTATCTACAACCTCATAAGGAATTTCAATATCATTCCAAATTTCTTGTGCTCTAACAGCTTGAGCTACCAACATATACATACCATTTACACTTTTTAAACCTTGTTCCTTAGCTTCCTTTAAAAATAATGTTTCTAATGGATTATAAATTATATCTACAACAGCTTTGAATTTTTTTAAATATTTCTTATCCATTGGCGTAAACTCATTTTTAGGATACATACCAACTGGAGTACAATTTACTACAAGTTTACTCTCTTTTATTGTATCTAACTCCTTATAACTTATAATTTCATATTTAGGATATTTTTTTCTTGCTTCCTCAAAATTTCTACTTACAAAAATAATATTTTTAATCCCATTATCCACAAGATATTGCACCACAGCTCTAGATGCTCCCCCTGTGCCTAATATTATTGCTTCTTCACCCTGAATATCTATGTCAAAATGCTTTAAAGTCATACCAAAACCATAATAATCCGTATTATATCCTATAGCTTTTTCATTTTTTATATCAACTACATTTATAGCGCCAATATTTTTTGCTTCTATACTTATCTCATCTAAATATTTCATTATATCCACTTTATATGGAATTGTAACAGTAACCCCATTATAACCTAATGCTTTTAATCCAGGTACAACATCTATTAAAAGATCTTTCCTAACTTGAAAAACCCCAAATTGCCCTTTAATATTAATTGATTCCAAAATTTTTTTGTGAATTTCTGGAGAATATGTATGTCCTAATTTTTCTCCAATTATACCATACAACTTTTCCATAAATATCATCTCCCTATATATATCGTGTATACTTTAAAATAATATGTTTTATTTTTTATGTATACTGTTGTAAGCTATTTTGTATATAAATATATATTAACTTAAAGCACAAATAATAGCCTCATTAATTTTTTCACGTCCAACCTTTTTTATTAATCTCTTATATTTTTTATTAACTTTTTTATTTAATTTTATTATATATTTACTTCTATATGGAAAATACTCTTCCATACATTTAAAATATTTTTTACTATAAAACTTTTTATTTTTACATACACTGAAAAAAAGCAAATTTAACATCTTTTTCTCTACAAAATCCTCTATCCATTCCATATCACTTAAGTCAAATTCATTTAATAAGCTCGATATAAAATTATTAAAATTAAACAAATTATTAGTTACACTATCTAGATTCCATCTTTCACCTACCCTTGATATAAGGGTATTATGATTATTTTTTATATCTACTTTAACATCTTGCAAATCATCACAAAGTTGCAGTAAAAATCCATATCCGTATAAAAAGAAGATTTGTTTTTCTGTTAGAAGTCCTTTAATCAGATATCCCGAAGCTAATACAGAAAATCCGCCCTTTTCAACTGAAATATCTAAAAGTTCTTTTTCATTTAATTTAATATTTTTCTTATGTTGGATTAAACTTCTTTCTTGTGCCTCCTGTATATCTACAAGACTTTCAAAAACCTGTAAATATTTATCCCTTTCAAATTGTCCTTCTATCATTTCTATAAGCTTAAAGATTTTATCATTGTTTTTATTTGTTTCAATGTGTAATTCACCTTTTAAACGCTTTTTTAAATCACAATTGAATTTATTCTTTTCGGTTCCAGAAATATTTAAATCATCTAAATAATTATCTGTATAAGGATATAACATACTATATGCAAATATAGATGGGGTAAACTCTATTTCTTCTTCTAACAAAAGTTGAATTAGACACATACTCCATACATTTCGCATAGCCTGTAATATATCTTCTATGCTTATTTCTTTATCAAATGTTCTTGCCTCCATAAAAAATGTTTCTGTAATATAAAAAAATTTATTTACAAACTCATCCATACTAGGTGGAAAGTCTTCTGAATAAGAAATAAAAAAACTTCTCTTTAAGACTTCTTTAATCTTTGTCTTCCATACCCCTTGCTCATTTATATCACTTGAAAATTCCTTTATTAACTTAAATATTTGATCTATACATTTATTTAATCTTTCTTCATTCTCTATTTTTTTATATAAACTAATCTTTTCCTTAAACTCAGGAAATTCATTACTTTCATCAATCCATATTCTAATAAAATCTTTCTTCAGTTTATCTTTATCTAAGCTGGTTATAACCATGATTCTACCCCTTATAGCTAACTTTTTAATATTTTAGTGTACAAGCAATACTAAATAGTGTATTATTTAGTATGCATTACTTATCTAGTACATTATCTTTTTGAAGT
The DNA here is from genome assembly GCA_003288255.1 of Clostridiaceae bacterium 14S0207. Lineage (GTDB taxonomy): Bacteria > Bacillota > Clostridia > Clostridiales > Clostridiaceae > Hathewaya > Hathewaya limosa. Next base: position 491,902 of record CP026600.1, on the reverse strand, counting down.
TGTCTACAAGTTTTCATTATTTCTGTGTATAACTTTTCTAAATATTTATCATATTGTGGATTATTTAATAAATTTTTAGACTTTTCAATAACTTCTAACTCCCTTTTTGAATCTAACACAGGAATTAAATTTTCTTTTTTATACATTCCTATTTCCATAACACACTGAAAGCGTTGTTCTAACAACCCCACTAATTCTTTATCAATATTATTTATTTTTTCCCTAAGTTCTTGTAAATTTAATTTTTTATCCACAATTCACCCTCTCTTTCTAAAATAAAATCTAAAATAGTAATAGCAACAGCACTTTCTACAACTGGAATTGCTCTAGGAACTATACATGGATCATGTCTTCCTTCAATTACAAGTTGAGATTGTTCCATCTTAGATATATCGACAGTATTTTGCACTTTTGATATAGATGGAGTCGGCTTTATACACACTTTAAAATTTAAAGGCATTCCATTAGTTATTCCACCTAAAACTCCACCATTATTATTTGTTTTAGTTAAAATTTTTCCTTCATTAATGTAATAACAATCATTAGCATTAGAACCTTTTAATTTACTAATATTAAATCCCTTTCCAAATTCTATTCCTTTCACAGCGGGAATAGAAAACAGAATATGAGAAAGTCTACTTTCTATAGAATCAAAAAAAGGTTCACCAAAACCACCTTCAATATTTATAGCTGTACATTCAACTACACCACCTACTGAATCACCATCATGCTTAGCCTTTAAAATCTCATTTTTCATTTTTTCTCCAACCTCATTACACAAAACAGGAAAATCACTATTTCTTAAGTTTTTTAATTGTTCTTTAGTAACATCAGTTAATGAAAATTCCTCTTCTTCTATAGTATAAATACTTTTAATATGACTTCCTATAAAAATTTTCTTATGTTTTTCTAATATTTGCATAGCTATTGCTCCTGCAAATACCAAAGGAGCAGTTATTCTTCCTGAAAAGTGTCCTCCCCCTCTATAATCATTAAATCCTGAGTACTTTAGAAATCCTGTATAATCACCATGACTAGGTCGCATATGTGTTTTAAATTTACTATAGTCCTTAGAACGTTTATCTTTGTTTAATATGGTTGCACATAATGGAGTTCCTGTTGTTTTGCCATCAAAATACCCACTTAAAATATTATATAAATCACTTTCACATCTTCCTGTAGCTAACTTACTTTTTCCTGGTACTCTTCTTTGCATTTCTTTATTTATATAGTCTAAATCTAATTTAATTCCTGCTGGAAGTCCATCTATTACAACACCAATTCCTTCACCATGGGATTCTCCAAAAATACTAAGTTTTAATTTATTTCCCCAAACTGAGCTCATAAATTTCTCCTCCTAAAGATTTATAATCATTCCAAAAATCAGGATAGGATTTATTTACAGCTTCAAATCCTTCTAATATTACTTCTTCTTCACACCTAGTGGCTGCAATAGCTAATGCCATAGCAATTCTATGATCATTCCAACTACTAACTTTTGCCCCTCCTTTTAGAGTGTTCTTCCCCTTAATAACTAACCCATCCGGAAGCTCATTCACTTCTCCACCTAATTTATTTAATTCGGTAGCTATTGCTTTTAATCTATCTGATTCCTTTATTCTAAGTCTTTCTGCTTTAATTATTTTAGTTATTTTGTTCTCTTGCAAACAAGCTAATACCGTTAAAATAGGTACTAAATCAGGTATTTGAGAAGCATCTATAACTATTTCATTCTCTTTTAAATCTTGAAATTTACTTATAATATTTAAAATTTCTTTATCTCCCTGAAGAGAATTTTCTTCTAAACCCTCACATAAAACCTTATTTCCTAATTCTTTAGCTACTAAGAAAAAAGCTCCCTGCGAATAATCTCCCTCTACTTTATAATTTAATGCTTTATATTCTGAATTTCCTTTAACTAAAAATTCCTCATAATTATTATTTTCTATATGTATATTAAACTTCTTTAAAATATCTAAAGTTAAATCAATATATCCCTTGGATTCCAGGTTATTTATTATTTTGATCTGAGAATTATCACTTAACAATGGTAATGTAAAAAATAACCCTGATATAAATTGGGAACTTATATTTCCTTCTACTTTAAATTGACCACTTTTTAATTTTCCTTTAACTTTTAAAGGAAGCTTACCATTGTTATTTTCATAAACAATTCCCTGTTCATCAAAAATTTTATAATATACTTCTAAAGGTCTTTCTACTAATTTTCCGTATCCAGTAAATTCACATTCTTCTTTTAATGCCACCCCTAATGGAATTAAGAATCTTAAAGTAGAACCTGATTCCCTACAATTTATACTTATTTTTTTATCTTTTTTTAAATCAATATCATATTGACTTTTAGTTACCTTTAATTTATATATATTATTCTCTTCCTTTATAAGTTCCGTATTAGCACCTAGAGCTTTTACTCCATCTATAGTAGCTTTTATATCTTCTGATAAAATAAGATTACTTATAATACTTTCCCCTTTATTACAAAGTGCTGCACAAATTATTGCCCTATGACTTAAACTTTTAGAAGGAGGAATAATAATATGTCCTCTTAATTTAGAAGGTTTTATTTTAATACTATTCATTATACTTCTTCCTTTGCCTTTCTATATTTTAAATTAACATTTTATATTTTCTACTCTATACTAAAAAATATATTTATATCATTTGAACTTATTTTTTCTATATAAGCCTCTCCTATTCTTTTTAGTAAAATTAAGTTTATAAAACTTCCTATGTTTTTTTTATCTAAGGTAATTGTGTCCTTAATTTTATCCATACTTACATCTGGTATATTATAATCTATATTAAAGTTTTCTAATATATTTTTAACTTTTTGTGAGGTTCCTTTTTCCGTAAAACCTAACAATTCACTTTTATTTGTAATATAGTACATTCCAAGTGCAACTGCTTCCCCATGAGAATATCCTTCATAATTAAAAAATTTTTCTATTCCATGACCAAAAGTATGCCCAAAATTAAGAATCATTCTAAGTCCCAAATCTTTTTCATCCTTTTCTACAATCTCTCTTTTTATATTACAACAAGTGTATATTATATTAGACATATTCGAATTAAGTTCATCTTCACTTTTTATATTATTTAACATTTCAAATAACTCTTTATCTTTAATACACGCATATTTTATAACCTCTCCAAGCCCATCCTTTAAAAATCTATTAGAAAGAGTTTCTAAAACTTTAGGATCTATTATTACCTTTTTAGGATGATAAAAACTTCCTACTAAATTTTTTCCTTGTGGTAAATTAACAGCAACTTTTCCTCCAATACTACTATCTATCTGTGCTAAAAGAGAAGTTGGAATTTGAATATATGAAATTCCTCTTAAATATGTAGATGCTGCAAATCCAGCTAAATCCCCAACAACTCCTCCACCAAATGCTATTACTAAATCTCCCCTTGTTAATTTAAATTCTATAAATTTATTATATACTTCATGTAAAGTTTCAAAGGATTTACTTCCTTCACCTGGTTTAACTACAATAAAATAAGCCTTAAATCCTTCTAACTCTAGACTTTTTTTAATTCTATTTCCATAAAGTTTACAAACATTTTTATCTGTAACTACACAAACTTTGTTTCCATTATATATATCCTTAACCTCTTTACCTACTTTATCTAAAACTCCATTTTCTATAATTATGTCATAACTTTTATCTTTTAAACTAACAGTTAGGTTTTTCATTACCTATCACTTCTTTCACATTATATAAATTTATTTGCATACTCAATTATATCAAAAATTTAGACAAAAAAATAAAAAGCATATGTCAATATAATTATAACCTCATTACTTTTATTAAAAGGATATCTTTATACGAATAAACTTTTAACATATTGGTCTAAAATTTTAATAACCTAAAGTTCTATGAATCATTTTGGTTAAATACTTCTAAACAAAGATATGAAAAACTTAGAATTATTTATACCCAAACTTTAAGATACTACTATTTCTTAGACAAAAAAACAAAACACTTAAATTTAATTTTTTAAATGTTTTGCCTTATATTTTTTTATTTTAAAGCCTCTTTTATTAATTCTTTAAATATTACTCTCATATTTTCATGTTTTACAGACATCATTTCAGGATGCCATTGTACTCCTACAACAAAATCTTCTCCAAGCTTTTCTATACCTTCTATAACTCCGTCTTTAGCTTTTGCACTTACTACAAACCCCTGTGGTATTTCTTTTAAAGCTTGATGATGGAAACTATTAACTAAAAATGTATCACCAAATAATTTATTTAACTTACTATCTTTTTTAGTCTCTACTGTATGAGTTGCAGTTGTTGGACCAGAACTTCCTTGATCATGTTTTATAGTACAACTTTCTATATAAGATAAGTCTTGATAATTAGTGCCACCTAAAGCTGCATTTAAAAGTTGAAGTCCTCTACAAATTCCTAAAACAGGTTTTTTTAACTCTAAGGCGGTTTTTAAAAGTTTTATATCAAAATAATCTCTCTTTTCTAATATCTCACCTTGTTTTAAAAGTGGTTCCTCACCATACACTAGTGGACTTACGTCATGGCCTCCACTTAAAATTATTGCATCTACATTCTTCACCTGTTCTTTTATTATATCTTCATCTTGAACTATAGGTAAAATAACGGGAATTGCTCCCTCTCTTGCTACTGCTTGAACATAGTCATCTGTAGCATAAGCTCTTTCATACCCTGGCATATCACCATCAGTTTCTACAGTTATACTTCCTGAAATTCCTATGACTGCTTTCTTCATTTAAATTATCCCCTTTAATTTATACTCATTCTACTTAAGTTTAGTATAAATTAATTGCCTATACATGTAAACGTGCTTTTATTTAGATTTCTTCTATTTAGATATAAATTAATATGAAAGTTTATTTATATTTATTCAATTATTTACAAAGTATTTTCACAAAATTTTTCTTTCCTATTTTAACTATCATCTCATTGTGTGGTTTTACTTCTGATAAATCGGTTACTTTTTCATCATTAATTTTTACCCCACCTTGTGTAGCTAATCTTCTTACTTCACTTTTACTTTTAACTATTTTATTTTCAGCTAATATGGATATAAGATCGAAATTAGCCCCATCTACTTCTATAGTATTTATATCATCTGGAATTTCATTTTTACTAAATACTTTTACAAATCTTTCTTGAGCCTCTATAGATTTTTCTTCTCCATGATATAATCTTACTATTTCTTTTGCTAATTCCATTTTAATATTTCTTGGATTTTCTCCATTTTTTAATCTTTCTTCTATTTTAGCTACATCATCTGGATGAACATCTGTTACAAGATTATAATATTTAATAATTAATTCATCTGGAATTGACATAGCCTTTTCATACATAACTTCTGCTGCTTCATCAATTCCAATGTAATTTCCTAAACTCTTACTCATTTTATTTACACCATCAGTACCTTCTAACAGGGGCATAAAAATAGTAGCCTGACTTTCTTGTCCGTATTCTTTTTGGAGCATTCTACCCATAAGAACATTGAATCTTTGATCTGTTCCACCAAGTTCTATATCTGCTTTAAGTTCCACAGAATCATAGCCTTGCATTAATGGGTAGAAAAATTCATGAATACCTATTGCTTGTTGATTTTCATATCTCTTTTTAAAATCTTCTCTTTCAAGCATTCTAGCTACAGTCATAGTTGATGCTAACTTAACTACTTGCTCTAATTTTAATTCTGATAACCATTCACTATTAAATCTTACAGTAGTTTTATCCTTATCTAAAACTTTAAAAATCTGTTTTTCATAAGTTCTAGCATTTTCTAAAACTTGTTCTTTTGTTAATGGTTTTCTAGTTTTAGATTTTCCTGTTGGATCTCCTATCATTCCTGTAAAATCCCCAATTAAAATAATTGCTTTGTGTCCTAGATCTTCAAGTTGTTTAATTTTCCTTAAAACAACGGTATGTCCTAAATGAATATCAGGAGCACTTGGATCTAAACCTAATTTAACAGTTAAGGACTTATTTTCTTTATTAGCTTTCTCAAGTTTTTCTTTAAGATCTTCAAGTCCTATTATTTCATCTGCTCCTTTTTGAATAATCTTAATTTGTTCTTCAACATTTTTCATTTTTATATTCCTCCTATAAAATTTTATTTTTCATTTAGAATTATAAAGTCTACCGGTATACTTCATAATGTAAAAAATTATGTATAAAATAAAAAAACCCTCGTCCTAATAAAAGGACGAGAGTGAATATTCCCGTGTTACCACCTTAATTTATTGATATCTCACAATAACAACCTTATCAAGTACGCTAAAAGTAATTATTAAAACCTTACTTTCTAGTTATACTCTAGCACTATAACGGGTGCAGGAACCGACATCAGCCTACTGGTTGTTATCTTTCGGAGTGCTGCTCAGAGATGTATTCAAATTAATCTATCTTTGCCCCTCTCACTAACCGGGAACTCTCTGTAAATCTATAACTAATTCTACTTGTTCTCTTCAAAGCTTTAAGTTTTTCTTTTTTCACATTATAAAACACTTATTTTTTTTTGTCAATATCAGTTTATTTAAAAAATTAGAACTTTAATACATAAAAATCATAGTTTACTTAAACTAAATCAGTTAATCTTCATTTAATACCGAATCTCTAACTTTATTCTTGTATTTTTATAAACCTAATTTTCTTAAAAAGATCTAATGCTTTATTTCTTACTAATCATATTCCTTTACTGATAAGCCTTAAACTTTATACTATAACCTTTTTATCCATATACCATTTACTTTGAGATTCATACATCTCTGAATATTTACCCTTACTATTTATAAGTTCTTCATGAGTACCAATTTCTATTATTTTACCCTTGTCCATAACAACTATTCTATCCGCTATTTTAGCTGACCCTAACCTATGAGTAACAATTATAGCTGTTTTTCCTTTAGACATTTCTGCAAATTTATTATAAATTTTTGTCTCTTCTACGGGATCTATAGCTGCTGTTGGTTCATCTAAAACTATCATATTATGATCTTTATAAAATCCCCTTGCAATTGCTATTCGTTGCCATTGACCTCCCGATAAGTCTATTCCATCAAATTCTCTTGAAAGCATGGTATCAAAACCTTTATTAAATTTTTCTTCATTTATTTCTAAATCTGATTTTTCAACGGCTAATTGTAATTTTTCTTTTATATCCTTATTATCTTTAAAAAACCTTTCTTTGTTAGAGCTTATAGATATATTTTCTCCTAAAGTCATCTTATATTTCGCATATTTTTGAAAAACTGCCGATATATTTTTATATATATTTTTTGATATAACTTTACTAGTATCTAATCCTCCTATTAGAACTTTTCCTTCTGTAGGTGTATATAATCCTGTAATAAGCTTTATTAGAGAAGTTTTTCCTGCTCCATTTTCTCCTACTATAGCAATAGTTTCTCCTTTATTTATTTTTAAAGATACATTTGAAACAGACATTTGCTCCATACCAGGATAAGTAAAACTTACATTTTCTAAATATATTTCAGGGATACCTTGAAATTCTTCATTTTGACCTTTTCTTTCTGTCATATTAACAAACCTAATAAAATTCTTTATAGTACCCCAACTTTTAGTTATGTTTCCTATATGCATACATATTATTTCTTCCATTAATGAAAACATCATTCCTATGGAGGCAAAAACTGCTCCAAATGCTCCTATTGATATTTCCCCTTTTAATAATGCAGTAAATAATAAATATAGTACCGACATATATCCCAGTAACGTTATCATTTTCATTCCTAGTTCTAAAAGTCCTGATTTTTTTTCTGCATTCCACATCTTAATATTAAGTAATTTTAAAGTCGATAAATATAAATCTTTAAAATAATTAAATGCACCCAAAATTCTTGTTTCTTTATAGTATTCCTTATCTATTAAACATTTTTCATAATACTCATATTCTCTTCTTAAAGGCGCTGCATTGTCTTCTAATTCTGCAAACACCTTAATTTTAATGATTTGTGTTATTGCAACTGGTATGAAAATTAATATTAAGGATACAGCAAGAATAGGTTTCAATTTATACAAATATATTGACATAAATATAAAATATGGTAAATAGAAACTAAATAATACCATAATTACTGTTAATACAGATATACAATTTTCCATACCTTCATTAGCCTTATTAATATCATCTAAAAAACTAGACTGTTCAAAATAAATAGGATCTAAGTTACCAGTTTTTTTATTTATTTTTTTGCCCATATAATCTAATTGTATTTTAGCAAAATTATTCACTGTAAAATTGTGAGTCCCATTCAATACTTCTTCAATAATTAATGTTATTCCTAATAAACATCCCATTAAAATCATTGAATTTATAGCACCTTTTTTACCAATTTCTTTTGAAACCGTATCAAAAAATTTCTGGGTCATAAATATATTAAATCCTGTTGAAACACCATGAAGTATTCCTAATAAAATGGCGATAATAAAATATACTGGACTTGATTTAATAATCATTCTAAAAATTTCATCTAATACTTTAAAAAGAGAAATATCTTTTCGAGATTTAGAATCTATCATAAATACCAGCTCCTTTGACTCTCATACATTTTTGCATATAAACCATTTTTCTTCATAAGTTTATCATGAGAACCACTTTCTACAATGGTGCCATCCCCTATAACTAAAATTTCATTTGCAAGCTTAGTCGATCCAAGACGATGACTTATAAAAATCGTTGTATTTCCTTTACTTATTTCATTGAATTGTTCATATACTTGACTTTCACTTATTGGATCTAAAGCAGCTGTTGGTTCATCTAGAATTCTAAGTGATGCTGGACTTATAATAGACCTAGCCATTGCAAGCCTTTGCCATTGTCCACCTGATATATCTACTCCATTATCTTTAATTTTACCTAGTATTGTGTTTAATCCATTCGGAAATTTTTTTACTAAATCATTTAAATCTAAAATATCTATTGAAGTTTTTATATATTTTTCATTAACTTTTTCATTTAATGTAGAAACATTTCCTAAAGCTATATTGTCTTTAAATTTTATAGCATATTTCGCAAAGTCTTGATATACAACTGAACTCAATGCCTTTAATTTACTTTGTTTATATTCCCTAATGCTTTTATTATTTATTAAAATTTCTCCTTCAAACTCATCATATAATCCTGTTATAAGTTTTGTTATAGTGGTTTTTCCTGATCCATTTGCCCCTACAACTGAATAATGTTTCCCCTCCTCTATAAGAAAGGAAATATCCTTTAATATATAGTTCTCTGTACCTGGATACTTAAAAGATACACTTTTAAATTCTAAAGTTTTTAATTTTAATAATTTCTTAGAAGGTTCATCTAATGCCCCTTCACTTTCTTCCAAATTTGAAAACTTAGTAAAATCCTTTAAATATTCAATATTAGAAGATAGGTGTTTAATATAGTAGGTAATATTCCAAGACATCATTGTTATAAGTCTAAATACTCCATTTACAATAGAAATAAACATACCTACACTTAACCTTCCATCATTAACTGGATATATAAGCACTAAAACTGTTAACATAGATATAATTGCAGTAATTATACTACTACTTTTCATTTTTATAAAATACTTTAAATCTGCTTTAACTTCTACCTTTCTTTTAATTTCATATTGTTCATCCCATTTTTTATTTATTTTATCCGTATAATGAAAAAGAGTTCTTTCCTCCACGAATTCTCTTCCTGTAATAACTTTTCTTAAATACTCTGTTCTTCTTTCATATTTTGATACTTCTCTATTAGCTTCATAAATATCTTTTCCACCCTTTATGGCAAGATAAAACAATGGAATGGAAATTCCTAAAATAATTAAGGTTGCCCACCATACCTGCATAACTAAAACTAAAAGCAAGCCTAAAATTATAATCACCATAGATATCATTTCCAACAAATCACTATAAGCCTCTTTTATTCTAACATCTGGATTCCTAGATACCCTAGATATTAAATCCCAAATATCCTGATTCTCTATATACTTATACTTTAGCTTAGCTACCTTTTCTATGATCTTAACTCTAAAAGTTTCTTTAAGTTTTAATTGTAACTTTGCTTCAACAAACTTTACAAGTTGTTGTGAAATCCACTTATAAGCAATAAGTGTTATTATAATAAACATAGGTAAAAATATATTTTTAATACTCTTTTCACCTCGAACTACTAAAATAGAAATGTCTAAAAATTTAGCAGTAACTATAACTTCTACTGTAGGAACTATACCATCTATTAATTTTTGAAGAACTATGACTATAGAACTTTTAGGTGCATATTTAAATGGAATTCCTATAATATCTTTAACACCATATTTTTTTTCTTTAACCCCCATTTTACCCCCTTCTTTCTTTTTATAAATACTTAAATTTTTATTTATAAAAGCTAACATATTAAACATTGGTCACAAAAATTATATCATATTTTCTGAATATTCTATACATTTTATCATTCTTTTGTTATTCTAGAAATCCACATAAAACTTATAAGCTTCTCTTTAAATTCTTCTAAAACAAACCTTACTGGAACTTATATATCATTTATGTTATAATATTTTTAACAACTTCTAAAACTTTCAGAAGTTGTTAATTTTTCAGGAGGTGTTTTATTGATAGAATTCAAAAATATAACAAAAAAAATTGATTCTAAAATTATACTAAACAACATTAATTTAAATATTGAAAAGGGTAAACTTATTGTACTAATAGGTCCCAGTGGTTGTGGAAAAACTACTACGCTAAAAATGATAAACAAACTTATCAAACCATCTTCAGGAGAGATTTATATAGACTCTAAACCAATTTCTAAAGAAAATACTATCTCATTACGTCGTAATATTGGCTATGTAATTCAAAACACCGGTCTTTTTCCTCATCTTACGATTAGAGAAAACATTGAACTACTCCCTAAGTTAAAAAAAGAACCCTTAAATAAAATTCACAAAAAAACCTTAGGTCTCTTAGCATTAGTTGGTTTAAATTCACATGAATATTTAAATAAATATCCCAATGAATTAAGTGGTGGTCAACAACAACGTGTAGGGGTTGCCCGTGCCTTTGCAACAGATGCAGATATCATATTAATGGACGAGCCTTTTAGTGCATTAGACCCCATAACCCGTAATTCTTTACAAGAAGAATTATTTGAAACTCAAGAAAAACTGAAAAAAACTATAATTTTCGTAACCCATGATATGGATGAAGCTATAAAATTAGCTGATAAAATTTGTATTATGAATAATGGTTCTATTGCTCAATATGATACGCCAGAAAATATATTAAAAAATCCTGCTAATGATTTTGTTTCAGATTTTATTGGATCGAATAAAATTTGGAATAGTCCAGAATTTATAAAAGCTAAAGATATTATGATTAATTCTCCTATATGTGTTAGTCCATCTAGAAATATTCTTCAAGCTATAGAAATAATGAAATCTAATAAGGTAGATAGCTTATTAATTGTTGATAAAGAATATATGTTAAAAGGTTTAGTTACTCTAAAAAGTATTAGAAGAAATATACCTAAGGAAACAAAACTGTATGAAATCATGGAACATAATGTGGTTTCCATTAATGAAGAAGATAATATCGTTGAACTTCTAGAATTAGTTAGCGAACACTCCTTTGGTTATATTCCTGTTACAAATAATAAAAACCAACTGGTAGGTCTTATAACCAAGAGTAGTTTGATCTCCGTATTAAGTGAACAATTCCTAGAAGGCGGTGATTTAAATGAATAACTTTTTTTCTTTCCTAATAGATAAAAAAGAAGAAATAGTAAGACTTTTACTCCAACATATGTACCTTACTTTAGGCGCTATTTTAATTTCTGTCTTAATTGGTATACCGCTTGGAATATTAATAACTAAATCAAAACCTTGCAGAAAACCAATTTTAAACTTTATTAACTTAGTTCAAGCAATCCCTTCCATGGCATTATTAGGATTATTCATTCCAATATTAGGTATTGGTACTGTCCCAGCAATTACTACTGTAGTCCTTTATTCACTATTACCTATAATAAAAAATACTTATGTAGGTTTAACCAGTATAGATCCAAACATACTAGAAGCTTCACATGGTATGGGACTTACAGGTTCACAAACTCTTAGATTAATACAATTTCCATTAGCACTTCCAATAATAATGTCTGGTATTAGGATCTCTGCCGTTACTGCTGTCGGACTTATGACCTTAGCGGCTTTTATAGGGGCCGGAGGATTAGGTTATCTTGTATTCTCTGGTATTCAAACCGTAAATAATTCTATGATTTTAGCTGGTGCAATTCCATGTTGCGTGCTTGCTCTTTTAATTGATTTTATCTTTAGTAAAATCGAAATAGCTGTTACTCCTAAAGGGATAAGCAAAACCCCTAAAAAGTCTATATCAAAACCTTTAAAAATAATTTCTATAATTATTCTTATAAGTTTTCTTGTTTTTATGGTAACTAATATTATAAAACCTAAAAAAGATACTATTGTTGTAGGTTCTAAAAATTTTTCTGAACAATTGATTCTTGGAAATATGTTTGCTGATTTAATTGAAGAATATACAGATTTAAGAGTAGATAGAAAACTTAATTTAGGAGGAAGCTCCGTTATTATGTCTGCAATGCAAGCTAAAGAGATTGATATATATCCCGATTACACAGGTACTCTATTAATGAATGTATTGAAAAAACCTATAATTGGTGATAAAGATCTTGCTTATTCTGAAACAAAAAAATTAATGAATACTAAATATAATATAGACTTATTACCCTTATTAGGATTTAGTAATAATTGGTCTTTAGCAATGACTCCCAAAGTAGCTGAACAATATAATATTAGATCCATATCTGATCTTGCAAAAGTAAGTAAAGACTTAACACTATGTTGTACCTTAGAATTCGCTAATAGAGAAGATGGCTTAAAGGGATTAGAAAAAAAATACGGTATAAAATTTAAGGATATAAAACCTATGGATGGTAGTCTTAGATATTCTGCTATAGAAGAAAATAACTGTCAGGTTATAGATGCAACCTCTACGGAAGGACTATTAAAAGCATTTAATTTAAAAGTTTTAAAAGATAATAAGGATTTCTTTACTAATACCTATGGTATTCCTGTTATAAGAAAAGATACTGTAAAAAAACATCCTGAACTAAAAAAAATACTGAATAAACTATCTGACACAATTTCAGAAGATACTATGCAGACACTTAATCATAAAGTAGACAAACTCCATGAAGCTCCTGAAAAGGTAGCTAAGGAATATTTAATCTCTAAAAAATTACTAAAAAAATAAACAATGCTCGTCCTAATACAAGGGCGAGCATTTATATTATTTTAAAAATAAGATAATACAATTTTAGTTATAGGAGTATACGTAACAGTTACATAATCTCCTTCAGTGTACATTGGAATATCGGAATCAATTTTTATTTCTTTCTTATCCTCATAACTGGTTATTATATATTTATAATATATATAATCATTTTTATTTTTAATTTCATATACTCCAGTACATTCTCCAGTAAAACAAGTATTAAGATTAAAAACAACTTCTGTGATAAATATTATAAAGCTAATGGCAATTATTATATCAATAATTACTAAAGGATTATATCTTATAATTATAATAAAAGTTTTAAAAGTCAAGTCCATATCTTCTTGAAAAAAAATAGATAGTTGATTAGATAATATTATAAGAATTATTCCTCTTGTTAATATCCAATTAAGTGACTTATTTAAAATATCATTCCTATTAATTCTATTAGATCTATTTTTAAAAGATATTTTAAATCGCCATAAAAAAGAGGTAGTTGCACTTATTTCATTATGTTTTATTCCTATCTCTTTATCCCAATTAACTTTTCTATTATCTATTTCACTAATTTTTTTAGCACTTAGTATAAAAGAAAATGGGATAAAACTTAAAAGAAAATTTAAACATGTATTTTTTAATATATCATCTTTACCAAAATACCAAAAACATATATAGCCTAAAAATATTATGCTTATGCTAATTAAAGGTTTTATAAACTTTTTATTATTTATTACCCCTCTATAAGCTCTTATTAGATCTCTTGTAAAGAAAAGTGAAAGAAAAATTAAATGTATACTTATAATATTAATCCAATTACATATTCTTAAAATTTCAAATCCTCGTGCTTTAAAAAAATTACATAGATGATCTCCTAATAAAACATCTAAAAATAAGCTTAAATTGATAATAAAGTTTGCTATTGATGTAAGCCATAACCATTCTAAACTTCTTTTATCACTTTTAACGCCCATACTATTACCTCGTTTAAAATTTATATAAAAATAGAAAGAAGATAAGAAAAACTTCTTTCTATTTTTACATTAATATTTATTTTAGTATGCTCTTCCCCAGTAAACCATCTTAGTTGCTTTCTTTCCACAACATACACATGTATCACCAAGATTTTCTTGTTCGAATGGCATACATCTTGAAGTTATACCTGTTTCTTCTTTTATTTTTTCTTCACAAACTCTATCTTCACACCACATAGCTTTTATAAATCCTGGATGATTATCTGCTATATCAACCATTTCTTCTAATGTATGTGCTACACGAGTATTTTCATCTCTATGAGCTTTTGCTCTTTCATACATATTATTATGAATATCATCTAATAATTCTTGTACTTTAGTTTCTAATTCATCCATAGATACAACTACTTTTTCTCTTGTATCCCTTCTAACTAAGACAACTTGATTATTTTCTATATCCTTTGGTCCAACTTCTACACGAACTGGAATACCCTTCATTTCACATTCACTAAATTTCCATCCTGGCATCTTATCACTATCATCAAGTCTAACTCTAGCTACTTTAGATAATCTATCTTTTAATTCATTAGCTTTATCTAATACCCCCTCTTTATGTTGAGCTATTGGCACAATCATAACTTGAATTGGTGCTACTCTTGGAGGCAATACAAGCCCATCATCATCTCCATGAACCATTATAATAGCTCCTATTAATCTTGTTGTAACACCCCATGATGTTTCATGAACATATTGAAGTTTTCCTTCTTTATCAGAATATCTAATATTGAATGCCTTTGCAAAATTATCACTAAAGTTATGAGATGTACCAGCTTGAAGTGCTTTACCATCATGCATTAAACTTTCAATTGAATAAGTTGCTTCTGCCCCAGCAAATTTTTCTTTCTCAGTTTTTTGACCTTTAATAACTGGCATTGCAAGTACATCCTTACAAAAATCGGCATAAAGGTTTAACATATCTATAGTTTCTTTTCTTGATTCTTCTAATGTAGCATGAACTGTGTGTCCTTCTTGCCATAAAAATTCAGTTGTTCTTAGGAATGGACGTGTTGTTTTTTCCCATCTTACTACTGAACACCATTGATTATATAGCTTTGGAAGATCTTTATGTGATTGAACTATTTTAGCATAGTGCTCACAGAATAACGTTTCAGATGTTGGACGAACACATAATCTCTCTGCTAATTCTTCATTTCCACCTTGAGTTACCCAAGCAACTTCTGGAGCAAATCCTTCTATATGATCTTTTTCCTTTTGAAGTAAACTTTCTGGTATAAACATTGGCATATAAACATTTTCATGTCCTGTAGCTTTAAATCTTGTATCTAAATCTTTTTGAATAAGTTCCCAAATTCCATAACCATAAGGACGAATAATCATACATCCTTTAACACTTGCATAATCAACTAATTCAGCTTTTTTAACGATATCTGTATACCACTGTGCAAAATCAACATCTCTTGACGTAATATCTTTAACTAACTTTTCTTTTGCCATTTTCACTACCTCCATTTATTTTTTTATATAAAAAAACCCCAGTCCCATAAAGGGACCGAGGTATAATATTCGGCGATGCCACCCTAATTAATATATTTTATAAATAGTTTTCGTAAATAAAATATATTCTCTCAACTCGTTAACGGATTGTTCCGCTGTAGCCTACTATTATTTCGGTACAGAACTCCAAGGCTGGTTCAAAATATACTTTTTAAGAATCTCTCAGCAATCAATTCTCTCTCTGAAAAAAGTTTTTATTTCTACTATTCCTCTTCATAGTTTTTATTATTTGATTCTCTTATAATTTTTTATTATACAACATAAAAGTTATTTGTCAACTAACTTTAGTATATACATACTTGTAAATTTTAACCTCTAATTTCAAAAGTAATTATTTTTATTTTTTCATTTCCTGATAGATCTTTAGCTCTAATCACTAAACTGTGTTTTCCAACAGTAGATATTATTTCTCCCTTGTATAGCCTACTAACTCCATCTATATATGTTTCTATCTTAACGTCTTTTTTATTTGTTGTAATAATAGGTTTTATATTAACTCCATTTTTATATATCTTTTTATTTTGCACACCATTTACTATTATTTCTGGAGCTACTTTATCAACTATTACATCATATATCTTTACATCTTCATTTCCACATCTATCTATAACACTTAGTTTTATTTTGTCTTCATTTTCTACATTTATTTTTTTAACAAAACTTCTTCTAGTTTTCTCTATTCCAAACTCTCCATTTTGCTCTACATTTAAAACTTGATTATCATTTATATAAAATTCATAGCCCAATGTATTATCTGCTACATTTCCTTCTAAAGTTATTATATCTTGATTTGTATAAATTTTATTTTCTATCACTTTAGGTGTTTTTAAATATATAACTGGCTTTTCATTATCATAATATATATTTGTAGCATAATTAGCCATTACCTTTCCCTTAGAATTTTTGACATATATACATACCTTATTTAATCCTTGTCCCAATCTAATATTCTTTCTATATTCCATAATGTTTTCTTTTTTCATATTTTGATTATTAAGCATAACTTTGTTGATTTCTTGATTTGTTACAACTTTGATTTTTAAATTTTTATATTCCTCATTGAAAGTAGTATTCGGATATAATTTTTTATATTCTTTATTTGTTTCATCAAAATATTGAATTTCAAAATCAAGATCTTCAACTTTAGTATCAGATAATATCTTTATAATTTTTTTGTTAATTGTTCCTCTAAAATTTTCTACTTCAACTTCAACATAATTTACTCCTTGTTTTAAATTTGTTTCAGTTTCAAAAATACCCTCTTTATTGATTTTCACCTCTTTTTTATTTATAGTTGCCTTAATTATTTTTTCTTCAGGGTTAATTTTTCCTTTTATATTAATTTTATTTTCTTTTGTATTAATCAATCCTAAAACATTTTCTTCTTTACTACCTTCCATTGGTAATTTAGTTGTAACTATTAACTGTGGTTCTGTTATATATGCGGTAACATTAAATTTCATTTCTTTTAAGAGATTATTATTTTCATCATAAGCCTTTATATTAACTATATTTTTTCCTTCCTTAACTGGCATTTTAACATTAAAATTATTCTTTACATTACTAATTTCTGCATCTATTCCATTTGCTGTGACCCTTCTAACTCTTGAAGAAATTTTACCTGTTAAATTGTATTTACCATCTATCATTCCTTTATTAGTAATTACAGAGCCTTCATGTAAACTTAAGCCTATATCATTAATATTTTTTATATCAGAATCAACTAATACATCTTTTTGTTTTACTTCTGAATTTAAAATATTATCATTAACCACTAATGAAATTGTTTTATTTCCATTTGATAATTTTATCTCCGTACTAAATATACTATTTCCCTCACTTTTTACTTTTAAATCTTTTACCATCTCTCCATCTATAAAAACAAATGGTTCTCCATTAGCAATACCATTTTTATCTTTTCTTAATCCTACGCCACCGTCATTTGCTTTCCATTTTAATACATATTTTTCATTTGAATATGATCTGTTACTTGATAAAATCTCTACTTTAGGTGCCTGTGTATCTACCTTTAAAGGCATTTCAAAGCTTTGAGGTTTAGATTTTTTACTTACAGCATTGCTAGTAATTTTCATATAATATTGACCATCTTTTACTTTTACACTTTTTCCCGATTTTCTGTCATACATTTTTCCATCCCATTTTAAAGAACTTAATAATTTACGTCCTTTTTGAAAATTTAAATCTTTATTTTTCTTTAAAAATTGTTTTAATCCACTTGTTTTTATAACTTTTTTATCTTTATTTAAAATGTCAACTTTAATCTCATTTAAATTTCTAAGTAGACATAATCTTGGAAACGCATAATCATATACACCATCACCATCTGGTGAAAATGCTATATCATCTGGATTTATAACTTGCATACCATTTATACTTTTAACTCTATCTATTCCTAAATCCACAATTGGTTCCTTAGAATTTGGAATATTACTAGCTATAACAGATCCAACTGCCTTTGGATTTTTCCAAAGAGGTTGATCTATATTTTGTAATTCTCCCCATTGTCCATAAAAACTTATAAAAGGTACACTTAAAGATGGTGAATTTTTATTCTCTGATTTAAATTTTATAAATCCTTCCACAAATTTATTTTTATCAAAGTTATTAGGAACATTTAATTTAACTTTTATTGATTTTTTGCTATTTGCTTTTATAGTGACTTTATCTTGTGAAAAATTTACTTTAGCATCACTTACAACTTTTTCCTCGGCTTTATCTTTCTCTTCTGTATAAACTTCAACATTTTCTAAAGAATAAGTTTTATCTTCATTGCTGTAATTTTTTAATATCAACTTGAATTCTTTATTATTTTCTATTTGATTTAAGGTTATAGCTGATTTTCCATCTTCACCTGTTATTAAGACATCATTATTAATAAAATCATCTATTTGAATTAATCCACCACCTTGAATTCTTGGTGAATAAGGTAATTTTCCTTGATTTAATATTTTAGCTGTATTTATCATATTATTTTTTATAAATCTTGAAATTTCTACACCTTTTAGATTTAATTTTTTATCTTTTATTGCTTGTTTTATTAATGCTACTGAACCTGCAACATAAGGTGTAGCCATAGATGTTCCACTCTTTACATCATATCTATTATTATTAATAGTAGAATATATTTTTCCTCCTGGCGCGCTTATTTCTGGTTTAAATTGTAAATTCGGAGTAGGTCCCCATGATGTAAAATTAGACATTTTCCCTTTTTCTGAATTATTAACTGTTATGGTATCTCTTTTGAAACTAATAACTAAATTATTTTTTATATTTCTAAGAATTTTTTCCCCTGAATCCTTATTAATAAAAATACAAGGTATCTTTATTGATTCATCCTCCATCATATGCATTTCTTCATTTTTATCTATATTATTGTATACAATTACTCCTACTGCCCCCAAACTTTGAGCATTCTTCTTTTTAGTTATAAAATCTATTTCTCCTCTTTTAATAAGTGCTATTTTTCCCTTTAGATCTTTCCCCTTAAAATCATCAATTTTTTTGTCCTTTTCATCATCTCCAGCTTTTCTTCCATAACCACAATCCACCAAACTAAATTGTTCTTTATCCTCAAATACATTGTTAGGACTTAATTCTGATATAGTAAAAGGAATACTTAATTCCTCCTTATCATATTTACAATTTAAAACTGGTTTTATTTCTTTATTATTCTCATAAGATGCGACTTGAATAGCATCCTTCCCTAACCCCGGTGTACTTATAAGCCCTGTATCTACGTAACCGTTAATCTTATTACCTTTAGGATTTTTAAATGCAAAAGAAGAATTCCCCCCTGCAACAACTACAACTACACCTTTTTCAGTAGCTCTTTTTATAGCTTTCAATTCTGGCTCTTCTTCATTAACAAATCCAGCATCTCCACCCAAACTCATATTAATTATATCTGCCCCATGTTCTACTGAGCTATCTATAGCCGCAACAATATCATCACTTAATGCACCTCTAGCATATTTACTTGGATTATTTGAAAAAACTTTCATAGCTAATAATTGTGCCTCTGGTGCTACCCCCTTTACTGCCTTATCATTTTTTACTTCTTTATCATCACCATTGGCTGCTGTAATTCCCGCCACATGCATACCATGCATGCTAGATGTCCTATCTATTACATCTGTATTTTTATCTGCAAAATTATATCCATAAGGAACTTTTTCTGTAAAATATTTTCCTTTATCGCCTAACTTAATATCTTTCTTAGTTAATTTAACTGCACTGTCATCTTTTATTTTCATATCTTTATGATTATAATCAATTCCAGTATCTACAATAGAAATTACCATACCTTTACCTTTATATTTATGTTTTTCCCATACTTTAGCTACTTGTCCTAAATCAATAGCATTATTTATCAAAGGTTTATATCTTCTAGCTTTAGTTACCTTTCTTACTCCTGATATTTTTTTTATTTTCTCTACATCATTTTTGTCCACCTCTACACTAAAACCTTTTATTACATTTTTAAATTCATGTTTAACTGTTCCACCGATCTCTCTTTTTAATTTTTTTTCAACTGATTTACTATTATTAATTATTCCATCATATGTTTCTACCGTCACTGTTACCTTTTTATCTTTTTCATCATATTCTTGTTGTGAATTATTTTCAATTTTCTCATTATGCTTACTATTATTAATCTCTTCTTCTATTAACTTTTTTTGTGCTTCCTTTGCTAATTGATTAGCATCTACTTTTGTTTTTGCTGATTCTGCATATACCGCTGATATGGAGCTTAAATTTGAAGTAAAAAACACCGTAACTACAATACACGAAATTAAAGTTTTAAGCTTTTTATTCATATACCACTTTCTCCTTTATATTAATATTCTATTAATATTTTATTTATATGCCCTTGAACTACATAGATATGTTATTTTTTAAACAATATCTTTTTCAATAAAAAAACAAAAACAGCCGTAAATTTTACGACTGTTCTTATTTAAAATTATTATCCTATTACTCCTATTGAATATAAAAATATTACTACAATACAAATAGGGGCTGCAAATTTTATTATAAATGCATATAAACTTTTTAATGGTAACTTATATGTTCCATCAGATGTAATTTCTTTTTCAGCTTCATCTATTCCCCATATCCAACCAATAAATATACAAATAAGTAATCCACCTAAAGGTAAGAAAACATTAGATGCAATAAAATCAAATAAATCAAAAAATACTTTTCCAAAAATCTTAACATTACTCCAAACTCCAAAGGATAAAACACTTGGTATAGATAAGAAAAATATTAATAAGACAACTATAAATGTAATCTTTTTTCGATTCATCTTTAATTGTTCAGTTAAGGCTGCAACAACAACCTCTAATAATGCAATTGTAGATGTAATAGCTGCTACAGCTATTAAAATAAAAAATAAAATTTCAAACAAGTTTCCTAAAGGCATAGATTTAAAAACTGCGGGTATTGTGATAAAAATTAACTTTGGACCTGCTGCTGGCTCTAATCCATATGCAAATACCGCTGGGAAAATAACCATTCCTGCCATTAATGCTACCAATGTATCCGCTACAGTTATAGATGCAGTTAATCCTACTAAATTTT
This sequence comes from Clostridiaceae bacterium 14S0207, assembly GCA_003288255.1. GTDB lineage: Bacteria > Bacillota > Clostridia > Clostridiales > Clostridiaceae > Hathewaya > Hathewaya limosa. The sequence continues at coordinate 470,416 of CP026600.1, read as the reverse complement.
CTTTTTTATCTATGTAACTTCCAAAAGTAATCAATATTCCCATTGCTATACTTAATGTATAAAACGAATGTCCTAAAGCTTCTAATATGCTTTTACCCGTAAGCTTTGAAAAATCTGGCTTAAATAGAAATTCAACACCTTTATATGCACCATCTAAGGTTAACGATCTAATCATTAATACAATTAAAAGTCCAAACAATATTGGCATTAAAATTTTGCTATATTTTTCAATTCCATTTTTAACTCCCGAAACTACCACTAATCCTGTTATTAAAAGTACAACAAATGTCCAAATTAAAGGTTCATAACTTGATGTAATAGAGGTAAAATAGCTTTCTAAGTTTTCTACAGGTACTTTTATAAGTATTCCTGTTAAAGATCTACCTATATAAGCCAAAACCCATCCTGCTATCATTGAATAAAAAGATAATATTATAAATGCAGTAAATGTAGATAGTCCTCCTACTAAATGCCAAAATTTCTTAGGCATGATATTCTTAAAACACTGAACTGCATTAGCTTGTCCTTTTCTACCTAAAGCAAATTCACCTACTACAATTGGCATACCAATTAAAAAAACAAAAAACAAATACACAATTAAAAATGCTGCTCCCCCATTTACTCCCGTTATATAAGGGAACTTCCATATATTTCCCAAACCTACTGCTGACCCAGCGGTAGCTGCTAATATTCCTAACTTAGTTCCAAATCCTTCTCTTCTCATATTTTATCTTTAGTGAGATATTATACTTTTTAATAAATTCCCACTAAAATTCGCCTCCCTTCAATATCTGACATACAACTAATTATTTTCTTATCATGATATTTTTATAATAAATAGGCCTATATAAAAATAATTTTTTAGCTAGCTAGACTAAAAATTTTTATAAAATAAAAAAACTTCCGTTCCTATAGATATATTTAGGATATCTATAGAGACGAAAGTTGTATTCGCGGTACCACTCTATTTGCAATAATTAATATTGCCTCTTTCATATCAGATCGAAATTATAGTTTAAACTTTAATTTGAATCCTAGCCATATACCGGTAGCACCCGTCTACACCTACTAAAAAACTAACAGTTTTTGTTCGGCTTGAAGCTCTGGAGTGATTATTATATATCATTTAACACCAACTCACACCAACCGTTAGCTCTCTGTAGTTAAATTCCTGATATTTTTCTCTCCGTCATAGCTATAAATAATTTATATTTTATTAATTTAATGAATATTATAATGTGATAAATATTTAATGTCAATATTTTTTTGTTTTTTAATTTTTTTATATAAAATACTATTTAATTTTTTTTAATTATTATATAATACTTATCCATTAACTATTTTTCCACCATTAACATGAATTACTTGGCCTGTTATATAAGATGCATTATTACTTGCTAGAAATACATAGGCACCTGCAAGTTCTACTGGTTGCCCTGCCCTTCCCATAGGTGTATTTTGTCCAAAAGTTTCAACCTTATTTTCATCAAACGTATCTACAATAAGCGGTGTCCATATAGGTCCTGGTGCTACTGCATTTACTCTTATCTTTTGTTTAGCTAATGAAGTTGATAATGATCTTGTAAAACTAACTACTGCTCCTTTACTCGAAGAATAATCTATAAGAGTTTCATGTCCCTCATATGCTGTAATTGATGCTGTATTTATAATACTTGATCCTTCCCTTAAATGTGGAAGAACTGCTTTAGTCATATAAAACATAGAAAAAATATTTGTTTTAAAAGTTTTTTCTAACTGCTCATTTGATATATCTAAAATACCTTGTTGTTCACACTGATATCCAGTATTATTTATTAAAATATCAATTTTCTTAAATGCTTCTATAACCTTTTTTACAGCTGTATAACAAAATTGTTCACAACTTATATCTCCCTCGATTAATAGACACTTTTTACCTCTATCCTCTATTATATTTTTAGTCTCTTCTGCATCTTCTATCTCATTTAAATATATAATTACAACATCAGCACCCTCATTGGCATATGCTATTGCCACGGCTCTTCCTATTCCACTATCTCCACCTGTTATAATTGCTACCTTTCCATCCAAACTCTTACCTACTCCGTTAAAGGCTTCATGTTCAAAAATTGGCCTTGGATTCATTTTATATTCTTTTCCTGGTTTTTGATTTTGATGTTGTTTTGGAAAGGTCGTAGGAAAATTTATATTAGTATTACTCATTTTATCTCTCCTTATAAATAAAAATTATTTATAAGATTAGTGTGTTATAATAAAAAAAATATATTCCTTTAAAACTATATAAACTATTAATTTAAAATCATCTATATTGAAAATTTATAATAAAAAATACTTACATAATACCTTTAATAATAAGTATTGTATAAGTATCAATTAAATTATTTTATTTAAGATTTTAAGAAAAATCATTCCTTATCCTCTTTTCTTTTTTCATAAATCATTACTAATGTTAGTCCTATAATAATAGCTCCTAAAATACTAAAGATAACTTTAAACTTATTATCCTTATTTTTTTCTAATTGTTGTTTCTTTTCATAATCATTATCTTTAACTTTATTAATCCCATTCTGATTTTTTGCATTATTTTTTTTTAATATATGATCTTCTTCTAATTTGTCTATTTCTATAGAATTTTGAATTTCATCTAAAATTATATTAATTTCATCATGTGTTTTAAAATTATTTTTTTATTATCATTTTTAAAAACGTTAGTATTAACATTTTTAATTCCCTTATTAAAGTTTGAAATATTACTTTTACACTGGCTAATATTAAATATATTATTAAACTTATCTTTACTTGCATATTCTTTATTAATTACTTTAGCATCCTTTGCCTGAACTTTAACTACTACTGTAGGAATATTAAAGATTAATATACTTAAAAACACACTTATAATTACATTAGAAATTATTTCATTTAAGCTTTTACTCAATTTTTTTCACCCTTATACCTCAGTTTGTAAATTTTTTTTACAATTTCCTTTTTAAATTTACCATTTATTTAAATTTTAAACAACCTAAATTTAAATAATCTGTATTCTATTTTTTAATATATATTACATTACCTATCGTTTCTTCATTATATCGCCTTACTCTTGCTAATATTGATATAACTTATAATAAAAATGTGTCTATACTACATTTTACAAAACGCAATATAAACACATTTTTATAAGTATTTAATTTTAAATGTCTTTTATTTTATTAAATATATCTTTTTGCTTTTGTATTTTACTTCTATTACCTATAACAGTTATATTATTTTGTTTTAAACCCTTATTAAATAATCCTTCATATCCTTTTACATCCTTTAACGTGGTGTTCTTAATTTCTTTTAATTCTTTTTCTAAATCATCACGTTTTATACCTGAAAAATACATGTTATCTGCAATCTTAACTTTTTCTTCCGTAGTTTTTGTATGACAATACTCTGCAAGTGAGCTTATTTTATAACTTTCTAGTTCCTTATCATTTAAAGAAAGTTTTTTTAAATATTCAGGTATACCCTTATATGCCTCTAGAGTCTCTTTTAAGTTAGGATCCCTATAAGAAACTATCCCCATAACTCCACTTTTATTTAAAAGAAAATTTACTCCATAGGCTCCACCTTTAACCCTAACTTTAGGCCATAGATAGTCTAAATCTAAAATATTTTTTAGAACTTTCATAGCTCCTTTATATTTTTCTCCTAATGCTCTATAATTAAAACCTTGAACATTATACAAGACATCTGTGTTTTGATTGAATGCTTCTTGATTTTTTTTATATACAAACTCGATTTCCTCTTTATTTAATTTTTCTTTTTCTAAATCTCTTGTAAAACTTAATAAATGCTTTTTTAAATATGCATATCCAGATTTATCTGAAGTTAAACTAATTGTTAAATTGTGTTTATTAAATATTTTATTACTAACCTTATCTAAGTTCTTAACTATATCTTCATATTTTTCATCAAAATGTTCATCTAAACTTTTAATAAACTCCATGTATCCAATTCCAATTAGCGAATCATTATACTTTTCTCCTTTTGAATAGTAAGAAAAATTTCTTGTTAATGCTAAGATATGTGGATATTCATGCACCTTTTCTGCTGATTCTAACCTAATATTCTTAATTATTTTTTTTAGTAATTTTTTATCTTTATATTTACTCTTCGTTATTTCCTCTTTTATTAGATCTAGGGTTCCTTTTGTATTTTCTGATAATGTTAAAGCTTCTATTTTAAACTGTGGATTAATTATTCCTTCTTGTTTTGCTGAAGAAAAAGAATTTATTTCATATTTTATTCCTGTAGTCAAATTCATTTCCTTATTATATAATTCACCTATTCTACTTTTTTTAGTTGATACATTTCCTAAAATTGTAGCTAATAATTGCATATAAGGCACTTCTTCCTTTTTTATTGAAGAAGAGTTAAAATATAAATTTATATATGAAGTACCTTTTGTATCCCATTGATGATATAAAATAGGTATTCCATTTTCTTTTTTTCTATATAAAGATATTAACTCTAACCTAGGATTAATATCTTTTAATTTTAACCTAGGAATTTTATCTATATCTTTTTCGTTGCTTTGAGTATTAAGCCAAGTTCTAAGTTCCCTTGTATTTTCTCTTAATTTCTTATATTCATCTTCACTTAATGAATCTTTATATTGTTTTAATCTTCTATATTCATCTATTTTTTGTTGCTCCAACATACCTTTTTCTGGTCGTAAAATCATTATACTGCTATGAGTATTATTTAATAAAAACTTATTTATTATATGTTCAAAATAGGGTCTCTTTAAAGATGTTAAAATTCTTGCAAATTCATAAGGTTTTATAAATGCACTCATAGGATCCTCATCATAAATCCATCTACTTAAAACAGCATTATTATAATCATCACCTGTAGTTTCCCTATAAGAACTATTCCATCTTGAATTTAAATCCATAAAATTTATTGTATTCAATATAATTTGTTTATCTAAGCCTTTATTACAAATTTCCTTCAATGTAGCGTTTACAATATTTTCGAACTCACTAGCTTTTTTATAGTCTGTATTTCCTACTATTATAGAATAAAATCCCTGCCTTTGATTAGGTATATATGCTCCTGATACATTATTAAATCCATGCTTTCTTAAATTTCTAAGTAAAGGTGAGTTAGGATTATTTAAAAGCATTTCATTTAAAAGTTGAAAGGCCATATCTAATTCCGCACTTTTAGTATTTATACTAAAATTATATGTTAAAAAACTTTTACCACTTTCATTTTCAGTTTTTAATATAGGATATTTATGAATATCGTATCTTTTTTGTTTAAAAGGTTTTTGTTCACTAATAGTTGAGTTAACTTTTTCTTTTTTATATTTATTTAAATAATGTTCATCTAAAGATTTTAATTTATCTTTAATATTCATATCTCCATATAAAAATATATAACTATTTGATGGCTTATAATATTTTTTATGAAATTGCTTTAACTCTGCAAAAGTAAGGTCTGGTATATGCTTAGGATCTCCACCTGATATAAAAGCATATGTAGTATTAGGATATAAACTTTTGCAAATTGAATTATATAAATGACTAGCAGGTGATGACAATGATCCTTTCATTTCGTTATATACTACACCATTATATTTTAAATCTTCATTGTTAATATCATAATACCATCCTTCTTCTTTAAAAATCCTTTGATTATTATAAAAACTAGGATTAAAAACCATATCTAAATATATATCCATAATATTAGAAAATTCTTTTTCATTAGTTGTACTAAATGGATATATTGTTGTATCCGGAGTTGTCATTCCATTTAAATTCTTACTTAGGGAAGTTTCTAGCACTTCTTTTAAAAGTTGTTTTACGGGATATTTTTTTGATCCTCCTACAAGTACACAATGTTCTAAAATATGTGCAGCTCCTTTATCATTATAGGATGGGGTTCTAAAAGATATAGAAAAATGTTTATTAGGATCTTTATTTTGTACCGAAAACAATCTTGCTCCACTTTTTTCATGAATGAAATTTCTACATATATCAGTTCCATTATGTATTTTTTTTTGATCTACTAATTTAAAACCATAATATCTTTTCCCTTGTGTAAAATTTCCTATAGAATTTTCCTCCTGTGTATATGCTTTTACTTCTAAAACACAAGGTGCACAAATATTAAAAAACATTGACAAAATAATTACTAAAGCAATACACAAACTCTTATTTTTTCTTTTAATCATTCTCTTAAAGTTCCCCTTTCATATTCTTTGTTTAACTAGTACCTTAGTTTGTGTATTTTATATGTAATCTATTCTTTTTCTAACACTATTTTTCAATATTTTGCTCTATTTAAAGTTATAAAGAAAAAACTTTGTTTAGTTTTATACCGTCTTTAACTAAACAAAGCTCTTACAAAAATATAACTTTTATATTCTATTTTAAAAATTTCTTTAATAATTTCAATTTTCCCTTATAGGGCGCATATCTAAATTTAATATCGAAAATATTACTTTTCTTTAATATAGATTTATTATGTGTAAATAAGTCAAAACTAGCTTTTCCATGATACGCACCCATACCACTATTTCCTACTCCTCCAAAGGGAATATATGGTGATGCAACATGAATTATAGTATCATTAACACATCCTCCTCCAAATGATATACTATCTAACACTTTAGTTTCGATTGTTTTACTTTGGGTAAATAGGTATAAAGCTAGTGACTTTGGTCTATTATGTAATGTCTTTATTAATGCATCCATATTATTATAAGTTAATATTGGTAAAATTGGCCCAAAAATTTCTTCTTTCATTATGGAACTACTAAAAGACACTCCATCCATTAATGTTGGACTTATATATCTTTGCTTAACATCATAATCTCCACCTTTAATTATATATCCTTCTGGTAAATATGTTTTCAATCTTTCAAATTGTCTTTCATTTATGATTCTACCAAAATCCTCACTAATAAAAGGTTCCATCCCAAAAAACTCTTCTATATCTTCCTTCATATATCCAATTAGTTCTGATTTTACCTCCTCGTGAACCATTAAAAAATCTGGTGCTACACAAGTTTGACCTGCATTTAAAAATTTTCCCCAAATTATTCTTTTAGAAGCTTTTCTCAAATCGGCATCCTTATGAACAATACATGGACTTTTACCCCCCAGTTCTAATGTTACAGGGGTTAAATATTTAGAAGCCTTTTCCATTATAACTTTTCCAACAGAAGGGCTACCTGTAAAGAAAATATAGTTAAATTTATAATTTAATAAATTCGATATAGATTCTCTTCCTCCATCTTTTTCTACTACGGCTACATATTCTTCATCAAAAACTTCTTTTATTATTTTTTCTAAAACATCAGAAGTATTCCTAGAGTATCTGGAAGGTTTTAACATAACACAATTTCCTGCGGCTATAGCCCCTACCAATGGACTTAAACTAAGTTGAAAAGGATAGTTCCAAGGAGATATATTTAATACTATTCCATAAGGCTCTTTATAAATATAACTTTTAGTTCCAAAATGAATTAATGGTGTTTTTACTTTTTCAACTTTGCTCCATTTTTTCAACTTTCTAATAGCCATGTTAATTTCTTCAATTACTATGCCAACTTCTGTTTCATAGGTTTCAAAAGCTGATTTATTTAAATCAGCTTTTAAAGCTTCATATATTAATTGTTCATTTTTTTCAATACCTATCTTTAAATCTTTAAGCTTATTTATTCTATATTGAATATTTTTTGTTGTACCACTAGAAAAGAACTCCTTTTGCTTTTTTAAAAGTAATTCTAAGTTCATCTTCTTTCTCCTTTAGACTAATTATTTTTAATCCCAATATGAACTAAAAGAACTTACAACTGAGGCATATGGATTAACTGCTATTATAATAGCTTGTTTATTATTTTCAAAATTTTTTTTCTTGAATACAACACTATATCCATCTTTTGAACTTTGTAAGACAGTAACACTTTCTATATCCTTTAATTTCTCATTTTCTGTTCTCTTAAAAAAGTCTTCTGCAATTTTTTTAGCCTCTTCCTCAGATATTTCATTTTCTTTTTCTTCTATTGAATAATCATACATATCTATACGTTCTATCTTTTTACTTCCCTTATTTATTACTATATTAAGATAATATTGTGTTTCATTTAATTTCCCAACCCAATCGGCAGAAATTATATCCCCCTTATTTTCTTGTACTACAGGTTGCTTAAGTTTAAATTTAATGCTCCCATCTGTAGGAACATTTACTCCATAATATTTTTTAAAGGCTTTACTAATTAAATTAATAAGATCTTTTTCAGAATCTAAGTCTACCTTATCTACGTCTAATTTTATATTATCTTTTTTCTTATTTTCACTTTTTTCTACTTTATGCTTATTATTTTCAGTGTTCTTTTTCTCATTTATGGAATTTCTATTTTCTATTTCTTTTTTTTCATTCTGAGTTTGTTTTTCTATATCATTTTTACTTTCTTCCTTATTTATATGTTTCTCTATTTTGGCTTGTTCTCCTTTATTTTCTCCATTAAATTTATTATCATTTTTACTTTCTTTAATCTCTATTTTATCAGTAGCACTGTTATTTTCTTTTTTATTATGTCCTAAAAATACCATTGTTGTCACTGTTAAAATCATAATTGAAGCCACAGCAACTGTTAAAATTATCTTCTTTTTTTCCATTCTTATTCTCCTATTCCTTTAAGACAACTTTACTTAATATCTTAATAATTTTAACTTTACAGGTATATTTTTTAATTAATTTAAAATATATTTATCTAAAAATTAAATATTAACATATCTACTATATATTATACCTATACCCGTACACTGAATGGTTACAGAATTATTAATTTATCTAAAGTTTTCATCTTTATTTATAGATGGTCAAATAGCAATATTATTATATATTTTTAAAAAAATAAAAGCCATATAAATTTTATAAATTTACATGGCTTTTTAATAGTTCTTTTAATCTACTTAATTTTTATTTTAACTTTCCAAATCTTTTTATTGGTGTAACGATAAACTGTGCTTTTCCCATAACTTTATCTTTACTAATATAAGGTTCATCCCATAACCTTGCATCCTTTGAATTTGCCCTATTATCACCTAAAAATAAGAACTTACCTTCTGGTACCTCAAACTTACTTTCAATTCCCAATTGATTTACCACATAAGGTTCATTTTGCTTTTGTCCATTTATATATAAATCTCCATTTTCTTTTATTTCAATTCTATCTCCTGGAAGTCCTATTAATCTTTTTATTAAATCTAGTTCTAATTCATCTGAGTGAAATACAATAATATCTCCTCTTTTAAGCTTATCTGTATTATGAACTCTTGTAACTAAAATTTTGTCTCCTTCCATTATAGTAGGACGCATAGAACCTGATGGTATCTTTATAAGATAAAACCAAGTTTTATGTATTATCATAGCAAGTACGAATGCTATAGCTATTGGTAAAATCCATTCTTTTAAATAATATTTAACACCTTTTTTCTCATTAACTTTTCTTCCTCGAAAAATACCATCTCTACTTCGATCACTAGATTCATTACTGTTATCTATGTTATTACTATTATCTTTATCCATTCAAAAACCCTCCTATTCACACATCTAGATTTATGATAATTTATATTATATTCTTTATATAATATCAATGCAACACATTAGTATTTTCATGATCTTATAATACTCCTACTATAAATCTTTACTTATTTAGTGTAATTTTAAATTCTGTACCTGCTCCTTCTTCTGTAATCAAATTTATTTTTCCATTATGAAGTTCAACTATTTTTTTCGTTATAGCAAGTCCTAATCCACTTCCCTCTTTAGAGTTTCTTGATTCATCAACTTTTACGAACTCTTGAAATACCGTAGATACTAATTCTTTCTTTATTCCTATACCATTATCTCTTATATGTAGTACAACTTTATCTTGTAGCTCTTTTAAGAATATATCTAACTTTGTACCTTCTTTATTATATTTTAATGAATTAAGTATTAAATTACCTATTGCTCTTTCCATTTCTTTTGAATCAAAATTAAGTTTTATTACCTTTTCAGGAATATCTAAATCTAGTTCAAAATTTTTTTCTTCTATATCTCCATAATAGAATAAAATAGTTTCTCTTAAAAATTCACAAAAATCTTCTTCTTTTTTATTTAAAACATAATTAATGCTATCTAATTTTGCAAAGGTAAATAATTCATTAACTAGATAATCTATTTTTCTAGTTTTATTATATATATATCCTAAATAAATTTTCCTTTCCTTATTATCTTCTACCCTATCCTCACTTAATGCCTTAGAATATCCCATAATAGATGTTATTGGAGTTTTTATATCATGTGAAATATCTCTAATAATCTTTTTCTTACTTTCTTCTGCCAAGATTTTTTCCTTGTTTACCCTTTCTAATTCATCCGCCATATAGTTAAAAGAATCTCTTATTTGCTCTATTTCTTTATAACTTTTAAACTTTAATCTAACCTTAGTATTTCCTTCTGTCATTTCCTTTAAAGCTATTTTAATTTTGTTTAGAGGTTTAGTTATTGCATTTATAGATGTTGTTGCCATAATCACTATGATTAAAATTATAAATATTATGGAAACCATCAAAGAGTTTACAGTAAATCTATTTAATTTTTTAAACTTTACTTGATTATGTTCTTTATTTTCTTCTTTAGGTATTTTAACTACATAAATAATATTGCGATCTTTTTTATCTTTATCATATACCCTTATATCAAAATCTGATTTAAGTTTTTCATTATTAAGAACAGATTCAATAGTATATTCTTTTATATTATCCTTTTTATTTCCTATAACACTTATAATCTTGTTATCTTTAACTACTTCAATCCAACCTTCATTCTTTAAAATTAATTCTTTATCTAAATTATTATAATCTTCTTTGAAAATAGTTTCATTAGCATCTACATCATTGAAATTTAAACCTATTTGATATATAAACGATATACCAAATATAAAAATGGCTAAAATTAAAGATATAAAAAAAATCAAATAATTACTTAAAAAAATATGTATAATACTTTTTTTAATCTTCATCCTTATTTCCCTCAAATCTATAACCTAAGCCTCTTATTGTTTTTAAATATTGAGGAGATTTTGTATCATCCTCTATCTTTTCTCTAACCTTGCTTATATGTACCATAATAGCATTATCTTCATAAAAATATGGTTCATTCCATACAGATTCAAATAAATTTTTCTTTGTAAATACTTTATTAGGATTTGTCATAAACAATTCTACAATTTTATATTCTGTTGATGTTAATTGAACCTCTTCTCCATTCTTCTTTAGTGAAAATCCTTCTTTATCTAAAACTAAGTCACCTATTGTTATTACATCTTTTTTACTATTAGCTTCTTCCCTATCTACATTTATATTATATCTTCTTAATTGGGCATTTACCCTTGCCATAAGTTCTAATGGATCAAAAGGTTTTGTTACATAATCATCAGCGCCTAGATCAAGTCCTATAATTTTATCAAATCCTTCTCCTTTTGCCGATATAATTATAATTGGGAAATCTTTGCTTTTTCTTATATTCTTTATTAGATTATACCCATCCATGTTAGGCATCATTATGTCAACAATAGCTAAATCGACTTTTTCATTTTCTAACTTTTTCAATGCCTCTATCCCATCATACGCCTTTATTATTTTATAATTATTTTTAGAATACAAATCTATTAAATCTACAATTTCTCTTTCGTCATCAACTACAAGAATTTTTTTCATAAATTATTCTCCTTTAAACTTATAATCTATTTTAATATCCTGTTTAACATATTTTTTATTTATATATTGTGCCATACTTTCATTGATTATTTTACCATGTCACTACTATTGGCTCAAATTTTTTAATAACTTATTATTTGTTAATTTTTTTTAAATTTTGTATTAATAATTTAATCTTAAATTCATTTATACTTTAATTCAATTTTAACTAATCGATATATATAATATGCCTAATTGAACTTTAATTCATATTATAGGTTAATTTAAATTATATTTCATGAAGATATCTATCATATTATAGACTTAACTTCTTTACCTAATTAAGATTAAATTATTCATATATTTATTTCTAAAAATAATATTACACAAAACTTAATTAATACGGAGGAAAAAATGAACAATACAAAACAAAAGTTAAGATTTGAATTTACTAATGTTAAAAGCATAAAAACTAAACTGCTATTTTGTTTATTACCAATTATACTTATAACTTGTATTACTTTATCATCCTTTGCATATATAAATGCAAAAAAAACTTTAGTAGATAGTAGCACTGAATTAATGTTACAGGTAGCAAATAATGCTGCTAATAAGATCGATACTCAATTAATAGATATACTAAAAGATTTAGAAGTACTTGCAAACTCTCCAAGCATATGTAATCCCAAAACCTCTTGGACAATAAAAAAAGACTTCTTAAATACTAATTTAGAAATAAATAAACATGAATTAATAGGTATCGCTGATACTACTGGTAAAATAGTTTATACTAATGGTAATTCACTAAATATAAGTAACAGAAACTTTTTCACAAAAGCAATGGAAGGTAACAGTTTTATTTCTGAACCCTTTGTAAGTAATATAGATAAAAAATTACAAGTAGCCTACTCCACTCCTATAAAAGATAAGAGCAATACTGTTATTGGAGTATTAGTTGCAATAAGATCTGGAGATGATTTAAGCAAAATAACCAATAATATTTCTTTTCTATCTACCGGTGAATGTTTTATGTTAGATCAAAAGGGTACTTATATTGCAGACAAAACTCAGGCTTTAGTAGACAAAAGAGAAAATGCCATTAAGTCTCACAGTAATGATAGTTCCTATAATGGTTTTATTGATATGCAAAAAGAAATGATTGCTGGGAAAACTGGTATTAAAACATATGATTTTGATGGTATAAAGAAATTCGGTGCATATACCCCTATAAAATCAACAGGTTGGTCTTTAGGTGTATATATTCCTCAAGGAGATCTATTAAGTAGACTTAACACCTTAAAATATAGTTGCATATTTATTACTATAGTAATTTTAATTTTTATGTGTTTTATAATACTTTTAATTAGTTCTGTTCTTTCTAACTCCTTAAAAACTTTAAGAAATCATATGAACATAATTGCTAGTGGAGATTTTACTAATAATATTGATGAAAAACTTACTAGGAATAAGGATGAAGTTGGTGATATTTGTAAAACAATGGAACAAACCCAACTTTCTATCAGTACTATGATTAATTCTATTAAGGAATCAGCTTTCGATATAGATAATAACTCAACTAATTTAGCTGCGATTTCTGAAGAACTATCTGCTTTAACTCAAAATATAACTACAGCTATTGAGGAAGTCGCATCTGGAACTAGTAAACAATCTTCTGACCTAACGACTATATTAGAAGATTTAAATGAATTCGGAGATCAAATTTCTGATATTAGAGAGCATGTTGATAAAATCAATATAATGTCTATAAATATTAATAAAAACTCTGAAAAGAGTAATATGGATATGCAAAAATTAATAAATTCCCTTGAAAACTTTAATAAAAACTTTGCTAATTTCTCTAATAATATTAATGAAATGAATGGGGATATAAAAACTGTAAATGAAATTACTGATTTAATAAATAGTATAGCTGAACAAACTAACTTACTCGCATTAAATGCAGCTATTGAAGCTGCAAGAGCTGGTGAATCAGGCAAAGGTTTTGCTGTTGTTGCAGATGAAATAAGAGTTTTAGCTGAAAGAAGTAGAGAATCTTCAACTAACATATACAATATCATAGGAAATTTATTAAATAAAACTAAAGCTATTGTTAATGAAACTGAAAAAATGAATTTAGAATTAAATGAACAAAGGTCCACTGTAGAAAGTTCATTAGAATCATTTAATGATATTTCTACCTCTGTTGCAGACATAACCCCAAGAATTAATGAAATAACAATTGCTTTTGATAATATTGATTTAAGTAAAGAAAATATATTAAATAACGTAGAAAATTTATCATCCATTTCAGAAGAAATTTCTGCAGCATCACAAGAAATTGCAGCATCTTCCGATGAATTGAATAAGTCAAGTTCTGAAGTTGCATATAGTGCTCAATCTCTTACTACTAGAACTTCTGAAATGACTACAGAGATAAATAAATTTAAAATAAATTAAAATTTTTTAAGGCATAGATCTAAAAAGGGTTTATGCCTTTTTATTACATTTTTTCTCTATTTATAGACAAATTTTATTACTATACATTTAATTTTTTGCTTATATCATTTCATTTTTTCAATTTTTTTAACTTTTGTACAATTTTGTCTTTAATTTTCTTTTATTAACTCGATATATTATATTGTTGACTTTAAACTTAAGTATTTAAATAAACCTAATTAATTACTTTTTAAATGAATTTATATTTTTAGTTTATTTTTATAAAAATTCTCACAGGATTTTAACTTTTAGAAATTAAGATCTGTATATAAAAATAAACCATTAATATAGTTTTCTAAAACATATAGTTACTCGGGGGGATTATTAATGAAAATTAAACATTCAAAGAAGAAAGGAAAATTTTCAACATTTCATCTTACTACAATTAAAGCTAAAATGTTAACCTGTTTATTACCACTTGTACTTATAACCTGTATTACCCTTTCCTCTTTTTCTTATTTTAATGCAAAAAAAACTTTGGTTGATAGTAGCATTGACCTTATGTCGGAACTTAGTCAAACCGCTAATGAAAAAATTGAAATTGAATTAAATGAGACCTTGAAAAATTTAGAATCACTAGCAAATGTTCCATCAGTTGCAAATCCTAAAACTCCATGGAAGGTAAAAAAACAATTTCTATCTTCTAACTTACAAATAAATAAATATATGGCTATAGGTATTTCAGATGTTTCTGGGAACCTACTATATACTGACGGAGTGAATGTAAATATAAAAGATGCTAAATACTTTAAGAAAGCTTTAGATGGTAAAAGCAATATCTCGGAACCTTTTGTAAATGATATAAATAACAAACTTACTATATCATATAATGTTCCTATAAAATTTGAAAATAAAGTTGTAGGTGTATTAGTTGTTGTAAAAACCGGGGATGAATTAAGTAAGATGTGTAATAAAATTTCATTCTTATCTAAAGGCGAAGCTTTTATATTAGATAGAGATGGAATTTACATAGCTAGTAGAGTACAAAAATTAGTGGATACTCGTGAAAATACTATTAAAGCTCGTGCCAATGATAAATCTTATAAAGATTTTATTGAAATAGAAAAAAGAATGATTGCAGGACAAAAGGGATTCGGAAAATATACTTTTGATGGTGTAACTAAGTATGTTGCATATAGTCCTATTAAACTTACTGGTTGGTCTTTTGGAGTGTATATTCCTGAAGATGTATTATTAAGTAGATTAGATGCTTTAAAATATAGTTGTTTTTTGATAACCATAACTATTTTAATTATTATGAGCATTTTAATTATTTTCTTTAGTTCAGTACTTTCTAAAGGTTTAATTTCTATTAAAGAACATATGAAAAAGATAGCTGACGGAGATTTCACCATGGCATCTAATGAAAAACTAAAAAATAATAAAGATGAAATAGGTGATATCTGTAGAACTATGGAACACTCTCAACATTCTATACGTTCTATGATTAAATCTATTAAAGATTCTTCACTAGATATAGATTCTAACTCTACAAATTTAGCTGCTATTTCTGAAGAATTATCGGCATTGACTCAAAATATATCCACCGCTATAAACGAGGTTGCCTCTGGTACAACTAAACAAGCTTCAGATTTAAGTAGTATTTTACAAACTCTTAATGATTTCGGAAACCAAATAAATGAAATGAAGAACCATGTTGATAACATTAATTTAATGTCAGATGACATTAATAAAAACTCTCATAAAAGTAATACCGATATGGAAAACTTAATTATTTCACTAGAAACCTTCAATAATAACTTTGCCGATTTTTCAAATAATATTTCAGATATGAATACAGATATTAAAACAGTAAACGAAATTACTGATTTAATAAATAGTATAGCTGAACAAACTAATCTACTTGCTTTAAATGCTGCAATTGAAGCCGCTAGAGCTGGTGAATCTGGTAAAGGCTTTGCTGTTGTTGCGGATGAAATAAGAGTATTAGCAGAACGTAGTAAAGAATCTTCAACTAATATCTATAACATAATTGGCAACTTGTTAAATAAAACTAACGTTATAGTAACTCAAACGGAAAAAATGAATAATGATTTAGATATTCAAAAACAAACTGTTGAAAGTTCCATTAAATCATTTAAAGATATTTCTACTTCTGTTGAAAAAATATCTCCTAGAATTAATGAGATTTCAATTGCATTTGATAGTATTAATTCCAATAAAGAAAATATATTAGACAATATAGAAAATATATCTTCAATTTCTCAAGAAATATCTGCATCCTCTGAAGAAATCGCAGCTTCATCTGATGAATTAAATAAATCCAGTACTGAGGTAGCATCAAGTGCTCAATCTCTTACTGCTAGAACTACGGATATGACTGCTCAAGTTAATAAATTTAAAGTTATAGAATAACTTTTATAATTTAAAATCATAAATTTTAAAAATTAAGTCCATAAAACATCTTATTAATTAAGTATTTTATGGACTTTTCTTGTTCTATATTATATTTTCTTGTTTCTTTAATTCTTGTTTTGCTATTTTAATGGCATCTTTAAAACCTTCTACTAACTTTTTATGCCCTATATTCTTTTTATATTCCATTTTATTCATAACCTTCATTGGTTGTTCTTGTACCTCCGAAAGTATTAAAGCTATATTTTGTTTTTTGCACAAACTTTCTATTTTGTTAATCGTACTATACGCTGTAATATCCATAACCGGTATATGGCTCATTCTTAATATTACTACTTCCGTAGTTTTTTCCATTTTTCTTATAGAATCCATAAGCTTTTCTGCTACTCCAAAGAAAAGTGCACCCTTTATTTCATATACCAAAATCTTATCTTCTACTTCTTTGGTTTCTATATTATTTATACTATGTTCATTATTGCAACTTTCTCCATTCAATTCATTTATCTGCAAAGATATTGCCATTTTTCTCATGAATAAAAACATAGATATAATCATTCCTATTTCTATAGCTACAACTAAATCAAAGACTACTGTTAAAGTAAAAGTTACAATTAAAGTTATTATATCACTCTTTGGTGCTTTAAGCATTTCTTTAAAAGTTCTCCATCCACTCATATTATAGGATACAACTATTAAAATAGATGCTAGAGTAGTAAGTGGTATGTATTTTGCAAATGGCATAAATAATTTCATTATTAATAGTAATGTTATGGCATGTACAATTCCTGCTAATGGAGTTTTTCCCCCATTTTTTACATTAGCCGCTGTTCTAGCTATTGCACCTGTAGCTGGAATCCCTCCAAACAATCCTGAAAAAATATTAGCCACTCCCTGTGCTATAAGTTCCATATTTGAATCATGCTTATCACTTATCATTCCATCTGAAACTACTGCAGATAATAATGATTCTATTCCCGCTAATATAGCAATTGTAAATGCAGGTTTAATAAGCATTGTAATAGTCTTTATATCAATTATTGGAATCTTCGGCATAGAAATATTTGAAGAAATTTCTCCAAACTGACTTCCTATAGTTGCTACTGGTAATTTAAAGAAATATGCAATTAATGTAGTAATAATTAATGTAACTAAAGATCCTGGTATTTTTTTATTTATCTTAGGCCAAATAATTATTATACCCAATGATAAAATTCCAAGTGCAAGTGTTGCAAAATTAATAGTATTAATATTTGATATATAAGAACTCCATTTAGGAATAAATTCTGAAGGAACCTTATTTATAGTAAGTCCTAAAAAATCTTTTACCTGTGTTGAAAATAATGTAACTGCTATTCCTGACGTAAATCCTACAGTTATAGGATAAGAAATATATTTTATTAAAGATCCAAATTTACATAACCCAAAAATAACAAGTATAATTCCTGCCATAATAGTTGCTATTATAAGCCCTTCTATGCCGTAATTTTGGATTATACCAAATATAATGACAACAAAAGCACCGGTTGGACCTCCTATTTGAACTCTGCTTCCACCTAAAAGTGAAATAATAACCCCTGCAATTATAGCAGTTATTAGTCCCTTATCTGGACTAACTCCTGATGAAATTCCCAAAGCAACAGACAAAGGTAATGCTATAATAGCTACTATAATTCCTGCAATAATATCTTGCATTATTTGTTCCTTTGAAAATTCACTTCTTTTATTTTTTAAAATATCTAGTAATTTAGGCATACTCATTTCTATTAATTTCCTCCTCAAAAAATCGCGCGTTTTCTATTATAATACTTTAAGTACCATTCTACTTTTTGGAAAGTATACGCATACTGGAGTATGCCCATTTTATTAAAAGCTTTAGACTATGTATTTTCATATTATAGTAATTTTTGATTAATTTTAATCAAATTTAAGGGTTTTTACAAATTCATTAATATTTTTCTTATTTTATCAAGTTAAATGCAACTTATATATATTTAAAATCTCTTCATTATTCTATAAAGTTTTTATCTATATAGTCTATTAACTCACTTTGTTTTTTTATTCTGTTTTTTTCCTTACAACTATAACTTAGATATAACCCCTTTTTAGCCCTGGTCATTCCAACATAAAACAATCTTTTTTCTTCCTCCAAATTATTTTCTTTTATAGCTAAATAATTTGGAAAAGTTCCTTGTTGTAACCCTGCTAAAAATACATATTCAAATTCTGCGCCCTTGGCTTGATGGATTGTTATTATAGGAATCTTAGGATTTTTCACCAACATTCTATCAAGTTCACTATTAGAAAGAGATGTAGTTTTCAAAAGTTCTATTAAATTATCCATAGGACAGAGATCCTCCCTTTCCATTTCTTTTGCTATGCAATAAAATTCCCTAAGTCTCCATATTTTATTTTCATCATTTTTATATACTTCCTTAATCTTAGTTAAATTTATTATATCTACTATAAGATCTTTTGGATTTTTAGTATAACTAGCCTGTTTTAAATAACTTGAAATTTCATATATATTTTTAAATTTAATTATATACTTACTATATACACTCATTCTTTGCAATAATGTTGGATATACCTTTTCTTTTATCATTGATAAAAGCACATCTTTAGTTGCCAATATATCATCCATAGCATCATGACTAGATCTAGTTTCTGTTTCAAATAATTTACTTAGAGTCTCTAACTTATGATTTTTTAAATTTGGATAAAACCTTCTTGATATATCAAGTGTATCATAATAACTTTTATATTCTGCCTTAGGAAGTCCATATCTTTGTAACTGACTATTTAAAATAGTTAGATCAAAAGTTACATTATGCCCTACAATAATGGTTTCTTTTATAAACTTACAAAATCTATGTAAAACTTCTTTAGAATCTTCCCCTTTTTCTTTAAGAAATTTGTCACTAAATCCATGAACTAATTCTGAGGTACCAACAGTCTTAGATGGAATTAAAAACTTCTCAAATTTATCAATTACCTTTCCATTTCCATCAATTTTAATTGCTGCAATTTGAACTATATCATCTTCTGTCGTATTTACTCCTGTACTTTCCACATCAAAAATTACTACATTATTTTTATCTAATTCTCTCATCAATAACTCATAATATTCTCCATTTTCTTGAGTATTTTTGTTTATTAAATCTGTAAGCCTAACCCCTATTTTGTAATTCTCATCTTTTTCAATTTCTTGTATTGTTTTTTCTCCTATACCTTTACCAAATCTTTTTAATACCCTCTTAAAACTATTATTGTCAAATTCATTTATTATAAGCTTTAAATAAGCTAATACATCTTTTATTTCTTGTCTCCTAAAAAATTTAAATTCATCTACTAATAAAAATTTCAATCTATCTTCTGGACTTAAATGAGAATTTATTCTATTAAATCTTTCACTTAATTCTATGTTAATTCTATTACTCCTTGTTAAAATCGCTACCTTAGAAATATCCTTTAAGTCTAATTCTTTTATTTTTTTAAAAATCCATTGAGCTTCATAATCTATATTCTCTGTATTTTGTAATTTAATTAGTTCTCCTTTTATATTAGAATTAGGAATAATACCCTCCTTATAAACCTCTCTAACTTCATTTCCAAATGCATGTGTTAAATAATTATAGGAAGCTTTTAACAACACTTCTGAAGATCGATAATTTTCATTAAATATAATTTCTACTGGATTAAATTCTTTCTTATATTTTTTCAATATATATGATGGATTAGAACCCCTCCATTTATAGATAGTTTGATAAAAATCCCCACTTAACATAACATTATTTCCTTTAAAAAGTTTAGCAATAATATTATATTCCTCTTCACTGGTATCTTGTACTTCATCTATATGTATATATTTAAATTTTCTTCTCCAATAATAAACTACCTCTTCCCTTTGAAATAAATCATACGCTTCTATTATTAAATCATTAAAATCTAATGCATGTCTTTCTTGCAAAATTTTATTATACGTTTCTATTAGAATATAACCTTCTCTTTCAAGATAATCCGTTAATTTATAATCTGTATTATACCCTCCTATTTCCCTACATATTTCAAAAAATTGCTTCTTATTATATTGAATAAATTTTTCTATTATAACTCTATAATTTTTTTCTTCTTTATTTTTTAATTCATTAACCTTCTCATTAATATTTAAATATATATTTTTTATAGAAAATTCCTTAATTTTATTTATAAAGTTTTGAAGTGAATTAACATTAAATTTATAAACATTCAATTCTTCAATTACCTCTAATGAATCTTGTTCGTCATATATTATAAAATCAAAGGAAACATCTGTATTTTTTTTAGCTTGTGATTTTATAATATCAAAACAAAAACTATGAAAAGTTTTTACCGTAACATTCAAGGCTTTTCTTCCTACTTCTTGAAGTTTTTCCTTCATTTCTTTTGCCCCTCGATTAGTAAACGTTAGACAAATAATTTCTTCTCCCTTGGCTCTTTCTTCCTTTAAAATTTTAGAAATTCTAGCACTTAATGTTCTTGTCTTACCAGTACCTGCCGATGATAACAAGAGTATATTTTTATTTAGGATATTAATAACTTTCTTTTGTTTCTCATTAAACTCCATTTTATTTTTATCCCCCTATCTTATATATAAAAAATGCTATACT
Organism: Clostridiaceae bacterium 14S0207; assembly: GCA_003288255.1. Classification (GTDB taxonomy): domain Bacteria; phylum Bacillota; class Clostridia; order Clostridiales; family Clostridiaceae; genus Hathewaya; species Hathewaya limosa. Next base: position 449,154 of record CP026600.1, on the reverse strand, counting down.
AAACATATTAATTAAGTTTAGTATAGCATACTCTTATTTGTTATTCCCATTTCTTCCACACATCTGGTTCATAGCCAACAGTAGCTTGTTTACCATTACGTACTATAGGAGTTTTTAGTAATTTATAATCCTTAAAAAGTAATTCTTCTTTAATACTTTCCGTTCTAACCTTTTTAAGATCAGATTTTTCATATATTTTTGAAGTTTTATTTATCATATTATCAAGCCCAACAGCATTTTTTACACTTTGAAATTCTCCCTTACTTAATCCTTTAATACTTAAATCTACTAATTGATATTTTATTTTTCTTTCTTTAAAATATCTTTCTGCTTTTTTAGTATCAAAACATTTTTTTATTCCAAATATTTGTATATTCATATATTACACCTCGCCTTTATAAATAAATTATATATTAAGGTTTTTCTTATATCAATTATAATTAATTTACTTATGAAGTTGTATAAAATAAACTTGTCTAATCAATGTAAAAATTTAAATAACTTGATCCATAACTCTATGCGCCATGAGTAAATTTCCGCTTAACACATTTATTATATCCTCATTGTCTATGTATACAAAAAGTTTTCCATTAAATTTTTTTAATTTTATCTTAACTATTCTAGTACTAGTTTCAACATTATTATCGTTCATAACCTTTATAAGATCTTCTCCAATACTGTTTTTTAGCTTTTCATCTTCCTCTAATGTTTTATGATTTTCGTGAACTATATCTAATAAATATTTATTAAGTTCTAAAGAAAATACTTTATATAAATCTATATTAGTAACTTCTACTTCAAATATGGTAGTACGCTTGTCTACTTTTTTCACAGCCTTTATTTCATACTGTATCTTAGACAATACACAATTGTTTAGTTTTTCAGATACCTTAATTTTCTTAGTATCTAATTCAGAAAGTCTTGCTTTTACTTTATTTAATTCCTTGTAAGAGCTTTTACATTTTTCATTTATAATTACATTTTTTTCTATCCAATCATTTTGTCCTAGCTTTATAGATGTAAAGAAATTCTCTAATATCTCTTGCGGTCGTTCCCTCATTCCATTAATAAAACAAATAATACAAGAAAAAATTGCTACTATTAGTATAAAACTTTTAGATATTTTCATCTTCATTGTTATCCCCCTAATTATAAACATATATACGTATATTTTCTATTATAATACATAATTAGGCATTATAAAGTATAAATGGTTATTTTTTAATTATTTTTACTTATATATGCTAAAAATATGTGTAATAATATGTTGATTTTTTACTCTTTCCATATTTCTTCTATAACTTCATCTATTTTATCTAAAGCTTTATGAACAGCTTTCTCTCTTTCTTTTTCATTAGTCCCTGTACCATCTACTAATAATTCTTTAAATCTCTTTATCCCCATAATCTTCATTATATCTTCTACATAATTTAATCCCTTATTTAATACCATTCTTAAAATCCATGGAATAGGAGCTCCTGATGATTGTATATATACCATTCCTCTTGGTTTATCATCTAATAGTCCAGTTACCTTATCCTCTGAAATTTTTATAGTCTTACCATCTTGACCGATACAATCAATATATTCTTTTAATGGTGCGGGAAATGATAGGCTCCACATTGGACATGCAATAACATACACATCTGCCTCTTTAAATTGATCACATAATTTAACGATTTGATGAACCTCACTTTGTTGTTTATCATCTAATTTATTAAAATCCTCTTTGCTAACTATGCAATTTCTTTTTTCAAAATAAGGATATTCTAATCTTGGAATATGAACTTTATAAAGATCTAATTCCTCTAATTCAAAATCTGAATATTTCTCTAAAAATTTGTTTACAAATGCTCTTCCCACAGTCCTACTTGAAGAAATTTCTTCTGGTTTTGAATTTACAGTAATATATAATAACTTTTTCATATAAATATTCCTTTCTATGTTTACTAACTTTATTATTTTCTATTTTTTTATTTACTATACCTTAATATATGTATTTCTTTTTGGATAACACTTCCAATATAAAAAAGATACTAATTATATAGTTTTTTAAAATAAAAAAGACTTAAATATGTACCTAACATAATTAAGTCTTTTCTACATTTTATTTTTTACAAAATTTATACAACCAATTTCCTGTAATATGTGATATATATCCAACAAAAATCCCACCACAAATTATAGCAATAACTGTACCTTGCCAGTTACCATTTGTACCAAATACACAACAACATCCTAAAAAGGTTCCTGGTATAAAAGATAATGATTTTAGTTTTCCTTGAGCTACCATCAAAAATGAAAAAACTGTAGTCATAACCACTACACCTAAAATATTATCTCCTAGAAATCTAGAACCATATATAATCATCATTCCTATCACAATTCCTACTATATTAGAAATCAAAGAATCCTTTAATTTTTTATTTTGTCCTATTGCTGCATAATAGCTTGTACATCCAATAAACCCTACCCATGTGATTATTCCTAATTTAGTACTTATATACGCCCATACTCCTGATAAAAGTCCTACTGTTATTGCATTTGATAATAAGGCACTCATATTTTTTCTCCTCATTTGTATTTAACAATTACTTTAATTTAAAAATAATATATATTATATCAAACTTTTAACCCTATATAAATTACTTAAAATTTAGCAAAAAATAAGCTACTTTATCTTATAAGTAGCTTATTATATAAATTTATTTTACTATACACCTATTATAAACATAGAAAAAAATCCACTTTTATAATTTTCATCTATTGTAACATTATAAATATTATTTTGATCTATTTCTTCATCAAGATAATTAAGAAATTTTTCAGATTCCTCTAAATTACAATCTGATGCAACAGTTAATTTTATGTACATATCTTTAACATCTTTATAAGATTTTATATTCTCTTGTGAGCTTATAATTTCATTAAAACATTTTTTTAACTCCGAATAATCTTTACCACCACTCATGCCTGTAAATGCCAACCCTTTATTCTTAAATATATTCTTAAATTCTTCTAAAATTTCACATTCCATATCATAAACAGAAATTTCATACATAGTATTTAAATAATATACTGTTACCATTTCATTAATACTTGCTAATTCTTTTTCTTCATATCCTATAACAGGTAATATAAGATCAAATCCATTGCTTAACTCCCTTAATTTTTCTAGACTTTCACTTGAATTTTTAATTTTATCAACGCTATATGGCATATTTAATATAACTATTGAATAAACATTTATATCCTGTAAATTATCTCTTAGTTGTTTAATCTGATCAATGCTTATATCATCATTTAAATCACCTAGTATAATCATATAGTCAGCACTTTTAAGATGTAGTTTTAAGTTTGGTAAATCAATTGTATTATCACCATTAAAATTTACTTCATATAAGTTTCCTATTTTTTTAAATTTATTTCTTATTTCTCGAATTAAATCCTCTTTTCCAATATTACACTGTATAGAATCTATTACTCTATTTGCAAAATTTCCACAGGGTATAATTTTACAAGTTACTTCTTTTAGATTAAAATTCATTGGTCTTCCCCCTAAATAGATAATTCACTAACTGAAAATAACAACTATATATTCTTAATTATAACAACTTTTAAATTGTTATACTACCTATTAATTATCAGCTATACCTTACACCCTAATATTATATAAAAAATAAAGAACTTACCCTATTTATTTTTTATAGTTGAATAAAACACTGTTCCTAAAATAATACCTCCACCAAAGAGTTCTCTTAAGGTTGGTATCTCCCCTAATAAAAGTGCTGCTAAAATAATACCATAAAGAGGTTCTAAACTAGATATGATTCCTGCTATTTGAGTTTTTATGTTTTTTAAACTGCTTATAAATATTGTATGTGAAATTCCTGTGAAAACAACTCCTAGTAATAACATTAATATTATATCTTTAACTGTTACTATTGGCCTTTTTACTAGAAAAATCGGAAGTAATATAACAGCACATACAAACTGTTCATAAAATGCAATAACTAAACTTGAATACTCCTTTACATACTTTCTATTAAATATTCCAAGCACTGCATATGTAAATCCTGATAATATTCCCCACAAAACTCCTTGAGTTAAATTATTTCCAAGTTCCAATTTAGGTACTACAAATATTACACCTATAAATGTTATAAATGCAACAAGAACATCTATCCCTTTAATTCGTTCTTTAAAAAAATATGGTTCAAGGAATGTAACAAAAACAGGAAATGTAGAAAAAGAAAGTAACCCTATTGCCACTGTAGACACTTGAATTGACTTAAAAAAAGTTGTCCAATGAATAGCTAAGATTAATCCCATTATAAGTAGAAATATATAATGTTTCTTTTCTTTTAATTTCATATTTTTCTTAAAACAATGTATTATTATAAATAAAAATGTACTCGAAAAAACAACTCTACCTGCAACTATTATTATTGGTGACAAAGAAATAAACTTTCCAAATAGTCCTGATAGCCCAAATAAAAATACCGCTAAATGAAGTTCCATTAAACTTTTCTTTTTACTATCCACACTTATCCCTCATTTCCTTATATATTCTTTAATAATATTTTACTTTATATTTACTTATATATATATCGTTTTAGCAAGAATTTATTGAATAGTTATTCATTTTATTATTAATTCTTAATTTTATCTTATATAAAAAACATTAATCAAAATAAAAAAAGATAAGGAACTTAAATTCCCTATCTTTTTAACTAAACTTTAAGCTAGCACAGTATCAATCCCAACATTTTCTTTTAAATCCATTGCCTTATGAATTTCATTTTTGCAGTTTTCATAAGCCTGTATAACTTCATTATATCCTTGCGTGCCTGTCTCTTTAATACTGTCTGATGCATTCTTCAAGGTCTTGATTACATTATTAGTAGTATCTTTTACCTCACTTGATATACTCTTCACTGTATCCATTACCTCTTTACTAACTGATATTATGTTAGTTTTAACTGTATTAATTTTATCTACAGACTCCGTAACTAAATTCAAAGTTTTATTATAATTTTCTTCTATATCTTTATATGCTGTTGATACATTGCTTGAAATCATATTTACAGGTTTCTTTAAAGAATCAATACCAGACTTTATAGATTCAATTGATTCTTTTCCTTTTTGCAATATGCCTTTGTTATGATCCTTTAATATATCTTTAACATCTTTAACTGTCTCCGAAACTGTACTTACAATTTCTTTTACCCCTGACCCTACAGTTACCGTTGTTTTTACTGCTGTTTTTACCATGGAAGTAACTGAACTTTTAATTTTTTCAGCTGCTTTCATTAAATCCGAAGCTGTAGTTGTCACTTGTTTTACTGTACTAGATATTTTAGAAACTGTATCTGTCACTTTCTTACTTACTGATTCTGAAGTAGCTTTTATACTTTCTTCTATAGATTTTGTTGTGTCAATAACTGTTTTAGCAATCTTAGTTACAGTATTTTTAACACTTTGTCCTATTGAAACAGCTGTTTTTACAACACTTTTAACAGTACTTACGGCTGTAGAAAATGAATCTGCTACTGATTTTAAAAAATGTCCTATATTACTTTTACTTGTATTTGTTTCTTTAGGTTCAACTTTTATATTTTCAACATTTTTTAATAATGACTCTGTATTATTGTTTTCAATCTTCTTTGAGTCATTAATCTTTTTTTCTAACTTACAATTTTTTTGTACACCTTTAGATGTTGAATTGTACACTTCCTTATTATTTAGGTTTATCTCATTAACTACATTTGAACATTTCATATAACTTCACCCCTTGTAAAAATTTATATATAAGCATCTTAAGATGTCTATACTCTAAATTATTTATTAATACACCATTTTACCTTTAGCTGAATATGAACTTGATTCCATTAAATTAAATTGATCTTCTAAAATATATTCTCCATCTATAAATAACTTCATTGTCCATTTTCCTTGTGGATACTTGTGTATATCGTTTTCTAAATCCATCCAAAACCACATTACTATTGGTTTATCATCCTCTGGTAATTTAAATAAATTATTTTCTGTAGTTTGGAATAACTCTCCTTTTGGTGTAAACCAAGCTGTTGTTACCGCATGTATTCCAGTTACATTAGTAAATTCAAATCTTGTAACAACCTTTTTATCCAACATAATATTAAAACTCTTCTTATTAAGAGCTACTTGTTCTTCATTAATAGCGCAAGTTATATTGTATTTATCTATATGTGTTGTATATTGAGTATGGTTATAAAGTCTTTGATTATTTTTATTAATCATTATAACTGACCAAAGTTCCTCATTTTCATCTGGTAAATAAATGTTCGCTGTTGAATCATTAAGTTTCAATAATCCATTAATAAGAAATTTATACTTATATTCTCCTGGTTCAAGTAAACATTTAAAAGTCCACTTATTATTTTCTTTTACCATTTTTCCTTTATTAGGATCAAAATCATTAAATTCACCTATAATAGCTATTGAATTAACTGCTAAATATTCTTTCTCTTCATATTCAAAAATTACTTCCATAATGTCCTCCTAATAATGATTTTAAATTTTCAAAGGATAAAATATTAATTTTTGTATAATTTTTATCCTAATAACTAAAATTTCTGTTATTTAATTTTCGTATAAAAGTTAATAACACTTAATAGGAATTGATAAATTTTTAACAATTATCTTTTTAAAAAATATATTTTTATTTTATCAATACATTTTAGCCTTATTAATCTGCACTAAAAATAAAATTAGATTGTACCTATAAGACACAAGATCTTAAAGATACAATCTAAAATTTATATTATTTATTTAACTTCAACTGATGTTTGAGGATATAATGTTGTACCCCATATATAAAATGTTCTTTCTTTTGTTAGTGGTATGTTTTTGGCGTCTATAATATTTCTCCACCATTCCCATGCAAGTCCTGTACATTCTCTTGCTTTAACATTTATATTTCTTGCATTTCCTTTTAAATAAATTTCGGTGTTAAAGTGTGCTGTTTTATCTTGATAATTACCTTCCCAAGCCTTATGTTCAACTATTTCTTTACCATCTTTATCATAGCTAACTTCATCCCATGTTACTGCAAATTGAGCAACATATGCACCACTATGGTCAAGAATTATTTTTCCATTATTATATTCTGTAGCAGTTGTTTCAACATACTCTGTTTTATTATTTATAGCTGCTATTTTATTGTCTTTTAAAAATGAACTTGTATATGAAATAGGATATCCTGGGTTCTTAGCACTATATACTGAATTATCTTTTATAACTTTTCTTATTTCATCAAAATCTTTAGTTATTACTTTATTGTGTTCCTCTGCGCCTCCCCCTAAAACTGTAGCTGTAAATGAACTTTGATTTAATATATCTTTATATTCTGCATTACTACTAATATCCTGATTTTCTATTAAAGCTTTAAATGCTGCCTTAACCTTTGAATTTTTAGATGTTGTTTCTAATTTTACATAAACTGTTCTTCCATATGAAACATTTGAAACATATGCAGGAGGATTGTCCTTATTCATTCCTTTTAAAGATAATTGATCAAAGGTTACATTATCACCAAATAAATCTGATGGACGATTTGGTGAATCTACACTTACTGTATAGAAAATTTGTTTGTATGAAAGGATCATAACCTTTTTTTCACCTTTATATATAGAATCAAAATCTATATTTAAAGACTTACTTAAACCTTTAAAATTACATCCAAATATTGTAGATAATTGTGATTTACTATATACCATAGTATCTGAATAATTTATTCTTGTTGGTATTGTATATTTAGTTGAATACTTCGAATTCCATTTTTCTAATAATGTATTTATTGCAGAATTAACTGCAGAATATGTTGGTGAATTAACAACCATAGCCCCATCTTTGCCCATACCTGGCAGGTCAATACTTATAGTAATTGGTTTTCTCTCACATGAAACCAAATCTGGTTTATTTTCTATAAGATTTCTATTTGCAAGTTGGATGGCACCTGGATAAGTTCTATCATTTATTGAATCTATTATAGAAATATCTGCAGTAGAATCTGAAATGTTTTTCTTTTCACGTTTTATTACAATATACTTATCTGGATTTTCAAATCCTTCAGCAGGTTTAAAGTTTTCAACTTTTTCTCCATTGTATGATAATATTTTTTGTGGATCATATGATAATCCATAGATATTTTTATCTATTTCATTACTATTCTTTTTAGATTGATCATCTGCACCTGATTGTATTACTTGTCCATTATTCCTAATTGATAAATCACTCTTTGGTAAATTATTTTTTTCATTAACTTTCTCTGTTGCATCATCAGCAAATACGATATTTTTAGTTACACCATAATTGCAAGTTAAACTTGTAGCAACAAAAATTCCTAACATTACTTTTGATAATGGTCTTAAAAACTTATTGGTATTTTTCATTTTTTCTTTCCCCCTTTAGTTTTTATTATGCTTAAGTAATTTTATTTATAAAGTCTTAAAACTTTATTTAAATATAATCATTTGCTTGTATAAATTTTAATGTAAAGTTTATTAATTTTATGTCTTTTTTATTAATTTATTTAACTTTTTATTAACTTTATATTTACATTATACAATGTTTAAATTTTTTTTCAATACAATTTAATAAATTACAAGAAATTTTATTGTATTCTACAAATTACGCAGATTCACAAAATAAATCCAATTAAAGAATTTAAAGAAAATTTTTAAACATAAAGATATATAATACTTTGCTGAAATTCATACATAAATACAAAAAAAAGAACTAAATCACTTAGTTTAGTTCTTTTTTTGTATTTATAATATTACTTAATATAAAACACTTCATTTCATAGTAAATATATGTTGTTTTTATATAAAACTAGCCATACTCTTTCACTTAAACTTTCTAATTTTAATTTTTATATAAATTTTTAAAATTATATTGCACAAAAAAAGATACTTAAAAACTCAACACTACGTTTCAAAGTATCTTTTTTAAACTTATATGTCCATTAAATTTATTATTACAATTGAACAACTTATTATTAATTGTTTTTCACAATTATTTTTAAAGATAAAACCTTGAAAAAACAAACTATATCCTAAAGTTAAATCACCTTTTTCAACTGGCGTAAATGTATCTTCTCCATAACCAGCTTTATATTCCTCTCGTTTACCATATTTTTTAGTATAATAAACCTGTTTATTTTCATAGTACTTTGATATAGCCTCGCTAAAAGAATATAATGCCTGTTTTGTATCTTCACATTCTAAAGCTTTTTGTAATGACTTTTTTATATACCTTTTAAAACTTATATAAGAATTACTTTCTTCAATATAAGTTTTATTATTATCTTGTATAATTGATTTATACATAAATATCCCTTTTTCCTTGTTTTATTAACTCTAACTTCTCTTCAACACATTTTCTTCTCTCAGGTTCTAACTTATTTAATTGTTTTTCAATAGCTTTTTCTCCTACCTTCTTAGTTTCTTCTGAACCATAATCCAATAAATATTCTTGGAAAGTTAATATAGCATTAGGCATACAATAATTATGGACCTTACCACACTTAGCAACATTCATAAACTTTTCTCCCGTTCTTCCACATCTATAACCAGCTGTACAGAATGATGGTATAGATTCATTCTCACAGACATATCTTATAACTTCATCTAAGTTTCTCATGTCACCTATAGCAAACTGTTCTTTCTCTGGAATTAATCCTTTATCATATTCAGAATATCCACCTACCCCTATTCTAGTACCTGCATCTATTTGTGTTATTCCTATTGGAAGTAATTCATTTCTTATTTCCTTTGTTTCTCTAGCAGTTAAAATCATTCCTGTATATGGTACAGATAGCCTTAATATTGCTATAACTTTCTTAAAATCTTCATCAGATACCTTATATTTAGGATTTTGAGTAAATGGAACATCTAAAGCTTCCTCTATTCTTGGGAAAGAAATTGTATGAGGACCTACGCCATTAAACATTTTTTCCAAATGTATAGTATGATATATAAGTCCCATTACTTCAAATCTCCAATCATAAAGTCCAAATAATGCTCCTATTCCAAGATCATCAATTCCACCTTCTGCTGCTCTATCAAGTCCATATAATCTCCATGCATAATTTGATTTTCTATCTCCTCTTGGATGCATTTTTCTATATGTTTCGTGATGATATGTCTCTTGGAATATTTGGAAAGTTCCTATACCTGCTTCATGTAACTTTCTATATCCTTCCACATCTAAAGGTGCAGCATTTATATTGACCCTTCTTAATTCACCATTATCGATCTTTGTATCATATACGTTCTTTATAGTTTCGGCTATAAAATCAGCATCGTAACATTCATCTTCTCCATAAACTAATATAGATCTTTTGTGTCCATTTTTTATTAAGACTTCTACTTCTTTTTTTAATTCGTTCATAGTTAAAGTTTTTCTAACTATTGAATTGTTATCTTTTCTAAAACCACAATAAATACAATTATTACCACACTTATTTCCAACATATATTGGTGCAAAAAATACTATTCTATCTCCATAAACATTTCTTTTTATTTCATTTGCAGCTTCAAACATTTCTTCTAAAAGTTCTTTATCCGTAACATTTATAAGTTTAGCTGTTTCTTCTGGTTCTAATCTTTGATTATTTTTTGATTTTTTTATTATAGCTCGTACTTCTTCTTTAGATGGATTTTTTCCTTCGTCAATTTGTTTCCATATTAAATCATCATCAATAAAATCTTTAAAATCAGAATCTAAATACTTTTGATCAATTTTTTCTAACATAACTAACACCCCTTAAATTTAATTATTTCAAAACACCCTTTATTTTTATGTAAAAACATTTTATTTTTTTGTAATAGCTGATTTAACATTTACATCTTTAATTTTTCCTAATTTTCCTGTCAAGGAACTTATTTCATCTGTAGTTCCATCTACTATTAAAGAAATTATAGAAATTCCTTTTTCTTTATAGGGTACTCCCATTCTTCCAACTATTATTTGTGAAAAATCATGAAGAATAGTATTTACTAAATTTGCACTTTCTAAATTACTAATAACTATACCTACAACCCCTACCCTAGTTTCCATATAAACCTCCCATTATGTTTCTGTAATAAAAAAATAAAGCCCTCCAACTAAAAACTGGAAGGCTCCTGATAATATCTCATTTATATGAATAATTACTTATAATTTTTAAACAAAAAATTTAAAATATATAAATTAATTATGTTCTTTCAAAATCAAATATATTATTTTCCTTCCCTCTTACTTAGAAAATTCCTTGTAATTAGGTTATTTTATTTTTAATTAAATTCCACTTAAACAGAATGTTTAAATCTTATCCATTCAAGCAGAAATCACTTTAGTTATAATTATATTTTCTTTATTATTAGGTGTCAAAAAAACAATATACCAAATTTGCTGATTTTTCTCTATATTCTCTACAAAAAGATTAACTTTCACATTTTTTCGTTAAATTTCTTTATATTATTTTGTTATTCTAAAAAACACTCTAAACCTTAATAAATTATACTTTTGATTTTTTTACCCTAACTCATAAAAAATGCTACCAAGTTAGATTGATAGCATTTTTAATAATAAAATAATATTTATATTAGACTTTAAGTTTTTATATCATTGTAATGTTTTCCTGTTATATTACTAGTGTATTAACATTATAAAAATGTTTCCCCTAATACACTACTTTATTCCATTAGATAATATTTTGAGTTGTAGAATAAGTTTTTATTTAAAAATATATACTATATATATTAACTACTATTTTAATAAAGAAACATTTGTATCAACTATTTGAGGTTGTTTCTTAAATAGGAATTCACCTTTTCTTACTGAACAGTTAACTCCTACTCTTTCTAAAATTGCATCAAATTCACTTTTAGCATTTAATACTATGAAGTTAGCATCTTTTCCTATTTCAATTCCATATTTATCTTCTATATGAAGAGTTTTAGCTCCATTTACTGTTATTAAATCTAGTGCATTATTAATTTCTTCAAAAGACATCATATGACAAATATGGATTCCTGCATCTAGAACAGCCATTAAGTTACCATTTCCTAATGGATACCATGGATCTGAAATTGAATCTTGTGCAAAACAAACATTTATGCCTGCATCATTTAATTCCTTAACTCTTGTAAGACCTCTTCTTTTTGGATATGTGTCATATCTTCCTTGTAAATGAATGTTTTCTGTTGGACAAGATATAAAATTCATTTTTGATAATGATAAAAGTTTGAATAATTTAAATGCATATGCATTATTATATGAACCCATAGCACAAGTATGACTTGCTGTTGTAAGTTCACCTATTCCATTCATATAAGATTCTGCAGCTAATAATTCAACAAATCTTGATTGCTCATCATCTGTTTCATCACAGTGAATATCTATTAACTTATTATATTTCATAGCAAGTTCTACTGTTTTCTTAACAGATTTTTCGCCCATTTCTCTTGTGAATTCAAAGTGTGGTATAGCACCTACTACATCAGCACCCATTTTTAACGCTTCTTCTACTAGTTCATCTCCACCTTTATATGAGTACATACCTTCTTGTGGGAATGCTATAATTTGAATATCAACAAGATCTTTTACTTCTTCTTTTAATTCCATAATAGCTTTTAAACAAGTAAGTTTTGGATCTGTTACATCAACATGAGTTCTAAGATATTGAGTTCCATGTAGAATTTCTTTCTTTAAAGCTATTCTTGCACGTTCTTTGATTTCATCTATTGTCATATTCGCTTTTGTTTCTGACCATCTTTGAATTCCTTCAAAAAGAGTTCCTGTTCCGTTATTAGCACCTGGCATACGTGCTGTATAAACATAATCTAGATGAATATGTGGATCAACATAAGGTGGTACAACAAGGTTTTCTTCTAAATCATATGTTTCTACATCTTTATATTTTGCTGAAAGATTTGGACCTACTTCTTTATAAACTCCATTTTCAACTAGTAAATCAACTATTGTTTCATTTCCTTTTAATTTCGCATTTTTAAATAGGATAGTCTTCATTTAAATAATCTCCCTTCAATTTTTGACAATCTGATTAGCGATAAATTACTAAATGAAGTTTAGCACCAAACTATTTTATAGTCATTGTACTAAATATACAAGAATATTTTAATAATGCTGTGCATAAAAAGAACATAATTTTATTAATATATTTGTATCTTTTATACATTGAATGTATTTTCTCTTAAGAGTACACTATGGAACATGATGAACATTCCTAAAGATTCATTATGAAAATGTTTATAAAAATCTTGTGTAGAAATGCTCATTATATTATAAATAATGTATATAGACAAATTTAAATCAAAGGAGACTTTATTATGTTCGAAAACGTTAAAATGCAACACATGACATGGAAAGAATTCGAAAAGAAAAAAGATGGAGTAATCATCTTACCAATAGGTTCTACAGAACAACATGGTCCTCATCTACCAACCTGTGTAGATACTGTATTAGCAGAGGGCTTCGCTTATAGAATAGCTGAGAAATTAGATGCTGTAGTTGCTCCATCTCTTTCATATGGATATAAATCAAAACCATTAAGTGGTGGTGGTCCATTATTCCCAGGAACAATAGATCTAAATGGTGCTACATTACAAGCATTAATAATGGATATAATTGATGAGTTTGTTCGTGATGGTTTCACAAAAATATTCCTTTTAAGTGCTCACTTTGAAAATGAAGCATTTATAGTAGAAGCTATGGATTTATGCTCTCAAAAATATGGTGATAAAGTTCAACTTCTTTTAACTAACTGGTGGGATCCAATGTCACCTGATGTTATTGATAAAGTTTTTGATGAAGTTCCATTCCCAGGTTGGGCTTTAGAACATGCTGCTGTTACAGAAACTTCATTAATGATGTATTTTGCACCAGAACTTGTTAGAGAAGATAAGATATTAGATACTGAAAATGCTAGTCCTGCAACTTACTATAGATATCCTATAGAAAAAGATATAGTACCTGAAACAGGAATACTTGCATCAGCTAAGTCATCTTCTGCAGAAAGAGGAAAAATTATGGTTGATGACGTTATTCCAAATATCCTTAAAATTGTTGATAAAGCTTTTAAATAATTTTAACTAGAAAGAAGTAGGGACATTTATGAAAACAAAAGGAATAATTCTTACTATGCTTTCCTCCATTACTTTTGGTTTTGCTTTTACACTAGGTCCTATGACTTATGGTGCTGGAGGAAGCAATCCTGTGACTTTAACTTTTTTAAGAAATTTCTTAAGCTTACCTTTTTTATTAGTTATTTTATTGCTTACAAAAGTAGACTTAAGAATATCAAAAAAACAGTTAAAAAATATATTTATACTTGGTTTCATTGGAAATGCAATAACAACATTAATGTTAAATATAGCATTTGCACATATAGATGTAGGAATAGTAACTCCTATCCACTTTACTTATCCTATATTTGTAACCCTTGGTTGTGTTATTTTCTTCCATGAGAAATTAAGTAAACAAAAAATCATGGCATTAATTATTGCTATGTCTGGTATAGGGTGCTTTTTCATATCAGCTTTAAACTCTGCATCATTAGGAGCTAGTACACTACTTGGATTAATTTTAGCTGTTGCTTCTGGAATGTTTTATGCCTTCTACATTATATTTATGGATAAAAGTGGTTTAAAAAGTGAACCTCCTTTTAAAATAACATTTTATGTTGCAATAGCTTCATCTATAGGTATGCTTATATATGGTCTAATAACAAAACAACTTGTATTAACTTCTTTAACACCTAAATCATGGTGTATATCTACCATATTTGCATTCTTATGTACAGTTGTTGCTTTATCCTTACTTCAAATTGGCATAAAGCATATTGGTGCTAGTGAAGCTGCTGTTATAAGCACATTTGAACCTATAACAAGTGTAATTTTTGGAGTATTATTATTGGGTGAAAAAATAACTTTAATAAAAGTTATTGCTTGTATTTTAATCTTTGCAGGAGTTCTAATATTATCCCTATCCAAAAGTGAAAAACCAAAATTACAAAAGGAAAATAACCTGTAACATTTTGTTACAGGTTATTTTTTATATTTTATTTTGCAAACTTAAAAATTCATAGATTAATATGCTATTAAAAAGTTCTAAATTTATCATAGCATCATCTAAATCACGTTGTAAAAGTTCCTTTACTGTTGATAACCTATAAAGCAAAGTATTTCTATGAATAAAAAGTTCCTGTGATGTTTTTACCAAATGTCTATTATTTTGAAAATAACATTTTAATGTGCCTATTAAATCCGTCCCATGCTTTTTATCATATTCTAAAATTGGACCTAAATTTTCATAACAATATTGTTTAATATCCTTAATATCAGCTAATTCAACTAATAATCTAACAATACCTAACTCATTATATTTAATGACTTTAGAATTTTTATTACATATATTAATAAGTGATAATGCCTTAAAAGCCTCTTTATAACTTATTTTCATTTCAGAATCTGTACCTCTAATACGACTAAATCCTAAGCTAAGGTCAATGTTCGAATATCTCTGACTTATAAGATTAAAAATAGTTTCCACAGATTTTGCTGACTTCTTTGCATCATCATAATCATTAGCAAATATTAAACACATTAAGTGATTAGCATATTCCATACATGTTAATGTACAACTTTCACTTTTTAAAACATCTTCTAAAGAATTAACTATATGTTTATTAACATTTTCTATATCTGGAGAAGCATTAGATAATTTTTCTAGTTTAAATATACAAATATAATAAAAAGGTCTTATTTCTATATTGTAAAATTCCGCTAACGCCTTAATATCTTCATATAGTTGTTCTTGAGAAAAAAGAAGTGATTCAATAAAATGTTTTGCATTTTTTGCTTCTTCTCTTTTTTGTTCTATTTTCCAAAAAATTTCCTGTATAATATCAATAATTTTTACATCCCATGGCATTGTAAATAGTGGTAGATTCTCTTCATTTGCTCTATCTATAACCTTTTTATCTATTTTATCTATATGCCTACTATCAATTAAAATTACAATACCTGAAAGTTTTTTATTAATACATTCTTCTAATAAAGATAATAAATTATCATGCTCTTCTTGTATTCCTGTATATGTAATAAATAATAATTCCCCACCGTAAAGCCACTCAGAAATAGATTCTGTCATTCTTGCATATGGCCAAGAAATTTCACGGTTTAATCCACTTTCTCCAGCTATTAAATTTGCCTTTGAAAAATATTCAAGCTTAAATAAATCCTTGCAACAAAGAGTCATAAACTCTCCCCTTCTTCCTAGTAAATGAAATCTTTTATACTCTACAACTTTATTTTGCTTCCTATATTTTAACATTTTATTTAAAGATGTACTAGATTTTTATAAGTTATTTTTAAATATAATTCTCTTTTTATTAGAAAATTTTTAATAAGCATTATTATATTCCTTTCTTAAAACTAATATATACAATTAATATTAGCTCTATATTTATAAAAAAATAATGAATATTCTTAGTATAAAATTTACTAAAAAACATTCATTATTTTTTACTTAAGCTTCTACTTATTAACAATTTTACTTATTGTTTTATTCTCAAACTCATAAGATTCATCAGCCAATTCTTCAATATCATTTAAAATATGACTAGTAAGTAATATAATTTTATTTTTACATTTTAAGTTTAAAATTATTTCTTTTACTACATTACATGATTTTTTATCCAAACCATTAAATGGCTCATCAAATATTATAATTTCTGGATTTTCCATAATAGCTTGTATAATAGCTAATTTTTGATACATTCCTAACGAATAATCTTTAACCTTTGTAGTTAAATTAGGCTCTAAATTAACTAGCTTCATATATTGTCTTATTTCTTCATCTTTTATTACATTTTTTATGGAAGATAATAATTTCAAGTTTTCAAAACCTGTTAGATCTTTAATAAATTTTGCATTATTATCCATATAGCCTAACTCTGGTAAGTAATCAATATCCTTATATAACCTCTTATTATTGCATATAACTTCACCCTCTGTAGGTTTCATTAGTCCACTAATAGTTTTAAAAAAAACGGATTTTCCTACACCATTAACACCAAGAAATCCATATATGTTTCCATATTCTAAATTTAAATTTACATTTTCAAATATAAGATTTTTTTTAAATGTTTTTTTTAAATTTTTAATTTGTATCATTATATCTTTCCTCTCTTATTTTAACTTTGATTTAACTTAAAGGAAAATTTATAAAATAAAATACTAATAATTATATACACACTAATACCTAACAAATAAGAAAATTCATTTAAATTCATTTTCACATAACTAACTGATATAAAGGGAATTATCGGGAAAATATTATTTATATGAAAAACAGAAAATATTATATATGCAATATTATTATCCATGTTATTGCTATCACAAAAATAAAAACACATTGAAATACATATAAAATATGAAATATAAAATATTTGTATTAAAAATATTCTCTTATAATCCAATTGTCCACCTTTTAAAAAACAGCTTAAAATAGTAGTTAATACAACTATGCTTATTGTAGATATTATACTTAAAATTACTATACTCTTTCCTAATAAAAGTTTTAATTTCTTATTATCATTTATTCTAATAACAAATTCTTTTAAATTTGTAATACTAATAATATCAATATATTTAAATAAGAACACAACTATTAAACTTATAAGCGTAGTATACAATGCAATAAATACTATATTTTTATACTTCAAAAGAAATAAACATTCTATGAATTCCATTTTATTCATACCATTCTCATAACAAATAAAAAATATAAACATTAAAATTAACGCATAAACTAATCCTAGTTTTCTAATAAAATATGTGAAATTTTTAAATAAAACTTTATAAAAATTTTTAAGCATGTTTTTTCTCTCCACTTACTTTATAAAAAATTAAACATGTACAAAAAATTAATACACCTAACATAGGTAACATCCATATAATATTTTTTGAAATTGAACTATTAATCTTTACTATTGTTCGTATTATGGGTACTTCAGAATAAAACTGCATCTCCATAATTTCAAGTATTTCCATTAAAATATAAACACAAAAACTAATTATATATGTTTTCTTTTTAGTAATTATAACTCCCAATATTATAAGTTCTAATGTTAGAAATAAGAATATATTTCTTTTAATAAAACTTAGAATTATAATACCTATCATATAAAGATTTATTTCCAAACAATTATATAACATAATCTGTATAAATATCTTAGTTATAAGACAAATACTTGTATAGATTAGTGAATATGTAAGCAAAATTTTTACTATAAATTCTATTTCTCTTTTTAACCATTGAACTTTATTCTCAAATCTAATTAAATATACTTCCCTTGTATCAAAAATTTTACAAATAACAAATATTGCAAATGGAATAAAAAAAATTTGTTTTTCTGCAGTATAATTAAAAGTATCTATAACCTCTAATATTCCTCCATTATGACTATTAATAATATTAATTGATATCAAAGTTATAAATAATATTACAAACCATATCGTTAACTGTTTTATAAGTACACTTATTTTTTTTCTTTCTAAAATATTCATTTACTTATCCTTCTACTCTTCTCTTTCTATAATGTATAAATAATAAAATTAATGATATAAAAAACAAAAATAAATTTCCCATTATTATGGTTTTTGTATCCAAGCTAATAGCTGTATTAGTCATATCCCAGAATACGGAATTTCCTACTAATCCTATAATAAAATCTATTATTGTAATTGCTATAATAGGAGCCAAATATCTAAGAATTTTAAACTTTATAAAATTCCCTATAGCATAACTAAATATTCCAAAATTAACTCCCCAAACAAAAAATACAATAATAGTATAATAGATATATTCATTAGGGTTTTTTAATGCTAACTCTCTTATAGATTGATTTAATATAGTTATAGTTGGAACCACATTTTGAATACTTAACTTAGTTCCATCTATAAAAATCTTATTAGTGGTAGGTAAAACATTTAATCCTATAAAAAAAATAATTAATGGAACACCTATAATAATACATAAAATTCCTAATACCTTAAAAAAGTTTTTTACATAGTATTTTTTTAATCCTTCTCTATATACATAATATAAGTCCGTCTTGTCATAGTAAAAATTAGCATATATTGATGATGTAACAATGGGAATTAACAGATACAATATCATTTGAAATTCATTAAAACTCTCATACCAAATGTGATATTTACTAGCATAATATTGTTTAGACAAATTTAATAATTCAAGAGAAATATCTGTAGACTTAGAAAATACATGTCTCCATACATTTTGATAAGAAGAAATTACAAGGGTACTTAATAACATAAGACATACTATTAAATACATAAAGTGGCTTTTCTTTAAATTTTCCATTATTGCTTATCTCCTTAATTTTATAGATAAAACTTATATGGGAAGAGATATTATACATTTATTAAAATTTACATTTTATTTATTTGCATCTGTATCCCAATTCGCTATAACAGAATAAGCTTTCATAGGATTATGATCAGCCATTTTAGTAACTTTTAATTTATATTTATTCCCTTGTTGTCCAGAACAAGATAACTCAGTAGGTCTAAATGTACCACTACTAGTTTTTCCAGTTCCTCTATTCTCACCATTTGAATTTACCAATTCATATCTCATACTCTTGGAGCTTTTATTTGAAGTAACATTTAAAACCCAATTTCTACTTGATTGCATTTTATAAACATAATCACTAACTGCTGGTCTATTTCCATACCCAACATTTCTTGAGAAATAACCCCTAAAATGATATGCACTTACTGTAAGCGCCGCACTTCCCATAATTGCTATTGTCAGAATAGCACATTTTGCTTTTTTCTTCATATACATATATATTTCCCCCTATTTTCTCTTCCCATGATAATATTATATATAAACTCTAAAAAAACCGCAATTTATATTTTTTTAAATATTCTGAATTATATTTATATTTCTTATTTTCTTTATTGTTTTCTCAAATTTACTAGTTTTACCTTAATTTTGTAAATATTATGCTATTATCTAAATTCTATTCTTTCTTTAAGATATAAAAAGAAAATTAAGGGGCTGTCGCATTAGCATAAAAATTTATACTAACGCGGCAGCGTTTTTTTGTGTTTTATAGAAAATTTAATGATAGTTCACCGCCTATAAGCTTAATAATTTAAAAATGTCGCACTTTAATAAGCCTTTGGTATTAAGGCTTTTTTGACTTGTAGAATTTTAATATTTTAAAATTAGGCACTTTTTTTAAGTGAAAAAAGGTGTGTTCCAGTTCTATCTGCCTGAATTTTATTATGTAGCTTTTTTATGTTATGTGCCATTGCTAATAGCATACTTTCAGCCAAAACATTTCTTTTACCTTTACTTAGATATCTACGAAATCTCATACCTTGTTTGATTTCCGCTAACTTACCAAGATACTCTTCGAGTTTTTCAATAGAACGTTGAATAGGAGTTTTTCTTTTGCCACATCCATGTACAAATTGGATATTTTCTTTTTGTTTCAAAGAGTAAAGTTGTTTGCATAGCTTCTTTACATGCTTTATTTTTACTTTGTTTTCATATATAAGTTTTATTCCATAAAGTTCTTCACATTCAGCTACTAAATCAGCTAATTCAGAAAGCAATTTCTGTAAGTTCTTTGAAACTGCTTTTTTCCAAACAAAAGTATATTTATTAGCACATGCCTCTATCTTTGTGCCATCAATAAATATAGAATCTCCTAATATTTCTCCAATCTCATAAAAAAAATTTGTCATTTCAGCCATAATTATTTCCGAACAGGGAGCAAGGTGAAGACTACGAAATCTTGCAAATGTAGAATGATCTGGTACCGGCGACCCTTCTAGGAGATACATAAAATTAACATCCCTTTTGCAAGAGTTTTCCATTTCCCTAGAAGAATATCTACGGTTCATATAAGAATAAAATACAATCTTCAGCATCTGACGAGGCGTAGCCTGATTTTCCCTTAATCGGGAATAAGTCGAATATAAATCTGTTAAATCCATCTCCTCTACAAATTGACTTAGCAAACGCACCGAATCATTATTTGGAATCATGTATTCAATATTTAGTGGAAGTTTTAATTGATAATTTCCACGATTTGAAGTATAATTTTTATGTAAATTAATATGTTTTGTCATATATTAATTTTACTATAAATCTTTCACTCTTTCGAGTGGGAGATTTATTTTGTTTGTGTCAAGTTCTTGTGGGCAATTTTACTTTTAAATTTATCCACTATAAATTAAGTTAAATTTTCATTTCCACAGGGCTTCGCCCACAGCCCGAGAGGGCGCACTTATCCTGTTAACTTTTTATGTGAATTTTTTAAATTATCTATAAATAAGTTCACTAAAATTTCTTTGTTGAAAAAAACTCTGTATCGCTTTTCTACCATTAGTCATGGCGTAGCCTGTAAATGGTATACTTGATTGTTGTATAGGATAATACTTATTTTTCTTTACTTTCTTATTTACATCAGCTGCTGTTAGTGTAATTATTTCTGTTATTTTCTCTAATTTATCCTCTGAAATAATTCCTGAACATACTTCATTTATCACAGTATATATTCGTTTACTCGCTTTTTCAGCTAATATCTTAGCCAAATTATTGGCACCGCCAATAGACCAACTCATTTTTCTTCCTTTCATTCTTTGAGCTAGTATATCGCAGATATTATGCTCCATTGTCCCTAGACTTCTGTATTCTAGACCTTCTGGAGGGTTTGGCATTTCTATTTCTTCTCTTAAGTGATATGGCCTTAATCCAATTTTGTTTTCAAAAAGATATGTATATAATTTTTTTAACTTCTTAAATTTATTTTCATTTTCAGTATATTTAACCATTAGATTTATCACATATTCAAAACTTTCTTCTACTTTTCCTTCATTTAACATATTTATTAACTTATGAGCTTCTTTTTTATCTTGCACAGCTCTTATTACTGCTTGACTCCTATGAAATGGATCTAGTTGATAATATACTCCTTCTTCCTCTATACTCTGTTTTATCCAAGGTGCACCATCTCCATTTAAAATTCTTATTTCTATTTCATCTGTATTATAAGTTTCTGCAATAGTAGCATCACTTAATTCTTTAAACTTTTTACTATTACTAAAGCTAGCACAGGCTATTTTATTTTCAACTACATAAGCATCTTTGCTTCCATTTCTTTTTTTCCAACCCTCATACGTTATTCCAAATTTAAGTTCTTTTTTCTTAGACTTTCCTCTTTTAGGTCTATCTTTTCCTTGAATGTTTAACCAGATACCATCCATTTCCTGAAATAAAACATTAACTTCTTTTGTACCATTTAGTTGTCCTTTTTTATTTAACAGTATTTTTCTTTCTTCTTTTTCTTCTATTTTAGATCCTAATTTTTGTACTACATTCCATACTGCCGTATGACTGATTTCTTGATTTGTTAGTTTTTTAATGTTACTAGAAGTATTTCTAAAAGATACATTAGTTACATTATCAACTATTTTTTCTACTAAAGTACTAGAAATATGACCTATAGTATCCATTTGTAAGTACTCATCCAAAAGATATTTTCTAGCTATTTTTCCATCATCAGTTTCGTATTCATATATACGTCTATTAAACTCTACATTTCCCATAATAGTTTTTATACATGTATGTTTTAAACCTTTATTTCTATAAACCTTAGCATTCCTTTCATCCATTAACCTACGGTCTAGGTGCATTAGCACCTCTTGCATAAGTCTGCATGCTTCATCACATGCATATTTATATATTTTTTTCTCTAAATCATTGAAAGTTATCTCTTTATCATTTAAACTTATATTGTACATAATACCACCCATTTCTGTATAGTCTCATCAACTTATATTATAATGGATATATTACGTACACGGGAGATACTTTTTGTATCTCCTTTTAATTTTTCTAAATAGTAATTACTACTATTTTTGCCTACTAAAATTATACTCTAACATTTATCTTTTACGCAAAAAGCTGTCGCACTATTTTTTAGTGCGACAGCCTCTTAATTTATATGCTAATGACTTTTTATTTTAAAAATAACCTCTGCTCCTAAGGTTTCTTTGGAATTACCTAGTATAACCTCTCCTCTATGTTCTTTAGCAACAACATTTACTAAATACAAACCTATTCCATAATGATTATTTCTAGATCTACTTTTATCACCTTGATAAAACATATTACTTGCATTTTTTATATCATTCTGCGAAAACCCTTTTCCTTCATCAGTTATTTTAAAATATAAATATTCATCTCTTGAAAAAATATTAAAATATACTGTACCTTGCCTTGGAGAATAATCAAAGGCATTACTTAAAACATTCATTATTGCCCTGTATATATATTGTTCATCACCATAAATAAAATTGGGAATGTTCAAATACTCACTTTTTAGTTTTATTTCTTTAGTCTGAAATAATGAAAGTGTATCTTTTTCTATTTTACTTAATAAATTATTTATATTAACTTTATTCTTTTGCATTCTAAGTTTTCTTCCATTGTGTATGGCATTAGATAATATTGAAATATAATTTTCTATTTCATTAGCTCCATTTAAGATAAATTCTCCATACTCCTTATCTTCTTCTAAAGAATCACTCTCCAAAAGTAATTGAGTATTTCCTTTAATAATGGTAAGAGGGGTTTTTATATCATGGGATAGTGCAGATAATTGTTCCGTCTTTATCTTTTCTTCCTCCCACTTCTTTTTTAATGTATCTTTTAATTCATCTCTCATATCTATCACAGAATCTAAAATTTCATTAAATTCCTTAATTTTAGACCTTTCCGCTATAAAATCTAAATTTTGAACATGAATTTGCCTTGTTGTATTTAAAAGTGGTATTAACTCTGTTTTTAACTTTCTTGAGAATATAATTATACTAATTACACATGAAATTAATAAATTTATTATTATAAATATATATATCATTTTTTCTGGAGATAAAAAAATCTCATTTAATCTATTACTTGTATAACTAACTTTTAATTTATATTTTAAAATACACGAATTACTTTTTCCTTTTATATATACAAAATAATTTATCTTCCAATCATTTTTATTATCTATAAAATTTAATGCATCTTGTACTTGCTCAGATTTCAAATTAGTACTTTCAATATTGTTATTTTTATCAAAAATAATATATGATAGATTTTTAGGTATATCACTTTGTTTTATAACTGATAATCTTTCTAATTTAGGTTTAATTTTTTTAGCTTCAATTTCGTAATAATTTGCAGGCCTAACTACATTATAATTGCTTAATATACCAATAAGAATCCAAGGTATAACAAAAGAAAGTAGAATACAACTAACAATTGTAAGTAAATATTTTAAAAAAAATTTTTTTAAGGTTATTTCTTTACTTATTCCCATTTATAGCCTATACCCCATATGGTTTCTATTGGTGCCATATTAACTTTCTCAAATTTCATTCTAATATTTTTAATATGCACTGCTATAGTTGCACTGTCACTTTCTCCATCATATCCAAATATAGCAACATATATTTGTTCCTTTGTAAATACCTGTCCTCTATTTTTAGCTAAAAATTCGCAAACCCCATATTCCGTCTTTGTAAAATCAATTTTTCTATCTTCTACAAATATCTCTTTACTACTTAAATTTATAAATACTCCCGATACCAACATAGCATTCTTTTTTTCTCTTTTTTCTCTTCTAAGATGTGCTCCTATTCTTGCTCTAAGTTCATTTATATTAAAAGGTTTTAAAAGATAATCATCCCCGCCTATACTCAACCCTTGTAAAACATCCTCTTCCAGAGTTTTAGCTGTTAAAAATATAATAGGAGCATCTGTAATTTCTCTAATTTCCTCACATAATGTAAACCCATCAATTTCAGGCATCATTACATCTAGAAGTATAAGATCATATTTTTTTATCTCATTAAAATTTATTTCCTTTGGGTTACTTACTCCTATAACTTCATGTCCATCTTTTTTTAATGCATTCCTAATTAAAATTAAAATGTTATGTTCATCATCAATAGCCAATATTTTACCCAAAATATCACCCTCTATTTTCATATTCTCTTAGCCATGTAATAATTATTATTTATGTCGACCACAATAGAGATATCTTTAAAACTAGGTATTTTAAGTTATTAATTTTTTCTTCCTTCCCATCTTTTTATCCAATTTATTGAAAAAATGATGAAAATAATATTTAATGTTATTAACATAATATAGGATGTAACACAACTTACATTTACATTAATTCCAAAGCTTTTCCATAAAGAAATTTGAGATATTTTTACTGTAAAAGCGTGAGGAAGATACTTCCAAGCACTCCATTTATCTAATTCACCCATATTTCCCATTAACAACACAAAAACACTTTCAAAAACACTTAATATCAAAGATGCTCCCATACCAAAACGCATTCCTACAACAATATGAAAAACATAAGTAAATATATTTCCTATAATAAAAAATATAGAAATCTTTAAAAATAAATTTATTAATCCTTCTATATAAATTCCTTGAGCTCTAAACCCTATAAAAGTAGCAATCCATAAAAGGAAACATGATATACATCCCCATATTAAAATATAAATTATAAAGGAACAAAAACTAGCCGTTCTTGATGTACCTATTCCTAAAAACCATCTATAATACCCTGACTTCTCTTCAATTCCCAAAAAAATACATGTTGTAATCCCTATTAAAATTGGGAATATACTTGTAGCACACTCTATTATCAACTGTAACCTCTTTACATTCTCAACAGTAGGATAATTATAAAAATAGAAATTAAATATTAGAGCCCCTAAAATTGGAACTATAATATGAATCCATGGAATTATAGTATGTTTTTGCTTTATAAAATTCCCTCTAACTCCTCTTAGAATACTATTCATATTAATTTACCTCCTGTCTTTCAAAAAGTTTAGCAGTAATATATAAACCTATAACTGTAAATATTACTATTGCTAATAATCCTTTACATAGAGTAGGCATACAATTTTGTATATTAGGTTGAGTATAAAGACCATTAATATCTAATCCTATTATTTCTTTTACTAGCCTTCCAGTATAACAATGAGGTATTAAAAACCAAAAAGATCTTTCAGCACATATCACCGGTAAAAATAATCCTAAAATACAATTAACAAAAACTATGGCAGCGAACCCAAACCTTTTAGCTAGATATAATAAAATAGGTAACTGTGGTAAACTACCAATCCATATTATTAAACACCCTAAAAGTATTTCTTCAGTTGAAAACACTATTCCGTTTATACCTAATAACTTTGGTAACAATACTATAAAAAATACAATAATCTGTGTTAATAATAAATACACCCCTAAAACTACATTTTTTCCTACCCACGCTTTTTTCAAATTTATGGGAAGTAAATATATTCCATTATAATTACCTGCTTTTTTCTCATTCTTATCCATAAGTGACGCCGAAATAGCTATAACTCCTGGTAAAAAGAAACTATACCACCAATAAAAAACCATATTTTGCATGTTTAAAGGTCCACCAAAAAGTGTAGCCATAACCCCTGTTAATAATGGTGCAATAAAAATTATCTTCTTAGTAAAAGTACATTTCAACTTTATATTTTCAGAAATAATATATTCTTTCACGATTATCCTCTCCTTGTTTCCTGTACTACTTTCATAAAGAGTTGCTCTAAATCTTCTTCTTTATTAATTCTTCCTTCATAACCTAAAACTCCATTGTTAATAATTCCTATGTGATCACAGATCAATTCAATTTCTGATAATATATGGCTAGATACAATTACAGTAATTCCTTCCCTTGGAAAGCTTTTAATTAGATCTCTAAGTTCCTTTACTCCTATAGGATCCAATCCATTAGTAGGTTCATCTAAAATTAATAATTTAGGTGAATTAATTAAAGCAATAGCGATTCCTAATCTTTGTTTCATACCCATAGAAAATTGCCCCACTTTTTTCTTACCAGTATTAACAAGTTTCACTATATTTAAAACCTCATCTATCCTTTTTTCTTCTAATCCTAAATAAGTAGTATATACCTTTAAGTTTTCCCTAGCAGTTAAATTTTCATATAAAGCAGGATGTTCTATTAATGCTCCAATATCATTAAGATCATTTCTAGTCCACTGATGTCCATTAAATAGAATTTTTCCTGATGTCTTTTTTAAAAGTCCTGTAATCATTTTTAATGTTGTTGATTTACCTGCTCCATTAGGTCCAAGTAATCCATAAACAGATTCTTCTTGAATTTTTAAATTCACATTACTTACTGCATTAAATTCCTTAAATGTTTTAGTTAAATCTCTAGTTTCTAAAATTAATTTGCTCATTTCCAAAGCCCCCTATCCGTTTCTTTGGTTATATAGTACTTCCTAATTTTAAAGATTCTTTAAAGATTTCTTATTATTTTTTAAATATTTATTTTTAATAACCTAAAAAGAATTTTAAACATAAAAAATACACCAGCTTATTTGCCAGTGTATCCTTTACATATAACTTTTTATTTTACTTTAATTATATATGAAAAAATTATTTAAATACTTTTTTGTTTTATGCATCTTTTAATAGTTTCTGAACTTCTAATTCTGTTAAGGCTCTGTACTTACCCAGCTCTAAAGTTTCATCTAACTTTATATCACCAACCGCAACTCTCTTTAGATATACTACATAACATCCTACTGCTTTTAACATTCGTTTTACTTGATGTTTACGTCCTTCAGAAATAGTAAGATATCCAGAGACAACAGGTTGATTGTACTTATTCTTATCTACATTACTTAGTTGCTGTTCATCTTTAAATTCCTTATATAATCCCGATTTATGTATTTGTATCTTAGCAGGTTTAGTTAAAATTTCGCCTTTTCCTATGTAACCCCCTTCTTGTAACTTTCTCATATCCTCTTCACTTAAAGACCCTAATGCCCAAAAGAAATATGTTTTTTCCACATGCTTCTGTGGATGCATTAACTTATGTTCAAATTCACCGTCATTAGTAAGAAATAGTAGACCTTCCGTATCCTTATCCAATCTACCTACATGGAATACCCCCTCCATATTAACATCCTCAAAAAAATCAAATACTGTTTTATCGTGTTTATCCTGTTTCGCAGTAATACATCCTGCTGGCTTATTGAACATATAATAAACTTTTTCGTTATAAGAAACTACATTATCTAAATATTTAATAATATCATTTTTTTCATCAATATCTATTGATGGTATTGTGACTATTTCTTCATTAACTTTTACTTTTTCTTCTTTTATATAAATTCTAACCTCTTTACGTTTTCCAATAGCAGATTGTGCTAAAAATTTATCTAATCTCATGTTTATCCTCATCTTTTATCTAATAGTTTATAGTTAACTTTTTCTTTAGTATTAAAACTTAGTTATTTTTATAAAAAACTATATACATTTTATACATAATACTTATCCATATTACCACAATTTGATATGCTATTAGAATACTGAATTTCATAAAAACACTTGCATATATTTCAAGGTTTTACCTTATACTAAAACAAAAAATTGCTACCAACTAAATTTATTGGTAGCAATTTTTTAATAATATTACATTATATATTTTTTAATTTATATTTATCTGTTAATTTTCTTTTTTAAAAGTGCAACACTTTCAACATGTGCTGTTTGAGGGAACATGTCTACTGGTTGAACTTCTATTGTTTCATATCCTAAACGTTGTAATACTCCTAAATCTCTTGCAAGTGTTGCAGGATCGCATGATACATATACTATCTTCTGTGGTTTTGCTTCTGCTATAGAATTTAATAGTTTAATATCACAGCCTTTTCTTGGCGGATCTACTACAACTACATCTGGAATTATTCCTTGTTCTATTAACTTAGGAATTTCTGTTTCAGATTCTCCAACTAAGAATTCTACATTTTTAACACCATTTTGTTTTGCATTTTTCTTAGCATCTTCTATAGCATCTTTAATTATTTCTACACCATATACTTTTTTCGCTTTTTGTGATAAAAACAATGAAATTGTTCCTGTTCCACAATAAGCATCAAATACAACTTCATCTCCTGTTAATTCAGCATACTCTAGTGCTTTATCATAAAGTTTTTCTGTTTGCATCGGATTTACTTGGAAGAAAGATAGTGGTGAAATATTAAATTTGAACTTTCCTATATAATCACTTATGTTAGGACTTCCCCATAATGTAATATTCTTAAATCCTAATATTACATTAGTTTTCTTAGAATTAATATTCTGAATTATACTCTTTACACCTTCTATGTTAGCTTTAATCATGTCCACAAACTTATCTGCACACGGTAGTTCTTTTCCATTAGTAACGACAACAACCATAATCTCACCAGTTTTGAAACCTTTTCTAACCATTATGTGTCTTACTACGCCTTCACCTGTTTCTTCATTGTAAGGTGCTATATTGCATTTTTTCATCCATTTTCTTGTTAACTTAACAACTTCATCTGCAACTTCATCTTGTATGTAACATACATTCATATCAATAATATTATGGCTTCTTTGAGCATAAAAACCTATTGATACTGGATTATTTGGATTTTTACTTACACCTACTGGTAATTGTACCTTATTTCTATATGCATAAGGATACTCCATTCCTATAGTGTGATGCATTATTACATTATTTATTCTTCCTATGTGAGTTAAAGAATCAATTACTCTATTTCTCTTATATTCTAATTGTTCTCCATAAGCTATATGTTGTAAATTACAGCCCCCACATCTTTCATAAATTGCGCACTTAGGAAATTTTCTTGAAGGTGAAGCTTTTAAAATATCCATTACTTTTGCAAAAGCAAACTTCTTTTCTACTCTTAAAACTTTTGCCATAACCTTTTCACCTGTTATAGCTCCGGGAATAAATATGGTGAAATTTCCTAACTTAGCTACGCCCTCTCCTTGAAATCCCATATTTATTATCTCTAATTCATACTCTTTATTCTTTACTACTGGTACTTTTGTATCCTTCATTGGAAAATTCCTTTCTCTTTTATAATCATGTATTCAATTATACCAATTTCTATATAGTAATTTCAATATATTTTACAATAACTCTATGTTAAAATCTGTAATTAACCCTTATTAATTTCTTTTTTGATATTTATATGTATAAAATTAAAGTAAACTAAAAAAACTTCACTACATTCTCAGTAGCGAAGCCTTTATTTTATCTATTAGATATTATTTATCTTGCTTTTCTTTTATAAAAGTTTGACAATAGGTTTCCTTACTATTAGTAGATTCATTTCCTTTTATAACAAGTCCTGGTGCTGTACATAGATTTTTAATATTATAAACACAATTGTCTACATCACAATGCACATTGGGGGTCATTTCTATTTCGTCTGTATTAAAGACTTGTTTTATTGTTCCTCCCACATTTAAATTTCCCATAGAGGCTAATGAATTGTAAATACTACCTTCTTTAAAAGTTTCACATTTAGTTTGTTCTGCTGTTTTAGCCTTTTTTCCTTTTATAGAAATTGTATTTGCAGAACAAAGCCCAGCTTGATTATTAACACAATTAGTTGCACTACAATTTAAATCTACTCTCACTATATTCACATCCTTTTGCCCTTTTTTATAGTATTAGTAGATTTGTAATTTAATATACAAAAAAAGCACCCGAGGGTGCAAAACAATAGAATAATAATCAGTTGCCAAAAAAATTAGTTATGTTGTTTTTGTATATTATATATTATATTCGATACAACTGTTCATATGTTGCCTTTTAGTAAATTTTTCGTTAATTTTTTGTTAATTTTATCTTTTTGGCATTATTTATTTTAATTAATAGTTGACTTTCCTGAATATACTAATCCTCGTAAAGCTTCCATATTGATAAATGATCCTGTTTTAAGAATTTCAGTAGCACCTTCTGCCTCATATATAATAGGAGTTTTCTTAGATTCACATAAAGATAATATAGACATTTCTACATCACCTTCTACAATTATTCCTGATACTTTAGATAGTATATCTTCATATCTTGAATCTATTTCTTTAATAACCAATATATCTCCATCGTTTAATATATCTAAAGCCTCTGAATGGCTACATGCAACTTTAACTGTTCCAGATGCATTTAATTCACCTTTACCATTTCCTTTAACCAACACATCTCCAATTATATGAACTTTTAACATGTTTGTACTACCAACATAGTTTACAGGTATACCAGCTGCTATAACTACTAAATCTCCTTTTTGTACGAATCCTTGCTCTAAACATTCTTGTGCTGACTTTTCAATAAGTTCATCTGTTGTATCAACTTGATCTGTACATATAGTATATATACCCCAGCTTAGCGCTAACTTTCTTGCTACTTTTTCATAAGGTGTTACTGCAATAATCGGACTTTCAGGTCTATACTTCGAAACACTTTTAGCTGAATGCCCACTTTGAGTTGCTGTTATTATAGCTCTTGCATGTAATTCCTTTGCTGTAGCACAAGTTGCAAAACTTATGGCGTCTGGTACTGTTATTTGTTTGTTTCCATTTGGTACTTTACCTAAATTCTCATATTTTAATGCTGCTTCTGATCTTTCTGCTATTCTTGCCATAGTCTTAACTGCTTCTACTGGATATTTACCATTTGCAGTTTCTCCACTTAGCATAATGGCATCTGTTCCATCAAAAATAGCATTGGCAACATCTGATGCTTCCGCTCTTGTAGGTCTTGGATTTCTCATCATTGAATCTAACATTTGAGTTGCTGTAATAACTGGTTTACCAACTATATTACATTTTTCTATAATCATTTTTTGTACTATAGGAACTTCTTCTGCTGGGATTTCTACACCTAGGTCCCCTCTCGCTACCATTATTCCATCAGAATATTTTATAATCTTATCTATATTATCAACACCTTCTCTATTTTCGATTTTAGAGAAAATTAATATATTTTTTCCACCAAACTTATTTAGAGTGTTTCTTATATTTAAAACATCTTCCCCTGTCCTAATA
The DNA here is from genome assembly GCA_003288255.1 of Clostridiaceae bacterium 14S0207. Lineage (GTDB taxonomy): Bacteria > Bacillota > Clostridia > Clostridiales > Clostridiaceae > Hathewaya > Hathewaya limosa. The sequence goes on along the minus strand of CP026600.1, from coordinate 417,093 downwards.
AAAGATGCAGCTACCGCATCAATCTCCTGTTCAACACCAAATCTTAAATCTTCTATGTCTTTTTGTGTAAGAGAAGGTAGTTTTATAGATACATTAGGAACATTAATACCTTTATGATTACTTACAACTCCACTATTTATAACAATACAATGTATTTCATTTTCTAAAATTTCTTCTACTTTTAATCCTACTAAACCATCATCAATTAATATAGAATCTCCTGGCTTAACATCTTGATATAAGTTATCATACGTTACTGAACACCTATTTTCGTTACCTAAAACTTCTTCTCCACAAATAATAGTAAACTTAGTTCCTTCTTTTAATTCAACTTTATCTTTATTAAAATCTCCGGTTCTTATTTCCGGGCCTTTAGTGTCTAGAACTATGGCAATATGTTTATTTAACTCTTCTCTTATTTCTTTTACTGTATCCATGTTTTCTTTATGAGTTTCATGAGTACCATGTGAAAAATTATGTCTTGATGCATTCATTCCAGATTCTATTAATTTTTTAATAGTTTCTTTATCTTTACTAGCAGGTCCTATAGTACAAATAATCTTAGTTTTCTTCATAAATAACACTCCTTAAGTTAATAAAATTAATAAGATAATACATGAGATAAATTATATAGTTGATCATTAAAATCACGTTTCATAGAAAGTGCTTCATCTATATCCATATCATCAATTTTTCCATTCATTAATCCAACTACTCTACTAGATTTTCCTTCTATCAATAATTCTACTGCTTTAGAGCCCATAGTTGATGCTATTAACCTATCAAATGCTGAAGGACTACCACCTCTTTGAATATGACCAAGCACTGTTGCTCTTGTTTCCATTCCAGTAATCTCTTCTACTTCTTTGGCTAATTTTTCTGCTCCACCAACACCTTCTGCTAAAATAATTAAATTTTGCATTTTTCCATGAACCTTACCTTCTAAAATAACTTTGCAAAGTTCATTTAAATCATATCCTTTCTCAGGCATAATGACTTTTTCCGCTCCACCACCAATTCCAGTGTAAAGAGCTAAATCTCCACAATTTCTTCCCATAACCTCAACAATACTAACTCTTTGATGAGATGATGAGGTATCTCTGATTTTATTTATAGCATCTAATACTGTATTTTGAGCGGTATCGAATCCTATAGTATATTGTGTATAAGCAAGATCGTTATCTATAGTTCCTGGAAGCCCAATAGTTGATACTCCTAATTTAGATAATAATTGAGCTCCCCTTAATGAACCATCTCCACCTATTACAACTAAGCCATTAATTCCAAATACTTCTAAAACCTTAGCAGCCTTTTTTCTCCCTTCTTCGGTTTTAAATTCTTCACTTCTTGCTGTTTTTAATATAGTTCCTCCTTTATGGATAATATCCGATACACTATGTCTAGTCATTTCTGATATTTCTCCATTAATAAGTCCACTATACCCTCTATTTATTCCCATAACTCTTATTCCATTAGCTATACCACTTCTTACTACCGCTCTAATAGCAGCATTCATTCCAGGAGCATCTCCGCCACTTGTTAAAACACCTATCGTCTTCATTCTTGTTCCCCCTTACTTTGTGTATTTCTATCTTAAATTAACTTAGAATCTTAACATTTTCTTCTCCAAACTTTTCTCTCAGATAAGTTAATACCTCTATTTCACCATCAACCCAAAGGTTTCTATCTATTAGATATTTTTTTCTATCTGAATTAGTACATATATAAATTGGAGTATTACCTACATATTCAGTAAGTTGGCTTTTAAATTCTTCAACTGTCTTTTTCATTTCTTTATTATCTTCTACTAATACATATATTTTGTCTTTATTTATTTTATAAAGTGGTTCAACACTTTCGCATAAAATTTTAGTTTCTTCATCTTCTCTTATACTAATTCTTCCCTTTATTACAACTAAATTATCCTCTTCTATTAACTCATTACATTTATTTAAAGTTTTAGGAAATACGATACATTCTATACTACTTTCCATATCCTCAACCTTTATAAAGGCCATAAAGTCATTTTTCTTTGTAACTTTTCTATTTACCGCAGATATTATTCCACCTATTACTACCTTATCTTGATCATAAAATTTTAATTTTTCACTTATACTTTCTAAATCTTCTTCTAAGTTTTCATTATCATGTATAATTTCTGATATTTTAGTAGTAGTTAAAGTTTTTAAGCTTTCCTCATATTCTTCTAGCGGATGACCTGATATGTATATTCCTGTCATCTCTTTTTCCATAGAAAGAATATGTTTTTTATCAAATTCCTTAATCTTAGGATACTCAATTTTAAAATTATTATAAGTATCTGGAACAGTTTGAAATAAGCTTATTTGCCCATCTATATTTCTCTTTTTCTCATTAGATATACCATCTAAAATTCTTTCATATACAGATAAAAGTTGTGAACGAAATATATTAAATTCATCAAAAGCACCGGATTTTATTAAACTTTCTACTGCTCTTTTATTAACTTGGGTAGGATTTGACTTTGTAGCGAAATCCATAAAGTCTAAAAATTCTCCTTTTGATTTTCTATCTTCTACTATACTTTCAACTACACTTACGCCTACATTTTTAACTGCTGCTAATCCAAATCTTATACAATTATGTTCAACAGTAAACTTAGGGAAACTTTTATTTATACTAGGTTTTAAAATTTCTATTCCTGCTTTTTCAGCAAACCTTGTATAAAATGCTACTTTATCGTTATTTCCCATAACAGAGTTCAACATTGCTGCAATAAACGCAGTTGGATAATATCTCATTAAATATGCCGTTTGATAAGCCACTACAGCATAAGCTGCAGCATGTGCCTTATTAAATGCATAAGATGCAAAATCCATCATAGAATCATAAATTTTATTGGCGGCTTCTTCACTTATATTATTTCTAATACATCCTGGTACAATTGTTTTTCCATTATCATCAACTATACCATATATAAAATTCTTTCTTTCCTCTTCCATTACCTTATGTTTTTTCTTAGACATGGCACGTCTAACTAAGTCACTTCTTCCCATGGAATATCCTGCAAGATCTCTAACTATTTGCATAACTTGTTCTTGATAAACCATGCATCCATAGGTAACATTTAAAATATGTTCAAGTTCTTCAGTTTCATATTGAACATTTAAAGGATTTTTCTTATTTTCTAGATATCTAGGAATTTCCGACATAGGACCCGGTCTATACAAACTTATCCCGGCTATGATATCTTCTAAACTGTCAGGCTTTAATTCCTTCATAAAGTTAGTCATTCCTGGTGATTCTAATTGGAATACTCCTGCTGTTTTACCCTCGCCTAACATTTCATAAACATTCTTATCATCATAATCTATTTTATCAATATCAATATTAATATTTTTAGTTTCCCTGACTATATCTATTGCATCTCTTATTACAGTAAGAGTTCTAAGACCTAAAAAGTCCATTTTTAAAAGTCCCAATTCTTCTAACGTTACCATATCAAATTGTGCAACTATACTCTCTTCGTTTTTTAAAAGCGGAACATACTTAACCAATGGTTGAGATGCTATAACTACACCTGCTGCATGAGTGGAAGTATGTCTTGGGAGTCCTTCTAAGGATTTTGCTATATCTATAAGCTCTGCAACCCTATCTTCATCCTCATAAACTTTCTTAAATTCTGGATTTATTTCAAGTGCTTTATCAATCGTTATATTAAGCACCGTAGGAATCATTTTGGCAATTCTATCAACTTCACTATATGAGTAATTCATAGCTCTTCCTACATCCCTAATACATGCTCTAGCCGCCATAGTTCCAAAGGTTACAATTTGTGATACATTATCCTTACCATACTTACTTAACACATAATCTATAACATCTTGTCGCCTTTCATAACAAAAATCCGAATCAATATCTGGCATGCTAACTCTTTCTGGATTTAAGAATCTTTCAAAAACTAAATTATACTTAATAGGATCAATTTTTGTAATTCCTAAGGTATACGCAACTATAGATCCCGCACCTGAACCTCTACCTGGTCCAGTCATAATACCATTGTCTCTTGCATATTTAATAAAATCCCATACTATTAAAAAATAATCTACATATCCCATAGTACTTATAACATTAAGCTCATATTCAAGTCTTTCAATTAAATCACTTGAAACTTCACTATATCTTTCTTTTAGTCCCTTATAACAAAGCTCCTTTAAATATTCATAAGGATCCGTTCCTTCTGGTAAAGGAAATTTAGGAAGTTTAGATTTATGAAATTCATAATCAAAATTACATTGTTCTGCTATTTTAACTGTGTTCTCAAGAGCTTCTGGAACATATGAAAATATCTTTTTCATTTCTTCTGGAGACTTTAGATAAAATTCTTTTGATGGATACCGCATTCTATTTTCATCATCTATATTTTTTCCCGTCTGGATGCAAAGTAAAATATCATGTGCCTTCCAATCCTCTTTTTTTATATAATGAACATCGTTACTACATATTAATGGAATATCTAATTCTTTTGATAAATCAATTACCTTTTGATTTACTTTTAATTGTTCTTCTACTCCATGATCTTGAAGTTCTAAATAGAAACCATCCTTAAAAATTTCTTTATAAAAAATAGCTGTTTGTTTAGCTTTTTCAAGATTATCTCTAAGTAAATATTTTTGTATTTCACCACCAAGACATGCACTGGTAGCTATTAACCCTTCACTATGTTCCTTTAAATAATTATGATCCACTCTAGGTTTATAATAAAATCCTTCTATAGATGCCGTACTAACTATTTTCATTAAATTTTCATAACCTTTTTCATTCTTAACCAAAAGAACTAAATGGTAGGTTTCATTATCTCTATCAGGATTTTTTATATGCATAGATTTAGGTACTACATATATTTCACATCCTATAATAGGTTTAATACCAGCTTTTTTAGCTTCTTTATAAAAGTTTACACATCCAAACATAGCACCATGATCTGTAATAGCCAAAGCCTTCATTCCTAGTTCTTTAGCCCTTTGAATCATAGGGGCTATCTTTCCTGAGCCATCTAAAAGACTATACTCTGTATGATTATGTAAATGCACAAAATCCCCAAGATTCTCATTTATGTTATCCATATATTCCCCTCCTTCCAAAATTGTTCAAATATTATTAAAAGTTTTTTCTTATATTAATGCTAAAATCAAATTATATTAAAAATATTGGTTATATGTAATATTTTATATTTAATTCTCTACATATATTATTATACATAAATTTATAAAAGATTGCATTTTTATATATTTATCCTTTCTTTATTTAAAAATATTACATTTAAATCATTTGAGTATATTATTTTTCAATATTAAAAACTATTGCCTTATAAAAACAACAATAATCACTAACCTTATATACTTTTTTTGAAAAAATGCTCATTTTTATGTTGAATTTTTCTTTAAAGTATATACCTTTAGATATAATAGTTTTTTTATTTAAATCTAAAAAAATTTTTTATAATTTTAAAAAAATTTCTCAAAAAAGACTTGCTAACGGATAATTATTGTTATATAATATTAATTGTCAAGAGGTCAATAACACTTATGATAAATACAAAGAAATTAATATAAAATAAATTTAATTATGGGAGGTTTTTTAATATGAAAAAATTCGTTTGTACTGTATGTGGTTATATTTTTGAAGGGGAACAAGCTCCAGAGGTCTGTCCAGTTTGTAAGGCACCAAGCGATAAATTTGTAGAACAAAATCAAGAAGACATGTCTTGGGCTGATGAACACCAAGTAGGAATCGCTAAAGATATGGATCCAGAAGTTGTTGAAGCATTAAGAGCTAATTTTAACGGTGAATGTTCAGAAGTTGGAATGTACTTAGCAATGAGTCGTCAGGCTGACAGAGAAGGATTCCCAGAAGTTGCTGAAGCTTATAAAAGAATAGCTTGGGAAGAGGCTGAACATGCTGCTAAGTTCGCTGAATTATTAGGCGAAGTTGTAACTAATGATACTAAGAAAAATCTTCAAATGAGAGTAGATGCTGAACATGGTGCTTGTCAAGGTAAAAAAGATTTAGCTACACTTGCTAAAAAATTAAACTATGACGCTGTTCATGATACTGTTCATGAAATGTGTAAAGATGAAGCAAGACATGGTTCTGCTTTTAAAGGTTTACTAAATAGATATTTCAAATAATATTTGTAATTAATAATACCCAAATCAGTAATACCCATATTGATAATACCCAAAAAGATTAATTACCTTGAACTCCAAACTAATTTGTGTTTAGTTTGGAGTTTTTTTTATTTAATATTTTGAAAATAACTTAAAATAGTCCTTTCTATTTATATGATTCTTCTGTAGAATATATATAAGAATATATATTAATTTATAAGCAAATACTAAATTAAGTCGGTTATATTGGTCTATTGAAGGGAGGAAAATTAAATGAAAAACAAAGCAACAAAGGGGTTTATTTTTCTAGCTGCCTCAGCTGGATATATTATTTTAAGTAAATATTGTTCAATTAAAAGCAAAAAAAATTCTAATAAAATTTCTTGCCATGATTCTTCTTGTGACACTTTTAAACAATTACCTACTTCTGAAGAATCTATCTAATTTAGATTGTACAATTTATAAATAAAATTTCTAGGATAAGCTTTAGCTTATCCTTTTATATTGAACATAATAATTAATGAAATAAAACTTATTAAGTGCTAAAATATTATTTGTATAAATTTTCTTTGTTTTATAAATTTTACTTTTAAATTATAGGTGATATATATGAAAAAACTTTTAGAAATGTTTTGGACTTTTTTCAAAATAGGTGCCTTCACTTTAGGTGGTGGTTATGCCATGGTACCTTTAATAGAAAAGGAAGTTGTAGAAAAGAAAAATTGGATTGAAAAAGAAGAATTTTTAGATATGTTAACCCTTGCTCAATCATCTCCTGGCCCTATTGCTGTAAACGTAGCAGTTTTTATAGGCTATAAGGTTAAAAAATCTAAAGGTTGTATCTGTACGGTTTTAGGTTCCATTCTTCCATCCTTTTTAATTATACTTGCAATTGCCTCTGTATTTACTAATTTTCAAGACAATATATACGTGCAAAAAGCTTTTTTAGCCATTAGACCTGCTATCGTATCATTAATAGCTGTTCCTGTAGTAAACATGACTAAAAATTCTAAAACTCCCAAAATGTATATATCTATTGTATTATTTGTTATGTTACTGGTATCTATATTACATATAACTCCAATAATTATTATAATCATAGCTGCCATTATAGGAATTATATTTTTTAGAAATAAGGAGGCAAAAAATAAATGATTTTACTAAAAATTTTCCTTACTTTTTTTAAAATAGGACTTTTTAGTTTTGGCGGTGGATATGCAATGCTTCCCTTAATTCAACAAGAAGTAGTTAACATAAATAATTGGCTTTCTTCTAAAGAATTTATCGATGTAGTTGCAGTATCACAGGTAACTCCAGGTCCTATTGCAATTAATTCCGCAACTTATGTAGGTTATAAAACAAGTGGCATTTTAGGTTCTATTTTTGCAACCATAGGTGTGAGCCTTCCCTCCATTATTATTATGCTTCTTATTTGCAAATTCTTTTTTTATTTTAAGAATAATCAACATGTAGAAAATGCGTTTAAAATTTTAAGACCTGCTACTATTGGCTTAATAGGGGCTGCCGCTATTTTAGTTGCTAAAGATGCTTTTATAGATTACAAAGGTATTCTTATTTTTGCTATAGCATTTATAGCTTCCTATAAATTTAAATTAGATCCAATATTATTGACTATAATATCTGCAATTATAGGAATTGTTTTATATTAATCAATAAGTTCTTATAAAAAATAAAAGTTATGTTATAACCCTATTAAACGGATTAAAACATAACTTTTTATTTACATATCTTTATGTAATTCGCTTGCTATTTTTTCAATTCTTCTTAATCTATGATTTACTCCAGACTTTCCTACTGGTGGATCTAACATCATTCCTAATTCCTTTAATGATTCATCTGGATATTTAAGTCTAAGTTCCGCAACCTCTCTTAAGTTTTCTGGTAATCTTTGAAGCCCTAACTGACTTTGTATCAATTTTATGCTTTCAATTTGTCTTACAGCAGCATTTACAGTTTTACTTAAATTAGCTGTTTCACAGTTAACCAATCTATTTACATTATTTCTCATTTCCTTCATTATTCTAACATTTTCTAAATAAAGAAGATTACTGTGAGCTCCAATTATATTAAGAACATCTACTATTTGCTCGCCCTCTTTTATATATATTACAAAGCTACTTTTTCTTTGAATAACTTTGGAATTTAATCCATAAGAATTTACAACCTTACTCAATTCTTTTGCATAATCTTCATTATGCGTAACAAATTCCAAATGATATGTTTTTTCTGGATTACTAATACTTCCTCCTCCTAGAAATGCACCTCTTATATATGCTTTTCTAGTCAAGTCTGTATCTATTAATTCCTCTGGTATAGAATAATTTAAAGATAAAATATCTTCCTTATTATCTAAAACCTTTATATCTACCAAGAAATTTGTAAGTCCCATTTCCTCTGTAATCATTACCATATATACATTATTCTTTTTTAATGAATTACTACGTCTTACTAAAAGCCTAGTATGAATATCAAAATATTGTTTTAAAACCTTAAATGTAAGTCTTGCTATTGCAGGATTCTCTGTAGTTACTTTAAAACTAAGCTTTCTATTTGCACCTATTGATATAGATCCACTAACTTTCATTATTGCTGATAATAACGCCCTTGCTTCTTCTTTTGACATATTAGTATTTCTACAAACTTCACTTTTAACTTTTGATGAAAACGACATATCTAAACTCCTAATCTAAACTATGATTTTTTTCTTAAACGTCCTAAAAGATAAAAATACTGTGACATTTTTCCTTTATCATAATTAAACTTATCTTCCATAATTGTTTGCATGATTATTTTACATATATTAGTTGTATCATGCCTTATATATCCATCTTTTATTTTAATAAGATTATCTTCTATAACCTTTATATTCATTTTTTCTACTTCTTCTCTATCTACCTTAACTAATGTAGCTTCTTGTTTTTTATATTTTTCTTCTAATTCTTTTTCTATACTTCCATTATTTACTATAGTGTAATCAATTATTCCCTTTCCAGCATGTTTATATATAGCTTTTATGTGATCTTTTACAGTATAATTTTCTGTTTCTCCATTCTGTGTCATTATATTAGATATATATATCTTGCTAGCAGTACTCTTATGTACCTCATCTTTTATTTCTTTTATAAGTAGGTTTGGTATTATACTTGTATATAAACTCCCTGGCCCTAAAATTATAGCATCAGCTTCCTTTATTGCAAGTACCGCTTCTCTTAAAGCTCTTGCATTTTTAGGTTCTATAAATACTTTCTCAATACATGTATTTTGTTTTATAGCTTCCTCTGGAATATTAGATTCTCCTTCTACAATATTTCCATTTTTAAGCTTTGCTTTTAAACGTACATTTTTTAACGTTACGGGTAAAACCTGTCCTGTAACTGCTAAAACAGAACTAACTTTTTGCACTGCTTCCATAAAATTATCAGATATACCATCCATAGCCGCTAAAAATAAGTTTCCAAAACTTTGCCCTTTCAATCTACCATCTGTAAATCTATATTGAAGTAATTCTTCCATTACTGGCTCAGTATGTGCTAATGCTAAAATGCAATTTCGTATATCCCCTGGAGGAAGCATCCCAAGGTCATCTCTAAGAACACCTGACCCACCTCCATCATCAGCAACAGTTACTATGGCAGTAATATTGGATGTAAATTTTTTCATACCTCTTAATAAATTAGATAATCCTGTACCTCCGCCTATTACAACAACCTTAGGTCCTTTTACTAAAATTCTTTTTTCATAAATCATGTCTTTAATTTCTTTTGTATCCAAATTAGGATTATTAAATTCTTTATTTATAAATTTAAATAGAGCTTTAATCCCATTCTTAACAGAAATAAATACAGAGAATATACCAAATGATATAATCCCTGTACATAAATATATTTCATGAAGATTATCTAACCCAGATATAATTGCATTCAAGATTCCTATAACTATTATAAGTATACTTAAAATCCCTAAAACAATCCATCGTTTAAATCCCTTAGATTCATTTAACCAGAACTTTAAATTCATAACTTTAAAACTCCCTTATTTACATCTTCATTTATATCTCTATGATCTATATTTGTATTAAATCCTTTTTCATCTAATATCGCATAAACCTTATTAGCTATGGCTACTGATCTATGCCTTCCTCCAGTACACCCTATTGATATAATAAGTTGTCTTTTACCCTCTTTTTTATAATTAGGTATTAGAAATTCTAACATATCAACTAACTTAGTTATAAACTTATTAGTATCTTCAAAAGATAATACATAATCCCTAACAGGAACATCATTTCCTGAATAAGGTTTTAGGTCTTTTATATAAAAAGGATTTGGTAAAAATCTAACATCAAATACTAAATCCGAATCTACTGGAATTCCATATTTAAACCCAAAGGATAAAACAGTTACCATAACTTCTGTTTCTAATTGTCCTTCTTCGCCAAATATATCTGTAATTTTCTGTCTTAGCCCTCTTGATGATAATTTTGTAGTATTTATTATGTTATTTGCTTTATCTCTAACCTTACTTAACCTTTGTCTTTCGCTAGTAATACCTTTTAATATTCTACCATCAGGTGCCAAGGGATGCTTTCTTCTAGATTCTTTGTATCTTTTAACTAAGACATCATCATTAGCCTCTAAAAATAACACTTCATAGTTATAATTTTCTTTACTTAAGTAATTAAAACTTTCATAAATATCATCAAAGAATTCTCCTCCTCTGATATCTATAGCTAATGCTATTTTTTGAACTTTCGCAGATCCCTTACCACATGCCTCAGCAAATTTTGGTATTAACGTAGGAGGTAAATTATCCACACAAAAATATCCCAAATCTTCCAAAGCCCTCATAGCTTGAGTTTTACCTGCTCCAGATAACCCACTAACAATTACAATTTTCATATTTACCCCTCCTAACAAATTTAAATTAAATAATTGAATTTCTTTAATAAATCATTCTAAACCATTTAATTATTATATTATTTATAATTATATCATAGGAATTTAAGTTTAAAAAGTTTTTCATTGCTTAATATAAAAGCACTCTTACTTATAGTAGAGTGCCTGATTTTACTTAATTATTTTTTTAATTCTTTACCTATAATTCTTACTTCTGTTTCTAATTTAACATTATACATTTTATATACTGTATCTTGTACATGTTTAATTAAATTTAATACTTCATCAGCCGTAGCATTACCATTATTTACAATAAAACCTGAATGTTTTTCTGATACCTGAGCTTCTCCAATCTTATATCCTTTAAGCCCAGAATCTTGAATTAACTTTCCAGCAAAATAACCTTCTGGCCTTTTAAATGTACTTCCTGCTGAGGCTTTATCTAAAGGTTGTTTTTCTATTCTTCTTTTAGTTAAATCATGAACTGTTTGTTTAATTTCTTCTTTATCTCCCTCTGTTAGTTCAAAGGTAGCTTCTAAAACTATATAACCTTTTTTTAAAATTATACTATTTCTATAGGAGAATTGCATCTCTTCTAAAGATAATTCCTTTATTTCTAAATTATCATCTATAATTTTTGCACATTTAAGTACATTACTAATTTCTCCACCATAAGCACCTGCATTCATGGCAACTCCACCACCAATGCTGCCTGGAATACCTGATGCGAATTCTAATCCTGATAATCCATTTCTAGATGCTAATAAGGCAACATCTATTAAAGATGCACCACCTTGAACCACTAAAGTTGTTTTATTTAAGTTTACATCTTTTAGTTTGCTTAATTTAATGATTACTCCCTGTACTCCACCATCTCTAACTATTATATTTGATCCTTTACCTAATATATAATATGCCACATCATATTTCTTACAAAGTTTTAATGTATCTCTTACCTCTTCATAACTTTCAGGAGTTATAAAAATCTCTGCATTACCACCTAATCTAAAAGTTGTATGTTCTTTCATAGGTACTTCAAATTTAATGTTTTCTTGGCTTAATACTTTATGAAGTTCATTTAAGAATTCATTTCTTTGATACATCTTTTACTCCTTAAAATTAATATTATTTTATATTAAATCTTACTTTTATAAGTATAAGTGCATTATGATTATTAATCAATAGTTACATCTTTTAATTTTTTCTTCTCTTTTAAATATTTTATAATCTTACATTCATCAGTGTTAATTATAAGTTCTTCTGGCATATCAATTGCTTCTAAAATAGGTCTTACTTTATCAAATTCTCCTATTGTACAACATATGTGTGAATCAGTTCCACAAACAACCTTTACTCCGTATATTTTACAAAGCAAAGCAATTTTTATACAATTAGGTGCACTACCCTCTCTTGAAACTCCTAAAGAACTATTATTTAGTTCTATTAATACGTTATTTTCTTTAGCCTTTTTAACAAATAATTCTTCATTTATTGGAAAAGCAGGATTACCCGGATGACCAATAATATCAACATAAGGATTTTCCATTACTTTTATTAAAGTATTGGTATTTTCATCTCTTGTTCCTGGTTTTATACAACTTTCATGAAAACTAGCGATTATTAAATCCATTCTTTCTAATGCCCATTGTGGTAAATCTAAATTTCCATTATGATCAACTATATTGGCTTCGCAACCTTTTAAGATAGTAACTCCCTCTACTATTCTAGGAACTAATCTCATATTACTAAAATAACTAGCCTTTGGTGCTCCTGACATTTGAGGTCCATGATCTGTAGCTCCTAATACCCTTAGACCTTTTCTAGAAGCTTCCTTAATATTTTCCATTAAAGTACTGTATGCATGACCACTAACAATAGTATGTGTATGTGTATCAACTACAAACTTTTTCATGTGCTTTCCTCCAAAACTATATATATATTTCATCCTCAGTATTTTAGTTATTTAACATTAATAAAAAAGCGATTAAACAATTATATTAATTTAATTTGACATATAACATAAAATCTCTATATTATTATAACATTTTATTTTTTCAATGCAATTTATAAGCTAAAATTGTAATTAAATAATTACTTTTTTCCTTTAAAATATTCTATAATACTTTCGCAAGACTTTTTATTCATTCCGTTAACTTCCATTAACTCATTAAAAGTAGCCTCTTTTATATTATTGACACTTCCAAATTTTTTTAAAAGTGCTATTCTTCTTTTTTGCCCTATATTAGGTATATCTTCTAAAATAGAATGCAAACTCCGTCTATCTCTTAGACTCCTATGATAGGTAATTGCAAATCTATGAACTTCATCTTGTATTCTTGTTATTAAATGCATTAATTGGGAATTGCTTTTTATAAATAATTCCTCATTATTATAAATCACTCCTCTTGTTCTATGATTATCATCTTTAACCATACCACATACCGGTATATTGATGTTTAATTCATCTAATACCTCCAATGCTACATTAACCTGACCTTTTCCCCCATCCATTAGAATCAAATCTGGAAATAAACAAAACTTACTTTGTTCTAAACTAATTTTTTGTAATTTAATTTTTTTAATTTCTTCTATTCCATGAGAAAACCTTCTGTACAAGATTTCTCTCATACTATCATAATCATTTGGTCCTTGTATTGTGTTTATTTTAAACCTTCTATAATCACTATTTTTAGGTTTTCCTTTTTCAAACACCACCATACTTCCAACAGAATCCATTCCCATTAAATTAGATATATCATAAGCCTCTATTCTTTCTATTTTATTTGAAAGCCCCAAAAGCTCACTAAATTCCTCCATAGCAATTCTTTCTAATTCTTTTTCTTGCATTATTTTATATTTAAAAGCTTCTAAAGTCATTTTTGCATTATTTTCTACTAACTCTAAAATTTTTCTTTTTTCTCCCATTTGAGGAACCTTTAAGGTAATTTTAGTTTCAGCTTTTAAAGATAGCCACTCTTCCATTAGTTCCTTTTCTTCTATATCAGATATATAAATGGTTTTAGGAATAAAAGCAGTTCCTCCATAAAATCTTTTTATAAAATCTAAAATAATCTGGCTTTTATTTATATCTGCTGTGTTTTCAAATGTGAAGCTTTCTCTTCCCATTATCTTTCCTTCTCTTAAAAAGAAAATTTGGACACAACTATCTTTTTCATCTTGATATAAACTAATAAAATCTTCATTGTTAAAATTATTGCTTACAATTTTTTGTTTTTCTATGATTCTATTAATAGATAATATTTTATCTCTTAATGCTGCGGCCTTTTCAAAATTAAGCTTTTCTGCTTCTTCTTCCATTTGTCTTTCAAGAGAATGAACTAATGACTTATCCCTACCATTTAATATATCTATAATTTGATTAATTATATTTGCATATTCCTTTCTACTTATAAACCCAGCACAAGGTGCTTTACATTTTCCAATATGATAATTAAGACAGGGTCTATTACTTTTTTCTTCCTCTTTTATAGATAGTTTACAAGTTCTTAAAGTAAATACTTTTTTAATTAATTCCATAACTTCATATACAGCTTTTCTATCTGGATATGGACCAAAGTATTTACCACCATCATTTACATAATTACGACTTATAAATACTCTGGGAAAATCCTCTTTTACAGTTATTTTAATAAATGGATAATATTTATCATCTTTTAATAAAATATTATATTTAGGATTATATTTTTTTATAAGATTACACTCTAAAATTAAAGCTTCCATTTCCGAATCAGTAACTATATATTCAAATTCTGCTATATTCTTAACCATATTTTTAACTTTTTCCGAATGATTCTTAGAATTTTGAAAATACTGTCTTACTCTATTTTTTAGTATTTTAGCTTTTCCTACATATATAACCTCTCCCAAGGAATTCTTCATTAAATAAACTCCGGCTTTATCTGGTAAATTTTTTAAATGATATTCAAAATCAAACATATCCTAATTCGCTCTCCTTTCCCTTTTATACGTAATTTATTTTAGAATTGCATCGAAAGGAAGGATACTCCAAGGCATTAAATTATATCCTATATATAATACTATCATCATAGTTATAACACTCTCTATAGCATTTCCTTTTTTTGATCCAACTACATAGGTCATAGGAAATTTAACCTTTTTATTATTTACTGGATAAAACAATGGAATACCCTGTTTTGTAAACATATCTCCTATTAAATGTCCCGCATAACCTATAACTATATAAAAAGTAAAGTATGGTATTTTACTTTTAACCTCCAATAAACTGCCAATAATACTAAAACAAACAAATCCTAAAAAACTATGTGAAAATCCATTTCTATGTGAATTTAAACTAATAGCTATGAATACTGCTGCTATAGCCTTTAACCCACTATCTCTTACATATATATTGTCGAACCCTAAAATAATTATGCCAACTGTAGCATAAAAAACTCGTTTTGTTTTTTCATTTTTTATAGGTAATATATATTTATTCACTATACTCTTTGGATGGTCAATATCTGCAAGTAAAGCACTACATATTGTTATAATCATCCCTAATATATTAAATTTCCCGGGTAATTTATTACAAAAAAATACATAAGTCGCTGCGCCAATAGCTGCATGAGTTTTTCCCTGCATAATTTTCTCCTGATAAAAATTGATTTTTCTATATTTATTATATTATTTTTATACTAATCTTAGCGTTTCTTTTTTCTCTATTATAACATTAACTTACACTATCTTAACATTTACAATATGTAAAAAAAGAAAATCAAACAATATATTTTTTCTTCTATATTCTTAGAAAAACTTAAAATATTGTTTGATTTTAATTTATTTTTTTATTTAATTAGCTTTTTTACTTATTCTAATTTATCTTTGAAGGTAACTTGAAACCAACTTACTTGCTATACTAGCTGCAGCTCCTCCACCTGTGCCACCTTCTTCTACTAAAACAGCAAATGCAATCTTAGGTTGATTATATGGTGCAAAACCAGCAAACCAAGAGTGATCTTTTGAATTTTCTACATGTTGTGCAGTACCTGTTTTTCCACAAACTTGTATTCCATCTATAGCAGCCCTTCTACCAGTTCCTCTATTTACAACCTCTTTCATAGCATCTTTTAAAAATTGTGCATTTTCTTTACTTAATGGTAGAGATAATTGTTCACTTTTATAATTTTTTATAACTTTTTGTTTGTTATTATATATGTTAGTCACCATAATAGGTTTCATAAGACTTCCATCATTAGCTATGGTACTTGCAACTAATGCCATCTGTACTGGTGTAGCTAAGACTGATCCTTGCCCTAAAGCACTTTGAGCTATATTTCCTTTTTCATAGCTTTTCAGTTCTGGAAATCTACTATTTTCTATTACTAGCCCTTCAGCTGATATATTTTTATTGAAGAAAAATTTTTCGGCTGTTTCCTTCAACTTAGAGTTCCCTAAATCTAATCCTAACTGTCCAAAAATTACATTGCTAGAATGAACAAATGCATTTTTAAAATCTGTATTTCCCAATGCTTCTCCACCATAGTTTCTTATAGAATCCTTTGAATTAAATCTTAATACTCCTGAATCATAAAAGTTTCTATTTCTTATGCTTGGCATATTTTCTAAAGCACTAGATGCCGTAACAATTTTCATAGTAGATCCTGGTGGATATAATCCTGATGTACCTCTATTTAAAAGTGGACTATTTTTATCTGTATTTATTCCCTTCCATTGTTCTTTTAAATTATTCGGATCATAAGATGGTGTAGATACTAATGCTAATATTTGTCCTGTAGCTGGATCTATTGCAACTACTGCCCCTTTTCTATCACCTAATAATTCATAAGCTTTCTTTTGTAATGAGTAATCTAATGTAGTTTCAATATCATATCCTCTTTTATTACCATTTGAATTCATAGGATTAAAAACTCCATCAATTTTTCCCATTAACTCTTTATCATAAATTTTTTGAAGTCCTGTTAATCCATATGCCTTATCCATATATCCTAATGCATGTGCAAAGGCCGATCCACCAACATAATTTAATCTTTGATTATTATTTTTTACACCCTTACTCTCAACTAATACCTTTTTATTTCTATCTAAAATACTTCCTCTTTCGGTAGTTAATCTCTCATACCATAATCTGTTATTATATGGACTGCTAGCTATTTTTTCACCTTGCATAGCATACACATACATTAAATATGATATTAGTATTATAAATAATAAAAGGAATATTGCTAAAACCTTCTTTATGTTTTGAGATATATCTTTCATAATTTATCTACCCTCTTCTGAAATTTTCTGAAGAATTCCTAAAGCAAAAAATGTTATTATCATAGAACTTCCTCCATAACTTACAAAAGGTAACGTTATACCAGTTAATGGAATTGCTCCAATAACTCCTCCAATAATAACCAAAACTTGTGCTGCCATCATTGTACTATATCCCACCGCTAATAATTTAGAAAAGTCATCTTCTGTATATAATGCAGCTCTCATACTTCTATAAAATAATAAAAAGTATATAAGAACAATACCTATACCCATTATTATTCCCATCTCTTCACATATAGCTGCAAAAATAAAATCAGATGTTACTACCGGAATTATAGTTGGTTGTCCTAATCCTAATCCAGTACCAAAAAATCCTCCTGATACTATAGCAATTAAGGATTGAACTAATTGATAGCCTTCATTAGCTGCATACTTAAATGGGTCTTGCCATATTTGAATTCTAACCCTTACGTGTCCAAAGAGAGCATAACTTATGACTGCCCCCACAATAAATAGCCCAATACACAATACTACATATTTACCTTTTGATGTTCCTATATATAACATTGTTACTGCTATGGCAAAAAACATCAATGCAGAACCTAAATCCTTTTGAAGTACCATAAACCCTAAGCTTATCATCACAACAATGGCAGGTTCTATTAAAAGAGATATACTTTTTTTACTTGTTCTAGTACCTTTGCCTCTATGTTTACTCATATATTCCTTTATTTTTTCTTGGTAATCCTTTAATGCCGCTGCTAAATATGCAACTAAAGTAATTTTCCCAAACTCAGAAGGTTGAAACGAAAATCCAGCTATCTTTATCCAGTTCTTAGATCCCATCTCCCTCTTTGCAAAGAAAGTTCCTAATGACATTAAAATTATAGTTATTACAAGATAAAAATACTTGTATTTAGAAAATCTCTTCAAATCAGGTAATAATACTACAATAAAAATAAATACACTTATTCCTACAGTAAACCACATAATTTGTTTTATCGCTTCTACCTTATTTATTCTATAGATCATAACCATTCCTATAACAGATAATAGGTTAGCAAATATAAGTAAATATTTATCCCCGTTAGGGAAAAATTTTCTAACAATAAAATGTGAAAAACCTAATAAGAACATAAGCACAATAGCAATGCCTATTGCACCTTTATCAAAGTTGTTTTGAATAATCGCTAAATTAAAAAAACAAGCTAAAATAAACAAATAAGTAAATCTTAATAATTTTTTTTCTTGTTTATAGCTATTCATTTTTTGCCTCCTATAAACTAAGATATAACTTTTAAAATAGCACTTCCTATTTTTACTTTATCTCCTGCCTTTAATAATTCTTCTCCACTTATACGTGCTTCATTTATAAAAGTACCATTAGTACTATTTAAATCAGCTATAAAACAACAATTATTTTTCACAGTTACTTTTGCATGATAAGAAGATGTATATTGATCACTTAAAACAAGTAAATTATCCTGTTTTCTACCTATAGTAATTTGACCTTGGATAGGTATTATTGAGCCTTGCCTTAAGTTTAAATTTCCGCCAGCATCTATTACTTCAAACCCAAAATTACATGTAGACTTTGGTTTTGTTCTTTTTTTAGGTTTCTTTATATCTCTATAAATAATAATTAGAGCTAAGAAAATTATTATATATATAATTGCAATAATCACAAACTTAAAAATCACACTAAGTCCACTAAGATTCATAGGTTCTCCCTCCTTTTAAAATTCTTTTTTCTTATTATATGCTATTTATCAAATTAAGACTAGCTTTTTCTATGCTAGTCTTAATTTTTTTACATTTTATTATAACATCTTTTTTAAGTATTGTCCTGTATAAGAATTTTTGTTACTAGCTATAATTTCCGGTGTACCCGAACATAAAATAGTGCCCCCCTTTTCTCCACCTTCTGGACCTAGATCAATAAGATAGTCAGCTGATTTTATCACATCTAAATTATGTTCTATTACTACAATAGAGTTTCCATTATCAACTAATCTCTGTAAAATCTGAACTAACCTACTTACATCATCTATATGTAAACCTGTTGTCGGTTCATCAAGAATATATAATGTCTTACCCGTACTTCTTTTTGATAATTCATACGCTAACTTAATTCTTTGTGCTTCTCCTCCAGATAATTGAGTTGAAGGTTGGCCTAGTCTTATATATCCCAATCCTACATCATTTAAAGTTTCAAGTTTATTTTTAATCCTTGGTATATTTTCAAAAAACTCTAAAGCTTCTTCTACTGTCATATTTAAAACTTCATCTATATTTTTCCCCTTATACTTAACTTCTAGGGTTTCCCTATTATATCTTTTTCCTTTACATACCTCACAGGGAACATATACATCAGATAAAAATTGCATTTCAATTTTTATTATTCCATCTCCACTGCAAGCCTCACATCTACCACCTTTTACATTAAAACTAAATCTTCCTGGTTTATATCCTCTCATTTTAGCTTCAGCGGTTGTTGCAAATAATTCTCTTATAACATCAAATACTCCTGTATATGTTGATGGATTTGATCTTGGAGTTCTACCTATAGGACTTTGATCTATATTTATTATTTTATCTATATTTTCATAACCTATAATTTCTCTATGAACTCCTGGTATCTTTTTAGAACTTCCTATCTTTTTAACAAGTCCTTTGTAAAGTATTTCATTTACCAACGTACTTTTACCAGAGCCTGAAACACCTGTTACACAAGTAAATACACCTAGTGGTATATCTACATCAATATTTTTTAAATTATTTTCTTTAGCTCCAATAATTTTAATCTTTTTATCACTTACTTTTCGACGTTCTTTAGGTACTGGGATAAATTTTTCTCCTCTTAAATATTGTCCTGTAATTGATTCTTTACAGTTCTTAATATCATCCAAACTACCAGTTGCAACTACTTTTCCACCATGCTCTCCTGCTTTTGGTCCTATATCAACTATAAAATCTGACTCTTTAATTGTATCTTCATCATGTTCTACAACAATTAATGTATTTCCTAAATCACGTAAATGTTTTAAAGTCTCAATTAGTCTATCATTATCCCTTTGATGTAAACCTATACTTGGTTCATCTAATATATATAAAACTCCAACTAAACTTGAACCTATTTGAGTTGCTAATCTTATTCTTTGAGCTTCTCCACCTGATAATGTTCCTGCAGATCTTGCTAGGTCTAAATAATCTAATCCTACATTAATTAAGAACTCTAGTCTACTTTTAATTTCTTTAAGGATTTGGCTAGCAATTATAGTATCTTTTTCACTTAACTCTAAACTATTTAAAAAATTTAATTCTTCTCTTATAGACATTATACAAAATTCATTTATATTTTTTTCTTCAACAGTAATAGAAAGAGCTTCTTTATTTAGCCTAGCTCCTTTACATTTAGGACAAAAAGCATCTTTCATAAATCCTTCTATCTCTTTTTTTATGTAATCAGAATTAGTTTCCAAATATCTTCTTTTTAGTCCATTTATTATTCCCTCATATTTATGGTTATAAATTGCTGTTCTGAATTCTTTTACATACTCTACTTTTAACCTACCTTCACTTTCATCCATACCATATAAAAGAATATGAATGATATTATCTGGTAAATCTTGTATAGGAGTTTCTAATGAAAACTTATACCTTTCTGAAAGAGCCTTTAAAACAGCCAATCTCCATGAATCCTCTTTTAAACTTCCTTCTCCAAAAGTAGCTATTGCTCCATCCATTATACTTTTACTTCTATCCGGTAAAATTAACTCCTCATCTATTTCCATTAAAGTACCTAGTCCATCACATTTATCACATTTTCCAAAAGGTGAATTAAATGAAAATAACCTTGGTGCTATTTCTCCTATACTAACCCCACATTCGGCACAAGAAAAATTTTCACTAAATAAAATATCTTCTTCATCTATGATATTTATAATAGCAAGACCTTCACTTAATTTTAAGGCCGTTTCAAGAGAATCTGTAATCCTTCCCTCTACACCTTCTTTAATTTTTATTCTATCTATTACTATTTCAATATTATGTTTTTTATTCTTCTCAAGGTTAAATTCTTCTGTTTCTGTAACATCATATACTTCTCCATCAATTCTAGCCCTTACATATCCATTCTTTTTTATATTCTCAATAACTTTTTTATGTTCACCTTTTCTACCTCGTATAACAGGAGCTAAAATTTGAAGTTTCGTACCTTGTGATAAATTCAGTACTTTATCCACCATAGTATCTATACTTTGCTTAGAAATTTCCTTTCCACACTTTGGGCAATGTGCTTTTCCAACCCTTGCATATAATAACCTTAAATAATCATATATTTCAGTAACTGTTCCTACTGTAGAACGTGGATTTCTACTTGTAGTTTTTTGATCTATAGAAATAGCAGGGGATAGTCCTTCTATATAGTCAACTTCTGGTTTATTCATTTGACCTAAAAATTGTCTTGCATATGCTGATAATGATTCAACATATCTTCTTTGTCCCTCTGCATAAATAGTATCGAAGGCTAATGAGGACTTTCCTGATCCTGATAATCCAGTAAAAAGAACTAATTTATCTCTAGGAATTTCTAAATCTACATTTTTTAAATTATGTACCTTAGCACCTTTTATAATAATTTTATCTTTCACCATAATCCCTCCTTTGTTACCTATAATTATTTTATTTTTTTCCTTAATGTAGAAATTATATCTCTCAGTTCTGCAGCCCTCTCAAATTGTAAATCTTTTGCTGCTTGTTTCATTTCTTTTTCATAAGCTCCTATTAACTTAAATATATCGTCTTCATTTCCTTCCATATCTATGCGCGAAATGTCATATTCCTCTATTTCCTCAGCCACTTCTGTAGCCTCTATAACATCTCTAATATCTTTGTATATTGTGGTTGGAACTATTCCATGTTCCTCATTATATTCCATTTGAATTTTTCTTCTTCTTTCAGTTTCTGTAATAGCAGAATTCATTGCTTTAGTAATTTTATCAGCATACATAATAACCTTACTTTCAGAATTTCTAGCCGCCCTTCCTATGGTTTGTATTAATGAAGTTTCAGATCTTAAAAACCCTTCTTTGTCTGCATCTAGAATAGCTACTAAGGCTACCTCTGGTATATCTAGTCCCTCTCTTAATAAGTTTATACCAACCAATACATCTACCTTTCCTAACCTAAGTTCTTGAATAATTTTCATTCTATCTATTGTTTTTACTTCTGAATGTAAATATGTAGTCTTAATTCCAAGCTCCTTTAAGTACTTAGTTAGATCTTCTGACATTTTTTTCGTTAATGTAGTAATTAAGATTCTGTGATTATCTTTTATATTATCCTGTATTCTTTCATATAAGTCATCCATCTGACCTTTAGTTGGTCTTACTATAATTTCAGGATCCAAAAGTCCTGTTGGTCTTATTATTTGTTCTGCAATATTTTCACTATGTTGTTTTTCATAATCAGAAGGTGTTGCACTTACAAACACAGTTTGATTTAACTTTTTTTCAAATTCCTCAAACTTTAAAGGTCTATTATCATAAGCACAAGGAAGTCTAAATCCATATTCCACAAGATTCTTCTTTCTGGAATAATCGCCCCCATACATTGCTCTTAATTGAGGTATAGTAACATGACTTTCATCTATAAAAAGCAAAAAATCTTTAGGAAAATAATCTAATAATGTATTTGGTGGAGTGCCTGGTGCCCTGCCATCTAACACTCTGGAATAATTTTCTATTCCACTACAATATCCCATTTCCATAATCATTTCTATATCAAAATTCGTTCTTTGTTTTAATCTTTGAGCCTCTAATAACTTATCCTCTTTTTTTAATTCTTTTAATCTTTCTTCTAACTCTTTATCTATAACTTTTATTGCATTTGATAATCTATTTTCTGAGGTTGCAAAGTGAGATGCCGGAAAGATAGATACATGTTTTCTCTTACCCGTAATCTTTCCTGTTAAAACATCAAACTCACAAATTCTATCAATCTCATCTCCAAAAAATTCTAATCTTATGCCGGTATTAGTAGATGATGCAGGAAATATATCTAATACATCTCCTCTTACTCTAAAAGTTCCTCTAACAAAGTTAACATCATTTCTTTCATATTGAATACTAACTAACTTTTTCATTACTTCATTTCTTTCAATTTCCATACCTTCTCTTAAAGATACCGTTAACTTTTTATATTCTTCCGGATTACCAAGTCCATAAATACATGATACAGATGCAACAACAATAACATCTTTTCTCTCTAAAAGAGATGATGTAGCAGAATGTCTTAGCTTATCAATTTCATCATTTATAGAAGTATCCTTTTCTATAAACGTATCTGTTTGAGGAACGTAAGCCTCTGGCTGATAATAATCATAATAAGAAACAAAATATTCTACAGCATTTTCCGGAAAAAATTCTCTAAACTCAGAGCAAAGCTGAGCCGCTAAAGTTTTATTATGTGCTAATATTAATGTGGGTTTTTGAACCTTTTCAATAATATTTGCCATAGTAAATGTTTTTCCTGACCCGGTAACTCCAAGCAAAGTTTGAAAAGATTTATTACCTATAATTTCTTTTGCAATAGACTCTATCGCTTGTGGTTGATCTCCTGTAGGTTTAAACTTAGAATGAATTTTAAACATATTATCACATCCTCTAAAAACAACAGTTAATTACTTATCCTCTTCACTATCTTTATTTTTTATTTTTTCTAATACATCTTGAAAACTCTGTCCACTAGAATTAATTTTTATTACCTCATGATCATTTGTTAGATTTTTAGGAACAAAAACTATTCCTAACTTTTTGGTATTATTTAATCTATTATAAGATACTTCCTTAATTTCTCCTGTGTGCTTTTTTACCTTTAACCAAAGGAAATTTTGTAACTCTCTTAAATGTTCAAATATTTCTTTTTCGCTATTTATAATTGTATTATTTACTGAAACTAAAAGATCTCCACTTTCAATTCCCATTTCTTTTGCTGGAGAATTAGGTGCAACCTCTAAAACCATTAATCCTTCTTCTGAACTTATATATTTAGGCTTTGATTTCAATTCTATATACGTATCTAAATATAACATTCCTTCATGTAATATTGGTGTAAGTAATATTGCTATAATTTTAAAGATATATTGTAAATGAGCTAGTTGTGCTATAAAGCAAATGATTACTCCATAAATTAATATTAAACATCCCGATAATAAACTTTTTCCTTTTTTACTCTTAGTAAAAGTTATATTATTATAGCCAACTACAGCATAAAAAGGCATAAAAATTAAAATAGATGCCTTAAGTATTTCTGGGGTAAGTCCGGCATTTATTAATGGCCACCAAGAAGGTTCTGCTACACTTTCACCTCCAGTAATTACACTTTTAGAAAAAATAAGCATAAGCGCTATTGGAACCGACCAATATCTACTTAAAGCAAAGCCACCCATTATTTTATTTTGTTGATTTGTAAAGACTGGGACAGCTCCTCTACTACCATCTATCATAACTAATAATCCTTCAACTATATGCATGACACCTATTAAGGTTATTAATGATACTATATTTAAAGTTGGAATTGTTACTCCACTTAGACTAGTAAGGTTTAAATTATTTTTTAGAAAATTTAATATTAAAACTAAAATTGCTAAAATAGCACCTGAATAAGAAAAACAAATTAACTTAGGCTTTATAAACATCAATACTATAGAAAATAAAAATAACATATATATAACTGATGTATCTGGAAATGCAATTCCTAAATAGCTTAATATAAAACTCCCTATTATACCTCCTAAAAGTCCTATTACGATTTGTGAAAATGTAAGTTCTAGAGATGAATTTATACTTTCTCCTATAATCATTTTCTGCATAAATACAGTTTTTCTATTTTTTCTATAAAAATTTAATCCTATAAGAAAAAGTAATATCAAAAAATATGGATCTGTTATAGCATGTGCTATACCTTGAAAAGCATAAAAACCTATTTTCATTTAAATTTCTCCCTTTAAAATACTTAAACTTTAACAACAATTAAGTATCTGCAATAAATAGCAGATACTTAATCATATTATAAAATTTTTATTTAATTTTTCCCTTAATTACTTCTAAAGCCTTTTTAAATTGAGGATCCGTATTTCTATTATAAGGTTTTTGTTTTAATTCCTCTGGATATTCTACTTTAACATCTGGTTGTATACCCTTTTTATCTATATTTTCTCCCTTAGGTGTAAAATAATAAGATATTGTAACTTTTAAAGCTGTTCCGTCCCCTAATCCAAAAATTCCTCTATCTAAAATGGTTTGAACTTTTCCTTTTCCAAAAGTCTTAGTTCCTATTAATGTTCCTTTTTTATGGTCTCTAACCGCCGCTGATAAAATTTCTGATGCACTTGCTGTACCTTCATCTACTAAAATCACCAATGGTAAATCTTGTGCTAATCCACCCATAGACTTATATTCTTCTTTATTTTTGTTTTTATCTTCTGTATAAACTATAGTTTCTCCCTTTGGGATAAAATTAGATGTTATTTTTATGCATTGGGTTACACTTCCTCCAGGATTACCTCTTAAATCTAAAATTAATCCTTTAATATTTTTATCTTTCAGTTTTTTAAGTTCTGCTATGAAACTATCTGCAGTATTTTCATCAAACATAGACATTCTCATATATCCTATATTCTTATCTATAACTTCACTTTTTACAGTAATCATTTTAATTTCTGCAGTAACTAATTCTACATCAAATTCCCCTTTATCTTTTCTTTCTAAAGTTAGGTGAACCTTTTCTCCCTCTTTACACTTCATTTTTTCAATGGCCTTATTTAAAGTTCCAGGTGTAACATTTAAATCATTTACCTTAAGTAAAACATCTCCTGGTAATATCCCTGCTTTATCTGCAGGTGATTTTTCAAAGGGTGATATTATGACTACTTTATTATCCATTGTAACACCTATTTGAATACCGACACCTACATATTTTCCTCCTGTTTCATCATTCCATTTTTCATATTCCTTCTTATCAAAATAAGTTGTATATGGATCTCCAATAGCTAAAGTCATTCCTTTTATAGCACCATCTAACAACTTATCTTTTTTATATCCATTCAAATAGTACCTGTCTATATTACCTTTTACAGCAAAAAGTTTCTTAAAATATTCTACATCGCTAAAAGGTACCTTGATAACTAAATTTGAATAAATCCTTGGAGCTATGTAAGCAGTGGCAGCATTAGTAGCTACCAGTAATGCAATAATTAAAGCTACACCTTTTTTACTTCTTTTAGGTCTTTTATCCACATTTTCTTGTGATACTTTAATATCTTTATTTTGTTCTACTTCTGGTTCTATATTTTTATTATTTGACTGTTCAGTAAATTTATTTTTTTCATTATCATCCATATTTTTTTCATTGTTATTAATTTCTTCATTACTCATTTTTTTCCCTCTTTTCCTAAACACAAATAAAATTAACCCTTTAAAAAACAGATGGAGAATATAACCCCATCTGATTTATCTCTTAGTATTTATTATTACTAAAATCCTTAAAGTTTAATCACCTATTTTAAAATACTTAACAGTTATTTTAAACTTTTAAATATTTTCTTACTGAAATTATACTTCCTATAGCTCCAATTATAGCTCCAGCAATTATAAATTTCCATGTCATTCCTACTAGGATATATGTTGGACTTATTAATTTAACAAACATATTGTTCATAAGCCTTGAATACACGAAAATTTTATATACATAATATAAAATTCCTGATGCAAATACACTTCCTATAAACCCTATGAACATACCTTCTAATATAAATGGCCATCTAATAAACCAGTCTGTAGCCCCTACAAATTTCATTATCCCTATTTCTCTTCTTCTTGAAAAAACAGCTAATTTAATTGTATTTCCTATTAAGAATATAGAAACTATAACTAGGATTATAAACATAACCATACCAACTAATCTTAAGGCATCAGTATATCGTTGAATTTTACTAGCAATATCTCTTACATCTCTTATCTCTTGTATACCTTCCATACCTTTAACTTTATCAACTACTTGGGTAATATATTCTGGTTTATCAACGGTAACGACAAATGCCATTGGGAATGGATTACTTTCTTCTAATCCTCTTACCATTTCTTCCCCTTCACCACCAAACCTCTTTTTAGCATTTTCTAGGGCCGCCGCTTTATCTTCAAATTCTATATTTTTAATTCCTTGAACAGAACTAAGTTTAACCTTAATAGCCTCTAATTGAGGTTGAGTTATTTCATCTTTTAAATATATATCAGCTTGTAAATTAGATCCTAATTGATCCACTAGAGTATCTACACTTATGGCAGACAATAAGAATACTCCGAAAATAAACAATGTAGCCATTACTGTTGCAATAGAAGCTATACTTAACGTTCTATTTCTTTTTAAACTTTTTAATGATTCAGCAACAAAATATTTTATTGTACTAGTCCTCATAGTTATATCTACCTTTCTCTTCATCTCTTGCCAGAACACCTTTTTCTATAACTATAACCCTTTTTTTCATTTGGTTAACTATATCTTTAGCATGAGTTACCATAAGAATAGTAGTTCCAGCTTTATTAATATCATTTAAAATCTCCATAATCTCTAAAGCAGTTTCTGGATCCAGGTTACCAGTTGGCTCATCTGCTATTAATAAACTAGGATTATTAACTATAGCTCTAGCAATAGATACTCTTTGTTGTTCTCCTCCAGATAATTCTCCTGGTAAGGCTTTATACTTCTTAGATAATCCTACCATCGAAAGTACAACTGGTACTTTTCTTTTTATTTCTTTTGAAGAACATCCTGTAACCCTCATAGCAAATGCAACATTTTCATATACATTTAATGTTGGAATTAACCTAAAATCTTGGAAAACTACGCCTATTTTTCTTCTGTAATAAGGTATCTTATTACGTGGAATTTGAGTTACATCTTCATTTGCAACAATTAATCTACCTGATGTAGGTTTTATTTCTTTTAGTAACAGTTTTATAAATGTAGACTTTCCTGCTCCACTAGGCCCTACTAAGAATACGAATTCACCCTTTTCAATTCTTAAATTTATATTAGATAAAGCTGTTACATTATTGTCATAAATTTTCGATACATTTTTAAACTCTATCATATGTATTCTCCTCATTTTATTTTTTACTACTTTTTTATAGTAATAATAATATTTTGTGATAAAAAACATTATTATTTATGTTATTTATAATTTTTATTCCACAATTTGCATTCTAAAAATACACATATTTTTAAGTAATAAAACAAACTACATTACTCTTTTTATTATAACATAATACTTTATTATAGATAATTAAATTTATTAAAATTTTAATAATAAAATAACATATTATCTAATATATTTAAAGCTCTAATCTTCTATATAAAAATATAGTCAAGAATTAGAGCTTTTTTATGTTTATGTTAAATACTATGTTTTAAATAAAATATGATGATATCTAAAATTAGACTATATATTAATATAAATGTACTAGTATAGCCTATAACTTTTATTAATCCAAATACTTTAAAATATCTTTCCCATTGCTTTTGATGATTTAACTTTTCCATATGCTTAGGACTCATAAAAGCAATTGCACATATAACAAGACCCAAACAAGATATATATGTTGCAAAAGCATAAACCCAATACAGCACATTTAAATATGTTAGATCTTTCTTTACTAATCCTACAATAATACCTACAATTATGCCTATTATAATAGGGATTAAGCTAACTTTTAAAGATAGAATAAAACAACTATTAAAATCTATTAATCTATCTTTGAAAGTATTTTTTGCATTTTCTTTTATAACTTCTTTCATTATTATCCTCCCCATCTTATTGTAAATTATCTTGTACCAGTATATTACCACTTTTACTTATAAGAATTATACAAAAACCGATTTATGTTTTATATATTATATCATAATTTATTTTTAAAATCATTAATATAAATAGGGTTATACTAGTAAATCTTTAATTAATTTTCTAGTATAACCCTTTATTTTATACGTTATAAACCAACGCTTATTTTTAAAGCTCGATCTACTTGTACCATGTCTTTATCTGACATATGACCGATTTTCTCTTTTAATCTTCGCTTGTCCAACGTTCTTATTTGTTCCAATAATACTACTGAATCTTTGTTGAGGCCATACTCTTCTGATGAAATTTCTACATGTGTCGGTAATTTCGCCTTATCAATTTGTGAAGTAATAGCTGAAATTATCACTGTTGGACTATGCCTATTTCCCATGTCATTTTGAATTATTATTACCGGTCTAATACCACCTTGTTCAGAACCGACTACTGGACTTAGATCAGCGTAAAATATATCTCCCCTTTTTACTATCATCATCGCCATAAGGAAACTCACTCTCCAATAGTTGGGTTTCATATTCTTCTAATTCTTCTTTATAATTTTGAAAACCTAACTGACAATATTCTATATTCAATTCTGCCATCTCTTCATATCCCTTTTTCATCTGTTCTTGTATACTTTGTTTTTTTGTCTCTTCTATATATACTATTATGGCTTCTCTGATAAATTCACTCTTTTTTTTATTATTTTTTTTTAGTATCTCATTTAACTCTTTATTTAGTGCATCTGAGAGGTTAATAACTAATTTTTTACTTGACATAGTAAAACCAATTCCTCCTATTTAACTCTAGCTTTATGTATGCTCAATATATTTTTGTATTTCTATAAATTATTGAAAATCAATAATACTCTCTCCCCTAATTACTACATAAATTACTGAATATAGAGTTATAGTTTCCTGTGCCAAATATGAATTAGATATAATTACGAATTTGAACTACTTTGCCTTCTTTTATGTATACTCTAGGTACTCTTTTTCCTAAAACGCATAGAATTTCATAGCTTATAGTACCGATCAATTCCCCCAATTCTTCTGCTGTTATCTTATTATTGCCATCTTGACCTATTAATATAACTTCCTCTCCAACTTTTATATCCTTTATATTGGAGACATCTATCATACATTGGTCCATGCAAATTTTACCTACTACTGGGGCGAATTCTCCTCTTATGAGCACTTTTGCCTTACCTGTTAGTAGTCTACTATATCCATCAGCATATCCTACTGGAAGAGTTGCTATAATACTATCCTTTTCCGTTTGGAATACTCTTCCATAACCTATATATTCCCCTCTTTTAACCCTTTTTACGTGCACTACATTGGTTTTTAAAGACATTACTGGTTTAAGCGAAATTTTATCTTTGTTAACCTCATCAGATGGATAATATCCATAAAGAATTATACCTGGTCTTACCCTATCGGATATTGGTTCTTGTAAATCAATTATTGCAGCACTATTGTAAATATGTTTTTTCCCTATATCGACCCCCTTTTCTTTTAAAGCATTACAAAACCAATTAAATCTGTCTATTTGCATTTTAGTATAAGTTTTATCAAATTCATCTGCTGTGGAGAAATGAGAAAAGACTCCTTGAATTTTTAAATTAGGTAATTTACTTATTCTAATAACTTCTTCTATATTTTCATCTTCTTTTAAATACCCAATTCTCCCCATACCTGTATCTACTGCAATATGAATTTTAGCAATTTTGTTTTTTATTTTTGCACATTCTGATAATTCCTTTGCAAATTCATATGAAAATACAGTTTGATCTATATCATATTTTAAAAGTTCTTCAATAAAGCTTGGTGGTGTAAAACCTAAAATTAAAATAGGACATTGGATTCCTGACTTTCTAAGTTCTATAGCTTCACTTAAAACTGCAACAGCTAAACTATCAGCTCCATTCTCCAAAAGAACTGGAGCTACATTTAGAGCACCATGTCCATAAGCATCCGCTTTTACTACAGCCATAACTTCCTTATTCTTACAAAGTTTTTTAATTTCTCTCATATTATGTGCTAGATTATATAAATCTACTTCTGCCCATACTGGTCTTAAATGCTTAAACACTTTTCTTCACCTCATTTTTATTCTTTTGATTATTAAAACTCAATCTATATATTAAAAGTATTATTCTATATTAAATCTTAAACTGATCATTATCAAGTTGAATATTCTTTAAAAATTCTTTATATTTTACAATTAAAGTCTCCTCACCTTTTCTATTAAAAACTTTAATCATCTTAGGTATTTTTTCTTTCTTATCTAAAATAACACAAGCTTTTTGAAGATTTGAATTATTCATCGGAACCTCAAATTTAAATACTTGACAAGTTTTACCTTCATACTCTATGTTCTTTTCTTTACTATATTGTTGTAAATACAAATACTGTAAATACTGTTCTATAAAACATAACTTATACATACCATCTTGTGATTTTTCCTCATATATTTTTCCTTTATTATCCTTTACGTATATCTTATCATTTTTAAAAAAATAAGTGTTTTTTTCTAATTCTAACTTGCTTCCTTGATATCTTTTATATTTCTGTTCTCCTGAATATAAAATTTCTTCTTTATTATTTTTCATAATAATATCTATTTTAGAAGTATAGGAACTCATGCTTTTTAAACTTTCCAGCGAATTTAAAGTGTCTTTTTTTCCTACAGTTAAAATTTTATATATATTAAATCCCAATATTATGACAAGAATAAAGATTAAAACATCTGTTAGTTTAAGTTTATTAAATACATTTTTATTATTTATTTTATTTTCTTTTAGTTTCTTAAATTTTATTTTTTCTAGAATCTGTTTATTTTTTTTTACTATTAATTCTTTTTTCATAATTAGCCCCCTAAAAACCTATAGTATGAATACTTTCTTACTATAGATTTTATTAAGGAATCTAAAATTATATTACTATTTTATTTTATAGATTTCTTTTTAAAATAAGTTCAAAAACCTTGGCAAACTATAGTTTATGTCTTCTGCTGTTACCACAAATTTATCTTTACTTAATTCTTCACCTATAAATCCATGTATATATGCCCCCATTACTGCAGCCAACATCGGATTATAATCTTGTCCAATGAAAGATGTTATTATACCTGTTAGACAATCTCCCATTCCTCCATTTGCCATAGAACTATTTCCTGTAGTATTTATATATGCGTCTTTTCCGTCCGTAATTATTGTGTTATATCCTTTTAGTAAAACAATTACTCCATTATTCTGTGCAAAACTTTTAGCTATTTCTATTCTATGTTTTTTAATTTCTTCTATACCTATACCTGTTAGCCTACTCATCTCACCTAAATGTGGAGTTAAAATAATGGGATAACTATTGTTCTCTTTCAGTATGTCTAGCCTATTTTGCAATACATTAATACCATCTGCATCAATAACAATAGGACATCTTCTATACATTAAAACTTTTTTTAATATCTCTAATGTACATTCATTATTTCCCATTCCCGGACCAAATGCTATGGAAGAAGCTCCTTTTATATATTCTTCTAATTTTTCATCTTCATTATGAATACACATTGCCTCTAACACTCTAGAGCTTACATTACTATACACATCCTGGTCACAACATACTCTAACCAATCCTGCCCCACTTTTAACACATGCTTTCGAAGAAATTATAGCAGCACCAGTAAATCCTTTTGATCCTGAAAAAATTAAATCCTTTCCAAAATCTCCTTTATGACTCAATAAATTTCTATGTTTAAAATTACTTCTAACAAATTCATCATCTACAAGATATTCACCTTTATTAAACTTATTTACAGCATTTAAAGGCATACCAATCTCCTCTACAATAACATCTCCTAAATAATCGAAGGCCTCATAACTTAAAAAACCTCTTTTATACATAACAAAAGAAATTGTCTTTGTAGCCTTTATTGCACATCCTAATATATCACCTGTATCACTATGTAAACCCGATGGAATATCTATAGCTATAACATCATTTGATTTTCTATTAACCAACTCTATTACCTTTTCAAACATTCCTTCTACATTACGTTTTAAACCAGTACCAAAAATTCCATCTATAATTAAACTATTTTCTTTTATGTTGTCATCTATGTTTTTTATATCTTGTTCCAAGAGAATTTCACTTATATCTGCATTTATATTTTTTAAGATCTGATAATTTACATTAAAATCCTTAGACCCTTCTCTATCCCCTATTATAAAAAACTTAACTTTTTTATTTAAGGCTATTAGCTGCCTTCCTAATGCCAGTGCATCTCCGCCATTATTTCCTTTACCACATATAACTATAAATTCTTTATATGCTTCAATTGATATATTCTTTAATACCTTAAGAGCTGCATTTTCCATTAATATAATACTAGGTATCTTCAATTCTTCTATGCAATATTTATCTAATTCTCTTATATCTTGAGCTTGTCCTATTATCATTTAATCAACCTCCATAACAGCATAAGCAATAGCATCTGTACAACTATGGGATATACTTATATGAATTCTATAATCTCCATTTTTACTAGCAATTAGTTTTGCCTTTCCCTTTAATGAAACCATTGGTTTACCTAATGTATTATTCTCAATCAATATATCTTTAAAATCAAATTCTCTAAATCCTGTTCCTAAAGCTTTAGCTACTGCTTCTTTTGCAGCAAACTTTCCCGCTACAAATTCTGGTCTAAACTTCTTCCTTGCAAAATAATCTATTTCAGATTTATTAAAAAGCTTATTTAAAAAAGCATCTCTTCTTTCTAAAGCCTTTTTTATTCTATTAATTTCAATTATATCTACTCCAACTCCAATAATCATTTTTTCTTCCTTTCTATATTTATTTTAATAAAAATAGGAATATAAAATTTTATATTATTATAGACTATTATATAACATTATTTAAACAACATTATATTTATTATTAAGTTTTAACAAGTAAATTTGGTTACAATTTTAAAATGTTGCTTTTCACCTAAAAAAAATAGACAACTACCATAAATGGAATTGCCTACTTTTAATATAATAATTAGTTATTAGTTACATGTTTAATTAATCAAATAAAACCAAAATTTAAATTTTAATATGAACATATACTTTCCATATCTTTATCAAAATCTGATACATAACTGTCTATGTATTCTCCTAGTATATCTACCAAATGAATGGGTGATACATCATGATTGTATAAAATTTTTAATAGATTATGAACTTTATATCTTTGCGGACTAATACTTTTTATACAATCTCTTTCAATATTCACAAGAGTTCCATTTATAACATCTTGACGTTCAACTTCTATTCCATAAGTTTGAATCACGGACAATTCACTTTCAATATAAAGTGACATTTCACTTTTTACTAATCTGTAGATATAATTATGTTTCACCTCATTTTCACTAATATGTTTTGAAACGCTTTCTACAATTTCCATTTTGATCCCCCTACCCTTTCACGGTTAATTACCATGTTTTAATTTTATCATCTTGTGGAAAAAAACTATGTCATTTTGTGTATCACTGTTAATAATTTTGTTCCCTATCAATTGACACTTAAACATACCTTAGAGTCACATAACTCTATTTTTATACCTATTTTTTATTTCTATATCACTTATTATAAAATTCTATATGTCGAATTGCTTGTCTATATGTACAAAATTGAAAAACTATTTTTTATTTTTACAAAAATTATTAACAGAATAATAAGAAAATTTCCACAGTTTTTTCCACTTAATCACATGTCGCATTAAGCCTTCTAGAAAAAACTGTGGATATGTTTATAACTTTTTCATATACTTATCAACAGTTAAATAACTTTTTTTCATTGTGGATAACTTTTCCACATTCATTTCATGTTTAGAAAATTTAGCTTCATTGTAAATTTTGCCTAAGTTTTCTAACTCCTCATTTTTATCAACTTTAATTTTTAAAACATTACTTAAAACTGTTGCACTCATATACGGTTTAAAAACTTTCTTTTTATAACACTGATTTAAAAACTTTCTATATATGCTCCTTATATTATCTCTAATATCACCTTTACTTTTAAAAATTCTCTTAATACTAATATGCTTCTTATTATTACTACTTTCCTTTATTCTTTCAACAATTTCATCTTCATCTTCATCTTCCTTATGATCAAACAATCTAGCCACTATAATTTTAATTAACTTAACTACCGTATATGCTATTATAATAAATGCTAATATTTTTAATATACGGTAAACTCCTCCTCCTATCAAAGTAATTATAAAATTTCTTACTTTGCCAGCAACACCTTGTTTACTTTCTAATACTTTATTAATTGCTTTCATATCAACCTTCTGTACATCTATTTTACCTGAATCAGAGTTACCTAAATTAACTTTTATAAAATCACAGACCTTATTTATTACTATTCCAATTTTACAAAAGATATAATAGAAAAACTTATCAAAATAACCTGATAAATATCCTTTTAATTTCATAAAAAATAATATAAATATATTATAAATTGGTTCTATAGACATTAACATAACTACACTAAAAATCATACCATTAGTCTTTTTAGCATTTTTATTTCTAATTTTATATTTATAATTTCTACTTTCTCTTAATAAGAGAATACTAAAAACTAAAATTAAAAAATAAAATATGTTAATTCTTTGGAATAACTCATCAAAAATAAAATTTATAAAAACTCCTAAAATACCTATGATAATTAGTGAGTTTCTAACAATATTTTGATATTGATAATATGAATATAAAGTTTCTTTAAATGTTCCAATCGAAAAAACTAGGACTAAGATATAAACTAAATTTAAGATAACGCCTAATACTTTAGAATCCATTAAAAAATAAACTACGGGACTTGTTAAGATACTAATAATTAATGTTAATAATAGTATCCTATTGTTTTTATACAACCTTTTAAATATATATTTGGATAAATATAATGTTAAAAATAAAATTGTTAAATTCAATATATATATATATCTACTTAAATCTATATTTAAAAGTATTTTAATAAAAAAACTCCATAAAATAAAAAGCATTGTATTCATAAAAACAGCGAAAATAAACTTTACTTCATCATACCAACTCATCATCTTATGGCCCCCTTAAAATCAAATTTTTTAACACCTTTAATATTAGGTAACCTTAAGTCTGATGAAACATCCATCATAGCTATGGATATTCCCCTTGAAACTAATTCTTCTACCATATTTATACTCTCTTTATCTAAATAAAATCCTAAAATTATATATGAATAGTTTCTTTTAAATTCATTTTTTTTCTTAGATAATAATTCACTAAAGTTCATTTTTTTAGATGGATATATCCTAGCACACATTTCTAACACATTTCCTAAAGAATATTCTGAGCATATAACTTCACTTACACCTTTTTTATTTTTACCAATTATTTGTGCATTTGTCCAAAAACATGTATTAATATTTAAATTTGAACATTCTGATGCTAAAGATGCAACTAAGCTAATTGCATTTTCTAATTCTATTTCATCGCCACTCCTCCATACCTTTCTTCCAGATTCCACATTTAAAAGCATAATTAATTGTTTTTCTGAAGTATGATCATATTCTCTAACCATTAACCTATTCATCTTAGCACTAGATGCCCAATGAATATCTTTCATTCTATCATTAGTGTTATATTCCCTTATTCCTTTAATATATATAGGATCTTTGTAAATCCATCTTTTAACTATATTATCTCCATATAAAGTGTTAGAGGAAAATTTAAATTGACTTAGCTTTTTTACTTCTGGATAAACTATAAGTTCCAAGTAATCTATAAATTCTTTTTTACAATTTGAAAAGCCAAAGATATCACCTATTGTAACTTTTATATGACTTATTGTATAAATCCCTCTTTTACTGCTTTTAAAAGTAGTATTCCTTATTTTACGTTCATAGGATCTCATAGTATATCTACTTATATTTACCTTGAATCCATTATCGTCTTTTTGTAATTCCTGTTTCATCTTTACAAACTCAGTAGGTAATTTTTCTCTAACATATATAAACGAAAGTGGAAGTCGTTTATTATTTTCAATAGTAGTCTTTATATTAAACCTTTCATTTTCAAAAACTCTTATTTTATCTAACTCTCTTTTAATATTAAATTCATTAAAGCTTTTAGCATTCACCTTTTTATCAAATTTGAGCAAACAATATATTAAAATTAAAATAAATATTATACGCATTTTTTATCACCTAAATTTCTTCTAAGGGAGTTGGTAATGTATTTAAAATATCTTCTATTATTTTACTAGACAAACGCCTGTTTAAATCCATATCAGTATGTAACACCAATCTATGACTTAAGACAGAAACTGCCATTTCTTTTATATCCTCTGGAATTACATAATCTCTACCATTTATAGCTGCATATGCTTGTACTGCTTTCATCAAGGCTAAGGTAGCCCTTGGACTACAACCAGTAACTACCTCATTATTAGTTCTAGTTTCCTTTACAATGTCTAAAATATATTCTCTTATATGCGAACTTATATGAATCTTATTATAATTTTCTTGTACATACTTAATTTCTTCTAAATTAACTACACTTTCTAAATTATCTAATGGATCCTCTTCTAGAAATCTTTCCATCATATCTAATTCTTCTGTCTTATTAGGATATCCCATAGACAAAGTTATAAAAAATCTATCTAATTGTGCTTCAGGTAATGGAAATGTTCCAAATTGCTCTATTGGATTTTGAGTACCTATTACGAAGAAAGGCTTATTTAATTGAATCGTATTACCTTCTACAGTAATCTGATTTTCTTCCATACACTCTAAAAGTGCAGATTGAGTTCTTGGAGTTGCCCTGTTTATTTCATCTGCTAAAACAAAATGAGAAAGTAACGGTCCTTTTCTAAACTCAAATTCGCCATTTTTCTGATTGTAGAAATATATTCCTGTTAAATCCGATGGTAATAAATCTGGTGTAAATTGAATTCTTTTAAACTCACAGTTTAAAGATTTTGCTAAACTTCTTGCAAGTTTTGTTTTTCCGAGACCTGGAACATCCTCTAAAAGTACATGTCCTGAACAAATAAATGCAACAATAATTTTATCTATTTTACTTGTCTTTCCAACAATTACTTTGCTAACATTTTCATTAATTTTATCTCTAAACTCCTTAAATTTCATAACTTCCATTTTAAGTTTCCCCCTATAATCAAATCTATTAACTAAATTAATTAAACTTATTATATCATAATTTTTCTCAATATTAAGAATATTGTATTACTTTCTTTTTCTATTATTTTATTCTTTATTCTTTTAGAAAAGTATCGAGTAGGAGCTAAATAATTATTTTATTTAGCGTCCTCTCACACCACCGTACGTACCGTTCGGTATACGGCGGTTCATTAAGAATTATGTATTAGCTGATATCCTTTAGATATACTTCTGTAACCAAGGTTTTCAATATATTTGTTGTTTAAGATTGTGTCAAGAACTGGGCTTTTGGATATTCTCCAATAGCCTTTTCTTGTATTTGCGTACTCCCATGCTTTATGGGTCGGAAGACCTAGTTTTATGAGGTTTCGTCCTCTAGTTTTAACCTTTTTCCATTGTTTCCAAATACAACTTCTTAACCTTCTTCTTATCCAACTATCTATTTTTTGTATTTTAGCGTTAGCTTTCGCTACTCCAAAATAATTAATCCATCCAATCGTTAATTGGTTAATCATGTAAATTCTATATTCTATACTTATACCTTTATTACGATTTGTTAATTTTCTTATTTTGTTTATGAATCTTTTATATGACTTTTCATGTATCCTTATATTGGCTCCGCCTTTTACAAAATAGAATGAAAAACCAAGAAATTTTCTTCTCGTCACAAAATCTACCGCACTTTTATTTTCATTAACTCTAAGTTTTAATACATCTTCAAGTACTCTTCTTGTACTTGCCATAACTCTTATTCCTGCCTTTTTGCTTTTTACATATATATTACAATCATCTGCAAATCGACAAAATCTATGACCTCTTTTCTCAAGTTCTTTATCTACTTCATCAAGCATGATATTAGCAAGGAGTGGGCTTAGTGGACCACCTTGCGGTGTACCCTTATCAGATTTTACCTTCAATCCATTTATCATTATTCCAGATTTAAGATACTCTCTAATTAGCCTTAATACTCTTTTATCTTTAATTTTTCTTGATAGTCTTTCCATTAATATATCATGATTAACTTTATCAAAGAACTTTTCTAAGTCTATATCAACAACCCACTTATAACCTTCGTTAATATATTCCTTTGATTTTAATATAGCCTGTTTAGCACTTTTATTTGGTCTAAATCCATAGCTATTATCTGAAAAGGTAGGGTCATAAATTTTATTAAGTTCTTGTGCTATTGCCTGTTGTATTAATCTATCAAGTACAGTAGGAATTCCAAGTAATCTAGTTCCACCGTCAGGTTTTGGTATTTCCACTCTCCTAACGGGTGAAGGTTTATACCTTCCCTCTAATAACTTTTGCTTAATTGTTATCCAATTCTTAATGATAAATTCTCGAAATTCATCGGTTTTCATACCATCAATACCATGGCTTCCTTTATTAGCAACTACTCTTTTCATGGCTTTTAGCATATTTTCTCTAGCTAAAATCATTTCAAGTAAGTTATCAGTATCATCTATTACATTGTTTTCTCTTTCTCTCTTTGCTAACGCCAAATTATTACTCTGCGCCCCTCGCTTATCTTGAAGTTCCACTTCTCCTTCCACGAGGCGACCTCTGTATTGAGTTGTCTGCTTTCCTTGTAATTTATTTGAATTATTCAAAGCTGAAAACCTCCTAATGTTCAGTCCTTCCCGCACTACGTGCACATAGTGTGGTACTATGACCTCTGCTGACTTCTGATAGTTCAGTTACATATCACTATGTAAGTTATCATGTAGGAAATTCATCCTTTAATGATATATCTATCAGACCTCCCCAGGTAAGAACGCAATCTTTCATTCCATATATCTGCCACATATACTGTAGTAGCTTTCGGGTGATACGGACTTTGTTTTGTTATGCAAACTCATCCAGCTATAATCAGCCTCTTATGTGATTCGTATTCCTCAGACCGGAATTTTGCCCTCCGACTTCCTTCAGATTCCATCTCGCAATGGACACCCTTGTCATTGGCTAACGCCTATATCACCTTCGGCGCTCGGGACTTTCACCCTATAGATTGCGCCCATGCTGGGCGCACATAAAAAAAGTATTCCTTAAAAAGGAATACTTTAACTATCTAAAAGCCCAACATCGCTGGAAATACTATAGATAAAATTGTTATTATAGCAGCAGATAAAAATGCTCCTACTGCTGCACAGAACATAGTTTTCTTAAAATCAAACTTTAGAAATGCTGCAACAACAGTTCCTGTCCATACACCTGTTGTTGGTAAGGGTATAGCTATAAAAGTTATTAATGCTGGTTCTTTATATTTTTCAAACTTATCCCTATTTTTTTCAATTTTCTTTTCGACATATTTATAAACCCAAGCAAATATTTTATATCTTCCTAAAATGTCAAATAACTTATCAAATAATAATAAAATAATAGGTACCGGCAGTAAGCTTCCAAAATAGGCTACTATAAAAACTAACCAAGGATTTAACTTCTGTATTATTACCCCATTTGGAATTGCCCATCTTTGTTCTAAAAGCGGAACTGCCGCCCACAAGAATATCTGAAATAACTTATTCATATGTAAACTCCTTTTGTCATAGTCATATATTACAAAAATAAATTATAATTTTTTCTATATTAATAATTTTTTATCCTTAAATAACCTTACCAACTATTATATATGTAAGCTTTCTAAATTACAACGAAATTACTGTTAAAAGTAATAAATAAAAGCCATACTTATTTTAGTTATAAGAATGGCTCTGGTTATTTTTATTCAATAAACTTTCCTATTTTTCTAAACTTATAGTATCTCTTCTTCAATGTTCCTTCTATAGGTTCACTACATAGTCGAATTAAAGTTTCTTCTAAATTTTTTTCTAAGTTCTTACACATAAAGTCTATATCTTTATGTGCCCCTCCATAAGGTTCCTTTATTACTCTATCTATAATTCCAAAGTTCATTAAATCTTTAGATGTTATTTTCATAACATCAGATACTTCTATACACTTTTTGGCATCTTTAAATAATATACTAGCAAATCCTTCTGGAGATAAAATAGAGTATATGGAGTTTTCTAACATCCACACTTCATCTGCTACAGCTAGTGCAAGTGCTCCTCCACTTCCCCCTTCTCCTATTATTATAGAAATAATAGGACTCTTTAAATCTGACATTTCCATAAGATTCTTAGCAATAGCTTCACCTTGTCCTCTTTCTTCAGCTTCTATTCCGCAAAATGCCCCTGGTGTATCAATAAAACAAATTACTGGACGTTTAAATTTTTCTGCTTGCTTCATTAATCGTAAGGCTTTTCTATATCCTTCTGGATGAGGCATTCCAAAATTTCTTTTAATATTTTCTTGAAGATCTCTTCCTTTTTGTATACCTATAACAGTTACTGGCTTGCTTTTAAAGCTTCCTATTCCACTTATAATGGATGAATCATCTCCATATAATCTATCTCCATGAAATTCTTCAAAATAATCAAATATTTTATTTATATAATCAAGCGCTGTAGGTCTTTCCAATAGCCTTGCAATTTTCACTTTTTCCCATGTACCTAATTCATCATTATCTTTTAATTTAAATTTTTTCGTTTTAATAATGTTTTTGTTTTCTAGATGCGATACTTCTTTATCTTCACCATTTTTTTCTTCTCTTACATCATTGATTATATTACAATGTACACTTAAAATTTTAGCTAGAGTCTCTTTCATATCTTTTCTTTTAACGATTTTATCCACAAACCCTTTATCTAATAAAAATTCTGCGCTTTGAAATTCTTCTGGTAACTTTTGTTTTATAGTTTGTTCTATAACCCTTTTTCCTGCAAATCCAATTAGTGCTTTAGGTTCTGATAGAATAATATCTCCTTGCATAGCAAAGCTTGCTGTAACCCCACCTGTAGTTGGATCTGTTAGAACTGTTATATATAAAAGACCTTTTTCACTATGTTTTTTTATAGCCGCACTAACCTTGGCCATTTGCATTAAGGAAAACATTCCTTCTTGCATTCTTGCTCCACCAGATGCTGTAAAAAGAATTACTGGTAATCTTTTTTTCTTTGCTAACTCAAATAATCTAGTTATTTTTTCTCCAACAACTGAGCCCATACTTCCCATCATAAATTGTGAATCCATAACACCTATAGCTACATTTATACCATTTATTTTTCCTACTCCAGTTATAACTGCTTCATTTAGGTTTTTATTCTCCATTAATACTTCAATCTTTTTATTATATCCCGGAAAATTTAAAGGATTTTCGCTTTTCATATCCTTATCCATTTCCTTAAATGTTCCTGAATCTATAGTATATTTTATTCTTTCCTTGGCTGCTAGTCTAAAACATGTTCCACATTCACTACATGTCATTAAACTATTTTCTATATCTTTTTTATAAACAATTTTTTTACAACAATTACACTTTATCCACATACCATTAGGTATGTTAGGTTTTACTATATCTTCATGTATATTATCTACGGAAGTGTTTATAGTATTTTGAAGATTTACGATAGCATATTTATTTTTCCTAAAGATATTTTTAATGCCCATTTTCATCACCACATAAATTTTATTTTAAATACCAAATTCCTTTTTTATAAAACTTGTATCAATTTTGGCTTCATTAAAGTTTTGATTATTCAATATTCTATATTGAAAATCTATATTAGTTTTAATACCCTCTACAATAAATTCACTTAGTGCCCTTTTCATTTTATTTATAGCTTCTTCTCTATTTTTTCCATAAACAATTAGTTTTCCCACCATAGAATCATATGAAGAAGGTATTGTATATCCATTGTATATTGCACTATCTAATCTTACTCCATTACCACCAGGTAGATGAATTATGTTAACAGTTCCAGGAGAAGGCATAAAATTATTATTAGGATCTTCTGCATTTATACGACATTCTATTGCATGACCTTCTAACTTAACATCTTTCTGTGAAAGATTTAATTTTTGTCCACTAGCAATTTTTATTTGTTCTTTTACTAAATCCACCCCTGTAAC
This sequence comes from Clostridiaceae bacterium 14S0207, assembly GCA_003288255.1. GTDB lineage: Bacteria > Bacillota > Clostridia > Clostridiales > Clostridiaceae > Hathewaya > Hathewaya limosa. The sequence goes on along the minus strand of CP026600.1, from coordinate 373,694 downwards.
CATTTCCGTTATGGGATGTTCAACTTGTATTCTTGTATTCATTTCCATAAAATAAAACTCATTATTACTATCTAATAAAAATTCTATAGTTCCTGCATTTTCATAAGAAGCTGCTTTACATGCTTTAATAGCTGCCTCTCCCATTTTTGCCCTCATTTCTTCAGAAAGAACAGGACAAGGTGCTTCCTCTAAAACTTTTTGATTTCTTCTCTGTATAGAACAATCTCTTTCTCCTAAATAAATAGCATTACCATAAGAATCAGCTAAAACTTGAATTTCTACATGGCGAGGATTTTGAATGAACTTTTCAATATACATAGAATCATCTCCAAAAGCCCCCTTTGCTTCTCTTTTAGCTGTTGAAAAAGCTTTATTAAACTCTTCTTTAGAATTAACTATTCTAATTCCTCTTCCTCCACCACCAGCAGAAGCCTTAATCATTATAGGAAATCCTATTTTCTCAGCAATTTTTAACCCTTCCTCTTCATCTTGTACCGCACCTTTAGATCCTCTTATAACAGGTACTTGATTTTTTTCCATGGTTTCCTTTGCTTTAGACTTATTTCCCATAAGTTCTATAGTCTCAGGATTAGGTCCTATAAACTTTATATTACATTCACTACACATTTTTGAAAATTTACTATTTTCAGATAAAAATCCAAAACCAGGATGTATTGCTTCTGCACTAGTTAATACAGCTGCACTTAGTATATTTTTAACATTTAAATAACTATCAGCACTTTTAGCTGGTCCTATACATACTGCTTCATCAGCTAATTGTGTATGAATAGCATCTTCATCAATTGTGGAATATACAGCTACAGTTTTAATTCCCATTTCCCTACAAGCTCTTATAATTCTAACAGCTATTTCTCCTCTATTGGCAATTAAAATTTTATTAAACATATTTTTTATTTTCCTATGGCAAAAGTAAGCTCAGCTATAGTTGCAATTTCTCCATCCACAGTTGCTGTAGCCTTACCTATTCCCATAGGTCCTCTCATTTTAATAATTTCTACATCTAGCATCAATTTATCGCCTGGTACAACTTTTCTTTTAAATCTAGCCTTGTTTATTCCACCAAAATATGCAATCTTACCTTTAAATTCTTCCATACTTAAAAGAGCTACTGCTCCTACTTGAGCTAAAGCTTCTACGATTAATACTCCTGGCATTACAGGTTCTTCTGGGAAATGTCCCTGAAAAAAATAATCATTTATACTAACATTTTTATACCCTAAGGCTCTAACCCCCGGTTCTAACTCTTCTATTCTATCTACTAAAACAAATGGGTATCTATGAGGAATTATCTTTTGAATTTCTTTTATATCCAAAGTTTTCACTTCCTTAATTTAAATTTACACACTTAATATAATTTTAGTAATTAAGTATTATTTTTAACTTCATCATTACCAAAGACGACTAATTACATCTTTTTAACCTTAAATAAACTTTGATTAAACTCTACCATTTCTTCATTTTGAACTAATACCTCTACTATTTCACAATCAAACTGAGCATTTATCTCATTCATAAGCTTCATAGCCTCAATAATACAAAGTGTTTCGCCTTTTTTAACTTTTTGACCAACATTCACAAAAACTTTTTCATCCGGAGAAGGAGAAGAATAGAATGTTCCTACTATAGGAGAAACTACATCTTCTAGGTCTGTATCCTCATCCTGTTTACATTCTTCTTTAATCACTTGCTCTTGACTAATTTCACATTTTTTCTCTTGGGTATCTTCTTTAATTTTAGTTTTATTACTTAAACAATTTTTTTCCTCGTCCTTTACTTGTTCAGTAACCTTTTCTTCTATATTAATTTTACTTTCTTCCGTATTGTTATTTGAATTATATTTCGGAACTTCATTTCCTAGTGTTATAGCAAATCCATGATTTTTAATTTCTATATAATTAAATTTAGATTTATCTAAAACCTTTATTAAATTCTCTATTTCTTTATAATCCATAGAAATTATCTTCCTTCCCATTTTTTAAATAACAATGTGGCATTATGTCCACCGAATCCCAATGAATTTGACATTGCATATTTAAGTTCTACTTTTCTTCCATTATTAGCTACGTAATCTAAATCACAATCTTCATCTTTAACATTTAATGAAATTGTTGGATGAACATATCCTTCTTGTAATGATTTTAAACATATTATACTTTCTATAGCTCCTGCAGCTCCCAATAAATGTCCTGTCATAGACTTAGTAGAGTTTACTGGTATTTTATATGCATATTCTCCAAATACTTTCTTAATTGCTATAGTTTCAAATTTATCATTATATGGTGTACCTGTGCCATGAGCATTAATATACGAAACTTCTTCGTACTTAATTCCACCTTCCTTAATTGCAAGTTTCATACACTTAGCAGCTCCATCACCTTCTGGACTTGGTGATGTTATATGATAAGCATCACAATTAGCACCATATCCTATAATCTCTCCATAAATTTTAGCCCCTCTTTTTAATGCATGTTCTAATGATTCTAAAATTAATATCCCAGATCCTTCTCCCATGACAAATCCATTTCTTTCTTTATCAAAAGGAATAGATGCTCTATTTTTATCCTTACTTGTACTTAGGGCTGTTAAGTTTGCAAATCCTGAAATTGCAAGAGGAGTTATTGCTGCCTCTGTTCCTCCGGCTATCATCATTTCTTCATCACCATACTTTATCTTTTTAAAAGCCTCTCCTATACAATTTGTTCCTGTAGCACAAGCTGTTACTATACTAGTACATACACCTTTTGCCCCATATTTAATAGCTATATTTCCAGCAGCTATATTTGCAATTATCATAGGAATCATAAAAGGTGATATTCTAGCTGGTCCCTTTTCCATAAGCTTTTCTTTTTCTTTTTCTGTGGTACTAAGTCCACCTATACCAGACCCAACTATTACACCAAAATTATCTTTATCTATTTGATCTAAATTTAATCCTGAATCTTTAATTGCTTCTTCGGATGCAATCATAGCTAATTGACAAAATCTATCCATTCTTTTAGCTTCTCTTTTATCCATAAAATCTTCTATTTTAAATTCTTTCAATTCTCCTGCTAAAGAAACCTTTAGATTATCTATTGGAAAACTTTTAATTTCGTCTATACCATTTTGACCATTTTTTGCTCCATTCCAAAATTCATCTACAGAATTTCCTATTGGAGTAAGTGCACCCATTCCTGTAACAACAACTCTATGCATCATAATCATCGATCCTTTCTTTACATTACCATTCCACCATCAACATTAATTACCTGACCTGTTATATAAGATGCATCTTCACTACTTAAGAATGCAACTAAATTTGCAACATCTCTCGCTTCTCCCATCTTTCTTAATGGAATATTATTTTTTATATCTTCTTTTACTCTATCTGAAAGCACATCTGTCATATCTGTTTTTATAAACCCTGGAGCTATAGCATTTACTGTAATTCCTCTACTCCCAAGCTCCTTAGCAAGTGATTTAGTAAGTCCTATAATTCCTGCCTTTGAAGATGCATAATTTACTTGACCTGCATTACCTACTTCACCTACAACAGAAGATATATTTATAACTCTTCCACCTTTTTGTTTAAGCATAATAGGTGTAACTTGACGAACACAATTAAATGTTCCCTTTAAATTTACATCTATAACAGAATCAAAATCTTCTTCCTTCATTCTCATAAGTAATGTATCTTTAGTTATTCCTGCATTATTTACTAAAACATCAATTCTTCCATAATGCTGCATAACCTGTTTAAACATTTCCTCTACAGAATTAAAGTTACTAACATCTCCTTTTATAGTCATAGCAGTAACACCCTTTGACTCTATTTCCTTTATAAATTGTAAAAGAGCCTCATTATCTTTTCTATAATTAACTACAATATTAAATCCTTTTTCTGCAAGTCTTAATGCTATGGCTTTTCCAATTCCCCTACTTCCACCTGTCACTATGGCAACCTTATTTTCTTTCATGTAAACCTTCTCCTCTCGCTAGTTAGACTTTCAATTTCTCTAAGACAGTTTTTAACGATTCTGTATCTTCTACATTCAATATATTAACTTTTCTATTTATCTTTTTTATAAAATTGCTTAAGACTTTTCCAGGTCCAATTTCCACAAAAGTATCTATACCACTTTCTAACATTTTTTCAATAGATTTTTGCCATAAGACAGTGCTCATAACTTGTATTTTTAATGTTTCTCTTATCTTCGAAAACTCCATATAGTCTCCAGTAACATTAGTTATTACTGGTACAATTGGATCCGTAAACTCTATTTTATTAAGTTCTAGTTCTAAATTCTCTGCCGCTCCTTTTAACATAGGAGTATGGAAAGGACCACTAACAGATAATTCAAGTGCTCGTAATGCTCCCTTTTCTCTAGCTACTATACAAGCCTTCTGTATAGCTTTTTTTTCTCCTCCCAAAACAATCTGTTTTGGACAATTTAAATTGGAAATAGCTATAAATCCTTCTTCTGAACATTCTTGAACAATTTTATCTATCTTTTCTTTTTCTAAACCAATAATAGCTGCCATAGAACCTGTGCCACTTGGCACCGCTTCCTCCATAAATCTTCCTCTTTTTCTAACTAAAGCTATAGCCTTTTCAAATTCTAAAGCACCAGACGCTACTAAAGCTGAATATTCACCTAAACTAAGTCCTGCCATTACTTTAGGTTTTATACCTCTAGATTCTAAAACTTTATATATAGCAAAACTGGTAGTTAGTATTGCCGGTTGAGTATTTTCTGTCTTTTCTAACTCTTCTTTTTTTCCTTCAAAACAAAGAGAAGTAAGTGAAAACCCTAAAATCTCATCAGCTTTATTAAAAACATTTTTACTTTCTTCAAAATTCTCATATATTGATTTACCCATTCCTATATATTGAGAACCCTGTCCTGAAAATATAAATCCTATGTTACTCATTTATTTTTCCTCCCTAAAAGCACTAACCACACTTTCAGCTTCTGTAAAAAGTTCTTGTATTATTTCACTACAACTTTGCTTTTTCTTAACTAATCCAGCTATTTGTCCCGCCATAATAGAACCTGCATCCACATCACCTTCTACAACAGCTTTTCTTAAAGTACCTGTTCCTAATCCTTCCATTTCTTCTTTAGAAATACCTTGTTTCTCTAAATCTAAATATTTTCTTGCTAATTTATTTCTAATAACCCTAACTGGATGACCAGTACATCTTGCTGTAACCACAGTATCTATATCTTTTGCCAATAATACTTTTTGCTTATAATTTTCATGTACATTGCATTCGTCTGCTACTAAAAATCTTGTTCCAAGTTGCACTCCATCTGCACCTAACATAAATGCTGCTGCAACACCTCTTCCATCTCCAATACCACCAGCTGCAATTACAGGAATATCTATGGCATCAACCACCTGTGGTACTATAACCATAGTAGTTAATTCTCCAATATGCCCTCCTGCCTCACATCCTTCTACAATTACAGCATCTGCCCCAGCTCTTTCCATTCTTTTAGCTAAAGCTACAGAAGGAACTACAGGAATAACTTTAATCCCTTTACTCTTCCATTTATCCATATACTTCCCTGGATTTCCAGCGCCAGTAGTTATAACCTTAATCCCTTCTTCGCATACTAAATCTGTAATTTCTTCTGCATAAGGACTTAAAAGCATTATATTTACCCCAAAAGGTTTATTTGTTAACTGTTTTGTTTTTCTAATTTCTTCCCTAATTACTTCTACTGGCGCATTTCCTGCTGCTATAATCCCTAAGCCACCTGCATTAGAAACTGCAGCGGCTAAGGAACTATCTGCAATCCAAGCCATGGCCCCTTGAAATATAGGATATTGAATTTCTAAAATTTCGCATATCTTAGAATTAAACATAGTTCCCTCCACACTTAAAATTACTATCTTTCTTATTTAGTCTTTTCTTCTATATACTTTACAACTTCTCCAACAGTTTTAATTTCTTCTATATCTTCATTAGGAATTTGAATATCGAATTCTTCTTCTAAAGACATTACGATCTCAAAAATTTCTAGTGAATCTACACCTAAGTCATTAATTAATGCTTTTTCCATAGTAACTTCACTTTCATCTACACCTAATTGATCAACAATAATTTCTCTTACTTTTTCAAATATCATAATAATTCTCTCCTTATAAATTAGTGATTTTATTTGATTATCAAAGTATTTATTTTTAAAATACTCTTTTAAAAGCGCATTTTTAATTCTTACTATATAAATGTAAACAATTTTACATTTAAGTTTGACAATCAAAGTATTTATATAAAAAATAAATCTTTTATATTTATATATAAGATTTTATTTAATTTCTATAAAAAATATTTTTGTTTGATATTCAAAGTATATTTCAAAGGTTTATTCCTATATAATATTTATTAATGCTCCACCCCAGGTAAGTCCAGCACCAAATCCAACTATAATAACTCTTTCTCCTGATTTTAAAATACCTAATTTTTTCATTTCATCAAAAGCTATTCCTATACTGGCACTAGATGTATTTCCATACCTATCTAAGTTAATATAAAATTTTTCCATTGGGATATTAAGTCTTTTACTCACATTTTGAATTATTCTATAATTAGCTTGATGGCATATAATATGATCTACAGAATTTATATTTTCTCTTTTCAGAATCTCTTTTATACATTGCTCAACTTTTGTTACTGCAAACTTAAATACTTCTTTACCATCCATTTTTATATATTTATAATTTGAACTTTTTTCTTGTAAAAAAGGAGTATCTAGATCATTACAATAACAACTTAAATAATCTGCACCATCTCCATCTGCCCCTAAAATAATTTGAGGAATTTGTTCCTTTTCCCCTACGGATAAAACCATAGCCGATGAACCATCTCCAAATAGAACACATGTATTTCTATCATTCCAATTTAAAACATTAGATAATATCTCTGCACCTATTACTAGAATATTTTTATACATACAACTATTTATATAGGCCTTAGCACAAGATAAACCATATACAAAGCCGGAGCATGCTGCTAACATATCAAAAGCAGCTGCATTTTTTGCTCCTAATAAACTTTGTACTTCGCAGGCTATAGAAGGAAATGTTTTTATAGATGAAGATGTAGCAACTATTATTAAATCTAAATCTTCAGGAGAAATTCTTGCATCTTTTAAAGCAACTTTAGCTGCATTATAAGATAAGATTTTTAAATCTTCCCCTTCTGTTACTCTTCTCTCTTTTATTCCAGTTCTAGAACTTATCCATTCATCATTAGTTTCAACAATGTGACTAAGTTCATGATTTGTAAGTATTTTTTTAGGCACATACATACCAGTACCTAATATACGTACTTTATTCATCGTGTTTCCTTCTTTCATACTTTTCTAAATATAGAACTTATAATTTCGATTACTTTAGATGATAATTTTTCTTAAAGAAACTATTTAATTTTTCTAGTGAATTTATTAATACACTTTCTTCTTCATCACTTAATCCCTCAATAGTAGCTCTTATCATATCTGAATGAAATTTTTCATGCACTCTAAAGGCTAATTTTCCTTTTCTAGTAAGTTCAATTAAAACAACTCTTCTATCTGTTTCACTTCTTTTTCTCTCAACATAACCTTTTTTAACAAGATTATTAATTGCTATAGTCAAAGTACCCACAGTAATTTCAAGTTGCTGTGCTATTTCACTCATTGCCTTACTATCATACATTCCAATGGCAGCTATTGTATGGATTTCGGTAATAGATAGATCTTTAAGATTTCCTTCTTTAATGGCATTTTGTTCAATAGTTAAAATATCATTAAACGTTTCTACCAATAATTCATTTAAAATTTTCACTGACTTACTCAAAAGATCACCACACAAATTTTGATTATCAAACTATTTGATACTCAAAGTATATTAAAAATTTTAACTTTTGTCAAGAACATAAAAACAATATCATTCTCATGACATTGTTTTTATACAATTTATACTGTAATTTTTTTACTTTTATACCTGTTGGACTATAACACTCTGCCCATTATTAAAAACCTCTCTATCCCTAAAACCCGCTGCACAAGAATACACGCATTGAAAAATTTTTATTTTCTATTATGTAGTTATATTATAGTATCTACCTTTATAATTCTCAACATTTTTATGAATATTCTCTATATTTTCATTAAATTTACTGACTATTTAACAAAACTAAAAGTAGTATCTATACATAAAGTATATATATAATTATAAAACCCTAATATTACCTCTATAAATATAGTATAATAAGTTCAACTTTTAAATTTTTAATATTGCTTAATAATATTACAATTAACAATTAAATAATGGGGGATGGTTAAATGTATTTAGAAACAAGTGATAAAGTTAATCTATACGTAAAATATTGTGGTGAAGGTATACCTTGTTTATTTATTCATGGGGGACCAGGTGAAGGCAGCCTTGATTTTGAAATGTTAGGTGGCAATTCTTTAGAAGATTTTATGAAAATTATATATTTTGATCAAAGAGGAAGCGCAAGATCAGGCGGATCTGTCGATGATGATTATTCAATAGAAAGAATAATCCATGATATTGAAGAAATAAGAAATAATTTAGGAATATCAAAATGGATAGTAATGGCACATTCTTTTGGAGGAATAATTGCTACTCATTATGTTTATAAATATCAAAATTTTGTCAGTAAACTTATTCTTTTAAATTCAACTCTTAATATGAAAGACTCTCTTAATAGTCAAATATATTATGGTGAAAAATTATTATCTAATAAAAACTTACAATATACATCATTTAATTCAACTTTAGAAAAATGGCACTATATTGTTGATAAACTTATTAAAGAAAATATATTTTATAAACTACAGTATATTAATTATGAAAATTTCTTAAAAGTAAATGAAATAAGCAGTACAATAGAAAGCTTTAATACAGTTATGGCAAATCAAGCTTTTAGTAACAAAGAGTACTTTAAAAGTTATTTTAACCTTACATTCCAAATAACTGTTCCTGTGCTAATTATAACTGGCAATAAAGATTATGCCATTGGACCAAATCATCATAAAAATTTTATGTTTCCAAATAAAAAGATAAAAGTTATACAAGGTAAACATATGATATATCTTGAAAATAACGAAGAATTGGAATCCACTATTAGAGAATTTGTTTAAACTATATAAAATTTTTATTAGATACTTAATAAAAATTTAAAATTAGCCTATACCTTAAATCACTATGTAAACTAAGGTATAAGCTTTTTTTATATAAAATACATTATATATTTTTTTAATTTAACATTTGTTTAATATATATTTTTACTGTTTTGGACTTTTTATTCTGCTTTACTATATTCCAAAAACTTTACTTCTTCCGCTAAAATCTCTGTATAGTACTTTTTATTTCCTTCTTTATTTTCATAACTATGATTTCTCAAACTTCCAATAATACTAACAAGTTTTCCTTTATTTAAATATGGTGTTAAGGCCTCTGCTGGTTTTCCCCATAATGAAACTTGAAAAAAATCAGTAACTTTCTCACCTTGCTTATTTGTGTATCCTGCATCTACTGCTACTGGAAACTTTGTATAACTTTTTTTATTTTCTTCTGTAGTCTTTAATTCTGCCTCCTTAGCGATTCGTCCAATGATAAAAATTTTATTCATAGGTACATCCTCCTTAAAGGTATTTTCTAGGATTATACCCATTTAGTTGAATCTTAATCATTTTCCTTCACTTAAAATTGCATTTATTTCTCCACCTAAGAGAATTATTATAGATGTCAAAAATAACCACAGTAACAATACAATTACAGCGCCTAATCCTCCATAAATTTTAGAATAATTGTTTATGTTATTTACATAATATGCAAAAATTGCTGAAGTAATTATCCATCCTAAACTTGAAAATAAAGCTCCTGGAAGCACCTCTAGCCACTTCATATTTTTACATGGTATTACATAATATAAAATTGAAAAGATTACTATCATGAATATTAGAGCCATAAAATATCTTATAATATTCCAATTTAAAATAAAATCCATTGATAGATTTAAATATTTTATTATTGCAAGACCTATTTTCTCTCCAAATACAACTGTAGAAAATGCAAAAATAACTATAATTATTAATACAAAAACAGATATTAAAGATAAAATAATAGTTTTCCAATAAGGTCTCTTATCCTTTGTTTCATAAGCTTTATTTAATCCTTTTATAATAGCTCGAAATCCACTAGATGATGCCCAAAGAGTACCTAAAATACCAAAAGATAAAACATCTATCCTCCCCATTGTTAATACTTCAGACACTGTTTGTGATAAAAGTTCAAATGCACTATGTGGCATTAATGGTTGTAATGTACTCATGATAGTTTCGGCATCTAAAGAGCTATATCCAACTATAGTAAGTAAAAATATTAAAAAAGGAAATATAGATAGGATTAAACTATATGCTAATTGGCATGCAAGAGCATATAAGTCATGCTCTTTAAACCTCTTAACTAGTTTTGCTATAAATGTTAACACTAAATCACCTCATAGAGAGAATCTTAATAAAATATATAATTATTTATTTCTTATTAATATAACGTATAGATATATTATAATCTAATTGACTTATTTAAAGAAAATAAATATAAATATTTTTCTTTTACTTTTTTCCCTGTAAGTATTTCAAGAGCTTTTTCATAATAATCTAGTTGCAACTTATATCTTCTTACTATCTTTTCTTCTTCTCCTTGTTCTATATAGTCTGTTTTATAATCTAATAAAATTACTTCTCCATCCCTTGTCTCAAAATAACAATCTATAATTCCTTGTAACAATATTTCCTCTTCCTTATAAATTTCATCTTTAAGTTCTGGAAATACTTCTATAGCTTTTAATGGAATATGAAATTCTATTTCTCGATACACATTTGGAATACTATCTACTATTTTATTTCCTAATTTATCTTTAAAAAACATAAATATTCTATTAGGATCCACTGAATTTGACTCTTCTTCTGTTATTAGTTCTTTTGAATAAATTCTAAAAATTTCACTTTTCACATCCTCTATAGACTTTACTTTGGCAAAGTCTATATACTGCATAATTGCATGAAAAGCCGTTCCTCTTTCTGCAGCTGTTAACTTTTTCTTTCCTTCCATAAAAGAAGGTCTTTTTACAAGACTAACTTCAACAACTTCTTGTGAATTTTCTTGTTCTAATACATTAAATCTTCTTTTTAATTCAGAAACCGTTAATACTGTAGGAAGTTCTTCTGCCTTCGAATACATATATTCATAAGTTAATCTAGAATTTATAAAATCATAAATTTTATTGTCTATGTGCTTTTGATTATCTTTACATACATTGTTTTCTATTAATTCATCATTAACATTATATTGATTTAAAATATTTCTTAAAACCTCTCCTCTATCTTTTTCATCTTCTAATTTTAAATCTTCTAATTCACCTTTATTCCAAATTTTAAAATTCCATTTAGAATTATCATCAATATTATTTTCAAATTCTTGTTCAATTTCAAATACCCTGTTTAATTCTACTTTTAAAAGTTCTACAAATTTACTATGATTAATTAATGAAATCATTATCCAATCTAAATAACTTCTGCATTTAGCTATACTATACTCTGCAACTTTTTCATTCTTAAAGGATGCCCTATTTTTCGTTCTTTCAATAAAATTCACTATATTTCTAGTTCCACCTACTAAAATAAGCTTCTCTTTTGCTCTTGTTAAGGCAACATATAAAATTCTCATTTCTTCTGATATAGTTTCCATAAGAATTTTTTCCTTTATTGCTTTCTTTATTGGTAATGGATAAGAAATTCTTCTTTTATAATCTATAAGATCTGGTCCAAATCCTAGCTCATGATGTAAAAGTAAATTTGAATTTAAATCTTGTAAATTAAATTTTTTTCCTATACCACATAAGAAAACTATAGGAAATTCCAAACCTTTACTTTTATGAATGCTCATTATTCTAACTACATCATCATTTTCTCCTAAAATTTTAGCACTACCCATATCTCCACTATTGTTTTTTAATCTATTAATGAAATTAATAAAATTAAATAATCCTTTATAACTTGTATTTTCATATTGTCTAGCCCTTTGGAATAATACTTTTAAGTTTGCTTGTCGTTGAATTCCATTTGGTAATGCTCCTACAAACCCATAGTATCCTGTCTCCATATATAAAAACCAAATAAATTCATCTATTGGAGTATATAATGATTTCTCAATCCATGAGTCTAACTTATAAAAAAATTCATCAAGCTTTTTACTTAGTTTATTATCATTATTTTTTATATAATCTTTACAAGCATCGTAAAAACTTTTATGTTTTTCATCTATCCTAATGCTTATAAAATCATCGGGACTAAATCCTCCAATTGGAGATTTCATTATGGCTAATAGTGGAATATCTTGTATGGGATTATCTATTATTTGCAAAAGGCTTAATATTGTTTTAATCTCCGTAGTTTCAAAATATCCTGTACTTATATCTGCATATGCTGGAATATTATATTTTTTAAATTCCTCCATAAATTCTCCAGCTACACTAGCTGTGCTTCTCAACAAAATTACAATGTCTTTATATTTTACACGTCTATATTCCTTTGTATGTTTATCTAAAACCATAAAGGGATTTTCATTATTCTCTATAAATTCCTTTATCCTATATGCTGTAATTCTAGCTTCATAGGCCATATCTGTTGTTGATTCAACCTCTTCAGAATCATCATCTATTTGGATACCAACTTCTGTTTCAGCTTCTTCCTCATTTTTTTCTAATAAGTGAAGCTCTATATCTCCACCTACGAAACCCTCTTTATAACCAATTTCTTCATAATCTGCCCCTAAGTTCAATGCCTCATTTTCGTTATAATCCAATTCCCCAATTTGTTCTGACATTATAGAGGTAAAAATAAAATTAACTCCATCTAATATTTCTTTTCTACTTCTAAAATTTTTAAACAACAATATTTTTCTAAAACCTGATCCCTTTTCACTACTATAATTATTATATTTTTCTAGAAACAATTCTGGTTTTGCTTGTCTGAATCTATATATACTCTGTTTTATATCGCCTACCATAAAGACATTGGGCTTTCCTTCACTAACTTTAGAAACCATGTTTAATAATAATTCTTGAACAAAATTAGAATCTTGATATTCATCTATTAAAATTTCATCATACTTTTCTCTTAATTCTAATGCCACGCCTGATGGAACATATTTTCCTTTTTCATTTATAACCCATTGATTTTTTTCATCTTTTTCAACTAAAATTTCTAAACAAAAATGTTCAAAATCATTAAAATCAATAATTCCCTTTTCCTTTTTCTTTCTTTTATATATTGTACTAAATTGCATAACTAAAATACTTAAATTCTTTATTATAGGGTAAATATATTCATAACTTTCTTTTACATTCTCATTACTTATTTCCCCATAATCCTGTCTTAATGCTTCAATTTGTTTTTTGATATCATTTCTAATTCCCTGTATTTTATCTTTTGTATTTTTATCCTTTACATTTCTAATTGTAGGCAGCTTCTTAAATTTAACTTCTTGTATCTCTCTTATAAAATCTATAAAAGATACCTTTAAACTTTGAACTAAATCATTAATCATAGCTAATTCATCTTTTATAAGCTCTTCATAAGGTTCTAATTCAATAGATTCTTGCACTAAATTATATGCTTCACAATATTGCATATAAGCTCCTTGCAATGAAACTAGTAATGTATTTTTTAAAATTCTAATCCAATCACTATCTTCAATAGAATTAAATTTTCTTACATTAAATTTTTCTGAATTCTCTTCTAACCATTTCTTGGGATTAGGTGCTGTATTAGCAAAATTATAAATTCTTAAAACTAATTCCATAAGTCTAAGGTCATCTCTATTAGTACAATACGTTTCTACCAACCTTAAAAAGTCTTCTCCTGAGCACCCTTCCTCTTCATTAATTTCAACAGAGTTATCATATTTATGTTCAAACAATTCTTCTAAAGCTTCTTGTTTCAAAAGCACAACTTCAGTTTCATCTGCTACCCTAAATCCCGGGTCTATATCTATTTTATGAAAATTATTTTTAATTACATTTAAACAGAAAGAGTGAATTGTCGTTATACTGGCTCTATTTAATAAAGTTAATTGTCTTTGTAATCTTACAGCATTTTTGCCCTTACCAATCTCTTTAGATAATGCATCGCCTATTCTTTCTCTCATTTCTGATGCTGCAGCATTAGTAAATGTAACTACTAATAATCGATCTATATCTATTGGATTTTTTTCATCCATAATAATTTGAATAATTCTTTCAACAAGTACTGCTGTTTTTCCTGAACCAGCAGCTGCAGCAACCAAAAGATTACAATTATGTGTCTCTATTACATCTAATTGTTCCTTAGTCCATTTAATATCCGCCATTCTCTCTTTCCTCCTTTTCTTCATTTAATAATTTCCAAACTTCTTCATCACTTTTTTCTTTTAATATTTTATACTCATTATCTTGCATTGCTAGATCAAAAGTACATATACTTGAATATGCACAGTACTCACAAGCGGTACCTATTTTTGTCATACACGGACCTATATCAATTACTCCTTCTAACATATCTTCACAAGAATTTATTAATTTACTTTTGACATGCTCTCTTAAAAGCTCAAATTGCTCTTTTGTAGCAATATGAGAAATCTTAGAAAAATCTCCATCCTTTTTGAAACCAACAGGCAATATTAAAGATGCTCCTTCTATTTCTCTATCCATTTCTCTAACTATTTTTGTATCAGCTAAAATTAATCCCTTCATTTTCAATGCTTTCATTATCTCTTTTTCTAATTCTTCATCTGATAAATTCTTATCTTTCTTAATTATTGGACTATCTATTTTAAAATATAAAATACCTGCTGGAAATACAGGAAAATCAATTTTTTCTCCTTCTTTCTCCAGTATTGCATCTAAATAAGTTAAAAGCTGAACTTGAAGCCCATAATAAACCTCCCAAAGCTTAAACTCTTTATTTCCCGATTTGTAATCTATTACTCTAAAGTATTCTTCTCCCTCGTATATAAGTTTATCTACTCTATCAATTTTTCCAACTAATTGAACTTTATCTCCTGTAGATAAATCTAGTTCTATAGGTGAATACCCCTCTTTTCCTAAACCAAATTGAATTTCATATCCTAAAGGTAAAAAACTTCCTCTTTGCATATGTTCAACAATTAATTTTGCTGATTTTTTTACAACCCTCTTTATTCTTTCACCAAAATATCCATATCTACGTGAACCTTTAAACACATTTCCTATAGATTCTTGCATTTCCTTATTAAATCCTTTTTCAACAAGTTTTTCACATAATTCATCGGTAATCTTATCCCAAGAACTTTCCTTATCTACATACTTTGAAAATCTATCTAATATACTATGCATAAACGTACCTAAATCTGGTGGATTTAAACTAAATATTTTTCTTTCTTCTGCTCTTAATCCATATCTAACAAAATAAGCAAAAGGACATCTTATATAATTTTCTATTCTAGAAATACTGAACATTTTATTTTCACCATATAATTCAATTGCTCTGTCTTTACCTATGGTTTCAACTTGATTAGAATAAGAAAAAGCATTTAACATTCCATCTATCTTTTCTCTCCATTTTTCATCCTTATTAAACCATTTATAAACTTCTATCCAAAGTTCAGATAACTCTTTACTCTCATCTACCTCTTGTAATTTTTCAATAAAATGATTAAATGTAGGTGTTTTACTTACTATGAGATTTTTTTCATTAATTGAAACAACATTACTTTCCTCTTCTAATGCTGGAAATAATGCTTTTAACCTGGAAATTATAATAGAAGGTCTTAATGCTTTTCCCTCATGATCTGCTATTGGATAACTTATCCTTAAATATTCCTGTCCTAAAGTTAAAGTTGTGTAGATTAAATATTGTTCTTCAAATGCTTGACTTCTTGTGTCCTTTGCAAGCTCTACACCTTTATCTTTTATAAATATCCTATCTCTATCTGTAAGAATTCCTTCTTTTGCGTTAGTTTTAGGGAACACACCATCATTTACTCCCAATATAAATAAGTATTTAATATTATGTCCTCTTAATCTTTCAACACTACTTACAATTACTTGATGAAGGGTTTGAGGAATAAACCCCATTTTATGCTCTTTAAAACCAAGCTGCATTATTTTAGAAAATTTCTCCAACGTAACCTCTTCTTCGCCAACTACTTCAACCATTTGATCTAAAAGTTGCATAATAAAATTCCAAATCTTACTGTACTCATTTACTAATTCAATTTCTTTTCTTTCCTTAAATTTAGTAACTAGCTTTTCAATTTTCTCTCTAATATTAATTATTTCTAAATAGTTGAAAAGTGCTACACAGAAATCTTTAATTTTTCTTCTTCCACGCATACTATTATTTAAACTTACAATTGGCCCAATAACCTGATTTCTAGTATAAGTAATTATTTTTATTTCATCACATAAAGCTTTTACTTTTTTTAATGTTTCTTCTTCTACTTCTTCATTAAATAACTGAACTAACTCATAAAAGTCATTAGAAATAAAACTTTGAATTATTTGTTCTTCTGTTATAATTTCTCTTTTTTCATAATCTATATTTTTTATATTTTTATTTTCTTTTACATAATCAAAAACAGTTTCAAATTTATCTTTAAATCCTTTAATATTACCTTCAAAGCTTTTAACATAATCATCACGTTTTAGCTGTTCCATGTTGCTTAATGTATTGTATAAAAAATTATTAATTTTATATTTTAAATTGTACTTAGAAATTATATTTTTGTACCAACTTTGGTCCTGTATCCAATTCTTTTTACCTCTTATACCAGACTCCAAAATATAATTTTCTAATAAATCTATATGATTATATTCAATACCTAAAATTCCTGTCTTTAAATACCTAAAAACACTTTCATATCTCCAATTATTATTTAATATATCCATTAGAGAAGATAAAAGTATTATTAAATTATTTGAACTTATATCCTTTTTTTCATCTATGAAATACGGTATATCATATTCATTTAAAATTGATTTTACTAAGTTTTCATATGTATCTAGATTTCTTGTAATTACCGCTATCTCATTAAATTTAGCACCTTTTTCACGACATAACCCCAAAATATTTATTGCTAAATCTTCTACTTCTGAATATATATTCATTGCCTTAAACAACTCTATATTTTCTATATTTTTTTTATATGGTTTAAATGGATAAGAAAAATAATTTCTTTCTAAATATGCCAAATCCTCTTTTTCCTTAAATTTAACTACAGGAGAATTTGATAACTCTATAGATTTTTCAACTTTTATTCCTTCTTTTCTTGCCATTTCAATCAATTTATCTCTCGTATAAATTATAGGTGAAAATACCGCACTATAGTTTATACTTTCACTATCCTCATAATCCATATTTAAGGTTATATTTAAATTGCAATTATTTCTAAGTAAAGATTCTAAAATCAAATGCTGTTGAGGAGTAAATCCACTAAATTCATCAATCCAAATATCTATGTCTCTAAAAATTTTACTTTCACTAAGTTTTTTATTAAGTATAGTCAAATCTTCTTCTGGATCTACATATCCACTGTGTAGAATTTTTTCAAATTTTTCATAAATTATAGCTAAATCACTAATTTTATTATATAAAAAACTATTCTCATCTATATCATCTTTTAGTTCATATAATGTTTCTGGTGTTACATTATATTTTTTAAATTCACTTACGATTTCTAATAATGTATTTACAAATCCAGTTTGCTTAGCTGCTGTAGAATAAACCTTTAATTCATCTTTTAATTCATCAATAACTTTATATAAAAGCATAGTCTTTCCTGATGACTGTATATGTGTTTTAGTTATTCCCCCTACTTCTTTAAAAACTTTATGAGCCATTCTTTTAAAGCTTAAAACATCTATATCCTTACCTAAAAATCCAAATTCATTTATAAGTTTTTTCTCTGTTTGGAAAGTAAGTTGTTCAGGGGTAATTAAAATAAGGGGTATATTAATTTTTTTATTTCTATATTTATTTTTTATATCATCAATTACAAAGGAAGTTTTTCCACTTCCGCTTCTTCCATAAATAAATCTTATACTCATAAAATTTGTTTAACTTAATATATTTACTAAGCTAGCTCCTCCTCTTTAAATTATATATCTATTATTCATTATATCATTATAATAACTTTTTACTAAAAAATCGTTCCTTATACTTTTATCATACAGATTCGTATAAAGAACGATTTATAATTTTATTTATAAAACTTTTACTTGTTTTAAAACATTATAAAATACTATAAGAAACATGAAAAATATCATTCCCATAAATCCATTCATAGTTAATCCTATAAATATAGCCGCCAACACCGCTACAGGATGTATTCCTAAAGAAGCTGATACAATTTTAGGTTCTATTATCTGTCTTATAACAGACATTGCTCCATAAGCTATAAGTAATGTGACTGCTATTCCTTTTGACCCTATAACCCAGTATATAATAATTAAGGGTCCATACACCATTCCTATTCCTACGACTGGCAGTATATCTGCTATAGCTGAAACTATACTTAATATAACTGAATATTTAACTCCTAAGATCAAGAATACTATCAAAGTTTCTATAAAAGTTAAAAATATTATTAATCCATAAGACATTAAATAATTTATAATCATTTTCTTCGCTTGATTAAATATACTTGAATATTTTCCCATTATGTTATTTTGTATATTTTGCTTTTTTCTAATAATTAAATCCTTTGTAAAAAAGTAAGTTGACATAATAGAAAAAAATATTACCATTAATAAATATGGCACATTGCTAACAAAACTTACTAATGATGTTACCACTGATCCTGAAAAGGATAATAAATTACCTGAGTATTTACTTATAAACTCTGATATGTATGTTTTAAAAGTTCTTAATATTTCAGGATCTACATTTTCATATTTTTGCTGTATTTTACTTATAAATGTATAAATATTATCTGAATTATTTACCAAATAATCTTGAGTACCTTTGGCTAATTGAACTAATTCATTACTTAGTGAAATTATTCCCCATAGTAATAATGAAAAAATTATAGCGAAAAAAAATATATTAGTTATCAAACAAGCTAACGTACTTTTAAACTTAAACTTTTTCATTAAGTATTCGGTAGGTTTTCTTAAAATCAAAGCTATAATCAGTGCTATAACAAAAGGAAAAGTATATTTTAAAGTCCCAAAAAAGATGTAAAAAATCATTGTATACATCAAAATAAATATAATTAATTTATCTATTTTTTCTACGGTTCCTTCTAACATAGTCTACCTCCTAAAGTTTTTATAAAATTTTTTAGCTTCAGTATATTTCAACTGAAGCTAAAAGTATTTTTATAATACATTATATCAAAATTTAATCTTGTAAGTAAACTAATCCAATTAGTCCAGGTCCACTATGAACACCTGACACTGGGCTTATACTACCACCCTTAGAAATATTTTTGATATTTGGTACCTTTTTTAAATTTTCGTAAACATTCTCCATTTCTTCTTCTGCATATCCATGCATTAGCCATGCATCACCAGGCTTTTCAAAGCCACTTGCAATTTCTACTAGCTTTTTAAGTGACTGCTTCCTACCTCTTAACTTTTCATAAGTTACATATCTTCCATCTTGATCAATTGTTATAATAGGTTTTAAACTTAACATTTCACCTATAGTTCCTGCAACTGCACCGATTCTTCCACCTTTTTTTAAATACTTTAAAGTTCCTACTACGAAAAATACATTTACCTTTTCTCTTATCTTTGGAATCTCTGTTATAATTTCTTTAAAAGATTTACCTTCTTCTATCATCTTCCCACATTTTTCTACTAATATACCTTCGCCTAATGATATACTTTTAGAGTCAAAAATAAAGCTTTCAATTTCAGGATAATCTTCGCTTATAAGTCTTAAGGCATTATAAATACCTGATAATCCTGATGATAAAGTAATTGCTATAACATGTGTATATCCCTCTAGCTTTATTCTATTAAAAAGTTTTTCCATATCTGATAAGGATGGTAATGATGATGTTGGTATTTCTTCATCTAGGTTAGAATAAACATCTTCTGGTTTAATATTTATACCATCTAAAAATTCCTTATTCTCATATATAATTCTAAAAGGAAGTACATTTATATTATATTTATTTATAATATCTCTTCCTAAGTCACATGCGCTATCTGTTATTAATGCTATTTTTTGCAAACGAAACCCCTCCACTCATTAATAATTTATTTATTTTTTACTACATATTCTGCTATTGAACTTGGTGAAATAGAATCTGTCTTTAATAAACTTTGTAATACAAATCCATCCATAGTAGCAACCATTATGTTACTAAGTACATTATAATCTATATTTTTATCCTTTAATATTTTTCTTAATCCTTCTTCAACAACATTTTTCCACTTTATATATTCTTTATTAAATTGTTTTCTTAAATCTTCATTTTTCATTAAGGCTTCTTGAATAAGACATAAATGTAGTTTTCCATTTTCATGAGCATTTAATATGTTTTTAAAAGTAATTTCTATGATTTTAGTTGGATCACTATTAGTATCTATATTTTGTAATGCCTTATTTATTTTTAATGTACTTTCCTTAAAATATCTATGTGCAATATCATTAATTAAGTCATTTTTAGATGAATAATAATAATACAAAGTTCCCTTACTAATTCCAACCTCTTTGGCAATATCCGCTAAACTAGTACTTTCTATTCCCTTTTCTATAATTAATTTTTCAGTAACTTGTAAAATTTTTTCTTGATTATTTATACAATTCTCTTTAATAATAACCTGTTCTCCTTTCTCGTCCGCCCGTCCGACTAATATTAGTTAAAGTATAGCAATTGTTACCATTAGTGTCAATATGTCTTTATAAAATAAAAAGTGTAATAACTCTTTTTATTTTAAGCTATTACACTTTTTAAATTCATTATTTAATTTCTATTTATTTTACCTCATCCCATTTTGGAGCCTTCCATTGATTTCCTTCAGTTGCATAATACCAAAGAACTTTATCTCCATCCTTTAAGTTGACTTTACTTGCCCCTACTGATGATTGGACATCGTTTACTGTGAAACACCATCCATCATAATTTTTATTTTCTATTTCTAATATAGACTTAACAAACAGACCATAAGTGCTATTTTCTATTATATATTTGTCTGTTACATTTTTAAGTGAATCTAAAACTGTTATGTTTTGTTTTTGATTATTAACTTTAAAATTTTCACATTTTGATATAGGATCTTTTTTACTTGGTATGGATATTTTAACTTGAATATTTATAGATTTTTCATTATCCTCTTTAGAAAAATCTTTTAATTCATAAAAAGTCCCTCTATTATTTACAAAATCTCTATATGATATAAGTGCTTGAGTAGCTTGAGAAGTAGCTAATATATTCTCAGCTTGTCCTTTATTATGCATAAATCCTTTATCATTAGCAAAACTTAATAAATTACTTATTAAATTATTATCATTTTTAGTGAATTGTTTACTTGCTGGATCTATATTGTTAGATGTTAAAGCTATTATAGCTTGTGATAAACTTTCACTACTTTCTCCTGTCCATTCTGAATAGTAAAGTCCTTTTTTATTTTGCATATTTGCTAAAGTTTTTGCGGCATTTTCTATACATTCTTTAACTTTTACACTATCATTATAAGGGGCTAATGCAGTCATAACTATAGCTGTTGTATCAAGATCTACATTATTACCAAATCCCCATCCTTTTTTATCCTTACTTTTAGTTATTAAATTTTTAACTAAATCTTTTCTTACACTATCAGTTACATTCTTTATTTCATATTTTCCACAATCTAATGCAATTAATGAATACGCTTCACTAAACACATTATTCTTGATAAATCCTTTTTTGCATAACTTTTCTACCAAATTAAGTTCTTTATCTACAACTCTAGCATCTTTTCCAGCAGCTGTTAATGCAATTATAGCTTTTGCATAATCTGTATCTTGTGCTTTATCCTTTTTATCTTTTATAGATTTAATAAATTTATTTAAATTTTCTTCTGATACTTTTTCACCACATTTACTTAGGACCAAAGAATTCCATTCGTTTAGATCCTTGGAACTTAGTGATGTAAGATATTTAAGATTATTTTTTAATGCCTTATCAATTCTTTCATTTTGATTTTGTGTTTTTAATAATTCTTCCCATGATGGTGCTTTCCATTGATTACTTTTAGTTGCATAGTACCACAGAACCTTATCGCCTGATTTTAATTTACATTTATCGGGACTTTCCATGATCTCTTTGCCATTAACTGTATACATCCATCCATCGGATTCTTTAGCACCTATTCCACTTATAGAAGTTACATAACTTCCTTCTTTATTAACTTCATACTTAGCCCCTATTGCTTCTAATACTCCTAATGGAGTAAATCCTTTACTTTGTTTATTATTATCTATAACAACTTTGTCATTCACAAAAGTAGGAGTATAAATACTTCCACTTGGAAGGGCTATTGCTACTTGAACATCCAATGTTTGTTGTTTTTCTACTTTCCAAGAAGCAACATTAAAAGTTTTAGCTGCCCAAAGTCTCCCCGCATTAAAGGCCTTATCTTTATCAGCCTTTATTAATTTTAAATATTCAACTAAGACATCTAGATCTTTACAAGAAGAAATCTTATTTATCTCATCCTTACTTAACCCTTCACTTACGGATTTAGCATAATCATCTGTTAATGACTTTAATCCTTCTATATCATGATTTAAATCTACTTTATATGAATCTATCCACTCTTTAACTCCATCATTATATTTAACTGTGGATATATCATCTATTTCTTCTTTAACTTCTTTTAAATCCAAGGTATTGTCATTTACTAAAGACATCTTATTAATACCATCAACTACCTTAGAAATTTTTTCTCCTTCAACTTTATCTAATTCTGAAGACCAAGTGCTTCTATATTGTGTTTCTATTACATCTTTAACTAATTCTCTTCCATTATTAATATCCTTTTGTTGCTTCGTTTTTTTAGAAACATTTATATAATTTATTATCCTTGTAAATATAGGTTGCTGAACTTGATCAACTTGCACTGAAAATGTACCTTTAGCCCAATTAAGCTCCTTAGGTAATTTTTCAATAACTTTTCTTGCTTCCTTTATAGATTTTTGAGTTTTTTCATTTAAACATTTAATTGTCGCATCATAAGCTTCTTTATAAAGTTTATCTAAATTGTTCTCTGTAACTTTGCATATTTTTTTATTTGTAATTTTTTTTGAATCTTTATTTAATATCTTATTTTTATTACCATCATATTTTATATCCTTAACTTCTAAATCATTAAGTTTTATATTTTCTCCTGTAACTCTATTAACAACGGTTTGTCCAGTTTTATCTAATCCTATTTTAACATTGTTCCATAATTTATTGGTTCCAGCAAAAACAGTAGAAGTAAATAAGGTAAAACTCAATACTGCTGCTATTAAACTACTTAGAAATTTTTTTCTCATATAGTTCCCTCCATATCCATTCTTTTCACAAAATTCATATTAATTTTACTATATTATTATTAAATATACAAATTTTAATCTTTAAAAAAGCTATCTCGAAATTTCGAGATAGTTTTTTATTTTTTTGATTATACCCAATTAAATTTATATAAAACATGATTCTTATCTGAACTTAATGTCTCCCATCCTAAACCAAATTTACCATTTGCCACAACTTTTACTTCTTCACTTAATTGTTTCTGTGTCATATTTAATCCTTTGATTCTTAAATATAAAGAACTTTTTTTAGTTTTCAATGCTTCTAAAATCAACTTATCTAATTCTTCCTTATTTGTTACCTTTGGGATTATCTTCCCATCGTTTGTATATTCATCTATATCCATATTATCATATGCATATTTAGTAGAAGTACATCTTGGATAATTTCTTTCCTCATAATCTCCTCGTATATGGTCTTGATTAAGAATATCATCTGTTACATTAAAATAAGTATGAATAACTGGCGTAATAGTAGAACCCTCTACAACAATATTAGTTCCATTTCTATCTGATACAGGATCATCCCAAGTAGCATCTAAGTTATACCACTCATTATCTAACTTAACCATATTCCATGCATGTCCCCCCCCTGGTTGTCCATTATGTTTTGACTTACCAGTAGCATACTTACATTCTATTCCAACTTCTTTTAACAATAACTGCATTGCTTTTGCATAACTTTCACAAACGCCTTTATGTAAGATTAACACACCATATGCATTGTGATCCTCTAAATCAATAGGATTTTTATTTAATCCTGCCATATTATAATCTGCATTTTTAACTATATAATCGTGTAATGCCAATTCCTTCTGAAAATCTGTCATTTCATCTTTTATAACTTCTTTTACTATTCTTTTAACTTCTTCTTCTACTGCTTCCTTCTGTTTTCTTACAGTAGTTATATCTCTCATATAAGTAAACTTTATTGTTATCTCTTGTTCTGCTTGCCCTTGATATCCTCTAATTGATGCACTAGCAGTAGGCTTTCCATAATCTTCACCACCTAGCTCAACCATAGCATCATTCCAATGATCAAAATTGTATATATTTTTATCATACTTAGGAACTTTAATACTTATACTTTGTTTAAGACTTCTTACTGCCTCTTTTATAATATTATTAAATTCTTCTCCACTATTAGCTACTAATTGTTTTTCGGCCTTAACTGTTAAATTAAATTCCTTAGTTATACTTTTATCTTTTTTACTTAATGTAGCTGTTAATGTAACTAACCTATCTTTTTCCCCAAATTGCGGTCTTATAACTTTTCCATTAGAACTTATTATGCCTTCATCACTAGATGTCCAAGTAATATTTATATCATTTAAAAATGTTTTTAAGTTAATATCTTTTTCTATATTATCTACATTAGATATTTCTAAGGCATTATTTGCTAATTGTAGCTCTTTTTCAATATCTTCTTCTTTTGCCTTAACTACAATATTAAAAGTTTTTACTTTTGAAACTCCTTCTTTTAATAATGTAGCTGTTAATATAACAGTTTCATCTTTATCACTTCGTGTAACTATTCCATCGTTTGATATAATAGATTCATTACTTGAGTTCCAAATTATACTTACCTTATTTTCATCATCTTCATTACATAATTTTATATTATCTACTACGCCTTTTAGATTTCCTTTTATATCTAAATTATTAAAGGTTTTTTCAACATATTCTTCATTTGTAAAATCCTCAGCTTTAACAGTAACCATAAACTGTTTATTTTCTACAATTCCATTTAAGGATAATATAGCATTTAAAGTAACAACCATATTCCCTTCATTTGCCTTAGGTCTAATTACTCTTCCTGTATTATCTATGATATCTTTTCTTGAAGACTCCCATTTAATTTGAACTTCATTTTCACCATTTATTGGTAAATTTAAATTATTTTCTATTTGATCTATATTTTTTAGCTCTAAAGCTTGTTTGGCTTCATTAAGCTTGTTTTGATTCTCTAGTTGAATTTTTACTTTTTCCTCTTGTTTTTGTCTCTCTAATTCTGCTTTCTCTTTTGCAGCTTGTTGTTCTTCTTTCTCTTTCTTTATCCTTGCTTCTTCCTTTTCTTTTGCTTCTTTCTCCATTTTCTCTTGCTCGACTTGTTTTTCTTTTGCTTCCTTCTCCACTTTCTCTTTTGCAAGTTGTTTTTCTTTTGCCTCTTGATCTGCCTTTATTCTTGCTTCTTCCCTTTCTTCTGCTTCCTTTGCTGCAATCTTAGCTTTCTCTTGAGCTTTTTTAAGTTCTTTTTCTAATTTTAACTTTTCGGCATCTTTAGCTAATTTTAGTTGTTCTTCTAATTTTTTTGCTTCTTTTTCCGTTTCTATTTTTGCTTTTTCTTTTTCCTTTGCTTCCTTCTCCGCCTTCTCTTTTACAAGTTGTTTTTCTTTTGCCTCTTGATCTGCCCTTATTCTTGCTTCTTCTTTTTCTTTTGCCTCCTTTGCTGCAATTTTAGCTTTCTCTTGAGCTTCTTTAAGTTCTTTTTCTAATTTTAATTTTTCAGTATCTTTAGCTAATTTTAGTTGTTCTTTTAATTTTTTTTCTTGTTTTTCCACTTCTATTTTTGCTTCTTCTTTTTCCTTTGCTTCTTTTTCTGCCTTCTCTTTTATGGCTTGTTTTTCTTTTGCTTCTTGTTTCTTTTTCTCTAATTCTGGCTTTTCTCTTTCTAATTTGTTTTGTTTTATTTCATCAGATTTTTGTTTATCCTCAATATTTAATTTTGTTTGTATTTCCCATGAACCTGTATTAACTCTTTTACTAGCCCAATATCTTCCGGCATTAAAAGCTTTATTTTTATCTGCATTTATATCTTTTAAATATTTTATTAATTCATCTTTATTACTACATTTAAGTATATCTTTGATTTCTTCTTTAGTTAATTCATTACAAATAACTTCTGAATACTTATTAGTTAACTCTTTAACTCCAACTATCTCTACATCTATTTGTTTTCTGTAAGTGTGAATCCATTGTTTAACTCCATCATTATACTCTACAGTATCTATATCTTTCATTTCTTCATTAGCAATTTTCCAAGATTCTGAATCGTTTTTTATACTAGCTCTTTGAATGGATTTAACTAAATTACTTATTTTCTCTTGTTGAACTTTATCTAACTCCGCTGACCATGTAGCTTTATATTGATCCTCTATTACATCCTTTATTAGTTTTCTACTTTCATTTATAGAAAGCTGAGATTTTAATTCCTTAGCTTTTTCTAAAGTTTCTATAATTTTTTCAAAAATAGGTTGTTGAATTGAATCAACTTGTTTTGAAAACTCTCCTATTGCCCATTGAAGATTACTTGGAATTCTAGCAATCATATCTCTAGCCTCTTTTATAGATTCTTGAGTTCGTAAATTTAAACATTTAGTAGTTGCATAATACGCATCTTTATATAATTCTTCTATGCTTTTTTTACTTAAATCAACAACATCTTCTTTTTTTATATTATTATCTTTTTTATTTTTATTATCTGTTGTATTTTCTTTTACCACTTGTATTTTTTTATCTAAAGATATGTCTTTTTCATTTAAGTTTTTAAGATTAACTGGTTCATTTGACACCTTAATAGCTATATTTTGTCCTACTTCATCTATACCACTTTTAACATTTTTCCACATTGATATTTCAGTAGCAAAAATAGTAGATGCACATATATTTACCGTTAATGCCATTGCTATTACTGAGGTTAAAAAATTCTTCTTCATTCTTATTCCTCCTAAGGAAATTTTAGTAATTAAAGTTGTTTTACAATAATTTACTTTTTATTTAATCTTTATTTACATTATTCATTAAATTTTTTATCGTTTCTTTTAATATAAAATTAAGTATAATTTTATATTTTAAATTAAATTTATACATTATCTCTGTTATATATAAAAAAAATGCCTAAAATTGTTTTTAAACATTTTAGGCATTTATTGTTATTTACCAAAATAAATTGTATTGTACATGATTCTCATCAGAAACTATTGTATCCCAACTAAGATCATAATTTCCCTTAGCTATTTTTTCCACTTCCTCAGCAAATTGTTCTTGGCTCATCTTAAATCCTTGAATTCTTAATATTAAATTCTTTTTCTTTTTATCTAAAGCATCTAATATTTCTGTATCCAAACTTTCCCTATTTTTAACTGTTTTTATTAATTTTCCGTCACTTGTATATTCATCAATATCTAAATTTTCATAGGCATATTTAGTACCTGTGCATTTAGGATAATTTTTTTCCTCATATTCTCCTCTTATGTGATCTCTATTAAGTATTTCATCAGTTACATTAAAATACTTATGAATAACAGGCATAAAATAGTTTTCAGAAACTTCAATAGAGCCATTCCTATCTGATATTGGATCATCCCAAGTAGCATCTAAATTATACCATTCGTTATCTAACTTAACCATATTCCATGCATGTCCAAGTCCTGGTCTTCCATTATATTTGGAAGTTCCTGTAACATATTTACATTCAATGTTTGCTGCATTTAATAATAGTTGCATAGCTTTTGCATAACTCTCACAAACTCCCTTGTGTAAAATTAAAACTCCATATGCATTGTGATCTTCAGCTTTAAAAACTCCATTATTATAATTCTGTACATTATAATCCGCGGTTTTAACAATATAGTCATGCAATGCTAGTTCTTTTTCTACATCTGTCATACCCTTTTTTATAACTGTTTTAATTATTCTTTGGACTTCTCTCTCAACCTCTGATTTTTCTCTTTTCATAGTATCAATTGATATAGCATAATTTAATTTTAAATCTAAAATGTATTCTACTCTATCTTTTGAAGAAAGACTTGCATTTAATTCTGGTTTTCCATAATCTAAATCTGGATTTGTGGTAAGTACATCCTCTACTATCTCTAGGTTGTAATCATTTTTATTATATTGAGGAATTCTTATTCTCAATCTTTCAGGAAAATATTTTAAATTATCTTCTAATATGGATATAAATTCTGCTTTATTATTAGCAATTAACTCTCTTTTAGACTTGACTATTACATCAAAATCTTTAGTTACATTCTTTCCATTCTTACTAACCATTGCTGTAAGTCTAACTTTGCAATCCGCTTTACCTAGTATAGGTCTTTTTACTTTCCCATTAGAACTTACTACTTTAGGATTATTTGACTTCCATGATATAGTGCATCCTTCTAAAGAAGTCGGTAAAATAATATCCTCAACTATATTATTTCTATTTTTTATTTCTAATGAATCTCTAACAAGTATTAATTCTTTTTCTATATTTTCTTCTTTAGCTTTTACTACTATATTAAAGTTTTTATTTTTAATCACTTTTCCTTTTGATAAAATAGCCGTTAATACTACTGACTCATCTTTATTAGTTCTTACAACTTTTCCTTCATTAGAAATAATATATTCTTTATTAGATTTCCAACTTATTTTAACTTTGTTTGTTTTATCATAATTATATAATTTTAAATCATCTACTAATGCAGAAAGATTTCCCTCTAGAGTCAACTCATTAGTTGCTCTATTTACTAAATCATTATCACTAAATTCTTGTGACTTAACTATTACTTCAAAAGTTTTAGTATCTTGAATCCCATCCTTGGACAAAATCGCTGTTAAAGTAACAATTTTATTTCCTTCACTTGCTTTAGGTCTTGTTACTTTCCCATTTTTACTAATTATGTCTTCATTTGAAGATTTCCATTCTATATTTACACCATTTTCGCCCTTACTTGGCAAAATTAAATTTTTACTTATATTGTGTAAATCTCCTAAATTTAATTTTTCTTTAGCTTCTCCAATTAACTGTGAAATAGTTTTTTCTGTATTATGTTCTATTTGTATATCTGACTTTATACCATAAGAAGGTATGTTAAAACTTATACTTGCCCAGAATTTCCCTACATTCATAGCCTTATTATCGTTGACTTTTATAGATTTTAGATATCTCACTAGCTCATCTATATTCTTACAACTAGTTACTTTATTAATTTCTTCTCTACTTAAACCTTTACTTAGCATTTTAGAATATTCATGTGTTAAATTTTTTAAACCAAATACTTCATTATCTATTTGATGTTTATAATTATTTATCCATTGTTTAACTCCAACATTATATTCTACTTTAGCCAAGTCATCTATTTCCATTTTTGCATCTGTTAAATCTAAAGTATTATACTGTATTATAGTAGAATTTTTAAATTTATTTACCGCTATATTTATTTTTTCTTGTTGAATTTTATCCAACTCCGAAGACCACGTTCTTTTATATTGCTCCTCTATCACATCGTTAACTAACTCTCTTCCATTATTTATATCTATTTGAGCCTTTGTACCTTTAGATTTATTTATAAAATTTATTATTTTAACAAAAATAGGATGTTGTACTGTATCCACTTGTTTAGAAAATTCACCAATTGCCCAATCTAAATTTTTAGGTAATTTAGCAATTGCACTTCTTGCTTCTTTAATAGATCTTTGTGTTTTTTCTTGTAAACTTCTTTTAGTTGCATCATATGCATCTTTATAAAGTTCATCCATACTTTTCTTTTTATTGCTATTATTAATTGAATAATTAAGTTTTTTACTATTACCTATAGTTTTATGTATTTTTGTACCTAAATCTACATCCACTTTGCTTTTTTCTGATACACCAACTTGTTTGTTATTTACTTTAAGAACTACAGCTTGTCCTGTTTTGTCAATACCATTTTTAACATTATTCCAAAGAGAATTTTCACTAGCAAAAACTGATGGAGTAATTATACTTAATGTTAACGTTATAGCTATTAAACTACTTAAAACTCTTTTCTTCATAATTCATTTCCCCCCTTAATAATACTATCGTTAACTTTTCTTTTTGATTCACATTTATTTTTTTATTTTATTAATTGCATGCTTTGTAAAAAACTCCATTATATTTTCCTTATATAAAAAAATATAAAAATATTTTCTTTTTTGTAGTATTTAAAATAAAAATAATAAAAAGGGGCTGTCGCACTAAAAAATAGTGCGACAGCTTTTTGCGTAAAAAATAAATCTCCCACTCGAAAGAGTGAAAGATTTATAGTAAAATTAATATATGCCAAAACATATTAATTTACATAAAAATTATACTTCAAATCATGGAAATTATCAATTAAAACTTCCACTAAATATTGAATACATGATTCCAAATAATGATTCGGTGCGTTTGCTAAGTCAATTTGTAGAGGAGATGGATTTAACAGATTTATATTCGACTTATTCCCGATTAAGGGAAAATCAGGCTACGCCTCGTCAGATGCTGAAGATTGTATTTTATTCTTATATGAACCGTAGGTATTCTTCTAGGGAAATGGAAAACTCTTGCAAAAGGGATGTTAATTTTATGTATCTCCTAGAAGGGTCGCCGGTACCAGATCATTCTACATTTGCAAGATTTCGTAGTCTTCACCTTGCGCCCTGTTCGGAAATAATTATGGCTGAAATGACTAATTTTTTTTATGAGATTGGAGAAATATTAGGAGATTCTATATTTATTGATGGCACAAAGATAGAGGCATGTGCTAATAAATATACTTTTGTTTGGAAAAAAGCAGTTTCAAAGAACTTACAGAAATTGCTTTCTAAATTAGGTGATTTAGTAGCTGAATGTGAAGAACTTTATGGAATAAAACTTATATATGAAAACAAAGTAAAAATAAAGCATGTAAAGAAGCTACGCAAACAACTTTACTCTTTAAAACAAAAAGAAAATATCCAATTTGTACATGGATGTGGCAAAAGAAAAACTCCTATTCAACGTTCTATTGAAAAACTCGAAGAGTATCTTGGTAAGTTAAGAGAATATACGCAGAAAATCTATACCTGCGGTAAACGTAATAGTTATTCTAAGACAGATAAAGATGCAACTTTTATGAGAATGAAAGAAGATGCTATGAGAAATGGTCAGTTAAAACCAGGTTACAATGTTCAGCATGGAGTAGATTCCGAATATATCGTATGGCTTACTGTTGGCGATCAGCCTACGGATACAACAACATTAATTCCATTTATAAAAAGTATGGAGAATTTTTTGCACTTTAAGTATTCTAAAATTGTTGCGGATGCGGGTTATGAAAGTGAAGAAAATTATGTTTATATTAAAGATAATGAACAGTTATCATATATTAAACCAGCAAATTATGAAATTTCAAAAACAAGGAAATATAAAAATGATATAAGTAGAATAAGCAACATGGATTATACCGTATTAGGTGATTATTATACTTGTAAAAATAATAAAAAACTAATAGTAAATATAAAATGTATCCTATGAAGTAGACAATTTAAAAAAAGTCTATTTCATAGGATTTTTTTATGTATAATAGAATAAAAGAATTTTTTAAACGTGAGGTTATGAAAATGAGTAAAGAATTATTTACTAAAGACGAAGTTAAAATCTTATCTAAAAATAAGTATGTTAAGAAAGTAAGTTCAAAAGGAATTACTTATACTGATGAATTTAAGAAAATTTTTATAACAGAAAATGAATTGGGTAAATTTCCGAGACAAATATTCGAAGAATGTGGATTTGATATAGAAATTTTAGGTATGCAAAGAGTAGGATCAGCGGGCAAAAGATGGAGAAGTTCTTATAAAACTGGCGGAGCCATTGCGCTTCAAGATACTAGAAGACTTAATACTGGCAGACCAAGTGAAAAAGAATTATCTTTAGCAGAAAAATATGCTCGTCTCGAGGCTAAAGTTGAGTTGCTTCAAGCTGAAAATGAATTATTAAAAAAGTTAGATATGTTAGAAAGGAAGGTGTTAAAGAAAAAATAAAATTATTATCTAGAGAAAAATTTATTGTTATTAAACAAGTAATTGAAAAATATAAACTTAAAAATTTAGTAACTTATTTGTGTAAAGTTGTAGGAGTATCTAGATCTGGGTATTATAAGTTTTTTTCTAAAAACGCTAAAAATACAAGAATTCAAAGAGACAGTCTAGATGAAATCTCTAAGGAAAACATTTTGAAGGCATTTAATTTTAAAAATCATAAAAAAGGTGCTAGACAAATTAAAATGGTTTTACAAAATCAATTTGATATAATTTATAATCTAAAACGCATTAGAAGAATAATGAAAAAATATAATATTATTTGTCCAATTCGGAAAGCCAATCCTTATCGAAGAATGATGAAGGCTACAAAAGCGCATACTGTTGTGCCCAATTTGCTAAATAGAAAATTTAAGCAAAAAACTCCTGGAAAAATTCTTTTAACAGATATTACATATCTAACCTATAAAAATAACCAAAGGGCTTATCTATCAACTATTAAGGATTCATCTACCAATGAGATATTAGCGTACAATGTCTCCGACAACCTTAAACTTGATATAGTTATAGATACTCTAAAAAAACTTAAATCAAATTCTAATATTAAACTTCATAGCGAAGCTTATATTCATTCAGATCAAGGCGTACATTATACAAGTCCTAAAGTTCAAAAAGTGATCCGCGAACTTGGATTAGGACAATCAATGTCTAGACGTGGTAACTGCTGGGATAATGCTCCGCAGGAATCATTCTTTGGGCATTTTAAAGACGAAGTAGATTTAAAAAAATATGAAAATCTAAATCAATTAAAAATAGAAATAGATAACTACATGAACTATTACAATAACTACAGATACCAATGGAACTTAAATAAGATGACTCCTGTTCAATACAGAAATCATCTTATCATATAGTCTTTTTTAAAACGTCCTTGACAAAGGGTACATTTTAATAAGACAATAAAAAGAAAAAGCAAGACAGGCTATATAAGTGAAAAAACAATTTATACTTGTGAAAACTGTAGTAATTGCGTTTACAAGAGTAAATGCATAAAAGGTAATAATAGCAAAACACCCTTAGAAGAAAGAGTTAAAAATATTGAAATATCAAAGCTATTTAACATGCTTCGCAAAGAGAATCTTGAAAGAATTGTAAGTGAAGAAGGATGCCAGTTAAGAATGAATCGGAGCATTCAAGCTGAAGGTTCTTTTGCAGAAATTAAACAAGATATGAGATTTCGTAGATATCTAAGTAAAGGTAAAAGAAATGTTTTGGCTGAAAGTATGCTATTAGCAATGGCACATAACATAAATAAGCTACATAATAAAATTCAGGCAGATAGAACTGGAACACACCTTTTTTCACTTAAAAAAAGTGCCTAATTTTAAAATATTAAAATTCTACAAGTCAAAAAAGCCTTAATACCAAAGGCTTATTAAAGTGCGACATTTTTAAATTATTAAGCTTATAGGCGGTGAACTATCATTAAATTTTCTATAAAACACAAAAAAACGCTGCCGCGTTAGTATAAATTTTTATGCTAATGCGACAGCCCCTTTTTTAATTACTATAAAATAAATTCTATTGAGAAAACATCGTTAGCAGAAATTTGTTGTCCTAATAAATTTATTGTGCCATTTATTTTCCTATTTCCCATAAAAAATTGAAAGAGTTTCATGTAATTTAATTGTTTTATAATTTGATCTGTTTCTTGTTGAGTAAAAATTCTTTTTTGACCATTTTTAAAATTTAAAGCTAATTTCATATTTTTCTCCCTAAAAATTACTTCACTATTAATATACGTGTTTACCATAAATTTTGATAATAATTTTAAATATATTTTATAACATTTTTAATCTCTAATTAATATTATTAAATTATATCAATATAATTAGGATGGTTTATATGAAAATAAATTTTAGATATGAAAAAACTCAAACTTCTTACAATAGTGGCTTTATTAAAAAAGGAAAATTTTATAGATGTAATTATATAAAATTTAAAAGTCCTTATAAATTTTCTAACCCTGGTACTGAGACTATTGAACTGTATAACTTTGAACCCAAAACTCCTGCTAAAGGTTCAGCATTAATTATTCATGGCTTAGGAACTAAAAACATAAGATTTTTATTTTGGCTTGGTCCAACTCTAGCTTCCTTCAATGTAAGTTGTAATATATTAATTCTTCCAGGTCATTATACACGTGTAGCAAAAGGTTGTGTAAGTGGTAAAAATTATGTATATCCCGATATTAAAACTATGTATAATGCTTGGGAACATGCCATAGTAGACATCCAATCTTCTATAGATTTTTTAGAAGAAACTAACCGTTGGAAAGAAAAAAACTGTATTTTAGGATATTGTCTTGGTGGAATGTTAAGTTCAATTGCTAGTTGTATAGACCCTAGAATAGATGAAACTATTTTACTTAATACTGGAGGATATTTTCCTAAAATAATTCATGAATGTTCTGTTGGAAAATTTGCCAGAAGAATGTTTGAAAATGGATATACAACAGATTATTTTTTACAAGATAAATATAAATTATATGGCACTTATGACAAACAACTTCCTACCGTTAGAAAATTTTGTTTAAATGAACTGTTAAATTCCGAAGAAATTCATCCACTTTTTAAAATTGATCCTCTATCCTATGGACACCTATTAAATAAAGATAAGGTAACTTTCATTGATGGAATTTATGATGAAACTTTGCCAATTACAAGTAGAAGTCTTTTATTTAAAGAATTAGAAGGTAGCGATAGATATCTTCTTCCTATGACTCATGGTTCCATATTACTATTTCAATTTTTTATTGCTCAATATGTAATGTTAAAATTAAAAATTGGTGTATTACCTAAGCCTGAAAATTTAATGCCTCAAAATATAAAAATTCCTATAATTAATGATTTAATTAAATATATTAAATAAAAATACAATGTTTATTTGAAATCCATGCTATTTTAAGATAAAGTTATATTTATGATATTATTACAATCCAAAAATAAAAAACTTTTATATAAAATATTGATTTAAAGGATGGTTATATATGAATTTAATTTCTATAGAAAACTTAAGTAAAAGTTATAGCGAAAAAATTCTTTTAAATAAAATTTCTTTTGGAATTAACGAAGGTGAAAAGATAGGTATTATTGGTGTTAATGGAACTGGTAAATCCACTCTTCTTAAAATTATTGCTGGTTTAGAAGAGTGTGATGAAGGCACTATTATAAAAAATAACAAAGTTAATATAGAATATCTTCCCCAAACCCCTGAATTTGATGATAATTCCACAGTATTAGAACAAATTTTTAAAGGAAACTCTCCTGTTATAGTTGCATTAAAAAACTATGAAAATATTATTGAAAAATTAGATAAAGATCCTAATGATAACAAACTTTCCGAAAAACTTATATCACTTTCTGCTAAAATAGATGCTTTAGATGGTTGGGATTTAGAAAGTAGGGCTAAAACTATCTTAACTAAATTAGGTATTAAAGATTTTGATAAAAAAGTTTCTACATTATCAGGAGGACAAAAAAAGAGAATAGCTCTTGCTCAAGTTTTAATTTCCCCTGCTGAGCTCCTTATATTAGATGAGCCTACAAATCACATGGACAATGAGAGTATAGCATGGCTTGAAGAATTTTTAAATTCTAGAAAAGGTTCTGTACTTATGATTACTCATGATAGATATTTTTTAGATAGAGTATCTAATCGAATTTTAGAAATTGATCATGGTAGACTATTTTCATATGAAGGAAACTTTAGTAGCTTTTTAGAAAAAAAAGTTGAACGTGAAGAATTGGAATCAGCTAAGGAGGATAAACGTCAAAATCTTTTAAGACGTGAACTTGCTTGGATAAGAAGAGGTGCTAAAGCTAGAAGTACAAAACAAAAAGCTAGGATTGACCGTTTTCAAGAACTTTCTTCTGAAGATCCTATAAATAAAAATGATAATTTAGAAATATCTACAGCTCATTCAAGACTTGGTAATAAAATAATTATTTTAGATAAAGTTAATAAAAACTTTAATGAAAAAAATATTATAAAAGATTTTTCTTATATTATGACTAAGGATGATAGAATAGGAATTATTGGACCTAATGGAATAGGTAAATCAACCTTAATGAATTTAATTGCTAACAGATTAAAACCTGATAGTGGAGAAGTTGTTCTTGGTGAAACAGTAAAATTAGGTTACTTTTCTCAGTCAAATTACAATATGGATGAAAATTTAAGAGTTATAGAATATATCAAAGAAACTGCTGAATTTATCTTAACTAAAGAAGGTGATAGAATTTCAGCTTCTCAGATGTTAGAAAAATTTTTATTTCCACCAGAAGCTCAGTGGACCCCTATTTATAAATTATCCGGTGGAGAAAGAAGACGATTATTTTTATTAAAAATTTTAATGGAAGCACCTAATGTTTTACTATTAGATGAGCCTACAAATGATTTGGATATAGCAACATTGGAAATTTTAGAAGACTACATAGAAAACTTTAATGGCCCAATTATGACTGTATCCCATGACAGATACTTTCTTGATAAAATAGCAAATAAAATTTTTTCTTATGAAGGAAACGGTCAGGTATTAGAGCATACCGGAAATTATTCAGACTTTATAGAATATAAACGAAATTTATCCACAGAATGTGAACAACTTGAAGAAAACAAAAATCAAACTGTGAATAATTCTAATAAAAAAATTGATAATCCTATAAAAAAAGAAAAAAAACTTTTAAAATTATCTTATAAAGATCAAAGGGAATATGATGAAATTGAGAGTATTATTGAAAATATAGAAAATACTATAGTAGAAACTGAAGATGAAATTACAAAAAATGCTTCCAATTATTCAAAACTTCAAGAATTACTTGTGAAAAAAGAATCTCTTGAAAAAAAACTTGAAGAAAAGATGGAGCGTTGGGAATACTTAAATGAGTTAGTAGAAGAAATCAATGCAAATAAAAAATTAGAAAACTAGTTTAAATATAAAAATAAATGACACTAAAAATCTATTTTATAAATTTTAGTGTCATAATTTATTTTCCGTAAATTTCTCTATTCTTTTAATTAAATTTTAAAATGTTTGTTTTTTACTCAAAAAAATTTAATTATTGATTATAATTCTAAAGGCTATTTTTACTTAACTGATTCTTTTATTACAATTTCTTATTTACCATAAACGTAACTTTTCATTTGTATTACTTATAAAATAAATAAAATATAAAAACGGAACTTACTAAAAGTTTATTTTATGTCTTTATACTTCCTTTTTATTTCTTTTAAATCTTGCCAAAATGGTATTTTTTTATTTGGATCTCTTAAAACGGCTGATGGATGAAAAGTTGGCATTATAAAAAAACCTTTTCTCTCTACCCATATCCCTCTATCCCTTGTTATTCTTAAATTAGGTCCTATTATGTATTTACCTGCAACAGCCCCTAGACAAACTATTATCTTGGGTTTAACTAAAGCTACTTGATTTCTTAAATAAGGTATACAAGCTCTAGCTTCTTCCTCTAATGGATTTCTATTGTTTTCAGGTCTACACTTACAAATATTAGCTATATAATAATCTCTTTCTCTATGTAAATCTAATGCTAATAACCCTTTTGTAAGTAATTGTCCTGCTCTTCCTACAAAAGGGATTCCTGTTCTATCTTCGTCAGCCCCTGGTGCCTCACCAATAAACATTATATCCGCATTTGGACTTCCCTCGCCAAATACCATATTAGTTCTTCCGTTTATAAGATCACATTTTTCGCATTCTTTACATTCATTATACAATTCTTTCCACTGAAGCATAATTTCCTCCATAATTTTCACTATATATATTAATTATACTCTTATTATCTTTGATTTAAATGCATATTTTATAGTTAAAAGTTATTTCTAACTATAGTTTATATAAAATTTTATTTTTTTAATACTTTTATTAAAATATATAAATTTTATTTTAAATATCATGTTAATTTTTATTTAAAATAAATTTACAAATAGTTTTAAAAAAATTAACTTTATGATATAATTTTTCTTATTTATATTTAACAGGAGGTACTTATGAATGCAATTCAATTTTTTCAAGCTTTTGCAAATCCTTTTTTAGATGGATTTTTTCAAGCTATTACAATGTTTGGAGAAGACCTTTTTATACTTTTAGTTATTACCCTTACTTACTGGTGTTTTGATAAAAAATTTGGATATAGATTAGGTTTCGCATATCTATCAAGTATGACTTTAAATGGTGTTATAAAAAATATATTTAAAATTCCCAGACCTTTTAATAAAAATGGTATAAGATCACTTAGAATTAAAACCGCTACTGGATATTCCTTTCCTAGTGGTCATACTCAAGGTTCATCTACATTTTTTATTACTATAATGCAAAAAATAAATAAAAACTATTTTTATTTACTAGGTAGTATTTTAATTTTATTAATTTGTATATCTAGATTATATCTAGGAGTACATACTCTTTTAGATGTTTGTGGTGGTTTATTGTTTGGTATTTCTTGGGCACTTATATCTAATAAATTTATGGATTATGTAGAAAACGGAAAAGAACATCTTCTTATGTTGCTTTTAATTCCTATATTAATTGGTACCATTTTTTGTACATCTTCTGATTATTTTAAAGCAGCAGGAATATGTTGTAGCTTCATTATAGGATTCTTTATAGAAACCAAATATATAAAGTTTGAAGCTAAACAGCCACTAAAAATTCAAATAATAAAGTATCTTATAGGTATTATTATAGCCGTTGCTATTAAAAGTTCTTTTAAAATATTTTTACCTAAAAACAATTTAGGAGAATTTATAAGATTTTTCGCATTAGGAATATGGGTTACAATTTTAGCACCTTATATTTTCAGTAAAATAAGTAAAAAACATAAAAAACCTTCACTATAATGTGGAGGTTTTTCTTATAATTAAATTTTTTTTATTCTTTATTTATTGTTGCTCTTCTTACTAATGATAATTGAATTATCATAGCTACTAAACTTAATATTATAAATGTTATGATTCCTATATAAGGATTTTGTGGTTCAAAGCCTAATAACTCCATAATTACTGGGATAACTGTATTCTCAGTAAAATATCCAAAATTTTTCATTATTATTAATACCATAATAGGAATAACTGATATCATTATTTGCCATATTTTATTTAATCTAAAATATATCATAGTTATTGTTAATCCTGTCATAAAAATCAATAAACCTATTGTAAAACTCCATATATAATTAATTAATAAATATAATTTCATATCACTAAGTGCCGGATTTAAATATATCTGAAAATTCTCAGGCAACATATATATTAAATCAAATATATTAGGAGAATCAGTAAATATAGATAATGCCTTACTTATAATTATATTTATAAAAGGTAGAATAGCTGTCATTACAACCCCATACTTTATAGTTCCTATTATAAAACTTTTTCGTGAAACATTATTACCTTGTGAAAAATAAAAAGGTTTTTTAAATGAACATAGACCTAACACAAAAATCGTAATAAAAGCACCTAAATCAACTCCATTTACTTCACCATTACATCTATCTAATATTTTCGTTGCTACAATTATAGATACTAGAAAAGCACCAAAAATAGCATAATAAACACTAAAAACTTTTTGGGCTATTTTTAACTGATATTTATAAATTTTATTACTAATATTCATTTAAATCCCCCTCCATTTCTGTTAAATGTATAAATAATTTTTGAAGCTCTACTTTAGAAATATCTAAATTTAACTCATCAATTTTTTCATAATCTTCATCTGTTTTTTCTTCTAATATAGTAACTTTTTTATATGTTCCTAATGTTTCTTCTGCTATAATCTTTTTATCCTTTATATATTCATCGATTTTTATATCGCTACCACCAGCACAATAAGCTAACTCTAATAAATTTTCTACATAATCATTTGCTATTACTTTTTTGTCTTTTAGTATTATAACTTTTTCTAATAAGTCGGATATCTCTTCAATCATATGAGTAGATATTATAATAGTATTTTGATTTTCAGTATAATTTTTTAATAATTCTTTATAAAAAAGTTCCCTATGATTCGCATCTAATCCTAAAATAGGTTCATCAAATATTAAAATTTCTGCCCCTGATGCCAAAGTAATAATCAACTTAGTAATTGATTTATATCCTGTAGATAATTTTTTTAATTTCTTATTTATATCCAGCTGAAAACGTTTGCTAAGTTCCTTAGCATAGTCCATATTAAAATTTTCATAAAATTCCTTTGTCCAATTAAAAATATCTATTATCTTCATATCTAAAGGTAACAAATTTTTTTCTTCCATAAAATATATTTTAGAAAGTACATTATTATTTTCATATATCTCTTCTCCATCAACAAGAATTATCCCCTTACTCAAAAAATCTCTGTTTGTTATAAGATGTAATAGTGTTGTTTTACCAACACCATTCCTCCCAAGAAGCCCATAAATTTTTCCTTCTTCTATTTTTAAAGATATGTCTGATAAAATTTCTTTTTCACCATAGCTTTTGCATACACTAGTTAACTCAATGCTACTCATTTTCATATCCCCCTTTTATCATATTGACTATTTCTTCCTTACTTATTCCAAGTCTTTTTGCTTCCTCCATAAGATTTAAAATGTAATCATCAAAAAATTTATCTTTTCTTTTTTTCAATAATTTACTTTTAGCCCCATTACAAACAAACATGCCTACCCCTCTTTTTTTATAAATTATTTCATTAGTCACTAATAAATTAAATCCTTTTCCCACCGTAGCTGGATTTATCTTATATGTTACAGAAATCTCTGTTGTTGATGGAATCTGCTCTTCTTCTTTGTAAATATCACTTAATATTCCTTCTTCAATGCTATTGGCAACTTGTTGGTAAATAGGAATTTCACCATTAAAGTCAAAAAACAATTTTATCACCTCCTTACCTTGTTGGTTAGTTACTTATGTAATTAACTATATATGCCTCTTAATAATTTGTCAATATTTTCTTTTATCAATTTTTATTCTTTACTAAAAACAAAAACCGTATTAGCTTATATCTAATACGGTCATGTATAATTACTTATTTAATTCTGTTCCTCCCCATTCTACAAGGGTAAATCCTTTTCTTTTAAAATAATTCAATTCTTACTTTTTCTACTTTATAGTCTATATAATAATTTAGATAAGATTTTTATCTAAATCATATACCTATTTGCCTTAACTTTTTAAGTTTACAACTTAATACTTTATAAAATTTCATTCATATGATAATTTAAGGCCTTTATTTGTTTTTCCCTCATATGGAAAGTTTTATTTATAAATATATTAGATATAATCAAAACAAAGGTTGTTATTTTAAACATCTTTATGAGTAGTACTATAACTGCTATGCCTAAAATTAAATTTAATACTCTAGATTTAATTTTTGTATAAACATATCTACTAAAAAATCCATAACTATCTTTTATAACAGAGTATAAAACTATATATTCTATAGATACAGTTATAGCTTTAATATAAGTATGGTTTAGTTTATAATTAAATCGTCCTAATATCTCCATAAAAATTAAAAACATAATTCCTATATTTATAGTTTTCTGAGAACAACAAATAAAACTCCAATAATTCTTTCCTTTAGTTAAAATAGAATATTTATATTCTGCATGTTTATTTAAAACTCTTAATTTTTTTCCTATAAATAAAGTACCAATATAGGTTGTAATTATAGTTCCTACTGGTAATGCTGCTACAAATATATAAAACATAATTTCTCTAAATTGCTCATCTATAGGGATCATATTTATATATTGTTCAAATTCTTTCATAAAGCTAAACCCTAATAAACCAGAAAAATAAATATCTATAATAACCATTATAAAACACGCAAATATAGATGAATAGAATATATCATCCGCTATATTTGTATCTTTTAAAATTAAAATTGCACAGGCAAATCCCACCAATATACTTTGACTTATCCAAATCGCCGATCCAATATTCCCAATTATAAATCCGATAATTATCAAAGAAACTATGGTGGATAATACAGAATATCTAAATCCACATTTCAAATAGATCACCGCAACAAATACAGGAACAATAATATCTAAATATATCGAATAAGCAATTCCTGTGCTCATTGCAATTAAACTTATAACTACAAATAAAGCGGATAACATAGCTGCTTCCGTCATTTTTCTTGTATTCAATTACTTTCACCTAATCTCTTTTTATAATATTTACTTATGTTATTTCTTTTATTTTTATATTAAAATTATTTAATAATGAACTAGCCTCTGGCATAGTAAAGATTGCTTTATTATGTGTATTATCTAAAAGGTTTATATTATATTGTTTTGCTTCTGAAAAATTTGCTTTACTTAAATTTGATTTACTAAACACACTTCCTTTAAGATTTGAATAAGAAAAATTACATTCTGATAAATCTGTATAAATAAAATCACTTTCAAAAATATCACATTGTTTAAATGGTGTCTTTTTCAACTTCATATTTGAAAAATTGCAACTTTCAATTAAAGATTCTTGAAAACTCATCTCAATAATAAAATCATCACATTTATTGAAATTCACACCAACGATTTTACAATTATTAAATTGTACTCCCCTAAATTTACTATCATCACATCTTATTAATGATAAATTACAATTTTGAAAATTACACTCCACAAAAGCACATTTAGAAAAATCAACTCCTGAAAAATCACAATTTTTAAAGTTACATTCTAAAAAATTAGTCTCAGTAAGGTTTTTATTTAAGACTATTAGTTTACTGAAAATTATCTCTTCATATTCATTTCCTCGTAAAATTTCCATTATACTTAATTCTCCAATACATTTTAATTATATTAACTAAAAATTTTTCATATCATAATAAAACTATACATTGTATCTTATTACTATTATAACAAATATTAATAATTTCTAAGATATTATATTAATTATTAAAAGTTTATTTAATTTCTCTGACTTCATTATCATTCATATCTACCTGTACCTTTTCATCTTCATATTTAATTATTACTGAATCATCATCTATCCAATTTATAGAATAGTCATGGTTCTTAAATGGTCTAACATGGTCATCTTTAAACCTTGTACTAAAACTTAAAGACTGCTTAAATATAAACATTTTTCTTCTATAAAAACTACATTCACCTGTCAAAAATCCCTTTCCCTCATTAATAATTAACACATTTTTATTATTGGGAGATTTAAAATAAAATTCTTTACTATCATTAAATTTTGATGCAAAAATAATAGAATTTAATATAACTAATAAAATTAAAAATATCTTTAGCCACTTTCGTTTCCTATCTACCATACAAAACCATAAAAATAAAATTATAAAATTTATCCCCTCAGAAGTTGCAGTTCCAATTAATGATATATCAAAACAAGCAGCTAATAATAGTACTATAATTTGCACTATG
This sequence comes from Clostridiaceae bacterium 14S0207, assembly GCA_003288255.1. Lineage (GTDB taxonomy): Bacteria > Bacillota > Clostridia > Clostridiales > Clostridiaceae > Hathewaya > Hathewaya limosa. The sequence goes on along the minus strand of CP026600.1, from coordinate 329,842 downwards.
ACTAAAATATTAATCAGATTACTATTAACTTTATGCCAATCTATATTTTTAACGTTTATTTCCATAAGTATCCCACCTCCACTGAAATCTTTGATTAATTTTACCACTTATTAACTTTATTTTCCACCTACGTAAAACTATTGACTTTTGAAGAAAATAGTTTTATATTAGTCTTACATCTACTATGTATTACATAATACCTTTAAATCTTAATAATAATGTTATGTTTTTTTTAACTTACTACTATGCTTAGCATAATACAAGGAAGTGTTTATATGAATGATAAATCTCAACTTTTAAAAGGTGTCTTAGAAGGATGTATTTTAAAAATTATTTACCATAGAACCGAAACTTATGGATATGCAATTGTAGAAGAACTTAGAAGTTATGGTTTTGGTCAATGTACTGAAGGAACCATATATCCTCTACTTACTAGACTTGAAAAAAAATCTATTTTAAAATCTGAAAAAAAGGATTCCCCTTTTGGTCCTAAAAGGAAATATTATTCTTTAACAGAAAATGGACTTAGACAGTTGAATGATTTTTATGATACATGGCTAGACTTCAAAGAATTTGTAGATAAAATATTTATGGATTATGGGAAAAATAACAATCTTTAAGGAGGCAATTATATGAAAGATTCAAAAAAGCAATTAAAAGAAAATTTATTAAACATACAAAAGTTAAAAGGAGATTATGATAAATGCTTTTCCAATCTAGCCTTATACATTAGATGTGAACTGACGGAAGAAGATGGTGAAGAAGTAATAAATGATGTATTAGAGATTCTTTTAGGTGCCCAGTCTAGAAATGAAGATGTGCACTCTGTTATTGGAGATGACTATAAAACTTTTTGTGATGATATAATTAATTCTTACAGGGAAAATTGTAAATTTTATTTTTTAAGAGAACTTAAAGATATGATTCCAGTATTTTTTAAAATGTTATTATTCTTTATTTCACTAGATATATTAACTAATATTAACTTTAAAAACTTTAGTTTTTATAACTTACGATTAACTAATTATAATTTAACTTTACAACCTTTCTTATCTTGTATAATTGGGGTAATACTGGCTCTATTCATAATAAAAATTTTAGCTAATAATTCTACAAAAATATTTTTTATAAAAACATTTTTATTACAATTTCTTGGTATATTTCTAATAGTCTATTTGGGAATTAAATTTAAAAAGTTTATTTTAATATCTATACCAAATATGCTCGTCTTAAGTATTTTAGCTATAATAATTCTTTTTATTTATACTATAATTATGCATAAGCAAATTAAAAATTAATCAAAACCCTGTATCATACAATATTAAAACATTTTATGATTACAGGGTTTTTTATAAACCTTTAGAGGTATCTAAAAATTATAGACAAATTAAATCCTTTGTTGATTTAGTAAGTCTTTCGTAACCTGTTTCAGTTACCAAAATACTATCTTCTATTCTTACTCCACCCCAATCAGGAATATATAGACCTGGCTCCATTGTGATTACACAATTTTTCTTTATAGTTCTAGATGCACTATTACTTATAAATGGAGGTTCATGAAGATCTCTTCCAACCCCATGTCCTATTCCTGGATAATAATATTCTATATAGTCCTTAACAATTTCTCTTACAGCATCATCCGGAACTTTTGCAGTTATTCCATCTTTAATAGTGTCTAAACCTGCTTGTTGAGCTTCTTTTACTACATTATATATCTCAACTTGTCTTTCACTTGGTTTACCTACGACTATAGTTTTAGTCATATCAGATGTATAACCTTTATACAATGCACCAAAATCTAAGGTTACAAACTCTCCTTCTTCTATAACTTTATTATCTGGTTTGCCATGTGGAAGTGAAGTTTTCTTTCCTGAAATTAGGATAGTCTCAAACCCCACTCCATCTCCCCCATTCATTTTTATAATATATTCTAACTTCGCAGCTACTTCATTTTCTGTCATACCTGCTTTTATATGTTTTATAACTTCTTCGAAAGCAAAATCTGTAATTCTTCCTGCCTCTCTTAAAAGCTCTATTTCTTCATTATCTTTTACATATCTTAATTCTTCAATAATTCCTGAAGTTGGAACAAGCTCTACATCCTTTAAAACATTTTGCATTCCTTCAAACATAGAATAGCTTGTCCATTCTTTTTCAAATCCTAGTCTTTTAATACTATTTTCATTACAAATTTTCTTTATAGCCCCTAATAATCCACCACTTATTTTTTGTAAATTTATAATTTCAAAATCTTCACATTCTTTTTGAGCTAATTCAAAAAATCTTCCATCAGTAATTAAAAATTTTCCTTTATTGCTTATTAAAACATATGCCGCTTCATCGGAAAATCTACTAATATAATTTACATTTGCTCTTTTAATTAAAAATAATCCATCTAATTGTTTATCATTTAAAATCTTTAAAACTCTTTCAGTTTTTCCCATTTGAACCCCTCCTGCATCATTTGCCCTAAAGCTAAATAAAATACTATATTAAATTATTATATATCATTTTTAATCATAATTTGATGCTTTTTTGTAATTATTAAAATTTTCTGTTTTTTATTTCCCTAATTAGCCCAATATGATAAGGTTATCATTGCCATAATTGCATCAAAAATAACTTTAAATTTATCGTGTGTAAATGATATAGTTCTTCCATCAACTCGCTTTGTATAAGGCATTAAAGCCACCACATCTGCCATTGATGTTTTTGTAAATTCTATTTTTACCGTTGTTGGTAAATGAAATTTATATACTTTAGAAGTCTTTTTAGATTTTAATGCTTTTTGTACAGCTTCTATTGTCTCTTCCTTTATTTTATTTATAGGTCGAAGTTTAGCAGCATATTTTGATAACCCTTATTTAGTAACAACATAATTTACCCAAGGCATTGCATCTTCTTTGTTAAGTTCTTCATATAATGCATTATCTCCAATAACCAATGTTAGTGGAATATTATAATACCCTGCATAAGCTGCATTTATAAGTCATTCATTCATTTCTTTATCATTTATCCAAAACTTATGCACTCTTCCTCCTGAATAAGTATGGCCCATGACCCCTGCAAGTTACCAACTCCTGCATGATAACATATAAAGAATATCATATCATAAGATGCATCAAGGTCTGGCATCTTATCACCCTTTATTTTTTAATTTTAGTATAATTTAAAAAATAATATTCTCAGATTTAATTAATCTAAGAATATTACTTTTAAATTATATGCCTTAAATATTACATATTTTTAAAATCCATTATTTATCTTCCATATAACCATATAATCCATGCATAGATACTTCTCCAGAAATAACTTCCTCTAGATTACCATCTTCTTTTTGTATAACTAGTGCACCATCATTATTTATATCTAATACCCTAACCTTATATTTTTTATTTCTTTGTTCTATAAAAACTTCTTTTCCTATTAAGATAGATTTATCTCTACAAATTTTTATACAAGGTTCTAATAAATCATTTTTTATATAATTATCATAAAGTTCTTCAAAATTATTAAGAATACTAGCTAAAAGTTTTTTTCTGTTAAATTCTTTTCCATAAACAGCTTTTAGAGAAGTTGCTTTATTTTTTAGTTCCTTTGGAAAATCTTCCTTCTCTATGTTTACATTTATACCTATACCCATTACTATATAATTTACTAAATCTAATTCTGCACTCATTTCTGTTAAAATGCCACAGACTTTTTTGTTTTCTATAATTATATCATTCGGCCATTTTATATAACTTTCTACGCCCATTTCCTTTAACGCTAAATTTACTGCCGATGCTCCTATAATCGTTATATTTGATACCTTTAGGGGACTTATATCTGGCTTTAAAATTATAGAGAACCATATTCCCTTACCTGTAGGTGATTCCCATACCCTACCTAGCCTACCTTTTCCAGCTGTTTGTCCCTCACTTATAACTATAGTTCCATTGTCTAAATCATTGTATTTCTTCATAGTTAAAGATGCTATTTCTTTTGCCTTTGTGTTAGTAGAACCTATCACATCAAAATGAAAAATCTTTCTTCCTATATACTTTGTTTTTAAACTTGCTTCTATTTCTTCATATGTTAAAACATCAGGTGATGATAATATTCTATATCCTTTACGTGATACTGATTCTATGTTATATCCATCTTCCTTTAAAACCTTAATATACTTCCAAATTGCTGCTCTACTAATTCCAAACTGTTTACTTAAATTTTCGCCAGATATAAATTCATTACCACTTTCTTTCAATAACTTCAACACTTCTTCCTTCACGTTTACTATCACTTCCTCGCCATATTTTATTATTGTATGCGATTATTTAAACTTATCTTATGTAAATATCCGAAAATATATATTAAATTCGATTTCAAAATAGATTTTTTATTTTAAAACTTCTTTTATGACTCTTTCTGCATTTTTATGCCAAATTTTATCTATTTCATCTTCCTTAAAACCTGACTTTTTAAGTTCTACAATTAATTTATCAATTTCCCCTATATTGGCTATTTCTAATTCTCCACCTATTCCATCGAAATCAGTTCCCATTACCATAATATCTACGCCACCAACATTCCTAATATGTTTTAAATGTTCTATCATATATTTAACTCTAGTAACCTTATCATTACTTAAAAATGGTGCACAAAAATTCAATCCCATAACTCCACCATTATTTGCTAAATACTTTATCATTTCATCGGTTAAATTTCTAGAATGATTTGTAATAGATCTTGCATTTGAATGTGAAGCAACAAATGGTTTTTTTGAATGTTTTAATACATCATAAAAACCACCATCAGAAAGATGTGAAACATCAACAATCATACCAAGTTCATTCATCATTTCTACAACTTCGATGCCTCTTTTAGTAAGTCCTTTATTCATAAATTCCTTCTTGCAATTAGGATATCCTAAAGTGTTTGCATAATTCCAAGTTAAAGTTATTAGTCTCACACCTTTATCATAGACTTCTTTAAGATTATCTAAACTACCTTCTAATACTTCTCCCTCTTCTATAGTTAAAAAAGCAGAGATTTTATTATTTTTTTCATTTTCTTGCATTTCATCATAATTTCTAGCAAGTGCTATTAATTCTTTATTTTCCTCAATTTCTTTATTAAATCTGTTTAGCATATTATTTACGTATTCATAAGGTTGTTGATTAATCTCTTTTATTTCCTCTAGTTCAGTAAATAATGCAAAAAATTGTGCCTTTGAGTTTGCCTTTTTTAATTTTTGTAAATCCACATGAAAATTATTTTCTCTTAAACAAACATTTTCTTTGCTTTCATGTAATACAGATATAGTATCACAATGCATATCTATTAATTTCATAACAACCACTCCATTCACCAATTTATATATATTTTATTATATCAAAAAAGGCTAGTCATTAAGCAACTTTTTAAAATTACTTGACTAACCTTTATAGTATCAAAAAACAACTATTTTATTATTCCTATTGATTGTAAGAAAATTATACCTAAAAGTATTGTACTTATATATCTTAAAATAAATCTATAAACCGATAATAATTTTGCATTTTTTAATGTTCCATGGTTACTAAATTCATCTATAATTTCTTCCTTCTTTATCTTATAACCAACAAAAATTGCTATTAATAATCCCCCTATTGGTAAGAATATATTAGATGATACGAAGTCAAATAAATCAAAGAAATTCTTACCAAATATATGTACTGAACCAAATACACTACCTGGATGTACAGTTAATGCTCCAATTACAAATATTATAGCTAAACAAAGTATAGTTGCGGCACTTCTCTTCATATTTTTTTCTTCAACTAGAAAAGCTACTACAACCTCTGCCATTGAAAGCATTGCCATTGTTGCTGCCATTGCTGCCAATAAGAAGAAAATTGCTAATAATATATTTCCAAAAGGCATTTGCGAAAAAACTAATGGTAATGTATTGAATAATAACCCTGGACCACCCTCTGGTGCCATATTAAATTGAAATACTACTGGGAAAATTGCAATTCCAGCAAGCATTGATACTAATGTATCCGAAAATGCAACCTTAAAAGAAGTTCCTATTAAGTCATTATCCTCTGTAAAGTAACTTCCATATGTTATCATAGTTCCCATTCCAATTGACAATTTAAAAAACGCCAGTCCTAGTGCCGCTAAAATTACTCCACCTGTAACCTTACTAAAATCTACACTAAATAGGAAATGTAATCCTTCTTTAGCTCCTCCAAGTGTTAAAGCTCTTATATCACATATAATAATTAATCCAAATAAAATTGGCATTAAGGTTTTAGTTACTTTTTCTATTCCTTTTTTAACCCCTGCCATAAGAATTATAGCAACTACAATCAGAACTATACCTTGCCATACTATAGGCGATACTGCTCCCCCTGTAGTAGCAGCAAATGTTCCATTTACCATTTTAACTGCTTCTTCTATAGTTTTACCTTTTATCCCTGAAAAACCACCTGTTAAGGCCTTAAATACATATGAATATACCCAACCAGCTACAGAAGTATAATAAAACATAATAAAAAATACGGATAATACACCAAGATATCCTATTCCTTGCCATCCTTTATTTTTACTTAAACTTTGAAATGCTCCTACAGCATTTTTTCTAGTTCTTCTTCCCACATAAAATTCTGCTAACATTACTGGTATACCAACTAATAAAATACAGATTAGATATATAAATATAAAAGCTCCTCCACCATTTTCCCCAACTAAGTAAGGAAATTTCCATATATTACCCAATCCTACTGCTGATGCTAATGTTGCAAAAAATACTGCTAATCCTGAGGAAAATCCCTCTCTTTGGTTATTTGATTCTTTCATCCACTGTCCTCCCTTTCTTTATCATATGTTATTAATATATTAATTAAATAAATATTATTATTTAATTTTTTATTGTTTTTGTACAAATTAAATTGGTTTTTGTGTTTAAAAAATTTTCTTTTATTATATCCCCAACCTTCATTGGTATTTTAACTTCTATTTTACTTATTTCTTTCATAGCATTAAATAACATTTCTTTTGGTATTGCATCTGTTGTTTTAACCGAAATTCTTTTTTGTTTGGAATTTATTACTCTAATGGTTGAAGTTAATACTCTCTTAGGATTTTGTACTTCATTAATACCATACTTTTCCCCTCTTTTACATGAATTCCCTGAAACTATGATTTTATTATCTTGTTTTTCTACTAGTAATTTACATCCTTTGGGACACACTATGCATACAAGTTCCCTTATTTTCATATTCTCACTTCCCTACATAGGATTATATATTTAAAATAAAAGTTTATGTTTCAATATATATATTTATACTTTCTATTTCTTTCTCTTTTATATAAGAACATTCTAATTCAATTTTTTCCATTTCGCCTGGTGCTAAATAAGTTTTCTTAAATTCTTTTATTATATTTCCTTTATTATCTTGAATTTTTAGAGTACAGTTTCTATAAATATTATCTACTCTCATTAAAAGTGTTACTTTTTTATCAATATTTTCTTTATTTAAAAATTGAGGAACTACATACCTAATACCATCATTAGCAATTAGTCCTATTCTATTCTTCTTATTTGTAAAATTACTTTTTACAAATTGGGCAACGGCCTTTCCTGCTCTTTTACTTTCTTCTGTTACATAATCAACTAAATCATGTACATGTACTACATTCCCACATGCAAAAATTCCTTTTATAGATGTTTCCATATTTTCACTAACTACAGGTCCACCAGTTATTTTATCTAATTTAATGCCTGCATTTTGAGATATAGTATTTTGCGGAATTAATCCTACCGAAAGCAATAATGTATCACACTTAAAATGTTTACAGGTTTTAGCTATAGGTTTTCTTCTTTCATCTACCTCACAAATATCTACACCTTCAACTCTATCTTTTCCATAAATTTTAGTTACAGTATGACTTAAAAATAATGGTATATTAAAATCTTCCAAACATTGAACAATATTTCGTGTAAGTCCCCCTGAGTAAGGCATTAATTCTACAACTGCTTGTACCTCTGATCCTTCTAAAGTTAATCTTCTTGCCATTATAAGTCCTATATCCCCAGACCCTAATATAACAGCCTTATTTCCAATTTTTTGTCCTTCTATATTCATAAGATATTGAGCCGTTCCTGCCGTAAAAACTCCTGCCGGTCTTGTTCCCGGAATGCTAATTGCTCCTCTGGGTCTTTCCATACATCCCATAGCTAAAACTATTGCTTTGGCCTTAATGCAAACATATCCATCTTCTGGGTTAACGGTATAGACTTCCTTATTTTCACTTATTTTCAAAACCATACTATTAACTCTGTATTCTATATCAAAACTTTTAAGTTCATCTATGAATCGTTCAGCATATTCTGGTCCTGTTAACTCTTCTTTAAATACATGTAGTCCAAAGCCATTATGAATACACTGATTTAATATTCCACCAAGTTCACGTTCTTTTTCCAAAACTATAATAGTGTTAACACCATTTTTTTTAGCTTCTATAGCTGCAGCAAGTCCTGCTGGCCCTCCCCCTATAACTACTAAATCGTAATTTTTCATATATTTTTTCCCTCCTAATTCTTTTCCTCTAAATTTTCTACTAATATATTAGAATCAAGAGAGTCCTTATGAATTTTTTCCATAGGTAAATTTAATTCTCTTTCTAAAATTTTCATAACCTTAGGCATACAAAATCCACCTTGACATTTTCCCATACCTGGCCTTAACCTTCTTTTTATACCATCAACAGTAGTTCCTCCAACACTTCTATGTATAGCATCCACTATTTCACCTTCCGTAATTTGTTCACACAAGCAAATCATTTTTCCATATCTACTATCTTTCTTTATAAGCTCATTTTTTTCGTCTACATTTAAACTCATAAAATTTATAACTTCTCTTCTAGCATTAAACTCTTTATTTATAGGTAATTCTCCATTAAATTTTTTCTTAATTAAATTTACTATATATTTTGCTATTGCTGGTGCTGCTGTTAATCCCGGAGATTCTATTCCACCTATGTTTATAAAATTATGTATATTTTTACTTTCTTCTATAATAAAATCACCTATATTTGAAGTTGCTCTTAAACCTGAAAAGGATGTTATAACTTTATTAAATGGAATTTTATTAGTAGTTTTTAACGCTGCTTTTTTAATTGTTTCTAATCCATTAAATGTTGTTTCTACATTTTCCCTATCTTCTATATCCTCTGCATTAGGACCTATAAGCATATTGCCATGAACTGTTGGTGTAACTAAAACACCTTTTCCTAACTTAGTTGGACATTGAAATATAACCGAATTTACAAGTTTACCAGCAGTTTTATCCAAAATAAAATATTCGCCTCTTCTTGATTGAATCTTGAAACACTCTTTATCTATTAAGTTATTTATATGATCCGAAAAAATACCTGCACAATTAATTACTAATTTACTACTTATAACTTCTTCATTATTATTTATATATATTTTAAACTTATCTTTTTCTTTTTCTAGATTAGTCACTTTACTATTTAACCTTAAACTAACACCATTGTCTACAGCATTTTCACATAAAGCAATACAAAGTTCGAATGGTCCTACTATTCCACAACTTGGAGCATATAACGCTCCTTTTATGTTGTTGCTTAAGCTTGGTTCTTTTTTTAATGTTTGTTCAGCACTTAAAATTTCTAATCCTTTAACACCATTTTTAATTCCTCTTATTTTTAATACATTTAAAGTATCTAATTCTTCTTCATCAAAAGCAACTACATATGAACCTAACCTTTTAAATGGCACATTTAATTCCTTACACAATTCTTCATAAAGTGCATTGCCTTCTACATTAAATTTTGCTTTTTTAGTTCCTGGCTTTGCATCATAGCCAGCATGTACAATAGCACTATTAGCTTTAGTGGTTCCATTAGCAACATCATTTTCTTTTTCAAGTACTACGGTTTTTAAATTATATTTAGATAACTCTCTTGCAATACATGCACCTACTATACCTGCACCTATAATAGCAACATCATACATATTTTTTTCCTCCCTAGTAAAAAGACAAACAAAAAACCTAGATTAACATCTTATTCTAGGTCTTTAAGTTATCAAATCATAAAGTATTATACTACAATTTTTATTATTATTAAACTATAAAACTTCTATTAAAACTTACCAAGTAATGCTGCCCCTATTATGCCTGCATCATTTTTAGTTTTAGCCAATACAAGTCTAGGAATAGGCAAATCTTTATTGTACCCTTTTTCTAATTCTTTTCGTATATCTATAATTAATTTTTCACCCATATTAGATATTCCACCACCAAATGCTATTACTTCTGGATCTATAATATTTATTATATTCCTTAATGCTAAAACTAAATATTTTAAAAATCTTTTGTATACAGTCATACAAAGTTCATCCTCTACATATAGTCCAGCTAAAATAATTTTTGCATTTAATGTTCCATTGTTTTCTTTTATTTGTTCTTCTAAATATAAACTTTTCATTCCGTCATTTAAAAGCTTTTCTGCATATTTTATAATTCCAGTAGCAGATGAAAATGTTTCTATGCATCCATTTAACCCACAATTACAAGTATAAAAATTCTCTCCAACTACCATATGACCTATTTCTGATCCAATTCCATGCCCACCACTAAATGGTTTACCTTCAATTATTATACCTGCACCTATTCCTGTACCTAATGTTAATAAAAGTCCATTGTTATATCCCTTTAATGCACCTTGTGCATATTCAGCAATTCCTGCTACTGTAGCATCATTATCTATAAATACGGGAATTCTAAAATACTCCTCTAAAGGTTTTTTTAAAGGAACCATTCTCCATTTTAAATTAATACATCTTATAACTATTCCTTCTTTATTAGCCACTCCTGGTATTCCTATTCCTATAGCTTTAAAGTCGCTTTTTTTTACTCCACCCTTTTTTATTAGATTATTAATTAAATTCTTAATATCATTTATAATAGACTTAGAACCATCCTCAATTCTTGTCTTGCAATAATCTTTTAAAATAATGTTTCCATTTTCTTCGACTATACCAGCAGCTATATTAGTTCCCCCTAAATCTATTCCTATATACATTTTTTCACCTACTTTTAGATTATGAAATATTTCTCATGATAAGCTTAAAACCTTATTATTTATTTTTGTATATTCAATTCATTCTTATCTATAAGTTTATCACATATAAAATTTATCTCTTTCATATTAGATGAACATATAACTATTGGCAACTTATATTTATAATGTATTTCTTTTATAACATTTCTAATTTCTATAGATCCTTGTTCATCCAGATGATTAATTGGTTCTTTTAACATAACATATTTACTTCCTTTTAAAATCCTTATTGCAATAACCAACTTTTCTTTTATTTCTAATGAACAATTTTTCACTATTTTTTTTCTATAGTTATAAATACCCAACATTTGTAAAACTTTATTCGCATCATACTTATTATTTTTATAAATTATAGAATACATTACTATATTTAAATATACGCTAAAAGAACTTATAAACATTATATCTTTTAGCATATTATCTATTTTTCTATTATCTTTAAAAAACATTCCATATATATGTTTATTATCTAATTGTTCCATGACAAATCACCCCCCATTTTATTTAATAATAAATCTATTTAATAAAATTTTGAGGATGTTTATCTTGAAAACACAAAAATTTGTATTAAACGTTAAATATTGTTCATTTTATTTATCTTAATCTTCTTAGCAAGTTCTATAATTATTCTTTCTGTCATCTTTTTATGCATCTCACACTCAATCTCACTTGTTTTATAAATTTCACCCGTATCAAAATAATTTAAGCCTAGACATCCATGGCAAAGGGTATTATTAAAACAATCTTTGCATTGTTTATAGTTAAACTTACTAAATTTTAAAAACTCATTTCTCATATTCTTAAACATTTCATTTTCAAAAGGATTTTTATCATGAATATTACCCATTTTAAATTGTTCTTGATCAATTAGCATAAAACACGGATATATATATCCTTTTGTAGATACTGCATAAACTGATAACCCTGCCTCACATAAATATTTACCTATTTTCTTATGTCTTATCCCCTTAATAATATCATCTATTAAATTATAGGTTTTTTCTAACTTAGCTTTATCTTCTTTTCCTAAAATATCTTTAACAGATTCTATAAAGACATTTCTATTTTGTAATGCAAATTGTTCTCCATTTACAGGAACTATGTGTAAATTATCTATATCAAATTCCCTTTTAGCATATTGAATTAAATCAACTATTTTAATTTTTTCTTCTTCATGAATTTTATTATATGTTATTTCTATTCCAGATGGCTGATTAGTTTTTTTCCTCATGTCTCTTATATTTTTTTCTACTAAAGAGGTTGTTCCTTTTTGATTTTTAAAAACACGAATTTTATCATTAATATAAGCTGGCCCATCTATACTTACAGTAACAATAATATGATATTCATTTATTAAATTTAATAATCTTTCACTAGCACATGTACCATTAGTAACTAATCCTATTGTAGGTTTTTTATTCTTATCCTTTTCTTCTTTATATTTATTTTCTACATATTTACAAACATACTCTATGGCATCTAAATTCATGGTTGGTTCTCCACCAAACAATTGTATATTTTTTATTACCTCATATTTATTATAAAATACATCCAAAGCTAATTTTAGATCCTCGATATTCATTAAACATTCTTCAGATTTATAATTTCCACCATTAGCATAACAATATTTACATGCCAAATTACAAGTATTTGTAATATTTAAACTTAATTTAAACAATTCATTTTCTTTTTCTTTAGTATGTAATTTTATATTTTGAACTTTATTTGAGTTAAGTAAATGAATAATTTTTGTTAATATCTCTTCTTTTATTTTGTATTTATCTAAAATTTCATTTTTAGTTTTATTTTGAATAATATCTTCAATGATATGTCTTGTAAATTCATTTATCTCATAAAACTTTAAAGTATCTGGGAAATAAACTATTTCAATATCTTCTTCTTTAATAAAATGTATCCTCATATTGCTCCCCCCAAAAACAAAAAAAGGAATTCAGCAAAATGACTGAATTCCTTTTTTTGTAGTAAATTAAAATTAATTTATTAGCATAAAAGTCCCCAACATCCGTCGCCACAAACCCATCCTGTGCCAAGTGCAGATGCTTCATCTTTATTTTCATCAACTAAAGTTTCTACGTCAAATTCTACTAAGCAAATTTCTTCTTGTCTTATATCCATTCTTTTTCCCTCCCCTGTAATTTAATATTTTACTTCATTTAGGATTCTATCATTTTATGATCTTTTTTTATTATATTTTACATGTATTTATGTTTTTTTGTCTTAAACGTAATATGTTACAACGTTTAAGATATAGATTTTTGTCTTATCCATACTTCCACGCTAAACATATTATTCCTAACTTCCATATTTAAAGTTATATTACTATATTGAGTTAATATTTCTTTTAAGTTGTATAATCCCAACCCTCTATTTTCTCCCTTAGTAGAAAAACCTTTTTCTTGTAATTTATAAATACAGATTTCATCTTCTTTACAACTGTTTTGTATTACAAAAACAAAACTATTTTCTCTTTTTACAATAGCAAAATTCAATATTTTCTCTGTAGTTTCTAAAGCTGCTTCTATTGCATTATCTAAAAGTATCCCAAAAATCCTTATGGAATCCATGTATTCTATAGGAATATACTCTATAATCTCTTGTATATCTATAAATGTTTTAATTGCATTATTGTCTGCCTTCATTAACTTTGATATAAGCAAAGATTTTAAAGGCATTATATGAATATTTTTTAACTTTACTATAAAATCATTATTATTTATGTAATTTTCCGTTGGCAGAATATTTTCTTTAAAATATTTTTCTAATTTATCATATTCCTTATTATCTATATATTCATTCATAGATAATAATATATTTTTATAATCATGTCTAAATTTTCTCATTCCATCATAAAGTGCTTCTATTTCACGTGAATACTCTTCAATGTTTTTCATCTCTTCATTTTTAATGTTTATCTCAAGTTCCTTTAAAGAATATTTATTAAATAAATAGGCACTAAATATAGATGAAAAAACCGTTGATAAAAATAAGATTAGTTGAGTTATATAAACTCTAGTATCCTTAATTCTTAAATGTTTATTTAATATAAAACTTGAAATTATGACAATTACACATAAAAATATATTAGCCCATATATAAATAGATTTTATATTTTTCTTTCTTGACTTCTCTGCTGTAAGATTAATTATCTCTTTAAAAATCCTACAAAAAATTTGTAAGAAAACAAATATTAATGACAAATATAATACATAGTAAACATATTTATCTCTTTGCTCAAAAATTATATTAGTTACTAGATTAGATAATATATCACTTAATAAATATGATGTTATAAGTATTGTAGTATTAATAAAACTTATTCTTTTATTTTTATTTCCTAGAATTTTGTACATAAAGAAAAATCCAATGAAAATAACACCTATGCTTAATTCAATAGCTTCTACATAATCCCCCAATATTATAGCAAAAACTATCATACAAATTAATAAAAAATTATTTTTAAAATTGCTTTTTATATCTCCTAAAAAGTAAAAATTATTAATTAACATTATCCCCACACAAGAACATAATATCAAACTAATATTTTTCACTTCATAAGTCCTCCAATATATCTAAAGGAAATTAAGCATTGTTCTCCATTAACCATGTATATTATTCTTCTTCTTTTATCTAATTCTTTCACATTATTTTTATTAACTATATAAGCTCTATGGCATCTGTAAAACTCTTCCGGCAGCTTTTCCTCTAACTCTTTTAACGTACCGTAAATTTCTAATTGTTTTCTTTTTTGATGAATTATAAGTTTATGGGGGACTGGTGATGTTTCTATAAACAGAATATCATCTAAATTAATATTAATAACTCTATCATCCTGTTTCAATCTGAAAAACTTATGCACATTATTTTTTCTATAGTAGCTATGATCTATATATTCTAGGCATTTTTCAATTCTATATTCTATTTCATCAAAACTATCTTTAATTATATAATCCATAGCTTCTACTTTATATTTAAAAGTTAAAAAACTCATTTCAGAATGAGTTGTTACAAATATTATATACCCTAGCGCATCTTTTTTTCTTATTTGTTCAGCTAACTTTATACCATTAATACCATCTTTTAATTCTACATCAAAAAAATATATTCCTCTTAAATTCTCTTTACTGTTAGTATAATCAATAACATCTTTAGGATTGCTTGTACATAATTCTAGTTTAAAATCATAATTATTTTTAGCAATTACTATCTCAATAATATCTTTAAATTTTTGTAGCTGGATTTCATTATCTTCGCATATTACTATAGACAGCATTCTCTTTTCTCTCCTTTTATTGATAAAATACGCTAAATAAATTCTTAAAACCTAGCTTTTTTATTATATTATACTTTATAATGTACATATTTATCAACATTACTTATATTTAACATAAAAATCCATAGAACTTGGGATTTCTATGGATTTTTATCATATTTTTCGACTTATATTATTTAAGATTATTATATTTTTTATTTAATTTTTTTAGCAAGTAATGCTGCCCCTATAGCCCCTGCAAATCTTGCATTTGGACATGTATCTATTTCCTTGCCTAATTTTTTAGCAAGACTTTTTACTATATAATTACATTCACAAAGCCCGCCTGTTAAGAAATATTTTCTTCCTTCATCTTGTCTACCGCATAATGATTTAACTTTACTTACTATAGAATCAATAATAGCATAAGCTATATCCTCTCTTTTTTCTCCTCTTCCAATTAAACTTATTACTTCTGATTCTGCAAATACAGTACACATTGAACTTATTGTAACTCCACCACCATTTTCCGCAAGATTACATAGTTCATTAATACTTATTGCTAATACATTTGCCATAATTTCTAAAAATCTACCTGTTCCAGCTGAACATTTATCATTCATTATAAAATCAGTTACCATACCATTTTCTAAAGTTATAACCTTAGTATCTTGTCCTCCTATATCTATTACAGTACAATCATCTTCATACAAATAGCTTGCACCTTTACCATGACATGTAATTTCCGTAATAGTTTTATTAGCATATGGGACTGAAATTCTTCCATATCCTGTAGCTACAACTTTATAATCTTCTTTTTTGATATTAAATTTATGTTCTATTTTTTCTTTTATAGTATTGGCTGTTTCTATACTACTCCATCCCGTTGGCATAGTAAACGTTTCCTTTAATTCTTCCTTTTCAAATATAGCCACCTTTGCTGCTGTAGATCCAATATCAACTCCTATGTAATACATAAACGAACCTCCCTTTTATTACTAAATAGAAATACATTAATCTATGTAACTAATTCTAATAGTACTATGCATAAAAATTTTTAATTTCTTTTTTAAGAGGGAAAAAACCTGTTACATCTATATTATTCTGTTTTACTATTTCTTTAATTTTATCTTCATTATCTTTATAATATTTAATAGAAATTCCACAACAAGAAGCTAATTTTCTTGGAGTTGGTGAAACCACATACTTAATTCCTTCTTGTTTTAATAGGCTTTCCAGCTTCATTCCCTCTGTATAATTAGGAAATAATATATAATATTCTACTTTTTCCATAAAACCATCCCTTAATGCCAAGAGTTCTTCACCCTTATAGAATGAGGAACTCCTGATTTATTACTTTATAAAAATTATATCTATTAAATTATTTCTAAAAAGGCTTCTATTCTAGTTTTTATTTGTCCTGAATCTTCATTTGAATAATCAGTTTCTATTCTCATAACTGGAATATTATTTTGTTTTAATTTTTTTTGTAATGTATCTGATTCAATTGAATAAGTATGACAGAAAGATAAACCATAATCTATAACACCATCTACATCATACTCTTCTGCATATCTAATTACATCATCAGCTCTTCCTTCATTTGGTGTGAAACATGCACAATTTACATTTAAATATCTCTTAGCCATATTAGATACTAGTTCGTCTATAGTGTCTCCCTCTGCGGATACTAAGTTTTCAAAATATCTAGTTCCTGTGCAAGTTTCCTCTGCTACAACTTCTGCATTTAGATTTTCTATGATATAGTGTAACTTCCAATTTGGAAGAGCCATTGGAGTTCCTGTAATTAAAATTCTCTTTTTGCCTGTATCTTTTAAAGTTTTTACTCTTTCCTCTAATTCATCACATAATTCATTAACTTTTGTAATAAATCTTTCAGGTTCATCATAAAAAGCTATTTGACTTATTAACAAACAATCAAGTCCACTAATTGGTGATGGTCTATGTTTTCTTAGGTCATAAAGTCTTTTTAATGCTTGTCTCTTTCTATTGCATAAATCTATAGCTTTTTTAAGATTTTCAACTGTAACTTTATTTCCTGTAAACTCTTCCATCTTAGCTATAAATAATTTAATTTCATTTTCCCACATTTTAAAATCTTTTTCTCTTTTCATTTGTGGTAAATCCATTACATGAATAGGCTTTTGTTTACCTATAATCTCCCAAGCTTTTTTCTTACCATCACAAGTAGTTTCTCCAACTAACATATCGCAAGATAAGAAATATGGACAGGTACGATCAACTAAAGCTCCTGTAAATGCCTTAATTAATGGACATATATTTTTAGGTAAAACTTTTTCTCCACCTTCTATCCAAAATTGAGAGCCAGCACAAAGTCCTACACCTATAGAATTTGTTGCTAAAATAACTTCATCAGGAACAAAAACACAGAATGTACCAATAACTTTTTTTCCTTGTTTTTTAGCATCTTCTAATTCCTGAATTCTTGCCCCATGAACTTCTGATACTACAAAGTTAAAATAATTCATTCCCCCTGGTCTATTTTCTTGCTCCATATACACAGATCCGTAAAGCTCAGGAAGTATTTTACATAATTGATCATGTTTTTCTAAGTCGACATTTAATTGTGTCCACATTTTTCTATAATCACCCATAATAATCCTCCTAAATATATAATAATTTTTATTTTTGAATATTGATTATGTTTACTTTAATTTATTTGCATATTTTATTTTTTAAATGTGCACATATGAATATTTTTATTGAAAATCATGTACATTTTTGTATTTCAAAATAAACTTTTGTCTAATTCAATCTTAACATATTTTTCAAATTTTTTTGCTATTTATTATATTTATTTAGAATTTTTTTATTGTTTATATATATATAAGTATTTTCATCTATTGAAAATTTCTATAACATTTCTATAAAAGCGGCTATTCTTGTTTTTAACTGCCCTGTATCTGACTCTGAATAGTCAGTTTCTATATTCATATATGGAGTATTTTTTTCTTTCATAATAAATTCCTTAATTCTATGAGTTTCAACATTAAATGTATGACATGCTTGAAGTTCAACATCAATAACCCCATCTACTTTATAATCATCTATTAATTCGTCTAAAATACTAATTCTATTGTCATTAGGTGCCATTACGGAACATCCTATATTTAAATATTTTTCTGACAATGCTTTATATACATCTTTATTTTCATCCTCATCAACTAATCTAGCATTTGATTTTACCCCACCACAGTTTTCATAACAAACTACAACTCCACCACTTTCCTCTATAATTTTTATAACCTTATTTGATGACCCTCCAATAGGGCAACCTGTAACTAAAATTCTTTTTAAATCTTTATCTACGATTCTCTTTCCTTCTTTATATTCCCTTTTTATAGTATCTATCATTTCTTTTATTCTTTTATTCTGTTCATCCTTGTCTAAGGAAAATCCAACCCCCTCTAATACAGTTTGCATTTCATATCCTGTAATTGCTGGTGGTTCTAGTCTTCCAAGTTCATAAAACTCTCTTAATAATTGTCTTTCACAATTAC
Organism: Clostridiaceae bacterium 14S0207; assembly: GCA_003288255.1. Taxonomy (GTDB): domain Bacteria; phylum Bacillota; class Clostridia; order Clostridiales; family Clostridiaceae; genus Hathewaya; species Hathewaya limosa. The sequence goes on along the minus strand of CP026600.1, from coordinate 310,912 downwards.
ACTGTTTTATTGTTTTTCTTATTTCGTCTTCACTAATTTCTATATTAAATTCAGCTTCTAATCTTTCTTTAAAAATTTCTATTTCCTTTGCCCAAATATCAAATACATAATCCCTATCTAAAGTTTGCGGTAATTGCATTACATGCATTGGCTTTAATTTTGATAATAATTCATACATTTTTTTCTTTCCATCACAAGTAGTTTCCCCCACTATTATGTCTGAAAAATATGTAAAAGGACACTTTTGACTTAATGCAAATCCATAAGATGATTTAATTAATGGACATAAATTTTTAGGTAAATGTCTCTCTGCATCTGGAATAGGTTCATCACTCATCCCACATAACCCTACTGGAATTGCCCCTGCTGCATAAATTATTTCTTTTGGTGTAAATGTGCAAAATGTTCCTACTACATGCTTACCTTGATCCTTAAATTCTTTAACTTTAACAAACGCATTTCTTCTAGCTTCGCTAAATTCATTAAAATGTTCTGGTAAATTAGCCATTATACTTCTCTCCTTATTTTTTATAAATTCAAATTTTAAATTTTCATAATTTTAAAACACATATATTTTAATATAAGATAATTTTATATACTGAGTTGTCTTTTAAATGAAGAGGCGTCCTTTTTATACATGCATGTCCAACAATTTTGATATCAGGTCTTTTCTTTAAAACACTAATTACGCCTTGTCCATAAGTTAAATTTTCATCATAACTTATCTTTTCCTCATCTGAAAGTTCTATATTATAAAATCCACAACTTGCTTTTCCACAAACATGGATTAATGCATTATCTATTTCATTTCCTAAAGTTTTTAATATTCTTATGGAGGATTTTGCACTTACTTCTTTAAATACCTTAGTCCCTACCAAATCTAAAGTTCCTACTGGATCCCCATATGATATTATTTTTGCACCTCTCTTAACTCCCTCTTTTGCATATTTTATTATGCTATCTTCTATTACACCTATAAATTTATCTATTGCCTCTCTATTTTTTCTTATAGCTTTATAAAATATAGTAGAATCTATTAATGAGGATATTATAGTAAAAGGACCTTCTACGTTTAAAATTACATTTTCTCCTTGTCTCGCTAGTTTTTCTATAGCATCTAAAACCTCTTTTATTCTTCCGTTATTCAAATCTATTTCTTTTATGTTTTCTAATTCGTCTATAGAATTAAATAAATACTTTTCCACCCTTGGTCCTGTTTTTTCATCTCCTAATTTTATATATCCTCCAAAAGCTTCTGCCTCTACTGTATTACAAAATGGAAGCCTACAAAAGTCATCTCTTCTATGCATCTTTAATGCTTTTGATAGTATACTCATATACTCTCCCTTAGTATGTGCCTTTGGGAAGGTTAAACCTGTCTTTTGTATTATATCCTCTGGAATATTTTCCAAATTATCTCCTATACACTTAAAATTAATTTTTTCTCTCAATCTTTTTCCCTCTTTTCATACCCTTAAATAAAAGCTTTATTTTATTTGTATTTAATTTTTTTCCAATTACACATATTTTATTGCTTGATTTTAAATCACTTTCCATAACCGTAAATTTACAACCAACATAATTAAATTCCAATGTATTATTATTTCCCTGTAAAATTCCTTTTGCTCTGTATACCTCTCCAAATTCTATATTTTTTAATGACTTAAGCTTTTTTAAAAGTTTTTCTTTTGAAAAAATATTATCTATATAAAAACTAATTGATGTAAACTCCTTTAATTCTTTCATTTCCTTTTCAGATAAAAAATCATTCAAGCTATTTTTATTTAAAATGTCTGTATTTTCTATTCTTTTACTTTTCAAGCTCCTGTCTAATTCCTCTAGAGATAAATCTATAAAATTTTTATGAGTTATATAAGATTTTTTATTAATTTCTCTAAGTGATATTACTATCCTATCTAATTGGTCTTGCTCAATTTTGTTTGTTTTACTTATAAATAAGTTATTAGCATTAATAATTTGATCTTTGAAAAATTCACCAAATACTTCATTTTGTTCTAAATAATTTTCTCCATCCACTATAGTTATTACAGATTCCACCTTACAATTTTTTCTAAACTTCTCTTCATTTAATATTTTTAAAATTTCACTTAATTGTCCTAAACCAGTAGGTTCTATTATTATATTATCCGGCTTAATTTCACCTATAATTTTTTCCAATGCATCATAAAAATTTATCTTTAAAGAACAACATATACACCCACTAGGGAGTTCCATTACTTCATATCCTTCTTTTTTTCACTATATCTCCATCAATACTTGCTTCTCCAAATTCGTTTTCTAAAATAACATTATTTTGATTTTTTAATAATTCCAAAAACTTTATAATAAACGTGGTTTTTCCAGCTCCTAAAAATCCAGATACTACATGTACTCTAATCATCCTAAAACTTCCTTTTTTATTTTAATTTATGACCTCTTGTTAAATAAATGTTTATTAAACTAGTATTACTATTAGAAAGTTAAGCACTTAGTAAATAGCTTTTCATATCCTTCTTTTGTTGATAACTCAAAATACCTTATCTCTTTTGCAATAACTTGCATTTCTTTTCTTATTTCTTGTGATAAAAGACACATTAATGCTCCTGTTTTTGAAGAATTTCCAACATAATTTATCTTATCTTTTAAGACTTCAGGAATTATTCCAACTCCTGTTAAGCTATTAATTTTCAAGTGTTTCCCGAACTGTCCTGCTATAACTACTTCATCTAAATCATCCATAGTAATTTCCATTAAATCAAGTAATGCATAAAAACCGGAAGAGATAGCTCCCTTTGCTAATTGAACCTGTCTTATGTCTTCTTGTGTAATAACTATAGGATTTTTTTCATCTTTTACAATTATAAATTTTCTTTTTTTATCTTCATCTATAATCCTTGAAGCTAATTCTTTTTTTCCTTCTTCTATCAATTTTTCTGCTTTTTTAATCCTTCCTGATTTTGCAATTATTCCATTTTTCCACACTTCAGAAATAGATTCTAATATTCCACTTCCACAAATTCCTACAGGTTTTTCATTACCTATAGTTTGAATATTTATAGAGTTATCATTAATTTGTATCCCCTCTATAGCTCCTTCTGCAGCTCTCATCCCACAACTTATGTTAGCACCCTCCAAAGCTGGTCCTGCTGCACAAGAACATGAAGTTAATTGTCCCTTTTTAGATAATATAATCTCTCCATTAGTTCCTATATCAATAAATAACACATTTTTATTTGTATGTTTTAAATTTGCAACAACAGCACCTGCAACAATATCCGCACCTATATAACTAGATACCCCTGGGAGACAATATAATTTTGCAAACATAGATGTTTCAAGACCTATATCTTTAGCATCTATGTATTTTTCTCTTGAAAATACTGTGGCATAAGGTGCTTTTCCAATAGCATATGTATCTATATTAAGTAATAGATGCATCATAGTAGCATTAGCTCCTATACAAATTTCATATACGTTATTTTTATTAATCTTATATTTACTATATAAACTATTTAATAAATCATTTAAACACTTAACTATTGCTTTATGTAAAATTTCTAAACCATTTTCTTTCCTTTTTACAAAATCTATTCTTGATAATACATCAAGTCCATATTCTTTTTGAGGATTAATAGAAGTTTTAGATCCTAATTCTTTTCCAGTCTTTAGATCTATAAGAGATATAACTACGGTTGTAGATCCTATGTCCACTGCTGCACCGTAAACCTTATCAGTAGTATCCATTGCTTCAATTCCTATAACTTGATTTCCTGCATAAATAATAGTTGCTTCTTCATACTTAAATGCTTCACTTAATTCTTTCAAAAACCTTTGGCCTTCTAAAATTATTTTTTGTCCTAAAACTTTTTCTAATAGTTCTTCATAAGAAATATTATTATGTAAAGTTGGTTTTTCTAATTTCACTAATTCTTTTCTTATCATAGGATTTTTATTAAATTTAGGCATATATCCATCAGATAAAATTTTATGTTTTAATTGTTTTTTATTTATATATTCAATTTCTATATCTCCTTCGGGATAAATAAGACAACTAAGTCTTACACCTGATTCTAATTCTTCTTTAGAAAGGAATTTTAATTCTTCATTAGTTATTTTTCCAACATCGCCCCTTAAAACCCTTATTTTGCACTTACCACAAAACCCTTTGCCTCCACATGGACTTTCTAAAATAATACCATTTTCTTGAAGAATATCTAAAAGCTTTTCTCCCTTATTAAAATATATAATCTTATCTTCAGGATAAATTTTTATAACATTCATTTATAATTTCCTCCATTTTTACAAACTAAAAGCTTTCAATTTTATCTAATCGAAAGCTTTTAGTTTTTTATTTATAAACCTATATTACTTGAATCCTTTAGCTGAAGTAACCATAGCTTGGATATTATTTAGAGGGGTTCTAGCTCCAATTCCACAAGCTGGTGCGATTATGTTTGCCCCATTTTTTATACATACTTTAGTAATTGTTGCCACACTTTCAGCTGAATTTTTTTCTAAAGCAAGTGTACTAACATTTCCCATTATGGCCTTATTAGTAACATTATCCATAACATCCTTTATAGATGATAATGAGTCAATGCTAATAGCATCACTATAAAGTTCATTCAACTGTTCATAAACACTCTTTAATCTTCCACAAATATGTACGATTGTACCTCCCTTTGCAAAAGATTTTAAACTTAATAATATTTTATTTAGATAAGGTATAGCAAACTCTGAAAACATTTTAGGTCCTAAAATTTCTCCTGTACCACTAGGATCTGAAATTGTAAGAATATCCGCTCCCGCTTCTAATTGAGCCTTTCCAAAAGCTATTAAATTTTCAGTCACAAATTCCATAAACTCATGAACTTCATTTGGTTTTTTTCTTAGCGCCTTATAATATTCTATAGGATCTACTAAAGAAGATGCCAAACTTACTGGTCCAGTCAAATTACCGATTACAGGTACATCCTTATTTCTCTTCTTCAAAATTTTGATTGCATCTAAAACTACCTTTGTCCTACCTTGCTTAATATCAATATCGTTTAGAGTTTTCCACTCATCAACTGAATTAATAGGATATTCTATAACCCTTGGTTCTGTTATTTCAGTTCCCATAAATACTTTTGCTCCTAATGATTCCGCTTCTACTGTCATACAAAATGGAACCCCAAAATTTTCAAATGCTCCATTTTCATACATACCCTCTGTTAAATCCGCCATTAGCTTTGGATCTAAATGTGCCTCTGGCCATTTAGCACCTGTAATCTCCATTACGTCTTTTATAATCATATTCATCATTCCACCTGGACAAATACAAGGTGGCCTGTCCACTTTTTCTTTTTGTAAAGACTTAATTAATCTTTCCTTTGGTGTAAGCACCTCTTTCACCTTCCTTATAAGTAGAAACTTTCTTTTTACTGTCTTAAATATTTAGTATTTATAGTGAGCCTTTAATTATAAATTAACTATGCTAATTTTTTAGTTACTAATTCCTTTGCAAGACGTGCTGCCTTTGAAGCTTCTGGTGCATAACCATCTGCACCTATTTTATCGGCAAAAGTTTGTGAAATTGGTCCACCACCAACCATAACTACTACATTATCTCTCATACCCTCTTTTTCTAATAAATCAATAACAACTTCCATATTATCCATAGTAGTAGTCATTAAAGTAGACATTCCTATCATATTCGCTCCAATTTCTTTAGCCTTATTTATAAATTCAATTGGAGGAACATCTCTTCCTAAATCTACAACATCAAATCCTGTAGTTTCTAACATTATTTTAAATAGATTTTTACCAATATCATGTGTATCACCTTCAACAACACCAACTACAGCTTTATAATTTTTATCCGTTTTTTCTCTTTTAAGATGTGGTCTTAAAACTTCCAGCCCAGCATACATAGCATCAGAACACATTAAAAGCTCAGGAATATAATACTCTTCTTCTTCATATAATTTTCCTGCCTTATCCATACCCTTTGCAAGTCCATTTGCTATTCCATCATAAGCTTCAAAATTATTTTCTATAAATTTTTTTGCTGAATCTACAGCTAATTCATCATCCATATCTACTACTGATAATGAAAGTTCTTCTAATAAATCTTTTTTTAAATCTGACATTTAAATTCCTCCTAAATTAACCTACGCTTTTATGTCGCCAAAATTCCCCAATTTTTATTATCTTGTCCTATTAACATTCTACTCTATTGTAATAATTACTTTAAATTCAAATTTCAAATAGTAACTATATTTTCTATAGTTTATTTATATATATTAACTTTTTTCAAAAACTTAATTTGAATATTTTTATATAAAGCTGACAATAATTTATAACAAAACCTTAAGGAGGATTCTTTTTTAATGAAAAGGACTAATAAGCACAACACACACAAAAAAATATATATATCTTTAATCTCTATATCTCTCTTTATGATGTCATTTTTATATTTATTTTACTTTAAAGATAACTTTTCTGTCTTTAATGATCAAAACAAGCCTGAAAAGAAAATAACGGACTATACTATAAATGTACACTTCCTTGAAAAAGAAAAAAAACTTTATGGTAAAGAAAGTATTAATTTTTTTAATAATTACAATAAACCCTTAAATAAATTAGTCTTTCATCTATATGCTAAAGGTTTTAATAATAAAGATACTGCTCCTTCTATAGATCAAGATTTTGAAAATTCATCTACTGATTCTTTGGGAAATATAAAAATAAAGTCAGTGCATATAGATAACAAATCTATTAATTTCACTACTAATAATCAAATTTTAAAAATATCTTTAACTCCCTTACTAAAACCAAGAAAAAATCTTAAAATAGATATAGACTTTGAACTTAAAATTCCCAATGGAAGAGATAAATTAGGATATTTTAATGATCAATATTCCATTACTAACTGGTACCCTATATTATCTATCTTTGATGAAAAGACAGGAACATGGGATGAAAATTCATTTTATAAAATAGGAGAGTCAAATCATAGTTCAATCTCTAACTATTGTATAAACTTGACTGTTCCTAAGAACATGATAGTAGTATCTAGTGGAAAAACTATTTCGGAAACCCCTAACAATGAAACTAAAAAACTAAATATTATTTGTTCTAAATCAAGAGATTTTGTACTATTCATGAGTCCTTATTATAAGAAAATCAGCAAAAAAATTAACAATACAACTATAAACAGTTATTACTTAGAATATAATAAGGAATCAGAAATAAATAAAGATAAAAAAGGATTTATTTTATGTCCTAAATACATATCTCAAAGATTACTTTCTCTTTGTATGAATTCTTTTAAATATTTTAATGAAAAATTTGGTTCATATAATTATACTGAATTAAACATAGTAGAAAGTTATCTAACGGGTGGTGCTATGGAATATCCTCAAGTAATCCAAATGGGTAATTATACAAGAATTCCCATTAGAAATTATAGCTTAAATGAATGGTTAGATACAGAAAATTTAATATGTCCTCTTTGGATCGATGAAGCTATAGTTCATGAAACTGCCCATCAATGGTGGTACTCAATGGTTGGAAATAATGAATTTAAAGAACCTTTTTTAGATGAAAGCTTAGCTGAATTTTCTACAAGAATGTTTTTTAAAAAAAATTATCAAAATATAACTCGAAAAAAAGCTATTCCAGCCCTAACTAAAGAAAATTTTTTAACCTCTCCCCCCATATCTTCAAGTGTAAACCACTTTAATAACTGGAGAGATTATAGTCAAATAATTTATAATAAAGGTGCATTATTGTTAGAAAGCCTTACAGAAGATTTAGGTGAAGAAAAGGTATTCACCATATTAAATGAATACTTTTATGAACATAAATACAAAATTGCTACTATAAAAGATTTTTTAGATATTGTTGAAAAAAATAGTAATAAAAAAATACGAAAAAAGTTAGATTTAATATTAAAATAGTAAATATTAAAATTTCTCCGTGTTATTATTATAATTTTTAGAAAATTAAGGTATTTTAAAGGAGTTTAGAACCTTTTATAGAATATATTTATAGAATATTGAAATATATTCTAACATTCTATAAATATGATAATTAATACTCATTTTTATAAATATTTTATTTACTTTTGGGGGATGATTTTTTGAATTACACTTTATCAAATTTGGGATATTTAAAAAGTAAAAAAACATTATTAAAAAAACTATCTAATAGTATTTTAAAAGCTACAAATATAAGTAATTTATTTTATTTTCTTTGTAAATTTTTTGCTATTTTAACTGATAGTAAATTAGTTCAAGGTGTATTAACTATTGATGATGATAACTATCTAATAAATGAATTTGATTCTAAAAATTCTAATTTTGAAAAAACTCATAGTCGAAAAAATTATATAAATTCTAAAACATTAAAAAAAGTTGATTCTGATATCAATGAAATTCTTAATATTATACATAAAAAATTTATTAATTTAAAAAATCCTGTGTCTTATAAAGAACTATATATTAATAACATTTGTACGTCCTATAAAGAAAAATTTAAGGATTATCATTTTATACCTGTATACATAGAAAATTCTATGTATGGTTTCTTAATAATCCAAAGTGATATTAATCACTATTTAACTAATGACATAATTAGATATATAACGGAGTTAATATTACTTCAAGCATCTAATACATTGACTAATATATATAAAAAAGATTCTTCGACTTATATAAATGATAATATTTGTGATACTGAACAACTTATATCTAATATTTTAGGCAAACCATCTAGTATTATATGTATAACTACTATAGACGGATATATCACATTTTGTAGCAGGAATTCTGAAGAAATTTTAGGTTATCCGAGTAATTTTTTAGTAGGGAAAAGACTTTTTCCTTTAATTCATAAGGACTATAAAGAAGAATTTATACAAAAATACAAAAAAACCTTAATAGATAATATAAACAACTATGCTGAAATTCTTTTCAAATGCTATGACGGCACTTTTACCAAGGTAAAGATGTCGCCAAAATGTATATTAGATGTACATAAAAACATTGTTGGCATAATGTTTACAATTTCTACTGTTAATAATTCATTAAAAAATACTCCACCTATTAACTTTCAGAACAATAAATTATTAGATTTAAATCCCTTTGGAATTTTTATGACCAAAAATGGCATTATAACACATAGCAATAAAATGGGACTAAATCTTTTAAATATTAATGACGTAGAACAATGTTTAAATAAATCTATATATGATTTTTTTGATTTAGCTGAAGATTATCATAGAAATTATAACGAAAAACAAGTATTTTTATTTGATAATACCTATGCAGATTGTTTAGGCAAAAAAGTTATAAGAAAAAGGGATGGCAAACCCTACTACTTGGAAACTTTATCTTTTACTACTAATGGAATTCCTACTAGTTATATACTTATTCTTATAAAAAACATAGAAAATGTATATAACTCTCAATATACAGAAGAACTATACAAAAAAATAGAAGAAAAAACTACATTATTAAATAAAACAATAGAATATGATAAATTACGTTCAGAATTTTTTGCTAATATATCTCATGAACTAAGAACTCCTATTAATGTTATTTATTCCGCCTTACAACTTTTAAACATAAACTTGTCTTCTGTTTTGCCAGATTATGAAGACTCCGACATTTTCAACAAGAGAATCTTAATAATACAACAAAATTGTTTTAGGTTAATTAAATTAATCAATAATTTAATTGATTCTACTAGAATAGATGCTGGATTTTATCAATTAACTTTTTCTAAATGCAATATTATATCTATAATTGAAGATATAACTCTTTCTGTATGTGATTATGTTGAAAACAAAGGAATAAAATTAATTTTCGATACTGATATTGAGGAAAAATACACCTACTGTGACATTGAAAAAATTGAAAGAATAATGCTTAACTTAATTTCAAATGCAGTAAAGTTTACAGATAAGGGTGGAAGTATTTTTGTAAATTTACACAACAAAGGTACATACCTCCTAATTTCCATTGAAGATACTGGAGTAGGTATCCCTAAAGAAAAATGTAACACTATTTTTCAACGTTTTGTACAAGTAAATTCAACTAGAAAAAGAGAGGGTGAAGGTAGTGGAATAGGACTTAGTTTAGTTCGGTCATTAGTGGAAATGCATAGTGGAAACATATGGGTGGAAAGTAAACTTAATAAAGGAACTACCTTTACCATTCAATTACCTTATTGCGTAGATCCAAACACTTTTATTAACAAAAACACCAATAATACTATAAATATTAACTATTCAAATCACCATGTAGGTAATTTAAATAATACAAATTCTGATGCTATAAAAATAGAATTCTCAGATATATAAATCTTTACAATAGTTATAAAAAAGACTATATGATAAGATGATTTCTGTATTGAACAGGAGTCATCTTATTTAAGTTCCATTGATATCTGTAGTTATTGTAATAGTTCATGTAGTTATCTATTTCTATTTTTAATTGATTTAGATTTTCATATTTTTTTAAATCTACTTCGTCTTTAAAATGCCCAAAGAATGATTCCTGCGGAGCATTATCCCAGCAGTTACCACGTCTAGACATTGATTGTCCTAATCCAAGTTCGCGGATCACTTTTTGAACTTTAGGACTTGTATAATGTACGCCTTGATCTGAATGAATATAAGCTTCGCTATGAAGTTTAATATTAGAATTTGATTTAAGTTTTTTTAGAGTATCTATAACTATATCAAGTTTAAGGTTGTCGGAGACATTGTACGCTAATATCTCATTGGTAGATGAATCCTTAATAGTTGATAGATAAGCCCTTTGGTTATTTTTATAGGTTAGATATGTAATATCTGTTAAAAGAATTTTTCCAGGAGTTTTTTGCTTAAATTTTCTATTTAGCAAATTGGGCACAACAGTATGCGCTTTTGTAGCCTTCATCATTCTTCGATAAGGATTGGCTTTCCGAATTGGACAAATAATATTATATTTTTTCATTATTCTTCTAATGCGTTTTAGATTATAAATTATATCAAATTGATTTTGTAAAACCATTTTAATTTGTCTAGCACCTTTTTTATGATTTTTAAAATTAAATGCCTTCAAAATGTTTTCCTTAGAGATTTCATCTAGACTGTCTCTTTGAATTCTTGTATTTTTAGCGTTTTTAGAAAAAAACTTATAATACCCAGATCTAGATACTCCTACAACTTTACACAAATAAGTTACTAAATTTTTAAGTTTATATTTTTCAATTACTTGTTTAATAACAATAAATTTTTCTCTAGATAATAATTTTATTTTTTCTTTAACACCTTCCTTTCTAACATATCTAACTTTTTTAATAATTCATTTTCAGCTTGAAGCAACTCAACTTTAGCCTCGAGACGAGCATATTTTTCTGCTAAAGATAATTCTTTTTCACTTGGTCTGCCAGTATTAAGTCTTCTAGTATCTTGAAGCGCAATGGCTCCGCCAGTTTTATAAGAACTTCTCCATCTTTTGCCCGCTGATCCTACTCTTTGCATACCTAAAATTTCTATATCAAATCCACATTCTTCGAATATTTGTCTCGGAAATTTACCCAATTCATTTTCTGTTATAAAAATTTTCTTAAATTCATCAGTATAAGTAATTCCTTTTGAACTTACTTTCTTAACATACTTATTTTTAGATAAGATTTTAACTTCGTCTTTAGTAAATAATTTTTTACTCATTTTCATAACCTCACGTTTAAAAAATTCTTTTATTCTATTATACATAAAAAAATCCTATGAAATAGACTTTTTTAAAATTGTCTACTTCATAGGATACATTTTATTTTTAACTTAGTCTTTTTTATAACTATTTAATTCTTCATTTATAATATGTATTTATTATTTTATTACTTAACTACTTCTATCTTATTATAATTCATACTACTTATTAAATTTTCTATCTCTAATTTTAATTTTTCACTTTTTACTTTAATTTTTTCTTGTAATATACCTTTATCCACTGCATTAGTTAATTGTAATCCACCTGCTAACTTAGCATAATTATCTGTAATCTCATTAAAAAGATCTCCTGTATGACTATCTACTTTAACAAAAATAACTTCAAGTCCATATTCATTTTTATATTTATTAAATTTTTCATAATAAACCTGTGATGAAATATCTTTTCTATTCCAAGTACCAATTGCATGATGAAATATTCCCTCATAATCATGAAATAAAACTATTTTTTTATATTATTTTCTATTGCATATTCATAACTTCTAGTAGCGGCTTTTAATTCACCTAAAATTTGTCTTAATTTTATTCCTGACTGATCCTTTGCAACTCCATTTTCCATATATTCGATTATATTATTCTTAACAACAACCAATGCATAAGAATACCTTCCATTATCAATATTAAAACTTCCATCTACATAGACATGTGGGCAATCATTTGGATAAATATCCTTATCCTTTATAAGTAGAGTTTTATCGTCATTTAAATATTCCTCTGCCTCTTCTAAATTTGTAAAACTTTTATATTTAGCCCCTTTAACTCCTTTTACATATGTTAAACATTCATCCCATGTGTTTACTAACTTATTTTTAACCCTAACATTTTTAATAAAATCATATCCTTCTTTTATTGCATAAACCTTTTTTTTCATAACAAAATCCTTTCCTTAGCACTCTATATATACACCAGCAAATTCTATATTAGTTCTTTGCATTCTTGTTAATCCTTCTACTTTATTTTGAAAAACTTTTTCATGCCCTTGTATTATACCATATTTAGGTACTTTTATAACGAATTTACTACCCTCATTTTTTTTACTATATACTTCAATATCACCATTATGTAATTCTATAAATACTTTACTAATATATAACCCTATTCCCAATCCTTCATTTTCTCTTGTATATAACTCTTCTCCGCGTTTAAATCTTTTAAAAATTTCTCCTTGAATTTCCTCCGAAATACCTACTCCATTATCCTGAATCTCGATAATTAGGTAAATATTATCTTCTAAAACATTAATATCAACCTTTCCAAATGCTTCAGTATATTTTATTGCATTAGATAATATATTTAATAATACCTTTTCTATTTTAAGTTCATCTATTAATATTTCTTGTATTTTAATATTTATCTTTAAATTTAGCTCAACATTTTTCTTATTTGAATAATAACTAACACAATTATATATTTCTTCTAAAAACATTTTAATATTTACTCTTCTTTTATATAAATTAAATATACAACATTCTATTTGTTTCATTATCATAAAATTTTCAGATAATCTTATTAACCTACAACAATTTGTATTCATTATTCTCATATAAGAAAGAACCTTATTATCATTAATCCCTTTTTGTCTTTCTTCAATATCTTGTATTAATTGTAATGATGTTAACATTAAGTTTAAAGGTGTTCTAACCTCATGTGCTACATTATTTAATATACTATCTTCATATAAAATATATTTACTTATTAGAATTAACTTAAACTCATTACTATTAAATTCTTCTATTAATCTAGGACAATTTATATTTATATTTAAAGTACTTATATTATAACCATCATACTGTTTCATAACATTGAAAGAATTAGATTCTAAAATTTGTAAAACTTGATCTACAATTTCTCCATAATAATATGTACTTTTCTTTAAATCTTTAATAAAAAAATTATAAAACCTTTCTTTTGGATTAACATTAAAAATTCTTAAGGCCATCAAATTCATAAAAAATATCCTATTCTCATAACACAAAAATACGGGTTCTTTTATAAAGTTTAGAAAATTCTTAACTTGTTGAAAATTACTTTTTATATATGTCCCAGATGCCCTAAAACAAACCCCCTCCAAGGAACATTCTACTTCGTCACTATTATCATATTCCATGAACCTTCCCCCTTTAAAATCCAAAAATAGATCATTAACATTCATTTTCATATAATTCTATATTTTTCATAATTATCCTCTTTTTTTCTGAATTTTCGATAATTTGTATGATCTTCTGTAAAATTTGCTATATTATATCAATTTATATATATAACTTTTTTTGATATAATATATGTTATGATATTTATTTTAAGGAGGATAATCAAATGAGTTTAGCTGACAAAGAATATCTTCGAATTGTAGAAGATGTTATAAATAATGGATATTACGCTCAAAACAGAACTGGAATAGCTACATATAAACTTCCTCATAAGATTATGCAGTTTGACTTAGAAAAGGAATTTCCTATTTTAACCACAAAATTTGTAGCCTTTAAAACCGCTGTAAAAGAACTATTGTGGATATATAAAGATCAATCCAATGATGTTAAAAAACTACAAGAACAAAATGTCCATATTTGGGATGAATGGACTATGGAAGATGGTACTATAGGCACAGCCTACGGATGGGTAGTTAAAAAATATGATCAAATAGATAAGCTTATAGATTCATTAAAAAATAACCCTCAAGATAGAAGAATGATGATTAATTTATGGCAAATACCTCATATAGAAACTGGTGCTTTACCACCATGTGCATTTTTAACTATGTGGGATGTTTCTGATGGTAGATTAAATTGTATGCTTGTTCAGAGAAGTGCTGATTTAGGACTAGGAGTTCCATTTAACATGACTCAATATGCTGTCCTTGTTCATTTAATAGCTCAAGTAACCGGATTAAAACCTGGATTATTTACTCATGTTATAAACAATGCTCATATTTATGAAAATCATATAGAAGGAATTAAAGTTCAATTAACTAAAAAAGATGAACAATATACTGCACCAAAATTATGGATCAATCCAGAAATTAAAGATTTTTATGATTTTACTCCTGATGATATAAAATTAATAGATTATAAACATCATGGTAAAATTTCTATGGAGGTTGCAGTATAATGTTGTCTATTATAGTTGCTATTGCAAACAACAATGTTATTGGTAGAGATAATTCTCTAATATGGCATCTACCTAATGATTTAAAACATTTTAAATCCATAACTATGAACAAAAAAATTATCATGGGTAGAAAAACCTTTGAGTCTCTTCCTGGCATTTTAAAAAATAGAGAACATGTAGTAATAACTAATAATTCTGATTATAAATTTGAAAACAAAGATGTAAAAATTCTTCATTCAATTAAAGATTTAAGTTCTCTCATAGAAGATTCTGAAGAACATTTTGTTATTGGTGGTGGAGAAATATACAAAACCCTTCTTCCATTTTGTAAAAAGCTTTATATAACTAGAATTTACGAAGATTTTACAGGCGATACATTTTTCCCCGAAATTTCTAATGAGGATTGGATACTTACTAATGAAATAGACGGTATAAAAGATGAAAAAAATATATACAACTATAAATACCTAATATATACTAAAGTTAGTAATAAATAATCTTTATTACTATACTTTTATTGATATTCATAAGATATAAAACTTAATTGTTTTAAGTTTTATATCTTATTTATTTTGCATTCTAAATTAATATTAACTATATTTATTTCATTAATTATTATTTTATCTTTCTTTATTCTTTATTCTTCATTAACAATAGATACCTCTGACCATATAACTTCAAAATCTTTTTTATCATCCCAGGATAATATACTTTGCAAAAAACCAAATTGATCTGCACTAAATGTCCCTATCACTCTTTGTATCGCCAATAATTCAAACCTTTCTTCCCCCCATGATGGATAAATTGGTAATAATGAATTTAATTCTGTAACCTCTCCTTGTTCTGAAGTTATTGCTCTACCATTTGAATCATAGAATTGGTATAAGTAATCTTTGCTTCTATTGCTTATATCTATGGAATACTTTTCTTTATTATCTGTGCTTAAAATTTCAACTTTATAATTATCCTTATATTTAACAGTGTACTGTTTCCTATTACTAAATTCTTCATAGTCAAACATTTTAGTTACAATACCATTTTTAAAACTAAATATATAATAAAAATAAAATCCACCGCTTCCACCTGAAGCCATACTTACCATGACTTCGTCTATCCCATCTCCAGTAAAATCACCTAAAAATAATCTAGGATCATATCCACTATTAGTTTTCATATTGGCTTCATATAACTTTTGCGTTTTTCCATCTACAACAAATAAATGTATATCATCCTTATATTCCTCCAGTGCCCCTGGATAATTTTTACCAACCAAATATATATAATCTAAAAATCCATCTCCTGTAACATCCTTAAATTCTGATTTAATTATCACATAACCCTTTAAAAAATCCTGTTTCAAGGGATTCCCCTTCATACAAGATGTACAAGGGCTATATAAAAACCCACCTTTATTTTGCACTTTTCTTTCTACGTTATAGTTACCTAAATTATCTTCTACACATAAAAGTTCATCTTTAATACTCTTGTTATTATACCTTTCTTCATACTTATAATAATTTGATGGTAAATTAATAAACATGCTCTTCCTCCAAACAAATTTCTTATATTATAGTATGCAGAATACTTATAGAAATACTATTATTTTGTTACTATATCCTTATAAACTTTGTAATATTATATCTAATATAAAATATAATGTTATACATTAAATAGAAAACACCTTGAAATAATTTCAAGGTGTTTTCTTAAATATTTAATTCTCTGAATCAGTATTATTCCTTTTGCCATCATTATCATCTAAGTTTGTTTCAGAAGATGATTCTATTGGTTTTTTAGGTTTCTTATTTTCATATACATAAGCCTGAAGTTCTTCTTTAACCTTCTCTAACTTAGGAATATAATAATAATATCCGTTAATTGTTTTGCCTTCTCCTGTCCAATCAGTTGGAAACTGTTGCTGTTGTATATTAGAAAGATCCATTGATAAGATTTCCATACCTAAATCTAAAATTTTTGTAGAACTTAAAGAAGTTTTTACATTAGGTAATATTGCATCTAACAATGCTGGATACTTAGTCTTATTTATTGTTTTTACTTTATTTATTATTTTTGTAAGTACAGTTCTTTGTCTTTCAGCTCTCTTAAAATCTCCACCCTTTGTATATCTTATTCTACAATAAGCAGTAGTTTGTAAACCATTTAATTTTTGTTTTCCCGGTTCATCTACATAAGTCGGTGTAATTTTTTCATCTCTAGCAGCATCTCTTATATAATTATTTATATACTTTAACTCCTCACTAGTTATATCTAGTTCTATTCCACCTATTGTATCTATTACTTTTCTAAGTCCATAAAAATTGATAGAAGCAAAATCTTTAATAGCTAGTCCAAAATTTTTATTTATTGTACTAATTGCTAATTCTGGTCCACCAAAATGATAAGCATGATTTATTTTATCTTTTCCAGATCTTTTAGGAATTTGAACATAAGTATCTCTTATTATAGATGAAAGTCTAAGAGAATTTCTATCCTTATCTATGCTTAAAATCATTATTGAATCGGATCTAGGATCATCATTTCCATGTACATCCCTACTATCTAATCCAAACAATGCTATATTTACAACTTCATTATGTTGTTTTGCTTTTTTTTCACTTTCTTTAGTGGTTTCTACTTTTGTTAGTGGTTGTTTTTTGATTGAATTCAACTTGCTCCAAAAATATACTAAACCTGATGTGACAACTAATAGAAGTATTATCAAGAGACTAAGAATTGCTAATAATGCCTTTTTCTTAGCAGATGATTTTTTTCTCTTTCTCATTTTTTACTTCATCCCCTATCCATTTATTTTTAAATATTGGGTTATTATATTCTTTTGAAAACCTTTGACATACTATACTTTATAATTTTACTTAACTTTTATATATTTTTCAACTTTTATGTACTTTTTTAAACAACTTGTAAACATTAATTGGTTCTTATGTGCTTAAATTACATTTAAAACCTTTTTATAATAATTATTTTAGTATCTTATTTCTTTTCTATAATCCATACACCTTAGTTAATAAAATAAGGTTATGATTTATATTGACATTTTTTAATACAATAATAAAATCATAACCTTATATTTCTAAATCTAACTTATAAAATTATTTTATTTTTTATCTATTTTAAATGAACTTTTTAAAGAAACTATTCTATTAAATACTAGGTTATCTTTTGTTGAATGTTTAGTATCCACATTAAAGTATCCATGTCTAAAGAATTGGAATTTTTCTCCTCCTTTAGCGTCCTTCATGAATGGTTCTACAAATCCATTAACCGTTTGTAGTGAATTAGGATTAATTCCATCTAGAAAGTTTGAAGTTTCATTTTGTCCATCTAAAATTAACGGCTCATATAATTTAAATTCCGCTGGCACTGCATTTTTACCATCTACCCAATGAATAGTAGCTTTAACCTTTCTTCCTGTAAATCCAGTACCACTCTTAGTCTCTGGATCATAAGTACAATGAAGTTCTACAATTTCTCCATTTTCATCTTTAACAAAATCATTACATTTTATAAAATATGCACCCTTTAATCTTACTTCATTCCCTGGGAACAATCTAAAATATTTCTTCACAGGTTCTTCCATGAAGTCTTCTCTCTCAATATATATTTCTCTACTAAATGGTACTTGTCTTTTACCCATTTCTTCTACATCTTGATTATTTTCTAACTCAAGCATCTCTGTTTGATCTTCAGGATAATTTGTTATAATAACTTTTAATGGATTTAAAACACCCATAACTCTAGGAGCCTTAAGCTTCAAATCTTCTCTTATAAAATGCTCTAACATTTGAGCATCTACCATACTGCTAGCCTTAGCAACTCCAATTTCCTTACAGAAATTTCTAACTGCTTCTGGAGTATATCCTCTTCTTCTCAGACCAGCAATAGTTGGCATACGAGGATCATCCCAACCATCAACAACGTTTTCATCTACTAATAATTTTAATTTTCTTTTACTCATAACAGTATTAGTAATATTTAATCTTGCAAATTCTATTTGTCTTGGAGTATGGTCCATTTCACATTCTCTAACTACCCACTCATATAGTGGACGATGATCTTCAAATTCTAGTGTACAAATTGAATGAGTAATCCCTTCAATAGCATCTTCTAAAGGATGCGCAAAATCATACATTGGATAAATACACCACTTATCACCAGTATTATGGTGTTCAGTATGAGCTATTCTATATATAATAGGATCTCTCATATTTATATTAGGAGAAGACATATCAATTTTAGCTCTTAATACTTTTTCTCCATCTTTAAACTCACCTTTTTTCATTCTTTCAAGTAAATCTAGATTTTCTTCAACTGTTCTGTTCCTATAAGGACTTTCTTTTCCAGGTTCAGTTAAAGTTCCTCTATATTCTCTCATCTCTTCTGGAGTTAAATCACATACATAAGCTTTGCCTTTTTTTATTAAAAGAATTGCCTTTTCATACATAGTATCGAAGTAATTTGAAGCATAAAAAAGATTGCTCCAATTATATCCAAGCCATTTGACATCTTCTTGAATAGATTGAACATATTCTGTATCTTCTTTTATAGGATTTGTGTCGTCAAAACGTAAATTTGTTCTACCTCCAAACTCACGAGCTAACTCAAAATTTAATACTATAGATTTTGCATGCCCAATATGTAAATAACCATTTGGTTCTGGCGGAAAACGAGTTATGATTTCCTTATGTTTTCCTGAACTTAAATCTTCCTTTATTATGTTTTTAATAAAGTTTGATGAAGTATTTATATTATCCATTTTTCACCATTCCTTTTAATAACTTTTTATATTATATACTTCGTAACAATAAACATTTTAATAACTAAAAAACTTAATTTCTTTACATTATATTAAAATATCCATATCTAAAATCAATAAATTTATTATACCAAATATTTAAATACTTATCTATAAGAATACTTATAGGCTATACTAATTTATTATTTATGTATAATATAAGTGTTATTTATACATATTTTTTCTATTTATATTTATTTTTTACTTTTTTGCTTTAATATTGTTATTTTTAATTGATTTAAAATTTCTATAATGCTATATTAATTATATAGAATAAGGGGGTATGTTATGAAAAAATTTTTTTCTTTAATGTTAGTATTAGTATTGGTAAACATTCTAATAAGTTGTTCTTTTTTTTCATCCAATTCTTCATTATTAGAAAAGGCTATAAATAAAACAAACAATTTAAAAAAAATACAAGGTTCTTACAACATATCCCTTCACCGTTCTAAGGAAAAGCCTCGAATAATTTTAAATTCAAACTTTACATTTGATGAAGATAAGAATAAGTTCTTAAATAAACTTTATTTTAATTTTGGCGAAAACGGAAGTAACCTTAATAAGACTCTAATTACATATATAGAGGATAATCAATTATATATAAAATTGCCTGATTTTAATAAATTTATATCTTTACATTCTACAGATCATGTTGATGATTATGTGAATAACTTACAAAATTGCGAACTTCTACTGAATAATTTAATGAAAAACTTTAAAATTTTTATAAATAACTTATTACGGGAAAAAAATGTTTCATTTAAAAGTAAAAAAGAAGTTAATTATTTAAATCTAACATTAGAACATGATGAAATAAAACTATTATTAAATAATTTTATAAATGAGAATTTAAATACACTACTAGATATATTTGTAGAAAACGCCGTTAATGAATTAAATAAAGATGATAATAATTTAACTAAAACAGAAAAAGAATTAAATAAGAACCATTTAAAAGAACTTTCAAATACTAATTATAAAAAATTCTTTAAGAATATGGATATATCTAAAATGGATATATCTCTTAGTATAGATAAAAAAAGTTCACTTATTAAAGCCTATGAAACCTCAACAAAACTTTTAATTAATTCAAAAACATTTTTTTTAGATATAGATTATAATCTCATTAATTATGGTGAAAAATGCGAATTCCATAATACAAATATAAACAATACAATCCCATATAAAGAATTTATAAATAAACTATATGAATAAGTATAAGGGATAGTTCATAAGAAATCACTATCTCAATGAACCATCCCTTACTCTAATTATTTAAAACCCTCCGGCACCGCCTCCACCCGCGCCACCACCTCCACCTGATGAAAATCCACCTGATGAACTTGAATCAATTTTATGCGTATCTTCATAATATTTTTTGGCTTTATTATAGTTATGTCTACTATATCCAACAAAAGAGTGTCTTGTGGAAAAGCTATCTATATAAAAATATCTCATTATCCAATCATTATCATTATATATTTTAGTTTCTATAATAAACTCTCTAAAATTTTGTAAAACATTATTACTTACACCTAAGCAAATCATATAAGAAAAACATAAATCTAATGGGTAATCACTGCTTATATAATCAAACCTTCTATTTTCGAAATATCTTTTTAATTTTTTCCACCTACCAATTTCAGCATATCCATCTGAATTTAATGTTTCAAATGATGCAATCCCTAAAATAATGACAACAATTGAAACTATTATACTTACTATACATTTAGTTGAATTACTAATTATACCAATAATAGATAAACCTATTATTATACATCCAACTAATATATTTAATTTTGCAAAAGTTCTTTTGGTCTTATCTATAAATCCCAATGTTTTAAATTCCTTTTTAACTAAAGATCCCCAAACAACTAATTTTTGTTCAAATTTTGTATAATTAAATTTCATATATTTACTTAAATCTTTCAAACTCAATATTCCTGTGAAATTTGAATATTCCATGAGAATTTTTAATATATATCTTTCATGTTCTCTAAGAATAGATGTATCTGCCTGTAATATAGTTATCTTATAATCTTCAGATCCATTTCTAGAAAAAGATTCTATATTTAAAAAACCTTTTCTACTCAAATCTAATAATGTTGAAATAAATGTAGATATATCTATTGAACGACTTAATAAACGAGTTACTAATGCAGGTGTAATATCCGCAGGCGCTCCACTTATATCTAAGTTTGTCTTATTTTTTTCTCTTCCTAAACAAAATATTACTATAAGAAGTAAACCTATACATGTATTGCCAATTGCTAAAATATCAAAATTTCTTTTTAATTTTTCTTTTTTAACTTCTCTTTCTTTAATATTCTTTTCTTCCTTAAGTATATCTTCTTTATTTCTAGTTCCTTTAACTCCTTCTTTTAGTAAAACTTTTGGAAAAAGTATTCGTCCTGTAACATAATCTTTACTACTAATGTTTTGGCTCTCAAAATAAATAGATTTATTATCTAATATTTTAAATAACCCCTTATTGCCTTTAAAAAATATATTTAAATCATCTTTATTAAATCCCTTAGGAAAATTCACTGTAGCACTTATTTTTTTTAGTGGACTATTATATCCTTTATCCCAAAAATTATAATAAAATTCTCCTATATCCTCATGTAACCTAGCTCCTTCTGAAAAACCATAAGATATTTTAAAAGTTCTTTCTACATCATTACTAGGAATATACATTTTTATTCTATAAAAAGATCTTTCTCTTTTTATAACTTCAAAAACATTTATGTCTCCATTTTCTGCTGAATCATTTCTTGTAAATGGTATTTCTTTATCCCCTTGTATTAGGGATATTTTTACATTTTCAAACTTACCCAGTCGATTTGAAGATATGTCTCTGAATCCCCCATTAAACTTTCCATCAAATTTAATTGTTAAAAATTCAGTTATTTCATATTGTCCATTTTCTTTAATATTTATTTTTAGATCTACATTATTAATAGTAGTTTGTCCATCTTCTGCATAAACTGTACCTTTAGGCAGGACAAAAATTATACATATAAATAAACTCACCAATAAATATTTTATAAGCCTTTTATTTTTCATATTGATCCTCCTTCACTAATATATTTTAATCTAATATAGTTACAATCCCCAACAATTGCAAAATATTATGTATTAATAATTTTTTATTAACATTATACATCTCTAACCTTAATTTTATCCTATAAATTAGGGACGGTTCATTAATTTTTTTAATAAGAGCCTTTTAATTTATATATAATATATCCCTATATAATTCACCGTAAATAATTAATTTTTAATATTATATCCATATAGAATATACATATAAAGTATAAATTTATAACTGCTTTATCCCTTTTTAAAATTGAAAATATTTTTCTTAATTCCTTAAAATTCTTATAAAATTAATAGTAAACTTTATTATGAATATATAGTAAAAATTGTATAATATTGTTAATTGCATAAGTTTGTATGTTCTTAACTTTATTTTATAATAATTTAAAAGGTTATGTTTTTCTGATTATAAAAAAATTCAGAAAATTAACATAACCTCTTTAACTTAATATTTATAATTTAATAAAACATTATTATATAATATTATTCTTCATCATCATTTTCTACTTCTTTTTGAGCCGCACTTATTGATGCAAATATTTCATCATCTTCATGTAGTACCTCTATGTCATTATCTATTTGGATATCTTTTAAAGTAATGGTATCTCCAAATTTTTTGTCAGATAAGTTTACCACTATTAATTCTGGTATTTTTTCAACCTGTCCTTTTACTTCTAATTCTGTTAGAAATGTTTGCAATATTAGTTTTTTATTATCTAACATAGCTTTTCCCTCAAATTCAATAGGTACTTTAACTCTTATACTATCATCACTTTTAAATGACTCCATATCTAAATGAATTAAAGATTGATTCAATGAATCCCTTTGTATATCCTTAACTACACAATTTTTAATGTCATCTCCTAATTTTACCCCAATTATAGAAGCTTTAGTAGCCTTACCTAAAATTTTTTCTATTTTATTTTTAGCAAATTTAACTGGAATAGATTGTCCATGTCTTTCTAAATAAATTACTCCAGGAACAAATCCTTCTTTTCTAACTTTTTTTCCTTTTTCATTTCTTTCTAAAGCATTAATAAATAACTTACTCACAACAATCGCTCCTTTCTTTTTTTACTTACTGTAATGAGAAGTAAATAATGACATTAATTTAATTATATAACTTTACATTTCCATGTCAAGATATATATGTATTTATTGTTAAATATTTCATAGTTAGCATGTTAATAAACATTTTAGTTACAATGTACAATTGTAACTTCATACCTTATATTTAAAACTAATTAAACCTCCATTATCTATGTATAATTTATTTAACATAATTATATTTTCATGAATAATACTCAAAAAAATGCTTGAAGATGATTAAAAAATCACCTTCAAGCATTTTTTATATACCTAATAATATTGTAGCAGTTGTAAAATAAATTATTAATGCAAACGCATCAACGATTGTTGTTATTAATGGACTCGCCATAATAGCTGGATCTAATTTAAATTTCTTAGCTATTATAGGCAATACTCCACCTACAACCTTAGCTAATATAACTGTAGATACCAAACTAATTGAAACGGTCACTGCTATTTTAAAAGACGTTCCTTCTAAATAATATATTCTTACAAAATTAGCCAATGATAGTACAATTCCAACTATAAGACTTACTCGCAACTCTTTCCAAACTACTTTAAAAATATCCTTTAACTCTATTTCACCTAATGCTAATCCCCTAATTACTAACGTAGAAGACTGAGAACCGGCATTTCCTCCCGTGTCCATAAGCATAGGAATAAATGCTGCTAAAACTACAACTGATTGTAGTACGTCATTATATTTCTTTATTATATTTCCTGTAAATGTAGCAGAAATCATAAGCACCAAAAGCCAAATTATTCTATGTTTTGCAAGCTTAAAAACACCTGTTTTTAAATATGGTTCTTCTGAAGGCTCTATAGCTGCCATCTTATGAAAGTCTTCTGTATTTTCTTCCTCTATTATATCAACAACATCATCTATAGTTATAATTCCAACTAATCTTTTCTCTTTATCAACTACTGGCATTGATATAAAATCATACTTTCTAAATAATGCTGCGACTTCTTCTTGATCATCTAAAGTATTTACATATATTATATTTGTGTACATTATATCTTCAAGTTTGGCTTCTTCATCACCTAATATTAAATCTCTTATTGAAACTATCCCATCTAATTCTCTGTTATTATCTATTACATAACAAATATTAATAGTTTCTTTATTAACACCAGTCTTTTTTATATAATTTATAGCTTGTCTTACTGTCATTTCTTTTTTTAAATCAACATACTCTATAGTCATTATGCTACCAGCTGAATTTTCTGGATATCTTAAATACTGGTTTATAAGCTTTCGCTTATGTTCATCCGTATTTTTAAGAACCCTTTTTACTACTGTAGCAGGCATCTCTTCTATAAAATCTACTGTATCATCTAAAAATAATTCATCCATTATACCACTAATTTCTCTATCTGTAATAGACTCTATAATATATTTTTTCTGTTCGCTAGGAATGTGACTAAATACTTCTGAAGCTATATCTTTAGGCAGTATTCTAAATATGATTAATAACTGATTTGATTCAACTTCTTCTAATAACTGAGCTATATCTACAACATTTTTATTTATTAGTTCATCCCTTGCTTCAACCAGTCTATTACTTTTTAGCAATTCCAAAACCTTTTCCATGGGTATACCTCCCTTTAAAGGAGGAGCTTTAACCTAGTAATAGTTATGACTCCTTCTATTCTATTTTCTAATCTAAATTTTCTACAACTCGGTAAGGGGCTTTCATCCATAACTATCACCATCTTTCTTTTAAAAATTTTTAAAGTACTATTTAGTTATATCACAGTTTTTCCGCATTTTCCACTTATTTATATTAAGTGAAAGTCTATTTATAAAATTAAGTTTATTATGATTTATGTTATTATTAATCCCATACCTTTTTATTATTTTATTTTCTTTTCAATATATAATTTAAATCGAAAACTCCAATAATCATATAATTCCTCATCATATTCTTTTATATATTTAAAAAAATCATTTAGAGCAGAAAAACTTTTTAATCCTTTCATTAAGTGCCTTGGATAATTCACTTTTTTAGTATAATTATTTTTAGGATCAATGATAATTAAATATCCATTATCACACAGATAAATATCTTTACATCGTATATCTAACTTTGTAAATTTAAGCCTTTTAAATTCTTTAATTAATCCTACAAGTTTATGAGCTAATTTTTTATTCATTTTATTTTTCTTTAAGTATTTATCTAATCTTTGTCCATGCACCATTTCTCTTACAATAAAATTTTCCCCTACATCATAAACTTTAGGGAAATACTTACTTTTTTTTGTTCTCCTTAAGATATCATATTCCCTTTCACAAACTTTAGAATCATTAAAAATCTTAATCACTCTATTTTTAGGTAAAGAATATACTATTCCATTATGTCCACTTCCTAAAAATTCTCCTTTTCTTAGGTATTTTTCAACTTTCTTATCAAATGGTATATAGAAATTTTTCCTTTTACCCATCTCTCCTCACTTATGAAACATTGATTATACTATTATAATATGTACAATTTAAAATATGGCATTAGATTTATGTAATTAATTATTATTTTTATCATATATTATTAATTTCTTCTTTGATTTTTATTTTTTTAATCTATTTTTTTGGCTATAAGTTGTATAGATAAAATTATTAATTTAAGATTTAAATATTATTTATTAAGTTGATATATTAATACTTTCCTTTTTAATGTAAGTATGTTATTACTTATAAACTTACTTTTTTATTTATAAAAAAGTCTATCTCTTCATAGAAAATTTACTTCTATTTGAGATAGACTTTTTTGTTTTAATTTATTTTAATATATGATATAAATCATTAAGCTACTATTTTATCATATTCTTTTTTGTTTAATTCTTTTTCAGAATTTGCAACTATTATAGTACATATGGCATCACCAGTTATATTGGTAGTTGTTCTAAACATATCTACTATTCTATCAACACTTAGTACTAAAGCTACACCCTCCATAGGCAATCCAATTTGTTGAAGAACCATTGTAAGCATTACTACTCCCGCACTTGGCACACCAGCTGTACCTACTGAAGATAATGTAGATATTAAAACTATCATTAACTGTTGTTGGAATGTTAGATGAACACCAAAAACTTGAGCTATAAATATGGCTGCCACTCCTTGCATTATAGCTGTTCCATCCATATTTATTGTGGCACCTAAAGGTATTGTAAAACTACTAACTCTTTCTGAAACTCCTAATTTTTCATTACATGTTTCCATGTTTATAGGAATTGTAGCATTACTACTTGATGTACTAAATCCAACTAACATAACAGGCCAAAATTTCTTAAAGAATTTTATAGGATTTACTCCTCCTAATATTTTCAAGGCCCCACCATAGATTATAAAAGTATGAATAGCTAATCCAACAACTACAACTAATACATATTTCATTAATGATAATAAAACCCCTGTACCTTGGCTCATTATAACTTTCGCTATTAAGGCAAAAACTCCAATTGGTGCAGTCATCATAACTAAAGTTATTATTTTTAAAAGAATATTATTTACTTGCTCACACAACATAACTACTGGCTTTGCTTTCTCACCTATAAATGTAATGGCAATTCCAGATACTATAGCAAAAAAGATTATTTGAAGCATATTTCCTTCTACCATAGCTTGTATAGGATTTGTTGGTATCATGTTTGTAAATATATCCATTATAAATGGTGCACTAGCAGCATTTACTTGTTTTGCTGCAGTATGTGCTACGTTAACTCCAATTCCTGGCTTTAAAAAATTTGCTATTATTAAAGCTAAAGTTACAGCAAATGCAGTTGTTAAAAGATAAAATCCAACTGTCTTTCCACCAATTCTACCTAGCTTCTTTATATCTCCAATACTTGCTGTTCCAACTATTAATGAAAATAATACTAATGGAACTACAACCATTTTAATTGCCCTTAAAAACATATCTCCAAGCGGACCTATAATCCACTTAATCACAACATCATTTATATGTTTTGGAACAAACTTGCTAAATATAACTCCAAAAATTACTCCTAAAACTAAAGCTACTAAAATTTTTCCCGTGGAAGATATTTTTTTATTTTTCATATTTCGCCCTCCATGTATTTTGCAATATTTTTTATTTTAAAATTTCATTTTTATATTTATTACTTTGCTCTTCATATATATATATTACATATTAACATTGATTTTTTCAATACTTTTTTTGAAATTTCTTTTTAAAAAATATTATTTTTTGCAAGTTTTATATGTTTTTTCTTGCACTTGTTCTTGTTTTTGAATTTTCTAATTATTTATTTATAGCTTATATCAATGCTTGCAGTAATTTATTTTATGATTTCTACTTTTAAATAGCAATATTTAAAATAACTTCTTTCTTTCATTACATTTTTTTACATATCTAAAAATAGGATAAGTTTATATATGTAAATGATTTTTTACAATATATACTTATCCTGTTTTTACAGTATAATGCAATTATTAATTATATGTAAATTCATATTTATTGAATTAACTTTTTAAAACAATATTTTATTTAACAACTTTAGTAGTAATTTGTAAGCCATTTCCTTCTAAAATTAATAGCTCTTTAGCATAGTTTAAATATTCCTCCATTTTATTTGTTTCATGAAAACTAACTATACATAACAATAACTCTCTAGTACTTTCCGTTATCATAGCCCTAACACTATCTGATGTAGTCGTTCCAAAAGGACCTAATTGATCATAAAAACAAGGTAAATTATAAATATTAATATGTCCTCTGCCTATCCCCTCATAAAGTTCATTTTCTTCTCCTAACTTAAAGATAATATTTCCATTAATTTTTTCTCTATCATAAGCACAAACTGGCAATGCTGTTTTTAAAGAAATTAAGTTGTTTATTTCAACAATATTATTTATTTCATATAACCCTTTTCCCTTAACTATTCTTCTAAATAAGGATTCAGATGCTACTTTATATTTACTTGGATCATGTCCAAATGCTCTATATGCCTCTCTACAACTTTTTATATTGTATATTTCTAAAACATCTTTTAATTCATAACATTTTTGTATCTCTTCACACTGAAGTGCTATTTCTTTTAATAAGCTTTGCGAACTTTTTCTAACCTTAACTTTGCCTTCAAGATATCCAATAGTAACATTACCAACTAATCCATTCTTACAAATATCTTCTAATTTCAAATTTTTGTTAGTTATTTTTTCTTGTAACTTAAAATTTAATTCATTATGTATACTTATATCCATTTTGCTCCTCCATTTTTAATATATTAGAATCCTTAAATATCCATTTTTATAATATAGAAATTACTACCAATCCAAATACTTATACTACTTAATTTTTATATTAAATATAATAAATTATATATATCCTTCACAATCTCTTAAAAAGTTAATTTGAATTTAAAAATTCCTTAATTCCTTAATTTCTTATTAAAATATTAATTTTCAAAAAAAATATCCTTAAACTTAAGTATATCAAAGTTTAAGGATATTTTTGTGGGTTTGTGGGTTTGTGGGTTTAATTAGGATAAATGCCTTTTAACTATTTTTAACCTGGCTTAACTGTGAATTTAAAGCCTTTTTTTGTATATATAACCTAGTTTGGGGGACTAGGGTATATGCTAATTAATTTTTATAACTGTTTTAATAAGATATTTATTAAACTAAATCTCTATATTGATTAATTTAAATAAGATGAAAATTCTAATCTAAGTCAACATTTTCAATATAAATTTTTATAAATAAAAAAACACCTTAATATTACTCTTAAGATGTTTTAATAACACGCATAAAAAACATACTATACTATTATAATAAACAAAAATTATTATATGTATAAATATATCGTATCATAAAACTATCTCATCCTCGTAAGAACACGTTTTTCATAATCACTTGGCAGGTCTCCTGACTTAGAATCATCATATAATCTCACCTTCCCATAATACTTCGTATATTACAGTGGTATATTAAGATAATATTCTTCTTTACAGTGGCGGGACCGTAATGGATTTTCACCATTTTCCCTTTTAAAAAGCTATCTTCATAACTTTCACCAAAAGATTTTTTATTTAATTTTGCTTTAATAACCCATTAATAATTACTTTAATTATTCAACAATACATACAATAGTTAAGTAAAAAACTATATATTATAATTTATTTAATTATTAAACAATTGGATTATAACATATCCTTATATAATTGTCAAACTATTCCCAACTTTTATTTTGTTATAAATATAAATACAAATATAAATAAATATGTAACTATAAATATAGGGGGACGGTTCATAAAAACTATTAATTAATAATTTTTATGAACCGTCCCCCTTTTTATTTATAATTCAATAGCATCGTTATCTTTATTTCTAATTTCTAATTTTCTGTTTCTATTTCTTATTATATATCTTATAAACGTTAATACTCCAATTATAATATATACCATTATTAAAATTCCCATTACAAAACTATAATTATTTTTAACAAATGGCATATTTCCAAATAAATATCCAATCATATTCATGGGTATTACCCATAAAATACTTCCTAAAATATTATATGCTACAAATTTTTTATAACTCATTTTACCCATTCCAGCCATAAATGATGCAAATGTCCTCACAATAGGAACATATTTAGATAAAATTAATGTTTTACCTCCATTTCTTTTGTAAAATTCATTAGTTTTCTCTATATATTTAGGTTTTAAAATCAGTTTTCCAATCTTGTTATTTATAATTTTTTCTCCCAAAAATCTTCCTATATGATAATTAACAGATCCTCCAAGAATAGATGCTAAAAGTAAACTTATAACTAAAACATATATATTTAAAGATTCTAAAGCTGCAAATGTACCTGAAATAAACAATAATGAATTTCCAGGCAAAAATGGAGTTATAATAAAAGCTCCCCCAATAAAAATTATTAAAAATAATACAATATATGTTTTAAATCCTAACCACGAAATAATAAGTCCTAAATATTTATCTAAATGTAACACTATATGTAAAATATAAATTATTAATTCCATTAAACTCCATCCTTAATATTTTATTTTTATATAAAATTTAAAGCTATCATTATTTAATATTACCACATCTTTTTGGTTAGATTTGAATATACATAAAATTCTTTTTTAAAAATTTAAGTCTTGGGACAGTTCATTAATTTCTTAAACATCAATTCTATAAATATTAAAATTAAATAAGATGACCTTTATTTAACACAAAAGTCATCTTAGTAAATTTTAATATTTATTGTTTTAATGAACTGTCCCTTTATTTAATCATAATTTTGATAATCATCTATTCCATCATCTATTTCTTTATCTCTTTCCGTTTTCTTTCCATCTCCTGAATAATTTTCACCATATCCACAAAATAAACTATCGCTTCCATATAACTTATACATTTTTTTTGTATTATCACTCTCTAAGTCACTAGTACCTTTATTTTTCTTGTTACTTCTCTTTGTTATACTTCCCAATATAAACCCTGCAAATATTAGGGATCCCCCTAGTAAAAACTTTTTACCTTTTCCCATAATATCACTCCTCACATTTTATATAGCAAAATATTCCTTAAATATAATCTTAGCACTAAAAATCTATAGTGTAAATCAATATAACATTTATTTATTTTTTAACAACTATCTTTATTTATTGGAATATTTTCGTTCAAAATTGTCAATAGTTTATAATAATTATTATATTGAAACGAGGGAGTAACAATGCCACGTTGTGCAAGAAAAAAATCATTAAATTCCATTTTTCATGTTATGGTTAGAAGTATAAGTGATATAAATTTATTCAAAAACAATAAAGATAGGGAAAAATTTTTAATGATTCTAAAAAAATATCAAATTCAATTTAATTTTAAAATATATGCTTATTGCTTGATGAGTACCCATGGACATTTCATTATTGATGCTAATGGTGCTGATATAAGCAAATTTATGCATGGAATTAATCAGAGTTATGCTCAATATTACAATAAAATCTATAATAGACATGGTCATGTGTTTCAAGATCGATTTAAAAGTTTAATAGTAAATAATGATAAATATTTACTAACTTTATCCACTTATATACATAAAAATCCTAAAGATATACTAACCTACAAAAATAATATTCAAAATTATAGATTTTCTAGTTTAGGTATTTATCTAGGTATACGAAAGGATAACCTAGATATATTAGATGCAAATTTTATAATGCAACAGTTAAGTCCGGATATAATTAAAGCTAGAGTTCGTTACATTAATATCTTAAAACTTCCAGATAACATTTCTATTAAAGAAAATATAAATTTCTCCCATGAAAAAAGTGAATATAGAAGTGAACTTTATTTAAAATCATCTACCATGTCTCCTACAACTATAATTAACATAGTATCAAGTCACCTAAAAACAACACCTAAAGAATTTTTAATAAAAAATAATAAAACTCATACGAATACAAAAGCTATTTGTGTATTTTTAATACGAAGATTTTGCAATTTTACATGTAAGGACATATGTAAATATATAGGCAACTTAACCCAAGCTCGTGTATCAACACTCTGTTCTGTTGGAATAAAATTAATAAACGATGATCAATATAAATCTATAATTAGTCATTGTAAAAATTTATAGTCCTTTATTAATTATTAACTTAACTTCTGCAAAATAAAAAGCTAAATTGGTAAAAATGTAAAAAAATAAATATGGCATATTTATCGTCCCCATGATATAAAAAGTTACTACACATTTGATACACGGAGGTAAATATGCCAAGTAATATTTTATCTATTAATAAGGAACTTTGCAACTATTTTAGTGATATTAATTATGGAATGAGCAAATCTCAGTTTCATAATTTAACTACTATTGCTAATGGACTTATAAATTTATCTGGATCAAAATCTTTATTGAAGATTTCTAAAGCCGTATTAACTGCTAAAAATAGTAGTTCTATATATAGATTTTTAAGCCATTCAAAATGGGACGATAGTCTTATTGATAAAAATCGTATTAGTTATTTAAATCTACACTTTGATAAAATCATAAAACTCAAATCCGTAGGATTTTTGGCTATAGATGATACTGTAAATCCTAAGATACAAGCGAAAAAGATGCAAGGATTAAGTTATAATTTTTCTCATGTATCAAGTAAAAGCTTATGGTCCCATTGTGTAGTTACTTCTAATTTTGTTACAGATAATATTTCTATTCCTTTAAATTATAAGCCTTATTTGAGTAAAGAAAACTGCGTAAAACACAAAAAAACATTTAAAGGAAAATCTGATATTGCCATAGATTTTATACAGTCTTTTAACAAACCATCTAATTTTGATAAAATTTATTGCTTAGTTGATAGCTGGTATACTAGCCAGAGGCTTATAGATTGTTGTTTAACTAAAGGTTACAACTTAATTGGAGCTTTAAAATCTAATAGAAAAATATCTCCATTAGGCATAACAGTTCAACTTAAAGAATTTACAAAATATATTGTTCCTTCTACCTTAGACGTAGTTACCGTCAAAGGTAAACAATACGGAGTTTACAAATATGAAGGTAAAGTTTCCAATGTTGAAAATTCATTAGTTTTAATTTGTTATGAAGTTGATGGTGATAAATTTAAACCACCAATATATTTGCTATCTACTGATATAGAACTTAATTCTCAAACTATAATTGAATATTATCTTAATAGATGGACCATTGAAACCAATTATAAGTATCTGAAAACACATTTAAGTTTTGATAAATATAAGGTTAGAAGCTTACTTTCTATCGAAAGATATTTTTTGATTGTATTTCTTACAATCAACTTTCTTGAAATATATAGAATACGTTATTTACATCAAGTATCTACTATAGGTGATACTATCGAATTCATACGAAGCCTAACGGCTAAGGAATTTGTATGGTTTGTTTATAATCAAGCTAAAAATAATATTCCAATTGAAAGAGTTTTTTATAAGTTAAAACTAGTTTCTTAAAAAATGTTTAAAAATTACTTAGTATAATTATAATTATTTACTTCAAATAAATTACTTAATTTAAAATTATATTCAGTTATGGAAATTAAGCTTTTAAAATTAAAGAAGTTAAGTTAAATATATACCTTCTAGATTAAATATAAAATTATATTTAACTAAGTTTATAAATTTAAAATTTTAATGAACCGTCCCCAATATTTATATATTTATATTATTTTTTTATTTTTTAAAAACTTATCTATATAAATTTTTAAAACTGCCATTATTGGAACTGCCAATACCATTCCTATTGGACCATATAATCCTCCACCTAGTGTAACTGCAAATATTACTAAAAATGGACTTAATCCTACTTTGCCACCTATAAGTTTAGGATCTAGATACCATGCATCAAATTGTTGTAACAAAAACAAAAATATTAAAACTACAAGTGCTTTTACTGGACTAAAGAAAATATTTATTAGAAATCCTACCATCATCCCTATAAAAGGTCCAAAGTAAGGTATCATATTAGTTATACCAACAATCAGTGCTATTAAAACGCTGTATGGAGATTTAATTATAGCTAATCCTATAGATGCTAACACTCCTATTATTAATGAATCTACAGCCTTTATCCCTATATAAGTACCTATCATATTATTTAGATTTTTACACAACCCTATGATTAGCTTTCCTTTTTTTTGCTTGAATATGGCAAAAGTCATATTTTTAGTTATTTCTTTAAATCTCTCTTTATCAAATAAGATATAAATAGATATCAAAAATCCGAAAATCCATTTAATAAATGAACTTGTAAAAGAAACCATTCCATTTAAAAAGGAATTTAGAGCAGTCATTGAAAAATCACTAAATTTAGAAATTATAACTTGAGGATTAAATGCTGCAAACTGTGATTTAACTATTTCATGAATATGTTTGTTATTAAGAAATTTATCAACCCATTCTTGAGCTTCATTTGCAAAATACGGTACATTTCTCGCAAAATCTGTAAGATTGTTTACGACTTTAGGAAGTAAATAAACTACTAAAATAATCATTACTCCTATAATCATCAAATATGTACATAGTATACTAACGGCTCGCTTCATGTGAAATTTTCTTTCAAAAAATTTCATGATAGGATTCAAAATATATGCAATAATAGCCGCATATATAAATGGACTTACTATAGTATATAAACCTCCTAATCCACTTAAAATAGCGCCTGAATTATCTAATATTTTCATAAATATATATGATATTATCACAACACAAAATAAAGCAATTGCAGCTGGTAATATTATATCCATATGTTTTCGATCTTTAAATTTATTTAAGTTCATCTCTTCATCCTTTCATCTTTTCCTTTAATTTTAATATACATGTTTTTTACATTATTATCTTAAGATTATATCATATAATAACACTCAATTTTTTAAAAATATACTTTGTAAAAAAATTCAACAAATATTTTATACTTCTCTAAATCTATTTAATACATCATTATATAGTTATCAACTATTACATCTACAACTTAACAAATAACTTCTATTCTAAAGGGACGGTTCATAAATATTATTTTAAAACTAAAAAATAACATTTATGAACCGTCCCTTTTTTATTTTACTTTATTAACTATATTATTTAGTCTGGCATTAATATAAATCTTAGTATAAATAATATTGTAAATACATAAAGAATTTTATGTACCTGTTTGCCTTTTCCTGTTGCTAACTTCATTACAGGATAAAATATCATTCCTGCTGCTATTCCATTAGCAATAGAATATGTAAAAGGCATCATAGCTATTGTAAAAAATGCTGGTACTGCCTCTGTAAAATCTGAGAAATCTATTTTTGTTACACATCTCATCATTAGCACTCCAACTATTACCAATGCTGGTGATGTAGCACTTTGTGGAACTATTCCTATTAATCCGCTGAAAAATAATGATATTAAAAGTAAGATACTAACTACTACATTAGAAAGTCCTGTTCTTGCTCCAGCAGCCATACCTGCCGATGATTCTACAACTGTTGCTAAGGTTGTTGTACCCAACATAGCTCCACAAGTTGTAGCTATTGCATCTGATGCAAGTGCCTTTCTAAGTCCTTTAAGCTCACCTTCTTCATTTATCATACCAGCACTTTGAGCTGTTCCAACCAATGTTCCTATAGTATCAAATAAATCTACTAAGCTTAAAGTTATAACTACCATAAATATAGTAATTATAGCTTGGACAATTCCACCTCCATTACTAGTTAATAATCCCTTCATATCCATAGCAAAAAAGGTTTCTCCAAAATGAGGAAGAGTAAACATTTTTGCTCCTTTTAAACTAGTAACTCCCATAGGTATTCCAATTACTGTAGTTATTATAATTCCTAATAACATACCACCTTTAACATTTCTTGCTACTAAAATAGCCATTATCATTAAACCTATTATCGTTAAAATTACAGTTTTATCCATAAAATTTCCAAAGGCAACTAATGTAGCTTGATTTGCTACTACAATTCCACCACTTTTTAAGCCAATTAACGCTACAAACAATCCTATTCCAGCTGTAATAGCATATTTAAGGTTCTGTGGAATTGCATATACAATCTTCTCTCTAATAGATGTATAAGTTATAATTACAAATAAAATTCCTGAAATAAATACTGCTGCTAATCCTTGTTGCCATGTAAATCCAAGTTTTAAACAGATGTTATAAGAAAAGAAAGCTACTAATCCTAATCCTGGTGCTAATACATATGGCAAATTAGCATAAAAAGCCATAATTAACGTACCTAATGCTGATGCAACACAAACTGATGCAAATGCAGAAGCTATAACAGGATCTGAAGCAATACTTAAAGCCGCTGCCGCATCTCCTTTAAGTCCTAATGCATTCATTCCTCCTATTTTTAAAATATTAGGAATAACAAGCAATGCATAAGCAAAAGTAATAAATATTGTTAGACCACCTATAACTTCCGTTTTTATATTTGTATTATTTTCACGTAATTTAAAAACATTTTCTAAAAGTTTTTTCATTAGTACTAACCCCTTCTACCTTTTAGTATAGTTTAATTAGCCCTAATATTGATAATATCTTGTTCATTTATGCTATAAAATAAAAACTAGCATTAATTTTAGGTAAATCAATGCTAGTTGCTATATTCAGTGCAATTATCGATTTACCCATAGCGAGAATATTTAAGGTTATCTCGTAGAAACATCTGAACCATATTATCAGAAGTATATGAGCTATTTATTAATAATTTATTAAATTAAAAATGATTATACTCTAAATTTATTTATTTGTAAACATTTTTAGGGACGGTTCATAAAGAATTTAAAATAAATTATTTATGAACCGTCCCTAAACTTATTTAATTATTTAACTGTCTCCTTTAAAAGGCTCTCTTATAAATCTCTAATATATCGTCCTTCGTTAATGGAGGATAAGTTCCTACTGTTTTTGTTCCTACCCTCATTTCCATATTGTTACAACAAGTATTAGCCATTTCCTCTAACTTTTCTCTTTTAATGCCAACCTCACTTAAATGCATAGGAATGCCTAAACTTTTTATAAAATTCTTTGTTAACCTTATAGCTTCATTTGCTACTTCATATAAATCTTTTTTCCTATCTAACCCCCAAACATTTATTCCATAATTAGCGATATCTTCTACTGTATCTTCATTTAATATATATTCCATCCAAACAGGTGTTAATATTCCAAGCCCTACTCCATGAGTTATATCATAAAAAGCACTTAATTCATGTTCCATTGCATGTACTGACCAATTTGTATCTTTTCCATAGCCCAACAACCCATTTATTGCTAAACTTGAAGCCCACATTAAATTAGCTCTAGCCTCATAATCTTTTGGATTTTCCATGGCTACAGGTCCATATTTAAATACTGTTCTTAATAACCCCTCAGCCAAACAATTTTGAACAAACGCACTTTTAGTTGGAGTAAAATATACCTCAAAAATATGACTCATTATATCTATAGTACCTGCCGCAATTTGTGATTTAGGCACTGTATAAGTATATACTGGATCCAGAATTGAAAATTTTGGAGCCAGACTATCATGACTATTAGAGAGTTTTTGATTAGTTTCTAAATTAGTTATAACTCCCCCCTTATCCATTTCTGAACCTGTAGCCGCAAGTGTAAGAATAGTTCCTAAAGGTGTAGCATTGACTATTTTTCCTTTACGTATTAATAGATCCCATGGATCTCCATCATAATAATTTCCTGCTGCTATAAATTTACTACAATCTATAACACTTCCTCCACCAACTGCAAGAATAAAATTTAAATTATATTCTTTACATAATCTTACTCCTTCTCTTACTGTAGTTATACGTGGATTAGGATCTACACCTGCAAGTTCTATAAACCCTATACCTTGTTCATTTAATATTTTAATAATTTCATCATATAATCCAGTTTTTTTAATACTTCCCCCACCATAAACTAATAAAACCTTATTACCATACTTTCTTATTTCATCACCTAATACTTTAATTTGACCTTTACCAAAGAAAATCTCTGTTGGTATATTATAATGAAAGTTTAACATCTAAACTCCTCCTTAATCTTATACGATTAATATAAATTATGTACTAGTATATTAAAATAATTATATTTTATAATATACCTTATTTAAATGTTTATTTTTTAAAATTATAAATATTAATCTTTTTTCATATTTTCAACATAATATATTTTATATATTAAATGTTTTATTAAACATAAACTTTGAATTTATATCTAACCAAGAAACTCAATGCTTTTTATTCTTCATAAACTTTATGCAAAATTATTCCTTGTTCAAATCCTCCTTTTGATTCTCTTTTTTCTAATCTCTTTTTTAATATTTCTTCTTCCGAATATCCTAATTCCTTACCTAATGCAAATATTACTTCCATTACATCTGCTAATTCTTCTAAGTTCTTATCTTCTAAAAACTCTTTAACTTCCTCATTAAGCTTTTTTTCTAGATATTCCTTTTTTTCTTCCCCTTCAACTAAACTTACCAAACAGTTCTTCCTAGATTCCTTTATAATTTTAGGTATCCTATCCCTAACTAGCTTATTATATATTTTCATCCTAATCACTCCTATAAATATGTAGTTCCTTATATTAGTTTTATTTATATTAATCTTCTCATTAGTAACTCTATTATCTTTTTATAAACCTTGTAATCTATATAATAAAATTAACTTAAAATTCTCCTATATATATTTATTTCATACACTATAATCAAGTCTCTTCATGCTTTACAAAAATATAAGATCTTTATAATCCCTACGATATAATATAAACTGTAAATTTATAAATTATTATCTCATTTTTTATGATATAACTATATAATACTTATTCTAGGTCTTTATTCTCTATTAGCATACAATATTATAGTCGCAAAATAGAAACACATCTTTATTATCTTATCTTTTTCTTAATAATAAAAAATAAATTGTACTCTACATATAAAATTCTCTAAAATAATTTCAAATTTACGTTGTTTATTGAAATAACCGTATGACTCACTAATTAAATGTTTTATATTTTAATAGTTTAAGCAATAGTCATATTAACTTAATTTATGAACCGTCCCTAATTATTTAACTTTTGTTTTCTTAGCTTCCAATCAGGCATATAAAAATTTACATAATTCCAAAACTCTTTACTATGGTTAGGATGTTTTAAATGTGCTAATTCATGAAGAACAACATATTCTATTGAAGATATTGGTTTTTCTATTAATTGTAGATTAAAATTTATATATTTTTTTACTGGATTACAACTTCCCCACCTTGTCTTCATGCCTCTTATCTTTATACTGACATATGTTTCATTTAATTTATTAGCATATTTATCCGTTAATTCCTTCAATATTATTTTAGCCTTTTCTATGTAAAACTTATGTAGTAACTCCTTTTTTCTTTCTAAGTCTTGTTTATCCTTCACATAAAGCTTAATCACCTTATTCTCTATATCCAAACTTACAAACTCCTTTTTACTGCTAATAACCTGTAACTTATAATATTCTCCTAAATATTTGTGATTTTCTCCCTCTATATAACTTTTTTTTATATGATTTTTATAATTATCTTTAAAAAATTCCACCTTTTTTTTAATCCACTTTTCCTTACTTTTTAAAAATTTATTTATAAACTCATCTGATGTATTTAATGGAACAGTTAAATGAACCGTACCCTGACTTTTTACTTTTAAAGTTATATTTTTAACTTTTTTTCTTTTTATATCTATCTCCATAGACATATACCTCTCCTTTATAAATACATTAAGCCGTTTAAAATCTTTACTTCATGCTTTTTCTTATATTGCTGATTTTATTTATATTATATATTCTTTTAAAAAACTTTTTTATGTTATGAAAAAATTATCTATAAGCCACCTTAAGTTCTTAAAATCCCTATTACTTCTACTTAATACGTTACTGCATAAACATTTTTATATTGGTAAAGGCCATTATAAAATCCCCTAATGCATTTTATAATCTTGAAAATATTTTAAAAATTATGAAATTACTATATAATATTAATAATATCATAAATATATTTGCTAAAATACATAAGAATTTAAAGGAGATATAAACAATGCTTAAACTTTTTAAATCTAAACAATCACCGGAAACTGAAAAAATAGAATTTAAAGAAATAGATATACCTTCAACTAATCCATCTTCAGCACTTCTCAAACATAATCATAATATAGCTCTTGAGAAATTAGGGACTAATTTAGATCATACCGATTTTTCTTTGTTAAACCTAAAAGAAGCTACTGAACGAGTCTTTGATAGTATGACGAAACAATTAAAATGTATAGATACTGTGTCCGAGGAACTAACTGTATATTCATCGTTATCACAAGAAGTATTTTCAAATACAGAAGAATCCAAACAAATATCAGAAAACACAGTAAATACAGCCGTTAAAGGTTCAGATGCAATGAATAATTCTTTAACCGCCATACAAGAAATAGAAAACTCTGTTATAAGCACTAAGCATATAATTACTAACTTAAATGAGAAATCAAAAGAAGTATATTCACTTATAGATATAATTAAAGCAATTTCTAAACAAACCAACTTATTATCTCTCAACGCTTCTATAGAGGCTGCACGAGCTGGTGAATTTGGCAAAGGTTTCTCTGTTGTAGCAGGTGAAATAAAAAAGCTTGCTCAAACTAGTGATGATTCTGCTGAACAAATAGCTAGGACTATAAAAGATATGGAAGACAGTATTCTTGAAAGTGCAAAAGCTATGGATATATGTATATCAAAAGTAGAAGAAGGAACGGAGGTCTCTAAAAATACAAAAATCGTCTTCAACAATATTATTTCAGCTATTGAATCCAACAAAAAAAACTCTGATCAAATTAATTTAGCCATTACAGAACAAGTTCAATCTTTAGATAATATACTATCTTCTATAGAAAATTTAAAAACCATTTCTACTAAAGTTTCCACCTTAATAGAATGGTTAGAATTAAACACTAATTATACAGAAGCCTCTCTTGATTCTTTAGAATTGGTATTTAATAATCTAAAATCATCATCAGAAAAATTACTAAAAACATTAGAAGATACAAAGGGTAATTTAACTTCTTTAAATATATTTTTGCCTGGTCAAGTAGCCTCTATAGACCCAATTAAAGGTCTAGATCAAATTAGTTATGAAGTAGTTTCTTGTTTACATAATGGTTTACTTTGTATAAATTCTAAAGGTGATATTTTACCTGGAGTTGCTAAAAGTTGGTCCCTAGAAAATGATGGTGTTACTTGGATATTTAACATAAGAAAAAATATAAAATTTCATAACATGAAGGAAATTACAGCTGAAGATGTAAAATTCTCTTTAGAAAGATTGTTAGATCCTAAAAATTCTTCTGGTAACTCATACTTTTTATCTGAGATTGTAGGAGCAAAAGAATTTCAAAACAATGAATGTACTAGTGTTAAAGGAATAAAAATTATAAATTCATATTGTATTTCAATAAAACTAGTTTCTCCTTATAGTAGTATATTATATAATTTAGCTAATTGTTGTTGTGCAGTTATATGTAAACAAGCTTATCTGAACAATAATAAAATTGTAGGATGTGGTCCTTTTATATTTGACCCTACAAATGATTCTAAATTAAATATACAATTAAAAGCTTTCTATGATTATTATGGCGGTTCCCCATATGTTGATAAACTTAATTTTAAACATAATAAAGATTCTATTGTAGAAAGTTTTGAAAAAGGAGATTTAGATATACTAAAAACAGATAATCCAACACTTTATAAAAAGTTAATTAAATCTCAGAATATTAATATAAACATAAGTCCTGTTCTAAATCTTTGGTATGGTGGTTTTACATTTGATTCATCTAAGCCTTGGTGTACTAATTCAGAAATCAGAAACGCTTTCAACTATGCTATTGATAGAAATAAAATTATAAATGAATTATTTAATGGATTAGGCTCTCCAGCTAAAGGTCCATTCCCTGAGGGATTAATAAAATCTAACTTAAAAACCATACCTTGTGATAAAAATTATAGTAAACAAATAATAAGAAAATATAACTTAAATAATAAAGAGTTTAAAATTGCATATTTTTCTTACTTTAAATCCTTAGCAGAATTTATTCAACAAGATCTAAGGGATATTGGTCTAAATACAAAAGTTTATGAAGAAGATTACCATAATTACTTTGATAAACATACACTTACTGAAAAATATGATTTATTTTTATTTAGTTGGACCGCTGATTCATTAAATGTAGATATTTACATAGAAGCATTGTTTCATTCACATTCACAATATAATCTTGGAAATTATTCAAATACCACTGTAGATAAACTTTTATCTCAAGGTAAGGAATTCTTAAATCCTAAAGCTAAAAACTTACAATATCTAAAAATACAAGAACTTCTTATGGATGATTCTCCATGGTTATATTTATTTAGTTCTAATTTGGCATATATGTACAAGGATACTCTATCAGGAGTTTCTGTAAATCCATTGGGTGGAATATCCTATGAAAATGTTATGTTTAATAGTTAATTTTTTTATCCTTTTTATACTCTAAACATCGAGTAGGAGCTAAATAATTATTTTATTTAGCGTCCTCTCACACCACCGTACGTACCGTTCGGTATACGGCGGTTCATTAAGAATTATGTATTAGCTGATATCCTTTAGATATACTTCTGTAACCAAGGTTTTCAATATATTTGTTGTTTAAGATTGTGTCAAGAACTGGGCTTTTGGATATTCTCCAATAGCCTTTTCTTGTATTTGCGTACTCCCATGCTTTATGGGTCGGAAGACCTAGTTTTATGAGGTTTCGTCCTCTAGTTTTAACCTTTTTCCATTGTTTCCAAATACAACTTCTTAACCTTCTTCTTATCCAACTATCTATTTTTTGTATTTTAGCGTTAGCTTTCGCTACTCCAAAATAATTAATCCATCCAATCGTTAATTGGTTAATCATGTAAATTCTATATTCTATACTTATACCTTTATTACGATTTGTTAATTTTCTTATTTTGTTTATGAATCTTTTATATGACTTTTCATGTATCCTTATATTGGCTCCGCCTTTTACAAAATAGAATGAAAAACCAAGAAATTTTCTTCTCGTCACAAAATCTACCGCACTTTTATTTTCATTAACTCTAAGTTTTAATACATCTTCAAGTACTCTTCTTGTACTTGCCATAACTCTTATTCCTGCCTTTTTGCTTTTTACATATATATTACAATCATCTGCAAATCGACAAAATCTATGACCTCTTTTCTCAAGTTCTTTATCTACTTCATCAAGCATGATATTAGCAAGGAGTGGGCTTAGTGGACCACCTTGCGGTATACCCTTATCAGATTTTACCTTCAATCCATTTATCATTATTCCAGATTTAAGATACTCTCTAATTAGCCTTAATACTCTTTTATCTTTAATTTTTCTTGATAGTCTTTCCATTAATATATCATGATTAACTTTATCAAAGAACTTTTCTAAGTCTATATCAACAACCCACTTATAACCTTCGTTAATATATTCCTTTGATTTTAATATAGCCTGTTTAGCACTTTTATTTGGTCTAAATCCATAGCTATTATCTGAAAAGGTAGGGTCATAAATTTTATTAAGTTCTTGTGCTATTGCCTGTTGTATTAATCTATCAAGTACAGTAGGAATTCCAAGTAATCTAGTTCCACCGTCAGGTTTTGGTATTTCCACTCTCCTAACGGGTGAAGGTTTATATCTTCCCTCTAATAACTTTTGCTTAATTGTTATCCAATTCTTAATGATAAATTCTCGAAATTCATCGGTTTTCATACCATCAATACCATGGCTTCCTTTATTAGCAACTACTCTTTTCATGGCTTTTAGCATATTTTCTCTAGCTAAAATCATTTCAAGTAAGTTATCAGTATCATCTATTACATTGTTTTCTCTTTCTCTCTTTGCTAACGCCAAATTATTACTCTGCGCCCCTCGCTTATCTTGAAGTTCCACTTCTCCTTCCACGAGGCGACCTCTGTATTGAGTTGTCTGCTTTCCTTGTAATTTATTTGAATTATTCAAAGCTGAAAACCTCCTAATGTTCAGTCCTTCCCGCACTACGTGCACATAGTGTGGTACTATGACCTCTGCTGACTTCTGATAGTTCAGTTACATATCACTATGTAAGTTATCATGTAGGAAATTCATCCTTTAATGATATATCTATCAGACCTCCCCAGGTAAGAACGCAATCTTTCATTCCATATATCTGCCACATATACTGTAGTAGCTTTCGGGTGATACGGACTTTGTTTTGTTATGCAAACTCATCCAGCT
The DNA here is from genome assembly GCA_003288255.1 of Clostridiaceae bacterium 14S0207. Lineage (GTDB taxonomy): Bacteria > Bacillota > Clostridia > Clostridiales > Clostridiaceae > Hathewaya > Hathewaya limosa. The sequence goes on along the minus strand of CP026600.1, from coordinate 266,235 downwards.
ATAATCAGCCTCTTATGTGATTCGTATTCCTCAGACCGGAATTTTGCCCTCCGACTTCCTTCAGATTCCATCTCGCAATGGACACCCTCGTCATTGGCTAACGCCTATATCACCTTCGGCGCTCGGGACTTTCACCCTATAGATTGCGCCCATGCTGGGCGCACATAAAAAACTATGAAATCAGTTTTTCTAATTTCATAGTTTTTTTATTATATTACTCTAATTGATTTTTATCATTTTCTTCTTTTTCCTTAGCTCTTTCTTCATCTCTTTTAACTTTTTCTAAATAATTAGTTTGATTTACTATGTTATTTTCAAAATTTTGGACGGCATTTTTTGTAAATGTACCAATTTTAGCAACTTTTTTTGGATTTACATGCAAGTCATTACTCATTTTTCTATCTCCCTTATTTTTTATTCTAAAAAAATTTTTATTTTGTATAGATACAAACATAATTTTCTATTTTAAAACTTCCTACATATTTATTTTTAATATCTCTTTATATTTTAATCTATACTTAAAATATTTATACCGTTATTACGTTCTGAATTTCTTCATATCTTTACATCTTGTGCTGAATAAACAAATAAACTTAATAAAAATCTCAAAAAAAACATATGAACTCTTTATATATAAAATGAATATCATGTTAGTATCCGTAATTAAATAAAAGCAAAGGAGTGCTGTTATGTTAGAAGTATTGTTGCTAGTTTCAGCCCTATCCTTGGATGCTTTTGTAGCAAGTATTGCTTATGGAACAAATAAAATAAAGATTCCATTTTCATCTTTAACTGTAATCAATCTAGTATGTTCTGCATTTCTTGCTATATCATTATTCTTAGGCTCTATATTAAAAAAATTTATACCTGATAGAGCTACATTGATAATAAGTTTTGTAATCTTATTCTTACTAGGAATATATTATTTATTTGAAAGTCTTATAAAAACTTATTTACGGAAACATACTAATGCAAATAAAAAAGTTACCGTAAAAGTATCTGATATACAATTCGTATTGGATATATATTTAGATGAAACTAAAGCAGACATAAATAAATCAAAAATTCTTAGTTATAAAGAAGCTTTTTATCTAGCAGTAGCCTTATCCCTAGATTCACTAGCTGTAGGATTCGCAGGAAGTTTAGGTGATATAAACTACTTACTAGTAGTTCTTTGCTCTTTTATCTGTGGTATATTAGCTATACTGCTAGGTACATTTATAGGTAGAAAGATCGTAGAAAAAACAAACATTAACTTATCTTGGTTATCAGGTGTACTATTAATAGCCTTGGCATTTAAGCGATTATTCTAAAAATATATATTATAAAATAACAAAGCTGTCATACAACAGAAATAAAATTTCTATTGCAAGACAGCTTTTTTGAAATTCATATAATTATTTTAAAGTACTAATATTTTTTTTATTTCTCTCTTTTTCTGCTAACTTAGGCATTATTAATCCTAATCCTATTAATATAAAAGGTGTTAATATATTTAATGCTAGCTGGAAAGCGTTATCTGACCACATACCACCTATACAAGCAAAAGCCGTAAATACAAAACACCAAATGCCCATTATAATACCTAATTTACTATTTTTTGTAAAACGGTATTCTGCTGAAAACTTATCTCCAGCCTTCTTTAACGCAATATATGCAACAAATACCCATAAATAACGTAATGGCATACATACTGCATTTAATTTAACCAACCACCTTACCATGGAATCCACACTACCTATTCCAAAGGCTGGAATTATTATTAATATGGAAACAATTATTCCTATTAATTTATGTCCATTAGTAAAAGCTCCATATTTATTTTTTACAAATAACTTTTCAGGTATATATTCCTTATCAGTACTTTCAAGTAAAATACGTAAAGGTGCATCAATAGATAATATTAAAGTTGCAACTTGTCCAATTAAATTTGTTATAGCATAAATTATAACAAAAGTATTTCCTACATGATAATAATTACCTAACTTTTGAAATGCATAATAGGCACCATTAGTTAATAAATCTTTTGGAACATTATTAGAATCAAACATCATACCTAAAGATATAGTTCCTAAAATAGCACAAATAGCTACCATAATAGCAAGTGTAATCATTCCTTTAGGAAAACCTTTTTCAGGATCTTTCATTTTATTTACATAAGGTGAAATCTTTTCACATCCACCAACTGCAAATACCAATATAGCTAAGCTTGTAAAATATTTAAGATCAAAAGTTGGTAAAAACGTTTTAGTTGACCAATCAATATTTATTAATTTAGCATCTGTAATAGACGGTGCAGCTATCATGAGTAAAATGAATAGTATAGACATGATAAACATTGATGTTCCAGCAATAGTTGTTATCTTCTTTAAAATATTAACTCCTCTTAAAGAAATCAATAATCCTATTATAAATATAACTAAACACATAGATTGTAAAATTAATGGATTTATTTTACTTACAGTATTATCTTGAAATATAGCCCAACATCCAGCAATAATTGTTCCTTGAGGTTTCTGAGAAATATATGGCATATGAACAACCCAATAAGTCCAACCTGCATAATATGCAACTTTAGGGCCAATAGTTTCATGAACCCATGAACTTACTCCTCCTCCTAATTCCTTAAATGAAGAACCAAGTTCTCCTACCATTAGTGCATATGGTACAAAATAAATTGCAAAAATAATAACCCATGATACAATGGCTTTTAATCCACCAAATTCTGAAAATCCATTAACTACATTGCCAAATCCCCATACAGCAGAAAATGCCATAAACGCTAAGCTGTACCATAAAATATTGCGCGACTCCTTGTTTTCAGACATTAAAATTTACCTCCATAAACATTATATATATTTTATTGCGTATACATTTTATTGTGTGCATAGTAATTTTAATGCAAACATAACGAGAAATCAACATTTCACAACATCTTTTTTAATAATTTAACTTCATTTTATTATGTCAATATTGTAAATTTAAAATTTATTAAAGCTTAATTAAAATAAATATCTCCTAATTTATATTACATAACAAAAACACTTTTTAATATCTACTTGGTCTTTCTTCTCTTTTAGCTATATAAATCCCTATAACAAAATAAGTAATACTAAATAATATGATTTTGTTTGCTTAACTCTATATAATTTTTTAAATATACTAACTCCTTATTTTTCTCCTTTAATTCTATATTTTCTTTTAAAATAAATTTTTGAAAATCTATATAAATCTCATAAAAAACATATATCATAAAAAATAAGACAATGAACTTTATACAAAGTTATATTTAAAAGGAAAAAATAATTATCTTCCTTGGAATTCCATCTGCATATAAAAAATTTATACATATAAAACTTAAAATTAAAACCTTCATTAAAAGATTATATTTTTCCAGAGTTATCACTAACTTATCCACAATTTTACACCCTTTTTTCTCTAAAAGAACTAGAATTGTTTATTATTTCATGACTCTTGTTTATATTTACTTATATATTTCTATCATAATAAAGCTTCGTCAATACACTAAAAAAGATCTTAAAGTTATTCTTATTTCTTAACTTTAAGATCTTTATACTTTTTCATATTATTAAATCCATATATTCTATAGATTTATTTCATCATACCTACTATCATTCCTGATACATATGGAATTAACCAGATAACCCACACTACTATACTAAATTTATGAAATGTTTCTTTAGATCTTCTATTGTTTTTTAATAAAACTATTGTAGCCCATATTGCATGGAATAACATAAGTAATATTGCTAAAAGTCCAGTTATACCATGGATATTAAATTCAAACATACTTCCTGCAATTTTTCCCATGAAACTTGTTCCTAAAGTATCACATATCAAACCGCCCCAAAAAATTATTACATGCCAATTTTTTAAAACGCCTTGTTTTTTTTCTCCAAAAACACCTATTGTATAAAATATAAGTGCTGCTGTAATAAAAGTTATTGCCTTTGCTAATAACATTTTTAAATCACCTCTTTTATTTTTTTCTTATGTAAAAACCTTATTTTTCTCATTTCTTATCTAAAGATTCTTCTATTATTCCTACCAACGAAATTAATTGTTTTTCTATGCCCTCTAAACGTTCCTCTTCTATCCCCTTAAAAATATTTTTAAAACAGTTGTTCATAATTTCTTTTATCTGTAATGCCATTTTAAAACCCTCTGCCGAAAACTTAACATAAACCATTCTTTTATCTTCTTCACTTCTAACTCTTTCAATAATATCCATGTTTTCTAGCCTATCTAATATCCCAGACATAGTTGCTTTAGTAACACTCATTCTTTCACTTAATTCTGTAACTGTTAACTCTTTATGATGGGCTATTAATTTAATTACAGTTATTTGTGGTACTGTAAGTCCTGTAGTTTTTAATTCTTCCATAATTTTTTGATTCATTTTGGAATTAATATCTCTTATAAGCATTGCTATAGTAAATTCTAAAGAACCTTTCATATTCTCTTCCCCCGATTATAATCTAAGTTAAGTTAGTATACTAATCATTAGTATGCTAATTATTTATTAATAGTATTACTTTTTTTTATCACTAGTCAATATATAACTTTTTACTATTATTCATTATTATGTAGTATTTTTAATAAAAAAGTACACTATTAACTTATTATTAATAGTGCACCTTCTCTAAATTTCTTTTATATTTATCTTAATAACATATTTGTATAACCTTATAATCTAACTTTTATTTTCAAATTATTCACTGCCAAAATTATTTTAACTTAAATATTTTCACTTGATGCATAACCTCATTAGTTAATTCGCTAAGTTTTCGTGATGTTTCCGATACCTGTTCTGCCGTAGCATTCATTTCTTCTGCAGATGCTGATATTTCTTCTGTTGATGCCGATACTTGCTGTGCTGATGCCGATACACTTTCTATACTAGAAACAACTTCTTCATTCTTTGAATTTATTTTCTCAACGATTTGTTCTAAATTATCTATCATTGGGACTATTTCCCCAACAGATGTTATTATTGCTTCAAAAGAATCTAAACTTTTTTCTATAACTATACCTTGATTATTTAATTCTTTATCTAAATTATTAGATGTGCTTAGAATATTATTAGTTTCTTGTACTATGTTCTTAATTAATACATTTATATTATCTGCTGATTCTTTTGTCTGCTCTGAAAGTTTTCTAACTTCACCAGCTACAACTGCAAATCCTTTTCCTGCTTCCCCTACTCTAGCTGCTTCTATAGCTGCATTTAATGCAAGTAAATTAGTTTGTCCAGATATTGAATTTATCAGACTTGTAATCTCTTCTATCTTATTAATCTGATTATCTAAATTTTTAACCTTATTTAAGAATGACCCAAAAACATTTTTGATTTTTTCTACTGTTTTTGCCAACTCCATCATATCAACATTACTCTCATTGGCAAAATCATCTATGTTCTTAGATTTATTACTTATTTCGTTTAAAAATTTATTCATTTCTGTTAATTGTTTTTTAGCTTCTTCTGTTATAAAACTTACACTACTTAATTCTTCAGCTTGATTTATAACACTCTTTGCTACTTCTTGTATTGTACTAGCAACCTCCGTAGATGCTTGTGCCATTTGTATAGATGCTTTAGATAGATCCTCTGTTCCATCTTGTACCGAATTAAATCCTTTCTTTACATCTATAAGCATATCACTTACTTTACTTCTCATAGTTTCAGTAGAAGTTGCCATTTCACCAATCTCATCTTTAATTTTTAAGTTTTTCTCATCTATTTCCTTTGAAAAATCCCCTGTTCCTATTACTTTAATACTTTCAGCTAAAGATATAATAGGCTTAGAAATTTTCTTTCCTAAGATTCCCGCTACAAAAACACATATTGCCATAAAAATTATTCCTAAAACAGCATTAATACTTCCTATTTTTTTAGCACTTTTTAATAATTCATTATTATTTATAAAGAAAATATAATTCCAATTTAAATCTTTATTGTTAGATTTTTGACAACTTACAATATAGTTTTCTCCATCACCAAGTTTAATTTTCTTCTCTTTTTTATTCACTAAATCAATATTTTCAATACCCTCAATATTAAGTTCCTTTACATTTTTTAATACACTTTCTTTATCCTTAGGATTAGCCAATACTGTCCCTTGGCTGTCTGTTAATATTATAAATCCTTTCTCACCTATTTTTAACTTGCTTATTATATCTGTTAACTTATGCAAACTAATATCTAGTGAACAAGAACCTTTTATTTTTCCTGAAGCATCTTTAACGGCAGATGTTATATTTACTGAAACATCTCCACTTGAAGTTCTACATGCCTTATCTACATTTACTTTATCAGGATTTTGCATGGAAAGTTTATACCAACTTCTTTTTCTAGGATCATATCCGGGTTTTCTGGCCTTTGCAGGATATTGAACATATCCTCCATTTTCCTCTACCCCCACAAACATACTTCTTATATCATCATGAGCACTTAAAAAATTTTCAAAGGTTCTAAAAACTTCAGATTCATATGAGTTATGTTTAAATGGTTCCATAGGTATTTTTTTATCACCGGTAGCATTAACATATGATGTTATTCTTTTATCTAACTTAGACATAAGCTCAGAAGTAGCAGTCATCTTTACATTTTGTTGTAAAGTCCCTATATATCTACTAATTCCACTATCAATTTCAAGTATTTCTCTTTTAGCTGCTTTTAAATTATCTTTCTTTGTTTCTCCACTGACCATAAAATAAATAACAATATTTAAGAAAAATATAATACAAAATGATAACACTAAATAAGATGTAATTAATTTTTTATTTAACTTTCTATGCATTTTTTTACTATGTTTATCCAAAACAAACACTTCCTCTCCATAATTTAGTACGTTTTTTTTAAAATTTAATTTATTTATAATTTTTATTTAAGAATATTATACTACCTATTTTTGAAATTTTCACCATTTTCTTTGTTTTCTAACACTTTTATTTGGAATTTATATTATAACTATGTTTTTAATTTACATTAAAGATAATTTTTTTATTCTTTAATTTAATAAAAACGGAAAGCTTATTTCTTAATTCTATTGTTAAAAAAAAGGCAACTACATATATTGATGTAATTGCCTTTTTACTTAAATTACAATTTATTATTTTAATTTAAACACATTTACTTTATCCATAACTGCATTAGTTAATTTATTAAGCTTTTGTGATGTTTCTGATACCTGTTCTGCCGTAGCATTCATTTCTTCTGCAGATGCTGATATTTCTTCTGTTGATGCCGATACTTGCTGTGCTGATGCCGATACACTTTCTATACTAGAAACAACTTCTTCATTCTTTGAATTTATTTTTTCAACAGTTTGTTCTAAATTATCTATCATTGGCGTTATGTCCCCAACTGATGTTATTATTGCTTCAAAAGAATTTAAACTCTTTTCTATAACTATACCTTGATCATTTAATTCTTTATCTAAATCATTAGATGTGCTTAGAATATTATTAGTTTCTTGTACTATGTTCTTAATTAATACATTTATATTATCTGCTGATTCTTTTGTCTGCTCTGAAAGTTTTCTAACTTCACCAGCTACAACTGCAAATCCTTTTCCTGCTTCCCCTACTCTAGCTGCTTCTATAGCTGCATTTAATGCAAGTAAATTGGTTTGTCCAGATATTGAATTTATCAGACTTGTAATCTCTTCTATCTTATTAATCTGATTATCTAAATTTTTAACCTTATTTAAGAATGACCCAAAAACATTTTTGATTTTTTCTACTGTTTTTGCCAACTCTATCATATCAACATTACTCTCATTGGCAAAATCATCTATGTTCTTAGATTTATTACTTATTTCGTTTAAAAATTTATTCATTTCTGTTAATTGTTTTTTAGCTTCTTCTGTTATAAAACTTACACTACTTAATTCTTCAGCTTGATTTATAACACTCTTTGCTACTTCTTGTATTGTACTAGCAACCTCCGTAGATGCTTGTGCCATTTGTATAGATGCTTTAGATAGATCCTCTGTTCCATCTTGTACTGAGTTAAATCCTTTTTTTACATCTATGAGCATATTGCTTACTTTACCTCTCATGGTTTCAGTAGATATTGCCATTTCACCAATCTCATCTTTAATTTTTAAGTTTTTCTCATCTATTTGCTTTGAAAAATCTCCTGTTCCTATTATCTTAATACTTTCAGCTAAAGATATAATAGGCTTAGAAATTTTCTTTCCTAAGATTCCTGCTACAAAAACACATATTACCATAAAAATTATTCCTAAAACAGCATTGATACTACCTATTTTTTTAGCACCGCTTAATAGTTCATTATTATCAATAAAAAATATATAGTTCCAATCCAATTTATTATTTTGTGATTTATGTACTCCTACAATATACTCTTTACCATCAATAAACTTTATTTTTTCTTCCTTACCTTGTAATTTATAAACCTTTTCCAATCCTTTAACATTAATATCTTTTATATTTTTTAAAACACTATTCTTATCCTTAGGATTAGCTAAAATTTTTCCATACTTATCTGTAAGTATAACAAATCCATTTTTCCCTACCTTCATTTTTCTTATTATATCTGTTAAGCCCTTTAAGCTTATATCTATTCCAAAAACACCCTTAATTTTATTTGAATCATCTTGAACTGTAGATATTAGATTTATCGAAAGTTCTCCTGTAGATGTTTTTCCCGCCTTATCTATTATTACTTGTCCTGGATTTTGTAAAGCTAGTTCATACCAGCCTCGTTTTCTTGCATCATATCCCTCTTTTCTATCTTCAGCGGGACATTGAACATATCCTCCATTTTCAGCAACCCCTATAAAAACACTTTTTACATCCTCATGAGCTTTTAAAAAGTTATTAAACCGTTTGTATATTTCGCGCTCATATGGATCCTTTTTTAATGGTTCCATAGGTATTTTCCCATTAATGCCCTTTAGATTTATATAAGAAGTAATTTTTGAATTCACACCCTTTAGTAACTCTGATTGTGAAAACATGTTTATATTTTGTTCTAAAGTTTTTATATACCTATTAATTCCAGTATCTATTTGTACTATTTCTCTTTTAGATGCTAAGACATAATCCTTATATGTTGCCTTGCTAATCATAAAATACATAACAATATTTAAGAGAAAGATTATACAAAAAGATAATACTAAATAAGAAATTACTAATTTAGTATTTAACTTTCTAAAACCTTTTTCATTACTTTTTTTCATTATTTTTCCTCCAAGCCTAAAATTTATTATATGCCTTATTGTATTATTTTTATTTTAATGACATTATACTACATATTTTCACAATATTCATCATAAAATTGTTTATATAAATATTCTACTTATTTTAATAATTATGCAAAAAAAATTTTATTGAATTTTCATAAATTTTCAAAATAATCTTTCTAAAGTATTGAAATATCTATACGATATTAAAATATAGTATTATAAAAACAAATTTTAGGAAGGATTTTTATGAATATTAGGAGTAAATTGCGCAATACATTTCCAGCCTTATATCATAGAAATTTTCAATACTTCTGGTTTGGACAATGTATATCTTTAATTGGTACTTGGATGCAAAATACTGGTCAATCTTGGCTAGTGTTAACCTTAACAAATTCCCCATTTTTATTGGGACTAGTAAATGCACTACAATTTACACCTGTTTTAATATTTTCTTTATTTTCTGGAGTTATAATAGATAGATTTTCTAAAAAGAAAATTCTTTTATTTACTCAAAGTGCCTTTGCAATTTTAGCTTTAACCTTAACTTTATTGGTATGTACGGGTAAAACTAAATACTGGCATGTGCTTATATTGGCAACATTATTAGGATGTATAAGTACTATAGATATGCCTACGAGACAATCTTTTATGATAGAACTAGTAGGAAAAGAAGATTTAATGAATGCGATTTCACTAAACTCAGTTGTATTTAATGGTGCAAAAATAATAGGCCCAGCTGTTAGCGGTATATTCATTAATTATTTTGGTATGACATTATGTTTTCTTATAAATGCCCTAAGTTTTATACCTGTTATATATGGAATAACTAAAATACAAGTTATAGAAAAAAAGCCATCAAAAAAATCTGATCTTACTATATTATCAGACATCAAAGATGGTTTAATATATATAAAAAGTAAAAAAATTTTAATCAACGTGGCTTTTTTGGCTGCAGTAGTAAGTGCCTTTTTGATGAATTTTAATGTAATGATTCCACTTCTTTCTAAAGATGTTTTACAAAAAGGATCTAAGGAATATGGATTTTTAATGTCCCTTATGGGATTAGGTTCCTTTATAGGTGCTTTAGTCCAAGTAATGAAAAGTAAAAAAGGACCCAAAAAAATATTACTTTACATAAGTAGTATTAGTGGAAGTTTAATCCTTATATTAGTCGGCCTTAATAAAAACATTATATTAGATGGAATTCTTCTTTTATTAGTTGGTTTCTTCAATATTTGTTTTTGTACTACAGCAAATTCAGAAATGCAACTTAATTCTAGTGATGAATATAGAGGAAGAGTTATGAGCGTATATAGTTTGGTATTTGGAGGACTTACCCCTATTGGAAGTCTCTTCTCTGGTATACTAAGCAATAATATAGGTGTCTTGCCAACCTTTATAACTAGTGGAGTAATTACCTTAGTATTCGTTTTCTTTATAAAATATAAAAATAGAGAAAAAGAATACTTACTTAAATAGATATAAATAGAAATATATTTTGTTTTTTATTACTCTCCCAAAGTATTTCAAAATATATTTCTATTTAATTATTTTAATATGTTTTTTTACTTTGTTTCATATTTTCTAATTTTTTCTTTTAATAATTTTATTTCGTCATCTTTAGATGCTATAACATCATCATATTTAATTTCACGTTCACACCATTCTTTATTAAGCAAATTTATAAATGAAGCCATCTCATCTACACTTCCTGACATACGATTAAATAAAAGAAGATTTTGTTTAATAACTTCTGGAATTTTTTTATGAGTATAACTCAGCTGATGATCTATTTCTCCGTAACCTTCCTCAAATATAGTCCTTACCTGAATTTCTGCAATAACTCTTTGACTTGTTGGAAAAAATTCTATAAGATAATGAACAGATCTATAACCAGATTTTCTTGATTTAATTTCTATGTTTAACTCTTCAAACCTTTTGGTATCATCTCCTTCTCTTACATTGGCAGTAATTTCAATAACTCTCCATGTATTTAAAATTGATTCATGTATGTATTCCCAGTCCTGCTTAAAAATATGAATTGCTCTTATACCTATTAAATCAGTAATCTCTTCTTTATAGTTAGAAACATTAAATTGAAAAGTTTCTCCATACTTTTTCTTTCTATCAGCTGTTTTTCTAATAATTTTTTCAACTAATCTTTCAGGATTTTTTACTCTAGCCTTAACCGTATGAACTTTACTATGTCGTCTTAATGTTCTGGCTATAAAATCTGCTTGTGTTTCATAGGTATCTCTATATTTTTTAAAATCATCATATATTTCTACTAAATCATCCCATTGTATCTTATTCTTATCAATATCCTCCTCAATTAAAGGATATTGCTTAAGAAATTTTTCTTTTACTAGTTTGCTCTTCATATATCATTACTCCAAAATTATAATTTTTTTAATATATCAAAATATTTTATTATACTTATTTTATTTCATAAAAATAATTTTACAAGTAAATATTTCTTAGATATATAAAATTTTTCTTATATTCTTGTTATATGCTATCCTTTAGTCCTTTCCTTTAGAAGTTTTATTTATGCCCTTTCCTTGCAAGCTATATATGAATTTATAATTTACCAATTACTGTAAATAATTGTATCATATATTATTTCTTCTTTCAACAAATCTTGTATTAATAATTTACTTATTTTACGAAATATTCTTACTTATCACTTTAGAAAGTAAGTAATTTATATATACTAGCATTTTTGCTTACTTAACAAGTTTTTATGTAAAATAAAATTATATTTTCTATTCTCTTTATCTAAGATCTGATTTTTATCAAAAATTCCTTTTTAGGTGAAATAAAGATATATTTTACTCTCCTATCCAAAGTTCCACTATAGCTCCCTTTTCAGGATGATTTCTTAAAATTAATTTTCCATTATGAAGTTTAGCAATAATTTCTGTTATATATAGTCCTAATCCGTAATGGCCATCTCTTTTGCGTGAATTATCACCTCTGTAAAATTGATTAGTACAATATTTTAAGTCCTTTTGTGAAAGTCCCTCTCCATTATCATGCACTATAAATTTAAAACTTTTTTCTTCCTGTTGTACTAAAAATTCTATTTCATCATTTTCTTCCGAGAATTCTATTGCATTTTTAACTATATTAAGCAAAGCTCTTTCCACTAAATTTTTATTAATAGATATATATTTTTCTTTTATACATACGTTATTATCTTTATTTGTTTCAAATTTAAATTTAATATTACCTAATTCACATATCTCTTTGGCCTTTACATATATTTCTTCTAAAAAAGATTGCAACTTTATTTTTTCTCTAATAACATTCTTTCTGGCACTGGTTCTAGATGCTTCAAGCATTGTCTGCATTAGTCCTTCTATTTGTTCACCTCCACTTAAAATACCTTGAATATGTTTTTCTTGTTCCAATGTTATTTCCGTCTCTAATAATAAATCTGCATGCCCATATATAACCATAAGAGGTGTTTTAACATCATGTGTTATAGCCGAAATCTGTGTTTTTCTCTCTTCTTCCATATCCCATTGTTCCTTTAACGAAATTTTTAAAGCATTTTTCATCTCAACAAATGCACTATCTACTAAATTAATTTCCCTAATCTTAGTATGCGAAAATTCAAAATCTAAATCTTGATTTGCTATCTTATTTGCCGCATCAATAAGTTCTTTAAATCCAATGTTAATTTTTCTAGAAATATTTCTAGCTACTAAATAAACTAATACAATAATAGTTCCTAGGTTTGCTATAGTAAAAAGATTTGATGGATTTATAAAAATTTTATTTAAAATGGGTTTAGTATATGTTGTAGAAATTTTATAATGAATAACTATCTTTTTATCTTTTGTTCTAACGCTATAAAATCTTTCTGAACTTATCATCCTATCCTTAAAGGAAACACCTTTTTTTAAAGCTTCTTTTGCATATTTTAAGTCTTTACTTTTTATATTAAACTCTATTGGCTCTTCATGATTATTATATATAGCGTATTTATATCCTTCTGGTAATTCTTTTTTGTTAAATCCATTTTTTATTATATTTTGCTTAACTTCCGGAAACAATTTTTCAAAATAATTAGCAGGATTTACAATATGCACCTTTACTGAAAATATGAAAACAAACCAAAACAGTAATGTTATTAAAATTGATCCTATAACTGTTTTTATAGTACCTTTTAGAATCATCCTTTTAATACTTATTTCTTTACTTCCCATTTGTACCCTATCCCCCAAACTGTTTCAATATTACTTTTAGACTTATATTCTTGAAATTTACGACGTATATTTCTTATATGTTCTGTTACTGTAGAACTAAATCCTTCACTATCAAACCCCCAAATCTTTTCATAAATTTGATCTTTAGAAAAAACTTGGCCTTTATGAGTTGCTAAAAGTTCACTTATCTTATATTCACTAGGGGTAAGAGGTACCTTTTTATCTTCTATATAAGTTTCTGAAGCTGTTATATCAAAAGCTACATTTTCAATAATAAGCCTGTGTAATTTTTCTCTTTTTTCTCTTCTTAAATGTGCTTCTACCCTTGCTCTTAATTCTACTATTCTAAAAGGTTTTATTATATAATCATCTCCACCCACTCCAAGTCCTAGTACAGTATCTTCTACACTAGATTTAGCCGTTATAAATAAAATTGGACAATCTACATTATCTCTAATTAATCTACATACCTGAAATCCATCCATTTCAGGCATCATTACATCCAATAAAATTAGTTCTGGTTGTTCTAACGCCATCCTTTTAGCTTCTGTTCCATTTGTAGCTGTATATATAATATGACCATCTTTTTCTAAAACCTGTTTTAATAAATCTAACAATTCGAGGTCATCATCTGCTATTAAAATTTTTGCCATAAATATTCCTCCTTATTTAATAATAAAAATAGTCGGTTGCAGAATGCTGCAACCATTGATTTTACTCATATTTCAGTATTAATATTTTATATTTTCCTCCACTTACTTTTAAATAAAATATAATTACTCGATTTGATTTCTGTGGATTTGTGGATAAATTTTATAAGATTACATTTTGCATTATTATTCCATCCTGTAAACCCGCATAAGTTCGTTAAAAACTACATTATTTCTTTAAAGTTATTCACATTTTTAATTTTTTTAATTCTGCAATCATCTAATAGTAAATACTTATAATCGATTGCGAAATTTGACAATCGTTGATTCGCCTAACTTTTTAGCCGTTAGGCTTTTATATTTTCCTACACTATGAAATAATAAATGTTCCCACACAAAATAATAAATCATAGCGAAGGAGAACAAACATGTTTTGTCTTAATAAAATTAAACAACTAAATATTTTTGAACAGGTATCTGAATTAAAATACATGACTACTAAACAACCCGTAGGGTTCATTGAGTTACTTGCTCATAACTTTGATATTAATACCTTTATTCCTAATTCATTTAAAGAACACTATTATTCTGACTTAGGGAAAGATAGGGAATATGAACTTTCTTCTGTATTATCAGCACTACTAATCATGCAAATATTTCATATACCTACTACTGTTTTACTAACAATTTTCCTTGTATTTTCTACTGAAATAAGAGAATTCTGTGGCTTTTACAAATCAGTACCTGATGAATCATTTTTCAGTAGATTTAAAACTACATTTGAAAGTGATCTTAGTAATTTATTTGACTCAATGGCTCTTAAAGTTATTGATATCTGTGAAGACATTAATAATGATCTTCCAAATGATTCACCTATGAAAAATCTTAATTCTATGATTATATACGATACTTCTGGCTTAAAACCAAGAGTTAAAGAAAATAATCCTAAAACACTTGTAGCTGAAATCAATAGGCAGAAATCTTATGCTAAAGCTACAAAGAAAGAAATTTTTAATCCTTATGCTGCCGCATATAAGAACATGCCTAAATTTGCACAAGCTAATTCTAATATCAAATTAGATTTTGTTAATGGGCATTTCGGCTACTTTTACAAATTTGGTCTTTTAACAAATGGCTGGGGTATTCCCTTAAATATA
Organism: Clostridiaceae bacterium 14S0207; assembly: GCA_003288255.1. Lineage (GTDB taxonomy): Bacteria > Bacillota > Clostridia > Clostridiales > Clostridiaceae > Hathewaya > Hathewaya limosa. The sequence continues at coordinate 250,978 of CP026600.1, read as the reverse complement.
AAGTTTCTCGATGAAGATTTTTACAAATCCTTAGATGAAAAAAATTTTATTACCCCTGAAGAACAAAAATATTTTTATGATAATGCTTCTCTAAAACCAGTAATTATCCCATTTTTAGAAAACCTAAAAGCTAATTCTAATTTTAAATTTGAAACTTTTTTAGGTGATTCTGAATTTGATAGTTATGATAATTTCGGTTTACTTAAGCATTTAGAATTTAAAAGAGTATTTATACCTCTTAATTCTCGTAATCAATCCAATAATAAAATCGGAGATTTAGAATTTAATACCCAAGGTATTCCTCTTTGCCCACTAACTAAAAAAGAATTTAAATCCGAAGGATCTTGTAAAAGTAAAAATAGAAGTCTTAGATTTAAATTCACATGTCCAAAATCTCATAGAGATAAAAAAGGTAAATGTTATCATACATGTGAAAACCCTTGTACTGACAACAAAAGTGGTCGTATGACTTATGTTTATCCTGATAAAGATTTTAGACTTTATCCCGGTGTCCAAAGAAACTCAAAAGAGTGGGATGAAAATTATACAATTCGTACATCTATTGAAAGATGTATATCTTCTCTTAAGTTTAACCCATGTATTGAACAACCGAGAACAGTAAACATCATAACCATGCGTGCTGATTTATATTTAACTGCTATATCTAAACTTATAAACGTTATCGTAGCTTACGCTATGAATAAACCTACTTATATGAGAAGTCTAAACAAATTTCTTAAAATAGTAGTATAGTTAACATATCCACAACTAAATATCAGCTCAAATGCTACGCATGCCTTTTTCCAAAAAGGCTTTTTGTCGTGATGTTTTTTTCCACATTTTTAATTATAATGTAGAAAATTATCTACAGTTTTTAATTTTCAATTCTGCAATCATCTATAATAATAAAAAACTAGACTAAGTTTTAAACTATTCACTTCTTAATCTAGTTTTATAATATCCCTTTATGATATAGCTTGTAAAATTACTCCTTTAATCTACATAGTCAAACCTATTCCATATTAATTTTAAAAACATGCCTATTATAATTATACTTAAACATTCAAAAATAATTATAGTAGGTGATTTATGTTTAGATAAAATATCATAAATATAATTTAAAGGAGATATTATATAATACCTAAAGGATGTAACTAAGTATGATGTTGACACTAAAATTGCTATTTGAACTATAAATGCAAGCACTGTATTCTTTATAAAGGTACATACTATAGAAAATATATAGCTAATTAAGATTATCTCTACTAAATAAATTAGATATACCCTTATATTAAATATAAAACTCTCCCAAAAACTTATGTTACTAGAATTAAATAATAACTTTGTATAACTTATAGTAGGCATCATAAACACGGAAAATATATAACTTGAAATAAAGATTGTAGATAAATATAAAAAATCTATTATTATAAGAGTTATTAATTTGCTTAAAATAATCTGTCCCTTTTTATAAGGTCTTAACAGTATCATCCTTAAACTACCTAAATCTCTTTCTTCACCTATAATTGTATTTGTAATAAAAGGTATTATTATAAAAACTATTTCGATACACCTATTACATATCATTCCTTGAGGATTATTAAATCTATCTGCAAAAATCATTATAGACCACTTGGATGTTCTATAATTAATTCCAGAAAATAATTTAATACTGAATAACTTAGTTATTATTCCTACTAAAATAAGAGAAAAAATAAAAATCAAATATATACTTTTTATATGAAACAATCTATAAAGTTCACTTTTTAAAAGTTTTATCATTTCTTCACCCCATATAACTTATTTATTAATCTACATAATCATATTTTTTCGTGTAAATTAAAGTTAATAAAGAAAAAATTATAAAATAAGTACTCAAAACCCCTAATATTATTTTTCTAGAATTATTCACATTTGCAATAAAATATGGTACTCCAGTAACTTGAAGTTGATTTATGGTTATATATTGAAAGGTTTCAAACTTTATTTTTCCTAAAAAAGCTAACTTTTGTACTATATCTGTATAAAATATATCCATTATCACAATAGCTAGCCCTATTGAAATTGTAACTAGTTTATTTTTTGATATCACAGAAATAAATGTCATAAAAGTTAGCATAGCCATAATTATTAAATATGATAATCCATAGAACTTTAAAGTATATAAAAACGCTGAGGTTCCTTTAATTTTCTTATAATTTAAAAATGTATATGCAAACTCAACCTTATTAAAAAATAAACTTCCTATTATTTTAGATAAAATAAAACAAACTACAAAATCAATAAAAATAATTAAGGCAATTATGATTGCTTTACTAAATACAATATTCCATAAACTATATCCTCTAGTTGATTGCATTCTAATTGCACCTGATTCTAATTCTTCCGTTATAAATATAGAAACATAAAAAATCACTAAAATACTCATTATAACCATAAACTCTTTGTAAATTATCAAATATGGTAGACTTATATTCGAAGCAAATTTAGGAATATTTTCTTTTGTATTGGAAATAACTATATTATTTTTAAGAAAATAATTGCACAATAATCCTATTAAAATTGGTATAGATAAAAAGGATAAAATCATTACTTTACTATGAAAAAATTTATAGAATTCACCTTTTATTAATTCCTTCATATTAATTTCCACCACCTATAATTTTAATAAATGCTTCCTCTAAGCTTTCTTCTCCATATTCATTTAAGATTTGTTTTTTATTTCCTTGTTGTAAAATTTTGCCTTCTCTAATTATAATGTAATCTGTACTTATTTTTTGTAACTCATCTAAAAGATGACTTGATATAAAAAAAGTTATTCCATTTTCTATGTTTAACTTCAAAATAAGCTTTCTTAAATCTTTTATACCTATAGGATCAAGTCCATTAGTTGGTTCGTCTAAGATTAAAAACTTAGGTTTATTTAAAAGTGCTTGAGCAATTCCTAGACGTTGCTTCATACCTAATGAATAATTTTTTACCTTTTCATATTCTCTTCCTGTAAGTCCCACTATATCAATTACTTCTTCAATTCGTTCTTTATAATCACATTTTTTTAATTCTTTATCCAAAATAATCAAAGCCATTAAGTTTTCATATGCTGTCATGTAAGAAAAAAATATAGGATTTTCTACAATTGCCCCAACTTCTTTCATAGCTAAAATTCTATTTTTAATTAGGATTCCATTTATCTTTATCTCTCCCTTTACACCAATAAGTCCAGTTAGAGCCCTTATGGTTGTAGTTTTTCCTGCTCCATTAGGACCCAAGAATCCTACTATACTTCCTTTCTTAATATTAAAACTTATATTATCCAAAACCATCCTTCTTGATAAAGTCTTTGTAAGATTTTTAACTTCTACAATGTTACTCATTTTCATCCCTCCACAATTCAATTTTCAAGAATATCATATAAAATACTTGTCAAGAATTTATCAAGAAAATAAAAAAATAGAATTTATCTTCCTCATTATATTGAGTAAATAAAATCTATTTTTCTATTGCAATAATATCTTTATACTTTATGTTAAATTTAACGCTTTTTAATATCCTTTTTTATTTTATTATTAACTAAAATTTCATGTAGGTTTCCTTTCGGATTATATTCTCTACTTTCCTGAACTATAAATCCCCAAATCATACTAAATGATAATAAAAGTATAACCATAATCATACTAATAATATTTAAATATAGTCTATTTTCTCTCCAATGTCTTATTATTTGTATTACACCAGTACAACACATTAATATTGATAAAACTATACCTATTACAAAGATAATTTCCATATTAAAAGTATTAGTTACCATTAAAAAGGTTAACACCATAAACGAAATTATTGGATATAGATAAACTTTTCCTTCCATTATTAATAACCCCCTAAAATTTTATCCTTCAGTTTAAATAAATCAATACTAAAATAATCCATACCCCATATATATTATATACTAAATAACATAATAATTATTATGATTACAACATAGTTGTTTTACAAAACTTCTAAATTTTCCTTAAATAATTCTTATAAATTTCATAAACACAAAAAAACTATAGATAATTTTTTATTATCTATAGTTCTTTAATTAATAATTTTAACCCATATACTTCACTTTTCACATCTTAATCAATTAGAATTTTTTTTTTAAATTTTCTATTTTGTCGTCAATTTTTTCTATATATTCTTCTAAAGTTAAATGATTTTTCATTATATATGTAGCATTATCTACTCCTACATATCTATAATGCCAAGGTTCATATTGATATTTTGTTATATCTTCTTTATCTTTAGGATACCTTAAAATAAACCCGTACTTATAACAATTTTCCTGTAACCATTTAAAATCATCTGTCTTTTCAAAATTTTTATCTAAATTTACACGGTTTACACAAGTTAAATCTAAAGTATAACCTGTTTGGTGTTCTGATGATCCTGGAGGAGCTACTGCTTCCTCAGCCCTCTTTTTACTTCCTTTTACTTCTATTTCCTGCTCAAATACTTCTACTTGAACATTATATGCTCTATAGGCAGAAATGCCCAAAAGATCTATTCTATCTTTTTTAGCTGCTTCAAACATTTTTTCTACAGCACTTGCAGCTACCTTTTCCATTTTTGTATTAGTAGCCCACTTATTAAACTTAATCTTTGGTACAACTAAATTATCTGGAATATCATTTTTGTTTAACTTATGAGTACTCTTATTGACTAAAATCATATATTTATCATTTTTAATTTTTTCTAATTTGGCTATATCTTTTTTTATATTTTCTTGTTTTATTTGCTTTTGTTCTTTCTTTTGTTCCTTCTTTATATCATTATGTTCATTAACTATCTTAGTCTTTTCTTTAGTATTATGTGAATCTATTTCTAACATTATGCCAGTTATTATTCCCATAATTATTATCCCTATCAATAGTATCTTCTTTTTCATATATTGTATTTTCTCCTTAAACTTCACTTTCAAGCAATTAATCTTATAAAAAATATATCCTACAAAAAATTATATAAAAGTTTTATAGTTTACTTACATTATATCACTTTAAACATTAATTAGCATATTTAAACAACTTTTTATTAAAAACGTAAATTTTGGCTTAATAATTTTAAAAGACTGCTCTCTAATTTACAAAACATTTGCCTTTCCACTTTCCACTTTTCCATCTAAAATACATGATTATTCCTCTAATCCATTCATCTAAAGCAAGCGCAATCCAAATTCCATTTAATCCTAAATTAAATGGAATAGCCAATATATATCCAGCTCCTGCACCTAATATCCACATAGATATAAGTCCAACACATACCGGAAATTTTACATCTCCTGCACCTCTTAAACAATTTATTATAACTAAATTAAAAGCTCATCCTGGTTCTAATATAATATCAATCAGTAAAAGTTTTATTCCTAACGATATTATTTTTTCATTAATTGTAAAAACACCTAATATATATCTTCCGCAACTTGCAATTATCATAGCAAGTAATAAGGATACTAAAATAGCCTTTTTTAAAGAGGATATACCTAAGCTATAAGCCGATTCCGTATCACCTTTCCCTATAAGTCTTCCAACCAATATACTTGAACCTTGACCAATGGAAACAGCAAATACATATGCAAACATAATAATATTATTAGCATAATTATTAGTAGTCATAGCCTCTATACCAATTAAAGTCAAAATCATTGTAATTACAATTTGCATTAAACTATATGAAAGTTGTTCACCTGCAGTTGGCAATCCTATAATAAGCATATTAATTAAATCTTTTTTAGGAAACTTCTTAAAATATCTTAATGAAAAATCTTTTATAACCTTTGTAAATAGAAAATATCCTAAAATAACACAACCAATTGTTTTACTTAGTACAGTAGCTATTGCCGCCCCCTTAACACCTAATGTTGGTCCTCCACAGTTTCCAAAAATCAATATATAGTTACATATAATATTAAGCACATTCATAAAAAAAGTTACATACATACAAACTTTTGTATAACCATGTGCCCTTATAATAGCCGTAAATGTCATAGCCATGGACTGTATAAATAAAAAACCACCTACAATATTTATATAACTTGAGCTAATTAAGATTAAAGAATTATCTATATTCATATACTTTAAAAGAATTTCACCACTAAACACTAAAACTATACTTAAAATAGCTCCTATTAAACCATTAAATACTATGGAAACTCCCGAAAGTCGAATTATATTTTCCTTAGGATCTTTCGTTCCTAAATATTGTGAACACAAAATCATAGTTCCTGCAGTTATAATCCCAAAAATTAAATTTATCATGCTTATAATCTGGTTAACCGCTCCTACAGCTGCTACCGAATTATCAGAAAACCTTCCAAGCATAAAAACATCCATACTTCCTAAAAACATAAAAAGTAAAGTATCAATAAAAATAGGCCAAGTTATTTTAAATAATTGTTTTTTAACACATTCATTGCTCATCTTATCCCCCATGGTATCATATATCATCTTAATATTTTAGACTTAAATTGCTAAACATAAACTACATTTTTATCACTTACATACCATAATTTATAATTTAACATAATATTATATTTTAAATCAATACCATTATTATCCCATTGTATACTTATCTTAGAAATGTTATTATCTTAGAATATAAAATAATAAGGAGTTTTTAACATATGCCATTTACTTTTTCACATATAGCAGCCGTTTTACCTATAAAAGAAAAATTTAATAAATATTTTAATTTTACTGGCTTAGTACTAGGTAGTCTAGCACCTGATTTTCAATATTTTTTAAATTTTAAACCTATGGGTAATCTTGGACATACTCTTGTAGGTTTCATTGTATTAAATTTACCACTTTGTTTTTTAGTAGCTTTTTTATTTCATAAGATAATAAAAAAATGTTTTATCTTACATATGCCTACTCCATTTGATAGGTGGTACATTCATTATGCATATACTCCTTGGAGTTTAAATTCCATAAAAGAAATTTTTATCTTTATTTATTCTACATTATTGGGAATGTTAACTCATATAGTATGGGATAGTTTTACTCACTCTACAGGTAAATTTGTACTTTTATTTCCACAATTACGATATAATATTTTTATTTTAAATTATGCAATACCAATCTACAAATTATTACAACATGGTAGTACTCTTATAGGAACCTTTTTACTTGTTATATATATGTATAAAAAAAGAAATCTTAAAAGAACTCCTAAGTTTATTTCTCTTAAAAATAAACTTAATTATTATATTATTATCATATTAAATATATTGTTATTTATTTTTATAGGATTTTTTACCCGTCACATTACTGTCCATTCAAAAAGTATTGGAAGTTTAATAATTACATTTTTAAATGGTTTATTTGTAGGTTGTATCCTTGCATCCATTAATACTAAACATTATTAATATATATAAATAAAAAAACAAATATTTATCTTAATAATAAATATTTGTTTTTTTATACGTTGCTTTGACTTATTACATTTTAACCATACATTGTATGTTTTTTTAATTCTTTCCTATTTATTATTATATCGCCCGTGCTATTGTAATTTTTCATTTTTTAAATCTACCCCCAAAAACTTCATCATTTTTTCATAATTATTTTCGGCATCTTCATATCCATTATTAAAAAGCTCTAATAAATTTTCAGAATGTGTTTCTAATCTACTAACCCTAATAGGTTTAGAAGGTCTTAAAACAAAAACTTTTCCTTCTTTCTCTAACTTCTCTATAAGTGCTAAAGTTTCATTATATTTTTTATATCTATTTTTTATTGATTTTACTAGATTGGGATATTTTTTGTACTTTAATTTTATTATTCTATAAAGCTTATTAGGCGACTTTCTATAATCTTTATTTCTTGTAAGAATTATTATATTCTTTTCAATACCATCTTCCATTGCTTTAAGTATTGGAATAGAATCTGATATGCCACCATCTAATAGTTCATAATTTTTATATTTTAATATAGGTGATATTAATGGTAATGAAGATGATGCTTTAATAACTTCCATATTCTCAGTTATATCATTTTTATTAAAATATATAGCTTCTCCAGTTTTACAATCTGTTGTTCCTATTAAAAATTTGCATGTTGAATTATCAAAAGTATCAAAGTCAAAGGGAATATATTTTTTGGGTATTTCATTAAAAATAAAATTCATACCAAAAATAGAACCTTCCTTAATATAATTTCTTAATCCTATATATCTTTTATCACCTATATAATCCATACTTACCTTAATATTTCTTCCTTTTTGTTTTGATATATATGACATAGCATTACATGCACCAGCTGAAACTCCTATAATATATTGAAAGTGTATATTTTTGTTTAAGAAAAAATCTAATACTCCAGCAGTATAACTCCCTCTCATTCCTCCGCCTTCTAATATCAATCCTACATTTTGAATATCCAATTTTTTCATCCTTTCATATGTAGCCTACTATTTTTAAAAACTAACTTTTATTATATGTGTAAAAACACTAATTATATAATATATTATTACAATGTTGACCTCATTAGTAAATACATATACAAAAATGTTTACTAATTATAAACAAACTTAAATGTATAACACTTAATTTTTAGGTAAATAATAATTTTGACCTCACACCTTATTTTGAATAAAAATTCTTTGCTCATTTTATTAGTTCTTAAAAATGAAAAGGGACTATATTTAATTAAATATAATCCCTTTTATACTAACTTATAATTTTTATCTTATTATTAACCTCATAAATTAATATAAACCTTCTGTTTGTTCTTTCATACTTATATAAATATTCTTTGTTTGTGAATATGCTTCTAAAACACTTTTATATGTTTCTCTTCCAATTCCTGATTTTTTATATCCACCAAAAGGTGCCCCGGCAGGTAATTGGTTATATGTGTTTATCCACATACGACCTGTTTCAATTTTAGATGCTACTCTAAGTGCTGTATTAATATTTTTAGACCAAATGGCTCCTCCTAATCCATATTCAGAATCATTAGCCATTCTTATTACTTCTTCTTCATCCTTAAACTTAATGACTGTTACCACTGGCCCAAAAATCTCTTCTTGAGCAATACGCATTTTATTAGTAGCATTTATTAAAATTGTTGGTGTCATAAATGCACCATCCTTTAGTTCATCTGTTTCTAATCTCTTTCCACCAGTTAGTACTTTTGCACCTTCTTGTTCTCCAATTTTAACATATTCAAGTATTTTCTCAAGGTGTTTTTCATTAATTTGAGAACCCATTTGTACACCATCTTCCCATGGAAGACCTACCTTAACTTTTTCAAAAGCTATCTTAAGAGCCTCTACAAACTTATCATAAATATCCTCTTGTACAAATACTCTTGACCCAGCACAACATACCTGTCCTTGATTCAATAATATTCCCATTTGTACACCTTCTATAGCTCTTTCCCATGGTGCATCATTGAAGAATATATTAGCTGATTTTCCTCCAAGCTCTAAAGTCGCTGGAATCAATCTTTTAGCCGCTTCTTCTGATACCTTATAACCAATTTCAGTAGATCCTGTAAATGCTAACTTATTAAATCCTTTATGTTGCAACATATAGTTACCAGATTTAGATCCTCTTCCTGTAATAATATTAACAACACCAGCTGGTAAAACTTTATTTAATAACTTTCCAAACTCCAATAAACTAATTGATGTAGTAGATGATGGATGAATAACTACTGTATTTCCCGCAGCAAGTGCTGGAGCCAATTTCCATGCTGCCATTAAGAATGGAAAATTCCAAGGTATTACTTGTCCCACCACTCCAATAGGTTCTTTTAGAGTAATAGATAAAGTGTCTTTATCAATCATTTTTGAAGTTCCCTCTTCTGCACGAATAATGCCTGCAAAATAACGGAAGTGATCTGATGCTAAAGGTAAATCTATATTTAATGTTTCTCTAAGAGGTTTTCCATTATCTAAAGTTTCTATCATAGCTAAACGTTCTTTATTTTCATCTATCAAATCCGCTATCTTTAATAGAATAGAACTACGTTCTTGTATCGATACATCTTTCCATGATTTAAATGCTTCTTTCGCTGCATTAACAGCCAAATCTACATCTTCATTACTTGCATCTACAAATTCGGTTAGCTTTTCTCCATTACTAGGGTTATAACTAAAAACTTTATGATTGCCAGTTCCGTTTATCCACTCTCCATTAATTAAAAGTTGATAACCTTTCTCAATAAATTTTGATAATTTATTCATTTTAATACCCCCTTATTACTTTTAACATTAGATAAAATGATTTTACCTTATGATAAATATAAAATTTTGAAACAGACTTTTCTTATAAGACATTATATTTATCATATATCATTTTTTCTATTACGATTTTTACTTAAATGGTTTGTCTGTTTATAAATCTGTCTTACAAGCCTTATTATAAATAGCACCTGTTAGTAAAACAAGAATAGATATTTTTTTCACCATTATCAATATTGCTTAAAGTCTATATATACTAAGGAGTTATACAAAATAAAAATTTTTTATTTTTTTATTTTATCTATTTTTTCACATTAGATCATGATTTTTTTAACATATTTAAAAAATTATTATTTACTTCTTTATATTTGTTAATATTTTGTCATAATTTGTCTTAAAATTGCCTTTAAAAACCTTTTTATAAGTTTCATAAAGTAAAAAACTACTCAAAAATAATTGAGTAGTTTTTATCTATATATTAAAATATTTTATTTTGACCTTTTTACACATTCTAAAATTATATTATAAAACTTATATTTATCAGCCTTATATGCCACATAGGTATTTACAGATGAGTTATTTTGATTTTTTCGGTCTACTATCAACTGTCCATCCCCAGCACCTCCACTGATATCTATATCACACTTTTGTCTTCTCATATCCATTATTACACCAGGATCTAATAATGTTGCTACAGCTAAAGCATCATGAATTGCTTCTGTAGTTCCATCACTCCATCCTTTCTTTTTAGAGGCAATGGCTCTCATTTTTATTAAGTCTCCTGCCAACCTTCCTGCCTTAGTACCAGTTACTATTAATTTTTCAGCCTCTTCCATTGTAATTTCCGCACTATGAGTAGCATCTAATCCAATAATTTTAACCTTAACTCCACTATCTAATATAATTTTTACAGCTTCAGGATCATGAAAAAAGTTAGCTTCTGCTACCGGAGTAACATTTGCAACGTTTACACCACCACCCATAAAAATAACTTCTTCTATATTATCTTTAATAGTAGGATCCATTCTAAATGCCATACCTATATTAGTAGGTGGTGCAACGGTTATTATAGTAATCTTTTCACGTGACTTCTTTACAGCCTCAATAATAAAAGAACAAGCATGTTTAGTCTGTGCTTTAGATACAGCCGGTGGTAGTTCTAAATACTCTGGATGAATAGTATACTCTACTCCATTTTCAAATAAGCTAATGCCATCTGTTGGGTTATTGGCATTTCTTCCAGGTATCATGTTACGTACCATTGCATCAGGACAGCCAGCATATACTGGTATATGTGAATCTAACATATCTAATACCCTTAAAGTATTTTCAATACAATTTTTTAAAGGCCTGTTTCCTTGTGTAACAGTAATGCCAAGTACATCAACCTGTTTTGAAAGTACTGCAACCATAATAGCAATGGCATCATCTGATCCAGTATCTACATCTAAAATAACTTTTCTCTTGTTTTCCATTTTGCCACTTCCCCTATTGAGTTATTAAATTAATTTATACTTAATTTTTAACCTAGATATTTTTAAACAATGTTCTTAATTTATGTTGTTTTTTTAAAAAATCCTTAACTGTTGTAGTGGTATATTCCTTAGCTAATGATATTATCATAGAAGAACATATTATAAACAATAATCCTGTTTGAGGAGCAATAATTGTGAAATCAACTAACCCATGCACTATTATTAACACCTGTATACCTGCTAGTAATGGTACAAGATTACATTTTTTATTATACAAATTTTTTAACCCTTTAAATAAACTTAATTTCATAAAACCATATATACCAATACCAACTATACCTAGTGTGCTCATAAAAGTAAGCCAAATATTATGGGCATGGAATAAAAACTTATTATATCCTCTTATATAATCTGCTCCATGATCCCACACTGCCATAACACCCCATCCGGTTAACGGCTTGTCCTTAAACATATTAAGACAACCTTTCCATATATCCACTCTGCTACTAAAAGAACGGTCTACATTATGAGCAATAATCTTATTTAAAATAGGAATTGGTAGAAAAGTAATTACTGTTATAACTAAAAGCAATACAACAAAAATCCAATTACACTTTTTATTTTTATTTAATTTTAAAACATAAAATACAAGAACCCCCACTAATAAAGCCATAAGAGCCCCTCTAGATCCTGTAAAACATAACACACTAATAAATAAAATTGTTGATATTTTATAAAGTACTTTTTTAGGTTCTTGAAACCAAAAGTAAATACTAACAAGAGTCATTATGGCAAACCAATTACCAGCTATATTAGGATTTCCAAACGTACTATATATTCTCTTATTATTAATTACTTGGCTAGTGAAATTTAAAAACTGTGCTACAACGTTAACTTTAAAATATGTACAAAGAATTTTTTCCATTACTCCTATTACTGCAGAAAAAATTGAAAAATATAATAAATACTTAAATAATTTTTCTATTTTCACTTCATTATTACAATATTCTTGCATAAAACAATTAACACAAAAATATATAAATATAGCAAAGGATGCAATTATAGATGTTACACTCCCGTTTATAGCTCCTACAATTAATGCCCATATAAACAAGAAAAAAAGTGCTATATTCCATTGATTCTTATTAATATACACTTCTCCTTTTAAAACCTTGTATGTCATATATATAGCAGGCACAATTGCTGTATAAGGGGAAATAATCATTAACAATACTAAAATAAAAATATTGACCCCCCCTTGAGTAATATTTTAATAAAACAATTCAAAATAATTATATTAAATTTTATACATATTTACAAATATTATTACTGGAAAAATAGTTTCAAGTTACTATAAGGTTAAATAATTATGGTATATTATGTCCTGTTAAATTTAATGCAACAGCAAGAAACTCTATAGCATTATTCATTGATTTTTCTAAAGAAGGATTTATTTTTTCTCTTTTTTCTTGATTCATCATAATGATATTTAATCCTCTCATATTTTTTATTTAATCCTCTATAAATTTGACTTTCATTCCAAAACATAACTATTATTGTAATATATTCTTATTAATCCAATCATATTATACCACATTTTATAAACTATAAATCATCTTTTATGATAATGAATTTTTATCCTTTAAGATCTCGAAATAATTTATTCTAAGTTTTTTATGCGCTAAAAAAACTAGACATTTTAAATCAAATGTCTAGTCTGTATTTTCTATTATTCTACTGTTACTGATTTTGCTAAGTTTCTTGGCTTATCTACGTCGCATCCTTTTTGGATGGATACATAATAAGAGAATAATTGTAATGGTATTACAGAAATTACTGGTGATAAAATTTCCATTACTTTTGGAAGATAAGTTATTCCAACAGAAACTTCTTCCATTTGAGTATGCCCTTCAGTTGTGAATGCAAATACCTCAGCACCTCTTGCAGTAACCTCTTTCATATTACTAACCATTTTATCAACTAATTCTTCTTGAGTTGCTATAGCCATAACAATAGTTCCATCTTCTATAAGTGCAATTGGACCATGTTTTAATTCTCCACCAGCATAAGCTTCTGAATGAATATAAGAGATTTCCTTAAGTTTTAAAGATCCTTCCATCGCTACAGCATAATCAAGACCTCTTCCTAAGAAGAACATATCTTTATGCATGTAAGTTCTTGAAGCAAACTTTTGAATAGCTTCTTTATGCTGTAAAACTTCTTCTGCTCTTTCTGGTAACTCCATCATAGCCTGTTTAATCTCTTCTAATTTTTCATTAGATAATGTTCCTTTATTTTGTGCAAAGTATAGCGCTATTATATACATTGCTATAAGTTGAGTTACATATGCCTTTGTAGATGCAACAGCTATTTCTGGACCAGCCCAAGTATATAACACATCTTCAGCTTCTCTTGATACTGTACTTCCTACAACATTTGTAACTGCTATTACTCTTGCACCCTTAGATTGAGCAAGCCTTAATGCAGATAATGTATCAGCTGTTTCACCTGATTGGCTTACAACTATCATTAAAGTATTTTCATCTATAATAGGATCTCTATGTTTAAATTCTGAAGCTATATCAACTTCAACTGGAATTCTAGCTAACTTTTCTATTACATACTTTCCAACTACACCAGCATGGTAAGCTGTACCGCATGCAACTATATAAACTCTACTTAATTTTTCAATTTGTTCTTTTGTTATAGTAATATTATCTAAAGAAATTGGCTGTCCTAAAACTATTCTTGATGCCATAGTATCTCTTATAGCTTTTGGTTGTTCATGTATTTCTTTAATCATGAAATGTTCAAATCCACCTTTTTCGGCTGCATCTGCATCCCATGTTACATGATAAACTTCTTTTTCAATCTTTTCTCCTTCTTCGTCGAAAAGTTGAACACCATTTTTATCCATAACAACAAATTCTTTATTTTTTAATAAATAAACATCTCTAGTTTCTGTTAAAACTGCTGGAATATCTGAAGCTATAAAAGATTCATCTTTTCCAAGTCCAACAATTAAGGGACTATCTTTTCTAACTGCAACTATTTTATCTGGCTCATGAGAAGATACTACCCCTAAAGCATAACTACCTTCAATTTTAGTTGTAGCCTTCATAACTGCTTCTAAAAGATTTCCTTCATAATAATAATCAATTAAATGAGGAATAACTTCTGTATCTGTTTCTGAAGTAAACTCATAACCTTTAGCAATTAGCTTTTCTCTTAATCTGATATAGTTTTCAATTATTCCATTATGAACTACTGAAATTGTAAAATCCTTATTTGAGTGTGGATGAGAATTTACATCAGATGGTTCACCATGTGTTGCCCATCTAGTATGACCAATACCTATATTGCCACGTATTGGCTCTTCCTCTAATTTATTTTCAAGATTTTTAAGTCTACCCTTACATTTTGTCACTTTTAATGTTCCATCTTCTTGTATTATAGCAACACCAGCTGAATCATACCCTCTGTACTCTAGCTTGCTTAACCCATCAATTAATAAAGATGAAGCATATCTCTTACCAAAATACCCAACTATTCCGCACATTTTCTTTTACCTCTCTTAAATTGATAATATTGTCCTAGCATACATGTTTTGCACCTGATCAATCTTGTAACGAAAATCACTTCTCGCTTTTATCAATCGTTAACGGTAGTGCGTTTTACCGTGGGGCACCCGCCGAAGATTCGATTAAACCCCATCCTCGTCAAGTTATAGTCTTAACATGCTTCTCACTATAACTCCTGGCGCTTTAAAAATTATATATTTAAACTCTATACTCTTACATAATAACATTCACTTATTAAAATAAATCATAAAATTCTTGATTAATTATTAATAAATTCCTTTACATATATACTAGAACCTTAAAAATAAAATGGATAGATTCTATATAAAATCTATCATATTATTATATGCATTTTTGTCCTATTAGGTCAATAGTTTTAGTACTTTATTAAAAGGTTATTAAGCATTTTATTTCCTCTACTGATTTTATTACTATCTATATATAATTAGTTTACTATAATTCATAAGTAAATTGTAATATATTGTCTAATTAACGAGCTATCACGCCACCTATAATGTATTAAAAACGTATACTTACTAAAGCTTATGAGCAAAATATATACAAATATTATTATATATAATATTTTCTATCATTATATACTACTATAATTTTTTAAAATTTAATACAAATGTCGATACATTAAGAAGTTTTTTTCAAGAAATTAATTGAGTTTTTTACAAATCTTTAGCATTATTGATATAATCTTAGAAATACTGTGAAAATTATATCTTTACACATTGACACATTTAGACTTTTGGTATATAAATGTATTATATGATTAATTTTCAGTTAATTTTTGTTTAAATTTATCAATAAGTATTTAACCTATTTTTACAACTTTTATTTTTTATAAAAAATTGATTGAAAACAAATATTAACTAATGAAAAATAGGGAGTGAATTTTAATGAACAACTTTAAAAAAAAGTCTCTTAGTTTAGCATTGACATGTGCTATAGCACTTTCTTTAGCGGCTTGTGGTACTGCTTCAAAAGCTGACAACAGCAGTGAAAATAAACCTGCTGTAGAAGAAAAGGCTACAAAGACTAGTCAAGTTAAATTAGAAAAAGGTAACTGGGCAGAAAAAAACTATAAAGATTTGCAAGCAGTTATAGATAACCACGGTAAAGATAGCAAAAATTATGATGCCAATAAAAAACCATATGCTGTTTTCGATTGGGATAATACAACAATTGTAAATGACGTTGAAGAAGCTTTACTTGCTTATCAATTAGAAAATCTTGAGTTTAAAATGACTCCAAAAGAATTTAGCGAAACTATAAGAACTAATATTCCAAAAGATAATTTTAAACCTGATTGTAATAATAAAGAAGGTAAACCTGTAAATATAGATTCTGTTGGCGCTGATATTGATTCAGACTACAAATTCTTATATGAAAACTATAAAGGTTTTAAAGGAATTAAATCTTTAGATGAAATTAAAAAGACTCCTGAATATAAAGATTTTATAGCTAAAACTAGATATCTTTATGCTGCAATAGGAGAAACTTTCAGTTCTGATATAAGCTATCCATGGGTAACTTACTTATTTAGAGGAATGAAACAGCCTGAGGTTGCTACTTTAACTGAGAAATCAAATGATTATTGGTTAAAACAAAAATTAGAAAAAATAACTTGGACAAGTCCAACAGAATTAAAGGGAAAAGCTGGAGTTGTTTCAGTAGAATTTAATAGTGGCCTAAGAACTGTAAAAGAACAACAAAATTTATATAAAACTTTAATGGCTAATGGAATAGATGTTTACATTTGTTCAGCTTCATTTATAGATGTTGTTCGTGAATTTGCTACAAATCCTAAATATGGCTATGAATTACCAAAAGAAAACATTACTGCAATGCAATTAAAAAGAGATGATAAGGGTGTAATTAAAGCTGAATACGATAGCGATAATTACTTCCAAACTCAAGGTCCTGGTAAAACAAAAACAATTAAGAAGTTTTTACAAGAAAAGCACGGAGGACAAGGTCCTATTATAGTTGGTGGAGATAGTAATGGTGACGTAGCTATGCTTTCTGACTTTAAAGATACTAAATTTAGCTTAATAGTAAACAGATGCAAAGACGGTGGAATCGGTGAACTTTCTAAGAAGGCTGCTAATACTATGAAAGATGCAAATGCAAGATATCACCTTCAAGGAAGAGATGATAACAAAGGTGAATTTAGACCAAGTGAAAAATCTATCCTTTTAGGAGCTTCAGAAGAAAAACTACTAAAATAGTAATCATTTATTATCAACTCATTAAAAATCATAATAATTTCTAAAAGTTAGATTTAATAAAAATAGGATAAAAAAACAAGGCATCATACTTTAAAATATGATGCCTTATATTTTTTACTATTTATTAGCCTTTTCTTCTATCATTTCACCTAATCCTTCTGCAATTTCAGTTAATTCTTTTTTATCTTTTCCTTCTAACATAACCCTAACTAGTGGTTCTGTTCCTGAAGGTCTTATAAGAACTCTTCCATTACCATGAAACTTAGCTTCAATTTTTTTTATTTCTTCTGCTATTTCTTCATCCTTAACATGAATATCTTTTTTATCATTTGGCACTTTTGCATTTACTAAAACTTGTGGAAGTTCAGTCATAAATGCTGCAAGTTCTGATAGAGTTTTTCCTGTCTTTTTAACAACTGTTGCTACTTGTATACCAGATACCAGTCCATCTCCAGTTGTATTGAAGTCTAAAAATATTAAGTGTCCTGATTGTTCTCCACCTAAACTATAACCTTCTTCAGCCATTCTTTCAAGTACATATCTATCTCCAACTTTTGTTTTTACAGTTTTGATATCGTCTTTATTAAGTGCTATATCAAGTCCCATATTACTCATAACTGTAACAACAATAGTATCTTTTTTTAATTTTCCTTGTTCTTTAAAATGCTTACCGCAAATACCCATAAGGAAATCACCATTTATTAGATTTCCTTTTTCATCTACAGCTAGACATCTATCAGCGTCACCATCAAAAGCTAAACCTAAGTCACATTTATTTTTCTTTACGAATTCCATTAAATGTTCTGGATGTGTTGATCCACAATCCTTATTTATATTTTTTCCATCTGGTTCATTGTTAATTACTAATACTTCTGCCCCTAATTCTTTAAATGCCTTAACAGATGTTTTATATGATGCACCATTTGCGCAATCTAATGCTACCTTTAATCCTTTTAGGTCACAATCAATAGTGCTTTTAGCAAACTCCACATAATCATTTATTGCATTATCTACTAATATCTTCTTTCCTAGATTCTCCCCTACTGGACAAGAAACTCCTTCAAAGTTATTTTCTATAACTTGTTGAATTTTATCTTCTAACTCATCCTTAAGTTTGTATCCATCTCCATTAAAGAATTTTATACCATTGTATTCTACTGGATTATGTGAAGCAGAAATAACTACTCCTGCATCTGCATTATATTTTCTAGTTAAATATGCTACAGCTGGTGTTGGTATAACTCCTACGCATATAGCCTCTGCTCCAACAGATAATACTCCAGCAACTAATGCTGCTTCTAACATATCCCCTGAAATTCTTGTATCCATACCTACTACTATTTTAGGTTTATGTGTTCCTTCTGTTAAAACATATGCTCCCGCTTTTCCTAATTTAAAAGCAAGTTCTGGTGTAAGTTCAGTATTAGCAATACCTCTTACTCCATCTGTACCAAATATTCTACCCATGGTAAATACCTCTCCTCTTTATAAAGATTATATATTCTTTTTTATAATATTCTTTTCTTAATTTAAAACACACTTATAACAAGTATACAAAATTTTATAGATTAAATCAAAACAAAAACTCCCTATAGTATAATTTTTAAATTATGCTATAGGGAGTTTTGTATAAAATTCTTAAATAATAAATTTGCTTAATTTATTATGGTTGTATATGAATATTTTTTTGTATTTTTAATACATTACAAGATTAATTTACCTACATAAAAAGTTAACTTTTACTTCATACTAACAACATACTAATTAATTAAAGAGGTGAAAGAAATGGAACATAATGAATCTATAAAATGTACCGTTACAGAATGTAAACATCATTGTAACAAAGATAACTACTGTACTTTAGATTGTATAGAAGTAGTTAAACATGATGCCCATGCTAAAGATTGTCAATGTACAGATTGTGCAAGTTTTATACAAAAATAAAATGTTAATACTAATTTAGGGATTTAATCACATGTTGTTTTGATTTATTTGAAAGAACATTAGAATTATTTTTAAAAATTTTTCTAATGTTCTTTTTGCTATTAAATATACTTTTTTATCTGGTTTTATGGCTATAGAAAATACTGTATAATTTAATAGTAAATTTATTTCTTAAACTTATAATTCTCAATGTAGGAGGCTTTTAACATGGAACTATTAAAAAATTATTGGTATGATTTATTAAAGGATGAATTCAAAAAAGATTATTATATTAAATTAAAAAACTTTTTGATTAATGAATATGAAGAAAATACTATCTATCCTACTATAGATAATATCTTTAATGCCCTAAATTACACTGATTATAATAACGTAAAAGTTGTATTATTAGGTCAAGATCCTTATCATGGTCCAAATCAAGCTCATGGATTAAGTTTTTCTGTTCAACCCGGTGTAAAAACTCCCCCTTCTTTAGTTAATATTTATAAGGAACTACATAATGATTTAGATTGTTATATCCCCAATAATGGTTACTTAAAATCTTGGGCTGATCAAGGTGTATTAATGCTTAATACAGTGCTTACTGTAAGGGCTGGAGAAGCTAATTCTCATAAAGGGAAAGGATGGGAAATATTCACCGATAAGATTATTAGCTTATTAAATCAGAGGGAAGATCCTATTGTTTTTATCTTATGGGGGAAAAATGCTCAATCTAAAACTGCTTTAATTACTAATCCCCGACACTATATATTAACTTCTGTCCATCCTAGTCCTTTATCAGCTAATAGAGGCTTCTTTGGGAACCATCATTTTTCTAAAACAAATAAGTTTCTCCAATCTATCGGTAAAACTCCAATTAATTGGCAGATACCTAATTTATAAGAAATCTAGATGTTAATTTAGGGACGGTTCATAAATTTTTACTACATATTTAATATTTATGAATTGTTCCTAAAAATCTTATTACTAAAAACATTTAGTCTTATTTGTTTCATAACATTCTTAATATAATAACTTTTCCTTCATTCTTTTCACCCTTTTAGTTATAATATATATATGTTTTAGTTATTTAATACTTTATGTAATAAGGGGGATTTTTAATTGAAAAAACATTTAAACGACTGGGAAAACATTGAATTACTTCATCGTAATAGACTAAAAAGTAGGTCTTATTTTTTTGGATATGATAAACTTTGTAATGCTCTTACATATGATAGAGGTCTTTCTAAAGGCTTTAAATTACTAAACGGTACATGGAAATTTAAATATACAGAATCTCCATATGAAATTCCAAAAAATTTCTTTAAATCTGACCTTGATACATCTCAGTGGGATAACATAAAAGTTCCTGGCAATTGGCAATTACAAGGCTATGATAATCCTCACTATACAGATATAATTTATCCATTTCCTGTTGAACCGCCTTATGTACCTTCTGAAAACCCTACTGGTTTATATAAAAGAGACTTTTTTATTCCTGAATCTTGGGACGGTTCACAAATAATTTTAAGATTTGATGGAGTAGATAGTGCATTCAGAGTGTGGGTAAATGGTATAGAAATTGGATATAGTCAAGGTAGTAGATTAAGTTCTGAATTTGATATTACAGACAAAATTAATCATGGCGAAAATTCTCTTTCTGTTCAGGTATATAAATGGTGTGATGGATCTTACATAGAAGATCAAGACATGTGGTGGTTAAGTGGAATTTTTAGAGATGTCTATTTAATTTCAAGACCCAAAATTCATATAAATGATATTTTTATAAAAACAGATTTAGATGATAATTATATAAATTCTACATTGTCTATAGATATATCATTAGAAAATTTATTAGCCCTAGATGTCTCAAATTATGAAATAGAATTTAACCTTTTAGATAGAAATAAAAAAGATATTATAGAAAAGCAATATATAAAAAATATTAACTTAAAAAATAAAGGTACATCTAACCTTAACCTAACTATCCCTATAGAAAATCCTCAAAAATGGTCTGCTGAATCTCCATATCTATATCATTTAATAATTGTTTTAAAAAATTCTAATAAAGAGATTATCGAAATAGTACCTCAAAAAATTGGTTTTAGAAAGATAGAATTAAAAAATGGTAATCTATTAGTAAATGGAGTATCTATAAAATTTAAAGGTGTTAACAGGCATGATGCTCATACAGACTTAGGACGTGTTGCCCCACTCCATTGGATGATAGATGATCTTGTAAAAATGAAACAAAATAATATAAATGCTATTAGAACCTCTCATTACCCAAACAACCCTATATTTTATGATTTATGTGATGAATATGGATTTTACTTAATTGCAGAAACTGACTTAGAAGCTCATGGCTTTGAGGAATTAGAGGATTCAAAACATGTTAGCAAAAATCCTGCTTGGATGAATGCTTATGTAGATAGAATTGAAAGAATGGTTGAAAGAGAAAAAAACCATCCTTCTATAATTCTTTGGTCCCTTGGTAACGAATCAAAATTTGGTTGTAATCAAAAAGCCATGTATGAATGGTGTCATAATAGAGATAATACAAGACTTGTCCATTATGAAGAAGATAGAAATGCTGAAGCTGCTGATGTTGTAAGTACTATGTATTCTACAGTTGAAAAACTAATAGAATTAGGTGAAATGAAAGATATGAAAAAACCTCATATAGTATGTGAATATTGCCACTCTATGGGAAATGGTCCTGGAGGATTAAAGGAATATTGGGATACATTTTATAAATACAATCGTCTTCAAGGCGGTTTTGTTTGGGAATGGATTGATCATGGAATTAGAACTTATGACGAAAATGGGAAAGAATATTATTCATATGGTGGTGACTTTGGTGATCAACCTAATAATTCAAACTTCTGTTGTGATGGGCTAATTAAACCTGATCATACACCTTCCCCTGCATTAGCTGAATTAAAAAAAATTATTGAGCCACTAAGATTTGAGAAAGTTAATCTTAACGAAGGTAAAATCAAACTTACTAATCTTTATGATTTTATAAATCTTGATCATTTAAATATATGTTGGAATGTAACTTCAGATGGACAAGTTATTTCAAATGGAACAATTCCTACTCCCAAAATTGCCCCAAAAGAAAGTTGCATAATTACTATTCCATATAAATTACCACACTTACTTCAAGGTGCAACTGATTATTGGTTAAACATAAGTTTTAAACTAAATAAAGATACCAATTGGGCAAAATGTGGTCATGAGATAGCTTGGACTCAATATTTAATTCCTGTGAAATCTGAAAATTTCATAACTATTAATATAAATGAAATGCCGAATTTAAAGATTACCTCATCAGATATACTATTAGAAATTACAGGTTGTGATTTTAAAATTGTATTTGACAAAATTCGTGGATATATTAAACATTGTATTTATTCTGGAGATGAGTTATTTTTAGCTGGCCCTAAACTTAACTTTTGGAGAGCACCCATTGATAATGATATGTATATTTTAGAAAATCTACGTAAACAATGTATGCACATAATGCAGCATAGAATAGATAGTTTTGATTATCATATAATCTCCAAGAATTTAATAGAAGTTAAAATTTTATCTCATATCGCCCCACCAACTTTGGTAGATTGGTCCATACAAAGTCAATATACTTATAAAATCTATGGTAGTGGAGATATCATTTTAAATATTACTGGTCAAATGATCGGCCCAAAAGACAAGTTTCCAGAGGTTCTTCAAAGAATTGGCCTAAACCTTGAACTACCAAAAGATTTAAATAGAGTAACTTGGTATGGTAGAGGTGATGGTGAATCTTATGCAGATAGTAAATATGCTAATCCATTTGGAATTTATGAAAAAACCGTAAAGGATTTATATTTCTCATACGTTTATCCTCAAGAAAACGGCAATAGGACTGATGTTAATTGGGTTTCTCTAACTGATGAAAGAGGTAAAGGTATATTGTTTTGTGGTGAAGATCAAAATATTAATTTTAGTACTCATTACAATTCTACTGAAGACTTTGAAAAAGCAAAACATATAAATGAACTAATAGAACGAGATAGAATTTATCTTCATATAGATCATAAACAAAATGGTCTTGGAAGCAATAGTTGTGGTCCAAAACCAATGGGTAATGCTAAACTTATACCATGTGATTTTAACTTTACTATAAGAATAAAACCTTACTCCATAAATGAAATTTCTCCTATTAATTTAAGTAAACAAATACTAAAATAAATAGTATTTTAGTATTTATAACTTAGGGACGGTTCATTAAAATCTACTATTTAAATAGTAGATTTTAATGAACCGTCCCCTTTATGTTTTATCAACAATATATATAAATAATCCTCTATTTATAAACATATTTTAGTCTTTTTTATAGGTTATAGACTAAACTTGTAGATAAGTTTTTATATAATACTATACCTATATAACTTTTCAGTTATTGGTTTTGTTCCTGTTTTGACTTTTCTACTGCCTGAAAAGCTCCTTTTTGCAAAAGATTAAATGCTTGTAATCTAAAAATATCTCCATATACGAATAATATTTGACTTAATAGTTCTAAATCTAAAGCCTCTTTCAAACACTCATTAATATAAAATGGAGGATTTTCTCGTGTTGCTCTAGTTTCTTCATACATATAAGGTAATGCATTGGCATGTCCTATTAATGTTAGCCCACTACCTATTAATAATACATCAATAGCTTTATTAAAAATTTCAAATGATGGTATAACTTCATTACCTCTTTTAAAACTTTTTACCGTCTCTTCTATTTTATTTGCTAAAAACACATTTCCTGTGCTTAATAAACCATATCCTATAGTAGTTATTCCATCATTAAACCCCATCATTTTGGTATTTTTAATTAATTCAAATATTTCATTAATTTTTGCTTCATCTATCTCATCAACTTTATTTTTTTTACTATTTTTTTGTTTCATTATTTTATTATTCCCACCTACCTCCATAAGCATAAACTTATTTAGAGAAATAACACTTATTGGAATTACTCTTTTATATATACTATTTAAACTAAAAGTAAATTTTAGATTTTATATACCATATATTCTATGTTTATATCATTATAAAGTTGAATTTTAAACATTATATATTTTAGAATAATAAAAATAACAAACTATATCTGAATTTAACTTAATTATAAATTTCAAAATACTTATATATGTATTCTTCAACACTTTTATAATCAAGTAAAAGAATACTATCTATTCCCATTTTATCATTTAACATACCTACTATTTTAGCCCCATAATAATATGCTATTCTTGAGGCCTTTATATCTTTATCATTTTTAACTGTAAATAGTGTACTATAAAGCTCTTTATTTAAATGTGGGCTTTTAAATTCTTTCTCTATTTCTTCTCCATAGCTTAATTTACAATTTTCACAATTGTATATCCATTGTTCTACTTCATCACTAGATAAACTTCCTAACCAATATGACTTATATGCTAATAAATTAAATAACCTCATACTGGTATATGTAGCCATCCCTTCTTCAAATAATAGCTTCATATAAGTATCCTTTGGTGTTTTATAATTTCCTGGATAAAATTCATTATTTAAAGTATAGTGAACTGCATGCATAATTTCATGGGCCATAAAGCTACCTAAATCAATATCTTTTATATTCTTAAGCATAACCGCTAAATTTACATATACAAATCCTTGATTTTCAATTAAAATACCATGTCCCTCAACATTATTATCTCCTATATAAAGAATAAGCCCTATATCATGCTGAATTCCTAATTGTTTTAATTCGTTAAGTTTTACTTTAAACTCTTTAATTATAAGATTACTTATTTCCATGATGTTTTGTTTTAAGGCACAATCATGCTTTAAAATTTTTACATTCTCCGATATCTCTTCCTTAAAATACTTATTAGCATTGAAAACAGACATATATTCCCTAAAAAATTCTTCTTGTAAAAACATTTCTATTATATCTTCATTTTCTAACTGCCTATTAGCAATATTAATTATTTTATTTATCACAAGTTTTATCCCCCATGTAAGTTATTATTTATCAAATAAATAAGATTTTATTACGCCAAAAAATTCTCTTACATAAAAATTAGGTATTAAATATGGGTAACTAGGTGCTGGAAGTCCATAAACCTCAAATTTATTTCTTTTTCCTAACATTTTTGCCCTAAACATATGAAAATTATTAGTTACTATTAAAATTTTATTTTTTTCCATATCCCCTATAGAACTTAACTTTTCCCTAGTAAATTTAAAATTTTCATAGGTATTTCTTGATTTATCTTCTTTTATAATTCTTTCCTCAGAAATTCCACGAGTAACTAAAAATTCTTTCATAGCCTGTGCCTCTGTAATTTCTTCATAAGGTCCCTGTCCCCCTGACACGATTACCTTCACATCTGAATTACTTTTTAAATAGTTAAGTGCAGTGTCAAGCCTATATTCTAGTGATGTTGAAATTTTCCTTCCTACAATTCCCGCCCCTAATACTAACAAATAATCATTTTTTTTCTTGGCATCATTAACAATACCATTATATATAATAATTCCCTCAAGTAAAGTAAAAAAAGTCATAAATATACTTATAATTGCGTAAAAAAGCTTCTTAAATCCCTTAAACCTTTCACAAACTCTTCTGTTATTCTTTTCTCTAGCTATTGCTACAATAATTAATATGGCTCCAAGCATTATCCAAAATTTCGAAAATGCCATTGGTCCAAAAAATTGCAATCCTATAAAATATATAATACTTAATATACCTAAACTCATAATAATGATATTGCTTTTTTTATATCCCATAATTAACTCCTTTATATTATTTATTTTTCATAAGCATATCTATAAACGTTTTTGTCCCTTTAGATATAATTGTATTTTGGGGAAGTATATATGTGAAGTTTCTAATAAATTCACTTCCTGTATCTATAATAGAAATTTCTTTATTTTTAACTGCTTGATTTACAACAAAAGAGGATACAAAAGTTATCCCTAAATTATTTTTCACCCCTTCCTTAACTGCTAGATTACTTCCAAACACCATAACATTTTTAGGATTTATATTATGGTTTCCTAAGAACATTTTTAAATATTCTCCGGTTCCTGAACCTTCTTCTCTACTTATCCACACCTCATTATTGAAGTTTTGAGCTTTAAATACCTCTTTACTTAAATAATTATTGTAAGGAACTGCTAAAACCATTTTATCCTTATAAAAATTATCACTAATAAAAGTAGATGAGCATATAATTCCCTCTACAAGACCTACATCTATATCTAAATTTTTAACTTTTTTACAAATTGCCTCAGTATTTTGTATTGTAACCTCAATATGTAAATCTGGATATTTTGAGCAAAACTCACTTAAAAATTTAGGCAAAAAATATTCTCCAATAGTTAAGCTAGCCCCTATATGTAATTCACCTTTTACAGAATCTGTATATCCCTTAAGTTCTTCAGTTGTTTCATCTAATAAAAGGCTCAATTGCTTTGCCCTTAAGTAAAGTATTTCACCAGTTTTAGTAATAACTATATTTTTTTGTTTTACAGAACGCTGAATAAGCGTTGTTTCAAAATACTCTTCTAGTCTTTTTATATGTAAACTAACAGTGGGTTGAGATAAATTTATATGTTCTCCTGCCTTAGTAAAATTTTTATACTCAACCACTGCTATAAAAGTCTTTAATTCATCAAACATATATAACCTCCTATAAATAATCATTGATTTTTTTTATGATTATCATTAATTATATTCATTTTACTTATGGTTATAAAATCACTATACTCTTTATTGGGGATAAAAACAAATTACATTACAAATGATAGAGGAGGAGAGTGATTTAAATGACTAAGTCAAATACAAATTCATTTAAATTTATGAATAAAGTTAAAGATATATTACCAGGACTTATTATATGTATAATAATAGCTTACATAGGAAAATTCTTAGGAAGCTTTGTTCCTAAAATAGGTGGGGCACCATTGGCAATCTTTTTAGGAATGTTTGTTGGAAATACTTTTGGAAATAAAAAGATTTTTGCTAAAGGCTCAAAATTTGCTGAAAGTGACTTATTATCTTACTCTATAGTACTATTAGGTGGAACACTAAGTGCTCAAACACTTATAGACCTTGGCATTTCTGGAGTAGGTTTCATAGTTATTCAAATGATTATTACTATTACGGCTGCTTTATTTATAGGTAAAAAATTAGGTTTTTCAGACAACTTTCGTTTTTTAATGGCTAGTGGTAATGCCGTTTGTGGCTCTTCTGCTATAGGTGCCGTAGCACCAGTTATTGAAGCCAATGATGATGATAAAGGCATAACTATAACTATAGTAAATGTTGTAGGAACTATATTAATGTTATTATTACCTTTTATAGCAAGTATATTGTATAATAGTGAAACATTAAAAACCTCTGCACTAATTGGTGGTATACTTCAATCTGTAGGCCAAGTTGTAGCTGCTGGTAGTTTAGTAAATGAGCAGGTAAAAGATTTATCTACTATTTTTAAAATAGTACGTATTATATTCTTAGTTTTTGTAGTTTTAGGTTTTGGAACTATGAAAAATAAATCTAAAACTAAGGAAAACAATATAGAACATAAAAAAACTAAAGTTAAAGTTCCTTGGTATGTCATAGGTTTCTTTATTATGTGTGCACTATTCACTCTTGGATTATTCCCTAAAAATCTTTCTAAAACATTCAAATTTATAAGTAATAACTTTGAATTAATCGCTTTAGCAGGTATAGGAATGAGAGTTAATATTAAAGAACTTATGAGACAAGGTGTTAAAGCTTCTATTTATGGATTGGGAGTAGGTGTAGTACAAATAGTTTCTGCACTAACACTTATATTCCTAATTCTAAATTAAAATATACTTAACCACACACTTTTAAAGCCTTTTGATTATAGATTATATCTATAACTCAAAAGGCTATTTTTTATTAATAGTAATGTTTTAACTCTTCATCACCATTAAGTATCCTAATTGCTTCTTCTACCATATCTGTAAGTTCATCTTTTCCTGCATATAAGTGAACGGAGGCTATTCTATTTACTCTGTTTTTTATTAAATCTACTATAGTCCTGCAATATGCAATACCTCCCGTTAATATTATAGCATCTACATTTCCATCTAAAACTACTGCACATTTTCCTATTTCTTTGGAGATTTGATATGCCATAGCTTCAATAATTTTTCTTGACCCTTCATCTCCATTTTGTATATTTTCAACAATAGATCTTAAATCACTATTATTAAAATAAGCTACACATCCACCTTTTCCTTCAATAAGTTCTTTAAGTTCCTCATAAGTGAAGTTTTTATTAAAACACATTTCCAAAAGCGATGTCATTGGAATACTTCCTGAACGCTCAGGCGAAAAGGGTCCCTCCCCTTCCAATGAACTATTTACATCTACAACTCTTCCTTTTTTATGAGCCCCTATAGTAATTCCACTTCCTAAATAAGCTACTATAATATTTAAATCTTCATATTTTTTATTATGATTTTTAGCGTATCTTTTAGCTACTGATTTTTGGCTCAATGCATGAAAGAAACTTTTTCTCTCTATTCCTTTTATCCCTGTATACTTTGCTATAGGTTCCATTTCGTTTACTGTAACAGCATTTATCATGTATGGTTTTATTTTAAACTCATTATATAATTTATATGCTATAATAGGTCCTACATTTAAAGAATGCTCTCCATATATATTATGTTTAAGTTCATTAACTATAAGTTTATCTATAATATAAGTACCACTTTCAATATTTTTTAATATTCCACCCTTGACAGTTACACAAGACAAATTTTTTATATCAATTTTCTTAGAATTTAAAACTTGAACTATAAAATTATATCTGTATATTGCCTCATCCTCAATAGAATCAAATTTTTTTATATCAGAAATAGGATGCCACAAGTTTTCAACAAAAATAACTTTGTCTCCCTCAAACACTGCCAATATAGTAGAATTATACTTTATATTAATCGCCAGTACCTTCCAAAAGCTTTTTTCTTTGATATCACGCCTTAAAGCACACATAATTATAATTCCACCTCATTTTCATAAATTTTATATTTTTCTTCTCCCTTAAGAATCTTTACCACACCATGCGCTAAAGATTCCATTTCATAAGAACCTTTATAAACTTCTACCGGAGCTATAAAATTTATCTTTTTTTCAATAAATGAAGTAATTTTATTATTAGCACTTAAAGAACCTGTTAGAATTATTTTATCTGCCTTAAAATTTAGTGCCGCACTAATTGCACCTAT
Source organism: Clostridiaceae bacterium 14S0207 (assembly GCA_003288255.1). Taxonomy (GTDB): domain Bacteria; phylum Bacillota; class Clostridia; order Clostridiales; family Clostridiaceae; genus Hathewaya; species Hathewaya limosa. Next base: position 221,246 of record CP026600.1, on the reverse strand, counting down.
ATTTTTAGTAATATTATATGCCATAGCTTCTAAAATATATGAATACTTTTCTTCCTCTTCTATAACTATTTTCTGTACTTCTTCTATACTATTAGTGTTCATATATGACATAAGACCTGACTTAGTAAACAATTCCAAGTTAAAACTCTTATAATCCCCTTTATAATTAAAAGCTAAATCAATTAACTTTAAAGGAGCTATACTCCCACACCTTTGCATAGAAAAAGAGCTTTCATCATAGAAATTGTTTGTATCTATTATTTTACCATTTTTTAGTGCTACTACAGATATGTCTCTTCCCATATAAGCTACTATATATGATGTATTTACTATATTTAAAGAATCCTTTAATGCAATTTTATTAGCCACATATTTTATATTTAATGCATGACTTAATGCTCTTCTTTTAATTCCTGGTAATCCTGAAAATTTAGCTATATCCAACATTTCATCTATGGTCATGGAATCTACTATATATGATGGAATATTAGCCTTTTTTCCTAATTCATATGCCAGTATTCCACCTAAATTATTTACATGCTCACCTGCATATCCAATTCTTAGGTCTTCAACCATCTTAGGTGTAATTTTATAAACCCCACCAGGCATAGGTCTTAATAATCCCCCTCTACCTGCTATCGCCTTAACTTCACCTAATGAAACCCCAACTTGCTTTAAAAATAGCATTATATCTTTAATTCTGCAATCTTTTTGATCATAAAATTTCTTTATGTCATTGTGTTTAAACTCTAGGCTTTCACATACTATCTGTTTTTCATTTTCATTAAAAATGCCTACTTTAGTATATTCATAACAAGGGTTTATAACTAAAATAAACCGCTTTTTTCTCATTTTATTCCTCCTATTAATAAATCCATTCAGCCATAATTCTTTCTGCAACTTTAACTCCATCTACAGCAGCCGAAATTATTCCTCCTGCAAATCCTGCACCTTCCCCTGTTGGATATAATCCTTTAAGAGAAATACTTTCTAGATTTTCATTTCTTTCTATTCTAACTGGTGCGGAAGTTCTAGTCTCGATTCCTGTCATAACAGCCTCCTTATCACCAAATCCCTTAATCTTTCTGTCGAAATTAAGAAGTCCTCCTTTTAGAGAATCTATTACATAAGAAGGCAAACAATTTTTAAGTTCTTTAAATTCATATCCCCTTGTAAAACTTGGCTTTACAGTACCTAATTTTTTACTATTTTTATCTCCTAAAAAATCTCCTACTAATTGAATAGGTGCAACATGTGATCCGCCCCCTAAGTTATAAGCTAACTTTTCATAATGTCTTTGGAATTCTATACCACTTAAAGGCCCTGACCCTTCAAAATCTTTCTCCCCAACAGAAACGACGATTGCTGCATTTGCATTTTCCTTGTCTCTTTGAGAATAACTCATTCCATTTGTTACAAGGGCATTTTCCTCTGAGGAAGATGCAACAACAACTCCACCAGGACACATACAAAAACTATAAACTCCTCTACCAGTTACTTCATCTGTATGTGCTAGTCTATAATCTGCTGCTCTTAATCTTGGATGATTTGCAAATTTTCCATATTGATTTGTATTAATTAAACCTTGTAAGTGCTCAACCCTAACCCCTATGGCAAAAGGTTTTGGTGTCATAAATATTTCTTTATTGTACAACATTTCATAGGTATCTCTTGAACTATGTCCTATAGCTAGAACTAAAACTTCACAAGGAATTTCTTCTTGATTTACAATAATACCTTTAAGTTTATGATCTTTAATAACTAAATCTTTCAACCTACTATTAAACTTAACTTCTCCACCTAAACTAATTATTTGATTTCTAATGTTTTTTACAACTTCCTTTAAAATATCAGTACCTACATGTGGTTTACCCATGTATCTAATTTCTTCCTTAGCTCCAGCCTTAATAAACTCTTCTACTACGTAGTCGCATCTAAAATCTTTACTTCTTGTAGTTAACTTACCATCTGAAAAGGTACCTGCTCCCCCTTCTCCAAATTGTACATTGGACTCAGTATTTAATTCTCCTGTCTTCCAGAAATGTTCAACAGTTTTAGTTCTATTTTCTACACTCTCTCCTCTTTCAATTATAATAGGCCTATATCCTTTTTGAGCCATAAGAAGTCCAGCAAATAACCCTGCTGGACCCATTCCTACAATTATTGGCCTTGTGCTTAGTTTTTTATCTCCTAACTTAAAATCTGGAGTATAAGCTTTCTTTCTAAGACTAACTTCATTAGAATGTATTTTATTAATTATCTTTTGTTCATCGCCTGTAATATTTACCTCAACTTGATAATTAAATTTTATGTTATCTTTTTTTCTTGCATCTATAGATTCTTTTATAACCTTTAAATTTTCTATATCATTTTCTTTTATTCTTAACTTTTTAGCAGCTTTATTCTTTAAAACATCCATTGGTTCATCTATATTTAATATTAGGTTACTTACTTGTATTGTCATTGACAACCTCCGATTCTTTTTTCATTAACTTAACATTCATTTGTGTAAAATCTTTTGATATTAGACTAACACCTTGAGGTGTAACTATATTAATGTTAACCATATTATTACCCTCTTTAGCTCCTGATAAATCAACATAAACTTTAAAATCATTTTCATTTAAACCATTTATAATATTTTCACTACCAGTAACTTTATAAGAAATTAGTTCTTTACCCAATTGTGCATTAAAATTGGGGGCCAAATTTTCTATGTTTATTTTACTTGATAAAGTTCTTTCCGTAGATTTTTCATCCATAATAATATTAACATTTATAACTTTAATATTATTTAGTATTTCTACCCCTGTAGGCAATACTAAGTTAACTTCTTTTGATGTACTTGCGCTTATAGAACTTAGGTCTAAAGCTGAAGTTTCTATATAATTAATATTTTTAATTACTTTTTCATCTCCAATTATTTTTATAATTGATATGGATGGTTCTAATTTACTCAATTTCAAATTATCAGAAACACTACCTTTAGTTACAACTTTTATTGGTACTTCTTTGGTCATATTAACTCCTAAAGATACATGTACGGAATCCGCATCCATATTTACCCCCTTTACTTCATTTCCTGAAGCATCTACGGGAATAACATTAATAACTGATTCTTTCATTTCTGTGTTTTTATTTACGCTAAAAGTTCCTACAACCCTGTCTACTAAATTTACTTTTTCTGATGGTCCTAATATCTTAATCTTATTGGGATTTGATATTACATCCTTCACAAAACTACCACTTTGTGATTTTCCTACAAGATTAATTTTAACTGGAACAATTTTTTCTATAACTTCATCAATAGATAAATTAAGCCAAAGGTCTCCATTATTTAATATGCTAACATTGGAAGGACTACGTTCGATTTGAATTGGCAACTTATTTTCACCTTTTTTAACAACGTATCCACTTAAATCAATTATAGCTTTAAAATCACTAGCCTTAGCCTTTTGTTCTGAAGATTTGCTTTGTACCTTAATATCTATATAATATCCTGATTGTTTTTGCAAAATAAGTTTATTTTTTAATAAAACTTCTGAACTTTTTATTTGTACTGGAATTCTTTTAATAGTGTAGGTCACCATAGGATTTTGAGTACTAGTTATATATAGCCAAAGAGCAAAAGCTAATAACACACAACAGATTTTAACTACTATTCCTTCTTTTCTGTCTTTATCCATGACTTCACCTTCTCTCTTAAGGTTAATTTCTTAGGTTGTCTATTGGCAATGAGTTTTGCTAATACAACTTTCAACTTTTCACCATCATAATTTCTAAGAAGTTTTCCATTTAGAGCTAGAGATATAGTTCCTGTTTCCTCTGAAACTATAATAACAAGTGCATCTGAAGCTTCTGAAAGACCTATGCCTGCTCTATGTCTAGTTCCTAGTTTTTTATTTAACTTATTATTATCAGTTAAAGGTAAAAAACATCCTGATGATACTATCCTATTGTTTCTAATTATAGTAGCACCATCATGAAGTGGTGTGTTTACAACAAATATATTCTCTAATAATGCTGATGACACTATGGCATCTAATTTAGTGCCTGTATTTATTATTTCTGCAAGTCCTGTTCGTTGTTCAATTACAATTAATGCACCAGTCCTGGTATATGATAAATTTTCTACTGCAGTTACAATTTCCCCTATAACTAAATTTCTAATCTCTTCATCTTCTAAAATATGTTTATCAGAAAAAGTACTTCTTCCTAAATGTTCTAATGCTTTTCTGATTTCAGGTTGAAATATAATTACAATTGTTAAAACTCCAATAGTTATAGTTTGATTAATAATCCAATTTAATGTCCTTAGGTGAAGAATTTCACTTATAGGAATTATTAGAAAAACAAATAAAATACCTTTTAATAATTGTTCTGCCCTAGTCTCTTTAATTAAGTTATAACTTTTATAAAAAATAAAAGAGACTACCAATATGTCTAAAATACTAAATATATTCATGTTTTCTACTGTACTCATAAAAGCACTAAAAACAGAAGAAATGTACTCCACCTTACTCACCTCAATACTTTCAGCTCAAATTATAATATAAAGAATACACTATAATTATACACTATTAAATAATTTTATAGTATAAGATTTTATGAATTTTAGATTAATATCCTTCATCCATATCTCTTTGATTTAATTGGTTATTATTGTATAATTATATATAATAAACCATTTTAATTTTCTTTATAAGGAGCGATTTATTTTGAAAAATAAAAAACAAACTTTAATACTTTCTGGTATCATTTTAATCTTGATTTTAGTGTTTTTTCTCATTTATCAATTTTTTATACAAAAAAACTTTAACTCTTTTAAAAAATCTATAGATCCTTATTTTAATATAATAAATTCTATTAATAATAGCATGAATACTTATACCTCTAATGATGGTATAGATGTGAAAAAGATACAAAAGAGCTTTAATACCGAAATAATAAAAACACTAATAAAAACTAAACTTTCAATCCAAAAGATAACTATTCCAGAAAAATTTAAACACAAACAACAATATTTATATAATGGAATAGAGTCAAATATTCTTTTATATAAACAAGCATACATAATTGCTACAAGTCCCCATAATAAAAATATAGATCAATCTTTAAAATCCTTACTAAAATATAGAAATAATACTAAAGATAATTATCAAATCATAAAAGATGATACTTTCACAATAAATTTTCCTTCTAATTTAGATAATTTTATTAATGCTGTAAATAAATTTGGTAATGATTCAATTCAAAAACAAAAACTATATGAGATTAAAAGTAAACAAAAATCTGAATTTGTTATGCAAATAAACGATATAAAAAATTCTTTTAAGGATAGACTATATAGTAATAATTATCTTGAAAACGCTAATAGAATTATTTTAGAAAATGGAGATTTTACTGAACTTTTATCTTCCCTAGACAAAGATAAAATAATGATATCAGATTTTAAAGTAAGCTTATCAAAAGTGTCAATTCCTGAAAATGCTTCTATTATACACTCTAATCTTTATTCCTTATTAAAAAATTATGACCAATATCTACAAAATTTAAACTATGCAATTGATACTGATAAACTTACTATGAAACCCAAGTTTAAAAGAGACAAAGATGTACAAAAACTATTCAAAGAATTGACCAAAAATCTAGATGAAATAAAATCTTCATTTGCTAAATTTGAAGAGGAACTACAAAATTATTCAAAATAAATTTTTAAAATTTGTATTAAAAAAATATTTTTGGTTAAAATATCAATAGCCTAAGTAAATTAACCTCAATGAAAGGAGATTAAAAAAAGTGAAAAAAGGCATTTTAATTACTATGGTAATAAGTAGCTTTTTAGTATTTTGTTTTCCTACAACTGAAGCCTTAGGTTATTGTTCATATGAAAAAACTGAAATTTTGTATAGTGAAAAAGATGAAGCTAAAGCTGTTTTTAATAATACACATAGAGATGTAACTATTACAGACAAAGATATTTATCTTATGGCTCAAGTAGTATACGGTGAAAGTCGTGGTGAACCATTTCAAGGGAAAGTCGCTGTAGCATCTGTTATTTTAAATAGGGCTAAAAGCAAAAATTTCCCTAATAGTATTGATGGAGTTATAAAACAAAAAGGAGCTTTTTCTTGTGTAAAAAATGGAACTATTTCTGTAATTCCTAATGAAGAATGTTATAATGCAGTATTTGAAGCTCTAAAAGGCGATGATCCAACAAATCATGCTTTGTATTTTTATAATCCTAAGATAGCTACTTGTAGTTGGATGAAAAACACAAAAAAATCTAATGAAAAAGCCATAGGACAACATGTATTTTTTATAATTAACTAAAAAAGCTAAAAAAGTCCTCAAAATAATATTTATTGTTTTGAGGACTTTTTATTATATATATTCTAAATTATCTTTATGAATTTATTTCTTTATAAATTTATCTACATATACTTTTTATAAATGTTTTTTCACCAATTTAACCACTTCATTTTTAGGCCTAAAACCTATCATTCTATCTCTTAATTTTCCTTTATTAAAAACCATAAGTGTAGGTAAGTTTGTAACATTTAACATTTGAGCAAGTTGTGGGTTTTGATCCACATTTATTCTAACGAATTTAACTTTTCCACTCATTTCATCTGAAACTTGTGATAATATTGGCATTAACATTCTACATGGATTACACCATGGTGCCCAAAAATCTGCAACTACTATGTCCTTATCCGCCAATACCTCTTTATTAAAATTCATACCATTTACTTCTACCATCTTAACTCCTCCAGAAACAATTGTTATTTTGAATTAGTTTAGTTTTTTTAGGGCTATTTCATAAACTTTATATTTGTTATCATTTAATTTCCTATAGGTATTTATTAAATAAATTAGAACATCCTTTATATAGTTTCCTTGTTTTATAAAACTTTTATCTGTATATTCCTTATAATATCTTTCATATATTCCAATAGCCTTTTCAATATTACCAATTTTGTTATAACATACACCTAACATATAAAGTCCATCTTCATAAGGAAAAACTCCTTTACCATATTTAATGCCTATATCATAGTATTCAATTGCTTCCTTAAACTTTCCTAATTTAGAATTATTTCTTCCCAAATTATAAAAATATTGTCCTGCTCCTCTATCCATAAAATTCTTTGTTTCATTTAATATAACCTTATCATTTAAATCTAATTCTTTATTACCCCACTTAGTCATAATCTTATCTAACTTAATAAAATCCTTCTTAGATAAATATGATTTTACCTCATTCCTAGGAAAATTTTTAATTTCTTGTTCTATTTCTTTCTTCTTTTTCTTTTCTTCCTCTATATTTTTTAATTGTTCTTCTTTCTTTTTACTTTCTAATTTCTTTTGTTCCCCAACTTTTCTTTTTTCTTCCACTGCTTGCTTTTTATTTTCAATAATATGATTCTCATCTTTCTTCGCTTTATTATCTTTATTTCTTATTTTAGCTACCCCATTTAATACATCATTCGGTTTTTTATAATTATAAAATTTAGTTCCTGAAAAAATACAAATAAGTAAAACTAAAATAATACTGGTACTAACAAAAATAGTCTTACCTTTTTCCTTTTTAAGAACACCTAAGTCTTGTAATTCTTTTTTCTTTTGTTTTGCTACTTTATTGTATCTATCTATATCTAATACTTTCTCCATAGCAGATATAGCTTTAACATATTCACCCTTTTTCATATAACATTTACATAATTCATTATTTACATTAATTTTATTAAAATCGCTTGTTCTAATACATTCTTCTAGACTTTCTATGGCCTCACTTATATTTAACTCATTAGCATACTTTAATGCCTTTATGTATAATTTCCACATTTCTTCATCATCTTTACTACTTAACAAGTACTTTTTAGATACCTCATCATGATTTCTTGTATAATTTAAATTCCATATTCTCCTTGCTCCATTCATATCTCCCTTAATATAATATAATAATCCTTTTAAATTAAGGAGGGAAGAGTCATCTAGTACTTCCTCTCCCCCTCTTGAACAAACTTCTAAAGCCTTTTCTATATTTCCACTATTATAATAATCTAGTGTTTTTTCATAAATCTCTATACTTTTACTCATAAAACTCCTCATTTTTCATAAATTCTTCTACTAAACTAAAATATACTGTAATAGCAAGTAAATCTGCTACTCCTCCTGGACTTAATCCTTCTCTTGAAAATCTTAGATCTAACTTTTCTAAAGCATCTCTACCTTCTATAGTTTCTACTCCACCTAACTCTAAAACAGCCTCGGCAGCTACTTGCACCTCACGTAACCTTGGTAATGGATGTCTATGTAATATTGTTGTATCCTCGCAAAAACACATTATATATATTAAAGTCTGTATAAGTCTTTCTCTATCTTGTAAATATTCATGTTGATTATAAAATTTAAGTGCTTTATCAAAAACAATTGGTAATCCTCTTTCAACTTCTCCCCTAATTCCCTCTATTCCATATTGTGCAAATAACCTTTCACCGTAAGTAATTTTTTCTTGATCTTTTATATTTAATAATTCATTTTCTACTATTCCACTAGTCATATCTTTAATAACTTGTCTTATTTCACTAAAAGGTTTATTGTCATGTATTGCTTTACTTGTAGCTGCCAAACTAACCCCCATTAAAAAGATCATTCCTTTATGTGTGTTAATATCGCATGTTTTTTTTAGCATTTTTTTCTCTGCATCAATGCCAATTCTTCTTATATCATCAAAAATCTCTTTATATGACTTATTTGAATATCCAGCTTCTACAAACTTACACATATATGGATTAATAGCTGCTATACTACTTAAAAAAGTATAGAAGTCCATATCCTTATGTGCTCCTGAAGATATTGGTGATACTAATCCTGGTGAGGGATATGCAGATATTTCATATAACATTGATTGTAAAGCAAACTCCCCTAATTTGTTTGTAATTTCCATTTTACCCAACTCCCCTTTTTCATAAAGCATATATTTTTTATAAGAATTTTTTATAAAATTAATAACTTCATTTTCAGTATGTCTTTTTGTCCTAACGCAAACATGGGCTATGTCATTACACAGAAAACATTTTCTGAATCCATATCCTAATTCTCTTCTGCTAATAGAATTTCCACTTTCATTATATACATCTATATCTAAACATCTTCCTAGAATATGTTCTTCTTCTAACTTAGTAGTTATTTTTTTAAGTTTTAAAGGATTTTCATTACAAACAAATATTACTATAGGACCTTCCGCTAAGTTTTTATCTTCTATACAGACGGCTTCATTCCTAATTATTTTATTTATATCATTATATTCTTTTACATTTCCTATCAGTTCTTCATGTATTAATTCTACATTATTTTGTCTTAATAACCTTACAATCTCCCTGTACATAACTTTTATAATACTTATACTAATTTTATTATACTTTTTTAACCCTGGGTAATTCACTCTCATAACAACAATATTTCCGTTATATTGTTGCATTAACTTTTCTTGAAGTTCAACTCTTTGCTCTCTGGCTATTAAAATATCTTCTGCCTTATACTCAACTGCATTCATCAAACATCTCACCCCACACAGCATTATAAATTATTAAAATCAATGAAGACTATTACTATCTTTTATTTTTTCTATTATTTTTTTTCCTTCTTCACTACATAAAAATTTAAATGTAACCATTGGTAAAAGATTTTTAGTATCTTTCAATCGTCCTTGTTTAAGTAATTCTCTAACTCTTGATGCACTAATTTTTTCCCCATCTTCAGCTTTTCTTTCTATAATTATAAGTTTTTTATTAAATTTTTTAAAGTTCTCTTTCAAAGTTTTATTATAAAACTCAGTTACCTTGCAAAAAGGTTCTTCACCAACAAACCTTTTTACTATATTAAATTTACTACAATAATATCTTAAAAAGATTTTACTATCCAATTCCGTATATGCATTTAATATATCGTTTTTTTCTCTTAAAAAATATGTTGGAAAAGTAGCTGAAGAAATTATGTATTCTCCGCCTTCTATTACTTTAACGTTTTTTAAATCTTTAACACCTTCCCTTACTAAATTATATCTTACTTTAAAAGAAAATAAAGATTTTTCTTCCTGAACTATAAATATCAAAACTTCTTCTGATTCCTTAGCTGCTTGTTCAATTAAATATCTATGTCCCAATGTAAACGGATTACAATTCATAACGATAGAAACTCTTTCTTTTTTTCGGTAAGTAGATATTTTTGTGATATTTTTTCTAGATACTTATCTATATTATAAATTCCACTTTCAAGTAAAGCCACTTTATTTACTTGTTCTACTAACTTGTAATTTAATCCAGTGAATATTGGTATATTTTCAGGTTTGGTAAAAATAAAGCTATGATAAATTCCTTCATCGAATAATTTATCATTTAAAGCTGTAATTAATTTTTCGCTTAAGCCTTCGCCTCTCAATTCATTACTTATTGCAAAACATTTAAGTACATTTCCACTTTTAGAACAAGTTCCTTTAATTTCTTCTCCTTGTCTTATTACTAAGGTATAATCTATGTTTTTATCTAAATCTAAGGAAAAAAAACTCAGAAATTTTTTTACCTCTAAAACATCTTCTTGATTATTTAAATTAACTTTCTCTATACAGAACTCGTACACGCTTTTCTCACCTACCAATATAAAAATTAATTTATTTGTTATATATATAGTTTACGTTATTTAACCTTTAAAATCTATGATTAAATATTATAAAATTCATTTTATTTTTATTTATCACACTTTAAACTAATTTTCATATATTAAAATTAGGGTTAATTCAATCCGTAATAAGTCTCTCTTCTATATACTTAACTTCACACTTTAAAGGAGGAGTATATATGAGTAACAAAAAAAGAAAAAGCAGCTGCGATTGTAGTTGTAGATGTCACTGTTGTAGAAATAATTTTAATACATTAAATAATAATGGATGCTGTTCTTGTAACTGCAATTGCAATCCATCTTATTACGGTAACCAAAGTATGCTAAATTGCATATGTCAAAGCCCTATATTATTAATATTATTAGTAGTACTTTTATATAGTGGTAGACGTTAGATATAAACATATCTAATTTCTATATAAATTTTTTATTTCCCCCTTATATTTTAAAAGCAGACTATCCCTAACTAGTCTGCTTTTTTTACGTATTATTTTAAAGATTATGAAGTTACTTAAAATTTATAGAAATACTTTCAAACCCCATATCTTGAAGTACATCTTTTAATAAAGTTCTAACTTCATTATTGGCCTTTTCTATATAACCTTCTTCTATCAGTTCCTTCTCTACCTTTTTTTGTTCTTTTCCTATTTCATCAATCATATCCTGAGCACCATATCTATTAAATACAGAATATGACTCATCGTATACCAGTAAATTTTTAGTATCTGCAACATTATCTAAAACCTTGCAATTTTCCAGACTAATAGTCACTTTTTTTCTATCAGGACTAATAGCTATAGTTTTCTTTTTTAGATTAGTACCAAATTTAATATAGCCGTTATACTTAATAATAAATGACTTCCCTGTAAAAGGTATAGGAAAATTTTTTATCTTCATACTATCCTTTAATGTTACTACTGAAGAATAATTATATTTTAATGAAGATAGTTCTGAAACCTTATCAATTTTGTCCGCAATAGTACTCGTGTCAATGGTCCTTGCTTTATTAATCTTCATACCACTAAAGAAAGATAGGGCAAATCCAACACACATTAGAGCAATAAAAAAACCGATTCTAATTTTAGGACATTTAAATAACTTATTTTTCTTATTTAATTCTGTATTATTTTTGTTTATATTATTGTTAATCTGCGGTCTTATGTCCATAACGAAATCTCTTCCCCCTTGAATATTATTAAACATTAATATTTTTAACCCTTTTTATTAAAATCATTTTACCATATTTAATCAGGAATTTAAAAGTCTACTCCATAATATAACTTATATGATTAAAACTAAAAAAATGTATTTATATTTAAGGTATTTTTAAAATTTTTAATAAAAAAATAAGAGCAGAAAATTATTAATTTCCTACTCTTAATCTGTTTGTACCTATATTTTTTTTAAAATGATATCAATTTTTTTATCTTTCTTATTTTTCTTGTCTTTTCCTTCCTTAACAAGTATCTTATCTATAAGTTCACCTAAAATTTCTTTTGAAAGAGTATTAGTTTCAAGTACTTCTTTTACCTTTTTTATATATATTTTAGATTTATCTATTCTTTGCATATCGCCTACAACTTTTTCTAAAATTTCCTTTTTTCTAAGTAATTTATTTCTTTTAATCATTAACTTACTTAGTTCTTTTCTTGACTTTATTTTTTCTTCTTGATCTAGTACCCCTTCTTCTATATCTAATATAACATCTTCAATTTTTGAATTTATTTTTGTTATTTTTTTCTCAATATGTCTCAAATTTTTTTCTAAATCCTCTTCTTCTGATGCAACTTTATATAGCATATCATCAAATTCTATTTTCTCTTTTTCCTTATTATAGAATTCTCTAAACCTTTGGAATACCAACTCTTTTAAATGTTCTTCTTTTACAGAATGGGCAGTACATCTATTCTTCCCTGATTGACTATTGCTACACTTATATCCTTTATAATTCTTTCTATAGCTCATAGCTCCTCCACATTCGTTACAATTCAAAAGCGATGAAAATAAATGATATTCTCTTTTTATTGTAGTAAACATTTTAGATTTTTCTTTCATAATCTCTTGAACTTTAAAGAACTCTTCTTTACTAATTATACCTTGAAATTCTCCTCCATATATTCTCTCTTTTTCATTATTTAAAACGACCTTATTTCCTTCTATTCCCTTCCACTTATTTTGCACCATTATACCAGCATATTTTTCATTAATTAGAATAGACTTTATGGTATTTTTACTCCACAACCCAAATTTAGATCTATTAAAATTTTTCAAATAAAAAGATGGAGTTTCAATACTTTTATCATTTAAATAACTAGCTATTTTTCCACAGCCCCAACCATTTAAATATAAAGTATAAATTTTTTTAACTACTTCACTAGTTTCATCACCTCTGGAAACTAATTGTATAAACTTTTCCCCATTTTTATATACCTCATTAAAAAAATAACCATATGGTGGTCTACTAGCTATAGATGATCCTTTTTCCATCTTAATTCTTAAGGCTTTTTTCACACTTATAGATATCTTATTGCTTAGATTTTCTCTTTTATCATTTTCTACATTAATTAGATAGTCACTATTTTCCATATCTATACCCCCTTTTATAGTGAACTGTTGATATAGATTTTCATTTTCATCAATTAAATCATACTAAATGAGCATAGTATTGTCAATTTTCATATCATTATTAAAATATGTAAAATAAAAACATTTTGTTCTTATTATATAAAAAACATCCCTCATCATATAAGTTGAAGGATGTTAAAATGATTTTTAATTTAATCAAATATAGGCATTGATAAATATCTTTGGCCTGTGTCTGGAAGTACTACCACTATATTCTTACCTTTATTTTCTTTACGTTTAGCTACTTCCACAGCTGCACAAATAGCTGCACCTGAAGATATTCCTACAAATAATCCTTCTGTTTTAACTATATTATTAGTAAATTCTATAGCTTTTTCGTTATCTATTTTAATTACTTCATCTATAACATCCATATCTACATTTTTAGGAATAAATCCTGCTCCTATTCCTTGAATTTTATGCGCCCCAGGTTTGTCTCCAGATAAAACAGCTGAAGTAGTTGGTTCAACAGCTATTATTTTTATTTTTTTATTTTTTTCTTTTAATTTGTGTCCATTACCAGTAATAGTTCCTCCTGTTCCAACTCCTGCTATAAAAACATCTATTTTTCCATCTGTATCTCTCCAGATTTCTTCTGCAGTAGTCATACTATGAATTTCTGGATTTGCACCATTTTCAAATTGTTGTGGCATAAATGAATTAGAATTTTCTCTTAAAATTTCTTCTGCTTTCCTTATTGATCCATTCATCCCCTCCGCTCCTGGAGTTAGTACAAGTTGTGCTCCATAAGCTTTTAGTATATTTCTTCTTTCTATGCTCATTGTATCAGGCATAGTTAGTATAAGTTTATATCCTTTAATAGCTGCTATGAACGCAAGTCCAACACCAGTATTTCCACTAGTTGGTTCAACTATTACGGTATCCTTATTTATTTTCCCTTCTCTTTCTGCTTTTTCTATCATAGCTAAAGCTGCCCTATCTTTAATACTGCCTGCTGGGTTAAAATATTCTACTTTAGCAATAATGTTTGCCTCCAACTTATTTTGTTTTTCAATTTTAGAAAGCCTAACTAATGGAGTATTTCCTATTAATTCTATAAGATTATCATAAATTTTTGACATATTTATTCCCTCCTAATTTATATGTAATACATAATAATTTCTTCTTGCTTTTCTTTATATTTTTGTGCTAAAAATTCTAAGGTAATTTCATCAGTAAAATCATTAATAGTCTTATTTAACTTTTCCCATAAATTTTCTGCAATACATTTATCTAAATTGTCCATATTATGTTCCTCTATATTAACGGCTTTTATTTCTCCTTCTACTACTCTTAAGATTTCACCTATTGTTATCTCTTTAGCCTCTTTAATTAATATATATCCACCTTGAGCACCTTTTACTCCCTTTATTAATCCACCCTTTCTCAATAAAGCAAAGATTTGTTCTAGATATCTTTCGGATATACTTTGTCTTTCACAAATACTTTTTAAAGTTACCTTATGTTTTTCTGAATAAATAGCTAAATCTACCATGGCCTTTATTCCATATATACCTTTAGTTGAAATTTTCATAATTAATTCATATTCTCCTACTATAACTTTTATACCATTTTCCTATATGTTTACTAGGTTTTATATTTTAATTAAAATTATTTTATAGCACCCATTACCTAAAGTCAATAAAAGAATTTATTTATTCTTAAAATTTCTAAAAAAGATTACTTGTAAATATGGATTAACCTACAAGTAACCTTTATAACTAACTTTATTTCTTATTTGCATCATATTTATTATTTATTTTACCAAAGAACAATATCAATCCCACTATAGCAAAAATCAGTGTATATACCCCCAAAATTTTCAAACTATTACCTGTTGATAAACTTAAGCCATTCCAACTATACTGCATTAACTTAACTGCATGAGTTGTTGGAAGTACATATGCTACCTTTCTTGCACCTTCATTCATAATTTCTATTGGAAAAGTAAATCCTCCAAGTGTAATTAAAATAACATATATTATCATATATCCAAACATATGAATATTATTAAAAACTAAAGTTAAACAGTAACACATTAAAAAAGACAAAGTATATGCACTAATAACATTTATAAAATTAGTTCCAGTAAAACTCACATTAAAGACAAGTTTAGATAATCCTAGTAACACTAAAGATGATATTAAGGTAACTATAAATACAGAAACCATGTTAGCTAAAATAAACTTAAATTTTCCTTTTTTTCTATGAAGAATTGTATCTGTATCTATGTTTTCCTTTCTCCATATAAAGGCCTTATTAACTCTATCAACTGTAATTATTAACATATTCATAAATATCATCATAAATAAGCAAAAATTATGATTTTCAATTTTTACTCCATTTAACATCATAGGATCTTTAATAAATATTATTTCTAAAGTATAAAGAAGAAAAACTAATGCCATAACAAAAACAGATATAAATTTTTGATCCCTTATTTTTGTAAACTCCTCTTTTAATAAAGTATTAAAAGATTTCATTTCAATCTCCCCATTCTTTTAAAATTTGTGTTTCATTGTATTCTCTTTATACTTATATGTTATTCTTATGTTATTAATTTGGTTATACCTATATGTAAAGACCATAATAAATAAAAAACTATCTAAAAATAAACTTTAGATAGTTTTTTGAATAAAATATTATATTTTAACCTAATTTATTTTGTTAAACTTAAATTGTGCGACCCAAAACAACACAAATGAATATACTAAAGGTTTTATGCCATATATTAAAATTTCCTTTATTCCCAATACATCAAAATTAGAGAAAAATATGTTTAAAATTTCTAGATATTTTCCTTTAGTAAGCGTTCCTATAATACTATATCCCACTAATATAACTATAGAGAATGCACAATTAGATGTTAAAACTATGGATAAAAAACCTAAAGCTGAAAAAAATAATCCTTCTATTAGAAATTGAAAATATAAGTTCAACCATACATTTTCTTTTGTTATAACTTGAATTGATAGTACATATAACAAAACTGAAATAGCGTATACTACATAAAAAATTAAAACTCGTTTTATTCCAAGCTCTTTTCGTTTAACTGGATAAGTAAAAATAACTTCATATCCACCCTCTTGTATTATATCAACAAATAAGAATATACTAATCCAACCTGCACTCATTGGTACAAAGGTTTCTGAGATTTCTAATATATGCATCCATTTTTGGGGATCATTTAAATATGCCCTTAGAAATATACAAGATACTATACACATAAGAAAAGGAAAAACAATATTCACACCTAAATTTTTCACATCAAACTCTAAATTATTTATCAACATACTCTTGGATTTATAACAACTATTCATCTATACTTCTCCCTGTAATATAAAGATAGGCCTCTTCTAAAGTAGGGGAAATCTTAATAGCACCTTTAGGTATAAATGGATTTTGTTCTTTAATTAAAAATCTTACTTTATAACCTCCTGATAGTGTTTTTAATGAAATTATTTTTACCTTACCAGAAATTTCATCAACTTCTTCCTTAGGCATTTGTATTTCAAAAACTTTATCCTGAGCCTTTTTTAATATATCTATCATACTTCCAGTAAATAGGATTTTACCTTTTTCAAGTATTGCTAGTTTATCACAAGTAGCTTCAATATCTTCAATTATATGCGTTGATATTATAACTATTTTATCCTTACTTATATCTTTAAGCATATTTCTAAATTGTATTCTATTTTCTGGATCTAATCCAGCAGTCGGTTCATCTACTACAAGAATACGTGGATTTCCTAAAATAGCTTGTGCTATTCCAACTCTCCTTATCATTCCCCCTGAAAGTTCCTGAATTTTCTTTTCTCTATCCGGCTCTAAATTAAGTTTTCTAATAACATAATCAACTTGCTCCTTAACATTTTCCACACCTTTCATTATTGCCATATGCTCTAAAGCCTCTTCAACCTTTAATCTCTTATACATTGAAAAATGTTGTGGAAGATATCCTATAATTTTCCTTACTTTTTCTCCATTTTTCCAGTCAACCTCTCCATAAGCTATAGTTCCTTCTTGTATAGGCAATAACGTGGTTATAGTTCTCATTAGAGTAGTTTTTCCTGCCCCATTAGGACCTAAGAGTCCAAACATTCCATTTCCCATACTTAAATTTACATTTTTTAGGGCATTACACTTACCATAATTTTTACTAACTCCTTTAATTTGTAGTTCCATAAGAAAATTCCCCCAAATATATATTCTATTTTTTTAACAAAGTATTTACTTCCCTGCTCACCTTTTTTATATCTATATTTTTTTCCTTACTAGCTTTAATTAGCACTTTTAAAACTTGATTAAATTTGTCATTATCTTTCTTTCTTATGATAGTTACTAGGGTCTTTTCAAGATTATATTTAACTTCATCTCTATTACTTGATTGTGAATCTCCCTCAATTTTACCTTGTAAGAATCCTATATTATTATTCCTCTTCATACTCTCTTGATCTCGTAGTGCCATAATTATAAGATCTTTTATATATTGTTGATCCTCATTTTTTATAGCTTGTCTTAAATAATTTCCTAAAATATTGACCTCTATATTCTCCTGGGGCAATGTCATTATTTTTGTATCCTTATAAACTTTAACGATTAATGTATCCTTATCTCTAAAAATATCATCTCCTAGTGAAGAACCTTCATCATAAATAGGCATAAATAAAATTTTCTTTATGCTACTAAGTCCCTCTATATCTAAATCAAATTTTTTATTTAACTTATTTACACTATTATTATACTTATCTATAAAATTTTTAGCATTTTCTCTTGAATTTTCTTGTATGCTTGGATAACAGTAAGTTATATTTTTATACTTATCCTCTGTAATCATTCCTCTATATAGTGTAACTCCCTTGCAATTTGTTCCTTTAAACTGATTTGGTCCTACAGATTCTAAATTACTATATACCTTTTTCTTTCCTTCTATATTAACTGTAAAATCAGCTTTATAACTTAAATCATTTGTAAATAATCCACTATTATTAAACTCTGTCATAGCTGGAGCTATAATATTACTAGGATAATAATTAAAATAATTTGGTAGAATAATCATATCCTTATTTACACTAAATAATGGTGATGATTTATTATCATATATAAAAGTAAACTCTTTACTTTCTCCCTTTTTTAAGGGCTTATCTAATAAAACCATAATAAAGTCTCCATCTCTCTTAAATGTTAACGCTTTATTAGTATTATCCAAAACTTTTTTTATATTAAATCCGTTATACAATGAAAATTGTAAGCTCTTTAGGTTTTCTCTAGGCATAATATGCATTTTAGTTTCAAATTCTTCGGTCTTATTTTCATGTAAAATAATGTTACATTTTTTTATATCAAATTTAACCGTATTTTCTGGAAATTGTTTATTTAAACTGTAATATATAACATCTTTTTTTTCTCCATCCCCAAAATATATTAAAGACTTTACAGTTGGTAAATTTCTTTTATATATATTAAATGTTGGTACAACTATGCCTATGGTAATCAATACTATTGCTATACTAGATTTTTTACTATTAATTAAATTAATAATCAATAATATAGATAATCCTACTATAAAAATTAAAACTCTTTGTACTAAATTGAATCCTTGTGTTGGCATACCTGTTAAAATATTAATACCAGAATTAATGTCATACTGCCCTAAATTTAAAAAATATTGAACTGCCCTTAAATCTAAACTAACAATATCCACAATACTTTTAAATATATATTCATTTAATGGCACAGATATAAACCATATAATCAACATAAGAAGATAGGATATCTTACTTTTAACAACATGACCTATTATCATGCCTATTATAGACCCTATAAACAATGGTAATAAATAATATATAATAAAATACATTATGCTTTGTTTATAAAATATACTAGGAGCTCCCTTAATTGCAGAACATATAAAAATACTAATCATACAAAAAAATATAACTAACAATATTAAGCTAAGTATAGTTAATAATTTTCCTATTAATTTAATAATCTTACCTCTATAAATAGAAAAGAATACCTCATCTAAATTGTATCGTTTTTCTTCCTTAGCTAAATAAAATCCTAAAACCATAAATAAAAGCATAAGAATCATTGGTACAAAACTACTTGCTCGTAAAACATCCCAAACTCCATATTCAAAAAATATACTCATAACATAGGTATAACAACAATAAATGCAAATTATAGGAATAATAAATTTAATTGCTTTAATTCTAAAAATATTTTTAAATTCTATTTTTATACAATTAAATATACTTCTAATGGAATTCATGTTCCTTTCCCCCTAAATAATTAATTAAACATATTATAAATTTAATACTGCTCAATAAGTCCTATCCTCTTATGTTTTTGAAATTCACTTCTACAACTTCATAATACTGATTTCTTATTTTAGTTAATTGTACTTATTATATACTTATAATATATATTTTAACATTTAAAACTATTTTTGTTGTATATTTTTTATTTATAGTACGTAGAAATAAAAGGAGTTACAGTTTATATTTTTCAATAAACCATAACTCCTTTTAACAGATAAAATTATCTTGTAAAATTATAAGGTTTTTATTTCCCTAACATCAAATCCTAAATCTTCTATCTCATTTTTTATTATTTCATCTGTCACACTTCCATCAGTACTAAATTCAGCTAGATTTTGACTTAACTTAACTTGTACATCTGATGTACCACTAATTTGTGAAAGTGCATTTGTAACACGTTTAACACAATGGTCACAACTCATACCATCAATTAGAACTATTTTTTTCATATTAACACTCCTTTATAACCTTTTTACATTATTATAAATAAAGAATGAAAATCTATTATAGCTTAATTATACTTCTTTATAGACTCTTTTACCAACTTAGCGAATTTATCCCTATCAACTTCTACTGCTACCTCTACATTAGCTTCTTTTCCAGAAACACTATATATGTCAACAACTGTCTTTCCTCTTGTTATTTCCCCTTGAGTTTCTATATCTACATGATATTTCTTTGTTTTTACTATAGATTCATCAATAACATATGATAAAGCACATGGATCATGCATTATTATGCCGTCAAAACCACAATTAACATAGAATGGTTTTACAAAGTCGAATATTTCCGCGGCAATTTTCCCCTTTTCACCATATTGTTCAATTTCTCTTATTTCATCTTCATATAATTTAGCTTGATGAGTGGCATCTAATCCTACCATGACTAAGTTTAAACCTGCCTCAAATACTATTCTAGCAGCTTCTGGATCAGCATAAATATTGAACTCTGCTGATGGTGTATCATTTCCACCATTTATCGCACCGCCCATTATTACTAATCTTTTTATCTTTTCTTTTACATCTGGATATCTTAATAACAATGTAGCTATGTTAGTTAAAGGACCTATAGCTACAATCTCTAATTCACCATTACAAGCCATTGCTTCTTCATATATAGTATCTACAGCGTTCTTTTCATAGAACTTCTTATCTGTTTCAGGTAATACTGTATTTCCTATTCCTGACTCACCATGAACAAAGTCTGCTAAGAATATCTCTCTTTGCATTGGTCTTATAGATCCTCTAGCAACCTTAACATCTTTTCCTAAAAAACTTACTAATCTTAAAGCATTATTAGAAACCTTTTCAATTGTTTGATTTCCTGAAACTGTTGTTATAGCTCGTACATCTAATTTATCACAAACTAATCCCATCATTATAGCGATAGTATCATCTGTACCTGGATCACAATCTATTATTATTGGCTTTCTTTTATTCATTTTAATTACACCTCTTTATGTTTTTTTAATGAACCTAGTCTTGTTTATTTTCAAAAAAGGCGACTTTTTAATTAAGCCGCCTTTTATTTATATAAAACTTTTATATCCCAATATGTTCAGTATTATCTTAAGTTTTTAACCGCATCATATATCATTTGAATAAATTTTTCTCTATCGATATTAAATGCAACGTCCGCATTTTTCTCTTTCTTTGAAATGTCATTATAATCAACAACTGTAGCCCCTAAGGTAAATTCACCTTTTGTCTCTATTTCTACATGACACTTTTTAGTCTCTATAATGCTTGGATCTATAACATAAGCTACTGCACATGGATCATGTAATGGCGCCCCTTTAAAACCGAATCTTTCGTCTTTATGAAAAATTGCAAAGAAATCTAGTAATTCAGCAACTAACTTACCTGTAGCATTACTTAAACCTCTAAACTTCTCTATATCTTCATCATAAACCTGAGCCTTATGTGTAACATCTAATCCACACATTACAATTGGTACCCCTGATTTAAATACTACATCTGCTGCTTCCGGATCAACAAGTATATTAAATTCAGCTGCTGGAGTCCAGTTACCCCCATCTGCCGCACCACCCATAAGAGATATTCTTTCTATTTTATCTCTTAACTCTGGATATGTTAATAAAAATGTAGCTATATTAGTTAAAGGTCCTGTAGGAATCAAAGTCACCTTTTCTTCACTATTTCTTAAAACATCTGCAATTACATCTACAGCTGTGCGCTCACTAGCCTTAAAACTTGGCTCTGGTATATATGGTCCATCTAGTCCACTATCTCCATGAACCTCTGGTGCTATAATTAAATCCCTCATTAAAGGTTTTAGTGCCCCTTGTGCAACCTCTATGTCATCTCTACCTAAAAAACTTAAAACCCTTAATGCATTGTTTAAAGTTTTTTCTGGTGTTTGATTTCCAGCTGATGTTGTTACTGCTTTTACATCGATTTTTTCATTTCCTAAAGCCAACATTAATGCAATGGCATCATCATGTCCTGGATCGCAATCCATGATAACAGGAATTTTCTTCATAAGTTCTTCCCCCTAATTTTCTTTCTTTAACTTCTTTACTTTTTTAGATTTTTTTCTAGCATATACTACAAGTCCGATTATTGTAGCTATATAAGGTATCATTTGTACAAGTTCTGTTGGTATCTTCATAGATTGTAAAGAATTTGAAAGTGCATCTGCACAACCAAATAATAAAGATGTTAAAAAAGTTCCGATCGGTGTTGCTCCACCCATGGCCTCTGCTGCTAAGGCGATAAATCCTCTACCTGCAGTCATATTCTTAGAAAACCATGATACATATCCCATTGACATATAAGCTCCACCAAATCCTGCAAGCATTCCACTTATAGCAAGAGCTATATATTTTATTTTAATTACATTTACGCCGACTGAAGCTGCTGCATTTTCATTTTCACCAACTGATCTTATTCTTAATCCTAAAGGTGTCTTATATAGAAAATATGAAACTAAGCCAACAGCTATTAATCCTATATATGTAAGAACATTATGTCCCGATAAAATTGGTCCTATTACTGGTATTTTATTAATTATAGGTATTACTATCTTAGGTAATACACCACTCTTTAGTGATGTTGATATTCCTTTATCTTGCGCAACTATATATAATAAGAAGATTGTTCCTCCTGCAGCCATTAAGTTTATAGCTATACCTGTTAATATAATATCTGATTTTAAGTTTAGAGAGAAATAAGCCATAACAATACCTATTATTCCCCCTATTATAACAGCTGCTAATAAACCAACCCATACACTGCCTGTCCCTGCACTCACAATAACTCCTATTAAAGCAGAAATAAGCATGATACCTTCAAGAGCTATATTAATAACTCCTGCCTTATCTGATATTAATGCACCTAATGCTGCAAATAATATTGGGGTAGTAACTCTTAAGATGGAATATCCAAAACCAACTGAAAATACTATATTAAAAAATTCTTGCATCTTAGTTTTCCCCCTTTGTTCCAGTTGTAGTTTCTGTATTATTTGCTACACTTGTAGCATCTTTAAATGTTCTTTTTTGTTTCCAATAAGATAAGAAACTTTCTGCAGCTATAAGCATAATCATTACACCTTGAATAATTGATATAACTTCTGATTGAACATCTGTCATTCTAGACATTAAATCAGCACCTACTCTTAAATAAGCTAAGAATATTGCTCCAATAGGTACTAACAGTGGATTGTTCCTAGCTAAAATTGCAACTATAATACCATCCCAACCATATCCCGGTAATGATTGCCATTGGAATCTTGAATACATTCCTAATACCTCTGTAGCTCCACCAATACCTGCAATAGCTCCACCAATTATTTGTGATAATATTATTACTTTAAATGTATTTATTCCTGAATAATGAGCGAATCTCTCATTTTCACCTGTCATTCTAATTTCATATCCCCACTTAGTTCTATAAATAAAGAAATAAGTTAAGATAATCATAGCAACTACTATTATTAATCCTGTATGTACTCTCGTTTTTGGTATAAGTCCTGAAGCTAATTCTGCAGTTCTGTGGAATTTTAATGAAACCATTGCTCCTGCATCTGGATCTCTTAGAACATTATTTATTATAAACATTCCTAAATAAAGGAAGATATAGTTAAGCATTAATGATGATACTAATTCAGTCGCCTGATATTTTGCTTTTAATATAGCCGGTATGGCACCTGCAATTGCACCTGTTACACCACCAATTAAAATAGCTACTATTGGATGAATACCAGCTGGCAATGCAACCTTGATTGCTATATATGACGCTGCTATACCACCAATAAAGAATGCACCTTCTGCTCCAAGGTTAAATTGTTTAGCTTGATACATAATACTTACTGCTAATCCTGTAAATATTAATGGAATAGCCATCTCTATTACGTTACCAAAATGTCTTATTGTTTTAAGCGGTCCTACCAAGAATGCATTAATTGCAGTCATTGGTTCTTTACTTACGCTAAATATAATTATAAAAGCCAATAGTAGAGATAATCCTATAGCGACTAGGGTTCTTATTACCTCATACATCATATTTTTATTTTTCATATATAGCCCTCCTAATTTCCTCTGGAGATTGCTTTTTAACACCTAGCATATAAAATCCAAGCTCCTCTTCTGTTACTTTAGAAGCATCTTCAAAATATGCAGTAATTTCTCCACCATACATTACAATTAAACTGTCACTTAGTTCTAATACTTCATTTAAATCTGCTGAAACTAATAAAATTCCTTTTTCTTCATCTCTTAGTTCAACCAATTTTTTTCTTATAAATTCTATTGCTCCGACGTCTACACCTCTAGTTGGTTGGTCTGCAACAATTAGTTTAGGATTAGAAGAAAACTCTCTTGCGACAACAACTTTTTGAATGTTACCACCTGATAATCTTCCAACACCTTGATATGGTGAATTACATTTTATCTTATAATCCTTAACAAGCTTTTCTGCTAATTCTTTTATTTTACTCATCTTAAGTAAAAACTTACCATTTAATTCTTTAGAATCATATTTATCTGAAATAAGATTTTGTTCTATGCTAACATTTCCTGCTACACCGTATGTCATTCTGTCTTCAGGAATATGGGATGTTCCAAGATTACGAATTTGTTTTATATTTAATTTGCTAATATCATTACCATCCATATTTACAGATCCTTCATGAAGCTTCTTCATACCTGTAATAATTTCAACTAATTCCATTTGTCCATTGCCCTCAACTCCAGCAACTCCAACAATTTCTCCCTTACGAACACTTAACGAAATATTTTTTACTATCTTTTTACCTGTTTCATCATAATATCCTAAATCTCTAACTTGTAAAACTGACTCTTTAGGCTCTGCCTTTTTCTTATCAACTTTTAGTACTACATCTCTTCCTACCATCAATCTAGATATATCTTGTTCTGATATTTTAGAAACATCATGCACTCCCATGAATTTACCATTTCTCATGATTGAGATTCTATCACAAATTTGCTTTATTTCTTTTAATTTGTGAGATATAAAGATCATAGTATGACCTTGTTTTTTTAGGTTAATTAATTCTTCAAATAATTCTTGTGTTTCTTGTGGTGTTAAAACTGCTGTTGGCTCATCAAGAATTAAAATTTTTGCGCCTCTTAAAAGTGCCTTTAAAATTTCAACTTTTTGTTTCATTCCAACTGGAAGATCTTCAACCTTAGCCCTTGGATCAACATGAAGATTGTATTTTTTAGATAACTCCTCAGTTCTTTTAATAGCCGTTTCCAAATCTATCGAAATACCCTTTTTAGGCTCAGCTCCGAGAACCATATTTTCAGCTACAGTTAAGGATGGAACTAACATAAAATGTTGGTGTACCATACCAATACCATATTTAATAGCTGCATTTGGAGAAGTAATATTAATTTTTTCACCTTTTAAAAATATATCTCCCTCTTCTGCTTGCTCAATACCGAATAATATTTTCATCAAAGTTGACTTTCCTGCCCCATTTTCTCCCATTAAGGCATGAATTTCTCCTTCTGTAACAGAAAAATTAATTCCGCTATTAGCAACGATACCATTGGGATAAACCTTGGTTATATTTTTCATTTCCAACAATTCTTTTCCCATGTAACTCTCACTCCACCCTATCTCAATAAATTATTAGATAAAGGGTACATTTTTAATTTTCATTAATTAAATGTACCCTTTTTAGTTTTTAAATACTATTTAACAGAATTTCTTAATTTGTTTAATTCATCTGTAGACATACCAAATGCTGAATCAACTTTCATTTCACCACTTGCAATTTTTTGTTCTATTGTATCCATTTCTTTCTTAACATCATCTGAAACTAACTTATTATAGTATTCATTTTTAACTATTTCCATAGCTTTATCTTTAAGTCCTAAAACTTCTTTTTCACCAAGTTTTAATTTTCCTTCTTTATTTAACTCCATAGCTCTAACTAAAGTATTATCAACTCTTTTTAAAACTGAAGTTGGTATTAAATTTGATTTAGCTTGATCCTTATCTTTAAATAACATTGCTTGGTCTGAATCAACACCAATTGCATATTTTTTAGCTTCTTTAGCAGCATCTAATTGTCCTAGTCCTGCTTGTCCAGCAACGTTGAATCCGATATCAACACCTTGGTTATATTGAGCTAATGCTAATTCTTTAGCTTTTGCTGAGTCATCAAAAGTTCCTATATAAGAAACCGCAACTTTTGCATCTTTATCTATATATTGTGCACCTTTAATATATCCTACTAAAAAGTCGTTAATAACTGGAGTATCCATACCACCTAAGAATCCGATTTTCTTTTCTGGGTTAGCTAAAGGCATTTTTGAAGTTGTAATTCTAGTAGCTAATGCACCTGCTATAAATGATGCTTCATTTTGTTTATATTCTATAGAGTAAACATTTTTTAAGTCACCTTTTGAATAATCAACGCTAGCATCAAATATTATGTACTTTTTCTCTGGGTACTTAGGAGCTACTTCTTCTAAGTACTCTTTCATTTGCCAAGTACCAACAACAATAACATCATAATCTTGTTCTGAAACATCTTCTAATGATGGAAGCCATTTACTTTGGTCAAATCCCATTTCAATTGTTTTTGTTTCATATCCAAATTTTTCTTTGATTTGTTCCATACCTTTGTTAGCAGAGTCAAAGAATGACTTATCTCCTAAATTACCATTAAGTAGACACGCGATTTTTAATTTTTTATCTCCTGCTGGCTCTTTAGAACTTGCTGCTTCTTCCTTACTACTACTGCATCCAGTTAACACTAATGAAAATGTCATTACTAGAGCTAATAAATAAGTTAAAAACTTTTTCATTATTTTATTCCTCCTAAAGTTAAATGTATTTTTTCATTATTAAGACTTGTCTTAATAATGAAACGGTTAACTTAACATTATTATATACAAAGCATCAGAATTTTTAAAGTAGTTTTAATTTTTTTGCAGAATTCTGTTGTATTATTGAGTAATTACTAGATAATTTAATATAATCGCCTTTTATTTTTTTATTTGTACTATACTGTTAAATAATTAATACACAAAACATCATTACTTTATTTATATTTTATCACATACTTTCTAAAAACCTCATTTTTTGAATTTTGAAAATTATTTATTTTAAATTGTAAAATATCCGCTATTTTAAAGTCTTTGTAAGTATTTTATTTAAATTTCTAAATATTTTTTCTTGTTTTTCTATTTTATAGCGGGTACATTTTAGACCATAGCGGGAACGTTAAAAACACACGTCTTCAGCAGTGTGCTATACTAAAAACAATTTGTATATCACATTTCTTGTTTAGACTAACATTTTTAAACTATTATTATATTTTTTTAATGCCAATTCCATAATAGATAATTATTTTTATAGAAAAAAGCCTTTTTTCTTATAAAACCTTAAGAAATATCTTGAAAAATATTACATACTTTTTTATCATATACTTAAAGTCTTAGAATCGGGTGATGATTTATATGAAAAAAGTCGGTAAGGTTTTAAACATAGAAAAAAATAAGGTATTTATAGTTACTAAAGATAATGAATTCTGTATATTAAGAAGGAATTCCGTTAAACCAGTAAAAGGACATGTATATGCTGGTGAATTATATTCAAAAACACCTTTTTTTAAAAAAGTTATAATTTCATTAGTTTTTGTTATTATTTTATTTTTAAGTATTCAAGGCTTTAGATTTTTTAAAGTTAGCTCTAGTTTTATTATAGATATGAATTCTTCCTTTAAACTAACTGTTAATGATTTAGGTATAATAACAAACATAGAAGGAAATAACTCTAAGGGTAGAGAAGTTCTAAAAAATTTAAAGATAAAATATACTTCATTAGATAAAGGTCTTTGTTGTTTATTAAAATCTACTATAGAAAAAAAATACTTAACTAATACACATGAAGATAATACTGTTACCGTTTTTATATTAAAAGGATCTGAAAAAGATATTTTGCAACTAAAGGAATTCGAAACCTTATATAAAAATTTAGATTTGACATTAAACACAAACAATTATGGAAATGGAACTATAAGATAACTTATTTTTGTTATATAAATACATTTTCTGTGATTAAATTGTTAATGTTTCAAAAAAACTGTGGATAATAATCAATAATTCATAGTTTTTTTAGCTTTATATATATTTTTTTAAATTTAGAACTAATTTTTAACTTTAATTTTCCTTTTATTACTTTTATTTCCTTTTAAATTCTAATAAACGCTTTTAATTATCCACATTATCCACAGTTTTGTGGATAACATGTGGACAACCTTTATTTTGATTTATTCTCTTTTTAAAGTTTTTTAATTCTTTTTGAAGTTTTTCATAACTTTTCTAAATATTTTGAATGCATAGTGTTATAATATATATGCATATATGTCTTATAATTTACTTTGACTATTTTTATTATATTTAAAATAAATTTTATTTATTCTATTTAGAATGTGGTTATTTAAAGGGGGATAATATAATGAAAGGGAAAATTATTCATGTGAATTTTAAACAATCAAAATTTAAACGTAAGATAAAAAAATCTACTTATATTTTAAAAGAACATATATTTTCATTTTTTCATGTAAAACAAAACTTTCATAAAAACACAAAACATAAACAAAAACAAATATATTAAAAAGGTATCCTCTAAAATTAGTTATATCTTAGACTAAAAAGCTATGTTAAACAAGTTTGGTGATTATAGATAGTTATATACCCTATACTTAATCACCAATTTGTAACATAGCTCCTTTTTATAAGTAATATTATTGCCTATACAACTTTCTTTAACTTTTAATATGCATATCACTATACAATTTATCTTTCCAAGTTACCACTTCAATTTTTACTAATTAAATATTCCTTATGTTTAAAAATATAAAAGCATCCTATTAAAATTAATAAACCAATTATTAATGCAATTACATTAAAACCACCATCTACTACATTAAATGCACCTTCAGGTATATAGTTTTCTAACATACAAAATGCACAAGTATACATGGTAATAAAGATTTACTTTTACAATATATCATTCCTAAAATTATCCCTAGAAAAACTCCATTAGTACTTTGTACTACATTAAAATGCATTATTCCAAAAATTAAGGAAGATACACCTACAGCTATTACAGGTTTATTTTTTATTAAAAGCTTGTCTAAAATTACTCCTCTAAATAACATTTCTTCGAATACAGGAGCAACTATACTTGCACTCAAAAAACATATTATAGGATATTCACTAATTTCCTGTAATAATTCAGGTAGAGTAGCATCTTTAAATAGTTTATAAATCAAAATTCCTAAACTATTTGAATATGTAACCACATATCCAAGCCATAAAAAAATTATTAGTATATACCCTATACCATTTAGAGAATTTGTAAATCTTCTTTTAGTTTCACAATCATTTTTATAATATTTCTTTAAAAAAATAACATACGTTGTAACATTGCATAAAATTATTATCACATGTTTTAAAGCTACTTGATTATTATCTCCATTTACTCCTTTAATAAATATTATACCTACAAAAGATATTAGAGTTGAAAGTAAAAAAATTTTAACATACAAAAGGCACTCTCTTTTATTGTAAATCCCTCTTCTTTTAATAACGCATTATTTTCCTCCATATTTATTTCCCCCTTAATTAATAGACATTATACAAATTAATCATCAACTTATTTAAAAATTAAAACCTTAATTGATAACATTATAAGTAAACAAAAACAACGTAAGTTTATTAAAGACTAAAACAATAACTAAAAATTATTTATTAGATTCTTTAATCATTTACGTTGTTTTCGTATGCTAAAATATTATATTTTTTTCATAAGTTATAAATATAGTGCTTAAACCTTAACTTCTAAATATTGCTGATTCTTTACTAAACATATATCTTGCAAAGAATATAGACGCTAATATATACACTACTATCCATGCTAATACTATTGCAATATGTGTATAATTATAAACTCCTACTGTAAGTTCCTTTAAAATAACAGTAACATTATATATTGGTATATTTAATGTTAGCATTGATACATTCTTAGGATCTATCATATAAGATGCAAATCCTATAAATCCTACCATTGTTAATGGTGTTAAATAAGTTTGCGCTTCCTTAAATGATCTTGCATATATACTAATTGCTAATGCCAATGAACCAAATACCATTGTAAGTGCTACTGTTAGAACTCCCATTAATGCAAATGCTAAAGGTGATAATCCAAAACCACCTTTCATTCCCGCAAACATATTTGGGGACATCTTCATAGAAATGATCAATCCACCTAAGAAAGCTAAGGTAGTTAATATACCCATTACTGTAATTGCTAAAAATTTACCCCAAAGTAAAGACATTCTACTAGCTTGTGTAGTTAATAACGGTTCTAATGTACCTCTTTCTTTTTCTCCTGCCCCTAAATCCGTAGCTGCCGCAATAGGTCCTGATGCCGCAAAAATTATAAGCATCATTGGTAACATCATAGATAACATAAATTTACCCATGCCATCACCATCTTTATCTATAGTCTTAGTTACAACATTTACTGGTGTTAAAATAGAATTATTTATTTTTCTTTTGCTTAATCTTTCTCCAACTACAGTTTTTGAATACTGTTCTATACACGCATTTATTGCTTGCATAGCAGTATTAGATTTACCACTTGTATTATCATAAAGTATATTTATATTCGTTGGTTTTTCACTTTCAATATCTTTATCAACATTGGCTGGAATTTCTAATGACAAAAGTAATTTACCATCTTTAAGTTCGGCTTCTCCATTTTCTTGCTTTACTACCTTTATATTTTTTTGAGATTTTATAAACTGACCTAATTTACTATTTTCTTTATCTATTAAAGCAATTTTCATATTCTTTTGTACATCTTTAACTTGACTATCCATACCTTTTCCCATTATTCCAAAGATAACAGGATATAATAAAAGTGGTATAAGTATAGATACTATTAACGTTTTCTTATCTCTAAATAAATCCTTTAACTCTTTTTTAAATACTATAGATGTTATATTCATTATTTTCCACCTACCAATCTCATAAATATCTCTTCCATATCATTTTCTTTATATTTTTCTTTTAATCCTTCAATGGTACCCTCTTCAACTATTTCACCTTTATGAATTATAATTACTCTATCACATAATCTTTCAACTTCTTGCATACTATGACTTGAAAATAAAATTGCTTTATTCTGTTTTTTACACCTTAAAATAAATTCTTGAACTATTTTTGAAGAAGTAACATCAAGCCCTGTTGTTGGCTCATCAAATAACATGACAGAAGGATTGTGAACTATAGAACGAGATATTGATACCTTTTGTTTCATCCCTCTTGAAAATTTACCTACCCTTCTATTGATATATTCACCCATATCAAAGATTTCAGTTAGATTTTTGATACTCTCTTCACGCGCTTTTTTATCCATACCGTTAAGCTCTGCAAAATACTCTATATTTTCCTTTGCTGTCAATCTATCATATAGACCGACATCTCCACCAAAAAGTATCCCTATATCACCTCTAACTTTTGAAGAGTTTTTGATTATACTATTTCCATTAATAGTAGCATCTCCCCCTGTAGGTTTAATCATAGTAGCAAGCATTCTTAAAGTTGTTGTTTTACCTGCACCATTTTCCCCCAATAATCCAACAATCTCTCCATTATTGACTTCAAAGGAAATTCCCTTTACTGCGTCAACTTTTTTAAAGGATTTTTTTAGATCATTTACTTTTATCATATCCCTCACTCCTTTTATATAGAAATTATAAATCTATTTTATTAACGAATACTTTACATATAACATAAGATAAATAATAAATTAAAATACTTGCTATTGTTATAATTGCTAATACCAATAAAAGATTAATATCACCTTGTAATATATATCTGAATTTATTTATTATATTTTCAAAAAAACTACTACCTATTCCTGAAAAGAAAATTACAAAAAAAGTTATAAGGGAATTAACAATGTTTACTTGATTACTTTTTAGCAAAAACTGTATAGGCATTAATATGGTTAAAATTATAAGTGATGCACTTATTGAACAAAGAACTATGTTCATAATAAAATCTATCTTGATACTACCAACATTATAAATTTGACTTATTATTGCAAATATTAAACTTATTACTACAAAACTTAAACTAATAATTATAGCTAGTATATATTTAGCCTTTATTCTATTCAGTCTTGTTATAGGAAAACTTTCTATTATATTAACAAAATTATTTTTAATATAAATAGTAGACAACGCAACTATCCACAACATAGTAAATTGAGCAATCCAATATCCTATAAAGATTGATGATTCTCCATTTCCCATAAAACACATTATTGATGGTCCTAATAGAAAAAGTAACAATAAAATAACATATCTTTTATATTTATACATCATTAGTAATTCCATTTTAATTAATTTTTTTACTCCACTTTCCATAAAGTTCTCCCTCATATTATTTATGTATTTTAATATGGAGTCTTATAAATTAATAAAACTCTCTATTATTAAAGATATAGTAAGAACATATATAAGATATCATGTATATTATGCTTACTGTTAAAACAATCATATTGAAATGCTTTAATATAATTACCTGGAAACTATTAATTTTATGAAATCCACCAGATAAAAATCCTATAAGTGTGGATTGAAAAACTACTTTTACAGTAAAACTTATACTACTCGCATATAATGGAAGTAACAAACTTATATTTATCATACTTACTATTAATACAGTTTCAATATGTAAATTATCCAAAATATAAATTTGATTTCCTATACTCATATATAGTAAATTATATATAAGTATAAGCGTACTCATATTTATTAACGGAATAATATATTGTGCACGTATAATATCTTTTTTCTTTATAGGGAATGTCCTAAACATTGTTTGCCCTTTAAACTTACTATTGTCTTGGTACATCGGTATACTTAATACGAAAAATAAAATCATTTCAATTAAACTTATCATTATGTGTCTGGGCAATTTTAAAAATAAAAAGATTAAAATTATTAACATTATACTCCATATCTTAATACTTTTTAGAAAAAAGTTATAATGAAATTGTATATACTTAAGAATCATGATCTTACCTCACTTCCCTAGTATAATTCACCATAATGTCTTCTAAACTTGCTTTTTCTATAATAACTGAATTTCCCAAAAGCTCATTTACAACTCTCTTTTTCTTTGTTAAAGCTTCAAAACCAAAAGCATTTTCTTTATATCCTATTAACAGACTTTTGTCCAACCTATGAATATCTCCTTTATTTCCCCTAACCATACAATAATTATCATCAATCTCTTCTTTAGACTTAGAAAAAACTATTTTACCATTCTCAATAAATGTTATATAATCTGCTATTTTTTCTAAATCACTAGTTATATGAGTTGAAAAAAATATTCCTTTATTTTCATCTTCTATTAAATCATGAAGAATTTCTAATATTTCTCTTCTAAAAACTGGATCTAGTCCTGCTGTTGGTTCATCCATTATTATTAATTCAGCTTCATGGGATAAGGCAATAGCCAAAGAAAACTTTGTTTTCATTCCCTTAGAAAGCTTTCTTATTTTTTTCTTTGGATCTAAATCAAATAACTTTAAATATTTTTTAAAAGTATCCTCATTCCATTTAGAATAAAAGGGCTTAACTAATGCTTTCATATTTTCTATATTTAATTCTTCACAATAAAAATTTTCATCATAAACAAAACCTATCTTATCTTTAATTTGTACTTCATCTTTTATGTTGTCTAGTCCAAAAAGTTTAATATCTCCACTATTTCTTTTTATAAGATTCATCATAGCTTTTATAGTAGTACTCTTTCCTGCTCCATTAGTCCCTATAAACCCCATAACATATCCTCTTTCCAAAGAAAAACTAACATTATCTAATTTAAAATCCTTGTAATTCTTACAGAGATTCTTTACTTCTATAATATTATCCACTCTATACAACCCCCTTTTTCAGATTTATATAAACATTAACTACTCTTCGTATAATAGTTTAAGAATTTCAAAAAGCTCTTCTTTATTTAACCCTAACATTTTACTTTCTTTAATTATTTCGACTAACTTTAACTCTATCTCCTTCATCTTTTGCTCCCTTATAAATTCTTTATTTTGAGAGGATACATAACTCCCTTTTCCCCTTATAGTTTCTATAAATCCTTCTTTTTCTAACTCCTCATATGCTCTCTTTGTTGTAATAACACTTATATTTAACTCTTTAGCAAGATTTCTTATAGAAGGTAAAGCCTCTCCTGCTTTTAATTGTCCTTGAATTATTTGCCCTTTTATCTGACTAACTATTTGTTCATAAATAGGACTATCCGAGGAATTGGAAATAATTACATTCATTTTTTTCCTCCTCTTTAATATATTTATTTACTGTGTATATTTTGTATATATTGTATATATAGTATATACACAGTATATGCACATTTCATGAAATAGTCAATAAAAAGTTTATAATTTTTTCTAAAATTCTATTTACTTAGATTAAAGATAATTTATTCTCATTTAGATAAATCATAAACAATCATAAAGTGTATTCTTCAAAAACTATCTTTTATACAATTTAATTTTTAATAATTAAAATTTTATTCTATATCTGTATATGGTATACTTTTATTTGTCATAATAATTTAATAATACTTTGTTAACATAGGAGGTACTATTTTATGCGAATTGGCATGGGATACGATGTTCATAAACTTGTAGAAAATAGAGATCTTATTTTGGGTGGTGTTAATATCCCTTATGAAAAGGGTCTACTTGGCCATTCTGATGCTGACGTTCTCTTACATGCTATCTGCGATAGCCTTTTAGGGGCCGCTGCCTTAGGTGATATAGGAGCCCATTTTCCTGATACTGATAAGAAATACAAAGGAATTAGTAGCTTAATTTTACTAGAACATGTTGGAACATTAATAACCAATAAAGGCTATAAAATTGGTAACATAGATGCCACTATAATAGCTCAAAAACCTAAAATGACATCTCATATTACTATAATGAGACAAAACATATCTACTGCATTAAATATAGATATAGATAAGATCAATGTTAAAGCAACAACTGAAGAAGGGCTAGGTTTTACTGGGGAAGGCAAAGGAATATCTGCTCAATGCATAAGCCTTTTAGAATAGCATTTAATATTCTATAAAAAGGGTTAATTTATACCCTTAACTGTAATTGTATTGTAACTACTTGTAAATTAATATAGTGTATAATTCAATTATAGATATAGAATATTAACCCTATCCCTACTAATTTTTATTATAATAAAACATGATCTTAAAAACTATATTTTATTAGTCTAAGATTGTGTTTTATTATATTTTTTTATTTTAGGGAAAATACGGAGGTTTTTATGAAAATATCTAAAAAGAAAAAAAATACTATTAAAATGATACTAATCATTTTAGTTTCTATATGTATTTTATACTGCGTTCAATGGATTTTAGGAAAAATTTTTTCGCTTTCTTTTAATACCTACACTAATACAGATGAAGAAACCTCTATGGTTTCTATAAGTGATGAAGAGAAAAAGATTTTATATAAATTTGAACATATGCAAAATGAACAAATAAAAAATATACAACTTATAAATTTTATAGAGAATAATATAAACTCTTTTTCTAAATCAAACTCTTGTAAATTAATATATTCTTACATACAGTATCAAAAACCAAAAATAACATATATACAAAAATTTTTAAATTCCTCAGATAATAAAAGTATATTACTTTCTTATATTAAAGATGATGGATCAATCGGCACAAGTGTACAATCAATTAAAGAAGTAAATTTAGAAAAGATA
This sequence comes from Clostridiaceae bacterium 14S0207, assembly GCA_003288255.1. Classification (GTDB taxonomy): domain Bacteria; phylum Bacillota; class Clostridia; order Clostridiales; family Clostridiaceae; genus Hathewaya; species Hathewaya limosa. The sequence goes on along the minus strand of CP026600.1, from coordinate 185,280 downwards.
AAATCTATAGAAAAATCTTCGCTTAAAGATTATATTAAAGAATTATATCAAAGTGGATACAAAATTATTTATGATGGATATAATTTTATACCTTTAATAAATTTTTCATATTATATAGATAGATTTTCTAAATCACTTTCCTTGGGAACTAAATCTTACTTTGAATTAATGACTAAGGAACAACTTCTTAAGCTTTCCCTTAATTATACACAAATCATAGACCTTTCTAAAATTGAAGATATTATTTTACAATTTGAAAATTATATAAAGCAGAACCCAAATTCTTTTAATCTTGAAGAAACTAAGGATACTTATTGTAATTATATAAAATTATATACTTTAGGATCAGATAAATTCAGAACCTATGATAAAAATAACATTCTTTTGCCTGAACTTAGAGAAAGATATGAATCCTTAATTTACTCAAATAAAGACGGGAAATTAAAAGATTTAATAAAAGGACTTATGGACATTTTACAAACAAGTAATTATTCATTAAATAACAAAGTAGAAGATTATATATTAGATAATTTAAGAGAAATTCTTCGCTAAAAATACTTAATATAAATTAAAATCTCTATAAAAAAACGTCCTAAATTTAATATAACTTAGGACGTTTTTTTATTATATTAGCCTCATTTAGCCTTTACATTATTCTTAGTTAATTCTATTAAATATTTCTCTGTATCATACATTTTTAATTCTCTCTTTCGTGCTAACCTCATCATTTCTTTAACTCTCTGCACTTTTTTGTAATCTTCCTTTTCAAGACTTATTCCCTTGTCTATTTTTATTAAAATTCTATCTAAACTTCTGTAACTCATTCCTAATGCAAATTCATCAGTAATTCCAGGGATTAAATCCGGTGAAGGTTTCTTTAAAATTATTTTCTCTGGGATCTTTAACTCTTTAGCTAATTTATAAACGTCTACTTTATATAAATGAAGTAAAGGTTCAATATCTGTAGCATCATCCCCCCACTTTACATAAAATCCAGTTAAGTATTCGGTTCTATTTGTTGTTCCTATAACAGCATAATTTCTTCTTTCGGCTTCAAGATACAAATAACACATTCTAATTCTGTGTTTAACCCTGTAAGATGCTATATTAGCTAGAAATTCTCTATTACCACTATTACTTAAATCATCCAAAAAAGCATCTTTATTAGGTAGGGTTTTCAATTTTCTTCTCACGTATCTTTCTTTTATCCTACTAGTTAATAAAAAAGAAGGTAAATTTATTGTATATGCATTCATTGCCTTGATAGCCTTTGTTATAGAAATTTTTTTATAAGAAATACCTAAATGCTCACACACTAAAATAGAATCTTTTATTGTATCCTTGGAAGAATCCCTTTCTGGAAGTAAAACTCCAAAAACCCTGTCCTTGCCTAAAGCATTAACACACAATGCTGCTACTACAGCGGAATCTATTCCTCCACTTATTCCCACTACAACACCTTTATATCCATACTTTTCTATAGTATCTTTTATAAATTGCTGTAAATTTTGCTTCATACAAATCTCCCCATAATAATGTTATCCTATTATTATATGAATCTTTATATGTTATGGGTATTAGTTATGTATGATTTGAAAAATTAATGTTATTTATTTAATAATTTCTCTACATCACTTATTCTATCTAAAATAATATATTCTTCATGCTTATCTATACCTAGTCCCATTTTATATATCTCTAATGCTTTATCCAAATTTAAAAGTTCACTTTTAGAATTAACGATAGAGGATAACCAATATACATCTCCCCATTTAAGAAATGGCCATACAGAGCTTTTATAATTATTTGTACAATTTTTAAATAATTCTTCACTTTCTTCTATATAGTTCGTTTCAAAATTTGATTCAGCCTCCGCAAGTTTCATAGACATAACTATAAATTCTTCTGTTCCACCTAAAAGTTCATAAAACTCTCTACAATATATAGCCCTCTTAGAAAAATATTCTTTATTTTCTATGCCTGCATTTTCTAATTCCATTTCTAAATCTTGTACCCAATTGGTAAGTGTTTCAAAGCCCTCAAATTCATCATCTAGTTCTTCTATATTAACAATTTCTTTATCTTTTATAAGCTTTTTTAACTCATCCCATGCGTCTAACCATATATCACACGCAGTACAAACATCCTGTTGTCCTAATTTTTCATATCCTTCTTTTATTAATTGATTTATACGCTTCATATACTTCCTCCTAAATTGTTTATATCCTTAATTTACTCTATACTGTATATTACCATAAATTCTTTAAGTTTAAAATTTCATTATATATTTGTATACTATAGATTTTTACCATAAAATATACTAAAATATACATTGAGCTTTAAAATTAGTTTAAATATTCTTATAATTTTCACTTGTATTATGAGAATTTCATTTAAAAATATAACATAGGGGTGATTTATATGTTTAAAGCAGCATATATCGATAATCTTTATTCACTAATGAAAAAAAACAACCTTGATGCAATAATCATAGGTCCATCTGATGACCTTGAATACCTTCTACATTATACACCTGCTCCAGATGAAAGATTCCAAGCACTTTTCCTACTACAAGATGGTAGATATTTTTACGTTACTCCTGAATTAACTTATGAAGAAGTTTCTCTTAAACTAGGTAATAATGCAAAATATTATATTTGGAGCGATGGAAACGGCTTTGTTGATAGTGTTGTACAAGGACTTAAGGATTATGGATTAACAGGTAAAAACATAGGTGTAAATTGCACTATAAGAGCTATTAACATGCTTGATATAGCTGAAAAATTTGATTGTAAATTCTTTAACGCTCATAGCGTTTTAGAACAATTTAGAATTGTAAAAAGCGAAGAAGACATAGAAAAAATGAGAATTGCAGGTAAAATGGCAGATAAGGTTATGGAGGAATTATCTAAATTTATTAGACCTGGTATAACAGAAAGAGATATAAAAAATAAAGTTTTCAGTGTATTTAAAGAATTAGGTGCAGATGGTATTTCTTTTGAACCAATTATCTCTTCTGGTCCAAATAGTTCAATGCCTCACTATACTGGCGATTCAAGAGTCATTGAAGAACAAGATATTATAATTGCTGATCTTGGATGTAAATATAAAGGTTATTGTTCTGATACCTCTAGAACATTCTTCGTAGGAGATATTACAGATGCCCAAAAAGAAGCTTATGCCATAGTTAAAAAGGCTCATTGGGATGCTGAGCATTATGCTAAGGCAGGAGTTACTTGTGGTTCAGTAGATAAAGTAGCTAGAGATATTATCAAAGAATCTGGTCATGGTCAACATTTCCTAAATAGAACTGGCCATGGTATAGGATATAGTGTTCACGAAGCCCCTTATATTAAAGAAAATAATGAAATGGTACTAGAACCGGGTATGGCATTTAGTATAGAACCAGGTATATATATCCCTGGAGAATTCGGCATGAGAATAGAAGATATAGTTGTCATAGATAAAGATGGAAATCCTGAAATATTAAATAATTTTTCAAGAGATATAATTATAATTAAATAAATTTAATTATATATACCTAAAAATAGCTGTTTTTAAAAATTTTTTTATTTTTGATGCGGCTATTTTACTTTTAATATACCTTAAATCTATAATTATATATTTTTTATTAACATACAACTATTGATGTGTTTCACATTGTGTAATATATAGTAAAATTTCTAATTATTCAAATTATTTTTGAAGTTTCCTAGTTATTATAAATGTCCTGTGTTATTATAATATTACAAAGCAATATTTAAGAGGTAAAAAGTGTATAAAAAAAATTTATGCTTATTACTATGTTTTTTAGTTATTTGTATATTTTTATTTGGTGGTTGTTCATCTTCTAAAGAAATTAAAGCAAAAAAAGAAAATTTAATTACCTATTCTAAAGAAATTAAAAATCTTAGATTAGAAGAATCAAAGATTTTTGATGATTATAATAGTGTTACTGGAGAAAATTATACTAATGATAAAAGTGCACTAATTATTCTAAAAAAATTAATTATACCAAATTACACATCTTATCTGGAAAAAGTCAAAAAAATTATTCCTACTAATGATGAAATTCAAGAATTGCATAAAATTTATATAGACTACTGTACTAAAATATTACTTTCTTTTATTAACTTTAAGGAATCTTTAGAAGAAAAAAATTCAAATAAATTAAAAGAAGGTAGAAAAAATTTGAATGATGCTCAAAGAAACTTAGAACGGTTTCAAAAATCACTAAATAAAATTTCTTCTAAATATAATATACAACTTTCTTAAAAAGGAGGTGATTTAATATGCAAATGCTTATTTTTGTTTTAAATAATATAGATCTTTTAGAAGATGTCTTAGCAGAACTTACAAAACAAGACATTAAAGGTGCCACAGTAATAGATAGTACTGGAATGGGTAGAGTTTTATATGGCTCTAGAAATGATTCCATACCAATCTTCGGTTCTCTTAAAATGATTTTAAATAATCAAAGACCTTTTAATAAAACTATCTTTACTGTATTAAAGGATGACGAAGTTGAAATTGCAATAGAAGCAATTAAAAATGTAGTTGGAGATTTATCAAAGCCAGATGCTGGAATTCTATTCTCTATTCCAGTCAACTTTGTAGAGGGAATTAGACAGTAACTATTTAAAGGAAAGAGGGACTAAATTGAATTCTTTATTCTATGTAAGTATTATTTTACTCTCTGGTATGCTTATGGGTAAAATAGTTAGTTATATTAAGCTACCAGAAGTTACAGGCTATTTAATAGCGGGAGTACTAATTGGACCTAGCCTCTTAGGATTAGTTCCTAAACATGTCTCTGTTAATTTAAGCATAATTTCTGAAGCGGCACTAGGCTTCATAGCTTATACCATTGGAAGCCAATTTGATTTAAATCACATAAAAAAAATTGGAAAAGGTGTTATCTTAATAACCATATTAGAGGCTTCTACCGCTACCTTATTTGTAACTTTATCTATGATTTTTATTTTCAAACAACCAGTTGCCTTCAGCTTAGTATTAGGAGCGATTGCAGCTGCTACAGCTCCTGCAGCTACGTTAATGGTTGTTAAACAATATAATGCAAAAGGCCCGTTAGTAGATACCTTATTACCTGTTGTTGCAATGGATGATGCTGTTTGTATTATGATTTTTGGTATTGCTACTACTATAGCGACAACTCTTTTAAGTAACAAAAATTGTTCTATAGCTTGGGAATTAATAAAACCTATTATAGAAATAATAGCATCCTTGGTTATAGGATTTATATTAGGCATAATTTTTTCGTTTATATCTAAGAAACAAAAAAATGAAGAAAAACTTTTAGTTTTAACCGTAGCTACCATATTTTTATCTACTGGAATTTGTAACAAATTAGGCTTATCTGATCTTTTATGTTGCATGAGTATAGGAGCAACTATTGTCAATATTGTACCTAATTCTACTAAAATATTTTCTGTAATAGATAAATTTACACCTCCAGTTTTTGTTGGTTTTTTTACATTAGCTGGTGTTGATCTTGATTTAACTATATTGGAGAGAATAGGTGTAGTAGGAATTGCTTATATTATACTTAGAGCCTTAGGAAAGGCATGTGGTGCTGGTTTAGGTGCTAAACTTTCTAAAGCACCTAAACCTGTTCAAAAATATTTAGGTTTTACTTTAGTTCCACAAGCTGGTGTTGCTATTGGACTTGCCTTAATTGGTGAAGAAATAATACCTTCTCCATATGGTTCAGAAATACGAACCATAATATTAGCTGCTACAGTAGTTTATGAACTTATAGGACCATTACTTACAAAAATAGCATTGACTAAGGCAGGGGAAATAAAAGTAACTAAAAAAGAATTAATAACTAAATAATTATAAAATAAAAATGACTACCAATTGGTAGTCATTTTCTATGGAATTTGATAAAGATTATATTAGAATTATTCTCCTAATGTAGCAACCATAACAGCTTTGATTGTATGCATTCTGTTTTCTGCTTCGTCAAATACGATTGAAGCTTCGCTTTCGAATACTTCGTCAGAAACTTCCATAGCATCTAAACCAAATTTTTCTTTAATCTCTTTACCAACAGTTGTTTTTAAATCATGGAATGCTGGTAAGCAGTGCATGAATTTAACTTTTGGATTTCCAGTTTTCTTCATCATTTCTGAATTGATTTGGTAATCTTTTAATAAAGCTATTCTTTGAGCCCAAACTTCATCTGGTTCTCCCATAGATACCCAAACGTCAGTGTAAAGAACGTCACATCCTTTAACTCCTTCGTCTATGCTATCTGTTACTGTAATTTTTGCTCCTGTTTTAGCAGCAACTTCTTTACATTCCTTAACAACTTTTTCATCAGTGAATAATTCTTTTGGAGATACAACTCTGAAGTCCATTCCCATTTTAGAAGCACCGATCATTAAAGCGTTAGCCATGTTGTTTCTTCCATCACCAACATAAGCAAAAGTAATTTGGCTTAATGGTTTATCAAAATGTTCTTGAATTGTTAAAAAGTCAGCTAATATTTGAGTTGGGTGATCAGCATCAGTTAATCCGTTCCATACTGGTACACCAGCATATTTAGCTAATTCTTCGACTGTTTCTTGAGCAAATCCTCTGTATTCGATACCATCGTACATTCTTCCAAGTACTCTTGCAGTATCTGCCATTGATTCCTTTTTACCTATTTGTGTTCCTGTTGGTCCAAGATATGTAACACCAGCTCCTTGATCCATTGCAGCAACTTCAAAAGCACATCTTGTTCTAGTAGAAGTTTTTTCAAATATTAAAGCTACATTTTTTCCTTTTAATGTTTGAGTTTCTGTTCCAGCATATTTTGCTCTTTTAAGATCTCTAGCTAAATCTAAGAAGTAGTTGATTTCCTTTGGAGTGAAATCCATTAAAGTTAGAAAATGTCTGTTTCTTAAGTTAAACATTATTAAGACCCCTTTCAAATTAGGTTTTATTAGTTTGTAGATGAATATCCTATAAATGAAGATATTCATCTACTTATATTATAATAGTTTATATTTTGATTTTCAAATATTTACTTCTATTGTCAATTATTATAGATCTTCTCTATAGAAAGGCATTGACATACATCTTGGGCCTCCTCTACCTCTTGATAACTCAGCTGAAGGTATAGAAAGTACATTGATGTTATATTTATCTAGTAACTCATTAGTTACATAGTTTCTTTCATAAGTTACAACAGTTCCTGGAGCTATTGCAAGAGTGTTAGAACCATCATTCCATTGTTCTCTTCCAGCAATAATTGTATCTCCACCTCCACATCTAATTAATGTGATTTGTCTTCCAAGATGTTCAGATAAAATAGCTTCTAAGCATCCTTCTTCTTCTTTAGCAATAACTTCTTTTTTAGCTTTATCATAAGTTAAAGCAGTAACTTTTAATGACCCTTCAATTCCTGGGTGTACAGTAAATTTATCATAATCAATCATTGTAAATACTGTATCTAAGTGCATGAATGCTCTTGATTTAGGAATATGGATTATAAGAACAGTTTTGAAACTTTCACCAGCTTCAAATACATTTTTTGCTATTTCTTTAACTGACTCAGCATCAGTTCTTTCACTAGCACCAATAGCTAATACATCTTTGCTTAATATTAACTCGTCTCCACCTTCTACTGAAGTCTTTTGACCTCTTTGGAAGTATATGTTTGGTTTATGTTCTGCAAATGATGGATGATGTTCAAATATATATTTACCAAATATAGTTTCTCTGTTTCTTGTAACAGTTCTCATTGTGTTTAATGTTACACCACTTCCCATACAAGCAAATGGGTCTCTAGTGAAGTATAAGTTTGGCATTGGATCCATAACGAATGGATATTCTCCATAAGATTCGCTAATTCCGATGTCTTTCTTTCTTACACCAGCCATAATTTTATCTATCATTTCTTTATTTGGCATAGCCATGAAATACTTAGTTAATTCATTAATGATAGCAGCATCAGTAATATTGCACTCTGCTATAACTTCTTTAATAAATTGTTCCTTTAATTCTTTAGTTGTAAGAGATTCAGCAGCTAATTTTTCTAAGTAAAGTACTTCAACTCCATTGTTTCTTAGTACTTCTGCAAATCTATCATGTTCTTGTCTAGCTACTTTTAAGAATGGAATATCATCAAATAGTAGTCTTTCAAGATATTCTGGTACTAAATTTTCAATTTCATGACCTGGTCTATGAAGCATAACTGTTTTCAAATTTCCAATTTCTGAATAAACATGGATTTGTCTTTGTGTAGTCATGTTCAAGTGCCCCCCTCTTCTTAGGAATTATCCCTTTGTTTTTGTATTTTTGTATTTTTGTATTTTTATGTTTTGTATTTTATATAAAACGCTATCGGTACTTGTATATAGAATTAATTATCCTATTACTTTTGTTCCTGAAGCGCCTTTTAAAGCTTCTCTAGCATTTTCTAATGAAGCTATTATAGCTGTTTTAGTTCTATCGTTTTGAACGAACTTCTTGCAAGCTTCAACCTTTGGTAACATGCTTCCTGGAGCAAATTGTCCTTCTGCAATATATTGGTCAACTTCAGCTAAATTCATAGTTTCTAATGCTTTTTGGTTTGGTTTGTTAAAGTTTACACAAACTCTATCTACAGCTGTTAAAATGAATAATGCATCAGCTTCTAATATTTCAGCTAATTTTTCAGCTGCGAAGTCTTTATCTATAACAGCAGCAACGCCTTTGTATCCATTTTCTTCTTTAACTACTGGAATACCACCGCCACCGCAAGCAATTACAACATTACCGTTATCAACTAATTCTTTTATTAGGTCTTTTTCTACTATATCAACTGGTTTTGGAGAAGCAACAACTCTTCTATATCCTCTTCCTGCATCTTCTTTCATTACATATCCTTGTTCAGCCTCTAGTTTTTTAGCTTCTTCTTCTGTGAAGAAAGAACCTATTGGCTTAGTTGGATTTTGGAATCCGTTATCATTAGCATCTACAACCACTTGAGTTACAACAGTTCCAACATTTTTATTTATATTTCTATTAGCTAATTCTTCTTTTATTGCATTTTGTAAGTGGTATCCTATGTAACCTTGAGAGAATGACCCACAAACATCAAATGGGAATAAAACGTTTGATTCATCTTGTTTATGTCCAGCTTCCAATGAAGCAACTATTTGACCTACTTGAGGACCATTTCCGTGAACTACTGTTACAGTATGGCCTGCTTCTACTAAATCAACAACTGATTTAGCTGTTTCTTTACAAGTTTTTAATTGAGCTTCTGCAGTCTTATTTTTAGGATCTGCTTGAAGTGCATTTCCACCTAGGGCTAATACTATTTTCATCTGTAATCCTCCTTAAAAATGCTTACTGGCTTTTCTGATTTCATAGTACATGTTAATCAAAATCTTGTCAACATGTTGTCAAAGTCGTCTAACTGCATATATATTCCTATATTCTAAAATAAATAGTAAATATATTCATTACATTTTATGTAAAACATGCTTTTACTATACTTTTTCATATATTTTCTAATTACTTACTGCATATTTATAAAATAAAAATTTTTTAAAAATTTTTTTAAAAATTGTTTTGTTAGTATTTTTTAGTAAAATTGTTTTAATAAATGTAAGTTTTACATAGCTTATGTAACTTTATATCATTTAAGTAATATTTTATTTTTTTAACACTATTTATCCTAAAATATTTTATTGGTATAACTAGTCAGCTATTATAATATAGTTTTATTAGATTATCTTTATACATGTTCAAAAATTAAATTAACATTTAACATTACTACAACTATATTAATCTAATAATCTTCAAATAAGTTTTGTTCTAATAATTCAATAATATTATTAATCTATGTATAACTTTTTATTCACTTTTTTTCTTTTTAGACTTAAACATAATTATTATGTTATTTATTTTTGATACATTCTTTAGTCTAGTTTCACAGAATTACTACACTAATAATATTTAATTATAAAATTGTATAAAAAAATCTCTTATCTATTAATTTTAAAATATAATGGTTTACATCTTTACATCTTAAAAATTAATTTGTTAGATAAGAGATTTTTGTTATTATGATTATATAAATAATTGTGTTTAATCATTATTTTTTCTCATAAATAAATTTATTCATAATTATCTATAATTTTTTGTGCTAATTTTTTAATAACACTAGACTGGGCAATCAAAGTCATTACTATTAAAAATACTTTAATTCTTTCTTCATCCTTTTCTTGTAAATTAAATTCCTTAATACTATCATCTATTTTAGTTTCATCAAAATAGTCTGAAGATAAGAAATAATTAAAACATTCCTCTTGAATATCACAAAAAGTAGCATAGGCTTTTTGCCAACTAATTATGTCATCACTTCTGTCATTTATTTCATTAAAAGCTAACCTGAAAACCTTTCTAATTTCATCCGTAGTAAGTACTGGTCTCATATAACTTAATAAAGCTAATTGGGCTAAATGAAGTTTTGTATACCCTCTTTTTTTTCCATCTTCTGGTTTAGAGATAACCTCACTTTTTATATAGTTTTGCACAATATTATTAGTATAATTTTCTTTCTCAAAATGATCATTTAAATAATCAATTACCTGAGATAAAAACAAATCGTACTGTGGCAAGTCTTTATAAGGAATTATACTATTCTTTGACATTTCTTTAGCCATATTGTTTATTTCGTCTATTGAGAACATTTTCTTTGGCATGCACTTCACCTTCCTAATTAATTTAACTCTTTTATTTTTATTACAACATATACTACTTAAATTTTAGTTACTATATTATATTCAATATGTTCAACTAAGTTTATATTCAAATATTATTTTAACCAAATATATAATTTCAATTTAATTATAAGGTAAGTATAACCACATTACAAGTTATCAATGTTAAAATTAACAGTATTTTAAATTATATTATATGTACTTTATTATTATTGTAATAGTTTCTTTAATATTTATAAAGCATAAATTAAAGTCCATTTTATGTGTTTTATATTTCAGCACCTTTTTCCAAATATTTTACAAATAACTATTTTATGCATCTAAAATTTCACCATATTATTTTTATTAAACTTATTAACATATTTGTGGATATCTTTTTATAATTTGTGAATAACTTCAATAAACATTATAATTATTAAGTTACAGAAGAATATTTTTAGAATTTTTTAAATAATTATACACATTATCCACAATTGCTTGTGGATAATGTGTTTATTTTTTTGAATTATTTAATTTTTATTCCTACAAAAGAAATCTATTACTCATAATATAATTTTATTCACTTAAGTGAGTATTTAGTTTTCAACGGATAATTAGACTATTTATTTGATTTTTCGTAATCTGCTAAGAACTTTTGTATTCCTATGTCAGTTAATGGATGTTTTATCATTTGCATTATAACTTTATATGGTATAGTTGCTATGTTTGATCCCGCTTTAGCAACTTCTAATACATGCATAGGTGTTCTTATACTTGCTGAAATTATTTCTGTATTTATAGCATACATTTCAAATATCATAGCTATATCTTCTATTATTTGTAATCCACCATTTCCGATATCATCTAATCTTCCTACAAATGGACTTACAAAAGATGCTCCAGCCTTAGCTGCAAGTAATGCTTGTTGAGCTGAGAATATTAATGTTACATTAGTTCTTATACCCTCTTTAGCCAATATACTTACTGCTTTTAATCCCTCTTCACACATAGGTATTTTTATTACTATATTTTTATGTAGTTTTACAAGTTCTCTTGCCTCTTCAACCATTTTTTCAGCTTCTAAACTTATAACCTCTGCTGATATAGGTCCATCAACAATTGAACATATTTCTTCGATTACTTCCTTTAGATCTCTTCCTTCTTTAGCAATTAAAGATGGATTTGTTGTTACACCATCTAAAATTCCTAAAGCTGCCGCTTTTTTAATTTCTTCTACATTAGCTGTATCTATAAATATTTTCATTATAAAAACCTCCTAGTAATTTCTCTATAATTTAATATACCATGTATTACGTTTTAATACCATTGCATTTTTCCCTTTAATATGCCGATTTTAATGCATAATTATTCTACTATTTAATTAATTATGTATTCTTTTAAAATTTGTTATAAATGTAAATGTATATTATTTTTTATAGCTGTCAAAAATATAATTAAATGTATTTTTACAAATATTATGTTTAATTACATAATATTTAATATTTTTGTTAATATACTTTATTAATACTCAACTTATAATCTTTATATTATGTATTTAATTAGCAATTTGTATTCTTTGTAAATTTAAATTTTTCTTATTTTCGACATTAAACAGGTATTAAATTCAATTATTGATAAAGGTTAATTAACATTTTTTTCTATATATTTGATTGAATAAGCCTTATGAAATGTACTGAAAACCTAAATAAATCAATACTTTCAGATATTATTTAATTTTAACAATATTTAAAAATAATTATTGACATTTGTATTATTTGGTAGTATATTAACTATAGATGGAATTTTGAATGTTATTTGTAACTTAATCAAATATTAATCAAATAAATATATTGATAATATGTGTCAAATTTATCATTAAATTATTATGTTAAGTCGAATTTTGTTATTATAAATTCGTAAAGGAGGATATTTTAAAATGAAATCAACAGGTGTAGTAAGAAGAGTGGATGAATTAGGAAGAATAGTTATTCCTATAGAATTAAGAAGAACTTTAGATATAGCTGAAAAAGATGCTCTTGAAATTTATGTAGATGGTGAACAAATTATATTAAAGAAATATGAACCAGCTTGTATCTTCTGTGGAGATGCTAGAGATGTTTTAAATTATAAAGGTAAAAACATTTGTCAAAATTGTTTAAACGATTTAAAAACTGAAAAATAATTCTAATTTTAATAAAATAAAAAGCACACTTATAAATTAAGTGTGCTTTTTATTTTTTATAACTTTTTTATAAAAAGTAAAAAAGGTTCCATATATTCTCCTTTCAATAAGTAATCTTATAAGAATACATGGAACCTCTAACCCTTTTCTCTTTTCCCTAAACCAAATAAAAAATTTATTCTAAATTTAATAAGCTTGTCTATTATCTAATTCTTCTTCCAGCACAATAATCTCGTCTGCTTGAAAGTGAAGATACCTTTACAACATCACCAGTTTGTGGTGCATGAATATAACATCCATCTCCAACATACATACCAACGTGATGTGGTGAACCTGCTGAACCAAAGAATACTAAATCTCCTGGTTCTAATTGGTCTCTTGAAACTGCTGTTCCACAATTAACTTGTGTATATGTTGTTCTTGGTAAACTAACTCCTAATTGAGCATAAGCATATTGAACAAGACCAGAACAATCAAATCCACCTGGTGATGTTCCGCCCCATAGATATGGAGTACCTAAATATCTGCTTGCAATGGCTACGGCAGCATTTCCCATACCTGATGATGGAACCTTTATAGAACTACCTCCACTGCTATTTCCTCTTGATGGAGTATTACTTGATGAAGATGCAGCAGCTGCCTCTTGTCTTATTCTTTCTATGTTATTTTTAGCAGAATTTATTTGTCTTTCACTTTCTTCAATTCTTTCTCTAAATCCTGCTATAGTATTAGCATATTGATCTCTCTTAGCTTGAGCTTCTTTTATTAATCCATCCTGAACTGATTTTGATTTTTCAACTTCTTTTAAATCTGACTCTATTTGAGCCTTTAAAGCTAAAGTTTCCTTCTTTTCCTGCTCTAACTTATTCTTTCTATCAGTTATTTCTACTTGTTTTTGTTTTATTTCTGTAACAATCTTTTTATCATGATTTGAAATTGCTCTTAATGTTTCAATTCTTGATATAAAATCATGCAAACCTTTAGAGTTAAATATTATTTCTAAATAACTATCTGTCCCATTCATATAAAGACTTCTTGCTCTTTTAGAAAAAATTTCCTTTTCTGCCTTCATATCGGCTTCTGCTTTATCTAACTCTAATTGAGATTTTGTAATATTTTCATTTGTTTCATCTATCTTTTTATTGGCATTTTGAATCTTATATTGCATATCACCAATTTTATTATCTAATTTTTCTATTTCACTTTGGATCTTTTGAACTTCAGCCTCTGCCTTTTCATATAGAGGTCTGTTTTTCTCCATTTCCTCTTTATTTTTATTAATTTTCTGTTGTTGTTCATTAATTATATTTTTTTGTTCATTCACCCTGCCATTACTTGGCGTTGCAAAAACTGGTATAGTTATAGACGACGCTATGGCAACAGCTACCAAAAGTGATGTAACTTTTTTATGCACCCTGATCCCTCCTATTTTATTACTGAAATTATATAAACCTACTTTTATTATACCATTTAATTAAAAAAAATCATAGTTTTATGAAGTAATTTAAAAAAATTTCTATTTTTTTTGGTATATATTTTCACATTTTGCCTTAAATATCTATAGAAAATTTATAAACTTCACTTTTAGGTATACCTCTTTCTTTTGCTACCATTTTTATCGCGTCCTTTTTTGAAATTCCTTCATTAATATATTTCATTATATGTTCTTCTATACTTAGCTCATCCCATTTGGCTTTTTCTTCTTCTATTATTTCTTCTTCACTTTTTCCACTTACAATCATAACATATTCACCCCTAGGATCATGCTCATTGTAATATTCTATAACATCTTCTAATGAATATCTTAATATTTCCTCATGCAATTTAGTAATTTCTCTGCATAATGCAACTTTTCTATTACCTAAAACATCATATATACCCTTTAGTGTATTTTTTATTCTATGAGGAGCCTCATAAAATATTAAGGTTTCCCTTCTATCCTTTAAATCTTCTAGAACCTTTTTACGATCTCTATTCTCTCTCGGTAAAAAACCTTTAAAAATAAATGAAGTTGTATCCAATCCAGAATACACTAAAGCAGTAGTTATTGCTGTAGCCCCTGGAAGAACTTCAAATCCTATTCCCTCTTCTATACATTTACACACTATAACACTTCCTGGATCTGATATTCCCGGTGTCCCAGCATCCGTAACTATAGCAATATCATTTCCTTGCTTTAATAACTCTATAATATTTTCACTTTTACCTTGTTCATTATGTTTATGATAACTAATCAATGATTTTTTAATATCAAAATGATTTAATAATTTTAATGTTACTCTTGTATCTTCACTTGCTATAATATCTACATTTTTTAATACATCTAAAGCTCTTAAAGTAATATCTTTTAAATTTCCTATTGGTGTTGGAACTAAATATAACTTACCCATTTTGCTTCTCCTTTCTGTGAGAATTATATATCTCTTCTATTTCCTTTGTATAACTTCCATCTTCATTATGTACATATAATGGATCTTCCCATTTAAAAAACTTGCCACCATCTCTTTGGCCTTCTATTAAAACTATATTAGGTGCTTTATTAGCACTAGGATGTATCATTCTAATTCTTTTTGGTTCTAACTTATGTTGTCTCATTAAAGTTAATATATCTACAAGTCGTTCTGGTCTATGAACCATGTAGAACCTTCCCCTATCTTTTAATAGTGTCTTGGCACTGATTATAACATCTTCTAAATTACAACAGATTTCATGTCTGGCAATTGCCATTTTATCTTCTGGATTAACTATACCCGCATTTCTTAATTTATATGGTGGATTAACGGTTACTACATCAACCTTACTCATAGACTTTATATACTTTAAATTTGTAAGATTCTCATTAACAAATTTTATTCTCTCTTCTAAATTATTTAATTTTGATGTTCTTTTTGCCATTTCAACCATATCTTCTTGTATTTCAATCCCTGTAACACTACTACACTCTGTTTTTCCAGCTAATATAAATGGAATAATTCCTGTTCCCGAACATAAATCTACTACATTATGATTTTTTTTCACATTTGCAAAATTAGCTAGTAAAACAGCATCTACTCCAAATCTAAATCCATCTTTTTTTTGAATTACTTTTATACCTTTTAATTGCAAATCATCTAACGTCTCATTAATTTTTAAAAATTCCATAGTAATCCTCTCTATTAAGTATTCTCTTTTAACAATCTTATCTTATATTTTAACATAAAAAAAGGAGATTTTAAAAACAACATGCACAAGCTAACCTAACATATGCATTACCATTGATATCTCCTTTTTACTTAACTATTTATATATTTTATCTAATTTTAAACTTATTAACCATGCTTTCTAAAGAATCACTCACAGATTCTAAATTTCCACATGTATTTACTACCTCATCTAACGATGCACTTTGTTCCTCTACCGAAGAATTTAATTCTTCCATAGAACTTGAAAATTCTTCTGTTATTGATGCAATATTTTTAATGTAATTCACTACATTTTCCTTTACCTGAGATATTCCCTTAACTTTTAACAATAGTTGATTAATTTTATCATCCACTACTTTTTCCGTATTTTCTATTATATTAAAAGAATTTTTTACTTCTTCAACTGCATATCTTGAATCTTCTAAGGATACATTTCCTTTTTCCATATTATCCTTAATACTTATTATTTGATTTTCTATTTCTTCCATAATTTTTTTAATTTTATCTGTAGATTTATGTGTTTGATCTGATAGTTTCTTTATCTCTTCTGCAACAACTCTAAAACCTTTTCCATCTTCGCCGGCTCTTGCAGCTTCAATTGCAGCATTTAAAGATAATAATTTTGTTTGTTTTGTGACTTGCTCTATTACTATTACTACATCCTTAATAAATTTAGACTTACTTAATAATATATTTACTTCTTGATTCAGTTGTTTAAACACTTCTCCACTAATATCAAATTTAAATACTAAATCTTTTACTGAGTCTTTTCCTTTTGTATTAGCACCTTTTATTTCATTAGAAGATTTTTCAACACTTTCTGTATCTTGAATCATATCATCCAAGTCTTTAGATAACACTTCTAATTTTTCAACTCCCTCGTGTGCCATTTGTGATTGTTTTTGAGTACCTATACTTAATTCCTGTATAGTAGCACTAGTTTGTAATAATGATGAACTCATATCACCTATAATTATGTTAACTTCTGCAGCACTTTTATTGGTAATATTTGATTCATCCTTTATCTTCAATATAATTTCTCTAAGTTCCTTACTAAAATTATCTAAAGCCGTATTTATTTCTCCTATTTCATCTTTATTCTTAACCTTATACTTATCTTGTATTTCTTCAGTAAGATCCAATCTTGCTCTAACATTTATGTATTTTGTCATCTTTTCAATAGGATCTGATAACTTTCTAGAAGAATATAATGATGCAATGACGGCTAGTATTATACAAACTATATCTGCAACAATAATTGCACCGATTAAACTTCTTACTGGCTTAAATACTTCTCGTTTATCTACACTAGCCATAAAAATATATCCGTTATTTAATTTATTATAACAATTTAGATACTTTTTACTTCCTTCGTTGATTTCATAAAAACCATTTTTATTTTGTTTTATATCATTACAAATATTCTTTAATACTCCTCCCCATGAAGTTGCAAGATTGTCTTTAATAGTAAATTTCTCATGTATTATAAAATTTAACTTTCTATTTAAGAGATAAGCAGTTCCACTATCATATAACTTTGTGCCTCTAACTATTTGTTTAAAGTTATTAAAATCCACATCTATACCTATTACTGCTAAAATTTTATTTTCTTTAATGATTGGTTTTAAATATGATATAACATCCTTATTGGTATCCTTTTCAAAATAAGGATCTGTCCAATATCCTTTTCCTTTTTCTATAGTCTCATAAAACCAGTTCATGTTTTTATCACTTTTATTAAACTCATTTAATGATGTAACCTCTTTATCTAATTCTACTTTATCTTTATCCTTAAAATATGATACTTCATATACATCTTTAGTTACTTGTGGATTAAATGTAGCATATATATTCATAGCCCAAGGTGTATTTTTTATCTGTGATTTAGTTACCTTCCTTAAAATATCCATACAGTTATTCATATATTTTTTATCAGTTATTTTGTTCATATCTACTGAACTTCCAATTACATCATTAATATTATCAATACATTTTTCAAGGTTATTAAAATTTTCTTGTAATTCCATCGATTTATTATTAACTAAAGTACTCATATACTTCTTAGATTCATCTGCTATAATTACTTTACTGTAAATAACCGCTATAATTGTAAGAACCATTGATAATGCTAGGCTACTAGTTATAAGCATTGCAGTTATTCTATTTTTAATTTTCTTCATATGTTAATCCTCCCATATTTAGATATGCTTAGAGAAAAAACTACCCTTGATAAAACACCTAAGTTATCAAGGGTATAAAAATCGTTATCTTATTTCTCCATATTATTTTCCACTAAAAAAGTTTTTTATTTTTTGAACAAAGGTTACTTTTTCTTCTTTTTTAACTTCTTTCTTTTCTACCTTTGGTTTCTCTATTTCATCTGTTTTCATTATGAATTTTACAGAACCATCCATATTTTTATCTATACCTGTAAATGTTTTATAATCCTCTGAAAGTTTTACTACTTCGTCTTTAGTAGCGATTAATTCATCAACATCT
This sequence comes from Clostridiaceae bacterium 14S0207, assembly GCA_003288255.1. Taxonomy (GTDB): domain Bacteria; phylum Bacillota; class Clostridia; order Clostridiales; family Clostridiaceae; genus Hathewaya; species Hathewaya limosa. The sequence goes on along the minus strand of CP026600.1, from coordinate 166,714 downwards.
TCTATTTTTGTTCCAACCTTATCATCTATTTTATTTACACCTTCATCTTGGAATTTTTTCATTCCCTCTTTAAGTTCATTAGTTTTATCTGCTAATGTACCAGTAGCATCTTTTAATGCACTTGTACCTGAATATATTTTTGTTGAGCCAGCTTTTAAATCATTTGAACCTTTATATAGTACACCCAAACCTTCATTTAATTTTATAGCTCCATCATTTAAAGCTTTTGAACCATCCCCCAATTTTTTAGAAGCTACTTCAAGTTTACCTAATTTACCTTGAACTTCTCCTTTTTTACTTACTACACCTTGAACACCATCATTAACTTTCTTTGCACCTTCTGCAAGTTTTTGAGTTTTTTCTGGTAATCCATTAGTTTTTTCATCTAATTGCTTTAATCCAGCACTTAATCTCTCTGTTCCTGGTTTTAGTTTATTAGCACCTTTTTTTAATTCACCTATTCCAGCCTGAATTTGAGCCTTTCCTTCTTCTGGATTTATCTTATTGATTATTGCTTGTTGATCATCAATAATTTTTTTATCCTTTTGAAGTAACCCTATAGTTTGTAATAGTTTTTGGCCTGCTACACTTGATTTTAATTGTCCTAATAATTGTTGTCCTTCAGCAGTACTTTGTAATGCTTGTAAGTTTTGTTCCATAATCTTCATATCTTGCATAACTGGTTCAATATTTTTCTTTACATGTCCAATTACTTGTTGTTGCTGATTTAACTTACCTACTACTTGTTCTTCAAATTTATTTAATCCTGTAATAAGTTGTCCAACGCCTGAATCAATCATTAATGACCCTTTAGCACTTTCTGATATACCACCCTTTAATTTAGGCATCTGTGTAGCAAGTTGAGTATTTGCATTAGCTACTTGTGAAGTTCCATTAGAAAGTTGTTGTACCTTATTCATATATTCCGGAACTTTTCCTTTCATAGTATTAACTTCTGTTACTAACTGGCCTATACCACCTGCTAATTCTCCTGATCCATTTCTAAGTGCCAAGGAACCATCATACAACTGTTTTGAGCCGGAATTAAGTTTATTGATACCAGTATCCAATTGTGAATATCCTGAATGAAGAATCCCTACTTTGTCATGTAAAAGTTTTGTAGCATCACCTAGTTTAGAACTTCCATCAACAAGTTTATTAGATGCATCTTTTAATTTCTTTATTCCATCAGTTAATTCTTCTATATTTTCTGCCTTTTTAAATTCTGTTAATTCCTCTGGTAATTTAGGTGTTGCTGTAACCATGATTGGACCCATTTCAAAGTCTTTTACATCACATGTTACTTCTAAGGTATCTTTTAATTCTATACCCATGTCATTTTTATCGTCCAACCCTAAACTTTCCTTCATACCTGGTAATGATATAAATGTAACCACTTGATTATTTCCATCTGCCATTACTTCACCTGTATTTACCTTTAAATTAGTAAACTTTTCTAAAGGTAAATTTATTATAGATGCTGCTGCAAATGGTGTATAGATTGTTTTTTCTTTCCCCTTAACTGTAACCTTATGTGAATCTTTATTTATAATTTGGAGTTTAATTTTTAATTTTCCTGATTTACCAACTACATCTTTAGGATTTACCTCTTTTCCATCTAAGATATAAGTAAGTTTAACTTCTAATGGTAATTGTTTTGTAGTCTTTCCTTGATAATATATGTCATTTTTATCTAATTTCCAAGTTATATTTTCTCCATTAATTTCTGGTTTTTCATCGCCTTTAATATTAACTATATCCTTTAATTCTGACTTGTCCTTAATTTCTACATTAGTTTTATCTGAGTGTAACCATTCACTTACTATTTGATCTTTAACCTTTCCTTCTTCTGATAAAGTAACATAAACTGATTCATCTTTATTTAAAGTATCTACAGCATAGACCATTTGTCCTCCTGCCATAGTTCCTAATATAACCAAACTTACAACTCTTTTTGACATCTTATTCATTTAAACACATCTCCTCTTCAAATTAATTAAACTAATTCTTCTTTTTTAGTTATTGATGAGCTCTTCCATTTTCTTGTTGTTTTACCAATAACCTTTTCAAATATTATTAGTAGAGGAGGTAACATGAAGATGATTGAGAACATACTAATAATTGCTCCTCTTGCCATTAGTAAACATAAGCTCTTTATAAGTTCCATTTTTGAAACTGCATAAACACCTATAGTGGCACCAAAGAATGTTAATGCACTAGTTATTATTGATTTAGAACATTCTTTTACTGATACCCTCATAGCTTCAAATTTATCTAATCCATTACCTAATTCTTCTTTAAATCTACTTGTCATTAAAATTGCATAGTCAACCGTAGCTCCTAATTGAATAGTTCCTATTACTATACTAGCAACGAATGGAAGAACTGAACCTGTAAAATAAGGTATTCCTAAATTAATTGAAATTGCAAGTTGAATAGCTAATACTAAAATAACTGGGATACTTAAAGATGAAAATACACCTAAAACGATTAAAAATATGGCTAGATTTGAAGCAACACTAACACTCTTAAAATCTTTATCAGCTATTTCTATAAGATCTTTTGTAAGAGGTCCTTCCCCTACAACTAATCCTTTTTTATCATACTTTTTAACAATTTTATTGACCTCATCTATTTGAGCATTTTCTTCATCTCTTGCTGCTTTATATCTTGAGTTTGCTACTACTAAGCTATAATTTCCTTTTTTAAATACATCCTTTATATCTTTAGGTATAAAATTCGCTGGAATAGATGATCCAATTAAATCATCATATCCTAAAACTGTTTCTATACCATCAACCTTTTCAATCTCACTAATCATTTTATTAGCTTTATATGATGGTACATTTTTATTAATCAATATAAAATGAGTTGTTGTCATTTTATAATCTGCTTTTAACTTATTAGTTGCCACTATTGAATCTAGATTTTTAGGTAATGCCTCATCTAAATTATAATAAACAGCTGTTTTACCTTGAGCATATAAGAATGGTACGAATATTAAAACAAATAAAACTCCTAAAACCTTGTTATACTTTACAACAAAATTAGAAACTTTATTGAAACTAGGCATTAATGTTCTATGTCTATATTTATGAATTGCTTTATCGAAGAACATTAATAATGCTGGTAAAGTTGTTACTGTAGATAAAACTCCAAGAATAACACCTTTTGCCATAACTATACCAATGTCTTTACCTAATCCAAGCTTCATTGTACAAAGAGCAAGGAATCCCGCAACTGTTGTTAAAGAACTTCCTGCTATAGATACAAAAGTACTTGCTATAGCATTTGTCATAGCTTCTTCTCTATCGTTTGTTTTTGTCTTTTCTTCTTCAAACCTGTGTAGTAAAAATATCGAATAATCCATTGTTACTCCTAACTGTAATACTGCAGCTAGGGCTTTGGTTATATAAGAAATTTGTCCTAAGAAATAGTTTGTTCCTAAATTATATATAATAGGGAATCCAATTCCTACTAAAAATATAAAAGGTACTAAAGTAGATTCTAATCCAAATGTCAAAACTATTATTGCAAAGATTACCGCAATTACTACATATAATGGCGTTTCTTTTTCTGCTAATTCCCTAGTATCATGAATAATGGAAGATACCCCTGCCAAAAATGCTTTTTTACCTGTCAATCTTTTAATTTCATTTATTGCTGTGAAAGTTTCTTGTGATGCTGTGTTTTCTTTAAATTTAATCATCATTAGCGTTGTGTCTTTCGCATAACACATATTTTTAAATTTTTTAGGAATCATTTGACTTGGAATACTTATATCTAAAACATCACTTACCCAAATGACATCCCCAACACCATTAACTTTTTCTATTTGTTCTTTAAGTGACAATACATCCTTAGACGGCATATCCTTAACCATTAACATTCCTGTAGCCGCAATTGAAAAATCATCTTCCAAAATATGCTGGCCCTTCATAGTTTCAAGTTCCTCTGGAAGATAACTTAAAATGTCATAGTTTATTTTTGTGCCAATTATGCCCATCACAGAAGGAACCAGTAACGCTATGGATATTATAAGTACTAATATCCTGTTTTTTACTATAAATTTTCCAAATTTCCTCATACACTCCCCACTCCTTTAATTTTCTAGAATTTTCCTTATTGCATCAAATAAGACAGGTTTCATAGAATCTATATCATCTGGTTCTCTTAATACTATAGAAGAGTAGCAGACAGCCCCTATTAATTCTATAATTATAAACAAAGTCTTTTCAGCTTCCTCTTTTGTTTTACCTTTTGTTGCTATATTATCTGTAAATTTATCTACTAACGAAGTTATTTGTTCATCTTGTTTTGAATCTGAAAAGGCTCTTTTAACAATCCCCCAAGAAAAGTTCTTATTTATAAGCTTTAAAATAAACTTATTTGCTTTAAAATACTCTATTATATAATCAGTAAAATAAATGATTCCATCAACAAAATTACCCCTATACTCAGTTTCTGTTGTTTGAAGTGCCTCATGCAAAACAGTAATACTTTTTCTAAGAATTATTTTGTTAATAATATCGAACTTGTCCTTAAAATATAAATAGAATGTTCCCTTTGCTACACCTGCTTTTTTAACAATATCATCTATAGAAGTATCATTAAAACCTTTAGTAATAAATAATTCGTATGCTGCTTGAAATAAATCATGTTCTTTTCTTTTCTTCTTCTGTGATACTATCTTCCTTTTGCCTGTCATTTCCATACAATCACCTTTCATTTATAATTCAATTATTTTTATGACCATTAGTCACTTTTTTATTGAATAATTTTATTATACAATTTAGTGACTATTAGTCAACATTGTAAATTTTCGAAATATTATAGTTTTTCAGTTTTTATCTCTGTTTATCTCCTTTTCTCTAAATTTTTCAAATTTGTATTAAATATTTATTAATGTTTTATATTATTTTTCTTAACTATGTAAACTTTTATTTACTTTATATTTTTACATATAAAAAATAGCACTTAACCTATTAATAAGTTTTTACACTTTTAATAAGTTTTGTGCTATTTTATATTAAATATTTATATTGTAATCTAACAATCACAATCTGCTATTTGACGCTTAGAAACCTGTGCTGAAACCCATCTTTGGCCATTCCACCTGTAACAAATAATATAAGTATCGTAAATTGCTATTAACCATATCCAAAATGATTGACCATTTCTAAGTCTTAAATAAGTATACTTATTAAAACATTCACATAAATCATCGCTATCATCAAATTTATTTTTCATTGTCGGTTGAATTTTTGGTGGTGCTGGTGGTAATTTTCCTTGATTCATATTCATATTAGGATTTATATCCTTAAAAAATTCCATAATAACTCTCCTTTAAACAATTATTCTACTTTATAGTTTATGACTTTCAAGTTATTTTGTGATGACTTTTTCAATATAACATTTTAACTTTAAAGTAACTTTTAATTTAACACATACATAATATATCTTAGAGTTTGTCCATCACTACCAAAGGAGGCTTAGTAATGAAAAATCCTGTTTTAACATTAGATAAAGTTCCTGTAGATAATATAGCTAAAGTTATTAAAATATATTCAAATAACCTATCAAAACAAAGACTTTTAGATCTTGGTCTAGTAGAAGGAACTCTTATTAAAGTATTGAGAAAAAGTGCATGGGGAGATCCTACCGCCTATATAATTCGGGATACATGTATAGCATTAAGATGTGAAGAAGCTCAAAACATCGAGGTGATTTTATGGGATTAACTTACTCTAGTAGCACGTTAAAAAATTTAAAAGATATGTTCAATGTAAAAAAGGAAACAGAAAGTGACTTAGTAATAGCATTAGCTGGGAACCCCAACACTGGGAAAAGCACAGTTTTTAATGCACTTACTGGATTACATCAACATACTGGAAATTGGCCTGGAAAAACGGTTACCAATACACAGGGTAAATATTTTTTTAAAGATAATAATTACATTATTGTTGACTTACCTGGTACTTATTCATTACTTGCTAGTTCCATTGAAGAAATAATTGCTAGAGATTTTATTTGTTTTGCTAATCCTAATGTAACTGTAGTTGTTCTAGATGCTACTTGTCTTGAAAGAAACTTGAATTTACTATTACAAATTACTGAAATAACACCTAATGTAATAGGATGTCTTAATCTTATGGATGAAGCTAAGAAAAAACATTTAACTATAAATGTAGATAAATTAGAAGGAAAACTTGGAATACCTATAATCCCAACAACCGCTCGTAGCAATATAGGTCTAGATACATTAAAAGAAACTATTCACCAAATAGCTATGGGAAACTTAAAATTAAATCCTCGGAAAATAATATACAGACCTGAAATTGAATCCATGATAAAGTCTATATCCTCTAAATTAAATACTATACTTTGTGAAAAAAACATAAATTATGAATGGTTAGCCTTAAGACTCTTAGATGGTGATGCCTCCATATTAAAATCTATAAATAAATATCTAAATATAAAATTATTGTAATTTTTCCTTTTAATATCAATAAAATTTTTAAGGTAGGTGATTTTTTGAATACTATAAAACATACTAAAGAAAATAATCTAAATCAATTATTAAAAGAAATATCTGAGTATAAACATAAAAATAACAATGAACTTAGGGAATATATAGTAAAAGATATATATTCCAATGCTGAGGAAATATTAGATGGTTGTATAAAAAAAGATCCGTCTAAAACTTATTATCAGGAAAAAATAGATGACATTATCACATCAAAAACTTTTGGAATACCTATAATGCTTTTTTTATTAGCACTGGTTTTATGGATAACAATTGAAGGCGCTAATTATCCTTCAGAACTTTTGTCAAAATTTTTCTTTGACCTAGAAGGTTCAATAACTAATGTTTGTAGAAAATATAATGTATCTCCTGTTATTCATGGTGTTTTTGTATTGGGACTTTATAGGACTCTTGCATGGGTTATCTCTGTAATGCTTCCTCCCATGGCTATATTTTTTCCTATTTTCACCTTACTTGAAGATTTAGGCTATTTACCACGAGTTTGCTTTAATCTAGACCATGCTTTTAAAAAAGCTTGTGCTCATGGAAAGCAATGTTTAACCATGTGTATGGGATTTGGTTGCAATGCTGCTGGCATTATTTCTTGTAGAATAATTGATTCTCCTAGAGAACGTTTAATAGCCATACTAACCAATAACTTTATTCCATGTAATGGACGCTTTCCAACACTAATTGCCATTTCATCTATATTCTTTGGAATGAACTTAGCTAAAGGTGCAAATGCCTTTGTATCTGCCCTAATTGTAACTTTATTAATAATTTTAGGTATTGTTATTTCATTATTAGTATCTTTCATACTTTCAAAAACTTTATTAAAAGGAATACCATCTTCTTTCACCTTAGAATTACCACCTTATAGAAAACCCCAAATTGGAAGAGTTGTTTATACTTCTATTATTGATAGAACTATTTTTGTATTAGGAAGAGCTATGTTAGTTGCAGCACCAGCTGGTGCAATAACCTATATATTAAGTAACGTTTATATAGGTGATTTAAGTATAGTTTCCCATATAGCACAATTTTTAAATCCATTTGCAAAGCTAATGGGATTAGATGGTTTTATACTTATGGCATTTATTTTAGGTTTTCCAGCAAATGAAATAGTACTTCCTATATTAATGATGTATTACCTAGCTTCAGGAAGCATGGTAGATTTCCAAAGTTTAGATCAATTGAAAAATATATTATTACAAAATGGTTGGACTAGTCTTACAGCTCTAAATACAATGTTGTTTTCCTTACTACATTTTCCTTGTGCAACCACTGTGCTTACTATAAGAAAAGAAACTGGTAGTAAAAAGTGGACCTTATTTTCCATACTCTTACCAACCCTTATAGCTATAATTGTTTGTATGTTTACTACAGGTGTATATAATTTGTTTAAATTAATACTATAAATTTCCTTAATTCTTACTCTCTTTTTGTTTAACATTGTTTCTAATAAAAAGAGAGTAGGTTTTTCCATAAAACCTACTCTCTTAGGGAGTTTAAAATATTTAGTTATGGGGGATAACTATATACTTATAAAGCCGGTTAACTCTTTATAAGTTCATATAACATATAAGGGGATTGAGGGATCATAAGGCCTTTAATGTATAATTATATGTCACATTAGTAATTATAACCACAACATCAAAATATATTCTATTTACCAAAAAAAATTATATTTTCTTTTAAAAAATTATATTTAAATATATTTATATTAAATTGTTATATTTAAAAATTTTTAAATATATTATTATGAATTTTTTAACATTTATTATATGTATTAAATATATTGTGTATAACTTTATTACGTTTTTGTCAAATTTATGTTAGACTATTGAAATTTATTCTTGATATAGTATAACATATATGCTATTATAATTTTGTAAAATATAATTACAAATAGGAGATTATATCATGAAAGACATTAGCCTACAAGAACTTAAAAAAAATTTAAAATATTTAAAGCTACTGTCTGAGCAGTATCCTTCTAGTGCTTGTGCTTGTACTGAAATAATTAATTTACAAGCAATATTAAACTTACCAAAGGGTACGGAACATTTTTTAACGGATATACATGGTGAATATGAAGCATTCACTCATGTTTTAAGAAATGCCTCAGGAGTTATTAAAAGAAAAATAAATGACATCTTTGGTAATTCCCTTAGAGAAAGTGAAAAAAAGAGACTTGCAACACTTATTTATTATCCTGAACAAAAACTTCAGATTATAAAAAGTTCAGAAGTTGAAATGGAAGACTTCTATAGAATAACTCTTTATCAACTTATTGAAATCTGTCGCAATGTTTCTTCAAAATATACTAGGTCAAAAGTAAGAAAAGCTTTACCACAAGATTTTTCTTATATAATAGAAGAGTTATTACACGAACATGAAAACAGAAAAAATAAACATGAATACTATAAAGAAATTATAAACACAATTATTTCTATAGATAGAGCTGATGAATTTATTGTAGCTCTATGTAGATTGATTCAAAGGCTAGTTGTGGACAGACTTCATATATTAGGTGATATTTATGATAGAGGTCCTGGTCCTGATATCATTATTGATGCATTAATAAATCATCATTGTGTAGATATTCAATGGGGAAATCATGATATTTTATGGATGGCTGCTGCTTGTGGTTCCGAAGCTTGTATGGCAAATGTAATAAGAATCTCAGCAAGATATGCAAACTTAAAAACCTTAGAAGAAGGCTATGGTATAAATTTATTGCCTCTCGCTACCTTTGCAATGGAAACCTATAAAAATGACCCATGTAGTGAATTTAAACCTAAACTTTCTACAAATGAACAACATTCTTATAGGTTAAAAGAATTAAAATTAATATCTCAAATGCATAAGGCAATAAGTATAATTCAATTTAAATTAGAAAGTTATATTATAAATAGAAGAACCCACTACAATATGAAACATAGGCTTCTATTGGATAAAATAGATTATGAAAAAGGAACTATTAATTTATATGGAAAAACTTATGAATTATTAGATAAAAATTTTCCAACTATAGATCCTAACGATCCTTTTAAACTAACAGATGAAGAAAAAGAATTGGTCTCTAAACTTAAAGCTTCTTTCATGAATAGTGAAAAACTACAAAAACACATAAACTTTTTGTATTCAAAAGGAAGTTTATATTTAAATGCTAATTCAAATTTATTATATCATGGCTGTGTACCTCTTAACGAGGACGGTTCGTTTAAATGTTTAGAGGTTAATGGAATAGTTTATAAAGGGAAATCCCTTTTAGATAGATGTGATAAATTAGCAAGGGAAGCATTTTTTATTAATAATGGAAAGGGAAATAAACTTTATTCCTTAGATACAATGTGGTATTTATGGTGTGGAGAAGCTTCTCCTTTATTCGGAAAAGATAAAATGACAACCTTTGAAAGATACTTTATTAAAGAAAAAGAAACCCATAAAGAAATTAAGAATACTTATTTTGAATTAAGAAATGATGAAAAAATTTGCAATAAGATTTTGATGGAATTTGGACTTAACCCTAAAGAATCACATATTATAAATGGACATGTTCCTGTAAAAACGAAAAATGGTGAAAGTCCTATAAAGGCTAATGGAAAATTACTTGTAATAGATGGTGGTTTTTCAAAAGCCTATCAACCAGAAACAGGTATAGCTGGATACACATTAATTTATAATTCTTATGGACTAATTTTAGTTTCTCATGAACCTTTTGAATCCATTCAAAAGGCTATTGAAGAAGAAAAAGATATTTTATCTTCCACTATTGTTTTGGAGGCTACTCTTGAAAGAAAGAGAGTGGCTGATACTGATATAGGTACAGAACTAAAACAACAAATTAATGACCTTTTAATGCTTCTTTGTGCCTATAAGAAAGGTTTGATAAAAGAAAAGTCTTATTCTATACTGTAATTGAATATACTTTATTAAGTATATAAAAATTTTATTAGGAGGCTTTATACCATGAGTGAAAATTATAAATTTTTTCAGCACAAAACCTGTGAGTATTTTCCTTGTCATAAAACAAAGGATAAGGACAGCTTTAATTGCTTGTTCTGTTACTGCCCACTTTACACTTTAGGTAGTAAATGTGGCGGTAACTTTACATATACAGAGAGTGGAATAAAAAATTGCACAAATTGCATGATACCTCACTCCAAAAATGGTTACGAATATATTATGTCGAAATGGGCTGATATTTCTAAATTAGCCTCACAAAATAAGTAACTGTTTAATTAAACAAACTACCCAAATTATCTTATCTGCTGATGTATATCAGCAGCTTTTTTTATACATTTATTTAAATAAAAAAAGTTCTTTTATGCTGTATTTACATCATAAAAGAACTTTTTTATTAATAAGGGGCAAAAGGGGTTTAAACTTTTAGGGGTTAATTATATTTTTTCTTTTGTTTGTTAGTGTTTTATCCCTTTGATTTAGACCTTTTCCTGATTCTACGACAAGCCTTAGCCAATCTCCACAGGCGTAACTTCCCGAAGTCTTACGGTACAATACTCTATTAAAAGTTAATTATTTTTTAACTGGTATATAAATTTTTTGATCGGCTTTTAATTCTTCAGCTTTTTTTATGTTATTATTTTCCATTATAAGTTTTACGGCCTTTTTAGAATCACACCAATGCATTTCTTTACTTGCTATACTTGTTAATGTATCTCCTGCTTTTACTACATAAGCATTTCCTTTTTGAGCTCCCTCTTCTTTAGATGGTTTAAAATTTTCTTCTGTTGGTATATATAATTTATCTCCTGCTTTTATTAATGAATTTTCATCAATTTTATTAATATCTTTAATTACTTGAATTACTTCATTAACATCATCAAAGGTACTAAATTGTTTAGCTATAGTAAATAAGTTATCACCTTTTTTAACAACATATTGATCATCATATATTGATATAGAATCTGCATTTGTTGTTTTTACATCTGTCTTATCTTTTTCTTCTTTTTCTGTTTCTTTATTTTTGTCTTGTTCTTTTTTATTATTTTCTTTGTCATTAATAGTTTCTTTATTGTTATCTCCTGCTTTTTTGTTATTTTCTTTATCTTGTTCTTGTTTATCCTCTTTTAAGCTTTCCTCTAAGAAGTTATCTTTTTTATCGGCTTTGATTTTATTAGCTATTTGATTTTTTGCATTTTTATTTATCTTTGCATTATCGTTATTTCTATTAACAAATTTTACTCCTAAAAAAATTCCTAATAGTACAACTACTATAGTACTGGCTAAAATTATACCTTTTGATTTTTTCACCTTTATTCTCTCCTCTCAGAAAATATATTTAACTTTGTATTTATTTAAATTTTTTCCAAAATACTATTTTTTATACATATATTATAAATTTTCTTTTAAATGTTTTATTTTCTTTTATTTCATTTTTAATATTATTTTGGAATTCATTAACTGTTATTAAGTATTACCTATTTTTATATTTTTAAACATAAAAAAATCATTACTTTAAAAGTAATGATTTTTTTATAAAAGTTTATTTACATGGATTATTTTTAGTTCAATTTATATATATTTTTTAGTATATTTATTATTTAATTTGATCTATTTGATTTTTTATATCCTCTGGAGTCATGCCATTTGCACTAATTATTGATGTTTTTGTTATTGTATCTTGTATTCCTAAACTATTATTAGATTCACCTGTTACAACTACAGCATCAAACTTCTTTAAAAAATTAGGAGCTGTTTTTTTTCTATCATCAAATTCCTTAACACTATATCCTTCATTTTCTAAATAGTTCTTTATAGGTTTTAATCCCTTTTCTACAGCTACTTTTTTCATGTTAACTTCCTCCTCTTTCAACCAATGCTATAATAAAATTATTTTAAATTCCCTTTGTTCAATAATTATTATGTGCATTGAATGTTAATATATTCGAAGTTAATATTTCTAAAATGTCTTTTTCATACACAAAGTAGATATCTTTAGAAAAATAAAAAGGTATAAAATATATTATATTTTATACCTTAAATCTGAAACATTATGTATTTCTTATATAATTGTGTATCCAGTGTCTTCTATAGATTCCAGGATTTTGTTTAAATCAATGAAAAAATCATCATATATAACTTCAACCTCACCTTTTTTTTTAGAAATTTGGCAGGCTATTATTCCTTCATTTGAAGTTATAGCTTTCTTTACATTGTTTATATCTCGCGCTGAATTTATATTATATACTTTAATTACAGCCTTCATAATAAAATCCCCCTAGTTCTCCTTAAATACCTCTTTTACTTTAACGTTAGATTTTTCTTCTTTTAATATATCACCTAATATTTTACTATCTTCCTCATCTTCTATTTCAAGTTTAATTACATCATCATTCTCTTCTGCCATATATTCACCTGATATAAGTTTTGTATCTTTAACCTTAACTTCTTTTATAACTTCTTCATCATCAATTTTAAGTTTAACTTTTAAGGATTCTTTTATTATGTTATTATCAATAACTTCTCCTTTTCCACTGTCAGTCTCTACTATAGATCCAACATTAGGCATTTTCTCACGAATCTTTCTATATGCCTCTTCTTCATAGGTTAAACAACACATAAGTCTTCCACAAATTCCTGATATTTTAGAAGGATTTAAAGATAAATTTTGTTCTTTAGCCATTTTTATAGACACAGGTGCAAATTCACCTAAAAAAGTTGAACAACAAAGAGGTCTTCCACAAGGTCCTAATCCCCCAACCATCTTAGCTTCATCTCTAACACCTATTTGTCTTAATTCAATTCTTGTTTTAAATATACTAGCTAAATCTTTTACAAGTTCTCTAAAGTCTACTCTTCCTTCAGCAGTAAAATAAAATATAACTTTATTATTATCAAAAGTATATTCTACATCAATAAGCTTCATATTTAAATTGTGTTTTTTTACTTTTTCTTCACATATCTTTAAAGCTTCTATTTCTTTTGATTTATTGGCAGTATGTTTTTCAATATCTTCCTTCGTAGCCTTTCTTATAACATCTTTTAAAGGAGAAATAAGCTCTTCTTCACTAATTTCTTTTATTCCTACTACACACTCTCCAAATTCAACCCCTCTTGCTGTTTCTACTATAACAAAATCATCTTTTTTTATATCTATATCTTTAGGATTAAAATAATATATTTTTCCCGCCTTTTTAAACCTTATTCCTATAACTTTTAACATTTTATACCTCCTGTATCTTTAGCAACATAGTACTAAACACTAATGATGAGTTGAGGTTCCTACCTAAATTTTCTCTGGTCTCTAATAAAATTCTTATAATATCATTTAACTGTGAAAACGAAAATATATTCCATACATCTTCTAACTCATTAAATTTATCTAAGTTAATTAAATTATGTTTATGGCCAGTTTCCTTATATATTATAGCATCTCTTATAAAACTAATCATGCAATCAAAAATGTCTTCATTATTTTCTTTATTAAATTTTTTAAACATTTCTTCATACTTTAATAACTCAACTTTATCTATGTGTTTAACTTCCTTTAAAAATTTTAATATAGTTGATCTCATATCCTTAAAATTCTCATCATAAATTAGTTGTTCTGCCTTTCCAGGTATACCATCACTAAAAGAAATTAAAAGTTTCATTTCATTTTCAGACAGATCTTTATAATTAGTTTGTAAAAATATCTTCATTTCATCAAAACTTAAAGGATTTAGTTTATGTATCTGACATCTTGATTTTATAGTATCTAAAATACTTTCTGAATTCTCACATAGTAAAAATATGTACACTCCAAAGGGAGGTTCTTCGATAGTTTTTAGAAATGCATTTTGAGCTTGCATCGTCATTTTATCTGCATTATAAACTATTACAACCTTATTATCTCCCTCATAAGGTTTCTTATTTATTTCTTCTATTAAAATTCTTATTTCTCCTACACCTAATGACTTCTTATTTTTTCCTAACTTCCATGGAATAACATCAACATGATCTATATTATCTTCACAACCTAATATACTTTTACCAAGTACGTTTGCTATAATACTTTTACCTATGCCATCTTCTCCCACAAAAAGATGAGCATGGGTAAATTTCTTATTATAAATAACCTGTTGTAATGGTAAAAGAATTCTTTTATGTCCTATAATATTGTTACCTAAGCTCATCTTTATTTTCTCCTTAACTATTAAATTAAAAAATATCTTAATTAAATTTTTGCAAACCTATCCACATCTACAACAAAAATTGTAGCTCCACCGATTTTAACTTCCACTGGATAAGTCATATATACAGATGCTGCTCCTGTAGCTGGTGTTGGTGACGTAACCACCTGTTTTCTGGTTTTACAAATTTGTTCTACTATATCCATTACATTATCAACTTTATCATCATCTACTCCCATCATCAAAGTAGTGTTTCCAGATTTTAAAAATCCTCCAGTTGTAGCAAGTTTTGTAACCCTATAACCACTATCTGTTAAAGCTTCAACTAAGTCATTGGCATCTTGGTCTTGTACTATGGATATAACTAACTTCATGAGATATCCCTCCTCATTTAATAATTATAGATTTTTTTAATTTATCTTGTATTTTATTTTATCATATTTGTAGAAATTTAGTAAGCTAAGAACCTTTATATTTTGAATTGTTTATATTTTGCCTAAATGTTTTTTAATTTTTGTATCTATAATGTTAATAACCTCTTTAGATACATCCTCTATAGATTGTTCTGCATTAATTTTTTTAATTCTATTGGGATACTGCTGTAAAAGTTTTAAGTATCCTTCTCTTACCTTTTTATGAAAATATAATTTTTCTAAATCAAGTCTATTCATTTCATCATTTCTATTTCTTACTCTTCTTAGTCCTTCCTCTGGATTTATATCTAAAAACAGAGTTAAACTAGGCATATATTGATCGATAGCGAACTTGTTTATTTCATAAACTATGTCCATGCCAATTTCTCTAGCGTATCCTTGATATGCTAAGGATGAATCAATAAACCTATCACATATTACAACTTTTCCTTCTTTTAGAGCAGGAATCACCTTTTCCACTAAATGTTGTCTTCTAGATGCACAATAAAGTAAAGCTTCTGTTCTCTCATCCATTTTGATATTCTTTTTATCTAAAAGTATTCCTCTTATATCTTCCGAAATTTTTATTCCACCGGGTTCTCTAGTACTTATATATGGAATATTATTTTTTTCTAAATACTCCTCTATAACCTTTATTTGACTAGTCTTTCCTGAACCTTCTCCACCTTCTAAGGTTATAAATAAACCTTTGTATGCCATTTTACTCCCTCTTCCCTGTAAAATTTATATAAGTAATGTTATTATATAATTATTTTAATTTATAAAGTTTTTTAAATGATCCATAACTGTTCATCTTCTATTCCTAAAACCGTTAAATTATTTTTTATATAGTACTCAATAACCCTAATGGCCTCTTTATCAATTACCTCACCAGGCATTACAAGTGGCACTCCTGGTGGATATGGGACAATACTTTTGCCACATATTTTTCCTATTGAGTCTTTAATATGTACTTTTATCTTTTTTTTATCCATTATTTCATGGGGTAGAAATACAGTTTTAGGAATATTATAATCAAGAAATGGCACTTCTTCCTCCCTAAACTCTTCTAACTTACATTTCTTTAGTTCATAATAAAGCCTTTCAAAGTCTTCTGCAGTATTGAAAGGATTGGGTATTAAAATAATGTTCCTACCATCACTCATTTCACATTGAATTTTCTTTTTCCTTAAATAATCTAATAGTTTATGAGCACTGTATCCTTTATTAATTCTTATAACAAACCTAGTTAAATCAATATATGTATCAAAACTTTTCTTCATATTCCTATACATATGTTCATTTCCTAATACTAAAAATCCTTGTAATCCATTTATCTTCTCTCTATATTCCATACAAAGTTTTAAAAAATTTGTATATTGCTCTCTGCCATACTGTTCTAAATAAAATCGTCCAAACTCCATAGACATCATCATCACATAAGAAGGACTAGTACTCATAAATGCACTTACATAGAAATCTACTTTTTCTAAATCTATTGAATCTCCAACGTGGAGATATGCTGTCTGCGTTAAACTAGGCAGAGTTTTATGTGAACTCATAACTACCATATCTGCCCCTAATTTTATAGGATTTTGAGGTAACTCTTCTATGACTCCAAAATGTGCACCATGAGCACAATCTACTAATACCTTCATATTATATTTTTTTGCTTCATTTATAATTTGTTTTAAATCTACACAAATACCATAATAATTAGGATAAGTAATTATTATTCCTTTAGCATCTTTATTTTCTCTTAATGTTTTAAAAAAATGCTCCCTATTTAGAGAGAAAGGAGCATTAAAATCTCTATCTACTATATTTTTTAAATACACAGGATTTAACTCTCTCATTATAATTCCATTCATAACTGACCTGTGACAATTTCTTTCTAATATAACTTTATCGCCTTTATTAAAGGTAGAAAATATCATACTTAAGTTTCCACTTGTACTACCATTTACAAGATAATATGACTTTTTACTTCCGTAGTATTCTTTTAATCTATCTAAAGATTCCTTTATTATTCCTTCAGCATTGTGAAGATTATCTACTCCATCAACTTCTGTAATATCACCTTTTAAAATATGCTCATAAAAATATTTTCCTTCTTTTATATTAATAAATCCTCTTCCACTTTTATGTCCAGGCATAGTAAATGGTAAATTGTTTTCCTTTATATATTCTAATACACCATCTATAAGTGGTAATTGTGACACTTACTTTCCTCTCCTTTTATCATATAATGTATAATAGTTCTTTTTATACGATCTTTAAAATAATCATAAAAATCTGTGTTCATTTCTGCTTTAATCAGTCTTTTTTCACACGAATAACATATTCTTCTTCCCTTAATCATTATACCATCATTTAGAGGCTTCCTACATATAATACAACAGTTTTTTTTCATTAATGTCCCCCTTAAAAGAATGCTTAAACTTATCTGGATTCTTGCCTCATATAATATATTTTATTCAACATGTCCCCTTTTTAATTACTCATTTCTAAATATTAAAATTTTATTTGGATATAATATGTTTATATTAATTTTGTAGATATGGAGTGATGAGAACTATGAAAAGGGATATAATAACTAGTTTCTTAACTTTACAAGATGAACTTAAGTCTCTATCACAATTTATATATGAAAATCCAGAATCAGATTTTAAAGAAGAAAAGTGTTGCAATTACATAGTAAATTTATTAAAAACACATGGATTTACTATAAAAGAAAAATTTCTAGACATAAATACATCCTTCTATGCTTCCTTTGGGAAAGGTCATCCTAAGATATGTTATATTTGTAAATACTCAGCTACTGAATACGGTCATATACATGGAAATAATATTAACTGTATGATGAGTATAGGAGCAGCCATTGCGTTGTCTAAAACTATTTCGGAATATGATGGTTCTGTAATTATTTTAGGATGTCCTGGTAGCAATTTTAACGGTGCAGAATTAACCATAACTAAACAAGGTATTTTAGAAGACATGGATGTTATTTTATCAGCTCATGCCTTTAATGAGAATCTTCAAAGTGGTACTTCAATGAGTGTTATACCCGTAGAAATTAATTTTACATCGAAAGAAATATTAAGGGAAGGTATAATAAATTCATCTCCATTAGATGGGTGTTTGTTGGCCTTTAATACTCTAGGAATGATGATAAAGAATTCTAATGATAAATGTACAATAGATGGTGTATCTATAAATAGTTCTGAAAAACCATATACAACACCTTCTAAGGCTTGTGCTAAGTTTTTTGTTAGAGGTGCTAAGCTAAATAGTTGTAAATGTATAAATATAGGCTTAAAAAGTTTTTTATGTAATTTATGTTCTATACTTAATATAGATTATTCCATAGGTATGTTTGATCTTCCTTGTAGAGAGTTATTAAGTAATAAAGTCTTATCAGATTTATTTACAAATAACTTAAAACAATGTGGAATCATAGATATTAACTGTTGTAGAGATATTCCTTATGGGCTTAGTATAGGTGCCATAAGCCATACTACTCCTTGTATATATCCCTCAATAGATATAACAAATAATGAAAAAATCAAATATCCCTCTTTAGAATTCCATAAGCTATCTAATAGTGATTATGCAATTAAACAAGGCTTGAAAAGCGCAAAAGCTTTGGCTTTAACAGCATTAGATATTTTAGAAACACCTAATTTATTAAAAGAAATGACTATGGAATTATATAGGAATACAAATCCATTATAAAAAAGTAGAGCCAGTATAAATTTTAATTTATACTGACTCTTTATAAGTAATCATAAATTTTTATTATACATATAACTAAAAGTTAAATTCTCTATAAGTATTACTACATCTTTCAATATTTCTAATTAATCTATCACTAGGGTTAAAATAAAACTTTTTAAGTCTTCCTTCTAATTTATAAACACATATATAATTTTTTGTTCTTAACTTGCAAAAATCATATCTTTTTACCCCATGAAAATTAAGCTTATCCGTAATTTTATCACTTCTACCTATATATTGTATATCTGCTAAGTTAACTATTTCTAATAGATTTTCACTTTCTCCAGTGATTTTATGAATAATAAGCTCATCTTGTATAAGTGAATACTTATATTTAGTTCTAAGTCTCTTTATTTGAAATAAAGCTATACAAATCATGATTAAATAGCTTAGATACTTTATTATTTTGAATAAATGAGTTTTAGGTACCATAACATCCAATAAATCAGAAACAATAATAAATGTCATTAACATAGCTAAAAAAATTAAAATAATAGAGTATTGTTTTCTCTCTATTACCTCTTTGTGCAACGCCATAGAATTAACCTCCATCAAACCAAAATTCCTTTAACACACACATCAATAAAAAAATAAAATTATAATAATATAAATATAAAAATTTACGTTAATCCTTATTATTTATATAGTTTCTTAATCATTATTAACTTTCGTTTATTAGTTCAAGACACATATACAGATTATACTAGCATTTATACATTTTATCTACAGCACTCAGAGCTTATATACCTTTTTTACAATTGATTAATACCCACTATTAACAATAAAATTAAAATACATTCATATATATATACTTTCCTTTGTTTTATGTGAAACTGCTCATAAGTTTAAAATTTATAGTTAAATCTAGAAATATAAAGCTATATAATGATACCATAAGAATACCACTATAAAATAACTGAAAATCACTTCTTATGCTAATTTTAAAACTGTATTTTATTTTTTTAAGCATATAATAATTAAAAATTTTTAAAATAAGGACTGATATAAATGGTAAAATTAAAATCAATAAAACTGGGGGATACTATAGGAATAGTTTCTCCTTCAAGTGCTGAATATCCTGAAAAAATACAAAAAGGAATAGCTGAACTTAAATCACTAGGATTTAAAGTTAAGGGAGGAAAATTTATATATAAGAGAAAAGGCTATTTAGCTGGTGAAGATTATGAAAGAGCATCGGATTTAATGAATATGTTCATAGATCCATCAGTAGATATGATTCTATGTGTTAGAGGTGGTTATGGTGCCATGAGAATTCTCCCTTATTTAAATTTTCATAAAATAAAAAAAAATCCTAAAATATTTATGGGTTTTAGTGATATTACTGTACTATTAAATACTATAAATTCCAAATGTGGTTTTCCGACTTTTCATGGACCCATGGGTACGTCAAATTTAACTGATAAATACACACTAAAAAGCTTCTTAGATACCATTTTAAATAAACTACCTAATAATATGATAGAAAATCCTAGAGAAGTTCCTTATACAACATTTAAGGAAGGTATTGCTGAAGGCAATCTAGTAGGTGGAAATCTATGTCTTATATGTAGTACACTAGGTACACCCTATGAAATAAACACAAAAAATAAAATCTTATTTCTCGAAGATGTGGGAGAAGCTCCTTATAAAATAGATAGAATGCTAACCCAATTACTACTAGCTAATAAGCTACAACAATGTAGTGCTATTATATTAGGTCAATTCACAAACTGTACATTGCAACATTACGAAAGAAGTTTAACTTTGGAACAAGTTTTTGAAGATAGATTAAAAGATTTAAATATTCCTATTCTAAAAGACTTTGCAACAGGACACTCATATCCAAAGTTAACTTTACCTATAGGACCAAAAGTTAGACTTAATACTTGTAGTGGTTGTATAGAACTATTAAATAACTTATTTAAATAAAAAAGTAACCAAGTTATAATTAAATATAACTTGGTTGTTTTTGCCTAAAATAAAAAAGCTAGTGAATTTTCACTAGCTTTTTTGGAGGCGCCACCCAGATTTGAACTGGGGATAAAGGTTTTGCAGACCTCTGCCTTACCACTTGGCTATAGCGCCATATATGGTGGCTCGAACTGGAATCGAACCAGTGACACGAGGATTTTCAGTCCTCTGCTCTACCGACTGAGCTATCGAGCCATATGGCTCCGCGAAAAGGATTCGAACCTTCAACCTATCGGTTAACAGCCGAGTGCTCCACCGTTGAGCTATCGCGGAACGTTTTCACCTGGCGACGTCTTACTCTCCCACAAGGCTGCCCCTGCAGTACCATCAGCGCTGTAAAGCTTAACTTACCTGTTCGGTATGGAAAGGAGTGTTACCTTTACGCCATTGTCACCAGATTTAATTATACCATATATTTATGAGAGATTGTTCTCTCAAAATTGTATAATGAATATTTATTTGGTCAAGTCCTCGACCTATTAGTATGAGTCAGCTGAACATGTTACCACGCTTACACCTCTCACCTATCAACCTTGTGTTCTTCAAGGGGTCTTACTGAATTAATCATGGGAAATCTAATCTTGAGGTGGGCTTCACACTTAGATGCTTTCAGTGTTTATCCCTTCCCGACATAGCTACCCAGCTGTGCCACTGGCGTGACAACTGGTGCACCAGAGGTCAGTCCATCCCGGTCCTCTCGTACTAAGGACAGCTCCTCTCAAATTTCCTGCGCCCGCAGCGGATAGGGACCGAACTGTCTCACGACGTTCTGAACCCAGCTCGCGTGCCGCTTTAATGGGCGAACAGCCCAACCCTTGGAACCGACTTCAGCTCCAGGATGCGACGAGCCGACATCGAGGTGCCAAACCTCCCCGTCGATGTGGACTCTTGGGGGAGATCAGCCTGTTATCCCCGAGGTAGCTTTTATCCGTTAAGCGATGGCCCTCCCACGAGGTACCACCGGATCACTAAGCCCGACTTTCGTCCCTGCTCCACCTGTATGTGTCGCAGTCAGGCTCCCTTCTGCCTTTGCACTCTTCGCGCGATTTCCGACCGCGCTGAGGGAACCTTTGGGCGCCTCCGTTACATTTTAGGAGGCGACCGCCCCAGTCAAACTGCCCACCTAGCAATGTCCGACGACCAGTTTCATGGCCTTTCGTTAGAACTCCAATAATATCAGGGTGGTATCCCAAGGATGACTCCATAGCCCCTGACGAAGCTATTTCCTAGTCTCCCACCTATCCTGTACAGATAATACCGAAATTCAATGCTAAATTGCAGTAAAGCTCTACGGGGTCTTTCCGTCCAACTGCGGGTAGCAAGCATCTTCACTTGCACTACAATTTCACCGGATTTGTTGTTGAGACAGTGCTCAGATCATTACACCATTCGTGCGGGTCGGAACTTACCCGACAAGGAATTTCGCTACCTTAGGACCGTTATAGTTACGGCCGCCGTTTACTGGGGCTTAAGTTCATTGCTTCGCTTACGCTTACAAATCCCCTTAACCTTCCAGCACCGGGCAGGTGTCAGCCCCTATACATCAGCTTACGCTTTAGCAGAGACCTGTGTTTTTGTTAAACAGTTGCCTGAGCCTATTCTCTGCGACCTATATTTCTATAGGCACCCCTTCTCCCGAAGTTACGGGGTCAATTTGCCTAGTTCCTTAACAACAATTCTTCCGCCGGCCTTAGGATTCTCTCCTCACCTACCTGTGTCGGTTTGCGGTACGGGTACCAAACTTCTCCATAGAGGCTTTTCTTGGCAACATGGAATCAGATACTTCGCTACTTAAATTTCGCTCCCCATAACACCTCAGCATTAACAACTAAACGGATTTTCCTGTTTAGTCTGCCTAAGTGCTTAGACGCACACTCCAACAGTGCGCACATCCTATCCTTTTGCGTCACCCCATTTGTCAAACGAAGTTTGGCAGTATTGGAATATCAACCAATTGTCCATCGCCTACGCCTTTCGGCCTGGGCTTAGGTCCCGACTAACCCTGAGAGGACGAGCCTTCCTCAGGAAACCTTAGGTTTTCGGCCAATAAGATTCTCACTTATTTCTCGCTACTCATGCCAACATTCTCACTCCTGTACAGTCCACCGCTCCTTTCGGTACGACTTCTGCCCATACAGGAAGCTCCTCTACCATGTACTTACGTACATCCATAGCTTCGGTGATAAGTTTTAGCCCCGAACATTTTCGGCGCAGGATCTCTTGACTAGTGAGCTATTACGCACTCTTTAAATGAATGGCTGCTTCTGAGCCAACATCCTAGTTGTCTTAGAAATCCCACATCCTTTACCACTTAACTTATACTTTGGGACCTTAGCTGATGGTCTGGGCTCTTTCCCTTTTGACTACGGATCTTATCATTCGCAGTCTGACTGCCAGGGTAAAAGTAAACGGCATTCGGAGTTTGATAGAGTTCGGTAAGCGGTGAAGCCCCCTAGCTCATTCAGTGCTCTACCTCCGCTACTCATTTGCCTGACGCTAGCCCTAAAGCTATTTCGAGGAGAACCAGCTATCTCCGGGTTCGATTGGAATTTCTCCGCTATCCACAGCTCATCCCATGGTTTTTCAACACCAACGTGGTTCGGACCTCCACGGAATTTTACTTCCGCTTCATCCTGGCCATGGATAGGTCACCCGGTTTCGGGTCTACGATATGCAACTATGCGCCCTATTCAGACTCGATTTCTCTTCGGCTTCGTACCTGCGGTACTTAACCTTGCTACATACCGTAACTCGTTGGCCCGTTCTACAAAAAGTACGCCGTCACACATATAAAGTGCTCCGACCGATTGTAGGCACACGGTTTCAGGTTCTATTTCACTCCCCTCCCGGGGTTCTTTTCACCTTTCCCTCACGGTACTTCTTCACTATCGGTCACCAGGTAGTATTTAGCCTTGGGAGGTGGTCCTCCCTGCTTCCCACAAGGTTTCACGTGTCTCGTGGTACTCTGGATCAGACTTAATTAAACTGTTCTTTCGCTTACAGGACTATTACCTCCTACGGTGGGTCTTTCCAAACCTCTTCAGCTAAAATAGCTTAATCGTTATTGTCTGTCCGCAACCCCAGAGATAAATCTCTGGTTTGGGCTCTTTCCCTTTCGCTCGCCGCTACTTAGAAAATCGATTTTTCTTTCTCTTCCTCCGGGTACTTAGATGTTTCAGTTCCCCGGGTTTACCCTCCTAAACCTATTTATTCAGTTTAAGATACATACCGTTAAGGTATGTGAGTTCCCTCATTCGGAAATCTGTGGATCACAACCTATGTGCGGCTACCCACAGCTTATCGCAGCTTATCACGTCCTTCATCGGCTCCTGGTGCCAAGGCATTCGCCATGCGCCCTTTCTAACTTGACCTATCATGAGTAACTGATTTGTTAATCAGTACTAAATTTATTTATATATTCATTATACAATTTTCAAAGAACAATCATTGAAGAATATTAATCCTTCAAAATTAAACAGAGTAGATACTCGCTACTATAAGAACATCGTCTTATAGAATTCTCCTTAGAAAGGAGGTGATCCAGCCGCAGGTTCTCCTACGGCTACCTTGTTACGACTTCACCCCAATCATCGATCCCACCTTCGGCCGCTGGCTCCTTGCGGTTACCTCACGGACTTCGGGTGTTACCAACTCTCATGGTGTGACGGGCGGTGTGTACAAGGCCCGGGAACGCATTCACCGCGACATTCTGATTCGCGATTACTAGTAACTCCAGCTTCATGTAGGCGAGTTTCAGCCTACAATCCGAACTGAGATTGGTTTTATGAGATTTGCTCCACCTCACGGTCTTGCTTCTCTTTGTACCAACCATTGTAGCACGTGTGTAGCCCTGGACATAAGGGGCATGATGATTTGACGTCATCCCCACCTTCCTCCTGGTTACCCAGGCAGTCTTGCTAGAGTGCTCAACTTAATGGTAGCAACTAACAACAAGGGTTGCGCTCGTTGCGGGACTTAACCCAACATCTCACGACACGAGCTGACGACAACCATGCACCACCTGTCACCAAGTTCCCCGAAGGGCACTCCCGTGTTTCCACAGGATTCTTGGGATGTCAAGCCCAGGTAAGGTTCTTCGCGTTGCTTCGAATTAAACCACATGCTCCGCTACTTGTGCGGGCCCCCGTCAATTCCTTTGAGTTTTAATCTTGCGATCGTACTTCCCAGGCGGAGTACTTAATGTGTTAACTGCGGCACCGAAGTATTGAAACCCCGACACCTAGTACTCATCGTTTACGGCGTGGACTACCAGGGTATCTAATCCTGTTTGCTACCCACGCTTTCATGCCTCAGCGTCAGTTACAGTCCAGAAAGCCGCCTTCGCCACTGGTGTTCTTCCTAATCTCTACGCATTTCACCGCTACACTAGGAATTCCACTTTCCTCTCCTGTACTCTAGATACCCAGTTTGGAATGCAGCACCGGGGTTGAGCCCCGGGATTTCACATCCCACTTAAGTATCCGCCTACGCATGCTTTACGCCCAATAAATCCGGACAACGCTCGCCACCTACGTATTACCGCGGCTGCTGGCACGTAGTTAGCCGTGGCTTCCTCCTCAGGTACCGTCATTATCGTCCCTGAAAACAGAGCTTTACAATCCGAAGACCGTCATCACTCACGCGGCGTTGCTGCGTCAGGGTTTCCCCCATTGCGCAATATTCCCCACTGCTGCCTCCCGTAGGAGTCTGGGCCGTGTCTCAGTCCCAATGTGGCCGATCACCCTCTCAGGTCGGCTACGCATCGTCGCCTTGGTGAGCCGTTACCTCACCAACTAGCTAATGCGCCGCGGGTCCATCTCAAAGCGGATTACTCCTTTAATCATTTCAACATGCATTGAAATGATGTTATGCGGTATTAATCTTCCTTTCGGAAGGCTATCCCCCTCTTTGAGGCAGGTTACCCACGTGTTACTCACCCGTCCGCCGCTAATCCACTTCCCGAAGGAAGCTTCATCGCTCGACTTGCATGTGTTAAGCACGCCGCCAGCGTTCGTCCTGAGCCAGGATCAAACTCTCAATTTAAAAAGTTTGTTCTGACTTAAGCATTACTTGCTAAGCATTTAATTTTTATTTCAAAAGAATACGAGTTGTTTATCATACTCTGTTTAATTTTCAAAGATCAATTTCTCACTTTCAACCGCTCTCACCAAGCGACTTACTTATAATATCAAATTTCTTTTTCTTTGTCAACAACTTTTTAAACATTTTTTTAATTTGTTTTGTTGTTTTACTGCGTTGCCGCAGCGACAAGATATATATTATCATAATTATTTTATCATAATTTGTATATAGATATGATTTAAAGTAATTAAATAGTTGTTACTTAGCTTTTCTTTACTTTACTCTATTTTTGACTTATAGACACACCAGGAAGAGTATATTTTACTTTTTCAATGTTTTTTAACATTAGCTCTGGATAGACAAAAATCATTTTTATTTACATAATATTTAAAATATTCTATGTTTTGCTTATGTTTTATTAAATTGAGGTATTTTATTAAAAAAATAAAGTTTATATATAAATAATTAATAATACATCTAAAATTATATGAAGGGGTTAAATATTATGAATAACAATATAAATACAAAAATCAGTACTGAAAAATCTTATTTTAGTGCATCATTGATTACTAGTATTCTATGTTTTTATGGTAGTTATATTGCTATAAAAAACCATGATACCTCAGTATTTATTCCACTATGTATTCCTGGAATAACTTTTGCCTTATCATCTATACAAAGTATAAAAAACATAAAAAATTTCAAAAAAATGTTAGATACAATAGAAAACAAAGTAAAAACACATGTACTTTATATTATTAATGACTCAGTAATATGTATTATGTCTTTTATGGCGTGTTTTGGATTTTGGGGTGCTAAATCTATATTAAAATCCACATTATTATTCATTGTAGGGATAATTACCTTAATAAGTTCAATCCAAAATATGAAAAGGATAAAAAAATTTAAATTACTTAAAAAAAATAATTAAAACTAATAAAAGAACCAAGGAACTTTTTTTATTAATTCCTTGGCATTTATTTTTTATTATAAATCTTATTTACCTTGTAATCTTTGCTTTCTTATTCTTTCCTTTTTCTCTTTTTGCTTTTTTTCTATCCTGTCCATAAACTTTATTAATTCACCAAAAATAACAACAGTAGAAGAATAAATTATAATTTTTATCCATAATTGAAATGGTAATGCTATTGTTTTAAATACTACCCCTCCAAATTGAGTCACAATAATCTGAAGTATAAATGTAACTCCTATAACTAATAACATTACCTTATTATTCAATAAATTATTAAATATACTTTCATCACCTAATTCTCTAGAATTAAATGCATTGAATAACTGGAACATTACAAAGGTAGCAAATATAATACTGCCTTGTTGTGCCTCTGTTCCATTTAGAGCATTATTTTCTATAAGAAATAGCATCATAACAACCATATACATACCATTCATTATTATATGACTTAACATTTTATTTGTTATTATATTGGCATCTCTCTTAACAGGTTCTTGCCTCATCAAATGACTTCTTAAAGCTTCTAAACCTAAAGTCAATGCTGGAGGACCATCCATAATTAAATTTACCCACAAAAGTTGAATTGTAGTAAAAGGTAATTCCTTACCTAAGAATTCACATAGTATTACTATAAAAACAGCGACTAAATTAACTGTTAATTGAAATTGAATAAACCTTTGAAAGTTTTCATAAATCCCTCTTCCCCATTCCACTGATTTTAAAATAGTAGAAAAAGAATCATCAAGAAGAATAATATCACTAGCTTCCTTTGATACTTCTGTACCTGTAATACCCATTGCAATACCTACATCAGCATTTTTTAATGCAGGTGCATCATTTATGCCATCACCAGTAACCGCAACTACTTCCCCCTTACCTTTTAAAAGATTTACTATCCTCATTTTAGTAATAGGTTTGCTTCTTGCAATAACTATTATTCTATCAATTATTTTTAATAACTCATCATCTGACATTTCATCAATTTCTGGAGCCTCTATTATGATACTATCTTCATTTACTATATCTAATTGTTTGGCAATAGATGTAGCTGTAACAATATTGTCTCCTGTTAGAATTTTTAAGTTTATTCCTGATTCTTTACATTTTTTTACTGCTTCATATACATCATCTCTTAGTGGGTCTGCTATAGAAACAAATCCATCAAAAATCATATGTGATTCTATATTATTTTGTTCCTTTTCCCAATCATAAACTTCACTAAGTTCCTTATGGGAAAAAGCTAAAATTCTTTTAGATTCCTTTTGTAACCTTATAATTTCTTTATCCATCTTTTGTTTTAGTACCTTAGTAAAAGGCTTAATTTCATTATTGATTATTATTTTATCACACAAATCAATAATTCTTTCTGGACTTCCTTTTGTATATACCATATATGTATTTTCTTCACTTGCTATAGTAGTCATGGACTTTTTATCTGAGGTAAACGGATATTGAAATACTATATCTGCATCTTTTCTTATATCTAAGTAGGAAACTTGACCACTTGTCTTGCTACAGACCTTTTTGCACTTATTGCCACAAACAATGTGATTTTCTTCATAAAAAAAACAAGTTTTAGGATTCATAGAACAAATTGTTTTGCTAAAAGCCTCAAGTAAGGAACATTCGGTAGGATTTCCTACAAACTTTACCTTTCCTTCTGTTATATTAATATTGGCTGTACTGTTTACAATGAAATTATCGACAAAAAATCTATTTTTTAATTCTTCTGGTTTAACTATCTTCCCATTGTTCCAAACATCTATTACCGTCATTTGATTTTTAGTAAGTGTGCCTGTTTTATCTGAACAAATAACATTTATACAGCCTACAGTTTCACAAGCAACTAATTTTCTAACAAGGGCATTGGTCTTAGCCATTTTAATTATA
The DNA here is from genome assembly GCA_003288255.1 of Clostridiaceae bacterium 14S0207. Taxonomy (GTDB): domain Bacteria; phylum Bacillota; class Clostridia; order Clostridiales; family Clostridiaceae; genus Hathewaya; species Hathewaya limosa. Next base: position 137,941 of record CP026600.1, on the reverse strand, counting down.
TTTAATGATAATGTTATAGCAACAATAGTTGGTAAACCCTCTGGCACAGACGCAACAATCAATGCAATACTAGTCATAAAAGCTTCTTGGATAGTATCAAAAGACATTGTATTAGTGGAATAAATTTTAAATATTTCATATGTAAATATCAATCCTGCTGCTACCATACCTAAAACACTTATGGTTTTAGCTAATTTATCTAACTTTTCTTGAAGAGGTGTTGATGCATTTTGAACCCCTTTTAACTCAGTTGCAATACTTCCCATTTCTGTTTTATCACCAATGCCGATAACTACAGCTGTACCCTGTCCATATGTTACAAATGTACCTGCAAAAATCATATTAACACGTTCTGATAAAGTAACCTTAGAATCTTCTATTATAACTTCAGCATCTTTGCTAACGGCTATACTTTCACCAGTCAACATAGATTCATCCACCTTTAATTGTAATGAATCTATTAATCTGCAATCTGCTGGAATTTTATCTCCTGTCTCAACTTTAATAATATCTCCAACAACTACATCCTTTTTATTTACATATTGTATAATTCCTTCTCTTATAACCTTAACTTTTACATCATCATTTATGTTATTTAGTGCATCAAAGGCTTTTTCTGATTTACCCTCCATAATTATTTCAATACCAACTGAAAGAAGTATAGCCACTACTATTCCAATACTTTCTGTAAACTCAGTATGCATCCCTTGGGAATGTCTATATACATTCATTCCTATAGCTATAAGTGCTGCTATAAGCAAAATAAATATCATAGGCTCTTTTAAGGCCCCTAATATTTTCTTTACCAGAGATGTTTTTTCGCCTGAAGAAAATTCATTTTTCCCATACTTCTTTTCATTTTGTACGACCTGATCTTGATTTAATCCTACATCTAACCGAACATTGAACTCCTGCAAAATGTCATCTGTAGACTTTTGAAAAAAATCCATAAATTTTTTCCTCCCTTTTAACCTTATTTTAATTATTAAACTAAATTTTTAGTATCTCCAATATTTTGTTTTATAGTAAATAAAAAAAGAGACCTCTAACACAATAAAACTAAACGTATAGTTTTATTGTGTTAAAAGTCTCACTGTGACAAGTTTGCCATGATAAAACCAGGTTTGTAAAAACCATGATGTTGATTTTATCGCCCTTCGGTTTAGGGTAGTTACTCCCCTTTAACAAATTAAATTTTATATATTAAATTTTATACAACTAAAAAAATTATAAGTTAAAAACTATACATTGTCAAATTTGTTTTACTATTATATGATAATAAGCTGTCTAATTAAAAAATTTGTATCTTTACATATCAAGATTAAATTAATATATAAAGTAATCCTTGTATTAACACCCTATAGTTATATATATTTGTCTTTTTAACTTTTTATGTGATAATAAAAGTATATAAATATATTTTGGAGATGATTTCATGTCAAAAGAAATAGAAGAACTGACTAAAATACTAAAAGAAAGTAATAATATAGTATTCTTTGGTGGCGCTGGATGTAGTTGTGAGAGTGGTATACCCGATTTTAGAAGTTCTAATGGGTTATTTAATCAAAAACTAAATGTTACATTTACTCCTGAACAGTTAGTATCTCATACCTTTTTTAAAAAGTATACTGAAGAATTTTTTAATTTTTATAGAAAGAAACTTATATATGAAGATGCTAAACCTAACATTGCTCATATAACCTTAGCTAAGTTAGAGGAAATAGGAAAACTTAAAGGGGTAATAACTCAAAATATAGATGGCTTACATCAAATGGCTGGTTCCAAAAAAGTTTTAGAACTTCATGGATCCATTCATAGAAATTATTGTACTAAATGTGGTAAGTTTTATGACCTAGACTATATACTTAAGTCTAAAACACAAATACCATACTGTACTGAATGTGGTTCTATAGTAAAACCTGATGTTGTTTTATATGAGGAAAGTTTAGACTCATCTATTCTTAGAGAATCTATAAAACTTATAAATGAAGCTGATGTATTAATAGTAGGTGGAACTTCTTTAGTTGTTTACCCTGCAGCTGGATTAATTGACTACTATAAAGGTAATAAGTTAATTTTAATTAATAAAACCTCTACTCCTTATGATTACAAAGCTAACTTAGTTATTAATGATAAAATAGGAAAAGTATTAAAACAATGTATGAATCTTTAAAAACTATATAAAAAAATGTATGTAAAAAAGACTATTTTAATTTAAAACTTATTTTTGTTGAAATAGTCTTTTTATCTTATTTATATATTATTTAATTATAAATATAATAATTATCTATATAGAAAAAAACTACAAATTAACTTTCTTCTTAAGCATATATAAAATAATATAAAACAACATAATACAGATAATAATATTAAATATTACACTAGCTATATTTAATCGTATATATGGTAGGTCAATATACATGTACTCTCCTATATTAAATGACCTCATATTATATCCTATATTTTTTGTAAATATACTTTTTATGCTATTATCTAAAAAATTTATTAAATAACATGAAACAACTATAAAAATTAAACTTAGCACTCCTCTTTTTTTATTTTTTGAAATTACTTTACTTAAGGTAATTCCAAAATACATAATCAGTGTCAATTCAAAATACTTTATAACAAGAAGTAAGATAAGTATTATTATTGCTATAGGCCTACTTGTTATAACATTAAATACTTTAAATATATGTAATGGATCATAAAGTTTATATATATATCCTAAAAAGAAAAAACAAATGAGATTTATAATTATAACGAATAACATCAATAAAAAAGAATATATAAGCCTAGAAAAAAGTATATTTTTCTTACTTATAGGTAAAGTAAAAATTAAATTTGCTTCTTTATGATATAGGTCATTTTCATAGGAACCTAAAATTTTTAATATGCCAATAATCATAGTAAATGATATAAATATATGAAATAAATATATATATGATTTAAAATGCCCTAAAAAAAGCACATTAAGTAAACTAGCTATAAGTATTCCACATATAATCTTCATACTATCCTTGAAATTATATTTTAAAAGCTTTAGCATAATGTTTCCCCCTTTTTTACCTATGAATTTCTTATTTAAAAATATCTCTATAAATTTCATCAATTGATTTATTATATTTAATTCTCAATTCCTCAGTATTATCTTCTAGAATTATTTTTCCATCTTTTATAAATGCCACATAATCAAAGATTCTTTCTAGCTCATTAATTAAATGAGTTGTTATTATGATTGAACTCTCTTTAGAGTAATTTTGTAAAATAGCATCTAAAATTTTCTCTCTTGTAGTAGTATCTACTCCTCCTATAGGCTCATCTAAAATATATAATTTAGCATTCCTTGATAGAATCAATGAAAGATTTAATTTTTCAATCATACCTTTAGATAAAGCCGTTATCCTTAAATTTTCATCAAGATCCATAAATTTTAATAATTCTTTAGCTTTATTTTCATTAAAATCTTTATAAAAATCTTTATAAAAATTTAATGCATCTCTAACTTTCATCCAATTAAATAAAAAATTTTTATCAGGTAAATAAGAAATAATTGAATTAGTATATGGAGAAGGTCTTTTAGCATTTATTAATATATCCCCTTTAAAATCAGGTAATAAACCACATATAATTTTTAAAAAGGTTGTTTTTCCACTTCCATTAGGGCCTAACAATCCTAGAATCCTGCCCTTAGGTATTATTAAGTTAAAATTATCTAAAACAACCTTTCTAGAATAAGATTTACATAAATTCTTTGCCACCAAAATATCCTCTTCTGTATAGTCATCATTTGATAAATTTATCATAATTTATCCCCCTTTTATAATCCCTATATTCTAATTCCCCATTTTAAGATTTTGTGAAATAAGAGTAATTATACTCTCATCATAGAATCCTAAATTATTCATTTGTATTATAAATTCATCAATAATATTTTGTGCCATATGTTTTTTTAATTTTGTAATAATAAAATCATCTTCTACAATAAAAGTTCCCATTCCTCTTTGAGTATAAGTAATCCCCTCTCTTTCTAGTTCCCCATAAGCTCTTTGAATAGTATTCGGATTAATTTTTAATTGAGAAGATAATTCTCTAACTGAAGGAACTTTATCCCCAGGATTCAATTCTCCATTTATAACTTTACCTTTTATAAAGTTCATAATTTGAGTATATATGGGAGTATTTTGACTAAATTTCATGTTTTATATTTCCTTCCTTTAACACAATACTAAAATATTTTCATTAATCTAGTGTTATATTACAATAGTACACTTGTATATGTATATAGTCAACATTAATTAATAACATATCCATAATCTTATTAACAATTTTTTAGATTATATTACAAAAAACAAATTTATTGTGGATAATATACTTATTTTTGTGCATAAAAAAATCATCTTACGAATTGTAAGATGATTTTTGGTGACTCACCGGGGAATCGAACCCCGGACACCATGATTAAAAGTCATGTGCTCTACCGACTGAGCTAGTGAATCATACTATGTACCCGGCGACGTCTTACTCTCCCACAAGGCTGCCCCTGCAGTACCATCAGCGCTATAAAGCTTAACCTGCCTGTTCGGTATGGAAAGGAGTGTTACCTTTACGCCATTGCCACCGGATATTTTTTTAAGAGATTGCTCTCTCAAAATTGTATAATGAATATTTATTTGGTCAAGTCCTCGACCTATTAGTATGAGTCAGCTGAACATGTTACCACGCTTACACCTCTCACCTATCAACCTTGTGTTCTTCAAGGGGTCTTACTGAATTAATCATGGGAAATCTAATCTTGAGGTGGGCTTCACACTTAGATGCTTTCAGTGTTTATCCCTTCCCGACATAGCTACCCAGCTGTGCCACTGGCGTGACAACTGGTGCACCAGAGGTCAGTCCATCCCGGTCCTCTCGTACTAAGGACAGCTCCTCTCAAATTTCCTGCGCCCGCAGCGGATAGGGACCGAACTGTCTCACGACGTTCTGAACCCAGCTCGCGTGCCGCTTTAATGGGCGAACAGCCCAACCCTTGGAACCGACTTCAGCTCCAGGATGCGACGAGCCGACATCGAGGTGCCAAACCTCCCCGTCGATGTGGACTCTTGGGGGAGATCAGCCTGTTATCCCCGAGGTAGCTTTTATCCGTTAAGCGATGGCCCTCCCACGAGGTACCACCGGATCACTAAGCCCGACTTTCGTCCCTGCTCCACCTGTATGTGTCGCAGTCAGGCTCCCTTCTGCCTTTGCACTCTTCGCGCGATTTCCGACCGCGCTGAGGGAACCTTTGGGCGCCTCCGTTACATTTTAGGAGGCGACCGCCCCAGTCAAACTGCCCACCTAGCAATGTCCGACGACCAGTTTCATGGCCTTTCGTTAGAACTCCAATAATATCAGGGTGGTATCCCAAGGATGACTCCATAGCCCCTGACGAAGCTATTTCCTAGTCTCCCACCTATCCTGTACAGATAATACCGAAGTTCAATGCTAAATTGCAGTAAAGCTCTACGGGGTCTTTCCGTCCAACTGCGGGTAGCAAGCATCTTCACTTGCACTACAATTTCACCGGATTTGTTGTTGAGACAGTGCTCAGATCATTACACCATTCGTGCGGGTCGGAACTTACCCGACAAGGAATTTCGCTACCTTAGGACCGTTATAGTTACGGCCGCCGTTTACTGGGGCTTAAGTTCATTGCTTCGCTTACGCTTACAAATCCCCTTAACCTTCCAGCACCGGGCAGGTGTCAGCCCCTATACATCAGCTTACGCTTTAGCAGAGACCTGTGTTTTTGTTAAACAGTTGCCTGAGCCTATTCTCTGCGACCTATATTTCTATAGGCACCCCTTCTCCCGAAGTTACGGGGTCAATTTGCCTAGTTCCTTAACAACAATTCTTCCGCCGGCCTTAGGATTCTCTCCTCACCTACCTGTGTCGGTTTGCGGTACGGGTACCAAACTTCTCCATAGAGGCTTTTCTTGGCAACATGGAATCAGATACTTCGCTACTTAAATTTCGCTCCCCATAACACCTCAGCATTAACAACTAAACGGATTTTCCTGTTTAGTCTGCCTAAGTGCTTAGACGCACACTCCAACAGTGCGCACATCCTATCCTTTTGCGTCACCCCATTTGTCAAACGAAGTTTGGCAGTATTGGAATATCAACCAATTGTCCATCGCCTACGCCTTTCGGCCTGGGCTTAGGTCCCGACTAACCCTGAGAGGACGAGCCTTCCTCAGGAAACCTTAGGTTTTCGGCCAATAAGATTCTCACTTATTTCTCGCTACTCATGCCAACATTCTCACTCCTGTACAGTCCACCGCTCCTTTCGGTACGACTTCTGCCCATACAGGAAGCTCCTCTACCATGTACTTACGTACATCCATAGCTTCGGTGATAAGTTTTAGCCCCGAACATTTTCGGCGCAGGATCTCTTGACTAGTGAGCTATTACGCACTCTTTAAATGAATGGCTGCTTCTGAGCCAACATCCTAGTTGTCTTAGAAATCCCACATCCTTTACCACTTAACTTATACTTTGGGACCTTAGCTGATGGTCTGGGCTCTTTCCCTTTTGACTACGGATCTTATCATTCGCAGTCTGACTGCCAGGGTAAAAGTAAACGGCATTCGGAGTTTGATAGAGTTCGGTAAGCGGTGAAGCCCCCTAGCTCATTCAGTGCTCTACCTCCGCTACTCATTTGCCTGACGCTAGCCCTAAAGCTATTTCGAGGAGAACCAGCTATCTCCGGGTTCGATTGGAATTTCTCCGCTATCCACAGCTCATCCCATGGTTTTTCAACACCAACGTGGTTCGGACCTCCACGGAATTTTACTTCCGCTTCATCCTGGCCATGGATAGGTCACCCGGTTTCGGGTCTACGATATGCAACTATGCGCCCTATTCAGACTCGATTTCTCTTCGGCTTCGTACCTGCGGTACTTAACCTTGCTACATACCGTAACTCGTTGGCCCGTTCTACAAAAAGTACGCCGTCACACATATAAAGTGCTCCGACCGATTGTAGGCACACGGTTTCAGGTTCTATTTCACTCCCCTCCCGGGGTTCTTTTCACCTTTCCCTCACGGTACTTCTTCACTATCGGTCACCAGGTAGTATTTAGCCTTGGGAGGTGGTCCTCCCTGCTTCCCACAAGGTTTCACGTGTCTCGTGGTACTCTGGATCAGACTTAATTAAACTGTTCTTTCGCTTACAGGACTATTACCTCCTACGGTGGGTCTTTCCAAACCTCTTCAGCTAAAATAGTTTAATCGTTATTGTCTGTCCGCAACCCCAGAGATAAATCTCTGGTTTGGGCTCTTTCCCTTTCGCTCGCCGCTACTTAGAAAATCGATTTTTCTTTCTCTTCCTCCGGGTACTTAGATGTTTCAGTTCCCCGGGTTTACCCTCCTAAACCTATTTATTCAGTTTAAGATACATACCGTTAAGGTATGTGAGTTCCCTCATTCGGAAATCTGTGGATCACAACCTATGTGCGGCTACCCACAGCTTATCGCAGCTTATCACGTCCTTCATCGGCTCCTGGTGCCAAGGCATTCGCCATGCGCCCTTTCTAACTTGACCTATCATGAGTAACTGATTTGTTAATCAGTACTAAATTTATTTATATATTCATTATACAATTTTCAAAGAACAATATTGGTGGGTCTAAATGGACTCGAACCATCGACCTCACGCTTATCAGGCGTGCGCTCTAACCAGCTGAGCTATAGACCCACATGTGGTGGAGATAAAGGGATTCGAACCCTTGACCCCCTGCGTGCAAGGCAGGTGCTCTCCCAACTGAGCTATACCCCCACAATACTTTGAGATTGAACTCTCAAAATTAAACAGAGTAGATACTCGCTACTATAAGAACATCGTCTTATAGAATTCTCCTTAGAAAGGAGGTGATCCAGCCGCAGGTTCTCCTACGGCTACCTTGTTACGACTTCACCCCAATCATCGATCCCACCTTCGGCCGCTGGCTCCTTGCGGTTACCTCACGGACTTCGGGTGTTACCAACTCTCATGGTGTGACGGGCGGTGTGTACAAGGCCCGGGAACGCATTCACCGCGACATTCTGATTCGCGATTACTAGTAACTCCAGCTTCATGTAGGCGAGTTTCAGCCTACAATCCGAACTGAGATTGGTTTTATGAGATTTGCTCCACCTCACGGTCTTGCTTCTCTTTGTACCAACCATTGTAGCACGTGTGTAGCCCTGGACATAAGGGGCATGATGATTTGACGTCATCCCCACCTTCCTCCTGGTTACCCAGGCAGTCTTGCTAGAGTGCTCAACTTAATGGTAGCAACTAACAACAAGGGTTGCGCTCGTTGCGGGACTTAACCCAACATCTCACGACACGAGCTGACGACAACCATGCACCACCTGTCACCAAGTTCCCCGAAGGGCACTCCCGTGTTTCCACAGGATTCTTGGGATGTCAAGCCCAGGTAAGGTTCTTCGCGTTGCTTCGAATTAAACCACATGCTCCGCTACTTGTGCGGGCCCCCGTCAATTCCTTTGAGTTTTAATCTTGCGATCGTACTTCCCAGGCGGAGTACTTAATGTGTTAACTGCGGCACCGAAGTATTGAAACCCCGACACCTAGTACTCATCGTTTACGGCGTGGACTACCAGGGTATCTAATCCTGTTTGCTACCCACGCTTTCATGCCTCAGCGTCAGTTACAGTCCAGAAAGCCGCCTTCGCCACTGGTGTTCTTCCTAATCTCTACGCATTTCACCGCTACACTAGGAATTCCGCTTTCCTCTCCTGTACTCTAGATACCCAGTTTGGAATGCAGCACCGGGGTTGAGCCCCGGGATTTCACATCCCACTTAAGTATCCGCCTACGCATGCTTTACGCCCAATAAATCCGGACAACGCTCGCCACCTACGTATTACCGCGGCTGCTGGCACGTAGTTAGCCGTGGCTTCCTCCTCAGGTACCGTCATTATCGTCCCTGAAAACAGAGCTTTACAATCCGAAGACCGTCATCACTCACGCGGCGTTGCTGCGTCAGGGTTTCCCCCATTGCGCAATATTCCCCACTGCTGCCTCCCGTAGGAGTCTGGGCCGTGTCTCAGTCCCAATGTGGCCGATCACCCTCTCAGGTCGGCTACGCATCGTCGCCTTGGTGAGCCGTTACCTCACCAACTAGCTAATGCGCCGCGGGTCCATCTCAAAGCGGATTACTCCTTTAATCATTTCAACATGCATTGAAATGATGTTATGCGGTATTAATCTTCCTTTCGGAAGGCTATCCCCCTCTTTGAGGCAGGTTACCCACGTGTTACTCACCCGTCCGCCGCTAATCCACTTCCCGAAGGAAGCTTCATCGCTCGACTTGCATGTGTTAAGCACGCCGCCAGCGTTCGTCCTGAGCCAGGATCAAACTCTCAATTTAAAAAGTTTGTTCTGACTTAAGCATTACTTGCTAAGCATTTAATTTTTATTTCAAAAGAATACGAGTTGTTTATCATACTCTGTTTAATTTTCAAAGATCATTTCCTCGTTTCGAGGACGTTTTTTATTTTATCAAACTTGAAATGTTTTGTCAACATTTTTTTTAATTTTCCAAGTTATTTTTTACAACTTGGAAACTTCGTTTGAATCACTGCACCGCAGCGACAAGGAATATGATATCATATTTTAGATGCCTTGCCTTTAGTTCAAAGTCGAATTATGTAAATTATTCGATTATAAATCCGAATTACTTATTTTTTTAGCTTTTTTCGCTATATGATACGCTAGGTGCAGTATATATCATATTATTACTAAAAAATCTTCTTTATTAGTAAGCTTATAACTTATAAGTTCATTTAAGATACCTATAAGTTATAAATCTTACCTTTTCTAGGCAAACATTAACCTAATAATTTTACTCCAAGTATGACACTTATAACTTAATTCATATCTGAATGTGCTTTATTATACATTAACTATAATCTTTAGAACTATAATCTCTGGCAGCATTCATTAGAGCATAAATATTTTCTATTGGCGCACTCATGGCTATATCACACCCTGTACTTAGTATATACTTATTTCTACTATTTATGCCTTTGCTGATACAAAACATAGCTTCATTGTAAACCTCTTCAGTAGTCCCAAATCTCATGGTATCTACAGGATCTACATTTCCCATTATACACGCCTTATCTCCAACTATTTCAACAGCATCCTCTATTTTTTCACAATTATCTATACTTAAATTTTCAACCCCCATATCTATAATATCTTTCCATATAGCTTTAGTCTTTCCACAAATATGGACATATGAAACTCCACCTGTTTTTTCTGCAATTCTATCTATACATATTTTTAGATATGGTTTTGCAAATTCTCTAAATTGCTTTAAACTTATCATACTTAAAGATGCTACTGGATCACAAATTCCAACACTAAATCCCATATCAGTTACTGTATCAATATATTTCAAGTTATTTTCAGTTACTATTTCTAATAACTTATGAGCATTTTCTTTATTTTTTATGATATCTCTTAAAAAATTTTCTGTTCCTCTAACAAAGGCAGCTATACTAAATGGTCCTGCAATATCAGACCCTATTTCTACTTCCTTCCCTATGTTCCTGTTAGCTATTTGCAATGCTTCTAAAATAATAGGGAGTCTACCATCTTTATGAGGATCAACAATTTTTAATTTATTTAAATCTTTATAATCTTTAAGTAGGGATTCTTTTAAAAAGGGAACTCTATCATGTGAGTAATCAACTTTTGCCCCCATAGCTTCAGCCATCCCCCTAAGTCCTGTACCTATTCCACAACTATCATGACCGAACTCCTTATATGATAATATCTCCATATTCGCCATTACTTCTGCCGATCTATTTTGATCACATGGATTTATACCAAATAAATGTGTGCTAGATTCACCTAAAAACGGCATACATGGTATCCTATCTACTGACTTCCCCTTAAAATATAGCTCAACTCTTTCCCTTGCTGTAAGCTCATCTTCATTTCTTCTATTTTCCCCAATATTATTCATAAAATCAACCCACCTTAAATTTTAATATTTATATTGTCATATTTATTAAAATTTTATCATATAGACTGACCGTAAAATCTTTATATTACTTATTTCTATACGTATATAGTCTACTATTTTTCCAGTCTATAGTTCACTCAATATAAAACATTCATCCCTGTCTCAATGTTCCACACAAATTTTTGTGTGAATTCCTACTTATACAATAATTCATCCTATTATCTTGCATAATATAAATAAAAAAAGTTAGAATTAACCTATGATTTATAGGTTAATTCTAACTCTTTATATACATATACTTATTTTATCTCATTGTATTTATTATTAGAACATATCTGTCTTATTTAAAATGTAAGTAACTAAAAGACATACTAATGCAACTATTGCAACCACTATAGAGAAACCATAAACATTATTAGAAAAAGGTATTCCTCCTACGTTCATTCCGAAGAATCCAGAAAAAATGTTTGGAATTGACATTACTATAGTAATAGATGCCAAAAATTTCATTACTATATTTAAGTTATTTGAAATAACAGAAGCAAAAGCATCCATAGTACCACTTAATATGTTGCTATATATATTAGCCATTTCAATAGCTTGCTTATTTTCTACTATTACATCTTCTAATATATCCTCATCCTCTTCATACTTAATAAAGGATTTTAATTTAAGTAATTTTTCTAATGTTATTTCATTAGATTTTAAAGATGTTGAAAAATATACTAGAGATTTTTCTAATGAAAGTAACTGAATTAACTCTTTATTTTTCATAGATTTATGAAGCCTATTTTCAATCATTACACTCTTTTTATCTATTTGTCTTAGGTAAAGTAGATAATAAGTTGCTATTCTATAAAGTATTTGAAGAACAAACCTTGAACGTTTATATGTAAAGAAAGACTTTATTTTACCAGTTACAAAATCTTCTAAAATTTTACTTTCTTTTAAGCATACAGTTATAATCATTGAATTTGTTCTTACTATCCCTAATGGATATGTATCATAAACTAGTGAGTTATCCTCCATATTTGTAAAAGGTATATCTAATATCACTAATGTATTTTCATTATCATCCTCTTCTATTCTTGATGTCTCTTCTTCGTCTAGTGCTGCCTTTAAAATTTCTAGAGGTACATTAGCTTTTTCAGATATTGAATTAAGTTCTTCATCTGTCGGTGCCACAATATTAACCCAGCAACCTTGCTCTATTTCATTTATAGCTACTACTTTATTTTCATTTTCTACACTTTTATAGATTTTTATCATATTTTATTCTCCCTCCAACTACAAGGAAGTAACCCTAGTGATATAAATGGGGTCTTCCTCTTCTAATTGTTCCTCGTTTAACCTTATGCTATTCAGGCCATGGCCAGAATCCATTTATATCACCTCCTAAATAAAAAAACTTTTTAGTCATTCACTAAAAAGCTTATATTTTTCTTTTAATCGAAATTTAGTTTTTTAATACTTATTTAATACTTTTTAATCATAAGCCTATAAACAATTATTGTCAACAGGAAAAATATCTTTGTAAAACAATTTTAGTGTACAGTCAATAGACCTATCCATAGTAAAATGCTTGTATTCTGTAAGGCCACCTAAAAAGGTTACATCTTTTTCATATTTGGTAAGTTCATAATAATTTTTATATCTGTCAAAAGATGTATAGCTATCATAATCTATAGGTTTAAACTTATAATCAAAATAGTAATCTAATTCTCCCGTATAAATAAGTTTATTATATTTAATATCTTTTATAGTTTCTTTATAGTTTGTATTTAAAAGTATCTTAACTTTTTTATTAAGCATATTTTTAAACATTTTTGTATATCCTCCAATAGGTATACCTATGTATTTATACAAACTTGAATGTTGTTCCATAGTATCCCACTGTGCAAAACAATTAACATAATTCCATACATGTTGTAAATCTGTATAGAATACATGTAATCCATACTTGCCCTTTAAATTACCTTTTTCATCATAATAATCAAAACACTTACCACCAATATAATTCTTTTTTTCTATTAGTAAAACATTATTTTTCATTTCTGTTACAATTCTCTCTGCCAAAGTTATCCCACAAACACCTGCTCCAACTATAACATAATCAAAATACATAAAAAAATCCCCCAAATTAATTACTCTAAATAAAGTATATTGGGGAATTTTTAACCTTATGCATTTTATATTAATTTTATTATATAATATATTTATTAACTAATTTACTTATCCTATATCTTATTATTCACATTAAAATTAACACCTAACCTGGAATCATCACTTGTTAAATCACCTTCTGTTGAATCAACTGTTTTTGCCATTTTATCAAATATAGCTAGAATAAATGCAAAAGTTATTGCCATAAACATATCAAAAAATGCTCTAAGTTTCATATTAAATATATCCCTATAAAATTACTCTCATATTAATATATGATAAATTTTATTAATTGTTAATTAAATTATCTTTTCCAATAAATCCTGTAAATTTTTCGCATCCTTTTCAGATATCATTTCTAACATAGAATTTTGGTATCTAGTAGGAATAGAGATAACACCTGTCCTTATTCCTCCAAGCTCTTTATGAATTGGACCACCCTCTGTTCCATTCTTACTTACCATATGTTGAATTTTTATGTTAGATTCCTCTGCTGCATTTTCTATGACCTCTTGAAGTTCATGGCTTATAATTAAATTTTTATCTTTAACTACAAGAGCTGGTCCGTTTCCTAAAACTAATTTTTCCTCTCCACCAACATAGTCTGAACTTTCTTCCGTACTTAATACTATGGCATAGTCTGGATTAACTTGACATACGGCAGCTCTTCCACCTCTTCCTCCCAATTTCCCTTGAGAAGAGAATACAAAATAACATTCTTTATTAAATTTATTAGTATGCTTTATAAGGTTTATTAATGAATATACACATGCTATATTACTTAGTCCTGTTCCAACAACATTTTCTCCAAGGTTAAATACTTCCCCTTGAACTTTAGCAACATCACCTTCTTTTACAACCTTTATAACTTCTTCTTTTGACTTTAAGCCAAGGTCTATAAATACATCTTCTACCTCTGGTTTTTCTTTAGATGACCCGATTCTGCCTATAGTTCCATTTTTGAAGATAACTTTTTTATTTAAAATACTTGAAGAATTTATATCTCCAATATTAGCAACTCTAATAAACCCATTATCTTCTATATAAGTTACCATTAGTCCAACTTCGTCCATAGATGTAGAAATCATAAGTTTTTCTTTCCCATCACCCATTTTAAAAATTAAATTTCCTAATTTATCTTCTTTAACTTCCCCATTTATACTTTTTAGTTCTTCTTTTATTATGGCTCTTATACCTTCTTCATGGCCACTAACCTTAAATGACTCTACAAGTCTTTGTAATAAATTATCCATATTTAACAGAGCTCCTCTCACTTTAATTATTTCAAACTCTTAAGCCAAGCTTTCATTAGTTTAACTGTATTATTGAAGTCATCTTTACTTGCAACAGAAATAGCTGAATGTATGTACCTGCAAGGTACTGACACTGTAACAACTCTAGCTCCATCCTTTGTAGATACTATAGCTCCAGCATCATTTCCACCAGCTGTTGCCTTTCTTCTTTGGTAAGGAATACTTTCCTCCTCTGCAACTTTTATGATACTATTAGTAAGTTCATAATCAAAAATACTTGTTTTATCCATCATTGAAATAGCTGGACCTTTTCCTATTTCAGTTGCCCTTAAATGTTTTGGTACTGATGGCATATCTGCACAAATAGTTCCCTCTAAAGCTACGCCAATATCTGGCTCAACTTCAAAAGCTGATGATAATGCCCCTCTATCTCCTACTTCTTCTTGAACACTAAAAGAAGCATATAAATCACAATCATAATTTTCTTTTAAAAGCTCTACTAAAATAGCACATCCCATTCTATCGTCGAAAGCTTTTCCTTTCATAAGTCCTTCACCAAAGTCACCATACTCTGTAGAAAATATTGCGTAATCTCCTAATTCAACTAATTTTTTAGTTTCTTCTTTAGAGTTTGACCCTATATCTATACAATAATCTTTATATGTTAATCCTTTTGTTCTTTCAGCCTTATTTTGAAGGTGTATAGGTTTCAATCCTATAACTCCCACAAGTCTATTTTCACCAATATATAAAACTTTACATGGTGCAGCCTTAGCATTTACCCCTCCTAATGGTGAAAATTTTAATGTTCCATCGTCATTATATCCTGTTATAATAAAGCCAACCTCATCCATATGTGCATCTACTAATACCTTTGGTCCTTTTCCCTTTTTATGAACCAATATATTCCCCATGACGTTAACTTTTATTTCATCTACATATGGCTTAATTTCTTTTTTTATAAGATCTCTAACTTCACCCTCATAGCCAACAGGACCATGAGCATTACATAAATCTTCTAAAAACATAATAACTCCTCCAAATCCTCTGACTTAATTTTTTCTATAAGTTTAGCTATAATTCTACCAGTATTCTTAATGTCATCCATATTAACCATTTCTACTGTAGTATGCATATATTTTTGAGGTATAGAGATTAATAAGGTAGGTATACCCCCTCTAACTACTTGAATATCCCAAGCATCTGTACCTGTATTGCCTGGTTCTACTTCTATTTGATAAGGAATTCCATATTCCTCTGCAATACTTGTTAATTTCTTTCTAAACTTAGGATGTATGTTAGGTCCAACACAAATAACAGGTCCTTTTCCTAAATAGGTTTCCTTATCTGGTATTCCCATTCTTCCACTATCAAAAGTTACATCAATTGCAATTCCTAAAGTAGGATTCAAATCATAAGAAGCCATTTTAGCTCCTCTATGTCCCACTTCTTCTTGGCAAGAAGATACAAAATAAACATCTAAATCATGATTAATATTTTGAAGTTCCTTAGCACAACTCCACATAGAAACTATACTAGCCCTATCATCTGTCGCCTTACAAACTACATTGTTATTTAAAAGTTCATATAAACCTCTTTTTAAGGTTATAAAATCTCCTACCTTAATAAGTTTTTGTAGATCTTCTTTTCTTCTTCCAGTATCAATCGCAAGATTTTCTACCTTTACAGCAACATTTCTCTCTTCCTCTTTCATTAAATGAGGAGGCTTAATTCCAATGACACCATTAATCTTTTCTTTTCCATGAATAAGAACTTCTTGTGACACTAATGTTTTAACATCAATTCCAAGTGTAGTAAATTTAACAAAACCATTTTCACAAATTTTATCTACTTGCATAAAAACTTCATCTGCGTGTGCCATAAGCATTATACTAGCTTTACCATTTCCCTTTTTAATGGCATATGCATTATTTAAATTCCCTTGTCTAACCTCATCACAAAATGGTTCGAAAGCGTCCTTGATTATAGGATAAATCCAATGCTCTCTTCCACTTGGTCCATGAGATGTACACAACTTTCTTAATAATTCTTTTTCTTGCATATCCTCACCTACTTTACCATATTCTATTAAACAATATTATACTTCAAAATTTTCCAATAGTCATGAAAACTTCCTAAACTCTCAAAAGTTTTATTAAAACTACTTATTTTTAAATTTTTTTACATAATAGAAGTGAGCCATATGGCCCACTTTTACTAATCTATTTTTTTATGTTTTTTAAGTATTTTTCTTTTAGAAATTAATGTATAAACAACTCCACCTAATATTATTATTGATTGAATTCCCATAAATATGTTCATATAGGATTTAACTAAAAATCCTATTAATCCAATAATAAAAACACATATACCCATGATTAAATATGTCTTCTCATATAACTTACTTAATTTATCATAACCTCTAGAAACATACCATTCGCTCATTCCTTTTTTATTTTGAGTTCTAAACCCCAATCCGATTAAGGTAAAAGCTCCACCGAAAAATAACGTATATATCAATATTTTTGTAGCCTCTTTGAACATACTAACCTCCCACAAATCATGTATATTTTACTATATTAATTATATTCTTTACGGGAAATATATCAATAAACTTTGTTTATTTTTATATTAGATGGCATGCAACAAAGTGATTACTTCCAACTTCTTTATATTTAGGAATTTCATTTTTACAAATATCTTTAGCATACGGACACCTAGTATGAAATCTACATCCTATTGGAATATTACTTGCACCTGGTATACTTCCCTTTAACTGAACTCTTTCTCTTTTATCCAGTGGATGTGTCTTAGGAACGGATGATATAAGCGCCTTTGTATATGGATGTAATGGATTTTTATATAATTCTTCCGCCGCAGCCTTTTCTACTATAACCCCAAGATACATAACACATATATCCTCACAAAAATATCGAACTACACTTAAATTATGATATATAAAAAGATATGTAAGATTAAATTTATCCCTTAAGTCTAGCATTAGATTTAAAATCTGTGATTGAATAGATACATCTAGTGCAGCTGTAGGTTCATCGCAGACTATAAATTTTGGATTTACTGAAAGTGATCTAGCTATTCCTATTCTCTGTCTTTGTCCTCCACTAAATTCACTAGGATATTTACTTAAGGAGTATTTATCCATACCACACATACCTAAAATTTCTTTGCATTTTTCTTGAAGTTCTTTTCCACTTGCAATTTTGTGTTTTTTCATTCCCTCACAGATTATATTTTCTACATTCATCCTAGGATTTAAGCTAGCATATGGATCTTGAAATATTATTTGCATATCTTTTCTTAACAACGTCATCCTTTTTTTATCTATGTATATTTTATTTTCTATATCAAAAATAACTTCGTTTTCAAATTTCACACTACCAGCTGTCGGTTCTATTAGATTTAACAAGGTCTTTCCTGTAGTAGATTTTCCACACCCAGATTCCCCAACAAGCCCTAGTATCTTTCCTTTATTAATGGTAAAAGAAACTCCATCTACTGATTTTGCATATGACTTTTCTTTAGAAAATATGTGTTTTCTAACTAAAAAGTGTTTTTTTAAGTTATTAACTTCTAACAACACCTCATTATTTATACCCATATTTACACCTCCTGTTCCAACCAACAACTTACTGTATGCCCTTGTCTAATTTTTTTAATTGGCGGTTCCTTTTCTTTGCATATTTTCATTGCTCTATAACATCTTTCACAAAATGCACATCCTTTTATTTCTTCATGCATTGAAGGAACGTTACCTTTTATACAATGGAATCTCCCATTCTTAGTGAAATTGTTTGGCATGGAATTTATTAACCCTTGTGAATATGGATGTTTCGCATTATCAAAGAACTCTACTACATCACATTGTTCAACTATTTTACCTCTATACATTACTATAACTTTTGTAGCCATTTCTGCTATAACCCCTAAATCATGAGTTATAAGCATAACTGAACTATTAATGCTTTCCGTTATATTTTTTAATAAACATAATATTTCATCTTGTGTAGTAACATCTAATGCAGTAGTAGGTTCATCTGCTATTATTATTTTAGGTGTACATACAATTGCCATGGCTATAACTATTCTTTGTCTCATTCCTCCACTTAATTCAAAAGGATACTTTTTCATAACCTCTTGGGGATTAGGTATTTTTAGATCCTTTAAAACTTTTATAACTCTTTCATGTATATCTTGTTTATTACAATTTTTATGTAGTTTAAGTACCTCTCCAATTTGATTTTCTATAGTAAATACAGGATTTAAAGATGTCATAGGTTCTTGAAATACCATGGATATATTATTTCCTCTTACTTTACACATCTCTTTATCTGATAACTTAAGTAAATCCATTCCTTCAAAGATAATTTGTCCATTTTCTATAATTCCATGAGGTTTTGATATTAAGTTCATTATAGATAAGGAAGTTACACTTTTTCCACTTCCTGATTCCCCTACTATACCAACTACTTCTCCTTCATTTATAGAAAAGCTGACATCATTAACTGCCTTAACCTTTCCATATGGAGTATTAAAAACAGTCTTTAAATTCTTAACCTCTAACAAACTCATATTTACCTTTCCCCCATTACCTTTTATTCTTAGGATCTAATATATCTCTTAATCCATCTCCAACTAGATTTATAGATATAACTATTAAAATTACTAAGATACCTGCTGGAATCCATAGCCACCATTGACTTTGTAATGTTGTAATATTTTGTGCTGATGATAACATATTTCCCCAGCTTGGTTGTGGTGGTCTAACTCCCATTCCCAAAAAGCTTAATGATGCCTCTGTAAGTATGTCATCTGCAATAGATAACGTAGCTGCCACAACTATTGGAGAAATAATATTAGGTATTAATTGACGTACTATTATTTCTCTTGAATTTAAACCCATAGCTTTTGCCGCCATTATAAAATCTACTTCTTTTAATGACAATATTTCTGCTCTAACAATTCTAGCTATTCCTGGCCAAGACAGTAACCCTATTATAGCTATTAAATTCCATATATTAGGACCTACTATAGCTGCTATTGTAATAGCTATTACAAAGAAGGGAAAACACATCATTATATCTATAATTCTCATAATAATTTTATCTACTATACCACCATAATATCCGGATATGGTACCTAAAAATACACCCAAAACCAATTGCACTAACATTGCAGATATACCTACTAAAATAGATACCCTTCCCCCATATAATAATCTTGAAAATACATCTCTTCCCACTTCATCAGTACCTAAAATATGTGTGCTACTTGGTGCACTATTCATGTTATATAAATCTGGCAAGTTAGGATCATACTTGGTTATGATTGGTGCAAAAACAGATAATAAAACTAGCATTACAATTATAATAAACCCTAATATAGCTAACTTATTTTTTTTAAATTTATCTTTATTTATTTTATTCAACACCTAATTTTCACTCCCATAAAAACTATTTATTAATCTTTATTCTTGGATCTATTACAGCGTAAAGCACATCTGCTAACAAATTAGAAAACACTATTAAAATTGCAAGCATCATTGTTATCCCCATAATAAGTGGATAGTCTCTATTTACAACCGCTTCATAGTTTAACCTACCTATACCTGGCCATATAAATATAGTTTCTGTAATTAGTGCCCCAGAAAATAAAGATGGTAATTGCATACATAATATAGTCACTATTGAAATAAGTGAATTTCTAAAACCATGTTTCCATATGGTTAGCTTTTTATTAAGCCCCTTTGCTCTAGCAGTTCTTATATACTCTTGACTTAAAACATCTATCATAGAGGATCTCGTGTATCTCATGAGAGATGCAACTTGTGTTATAGAAAGTACTATAACTGGCATAACCATATGTCTTACAACATCTATAATTGCCTTGATTCCTGTATAATCTTCCCCCAAGGTACTCATTCCTGACGTAGGTAATAAATTAACATCAAAAGAAAGCCATTTTACAAGTAATAAACCAAAAAAGAAAGTTGGAATTGATAATCCAATAAAAGAAACTACAGTAGTAATATTGTCAAAAATAGAATTCTGCTTTGATGCTGCTATTACTCCCAATAATATAGCTATTGATGAACTTATTATAAACGAAACAATAGAAAGCAAAAAAGTGTTCCATATTCTTGAATTAATCACAGTTAACACTGGTAATTTGTATTGTATGGAATACCCAAAATCACCATGTAACACCCTTCCTAGCCATTTTATATACTTTATCCAAATGGGATCATAATACCCTATATCTTTTAACATTTTATGTACAGTATCTTGACTAACAGTTGGACTAATCATGGTAGAATAAGGATTCCCTGGCTGCAATTGAACTAAAGTGAATATAATTATAGACACTCCTATTAGCATAACAATTGACGTTATAATTCTTTTAAATATATAGTCCCTCATAACCTAAAAAGCATTTAAATGCTTTATCCTCCTTAAAAAATTTTAATATTAATCGATTGCGAAATTTGACAATCGTTGATTCGCCTAACTTTTTAGCCGTTAGGCTTTTATATTTTCCTACACTATGAAATAATAAATGTTCCCACACAAAATAATAAATCATAGCGAAGGAGAACAAACATGTTTTGTCTTAATAAAATTAAACAACTAAATATTTTTGAACAGGTATCTGAATTAAAATACATGACTACTAAACAACCCGTAGGGTTCATTGAGTTACTTGCTCATAACTTTGATATTAATACCTTTATTCCTAATTCATTTAAAGAACACTATTATTCTGACTTAGGGAAAGATAGGGAATATGAACTTTCTTCTGTATTATCAGCACTACTAATCATGCAAATATTTCATATACCTACTACTGTTTTACTAACAATTTTCCTTGTATTTTCTACTGAAATAAGAGAATTCTGTGGCTTTTACAAATCAGTACCTGATGAATCATTTTTCAGTAGATTTAAAACTACATTTGAAAGTGATCTTAGTAATTTATTTGACTCAATGGCTCTTAAAGTTATTGATATCTGTGAAGACATTAATAATGATCTTCCAAATGATTCACCTATGAAAAATCTTAATTCTATGATTATATACGATACTTCTGGCTTAAAACCAAGAGTTAAAGAAAATAATCCTAAAACACTTGTAGCTGAAATCAATAGGCAGAAATCTTATGCTAAAGCTACAAAGAAAGAAATTTTTAATCCTTATGCTGCCGCATATAAGAACATGCCTAAATTTGCACAAGCTAATTCTAATATCAAATTAGATTTTGTTAATGGGCATTTCGGCTACTTTTACAAATTTGGTCTTTTAACAAATGGCTGGGGTATTCCCTTAAATATAAAGTTTCTCGATGAAGATTTTTACAAATCCTTAGATGAAAAAAATTTTATTACCCCTGAAGAACAAAAATATTTTTATGATAATGCTTCTCTAAAACCAGTAATTATCCCATTTTTAGAAAACCTAAAAGCTAATTCTAATTTTAAATTTGAAACTTTTTTAGGTGATTCTGAATTTGATAGTTATGATAATTTCGGTTTACTTAAGCATTTAGAATTTAAAAGAGTATTTATACCTCTTAATTCTCGTAATCAATCCAATAATAAAATCGGAGATTTAGAATTTAATACCCAAGGTATTCCTCTTTGCCCACTAACTAAAAAAGAATTTAAATCCGAAGGATCTTGTAAAAGTAAAAATAGAAGTCTTAGATTTAAATTCACATGTCCAAAATCTCATAGAGATAAAAAAGGTAAATGTTATCATACATGTGAAAACCCTTGTACTGACAACAAAAGTGGTCGTATGACTTATGTTTATCCTGATAAAGATTTTAGACTTTATCCCGGTGTCCAAAGAAACTCAAAAGAGTGGGATGAAAATTATACAATTCGTACATCTATTGAAAGATGTATATCTTCTCTTAAGTTTAACCCATGTATTGAACAACCGAGAACAGTAAACATCATAACCATGCGTGCTGATTTATATTTAACTGCTATATCTAAACTTATAAACGTTATCGTAGCTTACGCTATGAATAAACCTACTTATATGAGAAGTCTAAACAAATTTCTTAAAATAGTAGTATAGTTAACATATCCACAACTAAATATCAGCTCAAATGCTACGCATGCCTTTTTCCAAAAAGGCTTTTTGTCGTGATGTTTTTTTCCACATTTTTAATTATAATGTAGAAAATTATCTACAGTTTTTAATTTTCAATTCTGCAATCATCTAAAATTTTAATATATGCTTTAAAAAATGCTAAAAAATAATTTGAGAAGGTACTAGATCCTCTCAAATTATTTTTTTATTATTCCCCTATATACCATTTTTCTATGTCTCTAAATTCAGAGAATGTAGAAGGCTTAAAGTTCTTTAATTTTTTATTATATGCTACGTCATTATTTTGAACATATAAAAATGCTTCTGGTACATCTTCATTAATTATTTTTCCAAATTGCTCGTATGTCTTTTTACGTTTATTTCTATCTATAGTAGAAATACCTTCATCTAAAAGTTTGTCTACTTCTTTATTTCTATAACCTACAATATTCCATCCTTCTTCACCTTTTTTATCTGAAGCAGCCTCAGAATACCAGAAAGGTTTTGGATCTGGATCTGAAGATAATGTATTACCCATTAAGTATAAATCAAATTCGTGATTTGCAACTACTTGCTCCATTAATGTAGGAAATTCCATAGAAGTTAATTTAACATCCACTCCTACTTTTTTAAGACTTTCTTTGATTATTAATGCTGTTTGTTCTCTTGCTTTTAATCCTGTTGGATATTTTAATTCTGCTTGGAATTTTTCTCCCTTAGCGTTTTCTAAAACTCCATCTTTATTTTTATCTTCCCATCCAGCTTCTTTTAATAATCCTTTAGCCTTTTCTACATCAAATTTATATTCGTTTAATCCGCTTTCTGGATATGCCCATCCTGAAGGAAGTAATGCTGTATTTATTTCTTCACCTCTTCCCTCTAATAATTTATCAACCATTGATTTTCTATCTAGAGCATACATAAATGCTTGTCTTACTTTTTTATCTTTAAATGTTGATTTTCTTAAATTAAAGCCCATGTATTGGAACATAAAATCTGGGTAAGTTGCAACATCAAAGCCTTGTTTTTTTACATTTTCTACTTCATTATTTTTCATATCTTTTATATTAGCTATATCCACATTACCATTTTTCAACTCAGCTTGTAATGTGTCTGGATTAGTAACTTTTAATATAAATTTTTTAGTTTTAGCTTTTTCACCAAAGTATTTATCATAAGCTTCAAATTCAACATATTGACCCGGCTCAAATTTACTTAATTTATATGCCCCTGACCCTATTGGTTTTCTTAATAAATCAGTAGCTTTTTCCCAATTCTCTACTGGTACCTTAGCCCAGACATGTTTTGGTATAATATTAACTCCTGCAATATTAACAATAGCCGGTGCATATGCCTTTTCAAGTTGAATTTCTATTGTATTTTCATCTACAACTTTTATCCCTTCTATAGTTTTAGCTTTTCCTTTGTTATATGCATCCACACCTTTTATATCAGAAATGTTGCCTGCATAACTACCAGTGTATTTAGGATTTGCTAAAGATTCTATAGTAAAAACTACATCCTCAGTTGTAACAGGTTTATCATCATGCCATTTTGCATTTTTATTTATTTTAAATGTTATAGTTTTTTGATCATCTGAAACCTTATAACTTTCTGCTAAAGATGGCACTAAGTTTCCATCATTATCAACATCTAATAATGAAGTATAGATTATGCCATTGACATTTCCATCATATCTTGTGTCTGATAATAATGGATTAAATACCCCTGTTGGTGGAGTGTTAATTGAATACACAATTTTATCCTTGACCTTTCCTTCAGTGTTTGCTTTAGCCGCACTATCAGCTGCTTTACTTTGACAGCCTACAAATGTACCCATAGTTAAAGTAGCTGCTAATATTATAGCCCCTAATCTTTTACATTTCATTGTATTTCCCCCTTTTATATGAAATTTCTCGTTATTTTCTAATAAAATTTTATTATTACTTACTAATAATCAATTGACGACCTAAATATACTACATTTTTCTTATATTCATCAATGTTTATAGATTTTTATTATAGTTGACTTGATTACTATTGAAAAAATGAATGTAAAAATAAAATCTTTATGAATTTAAATTTATTAATAATTATTTTCATAGTATGTTATTATAAATTTGCACAATTAATTTTTGAATCGTTATGGGGGTGAAAAAGTGATTTTAGAATTTTGTTTATACGTATTTTTTACAATTTTAATAACATATATATTATTTTTAACCTTTACAGAATATAATCCAAAACTAATTTCTGATGAAAATATTGAAAATAACCAAGATGAAGTAGGGCAAGTAAATAAAGAAATGACTATAATAACATCTAACATAGGTTTTGGAGCACATGATAAAGACTTTAGTTTTTTTATGGATGGTGGAAAGCTTTCACGTGCTATCAGTAAAGATCGTGTTATAAATAATGTAACTTCTCTCGGAAATTTGCTTCTTAAAGAGAATCCGACTTTTGCACTGTTTCAAGAAATAGATTTAAATTCAACCAGAAGTTATAGAGTAAATCAGTACAAAATTTATAAGAATATATTTAAAAATTATGCTACTTCTTTTGGTATAAACTTTAATGTTAAATGGATAGCATACCCTTTTAGAAAGCCTCAAGGCAAAATTTTAGCAGGACAAGGTACATTTTCACATTTAAAAATTAAACTTAGTGAAAGAGTATCTCTTCCTATTAATAAGACCTGGCCTTACAGACTATTTTCCCTAAAGCGTTGTGCTCTTGTAACACGAATTCCTATAGAAAATAAAAAAGAATTAGTCATAATAAACTCTCATTTATCTGCCTTTGATAGAGGTGGCATAATAAGAAAAAAACAATTAAAATTTGTTCAAGGATATTTAGAAAGTGAATATTCAAAAGGTAATTACATAATCATAGGAAGTGACTGGAATCATCAAATGCCTAATACTAATCCATTTATATTTAAAAGTAAAGAAAAATGGCCAAAATGGCTTCAAAAAATACCAAATAATTTTAACCCAAAGGGTTTTAAATGGTTTTTTGATAAAGATACTCCTTCCTGTAGAACTGTAGCAAAACCTTATAGGGTTGGAGAAAACTTCAAATGCATAGTAGATGGATTTTTAGTATCAGATAATATAGAGGTAACCTCTATTCACGGAATTAATTTAGATTTCGTTCACTCAGATCATAATCCTGTAAAATTGAAATTCAAACTTAAATAATATATAAAACTTAATATTATAGCATAATTACAAAACTATAAAATATTTTAATTACGTAGAATAATTAATAAGGAGTTTATAAAAACATATGACTAGGAAAATTTTTTTAGTTGTTTTTAGTGTTATTTTAGCATTATTAACACTATTAATAGCCTATATACTATATTTACAAGTTACTGATTATAAACCTGATACAATAACAAAACTAACTGTGGAAGGCTCTAACGGTAATAATGATAAATTAGTAAAACCAAATACTGAAATGACTGCTGTAACATCTAATGTAGGATTCGGTGCATATGATCATGCCTTTCAATTTTTTATGGATGGCGGAACAGAATCTAGAGCAGCTAGTAAAGAAAATGTTATAAAAAATATAACGGGCATTGGAAATGCAATAAAAAAACAAAATCCTAATTTTATTTTACTGCAAGAGGTAGATATTGATTCCACTAGAAGCTATCACGTAAATCAATATGATGTTTTTAAAAATATATTTAAGGGATATAATAGTTCTTTTGGTGTAAATTTTAATGTTAAATGGATTGCATACCCGTTTTTAAAACCTCATGGAAGGGTTCTTGCTGGTCAACCAACTTTTTCAGACTTTAAAGTAGCTTCTTCTGAAAGACTTGACTTACCAGTAGATGAATCTTGGCCTAAAAAATTGTTCTTTTTAGATAGATGTGTTACCGTTTCAAAGTTACCTGTAGAAAATGGTAAAGAATTAGTTATATTGAACTCGCATCTTTCTGCCTATGATAAAGGTGGGAAAATTAGAAAAAAACAATTAGCAGTTCTAAAAAATTTTTTAGAAGAAGAATATAATAAGGGTAACTATGTTGTTATAGGTGGTGATTGGAATCATGAAATTCCTGGCATTAACCTAGATGGGTTTACATCTAAAGATCCTTGGCCTAATTGGCTTAAAGAGGTTCCAAAAGAATTTAACCCTAAAGGTTTTAAATGGTATGCAGATAGTAAAGTTCCCACTTGTAGAGATGCAGGAAAACCTTATGTAAAAGGTGATAATTTTGTATGTGTTATAGATGGTTTTATGGTATCAGATAATATCGATGTAACCGATGTTAGAGGTTTGAATTTAGACTTTAAATATTCTGATCATAATCCTGTAATGATGAAGTTTAAACTTAAATAATAATTACTAGATTAAAACAACAATATTTTAGTATGTAAATTATATTACTAGAATATTGTTGTTTTATCTTCTGTACAATATATTTCTATATTCTTTTCGTAATCAAAATCTGCTATTATATTATTTATATCACATTATCATTATTCTTATAGGATGGTTAACATTATGAAATTTCAAAAATTACTTGGCAAAACTAGAAAAGCAATTAACGATTTTAACTTAATAGAAGATGGAGATAAAATAGCTGTTGGCTTGTCTGGTGGAAAAGATAGTTTAACTCTTGTACATTTATTGAAAAATTATCAAAAATTTTCTCCCGAAAAATTTGAACTAGTAGCTATAACAGTAAATCCTGGCACTGGCATAGACTTTTCTTCTTTAAATAAACTATGTAAAGATATAAATATTCCCTTTTATGAAGTTAAAACTCGTATAAAGGAAATAGTTTTTGATGTAAAAAAGGAAAAGAATCCTTGCTCCTTATGTGCAAACCTTCGAAGAGGTGCTTTAAATGACATGGCCGAAAAACTAGGATGTACAAAAGTGGCTCTAGGTCACCATAAAGATGATGCACTTGAAACTTTAATGCTATCATTATGCTATGAAGGAAGAATAAACTGTTTTTCTCCAAAAAGTTATATGAAGCAAAATAAATTAAAATTAATAAGGCCAATGGTATACATAGAAGAACATGAAATTAAAAATCTCGTTAAAAATTACAATTTCCCTATTATAAAAAATCCTTGCCCAGCCGATGGATATACAAAAAGAGAAGATATGAAAAATCTTATTTATAAACTAAATCAAGATATTCCTGGATTTAAAAAAAGTTTATTTAGTTCACTCAACAATGCTGAACAATTGTTTATCTGGGATATTGAAAGAATTAAACAAGAATAGTTAGTATAACCTTACATTAGAATAGTAAAAATATAATTTTTATTAAGTAAATATACCTTATCTTTACTCTTATAAAAATTATATTTTTACTTTTTTTCTTATATCAATTTTTGTCTTTTCATTAAATTATATAATATACTGAACATATAATGTGCAAGTTAGAATCATATCAATAACAACAAATGGAGCCATTGCTCCAATGAACAATTTTTCTGTATCTTTTTTATAGGCTTCATATGCAAATGAATAAATTATGATACTACTAAAAATAGCTACTATAAATCCTATTAATGGATTGTTTATAGGTTTAGGAACATATATCCATGCCTTTGAATATATTGATGAATAATTGTTAATTAATTTAAATACAATACTCGTTAAAAGTAATCCTAAAAATACCTTCTTACGATATCCTTCTTTTATTTTTTCTTGAAACATAGTAAAAAGACAAACTACTACTAATAGAGGAAGTAACCATTTTACTTCAGCTCCCAGTAGAGAACAAATACCATAAATATCAGATTCTATAACCCTATTAATAGCATCTTGCCTTTCACTTTCTTTTAGTCCATTGTTATTTTTCTTAAAGTCATTATTACTAGAAGTAAAATTTAGATCATAATTATCTTTATCAGTATTAAAAATCCCATAAGTAGCTATATCATCTATACCATAATGAAATAACTTTTCATATTTTGTCTTTGTTAAGATACTACTAAAAACGGGTTTACTATCTTTTATATAAAATTCTATTATATCATTACAAAATCCCTCTAATAACATGATCTGATGTGAATTAGCTAAAAAATAAATCTTATCATCTTCTACTTTATAAAATTCTATATCGTTAAGATCCTCTACCTCATTTAATTCTAATTTCTTAGTTATTTCAGTTTTATTTGAATGTAAATCTACCTTCATAAGGTAATTTTTATATTCACCTTTTCTCTTAGTTTGAATAATAAAATAACTTTCTTTTAAATTAGATACTAATCTAATATCCTTAGTAATTTGTCCTGTCATTTCAAATATTTTACACAACTTACTATCATCAATTATTTCTCCATCTTTATATTTTAATTTGATCATATTAAAGTCATTAGCTCTATAGGTAATAAAATACTCATTATTTTTTGATCTTATTCCTGAAATAAATCTAGGTTTCTTTGCTATAATTGAACAATTTTTATTTTTATTTAAGTCTCTAATTTCCACTTTATCTTTAAATGCTAAAACTATAATTCCTTCATCTACCTTAAATGACTCTTCAACTTTTTCTTCGTGTCTTTTAGAAATCTCGTTAAAATTTTCATCTAAGAATACACTTCTTACTATAGCTCCATCTAGTGTTATGATATTCCATTGCAAATAATATTTTTTATTATTTATTTTACTAATAAATAAATCATTTAAAACATCCGTTTCAACTTTTATACTTTTCTTTTTTAGTACTTCTCCCATTTTATCTATTTTATAAATTCTTATATTTTCCTTATCATTAATTGTTACTATATAATCTTTATCATCTGAAATTATTTTTGAATTAACCGATGGATTAACAACCGTATCTATATATTTTCCTTTTGCCCATTTATCTGAAGGTGGTTTATTATAGTATTTAAGATTTGTTTTATAGTTATATATATTGATACATAAGTACATAATTATAACTACAGATAAAAATTTACATAAAAAAATCAACTTTTCTTTCACAATGTAATCTCCTTATTAAATACTAATAAAGGGGTTGTTTTTCTTATATTATTTACCTGATGATATCATAGAAAACTTTTTAAAAAATCATTTTCTTTTTTTCATCTTTATTATCTTCAAATTATTTTGTCTTAATAATCATTGCAACCCCTTTATAAAACAACTTTAACATAATATTCAGAAAATTTCAAATATTTAACTTAACATTGTAAAATTTAATTATATATTCTTTGGATAAGAACTTTTAAAAGTTTATATTTATTATTAACATTTGTAGTATTATTAAATAGTTTTTAACTTCAAAAATATACGTTCTATAAAACGTATACAAATTATAAGGGTAAGCCTTATCAGCCTACCCTTATAATTTTATTTATTAAATATTTTATCAAAATCATATTTATCTATATCACCTTCACAAATTCCTAAGAAAGAAGTTTGTAAACCATTTTCATATAATATACTGAACATACAAAGTAGAAGTTATAATCATATCAGCCATAGCAAATGGAGTCATTGCCCCAATGAACAACTTTTCTGTATCCTTTTTATACTCTATATATGCAAATGAGTAAATTATGATACTACTAAAAATAGCTACTATGGACCCTATCAATGGATTGTTTATAGGTTTAGGAATATATATCCATGTTCTTGAATAGATAACTGAATAATTATTAATTAACTTAAAAATAATACTTATTAAAATTAGTATTAAAAATGCTTTTTTACGATACTTTTCCTTTATTTTTTCTTGAAAAGCAGTAAAAAAACAGATTACTACAAATACTGGAATTAACCATTTAAAGGCAGATACTAATAAACAACAAGAACCATAAAAATCAGCTTCTATAACTTTAGTAATGGCATATTGTATTTCACTATCTCTAATGCCATTATTCTTTACTTTGAAACTAATATCGCTAGAAGTAAAGTTTAATTCATATTTTTCATTATCAGTATTAAGAGTTGCATAAGTAACTATATCATCTAACCCATAATGAAATATTTTTGTATTCTTTGTTTTACTTAAAATACTATCAAAAACAGGTTTACCATCTCTTATATAAAATTCTATTATGTCATTACAAACTCCATCTAATAATGTCATTCTATTTGAATTGGCTAAAAAATAAATCTTATCATTTTCTACCTTATAAAATTCTATATCATTGAGTTCCATTACTTCATTTAATCGTAATCCTTTAGAACCCCCCATTTTATTGGAGTCTAAATCTACTTTTATAAAAATATTATTAGGCTCACCCTTTGCCATTGTTTGAACAATAAAATAATTTTCTTTTAAGTTAGATACTAATTTAATATCTAATGTGCTTTCCATCCCTACTTCAATTATATGACCTAATTTTTCATTTTGTATGAACTTTCCATCCTTAAATTTTAATTTAATCATTTCAAAATTCTTATTTCTATAAGTAATAAAATAATCCTTATTTTTTGATTTTATACCAGATATAAACCTAGGCTTATCCCCCTTGATTGAATAGGATTTATTCTTATTTAAATCTTTAACCTCTAATCTATCTTTAAATCCAAAGACTACAAGTCCCTCATCTAATTTAAATGATTCTTGAACGTTTTCTTCTTGTCTTTTAGAAATCTCATTGAAATTTTCATCTAAAAATACATTTTTTATTGTAGCACCATCCAATGTTGTACAGCTCCATTGCAGATAATATTTTCTATCATTTATTTTACTAATAAATAAATCATTTAAAATATCTGTTTCACACTTTATACTTTTCTTTTTTAGTACTTCTCCCATTTTATTTGTTTTATAAATTTTTATATTTTCCTTATCATTAATCGTTACTATATAATTTTTACCATCTGAAATTATTTTTGAATTAATCGATGGATTAACTGTATCTATATATTTTCCTTTTCCCCATTTATCTGAAGGTGGCTTGGAATATATGTTTAAATTTATCTTATAATTATATAAGTTAATACCAGAATATAGTACTAAAATTACTAATAAAAATGTTTTTATAAACCCTCTCTTTTTTTTCATTATAATTGTATTCTCCTTTATAAATATAATAATATTGTTATATTATCACAACATTCTAAATTTTTAAACTATATTATAAAAATTATAAGGGTAAGCTTTACCAGCCTACCCTTATAATTTTATCTATTAAATATTTTATCAAAATCATATTTATCGATATCACTCTCACAAATTCCTAAGAAAGATATCTGTAATCCATTTTCATATAATAATTTACGCAATTCATCCATATACACACCATATTCTCTTTCATAAGTTACAGAATCAATTAGCTCTTGCAAGTCATCAATTTTTGATAATTCTCCTATATACTTATCAGATTTACAAGTCCCATCAATACCACAACTTGGACTACCATTTACTCCTATAATATAATCTACTTTATATCCATTTTGTATATATTCCATAATTTGATCAACTATAGGCATTAATAAATTTCTACATTGTTTTCTATAAAAAGGATTATCAAATTGTTCTTTTACATGTCCCCATCTTTTCATGCCATAATGCATAAGTTCTGGGCAAGGCAATTGTATAATTCCATAATCTCTATCTATTAATTCATAAATTAATTTTTTTAAAACAGAACTATATTTATGACAAGATGATTCAACCTTAGAATTAGCATTTAAAAAACAATGTGCTACAACGCATAACTTTCTACTTTTATCCATAAATATTCTCCTAATTACTTCTAGCCTCTTTCATTGCTTTTTCTCCATTTTGTTGGGCATCTTTTAATGCTTGATCCACATTCTTTTTCCCAGCAAAAACTTGTTCAAGTTCTTTTCCTAATGCATCTAACGCTGGAATACATCCTATACTTCTAGCACCTGTCCATCCCTTATCTAAAGTTTTCAATGGTACTTCCTTTGCTGGATTTTCTTTTAAAAATTCCTTATATTTATCACTTTCTATAGCAGATTTTCTAACTGGAATATAACCTGTTTGCATTGAAAAATAAGTTGTATTTTCAGTATTTATAAGATATTTCATATATAGCCATGCTGCTAATTTTTGCTCTGGTGTTCCTTGATTAAACATTGCTATATTAGTTCCATAATATAATTGAGCATCCTCTTTATCTACTGGTAATGGAGCCAAGAACCATTTTCCCTCAAAGCCTTTCTTTATATAAGGTAATGCTGAAGTTGATGCAACACACATAGCTGCCTTTTTCTTAATAAATGTATTATTGGAATGTTTATCTTCACCAGCTAATGTAGCTGTTTTATTACTTATCATTCCATTTATAAAATCTACTGTTGCTTTTGTTTCTGGAGTATCAAAATTAATTTTATCTTTTTCCTCGTCTATAACTAATCCGCCAGATTGTTTTACCCATATACCAATATCAGTAGAGATATTGTTTTCAAATGCTATACCATATACTTCTGGTTTTCCATCCTTATCTTTGTCTACAGTTAACTTTTTACTAGCTTCTTTGAGTTCAGCCCAAGTTTTAGGAACCTCTACTCCTTTTTCTTTTAGCATATCCTCATTATAGTACATAACCATTTGACTCTTGTTTAAAGGTAGAGTATATTGTTTATCTTCAAAAGTACCATCTTTATAAAAAATTTCTGGAATATCTTCAATTTCATCTTCTTTCATTCCAAACTTTTCATTTTTCTCATAAGGTTTTAAGTTCTCCACAAGATCTTTATCCATATACCAAGTTAATCTGTTGTTATATATTTGAGTTATAGTTGGCAATGTCTTACTTTTTGCAGCTCCCATAAGCTTTTGAAATAAATCTCTATAACCACCTTGATTAACTAACTTAACCTTGATCTTAGGATTCTTTGCTTCAAAATCCTTTGTTATTTTTTCGATAGCCTTTTGATTAACCCCTTTCATTGAATGCCAAAATTCAATTTCTACATTATCTTTGATTTCAGATGGAATATCTCCTTTAGCTTCCACTGTCTTAGTTTCAGTTTCTTTAGCCTCTTCTTTCTTATTTGTTGATGCACTAGAACATCCAACTAAAGATAATGTCATCACCCCAGCCACCAACATGGAAATAAATCTTTTTTTCATTTTAAATTTCCCCCCATTTAAAATATGTATTTTATTAATTTATCCTTTAATACCTGAATTACTAACCCCATTCATTATTTGTTTTGATAATACTATAAACAATATAACCATAGGAATTATTATAATTAGAGATGCCGCCATTAAAATATGATAATCCATACCAACTTCACTAGAAAATTTAGAGAGAACTATTGGTAGTGTTCTCATTTCCTCAGAGTTGGTCATTATTAGTGGCCACATGAAAGAGTTCCAACTATTAATTATTTTTAGTATAGCCATAGTCATTATAGCTGGTTTCGCCATAGGAATCATAATATATATTAAATATTTAAAATCGCTACAATTATCTACCTTAGCTGCGTAATATAACTGCTTTGGTATTCCTATAAAATATTGTCTTAAGAAAAATATAGTTGATATACTTGTACACCACGGAATTATTAAAGCCTTATATGTATTAATCCATCCTAGCTTACTTAATGTTACAAAGTTAGGTATTAATAGTACCTCTCCTGGAACCATCATTGTTCCAATAAGTAATGTAAAAATTAAATTTTTGCCTCTGAATTCAAAATGTGAAAAGGCAAAGGCCGCCAATATAGTAGTTACAAGTTCACCTATAGTTATTCCTACAGTTACAATGACACTATTAAGTACATATCTAGTAAACCCTTCTAGTCTAAACACTTCTTTAAAATTTTCCCATCTAAACTTTTTGGGTATTATTACTGGCGGATTACTAAAAACCTCTTTAGGACTTTTTAATGCTGTAAGTAAAATCCATATAAAAGGGGTAAGTATAAATATGGCTATTATTATAAGAATCAAGTATTTTAAGATTTTTTCTATAGTTCCTTTATTCATATACTTCCCTCCTCTAATATCTAAACCTATTTTTAGTAATTTTAAATTGTATCAACGTAAATATTAGTATTATGACAAATAATATAAATGATGCAGCAGCCGCTACCGCAAATTGCCAGTTTATGTAAAACTTATCAAATATATAATAAACTATAGTCATGGCACTATTTAATGGACCTGGGCTCTTATCATAGAGAACAAATATTGAGTCAAATAATTTAAATCCCCTAATTATAGATGTTATAGATAAAAATAATATTATAGGAGACAGTAAAGGTAATGTTATTTGTTCAAATGTTTTCCACCTACTTGCGCCATCTACCCTTGCGGCATAGTAATATCTTTTATCTATACATTGCATTCCAGCAAGAATTATTAATACATTGTATCCCAAACTCTTCCATATATTTAATAAAATCAAAAGTGGCATAGTGTAAGAACTGTCCTTTAAAAATTCCTTTGAACTAATTCCCATATAATTAAGAACTATATTTATAAGTCCTTGATCACTATGAAATATCCATCTCCATCCTACACTAATGGCGATTGTACTTGTAACAAAAGGTAAGAAATAAACACTTTTAAAAAAATGCTTAAACCTTACATTACTGTTTAATAAAGTAGCTATAAATAAAGCTAAGCAAATGGTAAGTGGCACTGAAATTAAAACATATGTAAAAGTGTTCTTTAAAGCCAAATAAAAATTTTTATCTGTTAAAACATAATTATAGTTATCTAACCCTCTCCTATAAACTATGTCTCTAATATAATCAAATTTAATATAAAAACTCATAAAAAAAACTTTTATAACAGGATAAATTTGAAAAACAAGAATTATTAATAAACTAGGAATTAAATACAAATATGCTTTTTTATTCTTCATAACACTATTCCTTAAACATATAAATTCTATTAAAATTTATATATACTTCTTGTTTATCTTCAAAATTACAATATCCTGTCATTACTGCTTTAAGTTCTCTACCTTCAATGTTTATATTAATATATGTATCTTTTCTTAAAAGAACTAATTTTTTGACAATTCCCCTTATAGCTTTAATATTAACGTTATATTCATTAATACTATCTTTCCTAGAGCATCCTATTACCGTACAATTTTTATTTACTATTTTATTACTTATACTAACATCTTCTGGTCTTATTCCAATTGCTATATAATCTTTAAAATTTCTTATATCACTAAGGTCCAAATATTTGATTTCATTCTTTGATATAATATTTATTTTAGGTCTACCTATAAAGCTTGCTGCATATATTGAATTGGGATATTCATATAACTCTCTAGCCGTTGAATACTGTACTACTTGTCCCTTGTCCATCAAAATTATTCTATCTGATATAGAAAGAGCCTCTTCTTGATCATGAGTAACAAATAAGGTAGTTATTTTGAACTCCTTCTGTATGTGCTTGAGTTCCTCCCTCATTTCAACCCTAAGTGCTGTGTCTAAATTAGAAAAAGGTTCATCCATCAAAAGTAAACTTGGATTTTTTATAATAGCCCTACCTATTGATACTCTTTGTTGCTGTCCACCTGAAAGTTCTCTAGGCTTTCTATTAAGTAAATTGTCTATTTTAAGTATTTTACTTATTTTATTTACTCTTTCCTCAGATTCTTTTTTGCTAATCTTATTCATTTTTAGTGGAAATCTCAAATTTTCTTTAACTGTTAGATGAGGATATAAAGAATAATCCTGGAAAACTAGTCCAATATTTCTTTTTTCAATACTTACATCATTTATTTTTTTATCATCAAAGAAAATTTCTCCACCACTAGGTTCTGTAATTCCTGTAAGCATATATAATAAGGTACTTTTACCACATCCACTTGGTCCTAATATAGATATAAATTCTCCATCATTTATATTTATATTTAGGCTATCTACAGCCTTAACCTTATCATATTGTTTTGTAAGCTTTTTTATATTAACTTTCATATATATCACCCTAACATATACTTCTTTCAAATTATCATGTTATCACCTATTCGCTATATTTCCCAATATATATTAATTATTAATAAACTTTATCTATTGAATATTTCAATACATATTAACATAATAATAGCCCCTAAATTTTTTAATTAAAAATCTCGAGGCTTATAAAAGCTTATTTATTATTTCTTATTCCTAAAATAATATGTTCTATGGCCTTTTTAGGACTATATATAATTAATCTTGGTCCAGAAAACTTCATAACTTCCCTAATTTTAATCTTCATATCAGGTTTATAACAATGTATTTTACAATTCTTACATGTACCCTTGTTTTCACCAAACTTACAATAATCCAACCTTTTAAATGCGTAATCTCTTAATTCTCTGCACTCATCACAAAGTTCTTCTTTTCTTCCATGGTGCTTACTACAATATATTTTTATCATTAAATTTATGGTTTGTTTTTCAGCTTCAATTTTAGACATATATTCCTCTTTTCCATATTTATAACACAAAAAATTTTGAATTAATTTCTTAAACATATCTGCATATTACATTTAACTTGAAAGTTCTAATATCCTATTTCTTCATTTAAAAATATAACATGAATTCTATTTTCATCGATTTGACCTTTTATTAACGTATACTCTTTGCATATTCTTTTAGGGCTATTACACTCCACACAATATCCTAATTTTGAACATGGTGTATCTATATTTAATCTTTTAGAATTAGTAGGTGCGGCTATATATCTATTTCTATTTACTGCTTCTTCCACATTTTTAACTATCTTATTTACACCGGCAACAATAATAACTTTGTCTGGACCAAAAAGCATAGCTGAAACTCTATTTCCATTGCCATCTACATTATATAATTCTCCATTTTCTGTAATTGCATTACTACTACTAAAAAATGCATCTGCTGAAAAAGTGGCTCTATAAACCTTTTTTACTTCATCTCCACTGAGTCCAGTTCTATCTAAAAATTCATATCTTCCACTTTTTAAGTGTTCCATAACCCCTATTTCTTGAAGAGTCATAGATCCACCACAAGCAACTACTGATCCCTCTTCAACTAATTCCTCTATTTTAGCTATTAGTTCTTCTTTATCTTTTACTAAATATCCATTCATATTATTTTTCTTTAGTGAATCAATAGTCCTTAAAATTTTTTGTTCATTCAGCCATTGAAGATTTTTATCCATTTATATTCCTCCATAAATTTATTTATTATCTAATTTTTATTTTAATAAGATATGTATTACTAAAATTATAAAAAGCGTACCTCCTTAAATATTACTATATCATATTAACTATTATTTCCTTTGCTGAAAATTTCAAATATATATCGAGTAGGAGCTAAATAATTATTTTATTTAGCGTCCTCTCACACCACCGTACGTACCGTTCGGTATACGGCGGTTCATTAAGAATTATGTATTAGCTGATATCCTTTAGATATACTTCTGTAACCAAGGTTTTCAATATATTTGTTGTTTAAGATTGTGTCAAGAACTGGGCTTTTGGATATTCTCCAATAGCCTTTTCTTGTATTTGCGTACTCCCATGCTTTATGGGTCGGAAGACCTAGTTTTATGAGGTTTCGTCCTCTAGTTTTAACCTTTTTCCATTGTTTCCAAATACAACTTCTTAACCTTCTTCTTATCCAACTATCTATTTTTTGTATTTTAGCGTTAGCTTTCGCTACTCCAAAATAATTAATCCATCCAATCGTTAATTGGTTAATCATGTAAATTCTATATTCTATACTTATACCTTTATTACGATTTGTTAATTTTCTTATTTTGTTTATGAATCTTTTATATGACTTTTCATGTATCCTTATATTGGCTCCGCCTTTTACAAAATAGAATGAAAAACCAAGAAATTTTCTTCTCGTCACAAAATCTACCGCACTTTTATTTTCATTAACTCTAAGTTTTAATACATCTTCAAGTACTCTTCTTGTACTTGCCATAACTCTTATTCCTGCCTTTTTGCTTTTTACATATATATTACAATCATCTGCAAATCGACAAAATCTATGACCTCTTTTCTCAAGTTCTTTATCTACTTCATCAAGCATGATATTAGCAAGGAGTGGGCTTAGTGGACCACCTTGCGGTATACCCTTATCAGATTTTACCTTCAATCCATTTATCATTATTCCAGATTTAAGATACTCTCTAATTAGCCTTAATACTCTTTTATCTTTAATTTTTCTTGATAGTCTTTCCATTAATATATCATGATTAACTTTATCAAAGAACTTTTCTAAGTCTATATCAACAACCCACTTATAACCTTCGTTAATATATTCCTTTGATTTTAATATAGCCTGTTTAGCACTTTTATTTGGTCTAAATCCATAGCTATTATCTGAAAAGGTAGGGTCATAAATTTTATTAAGTTCTTGTGCTATTGCCTGTTGTATTAATCTATCAAGTACAGTAGGAATTCCAAGTAATCTAGTTCCACCGTCAGGTTTTGGTATTTCCACTCTCCTAACGGGTGAAGGTTTATACCTTCCCTCTAATAACTTTTGCTTAATTGTTATCCAATTCTTAATGATAAATTCTCGAAATTCATCAGTTTTCATACCATCAATACCATGGCTTCCTTTATTAGCAACTACTCTTTTCATGGCTTTTAGCATATTTTCTCTAGCTAAAATCATTTCAAGTAAGTTATCAGTATCATCTATTACATTGTTTTCTCTTTCTCTCTTTGCTAACGCCAAATTATTACTCTGCGCCCCTCGCTTATCTTGAAGTTCCACTTCTCCTTCCACGAGGCGACCTCTGTATTGAGTTGTCTGCTTTCCTTGTAATTTATTTGAATTATTCAAAGCTGAAAACCTCCTAATGTTCAGTCCTTCCCGCACTACGTGCACATAGTGTGGTACTATGACCTCTGCTGACTTCTGATAGTTCAGTTACATATCACTATGTAAGTTATCATGTAGGAAATTCATCCTTTAATGATATATCTATCAGACCTCCCCAGGTAAGAACGCAATCTTTCATTCCATATATCTGCCACATATACTGTAGTAGCTTTCGGGTGATACGGACTTTGTTTTGTTATGCAAACTCATCCAGCTATAATCAGCCTCTTATGTGATTCGTATTCCTCAGACCGGAATTTTGCCCTCCGACTTCCTTCAGATTCCATCTCGCAATGGACACCCTTGTCATTGGCTAACGCCTATATCACCTTCGGCGCTCGGGACTTTCACCCTATAGATTGCGCCCATGCTGGGCGCACATAAACAAAAGATAGCACCAAAATTTAGTGCTATCTTTTTTTATTGACCTTTTAAGTGTTAATCAATTTAGTTTATTATTATAATGTATATATTATTACACACTGTTCTAACCTTTTAATATTCATCTTATACCATAATTATTCTTGTATCATCCTTTTTAAAACTTCAGCGGTTTTATATACATCATCTAAATTTAATGTTTCATCTACTGTATGAACTTTATCCATTCCACAACTAATAATTGCACAGTCAAATCCTTTTCCTGCTAGTATATTAGCATCACTACCACCACCGATTATAACTGCATTAGGCTCAATTCCCTCTTTCTTATAAGAATCAATACAATGTCTAAATATAAATGATTCCTTATTTAGACTCAATGTCGGGTAATCTCTGTTAACTTCTATTTCTACTCTTCCACTAAATTCCTTGGCTGAATTGTGACATGCTTCTTTTATAGAGTTAACCAATGCATCTAATTTTTCTAAACCATGAGATCTAACCTCTAGTGTAACTATAACTTCATCTGTTACTACATTAGTAGGTCCTCCCCCCTCTATACGCCCTATGTTAGCTGTTGTAATTTCATCTATTCTTCCTAATGTCATATTGTTAATTGCTTTTGATGCTATATACACTGCATTAATACCTTTTTCTGGTTCTATTCCAGCATGAGCCTTTTTTCCTATAAATTTAATCTTTAAATCATCTTTTGCTGGGGCTGCATAAGCAATTATTCCTGCTGGTCCTGCCGCATCTACAATAACAACATTTTTAGTTTCCAATTTACTTACATCAAAACGCTTGGCACCTAACATTCCAATTTCTTCACATACAGTAAATAATACATATATATCTCTATGAGGAATTTTATTTTCCTTTATACACTCAATAGCTTCTAAGATTGCCGCTATTCCACCTTTATCATCACCGGCTAAAATGGTATCCCCCGCACTTTTCATTATATTTTTTTCTATAATTGGTTCAATATTTTTTCCCGGCACAACAGTATCTAAATGTGCTGCAAAACAAATAGCTTCTCCCTTAACTTTACCTTTGATATGGACTAGAATATTGCTTCCATTTCCACCAAATTGTTTCCCACAGTTATCCTTATATATTTCTACTCCTCTTTTTTTAAAATAATCCTCAACCCATTGAATCATTGTTTTTTCATTTAAAGATTCACTATCAATTTTTATAATTTCTAATAAATTTCTTAAAAGTCTCTCTTTATTTACATTCATTTGCTACTTCCCCCATATTTAATTCCTTAGCATATATTTTTTTACCTGCAAATATTGTACCGAATACTGAAACTATGATAACAATGTACTTCATTTTTTAACCTTTGATTACATCTAATAAAAACATATAACTTTTTAATTTGTTATCTGCTTTTATTATTCATCATTTAGTGTATAATTATATGAACCATATAATAATTTTTACATATAAAATTCTCAATATTTTTTGTTAGTAGGTGATTTTTACTTGAATAAAAAACAAAATTTTTTAACTAAACCTTATACAATTATATCATTTGCCTTAATAGCCTGTTTTCTTTGGGGTAGTGCTTTTCCTTCCATAAAAATTGGATATATATTATTTGAAATTGAAAAAAACGATACCTATAGTAAACTACTTTTTGCTGGATATCGTTTCTTTATATCATCTATAATGATTTTTTTATTTTGCAAATTAAAAGGAATCTCCTTAAAACTTACTAAGGATAAATTATTACAGGTAAGCATTCTAGGAATGCTTCAAACTTTTATTCAATATATGTTATTTTATATAGGTCTTTCAAATGTAACAGGTGTAAAGGGCTCTATAATTTCATCCTCCAGTACATTCTTTACTGTAATCTTAGCTCACTTTTTCTATAAAGAAGATAAAATAAATTTACAAAAATTTCTTGGAGTAATTCTTGGATTTACCGGTGTAATTATTGTTAACATGCAGAAGGGAAATTTAACAGGTGGTTTTACTTTTACTGGTGAAGGTTTTCTTGTTCTTTCAAGTATATTTGGAGCCTTTGCCGGTATCTATACAAAAAAACTAACTAAAACTATTAATCCCTTTGTTGTATCAGGATATCAGCTATTTACTGGTTCTATAGGTTTAATACTAATCTCTCTCATAGGTGGTGCTAAGACTTTAAACTTTACCACTGGAGGGAGTATACTTTTAATATATATGGGCTTTATATCTGCTATGGCATTTTCCTTATGGTCTTTATTGTTAAAGTATAATGGTGTAGGGAAAATATCCATATACAAATTCTCGATTCCTTTATTTGGAGTACTTTTATCATATACATTTTTAAAAGAAAGTTTTCAAGGGGTTAGAGTATTAATCTCTATTATCTTAGTATCTATTGGTATTATTTTAATAAATAAAGAAAAAAAACATATTTAAGTGTTTTTTTCTTTATTTTTTTACTTTATTTTTAAGATATATTTTACAACTTTCTATAAATTTTATTCTATTTGTATATATTTTAACATTATTTATGAACAAATTATTAACATTTTGTTTCTAAAATATTGCAT
The DNA here is from genome assembly GCA_003288255.1 of Clostridiaceae bacterium 14S0207. Classification (GTDB taxonomy): domain Bacteria; phylum Bacillota; class Clostridia; order Clostridiales; family Clostridiaceae; genus Hathewaya; species Hathewaya limosa. Next base: position 95,692 of record CP026600.1, on the reverse strand, counting down.
AATATATCATTATGTTGAATTAATATGCTTTTTTATTTAATCAATAATTTAACTTTTATAGTACATTTATGCCAATACACTGCTTTCATACAATCTTATAATTATTCATTTATTTAATGAAGATTTGTGAAGTTCGCCTTATTTTTTAAATAATTTGAAAATTTTGCTTTTTGAAATAGATTCTCTATAGTTCGCATGATATAATTTAATTGTTAAATAAAATAAATTAAAGTTATAGGTTATTAATTAATTTTAACTTATTAATAATTTAACAATTAGACTTGGATTTTTATTCAAGACTATATCATGGGTAAAAGGAGTGATTTTTAATGAGTAAGAATAACGTTTTAAACGTAACTTCCGAAATAGGAAAACTAAAAACTGTATTACTTCATAGACCAGGCGAAGAAATTGAAAATTTAACACCTGATCTTCTAGAAAGATTATTATTTGATGACATTCCTTTCTTAAAAATAGCTAGAGAAGAACATGATTCATTTGCTAAGATTTTACAAGATCAAGGTGTTGAAGTATTATATCTTGAAAAATTAGCTGCTGAAGCACTAGCTGACAAAAACATAAAAGATAAATTTATTAGCCAATTCATAGATGAAGCTAATGTTCAAGGTGAAAACCTAAAACAATACTTAACAGAATATTTCTTAAGCTTTGATAATCAAGCTATGATAGATAAAATGATGGCTGGAGTTAGAAAAATAGAATTAAAGGATTATAAGAGTAATTCTTTAACTGATCAAGCTGACTCTTATCCATTTATTTGTGATCCAATGCCAAACTTATATTTCACAAGAGATCCATTTGCAACAATTGGACATGGTATCACATTAAACCATATGAGAACTGAAACAAGAAATAGAGAAACTATTTTCGCTAAATATATTTTTGAAAATCATCCAAGATTTAAAGATGAAAATGTTCCTTTCTGGTTCAATAGAGATGAAAACTCTTCCTTAGAAGGTGGAGACGAACTTATTTTAAGTGATAAAATACTTGCAATAGGTATTTCTCAAAGAACAGATGCTGCATCAGTTGAAAAATTGGCTAAGAGACTATTACTTAGCGAAGATACAACATTTGAAACTATATTAGCATTCCAAATTCCTGTAAGTAGAGCATTCATGCACTTAGATACAGTATTTACTCAAGTTGATTATGATAAATTTACTGTACATCCAGGAATCGAAGGTCCTTTAAATGTTTATGCAATAACTAAGGACAAAAATGATAGTTCAAAAATTGCAGTAACTAAGGAAGTTGACGTTCTTGAAAACATCCTAAGCAAATATCTTGATAGAAAAATTACATTAATTAGATGTGGTGGCGGAGATGAAATAATCTCAGCAAGAGAACAATGGAACGATGGTTCAAACACACTTGCAATAGCTCCAGGTGAAGTTGTTGTTTACTCTAGAAACTATGTAACCAATAAAATTCTTGAAGAATATGGTATAAAAATCCATGTTATGCCTTCATCTGAATTATCAAGAGGTAGAGGCGGCCCAAGATGTATGTCTATGCCTCTAATTAGAGAAAACTTAAAATAGCCTAATCATTTTTCAATAAAAAGGTTGTCTTATTACAGGACAACCTTTTTATTTTCTACAATTTATATTATAGTTTTTAAAAATATAATACTAAATTCTGTCCCTTTGCCTTCTTCACTTTTAACAGAAATACTTCCATTTTGAGATTCTATTATGGTTTTACTTAACGCTAATCCTATACCTATACTACAAGGGTTAGTAGAATTTTCCCCTTTATAAAATCTCTGAAATATCCTTCCTATACTTTCTTTTGGAATTCCCTCTCCATTATCTTTTATTTTTATACTAGTAGATATAGGGGTTTCTTCATAACTAATTAAAATTTGACCATTTACATCAGTATGTTCTATGCAATTTTTAATTATGTTTGATAATGCTTCAGCAGTCCATTCTGCATCATGCTTAAAATAGATATCTTTATTTTCCTTAATAATTATTTTCTGTTGTTTTTCTTTTGATTTTTCTATTAGCCCTATTAAAGACTTATTTATTGTAATATATAGTGGATTATTTATTATTCTAAACTGAACTACTCCCGCTTCTAATCTCCCCACTTTTAATAAATTTACAATAAGCCATTCCATTCTTCTTAACTGTTCATCGCTTAACTTTAAGAAATTATCTCTATCCTCCTTGGGTATATTTTGATTTTTCATTATCTCATTAAACATTATTAGTGAGGATAAAGGTGTTTTCAATTGATGTGATATATCGGAAATTATATTTTTAAGAAATATTTTTTCCTTTTTTAACCTTAATAAAACATCTCTCTGACTATTTGCCATTAAGTTAAAATGATATGTTAAGATAGCGAAATCCCCTTCTTTATTTACATTTTTAAAGTTTTGAAACTTTCCTTCTATAATATCTTCAGAAGCCTTACTAAATTTTTCAGCCTTTTTATAAAATCCTTTAAATCCACCAAATACCGTTAAATATACTATTATTAAAAATATACTAATTTCTAAAATGAATTTACATAATACTTTATATAAAAAATCATATATTACGGGATTTATATATATATCTAAATCTTTTTCATATGAATATTTATCAAGAATTTTTTCACCCAACTTAAAATTATCCATATTCTTTAAAGTTAATGCACTAACTATTTCTTTTTCCATCTCTGGATGCTCAGATAAGATATTTCCTGCTATTATAGTATTTTGAATTATATAATTCTTATTTAAACTACTTATTTCTTTTTGAATTGTAACTACACATAAACTCATAAATATTATACCTAAAATAATAAACTTAAAAGTTATACTCTTAATCTCTGGATTTTTAAAATAATGCACTTTCTGTATCCCCCTTTATATATCCGCCCACTTATATCCAATTCCTCTTACTGTTTCAATATACTTAGGTTCTTTAGGATTGACTTCTATCTTCTCCCGTAATCTTTTAATATAAACATTTAAGGTGTTACCATCTACAAAATTTCCATCTACATCCCAAAGTCTTTCTATTAAAACATTTCTGGAAAGTACATTGCCTTTATTTTCTAATAAAATTAACAATAACTTATATTCACCAGCAGTTAAAATTATCTCCTCCATCCCTTTATATACCTTAGCCTTTAAAGGCTCAACTATTATATCTCCTGAATTTATTTTATTCTCATTATGACTATCACTATTATTTGATTTTGTATTTTCAGTTAGCATACTTTTTCTTCTCAAAACTGCATTTATGCGAGAAATTAATTCTCTTATTCTAATGGGTTTAGTAATATAATCATCTCCGCCTAAGTCTAATCCTAAAACTACATTAGCTTCCTCATCACAAGCCGTTATAAAAATAATAGGAAGCAAACTCTCTTTCCTAACTTCTTCACAAAAATCGTATCCACTTCCATCTGGAAGTGTTAAGTCCAAAAGAATCAAATTTAAATTTTGCTCTTCTTTAAATTTTTGTCGGGCCTCTTTTAAATTACTCGCTCTATATATAATAAAATTTTCTTGTTTTAAAGTATATTCCATCCCAATGGCTAGTGCCATATCATCTTCCACCAATAAAATATTTTTCACTAAAAACTCCCCCCACCCTTTATATTAAAAACCATTTTTTCTATGTAAATATTTTTAATCTTCTTTATTATTATATCAAAATACAGTCTTTAAGCCATTTACTAATAATACATATTGCAACTTTACATGTTTAAAAATATATTGAAGCTTTTTGTAATATTTCATAGTTTAAGGTACATTTTTGGTGTGTTATACTATATTCTAGAAATAAATATTAAGATTACAACTCTGTATTGAAATAGAAAGGATATCTAAAAATGATAAATTCTTATTTAATATTTATATTATTATATTCATTGATTTTAATAGTAGCCGGTTTTATTACAACAAAATATGTAAAAAATTCTTCTGATTTTTTTGTAGCTGGACGAAAATTAAATTCAAAATTACTTTTTTCAACGCTTATAGCCGCTAACATAGGTGCAGGTTCTACAGTTGGTATAACAGGAATTGCTTATTCATCTGGTGTATCATCTTATTGGTGGATTTTTATGTCCGCTATTGGAACATTAGTACTTGCATTTTGGGTTGGTCCTAAAATTTGGGACATATCTAAAAAATACAATTTATATACTTTGGGTGATTATTTAGATTTAAGATATTCAAAATATTTTAAGTCTGCTTTATCTATAATGATGCTTATTGGAACCATAGCATTATTTGCTGGTCAACTTATGGGAATTTCCTGGATTTTAAATATAACTTCTGGTATAAGTAAAAACATAGGAATTTTAATAGGTGCTATAGTTGTTGTATGCTATTTTTCTGCTGGTGGTCTTTTATCTTCTTCTATAGTAAATATGTTAGAACTAGTAATAATAATTTTAGGTTTTATAATAGCAGTACCATATGCATTAAAAGATGTAAATGGTTTTAGTGGTTTATATTCAACAATAAGTTCAAGTTTAAATACAGCCGAAGCTAATAAATATTTTAGTATTTCTGGTATTGGTATAACTCAAATAATTGGATGGTTTTTAATGCTTACTCCTTCTTTCTTTATATCTCCAGGATTAATAGGAAAAATATATGGCGCAAAAGATACAAAAACCTTAAAAAAAGCTACTTTTTGGTGTGCTATGATTCAAATATTATTTGCATTTTTACCAACCATACTTGGCATGTGTGCATTTGCGAAATTTCCTAACCTTCAACAACCAGAGTTAGCACTACCTATGGTTATGAAAAATATGCTTCCTTTTTCAGTTTCTGCATTGGCTCTAGCAGCTATTTTTGCAGCTGAAGTAAGTACCGCAGACGCTGTTCTGTATATGCTTACTACAACTTTTACTGAAGATATATACAAAACTTTTATAAACCCTAAGATAGAGGATATAAAACTATTAAAATTAAGTAGATTAGTTACAATAGTAGGTGGTTTATTAGGTATAACAATGGCCCTTTTATTGCCTAATATAATTACTGCACTATCTATATTCTATACATTAATGTCCGTTTCCCTAACTGCCCCGCTTATGTTTGGTCTGTTTTCTAAAAAACCTAAAACAACAATAGCCTTTATATCTGCATTAATTGGTATAGGCATTACTTTATTTTGTGAATTTTGTAATGGTGGTAAAGGAATTTGGATACTAAATGGACAGTCTACAGGAATAATTTTTTCATTAATTATAATGACTACATATATTGGTATTAAGTCTTATAAAACAAAAAATTAAATATAGTCATTATAAAATTTATTTTTATCCTATCTACAACATTAATAATTAAATATTTCTTGAAATCGAGTAGGAGCTAAATAATTATTTTATTTAGCGTCCTCTCACACCACCGTACGTACCGTTCGGTATACGGCGGTTCATTAAGAATTATGTATTAGCTGATATCCTTTAGATATACTTCTGTAACCAAGGTTTTCAATATATTTGTTGTTTAAGATTGTGTCAAGAACTGGGCTTTTGGATATTCTCCAATAGCCTTTTCTTGTATTTGCGTACTCCCATGCTTTATGGGTCGGAAGACCTAGTTTTATGAGGTTTCGTCCTCTAGTTTTAACCTTTTTCCATTGTTTCCAAATACAACTTCTTAACCTTCTTCTTATCCAACTATCTATTTTTTGTATTTTAGCGTTAGCTTTCGCTACTCCAAAATAATTAATCCATCCAATCGTTAATTGGTTAATTATGTAAATTCTATATTCTATACTTATACCTTTATTACGATTTGTTAATTTTCTTATTTTGTTTATGAATCTTTTATATGACTTTTCATGTATCCTTATATTGGCTCCGCCTTTTACAAAATAGAATGAAAAACCAAGAAATTTTCTTCTCGTCACAAAATCTACCGCACTTTTATTTTCATTAACTCTAAGTTTTAATACATCTTCAAGTACTCTTCTTGTACTTGCCATAACTCTTATTCCTGCCTTTTTGCTTTTTACATATATATTACAATCATCTGCAAATCGACAAAATCTATGACCTCTTTTCTCAAGTTCTTTATCTACTTCATCAAGCATGATATTAGCAAGGAGTGGGCTTAGTGGACCACCTTGCGGTGTACCCTTATCAGATTTTACCTTCAATCCATTTATCATTATTCCAGATTTAAGATACTCTCTAATTAGCCTTAATACTCTTTTATCTTTAATTTTTCTTGATAGTCTTTCCATTAATATATCATGATTAACTTTATCAAAGAACTTTTCTAAGTCTATATCAACAACCCACTTATAACCTTCGTTAATATATTCCTTTGATTTTAATATAGCCTGTTTAGCACTTTTATTTGGTCTAAATCCATAGCTATTATCTGAAAAGGTAGGGTCATAAATTTTATTAAGTTCTTGTGCTATTGCCTGTTGTATTAATCTATCAAGTACAGTAGGAATTCCAAGTAATCTAGTTCCACCGTCAGGTTTTGGTATTTCCACTCTCCTAACGGGTGAAGGTTTATACCTTCCCTCTAATAACTTTTGCTTAATTGTTATCCAATTCTTAATGATAAATTCTCGAAATTCATCGGTTTTCATACCATCAATACCATGGCTTCCTTTATTAGCAACTACTCTTTTCATGGCTTTTAGCATATTTTCTCTAGCTAAAATCATTTCAAGTAAGTTATCAGTATCATCTATTACGTTGTTTTCTCTTTCTCTCTTTGCTAACGCCAAATTATTACTCTGCGCCCCTCGCTTATCTTGAAGTTCCACTTCTCCTTCCACGAGGCGACCTCTGTATTGAGTTGTCTGCTTTCCTTGTAATTTATTTGAATTATTCAAAGCTGAAAACCTCCTAATGTTCAGTCCTTCCCGCACTACGTGCACATAGTGTGGTACTATGACCTCTGCTGACTTCTGATAGTTCAGTTACATATCACTATGTAAGTTATCATGTAGGAAATTCATCCTTTAATGATATATCTATCAGACCTCCCCAGGTAAGAACGCAATCTTTCATTCCATATATCTGCCACATATACTGTAGTAGCTTTCGGGTGATACGGACTTTGTTTTGTTATGCAAACTCATCCAGCTATAATCAGCCTCTTATGTGATTCGTATTCCTCAGACCGGAATTTTGCCCTCCGACTTCCTTCAGATTCCATCTCGCAATGGACACCCTTGTCATTGGCTAACGCCTATATCACCTTCGGCGCTCGGGACTTTCACCCTATAGATTGCGCCCATGCTGGGCGCACATAAAAAGGTGAATAATATCAAAAATTATTATTCACCTTTTGTTATTTAAATTTAATTTTGTTCTAACCTAAAGTTTTGAAACATATCTATTATAATTTTAACAAGGGATATAACACAACATATTGTCCCTATACCTATAGTAATATCATTTAATAATCCATCTATTACTACTAGAAGTATTGTTCCTATTATTATGTACACTGGCAACATTAAGTTATTCTTCTTCATATTAAATCCTTTTATCTTTAATAACATGAATCCCCCTAATATTACTAATAAAAGTGGTAAAGATATTATTATTAATGCTAGAAATTGTATTCCCGAATTCTCATACCAAGAAACCGAAGGATTATGTGACATGTATATCCATAAAGAAAACATAACAGTAAAAAACATGATTATATTTAACATAACATAACTAGCTTTTTTAATCACTTCTTACACCTCGCTTAGTTCTTTTAATCTATTTTCCATGTATCCCTTATCAAATGAGGATACAATTCTCATATTATCTTTATTCAATATTCTATAATGACCTGATACAACATTTTGTTGAAGCTTATATTCTAAGATTTTCTATATACATAAAAAATAAGGAGAACCTCTAAATAAGTTCTCCTTGTTAATACAATATATTTTATTATTCTCTAGCCCTTATATTTTCTACAATACTCATCTTTTTAAGTTTCTTTAGTGGTATTAATGAAGCTATAAGTGTTATTAATACACATCCTAAAGCTCCTATTATAAACATATCTATTGGTGCATTTGTGGAAACCTCTATATATTGACTTTGTGCCGTCATCATAAGCTTAAATAATCCGTAAGATATGGCGGTTCCAATTATACTTACTATAATTCCATGAAGAATTCCTTCTAACATAACCATCTTAGTTAATTGTTTCTTAGTCATACCTATGGACATTAAAGTAGCGAACTCACTCTTTCTTAATAGAAGTCCTATCGTTATTGTGTTTATTATATTGACTATACATATAAATGTTATAATAGTAATAAATCCAAATATAAATACAGCTACCTGCGTTTGCACACTTTCCACTTGTTTTGATATAAGATATACATCCATACAATTTAATTCTTGCTCTTCACATCTTTTAGTTAAATATTCTTGTATTTTTTCTCTTGAATTTTCATCTTTATATCTAAGTGCTACTGTTTTATTTTGCTCTTGTCCAAAATTATCCTTAAAGTTCTTATCCCCAAATACCATACTTACTTGTGGTCTTGTTGAAATTCCATTAAACATATCTTTACTTAAAATTCCTACAACTTTTACCTTAATAAAATCATTTTCCTTAATAGCCTTTTTAGTTCTTTTATCCATTTCTGTGGTTCCAATGGATAATGATATATTTTTGTTACTATCATCACCGCGAAACATATTTTTCATTTTAGGTATTTTAATTTCATCGCCAACCTTACAGTTTAATGTTCTAATTACAACTTTATTATTTTCCTTACTTTGAAGTTTATTTGTATCTATAATTAAAACCCCACCATTATTTAACTTCTCTTCATCTACACTACCTTCAATAAGATACTTTTTAGCCTCTTCTAATGAACTTTTATCATAGGAACAGTAATTAATTTGAGAAATGTTAACATATTTATTGTTATTTATATTAACTTCATCTGCTTTATCTAATTTAACTTTGGTAAATAAGTCTTGATTTATAAATTTGCTTTCTATGGCTAAAGATTCTTGATAATTAATCGGAGTAAAAACATCCTTGATTTCTTTCCTTCCCTTTAATTCTTCAATAAACTTAGGATCTATACTTTTCCTATGATTCATACAGGTAATTCCAGCATCAAAATCCATTGTTTGTAATGTTTGTTCGTATGCCATTCTAATTTGCTTAGAACTAGCTGTGAATACATCAAACATTACAAGTGAAATTATTAAAGAAAATAAAGTAATTATAAATCTTTTATTATTTCTTCTAATATTTTTATATGCTACATCTCCCTCAACTCTAAAAATAGCTTTTATTAAAAATGTCCTTCTCTTTTTATACTTTTCCTTTTTTATATTTCCAGAGTTTCTAATAGCATCTATGGGTGAAATTTTAGATGCTGTTCTTGCAGGTCCTATTACTGATAATAGAATAGTAATTATTCCAAGAGCACTACTTATTAATATAACTTCTGGGTATAGTCCTACATTTATAAGATTATCAAAAATAGAAAATTTGGATTTGCTTAATATATAAATAGTTATATAAATTCCTAAATATCCAGCTATTATTCCTAATGGAATAGATATTAGTCCCATAAAGCATGCTTCTTGTAAAACTAATTTTCTTATTTTTCTTGGTGTTGCACCTATACTTCTTAAAATCCCAAACTGATTAATTCTCTCAGCCACCGATATATTAAAGGAATTATATATAACTGCAACTGTGCAAACTACAATAATACACACTATAATAATCAACATTTTAGTTAGACTAGTATTTAATAATTGATTAACACCCTGTCCTTCTAGGCTAAGTAACCAATTATTTGAAATCATACAAGGAATTTTTTTTACCTCTTGTTGAGATGGATTTACCTTAACATTTAATTTCTTAGCTATTTTTTCTGCTATATCCACTTTATCTTTTTTAGCCTTCAAATTTACGACAACATCATACTTTTCACCTTCCTCTAATTTAGAAAAATCACAGTATGACCTTACTTTTATAGAATTTCCTGCAACTAGTTCTTTATCAAATCCAACTATTTTATATAATTCAAATTGTCCATCTTTGCCTAATTCAATGCTGTCTTCAAGTTCTTTTTTTAAAACTCTCTTAGCATTTTTACTTATAATGATTTCTTTAGATTTATTAGGAACCTTACCCTCTAATGACTTAACCTTAAAAAATTCATTAAAAGATTTTTTATCATCATTACTAAAATCGATTTCCACATTTTGATTATTTTTAATCTTAATATCTTTTTCTTCTTTGCTTATTGAATAATTTTTTATTTCAAAGCTATTAGCTAGTGTATATACCCTCTCCTTATTTAAATTACTAAAACCAAATTCCCAATTTCCTGCATCCTGTTTTCTCTTTTCTATTAAACTATCTTGAACACTAAACATAAAAGTTCCTATGCCTGAAAAAAGCGATATAGCTAGAATTATTCCTACTATAGTTAATATTGTTCTTTTCTTATTTTGTTTGAGGTATTTAAAAGTTAATTGTGTGTAATTATTCACTTCTCATCACCTCATCTCCTTCAATTTTTCCATCTGAGATAGTTATTACCCTATTAGCCATTTTAGCAATTTCTAAATCATGAGTTATAAGAATTAATGTTTGATTATACTTTTTAACAGAATACTTTAAAAGCTCTATAATTTCTTTAGAGTTCTTAGAATCAAGATTTCCTGTAGGTTCATCTGCAAGTATTATGGATGGTTTATTTGCAAGTGCCCTTCCTATTGATACCCTTTGCTGTTGCCCTCCTGACAATTGTGATGGTAGGTGTTTTCTTCTTTCTTGCAAACCTAAAATACCTAATATCTCATTCATATACTCTTTATCTATTTTTTTGCCATCTAAAAGTACAGACATTTCTATATTCTCCTCAGCAGTTAAAACTGGTATCAAATTATAGAATTGAAATATAAATCCTATTTCTCTTCTTCTTAAAATTGCAAGCTGATTTTCTTTTAACGAATATATACTTGTACCATCTACTATTACCTTTCCTGATGTTGGTCTATCTACTCCTCCTAAGAGATGAAGCAATGTACTCTTTCCAGATCCTGATGCTCCAACTATAGCTACAAATTCACCTTTATTTATGCCTAAATTAATATTCTTTAAAGCATCTACCTTTGTTTCCCCTTTACCATAGCTCTTACAAAGATTCTCTATTCTCAACAATTCCATTTATAATTCCCCTCTCTATATATAATAATTTATTACCTCCAAACCACAATTTATATAATATTCTCCCTTTATTACAATCTCATAAATATAATTATTACAATTTTGTAATAATGAAAACAAAAAGTTATTTCAGTTAAAAAACATACTTATAAACCGAAATAACTTTTTATACTTAACTTCATAATAATTCAATTATTAACTTATTATATTAATTATAATATATAGTAACCTAAACCTAGTTTAACTTTAATCATAACTTCCAAAATCTCTAGCTGCTTTAATCATTGCATAAAGATTAGCCGCAGGTGTTATGGTCATTAGTGTACAATCGGGAGTTAAAACAAATCCTCCTTTATTAAATTTCATTTTTTCTATAATTTGTCTTGCTTCCTCATATACTTCATCTGGAGTTCCCATCTGTAATGTAGTATTTTTCACATTTCCACCTATTATATAATCCTCTCCAAAATAATCTGCTAGGTCTTTTAAATCCATTTCATATCCTGTTGTTATTAAAGTTCTCTTTTCTAGCTTAATTTCATTTTTCCAGTACTTTAAATTTCTCTTATGATTTCCACATAGATGAATAGATCCTATTTTAATTCCTAACTCCTTATATACATTAAGAATTTTCTTAATGTATGGAACACTAAATTTTTCAAAAGTCTTAGGTGACATTATTGCATTACACTCCATGGGAAATGACATACCTGCAGATACATTGCCTTTTCCAAATTCATTTATATAATATTTACCCGTATATATTATATATTCTGTAGCTATCTTAAGTAATTCATGTACTGCATTAGGCTCTTTAATAAACCATCTTAATAATGTATCTGTTCCAATTATACATTGTACTATATTCATTGGTGAACCCGCACTTATTCCTACCCCCAGCCCATTTTCATAACAAATTTTATTAAATTTTAAAATTCTTGATGCTCCTTCTGCAAATTCTATATTAGGTATCTTAATGTTTTTTATTTCTTGTACTGATAAAATAGGACGTTTTGATACTTTAGGTAAACTAAACTTAGGTGTTGTAGGAAATTCAACCTCTCCTCCAAAATCCATGGTAAAAGCTTCTGGAAGTCCATATCCTATTCCTCCATCATGATTATGTAAATTCTTTGCCCATATTTGTGCCTTAAAAGCTTTTTCAGGATTTAAATAGTATTCTCTAGCACTTAAATTACAAATTTGAGCTGCATATGCTTCCATATGTGGTATAACAGGAATCCTATCTATTTTTTCTCCTAATATTAATTTCTTCATTCTCTCTTCTGCTGTTAACTTATCTATCATATCTATATCCTCCAAAAACTCTGCTACATAAGTAATCTCATTTAGTAATATTATATACTATTAGGTTTGTTTATATATAATTAACTACCATTCTAAGCAATCAAAAACATTTCAAAGAATAAAAATATACGTATTTTAAACTATATATAATCATAAACGATATATAGTTTAATGGGTTTATTATCTAATATACTACCTAAAAATTTAAATAGGAGATGATACAATGGATATAGGTACAGTTTCAATGTCTATGAGCCAACAAAAAACTCAGGATGCTGTTTCATTAAGCTTAATGAGAATGGTAATGGACACCAACAAACAAGGCGGGGCAGATATGATTCAAATGATGGAAACTATGGCATTTGACCCCAATCTAGGTCTCAACCTAGATATCATGGCATAAAAATAAAAATAGATAGATAAATTAACTATATTTATCTATCTATTTTTTTAATACATATAATTTTATAAAGTAAATTAATAATTTTAATATACTCCCCTATACCTATAAAATTTTAAATATTACATCATGGTTACAATTCATTACAATGCAGTTACAACCGCTTTCATTTACATATGTAAAGCATATAATACAAGTGTAGGAATCATATTTTATATTATTATTTATTAGGAGATGATATTTTATGAAAAAGAATAAGGTAATAATTATTTTGACTATATTAATTATTTGCTTCTCTACAATTCCAATTTTAGCGACCCAAGGTTTTAAAAGGTCTAAAATAAAAAAACAACCCTCTAAAGCTGAATTATCTTTTAAAAAAGAACAAGAAAAAAATACAATTTCTGAAGATGCAAAAAAAGAAGATCACTTAACTAAGATTTCTAACGAAAAAAATATTAAAAATCAATGTACTGATGTAAAATCTGCAAAAACTAACATTTCAAATAGCACTACTAAAACTACACCTGCAATAAAACATCCTGTAAATAAAAAAGTAATAAAATCTAATAAAATTGAAAAGAAAAATACCTTAAACACTACAAACCAAAAAAAAGTTATAGAAACAAAACCCAACACACAAAAAACATTAAAAAATAATTATAATTTTTTAATCACTATGTGTAATGATGCTAATAAACTTTTGCTTGATATAAATAAAAAAAGCATAGCTTCTGATTGTAAAGTTGTTGCTGTAAAAGATGAAAAAGGTGAATCATGGGATTATGGAAAAATCAAAGCTCCTTATGCTACTATAAAAGATTTTGAATTTAAGCTTAGTGAATATTTCACTAAAAACTATATAAATAACCTTGAAAACTCTAGATTCTATAAAAGTATAGATAATGAACCTTATTTCTTAGTAGGCCAAGCAGGAGAAAAATCAGCTTATCAATATAATAACATTATAAGTGTAAGTTCTACCAAAGACACCATTAAAGCAAAATGTAACACTGAAATACCTTCTTGGAATAAATATAAAGTAAATGTAACTTTAAAATTAGAAGATGGTAAGTGGAAAATTGATTCTTTTGATAGTATCTTAAATTAATAATATGTACTATAACTTATTTAATAAGGTGATATAAAATCTTATTAAATAATGATTTTTATAATAAAAGGCTATTGGATAAAACCAAATAGCCTTTTACTATATTTATATATCTTCAATTTTTATAAATTTATATCTCTTGTTAATAAATTTATTATGATTAATGTTATTCATATTGTAAATTTTATTATACTACTTTACTATTTTCATGCTCACTTTTATTTGGTCTATTATACTTCTTAGTATATACTACCATTAACATTACTGATGCTATTACATATATAACAGCTGTAACATAATATGCCTTTCCATATCCATTAGGTAATTTGAAGATAACCTCCTTACCCACAAATCCAGCAATAAATTGAGCTGCTGCTTGAGCTATATATATTACTGCATTATAAGCTGGTCTTGCTTCTTTACTAACAAATTCCATTGGCAATGCTTGTTGAACTGGTTGAGATGCATTCATAAAACCTGATCTTAAGAACAAACTTATACCAACGGCAAATATCATATATGAACCAAATGCTTGCCCATTTGCAATAATTAACATAAATGGTATTGAGAATAAAGCTAAACCACCTAATGTTGTAACTCTTCCTATTTTTTTAACAATCCATGGTGAAATAATTATAAAACCAACCATAGCAAGATATTGATAAGAAATAAGTGATGATATAGTTGCTCTATCTATTCCCATTCTACTTAAAAATATTGAAAAATAAGGAGTGATCAATCCTGCTCCAAGCCTTATTAAAAATGAAAAAACTATAAAGATTATTATATATTTATTAAAAAAGGCATTCCAATTTAAAGCTTCTTTCTTTTCTTTTTTAACTCCTTTATAATCACTTGGTAATTGTTTAATAAATATTATTGGAATTAAGCTAGCAGCTGCTACAATAGTATATATTAGTAAGGCATCTCTATGTGCCCCTACATATGCTTGTATTTTAATAGGATCAAACTGTTCTACCTTTTCTGTTAACTCCTTAGCTAGTGTATATTTTATTCCTAGTCTAGAAGCAAATCTATATGCTATTAACTTACCACCAGACCAAGTTCCAATAATCATACCTACTATGTTTGTCCATAAAGTTGTAGAAAATACCTTTTCTCTATTTTTTTCCTCTGTATAACAACTTAAATACGGTGATAAAATTGCATCAAACATGCAAACACCTATCATAACTACTGATGCTGCGATAGCAACTATAATTACGGATTTACTTCTAGTTAATGCTAGTATTCCTAAAATAAAAGCTATTGGTGACATCATTAAAATTTTTTTATATCCCAATTTAGGGACCAATAATAATAATGCAGCACCACCACAAAAACCAACTCCCATAATAATTGACATACTGGCAGCTATTCCTTTAGTAACTTGTGATGCATCTAAAAACGTTACCATTGTATCTAAAGTAACACCACTTAAAATACCCAAAAATGCATAAGCTATAATAAACATCCAACTATTGAACTTACTTCTTTTTTCATCATTCATACCTTTTCCTCCACACTTAATTTCCTATTTTATTAAGTTTAACTATATTACTCTTAGAGTTATAATAAATTCGTCAGAAAGAATATTATCTACAAGAAAAAATATCTTTTAACTTTTAAAAGTAAAATAACTATTTTTTATGTTGCTTAATAAAACTTAAACTTTTAATTCTTATACAATAATGGATTCATTTAAAAATTAATTAGACGTCTAAATTAATCCTAATTAAAAATATAAAATAATTATTAACTTAACAGTAAAAATTATTTTATCCCCTGTAAAATATTATGAAAAAATAATGTAAATATTCCTTAATATTTATATTAAATTGATATTTTATTGCAAACAAAAAAAGAACGAATTAAATTTTTCTTAATCCATTCTTTTTCCCTAAAAGTTACTTAAATTTAAAATGCTTTCCTTAGTATTTCCTTTATTTCTTCTACAGAAGGCTGTCTTGGATTTACTATTGTACATTGATCCTCAAAAGCCTCATCTGCAATTTTATCTAGTTTATCTTCAAAATCTTCTTTAGTAACTCCACACGCTGATAAACTATTTACTTGATTTATTTCTTTCATAAGTTTTCTTACTGCATTAGCTAGACTCTTAACGCCTTCTTCTGGTGTTGCACATGGCAATTCTAAAAGTTTAGCTATTCTTTGATACTTCTCTGGTGCCTTATAGTAATCATATTTAGGGAATATAGTGAACTTAGAAGGATGTTCAACTCCATTATACTCAATAACATAAGGTAATAAAATAGCATTTGATCTTCCGTGAGGTATATGGAAAGCTGATCCAAGCTTATGAGCTATACTATGATTTACTCCTAAAAAGGCATTTGTAAACGCCATACCAGCCATACATGAAGCATTATGCATTTTTTCTCTTGCCTCTTCATCTAAACCATTTTTATAAGCCCTTGGTAAATATTTAAATACCATTTCTATTGCTCCCAATGCTAATGCATCAGTATAATCCGTTGCCATTACAGATACATACGCTTCTATAGCATGTGTTAATACGTCTAATCCTGTATCTGCTGTTACTGACTTTGGAACAGTCATAACTAATTCTGGGTCAAGAATCGCTACATTTGGAGTTAACTCATAATCCGCTAATGGATACTTAATGTTGTTCTTTTTATCTGTAATTACTGCAAAAGATGTTACCTCAGATCCTGTTCCTGAAGTTGTTGGTATCGCTACCATCTTAGCCTTTCTACCCATTTTAGGAAATTTAACAGCTCTCTTTCTAATATCCATAAATCTTAGCCTTAATTTTTTAAAATCTACATCTGGGTATTCATAGAAAAGCCACATTCCCTTAGCAGCATCCATTGCTGAACCTCCACCTAGTGCTATAATAATATCTGGTTCAAAGGCTCTAATTTCTTCTGTACCTTTCATAACTGTCTCTATAGATGGATCTGGTTCTACATCTAAGAATATATTCACATGAGCTCCTGCTTTATTTAGATGGTACATTATTTTATTAACATATCCGAATTTATCCATAGCTCTATCTGTTACTATAAATACCTTTTTAGGACCCATCTCTTCTAGATATCTAAGTGATCCAACCTCAAAATAAATTCTTTCAGGAACTCTAAACCATTGCATATTAACTCTCCTCTTTGTAACTTTTTTAGTGTTTATAAGATTTAATACCCCAACATTTTGAGTTGTTGAATTTTTACCCATTGTTCCACAACCTAAAGTTAAAGATGGATTAGTATAGTTATAAATATTACCTATAGCACCTTGTGATGAAGGTGAATTTACAATAATTCTCCCAGCCTTTAGTCTAACTGCAAATTTTTCTACAACATTATTATCATTTGAGTGAATTACGGCCGAATGTCCAAGTCCTCCAAATTCAATCATTTTTTCACAGATATTAATACTATCCTCTGTATTTTTTCCTATAAATAATGATAATATAGGACTTAATTTTTCCCTTGATAATGGGTAATTAGGACCGATTCCATCTAATTTGGCTACTAATATTTTAGCATCCTTAGGTACCTTTATTCCGGACATTTCTGCAATCTTAAATGCACTTTGGCCAACTATAGCTGGATTCATTGAATTTCTTTCTTTATCTATAGCAAAGGCTTCTACTTTCATCATTTCTTCATCATTTAAGAAATAACAATGATTGTCTTTCATTAATTGTATGGCTTCATCAGCTATTTCTTTATCTAAAATTACGCCTTGTTCTGATGCACAAATAGTTCCGTTATCAAAAGTCTTACTCATAATTAGATCATGTACAGCAGTTTTAACTTTTGCTGTTTTTTCTATATAACAAGGTACATTTCCTGAACCTACTCCTAGTGCTGGCTTACCTGTTGAATATGCACTTTTAACCATTCCTGGTCCGCCTGTTGCAAGAACAATATCAACACCTTCATGAAACATTAACTCCTTTGATGCTTCTATAGAAGGATGCTCTATCCATTGTATACAATCCTCTGGTGCTCCTGAACTAATAGCAGCGTCCCTAACAATACGAGCTGCTTCTATACTACACTTTTGTGCTCTTGGGTGAAAACTAAAAATTATAGGATTTCTTGTTTTCATCGCAATTAAACATTTAAATATAGTAGTTGAAGTTGGGTTAGTTGTTGGTGTTACACCTGCTATAACACCTATTGGTTCGGCGACTTCTATATAACCTTCTTCATTATTTTCTGAAATTATCCCAACAGTTTTTAGATTTCTAATATCATTATATACGTACTCTGAAGCAAATATATTTTTAGTTATTTTGTCTTCATACACACCCATTCCGGTTTCTTCCACAGCCATTTTAGCTAACTTTCTATGAGCATCTAAAGCTTCTTCAGTCATATTTTTAACTATGTCATCTACAGTTTCTTGATCTAGTTTTAAAAATTTTTCATAAGCAACTCTAGCTTTTTTTACTAAGGTATTAATATTTTCTTTAACAGTACTCATTAAATTTCACCCTCTATTTCGTTAAATAATTAACTATCTTTTCTTATAATATCATATTCATTTTTTTTTGCAATAGTTCCTTGTTATTTTTTTATCATTGTGTGAAGTTTTTATATTTCTTCTGTATTATTATTATTTTTATTGTATTTTTTATACCTAATCTTAAAACATCCTATTATGTAATATATTAAATATATTTTTCACTAATTTAGGATACATTATAAACATAGATTTAATTTTAACTAAAGTTATATTTAGAAGCGGGTGAACATATGAATTATAGTAATGAAACATTTATTATATCTAAAAATTTAGGTTCTAATACTAAACTTTACAGATATCTATCTTTAAGTTGTTTTTTAGAATTTGTAGAAACCAAAACAACATATCTCTCAAACCTGAATGCTTGGGAAGATATATGGGAATTACCAGCAAAACATAAAATGCCTATAGAATTTAGTAATAACTTATATGGTCAATGCTGGAGCCTTGAAGGTATATCTGATGCACTTTGGAAAATTTACGCTAAGGGAAAGGAAGGTATTTTAATTCAAAGTTCAGTTAATAAATTTCTTTCAATAAAACAAATTGATGCGGCTATGTTATCTCCTGTAATATACTATGATAACTTAGAAAGAGCATTACAAAAACTAGATACTTTAAAAGGCCCCGAAAAAACTTTTTATCATGGTTTACTAAAGAGAAAAGCCTTTCAACATGAGAAGGAGGTTCGTCTGATTACTTATGTAAAACCAGATAAAATTGACTCTATACCTAAAAGTATATCTATAACACTTAATCCTTTCGACTTTATAGAAAATATATTTATAGATCCTCGAGCTAGCAAATGGTACGTCAAAACTATTCAATCTTATTGCTCTCATGTTGGATTTAGCATTACCCCTCAACAATCAGATTTATTATAATATTGTTTTTTAATTAACATTTTATATACAAATAATTTTATAAAGTTTCATTTAATTTGTTGCTTTTTTAACAAATCGGTGTTAAACTATTAACAAATGAAAATTAACTTCTTTATAAATTAACTAAAAATTACAACATATTGTGAAATAATTTTGGGGAGGTATTTAATATGTGGGAAAAAACTATTTCAATAAATGAAATTGCTGAAATTAGAGGAAAGTCAACTATTTACTTAGGTGTTGGTGCTATCAAAAAGATATTTGACATTACTAAAGAATTAAGTAAAAAAGGTATTTCTAAAATTTTAGTAATAACAGGAACATCTTCTTTTAAAAGAACAGGCGCATGGGATTATGTAGAAAAGGCTTTAAATGAATCTAATATAAAGTATGAATTATACAGTAAAATAACTGCCAATCCAACAACAACACATGTTGATGAAGCAACTAAACTTGCATGTGATTTAGGTGCTCAAGCTATTATAGCTATTGGTGGAGGAAGTGTTATTGATGCCTCCAAAGGAGTTGCTATAATGACTCAGTATGGTAATAAAACCTGTGCTGAGTTAGTCCAATATGAATTTACTCCTGATAAGGCACTTCCTGTAATAACTATAAACACAACTCATGGTACAGGAACTGAAGGAGATAGATTTGCAGTTATTAGTTTACTTGAAAAGAAATATAAGCCTTGTCTTGCTTATGATCTATCTTATCCACTTTATTCAATCGATGATCCTGGATTAATGACTGGGCTATCAAAATACCAAACAATGTATACTTCAATAGATGCCATGAATCATGTTATTGAAGCCGCTACTTCTACAGTTGCAAATCCTTATTCTATATTACTTGCGGAAGAAACTGTAAGATTAATTGCAAAATATCTTCCAATTGCCATAGAGGATGGTTCAAATTTAGAGGCTAGATATTATTTAACTTATGCATCATTAATAGCTGGTATAGCTTTTGATAATACATTATTACATTTAACTCATGCACTTGAACATCCATTAAGTGCTGTTAAATCTGATTTAACTCATGGATTAGGACTAGCAGTTTTAGTTCCTTCAGTTGTTAAATACACTTATAAAGAAAGACCTGAAGTATTAGCATCAGTATTATCTCCTATAGTTAAAGATCTAAAAGGTGAAAAATCTGAAGCTCAAAAAGCTTGTGATGGATTAAAAGCTTGGTTACACGAAGTTGGTGTAACAGATACACTAACAACTTTAGGATTTAACGAAGGTCAAGTTAATGAATTAACAGATCTTGCTTTTAATACTCCTAGCTTAGATTTACTACTTAGTTGTTCACCTGCAAAGGCAACTAAAGAACTTGTAAGTAC
Source organism: Clostridiaceae bacterium 14S0207 (assembly GCA_003288255.1). Classification (GTDB taxonomy): domain Bacteria; phylum Bacillota; class Clostridia; order Clostridiales; family Clostridiaceae; genus Hathewaya; species Hathewaya limosa. Next base: position 74,950 of record CP026600.1, on the reverse strand, counting down.
TATTTACAGAGAATCTCTTTAATTTCTAAGTTAATATAAGCTATATATAAAAATAAAAGTTATCCTTTAAAAATAGGATAACTTTTATTTTTATAGTAAGTAAATTTCATTATGTTCATTGCTTAATTAAACTTAATATATATGGAAATTTATGTTTATAATGTATACAATTTTAAAATTTATTTACATAAAGTTCTTTATCTTACTCCTGTTTTTTCAGAATTTAATTTATATTATATGTTATAATACATATATAAATAATAAAAAATGGAGAAATTGCGATATGGCAGTAAAAATTTTAACAGATAGTACAAGTTACTTACAAGAAAATATAAAAAAAGAATTAGATATAGAAGTAATTTGCTTAAATGTTGCCTTTGACGATGAAAATTTTAAAGAAACTGATATAGATAATGGATCTTTCTATAATAAGATGGATAAAAAAGGCATACCTATTTCCTCTCAACCTTCTGTTGGTGAGATTTATGATAAAATGAAAAAAATAATAGATAATGGTGACAGTATTGTTTGTGTACTTATATCATCTGAAATGAGTGGTACATATGCAACCGCACATATGGTTAAAAATATGATTTTAGATGAAAATCCAAATGCTAAAATTGAAATAATAGATTCTAGATCTAATTCTATGCAATTAGGTTTTGCTGCATTAGTTGGTGCTCGAGCAGCAAAAGAAGGTAAATCTATACAAGAGATAACAGAAATTATAGAAAGTAACATTAAAAAGAGTAGATTCTTATTTATCCCAGATAACCTTGAATATTTAAAAAAAGGTGGAAGAATCGGTGGGGCAAGTGCCTTAATTGGAAACTTCCTAAAAATAATTCCTATATTAACAGTAGAAAATGGTAAAACTAGTGTGTTAACAAAAGTTAGAACTAAGGGTAAAGCTATTAAAACTATGGTTGATAAAATGTTAAGTGATATAGAGAATTATGGATTAGGAGAAATACTGGTTCATCATATAAATTGTTATAATGAGGCAGAAGAACTAGTAAAACTTATAAAAGAACATATTGATATAAATATTTCTATATGTGATATTGGACCTGTTATAGGATTACATGTAGGACCTGGGGCTATAGGCATAGTTTATTATACTCAAGACAATCTAAGATAGTTAACTTTGTAAACATCTTGTAACCCCATTTCAAAAAAAATTATATTATAATATCATTAGCTAAAACCTTGTAAGGTAATTGCAGTTACCAATATGCCCATATCGCTGCAATTACCTTTTTTATTTTATTCTTTATTCCATAATAAAAAAAGCTATCTTAAAAAAGATAGTTTTTTTTATTATAAACGGTTTTTACACACATATTAACATGTTTATCACAACTTTTCTAAAGTTATCAACATATTTATTAACAATTTTTGTGGATAACTTTATTTTAAATAAAATACTCTTTTTAACTATTTTTGAAATAACAAAAATAATTATACATATTATCACATCTTCTAATCATATATATCAACAAAGTTATGAATGTATATTAATATTATGAATTACACCTTTTATATATAATTATATTTACAATTTATTTTTACAATTTTTTAGTAAAGGTATATAATTTAATCAATTATCATTTCTAGTGGTGGTGAAATTATGAAACATTTATTTGTTGTTAATCCCGTAGCAGGTAAAGGTAAGTCATTATCATATATAAGTAAAATACATGAATTATTCAAATTTAATGATGATAATTACATAATAGAAATAACAGAGGAAAAGGGACATGCTATTGATTTAGTACGAAAATATGTACAAAAGGATGATTATAGAGTATATGCCATTGGCGATGATGGAACTGTTAATGAAGTTCTTAATGGCCTAGTAGATAGTAATAGCTCTCTGGCTGTAATTCCTTGCGGCACTGGTAACGATTTTGCACGTACCCTAATCCCAGATTACAAATTACATACAGATATTTTACAACACACTATAATGGGTTATGAAAAATATATAGACCTTGCAAAAGCTAACGGAAGATACTTCATAAATATCTCTTCTGTAGGATTCGATTCAGAAGTTATATATAATGCTCGACATTTTAAAAAATCAAAATTTATTCCTAGTGGACTTGCCTATATTTTAAGTCTATTCTATACCCCATTTATCTTCAAAGCACTTAATATGGATATAAACATAGATGGTCAAGAATTTATACAAGAAAACCTACTATTGGCTGCATCTAATGGCAAATGCTATGGAGGGGGTATACCTATTGCTCCTCATGCAAATATTGAGGATGGTTTTTTAGACGTATGTATGGTAAGTAACGCAAGCCTATCCAGGCTACTTCATGTTTTACCTAAAGCCCTAAAGGGTAACCATATTTCTGCAGAGGAAGTAAAATTTTTTAAAGGTAAAAAAATTACTGTTGAAAGCGAAAACGATTTCATACTTAATGCTGATGGTGAACTTGAAAGAATAAATAAAGTAGAGTTTGAAATAATTCCACACAAAGTAAAAGTTGTTGTTCCTATTTAAAGTAAAAAATAGTCCATTTATACACAAATTATAAATGGACTATTTTTTATTTATTGTATTTTATTATTTATACTATTATCAGTATAAATTTTTATAAAACCTACATCATTATTAAGCTTCTACTTTACATTTTTTATTTTTACTTATTACCAACATAAAAATTACAAAACTTATTATCGCGAATACTATCCCAATTGGATAACCTATTTGTGAATTAAGCTTAAATCCTTCTTTAGCTACTAATATATATGTTGTTGTTACCGCTGTCATAAACGTAGCTGGGATTGTAGCAATCCAATGTATCTTTTTATTTTTCGCTAAAAACATTGCTGTTGTCCATAAAACAACTGTAGCTAGTGTCTGATTAGACCAAGCAAAATATCTCCATATTATATTAAAATCAACTTTTGTTAATACGAATGCTACTACAAATAATGGAACACTTATAAATAATCTATTTATTATTTTATCTTGTTTATAATGTAAAAAATCTGATATTGTTAATCTGGCACTTCTAAAAGCTGTATCTCCTGAAGTTACAGGACATGCTACAACTCCAAGTATGGCAAGTACTCCCCCTACTTTTCCAAGTAGCGAAGTAGATATCTCATTAACTACCCATGCTTGTCCACCATGTGCAGACATCTGTCTTTGAAGTTCTCCTGTACTTCCAAAGAAAGCCATGGCTGCTGCTGCCCAAATTAAAGCAACTATTCCTTCAGCTATCATTGAACCATAGAATACTTTTCTTCCTTGTTTTTCATTAGTTATACATCTAGCCATAAGTGGTGATTGAGTTGAATGAAATCCTGAAATTGCACCACAGGCAATAGTTATAAACATCATTGGCCATATTGGTAATCCATCTGGGTGTAAGTTTTGTAAAGTTATTTCTGGTATCTTATATCCTTTTAATATTATGCCTCCACTTACCCCTACAGCCATTAGCAATAAACATATACCAAAGATAGGATAAATCTTACCGATAAGTTTATCAATTGGTACCATAGTCGCTAATAGGTAATATAAAAAGATAGCATATATCCAAAATGTTTTAGTAAATACTGCTGGAGTAATGCTTTCAAGTAATCCTGCTGGTCCAGTTATAAATACAACTCCTAATAATATCAAAAGTATTATAGAAAACACCCTCATAAATTGTCTGAAACCATTTCCAAGGTAGTTACCCACTATTTCAGGAATACTAGCTCCATCATGTTTAACAGAAAGCATTCCAGAAAAATAATCATGGACTCCACCTGCAAAAATACTTCCAAATACTATCCATAGGAATGACGATGGCCCCCATAAAGCTCCTAAAATAGCTCCAAATATAGGACCTAGCCCTGCTATATTTAAAAATTGTATTAAAAATATTTTCCACATAGGCATAGGTACAAAATCTACGCCATCTTCTAAACGTATAGCTGGAGTTTCTTTACTTGAATCTGCACCAAAAATTTTTTCTACTATTGCACCATAAATAACATACCCCACAATAAGTGCAACTAATGCAACAATAAAAGATATCATAGAACTACCTCCCCTTACTAATTAGTTTATATATAATTTCTTTATATTCATATTATATTAATAATTTATTCATACCATCGAATTACTACATGAAATAACAAAAAAAGCACATGAAGTGCTTTTATATACCCATAATCTGCTTGAATTTAATTGTATTATTTCTACTAACAGGTATATCCTCTTTTCTGCCTCTAACCTTAATCATATACGTACTATTAAACCATGGAATAATTTCTATTATTTTATTTAAATTTACTATATAAGATCTATGACTCTTAAAAAAATTCTCTTCTTCAAGTTTTTTATACATTTCCGATATACTTATGTTACATACATACTCATCAGTTTCTGTGTATACATATGTTTCCCTCTCCATAGCCTCACAAAAACAAATATCAGAAATACTTATAACCTTCATTTTTCCGGCTTTCCACAGTGTAATTTTATTAAGATTATTTTTTAAAGAACATGATTCCTTTATTTCTATTTTTGAAAGCTTATTTAAAGTATTTATAATTCTTTCCTCTGAATAAGGTTTTAATAGATAATCAAATGCCTCTAATTCAAATGCTTCTACGGCATATTGCCTATATGCTGTTATAAATATAATTATTACATTTTTATTTATCTTTTTTAGTAATTTTCCAAATGTCATTCCATCTAATTTAGGCATATTAATATCTAAAAACACTACATCAATTTGCTGATTTTCAATATACTTTAGGGCTTCTGTAGCATTATCAAATTCCCCAGTAATCTTTATATTACTAAAATTATTTATAAAATATTTTAATTCTTCTCTTGCTGGTAATTCATCATCAATAATAACGCATTTCATTTCCTAGCCTCCTAAATTGTAAATTGAATTCTAGTACCGTGAGTTAATCTTTCTATATTGAGTCCTTTTCCATATATATTTAAAAGCCTATGATGCACATTTATTAACCCTATCTTATTTTCTTTCATTTTTCCTTCGTAAATCATTTTTATTATATCTTCAGAAATTCCTATTCCATCATCTTCTACAACAACATCTATATTCTTTTCTTTGGGATTTTTCCTTATTTGAACCTTAACATTACCTCTCCCATCACCTTCTAAAATCCCGTGTTTAATGGAATTTTCTACTAAAGGTTGTATTATTAAACTAGGTATCTTTATATCTATTCCCTCGTCTATATCATAAATAATATTTAACTTGTCACCAAATCTAGCTTTTTCTATTTGTATATACGCTTTTACCTGTTCTAACTCTTTATGTATATCTACAGGTGTATCTCCTACCTCTAAATTATATCTTAAATAAGTAGCTAAATCTATGATAAGTTCTCTTGCTCTTGACGGATTAAATCTTACAAAAGAAGCTATAGTATTTAATGCATTAAATAAGAAATGAGGATTTATTTGCGCTTGTAAAGCTTTAATTTCTGCCTTATTAGCCATTTCCTTTAATTTCTCTAACTTACTAATTTCAAATTGAGTTGATATAATCTGTGATAATCCTATAGCAAGATTTTTAGTTCTCGTAGTTATTGCATCTTCCTGTTTATAATAAATTTTTAGGCATCCTATGACTTGTTCATTCTCCCTTAAGGGAACTATTATTGCTGATTTCAAGGGACAATTTTCACATGGACAATCAATTTGTACTTTATTTGTAATGGCTAAAATTTCCCCCGTATTTATTACATGTTTAGTAGCATTTGTTTTTATTTTCATACCATTTATATGGTGATCTTGCCCTATACCAACATGTGCTAAAATTTTTTCATCATCAGTAATTGCTACTGCATCTGCTTTAACAGACTCTTTTATAATATTACAAATATGTTGTATAGAATTTTCATTTATATCTCTAAAATAAGGTAGAGTTTTATTGGCTATTTCTAAAGCTATCTGTGCTTCATTTCCTGCTATTTTATCTTCTTCTTTTATTATACTTTGAACTAGTACAATCAAAAGAGAAATTCCTATGGCATTAGTTAAACTCATAGGTATATAAATATCCCTAATTATACTTATAGCAATATGGTTTGGTTTTGTCATAATAAATATTAAAGTAACTTCTATAGTCTGCATTGTTATTCCTAAACCAAATCCACATATCCATTTTTTATGCATGGTTTCTTTAGAATATATTATTGAACTAATTACCCCCACCATTACTGTAGTTATGGCACATGGTAACGCTGTAGCTGTTCCAAAGTTAATTAATAATCTATGTGTTCCTGCTATTATCCCTGATAATATTCCAACAAACGGCCCACATAATATCCCTCCTGTTACAACTCCAATTATTCTTGTATTAGCTATTGCTCCATTTACCTCTGTACCTATATACGTGCCTAAAATTCCAAATCCACCAAAAATTAAAGATAAAATTATTTTATCTAATAATCTTAAATTCTGTCTTTGCATTATTTTTTTAAAGCTATCCAAACGAGTTATTATAAAAACAATTAATATTATATATCCTAGATTGTTTATTAATTCTTTTGCTAATAATATCATTTATACACCTCGTTTCCACAATATATTTATCCTTATTATCCCTATTTATACTTTAATTATCCTGCTCCCATTTATTTTATCATCTCTTCCTATATATTGTTGTTATTTTTCTTCAAACAAAAAGGATAGAATTTAAATTTCTATCCTTTTTGTTTATATAATTAAATTTGCATTAGAAAGTTTTCTTATGTTTTATACTATAGCCTTATTTTATATTTATCTGAATTAAATTTAGGAAGATTTAAATTTAATTTCATAGCTATCATCCTTGATACAAATGTTAATGTAAAGCATAAATAAAAAGCAATCATATAATTTAACTTATTTACCTTGCAAACATAAAATGAAATTCCTCCAATTATAGACGCTACAGCATAAATTTCTTTTCTAAAAATTAAAGGTGTATCCTGAACAAATGTATCTCTTAAAATACCTCCTCCAACCCCTGTTACAAGTCCCATACAAACTACCAAAAACAAATTACTCTTTACATTATAAAATGCTAAATTTGAACCAACAGCAGTAAATGTAGCAAGTCCAATGGCATCAGATATTAATATTATCCTTTTTAATGTAATCATTTGATTTTGTTTATTAATTAATCTTAAAACTTGATCCTTAGTCATGTTTGTATACTTATTTATCACTTCTAATTGATCTACATTTTTATTAGTGTATTTTTTATGTTTTCTTGCAATCCTAGGATACAAATAAAATATACTTATGGATGTTATTATACTAATAAAACAATAATTAGGCTTAACAAAGGCTGTAGGTGGAGTATTTCCAAGTATAATATCTCTGAAAATCCCTCCACCTACAGCGGTTATTATACCTAAGAAAGTAACCCCAAATAAATCTAGTTTCTTTTGCATACCTACTAATGCTCCCGAAATTGCAAAAGCAATAGTACCTATAATTTCAAAAACCTTTAAAAGTAGCATTTATTTAAAATCCTCCAAAATTAAATAGAACTAAATTTAAAACTCTCTTAAGTAAATTTTTTTATTTATCTTTATTAAGTTATACGATTATTATAAAAAACTTTATCCTATGTCTTCAAGTGAAGAATCGTTTTCAATAACATCCTCTTTTTTTGAAAGATCATTTAAATAAACAGTATTAGTCGGATATGGTATATCTACTCCCTCTTCTTCTAAGATATCCATTATATTTAAATTTACTTCTTCTTTTATCTTTAAAAATGTTTTAAAATCAGTAATTTTAGTGAAATAATATATTCCTATATCCAATCCGCTATCATTTAAATTTTGTAATGCTATAACAATACCTTCATCACAAATTTGTTCATGCCCTTTTATCATCTCTTCAATCCTATAAATACATTTCTCAATTTTTTCTCTAGACGTTTCATAGGCTATAGATATAACAAAATTACATTTACGTTTATCTCGTTTTGTAAAGTTTGTAATTGCAGAGTTAGCTAAACTTGAATTTGGTACGGTAATAATCTCTTGTGTAAATGTCCTTATTTTTGTACTTCTAAAAGATAAATCTTCCACAATACCTTCAATAGAACCTGTTGAAATCCAATCACCTATATTAAAAGGTTTATCCATAATTAATATAAATCCTGCAATAACATTTGATGCCGCATCCTTAGCAGCCAATGAAAATGCCAATCCACCAAGACCTAATCCTGTTACAAACATCTGAATATTAATGTTCCATTCAGCTAAAATTATAGTTATGGCTAATGCAATTAAAATCACTCTTAGGCATTTTGATATAAAAGGAAATAAAATTTTATCAACATTTAACCCTAATCTTTCTTTCATGCCATCTGACAATACTGCTAATTCTTCACTTAGGTTATAAAATCCCCATGTAATTAGCATAATTAAAATACTTCTAAAAATTTTAGTAATTAGCGATACATTTATAAAATAATTTTTTCCTAATATGGTTAAAGCAAAGTATATACCAAAGACTACAAACATCATGTTAAAGGGTTGCTCAAAACATGGTATAAACCTTATTGTTGTACTAGGTTTTACTTTATTTATAATTTTTTTAAACAAAGTAAATACATGATTAGTTAAGAACCTTCTAAATAACAATAATACAAAAAATATTATAACAGCTGCTATTAGCCTTTTTATATTTTCATAATTATTATTAATAAAAAAGTCCATGAAGTTTTCAAGTCCTCGGGTAATAATTGAAACTCCTAAAGGTATAGAACTTACTGAGTCCATAAATTCACCTTCCTCTTCTTATAAAGTTATCCCCTTTTATCTTCTTAAATTATACATTAAAAATAAAAAAAAGGTAATGTGAATATTACCCATTACCTTTATTTATATTACTTTAAAATTAATCCGCTTAATATTGCTATAATACCTATCACTGTGTATATAGTTATCTTTTCTCCCAAAAAAACATATGCTAGAAGTACAGTAAAAACCGGATTTAAATTATTATATATGGCTACTCTAGTGGTACTGCTACTTTTTTGTAAGGCCCATGTCCATAAATAGTTAGCTAAGAACATAGATATGACTCCTGTATATAATAAACTAAGAAATAATTTTAAATCTATAATTTTTAAATTAATTTTAAAACCAGCTACTATGATCATCATCATAGTTGTAATAGTTATTGCATATGTAATTATTTGACTTGGTTTATATCTTTTACTTAATGGTTTTGAAAACACCATATAAATTGCATATGCCAAAGCCGATATAAAAACATATATTCCACCCATTAAGCCTTCTCTTGAAAAGCTAATGTTGCCTGGTGAAAAGATTACAAGTATTGTTCCTATAAAAGATATTATTATGGATAATAAAGCCTTAGGTTTTATTCTTTCTTTACCATATAAATAGTTAATTACTAAAACTAATATAGGTAAGGTTCCCATGATAATAGACGCATTACCTGCAGTTGTTTTAGAAATTCCAACACCATAAAGCCATTGAAATATAAAAAAGCCTAACAATGATATGATAATGATTCTTTTATAATCTTCTTTTTTTACCTTTTTGTGTTCCTTCCTAGCAATTAAAAATGCCCATGACGATATAGTTGCAAATATAAAACGTAATACATTATATTCCGATACACTTACAGAATTTAAACTATACTTCATAACTATGGGTTTTAACCCCCAAATAAAACTAACCAAGATAAGAATTAAATCTATATAGTACTTCATAAAAGCACCCCTTTATTAAAAGAAATTTTCCTTACCTTAGGTAGTCTTTGAATTTAAAATATTTAATATTCATTTTTAAATTATGATTCTATACTATATTGCAATTTATTAAATATAAAAATCAATATTAAGTTAAATATCACAACACAACATATTCCTATTAATAAACATAACGTTATACTGCCATAAGCTTTGTAAAGATTTTTTACTGCAATTATACCAATAAAAAGTACTGCATAGTTAAAAATAGATGAAAAAAAACTCTTACCAATCTTTAATTTTGAAGATAGAAATTTAGGAAGCAAATTCTCCATAAAAATCATATTTGAAAAAAGTATAATAAAAATAATCCATAAAATCACTTGTAAAAAATTAATTGCTGGATTGGCTATTACTAATACAATCATAGGTATTAACATTAAAGTGTGTGCAATTATATTATAAAAACCTACATATAAAATTTTAGTAATTATATCCCCAGGTAATAAAGATAGATAACTTTTTTCCATATCATGTTCTATTATACGCGCTGAACTTCCAGATATATTAGAATATAAATATGCAAATAAAAGCATTACTCCATTAAACACTAATGGTTCATTAATAACGCTTATACTTCTTGTGAATACTCTAATTACAATAGATATCACTGTAAATAGACTAGTACAAATAATCACCTTTTTCCTACCTGAAAAACGTTTAAAGTATATATTTGCCTTATAAATAAATGCACCAGAACCTTTAAATTTTAATTTATTAAAAACATCATTACTGCTTTTAAGGAACTGCTTACTAAATTTTTTATCTTTGAAAGGTTCATCTGATTTCTTTGAGATTTCTATATCCTTTATTACCTCATTAAGTTCTGATACTCCTTCACTAACTTCCTCATAATAATCTACTCCGAAGTATATTGCTAAACTATTAATTATCAAAGATATAAGAGCCAATATTATAAAACTACTATATGTTAAACTACCATTTTTATATGGATATAAAATAAATTCCTTAATCGTTGATAGCAAAGGTATTCTATCCAAAATATTTATTTTTATAAAATTAGCATATTCCATATAAGTATGAAATCCATTAAATATACTTAAGTTAAATATAATCTTATATCCTATAAAAGTAAAAATTCCAACAATGAATAGCAATTTTAATGAATTTATTAGTTTAATACAATTAAATCGAACCTTTAAGGAAAACATTAAGTAATTAACTCCAGAAAAACTTAATGTAAGTAATGCATACCCTATGGACGCTATAAAAAATTTTAATATACTTACCTTACATATGATACAAATAAATATGAAAAAAGGCATAAAATAAAAAATGTTTTTAATAGCTTCTCTTAAAAGACAATATGTCATTATAACTCTCTCATTTATTGGACTTGGAAATAAATAATTTATATCACTAGATTTAAAATACGATGTATTAAAAGAAATTTCTGAATTTAGAAATTTGATTACTATATATAAGAACACCGCTATCATTATAACAAGATCTACAATACCACTATTAAATATCATAACAAAAAAATTATCATTAGGATTTTTAGCATAACTCCTTGCTCCAGATATTATAAAAAAGCCTATAAATCCAAATGCAAAAATAATATCCTTTACAACTTTTATTGCAGATATTGGATCACTAAGTAAAAATTTTATAACTCCTTTACTCTTTAAAAAGTTAATCCTTAAAAGTCTTGCAAAGTCATCTAAAACACTATTACACATTACTACACCCCCTATTTTAAAGTACTTTCTGATTGTGTAGTAAGACTTACAAATAAATCTTCCAAACTTTCATCTTCAGAGCAGTTAATAGACTCTTTAAGAGCAAGTTTATTTCCTGAAAATATAATGTTTCCCTTTTTCATTATTATTATATTGTCTCCTATTTCCTCAACTAATGCTAGCATATGAGTACTAATTAAAATAGTCTTTCCTTCATTTCTCAAAAACTTAAAACTTTCCTTTAATTCCTTAATCCCTATAGGATCTAACCCTATAAAAGGTTCATCAACAAAAAAGATTTCTGGATCATGTAAAAGAGCCATAGAAATTGAAACTTTTTGCCTCATTCCTTTAGAAAGACTTTTTCCAAATTCATCTTTTTTATCTAATATGTTGAAGTTGTTTAAAATTTCTTCAGATTTTTTTTCCCAATCTTTTAACCCATATGCAAAAGCTATGAACTTCATATGTTCCCAAACCGTTAAATATGAATATATTTCAGGTGTTTCTGGTATATAAGCAATCTTATTTTTATTTTTCTTTAATGCTTCACCATTAATTAATACTTCACCATCATTCTTTTTCAATAACCCTAAAATACTTTTAATTGTAGTTGTCTTTCCAGCACCATTAGGCCCAGCTAAGATTGTAACTTCACCATCTTTTAATGTAAAGTTTATATGATCTACTGCTAATGTTTTCTTATAACTTTTAGTCAAATTCTTAACTTCCAAAACATACATAATTTATCTTCCCCCTAAATATTACTTTATTTATAATACATTAAAATATACTGTATGAACATATTAATCTAATACATTTAAGATTATTTTAAGTTTTTTGAAATATAACCGAAATTAATTCTAAGATATTTAAGGTTACTTTAAGTTTTAAAAATATAAAAAAAATCATCTTACGAATTGTAAGATGATTTTTGGTGACTCACCGGGGAATCGAACCCCGGACACCATGATTAAAAGTCATGTGCTCTACCGACTGAGCTAGTGAATCATACTATGTACCCGGCGACGTCTTACTCTCCCACAAGGCTGCCCCTGCAGTACCATCAGCGCTATAAAGCTTAACCTGCCTGTTCGGTATGGAAAGGAGTGTTACCTTTACGCCATTGCCACCGGATATTTTTTTAAGAGATTGCTCTCTCAAAATTGTATAATGAATATTTATTTGGTCAAGTCCTCGACCTATTAGTATGAGTCAGCTGAACATGTTACCACGCTTACACCTCTCACCTATCAACCTTGTGTTCTTCAAGGGGTCTTACTGAATTAATCATGGGAAATCTAATCTTGAGGTGGGCTTCACACTTAGATGCTTTCAGTGTTTATCCCTTCCCGACATAGCTACCCAGCTGTGCCACTGGCGTGACAACTGGTGCACCAGAGGTCAGTCCATCCCGGTCCTCTCGTACTAAGGACAGCTCCTCTCAAATTTCCTGCGCCCGCAGCGGATAGGGACCGAACTGTCTCACGACGTTCTGAACCCAGCTCGCGTGCCGCTTTAATGGGCGAACAGCCCAACCCTTGGAACCGACTTCAGCTCCAGGATGCGACGAGCCGACATCGAGGTGCCAAACCTCCCCGTCGATGTGGACTCTTGGGGGAGATCAGCCTGTTATCCCCGAGGTAGCTTTTATCCGTTAAGCGATGGCCCTCCCACGAGGTACCACCGGATCACTAAGCCCGACTTTCGTCCCTGCTCCACCTGTATGTGTCGCAGTCAGGCTCCCTTCTGCCTTTGCACTCTTCGCGCGATTTCCGACCGCGCTGAGGGAACCTTTGGGCGCCTCCGTTACATTTTAGGAGGCGACCGCCCCAGTCAAACTGCCCACCTAGCAATGTCCGACGACCAGTTTCATGGCCTTTCGTTAGAACTCCAATAATATCAGGGTGGTATCCCAAGGATGACTCCATAGCCCCTGACGAAGCTATTTCCTAGTCTCCCACCTATCCTGTACAGATAATACCGAAGTTCAATGCTAAATTGCAGTAAAGCTCTACGGGGTCTTTCCGTCCAACTGCGGGTAGCAAGCATCTTCACTTGCACTACAATTTCACCGGATTTGTTGTTGAGACAGTGCTCAGATCATTACACCATTCGTGCGGGTCGGAACTTACCCGACAAGGAATTTCGCTACCTTAGGACCGTTATAGTTACGGCCGCCGTTTACTGGGGCTTAAGTTCATTGCTTCGCTTACGCTTACAAATCCCCTTAACCTTCCAGCACCGGGCAGGTGTCAGCCCCTATACATCAGCTTACGCTTTAGCAGAGACCTGTGTTTTTGTTAAACAGTTGCCTGAGCCTATTCTCTGCGACCTATATTTCTATAGGCACCCCTTCTCCCGAAGTTACGGGGTCAATTTGCCTAGTTCCTTAACAACAATTCTTCCGCCGGCCTTAGGATTCTCTCCTCACCTACCTGTGTCGGTTTGCGGTACGGGTACCAAACTTCTCCATAGAGGCTTTTCTTGGCAACATGGAATCAGATACTTCGCTACTTAAATTTCGCTCCCCATAACACCTCAGCATTAACAACTAAACGGATTTTCCTGTTTAGTCTGCCTAAGTGCTTAGACGCACACTCCAACAGTGCGCACATCCTATCCTTTTGCGTCACCCCATTTGTCAAACGAAGTTTGGCAGTATTGGAATATCAACCAATTGTCCATCGCCTACGCCTTTCGGCCTGGGCTTAGGTCCCGACTAACCCTGAGAGGACGAGCCTTCCTCAGGAAACCTTAGGTTTTCGGCCAATAAGATTCTCACTTATTTCTCGCTACTCATGCCAACATTCTCACTCCTGTACAGTCCACCGCTCCTTTCGGTACGACTTCTGCCCATACAGGAAGCTCCTCTACCATGTACTTACGTACATCCATAGCTTCGGTGATAAGTTTTAGCCCCGAACATTTTCGGCGCAGGATCTCTTGACTAGTGAGCTATTACGCACTCTTTAAATGAATGGCTGCTTCTGAGCCAACATCCTAGTTGTCTTAGAAATCCCACATCCTTTACCACTTAACTTATACTTTGGGACCTTAGCTGATGGTCTGGGCTCTTTCCCTTTTGACTACGGATCTTATCATTCGCAGTCTGACTGCCAGGGTAAAAGTAAACGGCATTCGGAGTTTGATAGAGTTCGGTAAGCGGTGAAGCCCCCTAGCTCATTCAGTGCTCTACCTCCGCTACTCATTTGCCTGACGCTAGCCCTAAAGCTATTTCGAGGAGAACCAGCTATCTCCGGGTTCGATTGGAATTTCTCCGCTATCCACAGCTCATCCCATGGTTTTTCAACACCAACGTGGTTCGGACCTCCACGGAATTTTACTTCCGCTTCATCCTGGCCATGGATAGGTCACCCGGTTTCGGGTCTACGATATGCAACTATGCGCCCTATTCAGACTCGATTTCTCTTCGGCTTCGTACCTGCGGTACTTAACCTTGCTACATACCGTAACTCGTTGGCCCGTTCTACAAAAAGTACGCCGTCACACATATAAAGTGCTCCGACCGATTGTAGGCACACGGTTTCAGGTTCTATTTCACTCCCCTCCCGGGGTTCTTTTCACCTTTCCCTCACGGTACTTCTTCACTATCGGTCACCAGGTAGTATTTAGCCTTGGGAGGTGGTCCTCCCTGCTTCCCACAAGGTTTCACGTGTCTCGTGGTACTCTGGATCAGACTTAATTAAACTGTTCTTTCGCTTACAGGACTATTACCTCCTACGGTGGGTCTTTCCAAACCTCTTCAGCTAAAATAGTTTAATCGTTATTGTCTGTCCGCAACCCCAGAGATAAATCTCTGGTTTGGGCTCTTTCCCTTTCGCTCGCCGCTACTTAGAAAATCGATTTTTCTTTCTCTTCCTCCGGGTACTTAGATGTTTCAGTTCCCCGGGTTTACCCTCCTAAACCTATTTATTCAGTTTAAGATACATACCGTTAAGGTATGTGAGTTCCCTCATTCGGAAATCTGTGGATCACAACCTATGTGCGGCTACCCACAGCTTATCGCAGCTTATCACGTCCTTCATCGGCTCCTGGTGCCAAGGCATTCGCCATGCGCCCTTTCTAACTTGACCTATCATGAGTAACTGATTTGTTAATCAGTACTAAATTTATTTATATATTCATTATACAATTTTCAAAGAACAATCATTGAAGAATATTAATCCTTCAAAATTAAACAGAGTAGATACTCGCTACTATAAGAACATCGTCTTATAGAATTCTCCTTAGAAAGGAGGTGATCCAGCCGCAGGTTCTCCTACGGCTACCTTGTTACGACTTCACCCCAATCATCGATCCCACCTTCGGCCGCTGGCTCCTTGCGGTTACCTCACGGACTTCGGGTGTTACCAACTCTCATGGTGTGACGGGCGGTGTGTACAAGGCCCGGGAACGCATTCACCGCGACATTCTGATTCGCGATTACTAGTAACTCCAGCTTCATGTAGGCGAGTTTCAGCCTACAATCCGAACTGAGATTGGTTTTATGAGATTTGCTCCACCTCACGGTCTTGCTTCTCTTTGTACCAACCATTGTAGCACGTGTGTAGCCCTGGACATAAGGGGCATGATGATTTGACGTCATCCCCACCTTCCTCCTGGTTACCCAGGCAGTCTTGCTAGAGTGCTCAACTTAATGGTAGCAACTAACAACAAGGGTTGCGCTCGTTGCGGGACTTAACCCAACATCTCACGACACGAGCTGACGACAACCATGCACCACCTGTCACCAAGTTCCCCGAAGGGCACTCCCGTGTTTCCACAGGATTCTTGGGATGTCAAGCCCAGGTAAGGTTCTTCGCGTTGCTTCGAATTAAACCACATGCTCCGCTACTTGTGCGGGCCCCCGTCAATTCCTTTGAGTTTTAATCTTGCGATCGTACTTCCCAGGCGGAGTACTTAATGTGTTAACTGCGGCACCGAAGTATTGAAACCCCGACACCTAGTACTCATCGTTTACGGCGTGGACTACCAGGGTATCTAATCCTGTTTGCTACCCACGCTTTCATGCCTCAGCGTCAGTTACAGTCCAGAAAGCCGCCTTCGCCACTGGTGTTCTTCCTAATCTCTACGCATTTCACCGCTACACTAGGAATTCCGCTTTCCTCTCCTGTACTCTAGATACCCAGTTTGGAATGCAGCACCGGGGTTGAGCCCCGGGATTTCACATCCCACTTAAGTATCCGCCTACGCATGCTTTACGCCCAATAAATCCGGACAACGCTCGCCACCTACGTATTACCGCGGCTGCTGGCACGTAGTTAGCCGTGGCTTCCTCCTCAGGTACCGTCATTATCGTCCCTGAAAACAGAGCTTTACAATCCGAAGACCGTCATCACTCACGCGGCGTTGCTGCGTCAGGGTTTCCCCCATTGCGCAATATTCCCCACTGCTGCCTCCCGTAGGAGTCTGGGCCGTGTCTCAGTCCCAATGTGGCCGATCACCCTCTCAGGTCGGCTACGCATCGTCGCCTTGGTGAGCCGTTACCTCACCAACTAGCTAATGCGCCGCGGGTCCATCTCAAAGCGGATTACTCCTTTAATCATTTCAACATGCATTAAAATGATATTATGCGGTATTAATCTTCCTTTCGGAAGGCTATCCCCCTCTTTGAGGCAGGTTACCCACGTGTTACTCACCCGTCCGCCGCTAATCTACTTCCCGAAGGAAGCTTCATCGCTCGACTTGCATGTGTTAAGCACGCCGCCAGCGTTCGTCCTGAGCCAGGATCAAACTCTCAATTTAAAAAGTTTGTTCTGACTTAAGCATTACTTGCTAAGCATTTAATTTTTATTTCAAAAGAATACGAGTTGTTTATCATACTCTGTTTAATTTTCAAAGATCATTCTATTTCAACCCTCTCACCAAGCGACTTACTTATAATATCATTTTTTTTTCTTTGTCAACAACATTTTTTAAATATTTTTCAATTTAATTTAATTTGTTGTTCTACTGCGTTGCCGCAGCGACAAGATATATAATATCATATAAAGAATAGTATATCGCTCCGTAATAAGTTAAATATACGGTTCTACTTTTATTTACTTATTTTTTCTTAATATAACTCTAAATTTCTTATATTGACATGCCCGGCAGAGTTTTAATCGAATTTTGTTACTATATGTATCTTGTATCATTAAAACCTTGAATTTTAAATGTTTTAATAAATCTCTTACTTTATTTCCATTGACAAGTTATACCTAGTAAGAATAGTATATGAACTAAGTAATAAACTTGAATAGGGGGAATTATATTGACGAAAACCAATAATCTAGTCCAAGGTGGTATCCTAAAATCTCTAGTATCTCTAGCCTTACCAATAATGGGTACCTCTTTTATACAAATGGCTTATAATATGACAGACATGATTTGGATTGGAAGAACCGGTAGTCTTGCTGTTGCCGCTGTCGGTACTGCAAGTTTTTTTACATGGTTTGGACAATCTTTTATTTTACTTTCTAAAACCGGTGCAGAAATCGGAGTATCTCAATCCTTAGGTAGAGAAGATATTAACACTGCTAAAAGTTATGTTTGTACTGCAATTCAATTAAATATATTATGTGCTATTCTATATTCCATAATATTAATTTTTTTTAAATCTAACCTCATAGGATTTTTTAATTTAAATTCTAACGTGGTCATTAAAATGGCTGAAACTTATTTAGTGTTTATTTCCTTAGGATTAATATTTAATTTTATTAATCCTGTGCTTACTGGAATTTTTAATGGTATGGGGAATAGCAAAACTCCATTTAAAATTAATACCGTTGGACTTATATTAAACATATTTCTTGATCCAATACTAATCTTTGGTTTTGGACCTATTCCAGCTTTGGGGGTTACGGGTGCAGCTATAGCCACTGTACTTGCTCAAACTATTGTTACTATTTTATTTTTATATGAAATAAACAAAATAAATATTTTATTGTTTAAAATAAATCTTTTTAAAAGTTTTAAATTAACATACTTAAAAGAAATACTTAAATTAGGTTTACCAGTTGCAATTCAAAATGGATTATTATCTTTTTTTGCTATGATAATTGGAAGAATTATATCCGTATTTGGTGATACAGCTATAGCTGTTCAAAAAGTTGGTACTCAAATAGAAGCAATATCTTGGATGACAGCAGGTGGTTTTTCTAGTGCCATAAGTGCATTCGTAGGTCAAAATTATGGTGCTAAAAAAATTAACCGTATATTTAAAGGATATTCTATTGCCCTAAAAGTAGTTAGCATAATTGGGGTCATTACATCATTATTATTAATATTATTTGCAAAACCTCTATTTTGTATCTTCATTAGGGAACCAGAAGCAGTATCTTTAGGTGTTGATTATTTAAAAATCCTTGGAGTATCTCAATTCTTTATGTGTATTGAAATAACTACTGGAGGAGCTTTTAATGGTTTGGGGAAAACCTATCTACCTGCTATCATAAGTATAGTATTTACCGGACTAAGAATTCCCTTTGCTCTGTTATTATCTAAATCTAATTTACTTGGTCTAAATGGGGTGTGGTGGAGTATTAGCATAAGTAGTATATTTAAAGGAATTATATTAGTTATGTTATTTATAATATTGATAATACGAAATAAAAAGTTCATTAGTTCATTTAATGAAAACTTAGAAATGTAAAAAAGAACCTTTAGTAAAATATACTAAAGGTTTTTTAGTTGAAGTATTTTTAAATATAAAAAAACATCTTAGAACTATCTAAGATGTTTACTGGTGGCTCGAACTGGAATCGAACCAGTGACACGAGGATTTTCAGTCCTCTGCTCTACCGACTGAGCTATCGAGCCATGTGGCTCCGCGAAAAGGATTCGAACCTTCAACCTATCGGTTAACAGCCGAGTGCTCCACCGTTGAGCTATCGCGGAACGTTTTCACCTGGCGACGTCTTACTCTCCCACAAGGCTGCCCCTGCAGTACCATCAGCGCTGTAAAGCTTAACTTGCCTGTTCGGTATGGAAAGGAGTGTTACCTTTACGCCATTGTCACCAGATTTACATTATTTATTGTTGTTAGACGGTATACATGAGAGATTGTTCTCTCAAAATTGTATAATGAATATTTATTTGGTCAAGTCCTCGACCTATTAGTATGAGTCAGCTGAACATGTTACCACGCTTACACCTCTCACCTATCAACCTTGTGTTCTTCAAGGGGTCTTACTGAATTAATCATGGGAAATCTAATCTTGAGGTGGGCTTCACACTTAGATGCTTTCAGTGTTTATCCCTTCCCGACATAGCTACCCAGCTGTGCCACTGGCGTGACAACTGGTGCACCAGAGGTCAGTCCATCCCGGTCCTCTCGTACTAAGGACAGCTCCTCTCAAATTTCCTGCGCCCGCAGCGGATAGGGACCGAACTGTCTCACGACGTTCTGAACCCAGCTCGCGTGCCGCTTTAATGGGCGAACAGCCCAACCCTTGGAACCGACTTCAGCTCCAGGATGCGACGAGCCGACATCGAGGTGCCAAACCTCCCCGTCGATGTGGACTCTTGGGGGAGATCAGCCTGTTATCCCCGAGGTAGCTTTTATCCGTTAAGCGATGGCCCTCCCACGAGGTACCACCGGATCACTAAGCCCGACTTTCGTCCCTGCTCCACCTGTATGTGTCGCAGTCAGGCTCCCTTCTGCCTTTGCACTCTTCGCGCGATTTCCGACCGCGCTGAGGGAACCTTTGGGCGCCTCCGTTACATTTTAGGAGGCGACCGCCCCAGTCAAACTGCCCACCTAGCAATGTCCGACGACCAGTTTCATGGCCTTTCGTTAGAACTCCAATAATATCAGGGTGGTATCCCAAGGATGACTCCATAGCCCCTGACGAAGCTATTTCCTAGTCTCCCACCTATCCTGTACAGATAATACCGAAGTTCAATGCTAAATTGCAGTAAAGCTCTACGGGGTCTTTCCGTCCAACTGCGGGTAGCAAGCATCTTCACTTGCACTACAATTTCACCGGATTTGTTGTTGAGACAGTGCTCAGATCATTACACCATTCGTGCGGGTCGGAACTTACCCGACAAGGAATTTCGCTACCTTAGGACCGTTATAGTTACGGCCGCCGTTTACTGGGGCTTAAGTTCATTGCTTCGCTTACGCTTACAAATCCCCTTAACCTTCCAGCACCGGGCAGGTGTCAGCCCCTATACATCAGCTTACGCTTTAGCAGAGACCTGTGTTTTTGTTAAACAGTTGCCTGAGCCTATTCTCTGCGACCTATATTTCTATAGGCACCCCTTCTCCCGAAGTTACGGGGTCAATTTGCCTAGTTCCTTAACAACAATTCTTCCGCCGGCCTTAGGATTCTCTCCTCACCTACCTGTGTCGGTTTGCGGTACGGGTACCAAACTTCTCCATAGAGGCTTTTCTTGGCAACATGGAATCAGATACTTCGCTACTTAAATTTCGCTCCCCATAACACCTCAGCATTAACAACTAAACGGATTTTCCTGTTTAGTCTGCCTAAGTGCTTAGACGCACACTCCAACAGTGCGCACATCCTATCCTTTTGCGTCACCCCATTTGTCAAACGAAGTTTGGCAGTATTGGAATATCAACCAATTGTCCATCGCCTACGCCTTTCGGCCTGGGCTTAGGTCCCGACTAACCCTGAGAGGACGAGCCTTCCTCAGGAAACCTTAGGTTTTCGGCCAATAAGATTCTCACTTATTTCTCGCTACTCATGCCAACATTCTCACTCCTGTACAGTCCACCGCTCCTTTCGGTACGACTTCTGCCCATACAGGAAGCTCCTCTACCATGTACTTACGTACATCCATAGCTTCGGTGATAAGTTTTAGCCCCGAACATTTTCGGCGCAGGATCTCTTGACTAGTGAGCTATTACGCACTCTTTAAATGAATGGCTGCTTCTGAGCCAACATCCTAGTTGTCTTAGAAATCCCACATCCTTTACCACTTAACTTATACTTTGGGACCTTAGCTGATGGTCTGGGCTCTTTCCCTTTTGACTACGGATCTTATCATTCGCAGTCTGACTGCCAGGGTAAAAGTAAACGGCATTCGGAGTTTGATAGAGTTCGGTAAGCGGTGAAGCCCCCTAGCTCATTCAGTGCTCTACCTCCGCTACTCATTTGCCTGACGCTAGCCCTAAAGCTATTTCGAGGAGAACCAGCTATCTCCGGGTTCGATTGGAATTTCTCCGCTATCCACAGCTCATCCCATGGTTTTTCAACACCAACGTGGTTCGGACCTCCACGGAATTTTACTTCCGCTTCATCCTGGCCATGGATAGGTCACCCGGTTTCGGGTCTACGATATGCAACTATGCGCCCTATTCAGACTCGATTTCTCTTCGGCTTCGTACCTGCGGTACTTAACCTTGCTACATACCGTAACTCGTTGGCCCGTTCTACAAAAAGTACGCCGTCACACATATAAAGTGCTCCGACCGATTGTAGGCACACGGTTTCAGGTTCTATTTCACTCCCCTCCCGGGGTTCTTTTCACCTTTCCCTCACGGTACTTCTTCACTATCGGTCACCAGGTAGTATTTAGCCTTGGGAGGTGGTCCTCCCTGCTTCCCACAAGGTTTCACGTGTCTCGTGGTACTCTGGATCAGACTTAATTAAACTGTTCTTTCGCTTACAGGACTATTACCTCCTACGGTGGGTCTTTCCAAACCTCTTCAGCTAAAATAGTTTAATCGTTATTGTCTGTCCGCAACCCCAGAGATAAATCTCTGGTTTGGGCTCTTTCCCTTTCGCTCGCCGCTACTTAGAAAATCGATTTTTCTTTCTCTTCCTCCGGGTACTTAGATGTTTCAGTTCCCCGGGTTTACCCTCCTAAACCTATTTATTCAGTTTAAGATACATACCGTTAAGGTATGTGAGTTCCCTCATTCGGAAATCTGTGGATCACAACCTATGTGCGGCTACCCACAGCTTATCGCAGCTTATCACGTCCTTCATCGGCTCCTGGTGCCAAGGCATTCGCCATGCGCCCTTTCTAACTTGACCTATCATGAGTAACTGATTTGTTAATCAGTACTAAATTTATTTATATATTCATTATACAATTTTCAAAGAACAATCATTGAAGAATATTAATCCTTCAAAATTAAACAGAGTAGATACTCGCTACTATAAGAACATCGTCTTATAGAATTCTCCTTAGAAAGGAGGTGATCCAGCCGCAGGTTCTCCTACGGCTACCTTGTTACGACTTCACCCCAATCATCGATCCCACCTTCGGCCGCTGGCTCCTTGCGGTTACCTCACGGACTTCGGGTGTTACCAACTCTCATGGTGTGACGGGCGGTGTGTACAAGGCCCGGGAACGCATTCACCGCGACATTCTGATTCGCGATTACTAGTAACTCCAGCTTCATGTAGGCGA
Source organism: Clostridiaceae bacterium 14S0207 (assembly GCA_003288255.1). Classification (GTDB taxonomy): domain Bacteria; phylum Bacillota; class Clostridia; order Clostridiales; family Clostridiaceae; genus Hathewaya; species Hathewaya limosa. Next base: position 52,077 of record CP026600.1, on the reverse strand, counting down.
GTTTCAGCCTACAATCCGAACTGAGATTGGTTTTATGAGATTTGCTCCACCTCACGGTCTTGCTTCTCTTTGTACCAACCATTGTAGCACGTGTGTAGCCCTGGACATAAGGGGCATGATGATTTGACGTCATCCCCACCTTCCTCCTGGTTACCCAGGCAGTCTTGCTAGAGTGCTCAACTTAATGGTAGCAACTAACAACAAGGGTTGCGCTCGTTGCGGGACTTAACCCAACATCTCACGACACGAGCTGACGACAACCATGCACCACCTGTCACCAAGTTCCCCGAAGGGCACTCCCGTGTTTCCACAGGATTCTTGGGATGTCAAGCCCAGGTAAGGTTCTTCGCGTTGCTTCGAATTAAACCACATGCTCCGCTACTTGTGCGGGCCCCCGTCAATTCCTTTGAGTTTTAATCTTGCGATCGTACTTCCCAGGCGGAGTACTTAATGTGTTAACTGCGGCACCGAAGTATTGAAACCCCGACACCTAGTACTCATCGTTTACGGCGTGGACTACCAGGGTATCTAATCCTGTTTGCTACCCACGCTTTCATGCCTCAGCGTCAGTTACAGTCCAGAAAGCCGCCTTCGCCACTGGTGTTCTTCCTAATCTCTACGCATTTCACCGCTACACTAGGAATTCCGCTTTCCTCTCCTGTACTCTAGATACCCAGTTTGGAATGCAGCACCGGGGTTGAGCCCCGGGATTTCACATCCCACTTAAGTATCCGCCTACGCATGCTTTACGCCCAATAAATCCGGACAACGCTCGCCACCTACGTATTACCGCGGCTGCTGGCACGTAGTTAGCCGTGGCTTCCTCCTCAGGTACCGTCATTATCGTCCCTGAAAACAGAGCTTTACAATCCGAAGACCGTCATCACTCACGCGGCGTTGCTGCGTCAGGGTTTCCCCCATTGCGCAATATTCCCCACTGCTGCCTCCCGTAGGAGTCTGGGCCGTGTCTCAGTCCCAATGTGGCCGATCACCCTCTCAGGTCGGCTACGCATCGTCGCCTTGGTGAGCCGTTACCTCACCAACTAGCTAATGCGCCGCGGGTCCATCTCAAAGCGGATTACTCCTTTAATCATTTCAACATGCATTGAAATGATGTTATGCGGTATTAATCTTCCTTTCGGAAGGCTATCCCCCTCTTTGAGGCAGGTTACCCACGTGTTACTCACCCGTCCGCCGCTAATCCACTTCCCGAAGGAAGCTTCATCGCTCGACTTGCATGTGTTAAGCACGCCGCCAGCGTTCGTCCTGAGCCAGGATCAAACTCTCAATTTAAAAAGTTTGTTCTGACTTAAGCATTACTTGCTAAGCATTTAATTTTTATTTCAAAAGAATACGAGTTGTTTATCATACTCTGTTTAATTTTCAAAGATCAATTTCCGTCTTTCGACTACATTTTTTATTTTACCAAACCATTTATGTTTTGTCAACATATTTTTAATTTGCTTGTTAATCACATTTCGTGAAGAACAATTAATATATTAACAGATTTATCTCCCGTATTTATACATTTATTGTGATTTACGATAAATTAAATCACATTTCCTCCTATTTACTATTATTTTTCGCTTTTTACACATATAGATACACCAGGTATAGTTTTTTTCTGTTTTTTTATGTTTTAGTATATTTCTCTACGTTTTTTGTTAATAGAAAAAACTAGTCCTATGAATTTTTACTTTATTTATAATGAAATTATTATACAAAATAAAAAACTAGCCTATATTATAACTTAACAAGAAATAATATAAGCTAATTACTATTCGCTCCAATTAAACGTTTTATAAAATGTTTTATGATCTTTCCACTCACCATTGATAAATAAGTATTTTTCATTTATACCTAATTCTTTAAATCCACATGCCTTTAAAACTGCCTGTGACCTGACATTATCTAGAAGTGTACTAGCCTCTATTCTGTGTAATTGTAATACATCAAAAATATACTCTATAGTTAAATTTAACGCTTCTTTCATGTAACCTTTTCCTTGTTCCATTTCGTCCATAGAATAACCCACTGTACAATTTCTAAACACACCTAAAGTTATATTGGTCACTCTTATTTTTCCGATTAGCTTTCCTTGTTTAAACACCCCGAAATTAACTTCTCTACCATTTAAATAACCCTTATAACTTTCAATAAGGTAACTTTGTTGAGCATCTATAGTAAAATACCTTTCTTCTCTATGAGGTTCATACATCTCTAAGTGTTTTCTATTTCTTATACAATAATTTAATAATTCATTGCTATAATCTGGTGTTAAAATTCTTAACTCTATATGTTTTCCCTTTATGGCATGTTGGCTCTTTATATCTGACTTTTTATAATCTTCATCTGTTATCCCAAATAAAAACTCCGATTTATATTCATTTCTATTTATATATATATTGTCTTTTAATACTCCTTCTAATTCAAATCCCTTTTCTATTATAGGCAAAAAATCGAAATCTTGATTTACAAGTAAATTAAGTTTACATATTTTTTTCTCCCAAAACAATTTATATAATAATGAATCTATCAATTCTGATAAAAGATTATATAATCCATTACTTTCTTTATAAAGTTTTATTCTTATCAACATGTATTTATTTTTAATATTTTTATCTACTATAAATATTCTACCTATGTTAATTCCTACGTTATCTTTTAAAACATACTCATTTTCATTTCCCTTTATCTGTTCAATTGTAATTAAATTTTTTTCACTTCCCATTATCTCACGCCTCAGTTTTAACTTAATTTTTTCTTAAACTATTGTTTATATAAAATTGTGCACATAAAGATATAAACAAACTGATAGGTATTATAAAAAATGCACGACTAGGCCCAAAAGCTTGATTCAAAGATCCTAATATTGCATTTAAAATCATGCTTACAACTGATGCACTAGAAACAATTAGTCCCATTACATAAGATGAATCAGATTTAAAAACCTTACTGGATGCTAAAACTATAGTAGGGAAAGTTATAGCAAAGAATAATCCTGATTCAGCAATAAATATAAGACCTTTTTCAGCTAATATTATTCCTGTTACAAATAATATAATAGCTATTACAGTGGAAACTATTACAGATCTTAGTTCACCAAATTTCTCAACTACAAATCCTCCTAAGAGCCTGCCAATTGTAAAGACAGCAGTAAATGCTGATAAATATTTAGTGGCCGATCCTATTCCTAGATTAAAACCTTTCTCCATATAATTTACAAACCAAGTAACTGTAGCCGATTCGGCAAACACATAGAAACCTAATGCTATCCCAAAAGCATAAACTAAGGTTTTGTTTAACTCTAATTTATTTGAAGAATTAGTTTCCTTATTTATACTTACTTCTGGTACTTTTATAAAATAGAATATTCCCATCATCACTATATACAGTACAGTAACCCCTAAATATATTTTTTGCCATGAAATATTTTTATTCAGCAAATACCCCGCTGAACTTGTACCTATTGTAGCACCAAATCCATAAAAGAAATGAGTTAAATTCATAAGCACAGCTTGAAAACTTACTGCAATAAAAGGTATCAAAGTATTTATTGCTATTGCACATAAAGCTAAGGCTGCATTTATTAAAAATGTATCTACAAATAACATTCCCATACTCTTAGTTATAGAGAACAAGAATGTAGCTAATATAGCAAATAACATTCCACTTATAAATACTTTTTTTTGCCCTACCTTTCTAGAAAATAATCCTCCTAAGTAGGTAAATATTATATAAGCGAAAGATCCTACAAAAAGCCATATACCAATTACACTATCATTTATATTAAGAGTACTTTTAAAAATAGGAACAAAAACGCCTTTGATATTTTCTGCAATAGCATCTAAAATCATTAATGCAAACATAAATATAATTAAATATATGTACTTATTTTTGTTGCACTTTTTCTCACTATTCGGTGTAACCAACTTCTTGTCCTCCTATTAAATCATAAATAATATATATTATATCATAAATAACTATTACAGAAATAAAAGAAAGAGGAGAATAATTTAAACAACTCGCTTTATTTCATAAATATTTCCTTAAAAATAAAAAGCATTTATAATTAATATACCAATTTTATTAATTATAAATGCTTTTTTAACTACAAAATTTATTTAGCCTATGCTTATTATTTCTTTCATAACATTAAACATGTTTTTAGTACACATACCATTTTTATAATTAATACATCTAGAACAAGTATTACAATTAGAACTTAACATATTAGATGTCATTGAAAATTTATCTACATACTGATTACAATTCTCTGCCACTAACTTATGTAATTCTCCATTTAGCATACTATCATCTCCTGCTAGATTTAATGTAATTATAATAATAGTATTACCCCATAAAAATAATTTACTCATAAAATATATTATTGTATTACCTCTTAATATATAATGGGGATTCTGTTTCTCTACAATACCTAACTATTATACATTCCGCTAAATTTCTTGGGCATCTTAAACACATACAATCTTTTACATTGCCATCACAAGTTTTGTTATTATACTCAGGACATTTCAAACAGTTATTCGCTAAAACTTTTTCCATTTTTATTACCTCTTTTATTTTTTATTTTACATTCAATCATCTTTTTTAAATTTTATCATTATTTAAAGTTAAATAAAACCTAATAAAATCTATGATATAGAAAACTCATATAAAAAATTTCTTTAATATATAAATCAAATTTATTTTAATGATATAATTATTAAAAATATAATGTTCTAATAAGTATTTAAATTTAAGAGGGAGGCCATTAATGGAAAGAAAAATAAAACGTAAACTATATAAAACCTACTATATTCTACTTATTTATTTTACGCTATTTATGACCACTGCATTTTTATTAGAGACTCCTGTAAATATCTTTACTGGTATGACAAAAATTCTATTTCAATCTAATATTTTAATTACAGACTATGTTGCATTAGGAGGTATAGGTGCATCATTATTTAATGCAAGTATATTATCTATAACATTTTTATTAATTTTTATTTATGTAGGAATTAAACCAAATGGCTCTACTATATCTTGCTTATTATTAATATTTGGCTTTGGACTATTCGGAAAAAATATATTAAATGTATGGCCAATAGTTTTTGGCGTTTGGTTATTCTCTAAATATCAAAAACAACCCTTTTTAAACTATATCTTAATCGCTACATTCGGTACAACTCTTTCCCCGACATTTAACGAACTACTTTTCACAAACATATTTCCTATTTATTTAGCAATTCCATTTGCATTATTTACAGGCATATTAGTTGGATTCATATTAAGTCCATTAACCTCATATTGTTTAAGGCTTCACCAAGGGTATAATTTATATAATACAGGTTTCTCAGCAGGGCTTATAGGCACTGTACTTATGTCTATTTTACGAGCTTTTGGAATAGATTTTCCTAAAAGATTGCTATGGGCCAATGGAAATAATTTTTTCTTTTCTGTATTCTTAGTATGTACATTCGTATCTTTTATAATCTTAGGATATATACTAGATAAAGATGCCTTTAAAAAATTAAAAAAGATTACTAATCAACCTGGAAGACTAGTATCAGATTTTTATATTAAATTTGGAGATGGTGCTACTTTTGTTAACATGGGTATTTTGGGAATTTCATTTACACTATTAATTTTATTGCTTAATGGTGACTTAACAGGTCCTACTATTGGTGGAATTTTTACTATTGTCGGCTTTGGTTCATTTGGTAAACATATAAAAAACGTAACACCTATTGTAATTGGAGCTATTTTATCATCTTTTCTAAATGTTTGGGAAGTTAATTCTCCCAATATGCTTCTTGCAATTCTATTTAGTACAACCTTAGCTCCTATTAGCGGTCATTTTGGATGGATATTCGGAATATTAGCTGGTTTTTTACATGTATGTATGGTAATGAATATGGGATACTTACATGGAGGTATAAATCTTTATAATAATGGATTTGTAGGTGGAACCATTGCTATAATATTAGTTCCCATAATATCTGCCTTTAGAAAGAAAGTGATTAGTTCTATAGATAAGTGAAATTTTAATAATAAAAAATAAATTTTTATGAAAGGAGACATAGCTATTATAAGCGCTATAAAGACCATGAATAATACAAATATAAAAAATATAAAACTAATAAGTGAATTAATGAGCTTTTGTTATAAATATAATGCAAGTAAAGTTAACTTAGAAGTAGAAAGTATCAAGAATATCATTAAAATAACTCTTATTTCACATAATATAATACTTCCTGACAGTATCCTAGAGGAATTAAAAGACACTCTTTCTTGTCCTAGATGTCATGAAATTGAAGAATATTATTGGAGTTTAAGCGGTGATGATATTACAGATTCAGAATTAACTTTAATAGGTATGATGATAGATAACGCAATTATAGATTATAACAAAAAAGATAAAATTTTAAATATGCAACTCTTAAGAAAAGTCTAAGAAAAACACATCATTTTAAACAAATGATGTGTTTTTTACTATCTTTTATTCTATTAATCTATCTTTAATTCTTGTATTACTTTAGCTATAATTTTTTTACCTATTATATCTTCTTTCATATAACTAGTAATATTATCAATATTTCTCCACTTAGCTTGTTCCACTTCCTTTGATATAGAAATTTCTCCATTATCATAAAAAGCCATGAAAGTAAGCATCAATATTTCTTTATCTTTTAAAAACTGACTACCTAGATATCTTATATTCTTAATATTAATACCGGTTTCTTCCCTAACCTCTCTATGCACAGCTTCCTCTACAGTTTCATTTTGACAAACATATCCTGAAATAAGAATCTCCGAATTTTTATATATATAACTTTGTTTTAATAAGAGAATTTCATTATCCCTTATAACTGCTACAACTATACATGGTTTAGGAACATCAAAAAATAACATTTTATGCTTTTCACAATAAGGAACATTTCCTTCATCCCAACTATATTTATATATCAGTTTTCTACCACAAATCGGACAAAATTTAAACTTCATCCTACTCTCTCCTTATATAACTATTTTTACTTCTTTAGATAAATATATATATTCTTCTCCAACCTCACATTCATAAGCAAAAATATCTACCCCTTTAATTTTAGCTAGTTTCAGTGCTTCTGTAAACTTAGGATCCATATCTTCATTTGGAGAAAAGGATTTGATTTCATTTAGCTGAATTAAGAAAACAACACCTGCACCTTTCCCACTGCTCTTTGCTTCAATTAACTCCAAAATATGTTTAGTTCCTCTTTCTGTTGGGGCATCAGGGAACATCGTAATTCCATTGTCTTCTAATGTAACTCCCTTTACTTCTAAATAATATTCCTCTCCACTATCCTTAGAAAGTTTAAAATCAAATCTACTATTTCCGAATGTCTTTTCCCTTTGTATAATATTAAACTGTTCAAGCTTAGGAAATTTTTTTGCCTTTAATGCCTCCTCTACAACTTTATTAGGAACCTGAGAATCTATATTTATTAACTTATTCTTTTTATATGCAGCTATTAGATCATATGGCGTCTTTCTATTAGGAGTTGTTCCTTCTCTTAAAATAACGGTACAACCTGGGATTAAGATTTCTTTACATCTCCCTGTATTAGGAACATGTACTAAGATTTCTTTATTATCCACCTTAACATATGCTTGAAACCTATTTGGTCTTTTTATAAATTTAGCTCTTATGACTTGTTCCTTAAAAAACATATTATTATCCTCTTTTCTTAATAATCATTTATACATCTTATACTTAAACTTATCCACAATTCATATTTAAAGTATTCCACAATGTTAATTATTTTAAAAGTCATTTGTGGATTATTATACTTATAATTAATTATCTAATATTATTATAAACAATAAACTTACAATATAAAAAGCCCTTTTATAAAGTTAATACTTTATAAAAGGGCTTTTTATCCACATTAATAAAATGGTGCGTCTTAAGGGAGTCGAACCCCTGGCACACGGCTTAGAAGGCCGTTGCTCTATCCTGCTGAGCTAAAGACGCATAAAAAGTTATAAACCCGGCAATGTCCTACTCTCCCACAAGGCTGCCCCTGAAGTACCATCGGCGCTGTAAAGCTTAACTTGCCTGTTCGGTATGGAAAGGAGTGTTACCTTTACGCCATTATCACCGGATTATTTATATACTATATAAATTTAAGTCAACTGTCAACTTAAATCTTAGTTTTAGAGAAATTGCTCTCTCAAAATTGTATAATGAATATTTATTTGGTCAAGTCCTCGACCTATTAGTATGAGTCAGCTGAACATGTTACCACGCTTACACCTCTCACCTATCAACCTTGTGTTCTTCAAGGGGTCTTACTGAATTAATCATGGGAAATCTAATCTTGAGGTGGGCTTCACACTTAGATGCTTTCAGTGTTTATCCCTTCCCGACATAGCTACCCAGCTGTGCCACTGGCGTGACAACTGGTGCACCAGAGGTCAGTCCATCCCGGTCCTCTCGTACTAAGGACAGCTCCTCTCAAATTTCCTGCGCCCGCAGCGGATAGGGACCGAACTGTCTCACGACGTTCTGAACCCAGCTCGCGTGCCGCTTTAATGGGCGAACAGCCCAACCCTTGGAACCGACTTCAGCTCCAGGATGCGACGAGCCGACATCGAGGTGCCAAACCTCCCCGTCGATGTGGACTCTTGGGGGAGATCAGCCTGTTATCCCCGAGGTAGCTTTTATCCGTTAAGCGATGGCCCTCCCACGAGGTACCACCGGATCACTAAGCCCGACTTTCGTCCCTGCTCCACCTGTATGTGTCGCAGTCAGGCTCCCTTCTGCCTTTGCACTCTTCGCGCGATTTCCGACCGCGCTGAGGGAACCTTTGGGCGCCTCCGTTACATTTTAGGAGGCGACCGCCCCAGTCAAACTGCCCACCTAGCAATGTCCGACGACCAGTTTCATGGCCTTTCGTTAGAACTCCAATAATATCAGGGTGGTATCCCAAGGATGACTCCATAGCCCCTGACGAAGCTATTTCCTAGTCTCCCACCTATCCTGTACAGATAATACCGAAGTTCAATGCTAAATTGCAGTAAAGCTCTACGGGGTCTTTCCGTCCAACTGCGGGTAGCAAGCATCTTCACTTGCACTACAATTTCACCGGATTTGTTGTTGAGACAGTGCTCAGATCATTACACCATTCGTGCGGGTCGGAACTTACCCGACAAGGAATTTCGCTACCTTAGGACCGTTATAGTTACGGCCGCCGTTTACTGGGGCTTAAGTTCATTGCTTCGCTTACGCTTACAAATCCCCTTAACCTTCCAGCACCGGGCAGGTGTCAGCCCCTATACATCAGCTTACGCTTTAGCAGAGACCTGTGTTTTTGTTAAACAGTTGCCTGAGCCTATTCTCTGCGACCTATATTTCTATAGGCACCCCTTCTCCCGAAGTTACGGGGTCAATTTGCCTAGTTCCTTAACAACAATTCTTCCGCCGGCCTTAGGATTCTCTCCTCACCTACCTGTGTCGGTTTGCGGTACGGGTACCAAACTTCTCCATAGAGGCTTTTCTTGGCAACATGGAATCAGATACTTCGCTACTTAAATTTCGCTCCCCATAACACCTCAGCATTAACAACTAAACGGATTTTCCTGTTTAGTCTGCCTAAGTGCTTAGACGCACACTCCAACAGTGCGCACATCCTATCCTTTTGCGTCACCCCATTTGTCAAACGAAGTTTGGCAGTATTGGAATATCAACCAATTGTCCATCGCCTACGCCTTTCGGCCTGGGCTTAGGTCCCGACTAACCCTGAGAGGACGAGCCTTCCTCAGGAAACCTTAGGTTTTCGGCCAATAAGATTCTCACTTATTTCTCGCTACTCATGCCAACATTCTCACTCCTGTACAGTCCACCGCTCCTTTCGGTACGACTTCTGCCCATACAGGAAGCTCCTCTACCATGTACTTACGTACATCCATAGCTTCGGTGATAAGTTTTAGCCCCGAACATTTTCGGCGCAGGATCTCTTGACTAGTGAGCTATTACGCACTCTTTAAATGAATGGCTGCTTCTGAGCCAACATCCTAGTTGTCTTAGAAATCCCACATCCTTTACCACTTAACTTATACTTTGGGACCTTAGCTGATGGTCTGGGCTCTTTCCCTTTTGACTACGGATCTTATCATTCGCAGTCTGACTGCCAGGGTAAAAGTAAACGGCATTCGGAGTTTGATAGAGTTCGGTAAGCGGTGAAGCCCCCTAGCTCATTCAGTGCTCTACCTCCGCTACTCATTTGCCTGACGCTAGCCCTAAAGCTATTTCGAGGAGAACCAGCTATCTCCGGGTTCGATTGGAATTTCTCCGCTATCCACAGCTCATCCCATGGTTTTTCAACACCAACGTGGTTCGGACCTCCACGGAATTTTACTTCCGCTTCATCCTGGCCATGGATAGGTCACCCGGTTTCGGGTCTACGATATGCAACTATGCGCCCTATTCAGACTCGATTTCTCTTCGGCTTCGTACCTGCGGTACTTAACCTTGCTACATACCGTAACTCGTTGGCCCGTTCTACAAAAAGTACGCCGTCACACATATAAAGTGCTCCGACCGATTGTAGGCACACGGTTTCAGGTTCTATTTCACTCCCCTCCCGGGGTTCTTTTCACCTTTCCCTCACGGTACTTCTTCACTATCGGTCACCAGGTAGTATTTAGCCTTGGGAGGTGGTCCTCCCTGCTTCCCACAAGGTTTCACGTGTCTCGTGGTACTCTGGATCAGACTTAATTAAACTGTTCTTTCGCTTACAGGACTATTACCTCCTACGGTGGGTCTTTCCAAACCTCTTCAGCTAAAATAGTTTAATCGTTATTGTCTGTCCGCAACCCCAGAGATAAATCTCTGGTTTGGGCTCTTTCCCTTTCGCTCGCCGCTACTTAGAAAATCGATTTTTCTTTCTCTTCCTCCGGGTACTTAGATGTTTCAGTTCCCCGGGTTTACCCTCCTAAACCTATTTATTCAGTTTAAGATACATACCGTTAAGGTATGTGAGTTCCCTCATTCGGAAATCTGTGGATCACAACCTATGTGCGGCTACCCACAGCTTATCGCAGCTTATCACGTCCTTCATCGGCTCCTGGTGCCAAGGCATTCGCCATGCGCCCTTTCTAACTTGACCTATCATGAGTAACTGATTTGTTAATCAGTACTAAATTTATTTATATATTCATTATACAATTTTCAAAGAACAATCATTGAAGAATATTAATCCTTCAAAATTAAACAGAGTAGATACTCGCTACTATAAGAACATCGTCTTATAGAATTCTCCTTAGAAAGGAGGTGATCCAGCCGCAGGTTCTCCTACGGCTACCTTGTTACGACTTCACCCCAATCATCGATCCCACCTTCGGCCGCTGGCTCCTTGCGGTTACCTCACGGACTTCGGGTGTTACCAACTCTCATGGTGTGACGGGCGGTGTGTACAAGGCCCGGGAACGCATTCACCGCAACATTCTGATTCGCGATTACTAGTAACTCCAGCTTCATGTAGGCGAGTTTCAGCCTACAATCCGAACTGAGATTGGTTTTATGAGATTTGCTCCACCTCACGGTCTTGCTTCTCTTTGTACCAACCATTGTAGCACGTGTGTAGCCCTGGACATAAGGGGCATGATGATTTGACGTCATCCCCACCTTCCTCCTGGTTACCCAGGCAGTCTTGCTAGAGTGCTCAACTTAATGGTAGCAACTAACAACAAGGGTTGCGCTCGTTGCGGGACTTAACCCAACATCTCACGACACGAGCTGACGACAACCATGCACCACCTGTCACCAAGTTCCCCGAAGGGCACTCCCGTGTTTCCACAGGATTCTTGGGATGTCAAGCCCAGGTAAGGTTCTTCGCGTTGCTTCGAATTAAACCACATGCTCCGCTACTTGTGCGGGCCCCCGTCAATTCCTTTGAGTTTTAATCTTGCGATCGTACTTCCCAGGCGGAGTACTTAATGTGTTAACTGCGGCACCGAAGTATTGAAACCCCGACACCTAGTACTCATCGTTTACGGCGTGGACTACCAGGGTATCTAATCCTGTTTGCTACCCACGCTTTCATGCCTCAGCGTCAGTTACAGTCCAGAAAGCCGCCTTCGCCACTGGTGTTCTTCCTAATCTCTACGCATTTCACCGCTACACTAGGAATTCCGCTTTCCTCTCCTGTACTCTAGATACCCAGTTTGGAATGCAGCACCGGGGTTGAGCCCCGGGATTTCACATCCCACTTAAGTATCCGCCTACGCATGCTTTACGCCCAATAAATCCGGACAACGCTCGCCACCTACGTATTACCGCGGCTGCTGGCACGTAGTTAGCCGTGGCTTCCTCCTCAGGTACCGTCATTATCGTCCCTGAAAACAGAGCTTTACAATCCGAAGACCGTCATCACTCACGCGGCGTTGCTGCGTCAGGGTTTCCCCCATTGCGCAATATTCCCCACTGCTGCCTCCCGTAGGAGTCTGGGCCGTGTCTCAGTCCCAATGTGGCCGATCACCCTCTCAGGTCGGCTACGCATCGTCGCCTTGGTGAGCCGTTACCTCACCAACTAGCTAATGCGCCGCGGGTCCATCTCAAAGCGGATTACTCCTTTAATCATTTCAACATGCATTAAAATGATATTATGCGGTATTAATCTTCCTTTCGGAAGGCTATCCCCCTCTTTGAGGCAGGTTACCCACGTGTTACTCACCCGTCCGCCGCTAATCCACTTCCCGAAGGAAGCTTCATCGCTCGACTTGCATGTGTTAAGCACGCCGCCAGCGTTCGTCCTGAGCCAGGATCAAACTCTCAATTTAAAAAGTTTGTTCTGACTTAAGCATTACTTGCTAAGCATTTAATTTTTATTTCAAAAGAATACGAGTTGTTTATCATACTCTGTTTAATTTTCAAAGATCAATTTCTTATTTCGTAGTGCTCATCGCTGACTACTTTTTTATTCTAACAATATTTTTAGTTTTTGTCAACTATTTTTTATATTTTTTTATTTAGTTAAATTTTAATTGATTTACACTTAGTATTTTATTAGTATTCTTACCACTTATACTAAGTTTTATACAAAAATAGCTAAGTTATAATACTTTCTACAAATTATAACCTAGCCTAACTTATTATTATAGAAACTTATTGAAAATTATTAGAAATATAACTCCTGGTACCCCGAAGAAACCTGCTATTAAAGAACTGATTGCATTAACAGGTACATATATACCTATACTTTTTCCTAAAAAATTTAATAATAACAATAATATATATCCTAAAAAACCGTTTAATAAGAGTTTGATTAAAACCCTTATAGGCCACGAAAATATTTTAACTACTATTATTAATACTAATACAGCTAAAATATAATAAGGTATACTTGCCATTTATTCTCCCCCTCTATCTTTTATACTTGTAAGTTTATATCTAGAATGTTTAACTATAGAATTTATATATGTATTTTAGCTTATTATAATTGTTATCCTATCATATAATACCAGTCTATTTCTATATTTCTTTCTTTAGCCTTGGTTAAATAGTACATAAATTTAGATTTAGCTGCATCCTCTTCATATATTGCATAATCAACTAAATCTGGTTCACTTACATATTGAAAAAATCTACTTGCTGCTTCCCATTCTTCTCTAGCTTCCTCTAAATAAGTTATTATTTCTTTTTCCTCATCTGTATATTTAACATTATTAAATAAAGTATCTATAACTTCTTGTTTGTTCATATTTATTATCCTCCACTTTCTAACTTAGACTATATATTCTTATCACTATTATTAACTTTAGTTGTAATATATATACATAATATATATATATTTCATATATACTCCTAAACATGACAGTTTATATAATAAATATTTGCAAACTTTTATAATAGAAAAAGAGTAATGGCATTTTATTAATTTCCATTACTCTTTTTATGGACTACTTATATTTCTTTTCTTCCTTCTAAAGCTTTAGAAAGTGTTACTTCATCTGCATATTCTAAATCTCCACCAACAGGAACACCATGAGCTATTCTTGTTACTGTAGCTCCTAATGGTTTTAAGATCTTTGAAATATACATAGCAGTTGCCTCCCCCTCTATATTAGGGTTCGTAGCAACTATAACTTCTTTTACTTCTCCATTTATTCTTCTTATAAGTTCCCTTAACTTTATATCCTCTGGACCTCTTCCAGCCATTGGAGATATAGTTCCATGAAGTACATGATAGACTCCATTAAATTCTCGAACTTTTTCCATAGTCATAATATCTTTTGGATTTTCTACTACACAGATCGTGCTTCTATCCCTATTAGGGTTAGAACATATAGAACAAGGATCTTTATCTGTATAGTTACCACAAATTGAACAATATTTTATTGTTCCTCTAGCCTTTACAAGGGCATCGGCGAACTCTTCTACTTCTTCCTTAGGAAGATTAAGTACATGTAAAGTAAGTCTTTGAGCTGTTTTATGTCCTATATTAGGTAGTTTTGCAAACTCCTCTATTAACTTTTCTATTGCTACTGGATAAAAGTCCATATACTCACCTCTCATATAGCAATATTCTTTAATGAATCTACATTAGTAATTAAAATAATCCACCTGGTAAATTCATACCACCAGTTAATTTACCCATTTCTTTAGAAGTTTCATCTTCTGCTTTTCTTAAAACTTCATTAACAGCAGTAATAACTAAGTCTTGTAACATTTCAACATCATCTGGATCTACTACGTCTTCTTTTATTTTTATATCTATTAATTGTTTTTTACCATTGGCAACAGCTACTATTGCACCTCCACCAACTGAAACTTCAAATGTTTTAGTTTCTAAATCCTCTTGCATTTTCTCCATTTGTTGTTGAAGCTTTTGTGCTTGTTTCAATAAATTATTCATGTTTCCACCCATACCACCTGGGAATCCACCTCTTGCCATAATACATACCTCCTAAAATTTAATTATTTACAATTTATTTTAAACTAGATCAATCAAATACTTCAAGTTTAATATCACCTAAAGAATTCTTTATTAATTCTTCTGTTGGTTGTTGTGGTTTTTGATATAAAACTTTATATTTAACTGTAACAGGCTCATTTAATGCTTCTGAAAATATACTATTTACTCTTTTTCTAAATTGTTCGGTTTCAAGCCTCTTTTTGTTAAATGCATATTGTTCTTCATATGTAATTTCAATTATACCATTTTTACAATCGCTAACATTTCCAGTAACTAATGATGCATATATTATCATTTCTCTTCTTGATTTAAAAATTTCTAATATATCTTGCCATGCAGCTTTAACTTTATCAATAGATATTGTAGAATTATGATTTTCTACAACTTCAATTTTTTCCTCTTCACTTTTTATTGTCCGACTAAAATTACCTTGGTCATTATTCGGTGAAGTTACATTAGCTTTATTTACATGGGATTTATTACTTTCAACTACACTATTATTTATAACTATGTTTCCTTCTTTTATTTTCTTCTCTAAATTATTTATTCTAGATACTATGACCTCTTTTGATGTATCATATTCTACTTTTATAATTTTTATTATTGCAAGTTCTAAAAATATTCTACTTTGTTTACTCCACTTGCATTGTTCCTCAGTTTCTTGAAGAATTCTTATATACCTCATAATCTCTTCAACTCTAAGTTTAGAACCTTGTTCTTTTAAAATTTGTATATTTTCTGTAGACATATCTAGAACATCTTCAGCTTTATCTGTTATTTTTGCCATCATAAGATTTCTCATATGAAGTATCATATCTTTTATAAATACATATATATCTTTACCACTTAAAACTATATCATCTAATATTTTTATAGATTCATCTATATTCTTTTCTATTATATTATCAACGAGTTTTATAAGATTGTCATTAGTTACTAATCCTAAAATATCTACTACACTATCATAATCTATTTTATTGTTATTCATAGATATTACTTGATCTAGTAGACTTAGGGCATCCCTCATAGCCCCATCACACATTCTAGATATTAACTTCAAGCTACTATCATCGGCCAATATACCTATTTCATTTACAATATCCCTTAACCTTCCAAAAATTTCTTCACTTTTTATTCTTTTGAAATCAAAACGTTGACATCTTGAAAGAATAGTTATAGGAAGCTTTTGTGGATCCGTTGTTGCTAATATAAATACCACATTAGATGGAGGTTCTTCTAACGTTTTAAGAAATGCATTAACAGCACCTATTGATAACATATGTACCTCGTCGATAATATAAACTTTATACTTTGCCTCTCTAGGAGGATATTGTACATCTTCTATAATATCTCTTATATTATCAACACTATTATGTGAAGCTGCATCTAATTCTGTTACATCCATGGAAGTACCTAAATTAATGTTTTTACACATTTCACACGCATTACATGGCTCCCCATCTTGTGGATTAAGGCAATTTATAGCTTTGGCTAAAATTTTAGCAGTAGAAGTCTTACCTGTTCCTCTAGTACCACAAAGTAAGTAAGCATGTGCTATTCTACTATTCCTTATTTGATTTTTTAATGTAATAGTTACATGATGTTGACCAACTACATCTTCAAATCGTTTAGGTCTCCATTCTCTATATAAAGCAGTATAAGCCAAAAAATTCACCTCTTTTTCAGCATAATTGAATATTTAAAATATATAACAACTATCTATATTATATCCTATTTAAGGAATTTATGATAAGTTTTATTTTTCTTTTTATAAAAATAGCTCGACTAAAAGTCGAGCTCTAAATTCAAATATTAAAGTCGTACACCTTGTGTCGACTTATAGTTTATAAGCGTTACTCATACAGTTAACTCAAACCAGATTGATCCACGGCACACAGAGGGGTTCGCTTATCGCTGCTTCCTTCCAGACCTGACGAGGTTCACGAATCTCTGTTGCGTGGGACCCAGTTCTCAACGCCACTTATATAAGCCAGACCAAACAAACTATAGCCTAAACAAGGAATTCACTCCTGCTATAGCGGATTGCAGGTTATAGGGCACCGCTAACTCCCCAGCTAGTACGACCTTGGCGGAGAGAGTGGGATTTGAACCCACGGTAGAGTTTCCCCTACACACGCGTTCCAGGCGTGCTCCTTCAACCACTCAGACATCTCTCCATATTCTATGTTATACTAGTAACATTAATGGCATCCGCATATTCTGCCTTTACCATTATCATATATATACTTACGATATATACCACTTAATTTAATTTTGTTTCCCTCATATTCTAACATAGGCTAATATACCTGTCAAATAAATCTTACGATAATAAAAAATAAGCATAATCCTGCTCTGTGCCCTTTATTTACTGGTATACATATTTTTTAGTTGTAAAATTTATTTCATGATTTTTTAAATTGAATTTAGGATGTTATTTTAATATTTTCCTATTTTAACAACTCTCCTATTTACTTGTTTACTATAGAATATTTCTTCTTAATACATATAATAAGGAAGAAAACAATATTAATTACCTTTTGTTTTAATCTTTTTAACCTTCATTCCAACTCTTTTGCATTTCTATAAATCCTGTTTCTTCCCCATTAACCTTCCATACAAATTCATACGTTATTTTAAAACCTAGCTTTTTATAAATCTTTATTGCCCTATTATTAAATTTAGCAACAAATATCCATATATTGTTAAACTTAAATTTTTCTCTTCCAAAATTCAATGCCGCATTTACTATATCCGTACCCATACCCTTACCTGTTAAGTTTGGCTTCATTTGAATACCAAATAAAATTTTATCTTTATCAAAATTAAAACAACAATTTGCAATCAACTCATTTTCCTTATATATCATAAAGGCATTTTCATCTTTATGTATATTTAATGCCCATTCTTGCTTAGTCTTTGTCTTGTCATTATCATAGAAAGAATATATTCCATCATATTTCCAAGTTGAAATCTCCTTAGAATCATTTTCTGTTGGTTTTCGAAATTCAAACATCATTTTACTTCCCCCTCGTAAAATATAAATCTCTTTTAATTTTTATAGTAATACGTTTCATTCCCCTTTATTATATTCTATTATATATTTGTAATAATTCAACATACAATTTAGTTAAAATATACTTTCTTATTATAGTTAAAACAATATTGTTTTAACTATATTGTTTTAACTATAAATATACCTACGATGGAAAGTTTCTAACTACCATATTCTATAAATTTTACTTTCTTATAAAACATTATCTTAGTAACAATTTTTTAGCCATAAAACATTTTTTCATGTTACATATTATATGTATACCTTAAAATATAAAAACTATAATTTTTATATAAAGTAAAAGACATCGGAGGGGTACCGATGTCTTTTGGGTAAAGGGGATTGTGGAAATTTTAAAAGCGTATAGCTTTTAAAATTGGAGGATAACATTACAAAACTTTCAATATTTATTGAATAATTAAATTCTACATCATTCTCCATTGATTTTCAACGATTTTAAATTAAGTTTTTATTAACATTAAATTTTTCAATTAATATTTTCGTAACATTTGTCAAACAATCGAAATATCCTCATTCCCCAATATTATAAAAACCTAGTGTTTACAAGACAATACTAAAAAATTAGCTTTTTTACATTTAATTAAAATTATAAACTAGTATCATCTACCTTGTTTAACCATTCTTCTACATCATTAATAATTGACTTTATGCAATTATTATCAAATGGAGATACTAAATTTGCAATTTTAACTAAATTCAAGAAGGATTCACTTCCTCCTTCTTTACAGAATCTTACATAATCTTCCCAAGCTTTTCCTCTATTATCGTTTGCCTTTTTCCAGAATTGAAGAGCACATATTTGAGCTAAAGTATAATCTATATAATAAAATGGAGTTTCAAATATATGTCTTTGTCCAAACCACCAACCTCCATTTTCTAAGAATTCATTACCTTCATAACTCTTACTTGGTTCATATTTTTTTTCTAATTTCCTCCAAGCGAGTCTTCTTTCTTCAGGGGTCATATCTGGATTTTCATATACCACATGCTGGAATTCATCTACACATACACCATAAGGAATGAATAATATTGCATTACTTAGATGCATAAATTTATATTTCTCTGTATCCTCTTCAAAAAACAAATTCATCCATGGCCATGTTAAAAACTCCATACTCATTGAGTGTATTTCTGATGCCTCATAAGTTGGGAATCCATACTCCGGAATATCATAGCCTCTACTTGAATAAGCTTGAAAAGCATGTCCTGCTTCATGTGTTAATACATCTACATCACCAGATGTACCATTAAAATTAGAGAAAATAAATGGAGTTTTATACTTACCTAGGTAATGACAATATCCTCCCCCTGCCTTTCCTTTTTTGCTAACAAGATCCATTAAATTATTATCTAACATAAAATTAAAGAATTCGCCTGTTTCAGAAGATAATTCTTCATACATTTTCTTACCATTTGCTATAATCCAATCTGAATCACCCTTTGGTGTTGGATTACCTGATAGAAACTTGAAGGATTGATCATAATATTTTAATGATTCTAATCCTAATCTCTTAGATTGTCTTTTTCGTAATTCCTCTGCTAAAGGAACAATATATTTTATTACCTGTTCCCTAAACTTAGTAACCATTTCTGCATTATAATCCGTTCTTCCTAGTCTATCATATCCTAATTGAACAAAATTTTCATAGCCTAACTTTTTAGCCATCTTAGTTCTTACTTTGACTAATTTATCATAGACATCATCTATTTTATCTTGGTTTTGTGCATAGAATCCAAATTTAGCTTCACTTGCTTTTTTTCTAATTTCTCTATCTTTTGATAATTGGAAAGGAGACATTTGCGCTAAATTTCTTTCCTCACCCTCAAACATAATTTTGGCAGAAGCTATCAATTTTGTATATTCACTTGATAACTTATTTTGAACTTGTAAATCTTCAACTATCTCTTCTGAGAAGGACTTAATTGAAACTTCAGCTAAATTAAATACTTGTTCCTTAAAACTCTTTTTTAATTCTTCTTTAAATCTAGAATTTACTATAACCTTATAATATTCTGTAACTAACCCTTCATAAACCGGATAATTTTCATCGAAATAGGCTTGTTCATCTTCATAGAATTTATCAGTAGTATCTATAGTATGTCTTATAGTTACTAGTGCACACATTGATTCAAAATCATTTCTTAGTCTATTTATCTCTTCCATTTCCTTTGTAGCTTCTTCTGCATTTGATACATTTTTTAGCTTATTTAAAAGATCATTAAATTGTACTTTATAATTATCCATATTAGGTCTTTCATATGGCATATCATTAAATTTCATATTATATCCCCCACTTCTTTAAAATAATTATTTATCCTACTTCTATTAAGCTATTTTATCATAAACACAGAACCATTTATATATATTTGTTCAAATTTTCATTATATTTAAAATTTTACTTTAATATTTCTTTTTTATGAAAAAGTTTTAACAATAAACTAAAAACGTATATACCTTTAATTTAATACTTAGCATCACCGCTATGTTAATTATTAAAGTATATACGTCTTAAATTTAAATATATGTTTTTTTATTTTAAAGCCCTATAAGCTAAATTATTCTGTTTGTAATATTTAAATATTTTCCAAGGCTTTAACAACTTCTTTAACTCTTTCATTGCTTACTATGTATGAAACTTCAAGTCCATTTCTTTGACCAGCTATAATCCCTGCAGCTTTTAATTTTTGTAAATGTTGTGACACTGTAGATTGAGGTATTTGTAAACATTCTTGCATTTTAGAAACATTACATTTGCCTTTGTTTAAAAGTCCATTAACTATACATAATCTAACTGGATGAGCAAGGACCTTTAAAAGTTCAGCATCTTGTTCATATTTTTTAAAATTTCCGTCCATTATATCACCTCTTAAACATCAGTATTTTGTTTATATATTAGGTTTTATTAATATAATTGTCAACTTTATAAAACTAAAATTTTTACGGTTAAATTTTTAACACTATGTTACATTTCTTCATTGTTATATTTTTTAATTAATTCTTCTATTTTTCTACAACATCTACTTCCTTTGCAACTACCCGTACCTGAACCAGTAACTTTCTTTACCTCCTCTACAGTTGTTGCCCCATTTACTATAGCTTTTTTTATACTATATCTTGAAATTGCATTACATACACATACTTTAGTTAATTTATCTAAAATCTCTTCGTTTATATTACTCATATTTTTTCTCCTTTAAATTTTTATTTCTTTTCAGTTTAAAAAAATCTTTTAAAATTTTACTACACTCCTCATGATACATCCATTTAGTATTGGTAAAACTATTAATATAATCATTATTGGTTATATTTAACACGGAACCACAAGCCCCACATGTATAATCAAATGTACCTATATAAAGATTGGATATTCTACTTTGAACAATTGCTCCTGCACACATGGGACAAGGCTCTAAAGTTACATACATAGAACACCCAGTAAGCCTCCAATTTTGTAGCTTTTCACATGCCTTTTTTATAGCTATTATTTCTGCATGGGCTGTAGGATCATTTAATTTTTCTCTTAAATTGTAGGCTCTACTAATAATTATATTATCCTTTACAATAATAGCTCCTACAGGTACTTCATCTAATTCTAAAGCCTTTTTTGATTCTTTTAATGCTTCTTTCATAAACTTACTATGAATTGTTTCACTCATATAAAAGCTCCTATTTACTAAATTTTATATTAAAGAATATATCGGTTGTTTTATTAATAATAATTATTACTTAATTTTTATTATACACTATTTTTATTTAAAATAAAAACCATCTAATATAAACTTAGATGGTTTTTATGGTGCACCCAAAGGGAATCGAACCCCTGGCCTTCCCCTTAGGAGGGGGACGCTCTATCCTACTGAGCTATGGATGCAAAATATTAAGTTTTTCCTTAACATTTTTATAATATTACAAATTTGATGAAGTGTCAACCAAATAGAGAATTTGTTTTCATTTATATTTAATTATTATATTTTTATTTAGCTATATAGGGTAAGGAGAGTACCTTTTGGTACTCTCCAAACAAAATTTTAAGTTGCCTTTACAAGGAAGGCTAAAGTTTGTTGATTTTCTACCCTACAATAAGTATTATATGATTTAACTGTCTTTTTTATTATTAGTAATTTTTAAGTCATATTCTTTAATTTGCATATACTTAAAGTATTAGGTTAAAATATCCATATATGAACCTAAAAAAGTAATGAATTAGGAGGTAAAGTCTTTTTTGAACTAAGAAAGATATAATTTATCATGTATAAAAATTCTGTTCAAAGATTTAAAGAAATAGTTAAAATTTTAGCTCATTATGGTTTTGGTTCGGTTGTTGATAAGAAAATAAAAAGACAGGATGAAAGTTCACCAAAAAATCTAAGAAAAGCTTTTGAAGAACTTGGACCTACATTTATAAAAATAGGTCAAATTTTAAGCACTAGACCAGATATATTACCTGATCCTTATATTGATGAACTTTCAAAATTACAAAATAATGTTCCTGCTGAATGCTTTGAAGCAATAAACAATGTATTTGAAAATACCTTCAATATATCTATAAAAAAAGCATTTAAATCTTTTGATGAAAAACCATTAGCTTCAGCATCAATAGCACAAGTCCATAAAGCTACCTTATTTAGTGGCGAAAATGTAATTGTAAAAATTCAAAGACCTAATATAAAAAAACAAATGAATATGGATATAGAAATATTATCTAAAATATTTTCTTTGGCTAAATTAAAGCTATCTGATTTTATAATTGACCCTCAAGAAGCTCTAGAAGAACTTAGATATAGTACAGAACTAGAATTAGATTTTACAAATGAAGTTAAGAATATGAAAAAATTTAGGGAATTCAATAAAGAATGTAATTATGTATATAGCCCTAATATAGTAGAAAATTTTTCATCCAATAAAGTTATTACCATGGAAATGATAGATGGTTTTAATATAAATAACTTCTCCAAGTTAAGAGAATATAATTACGATAGGGAAGACATAGGTAAAAAATTAATCCTCTCTTTTTTTAAACAGGTTTTTGAAGATAATTTTTTTCATGCAGATCCACATCCAGGAAACCTTCTAATTTATAATGGTAAAATTTGTTTTATAGATTTTGGGCTTATGGGATCTTTATCAAAAAGTTTACAAGAAGCATTAAACGAACTTATTATGGCAATTGTTTATGAAGATATACATAAAATTATTTCAATTATTATGAGCATTGGAATAAAAACAGGTTACGTTGACCGGAATAACTTATATGAAGATATTGATTATATACTAAGTGCATATATGTCTACTTCATTAAAAAATATAAAGATGTCTGATCTGATACAGGAAATTTTAAAATGTGCAAAAGATAATAATTTAAAATTTCCAAAAGATTTAACTATGTTAATTAGAAGTCTTGTGATTGTTGAAGGTGTAGCAGTTAAAATTTCACCAGATATAAATATAATGTCTATTGCAAGGCCCTATGTTAAAAGTAAAAATAAAACATCTTTGTTTTCTGATTTTAATTTAGATAATAGCTTAATTAGAACACGTACTTTTATAAAAGATACCTCTAGAATGCCAACTAAATTTGTAGAACTCTCTGATAGCTTTTTAAATGGTAGGGCTAAACTTCAATTAAAAATTCATGGTCTAGAAAAATCAATACGATCTTTAAATAGAATGGTAAATAGAATCGTATTTGCTCTTATAATAGCTTCTATGATAATAAGCTCTTCTATTATATTAGTATATAATATAGGTCCTAAAATTTTAAATATATCTATCTTAGGTATTAGTGGATATTTGTTAGCTGCATTTATGGGCTTGTGGCTTTTAATTTCAATTATACGTTCTGGAAAACTTTAGTTTAAATACATAAATTATTATTCATATTTTAGTTATTAAAAAGATTTTAATCATTGAAAGGGGTATATACGTATATATGATAAAATACTATAATAGAAAAAATAAAACTTATGAAATAGAACATGTTGCAGGTGAAAAACAACTTACCTGGCTATACTCATCACCAGTTGGAAAAGGTATATTAGAACTACTGGTAAAGAAAAAACTTTTTTCTAAGATATATGGTTCTTATTGTGATAGTAGATTAAGTGCTAAAAAAATTGATAAATTTATTGTAGATCTAAATATTAATATGGATAAATATAAAAAGAATGCTAAAGACTTTAATTCCTTTAATGAATTTTTTATAAGAGAGTTAAACGACAAATATATAAACGACTTTAGTAAAAGCACTAATGATTTGATTTCTCCATGTGATGGCAGGCTTTTAGTATATAACAATATAAAATCTACTGAAAGCCTATGTGTTAAAGATTTTGATTATTCATTAGATGAACTTTTACAAGATAAAAAACTTGCAAAAACATATGAAGGTGGGTCTTGCTTAGTTTTTAGACTTTGCCCTACTGATTATCATAGATTTCATTTTATAGATGATGGTATATGCACTAAACCTAATAAAATAAACGGGTTATATTATTCCGTAAATCCTATTTCTTTACAAAAAATTAAAAAAGTTTTTGTTGAAAATAAAAGAGAATGGAGTATTTTAAAATCTAAAAACTTTGATGATGTTATATACATGGAGGTAGGTGCTACTTGCGTTGGTTCCATTATACAAACTTACAAAGAAACGGAACATATAACTAGAGGTATGGAAAAGGGTTATTTTAAATTTGGTGGTTCAACCGTTATTTTAATATTTAAATCAAATACAATAAAGATTCATGATGATATAATTAAACATAGTAATGATTGTATAGAAACATTGGTTTCTATGGGTGAAACTATAGGAACAAAAATATAAAATTAATATAACAACTTTCATAATAAAAAGAGAGGATAAAACATAAGATAAAGTTTTTTTACTTATTTCTTATTTTATTCTCTCTTTTATATTTTAATGCTTAAATCTTTCAATTAAATCACTTAAAGATTCAACACTATCTTTATTTAATACTGTATTTTTTTCTAGTATGTCAGTTTTATCTACTATGTTAGTTGTCTTATTTGCAATATTAGCAATCCCCTCAGCGCCTTCACCAATTGTACTAGATACTTCACTAATTGCCGTAGCTACACTAGTTATACTATTGTTCAAGTCACTGGAAGTATTACTAAACTCCTCCATGAATTTTTTAAATTCCTCAGCATCTTTATTGTATTGTTCTGCATTCTCTATAAACTCATCATAATTATCTTGAACATCCTTTTCTATAAAACTTAATAAACTACTTGCACTGCAAGTTAAATTTTTTACTGAATTACTTACTTTTTCAACTATTCTTTGTATACTTACTGCAGTTCTTTGAGAGTTCTCTGCTAATTTTCTAACCTCATTAGCTACAACAGTAAATCCTTTACCTGCCTCGCCTGCCCTTGCTGCCTCAATAGCTGCATTTAAAGCTAATAAATTTGTCTGTTTTGTTATAGCCAATATAGCCGCAGCTAGGTGATGTATTTCCTTAACTGATTTAGCCTCTTCTATTGCCCTATTCATTTCCGCTTTTACCTTATGATATATATCATTTGAATGTTTTCTAGACTCCATAGATAATTGTTTTATTGTAGTGGCCCTTTCTGAAATCTCTTCTGACATATTAAATCCATCTTGGGCCTTACATGACATAAGACTTACTGCATTCTCCATTTCATTTGATGATGCAGCAATTTCTTCAGCGGTAGCAGCTGTTTGTTGCATAGAAGCAGATAAACTTTCTGTTTCTGTGAATGTTCCATCAGTATCCTGTTTTAACTCTTTAATTAAATCAGTAACACTAGTGACATTATTGTTTATAGAATCAGATGATTTGATTAACTCATCTACTATATGCTTTAATATTTTTCTCATTTTTACCATATCTCTTGCTATAACGCCAACTTCGTCACCTAGGTCAATTAATTCTTCAACATTTTCGTCTTCTATCAAATCTAGTTGAGCTGTTTTATTTACTAATACCTTAACCTCTTCAATAGGTTTAGTTATACACTTTGATAATATTCTTCCTAGCCAAATAGAAGCAATCAAAATTAATAAACTTACTCCCAAAATTACCATAGTTATATCTTGAACTGGTTGCTTTACCTCTGAATTATTGCTTAATATAACTAATATCCAATTAACCGTAGGAACTATTTCATAAGTACTAATTTTTAATTCATCCTTAAACATAAATGTAAGGTTTCCAAAATTTTTAACCTTTTTGCCTTCTCTTAACTTTAATGATATATCTTGTATTTCTGAAACCTCTAACTTAGTTCCAATTTTTTTTGGATCTTTTGAATATATTATATTACCTGTATTATCTAACAATATAGCTTGACTAGATTTAATTCCTTCTATACTTATTTTTTCAATATATTTAGCAAAAAACCTAGCTTTAATAGTTACTGCTATATATCCTATCCCCCTATTACAATCCTCTTTATCTTTAACAGGACTAGTGAAGATTATTACCTTATCACTAGATATCTTTGAGGGTAAAGTTTCACTTACATATCTAATACCCGTAATCCCAGAATTATTATATTCCTCATTAGAAACATTTTTACCTATATTATCTTTAATATTGCTATTAATTATATTACCTTTAATATCTGATAAAAATATCTCTTCAATATCTCCGCCCATACATATCTCTTCAAATTCATCACTTAAAGATTTTAACAATGCCTTATACTGTGATGTTCCTACTTTCTTATCTTTAACCATTTTTAATATTTGACTATTTTGATATAAGTTAGTATATGAATCTACCTCTAACCTTTGTTTCTCCAACATTACATTCATGGTATCTAAGGCTCTATTACTTACGGATACCATATTGCTTCTTGTCTGCTTACCTACAATACTGGATGTTCTGATGTATGTTATCATACAAGTTATCAAGGATGTAAGCATTAATAATATAATTATTAACCCAGAAATTTTTTGTCTTATTGATTTGTTTTTCCCAATAACCATAAACTTTTTAGTCTTTTTATTCTTAGTGACTTTTTTTCCTTTTGACGTACTATCTTTCTTAATTAGCCTAAATATATTTTTTATCTTTACTTTTTTATAATTACAAACCTTTTGATTATTAGCCTTACCCTTTTCATTCGTATTCCCATCAATCTTTATATCTAACTTTTTATTATTCCTTTTTCCCTTATTGTTGCTAAAAAGAAATTTTTTCAAATTTGTCGCCCCCAATACAAACTATTGAATTTTCTTTTAGATATGATCGTTAAAGGTACTTTGGGTTAATTATGGTTATTTTCAAAATTTTCTTAACTATTATTTATAATTATATAATCAATATGATAATTTTAATAGATATTTTTGTAAATATTTTTTATTTATTTTACTATATTATATGAGACTTTACCTAAATATATAATATTTTAACTTTGACAAATTACTTTTAATATATTCATCTATTTGATTATAATAAAATTCTTTATTTAATGAACTATTTTCTTTACCATAATATTCCAAATACATATCATTAACTATTTCTTTTAAGTATAAAGAAATATATATATCATCTATACACTTTGCAAATTCTAGATCTCCTTGTGAATCTTTCTTTTTTATATTTAAAAGTCCTAAACAATAAATGTAATATTTATATAAATATATTACTGAATCAGATTTTAGAATTTTATCTCTTTTAACATTGAATCTAAGTCTTAATATAAAAATTAACATTAACATAATTGCTAGTAAACTAATTAAACCAAGGGTTACATTCTTAATCATATTTAGGTGTTTTATATCTATTTTAATACTCTTATCATTCTTTGCACGTTCCTTTTTATTAATTCTATTTTTTACATTATTTTTAGGTTTATTTTTATCCACTTCTTTATTATTGGGTTTCTTTTCATTTTTAATATCTTTATTTTGAATTTGTTGAACTTGTTCCCTTGGTACAGGACTTCGTCTGATATTATTTGTATGCCCTTCTAAAGAAACCTTTGGTTCAGCTATAGCCCAAACATTACACTCTGGTATTACTAAAACCTCACACCAAGCATGAGCATCTTGTGTTCCTACATAATAATACCCTTCTTTATCCTTGTTATCTGACATTTTAAATCCTTCTACATATCTAGCAGGTATACCCTCTATTCTACACATTATAGCCATAGCTGTAGCAAAATAAGTACAATAACCCTTCTTTTGATCAAATAAAAAGTATTCCAAAAACTCCTGATCTTCAGGTATGTTTGATACATCTAAGGAGTACTTATAGTTTTTTTCTAAGTATTCTTTTATTCTATGTACTTTAGACATACTATCTTTACATCCCTTTGTTATCTCATAAGTTAGATCATATACCCTCTTAGATATATTTTGAGGAAGCTGAATGTATTTTTCATAATTATCTCTAATAAGATATTCATAATCCCCATAATAGAAATTTTCTGGCCAATTACCAGAATTATTACTAATTTTTTCAATTGGATAATTCATGTACTCCCTAAATTCCTCATTTGTATCTAATATTTCTTCCCGTAAAGTAATACCATTTACATGTTTAAGTTGTGAAAATATAACACTGTATTTTTCATTTATAGAATCCGAAAACATTATATTTTGTTCCTTATCATAACTTATATTTCCTGATTGAGTAGTATACAATTTAGAACTCAAAAATGGTGCAAAGAAGCTTCTACTTAAAAAATCTTCGTTTAACTTTATTTCCATCTTTTTATTAGTAACCTCTACCTTCCTCATATCCCCTAGGTTATATATCCCTAAATCAATTTCATTCCCAAAATCCATATATTTCATAGGCCTCTTATTCCACCTATATCCATCGTATATATCTTTTACTCTTCCTTTTAAAAAATAAGGTTTATCACATTTAATCTTCATTAATTGTTTTTTATTTATAGAGATAGGTCCTCCTAATTTCTTATCACTATTTGAATATCCTACTTCATTTAAATTAAACTGATTTATCTCATTATCAATATTCTCTGCCTTACCATATATGATATTATTTATAAAACCTCTATACTTATTTTCTGATATTCTTCCTGTTGTCTCTGTAGAAATATACCCTAACCCCTTATTTAAAACTATACTCACAATCAGAAATATACTCATAAATAAAATTGGCTTTATTTTAATCTCTACATCCTTTTTTATTAATATTTTTAAATTTCCAATGTATGAATTCACCATTAATATAAACATATTAAAAAATAATATTGGCTTCATATAAGCTAAACATAATTGTTTATTAATAAACCATAATACTATTAATAAAAATGTAGTTACAAAAACCATTACATTTTTCCAAAAATTTTCAGTTATCCATAACGTAAATAAATATACAATAGGTAAAAATATTGTAAGAATAGGCTTATAATTTTTAAAATATGTAACTTCAGTTTTATATATAGACTCTTCTAAGATATCATAATTAATTAATATATTACTATTTATAAATTGATGTATAAATTTATGATTTAGAAAATATATAAATCCTCCAAATATAAGAATACCAATAAAAACATACAATCTAATAAACTTATTATTAATACACTTAAAAAATATAATATATATAAAAATACTAATCATACATAAAAAAAATAAAAACTTATAATCTATATTTTTTATTCTTAATCCTGTTTTAGCTACATGAAATAAACAATTTGAAGTAATTATAGTTGTAAAAACACAAACACAAAAATTAAATAAATAAAAGCTTTTTTTATCTAAATTCATATATTTCACCCTTAATAATATCTTCAATTAAAATTAAAGTAACTTGATAAGAAAGACCTCTTAAAACTTTAATCTGTTCTTCTAATCTTTTATTACTTTCTAAAGATAAAATTATTATTGTTTTATTTTTATTAATGTTATTATTTATAAAATCTATAAAATCATTATACTTATAAAAATTATCCCTAAAAAAATACTCATTAATATTTTTAAAATTCTGAATATCGTTGATATAGAATTTATTTTCATCTATAGAATTTATAAATATATTTTGTTTATACCCTTTAGTCATTAGAAAATATATTATTGATATTGTATAACTAACTATTTGTTCATCATAAATACTATATGTTTCCCTATCTAATCCATTAAGATTTATAAATAGACTAATATTTACACTAGTTTCATCCTCAAAATTTTTTATCATTAAATGTCCACATTTTGCCGAAAGCTTCCAATGTATTTGTCTGATGTTATCTCCAATCTCATACTTTCTTACTTCTCTTATTAAATTATTATTTTCTTTGTTATATATATTAAGATTAGAAACATTATTATCCGATTTAGCTTTCTTTATATCCTCTTCTATATTAATAATCTTAGGATATACCTTAATACTTTTATTAATTTTTTTGGTATAATTAACTCGCCAAATATTAAATATATCTTTATAATCTATAATAATATCATCAATATTATAGATACCTCTTTTTTGTAAATTAACTTTTCTAATTATTTTTATATTTTGAAAAGATTTTACGTATATACACTTATCAAATTCTTTTTGTAATATACAAACATAGGTTATAACTAACGGTGTTTTATTTTTTAAATTTATATGTAAAATAAATTCATCTCCAACAAAATAATCAATATTCTTATAAAAAATTTCTATATCTATAAAAAATCTTATTATTAAAACTTCTATTAGACATATTATTAAAATCATTAATAATAAATAAAAAATACTATTAAACAATTGACCACCTATTAATACATACATACAAGTAAATACCATAAATACCGTTAGAAATTTAATATTTATCTTAATCATTTATAATCACCTTGGGCATAGGTACTCTATTTAAAATTTTATCTATAATATCTTCCACTGTTAATTTATCTTTAAGGGCTAAAGAAGATAGAACTAACCTATGTGACAGAACAAGCTTAACATTCTCTTTTACATCTTCAGGAATTACATACTTCCTACCTTGAATAAAGGCATTAGCTTGTGCTACTCTCATAAGTGCCATTGATCCCCTTACACTTGCACCTAATTTAATATATTCATTATTTCTTGTTTGTTCTATAATATTGACTATGTATTCATATACATTTAATTCTACATGAATATGTTTTACAGCCTCCTGTATTTCTTTAATATCTCCCTCATTAAAAATAGATTTTATATTATTCATTGGATTGTGGTCTTTATATACTTGCAATATCTTAATTTCATCTCTAAATTCTGGATATCCTATACTTGTTTTAATTATAAATCTATCCAATTCTGCTTCTGGCAATGGAAATGTACCTTCATATTCTATAGGATTTTCTGTGGCTAAAACTATAAATGGATCGCCTATTTTGTATGTTTTACTTCCCTCTGTTACTTGTCTTTCCTCCATAGCCTGAAGTAATGCAGATTGAGTTCTAGGTGTTGCCCTATTAATTTCATCAGCCAATATAACATTAGAAAATATAGGCCCTTTTCTAAATTCAAATTCTAGAGATTTTTGATTAAATATAGATACACCTGTTATATCTGTAGGTAACAGATCTGGTGTAAATTGAATTCTATTACATGTTAAACTAAGAGTTTTAGCTAACACCTTTATTAGTGTAGTTTTTCCTACTCCTGGAACATCATCAATCAAAATGTGGCCTCCAGCTAATATGCCTTTTAATATATTTATTACCTCATTACTCCTACCTATTAGAACCTTTTCTATATTATCTATTACATCATTAATTATCTTATTATTCATATATTAAC
Organism: Clostridiaceae bacterium 14S0207; assembly: GCA_003288255.1. Classification (GTDB taxonomy): domain Bacteria; phylum Bacillota; class Clostridia; order Clostridiales; family Clostridiaceae; genus Hathewaya; species Hathewaya limosa. The sequence goes on along the minus strand of CP026600.1, from coordinate 20,301 downwards.
TCCTTATAGTATAATTAAATACTTCATATTCTAATTATACCTTTTACTACTAATTTTAACCATGTATTTAAGTGTATTTATCAGAAAATTTGAATAATATTTTATTTAATAGCAATCACTAATATAAAGATTTTAAAAAAGAAGTATGTAGAAATAATTATATTAATTATTTTTACATACTTCTTTACTTAATACCTAAATTTTTTAAGTTCATTATGCATATTTTTGCATATTTGCAACCATAATATCTCATACTTATCTTAGGCTATTATTTTATTTTTTAATCATTAATAGTTTTTATTGCATATAAATTAAACCAATCTATACAAATTTGATATGTGTTACAATCTAGATTTGGTTTTCTTCTTAAAATATAAAAAAAGCCTTATAAACAATATTGTTTATAGGGCTTTTTTATGGTGCGTCGGAGAAGATTCGAACTCCCGACCAACTGGTTCGTAGCCAGCTACTCTATCCAACTGAGCTACCGACGCGTAAAATCTATATATAATAATATCACATTTTTAATAAAAATGCAATATACTAAGTTATTTATACATCATAAAACTTATGAAATTTATCCTTTAATATAGACATCATTAAAACATCTTTATACTTACCTTCTGAAAAGAATCTATTTTTATTTATTCCTTCTTCTTCAAATCCACATTTTTTATAACATCCTATAGCCCTTATATTATCAATGCATACCCTTAATTCCACTCTTTCCGCAGCAGTTTCCAAGAATAAAAATTTCAATATGGTTCTTATTGAATCTTTACCATATCCTCTACTCCAAAAGTTCTTATTTATTGTAATACCTATTTCAAATACATTTTTGCAATCCTTTATAGGCTCGTATGTTAAGTATCCTATTATACTTCCCTTTTCATTTATTATAGTTAAATGCTTCTTATAAGAATTCATTATTACCTGAAAGTTTTCCATGATATATTCTTTACTAGGAACTATTTGCCCAGCCCCATCAAATTTTCTAATATCATCATCGCTCCACATATCATAAAAAAGAGCAACATCACGTTTTTCTACTGCCCTTAATATAACTCTGTTTCCCTTTAACATACCCATACACTTCTTTTCTTTGTAAGTTTTTGAACTATACCCTAATACTCTTTATATTATCATTATATTTTAATTCCCCTATATTTATACTATCCTTTTTTTTCAATTATTTCAATATGGTTGTTAAAATTTTTCGAAACTTTACAATGTTTTTTGTAAGAATCTTAAATTAGTAATTATTTTTAAATTTGAACGTAAAAAAACCCATAAATCTATTTAGATTTATGAGCTTTTGGCGGAGAGATAGGGATTCGAACCCTAGGTACGCTTCCACGCACGCCGGTTTTCAAGACCGGTGCCTTAAACCAACTCGACCATCTCTCCATATTTATTTTTCCTGAACACAGGTAAAATTATATCAATATATTCGTTTTATGTCAATATATTTTTTAAAAAAAATCGAAATTTATATAAATAATGATAAAAAACTCCTTTTATAAATAATATACTAAAAATTGTAGAAAAATAATTACATAAAACTTTCACCTAAATAGGTTTTATTCATGAAAACTATTAAATATATTATAGATATTAAAAATATAAATTAGTATGCTTATAAAAATATAAAAAGTACAAAAATATCTCATCTTTGTACTTTCTATATTTTAAGTATTTTTTATTTTATGAGGTTTAAATTTATTACTAATTCAAAATAAAAGACATCTAGTAAACTAGATGTCTTATGGCGGAGAAACCGGGATTTGAACCCGGGCGCCAGTTACCCGACCTACGCCCTTAGCAGGGGCGCCTCTTCAGCCACTTGAGTATTTCTCCAAACTGAAGTTAATTATAACTTATGGCGGAGAGATAGGGATTCGAACCCTAGGTACGCTTCCACGCACGCCGGTTTTCAAGACCGGTGCCTTAAACCAACTCGACCATCTCTCCATATTTATATTAAGTGTCTCACGACAAGATTTATTATATCAATCACAGTTAAATATGTCAACACTTTTATAAAAATTTTTGCAAAATAATACTCGCTTATTAAGTAAAAATGAACATTGTTTATATACAACATTCATTTTTACTATCTTATATATATTTATTTCAATACTTCTCTACCCATATAACCTCTTAAAGCTTCTGGAATTTCAACAGTTCCATCTTCATTTTGATAGTTTTCTAATATGGCTGCTACAGTTCTGCCTACAGCTAATCCTGAACCATTTAATGTATGAACATATTGAGGTTTTGATTTTGCATCTTCTTTATATCTGATATTAGCACGTCTTGCTTGATAATCTTCAAAATTACTACAGCTTGAAATCTCAACATATCTATTATAACTTGGCATCCAAACTTCTATGTCATATTTATAAGCAGCAGTAAATCCTAAATCGCCTTTACATATTCTAACTACCCTATAAGGTATTCCTAAACCTTGTAAAATTGATTCTGCATCAGCTGTTAATTTCTCTAACTCTTCATATGAATCTTCCGGTTTAACAAACTTAACAAGCTCAACTTTATTAAATTGATGTTGTCTTATTAGACCTCTAGTATCTCTTCCTGCTGAACCAGCTTCAGATCTAAAACAAGCACTATATGCCGCATATTTTACAGGTAACTGACTTCCTAATAAAACTTCATCTCTATGAAGATTTGTAATTGGGACTTCAGCTGTTGGAATTAAGAAATAATCATCCTCTGCAATTTTAAAAGCATCTTCCTCAAATTTAGGTAGTTGTCCTGTACCTGTCATACTTGTTCTATTTACCATATATGGAGGTAAAGCTTCTGTATATCCATTTTTCTCAGTATGTGTATCTAAGAAATAATTTATTAAAGATCTTTCTAATCTAGCCCCTAATCCTTTATATACTGTAAATCTTGAACCTGTAATTTTACCAGCTCTTTCAAAGTCTAAAATATCAAGACCTGTTCCTATATCCCAATGAGCTTTAAGTTCGAAATCAAATTTTCTTGGCTCTCCCCATTTTCTGATTTCTACATTATCTTCATCACTCTTACCTTCTGGTACTTGTGGATTTGGTACATTTGGTATTCTTAATAATAAATACTCTATCTTAGAATCTATATCATTAAGCTCTACATCAAATTGCTTAATTTTATCAGCAAGTTCTTTCATCTCATTTAAAAGCTCTGTAGCATCTTCTCCTGCTTTTTTTAATTTAGGAACCTCTGCTGACTTCTTATTTCTTTCATTTTTCATTTCTTCAACCTTGACTAAAATATCTCTTCTTTTTTTATCAAGGTCTAACACTTCATCTATTTGAGAAACATCAAAAGATTCTCCTCTATTTTGCATAAGTTTTTTAATTTCTTCAGTGTTAGTTCTAAGTCTTTTAATATCTAACATTTTTATTCCTCCTATAGTTTATATATCTATAAAATTTATATTAATCTTAAATAAAAAAGGAGCCTTATTTCCCTATAAAAGGGACGAAAGACTCCGCGTTGCCACCCTAATTGATCAAAACTCAAATATTAAAATTTTAATCCTCTTAATTAATAACGGTTATTTCCGTACTGTTCATCACAGTCCCTCAGAGGTGGATTCACTAAATCTTAGGCATCAGTTTGCACCAACCACCGACTCTCTTTAACCTTTAAAATAGCTACTATTCTCTTCAACGGTTTACATGTACTTTATTTCGTTATGAATAATTTTACAACTTTAATTGTCTAAAGTCAATATACTGTATTATATTAACCTCTATTTACATTCCTTGTACATATAATATCTACACCTGTATTAAGTATATTCTTACATATAACATCTCCAATTTTAAGGGGTGGTCCAACTCTTAATCTACTTAATGCTTTAGAAATTTCTATCCATGTATCCTTATGAACAGCTTTATTGGTCTTTATTGATACAACATTAGATTCCTTGGATCCTTTAACTCGAACTACTGTAGTAAAAATGCCTTTATTATATTCATTAATATTATCATCTTCCTCTACAGCAACTTCATCATTATATATATTTTTGGTATCAATCGTATTATTTATAGTTATTCCCTCATTATATTTTAAATATTCCTTAGGAATAACATCTATTAGATCTATCTCCATCACAACTACTCACCCCTACATAGTATCAAACTCTTTTATTCTATTTAATAGTATTATAGAGTTTTTAGAATCCTTAACTATTTCCGTTAAAGGTTTATTTGTTTCTCTTGCTAATATAAATAGAATTTTATTCATACATTGAGCCCCTTGACACTTTCCAACGGCTGCTCCTGTTCTTCTTTTGATACCTTCTAAGGTTCTAGCACCTAAAGGTCTCCTTATAGCATCTATAATTTCACCTTCCGTTACCTTTTCACAAAAGCATATTATCTTTCCATAGCTTGGATTCAGTTTTATGATTTCATTTCTTTCTTCATTGGTTAAATCTCTAAATCTATAATATTCTCTTCTTCTATCTATAAAATCTTTCTTTTTTCTACATTTAATTTTATTTATTACGGTCTCAGAAATTATTTTTGCAATTGCAGGTGCCATAGTTACTATAGCATAATGTTTATTTGAAACCTTTATATATCCAATATCAATACCACTATCATCTATAAAAAACGGTCTATCATAATACTTATTATTATAAAAAGTACTTATATATTTGTTATCTATATTAGGAATTATAGTTTTTAATTCCTCTAATACAGTTGCATTATCTATATCTTTTACCGTTACCATTGCACCTATAGTTTCACCGTTTAAAGTAGGTATTGCTAACATATGCTCTTTTTCCCTAGTAACACTAAATATTAAATTAGAATAATCAAGATTTGCTTCTCTATTTATACACACATATCGAATATTTAAATTACACTCTTTTTCTTTTTCCTTTTTATTATCTATGCAATAATTTTCATTTGGAGTAGTATTTATAACTATCTTGCAAGTAAATTTATTTTTATTTGTTATAACCTTAAATCCCTTAGATTCTTTTTTTATATCTAATACTTCTTCCTCTAATTTAAAATTAACGTTATTATCAAATGCTACCTCTCCATACGCCAAAGCTAAATCATATGGACAAACTACTCCTGTATTCTCAAAATAAAGTGCTTTGTTATAATCTTTATTTATATCAGACTGTAAATCTATTAACTCTTCTCTAGTAAGTATTTTTATATCCTTTTGCTTTTCTTTTCCTATCTTATATAAATCATCTATAAACTCTTCATCTTCTGATACTATAATAGAAGGTCTTCGTTTAAATGGTACCTTAAACTTTTGCGTAACTTCTTCCATCATATTATTTCCCATAAATTCTAACTGTGAAGTTAAACTATCTCCACATTCCATACCATTAAAAACTATAGATGTGTTACTCAAAGCTATATCATCAGCAATATCATAATCTTTCTCTATTAATGCTATATTTAAATTGTATTTTGAAAGCTCATATGCAACAGCACATCCTATTAACCCTCCACCTAAAATAAGTACATCGTAATCCATAACTTCCCTCCGTAAGTTATCTTTAAAATTAGCACTCTTCTATTATATCATTTTTATATATAAAACATTAATTATTTAAACCTCTACACTAAAACATAGCAATTTCCAATAGAAAGTACCTATTTAATTAATTAAAATACTAGTTTTTATTATCACAAAACTTTAGTATATTAAGATCATAGTCATTTATCTTCTCTTCATGATGGTTTTTAACTAAAAATAAAACTCTATCCGGTAACCCTAACTTCTTTAATATTTCATATCCTATATAAGCATGATTATAATAAACCTTAATTTTATTATTATTTAAACTACATATCTTATTTCCATATAACTTTCTTATTAAAACTAGAATAGCTCTATCAATAATAAAAAACTTAGCTTTACTTTTTCCTATATCATGAAGTAAGGCTGATTTAATCAATATATCTTTACGTTCTCCTATAATATTTTCACTAATTATTATATTTTCTACATCCTTAGCTACTCTTATAGAATGTTGTCTATCATAAGTAGTTAGGGAATTAAAAAGTTCTAATTCTTGTTCATCTAAATTTTTCATCACAAATTGATATTCTTTATCACTTATTCCTTTAATAAGAGCCCATATTCCCCTATTAAACTGTTTAATTCTATATAAAAACATATTAACAACCCTTTTAATAGTTTATTTTAATATATATTATATCATAAATATTATTTGACAAAATAAAAAAGCACTGAAAAATTCAGTGCTTTTGGTGGAGATAAAGGGATTCGAACCCTTGACCCCCTGCGTGCAAGGCAGGTGCTCTCCCAACTGAGCTATACCCCCAAATATGGTGGATCATCAGGGACTCGAACCCCAGACCTACCGGTTATGAGCCGGTTGCTCTAACCAACTGAGCTAATGATCCATGTTTTCACCTGGCGACGTCTTACTCTCCCACAAGGCTGCCCCTGCAGTACCATCAGCGCTGTAAAGCTTAACTTGCCTGTTCGGTATGGAAAGGAGTGTTACCTTTACGCCATTGCCACCAGATTTATTTTACATAATTATTATATTTAATTTGTAGCATTTTGTCAACTACTTTTTAAATATTTTTTAGAGAAATTGCTCTCTCAAAATTGTATAATGAATATTTATTTGGTCAAGTCCTCGACCTATTAGTATGAGTCAGCTGAACATGTTACCACGCTTACACCTCTCACCTATCAACCTTGTGTTCTTCAAGGGGTCTTACTGAATTAATCATGGGAAATCTAATCTTGAGGTGGGCTTCACACTTAGATGCTTTCAGTGTTTATCCCTTCCCGACATAGCTACCCAGCTGTGCCACTGGCGTGACAACTGGTGCACCAGAGGTCAGTCCATCCCGGTCCTCTCGTACTAAGGACAGCTCCTCTCAAATTTCCTGCGCCCGCAGCGGATAGGGACCGAACTGTCTCACGACGTTCTGAACCCAGCTCGCGTGCCGCTTTAATGGGCGAACAGCCCAACCCTTGGAACCGACTTCAGCTCCAGGATGCGACGAGCCGACATCGAGGTGCCAAACCTCCCCGTCGATGTGGACTCTTGGGGGAGATCAGCCTGTTATCCCCGAGGTAGCTTTTATCCGTTAAGCGATGGCCCTCCCACGAGGTACCACCGGATCACTAAGCCCGACTTTCGTCCCTGCTCCACCTGTATGTGTCGCAGTCAGGCTCCCTTCTGCCTTTGCACTCTTCGCGCGATTTCCGACCGCGCTGAGGGAACCTTTGGGCGCCTCCGTTACATTTTAGGAGGCGACCGCCCCAGTCAAACTGCCCACCTAGCAATGTCCGACGACCAGTTTCATGGCCTTTCGTTAGAACTCCAATAATATCAGGGTGGTATCCCAAGGATGACTCCATAGCCCCTGACGAAGCTATTTCCTAGTCTCCCACCTATCCTGTACAGATAATACCGAAGTTCAATGCTAAATTGCAGTAAAGCTCTACGGGGTCTTTCCGTCCAACTGCGGGTAGCAAGCATCTTCACTTGCACTACAATTTCACCGGATTTGTTGTTGAGACAGTGCTCAGATCATTACACCATTCGTGCGGGTCGGAACTTACCCGACAAGGAATTTCGCTACCTTAGGACCGTTATAGTTACGGCCGCCGTTTACTGGGGCTTAAGTTCATTGCTTCGCTTACGCTTACAAATCCCCTTAACCTTCCAGCACCGGGCAGGTGTCAGCCCCTATACATCAGCTTACGCTTTAGCAGAGACCTGTGTTTTTGTTAAACAGTTGCCTGAGCCTATTCTCTGCGACCTATATTTCTATAGGCACCCCTTCTCCCGAAGTTACGGGGTCAATTTGCCTAGTTCCTTAACAACAATTCTTCCGCCGGCCTTAGGATTCTCTCCTCACCTACCTGTGTCGGTTTGCGGTACGGGTACCAAACTTCTCCATAGAGGCTTTTCTTGGCAACATGGAATCAGATACTTCGCTACTTAAATTTCGCTCCCCATAACACCTCAGCATTAACAACTAAACGGATTTTCCTGTTTAGTCTGCCTAAGTGCTTAGACGCACACTCCAACAGTGCGCACATCCTATCCTTTTGCGTCACCCCATTTGTCAAACGAAGTTTGGCAGTATTGGAATATCAACCAATTGTCCATCGCCTACGCCTTTCGGCCTGGGCTTAGGTCCCGACTAACCCTGAGAGGACGAGCCTTCCTCAGGAAACCTTAGGTTTTCGGCCAATAAGATTCTCACTTATTTCTCGCTACTCATGCCAACATTCTCACTCCTGTACAGTCCACCGCTCCTTTCGGTACGACTTCTGCCCATACAGGAAGCTCCTCTACCATGTACTTACGTACATCCATAGCTTCGGTGATAAGTTTTAGCCCCGAACATTTTCGGCGCAGGATCTCTTGACTAGTGAGCTATTACGCACTCTTTAAATGAATGGCTGCTTCTGAGCCAACATCCTAGTTGTCTTAGAAATCCCACATCCTTTACCACTTAACTTATACTTTGGGACCTTAGCTGATGGTCTGGGCTCTTTCCCTTTTGACTACGGATCTTATCATTCGCAGTCTGACTGCCAGGGTAAAAGTAAACGGCATTCGGAGTTTGATAGAGTTCGGTAAGCGGTGAAGCCCCCTAGCTCATTCAGTGCTCTACCTCCGCTACTCATTTGCCTGACGCTAGCCCTAAAGCTATTTCGAGGAGAACCAGCTATCTCCGGGTTCGATTGGAATTTCTCCGCTATCCACAGCTCATCCCATGGTTTTTCAACACCAACGTGGTTCGGACCTCCACGGAATTTTACTTCCGCTTCATCCTGGCCATGGATAGGTCACCCGGTTTCGGGTCTACGATATGCAACTATGCGCCCTATTCAGACTCGATTTCTCTTCGGCTTCGTACCTGCGGTACTTAACCTTGCTACATACCGTAACTCGTTGGCCCGTTCTACAAAAAGTACGCCGTCACACATATAAAGTGCTCCGACCGATTGTAGGCACACGGTTTCAGGTTCTATTTCACTCCCCTCCCGGGGTTCTTTTCACCTTTCCCTCACGGTACTTCTTCACTATCGGTCACCAGGTAGTATTTAGCCTTGGGAGGTGGTCCTCCCTGCTTCCCACAAGGTTTCACGTGTCTCGTGGTACTCTGGATCAGACTTAATTAAACTGTTCTTTCGCTTACAGGACTATTACCTCCTACGGTGGGTCTTTCCAAACCTCTTCAGCTAAAATAGTTTAATCGTTATTGTCTGTCCGCAACCCCAGAGATAAATCTCTGGTTTGGGCTCTTTCCCTTTCGCTCGCCGCTACTTAGAAAATCGATTTTTCTTTCTCTTCCTCCGGGTACTTAGATGTTTCAGTTCCCCGGGTTTACCCTCCTAAACCTATTTATTCAGTTTAAGATACATACCGTTAAGGTATGTGAGTTCCCTCATTCGGAAATCTGTGGATCACAACCTATGTGCGGCTACCCACAGCTTATCGCAGCTTATCACGTCCTTCATCGGCTCCTGGTACCAAGGCATTCGCCATGCGCCCTTTCTAACTTGACCTATCATGAGTAACTGATTTGTTAATCAGTACTAAATTTATTTATATATTCATTATACAATTTTCAAAGAACAATCATTGAAGAATATTAATCCTTCAAAATTAAACAGAGTAGATACTCGCTACTATAAGAACATCGTCTTATAGAATTCTCCTTAGAAAGGAGGTGATCCAGCCGCAGGTTCTCCTACGGCTACCTTGTTACGACTTCACCCCAATCATCGATCCCACCTTCGGCCGCTGGCTCCTTGCGGTTACCTCACGGACTTCGGGTGTTACCAACTCTCATGGTGTGACGGGCGGTGTGTACAAGGCCCGGGAACGCATTCACCGCGACATTCTGATTCGCGATTACTAGTAACTCCAGCTTCATGTAGGCGAGTTTCAGCCTACAATCCGAACTGAGATTGGTTTTATGAGATTTGCTCCACCTCACGGTCTTGCTTCTCTTTGTACCAACCATTGTAGCACGTGTGTAGCCCTGGACATAAGGGGCATGATGATTTGACGTCATCCCCACCTTCCTCCTGGTTACCCAGGCAGTCTTGCTAGAGTGCTCAACTTAATGGTAGCAACTAACAACAAGGGTTGCGCTCGTTGCGGGACTTAACCCAACATCTCACGACACGAGCTGACGACAACCATGCACCACCTGTCACCAAGTTCCCCGAAGGGCACTCCCGTGTTTCCACAGGATTCTTGGGATGTCAAGCCCAGGTAAGGTTCTTCGCGTTGCTTCGAATTAAACCACATGCTCCGCTACTTGTGCGGGCCCCCGTCAATTCCTTTGAGTTTTAATCTTGCGATCGTACTTCCCAGGCGGAGTACTTAATGTGTTAACTGCGGCACCGAAGTATTGAAACCCCGACACCTAGTACTCATCGTTTACGGCGTGGACTACCAGGGTATCTAATCCTGTTTGCTACCCACGCTTTCATGCCTCAGCGTCAGTTACAGTCCAGAAAGCCGCCTTCGCCACTGGTGTTCTTCCTAATCTCTACGCATTTCACCGCTACACTAGGAATTCCGCTTTCCTCTCCTGTACTCTAGATACCCAGTTTGGAATGCAGCACCGGGGTTGAGCCCCGGGATTTCACATCCCACTTAAGTATCCGCCTACGCATGCTTTACGCCCAATAAATCCGGACAACGCTCGCCACCTACGTATTACCGCGGCTGCTGGCACGTAGTTAGCCGTGGCTTCCTCCTCAGGTACCGTCATTATCGTCCCTGAAAACAGAGCTTTACAATCCGAAGACCGTCATCACTCACGCGGCGTTGCTGCGTCAGGGTTTCCCCCATTGCGCAATATTCCCCACTGCTGCCTCCCGTAGGAGTCTGGGCCGTGTCTCAGTCCCAATGTGGCCGATCACCCTCTCAGGTCGGCTACGCATCGTCGCCTTGGTGAGCCGTTACCTCACCAACTAGCTAATGCGCCGCGGGTCCATCTCAAAGCGGATTACTCCTTTAATCATTTCAACATGCATTAAAATGATATTATGCGGTATTAATCTTCCTTTCGGAAGGCTATCCCCCTCTTTGAGGCAGGTTACCCACGTGTTACTCACCCGTCCGCCGCTAATCCACTTCCCGAAGGAAGCTTCATCGCTCGACTTGCATGTGTTAAGCACGCCGCCAGCGTTCGTCCTGAGCCAGGATCAAACTCTCAATTTAAAAAGTTTGTTCTGACTTAAGCATTACTTGCTAAGCATTTAATTTTTATTTCAAAAGAATACGAGTTGTTTATCATACTCTGTTTAATTTTCAAAGATCAATTTCTCACTTTCAACCGCTCTCACCAAGCGACTTACTTATAATATCAAATTTCTTTTTTTTTGTCAACAACTTTTTTTAAATTTTTTAATTTAATTTGTTGTTTTACTGCGTTGCCGCAGCGACAAGATATATAATATCATATAATTATACATCAATATTTATATATTTATTTATTTATCCTGATTATGTTATTATTTCTCCTTTTTTCTTCTTTTTTATAGATATTTTGTTTATTGACACACTAGGAAAAGTTTTTACTTAAAAAGTCCTATTTAGACATAAATGCTAAAAAAGATATATAAAAAAACAAAGCTAGAGGAATTATTCCCCTAGCTTTAAATTCATTTATTCTTCTATTTCATTAATCTCATGTTGTTGGTCATCTTCACAAATAATTTTTGCTATTGCTACAATTATTTCACCATCACTAGTTCTCATTAATGTAACACCCATTGTGTTTCTTCCAGATGAAGATATGCCTGAAACATTTAATCTTATAGCAACACCACTATCGTTTATAAGCATTATCTCATCACTATCTTTTACTATTCTAGCTCCAACTAAAGGTCCTGTTTTTTCCGATACCTTATAAGTTATAACACCTTTTCCACCTCTGTGTCTCATTGGATATTCTGAAACTGATGTTCTCTTTCCAAAACCATTTTGGCTCACTACTAGTAATTCTTCATCCTCTTTAGCAACTTCCATGCCAACTGCAATATCTCCATCTCTTAAAGTCATTGCTTTAACACCTGTTGCGGATCTACCCATGGCTCTTACATCACTTTCATCAAATCTTATAGAATAACCATTCTTAGTTATAAATAAGATTTCACTTTCTCCATTGGTCATCCTTACCCCTATAAGTTCATCGTCTTCTCTTAGCTTAATGGCTATAACACCATTTTTTCTTATAGAAGAATATGCAGACAATGATGTTTTCTTAATAATTCCATTTTTAGTTCCCATTATTAAGAATTTATCTTCTTCAAATTCCCTTACTGGTAATACTGCTTGAATTCTTTCATCTTGATCCAATGGTAATATATTTACTACATTCATTCCCTTTGCAGTTCTACCAGCTTCAGGTATTGTATATACCTTTAAAGCATATGCTCTTCCCTTATTAGTAAAGAATAACAAGTTATTATGTGTTGATGTTATAAATATATGTTCTACAAAGTCATCTTCCTTTGTGGTCATCGCTTGTATTCCTTTTCCACCTCTTCTTTGAGAACTATACGTATCTACTGGTAATCTCTTAATATAGCCATTATGAGTTAATGTAATTACCATATCCTCATCATCAATTAGATCTTCTATATTAATGCCTGCTTCAATTGAATTAAGATCTATATTAGTTCTTCTTTCATCACCAAATTTTTGTTTTATTTCTAATAACTCTTCTTTAATGATATTTAGAACTAATTGTTCATCAGATAAAATTGCTTCTAAATGAGCTATTAATTTTATTAATTCATTATACTCATTTTCAATTTTTTCTCTTTCAAGACCTGTAAGCCTTTGAAGTTTCATATCTAAGATAGCTTGAGCTTGTTTTTCTGATAGATTAAATTTATTCATTAAACCATCTTTAGCCTCTGCTGCCGTTTTAGATGATCTAATTAAAGATATTACAGCATCAATATTATCTAAAGCTATTTTTAACCCCTCTAAAATATGAGCCCTATCTTTAGCCTTTTCTAATTCAAATTCAGTTCTTCTTCTTATTACTTCCTCTTGGAACTTAACATAGTGTTGTAAAATGTCTTTTAAATTTAAAACCTTAGGTTCCCCATCTACTAATACAAGCATAATGGCTCCAAATGTATCTTGCATTTTAGTATGTTTATATAATCTGTTTAAAATTATATTTGCATTGGCATCCTTTTTAAGGTCTATTACTATTCTCATTCCATCTCTATCTGATTCATCTCTAAGATCTGATATACCATCTATTTTTTTTTCTTTAACAAGGTTTGCAATATTTTCTATTAGTTTAGCCTTATTAACTTGATAAGGAAGTTCTGTAACTATTATTCTTTGCCTGTTTTTATATTCTTCTATTTCTGTTTTAGCTCTTACTAAAATCCTTCCCTTACCCGTTTCATAAGCACTCCTAATACCAGCTTTCCCTAAAATAGTACCTGCTGTTGGAAAATCAGGTCCTTGAATTTTAGTCATTAAATCACTAATCGTAGCTTCTGGATCATCTATAATCATGATAATACCATCTATAACTTCTCGTAGATTATGAGGTGGTATATTAGTTGCCATACCAACAGCAATACCTGATGCCCCGTTGACTAATAGGTTTGGAAACCTTGACGGAAGGACAACTGGTTCCTGTTCTTCTCCATCAAAGTTAGGCATAAAATCTACTGTCTTTTTATTTATATCTCTTAACATTTGTGCAGTTATTTTATCCATCTTTGCTTCTGTATATCTCATTGCAGCTGCAGAGTCACCATCAACAGAACCAAAGTTCCCGTGACCATCTACTAGTGTATATCTAATAGAAAAGTCCTGAGCCATCCTAACTAAAGCTTCATAAACAGAGCTATCTCCATGTGGATGATATTTACCTAAAACATCTCCTACAATCCTAGCACATTTTCTATATCCTTTTTCAGGTGTTAATCCAAGTTCATGCATAGAATAAAGTATTCTTCTATGAACCGGCTTTAATCCATCTCTAACGTCTGGCAAAGCACGGCTTGCAATTACACTCATAGCATAATCTATATAAGACTTCTTCATCTCTTGCCTTATATCAACCTGTGAAACTTTCCCGGTATTATTCATTAATTACACCTCTTCTTAACTTTAATCTCTCTTAATTCGCTAAGTAAAAAATTTTTTATCTATATATCTAAATTCATAACTTCCTTAGCATTTTCTTGTATAAATTCTCTACGCGGTTCTACCTTATCTCCCATCAGAACTGTAAATATTTCATCCGCTGCCATGGCATCTTCTATTGTAACTTGAAGAAGAATCCTATTTTCTGGATTCATTGTAGTATTCCATAATTGTTCTGCATCCATTTCTCCAAGACCCTTATACCTTTGAATTTGTGTGTTCTTATCTTTTCCACCAACTTCAATAAGTAATCTTTCAAGTTCCTTATCATCATAGGTATAATAATCCTTCCTATTCTTGGTAATCTTATATAACGGTGGTTGAGCAATATATATGTGTCCATCTTTTACTAATTCGTTCATATACCTATAAAAGAACGTTAATAAAAGAGTTCTAATATGAGCACCATCAACATCGGCATCGGTCATAATAATTATTCTGTTATATCTTATTTTAGATATATCAAAATCTTTTCCTATCCCAGCACCAATTGCAGTTATTAAAGATCTAATTTCCTGTGAACTAAGCATCTTATCTAATCTTTGTTTCTCAACATTCATTATTTTACCCCTTAAAGGTAAAATAGCCTGAAATTCTCTATTTCTTCCTTGTTTTGCAGAGCCACCGGCAGAATCTCCTTCGACTAAATAAACTTCACACTCATCTGGATTCTTAGATGAACAATCTGAAAGCTTACCTGGAAGGGATGTACTTTCAAGAACTGATTTACGTCTAGTAAGTTCTCTTGCTTTTCTAGCTGCTTCTCTGGCCCTTGCAGCACCTAATGCCTTATCAACTATTATTTTAGCTACTTGTGGATTCTCTTCTAAAAAATATCCAAATGTTTCACTAAATATAGAATCTACTATTCCACGCATCTCACTATTTCCAAGTTTAGTTTTTGTTTGACCTTCAAATTGTGGTTCAGTAAGTTTTACTGATACTACAGCTGTTAAACCTTCCCTAATGTCATCCCCAGATAAATTTTTATCACTTTCTTTTAGAAATCCAAATTTTTTAGCATAATCATTCAAAACACGAGTTAAAGCTGTTTTAAACCCAGCTAGGTGCGTTCCACCTTCAATAGTATCTATATTATTTGCAAAAGCAAATATATTTTCAGAATACGAATCATTATATTGAAGAGCTAATTCTACTGTAGATCCATCTTTTTCGCCTTCAACATATACCGGTTCAGGATGAAGAGTTTGTTTATTTCTATTTAAGTACTCAACAAAAGATTTTATCCCACCTTCATAATGAAACTCTGTTACCTTTTCATTTTTTTCAAAGTTAAGTATTATTCTTATTCCTTTATTTAAAAATGCAAGTTCCCTTAATCTTTGAGATAGTATGTCATAATCAAACTCAATTTCCTCAAAAATTTGTGGATCTGGATCAAAATAAACTTTAGTTCCATGCCCTTCAGCCTTACCTAAAATTTGTACATCGGTTACCACTTTACCTCTTTCATATTCCTGAGAATATACATTACCATCTCTAGTAACCTCAACCTTACATGATTTAGATAATGCATTAACAACTGATGCACCAACACCATGTAAACCTCCAGAAACTTTATATCCTTCTCCACCAAACTTACCACCTGCATGAAGTACTGTCATAATTACTTCTAGGGTAGGTTTTTTTAATTTAGGGTGCATTCCTACTGGAATACCTCTTCCATCATCTGTTATTTCAACAGAATTATCCTTATGTACTTTTACCTCTATGTTTTTACAATACCCTGCTAATGCTTCATCAATACTGTTATCAACGATTTCATAAACTAAGTGATGTAAGCCTCTTAAACTAGTACTTCCTATATACATACCTGGTCTTTTTCTTACAGCTTCCAAGCCTTCTAATACTTGTATTTGACTTTCATCATAAATTTGATTATTACTCATTGTTTCCTCCTAACTAAGTTAAAAGATGTTATAATAATTATTTCTTTATACGATAATACTAAAGGTCATAATAAAAATTTTCAGTTCTCTTACATAGGGTTGTTGAGGATATAGGAGATAAAAATATTTTACTCTTTTTATTAACCTCCGCAACCACGAAAGATTTCGGTTTTTCTTTTGTAATTCTTTCTACAAAACCATCTTCTTCAGCTAAGCGTAAAAATTGAATTGTATCAGAACTGTACATAGTTGTTTCCATGTCGAATATACCAATAACATCCTTTATTGGAACAACTACATTTTCACCCAAATGCAAAAACATAAGTTTCCTCCTCAAAATCACCATTTAAACTTTTTCAGTTACCATACCCTCTAATACGTTAAAAATACGGCATCTCTCTAAATTTGTATATTTTTCAATTTCATTTATCCCTGTACAAGTTATAATAGTCTGTACTTCATTAAGTGAACTCAATATATATCTTTGCCTATTTGTATCAAGTTCAGACAAAACATCATCTAACAAAAGTACAGGAAATTCTCCTGTAAGTTCTTTTATAATATACAAGGATGCAAACTTTATGGTAAGTACAGAAGTCCGTTGTTGCCCTTGGGAACCGTAAACCCTAGTATCTACCCCGTTAATTTCTATAGAAAAATCATCTCTATGAGGACCTATTGAAGTATTTCTATGATCTAAGTCCTTATTTCTATTCTTAACCAAAAGTGCATAAAGTTCATTTTGTATATCCTCTGTATTTTTAATAGGAGTTATATATTGGAATTTTATATTTTCCTTATCACAAGTTATCTCCTTATGAACTGTAGAACCCTTCTCATTCAATTTTTCTACATAATCTAATCTACTTTTAATTATTTTTGCACCTATATTACTAAGTTGAACATCGTAAATATCTAAAATACTCAAATCCTTAATTTTTTTCATAGCTGCATTTCTTTCACCTAATATTTTTTTATATTGTGAAAGATGATAAAAGTATCTTTTACTTAGTTTGCAAAGTTCTATATCCAAAAACTTCCTTCGGTAAGAAGGAGAATCTTTTACGATTTTTAAATCTTCAGGTGAAAAAATTACAGTATTTAAAACGCCCATAAGATCAGATAATTTTGTAATTCTAATAGAATTAATATTTACCCCTTTTTTTCCTTGTTTGAAAATCTTAAGTTCTATCTTTTTATCTAAAGGTTTTTTTTGTACGTAAACATTAATATAAGCCTCTTCACATCCCCATTTTATTAAATCTTTATCAGAATTAGTTCTATGAGACTTTCCAAGGCTACAGTAATAAATTGCTTCTAGGATATTTGTTTTTCCCTTAGCGTTGTCTCCTACAAAAACATTTACCCCATCACAAAACTTAATATATTGATTTTCATAATTTCTAAAATTGACTAACTGAATATCTTTAATATACATAAAAACACCTAAACTCTATTATATCATAAATTATATTTATCTACTATTATACCTAATTTAAATAATAAATTAATACCTGTAATTTCAAATTACAGGCGTTAATTTAGTTAGTTCCTAAAATTATTATATGACTTTATATTCTTCGTTATTAAAACTTATAATATCACCTTTATAAAGTTTTTTTCCACGTCTATCTTCAACTTTTCCATTTACCATAACTTCACCATCTAAGATATACATTTTTGCCTCTACTCCTGTAGAAACAATACCTGCCCATTTCATAAAGGCATCTAATTTTATAAATTCGGAACTAATTTTTATTTCTTCCATAAAAATTCCTCTTTCTATTTTGTATGTAAATTTAGTTTTCTAAAAGTCTTACTGGTAATAAAAGATAAGAGCAATTATCATTTTCCTTATTTTTAATAACACAAGGACTTATGCTACTAGAAAACTCCATAACAACTTCTTCCTCATCCATAATTTTAAACACATCGATTAAATACTTCGAGTTAAATGCAATTTTTAAAGATTCTCCTTGCAAAATAATTGGAACTTCTTCCCTAGCTTTTCCCAATTGAGAATTAGAAGTTATAATCATATTTTCATCTTCAACATCTAATTTTACAAGATTAGTTTTACCTTCTTTACCCATAAGAGATGCTCTTTCAATACTATTTAAGATATCACATTTTTTTACTAATACCTTTAAGTTATACTCTTTAGGAATTATGGATTCATACTTAATAAATTCTCCTTCTAAAAGTCTAGATATAACCCTAGTATTTCCAAGGTTAAATAAAATGTGGTTAGGTGTAAAGGTAATATGTGTTGGATTATCACTTTCTTCTAAAATTTTAGATACCTCATTTAATGTTTTTCCTGGAATTACAGCATTTATACTATTGGCACTATCTATATTTTCTCTTCTTAGAGCAACTCTATACCCATCAAGTGCTACTAAATTAAGTTTTCCATCTTTAACCTCAAATAAAATTCCGGTTAAAATTGGTCTAGTTTCATCCTGGGCAATAGCAAAAATAGTGCCTTTTATCATATTTTTCATTAGACCTTGAGGTATTGTAAAAATCATATTTTCATTTATTTTTGGTAAATTGGGATATTCATCAGCATTCATATGTATCAAAGTTGCAATAGATTTTAAACACTGAATAGTTATTGTGTTATTTTCCATAGATTCAACTAAAACTGGTGCGTTAGGTAATTTTCTTATAATTTCTCCAAATAATCTAGCATCTACAACGATTGTTCCTGGTTCTATAACATCAGCTTCTATCTTTGTTTCAATAGTAAGATCTATATCTGATCCTATTATTGTTAGTTCATTATCCATTGCCTTAATGTAAATACCTTGAAGAACCGGCATTGTTGTTTTTCCTGTAATAGCTTTTTGAGCATTTGATATAGCTTCTTGTAATTTGCTTTTTTCTACTGAAAATTTCATATTTAAAAACCCTCCTTATCAACAGGTTAAAATTTCATATAGATAGATAAGATATATATATTTTTTTAGTAGTAATAGTAATAGGGAGTGTGAATATGTGGATAACCCTATAGAACGGTTAGTACTAAACGAAAAACGAACAAAAATTAATGTGGATAAGTTAGTAATATTATTTTACTTTTATCCACAGTAATCCACAATAGTTTTTTATAAAATTTTTATCCACATAGTAATACATATATATTATAAACACATGTTAATTTTAGTCTTGTTTAATTTTTTTGCTTAAATCATTAATTACATTTTCAAGATTCTCATCTTTCTTTACCCCTGTAGAGATTTTGTCATAGGCATGAATAACAGTTGTATGATCTCTTCCGCCAAATTCTTCACCTATTTTAGGTAGGCTCATATCAGTTAATTTTCTACACAAATACATTGCGATTTGTCTTGGGAAGGCAATGTTTCTAGTTCTTCTAGATGATTTTAGATCTTCTATTTTTAAATTATAATAATTTGCTACTATATCTTGAATCAATTCTATAGTGATCTGTTTTGAATGCTTATTAGAAATAATGTCCTTTAACGCTTCTGCAGCTAAGTTAACATTAATTTGTTTGTTTGTTAAAGAAGAATATGCTACAACTCTAATTAAGGCACCTTCTAATTCTCTAATGTTAGATTTTATTTTATTTGCTATGTATACCATGACTTCATTGTCTATATTTAAATTATCAACATCAGCTTTTTTCTTTAAAATAGCTATTCTAGTTTCAAAATCTGGTGGCTGAATATCTGTAATTAATCCCCATTCGAAACGAGATCTTAGTCTATCTTCTAATGTTGGGATTTCCTTTGGTGGTCTATCACTAGATAAAATAATTTGCTTATTTGCTTCATGTAAAGTATTAAATGTATGGAAAAATTCTTCTTGTGTCCTTTCTTTACCAGCTATGAATTGAATATCATCTATAAGCAAAACATCAACATTTCTGTATTTATTCCTAAATTCTTCATTTTTATCATCTTTAATTGAATTTATTAGTTCATTGGTAAATTTTTCGGAAGTTACGTAAACGACTTTGCTTTTAGGATTATTTTGAAGAATATAATGACCTATAGCATGCATTAAGTGAGTTTTACCAAGACCTACACCTCCATATATAAATAGGGGATTGTATGCTTTGGCAGGGGCCTCCGCTACGGCTAATGAAGCTGCATGAGCAAATCTATTACTATTTCCTATAACAAAAGAGTTAAAAGTATATTTAGGATTTAATGTAGAAGACAT